>CAWEXV010000002.1:0-2749641 GCA_963813175.1 uncultured Solirubrobacterales bacterium | reverse complement strand
GGGTGTGTGGTGTGGGTGTGGATTGGGTGGGGTTGTTTGGGGGTTCGGGTGCTGGGCGTGTTGGGTTGCCGTTTTATGCGTTTCAGCGGGAGCGTTTTTGGTTGGGTGGTGGGGGTGTTGGTGTTGGTGATGTTGTGGGGGCTGGTTTGGTGTCGGCGGGGCATCCGTTTTTGGGTGCGGTGGTTGAGTTGGTGGATGGTGAGGGGTGGGTGTTTACGGGTCGGTTGGGGTTGGATACGCATTCGTGGCTTGCGGGTCATGCGGTGTCGGGTGTGGTGTTGTTGCCGGGTACTGCGTTTTTGGAGCTTGTGTTGTGTGTGGGTGGTGAGGTTGGTTGTGGTGTGGTGGAGGAGCTTGTGTTGGAGGTTCCGTTGGTGTTGGTTGAGGGTGTTGGGGTGCAGGTGCAGGTTTCGGTGGGTGGGTTGGATGAGGGTGGGCGGCGTCGGGTGAGTGTTCATTCGCGGGTTGAGGGTGGGTTGGGTGATGGTTTGTTGGGGGGTGAGCGGGTGTGGGTTCGTAATGCGAGTGGTGTGTTGGCTGGTGGTGGTGTTGAGCGTGATGTTTCTGTGGATGTGGGGTTGGGGGAGTTTGCGGGTGTGTGGCCTCCGGTGGGTGCTGAGGTTGTGGGGGTTGATGGTTTGTATGATGGTTTGGCTGGGTTGGGTCTTGAATATGGGGTGGTGTTTCAGGGGTTGCGTGGGGTGTGGCGGCGTGGTGGTGAGGTGTTCGCTGAGGTGGTGTTGCCTGAGGGTCAGCGGGGTGAGGCTGGGGAGTTTGGTGTGCATCCGGCGTTGTTGGATGCGGCGTTGCATGCGGTGGGGTTGGGTTTGCTTGGGGGGGATGGGCCTGGTGCGGATGGGGATGGGGGTGTGCGTCTTCCGTTTTCGTGGGGTGGGGTGAGGTTGTTTGCGGCGGGTGCGTCGAGTTTGCGGGTGAGGTTGTGTGGGGTGGGGGATGGTGGGGTGTCGTTGGTCGCGGTGGATGAGGGTGGTGGTTTGGTCGCGTCGGTCGAGGCGTTGGCGACGCGTGAGGTTTCGCGGGATGTGTTGGGTGCTGCTGGGGGCGCTGGGGGTGTTGGGGATTCGTTGTTTGGTGTGGATTGGACGGCTGTTTCTGTGGATGGGTCTTCGGGGGTCGATGTTGGTGGGTGGGCGGTCCTCGCTGATGGTGGTTTTGCTGGTGGTGAAGGGTCTGGGGTTGGGGACTCGGGGTTGGCTGGTGTGCTTGGTGGGGTGGGTGTTGGTGTTGGGGTGTATGGGGGTTTGGGGTCTTTGGGTGAGGTGGTTGATGGTGGGGGTGTTGTGCCTGGGGTGGTGTTCGTTGATTGCGCGTTGGGTGGGTTTGCTGGGGGGCGTCTTGATGGGGTTGGGGTGGATGGCGGAGGCGGTCTGGGTGGGGTTGGTGATGGGCTTGGTGGTGGGTTGGTGGGGGTTGCGCATGGTGTTGTGCGTGGGGTGTTGGGTTTGTTGCAGGAGTGGCTTGTGGATGAGCGGTTTGTTGGGTCGCGGCTTGTGTTTGTGACGCGGGGTGCTGTTGGGGTGGAGGGGGAGGGTGTTTCGGGTTTGGCGTGTGCGGGGGTGTGGGGGTTGGTGCGTTCGGCGCAGTCGGAGAACCCGGGTCGTTTTGTGCTTGTCGATCTCGATGATGGGGAGCCGTCGGCGGGTGTGTTGGGTGGGGTGCTTGGGTTGGATGAGTCGCAGTTGGTTGTGCGTGGGGGTCGGGTGTTGGTTCCGCGGCTTGTGCGGGTGCCGGCTGGGGTTGTGGTGGGGGGTTCTGTGGTTGGGGATGGGTCTGTGGGGGTGGAGGGCGTGTCGGTGGGGTCTGGGTTGGTTTCGGGGGGTGGTGTGTCTGGGGGGTTGGGTCGGGGGTCGGTGTTGGTGACGGGTGGTACGGGTGGGTTGGGTGCGTTGGTGGCGAGGCATTTGGTGTTGGGTGGTGTGGGTTGTGTTGTGTTGGTGAGTCGGCGGGGTGGGGAGGCTGTGGGTGCTGGGGAGCTTCGGGTGGAGCTTGAGGGGTTGGGGGCGAGGGTGCAGATCGTGGCGTGTGATGTTGGTGATCGGGCGGCGCTTGAGGGTGTGCTTGGGGGGATTCCGGGGGAGTTTCCGTTGCGGATGGTTGTGCATGCGGCGGGGGTGCTTGATGATGGTGTGGTTGGGTCGTTGACGGGTGAGCGTGTTGATGGTGTGCTCGCTCCGAAGCTTGATGGGGCGTGGTATCTGCACGAGTTGACGGAGGGTCTGGGTCTCGAGGAGTTTGTGTTGTTCTCGTCGGCGGCGGGGACGTTCGGGACGCCGGGGCAGGGCAACTATGCTGCGGGGAACGCTTTCCTTGATGCCCTCGCGGCTTATCGTCGTGCGCGGGGTCTGCCGGGTGTGTCGCTTGCGTGGGGGCTGTGGGAGCAGGCGACGGGGTTGACGGGCGAGTTGAGCGATGTGGATCGCCGGCGTATGACGCGCCACGGCGTGAGCGGGCTCTCTGTCGAGGAAGGCCTCGCCCTCCTCGACACGGCGCGCTCCGCAGACAGGCCACTGGTCGTCCCCACCCGCCTAGACATCCCAGCCCTACGAGCCCAGACAAAAACAGGGACCGTCCCCCCACTACTACGAAACCTCATCCGCACACCCACACGACGCGCATCGGAGACAGCCGGCGATCTGGCACGACGACTGGAGGCAATACCGGAGGAGCGTGAGCGTGAGCGGATGGTTCTGGCGATTGTGCGTGGTGAGGTGGCCAATGTGTTGGGACACGCATCGGCGGAGGCTGTGAACGAGCGGCGGACTTTTCAGGAGTTGGGTTTCGACTCGCTCGCTGCGGTGGAGCTGCGCAACCGACTGAGCGCGATGGCTGGCCTACAGTTGCCGGCTACGCTCGTGTTCGATTACCCGACGCCAATGGCGGTGGCTGGCTATTTGCTGGACGCGGTCGCGGGCATGCGTGGCAAGGCGGCCACGGTGTCGGTTGTGGCAGTCGACGAGCCGGTGGCGATCGTGGGGATGAGCTGCCGTTATCCGGGCGGTGTCCGCTCGCCTGAGGAGCTGTGGGACCTGGTCCTCGGCGGTCGTGATGGAATCTCGGGGTTCCCCACCGATCGTGGCTGGGACTTGGAGGGCCTCTTTGACCCCGATCCCGACCGGCGGGGGACGAGTTATGTGCGTGAGGGCGGGTTTCTCTATGACGCTGGGGAGTTCGACCCGGGGTTCTTCGGGATCGGCCCGCGGGAGGCATTGGCGATGGACCCCCAGCAGCGACTTTTGCTGGAAGCGTCGTGGGAGGCCTTCGAAGACGCCGGGATCGACCCGGTCTCACTGCGTGGCAGCCGGACCGGGGTGTTCGCGGGCGTGATGTACCACGACTATGGCACGGGCCTGCAGGCCGTGCCCGAGGAGCTCGAAGGATTTGTCGGCATCGGCACCGCCGGCAGCGTTGCCTCAGGTCGGGTCGCCTATACATTTGGGTTGGAGGGTCCGGCGGTGACTGTGGACACAGCTTGCTCGTCTTCGCTGGTCACCTTGCATCTGGCGTGTCAGGCTCTACGGGGGGGAGAGTGCTCACTGGCGTTGGCGGGTGGCGTCACGGTGCTGGCGACGCCGGGTGTGTTCGTTGGGTTCAGCCGTCAGCGGGCTCTCGCACCCGATGGGCGATCCAAGTCCTATGCCGATGCTGCGGACGGGACAGGCTGGGGCGAGGGCGTGGGCGTGTTGCTGTTGGAGCGCCTGTCGGACGCACGTCGCCTGGGTCATCCGGTGTTAGCGGTGGTGCGTGGCAGCGCGGTGAATCAGGATGGTGCCAGTAACGGGTTGACGGCACCGAACGGCCCCTCTCAGCAGCGTGTGATCGCCCAAGCGTTGGCCAGTGCGAGGCTCTCGCCAAAGGACGTGGATGTGGTCGAGGGTCACGGTACCGGGACCATGCTTGGAGATCCGATCGAGGCGCAGGCGCTGCTGGCGGCATACGGGCAGGATCGACCGGCGGGTCGACCGTTGTGGCTGGGTTCAGTGAAGTCGAATATCGGGCATACGCAGGCGGCGGCTGGCGCGGCAGGGGTGATCAAGATGGTGATGGCAATGCGTCACGGCGTGTTGCCCAAGACGCTGCACGTCGATGAGCCTTCCAAGCAGGTCGATTGGTCAGCCGGTGCGGTGTCGTTGTTGACTGAGACGACCCCGTGGCCCGACGGTGGGCAACCGCGTCGCGCGGGAGTGTCGTCATTTGGGATCAGCGGTACCAATGCGCATGTGATCCTCGAGGAGGCCTCCCTCGGCGAAGGGGCGTCCCTCGCGGTGGCGAGTGGAGTCGGTGCTGGAAGCGCCGCCGCTGGGAAGGACAGTGCTCCCGGTGGAAGCGGGGCGATTGATGTTTCTGCTGGAGATGTCCCGGTCGACGACGATACAGTCGTCGGTGTCGGTGTCGGTGTCGGTGTCGGTGTCGGTGTCGGTGTCGGTGTCGGTGTCGGTGTCGACGTCCCGGTTCCGTGGGTGTTGTCAGGTCGGAGCGCTGGAGCCCTGCGTGGGCAGGCATCGCGATTGTTGGAATATGCTGAGTCGCGTCGCGAGCTGGAGGCGGTGGACGTCGGTTTGTCTTTGGCGGTCGGCCGCACTACGCATGAGCAGCGTGCGGTGTTGTTGGGCGCGAGTCGTGAGGAGTTGGTTGGGGGCTTGGCGGCCTTGGTGCAGGGGACGCCGACTGCCGGCGTGGTTGAGGGTGCGGCTGGTGAGGGCGATGTCGCATTTTTGTTTTCTGGACAGGGTGCCCAGCGTGTGGGGATGGGTCGTGAGCTGTACGGGGTCTTTCCGCCGTTCAAGGAAGTTTTTGACGATGTGTGCGAGAGGCTTGACGGGTTGCTAGGTTGTTCGCTGCTTGACGTTATATTCGGGAGTGAGGAGTCTTCTGGGGGAGGCTCGCTGGACGACACGATGTTTACGCAGGCTGGGCTGTTTGCTGTTGAGGTGGCGTTGTTTGGGCTTCTGGAGCAGTTGGGGGTGCGCCCCGACTTTGTGATGGGCCATTCGATCGGTGAGATCGCAGCGGCCCACGTGGCTGGGGTATTTTCACTTGACGATGCGTGCCTGCTCGTTGGCGCGCGTGGTCGGTTGATGGGTGCGCTGCCGGGGGGTGGGGCGATGGTGTCGGTGGAGGCCTCCGAGGAGGAGATGCTGCCCGCTTTGGTGGGTCATGAGGGTGAGGTTGCGCTAGCGGCGGTGAATGGACCTGCCGCCGTTGTGCTCTCTGGCGATGAGAGCGTGGTGCTTGAGTTGGCTGAGGCATGGCGCGAGCAGGGACGTAAGGTCAAGCGGCTGCGGGTTTCTCATGCGTTTCATTCGCCACGCATGGATGGAATGCTTGAGGAGTTCGCGGCTGCCATCGCGGGAATCGAATTCGGTGCGCCGCGATTGCCGATTATCTCGAATTTGACCGGAGATGCCGCCGTGCCGGAGGAAATATGCTCGGCGGGATACTGGGTGCGTCATGTGCGTGAGCCGGTGAGGTTTTTCGATGGAGTGAGATGGCTCAGGGATCGAGGTGTGAGGCGGTTTGTGGAGCTCGGCCCGGACGGTGTGCTCACCGCCATGGTTCAGGGATGTCTCGTTGAGCCGGACGCCGGTTCGTCGGGGCATCCGATCGACGGGTCGCGGGACTCGTTCGCGACCGTTCCGTTGCTGCGCGGCGAGCGCCCCGAGGCCATGGCGCTGTTCGGTGCGCTGGCCGAGGTATGGGTGCGTGGGGTGGATGTGGATTGGGGCGCCGTGTTCAGGGGGTCTGGCGCAAAGCGTGTTGGTTTGCCTTCATACGCGTTTCAGAGGGAGCGTTATTGGCTGGAGTCTGCATCAGGTGTGGGGGACGTCGCCTCGGCTGGGTTGGCCGAGGCAAGTCATCCTCTATTGAGCACTGTCGTCGCGTTGGCGGGTGGCAGGAGACGACTGTTTACAGGCCGGCTGTCACTGGCAAGCCATCCGTGGCTTGCCGACCACGTGCTCATGGGTGTGGCGTTGCTGCCAGGCACGGCCTTTGTGGAGCTCGCACTGCGTGCCGGCAGTGAAGTCGGATGCGGCCAGATAGGCGAGCTCACTCTCGACACCCCGCTGGTGCTGCCCGAGCGGGGGAGTGTGCAGGTGCAGTTATCGGTGGGAGAGCCGGACGCGTCTGGGAGCCGGACAGTTGACATCTATTCACGGCCGTGGGACCCCGAGGCAGATAGCTTGGGAGTTCATGAACAGGCATGGGCTTGTAACGCCAGTGGGATCCTTGTCAAGGACACGCAGGAGAGCTCAGGCGGGCCAGACGGGCGAGGTGAACCTGCGCGGATGTGGCCCCCAGATGGTGCTGAGGCGATCGATATCGCCGATCTCTATGACCGCTTGGCTGCGCTGGGATATGACTATGGACCGGCATTTCAGGGAGCGCGGGGAGCCTGGCGCCGCGGCGAGGAGGTATTCACGGAGGTCGAGCTGCCGGCCGACCAGCGCTCGCAGGCGGGCCTCTTTGGTTTACACCCGGCGCTGCTCGATGCGGTTTTCCACGCGACGCTGGGGACGACCTCGACGGATGCCGGGGGTACGTTGGTTCCATTTTCTTGGAAGGGCGTGAGACTTCATGCGGTGGGCGCCTCCACATTGCGGGCCACTCTGCGGTTCGACCATGAGGACAGCGAGACGTCAATAGCCGTGACAGATGATCGTGGTGTGCCGGTTATTTCTGTAGACGTACTGGCCGGCCGTGAGCTTTCCAGCGAGCAGCTTTCCAAAGTGAGCAGGGCTTTCGAGAACCCACTGCTGCGCCTGGACTGGGTTCCTTCGACCCCAGGATCCTCTGTGGATCACGCTGCTGGAGTGGGAAGTGAGGAAGGCATCCTTGGTCGGGCGCGGGGGGCTGCGGGCTCGCCTTTGGCGGTGTACGCAGACCTGGAGACATTGTCGAGAGCGATCGAGGACGGTGCTCTGTCCTCTGGTGATGTGCTGGTGGACTTCACGAAGAGCTCGCCGGGGCCTTTGACAACAACAACGCCTCCGTGGCCAGCAGATACTTCGGCAACGAGCCTCCTTGACGTGCCGGGCGCGGCGCGGGAGGTGCTACATCGGGCGCTTGGTCTCATCCATGAATGGCTCTCGGACGAGCGCTTCGCAGTGTCGCGCTTGGTGTTCGTGACCAGGGGAGCGGTGGCCACGCACCCCGCCGCGGGCATTCCCGATTTGGCTGCGGCGCCACTTTGGGGCCTGGTGCGGGCGGCCCAGTCGGAGAATCCTCAGCGGGTTGTGCTCGTGGACCTCGACGACACGCAGGCCTCTTTGGATGTATTGGGTGCGGCACTCGGTTCGGGCGAGGCGCAACTCGCGGTGCGCGAGGGGGCGGTCTTCGTTCCACGGCTCGCCCGGGTGGGGGCGCCGGCCGACGAGGATCTCTTCCGCTTCAGCGGTGACGGTACGGTGCTGGTCACAGGCGGCATCGGCGGCACCGGCGGCACGGGGGACCTGGGCGCGGCTGTGGCTCGGCATCTGGTCGCTGAGCACGGGGTGCGAAGCGTCATTGTGGCCAGCCGGGGCGAGGGCGAGGATGCGGGCGCGTTGCAGCTCGAGGAAGAACTGGTGCAACTGGGTTCGCGGGTGGCGAGGGTGGCGTGCGATGTTGCCGACCGTGAGCAGCTCCAGGAGCTGATCGCATCGGTGCCGCAGGAGTGTCCGTTGATGGGGGTGGTGCATGCCGCCGGCACCTTTGAGGGCTGCATGATTGGCTCGCTCACCCAGGAGCAGATCGACAGGGCGCTCACGACAAGGCTCGACGGCGCTCTGTATCTACATGAGCTCACCGAGCATCTCGAGCTTCAGGCATTTGTCCTGTATTCGTCGGTTGCCTCCGTCTTCGGCGGTCCGGGCCAGGGCAGCCGGGCCGCCGTCGATGCCTTCCTCGATGCTCTGGCAGAGCATCGGCACGCGAAGGGGCTGCCTGCTACGTCGATCGCATGGCCTATCTGGGAAGGCGCGGGCGAGGGCTGGTCTCTCGGTCAGTCCGCGATGCGCAGCGTGTCGGACTCGGCAGGTCTCAGCACGCCTTCTCCCGATGAGAGCCTCGAGCTGTTCGATGCGGCGATTGCCAGCCGAGAGCCCGTTGTCGTACCGGTCCACGTCGACACGCACGTACTGAACGCCGAGGCCAAGGCCGGGGTGTTGCCGTCGTTGTTGTCTGGGCTCGTACGTACGCCGCGACGCAAGGCTCAGGATGCTGTAGGCGGATCGCTCGCGCGGCGCCTTATTGAGACACCGGGCGATGAGCGCGAGAGCGTTGTGCTCGAAGAGGTGCTCGCCCAGGTGGCAGTCATACTGGGACACGGCTCGCGCGAGGATGTAGAGCCGGAGAAGGACTTCCTGGAACTTGGCTTCGACTCGCTCGGCGCGGTCGAGCTGCGCAGCCGGCTCAGCACTATCTCCGGTCTGCACCTGGCGGCCACGCTCGCATTCGATCATCCGACTCCGGCGGCGCTTGCCCAGCATCTTCGGGCCGGGATCGAAGCGGACGACGGACGATCCCTCGCGGCAAGGGGACAGGGCATGGATGTCTCGGCGAACGACGGCGAGTTGCAGGACACGCTCAGCTCGCTCTTTCGCCAGGCTCACAGCGAGGGCATGACGAATGAGTTCCTGGCCGTACTTGACTCCGCCTCGAAGTTCCGTAAGTCCTTCGATGCTCCCTTGGACGCGAATGAAGGTCCGGCTCCAATTCGTCTTTCACGCGGATCCGCCAGCCCGTCCGTGGTCTGCATCCCGTCGCTGCTCGCAATGGCGGGTCCCGGCCAATACGCAAGGTTTGCAAAGCCCTTCCAGGGCGTTCGCGATGTGTCGGCCTTGCCGATCCCGGGATATCGCAGAGGAGAGCTTGTTCCGGCGACCTTCGAGGTGGCAGCCGAGATGCTTGCCAGAGCTGTCCTGGCGCATGTCGAGGACACGCCGTTCGTACTCATGGGCCATTCCAGTGGGGGGCTGCTTGCTTATGCGCTTACCAGTTATCTCGAGGGTCTCGGAGTTATTCCGGAGGCCGTGGTGCTCGTGGACACATATGGGAACGAGGGCCTCGTCGAGGCTCTACCACGAGTGTTTGCCTCGATATTCGAGCCGGACGAGGCATACATGGGCTTGAGCGATGCTGGATTGACGGCGATGTGTGTCTACGCTCGGTTGCTCGCTGATTGGATACCGGCGGCGGTTGCCGCACCCACACTGCTAGTCCAGGCTACCGAGCCCATGAGTGGTACCCCGCAGGACGCGATGTGGCGCTCGTCTTGGGATTTCGCTCATGCCGCAGTGGATGTGCCGGGCAACCATTTCACGATGATGGAAGAGCACGCCCACGCGGTGGCCCAGGCGGTCGAAGAGTGGCTAGTCGAAAGATCGACGCGGGCTGGGGAGGCATGAGGATGCCGACGCCAACCCCCGTCGGTCTGGCCGCCGGTGGGGCTGGCGTTGGTCGGCGGGGCTCGGCCGGCGTCGGTCCCTGGCGCCGAGGACCGTCCGGCCTATTCGTCTCGCCACTGTGGTGGGCGCCTTTCGGCGAAGGCCCGCATGCCCTCGCGCATGTCTTTGGAGGCAAAGGAGGCGTGGCGCAGCTGCATCAGCTCAAGCGCGACCTCGTCGGGAAGCTCACCCGCGGCGCTCAGCAGGGCGGCGAGGGCGAGCTTGTTGCCTCGCTGAGCGAGCGGGGCATTGCTGGCCAACTCCTCCGCCAGATCCAGGGCGACAGACTCAAGCCCGCCGTCTGGGGCGACACGGTTGACAAGGCCCCAGTCGAGCGCCGTGTCAGCGTCGATGTAGCGCCCAAGCAGAAACAACTCGCGAGTGCGCGGGGCGCCGATTGCATCCAGGAAGCGCCGCAGGCCCATGTGCGAATAGACGAGTCCAAGCTTCGCCGGAGGCATACCAAGCTTGATTCCACCGGCCGCCACGCGGAGGTCACACGCCAGCGCCAACTCCAGCCCGCCCCCGATCGTGTGGCCAGACAGGGCGGCGATCGTCGGATATGGAAATGCCTCCAGGGCATCGATCGCCTCGGTGAAGGGATGTGCGATAAGACGCTCGGCACGGGCTTCGAATTCGGCGTCGGGTATCTCGCCGATGTCGTAGCCCGCGGAGAACATGCCCGCGGTCCCGGTCACCACCAGGCAGCGAATTTCCGTCCCGTGGCTGCCCAGCTCGGAGACTGTCGCGGTGATTGCGTCCAGAATCGGATGGTCGAGGGCATTGCGCTTCGCCGGGTTGCAGATGGCAAGGCGGGCTACGCCGCTCAGCGGCTCATCGAGCAGCAGCTTGCCGTCAGCCAGCTCGCGTGGAGGGGAGCTCGGAGGCATCGGCGCGAAAGGCTAGCGGTTTCGGGCGCGAGTCGCTATCGACGCGATCACGGTGGCGGCGGCCGTTGCGCGCGCATGCCCAGCTCGACGAGACGACAACTATCGAACAACAACTCATGGCCTAAGGAGCAGTGATTGCTTGGCGACCACGGAAGATCGACGCATACTAGGTGAGGATCAGTCTGATGCGCCCGACGTCGTGAGACAGTCGATGCTCTATCGCTGGGGTGTCGCTGTCGCACGCCGTCGGCGTGCCGTGTTGTGTGTCTCGGTGCTGCTTCTCATCGTATGCCTGGGTGCGTATCCTGTTCTGCAGAAGGAGCTCGGCGCGATAAACGTTACCGCGGAAGGCTCCGAATCCGCTCATGTAGAAAAGCTGATCACTCAACTGTTCCCCTTGGGGAGCGAGGAAGACGTGGTGGTGCTCCACTCCAGTCGCCATCTTGCGAGTGACCACACCTACCGTACAGTGATCGCGGCGGTAGACAGGGCGGTAGGCGATCAGGTGGGGGTGCGCAGCGTCCTAGGGCCGTACGATCCCAGTGCTGCGGGCCAGATTCTCGCTGGCGAACATACTGCTTTTGCGTTGATCACGGTCGGGGGAAGTGCCAATCAGCGGATCAAAACCACGGGCGCCATCCAAGCAGCGGCGACGAGGGCAGCAGGTGATCATGGGGTTCGGGCGTCGTTAACCGGAGCATCGCCAATTTTGAATACGCTCAGTGAAATTCAAAAAACCGATACCACGCGCGCCGAGTCGGTTGGTATTCCGGTGGCGTTTGCGATCCTCCTTCTGGCCCTCGGTGGACTGGTTGCGGCGCTGATCCCGCTGCTGTTCGCTTTCAGTGGTCTGCTGCTCGCGTACGGGGTGCTGGCAGTGCTCGCCTTTGCTTTTCATTTTGACAGCTTTCTTGCGACCATTGTGACATTGGTAGGACTGGGGGTCGGGATCGACTATTCGCTGTTCGTGGTTACCCGCTTTCGAGAGGAGCTCGCTCGCTCGACTGCCGGCGAGGGCGATGAGTTCGAGCAGGTGGCCGACGCGGTTGGCGTCACGCTTGCCACCACGGGCCGCACGATCATCTTTTCTGGGGTAATCGTCGCCATATCGCTTTGCTCTCTTTTTGTCGTCCAAGTGACGGTGTGTCACGAGATTGCGATTGGCGCCCTGGTGGTCGTGGCATGCATGCTCATCATGGCGATGACGCTGCTCCCGGCGGTGCTTTCGTTGTTGGGAGTGCGCATCAATCGTGGTGCTCTTCCGCCGCGTCTGCGACCCGCGAGCGCGCGAGCGCAAGTGGGAGACGGGTCCAGTGGCGCCTGGGCCAAATGGGCGCGACTGACAATGCGCAGGCCGGCGCTCGTTGTAGGGATAACCGGAGGCTTGTTGCTCGTTGCGGCCATTCCCGCTCTACATCTTCGCTATGGATATAACATCGGCGTTCCGCAATCAACTCCCGCGCAGGCCATTGAGGCCGAGAATCTAATGGCCAAGGAATTCTCTCCAGGCGTGACGGGTCCCATTCAGGTCGTCGTCACCGGCAGTGGCGGGAGGCGAGAATATAGTTCCGATGTGGCGGTGGCCGGCTCGTTGAGTCAAAAGCTGGAACTCGACTCGCGGGTGACGTCGGTTAGAGAACGTCGAGGTATGGCTGGAGTCCTGCTCACTGTAATTCCAGCCGTCCCGGCTGACTCCGCGACGGCGACCGCCTTGGTGCGCCATTTACGTAATGAAGTGGCGCCCTCTCTTGAGGCGCACAAAAGCGTCAAGATACTCGTCGGCGGCCTGACGGCCCAGACGGTTGATGGCACCAACCAGCTGGGTGGCAAGTTCCTCCTCGTCGTCGCGCTCATCATCGGCCTGTCTACGCCATTCCTGCTCCTGGTTTTTCGCAGTATCGTGTTGCCAATCAAGGCGATATTGATGAACCTCCTGGGAACGGCTGCCACCATCGGATTGACTGTGTGGTTTTTTCAGAATGGCCATGGTCAGCATGTTTTGGGCTTCACCAACCCCGGCTTCATCCAGTTCACAGTGCCGCTGATCATGTTTGTGCTGCTGTTTGGGCTGTCGATGGACTATGAGGTCTTCCTGATCCGTCGAGTGCAGGAGGAGTGGAAGAGGACGGGCGACAATACCCTTGCCGTTGCAATCGGGATGGAGCGTACGGGACGGTCGATCACCGCGGCGGCGGCGATCATGGTCGTGGTCTTTGGCTGCTCGATGACTGTCCCGATACTGGAATTCAAGGAGATTGGCTTCGCGCTTGCGGTGTCGATCGCGCTCGACGCCACGCTGATCAGGCTGGTTCTCGTCCCCGCGACAATGCGACTGTTCGGCGTTTGGAACTGGTGGTTGCCGGCGTGGCTGGAGCGACGGCTGCCCCGTCTTGGAGTCGACTGATCGTCTATCCGAGCACGACCAGCGTGTCGCCCTCGTTGACGGCCTGTCCCTCCTCACAGCGGATCTCCACCACCGTGCCGGAATCTTCGGCCTCCACGGGCATCTCCATCTTCATGGACTCGAGGATCGCGACCGTATCGCCCTCCTCGATTTCGTCCCCGACGGAGCACTCGATCTTCCACACCGTGCCGGTGATATGGGCCTCTACCTCAGCCACGTGACAACCTCCTGGAGGGCTCGAGCCCTGTCAGGGGCGTCATAGAGACGCCCGTTTCCTCGGAAGCGGCGGCTTCCGTATTTGGTAGGAAAGAATACCTGGGCTTCGCGACAGATCATGGAATCGAGCACTATCGTCATCCTCACTGCCCGCAACGAGGCCAGTTGCCTCGGGCTCACGCTGCGCGCGCTGCGCAGCGCCTTCCCGACGGCGTCCGTGTGGGTGGCCGACGACGGCTCCAGTGACGGAACCTCGGAGATTGCGCGTGCTGCCGGCGCCAGGGTCGTGCGCAGCGAGCGCCCGATCGGCAAGGGCGGCGCCGCGACGCTTGCGGCAAGGGCGGTGCTGGCGCATCGGCAGTCGGATGGCGGGGTGCGGTCGGACGGTGGCGGGCAGCTGAACGGCGACGAGGTGGCGCTGCTGTGCGACGGTGACCTTGGAGGCTCGGCAGAGTTGCTGCGGGCGCTCGTCGAGGAGGTGCGGCGCGGGGAGCTCGACGTTGCGGTGGCGTCCTTCGCACGGCGTGTCGGAGGCGGTCTGGGTATGGCGGTCGCATTCGCTCGCTGGGCGATTCGTCGTCGCTGTGGCTTGCGAATGTGCGCGCCTATTTCCGGTCAGCGCGCGCTGCGCATGCAGGTGCTGAAGGACGTGCTGCCCTTCGCGGACGGCTTTGGCATGGAGATTGGCATGACGATCGATGCCGCCCGCGCCGGCTACCGAGTCGGCGAGGTGGAGCTCGATTTGGAGCATCGTGCCAGTGGGCGCACGCTCGCTGGTTTCGTCCATCGTGGGCGCCAGCTTCTAGACTTCATGCGTGTGTACGAGGAGCGTCGATGATCAGGCAGCATCGGCGCAGAGTGCCTCGGTGAGCCGGGAGCGCTCCTCCCTTGGCTCTCCTTTTGGGCCCTACGTGGGCTGTGCGGGAATCCTCGCGGGCAGCGTCGTCGCGGGCGGGGATTGCGCCGAGGACTCCGGTGGGCTATAAATGAGTATCTGTAGGGGTCTGCATGGGGAGGAAGGATGTCTGTGACCGGGCAGTCGGGTTCCGACTACCGCGCGACGGACTCAGCGCTGGTCGCTGAGCGGCATATTGGGGTCGACGATCCGGATATCGTCAAGGCCCGCACCGGCCACGGCTGGGGCGTGGCGATGGTCCGCCACCGTCGCCTCGTGGTCGCCCTGTGGGTGCTGCTGCTGGTCGCCTCCGGCGCGCTGTATCCCTCGCTGCGCCGCGCGCTGGGAGCTCCCGACTACCGGGTTGCCGGGTCCCAGTCCACGCGCGTGGAACAGCTGCTCGAAAAGCGTTTCCCCAGTGTGGGCAGCGAGGACGATGCACTCGTGTTCTATTCCCACGGGCACACGGCCTCGGATAACACCTATACCCCCTTCGTGGGTTCGCTGCTCGGCCAGCTGACCCACGAGAAGGGCGTCAAGGGCGTCCTCAGCCCCTATAGCAACGAAGCGATCGGGCAGATCTCCTCCGACGAACATTCGGCCGTCGCCGTCGTCGCGCTGACCGGCACTCCGCAGCAGCGCTTCGAAAACGCGAGCCACCTGCAGAGCTTTGTGCAGCGCACCGCCGCGCAGACGCACGGCGCGGTGCAGGCGTGGTTGACCGGCTATTCGCCCGTCACGAAGGACATGGTGCACGTGCAGACCGTCGATGTCGAGCGGGCCGAGGCGATCGGTGTGCCGGTGGCCTTCGTGGTGCTGCTGTTCGCGCTCGGCTCGCTGGTCGCGGCGGCGATCCCGCTGGCGCTCGCGGGCGCTGGACTGCTGCTTACCTACGGAGTGCTGGCGCTTGTGATCAAGATGTCGCACTTCGACAACTTCCTGATCTCGATCGTGGCGATGGTGGGCGTGGGGATCGGAATTGACTACGCGCTGATCATCGTGAGTCGCTTCCGCGAGGAGTTCGCCCGCCGCCAGCGGCCCGGCGAGCAGAGCGAGTGGGCATCGTGGAGCGAGGACGCCCGTGTCGAGGATGCGGTGGGGGTGGCGATCTCCACCGCCGGGCGCACGATCCTCTTCTCCGGGGTGATCTGTGCTCTGGCGATCACCGCGATGCTGGTGCTCAGGGCGGCGGTATTCCGCGAGATCACCGTGGGCGTCGTGGCGGTCGTGGCCTGCACTCTGCTGGCTGCGCTGACGCTGCTGCCGGCGGTGCTGGGAATGCTCGGCGCGAAGATCGAACGGGGAGCGCTCCCGGCGCGCATGCGGCCCGCGGACTCACGCTCTGACATGGGCGATCGGATGGGCGGCTGGGCCAGGTGGGCGCTCACGGTGATGCGCCACCCGGTGCTGGCCGTGGTGATCTCGACGGCGATCCTGCTGGTGGTGGCCTCGCCAGCGCTCGGCCTGCGCTACGGGCTCAACCTGGGAGTGTTCACTGTCTCCGAAGCGCCCTCCGGCAAGGGCGAGCAGGTGCTCGCGAGGTCGTTCGCCCCGGGCGCGGTGTCGCCGATGCAGATCATCCTCACCGGCCCGCACGACGACTTGACCGGCGGGGACGCGTCCGCGGCGAAGGCGCTGACGGAAACGCTAGAACACGATCCGCGAGTTGCGGGCGTGAGCGAACGAAGCAGCTCCGCGGGGGTGCTGCTCAGCGTCGTCACCTCAGTGGCGGTCGACTCCAACTCGGCCAACGCGCTCGTGCGCCACATCCGCGGGGACCTCGTGCCGCCGCTGCAGGCCAAGTGGGGCGCCACCATCCTGGTCGGCGGCGCGACGGGAGTAATGGTGGATCTCTCGCACGAGACCTCCACGAAGTTCCCGCTGGTGCTGGCGCTGATCCTGGGCGCCTCGCTGCTGTTCCTGCTGGTGGTGTTCCGCAGCCCGCTGCTCGCGGTGAAGGCGATCCTGATGAACGTGCTGGCGACGGCGGCGATGCTGGGGATCATCGTGTACGTCTTCCAGAATGGCCACGGGCAGCACATCTTCGCGTTCACCTCCACGGGCTTCATCCAGTGCTTCGTGCCGCTGACGGTGTTCGCGCTGGTGTATGGGCTTTCGATGGACTACGAGGTCTTCCTGATCAGGCGCATACAGGAAGAATGGAAGCGCACGGGCGACAACCGCCTGTCGGTGGCGATCGGCCTGGAGCACACCGCCCGCCCGATCGCTGCCGCCGCCGCGATCATGGTGGTGGTGTTCGGCAGCTTCATCACGGCCAACCTCCTGGAACTCAAGCAGCTCGGGTTCGCGGTGGCCGTGGGCATCGCGATCGACGCGACGCTCATCAGGCTCGTCCTCGTGCCCGCGCTGATGCGGCTGTTCGGCGCGTGGAACTGGTGGATGCCGGGGTGGCTCGACAGGCTGCTGCCCAACGTGGAGCCCGATTGAGCGTAGGGGCCGATTGAGCGCATAGTCTGCGCTCGTGATCCTCGCGATCGATCAGGGCACGACGGGCACCACCTGCATCGTCTTCGACGAGGCGGCCAAGCCGGTGGGGCGGGCGTACCGCGAGTTCACTCAGCACTTCCCACGTCCTGGCTGGGTGGAGCACGATGCGGCTGAGATCTGGGAGGTCACCCACACCGTTGCGGGAGAGGCGCTCGCGGATGCGGGCGCACGAGTCGGAGAGCTCAAGGCCGTCGGCATAACCAACCAGCGCGAGACGGTCTGTGTGTGGGATCCGGCCGCCGGCTGGCCGCTGCACAGGGCGATCGTCTGGCAGGACCGCCGCACGGCAGCGCGCTGTGAGGAGTTGCGCGCCGCTGGCGTCGAGCCGTTCATACGCGAACGCACCGGCCTGGTGCTCGACCCGTACTTCTCGGCTACCAAGATCGAGTGGCTGCTCGAGAACGTGCCCGGCCTACGCGAGCGCGCGCAGGACGGGCGTGCGGTATTCGGCACGGTGGACTCCTGGCTGCTCTACAAGCTGACGGGTGAGCACGCCACCGATGCCTCCAACGCGGCGCGAACGATGCTCTACGACATCGCGACCGGCCGCTGGGACCCGGAGCTGCTGGAGCGGTTCGGCGTGCCCGGGCGTGCGCTGCCGCGCGTGGGCCCGAGCGCGGGTGTGCTGGGCCAGACGCGCCCCTCGATGCTGCACGGGCATGCGGTACCGGTGGCGGGGGTGGCAGGCGACCAGCAGGCCGCCCTCTTCGGCCAGGCATGCCTGGAGCCGGGCATGGGCAAGAACACCTATGGCACGGGCTCGTTCGTGCTGCTGAACACGGGCGCCCAGCCTCCGAAGCCGGCTCCCGGGGTGCTGGGGACAGTGGCCTGGGAGATCGAGGGCAAGGAAAAGGAGGAGGCCGGCTGGGTCCCGGGCCTGGCGGGACCCCAGTCACTGGGGGCCGAGGGGGCCGCGCCCGGCGAGATGGGGCGAAGGGCAGGGACGGAGGAGGGAGGGGTCGCGCCCGAGGGGGGAGCCACGTCCGGCGAGCGAGGGCAGAGCGCTAGTGCCGCGGCGAACAGCCCCCGAGCTCGGGACGCGGCCATCCGTGCCTATGCGCTGGAGGCGTCGATATTCGTCACCGGCGCAGCCGTGCAGTGGCTGCGCGACGGGCTCGGCCTGATCGAGCAGGCGGCGGACACGGAGGCGCTGGCGGCAACGCTTGAGGGCAACGACGGCGTGTACTTCGTCCCCGCGCTCACCGGCCTGGGCTCGCCGCACTGGGATCCGCACGCGCGCGGCACCATCACCGGCTTGACGCGCGGCAGCGGCCGCGCGCACCTGGCGAGGGCGGCGCTGGAGGCGATCGCCTACCAGACCGTCGATGCGGTGCGCGCGATGGAGGCGGCCTCCGCGCAGCCACTCCACGAGTTGCGCGCCGACGGTGGTGCGACGGCGAACGGCTGGCTGATGCAGTTCCAGGCCGACGTGCTCGGCGTACCGGTGGTGCTGCCGGAGCTGACGGAGACCACGGCGCTGGGCGCGGCCTACCTGGCGGGCGTGGGCGTGGGGCTGTGGACACCCAGCGACATCGCCGGCGCCTGGCGGGAGCAGACGCGCTTTGAGCCGCACATGGGAGAGGAGGAGCGCTCGGAGCTGTTGGGCGGCTGGCACGCGGCGCTCGCCCGGACGAGGGACGATTTCCGTGTGGGTCTTGACTGAACGGTGCGCTGGCGAGCGCAGGGCGCTCCGAGCATGTGGCGGCTCAGGCGAGGGCCGGTCCGAACGCAGAGCGCCTGAGCGCGGGACGGTCTGAGCGCGTAACCTTGCCGGCGATGGGAGGTAAGAATTGTCGATGAGCGAGCTGGCCCCGATGCGCGAGCAGGTCTACACCGACCCGCGCCCCAAGGAGTACTTCGACCGCTTCCACGAGCGCGCGCGCACGCGCGAACCGGACTGGTGCTACGAGGCCACGCGCCTGCTCACCACGCTCTACGCGTACGTCGGGCTGCGCACCCGCGCGATCTCGACCGACAAGGTCCCGGGCAGCGGGCCGGTGATCCTCGCGCCCAACCACTTCTCCTTCATGGACCACTTCCTGATGGGCTGCTACATCCGCCGCAAGGTGCGCTTCATGGCCAAGAGCCAGCTGTTCAAGCCGCCGATGCAGTTCGTCTACACCCACGGCGGCGTCTTTCCGGTGCGTCGCGGCGCGCGCGACGAGGACGTGTTCATTACCGCCGAGACGATCCTAAAGCGCGGCGGCGCGATCACGATGTACTGCGAGGGCGGGCGCTCGCGCACGGGCAAGATGGCCACCGAGGCCAAGCGCGGGATCGGGCGTCTGGCGCTGGAGTCGGGCGCGCCGGTCGTGCCGATCGCGATCCACGGCTCCTCGAAGATCCGCAACTGGAAGCGCCTGCAGCTCCCCAAGGTGACGGTGCAGTACGGCGACGCAATGCGCTGGGAGCCCGTGGCCGACCCGACGCGCGAGCAGCAGCAGGCGGTCGCCGATGAGATCCTCGCACAGATCCGCGGGCTCTACGCAGGGTTGGAGGAGCACGGACGCAAGGGCGTCCTCGCCCGGGTGCGCGCACAAAGCAGGTCCGGCAAGACCGCGCCTGCCTCCTGATCGGGGCCTACCGTCGGGCGATAGCTCTCGGAGGCCCCAGCGTGACAGCCACCGCGGCTCCGCCGGCAAGCTTCTTCCCGCTGGGGGCACCCTGGCCTACGACGATGAGCGCTCCGTGGTGCGCACGAGGTCTGCTGACCTTGCCCAGCTTGCAGTGTGCTTTGCGCAGCGCGATCTGCGCGGCTCTGAGGGAGTCGCCCTTGAGCGAGGGGACGACGCACTGCACAGTGGGGTGGCCGGCCGGTTCCGCGCCCGCTTCCGGTTCTGAGGGCTGTTCCTGTGGAGGTGGCTGCGCCGGGGGTGGATTTTCCCTGGCTTCGCGTTCCCGCTTTTCGGCGGCTTCGTGTTCCTGCTTTTCCTTGGCTCGCTGTTCGACGGCTTCTCTCGCGAGGCGTTCCGTCGTTTCCATCAATCCCTGCGAAGGGCCTTCATAGTCGTACGCATACGCCGCCACCGGAGCGGCGAGCATCAACACGATGAGGAACGTAGCTGTATACGCAACACGCATGCCCTGGAGGATAACCCATGGACGAAAATTTTACAAGAGGCTAATCATACAAGGAAATCGAAAACCGCTACTACATTGAATGTACTGGGGAAACAGGCGGGCTATATCAGCTCAGCTCGCACGTTGTCATCGAACTCAACTGTCAATGGAAGCGCGATCAATTCCTCCTCCGCTATCTGGATGTTTACTTCAGTGAGCGCACGGATAAGATTGCCCCAGGCAAGCTGAGACGGTCGATGTAGATCGGGATCTCGACCTAGCATCATATTGATCTTGTCTTCGACATCTAGGGGTCCAACGCGATATCCATGCTGAAGCAGCGCCAGCTTTTCATCGCGGTCGGCGGGTAGGGGAGGGCCGTGGTAGCGCTTCCAGATTGCCCCAATTCCCCAACGTGGTCCTCCGACCCTGAAGCCTCCAGTAGCCTGTATGCGCTTGCCAGTATCATCTTCAGCAGCTAGAGTCACTTCTAGCCTCAATCGGTTGGGTGATCTAAGCGTGGCTGCCCAATCCTCATAATCGGGGTGATCTCGTATCTGTTCCAGGAAAAGCTCTCGTGTAGCCTGTGACTCCAGCTCGACCATCGCATAAACATGTCGAATATGGTTAGTTGACCTAGCGGGCATTATAGATTATTACAAACATCATTAACATATATAGGGATTCGATTCTTCATCCCATCCCTCTTTTGTCCAGACCCCCGAGCCTCCGCGTCCGAAGCCGGCGATCCAGGTCTGATATAGTTCACCCGGAACGCACTCAAAGGTGAAGTCGATCTTCCTGGCTGGATACTCAGCCAAATGATAGACCCTTGCGGTACACTTTACGCTTTCCCAAAGCTCAGTACGAATATCCAACTTTTCGACACATAGTTCAATTTCAACAGAGAGCTCAGCAAGGTCACCTCCTTCTACCGCTGCACATGCGTAATATCCACTAATATTCAGTAGATGTTCGTGGCCCGAAACTGCCGTAATTTCGTCGGGCTCTACTCGACAGCCGACGGGATCGCTATATTCCAGACCGTTTGATCCTGACGGGTTATTTAATGCTCCAGCTGAGTTGGCTGCACCTATCTTAGCTGCTGCCGCCGCCGCTGCGGCGGCGTTGAGCGCGGCTCGTTCGGCCACCGCGGCGGCGGCCATTCGTGCGATGCCACGCATGAGTGCGGCCGAGGGTCCGCCGTAGGTGTATTCGCCACTGGGGTCGGACGTATTCACCGGGTCGCCATATGTGTAGGCATAGGCGTTGGCGGACCCTCCAGGCACTGGGTCTGTCTGGAGGAAGCGGCCTATCTGGGGGATGTAGCTGCGGACGCCCGTCGCTAGGACGCCGCTTGCGAATTCAGTTGAGACTCCACCAGCTCCGAGCCACGAATATTTGGGTGGAGTTCCGCTGGGAACTCCGTACTCGTTAGTTTCGACGGTGGAAAGGAGTTTGGTTTGCGCTTCGTTGCCGGCGGTTGCGATGACGTCGCCATGCAAGTCTGTCAGCTGAAATACAGGTTCGCCGCCGTTGGTTTGCGTAGCAGCGAGAGTGCCGTGATAGCTGATGTTGCGGGTCCAATCGCCTGTAAGCGGTTCGCTGGTCCACACTGGTGCGCTTCCACCTCCCGCGTAGTGGAGGATCGTGGTCGAATTCGTGGTTCCGGTGGCGACCGTTTCGCGCGTGCGGCCCGCTGGGTCGAGATTGTAGGTGAGGGTCTCGCCGCTCTGCGTCTGGCTGGCGAGCTTGCTCGTGGCGTAGTAGGTGCTGGTGAGTTCGCCTCCGCCCGCGTCCTGGGAGGTGAGTTTGGTTATGTTGCCGAAGCTGTCGTAGACGACGCCTGAGTCGGTGAGGCGGTCGGCCGTGTCGTAGCCGTGGGTTTCGCTCGTGCCGCCTTCGGTCAGGCATTTGGAGTTGCTGCTTGCGATCGTCGCCGTGTTTGTGCGGTTGGTGTCGGCGTCGTAGCTGTAGTTGTGGGTCGTGCAGTCCTGGCCGCTGGGGGTGTCCTGGGCCTGAATCAGGCGCCCCGCCGCGTCGTATGCGTAGGCCTGTGTGGAAAGGCTGCTTGTCTGGCTGACCCACTGGCCGGAGATCGAGGGGGTCACGTGGTCGGTGTACCAGATGCAGCTGGTGCCGCAGTGGCTGGCCTTGATGTATTCGAGGCTCGTGGGCTGGCCGGTCGAGTCATAGGTGTAGTTGGCTTTCAGGCCGTTCGGGTAGCTCTCCGAGAGCATCGTGCCCTGGGCGTCGTAGGTCGCCGTGAACGTGCCCGCTTCGGAGTCGGTTACTTTCGTTTGGGCTCCGGTGGTGGCGTCGTAGTGGAAGGTCTGGGTGCCCTTTCCGTCGTAGACTTTTTCCTGGCGCCCGTCGACGTCATAGCCGATGGTCGCTTCGTTACCGTCCGCGTCGGTCGAAGAGACGAGCTGGCCGAGCGAGTTGTAGACGCTGGTGAGGGTCTGTGTTTTGCCTTCGCTGGTGGTGCCCTGTTCGACGAGCGCTCCGGTTTCGGCGTTGTATTTGTCGGTTACGGTCGGCACGGGGGTTCCGATCGAGGATTTGATCGACGTCGTGAGGGGTCGCCCGGCGGCGTCGTATTCGATCTTCGTAGTGCGGGTACTCGCGCCGACCGTTTCGGTGCTCGTTTCCGGCTCATCCCATATATTGTAGACAACAGTTGTCACGGGCAGGTTCGGCAGGCCCGCGGTTTCGGGCTGTGCCGCAGGCTGGGTCTGGCAGGGAAGGCCGGCCCATTCGGGATGGCTGGCGCACGCGGGCACGGACGATTTGGATTCTGCGGTGTAGTAGACCGTCTGTCTGGTGCGGGCACCCTGGTTTCCTGGGGTCCACTCGTCGACGCGGTAGTTCCCGCTGTCCACGACGTACAGGGCGCCCGTCGAGCCGGTCGCGATGCCATCGGGGTCGTTGAACTGGCCTTCTCCAGAGCCATAGGCACCCAACCATGCAAAGAACTTTCCTGCTGCCGTGAACTCCTGCACACGGTCGGGGCCGCGGTCGCTGACGTACAGGTCGCCCTCCGCGTCCGCCGCTATCGCCCAAGGTTCTTTGAGGTGCCCGTTTTCCGCGCCCCACCCGCCGAACTGCCCGAGATATTTCCCTTCGAGATTGAACTCTTGGATGCGGTTGTTGTTGAAGTCGGCCACGTAGAGATCGCCGCCGGCGATAGTGAGGCCGAGCGGCACGTTGAACTGCCCTTCGCCTGCGCCTTCTTTGCCGAAGGCACGAATGTATTTGCCCTGGGAGTTGAGCTCCTCCACTCGGTTGTCGCTGCTGTCGGAGACCCAGATGTCTCCGCTTGAGTCGGTCGCCAGGCCGCCGATCGTGCCGCTGAACTGCCCTTCGCCGGTGCCTTCTTTGCCGTAGGCTCCGAGGTATTTGCCGTTGGAGTTGAACTCGGTGATGCGGTGGTTGCCGCTGTCGCCGACGTAGAGGTTCCCGGCAGAGCTGACCGCCAGCGCCTCGGGGGCTTTGAGCTGACCTTCTCCGCTCCCTTTGGAGCCGATCGACGCCAGGAACGATCCACCAGCCGTGAACTCCTCGATGCGTCCTGCCCCGTAGTCGCTGACGTAGACATTCGCACTTTTCTGGTCCACCGCAACGCCCCACGGTGCTTCGAACTGGCCTTCTTTGCTGCCGAAGCCCCCGAATTTGAGGTTGAACACAGGAAGCGCCGCGCCTTCGCTGCCCGCCGGCATCTTCGTTTCCAGCGTGTTGCCGGTGGTTGGGTCATACGTCGTGGTCGTCGTGATTTTCAGGCCATTGGGGTCGGTCACGATCGCGGTCGGCGCGCGCAGTTTCCAGCCGAGGTTGCCCTGCCCGCCATATTCGGTCGCGGTGGTGCGGACGTCTTCTTCTTCCCCACCTGAGAGCTGCGCGCCCTCGGTGGTCTTCGTCACGAGGCCGTACGGTCCGCCGCCTTTGGGGGCGCCTTCGTCGTAGAAGTAGCGCGTACGGTGGCGCGCGAGGACTTCACTGCCGTTCGAGAGCTTCACGGTATGCTGGGGGCCGACGGTTTCTTCGGCCTCGGTTCCTTCGCCGTTGTAGGCGCTGTGCGTGTCCAGCAGCTGCGCGACTTTGACCGAGTTGCCGCCTTCGGCCAGCGCTGACTGCCGGTTGTCAGGCGTGAGCGTCCGCACGACGTCGTTCGTCGAGTTGTATTCGGTCGTCGAGATCCCGCCGGCTGGAGAGGCGACGTTGACCGTGCGATCGCGATCGTCGCGGTAGTAGATGGTTGCGCGGCGGTAGTCCTCGGCGGGCCACCCCATCGGCTCGTCCGGCGGATAGACCGCAGTGGCTTCGACGGGGTCGTCTTTCTGAGCCCAGGCGGCCGTTTCAGAGGAGCCCAGTGCGAATGGGGCGCCGGTGCCCGATACAGGAACCTGATACTCGAACGTCGTCACGGCGTTGGTGCCAGGGTTCGGCGGTACCGCGGGAGGCACGGCGATTTCCGTTCTTTTGCCGGGCAGGAACCGCTCGACGCGGTTGTTGCCGCTGTCGACCACGTACGGTTCTTCGTTGTTCGGAAGGACCACCCCAACGGGTTTGACGAACTGGCCTTCTTTGCTGCCTTCGGTGCCAAACTGCAGTACGTATTTGCCTTGGCTGTTGAACTCCTCGACCCGGTCGTTCCCGGTATCCGCAACCCAGATGTTGCCGGCTGGGTCAGTACCGACCCCTTCGGGCCCTTTGAACTGGCCGGGGCCTTTGCCTTGTGACCCGATGGCGGTTATGAGTTTGCCGTTCAGGTTGAACTCCTGGACTCTGCTGGCGCCTGCTTCGCTTACGTAGAGCGCATTGTTGGCGTAGCCGATGCCTGAGGGGTCTTTGATGCTTTCTCCGAGGTATGTGTCGTAAGGGAATCGCGATTCGCTCATCAGCAAGAACTTGTCGATACGGTTGTTGGTCTCGTCGCTGGTATAGAGATATTCTCCGTGAGCGGCAAGTCCTACGGGCGTACCAGGGCATTTTTCAGATGCCAGGTATTCCCCGGACAGATTAAATGCAGCGATGCGTTTGTTGCCTGAGTCGGCTACATACAAGGTCTGTCCGAGCACGATGACCCCGGTTGGTCCTTTGAGCTGGCCGATACCTCCCCCCGACGATGTCGTTTTCCACAGATGTTTCCCTCCTGTGGTAAACGCCTCGAGCTGGTTGTTGGCCGTATTTGCGATATATACCGTTTCTTTGTAAATCGCGTCATACGTGGGCGCGCTGAGTCCCCATTCTTTCCCTCCCATCTGCAGATCGTAGGCCGGCGCGGGCGGCTGCAGCGCGATCAAGCTACTGGTGGCCGTCGAAATCGTGACGGCTCCGGCGGCGTTGATCGCGGTCACCGCCGCGGCGAGCGTATGCCCTTCGTTGACATATCGCGGCGTATAGCCCCGGTTGGAGGCTCCCGGAATCGCCGCACATTCGCCGCCCGTGGCGTTGCATTCCTCCCACTGATAGCCGTACGTCAGGGGACCGCCGCCCCAAGAGCCGGTGGAGACCGTCATTTCGCTCCCGATGATGGGCGTCGTGGTGGAAAGCGTCGGGACTTCTTTGTCTTTTGGCGCTTCGCCGCTCCCGAAGGATATGGAGGCGCTTGGGCGCACCACGGTGAGTAGTCGCCCACTGTGTGTGTCCCCCGAGGTCGTGCCATAGGTGAACAGCCATGGCTGCTGGCCCGGGGGCGTAACCGACGTCACATGCCCTTCGGCGTCGTATCCATAGACGGTCTTCAGCGCGGGGGAGATCCGTGGATCCCACTCGGCCCGCAGGCGACCCTGCCTGTCGAAGCTGTACTGCGCGACGGCCGTCGTCGTCATTTCTTTGTGCGCAGGATCCCACGCGGTGAAGGAGATGCTCGCGATGCGCCCTTTGTATTCACCCCATTCACCCGGGGCTTCCCCGGTCGCCGTGGTGGTTTTCGCGTAGGCGAATTTCAACGCGCGACAGCCCGCCACGAGCGTTGCGCATTTGGCTCCCGCGGCCACAGGCGCCAGTGCCTGCGTCGGCTCGGTGATCCCTTCCACCGTCTGGAACGAATACGTGGTGCTGTGCGTGCCCCCGTCTTCTTCGCTCCGCGAGGGAGTCAGGGTCGTCCCCGATCCACCCGAGGGCACCGTGAAGGTCGTGACGTTTCCGCTCTGATCCTTCAGGGCGAAGACACCCGTGCCTTCTTTGCTCAGCGTCAGGTTGCCGTCGCCGGTGGGGGACACGAATTTGCCGCCTTCCAGCGCGAAGAGCGACTGCTGTCCGCTCGCGGCGGTCAACACCATGCTTCCGGTCGGCAGTTCTTTCAGGCTTTCGCTGCCGCTGAGGCTCAGACCGCTCCACTGCGGTCCGAGCGGCCCTTCGCCGCCGAGGGTCAGATTTCGCGAGTCGTAGCTGCGCTGCACGGCCAGGCCCGCACCCGGGCTCGCGATCGCCACGTCGCTTGAGCTCAGCGTGAGGGCGCCCGTCGCCAGTTCGACTGATCCGGGACCTGCCGACGCCGATTCGGCGCTGTGGATGGACAGCGTGAATTCTTCTTTGGCGCTGTTCCCCGCGCCGTCTGTCGCGGTGACGGTGATCGTGTGGCGGCCCGCCACGTATTCGGCGCCTTCGAGCGTCCATTCGCCCGTTGCTTTGCACGGGCCCGGCGAGCACGATCCCGACGGTTTGCCGATTTCTTTGCCGTCCACCGCCAAAGCGATCGATGCCACCCCCGAGCTGGGGGTTTTCCCAGATCCGTCCGTTGCGCTCGCGTTCAGGCGATAGTGCCCGTATCCGATTTCGTTACCCGGCGGCAGGCCGGACAGCCCTATCGCGTATGGCGCGGTGTTGTCGATCTTGACGAGTCCTTTGGCGGTCGCGCTCAGCCCCACGGCGTCCTTCACGGTCGTTTCGATCGCGTCTTCGCCGTCGGACAGCCCATAGAGATTCAGTCCGATTGGCTCTCCTCCGCATTTGACTTCCCCGCACTCGTTGCACTGCACTCCTGCACAGCCAAAATTTGGCCATTTCCTGAGTGCTTCGCCCCATCCCGACACGCCCGGTGAGCTCCATCCCTGTTCGCTGATCCCGGTGCCCGGGTCGTGCATGTTGACAAACGCCAGCTCCGTCGTGAAGCCGTTGGTCTTCACCCAGTGGCCGGCATATTGAGCGTTGTTGTAGCCTTCTACGGTTTCATCGGTCGTGTCGAAGCTGGTGGTTGGGCCGGTTTCCTGCAGGATGTACACATAAGCAAAGGTCATCTTGCTCGTGAACGGAAAAGCATTTTCAAGAGCCGTCTGCTCAAAGAAAGCTTCGGATTCGTCATTTACGCCGTGTGTGATGGTTCCCGTCGCGCATTCGGGGAGCGCACAGACTGTCGCTTCTTCCGAGTATGCACCGATCCATTTGTGCGGCGTTCCTTCATTCGATTCGCTGTGTACGTTGTAGATCCCCAGGACGTCTTGCAGCTGCGCCCCTGCGTTCGACGAGGTGTCGGCCGTGATCTCGTAGATCCGCGATTCCCCCTGGGTTCCATAGCCAAAGACTCCTCTCTGACCTATCGAAGGTTCTTTGCCGACGTCCTCTACGCCGTGTTCGGTACGTTCTTCAAAACTGTGGCCGCTGAATGAGCCTGGGTATTCGGTCAGGAAGCCCCAGGTACCCGAAAACGGTTCGTTGAAAAGGATTTCCCCGCCTTCCCGGACCGTCGGGTCGATAATGACCGGCAGGCGATATGCAGCCAGGCTGTGCTCGATCGCGATCGTCAGCGTATCGCCGGTCAGGCTCATGGACGCCGGGACCGCGGTTCCTTCGGCGTCGTGAGCGCTTGGTGCATCCACGACGGCGAGGGTCCTGGAGCCTTCGAGCACGGCGACCGACCCGTCCTGCTGCTGTACAAGGCTCGCTCCCGGCGGCATCTCCACGCGAAACGACAGCTGTTCTGGGCTGCGCTGGGAGAATAGGAGCGTCGAAAGGTCAAACCCGGACGCGATCGGCTTCACGAGCGCTCCCGCGTCCGTTCCCGTCCCCGCAAAGAACACGGCGGCGCCGTCCACCGTGCCTTCCGAGCCTCCTACCGGGGCTCCCGCCTGGTCCAGCGGGACCAACGAGACTTCGGCACCGGGCAAACGCACCCCGCTGTGCAGCTGCTTGGGTATGCGAAGCGCCACCAGGGGTGCCCGCGGTTCAAATGCGCCGCCCACGTCGCTCAGGGTGAGATCCACCGGCACCCGCTGCCCCGAGGAATCGACCGTGGACATCGGTTCGGTCGAGTCGATGACCGCACGTCTCCCGTCCCCGAGATCGACTCGTGCGGCGTCCGCGCTCGGATATTCCACGATCGTCTGTCCCTGGGGCAGACGCGGCGGTCCGCCCCCGGCGACTTTGACGACTTCCGGGAACGCTTCCCCGGCTACCTGCTCCGCGCGTTCGCCATTCAGGCCCTCGTACTCGGTCTGCGATGCTTCGCGTGCCTGTACTGCTTCCGTGCTGCTCAGCTGCGCCTGGCGCTGGTCGAGTTCCTGCTGGCCTCCATCAAGGGTCTGCACTCCCGGCACGACCAGGGGGCTCCCGGCGGGAGGTGGGGCCAGTGCGTCTGCGACGGATACCGTTGGACCCAGCGCCATTGGGGCAACCAAAGCTAGCACGCCCAAATACGGCCGAAAGTCAAATAGCGGGGAATTGTGCGATTGTCCAAAGCGGGCGAGGCGCCGTCTCTTGCACCCGACTTTCGAGCGGACTGTTCCGACCAGCCATGACAGGCGCCACACGGTTTTCCTTGGGTCGCGGTGATAGGCCGGTGTTGGAGTTGGCCATTCCGAATGGGTCGTAGCGGGCGGGAGACCGTACATCGGCACACGCTCATGGTCAAATAATCGGAAACATGGCTGAGGGGTCTTTTGGAAAATCGACCAACGGCCTTGCTGCGTCGTCCGGGAAAACGAACAACGGCCTCGCTGCGTCGTCCGGTCTGACGGGTCGACGGCCGGCTGGATAACCTCGGCCGCTGGCTCTCTCGTGCGCCCCGTCCTTGGCAGGGGGGCGGTCCCTGGCGGGATGACGTCGGACCCTTCCCGTATCGTTGTCTCACTTCGGACGGGAGGGGCGGTATGGGCAGCTCGATAGACGTTGGCGCGGTCATGCGCCGCACATTTGAGATCTACGTGGACCAGGCCTCGGTGCTGATGCCGGCCGCCGCCGTCGTCGTGGGGATCGCGGTCGTCCTCAACTTCTTGCTCATCGCCGCCGCGCCGGGGCTGGCGCTGATCGGAACGATCATCACCCTCGTCGCCACCACCCTGTTCACCGGCATGGTCGTGGAGCTGGTCGCCGACGTGCGCGACGGGCGGCGCGATGCGAGCGTGGGTCAGCTGCTGCGCGCCGTCACCCCTGTGCTGGGCCAGCTGATCCTGGTGGCGATCGTCGCCGGCGTGGGCATCTTGATCGGCTTCCTCCTGATCGTCGTCCCCGGCCTGATCCTCGCCACGATGTGGGCCGTAGCCGCGCCCGTCGTCGTGCTCGAGCGTCCCGGCGGTCTGCGTGCTCTGGGGCGCAGTCGCGAGCTCGTCAAGGGCAACGGCTGGAACGTGTTCGCGGTGATCCTCCTGCTGGTGGTCCTCGTCGGACTGCTCACCGGCGCCGTCGGCTTCGCCGCGGAATCGGCCGGCACGGGGGTAGGGCTGGTCGTGAGAGTCGTCATCGGCGTGCTCACCGCGCCCATCTCCGCGCTCGCCGCGGCGGTGCTCTACTTCGAGCTGGGCGGCTCCAGGGGAGCTGGTGCGCCCGCAGCCGGCGCCTCGTCCCCCGACGCTCTCTGACGGGGCTGCCGAGATGTGCGCTGCGCGCTGAACACCGCACGTGGTGGAGCGCTGTGCACATGTCCACGGCGCGCCGAACACCGCACATGGTGGAGCCTGGGTTGGTGGTTTGTGACGTGTGTGTGCGCTTTGGGTGTTGACAACTCGGTTGAGTTGTGGTTATGATGGACGAGTCCTGGGTGTTCCTTTGTGGGGTGCCGGGTTTTGTACATATGGATTCTGGTTGGGTCTGGTCTCTGTTGGACCGGTTTGTGCGCAACGTGGAGTGTTTGGGAGAGGGCTGGGTCAGATCGATGAAGGGGTTGTTTTCGCGTGAGTCCTAGAGGGATAGACGTGTCGGGAGTGTTTGTGGCCCTTGTTGGGGGTCCTGGTAGATGCGACAGCATGGCTGACGCATCTCTCTCTCTCTCTCTCTCTCTTGGCGGGGTTCTCTAGCCGGTAGGTTTTCTTCGTCGGTAGTCGGTGGTTGTGCCGCGGTCCCTTTTGGGGGGGCGGGCGGGTGACGGCCGTGAAGGCTCCTCGCGAGGGTGGTGGAGGGCGAGGACGGGCCCGTTCCGGTTCCGGAGCGTTGATCGGCGCGGGTTCCGGGGTGTTGGGTTCTGGGGCGTCGGCTGGTGCGGGTTCGGGGCAGGTTCGCGGTGGGGTGGGCTTTCCGGGTCTTGGGCAGGAGCGTGTCTCTTCGATTCAGCGTTCGCGGTTGCTCGCGGCGATGGTGGAGGTCGTGGGGGAGCGTGGTGTGGCGCGGGTGTCTGTCGCTGATGTGGTGGCGAGGGCGGGTATCTCGCGGCGTACGTTCTATGAGCTGTTTGAGGACCGCGAAGATTGCTTCCTGGCGGCGTTTGAGCAGGCGGTGGCGCGTGCCTCGGAGGCTGTGCTCGGGGCGTATGGCGCGTATGGGGTGGGGGGTGTGTGGCGTGGGCGTGTGCGGGCTGGGTTGACGGCGCTGCTGGGGTTCTTTGATGAGGAGCCGGGGTTGGGTGCGGTGTTGGTGCTTGATGCTTTGAATGCGGGTCCGGTGGTGTTGGAGCGTCGTGGGCTGTTGTTGGAGGCGTTGATCGCGGCGGTTGACGGGGGTCGTGGTGAGGGTCGTGTGGGTCAGGGGTATCCGCCGTTGGCGGCGGAGGGCGTCGTCGGTGCGGTGTTCAGCGTGGTGCATGCGCGGATGTTGGAGCGCCGTGTGCAGCGTGCTGTGGTCGGGCGTTCGCGTCGGGGGGCTCCGGGTGGGGTCGCCACGCGCGGGGGCTCGCAGCGTGAGGGGCTGGGTTTCCTCGGGTTGGTCAATCCGCTTATGGAGTTGATCGTGATGCCGTATTTGGGGACGGCGGCGGCGCGGCGGGAGCTGGAGCGTGCGGTGCCTGCGGTGAGTGTCGTGGAGCGTTCTTACTCGAATCCGTTGCGGGATTTGGATATGCGTTTGACGTATCGCACGGTGCGAGTGTTGGTTGCGATTGCGGAGTGTCCGGGGTCGAGTAATCGGCGGGTGGCGGAGCATGCGGGTGTTGCGGATCAGGGGCAGATTTCGAAGCTTTTGGCGCGGCTTGAGCATCTTGGTTTGGTTGGGAATGTTGGGGTTGGTCCTGCTAAGGGCGAGCCGAATGCGTGGTCGTTGACCGCGCTGGGATTGGAGGTCGAGCGGGCGATCCGCAGCGAGTCGGCCGCGTTTGGAAACCACGAGGAGGGAGTCGCGCAATGAGGACAACGGGAACACACAGCACCAGCAGCGAGACGGGCACGGCGAACGCAACGGCACGGGGGCTTGTGCGTGCGTGGCGCTTGAGGGTGGGGATCGTGGTCGTGCTGGGTGTCCTCGTGGGCATAATGTCGCTCGCGGGCGGGTCGGCGTTTGCGGCGGGTGATGCCAATCAGGGGGGTTGTCCGAATGAAGCGATGGTGGGGTTTCGGGTGTATCTGCCGGATTGTCGGGCGTATGAGATGGTGACGCCGCCGTACAAGCAGGGGTATCCGCCCACGAATCTACAGTTCTCCGGTGAAGGTTTTTCTGAAGGTGCGCCGCTCGTTACGGGGGGTTCGCTGGGTGCTTTTGCCGGTTCTCCAGATCCAAATAGCGATTCGCATGGGTTTTCGTTCAGCCGGACCGCGACGGGGTGGGTGAGTGTTGCGCAGGTTCCTCCCGCGGCGCAGTATGTGCCGAATGCTCTAGGACATCAGGATCTTTCGGTCGCGATTGCGGGTGATGGCGAAGCGTTGATGGTGTTGCGCAGGCCGTCGGAATCGATCTGGGGTAGCGATCTGTATCGGGTTGATCCGGGGAGGGGTTCTCCTGCGCTTGTCGGGCCGATGCTGCCGCTCTCGACGATTCCTCCTGGATCTCCCGCGACGAGCCCGTCGGCCGCTCCGCAAATTGGTATTAAGTTTGCGAGCGCTAATAAAGATCTTTCGCACGTTCTGTTCTACATTGAAGGCCTGCGTAGCGGTGAAGCGAATACGGCGGGAGCTACGAATCTGTGGCCGGGCGATACGACCGTCCTCGGCGCCAGCATCGAAGGTGATGGCATCCCGGCGGCTTCGTTGTATGAGTATGTGGGTGGGGGGCATTCCGGTGTGGGTTCTGATGTGCCGTCGCTGGTGGGTGTTGATAATGAAGGCCAGCTGCTCAGCCAGTGCGGTATCCAGTTGGGCGGACCCCAGAAGCTAGGGTCCAGCTATGCTGAGAACGCGATTTCTGCTGATGGCGAAACTGTTTTCTTTACGCCTGGGTTGGGGGGTTGCGCGGGGTTCAATGCGGCGGGTGAAGGTGTGACGGGTACGGGCCCGTCGGTCTGGGAACTGTATGCGCGTGTCGGTGGGAGGCGGACTGTGGCGATCTCCGAGCCCTCCTCTGTGGATTGCGAAGAATGTCGTACGACGGTTCGCGAGAGCGCGAGTTATCAGGGTGCCTCTAGCGATGGTTCGAAGGTGTTCTTCACGACTTCCCAGGAACTGTTGCCTGGTGTGGTGGGGAGCAACCTGTATGAGTATGATTTCGATGCTCCGGCGGGCCATAGGGTGTTGCTGGTCTCGCGTGGTCCGGCCGCGGATGTGATGGGTGTGGCGGGGATCTCCGAAGATGCGTCGGGGGTGTATTTCGTCGCGGGAGGGGTCCTCGCTGGGAAGAACACTGAAGGTAAAGATCCGGTTGAAGGCGCCGACAATTTGTATGTCGCGTTGCGTAGGTGCGCGGGCGGGGAAGCCTCGTGTGCGAGTACCGAAGAACGGTTGGCGTTCGTCGCGACGCTCACCGAAGCCGACGCATACCAGTGGTCAGCGGAAGGGAGACAGCGTATGGATGTGACGGCGGATGGGCGTTTTCTGGTATTCAATAGCTCGGCGGATTTGACGCCTGATGACACCAGCACCACAGAACAGGTGTTTCGCTACGACGCGGAAACGGGTGGCCTGCTCAGGGTTTCGATCGGCAACGAAGGGTACAACGACAATGGCAATTCGACGACCACCGGCGCAGAAGCCCCGCTTCACCAGTCTGTTATGGAACTTGTTTCCAGGGATACTCATCCTGCCGTCTCTGAGGATGGTTCGGTCGTCGTATTTGAAAGCCCGAACGCGTTGACGCCGGGGGCATTGGCGGACGTGAGCGAAATCTATGAAGGCGAACCGGTCTTGGTCGAGAATGTCTATGAGTATCGGGCCGGGCACGTATACCTGATCTCCGATGGGCAAACGAAAACGGTCACAGGCTTGCCGAATGTTCGTGGGTCTAGGGTGCTTGGTGTCAGCCCGTCGGGTGAAGATATCTTTTTCTTGACGGCCGGCTCGTTGGTGGCGCAGGATACTGATGGGTTGCCGGATGTGTATGACGCGCGCGTGGGGGGTGGTTTCCCTGCGCCTGCGGCTCCCGCGGCGTGCGAAGGTGACGCGTGCCAGAGCCCGGTGGACCAGGCGTTGGCGCCGGTTGGTTTGGGCTCCGTGCTCTCCTCTGGGGAACCGGGTGTCGTGGCGCCGTCGCTGGTCACCCCGAAGAGTAAGCCGTCGTTGACGCGTGCGCAGAAGCTCGCACGGGCCCTGCGGGCGTGTCACGGGAGGGCGAATCGGCGCAAGCGATCCGCGTGCGAAGCGCAGGCCCGCAGATTGTATGGGGCGGCCGGTAAGCGCAGGGTGGTTATTGGTAAGGCGAACGGAGTGGGAGGGAGAGGTCGATGAGGGTGCTAAGAGGGTTCTCGTCTTGTGCGGGCTTCCGTGCGGGTGCAGGCATCGCGGTGGCTGTGTGTGTCTATCTGTTGTTGATAGCTGGCCCTGGTCGTGCGTCCGCGTCGAGTGTGGCGCCGGGTGCGGCGTGGTCGGTCCGTTCGACCTCGATGCCGACGTACATCTCACCGACAACACACGGGGTGATCACATTGCTGATCGGTGACAAAGGCGCGGCGGCGACGGACGGCAGCGAAGTCACCATAACCACGACGCTTCCCGCGGGTGTCACTGTCGCCCCGGGTGGGCTTAGTAGCGACACGGAAACGAGCTGTGTGAGTGCCGGCGCGACGGTGCAGTGCACCTATGGTGGAGTGCTTGCTGGCGATAACACACAGATTCTGGTGGTCAGGATCCGGGTGGAAGCTTCGACGGAAGTGACTGGTCTGGCGACGACCACGACGGTGTCGGGTGGGGGCGCCACGGAAGCGTCGGTGGCAAGCCCGGTGACGGTCAGCTCGGGGTCGCCGCCGTTCGGGATCGCTAACTTCGCGTTTGAAAGTCTCGATGCCGCGGGCGCCCCGGATGTGCAGGCCGGCTCGCACCCCAACATTTTGGTAAACGACTTCGACCTCAACAGCGTAGCTGGCACGGCCGGTAGGCCTCTTGAAGGAATTACTCTCGCGGATCCGGTGCAGAGTGCTGGGGTGGAATTGCCGTTGGGTTTTATCGGTAATCCGCAGACGGCCGCGAAGTGTCCCCAGGCGGATATCGGGGGTAGCTCAGAACGAGTTGAATGCCCGGCGGCGAGCATGATCGGGACGGTCGCTTACAGCGGCGAAACCGCCAGCTACCTGGATACGGATGAAGGGGGAGAAGTCTCAGCGTTGTATAATGTGGTGCCGCAGGCGGGGTATCCGGCGGAGTTTGGGTTCTCGTTCTTGAAAAGAGCGGGGTTTATCTACGTGACACTCGCGCATACCAGTATGGGTTATGTGTTGCGCTCGACGACGCCGGGCATACCTCTGAGCGCGGGTGTGAAGAGCCTCGAGTTGACGTTCTTCGGTGACCCGGCGGTGCACGATGGCGGGGTGAACGCTCCGGCGGCGTTCTTCACGAACTCGACGGATTGCGCCGGTGGAGCGTCCGCGGCGACGTTCCGTGCGAACTCGGAACCGGAAGACTTCTTGGCGAAGCTCTCAGCGCAGCCCGCGGTGACGGGCTGTGACCTGCTGCACTTCGAACCGACGATCGCGGTGGTCCCGGAGATGACGCAGGTGGATACCCCGAACGGGTATCACGGTGGACCTGAAGGTGCCGCAGAACGAAGACCCGACTGGGTTGGCGACACCGGATCTGAAGGACGCATCGGTCACGCTGCCGGCGGGGATGGCGATCAGTCCCTCGTCGGCGGATGGCCTGTCGGGGTGTCCCGCCTCGGGCCCGGAAGGCATCAACCTTGACCAGGAAGAAGCGATGTACGCGGATGAGCCCGATAACGGGTTGACGCGGATGACACCGGGTCACTGCCCCGCCGCTTCGCAGATCGGGACGGTAAAGGTCACAACACCGCTCTCGACGAGCCCGCTGGAAGGCCACGTGTATCTCGCGCAGCCGGATTGCTCACCGTGCACCCAGACCGATGCCGAAGACGGCAAGATGATTGGGCTGTATATCGAAATGCAGGGCTCCGGTCTTGACGTGAAGCTCCCCGGGGTCGCGGAAGTCGGCGGGCCGAACACTCCGGGGTTGGCGGCGGGTCAGATCCGTGCGCGGTTCTTGGAAAACCCGCAGTTCCCGTTCAGTGATCTGCAGTTGACGTTGAAGGGGGGATCGCACGCCCCGTTGGCGAACCCGCAGGGATGTGGGCAGGCCGTTACGGGCAGCGAACTGACGCCGTGGAGCTCCCCCGAAACACCAACGGCGACGCCTGTCTCGTCGTTTGCTGTGAGTTGGGACGGGGCGGGTGGTGCGTGTCCCGCGGGGATGCCGTTCAGCCCGGGGTTCTCCGCGGGTACGGTGACGCCCACGGCGGGTGCGTTTAGCCCGTTTGTGTTGTCGTTCTCGCGCCGGGACGGCGAACAGGACCTCTCCGCAATCGGCACGAGCCTCCCAGCGGGCCTGCTGGGCGTCCTAAAGGGCGTGGAACGCTGCCCCGAACCACAGGCGGCGCAGGGCACGTGCGGCGCGGGCAGCGAAATCGGGACGACGCAGGTCGCGGTCGGGGCCGGCAGTCACCCGTTGTTGGTGTCGGGGAAGGTGTATCTCACCGGCCCCTATCGCGGTGCGCCGTTCGGTCTTTCGGTCGTCGTGCCGGCCGTCGCGGGGCCGTTCAACCTCGGGACGGTCGTGGTCCGTGCGGCGATCACGGTGGATCCCCACACCACGGCGCTGACGATCACCTCCGACGCGTTCCCGCAAAGCGTGGACGGGATCCCCTTACGGATCCAGACAGTCAACGTGACGGTCGATCGCCCCGCGTTCGTGTTCAACCCGACAAACTGCGGCCGGCGTCAGGTCACAGCGACGATCGTCGCCGCGCAGGGCGCAAGCACAGACGTCTCCAGCCCGTTTGCGGCTACGGGCTGTGATGCGTTGGTGTTCAAGCCGTCGTTCTCGGTCTCCACGCAGGCGAAGACCAGCAAGAGGCAGGGCGCGAGCCTCGACGTGCGCTACGCCAGCGCGTGGGGGCAGGCTAACACCGCGCAGGTCGCGGTTACGCTGCCCAAGCAGCTCCCCGCGCGGCTAACGACGATCCAGCAGGCATGCACCGAAGCCGTGTTCGCGGAGAACCCCGCGTCGTGTCCCGCGGCGTCAGCGATCGGGACCGCTACCGCGGTCTCCCCGATCCTCGCCTCGCCTCTCATGGGCCCGGTGTATCTCGTCTCCCACGGCGGCGCGGCGTTCCCCGACATCGTCGCGATCCTGCAGGGCGAAGGCGTCACGGTCGATCTCACGGGCAGCATCGATATCAAGCACAATGTGACGAGCAGCACGTTCGCGTCGGTGCCCGATGCTCCGATCAGCCAGTTCGAGATGAGGCTACCCGAGGGCCCCCACTCCGGGCTCTCCTCGAACCTCCCCACCAAAGCCAACGGCAGCTTCTGCGGCCAAACCCTCACGATGCCCACCATCATCACCGCCCAAAACGGCGCCATCGTCAAACAGACCACGAAGATCACGGTGACCGGGTGCCCGCGGGCGAAGAAGAAGGCCAAAACCCGTCACAAGCCAAAGAAGAAGTAGACACACCGCAAGGGGACGCGGCGGGCTCGACGGCCCGCCGCGTCGGGCAGGGCCGTGGGCTAGGCTGCGAGGTCGCCGTGCCTCCAATCGCCGCCACCGAGCTGCTGCGTCCAGGGCTGCTGGAGGGGGTTGCTCTGCTTGTGGCCGGGCCGCCCATCGCCGCCAGCTCCCACGGCGAGGCCGTCGCGCGGGCGTTCTCGCGGTTGGGGGCGCAGGTGGCTGTCCGTGTGCCCGACGCCGAAGATGAATCCGCGGTAGACGGCGCCGTTGCGGACGTGCTCACTGAGCTGGGCGCCATCGACGTCCTTGCCATTGACGGGGCAGGCCTGTTCGCTCATGGTGGAGTCGCCTCAGCTCTGCGTGCCTGCATGGACGCCGCCTGGAATGTCACGCGCGCGGTCGTGAACCTCGCCTTCCTGCCCGCGCCTGGCCCTGTCCAGAGAATCCTCTACCTCGCGCCGGCCGCCGATGCCGGTGAGCACGCCGGGGCGGTGCGCGCGGGGCTCGAGAACCTCGCCCGTACTCTCTCGGTGGAGTGGGCGCGCCACGGGATCACCGTCGTGACCATCGCCTCTGGGCGCGACACCTCGGCGGAGGAGGTGGCTGCCGTGGCGGCCTATCTCGCCTCGCCCGCCGGCGCCTACTTCTCCGGCTGCCTGCTGGACATGCGCGCCACCGCTCGCTGAGGGACCCTAGCCCCGCGCCGACGGGCAGAGCACCGTGCTCGTGGCCCGTACCGTGCTGCCGTCCAGGAAGCTGACGTCGGAGCTGAAGCGAAATCCGCCGCGCGGACAGTCCATGGGCAGCGAGACACCTTCCGGGCGATAGGCGACGGTCCTGCCGCGTACCTGTTCGTAGTAGGTCAGCCGCTCGGGCCCCAGGCTCAGGTTCATGTTCACCAGCGAGATGTCCGCTGCTCCGGGCAGCGTGGGGATCAGCGGCACCGACGTGTCGAGGCTCTGACCGTTCGCGCCCGATCCGCCGAACAGCACGCCGGGGAAGATCAGCTGAGCCGCCACCGGCGCGTCCGCTTCGGCGTAGAGCAGCACGCCGATTTCCCCGTCCACGGGCGGTCCCATCTCGGCGTCGATGCTGGCCGCCTCGGGTACCGATTCCGGCCCCACGGGCACCGTGATCTGCGCGTTGCCGTACCCGATGCGTGCGTTGGGTGAGCAGCCTTCCAGGCCACTCACCAGCAGCGCCTGGGGGTGGCAGATCGCAAGACCAAGGCTGCTGGCAATCAATTCCATGTCCGCCGGTATGCGCATGTCAAAGCGTGTCACGGGCGAGGGCAGCCCGTCGCTCATCCCCGCCACGCCGAGGTGCAGCGCGATCTTTATGGTGGTGCTCTTCCCCAGGCGGTAGGGCGAGAACCTCACCGCGAGGCGGGCCGTCTCAGCGGCCCGGGCTACCCCCGGCAGGGCCGCAAGCGTCGCGCCCGACACCATCACGGCCGGCGCCACGCAGAGCAGTGCGACGGCGAGGGTTCGAACGATCGGGCGCATGAGGACCTATCAAAGATAGGTCCTCATGGCCGTCCTCTGCGTTGCGTGTCCCTTACCGGCCGGCGGCGCCCGTCGTGAGGGGCCTCGTGTGAACGTCGCGTGTCCTACAGGTCGATCCGTCGTACAGGCCCGGCGTGAACCTCGCGTGTCCTACAGGTCGATGGTGCCCGTCATGTGGGTGCTCGCGTGGAAGCTGCGCCGATCCACCACGCCGCTGAACCCGAGCCCTCTGCCGGATGCGCCGGCCCACTTGCCCGTGCCCCCGGTGATGGTCATACTGCCCGAGAAGTACACGTGCGCGCCCACCACCTGGCCCTTCGTGGACGTGCGGCCGCTCACCGACCCGCCGCTCGGGTAGGCCGTGAACGTGGCTTCCCCGGAGGTCGACGTCACCGAAGTGAAGCGGATCGCGATCGTGCCCGACTGGGTACCGCTGAAGGTGCCCTGCTCGTTGAGCACGTGCCCGGGGTGTCCGATGAGGTGCAGCGTGGAGTTGATGTTGAACGACTGCGTCCTCGCCGCCACGGCCTTCGCTCCGCCGGCCAGGGCGCCGGTGGGCGCCACTGCGGCGATCGCCCCGACGCTCAGCGCCAGGGGCAGACAAATTCTCAAGAGCCCTCTCCGTTGCAAAACATACCTCCCCATTGAGTAGTTACCGCACCAATCCTACCCGCCCGCGGCGGTAGATCACGCCGATTGTCTCCATGCGCGCCCGGCACTACCGCGCGCGGCCCCATGGGCCGGCCTCAAAGCCGGCCCCATCCTCCTCCTTCTCAGCTGGTCATACCGACGAACTGCCCGCCGGTGACGTTGAGGATCTGCCCGTGCACGTAGTTCGACCAGGGCGAGCACAGGAAGAACACGCCGCCCGCGGCCTCCTCGGGGGTTCCGGCGCGTCCGAGCGGGATCAGCATCGAGGCCATCTGGCGCAGCTGCTCGGGGATGCCCAGCTGCACCTTCTCGCCGCCGATCTCCATCGTGTTGTCCTCCTGCTTGGCCGCGGTGAGGCGCGTCTCGATGAAGCCGAAGGCGACCGCGTTGACGTTCACCTTGAACTGGCCCCACTCCTTGGCGAGCGTCTTGGTCAGGCCAGTGACGCCTGCCTTGGCGGAAGAGTAGTTGGCCTGGCCGGCATTGCCCATCGTGCCCGAGATCGAGGAGATGTTGACGATCTTGCGGAACACCTCGTTGCCTTCCTCGCGCTCCTTCTTCGCCGGCTCGCGCAGGTGCGGCGCGGCGGCGCGGATCACCTTGAAGGGCACCACCAGGTGGATGTCGAGCATCGCCTGGAACTGCTCGTCTGACATCTTGTGGATCGGCGCGTCGATCGTGTAGCCGGCGTTGTTCACGAGGATGTCAATCTTCCCGAACGCGTCGATGGCGGTGGCCACTAGCTTCTCGGGCGTATCGCCCTTGGTGAGGTCCCCGGCGAACACGGCCGTCTCACCGGCGATCTCCTTGGCCGCCTGCTCAGCGACGTCGGCGTCGAGATCGTTGATGAGTACGCTTGCGCCCTGCGCGGCCAACAGCTCGGCGGTGGCGCGCCCGATGCCGCGCGCTGAGCCGGTGACGATGGCTGACTTTCCGTCGAGTACTCCCATAGCGCTTGCTTCTCCTTTTCGTGGTCTTGCGCCGGAGGTTATAGCGAGGGGAGGGCTCGGCGTTGTGCCGGGTCGCGTGAGTCCCGCTGCGATGGGACGTCTGGCCGGCGTCGTGTGTGGGTGGACCCGTCGCGCCCTGTCGAGACGAGAGGGCCGGTCTGTATCGAGCGGCGCTTCCCGTCAGGATCGCTCCGAAGTCCTGCGTATACAGCCCGCCCGGCTGGCCGTGTCCCATCGAGGCTGGGAGGTGTGAAGAGACGCCGACCCCCGTGTCTCTGAAATGGGGGTCGAGGATGTTCGCGCGGTGCCCCGGCGAGGCCATCCACGCCGCCACGATCGCGCGCGGCGTCGACAGGCCGAGGGTGCCCCAGGCGATGTTCTCGCCCACTTCGTACCCCTCCCCGCCCGAGACGTAGCCCGCGGCGCGCATGCGCTCCAGTGGGGTGTCCCCGCTCGGGCCGACGTGTTCGAAGTAATCGTTCGCCGCCATGTCCTCGCTATGGCTCTGGGCCGACTGCTGCAGGTCAGCGTCATGTGCCAGCGCGGCCTCGCCGTGGCGTTCGCGTTCCTGGTCTACGAGGCATTCGACGGCGGTGCGGATCTGTTCGAGGTTGCCCGCGCTGGGGGTCGCGTTGGTGTTGGCGCACGCGCTCGCGTCAGCCCGCGCGACGGACACGGCCGGCGTGGCGCCCAGGAAGACCGACGCGGACAGGGACACGCATGCCAGGGCGGGCAGCGTGAAGCGGAGGCGAGCCACGGTTTTCCCATCGGCTCACTCGCCGTATACATGAGCCCTTGGGGGAGGTCTGGACGGTTTGTTGCAGCTACAGCACCTGCGGCGCGTCGAGCATGCGCCCCAGGATCTCGCGCATGATCTCGTCGCTGCCGCCCCCGATCGGGCCCAGGCGCGCGTCGCGCACGGCGCGCTCCACCCAGTACTCACGCATATAGCCGGCGCCGCCGTGGATCTGTAAGCACTCGTCCATCAGCTCGTAGCTGGCCCGCTGCGTGAGCAGCTTGGCCATCGTGACCTCCTTCAGAGGTTCCTCGCCCGCGACGAAGCGCCGCAGCGCGTCGTAGGTGACGCAGCGGCAGGTGTACACGCTCGTGGCCATGTCCGCCAGCTTGTGGCGTATTACCTGGTGGCCGCTAAGTGGCCGGCCGAAGGCTTCGCGCTCGCGCGCGTATGCGGCGGTGCGCTCCCAGGCCGCGCGCATCGCGCCGACCGCGCCGAGCGCCATCGCCAGGCGCTCCCACTGGAAGTTGGCCATGATCAGCTTGAACCCCTCGTGCTCGGCGCCGAGCAGGTTCTCGGCGGGCACATATACGTCCTGGAAGGCGATCGTCGCGGTGTCCGAGGCGCGCCAGCCGAGCTTGTGCAGCGCCGCGCTCGCCACGCCCTCCTGGCGGTCGACGATCAGGAACGAGATCCCGTGGTGGCCACCCTCCTCGGTCGTCTTCACCGCCGTGACCATGAAGTGTGCGCGCACGCCGTTGGTGATGTAGGTCTTCTCGCCGTTCACCACCCACCCGCCGTCGACGGGTGTGGCGCGGGTGCGCAGTGCCGCCACGTCGCTGCCCGCCCCGGGCTCGGTGATCGCCAGGGCGCCGATCTTCTCGCCGCGGATGGCCGGCTCCAGGTAGTCGCGCTTGTGCTCCTCGCTGCCGAACTTCCAGATCGGCGGCGTGGCGATGTTCACGTGCGCGCCGATCCCCGCCGCCGTGCCGCCGCTGCCGATCCGCGTCAGCTCCTCGATCAGCACCGCCTCGTGCAGGTAGTCCCCGCCCTGCCCGCCGTGCTCCTCGGGGTACTTCAGGCCGAGCAGCCCCTGCCCGGCGAGCTTGGTGAAGACCTCGTCGGGGAACCATTCGGCTTCCTCCCACTCCATCGCGTGGGGGGTCAGCTCGCGTTCGATGAACCCGCGCACGGACGCGCGCAGCTCCTCGTGCTCCTCGGTGAACGGCGGGTTGCTCAAAGTCCGTAGCTGCGCCCGATGACCTCGAGCATGATCTCGTCGGTCCCCGCGCCGATGCGGTTCAGGCGCAGGTCGCGCCACGCGCGCTCGACGCCGTACTCGCGCATGTAGCCCGCGCCGCCGTGGATCTGGATGCACTCGTCGGCGACCTCCACGGCGATGCGCGAGGCATAGAGCTTCGCCATCGAGATCTCCCTCACCGGGTACTCGCCGTTCTGGTTGCGCCACGCCGTCATGTAGACCATCTGGCGCGCCACCTCGATCTTCGTCGCCATCTCGGCGAACTTGTGGCGGATCACCTGGAAGTGGCCGATCGCCTTGCCGAAGGCTTCGCGCTCCTTGGCGTACTGCAGCGTGCGCTCGAACACTCGCTGCGCCCCCGCCACCGAGCCGGCCGCTCCGATCAGGCGCTCGCCCTGCAGCTCCCACATGATGTGGTAGAAGCCGCGGCCTTCCTGGCCGAGCATCGCCGAGGCCGGGACCCGCACGTCCTGGAAGGCCAGCAGGGCGGTGTCCGAGGCGTGCATGCCCATCTTCTTCAGCTTCTGCTCGCGGATCACCCCCGGCGTGTCCATCGGCACGAGGAAGAGGGTGAAACCGTCGTAGCCGACGTCTGGATCGGTCTTGGTCACGAGCACGATCACGTCCGCACGGTGGCCATTGGTGATGTAGGTCTTGCTGCCGTTGATCACGAACTCGTCGCCATCGCGCACCGCGCGCGTCTTGATCCCCGCCACGTCGCTCCCCGCGTCGGGCTCGGTGATTCCGAGGCACAGGATCTTCGTTCCCGCGATCGCCGGCGCCGCCCACTGTTGCTTCTGCTCCTCGGTGCCAAAGGCGAGTATCGGGGGCATCGCCATGTCGGTCTGCACCGCGACGCCCATCGCCAGACCGCCGCTGTTGGAGTGCCCGATCTCCTCAGCGAGCACGAGCGCGCTGTAGTAGTCCCCGCCCTGGCCCCCATACTCCTCGGGCTTGTCCAGGCCGAGGAAGCCGAGCTCGCCCATGCGCTGGAAGACCGAGTCGGGGAAGGTCGTCTCCTCCCACTCATCCGCGTGCGGCGCGAGCTCCTTCTGCGCAAAGCTTCGGATCGACTCGCGCAGCTGTTCGTGCTCGTCGGTGAAGATGAAGTGCTTGCGCTTGGTCTCGTGATCGGGCTTCAGCACGCTCTCGGCGGTGGCCATCGGTGGGGCTCCTTGTTCTCGTGGGGGCCTTCTCAAGCTAACGCACCCTGCCAGGAAAGTAAACAGTAGGACTTCCTACTTGCCGCAGTGCGTGTGCAGCAGATGGGCCGAACATGCGTGACGGATGCGGGGCCTGGTGGCGGCGGATGGGGGCTGCGGCGGATAGGTAGGCTCGCCGCGCGCTCAGGCGGCGATTGTGCCGGCGGTGTGATGGGGCGTGGGCAGCGATCGTCCCTGTAGACGCAGATCGTCCGTGTACGCAGCCAATGCCTCTCTGATGCGTTCTGAGGCCACCGAGCGTGTTGCACCAAGCGCCACGACGCCGGGCAGGTCGGGCATGTAGGCGCCCCAAGCACCGTCTTCAGCCTGCTCGTAGATGACAACGTACTCACTCATCGAAGGTGCTCCAAGCCGCTTATGCGCCTGATGCTACCGAGCGTACCGACCGGGACGGTGTCGCTGCCCTTCCCGGCGACCACGATACGCTCCTCACGGCTGGGGTGCGCCCAGATCTCGTGGGAACCAGCTTGACGCACCACGCGCCAGCCGGCATCGATGAGCGCCTTTCTCACATCCTTGTACTTCTTGGCCATCGGCCGAGGGTAGCCGTGGGCGAGGATGGAGAGAGGGCGGGGAACGAACGCAGCCCTGGTGGGATCATTAGAGTCGCGCCATGGCTTCGGACAGCGTCCTGTATGAGGTGGCCGAGAGCGTGGCCACCATCACGCTGAATGAGCCCGCCACGCGCAACGCGCTGTCGGCGGAGATCCTCGGTGGGCTGAGCGCCGCGCTGCAGAGCGCCCGCGATGACGAGGGGGTGCGCTGCGTGGTGCTGGCCTCCTCGCACGAGAAGGTCTTCTCCTCGGGCGCCAACCTGGGCGGTTTCGCGGGGGATGTGCCGCTGGTGCACAAGCACTTCGGCTCGGAGCTCTTCGTCGACCTCTTCAAGCTGATCGGCTCGCTGGGCAAGCCCACGCTGTGCGCCGCGCGCGGGCATGTGCTCGCCGGTGCGCTGGGGATCGCGCTGGCCTGTGACCTGATCGTCGCCTCGGAGGCTGCCACCTTCGGCACGCCCGAGATCAACGTCGGCGCGTTTCCGTTCATGATCATGGCGCTCATCTACCGAAACGTGCCGCGCAAGACCGCGAATGAGATGCTGCTGCTGGGCGAGCGCCTGGACGCCCAGCAGGCGCTGGCCGCGGGGATCGTCAACCGGGTGCTCCCCGCGGAGAAGTTCGACGCCTTCGTGGCCGAATGGGCCGCAAAGCTCGCGGGTAAGTCCCCCCTGGCGATGCGTCTCGGCAAGGAAGCTATGCGCAGGCAGATGGACATGCCCCTCGACGACGCCCTGGACTACCTGCGCGCGCAGCTCTCGCTGACGCTCTCCACCGAGGACATCGTGGAGGGCGTCACGGCGTTCTTCGAGAAGCGCGAGCCGCAGTGGAAGGGCCGGTGAGCGGCGTGTCGCCTGCCGCGCGGCCGGCAGTGGCTGGGGGCCCTATTGGCGTAGCGGGGAGGCGGCCATGACCTCGATCACGCGCGCCGAGGAGGCCACGCTCGTGGCGATGCGCTGCCGCACCGCCGAGCGCTCGCGCGCGGCGACCCTCGGCGTGGACCTGCTGGCGGGGACCATCGGCCGCCAGATCGGCGCGCAGCCGCGCCTCATCGGCTCGCCCCAACCCGCTCGCCCGCAGGGCCACGAGGAGGATCTGGCGGGCTCGCGCGGGTGTCTGCTGGAGGCCGGCGGCCAGGTGGAGGACGCGCTGAACGCCGGCACCCTGCCGGTGGTGGTGGCGGGGGACGGGGCGATCGCGCTGACCACGCTGCCCACGGTGGCGCGCATGCGCCCGGAGGCGCGTGTGTTGTGGCTGGACGGTCACGCCGCCTTCCACACCCCCGAGACCAGCATCAGCGGCTACCTGGGCGGGATGGCCTTGTCGGGGGCCTGCGGGCTGTGGGAGACGGGCTTTCAGGGCGCCGTCCCGGGTGAGCGGGTGATCCTGTGCGGGGTGCGCGACCTGGAGGAGGGCGAGCGCGAGGGGCTGGGGCAGGCGCGGGTGACGGTGATCGGGTCGAGCCTTGAGACGCTTGTGTTCATGCAGAACGCGCTCGACGGGGCCCCTGTGTACCTGCACCTGGACGTGGACGTGATGGACCCCAAGACGATGCCCGTCTCCCGCGCCGTGAAGACCGCGGGGGGCTTTGACGACGGCAAGCTGCTCGACCTGCTGGAGGCGGTGGGGGAGTCGAGCGAGGTGGTGGGCATCGAGGTCACCGGCTTTGAGGCGCTGGAGGAGGAGCCCGAGCAGACCACGCTCGGCGCCGAGGTCGTCGCGGGCGTGCTTGATCCATTGTTGCCATAGACGGTAGGGTGGGAAGTAGGACTTCCTACTGTCCACTTTCAGATGCCCGAGATCGCCAATCCCAGCTCACTGCTGCGCCCACTTGTGGAGGACCTGCACGCGCGCCGCGCTGCGATCAAGCTGGGGGGCGGGGAGGAGAAGATCGCCCGCCAGCATGAGCAGGGCAAGCTGACCGCGCGTGAGCGGTTGGCGCTGTTGATCGACACCGACGAGGCCACGGGTGAGAGCACCTTCGTGGAGCTGGGCATCCACGGGCGCCCGCACTTCTCCCAGCGCGCGATGGAGGGCAAGGAGGCACCCGCCGACGGGGTCATCACCGGCTATGGCAAGGTGGACGGACGCCTCACCGCGGTGTGCGCGTACGACTTCACGGTGATGGCCGGCTCGATGGGGATGACCGGCGAGATCAAGGTCACGCGCCTGCGCGAGCTGGCGCTGTCAAAGCGCATGCCCTTCGTGTGGCTGCTCGACTCCGCCGGCGCGCGTGTACAGGAGGCCGCGGGCTCGCTGTTCGCCGGCTCGGGTGCGCTGTTTCGCGAGGAGGTCATCTCAAGCGGCGTGATCCCCCAGGTCGCCGCGCTAATGGGGCCGTGCGCGGCCGGCACCGCCTACATTCCCGGTCTCGCCGACTTCGTGCCGATGGTCAAGGGGCGCGGCTCGATGGCCCTCGCCGGACCGCACCTCGTGCGGGCGGCCGTCGGCGAGGACGTCACCCAGGAGGAACTAGGGGGCTCGCGCGTGCACTGCCGCAAGTCCGGCGTGGGCGACATGGAAGTGGACTCTGACGAGGAGTGCATCGCGCGGATCAAGGAGTACCTCTCCTACATGCCCGCCAACTGCGAATCGACGCCGCCGGTGCGTCCGGTGAGCGACCCCGTTGAGCGCGCTGACGAGGAGCTGCTGGACGTGCTGCCGGAGTCCAATCGCAAGCCGTACGACATGTACGAGGTGATTCGCCGCGTGGTCGACCACGGCGAGTACCTCGACATCAAGGGCCAGTGGGCGAAGACCGTGATCACCTGCTTCGCACGCTTCGGCGGGCAGCCCGTCGGGATCGTCGCCAACCAGCCCCGGCACCTGGGAGGCATTCTCGACAACAACTCCTCCGATAAGGCCGCGCGCTTCATCAACCTCTGTAATGCATTTGCATTACCGCTTCTCTTTTTGCAGGACGTCCCCGGCTTCATGGTCGGCACGAAGGTCGAGGCCGAAGGGATCATCCGCCATGGCGCCAAGATGCTCTACGCCGTCGCCAACGCGACGGTGCCGAAGATCACGGTGATCACCCGCAAGGCCTACGGCGCCGGCTACTACGTGATGAACGGGCGCGCCTACGAACCTGACCTGATCGTCGCCTGGCCGAGCGCGGAGATCAGTGTGATGGGCGCCGAGGGCGTGGTGGAGATCGCCTTCCGCCGGCAGGTCGAGGAAGCCGAGGATCCCGCCGCCAAGAAGCAGGAGCTGATCGAGGGGTTCCGCAAGATCTTCGACGTCTACATCGCCGCCGGCAACGACCTGATCGACGACGTCATCGACCCCCGCGAGACGCGCGCCACGATCTGCCGGGGTCTGGAGATGGCGCAGGGCAAGCGTGTCGAACGGCCGTGGAAGCGGCATGGGGTGGTGCCGGTCTAGTGGCCGTCGAGGATCCAGTCGTCATCACCTGCGCCATCTCCGGCGTGCTGGCCAACCGCGAGCAGTGCCCCGCGATCCCCTACACGCCCGCGGAGTACGCCGCGGAGGCGCGGCGGATCGTGGATGAGGGCGGGACGATGATCCACATCCACGCGCGCACCCCCGAGGGCGGGCCGAGCTTCGAGGTCGAGGACTACCGCGCGATCAGCGACGCCATCCGTCACGAGGTGGGGGACGCGGCGATCGTCAACTTCTCCACCGGCGCCGTCGGGGTGAGCGTGGAGAAGCGCATTGCCTACCTGCGCGAGTGCCGCCCCGAGGTGGCGGCGCTGAACATGGGCTCGATGAACTACGCCAAGTACTCGCGCTCGCGCAAGGACTTCGTCTTCAAGATGGTCTTCGCCAACCCCTTCGAGGAGATCATCGAGCTGCTGCGCGCGATGCGCGAGCTGGGTATCAAGCCCGAGCACGAGTGCTTTGATCTGGGTCACGTCGGCTCGCTTGAGCCGCTGATCGACATGGGCGTGCTGGAGCCCCCGCTGCACGTGGACTGCATCATGGGCGTCGTCGGTGGCATCCCGCCGAGCGCGCGCAACCTCGCGGCGATGGTCGAGAACATCCCCGGCGTGGGGGGCGGGCCGGGCGCGACCAGCGGGGGCGGGCCGGGCGCGACCGGCGGGGGCGGGCCGGGCGCCAGCAAATCCCACTGGGCGGTCATCGGGATATCGCGCCAGCAGTGGCTGCTGGTGGCGGCTGCGCTCACGCTCGGCGGCTCGGTGCGGGTGGGGCTGGAGGACAATCTGTACCTGCCCAGCGGCGAGATGGCCAGCTCCAACGGCGAGCTCGTCGCCAAGGCGCGGCAGATGGCCGAAGACGTCGGCCGCCGCCCCGCCACGGTGCAGGAGGCCCGGGCGCTGCTGGGGGTACCTCCCCGGTGAGTCTGCCCCTCGCGGGCATCCGCGTGCTGGATCTCTCACGGCTTCTGCCCGGCGGGTTCTGCTCGCTCTTGCTGGCGGACTTCGGCGCGGAGGTGCTGAAGGTCGAGGACACCGGCATGGGCGACTACATCCGCTGGGCGCCCCCCTATTACGAGGGCGCTGAGGACAGCGCCAAGTCCGCGCTGTTCCTCGCGCTGAACCGCAACAAGCGCTCGATCCGCATCGACCTGAAGAGCGAGCGTGGACGCGAGGTGCTGTTGCGGCTGGTGGCGCAGTACGACGTGGTCTTGGAGTCCTTCCGTCCCGGTGTGCTCGACCGTCTCGGCGTGGGCTACGAGCAGATGCGCACGGTCAATCCGGGGACTGTGTACTGCGCGATCAGCGGCTACGGCCAGGACGGCCCCAAGCGCGCAGCCGCCGGCCACGACATGAACTACCTCGCGCTGGTGGGTCTGCTCGGGCTCACGGGCGAGCGCGACGGGGCGGATGTGCAGACGGGCGGCCAGGGCGAGGCGGGCGGGGTGGGTGGGCATCCCATTCAATCCGCCGGGCAGATCGCCGACCTCGGTGGCGGCGCCATGATGGCTGCCTTCGGCATCCTCGCCGCGCTGCGCGAGCGCGACGGCGGATCGGACAAACCGGGCTCGGGCGAGGGCCAGGTGGTGGACGTCTCGATGGCCGACGGCGCGCTCTCCTGGCTGGCGCTGGTCGCCGGGCGCTACTTCGCCGAGCAGGTCGTGCCCCATCGCGGAGGCCTGGAGCTGGCTGGGTCGCTGATCTGTTACCGCCCCTACGAGTGCGCCGACGGCTGGGTTGCGCTCGGCGCGCTGGAGCCCAAGTTCTGGCAGGCGTGGTGCCGCGGCGTGGAGCGCGAGGACCTGGTAGAGCGGCAGTTCGACGGTCCGGGCTCGGATGCGCACGCACAGGTGTGCGACGTCTTCAAGGCGCGCACGCGTGCGCAATGGGAGGAGTTTGCGCGCCAGTACGACTGCTGTCTTGAGCCGGTACTCGACCTGGACGAGGCGCTTGACTCCGAGTTGGTGCGCGCGCGGGAGATGGTCGTGGAGATCGAGCAGCCCGGCGTGGCGGGCGGGGTACGTCAGCTGGGCCTGCCGGTGAAGCTCACGCGTACCCCCGGCCACCACGCCCAGCGCCCTGGTCCGGGTTTGGGCGAGCACACCGCGGAGGTGCTGCGCGAGGCGGGCTGCTCGCCCGATGAGATCGACGAGCTTTTGCAGGCAGGCGCTGTGGCCGGTCCTGCGCAGGCGCAGGCCGGCGAGGCCACCGGCTTCCGGGTGTGAGCTGCACAGGCGCCGCATGGGTGGGTCGATTGGCATGAGCCCTACGGTACGGACAGGGGGGAGACTTCAGTGGATCGTGCCCCCAGCCCGGCGGACGCTAGCGGCCTGCTGAAGATGAGCGAGCTCGCCGAGCGCTCCGGCGTGAGTGCCGGCACCATCAAGCACTACCTGCGCGAGGGCCTGCTCGGCGGCGAGGAGGGCATCGTCAGAACCAGTCGCAACATGGCCTACTACCCGCCCGTGCTGGTCGAACGCATCGCGCTGATAAAGCGCCTGCAGGAGGAGCGCTTCATGCCCCTGCGCGTGATCAAGCGCGTCCTGGAGGACGATCCTGAGCGCGTGCGGGCGCTGGTGGAGCTTGAGGACCGCATCCTCGAGCGGGCGCTCGCCAGGGCCGAGGAGCGGCGCGTCTCGGCCAAGGCGGTGCGCGAGCGCTATGGCATCCCCGAGAAGGTGCTGGGGCGCCTGGTCGAGATCGGCGTGCTCAACCCGAACCGTTCAGGCTATGCCCAGGACGACGTGAGGATCATCGAGGCCATCGCCTCCTTCCGCGCGGGCGGCTACGACGAGGCGCTTGGCTTCACGGTGTATGACACCCTGCGCTATCGCAAGGCGCTGGAGCCGCTCGTGGAGGAGGAGGTCACTGCGCTGCTCGACCGCCTGGCCGGGGAGGTCGAGGTCGAGCGGGCGCTGCAGATGATTGCCGCGGGGTCAGAGCCCCTACGCGAGCTGATCGGGGCGATGCACTCGAAGTTGCTGCTGGCGGAGCTCGCGCGCCAGCGGGAGCGGCGCTAGCTGGCATCGACTCAGGCCAACGGCGTAATGCTGGGGGAGGGCTGGCGCGAGCGTCGGCGCAGCGGGCTCCGAGGTGGGTCGAATGCGCTTGGGCTCCGACGTGGGTGGAATGCGCTTTGACTGCGACGGTGGGTCGAACGCGCTGCTACCACCGCGCGCGGTGGTGCTCCACCACGCCCAGGCCGTGCGCCAGCTCGATGCCATCGGGCAGCGTCCCGCTGAAGGTCCCGAACGGGGCCAGGTAGTCGCTACGCACCAGCAGTAGGTTCTCGTGGCGAGCGCGCTGCGCCTCCGCCACGAAGCGCAGCGTGGAGCCGTCCTCGGCGAGGACCTGTGTCAGATCGGAGGAGAAGCTAACCGGAGGCGTCTCGTGCGGCACACCGTCCACCCACACCGCCCGCTCGCTGCCGGCGGGCGGATCGTTTACGCCCTGCACCACGTTGAACGCCAGCGGCCGTCCGGCGGGGTCGACGCCCACGCCGGCCGCCCAGCGCCACTCGGTCACGCGGGCGTGGTAGCCGGCGGTGTCATCGATGACCGCCAGCGCCTCGATTGGGCGCGGCGGGGCGGCGTCGAAGGCGAACGTGCCGTGGGCACGGATACCGGCCTGCTTGCGCGTCCAGACGTGCTCGCTGCCGTGAGGGCAGGTCGCTTCCCACCCCGCGTCTTCCTCCAGCGCCAGATCGATGTGCACGGGACCGTCATTCACGCGCAGGCGCCCCGTCTCGAGCTCGACCGAGCCACGGCCCAGGAGCGCATGGGTGCGCTCTCGCAGTCGGCCGTCCGCGCGCGTAAAGAGCGCCCAGAAGCTCTGGCGCGCCGGGCCCACCTGGACTCGCGCCGCGCAAAGCATGAGCTCCTCGCAGAACACCCCCACGTAGCGCCAGCGCTTGAGCGGCCGGCAGCCTCGAAAGAGAGGCATATGCGCCCGTCGGATGGATCTATCGTGTGGGACTGCGAGTGCAGCGGTGCTGGCCTTGGGTGGTCCCATCAAGCTCTCAGTACCTCGGCGTGGACGACCCGCTCGTGCAGGCGGCGCCTGCCCGGGGCGCTATGCTTCGTGATGTTGACTGACTAGTCAATCTATTCTGTGGGAGCGGAAAGCCCGCGGGAGGAATACGCATTGAGAGCAGCGGCCGTCCAGCTCAACTCCACAGCCGACAAGGCCGCGAACATGGCTGTCGCCGATCGCCTCACGCGGGCCGCTGCGGCGGACGGCGCGGCATTCATCGTACTGCCTGAGAAGTGGACCGCCCTGGGCCGCGAGGAGGATCTGCGCGCGGCTGCGGAGCCGATGGACGGCCCGACCGTCGAATGGGCGCGGCGGATCGCGCGCGAGCTGCGGGTCGACCTCGTCGCGGGCTCGTTCGTCGAGCGGCTGCCAGGTCGCGAGAAGCTGGTCAACACCTCCGTCCACGTCGATCCGCGGGGCGAGGTCGCGGCCGCCTATCGCAAGATGCACATGTTCGACGTCGAGATCGAGGGGCGCGGCTACCGTGAGTCAGACCTGGAGGACGCGGGCGAGGAGATCGTCATGAGCGAGATTGCCGAGGGCGTCGGCGAGAATCCCGAGCACATCCCCCTGGGCATGACCATCTGCTACGACCTGCGCTTCCCCGAGCTCTACCGCATCCTCGCTGTGCGCGGCGCACGCGTGATGGCCGTGCCCGCGGCCTTCACACTCCCCACCACGCGCGACCACTGGGAAGTGCTGCTGCGCGCGCGGGCGATCGAGAACCAGGCGTTCGTCGTGGCGGCCAACCAGATCGGACCCCATCCGGGCGGGAAGCGCTCGGGCGGGCGCTCGATGATAGTCGACCCCTGGGGAGTGGTGCTAGCGCAGGCTGAGGATCGCGAGGGTCACATCGTGGCCGACCTCGACCTCGAACGCCAGCTGGAGATCCGGGCGCAGCTGCCATCGCTGGCCAACCGCCGTCCCTCGGCCTACCGCTGGCCACAGGAGTCGCACGCGTGAGCACCTCCCGCGCCAAGTCCCCCGACAAGCGTCGCCTGATCCTCGACGCGGCCGTCAAGGTGTTCGCGCGCCAGGGCTTCCACGCCTGTCGCGTGTCGGACATCGCGGACGAGGCCGGCGTGGCCTATGGGCTCGTCTACCACTACTTCGCCTCCAAGGACGAGGTCCTCGACACGCTCTTCCTGGAGCGCTGGAACGTGATGCTCGAGATGATCCGCGAGGTCGACACGCACGAGATCCCCGTGCGCGAGAAGCTCTGGGCGATCGCGTCGTTCATCGTCGAGAGCTACCGCCACGACCCGGACCTGATGAAGGTGATCATCGTCGAGGTCACGCGTGCCGCCAACTCCTTCGGGCAGACGCACCTGGGTCAGATCCGCGAGGCCTACAACCTGATTGCGCAGATCGTCACACAGGCACAGGAGGAGGGCTCCTTCAAGGCCGACATCGACGCCGCGTTTGCGGCGATGGCCTTCTACGGCGCGATCGAGCAGCTCCTGACCGGCTGGATCTTCGAGCTCCTGCCCGAGAACGAGGAGTACTTCGAGCGTGCCAAGTGGCTCGTGGTGGAGACCGTGTGCGGGGGATTGGAGGCCGGCGCGATCGGGAATGGAACGAGTACGGCGGTGCCCGAGGCGTCCGCCAAGGAGTGACACGGCTCGGTAGTCCAAGAGCCGACAACAGGGTGCGCGACGGACCGCGTATCGAGGCGACCACCTTGGGCACTACACTCCCCCGATAATGGAGAACGACATGGTTAAGCGATTAATGTGGTCGGGCCTGCTGGCGGGCCTCGGAGCGCTGTCGAGCATCGTTGCGCAGCGCACCGCGACGCTGGTGTGGCGACGCTTCTTCGACGAGGAGCCGCCGGAGTGAGCGAGGCTCCGCAGGAGCAGCGCAGGGACCAGCCCCAGAACATCGCGACGGCGATCACCGAGGTCTCCGAACGGGCCACGCTGCTCGTGCGCGAGGAGATCGAGCTGGCCAAGGCCGAGGTCTCCGAGAAGGTCTCAAAGCTCGCGCGCGGCGCTGTAGTCGCTGGAGCAGCGGGCATCTTCCTCGTGACGGCGCTGATCTTCGTGCTCAACGGCCTCGCCTGGCTGCTCTACTACGAGCTGCCGATCGGCGGCACGTTCACCTATTTCTGGGGCTTCTTCGCGATGGCCCTGATCCTGGTCGTGCTGGGAGTGCTGGCAGGGCTGCTCGCCGCCCGTCTCGTGCGCCGCAGCTCGCCGCCGGTGCCCAACATGGCGATCGAGGAGGCTCGCAAGATACGCGAGACGGTCAGCGCCGGCGCCCAGTCCGGCACGAGCACCTGGTCCGGGACTGGCACCCAGTCCGGGATGAGTACAGGGTCCGTGGGTAGCGGGTCCGCCGCTGGGGCGGCCGGGGTCGGCATTGGGCTGGGCGGGGACAGCTGAGATGGCGCAGCGCTCCCCAACCGAGATCCGCGACTCGATCGAGAGTAATCGCCGGGAGCTGGCGCTTTCGCTTGAGACCCTGCACGGCGAGGTCACGCGCATCACCGACTGGCGCGGCCACGTGCAACGCCACCAGCGCGAGCTGATCATGGGCGCGGCCGCGGTGGGCGTCGTGATGCTGCTGCGCGGCCGGCGCCGTCGCAAGCGGCGCCGGTAGCCCGTAGTCGGTGGGTGGTCGGTGTGGGCAGTCCCACCAGCGCGAGCTGATCATGGGCGCGGCCACGGGTGGGCGTCGTGATGCTGCTGCGCGGCCGGCGCCGCCGCTAGATCCTCAGCTCAGTAGGGCACGCGGGATCGCGCCCACGCCGATCAGGCCGGGTCCGGTGTAGGTGCCGATCACCGGACCCACTTCGGAGACGAAGGCGGGCTCGGAGCCATACAGCTCCCGTCCGTGATCGATCAGCCGCTGTGCCTGATCGGTGGCCTGGATGTGCTGCACCACCCAGCCGTCAGCGCCAGAGTCGTGCAGCTCGTGCATGTACTGCACCATCCGCTCGAACGCTCGTCCGGCGGTGCGTACGCGCTCGACCGGCGTGATCTCATAGTCGAGTGAGAGGATCGGCTTGATCTTCAGCGTGCCGCCCAGCCACGCCTGAGCCTTGCCGATGCGCCCGCCGCGGCGCAGGTACTCCAGGGTGTCCAGGCAGAACCACATGCGCAGCGCCCTGCGCGCCTCGTGTACACGCGCCACGACGGCTGCGCGATCGGCACCGGCGTTCGCGGCGGCGGCGGCGCTCAGCAGCAAAAGCCCCAGTCCGCCGCAGGCCGTTTCGCCGTCGATTACCTCCACGCGCTCGCCGAGCCCACGCTCGTCGAGCACGCCCCGCGCCTGGCGCGCCGCCTCGCACGTGCCGGAGATGCCACCGGCGAGGTGCACCGAGACGATGTCGCGCCCTTTCTCCAGCAGCGGCTCCCAGACAGCGAGGAAGTCGCCAATCGAGGGCTGGGAGGTGGTGGGGGTCTCAGGATCGCTGCGCAGCCGCTCGTAGAACGCGTCGAAGTTGGGCATCTCCAGCTCGCGCACGGGTTTACCCTCCCAGCCCACATAGAGGCTGACCTGATGGATGCCCTGCGCCTCGGCGAGCGCGCGGGGGAGATAATTGGTGGTGTCGGACACCACTGAGACGGGGGCCATGGCGCGCTGACCCTATAGCAACGGCCGGGGCCGTGAGGAGCGGGTCCGCCCGGATATGAGAAGGCTCTCACGCCGCTCGCTCCGCCTGCACGGGCGGCCGCGCCGGCTTTTCCGCATAGCGGGAGAACCGGCCCGGCGCAGGGGTTGGCATCGCTAGACTGGCCACGGTGCCCAAGACCCTCCTTACGGGTGGCGCGGGCCTCGTCGGCTCGCAGGTCGCCCGACTGCTCGCCCAGCGCGGCGATGAGCTGCGCCTGACGGTGCGCAGGCAGACGAACCTGGAGAACCTCGACTTCGAATACGAGTCCGTGACGTGCGACATCCTCGATCGCCGCGCCGTGCGGCGGGCGTTACGGGGGGTCGATCGCCTGTTCCATCTCGCCGGCTCGACCTCGCTTCGCGCGCCGATCGACGCGCTCTTTCAGATCAACGTCGAGGGCACCCGGATCGTGCTCGAGGAGGCGCTGCGCGCGGGCGTCGAGCGGGTCGTCTACACCTCCTCGATCGCCGCCGTCGGTCCCGCTCCGCGCGGAACTGTGGCCGATGAGACCCAGATCTTCCGTGGCGGCTATGGCCTGCCCTACATGGATTCCAAGCACGAGGCCGAGGTCGAGGCGCTGCGCCTGGCCGCGCGCGGGCTGCCGGTGGTGATCGTCAATCCCGCGTTCGTCTTCGGCGCGGGCGACGTCAACCGCTCCTCCACGGAGCTCGTGCGGCGCTTTCTGCGCCGAGAGATCCCCGCCTTCGTCGACGGCGCCCTGAACGTCGTGGACGTCAAGGACGTGGCACGCGGACACCTGCTCGCCGACGAGCGCGGCGTGCTCGGCGAGCGCTACATCCTGGGCAATCGCAACTTCACCTTCGAACGCCTGCTCGCCGATCTGGGGCGCATCTCCGGCGTGGAGCCCCCGGCGATCAAGCTGCCGATCCCCTTGGCGATCTCGCTGACGGAGGCGTTTCAGGGGGTGCCCGGACGCCCGACGGTAACCACGGGGGAAGTGCGCACCGTCTCCCAGTGGTGGTGCTACTCCAGCGCCAAGGCCAAGCGTGAGCTGGACTACTCGCCCGGGCACCACGAAGACACGCTCGCGCAGACCGTCGAGTGGTACCGCGAAAACGAAGAGCGCCTGGCCGCTCCCGGGGCGCGCCAGGCGATCCCGCTGCGACTGCTTGGCTTCGGCTTTCGCCAGGCCGACGGGGTGCTGCGCCGGCTGGGGCTCGCCGAGAGCGACTACTGAAGCCGGTTCTCTAGCCGAAGGCGGCTAACGATCTCCTTCGATGCCCCTGTTGCGGGCTGCCAAATGGGCGCTGAGTGCCTCGTGCGGCGCGCCGAGCCGTCTGACCCGGGCCAGTAAGCCTGGTGGTGGCGCACCCTTGGTGATGATGGTTGCCGGGAGCGAAGAAGCGAGCAGCGGCGGGCGCCCCCAGGTGGATGCGGTCCGGGCGCCGAACAGGGTCAGATTGAGTGCGTCTGGCAGTGCGGCGCTGGGAGCGAGTATGCCGTGGTAGTTCAGCGCGCGCAGGCGGGCCCCCTCGCGTTGACAGCGCTCGTAGTCCTCTTCCACCAACGCCGCGGGATCAAAGCCCACCGATTCAGCATGCTCGAACGTCGAGTAGTCGACGATCATCTGGTGGTCGATGGCGATCGCCCACATCGACACGCTCACCATCGCCACCTCGTCCTCGGTTCTCAGCTCCTCTCTGCGAATCAGCTCCGCCCAGGCACCGTCGGTGCTTGCGGACATGTATTGGGTGGGACCGTCGCCCCGTGCGTGCCAGCGACCCGGTTGGCCGCTCTCGCGGGCCCAGAACGGCGTGTCGTAGCTCGAGTAGCGGTGGGCGATCGTTTTGATCTCGACCTCCGGTGGCTCGTCCCTACGCGGCGGCTCGTCCCTACGCGGCATGCTGCGCTCGTCCTTCCCGGGCGAGACGCAGCAGCAGCCGCTCGAATCCCGCGTCCCCCATCACTTCGATCGGGGCGTGCCCGTCGAGCTCGGTGCGGTCGCGGTGAAACCACGCGATCACACCCTCGGGGTTCCAGACGTAACGCAGCAGTCTGACCAGCCGGACCGCCAGCACAAGCTGCCGTGGCGGCGCTCCGCCGGTCGTGCCGAGGCGCTGCAGATGGCGGGTGGAGATTCCCGCGATCTTCGCCTGGTCGGCCTGGGTGACCCGGGGGAGGGCCTGTTTCAGATATGCGACAAGCGGGCGAGCGTCGTCCTCGCGGCATCCCACGTGCTCGTCGAGCGCATCGCGGATGATGTGTCGTACGGCCTCGGACTGCACGAAGAATCCATCGAGTGCATCGAGTGGCTGCGCCGGATCGACGTGTCCGAGGCCGTCGAGCAGGTTGATGATGATCTTGCGAATCTCGGCCACCGCCTCAGGTTCGAGCTGGGGTGGCAGGTCGTTGCTGACCTGCACCGAGAGTCGCTTTGCCGTTTCGATCCAGCGGCGGACGTACTCTGGGTCGATCGTGGGTAGGTCCGCGTTTCTCGTGGCTGCTTCCATCTCATCGCGCAGCTTGCTGAGTGCGTTGCTGATCAACTGCTCCAGGTCGGCGAGTACTTGTTGCTCCTGGTCAAGGACGAATCCCGGCAAAGGTTCTCCTTCCGAAGAATGTCGTGTCATCGTCGTAGTGCATCGTCATAGATGCGACAGTATAGCGTACATCTGACGTCTTGATACGACAGATATACGACATGGCGGTAAAGTAGAGATGCCTCTGTCGCATGTAGGCGACATGAATCGGCTATTCAATGGTGGGACGCAATCGGACGCTGATGTCGCCCCGCCTACAGCGCGTATCCCGGTCCGCGTGTCCCGGTCTGCGTATCCAGGTCGATATGGCGCCCGGTCCGGACTCAAGCTGCCCCACGAGTTGAACAACCTCCTCGGGACTTACATCTAGCTCAGCCGATTTTCGATCTGAGTCAAACCAGCAGCCGACGGTGTGGCGCTGGTCAGCGGCTCCTCCGGCAGCTCGGACTTCTCGTCGACGCCCAGCGTCTGCGCCAGCTCGCCCGACTCGTACATCTCCATCACGATGTCGCATCCGCCGACCAGCTCGCCGCCGACGAACAGCTGGGGGATGGTGGGCCAGTTCGAGATCGCCGAGAGCTCCTGGCGGATACGCGGGTCTGGCAGGACGTCGACCGCCGCGAACGGTGCGTCGAGCGACTGCAGGGCCGCCACCGTGCGCGCGGAGAAGCCGCACGCCGGGGCCTCGGGAGTGCCCTTCATGAACAGGATCGTGGGGTGCTCGGAGATTGCCTCGGCGATTGCCGAGCGGATGGGGTTGCTGTCTGTCTCTGGCATGTGGACTCCTGACTGCGCTGGGGGCTTGGGCTCTATGCCGCTGGGGGCTGGGCTCTATACCGCTCCGGATGGCTGGGATATGGCTCCTGACGGCTGGGCAATCTGCGTCTTCAGCGACAGCGCGTGGATCGCGCCGCCGATCTCCTCTCCGAAGATGTCGTAGACGAGACGATGCTGCTCGATACGGTTGCGCCCGGCAAAGGCCTCGGCGGTGACGGTCGCGCGGAAGTGGTCGCCGCCGCCGGTGTAGTCCTCGACCTCGGCGCGAGCTCCGGGGATCGCGGTCTCGATGCGCTGCTTGATGTCCTCGGCCCTCGGCATTTCGCTCCTCGGCTGGATGGCTCGTTCTCGCAGGTGCGACGCTTCAAACGGTCGCTGAAGGGTCGCTATACTTTGGAAAGCGATGATATCGATCACCGACAAGGGTGCCGAGAAGGTCCAAGAGTTCCTCGCCGGGCAGGAGGGCGACGTGAGCATGGCCGGTCTGCGCGTCGGCGTGCGCGGTGGTGGCTGCTCGGGCTTTCAGTATCAGCTTGCCTTCGACCAGCAGCGCGAGAACGACCTCGTGATCGAGGACCACGGGCTGAAGCTGCTGGTCGACAACGCCAGCCTGGAGTTCGTGCGCGGCTCGGTGATCGACTACGAGGAGAGCCTGCAGGGTGCCGGCTTCAAGGTCAACAATCCCAACGTGGTCGCCGCCTGCGGCTGCGGCTCCTCGTTCCGCGTAGCCGAGGAGGAGCAGGTTTCTGCGGTCTGACGGCCGCCCTATGGCTCGTTCTTGAGCGAGCGCCATAGGTAGCGGCAGGCCAGCGTGCGGTAGGGTCGCCACGGTTCGGCGAGCTCCTCCATCTCCGAGGGCTCGGGCAGCCCGGGGAGCCCGTAGGCGCGTTCGATCGCGCGGCGGATGCCCAGGTCGCCGACCGGCAGCACGTCGGGGCGCTGCAGGTGGAACATCATGAACATCTGCGCCGTCCACACGCCGAGGCCCTTGACTGCCACAAGCTCGGCCACGACCTGCTCGTCCTCCAGCTCGTCCAGTCGCTTCAACTCCAGCTCCCCGTCGAGCACGTGTTCGGCCAGGGAGCGTAGGTAGCCGACCTTCGAGCGCGACAGTCCCGCCGCGGCGCGCAGCTCTTCGGGCTCGGCGGCGAGCACCTCTTCCGGCGTCGGCGTGCGCCCGCCGTAGCGCTCGGTGAGGCGCGCAAAGATCGAGGCGGCGGCCTTGGTGGAAAGCTGCTGGCCGACGATCGCGCGCACGAGCGTGCCGTAGTGGTCGTGCGGGCTGCTGTCGCGCCCGTCGTCCAGCCCGCGAGGGCCAAGGTCCTCGATCAGCCCGGCAAGCACCGGGTCGGCCTCGCGCAGGTGGGCGATCGCCTTGCGCTGTGAAGGTGCCGAGGCCGTCTTGCGCTTGGACGGTGGGGCCGTCTTGCGCTTGGGCGGGGCCGTCTTGCGGCCGGGCGCCCCCGCCGCCGGCCTGTCCCGCGAAGACCCCTGTCCCCGAGCAGGCGCCATCAGGCGCCCGTCGCGGCGAGGCCGAGCGCCACGGACTCGCCGTCGAGCGCGTTGAGCGCCCGCTCGAGCGACATCGCAAGGCACGTGAAGGAGGGCGTGTCGCGCACCGTGAAGCGCGAGGCCTCGGTCGTGCGCAGGCGCTGCACCAGGTCCAGGAACGTGCCCACGTCGTCGGTGTCGAAGGCCACCACGAACTCCTGGTCGTCGAGGCCGAAGGAGTAGGTCGTGTGGTTGTCCACGCCCGGGTATTCGCGCCCGACGGCGATGTGGCCCTGCATGATCCGCCAGCGCTCCTCGCCGGGCAGGGCGTACCACTCGCGCGACTTGACGAAGGGGTAGACGAACACGTACTTGCCACGGAACCCGCGCGGAACGGTGCGCTCGTCTTCGGAGTATTCAGAGCTCTTGCGCATGCCCAGGAACGAGTACGGCGTCGTGGCCCACTGCATGAGGCCGCTCTGGCCGAGGACGACGTGGAACTCGTGGATGCGGTCGAGGTTCTCGGCCTCGCCGATCAAAAGCAGCTCGGCGTCGCCGCGCGTGCCGAGCAGCGAGAAGGCCTGCAGCGTGTGTCCGTCGGCGAAGTCCTCGCAGGCGGCCGCGAACTCGCGCTTGTCCTGCGCGCGCCGCTCCGCGTCCAGGCGCCGCCAGGCGGGGTCCATCTTCAGGAAGGTGTACTTGACGAAGTGCCTGTCGCTCATCGCATGACCACTGGAGGAGCCTGGCTTGTCGCCTCCTCTGTAGAGGCTACAGTTTGAAGGGTGCGCGTAGCGCTTGTGTCGCCGTATTCCTGGACGTACCCCGGCGGGGTGACCCGGCATATCGAGGCCCTGTCCGCCGAGCTGGCCGCGGCCGGCCACGAGCCGCGCATCCTCGCGCCGTTCGATCCGCCCGACGCGCTCTCACGCCGCCTGCACCGCGGGGCGGCGCCGCAGGAGCTCGAGCCGCCCGAGAACTTCGTCTCGCTGGGGCGCACGATCGGGCTGCCGGCCAACGGCGCGGTCTCGAACATCGCGCTGGCGCCGAGCGGCGTGCTGGCGCTGCGCTGCGCGCTGCGCGAAGGCGACTACGACGTGGCGCACATCCACGAGCCGATCGTGCCGTTCCTCGGCTGGGACATCCTCGCCCACGCGCCCGAGGGCCTGCCGCTGGTGGGGACCTTCCACGCCTACTCGACCAACCCGATCACCAATGGCGGCTCCTGCGTGTTCGGCGCGCGGCGGCGCCTGAACCGCCTGCACGCCCGCATCGCCGTGTCCGAGGCGGCCGCGTGGACGGCGCGCCGCTACTTCGGCGGGCGCTACCGGATCGTCCCCAATGGGGTCCACGTCGGCGCGGATGCGATGGGACGCTGGGTGGAGCCGGGTGCCTTGAATGGAGGAGGGGGGCCGGCTGGGCCGGGCTTGGCGGACCTGATCATTGGCGGCCCTGCGGGAGCCGCGTGGGGCGAAGCAGTGGGCAGCGAGGCTGGCGCCGCCGACGCGAGCGCGCTCCACGAACGCGCCCAGGCATTCGCGATCGAACCCGATGCCGGCGCTGACGCAAGCGCCCTCCGCGCCCGCGCTGAGGTATTCGCGATCGGCTCCGATGCGGACACCGAGGCCCCGTTGCGCATCCTGTTCGTCGGGCTGCCCGTAGAACGTAAGGGCCTGCCTGTGCTGCTGCGGGCGTTCGAGGCGCTGCGCGACCACATTCCAGCCACGCTCACACTCGTCGGCCCGGGGCCCGAGGACGTGGCGCCATTGCTGCTCGACGCGCGAGGTGTGCAGGCGCTCGGCAAAGTGTCCGACGCCGAGAAGTCCGCCCAGCTGGCGCGGGCCGAGGTGCTGTGCGCACCCTCGCTGCACGGTGAGAGCTTCGGCATGGTGCTCACCGAGGCGTTTGCGGCGCACACCCCGGTGGTCGCCTCGGACATCCCCGGCTACCGCGATGTGGTGCGCGACGGCGTCGACAGTGTGCTCACGCCACCCGGTGACGCACTGGCGCTGGCCGAGGCGCTGCGGCGCCTTGCGCTCGAGCCCGAGCGCCGCCGCACGATGGCCGCCGCGGCGCGCGAGCGCGCCGAGCGCTTTGCCTGGCCGCACGTCGCCGCCGAGGTCGTCAACTGCTACGAGCAGGCGCTTGCCGTCGGGCGCCCGCGCCCGGGGTTGCACCGCGCGATGGTGCGTCACGGGCTGGCGCCCGCGGACCTGCAGCCCCCTGTCAGGGCACAGCGCCTGGAGAGCCTTGAACCGCGCGTGGCAGGGCCACAGCGCGGCCCCCTCTTATCCTTATTTAGACGCGCCGGTGTGGTCGGCTTCTCGCTCGTGCTGCTCGCGCTGGCCCTGCTGGCTTTGAGCCGCATCGGCGTCGATCGTGTCGTGGCCAGCCTGCTCGCCTCCAGTCCGGGGCTGCTGTTGGCCGGCCTGGTGGTGATGTGCGCCTCGATGGTCGCGCGCGGGTTCGCGTGGTACGCGATCCTCTCGGCTGCCCCCACGTGGCGGCGGGTGCGCCGGCGCGACGCTATGCAGGGGACGTTCATCGGCGTGCTGATGTCCGCCACGCTGCCCGCGCGCCTGGGTGAGCCCTCGCGCGCGCTGATCGTCGCGCGGCGCATCGGCCGCGCGCGCGAGACGCTGCCGATCGTGCTCGGCACGATGGTCTCGCAGACGCTCCTTAATCTCCTCGCGCTCGCCATCCTGGGCATCGCGATGTTCTCCAGCGTCGACCTGCTCAGCGGCCACCACGGCGCGCTGATCGTCAGCGTGCTCGCGCCGCTGGGGGTGCTCGCGATCATCATGCTCGCGCCCGCGCTGATGCCCGCCGCCGCGGTCTCGCGCTCCAAGCGTCTGCATGCGCTCGTGGTCGGGGTGCGCCGCTCGCTCGTGCGGGTGCGCGCGGGGCTGCACGTGTTTCGCCAACCGCGTGCTGCTGCGCTAGCTACCGTCTCGCAGCTGGGGGCGTGGGGATTGCAGTGGATGTCCTGCTGGCTGCTCCTGATGGCGCTCGGCCTCGACCATCGAGTCGGCATCGCGGGCGCGGCGGCCGTGCTGTTCGCGGTGAACGTCACCGCCGTGGTGCCCGCCACGCCGGCCAACATCGGCATCTTCCAGGCTGCCTGCGTGGCGGTGCTCGCGGGCGCGTTCCACGTCTCCACGCCCGACGCGCTCGCCTACGGGATCGTGCTGCAGTTCGTCGAGATCACGACCGCTGTCGTGATGGGCATGCCCGCCCTGGTCAACGAGGGGCTCTCGTGGAAGGACGTGCGCCTGCGCACGATGCATGCTGCGCCGGTCAAGCTGCCCGCGCTGCCCGAGCGCCAGCGGGCCGCCGCGCAGAGCCGCTGAGCGAGACGCGCGGGCCCGCAGCTACCGCGCGCTCGGGTGCGCTTCCGGCTGCTGGCTTTTGAGCCGGCCCGGTACGGCGGAGGAAGAAGTCGATCCGGACTCTCCTGTTGGTTTGCTGCGTAAGGCTATACAGCTCGGCGCTACTCTAATCTACTCTAAAGATGTTAGAGTAGTTTCATGTCGACGATCGCGGTGGAGCAAGCGCTGAGGGCGTCCGTGAAGGAGCGCGGGAAGCGGCTGCTGGCGGTCAAGGAGGATCAGTGGTTTGATCGCAAGTCCAAGCGTGTCGCGCCCAGGGATCTCGCCAACGACCTGATCGGCATGGCCAACGCCGACGGGGGCACGATCGTGGTGGGGCTGTGGAAGGGGGCCGTCGAGGGAGGCGATGAGAATGTGCAGCGGCGCAATGCGCAGATGCAGGCGGCGATCGACTTCGCTCAGCCGCCGGTCGCCGTCAAGCACCGTTTGGTGGCGTGTGTCAACGGCGGCGGTGAGCGCGATCGCCTGCTCGTGCTGGACGTGTCCACGAGTGACGTCGTGCACGCCAACTCCAGGGACGAGGTGTTCCTGCGGGTGGGCGATGAGACGCGGCGGCTGGGTTTCCATCAGCGCCAGGAGCTCCTGTTCGACAAGGGCCAGGCCAGCTACGAGACGCGGCTCCTGAAGGGGGTCGGGCCGGAGGCGCTCGACGAGCCACTGCTGGAGGAGTACGCAAGGAGGGTACGTCACCCCGACACCATGCGCCTGCTCCGCGCGCGGGGTCTTGCGGCTCGCGGCGGGGATTTGACGATCGCGGGTCTGCTGCTGTTCGCCTCCGAGCCGCAGGCTGTCCTGCCCGAGGCGTTCGTGCGGATTCTTCGCTATCGCGGGCGTGAGCGTGGCAGCGGCGCCGCCCAGCAGCTCGTCGAGGACATCCGCGTCGAGGGTCCCATCCCGCGCCAGCTGCAGGCGGCGCGCACCGCCATCCAGCACTTGCAGCCGACCCGTCGAGCGTTGATATCGACTTCGGGGCGCTTCGGGGAGGTCCCCCTGATCCCCGAAGACGCGTGGCTGGAGGGAGTCGTCAACGCGGCCGTCCATCGCTCCTACAGCATCGCCGGCGATCACATCCGGGTTGACATCTTCGACGATCGCATCGAGATATCCAGCCCCGGCCGTTTTCCCGGCCTGGTCGATCTGAGCGATCCACTGCACAGCACCCGTTTTGCGCGAAATCCGCGGATCGCGCGCATCTGCTCCGATCTGCACTTCGGGCAGGAGCTGGGTGAGGGCATCCGGCGTATCTTCGAGGAGATGCGCGGCGCCGGCCTCGAGGACCCCGTCTACCGGCAGACCTCGGGCAGCGTGCTCCTGACTCTCTCGGCCGAGCCCGCGGACAGGGCGCTCGACGCGCGGCTGCCCGACGAGGCCCGCGTAATCATGACCGCGCTCAGGCAGAACGCGCGGCTCAGTACCGGCGAGGTCGCCGAAGCGCTCGATCTGTCCCGGCCGGCGACCATCCGCCGGCTCAAGGCAATGCGCGAAGAGGGACTGATCGAGTGGGTCGGCAAGGGCTCCAGGGATCCGCGCGCTTACTGGCAGCGGCCTTCGACGTAGGACGGGCTTGTCGCTCCGCGATGAATGGAGCCCCCAACCTACTCTAACGCTACTCTAACGATTTTAGAGTAGCTTCAAGCTACCCCGCCAGCGCCGGTTCGTCCTCGCCTTCCACCACGCCGTCGGGCGGGTCCTCGTCGGCCAACTCGCGGACACCGTCGAAGCCCGCCAGCGAGGGGTCGCGATAGGAGCCCTTGATCAGGTCGTCGGGCGAGCCGTCGGGCAGCAGGCGGCCCTGGCGGGTGCCGAAGTAGATCGCCTGCGGGTGGTGGGCGACGAGCGCGAGCGTGGACTGCTCTGGTTCGGGCGCGTAGCCGTCGGTGATCTTCATGCCGATCTGGCCGAGGTCGAGCAGCTTCTCCACCTTCAGGTGCTCTGACTGCTCGGGCACCGCCGGGTAGCCCCAGGAGTAGCGCCGGCCCTGCGTGGCCGGGATCGAGAGCATCGCGCGCGCCTCGTGGTGCAGCCACTCGGCCAGACCCTCGGCGGTCTGTACGCCCAGCCCATGCACGAACAACTGCTCGGCGAACTCGCCTTCGGCCTCGAGCTTGGCCATCAGCTCGGTGACCTCGGAGCCGACGGTCACGGCCTGCACGGCGATCACGTCGAGCTCGGCGGGGGGGAGGTAGGACGAGGAGCCAGCCGCTGCCGCCGCGCCGGCTGCTCCCGCCTTCGCACCCTCGCCCTCCACCTTCACCCCCGAGCGGAAGAAGTCGGCCAGGCAGATGCGGTCTCCCTTGGGCTGGCGCGGGCACACGAAGCGGGTCAACTCCGTGGCGCGGTCCTCGGGGTCCAGCACGACGATGTCATTGCCCGCGGCGTAGCAGGGGAAGAAGCCGAGCAGCGCGCGCGGGTGCAGGTAGGGCGCGTGCGCCTGCGTCTCCTCGGCGTCCTTGCTAGAGGCCCCCGTGCGCCCGTTGGCGTGCTCCTCGGGTCGCTCGCCCGCCAGGCGCCCATTGGCCTCTGCCCACATCCGCTCCAGGCGGGGGCGGAAGTTCTCCTCCACCAGCTCGCGCCACGCCTCGCCCTTGACACCCTTGCCGCCCCAGTGCAGCTTGAACAGCACGTGCGTGTCGAGATGGCTGTACACCGCGTTGAGGTCGACGGGGATCTCGCGCACGCCCCAGTAGGGCGGGGTGGGCACGGGCGCATCGGTGCGCGCGGGGGAGCGCACCGAGGAGTCGGTCAGGTCGCCCTGCTCGACCGGCTCCTCGCCCTTCTCGCGGAACGCGGTGGCCCCGGCGCGCAGCTTCTCGAGCAGCGCCGTGTGTGCCTGCTCGTCGATCAGCTGGTCCATCACCGACAGTCCCTCGAAGGCGTCCTTGCAGTAGAAGACGCCGGGCGCGTAGGGCTCGGTGGAGTCCTTGCCGCCGGGGTACAGCGCGCGGAAGCTGAACGCGCGGTTGATCGCCGCCCCACCGATCAGCACCGGGTACTGAAGACCCTTGGCGTGCAGCTCCTGGATGCACGCCGGCATCTGCTTGGAGGTGGACACCAGCAGCGCGCTGAGCCCGATCGCGGTGGCCTCGTGCTCCTGTGCGGCGTCGAGGATCGTCTGGATCGGCACCTGCTTGCCGAGGTCGATCACGGTGTAGCCGTTGTTCGTGAGGATCGTGTTCACGAGCGACTTGCCGATGTCGTGCACGTCGCCGAAGACGGTCGCGAGTACCACCGTGCCCTTCGTGTAGCCCTCGATCTTGTCCAGGTACTTCTCTAGCTGTGCCACCGCGCGCTTCATCACCTCGGCTGACTGCAGCACGAAGGGCAGGATCAGCTCGCCCGCGCCGAACTTGTCGCCGACCTCCTTCATCGCGGGCAGCAGTACCTCGTTGAGCGTGGGCACCGCGCCGATCTTCTCTACGGAGAGATCGATCCAGTCCTCGACACCCTCCTTACGACGGCGGAGGATGTGGAAGTGCAGCGCCTCCTCGGGCTCCATCCCCTCGGTGGGGTTGGCCGTCGTCTGGGCCTCCGTCTCGCCCTTTGACTCGAAGTGCTCGATGAAGTGCTGTAGCGCGTCCTCGCTGCGGTTGAAGACAAGGTCGTCGGCAAGCTTGCGCTCCTCGTGGGAGATCTCCGAGTAGGGCGTGATGTGGTTGGGGTTGACCATCGCCAGGTCGAGTCCCGCCTGCACGCAGTGGTGCAGGAACACCGAGTTCAGCACCGCGCGCGCGCCGGGGCTGACGCCGAATGAGACGTTCGACACGCCCAGTGAGGTCTTCACGTGGGGGATCTCCGCCTTGATGCGCCGGATCCCCTCGATCGTCTCCACGGCCGAGGGCCGCCACTCCTCGTCGCCGGTCGTCAGCGTGAACGTGAGACAGTCAAAGATCAACAGCTCGGGGTCCAGGCCGTGCTCCTCGCAGCAGAGGTCGCGGATGCGCTCAGCGATCTCGACCTTGCGCTGGGCGGTCTTGGCCATTCCGACCTCGTCGATCGTCAGCGCGATCAGCGCCGCCCCGTGCGCCAGCGCGAGCGGAACCACGCGGTCGAGCTTGTCGCGGCCGGCCTCCAGGTTGACCGAGTTGACGATCGCCCGGCCGGGGATCTGCTCGAGCGCCGTCTCGATCACCTCGGGCTCGGTCGAGTCGACCTGGATCGGCGCCGGCTGGGTGAGCGAGATGCGCTTGACCACCTGGCGCATCTGCTCGTCCTCGTCCGAGCGCTCGGTCAGCGCCACGCAGGTGTCGAGCACGTGCGCGCCGCCCGTCACCTGGTCCTCGGCTATCTGCACCAGGCCGTCGTAGTCGTCGGCCAGCAGCAGCTGCTTGGCCTTGCGCGAGCCCTGGGAGTTCACGCGCTCGCCGACCATCGTGGGGTGGGGCTCCTGCACGAGCGGGGTGGCGGCGATCATCGAGGACAGGTGGGGGGGGCGGGGAGCCGGTCGCGGGGCGACCGCGCGCGTGGGAAGGGTTGTGCTTCCCTTCGCCCCCCCGCCCGCGGACGGGGGGGCCGCGCGCGTGGGCAGTGCCGCGCCGGCCGCCGTTGTGCGGGGTGCCGTGTCGCCGTTCGCGCCGCGCGCTGTGTCGCCACCCGCGGGGCGCACCCGCTCCACGATCGCGCGGATGTGCTCGGGTGTCGTGCCACAGCACCCGCCCACCACGCCGACGCCGTAGCGCTCGACGAACTCCGCGAGCGCATCGGCCAGCGGGCCGGGCTGCTCGGGGAAGATCGTCTCGCCGTCGGGCCCCTGCAGCGGCAGGCCGGCGTTGGGGATGCACGCCACCGGCACGCTGCAGAACTCGCCGAGGAAGCGGATCGCGTCGCGCATGTCCTCGGGCCCGGTGGAGCAGTTCAGGCCGATCACGTCCACGCGCAGCGCTTCCAGCGTGCACAGCACCGCGGAGATGTCGGTTCCCAACAGCATCTTGCCGCCGTTGGGCAGCAACGAAACGGAGGTGTGGATCGGCAGCGTGCGCCCGGTGCTCTTGAATGCCTCGCGCGCGCCGAACACGGCGGCCTTGACCTCCAGGATGTCCTGCGCGGTCTCGATGATGATCAGGTCCGCGCCGCCGTCGACCAGCCCGGCGGCCTGCTCGGCGAACACCTCCACCAGCTCCCCGAAGCGGATCTGCCCCAGCGTGGAGTCATCAGAGGCCGGCAGGTACCCGGTCGGGCCGATCGACCCCGCCACGAAACGGTGCTCGCCAGCGGCGCGGCGCGCGATTTCCGCGGCCTTCGTGTTGACCTCGACGGTGTAGTCGGCCAGGCCCCACTCCTCGAGCTTCAGGCGCGAGCCCTGGAAGGTGTCGGTCTCCACGACCTCCGCGCCGGCGTCGAGCATCGAGGCGTGCACCCCCTCGATCACGTCGGGGCGGTTGAGCACGAGCGCCTCGTGGCACTTGCCCTGCAGGCCGCCGTAGTCCTCCTGGGTCAGGTCGAACTGCTCGAGGGTCGCGCCCATGCCGCCGTCGTAGACGACGACGCGCCGGGTGACAGTCTCAAGGTAGTCACGCATCGGCAGAATGCTAGCAGCGGGGCCGCCGGCCTTCACCTTTGGGACGTGGCGTGTCGTCCCTTTACGCCCGGTGCGTGTCGTGCCGTTGGGCCGACAGCGGTGTGACACTAAAGGTGAAAACAATTAACACGCATCTTTTCACCTTTTTGGCAAGCGCGTTAGACGCCTGTATGAGGGTCACTAGTCCGATCGTCCGTTAACCGTGAGGTTCCCGCTCTGAGCGTCATTCTGCTCGCCCACAGACACCAAACGGCTCCCACGGATGGGATACCCGATTTCGGTGTAAACGAAGCATGGGGTGTGGGGACCTCGCCGCTTCACTTGGTGCAACCGCCAGGGCCAATAGGTCAGTCAGGAGAAGTCACCGTGTCGAATCGCGCAGTCACCACACCCGATTCCATCGCCGCGCCGCGTCCCGCGGTCGATCCGCTCTCAGCAGAGGACGTCACTTCGATCGTCACCGAGCCGTTGCAGCACGCCGCCTCGCCCGCTGTCGAAAATATTAGTTCACAGGTTAATAACGCTCCGACTCCGACTCAGCAGACTGCCGAGCACACGGTCGTCGCCGTGGTGGGTCTCGGCTATGTGGGTTTGCCCACGGCGATCGCGCTGCGCGACGCCGGCCACAGGATCGTCGGTATCGACGTCTCCCAACCCCGGTTGGAGGCGATCCGCTCAGGCAGGGTGGAGTTGCTGGAGGAGGAGTTGCGGGCGCTCGACCAGCACCTCGCCGGCGACGGCTTCGTGCTGACCGACCAGATGCAGGCACTCGACTCCGCCGACGTGGTGCTCGTCTGCGTGCCGACCCCCGTCGATGAGCGTCTGCAGCCCGACCCGCGCATCCTGCGCGAAGCGTGCGCCGCGGTCGTGCGCCACGCGCGGCCCGGGCAGACGCTCGTGCTGACCTCGACCACATACGTCGGCACGACGCGCGAGCTGCTCGCGCAACCGCTCACGCGGCGCGGGCTGAACGTCGGTGAGGACGTGTACGTCGCCTTCGCCCCCGAGCGCATCGACCCCGGTGTGGCAGGGCACGAGCAGCTGAGCACCCCGCGCGTGCTGGGCGGCGTCACCGAGGCCTGTGCCGAGCGCGCCGAGGCAGTGCTGCGGCACACCTGCAAGTGCCTGCACCGCGTGTCCTCGCCCGAGGCGGCGGAGATGGTGAAGCTGTATGAGAACACCTTCCGCGCCGTCAATATCGCGCTGGCCTTCGAGATGGCCGAGGCGTGCCGTGCATATGAGCTCGACCCGGTCGAGGTGACCGACGGCGCCGCGACGAAGCCCTACGGCTTTCTCGCGCACTACCCCTCCGCGGGCGTGGGCGGGCACTGCATCGGCGTGGACCCCTACTACCTGCTGCGCCCGCTGCGCGAGCGCGGGCGCCCCGCGCTACTCGCCGAGGAGGCTTTGCGCAAGGTGAGCGGGCGCCCGCGGCACATCGCCTGGCGCGCGCACGAACTGCTCGCCCGCTCGGGCCGTCCACTGAAGGACGCGCGCGTGCTCGTCGTCGGCGCCTCCTACAAGCCCGGCGTGGCCGACACGCGCGAGGCCCCGGCCGTGGAGATCATGGCTCGCCTGCGCGCCGAGGGCGCACAGGTCGACTACCACGACCCGCTCGTGCCCACGCTGCGCGTGGAGGACGAGACGCTCAGCAGCGTGCGTGTCGAGCAGCGAGGGGAAGGGCCGAACGTCGGCCGCGGGGAGAGCGTCAACGTCAGCGGCTATGACCTCGCGATCCTCGCCACGCTGCACCCCGAGCACGACTATGGCTGGCTGCACCGCTGTCCGGCGGTGCTCGACTGCACCTACCGCACGCCGGTTGGCAGAAAGCGGTTGCTGCCGTGAACCGTGCGCTGAAGGCGGTCGCGGCTGTCTACATGGTCGGCCTGGTTGTGGCGGTCATCTCCTACAAGGCCGCCTTCGCCGAGGTGATGTTCTCGAATGTCTACTTCGGCGTCTACTCGGTCTGCGTGGCCTCATACATCCTCTCGCGCTTTCTGTTCAGCCTCTTCTACCGCTCGCGACCTGACGCCGGGCAACAGCCGCGGATCGCGATCGTGATGCCGGGGTTTAACGAGGAGGAGGCGATCGCCGGTTCGCTGCGCTCGTTGCTGGCGCTCGACTACCCGGAGGACAAGCTCGAGCTGGTGGCCGTCAACGACGGCTCCACCGACGCCACGCTCAGCGAGATGCAGCGCGTCGCGAGCCAGTCGGGTGGGCGTGTGCACGTGATCGATTTCCCCCAGAACCGCGGCAAGCGCGCGGCGATGGCGGCCGGCATCCGCGCCACCTCGGCGGAGGTGGTAGCCTTCGTGGACAGCGACTCGGTGGTCGAGCCCGACGCGCTGCACCGGCTCGTGCAGCCCTTCGCGGACGAGCGCGTGGGGGCGGTGTGCGGGCACGCCAACGTGCTCAACACAACCGACTCGTGGCTGACCCGGATGCAGGCCGTGCGCTATTTCGTGGCCTTCCGTGTCGTCAAGGCCGCGGAATCGGTGTTCGGTGCAGTGACCTGCTGCTCGGGCTGTTTCTCTGCCTACCGCCGCTGCGCGATCCTGCCGCGCCTGGAGTGGTGGGAGGGACAGACGTTCCTCGGCGTGGAGTCCACCTTCGGCGACGATCGCTCGCTCACCAACTGCGTGCTGCGCGACTGGCGCGTGGTGTATGAGAAGCGCGCTGTATCACACACAATCGTGCCCGTCACCTTCCGCGCGTTCATCATCCAGCAGACGCGCTGGAAGCGCTCGTGGACGCGCGAGTCGCTGCTGGTGGCGAAATTCATCTGGCGCAAGCACCCCGTTGCCGCCTTTTTCACCTATATGAGCATCGTGCTGCCGCTGGTTGCGCCGGTGGCGGCGGTGCATGCGATCGTGTGGGCACCGCTCGTGCACCACTCCGGGCTGCCGCTCGTGTATCTGGCGGGCATCTACGCGCTGGCGCTCGTCTACTCCCTCTATTACCTGCTCTTCCAGGAGCACTATGACCTGCTGTGGCTGTACGGGATCCTGTTCGCGTTCCTGTACCTGGCGGTGATGCTGTGGCAGACCTACTACGCGATCGCTACCTGCCGCACCTCCGCCTGGGGCACGCGTCCGGCCACTGCGGGGATGCAGGGAGGAGAAGGATGAGGGCCGCATGGTGGCGGGCCGGGGGGACTGCCGCACCCGGAGGTGGCGCTGGACTCGTGGGCGCGATGGCAAAGCGCCTGCTCGTCCGGCTCGTGCTGGTGGTATCGGTCGCGCCCGTCATCCTGCTCGGCCCTGCCCTCGTGCGCGCGCCGATGAAACTGTTGCACGAGCTGTCCGTGCACCGCGCGATTCACCGCAGCTCGCGCCCGGGCCGCGTGCACGGGCTGCGCGTGCTGCACAGCAACACCGAGGCCGTGCGCCTGGTGTGGCGACGCGCGCGGGGCGGGCGCTATCCGGTCGAGGGCTATCGAGTGTGGCGCGACGGCGTCGTCGTCGGGCAGACGCCGGGTCGCAGCTTCGCGTTGCGGCTGGGCGCTTCGCAGGTGCACGTAGTGGGCGTGGCGGCAGTCGATGTGCGTGGGCACGTCGGCCCTCGCACGACGCTTGCGATCGGCGTGCACCTGCCGCCCGGCAGCTCGGCCGGGGGCAGGGCAGCACACCCCAGCACATCACACCCGAGCTCCCACACATCGTCATCGGTGAGCTCGCATTCCTCCGCGGCTCCACCCACCTCACCGCGGCCGCCGGCTGTGCATACGCCCCCGACGCCCCCGGCGCAGCTGGCGGCAGAACGCGTGACCGATACCTCCGCCACGCTCTCCTGGCAGCCCGGCGTCGCTACGACCGGAACGCTTGTCGGGTACATGCTCTACGAGAACGGGCAGCCCGAGGAAGTGGTGCACGGGCAGACGGTCACCCTCACGCTGGCCTCGGCGCGCACCTACACGTTCACGGTGCGCACGCTCGACTCGGGCGGCTACCTCTCCGAACCGGCGCCCGAACTGACGGTGGTGACGACGCATACGCCGCCCTCCACGCCGGAAGGCCTGACGGCGAGTGGAGTGACAGAACAGTCGTTCACGCTCACCTGGGTGCCCTCCACGCCTGTGAGCGGCGAAATAATCGGCTACCGGGTGTTCCGCGACGGGATCCCCGTCGGTGAGACGTCCTCCACTTCGATGACGCTCTCCAACCTGGCCCCCGAAACGAGCTATGAAATGACGGTCGTCGCGGTGGACTCGCTCGGCGGCATCTCCCCGCCCACCGCCGCATTGGCGGTGCGCACGTCTGACCCGACGCCGACGCACGGCACCGCACAGGCATTCCTGCTCGCCAGCACCGACGAGTCCTTCGAAGATCTCGAGGCTCACTACCAGCAGATCGGGGTCGTCTACCCGACGTACTACGAATGCGGCGCCGAAGGCACCGTCACCGGCCAGGATGACCCGCTCGTGACAGGCTGGTCGCACGCGCGCAAGATCGCGGTGATGCCACGCCTGAACTGCCAGAACCCCTCCGACGAGACGCAGATCCTCACCAATGGCCCGACACGCGAAAAGTTCATCGCGGCGCTCGTGGCGCTGTGTGAAAAATACGACTACCAGGGTGTGCAGATCGACTTCGAGGGGGCGCCGCCGAGCGATCGCGAACCGTTCACCGCGTTCATCACCGAACTCGCGGCGCGCCTGCACGCGACCGGCGACAAGCTCTCCACGGTCGTCACCGCCAAGACCTACAACGTCAAGACCGGCCGCGCGGCGATGTACGACGACGCAGCGCTCTCCGTGCCCTCCGATTACATCTTCGTGCTCGACTGGGGCCTGCACTGGACCACCTCCGCGCCCGGGCCGCTCGATGAAATGGCTTGGTTCAAGAAGGTCGCCGAATACGCCGCGACGATGCCCAACAAGAGCAAGTTCGTGCTCGGCATGCCGCTGTACGGGATCGACTGGGCCGGCAGCGGTGGCTCGGCCAACCCGGGGACGCCGCTGGAGTACAGCGAAATCATGGCGCTGAAGAACCAGTACGAAGCGACTCCCCAGTGGGAACCGCTCGCCCAGGACCCGTGGTTCACCTACACCAAGGAAGGTGTCACGCACACCGTCTGGTACACCGACCAGCAGTCGGTGCAGGCGCGCGTGGAACTCGCCGACTCGCTCGGCCTGGGTGTCGGCCTGTGGCACCTTGGCGCCGAGGATCAGAGCGTGTGGGAACTGCCAGGGCTCGGCGGCACTTAGCCTAAGCTGCGTGCGTGAGTCTCCGACTGCTGAAGGGCGCCGCGCTCGCCGCCGCGATCGCGCTCGCCGTTTCGCCGGCCGCTTCTGCCGCTCGTCATAGAACGCCTGCGAACACATCCACAGTCGCACCCTTCAAGCTGCAGGCGTTCTTGCTGACGAGCTCGCCCGACTCGTTTGCCGATCTGCAGGCGCACGTCGGCGCGATCGAAGCGCTCTACCCGACGTACTTCAACTGTCAGGTTGGCAGTGGCCTCCTCACTGGCCAGGACGTGCCCGCCGTCACCGCCTACGCCGCCGCGCATGCTCTGCCGCTGATGCCGCGCTTCAATTGCCAGGACGGTGCGACGGTGCACACGATCCTTGACGAACCGCAGCTGCGCGCGCAGGTACTCGCCAACCTGCTCGCGCTGGCCGGCAATCCCTCCTACGCAGGGCTGAGCCTCGATTTCGAGAATGACGGCGCGGCCGATCGTGCGGCGTTCAGCTCATTCGTCGCACAGCTCGCCGGCGGCCTGCATGCGATGCATCGTCGCCTCACGGTGGTGGTCGATGGCGTGACCCACGAAGACGCGCAGGTCTCCACTGGCTTCTACGACGACCGCGCGCTTGCGGCCACGGCCGACCGGGTGTTCGTGCTCGCCTGGGGTCAGCATTGGGAAGGCTCGGTGCCCGGACCGATCGCGCCGCTCCCGTGGGTGCGTCAGGTGGTGGCGTACCTCACCTCGCTGCCGAACGCCGGGCGCTTCGTGCTGGGTGTGCCGATGTATGGGCTGGACTGGCCCACCACGCCGGGTGCTCCCGCGGACGCCCCGTCTGAAAGTTCGGCGGGAGGTTCGACCGGCGGCCAGTCCGGGGAATCGTCGGTGGGCCGGGGTGGGCCTGGCACGCGCGGAACGGCGCGCCAGTTCTCCAACATCGCGACGCTCGTCCACGCGGTGGGAGCCAAGCCGCTGCGCGACTCCTCTGCGGACGAACTCACCTTCGCATACACGCACGAAGGGACGACCCATCGCGTCTGGTATCTGGACGCCCGCGCGATCCTCGATCGCTTGAAGCTCGCCCGCGCCCACGGGCTCGCCGTTGGGGTGTGGCGGCTCGGCACCGAGGACCAGTCGCTGTGGTCCTCTGCTGTCGTGAAGTAGCCCTTCGATGTGTAACCATCGCGGGGATGCACCTCTCCAAAGACGACGGTCGTCTGCGAGCCGATGGCTTACGGGCGGATACCTCTTGGACCGCGACCGGTCACGAGCGGCCCGTGTTCCTCGACGAGCGCGGCAGGCGCCGGCGCTGGGTGCTCGCCGGAGGCGCTCTCGCGGGGGCGGCCGCCGGCCTGTGGCTTGCCGCTCTGGTGGCAGGCGCGATCGGGTTCGCCACGCTGCCCACGTGGCAGACGCAGCTTCGCAGCGATCGAGCGGTGCGCCCCGCGCAGGTGCTGCGCGCCGACCGCGATCTCGATCCACGCCGGCGGGTCGCCGAGGCGCGGGTCGCCGAGGCCCGGGTATCTGTCGGGAGCCGCAGCCTGGCGGTGCTCCTGCACCACAGGCCGCTTGGCGTGACCTCCTGAGGTCACGGTGGGATAGGTGAGTACGTGAGTCTCTCTCCCTACGTTGCCGTGCCGTGCAACGCGCGCCCTGTCTCGCAGCGGCGCCTGACGTACGCCGCAACTTGACGGCTCTCCCGTGGTCTAGGAGATGATGGCCTTGAACGGCAGCTCCGCGGGGTTCACAGCCCCCCCGTCCTCGTCCTCCGCGGGGCCCCGTGCCGGCGGGGGCGCGTGGGGACGGCGCCTGCTGCTCGGCTTCTGCCTGGGCATGCTGATCGTGCTGCTGCTCGTCGACGGTTTCACGACCAAGACCGTCGGTGCCGCCGGCACGGGTGCCAACTACGTGAAGGGCTCGCCGTTGGCCGGGCAGAACCCAGTGCTCGTCGCCAACGGCCACGGCGGACTGATCTCCCACCAGCCCCCGCCCGGACGGCGCATCGCGCTGACCTTCGACGACGGGCCAAGTCCCGAATGGACGCCCAAGATCGCCGCCATCCTGCGCGCCGAACACGTGCCCGCGACCTTCTTCGAGGTCGGCTCCCAGGTCGTGCGCTACCCCGACATGACGCGCATGCTCTACCACGACGGCTTCGAGCTGGGCAACCACACCTTCACCCACGCCAGCCTCGAGTCGCTGCCCTCCTGGGAGGCCCATCTGCAGATCAGCCTCACCGAGAGCGCGATCAGCGGGATCACCGGGATCCGCCCGCGCCTGGTGCGCCCGCCCTACTCCTCGACCACCGAAGCGGTGACCTCCGCGGAGGAGCACGCCTGGGGCGCGATCGCACAAGACGGCTACATGATCGCGCTGGCCAACTACGACACCCAGGATTGGGAACGACCCGGCGTCCGCACGATCCTGCACAACGTGCTCGGCGAACTGAACATCCACCTCGGCATCGGGGGGATCGTCCTGATGCACGACGCCGGCGGCAACCGCGCCGAGACGGTGGCTGCCCTCCCGCGTCTGATCCACGCGCTGCGCCGGCGCGGCTTCAGCTTCACCACCGTCTCAGGACTGGCCGGCATCCCGCTCGCGCAGGCCGAGGTCCCCGCCAGCGCCGCCCAGCAGCTGCGTGGTAGCGCCTTCGACTGGATGCTCGCCCTCGCGGGCTTCGTCACCAACACGCTCACGCGCGTCGTGCTGCTGGTCACGATCATCGTCGGCCTGCGCATGCTGGTCGGGCTGATCCTCGCGCGTATTCAGCTTGGGCGTGAGCGGCGACTGGCCGCCGCGGGTTCGCGCACCGCCTTGGCGGCCGATGTTGCCGCGGGCGGGTCTCGAGATTCGGGATTGTCCGGCGTCGCGCAGGTCGCCACCGGCTCGGCCCCGCCCGGCTTGGCCCCGCCCGGCTTGGCCCCGCCCAGCTCGGCCCTGCCCAGCTCGCGCGCCGCGAGCGAGACCGGCGGCTATGCCCCGGCCGTCTCGATCCTCGTGCCCGCGCACAACGAGGCCGTCGGCATCGAGCGCGCCGTGCGCTCGCTCGCCGGCTCGCGCTACCGCGGTCCGCTGGAGGTGATCGTCGTCGACGACGGCTCCACCGACACCACCGCGGCGATCGTCGAGGGACTCGAGCTACAGCGCGTGCGTCTGCTGCGCCAGGCCAACGCCGGCAAGGCCGCCGCGCTGAACCGCGCGCTCACCGCCAGCCGTCACGAGATCATCGTCACCGTCGACGCCGACACCGTGTTCGAGCCCGACACGCTGGCGCTGCTCGTGCAGCGCTTCGGCGAGCCCGACGTGGGCGCCATCTCCGGCAACACCAAGGTCGGCAACCGCCGTGGGCTGATCGGACGCTGGCAGCACATCGAGTACGTGATGGGCTTCAACCTCGACCGGCGCATGTACGAGGTGCTGGGCTGCACGCCCACCGTGCCCGGCGCGATCGGCGCCTTCCGCCGCCAGGCGCTCGCCGACATCGGCGGGGTCTCGGGCGCGACGCTCGCCGAGGACACCGACATCACGCTCGACATCGGCCGCGCTGGCTGGCGCGTGGTGTACGAGGCGCGCGCGCGGGCCTGGACGGAGGCGCCCACCACCGTGCGCGCCCTATACCGCCAGCGCTCGCGCTGGGCCTACGGCACGATCCAGTCGATGTGGAAGCACCGCGCGGCGCTGTGGACGCGCCCGCCGGCGCTACGCCGCCGCTCAAGCGATCAGACCGGGCCCAACGCGCACAACCGCCGCGTCGGCAGCCGCGGCGCGCGCGCGGTGCTCGTGCTCGCCGTCTTCCAGCTGATCCTGCCACTCACCGCGCCGCTGATCGACCTGTTCGCGATCTACTCGATCGTGTTCCTGGACCCGATGCCGATCCTCGCCTACTGGCTCGCCTTCAACGTCTTCCAGTTCACGCTCGCGTGGGTCGCCTTCGGCTTCGACAACGAGTCCCGTCGCGACCTCTGGGCGCTGCCGCTGCAGCAGTTCTGCCACCGCCAGGTCTCCTACCTGGTCGTCTACGACGGCGTCATCTCGGCGCTGCTCGGCAGCCACCTCAGCTGGCGCCGGATCGAGCGCACCGGGGATGTCGGGGCCGTCACGGGGGAGCCAGGGGCCGAGCGGGCGTGAGGGGTGGCGTGGTGCGGTTCACCGCTGGTCGGGGTGGCAGGGGCCGAGCGGGCGGGAGGGCAGGCTTGGTACTGCCCGGCGGCGGCTGGGGCGTAGGAGGCCGGTTGGGCGCGAGGACCGGTCTCGCGCTGCTGCTCGTGGGCGGCTGCCTGCTGGGGGGCGCGGCGAACGCAGGGGCGGCGGTGCTCTTTCGCTTCGATCAGGTCGGCTACGCGCCGGGCGCCTCCAAGCGCGTGCTGGTGATGACCACGCGCCCGGTGCGCTCGCGCGCCTTCACGGTCTCGAGCGCCGGTGGGCGGGTCCTCGCGCGCGGCCGAGCGACCGGCCCGGTGCGCTGGAACGCCCGCTACGTCGTCTACACGCTCGCCCTCCGTGGCATGCGCGCTCAGGGTCGCTACACCGTGCGCTTCGCCGGCGCGCGCTCGTCCTCGCTGCGCGTGGCTTCCGCCGCGGCGCTGTACGGGCCGCTGAGCGCGGGCGCGCTGTCCTTCTTCGCCGCCCAGCGCGACGGACCCGAACAGCTACCCGGTTCGCTGCACCGCGTGCCTTCGCACCTGCGCGACTCGTCCGCGGCGGTTTACTCGCCACCGTCCTACGACGGCACCACGCTGCTCGGCGGGCTCACTCCCACCGGCGCTCATATCGACGCGTCGGGGGGCTGGTTCGACGCGGGGGATTACCTGAAGTTCGTCGAGACCGCCTCCTTCAGCGACTCCGTGCTCCTGTTCGCCCTGCGCAGCTTTTCCGGCGGCGCTGGGGGCGGCGGGGGGACTGCCGCCGGCGTGGGGCGCGGGGGGAGTACCGCTGGTGTGGGGACCGCCGTCGGGGTGGGCGCCGGTGTGGGGGGCATCGGGAGTGCCGCTGGCGCGGGGAGCAGCGTGAGCGCCCGCGCCGCGCTGGAACGCGAAGCGCGCTTTGGCACCGACTGGCTGCTGAAGATGTGGGACCAGAGCAGCCGCGTCCTCTACTACCAGGTGGGTATCGGCGACGGCAACGGGCGCACGATCCTCGGCGACCACGACCTCTGGCGCCTGCCGCAGGCCGACGACGCCCGCTCCCCCCGCCCGGGTGCGCCCACGTACTACGAGAGCTATCGGCCCGTCTTCGCCGCCAACGCCCCGGGTGCGCCGATCAGCCCCAACCTCGCCGGGCGCACCGCCGCGGCGTTCGCGCTGTGCGCGCAGGTCTTCGCCGTCTCGGACCCCGCCTACGCGCATCGCTGCCTGCTCGCGGGGCAGACGCTTTATGACCAGGCCGACACCTCACCACCTGGACAACTGCTCACCGCCTCGCCCTTCGCCTACTACGACGAGACCGAATGGCGCGACGACATGGCATTCGGCGCGACCGAGCTCTATCTGGCCACGCAGGATGCGCTCGCCGCCGGCCCCGGCGCGAGCACCGAACTTCCGCACGCCGACCTCGGCTACTACCTGCTGCGCGCCGGCACCTGGGCCAACGCCTACATCGAAGCCCCCACCTCGGGCGAGGACTCGCTGAACCTCTACGACGTCTCCACGCTCGCCGACTACGACCTCGTGCGGATCCTCGACACCCCCGTCGGCCAGGCGCTGGCGCTCCAGACGAACGTCCCCACCGACGCCCCGGCCCTGCTCTCCGATCGCGCTGACCAGCTGCACCTGGGCGAGCGCCTTGCCCGCTCGGAACCCTTCGGTCTGGCCAACCCCGCCACGAACCTCGACACGGTCGCGCACGCGCTCGGCTACGCCGTGCAGGCGCGCATGTATGACGAACTCACCCGCACGAGCGCCTTCGCCGCGTTCGCGCAGAGCCAGCTCGACTGGGTGCTCGGCGCGAACGCCTGGGGCTCCTCGTTCATCGTCGGCGCCGGCTCGGTCTACCCGCATTGTCTCGCCGCGCAGATTCCCAACCTCGCCGGCTCGCTCACCGGGCACGGCGCGATCATGCGCGGCGCGACGGTCGAGGGCCCCACCGCGCCCGCCGACCTGCGCGGCCTGGAAGCGCCCGAAGGCGCGCGCCGCTGTCCCGTCTCAGGCCGCGACCCGTTCGCCGCCTTCAACGGTCACGACCTCGGCTACCGCGACGACGTGCGCGCCTTCGCATCCTCCGAGCCCACCGACGACCTCGCCGCGCTCACGCTGCTCGCGGCGGCGCAGGCTGGGAGCGGATAGCGGATTGCGCGGCGGCGGGACGCACTCGCCGCTTCTCCACCTGGGCTCGCACCAACCGTCCGGCCTGCCACATCCCGAGCGCGGCGGCGGCGCCCACCATGCCTATCGGTGGGATCGCCGCGCGCGCGTCCCACGTGTGGCTCGCCGCTGGGGTGATCAGCGCGACCCACGCCAGCGCGAAACACAGCACGCCGACCTGGCGCGGCCGTCCTCGCGGCAGGAACGGCGCGAAGAACGTCGAGAGCATCAGCACAGCCATCAGCCAGCCGTATACGCGCGAGTGGGTCTCGTATTCGAGCAGAAAGCTCACCAGGGAATGGTCGATCTTGTAGCCGTTGACGCCGTAGTAATTCAGGCGCGTCTGGCGCGCGATCTCCTGCTGCTGCGGTTCGAAGATGACCTGGTGATAGAAGTTGTAATAGCCATAGCCGTCCTCGTTGTGCGAGCTGAACACGACATTTACCGGCGCGACATACGCCAGGACGCTTTCGAAGACCGTGGCGAGATATTCAAACGGCTGATGGAGGATCACCGCCCGCGTCCATTCGGAGATCTTGCGGTTGCTTGCATGGCTCGCCGCGAATGGCCCCGCGCCGTTGCCAAACGCTCTGTCGGCAGGTGAGAGTTCGGTGTCGAATGTGTACTGTTCAACTCCCGCCTTTCTCTGCGATGGCGGCGTGCTTTCACAGAGCACGCGTGTGCCCGGAGGTGGAGTGAATTTGTTGCAATTGGCAAACGGCGCCACCCGCGAGTACAGGTTCCACGCGCCAGCGGGCGTGGTGAGACCCCAGTAGCCGGTGTGCTTGTGCTGGAGCACCACGTACGGAGTGAGCACGCAGGCCATGCACACCAGGGAGACCGCGCTGGCGATCAGTCTGCGCCGCCAGGCTCCTCCCGACCCGAACAGCAGCCACAGGAGCAGCACGACCATCAACGGCAGCGCGACGACACGCACCGTGTTGGCGAGACCCAGCGTCAGCCCCGCCAGTGCCGCCCACACCGGCGTTCGGGCGCCCGCGGCGTGGGTCGCGAAGTAGAGCCCGAGCGCGAGCAGGAGTATGAACAGCGACTCCGTGAGCGTCATGTGCTCGAGAAACATCTCGGCCCCGTTGAGCGCCACGAGCGCCGCGGGCAGCAGCCCCAGCCACGGAGGACCTCCAGCTTGCCGGACGGCCAGAAAGACGAGCACCGCGCTGGCCAGCCCGAAGAGGTGCTGCAGCGCAATCACCCACGTCAGGTGAGTCGGGAAGACCGCATGGAGCTCCCGCAGGAACAGCGAATACCCCACCTCGCGGGTCGGATCGACCCACAGCTGGTCGCGTGCCAGCCCGACATAGGTCAACGAGTCAGGGAACCCGAAGAACGCCGGCCGCCACGCGAGCAGGAAGAGCAGGCGCATGATGCCGCCGACGAGCAGAATCGCCAGCAGCCCGAACAGCGCAACCCGTCCGCCGCGCGTACGCGGCCACTTAGCGGTCAGTGCCTTCAGTGGACGCTGGATGGCGTTGGTCTTCGGGCCTGTCTCCAGCTTGGTCGCTTGGTCGAATTGCACGGACTTTGGAATTCTCGCGCCTCTGCGGGTTGCCGCCATATCGAAGGACGCTGAAGGCGAGCAGGCAGAATATAGGCTCACACCGACGGCAGGGTGCGCAGCACCGTGATCGAATAGGGCGCCAGGCGCACCGCCTGGCCGCCGCTCGCCAGCGTGCTCCGCGCCGGCGGCTGGTCGAGACTGGGATGCCCATGCGGACCGTCGGCCTGCCAGCGATACTGCGCGTTGGACAGCTGCCACTCGCTCAGCGGCCCCACCGGCGGGGCGGCGCTCGTGCCCGAGGCGAAGCTCAGCGAGACGTCGTAGGGCTGGCTGGGGCTCATGTTCAGCAACAGCACCGCCACGCGCCCGTCGGGGCGGCGCACCGCGTAGGCCCGCACAAGTTCATGCCCCGCCGCGTCGGTCGCCGTCGAGCTGGTGGCGTACAGCGTGTGCGTCCCTGCCGGCTCGGTCCAGTCGCCGGTCAGCATCCGGGTCTCCCAGTAGGGCGCCAGCGGGTGCAGCGCATGGTGTTCTTCGTCGCTCTCCCACAGCGCCAGGTTGCCCCACGTACGGCAGCCCTCGCCTTCGCTGAGCAGGCCTTCGGGCTCGTACCCGTACATGTATGTCGCCCTCACCCCGTCGCTCAGCGCGGTTCCGAGGACGTCTGCATCCAGCAGCGCGCCCGGCATGTCGACCTCATCCTGGCCGGCGAACGGCGAGTAGCCGTACTCGGTCACGTAGACCGGCAGCCCCGCCGGCAGCCCGTCCCCGTGCTGGCGCACAAGCACGTCTCGCAGGCGCTGCGATGCTTCGGCCAGCTGCGGCCCCGGCGGCGCGCACACGTCGTCATAGGGGTACCACTCGAAGGAGAAGAAGCTCAGCAGTCGCATCGCCCCGTGCGCGCGCAGGTAGTCCAGGAATCGCCGCGTCCACGAGCGTTCTCCACGCGCGTTGGGCCAGTACACCCAGTCGGGCTCGGCCGTCTGGTAGCCGGGTCCGCCCAGTGCCAGGTGGGGGAACGCACGGTGGATCGCCCGCGCGAACTGCACATACAGCGCGCCGTAGTCCTCCGGCGAGGCGAGCTGACCGTCGGGCTCCTCGCCGAGCTCCACGCCGCGCAGCGGCACTCCCAGCGCGCGCAGGTAGCGCACCTCGGCCACCGCGTTTTCGGGCGTCCCATACAGCAATGGCACCGGCACGAGCAGCCGCCGTCCGCGCGTCAGCCCGCTGCGCAGCACCGTCTGAAAGCTCGGCTGCTCGTAGTCGGGGTTGCGGTCGGCCGCGCTGTGCCACGGGTCGGTGGAGGACGTCCAGATGACCGTCTGGCTCGCATTGGGCTCATGGCGGATCTCGTCTTGCAGCCGTCCACGCGCGTCGCGCGTCCCGACCTGCACTTCGTCGATCGCGTATCCCAGCCGGTCGCGCACGTCGTGGCTGCCGGGTGGTCCGGTGTGCGAGCTCGAGCTCAGCAGCACCCTCACCCAGCGCACCCGCATTGGCGTGCGCGCGAGTCGCAGCGTCTGGATCCCCGGGTGGCCCGCGAAGACGCCGTGGGGGAAGTCCCGCCAAGTGCCCTCCGCGTGTTCGGAGACCACCGCGTCTGCTCCCGCGATCGTCTGCACGCTGAAGCGCGTCGCATACGGGTACGGCGTGGCCCACTTGATCCTCAGCGCATCCACCGCTCGGCGGCGTCCCAGGTCGATCATCACCCACTGCGCGTGGCGGCTTTCCGGTTCGTGCGTGTAGTGCGAGTCCAGGTAGGGGTTGCTCTTCCAGAGTGTCCCCGCATTGCCGTCGTCAAGGCGCGAGTATCCATTGTCGTTGGCCTGGTCGATCGTGTTCCCACGACGAGGCAGCCAGTACCCCCACGACACCTCGCTCGCCGGCTGACTGGCATGGCGGGTGGCGCGCGGGCCGATGGCGGTGTGCCCGCTAGCGCCGGTGGTACCACTGACCTTGGTGCTGGTAGTCCAGTACCCTTGCGCCCGCGACGGTTCGCTCCAGCTCCCCGCGACCTGCACGTGCCAAGCCTGCGCGCCCAGCTCCGTGCGCAGTCGGTAGCTCACCGCGCCAAGCCCCGCGCTCGCCATCGCGCGCTCGTTCGCGGGCGTGTAGATCTGCGCGATTTCGCCTTCCCCGTGACCATCGAGCGCAGCGCCGATCGCTTCACGGGGCACGAACCGCGCGAGCGGGCGGTCGAGCCGCACCGTCACCGTCGCCACGAGCGCCGGTGGCTGCAGCGCACCCGGCAGCGGGCTTGTCAGCGGGGGAAGCGCGAGCACGATCCGAGGTTAGGCGCTCCGGGTGGGCGCTTCGTCGGTACCCCCGAGCGAGGGGGCCGGCGCGCCAACCGGCCCCCTCCGGACTCCCTTGTGGGGTCCCTTTTATCCGTCCCTGGTGGTCGGGGGTCAAGCGGGCTAGGACGCAGCGAGCGCAGCGTGCTTAGCACTCCAGCGAGCGAGGACACCGCCCCGCGCCGGCCCCGGCCGCCAGGGCTACTTGATGAACAGCATCTCCGAGTACTTCGGCAGCGGCCACAGGTCGTCCGCCACGATCTTCTCCAGGCGGTCGGCCACCTCGCGCACGTCTTCCATCGCGGGGATCGTCGTGTCGCGCATGTACTTCGCCCACTTGTGCGCGTCGCTGTCGGGCTGGTTGTCCTTCAGGTTCGCGTCCTCCAGCTTGACGATCGCGTAGTGCAGCTCCTTGATCACCGGCTCGAGCTCCTCGATCAGCTCCGCCATCTCCGACATGCGCAGTTCGTTGAGCTGGCGCACTGCGGCGGGGAGGATCTGGGTGCGGGCGATCGTCGCGGCCGTCTCGGCCTCGATGTTGATCGTCACCGCGTACTGCTCGGTGAACACCTCTTCGCGCGATTCGAGCTCGCGCTTTGAGAGCACCTTGTACTTTTTGAACGCCGCCACCGTCTGCTTGTCGGTCAGCCACGGCAGCGCCTCGGGCGTCGTGCGCAGGTTGTAGAGGCCGCGCTTCTCCGCCTCCTTGTGCCACGCCTCCGAGTAGCCGTCGCCGTCGAACACGACCTGCTTGTTCTCACTCCAGCTCTCCTTCACGACCTTCGCGACGGCCTTCTCCAGCGTGGCCCCAGACGCCTTCAGCGCGGTCGCGAGCTTGCCCGCCAGCTCGTCCACCGCCTCCGCCACGATCGTGTTCAGCACCGTGTTCGGCAGCGCCGGCGAGGCGCTGGAGCCGAGCGCGCGGAACTCGAACTTGTTGCCCGTGAACGCGAACGGGCTCGTGCGGTTGCGATCGCCGCCGTGCAGCGGCAGCGGCGGCAGCACCGGCGTGCCCAGTCCCAGGAACGACCCGGGCTTCGAGGCCTGTGTCTTGCCCGCCTCGATCGCGTCGTACACCTTCTCCAGCTCCGCGCCGAGGAAGATCGAGATGATCGCCGGCGGGGCCTCGTTGGCGCCCAGGCGGTGGTCCTGGCCGGCGCTCGCGATCGACGCCCGCAGCAGCGCCTGGTGCTTGTTCACCGCCTGGATCACCGCCGTGCAGAAGAACAGGAACTGCAGGTTCTCGCTCGGCGTGTCGCCCGGGTCGAGCAGGTTCAACCCGGTGTCGGTGCTCATCGACCAGTTGTTGTGCTTGCCGCTGCCGTTCACGCCCGCGAAGGGCTTCTCGTGCAGCAGGCACACCAGCCCGTAACGGCGCGCGGTGTTCTGCATGATCTGCATCGTCAGCATCTGGTGGTCGGCGCCCACGTTCGAGTTCTCGAAGATCGGCGCCACCTCGTACTGGTTGGGCGCCACCTCGTTGTGGCGCGTCTTGATCGGCACGCCCAGCTTCGCCAGCTCCAGCTCCACCTCGAGCATGTAGGCGAGGATGCGCTCGGGGATCGACCCGAAGTAGTGATCGTCCAGCTCGTGCCCCTTCGGCGGCTGCGCCCCGTACAGCGTGCGCCCGGTCGTCAGCAGGTCGGGCCGTTCGAAGTAGTACTGCTCGTCGATCAGGAAGTACTCCTGCTCGCAGCCGATCGTCGTGAACACCCGCTGAGCGTCCTCCACGTCGAGCAGCTCCAGCGCACCGAGCGCCGCTGTGGACAGTGCGTCCATCGAGCGCAGCAGCGGGATCTTGTGGTCGAGCGCCTCGCCCGTCCAGCTCGTGAACGCCGTCGGGATGCACAGCAGCGCGCCGTTGGGGTTCTCTAGGATGAACGCCGGGCTGGTGGGGTCCCAGGCGGTGTAACCGCGCGCCTCGAACGTCGCGCGGATGCCGCCCGTAGGGAACGACGAGGCGTCGGGCTCGCCCTGGATCAGCTCCTTGCCGCTGAACTCCGCCAGCGCCGTGCCGTCGCCCGCGGGGCCGTAGAAGCTGTCGTGCTTCTCGGCCGTGCTGCCGGTGAGCGGCTGGAACCAGTGCGTGTAGTGGGTCGCGCCCTTCTCCATCGCCCAGTCCTTCATCGCCTGCGCCACCGCGTCGGCCAGCGAGGTGTCGAGCGCCTCGCCGCGCGCCAGCGTCCTCTGCAGCGCCTTGAACACGTGCTTGGGCAGCCGCCGGCGCTGCACCGCCACGCTGAACACGTTTGAGGCGAACACCTGGTTGCCGGGGAGAGTCAGGTCGGGTGAGCCGAGCGCGCTTCCGTTGGCGCTCCACTGCGCGGCGGTGACGTTGTGCTGGCGGGTCCTGGGCATGGGCGGTCTCGATTCCTCCTGGGCGTGGATGGGTGCGTGTGTGGGCGGGGCGCCCCGCCGAGCGGCGATGGGCGCGTGGGGCCGAGCCGCATCGTAGACCCCTTCGGCCCGCCTTGGCAGCGCTCGACTGGCGAAACCTGCGCTTCGATCTTTCGACAGGCGGCCAAAATGACGACTGCCTGAGTCCGTGAGTCCGGATAGGCGACCCCGCGATCCTAAAGAAGGGCTAAGGGAGGAGGCTGGGCGTTTGCGTTTTTTGCTGTGTCATGCAATGGTATTTGCAATTGCAGCCTTCGTATATACGTTTGCTATACAGGTTTCAAAACGCAGACAACCTTCCTACCCCGCCCACGTCGCGCCCCAAGCGTTCGGCGAGCGGCTAACAGGTTTCACAACCTTCCTAGTAGTGCTTTGTCAACTTGCCTCGATTGGCCGGATTTGGCTCGACACGACATCGATGGCGAGAGTCCTGCATTGGTTTGGTTGAGCGGGATCTTGAGGTCCGATATGCCTGGGAATCGGCCCAAAGCACCAACCCGACAAAGCACTACTAGGGCACGTATGGAAACGGTCCCGGCTCGACGCGTCCCGTTTCCGGGTTCACATGCCGGGCCGGCGGCGCCGGGGCGATGTTCACGACGAAGTGTCCGATCGGTAGTCCGCCCCCAGGGCGCAGTCGCGCGTGCGCATTGCCGTTCAGGCCGGCCGCCACCAGGTAGCTCACACGGTGCAGCCCCGCCTTGACCGGTGTAACGCGCCACACGAACGTCTTGCTTTCCCTGGGCGCGAGCGGTCCCAGCGCCCAGGTGTCGTGGAACGCCGTCTGCCCGCCGCCCGCTGGATCCACCGTTTCCGTCTGCACGAGCCGCTTGGGCACGGCGCCCGGGCCGCCGTCGACGATCCACACCGGCCGCTGGCGCGCGGCCAGTTCGGGCAATGTGGTCGTGATCGGATAGGAGAAGGAGTCGATGCTCACCGCCACGTTGGGCACCGTGTGCAGGCCAGGGTTGCGCACCCTGATCACCATCGTCGCGGGGCGTGCAATTGACTGGCGCGTGGGAAAGCTGGCGTGGACGACCTGCACCGGATAGGTCGCCTTGACTTCGTGCGCGTCCTGGCGCGTCCCGCCGCAGCCGCTCGCCAGCAGCCCGGCGACAAAGAGGGCGCCGAGCAGGACCGCCGGCTTTACAGGCCTCCCCCTCACAGCGTCGCCACGATACCAATGTGGGTGGCGTAATGTCGAGCCAAGGTGCTAGTGTGCCAGCACATAGAACGAAAGGCGGTGGCGCGACGCCAGCGCATCACGTAGAGTTATCGCAAAGAGGTGGCGCAGACGGTCGAAGGCCGGCTGGCCGAAACGGGGATTCGCGCCGGAGGCGCGTGTCTCCCGGCTTCGGTCGGGCCCCTCGTTTTCTAGTCAGATTCAGGCAGTTCGCGGATTCAGGCAGTTCGCGTAGTAACCCGAGGAGGGGTAGCTGAAGATGGTGCGCAGTGCGGCAGAGCGGGCGTTCCTCCCGACGAGGAACGTGCTCGAGGAAGTGGGGGACATGGTGATCCTCACAGGGCGGACGATCATGTCCGCGCTGCGCCCGCCCTACCCCTATGGCGAGGAGCTGGTCTCGCAGTTCCTCTTCACGCTGCGGCTGTGCTGGTTTCCGCTGATGCTCTCGACCTTCGTCTTCGGCTATGAGGCGCCCGGCCTGCAGGCCGCGAACTTCCTTTCGCTGTTCGGTTCGCTTGACCGCCTCGGTGGCTTCTTCGTACTGGCCTCCGTGCGCGAAGCCGGACCGCTGATCGACGCCGTCATCCTCGTCGGTGTCGCCGGCACGGCGATCACCGCCGACCTCGGCGCGCGCAAGATCCGCGAGGAGCTCGACGCGCTGCAGGTGCTCGGCGTGGACCCCGTCAAGAACCTCGTGGTGCCGCGCTTCCTCGCGCTGATGCTCGCCACCGGGCTGTTCGACATCTACGCGGTGCTGTTCGGCATCTTCGGCGGCGTGCTCGCCGCGATCGTCTACGGCCAGCCGCTCGGGCCCTTCTGGGCGACGTTCTTCACGAACGCCTCCACCACCGACCTGTGGGGCTCGGTGCTGAAGACCACCATCTACGGTGCGATCATCGCGATCGTCTGCTGCTACAAGGGCATGAGCGCCTCCGGCGGCGCCGAGGGCGTCGGCCGCGCGGTCAACCAGGCCGTCGTTGTCGCCCTGCTCGCCGTCTCCGCGTTCGGCTACGTGTTCGCGCAGACGCTGCTCGCCACCCACCCCGAAATCCTGATCCCGAAGTGAGCCCGGCGTGAACGAACTGCTCCTGATGCCGCGCGAATGGCTCGCCGCCACCGGCGAGCTGAGCCGCTTCGTCGCGCACGTCGTGCGCGACGTGTGGGGCCTGCGCGTGCTGCGCTTCTTCGGCGAGGGGCTGCGTCAGGCGGGCATCCTGATCATCGGCTCCACGCTTGTGATCTGGGGTCTCGTATTCATCATTGGCCTCACCTGCGGCATCTCCGGCGCCTACCTGTTGAAGGGCGTCGGCGCGCCTGCCTACTCGGGCGTCTTCACCGCGTGGTGTGACCTGCGCGAGCTCGTGCCGCTCGTGTTCGGCTACATGATGGCCGCCAAGGTCGGCACCGGGATCGTCGCCGAGCTCGGGGCGATGCGCATCTCTGACGAGATCGACGCGCTCGAGGTGATGGGCGTGGACTCGATGACCTTCCTCTGCGCCACGCGCCTGTTGGCCGCCTGGCTGGTGCTGCCTTTCATGTACATGGCCGCGATCGGCGCGGGCTTCCTCGCCTCCTACATCGCGGTGGTGCAGCAGGTGGGCGCGGTCTCCTCGGGCGGCTACTTCCTGATCTTCTGGCAGTTCCAGAACCCGCCGGACTTCTTGTACAGCCTCATCAAGGCGATGTTCATGGCCACCGCGATCGTGCTCGTGGGCTGTTACTACGGCTACAACGCCTCCGGCGGCCCCGTCGGGGTGGGCACCGCCACGGCCAAGTCGATGGTGCTCAACCTCGTGCTCGTGCACCTGATCGCGGCGATGGGCACACAGATCTTCTGGGGCAACAATCCACGAGCCCCGATCGGGGGTTAGCGTGGCCGCCGAGGAGCCCGGGGTGCGGGATGGGAGTGGTATGGGCGACGAGCGCGGCGTCAGTCCCGCCGGCCAGGTCGAGGGCGGCGTCTCCGCCGAGCAGCGCGACGCCGAGGCGGACGAATTCCGCTACCACACCGGCGAGGGGCGCCCCTCCGAGGAGGGCGACGCGATCGAGTTCGTCGACGTGCACAAGGCGTTCGGGCGCAACCGCGTGCTGCGCGGACTCAACATGGGGCTGCCCGAGAACCAGATCTCGATGATCATCGGCCCCTCGGGCACGGGCAAGTCGGTGTGCATCAAGCACATGGTCGGGCTGCTGTACCCCGACGAGGGCGACGTGATCGTGCACGGCCAGTCGGTGCCGAGTCTCCCCGACGAGGAGCTGTTCGAGCTGCGCAAGCAGTTCGGCGTGCTCTTCCAGGACGGCGCGCTGTTCGGCTCGATGAACCTATACGACAACGTGGCCTTCCCGCTGCGCCACCACACCGAGAAGGGCGAGGACGAGATCGCCGAGATCGTCAACCGCCGCCTGCGCGAGGTGGGGCTGACGAACGCCAGCGACAAGATGCCCAACGAGCTCTCCGGCGGCATGCGCAAGCGCGCGGGCTTCGCGCGCGCGCTCGTGCTGGAGCCGCAGATCGTGCTGTTCGACGAGCCCGACTCGGGCCTTGACCCCGTGCGCACGGCGCTGCTGTGCGAGCTGATCAAGGAAGTACACGCCGAGAACGGCGGCTGCTACGTGGTGATCACGCACGACATCATGAGCGCGCGGCGCGTCGCCAACCACCTGGCGGTGCTGTGGAAGGGCCGCATCGTGCAGTCCGGGCCCGCGCAGGAGATGTTCGAGTCCGAGAATCCCTTCGTGCGGCAGTTCTTGTCGGGAGAATCGGTCGGCCCGTTGGGGATGGAGTAGCGACGGCGGCGCCTCGTCGCCCCTGGCGGCATCCTCGCTCGCTCGCGTGCTAAGCACGCCACGCTCACTGCGTCCTTGCCAGGAACGACGATCCATCCGCCGTTTGGGGAGACCATCACCTATTAGCCTCTCACCATGAGTCCTTCACGCCTCCTATCTGCTCTGGCGGCCGGCGCCACGCGTCGGCCGGCGCTGGTGGTGGGCGTGGCGCTCGTACTCGGCCTCGGCGGGGCGGCGCTCGCGCTCGGCCTGCACCCCAGCGCCGAAGCGGACACGTTCGTGGGGAGCTCGAGCGCCGCGTACCGCGCGACGCAGCGCTACTACGCCTCCTTTGGGGAAGAGCCCGTGGACGTGGTGGTGCAGGGCAACCTGCAGCAGCTCGTGCTGAGCTCGGACATCGAGCAGCTCGCGGGGCTCGAGGGGTGCCTGTCGGGCACCGTGCCCGCCGCGGGCCTCGCGCAGGAGGGCGGGGAGAGCGGGCCGTGCGGGCAGCTCGAGCAGGCGCACACCGTCAAGGTGGTGCTCGGCCCGGGGACGTTCATCGCCGAGGCCGCCAGGCAGAGCGCGGCGCTGCTGGCCGCGCAGAACAAGGAAGCCCAAGCGGAGGCCGCCCAGGCCGAAAGCGTGGTGCGCGCGGCGGCGCTCGCGCGGGGCCATCGCGCCGCGGAAGCCTCCGCGCTCGGCAAGCAGGCCTCGAAGATCACACTCACGCGCTACGCCCAGGAAGTGCTGAGCGAGGGGCTGCGCTACGGGCTGCGGGCCGTGCCGAGCATCAGCGACCCCAACTTCGTGACGACGCTCGTGTTCAACCCCACGGGCAAGCCGGGCACGCCCAAGCAGCGCTTCGCCTACCTCTTCCCCTCGCGCGAAACGGCGCTCATCTCGGTGCGTATGCGCGCGGGCCTCAGCCAGTCCGAGCGCACGCACACGATCGCGCTGATCCGCCAGGCGGTCGCGATGCCGCAGTGGCGCCTTGCCCACGGTGAGAGCTACCTAGTGACCGGCGAGCCGGCGATCGTGGCCGACCTGACGGGCTCGATATCGCACACACTCCTGCTCCTGCTGGTGGCGGTGGCGCTCGTGATGGCGCTCACGCTCGGCCTCGTCTTCAGCGGTCGCCCGCGCCTCTTGCCGCTCGCGCTCGCGGGGCTGGCCTGCGCGCTGACGTTCGGCGCGCTCGCGCTCGTCGGCGGCGCGCTGTCGATCGCGCAGGTCGCCGTCCTGCCCGTTTTGGTGGGTCTGGCAGTGGACTACGCGATCCAGTTCCAGTCGCGCGTGGGCGAGGAAAATATTAACGAGGAGCGAGCCGCGCATGGCATGCCGGGAGCAGTGCGCAAGGCGACCGCCGCGGGAGCGCCCACGATCGCGTTGGCCTGCGTGGCCAGCGCTGCCGGGGTGCTCGTGCTCGAGCTCTCGCCGGTGCCGATGGTGCGCGGGTTCGGCCTCCTGCTCGTGGTGGGCCTGGGGTTGGCGTTCCTCTGCGCGCTGGTGGTGGGGTCGGCCGCGATGGTCTTGGTCGGCTCCAGGGACGGTCGGGCCGGAACGGACGTGGGACAAGCGCCCAGCGGCGGGGAGGGGCACGGGGTGGGTGAGGGGCTGGCCGAGGCAGGTGGTGCGCCGATGAGCCCAGGCGGCTCGCTCGCGGCGGGGCTCGCGGGCGCCTGGCACGGCGCGCGCGAGGTGCTGCACGACAACCCGCTCACGCGCCTGGTGGAGCACGCGGCGCTCGTGGTCGCCGTGCGACGCCCCGGCCGCGTGCTTGCCGTCGGCCTCGCGCTGGCGGTCCTGGGGTGGGGCCTCGACACGCAGACGCAGGTGCAGACCGACATCACGAAGCTCGTGCCGCAGAACATGGCCTCGCTGCGCAACCTCAACACGCTGGAGCGGGCGTCGGGGGTGGGCGGTGAAATCGACATGATGGTCAGCTCGAAGAGCTTGACCACGCCGGCGACGATCGAATGGATGAGCTCGTACGAGGCCGCCGTGCTCAAGCGCTTCGGCTACACCTCGACGCGTGGCTGCGGGCAGGCGCAGCTGTGTCCCGCCTTCTCGCTGCCCAGCCTGTTCGGCGGCGAAGAAGCGACCCCGGCGAAGCTCTCCCAGGCCGAGATCGATGGCCTGCTGGCGGTGCTCCCGCCGTACTTCTCCCAGGAGGTGATCGCCCCCGGCCGCCAGACCGCGACGCTCGCGTTCGGGATCCGCCTGATGGGGCTCGCCCAGCAGCAGCAGGTGATCGAAGGGATGCGCTCGGAGTTGCACCCCCCGGCCGGGGTGAGCGTGCAGCTCGTGGGGCTGCCGGTGCTCGCCGCCCAGGCCGACGCGCAGGTGGCCTCGGTATGGCGGCGGATGCTCACGCTGCTCGTGGGTCTCCTCGCGGTCGGGCTCGTACTGCTGGCAGCGTTCCGCGGCGACGGCCGCCGCGCGCTCGCGCCGTTGCTGCCCGTGGCGCTCGCCACCGGGTGGTCGGCGCTGATCGTGTTCCTGCTGCGCGTGCCCCTGAACCCGATGTCGGTGACGCTCGGGGCGCTCGTGCTCGCCGTGTCGACCGAGTTCAGTGTGCTGCTCGCCGAGCGCCACCGCCAAGAGCGGATCGCGGGCGCCTCGATCCTCGACGCGCTGCGCCACGCCTACCGCCGTACGGGGGCCGCGGTGGCGGCCTCGGGCGTGACCGCGATTGCCGGCTTCGGCGTGCTCGCGCTCTCAGACATCCAGATGCTGCGCGACTTCGGCATAGTGACGCTGGTCGACCTGAGCGTCTCGCTCGTGGGCGTGCTGGTGGCGTTGCCCGCCGCGCTCCTGGTGGTCGAGCGCGGTGCGCTGCCCAGCCGCTCGCGCCGCCGCGTGGGCGTCCCGCTCGCACGCCATGACCCAGCCTGAGCCGGGAGAGCCGGCTGAGCAGGGAGGTTCGGCTGATCAGGCGAGGCCGATTGAGCGGGGGGAGCGATCCGATGCGGCGCCGGCTAGCCGAACGAAGCCCTCGCAGGCGGTCCCGGGGCTCTCGCCGGCTGAGACCAGCAGGCGCTACGGGCGCTATGTGATCCTGATCGGGCTCGTGCTGGTGGCGTTCGCCATCGCCGACACGCTGCTGAAGCCCCCGCGCGGAGCGGATGGGATCGTGCCCGGCGAACGGGTGCCGCCGTTCGCGGTGCCGCTCGTCACGGGGACGCTCACGGGCGCGGCCGACGTCGCCGTGCGCGCCCACGAAGGCGCCACCCACGCGGCCTGCAGCGAGCGCGGTGTGCAGATCCTGAACGTGTGCGAACTCTACGAACAGGGGCCGGTGGTCCTGGCGCTGTTCGTCGACGGTGGCTCCTGCCCGGCGGTGCTCGACGAGATGCAGGCGCTCGCGCCCTCCTATCCCGGAGTGCGCTTCGCCGCCGCGTCGATCAAGGGCGAACGCGCGGCGCTACGGCGCCTGGTCGCCGCTCACGGCCTGCGCTTCGCAGTGGGCATCGACGAAGAAGGGGTGTTGACAGTCCTCTACAAGGTGTCAAGCTGCCCGCAGGTGAACTTCGTGTATCCGGGCGGTGTGGTGCAGAGCAGGGCGCTATTGGAGACGCCCTCGCCCGCGACGCTGCGCGCGCGTGTGCAGGCGCTGATAGTCGGCTCGCGCGCGCGCGGATGGCGAGGCCCGTCGTGAGCGTCGGCTGGTGCGCGCCGGAGGTGCGCGAGACGTTCCCGGACCTGAATCTGGTCGTGGCGGAGGCGCATGTGGAGCACGCAGGAGTCCTCACTGGTGGCTCGCCGCCCGGCGTCAAGGAACGGCTGGGGGCGCTGTCGGACCGCTGGTCGGGCGCACAGGCGGTGATGGTGCGCCGCCAGGCGGTGCCAGCGGCCTATCGCGTGTTCTTTCGCCACATCGGCCTCGACCCCGACGTCCAGCGTACGCCGCTGGAGGGAGCGGTGCTGGAACGAATGTTCGACGGCGGCTTCCTCTCGCGCGGGCTGCTCGCCGATGTGCTGCTGCTGGCACTGGTCGACACCGGCGTGCCGGTGTGGGCGCTCGACGCCGAGGCGCTCGACGGCCCGCTGGGGGTGCGTCTCAGCCTCGCCGGCGAGCGGTTGGGGGGCTCGGCACAGGCGCATGAGCTGTCCGCCGGACAGCTAGTCGTGGCCGACGCCTCGGCGGCACTTGGTCTGTTGTTCGGCGAACTGGCGGCGGACGTCGGCGTGCATCGACGCACGCACCGCTTGGCGCTGTTCGCGCTGCAGGTGCCGGGCGTCCCTGCGCTGCAGGTGGAAGAGTCGCTGTGGAGTTGCACGAGTACCGTCGAATGGGCGGCGCAAGAGCGGTAGAATCTGTGGTTCTGCGGCAGCGTGAGGAGGGGTCGTGACGTGAACGTAGCCGAGCAGTCCAGGAGCGATCGAGCGACGGGCGAGCGCGCCGCCAAGGAGTCGTTGCGCGCGCAGGTGCGCAAGCTCGAGCGCGAGCTGTCTGGGATCGTTGCCGATTGCTTCCCGCACATCCCAGCCCACGGTGGGCGCAGCGGCGGGCTCACCGGCCGTGCGAGCTCGACGGGACCGCACCTGCTGACGCTGGGCGAGCTCGAGCGCCTGCGCGACGGGCTCGCGCTGCGCGTGCACGAGGTCCAGCGGCTGGCCGCCGCGCGCGCCGAGCGCGAGCATCGTGCGCGGGCGCTCTTGGAGCGGATGCGCCTGGAACCTGGGCGCTACCGATTCACACGCCTGCCGGTAGCCGACCTGGGCGAAGGCGGCTGCGGAGTATGGGAGGTCCGCCCCCGCTTCGGCCCGATCGGGATGCTCAGCGGCTGGTGGCAGGTGAAGCTGTCGTCTGGGTGTCCCTAGGTACAGGGGTCACGCCGTACGGCGTGACCCCGGTGGGTGGGACTAATCGGTTGGGGTCACGCGTATGCGTGACCGTGTTGGTGGGACTCAACCTGTTGTGGCTTTGCGTCGGTAAAGGACCCGCGCCGCCCCGCGGGCTGCTCGCGGGTGAGCATCGCCGCGAGCGTGCGGCGTTGGCGGTCGGTCATCGTGCCGACCGTTTTGGTCTCGGACATCGGGATCTGCGCGAGGAACTTGCGGCAGCGGCTCTCGCCCCAGCGGCGCTGGCTGGTGAGCAGGTCGGCGATCGCCATGCTCTGTGCCTCCCACGGGCACTGCAGGATCACCTCGGCGACGCTCGCTCCTCCGGTCGCCACGCGGCGCTTGAGATCCGCGCGGGCCAGGCGCACCTTGTTGGCGCGCTCCAGGGCGCGCATGTATTGAGGTCCTGCCGGGGCAGGTGGTGGGGCGGGTGGGCCTGAGACAGGGGCAATCGTCGCCGTCGCGTTCATGTGTGCTCACTCCCCGTCGCGCCGGAGACTTCTCCGAGGCGACATCCGTGCTTGATTTTTACGAGTAGCGCCGCTGCGACGACCGCCAGAGGCCGTGCCCACCGACTGGTCCCCGCGCCACCCCGGCACCCCTTTTGCCGACGGTGTTGCGTGGACCTCGAGGATCTGTGGAGCGCTCCCCCACGCTACGCCAGTGGGGGGTGCGCGGTCAACGCCTGGCGCACAGATCGTGCGCTAAAAGCGACCTTTTTCTTTTCCCCGTGTCCTTGTGAGGAACTGGACAAGGGGCCAGACGCGGGGGCATGCGCAGCGAGACAGAGGACCGGGCAAGTTTCAAAGAGCGCCCGGTTCGGGCAGCGGTCCGTGCTCGGCCTCGAAGTCGCGCTTGACGGCCGCGAAGACATCCAGCGCGCGGTCGAGCACCGCGTCGTCGTGCGTGGCCATCACGCTCGTGCGCAGCAGCGCGCCGCCGGGGGGGACGGCGGGGTGCAGCGCGGTGTTGACGAACACCCCGCCGTCGTACAAGGCCTTCCACAGCAGCGCCGCCTTCCAGTCGTCGCCGACGAGCACGGGCACGACCGGCGTGACGATCGACGCGTCAGTCCCGTCGAACCTGACGCCTGGGAGAGTGGCTGTGGGCGCGTCGGGGCCGGTGGGTGCGCCAAGGTCGGCCATCGCTGTGGAAGCGCCGACGACATCCCCTGGCAGCGTCTGCGGGGAGACGACTGCGAAACCCAGCTCGTGCAACCCGTCGCGCAGACGCTGGGCGTTGCCGAGCACGCGCTCCAACAGCGGCGGGCCCTCGGGCGAGCGGACGATGCGCAGCGCCGCGAGCGCCGCGCCGAGCGCCGCGGGGACCGCGGAGGCCGTGAACAGGAAGGCGCGCGAGTACAGGCGCAGGTACTCGATCACCTCGTGCTCGCCGGCGATGAACCCGCCGCAGGAGGCGAGCGACTTCGAGAAGGTGCCCATGCGCAGGTCCACGCGCTCCTCGACGCCCAAGAGCTCCGCGGAGCCCGCGCCGCGCGCGCCGAGCACGCCCGCGCCGTGCGCCTCATCCACCATCAGGCGCGCGCCGTGGCGCTCGCACAGCTCACAGATCTCGCGCAGCGGCGCGATGTCGCCCTCCATCGAGAACACCCCGTCGACGACGACGAGCACGCCGCCGCCGTCCTCGCACGCGCGCTGGAGCATCTTCTCGAGTTTGTCGAGGCGATTGTGGCGGAAGGGCCGTAGCTTCGCGCGCGAGAGGATGCAGCCGTCGAGGATCGAGGCGTGGTCGCCGGAGTCGGCGATCACCGTGTCGCCCGGCCCGAGCAGCGTGCCGAGCGTGCCGAGGTTGGCCTGGTGGCCGGTCGTGAACACGATCGCCTCCTCGGTGTTCATCCACTGTGCGATCTCCTCCTCCAGTTCCAGGTGCAGCGGGATCGTGCCGTTCAAGAGGCGCGAGCCGGTGAGGCCGGTGCCGTAGCGGTGCAGGGCGTCTTGTGCGCCCTTGAGCACCCGTTCGTCGCCGGTCAGGCCGAGGTAGTTGTTGGAGCCCAGCATGATCCGCTGCGCGCCCTCCATCTCGACGACCGGCATCGCCGGGGTGCTGAGGACGTGGAAGTAGGGCAGGATGTCAGCCTCGCGCGCGGCCGCGAGCAGCTCCGAGCGTTCGTGATGGCGGACCTTGGCGAAGACGTCTGGGGTGGTGTGCATGTAAGGTCTCCGCGCAGTGGCTGTCGAGGTCAGAGAAACGTCCGGCTTCAAGGACATGCGGGAGTTCGTCAACCTCCCCTTCCGCCTGCACTCTAACCACCCGCTGTGGGTGCCCCCGCTGAAGATCGAGCGCCACATGTTCCTCAGCAGGCGCATGAACGCGTTCTTCAGCCATGGCGAGGGCGTCTACTTCCTCGCGCGGCGCGACGGGCGCGTGGTGGGGCGTATCACGGCGCACATCAACCGCTCCTTCAACGAGCAGCACGAGGAAAATTGCGGCTGGTTCGGGTTCGTCGAGTTCGAGGAGGACGCGGAGGTGCTGGGCGCGCTGCTCGACGCCGCACAGGCATGGCTCGCACAGCGCGGCTGTGGGCGCATGCTGGGGCCGGCAGACCTGGCGATGAACGACGAGTGCGGGATCCTGATCGAGGGCTTCGACGCGCGGCCGATGATCCACCAGCCGTGGCACCCCCCCTACTACCAGCGCCTGCTGGAGGACGCGGGGCTGACCAAGGCGATGGACCTCTGGATGTGGAACCTCGAGGTCTCAGAACGCGACAGGGTGCTACCGGTGATCTGGGAGCTCGCAGCCAAGGCTCAGTCCGAGCACGGCATCCGTGTGCGGCCGATGCGCCGCCGCCAGCTGCGCAAGGACATGGACGCCTTCGCTGACGTCTACAACAGCGCCTGGTCACAGAACTGGGACTTCATCCCCTACTCCAAGAAGGACCTCGACGCGCTCGCCCAGGAGCTGCAGCTGGCCTTCGACAAGCACTGGTTCATGATCGCCGAGCGCGAAGACACCGGCGAGGTCGTCGGCATGGCGATCACGATCCCCGACCTCAACCAGGTGCTGGCTAAGATGAAGGGACGCCTGTTCCCGCTGGGCTGGTGGCACTTCCTGCGCAAGGGCTCGATCATGACGCGCGTGCGCGTCGGCTGGCTGGGCGTGAAGCCCGAGTACCAGCACACGGGCGTAGCGGCGAAGCTGTATGAGATGCACTTCGACGCCGCCGAAGCTCGCCCGCAGACGGGCGGGGAGATGGGCTGGATCCTCGAGACCAACACCGCCATGAACCGGGGGATGGAGGCGATGGGGGGTAGGGTCGTGAAGAAGTACCGGATGTATGAGCGGCTTTTGAGCGACACCGCGGAGGCGACGGACACCGCTGCTGTCGCTGTGCCGGCGTAGCCCAAGGCCATCGCGGTCGCTGTTCCGGCGCAACCGAGAGCATCGCGGTCGCTGTGCCGGCGTAGCGGTCTGACGCGCTCTTTACACTGCATCTAGTGAGCGAGCCGTACGAGCCCGAGGCTGAGCCAGTCACCGAGGAAGTCGACGCGCTGCTTGTCGAATCCGAGGAGCGGATCGTGCTCGCCGCGCCCCACTCGGCGCTGTCCGCGCCTACGCGCGGGATGGTCCCCGCGGTGCAGGCCGCCGCCGTCGCGGCCGGCGGGTTCGTCGCGGGCGCCGCCGTCGTGGGCCTCGTCAGCCGCCGCCACAACCGTGCCGCGCTGGCCGCTGGCGTGACACCGCGCCGGCGCCTGCTCAGGCGCTCGCCCAGGGGTCGCGTCGAGGCACTGCAGATCGTCTCCACCCGCTCGCTGCTCGTGGACATCCACCTGCTGGGCGGCGGCGAGCAGGGCTGAGCGGGCCTTGGCCGTGGCCGGTGCTCTTGCACCGCGCGCGTCGGGCGTCGGTGCGTTGCGCCGCGGAGTATCGCGCGGGCCTGCGATCGGCGGTGAAGTTGAATTGCGCGAGGAGGTCCGGCCGCCCTGGCCGTTTCGCCTGCCGCTGCACGGGGGAGCCGACGGGGTGCTGCGCCACCGCAGCGGGGTGCTGCATCGGCTGCTGCATCACGAGGGCCGGCCCGTCGTCGTGCGCGTGGCGCAGACCTCGTCCGACGCCGTTCTGTTCGGCGCGTGTGCTGACACGCGCGCGGCGGCGCGGCATGGCATCGCGCGCATGCGCTTCGCGCTCGGCGTCGACGACGACCTGCGCGCCTTTCACAAACGCTTCCGTGACGACCCGCTGATCGGCCACTCCATGCGGCGTCGTCTGCACCTGCGCATCCGTCGCCGTCCCGAGCCCTTCGAGGCGCTTGCCTGGGCGATCTGCGAGCAGCTGATCGAGTTCGAGCGTGCCGCGGAAATCGAGCGGCGCATCGTGTGGCGCATGGGGCCGCGCTGGGAGGGCGACGGCGTGTCGCTGCGCGATGTGCCCAGCGCCGAGGCGATGGCGGGCCTCTCGCCCGCCTACCTGCAGTCGCTCGACCTCGGCGGCTCCCGTGCCCGCACCCTCGTGCGCGCGGCGCGCGAAGTCGCGCGCCGGCACATCGACCTGCACGCCCCCGACCACGAGCGCGCCTGGCGGCGCCTGCGAGCGATCCCCGGTATCGGGCCGTGGACGGTTGAGATGCTGGCGCTCTATGGCCAGGGGCGCAACGACCAGATCCCGGCGGGCGACCTCGGCTATCTCAAACTGGTCGGGCGCCACCTCTCAGGCGGTGATCCCCACGCGCGGGCCGAGGAGTGGCAGGTCAGGGAGTTTTTCGCACCGTATGGCGAGTGGGCCGGCCTTGCCGCGCGGCACATGATGGGTGGGGCCTGACCGTCAGCGCAGGCAAGTCTAAGTGCGTACGCAATACGGTACACTTCGCCCATGGCCAAGACGGTGCCCGTGCGGGAGTTTCGCGACAACCTTTCGCAAATGCTTAGCGATGTCGCCGACCGGCGCGATCACGTAGTCGTGACGCGCAATGGGCGGCCGGCTGCGGTGGTCGTGCCGATCGATGAGTACGAGGCGTTGGAGGAAACGGCCGAGATCCTTTCCGACAAGGATACGATGGCGGCGATCGAAGCCGGCCGGGCCGAGGGCGAGCGGGGGGAAACGGTCCCGTTCGAGGAGGTGCAGCGGGAGCTCGCTGAGCTTCGGGCTGCCAGGCTCCGCGCCGCCAGCTGATCCGTGGCGCGGATCGTCCTCGTACGCGCCGCCCGGCTCGCGCTGCTCGATTTTGACTGGCCGCTGATGGACGCCGTCGAAGGCGCCATCGCTCTACTTGGGCGGGAGCCCCACAGTGGCTACGAGCTGAGCGGGCGGCTCAGCGGCCTGCAGGCGCTGCGCGTTGGGTCCTACCGGATCCTCTACGAGCTCAAGGACGAGGGTCGCATCGTCCGCGTGACCGCGATCCGCCATCGCTCCGTCGCCTATCGCAGCGACCCTCGCTGAGACGCCAACGGCTCCGCTCCGGTGAGCCGGTGCACACGCCCCGGCCATGGGAGGCTTGACCTTTGTGCGGCGGGCGTTTTCTTTGGGGCTTGACTTTTGCGTCGGGGATGGTATAGGCTTGTTCCTGTCAGGCATGTGTCTGGCGTGATAGGTCGGGTCAGGGTCCTTCCTGCTGGTGCGGGTTCCTAGGGGCCGTAGGGTTGTGTTGGAGAGGGATGTCGATCGCTTTATGAGGGATATGAGATGAGTGATCTTGTTTTCACCGCGCCTGGCGCGGCCAATGGTCTAGCGGCCCCTCTGGGGACCGTAACTAGATGCTTCAGCGTCTCTGAAGCATCTCTCTCTCTCTCTCTCTCTCTGGCCAGGGCTTCTAGCTTCTAGGCTGTTTCGCCGCCGGTTTTCGGCGGCTCGCTCCGGTCACGTGGGCCGGGTTGGGTTTCTGCGGGCGCTTGTTGCGCCCTGTGTCTCTGCCGTCTCGGGCTGGGTGCCCGCGGCGGTTTTGTGCTACCCGGTTCTCCTGGGTGGTCGTGTTCTCGATTGCTCTGGGAGGGGATGTTGATGGCTCGTCGGCTGCGGTTGTCCGTCATTGCTTGGTTGTGTGTAGCGTCGGTGTGTGTCGCGTGGGGTGCAGCGTCCGCGGGGGCGTCCACGACGCATCTGCTGATCGGAAGTTTCATGGGCGAAGGGACGCCCGCTGGGTCATTCGGCGACCCGAATGGAATTGCGGTCGACGAATCCACTGGAGATGTGTACGTCGTGGACATCGCGAACCGTGTGGTAGACAGGTTTGATGCGTCGGGTAACGCTGTGGATTTCGCCTCGCTGGGGAGCAGCGCGCTGAGCGGCGCCGCGACGCCGGCGGGGTCGTTCGCATTTCCCGGCGGTGAAATCTATGGCACTCCCGATGGGGTGGCCGTGGACAATGATCCGCTCAGTCCCTCCTATGGCGATCTGTATGTGGTGGACGCGGGCCATGGTGTGGTGGACAGGTTCACCTCGGCCGGCGCCTACAGCGGCCAGTTGACGGGCACTCCGGGTGGGCCGTTCGACACGGAGGGTCAGTTCGGCGCCGCACTCGCGCTGGCGGTCGATACCACCGGCAACGTGTGGGTGTATGAGGCGAACGGCGAGGTCGACAAGTTCGATTCCTCCGGAGTCTTCGTGTCGCAGTTCGCGACGGGCTGCGAAGCGTCGCTCCCGGGGCTGGCGGTCGACTCCAACGATGACGTCTATGCCTCCTGCGGTGGCGTAATCGACGAGTTCGGTCCGACCGGCATCGCGCTCGGGTCGCTCCCAAGCTCCAACCTGTCTTTGATCGGGGTCGACCCGGCGAACAACGATGTATTCGTTCTGCAGGAACGCTATCAGGTGCAGGAGTTTGACTCCAGCGGCACGCTCGTCTCGAGCTTTCGGATTCCGTCCGAAGGCAATACCGGGGGTATCGCGGTGAACGGCACGAGCGGCGACGTGTACCTGGCCGGCGGAGAAAGCCGAACTGTGTACCACTGGGGCCCATTGGTCACGCTGCCGGACGTCACGACCGAGCCTGCGTCAGGCGTGCAGCCGACGGGCGCCACGCTGAACGGGACGGTAAATCCGAATGGGGTGCAGGTCACGACCTGTCGTTTTGAATACGGTGCGGCCACGACGTATGGGCAGAGCGCACCATGCACCCCCGAACCGGGGTCGGGCACCGCCGCGGTGGCGGTCAACGCGACCCTCAGCGGGCTGCCCGCGGACAGCACCTACCACTTCCGGGTGGTCGCGGCGAACGGGGATGGCATCCTCCAGTACGGCCAGGACGAAACCTTCACGACGACGGGCTCGCCGAGCGTGGATGAAGAGTCGGCCGGTGAAATCAAGCAGACCGGCGCAACCTTCTCGGCGCAGATCGACCCGCACGGGTTCGACACCACATACCACTTCGAATACGGCACCACAAGCGCCTACGGGACCAGCCTCCCGATAGCCGACGCCGACATCGGCTCTGGGACCAGCGATGTCGCGGTCAGCGTCGAACCGACCGGCTTGCAGTCAGGTGTCAGCTACCACTACCGCGTTGTGGCGGTCAACTCCGCCGGCACGACCGACGGGCCCGATGAGGCATTTACGACCACTGCCCCGGCTCTGATCGAAAATCTCGCCATCACCGACGTCACATCCGCGGGCGCGATTGTTCACGCGCAGATCAACCCCCTAGGGAGCGATACCACGTACCACATCGAATACGGTACGAACACCGCCTATGGCGCGAATGTCCCGACGCCCGACGCTGACGTCGGCTCGGGCACAAGTGCCCAGCCCATCACACAGAAGCTCAGCGGTCTCTCGGCGAACGTCACATATCACGTGCGCGTCGTGGCGCAGAACGCGCTCGGCACCGTACACGGGGCAGACCACACCTTCCGATACGACACCAGCGGCGAAGGCCTGCCAGACAATCGGGTGTATGAAATGGTGACGCCCCCGCACAAGAACGGGGCGCTGATCAACGATGTCTCCACGAGCATCCTCGCGCCTGCGATCTCGCCTGACGGCTCTCGTGTGATTGCCCCGAGCATCCAGTGCTTTGCCGGTGCCACCTCATGTAACGCGATGCGCGAAGACTCGATCGGCTCGGCGTATTCGTTCACGCGCACCGGCGGGGGCTGGGTGACCACGTCGCTGGAGCCCTCGGCGACGCAGGCTCCGGCGAGCAGTCCGATGTTGTACAGCCCGGAAACCGGCGCGGCATTGTTCGAATTTCTGGCGTCCGGGGGCGACAATGCATTCTACGCGCGTGAGCCGGATGGTTCATTCACGGATATCGGCCCTCCCGCGCCTCCTGTGGTCCCGGGTTCACTTTCACTGGTAGAAGAGGACTACCGTAATGCTATCGACGCTACCTCCGACCTCTCGCACGTGGTGTGGGAGACGAACCCGCAGTTCGGACACTGGCCGTTTGACGCTACGCGGCATGGTCTGAGTGAAACGGACGGTTATTCAGTGTATGAGTATGTCGGGGCCGGTAATTCCCAGCCGGCGCTCGTTGGAGTGAGCGGAGGGCCTGGCAGCACCGATCTGATCAGCGTCTGCGGAACGCATCTGGGTAATGGCTCGACCCACAATATTGGTGAACTGTCAAAGGACGGTGAAACTGTGTTTTTCACTGCCCGGCCCTGCGCTTCGGGCTCGGGGACCAACGCGCACACGCCGGTGCCCGCCGATGAGCTCTACGCTCGCATCGACGGGTCGCGTACCGTCGCGATTTCCCAGCATTCCTCGGGGGACTGCACCGGCATCTGCCAGCAGTCCTCGCCGAGCAACGCCGAATTTGTGGGCGCTTCCGAAGACGGCTCGAAGGCATTGTTCCTCAGCACTCAGCAGCTCACCAACGAAGCGAGCGAGGATGGTCAGGACATCAGTCAGGATGGCGCAGGAACGTCGTGCGACCTTACGAGTGCTAAGGGTGGCTGTGACCTGTATGAGTACGATTTGGCGAGTCCGACTGGGCATCAGCTGATCGATGTCTCCGCGGGAGACACCAGTGGCGATGGGCCACAGGTGCAGGGCGTGATGGCGCTCTCCGCAGACGGCTCGCACGTCTACTTCGTCGCGAAGGGCGTACTGACCGACGCGACGAACAGCCAAGGGCAGGGCGCACAGGAGGGGGCCGACAACCTGTATGTGTTCGAGCGCGATACCACCTACCCGGCGGGCCATCTCGAGTTCATCGCCACGCTGCCAGCCTTCGATCAAACGGAGTGGACTCAGAATGGCGAGTCGAAGGCGAATGTCACCCCGAACGGGCGTTTTCTCGTGTTCACGAGCAGCGGCCAGCTGACCGCTGACGATATGAGCGTGGGCCATGCGCAGCAGGTGTTCCGCTTCGACGCCCAGACGGGTGAACTCGTGCGTATCTCCATCGGCAATGAAGGATTCAACGACAACGGCAATCTCTCCACAAACTCGCCCTGTTTACCAAGCGGCTGCTCAGAGGATGCAACCATCGCGGAAAAGCTGACTGGTCTCGGCGTTCGTAAGGATCTCACAATGTCCGACGATGGCTCCTATGTCTTCTTTCAGAGTCCGGTGGCGTTGACGCCGCGGGCGCTCGACAACGTGCCGATCGGGGTGGTCGAGGGCCTTCCGGCGTACGCGCAGAACGTGTATGAGTACCACGACGGGCACGTGTATCTGATCTCCGACGGTCGCGACGCCACCCGCAACGCTGGAAGCCCAGGTAATATTGCTTGCGAGAAGGGGTCCTCGGTGTGTCTGTTGGGTACCGACGCGTCGGGTGCAGATGTGTTCTTCACGACTGCGGATCCATTGGTGGAACAGGACACCGATACCGAGCTCGATATCTACGACGCGCGGATCTGCGCCGCGGGGGAACCATGCGTCGGCTTGTCGGCACAGTCGACTCCATGCGAAGGCGAAGCGTGTCATGGCGCGGCGGCCAGTGCGCCGGTGCTCGAGGAGCCGGCGAGCGCGGCGCTTACTGGGACAGGGAACCTGTCTCCGCAGGCCAAGCCTGCAGTGAAGCCGAAGAAGAAAGCCAAGCCGAAGACGGTGAAAAAGGGCAGACACCCGAAGGTGCGCAGGGCACAGCGAGCGGGTAAGCACGTCAAGCGTGGGAGGAAATAGTCATGGCGAAGAGATCGATCAACACCATGCTGGCCGTTGTCGCAGCCTGTCTGGTGTCGGCTGGCACGGCGACGGCCGTCACGCCGGCGATGAACGTGACGATCGGTGCGGTCGCGTTCCCAAGTGGGTTTTCCGCGGCCGACACCGCGCGTTGTCTGAGTACTGTTACACAGCGAGAAGGCGTTAACGTGCTTTGCGATGCCTATCGGGTCACGGTTCGCGAGACCGGGAGCGTCGGAACGGTCGGCCCGCTGACCCTCACGGACAGTCTGCCGCCCGGGCTGACGGCGCGGCGGGTCATCTTCTACTGGTCCGGCCTTGAAAACGGTCAGGGAGCGAAAACGGATCTGGCCGAAGGGCTCGGCTGCACGACGACTCCTGTGCGGTGTACGTTCCCGATCGCGCTCGAACCCGGTCAGACGCTGACGATGATGGTCTACACGACGGTCGACTCGGCCAGCCAGGGCTCGTTGACGGACACCGCGGCAGTCTCGGGCGGGGGTGTTGCGGAAGCCTCGACGAGCGTACAGAACGAGATCGGCGTGACGCCGCCGTTCGGAGCCAGCCTCACCTCGTACCTGTCCGGGTTGGATGGTGCTCCGGACACGCAGGCTGGCGATCATCCGTATGAATACGCGTTGCGGATCGAGCTCAACGACGAGTTCAGATTCACCCCCAACGAAGGAGACGCGATCGAGGCCACGAGCGTTCAGGACGTGAAGGACGTCGTGATCGATTTGCCGCTTGGGTTTCTCGGCAGCACTCGGGCTGCTCCGCAGTGTACGTTTGCGCAGCTCTCATCACACATTTCCAACGGAGTGGGTGGCTGCCCGGTGGCGACCGAGATCGGGCAGATCGTCACACTGCCAGACACCCTAAATGGGGTACACGGGCCGCTGTATAACATGGTGCCCGAACACGGCGCGGCGGCGGAGTTCGGTTTCGTGGACGTCACTGCCGGCGCGCACGTCCTGTACTCGAGTGTGGTCCCAACCCCGGCGGGGTATGTGCTGCGAACCACAAGTCCCGACATCCCGCAGATAGCGATGAGCGCGATCGAAGTGACGCTGTTCGGTGATCCGGCTGCGCGTGATGAAAGCGGGAACAATCCCGTGGCGCTGTTCACCAACCCATCGCAGTGCACAGGTGAACCGTTGAAGACGAGTATCCATCTGGATTCGTGGCAGAGTCCGGGCAGCTACAACGCGGACGGCACCCCGGACTTCAATGACCCGAATTGGGCGGCGGGGACGGCCGAATCTCCGCCGGTGACGGGCTGCGATCAACTCCAGTTCGAGGGGTCGATCGGCGCGCAGCTGGAAACCGCGCAGGCGGACAGCCCCTCCGGTCTTGGGTTCGAGTTGAAGGTCCCGCAGAGTGAGGACCCGGGGACGCTTGCGACCCCGCCGTTGAGGAAGGCGGTCGTGACATTGCCCGCGGGCGTGTCTGTGAACCCGTCCTCGGCGGGTGGGCTGCAGGCCTGCTCGCCGGCGCAGATCGGGCTCGGCAGCAACGCACAGCCGACGTGTCCGGAAGCATCGAAGATCGGCGTCGTCGAACTGACGACACCGCTGCTCGCGGGCGTCCTCCAGGGCTCGGTCTATCTTGCGACGCAGGGCGAAAACCCATTCCACAGCCTGCTGGCGATGTACATGGTCGTCGACGATCCCACAACGGGCGTGTTGATCAAGAGTCCTGGCCGGATCGATCCAGATCCCGCCACGGGCCAGCTGACCACGACGTTCGACGAGCTCCCGCAGTTTCAGTTCAGCGACCTGAAGCTCCACCTGTTCGGTGGAGCCCGCGCGCCGCTGTCGACGCCCGCGGGGTGCGGCACCTACACCACGACCTCCTCGCTGACGCCGTGGTCCGCGCCGGACTCCGGTCCGCCCGCGGAACCGTCGGACAGCTTCCAGATCAGCACGGGCTGCGTGACCGGGTTCAACCCGTCCTTCAGTGCCGGCACGACCGATAATCAGGCTGGCGCCTTCGGGCCATTCACATTGACCTTGTCCCGCGGGGACCAGGATCAGAACCTGGCCGGGATCACCGTTACGACGCCGCCTGGGCTGCTGGGAGTCCTCAAGGGCGTGGAACGCTGCCCAGAACCACAGGCATCTCAGGGCACGTGTGGCCAGAGCAGCCTGATCGGGCACACGACTGTCGCTGCTGGCACGGGCCCCGACCCGTATTGGGTACAGGGTGGCCAGGTGTTCTTGACGGGCCCCTACAAGGGCGCACCGTTCGGGCTCTCAATCGTGGTGCCCGCCGTCGCGGGGCCGTTCAATCTCGGCAACGTCGTCGTTCGCGCGGCGATTTCGATCGACCCGCACACCGCGCAGATCACGGTCGCGAGCGATCCGCTGCCGACGATCCTGCAGGGCATTCCGCTCGACATTCGGACGGTGAACGTGACGATCGACCGCGCTGGGTTCATGTTCAACCCGACGAACTGCGAATCACTCTCGGTGGGAGGGACGCTGTCGAGCACACAGGGCGCCACCGCGGACGTATCGTCCCATTTTCAAGCGGCGAACTGCGCAAACCTTCCATTCAGGCCCCTCTTCGCCGTCAGCACGCAGGCGGCGACGAGCAAGAAGAAGGGTGCGAGCCTGATTGTGAAGGGAACGTTCCCGGCGGGGGAGGCGAACATCCACAGTGTCGCGGTGACGTTGCCGAAGCAGCTGCCGGCGCGATTGACGACGATCCAGCAGGCATGCACCGAAGCGGTGTTCAATGCGAACCCGGCGTCGTGCCCGGTTGGCTCGAACATCGGGACGGCGACGGCGAGGACACCGATCCTCGCCAATCCAGTAGTGGGTCCGGTGTATCTGGTGTCCCACGGTAGTGCTGCGTTCCCCGATGTCGTGGCGATTCTGCAGGGCGAAGGCGTCACCGTCGACCTCGTTGGCAGCATCGACATCAAGCACAACATCACGAGCTCCACGTTCGCCGCGATCCCCGACGCGCCGATCGCGAGCTTCGCACTGACGCTGCCCGAGGGACCCCACTCCGGGCTCGCGGCCGTCGTCCCCGCCAAGGCCAAGGGTAACCTCTGCGGCCAGTCCCTCACGATGCCGTTCACGATCACCGGCCAGAACGGCGCGGTAGTCAAGCAGACCGTGAAGATCGCGGTGACCGGTTGTCCGCGCGCGAAGAAGAAGGCCAAGGCCCGGAAGCCCAAGGGCAAGAGGAAGAAGGGGTAGGCAGGGGATGGCTGTGTCCTCGCGTGAGCGAAGAGTCGGGGCGCGTAAGCGTGCGCGCCCCGGCGACGCGGCGATCCCCGCTGCGCGCGGGGAAGGGCCTGGGCGCGCTGGGGAGGGCCGTGGCGGGGAGACGGCCGGGGTTGGGCGGGAGAAGGTCAGTGAGATCCAGAGGGCGCGGATGCTGACGGCGATGATGGAAGTCGCGGGTGAGCGGGGTGCGGGTAATGCGACGGTCGCGCATGTTGTGGCGCGGTCGGGTGTCTCGCGGCGCACGTTCTATGAAATGTTCGCCGACCGCGAAGATTGCCTCGCGGAGGCGTTCGAGGTCGCTGTCTCGCGTGCGGGAGAACGTGTTATTCCGGCGTATGTGGCGGCGCGTGGCTGGCAGGCGCAGCTCAGGGCCGCCATCGCCGCATTACTTTTGTTCGTGGACGAGGAGCCCGACATGGGCCGGTTGTTGATCGTCGAGGCGCTCGGCGGGGGTCCGAGGGTGCTCGCGCACCGCGGGGAGCTCCTTACACAGCTCGTCGCTGTGGTTGACGAGGGTCGCTCGTTCGCTAAGACGCAGCCTCCGCCGCTCACGGCGGAGGGGGTTCTCGGGGGTGCGTTCGCGCTGGTGCATACCCGTCTGTTGCAGCGCGATCCCGCGCCGCTCACCGACCTGCTCGGCCCGTTGATGGGGTTGATCGTCGGCCCCTACCTCGGGCCCTCCGCGGCGCGCAAGGAGATTGACCGGCCCGCCCCCGCTTTCGACCACACCGCGCGCCGGGAGCACCGCGACCCCCTACGTGGGCTCGACATGCGTCTCACCTACCGCACCGTCAGGGTGCTCGTCGCCGTCGGCGCGCACCCGGGGGCTTCGAACCGGCAGATCGCCGACGCCGCCGGCGTCGAGGACCAGGGGCAGATCTCAAAGCTCCTGCGACGCCTGGAAAGCCTCGGGCTGCTCCAGAACACCGGCCAGGGACACTCCAAGGGCGAGCCCAACCGCTGGGCCCTCACCCGGCGCGGCACCGAAGTCGAGCAGGCAATCAAAGCCCAGACAGACGGGTGATGACGTAAAGCCGATTGTGGGCTCATGCTTGGGTGCCTGCGACGGTCGGCGAGCAGGTGCTACCCTATATAGGGCAATGACGAAGACATCGGTGTATCTGACGCCCGAGGAGTCGCTGCACCTGAAGCGTACGGCTGCGCGTACAGGCCGTTCTCAGGCCGATTTGATCCGCGAGGGCGTACGGCTCGTCACGGCGCAGCCGCACGAGACGACCCGCACCTTCCACAGCCTTGGCAAGGGTCGCGGGGGGGCAACGGGGCGGCGCGGGTGGGACGCGGACGAGCTCTATCGCTCCGTGACCGGGCGCGCTTGATCGCTCGGTCATGGCCGGCGTTCCGCTGATCGTCGATGCGGGCGCGCTGTATGCACAGGCGGACTCCGAGGATCCCGAACATGGTCCGGTGTCGCAAGTGCTGCGCTCCGAGCCCGGTGCGCTCGTCACCTCACAAGTCGTGGCCGCCGAGGCGGACTACCTGATCCTTCGTCGCCTCGGGGTTGACGTCGAGCTGGCCTTCCTCGACGACCTCGCGAGCGAGACATACGTTGTGGACTCGCTCGTCCGGGCCGACCTGGCCGTGGCTCGCGACCTTGCCGCGCGCTACCGCGATCTTGAGCTCGGCTTGGCCGACGCGTCGCTGGTGGTGCTCGCTGCCCGATGGGAGACCCGTCGCATCCTTACTCTTGACGAACGCGCCTTTCGAACCGTCACCCCGTTGCAGGGTGGCGCCTTCACGCTGCTGCCCGCCGACGCCTGAGCCCCGGGGCGAGCCGTGCGCGCTGCCCCGGCCCGTGGGGAGGCTTGACCCTTGTGCGGCGGGCGTTTCCTTTGAGGCTTGACTTTTGCGGCGGGGATGGTATAGGCTTGTTCCTGTCAGGCATGTGTCTGGCGTGATAGGTCGGGTCAGGGTCCTTCCTGCTGGTGCGGGTTCCTAGGGGCCGTAGGGTTGTGTTGGAGAGGGATGTCGATCGCTTTATGAGGGATATGAGATGAGTGATCTTGTTTTCACCGCGCCTGGCGCGGCCAATGGTCTAGCGGCCCCTTTGGGGACCGTAACTAGATGCTTCAGCGTCTCTGAAGCATCTCTCTCTCTCTCTCTCTCTCTTGGCCGGGGCTTCTAGCTTCTAGGCTGTTTCGCCGCCGGTTTTCGGCGGCTCGCTCCGGTTACGTGGGCCGGGTTGGGTTTCTGCGGGCGCTTGTTGCGCCCTGTGTCTCTGCCGTCTCGGGCTGGGTGCCCGGGGCGGTTTTGTGCTGCCCGGGTCCGCACCCAGGTGGTCGTGTTCTCGATTGCTCTGGGAGGGGATGTTGATGCTGCGTCGCGTCTTGACGGTGTTTGTGGGTGTGCTGCTGGTGGGTGTGTTGGGGGCTGGGCCGGCCGGAGCGGTGGGTTCGCATGCGTTCTCGGCGAGCTTTGGCTCGCCGGGTCCGAATGCGGGCGAGCTGTCCGGGCCGTCGGGTGTGGCTGTGAACTCGACGACGCATGATGTGTATGTGGCGGATACGGGGAATGCGCGGGTGGATGAGTTTGAAGCGGATGGGACGTTTGTGCGTGCTTGGGGTTGGGGTGTTGGTGGGGGGGCTGGGTTTGAAGCGTGTACGTTGATTTGTCAGAAGGGGTTGTCGGGTGCGGGGGCGGGGGAGTTCGAGGCGCCGGCGTTCATCGCGGTGGATAATGATCCGGGGAGTGCTTCGTTTGGGGATGTGTATGTGGGGGATACGGGTTCGGCGTTGGTGACGAAGTTCACGGGTTCGGGGGCGCTGGTGAGTGGTTGGGGTGATCGTGTGCCGGCGGATGGGCAGTTGGAAGGTAAGGTTGGGGCGGAAGGGCCTTTCAATGGGCCGTTTGGTGTGTCGGGGGGGACGGTTGCGGGTGTGGCGGTCGATACGTCGGGGAATCTTTGGGTGGACACGTCGCATTCGGAGATCATGTTCGAGTTCGATCAGAGCGGTAAGTTTGTTCAGGAATGGCCACTCGGCGATGGGCAGACGACTGAGTCTGGTCTCGCGGTCGACGGCAACCAGAATCTCTATTTCGTCGGGGGTTTTGGAAATGTCGACGAGTATACGTCCAGTGGTGTGTTGGCTGGTCGACTGACCCCGGCTCCCTTTCTCAATAATACGGATGGTGGCTATCTGCCGTCTGGTTTGGCTGTGGATCAGGTGAGCAATGATTTGTATGTCGATGACGAAGGTCATTCGATTCAGCATCTCGCACCGTCGTGTGCTGCGGGGGGTTCTTGTGAGCCGGTGGAGTCGTTTGGCGCGGGCGAGTTGACCGGTGGGGCGGGCTTGGCGGTGGATTCGGGGAGTGGGACGGTCTATGCGGCGGACAAGTCGGCCGGTGTCGTCGATGCGTTTGCTCAGGTGGTCGAAGCGAGTACGGGTGTGGCGAGCAATATCACGGCGACTACGGCGACGGTCAGCGGGACGGTGAACCCTGATGGCTCGCCTGTCGGCGAATGCTATTTTGAATACGGCACCGAAAGCACGTATGGTCAGAGCACGAAGTGCGAAGAGACGGTCGGTGGGGGTATCGGTTCGGTGGAAGTTCACGCGAATCTGAAGGAACTGCAGGGTGGTACCACGTATCACTTCCGGCTGGTTGCGACGAATGGAAAGGGAACGGTCCGTGGTGAGGACGGCGAATTCCCGACGTTGCCGCTGCCGGTGGTCGTCGCGGCGGCGACGAAGAATCTGTCGGCGGGAAGTGTCGATCTGACGGCTGTGATCGACCCGAAGGAACTGGCAACCGAATACCATTTCGAATGGGGCACGAGCACCGTGTATGGTGCGAGCGTCCTTGTGCCGGATGGGAGCATAGCGGCGGTGGCGGGTGAAGTGCCGGTGGAAGCTCAGGTGTCGGGGTTGAGTGCGGATGTGACGTATCACTGGCGTGTCGTGGCGCATGATGTGAACGGTACGACGACGGGGGTGGATCATACGTTTGTGTATGACACGAGTGGTGCGGGTTTGCCGGATGGCCGGGCGTATGAGATGGTCTCACCGCCGAGTAAGAATGCGTCGCTGTTGTTTGGGCAGGCTCCTTTCGTGCAGACTCCCGATATTGCGGAAGACGGCTCGCATATGATCATAAACGCCATCGATTGTTTTGGGGGCGCAGAATCGTGTATCGCGCATCGAAGCTCTCAGAACGGCGAGCCTTACTCCTACACCCGTACGGGTGGGGGTTGGGTGGTGAGTCCGCTTGCGCCTGCGGCGACGCAGTACGATCAGAGCAGCTATTGGCTGTTCAGCGCTGAAGCGGACAGTGCGTTGTTCAGTATCCCGACGCCGCCGTTGGGTGAGGAAGACTGGTATGCGCGGGAGTCGGGTGGGGCGTTGGCCGATATCGGCCCGATCACACAGCCTTCGCTGGGTTTCCAGCATATTGAGCCTACCGTGGTGGCGACGGCCGATATGTCGCATGTCGTGTATGCGATAGAAAATGCTCGCTGGTCGTTCGATGCCACCCCTGATCATCCTGGTACGGCCTCGCTTTACGAGAACGTCGCGGGTAACGCACAGCCATCGCTTGTGGGTGTAAGTGGTGGATCTGGCAGTAACAAACTGATCAGCACCTGTGAAACAAAGCTTGGCGGACAGCATCTCGCGTCTGCGTATCGTTATGGTGCGTTGTCTGCCGATGGCGGCACCGTGTATTTCCTTTCGGAAGCATGTAAGCCGGGGCAGTCGGGTGCGGCACCGCCGGTGAATGAATTGTATGCGCGTGTTGAACAGGCGCGGACGGTGGGGATCTCGCAACGCTCCCCGACGGAATGCACTGGTGAATGCGCGAGCTCGGCGTCGCGTGCCGCTGAATTTCAGGGTGCTTCTTCGGATGGGTCGGAGGCGTTCTTCACGAGTCCGCAGCAGCTCACCAACGGCGCAAGCGAGGACAGCACCAGCTCGGACGCCGGGGAGCAGTGCACCGAGACGGTGGCTGGTGCGAGTGGCTGCAACCTGTACGAGTACGACTTCGATAACCCGGTTGGCCACAACCTTGTTCTGGTGTCGGTGGGTGATGGGGGTGTCGGTGGGCCGCGGGTTGCGGGTGGGCCGCGGGTGCAGAATGTGATGGCGCTCTCTCCGGATGGCTCCCATGTCTATTTTGTCGCGAAGGGTGTCCTCACGCGCACCGCGAACGATATGGGTCAGAGCGCGCGGGATGGCGCTGAGAACCTGTACGTGTTCGAGCGCGACGCAGCCTACCCGCAGGGGCATGTCGCGTTCATCGCGGCGCTCTCCGACGCACCCGCGACCCAGGAAGAGCCGGACGTCGACAGTTTGCAATGGAGCAGCGGGCTTGGCCGGGCGAATGTGACGCCGGATGGGCGGTTCCTGGTGTTCACGAGCCACTTGGCATTGACCGCCGACGATACGCGTCCGGAAGGCCCGATGCAGGTGTATCGCTACGACGCGGTGACAGGGCAGCTGGTGCGTATCTCGGTCGGGGAGGGTGGTTTCAACGACGGTGGCAACGGGGGTGCCGGTGATGCGAGCATCGTGCTCCCGTTCGTCGGGTGGGAAGTGCGGGCGGGTGCGGAGCGTGCGGATCCGACGATGTCGGATGATGGGTCGTTTGTGTTCTTCAGGAGTCCTGTTGCGTTGGTGGCGGGTGCGCTTGACGATGTAAGGGTTCCGACGGTGGGCGGTGGGTCGACGCTGGCGGAGAACGTGTACGAGTGGCATGAAGGGCACGTGTACCTGATCTCCGACGGCCGCGACACGACTGTCACCAGCGGCGAAAGCTCTGTACGGCTGCTCGGCAGCGACGCGTCGGGGGCGAACGTGTTCTTCACGACGGCCGATCCGCTGGTCGCGCAGGACACCGATACCCAGCTTGATATCTACGACGCGCGGATCTGCACTGCGAGCGAACCGTGCATCTCCTCCCCAGCCACGGTGGTGCCCTGTGTGGGCGAAGCGTGTCACGGGACGCCGGGTGGCGCGCCGTCGCTGGCGGCGCCGGAGAGCAATATGTTCAGCGGCGCGGGGAACCTCACGCCACCCGCGATCAAGCCCGCCGTGAAGCCGAAGAAGAAGGCGAAGGTAAGGAAGAAGGTCAGGCACAAGCCGAAGAAGCTCAAGCGGCGAGGGAAGACACGTAGGGCCGTGGGAAGCCGGGTTCACGTCAAGCGGGGGAGGAAGTAGATCATGCTCAGGAGACTCGTATCGACCACGCTGGCGGTCCTTGCCTGCGGTCTGCTGTTGGCGGGTGCCGCGTTCGCTGTGACCCCTGGTGTGGGGTTGACGATCCAGGGGTGGGCTACGCCGAGCAATTTCTCGGCGGGCGACTACGCTTATTGTGAAGCCAACGCGGCGCGACAGAATTTCTGTGCGGATGCTTACCGGGTGAGGGTCACGAATCAGGGCAGCGTATCGACGGGTGAAAACCCGATCGCGATCACCGACACGCTGCCGCCGGGGGTGTCTCTTGGAGAAATGGAACTTTCCTGGTCTGGCGAAACTAATTCAAATTTCGGCGGAGAATGCGAAGTGGTTTCCGGCTCTCAGCCGATGGTCGTGCAGTGTCATTGGCCGTATCCGCTCGGCCCCGGTGAATCGCTCGAAATGGTCCTCGACAAGCTCTCGGTCGCACCCAGTAGCGGCGAAGTCCTGACGGACACCGCGAAGGTATCCGGTGGCGGCGCATCCGAGGCGTCCATGAGCGTCCAGAACACGTATGGCGGCGCCTCTCCCGCGTTCGGTATGAGCTCGTTCGGCGCGTTCATCGCCGGGTTGGACGGCCTCCCTGATACGCAGGCCGGGAGTCATCCGTACGCGTACTCCAACACGATCGACCTGAACAACGAGATCAGAACAAGCCCCTTTGAATTCGAAATCGGAGATGTGAGCATCCACGACGTAAAGGACGTCGTGGCGGACCTCCCGCTCGGGTTCCTGGGCAGCGCGCTCGCGGCGCCCCAGTGCACGCTGGCGCAACTCTCCGCTGTCGGGGAAGTCGGTTCGACCACGGGGGGCTGTCCGGCGGATACGCGGGTGGGGAACATCCTCACCCTCCCACCCAACGCCGGCGGCGTGACAAGCCCGTTATACAACATGGTGCCCGAGCACAGCGTCGCGGCGGAGTTCGGTTTTATAGATAACGCTCACGGCGCTCACGTGTTGGATGCGAGCGTCGTCCCGACACCCAAGGGCTATGTGCTGCGCACTACGAGCGCCAGCGCACCGCAATTCGATATGGCCGGTATCCAGGTCGCGCTGTTCGGGAACCCCGCTGTGGCGGACCGCACCAAGAACACGCCCGTGGCGATGTTCACGAACCCAAGCGACTGCGACGGCGAACCGCTCACAACCTCGGTCCACATCGACTCGTGGCAGAACCCAGGAAGCTACAACGCCGATGGCACCCCCAACTTCTCGGATCCGAACTGGGTGGGGAGCACATCGACCTCGCCGCCAGTGACGGGCTGCGACGAATTGCACTTCACTGGGTCGGTGACCGCGCAGCCGGAAACGACGGCCGCGGACAGTCCAACGGGCGTGAACGTCGAGATCAAGATCCCCCAGAGCGAGGCGCCGGAATCACTCGCGACACCACCGTTACGCGACACCGTCGTGACGCTGCCGGCGGGGCTCTCAATCAACCCCTCACAGGCCGGTGGGTTGCAGGCTTGTTCGGAAGCGCAGATCGCGCTGGGGACCAACGACCAGCCTGGGTGTCCGGAAGCGTCGAAGATCGGCACCGTGGAAGTCAGCACTCCCACGGTTGGGGGTGTGCTGCAGGGCTCTGTTTACCTTGCGGCGCAGAACGAAAATCCGTTCCACACGCTGCTCGCGATGTATGTGGTCGTGGACGATCCGACAACGGGGGTGTTGATCAAGCTCCCGGGTCGCATCGATACGAACCCCACCACGGGCCAGATCACCACGACGTTCACCGAACTCCCACAGTTCCCCGTCGGCGACCTGAAGCTGCACCTGTTCGGTGGAGCACGCGCGCCGCTCACAACCCCCGAGAGTTGCGGGACGTATACGACGAGCTCGACGCTTACGCCGTGGTCCGCGCCCGATTCCGGTCCACCCGCGAGCAGCTCGGACAGCTTCCAGATCGACTCGGGTTGCGTGAGTGGGTTCGCACCGTCGTTCAACGCGGGCACGGTCAACAACCAGGCCGGTGGCTTCAGCCCATTGTCGGTGACGTTCTCCCGCACCGACCAGGACCAGAACCTGAGCGGGGTTACGGTCACGACCCCGCCCGGGGTGTTAGGGATCCTCAAGGGCGTAGAACGCTGTCCCGAACCACAGGCCTCCCAGGGCACATGCGGGCAGGGCAGTCTGATCGGGCACACGACCGTCGCTGCGGGTACGGGCCCTGATCCGTTTTGGGTGCAGGGTGGTCAGGTGTTCCTCACCGGGCCGTATAAGGGCGCACCATTCGGGTTGAGCATCGTCGTGCCCGCGGTCGCGGGACCGTTCAACCTCGGCAACGTCGTTGTCCGCGCGGCGATCAGTATCGACCCGCATACCGCGCAGATCACGGTCTCAAGCGACCCGTTGCCGACAATATTGCAGGGCATCCCGCTGCAGATCCGCACTGTGAACGTCAGCATCGACCGCTCAGGGTTCACGTTCAACCCGACCAGCTGCGAACCACTCACGGTCAACGGGACACTGTCCAGCACGCAGGGCGCCACGGCCGCGGTGTCGAGTCGCTTCCAAGCCGCGAACTGCGCGAACCTGTCCTTCAAGCCCGTCTTCAGTGTCAGTACGCAGGCGGGGACGAGCAAGAAGAACGGTGCGAGCCTGGTCGTGAGGGGTGCGTTCCCCGCGGGGGAGGCGAACATCCATAGCGTCGCGGTGACGTTGCCGAAGCAGTTGCCGGCGCGTTTGACGACGATTCAGCAGGCGTGCACCGAAGTGGTGTTCAACGCGAACCCGGCGAACTGCCCTTCGGGGTCGAACATCGGGACGGCGACCGCGAGCACGCCGATCCTCGCCAATCCTGTCGTCGGCCCGGTGTATCTGGTGTCCCACGGTGGTGCGGCGTTCCCCGATGTCGTTGCGATCTTGCAGGGCGAAGGCGTGACGGTTGATCTGGTGGGGAGTATCGATATCAAGCACAACATTACGAGCTCGACGTTCGCGAGCGTCCCGGACGCGCCGATCGCGAGCTTCGCGCTGACGCTGCCGGAGGGTCCGCACTCGGGGTTGGCGGCGGTCGTCTCGGCGAAGGCGAAGGGCAGTCTCTGCGGCCAAGCCCTGAGCATGCCGTTCACGATCACCGGGCAGAACGGCGCCGTCGTGAAGCAGCCGGTGAAGATTGTGGTGACGGGTTGCCCGAAGGCGAAGAAGAAGTCCGCCAAGCGCAAGACCAAGACCGCGAAGCATGGCGGGAAGAAGGGGTAGGCGGGGGCGATGGCGGTGTCCTCTCGTGAGCGCAGGGCGGGTGGGGCGGGTACCCAAAGGGCGCAAGGTAAGCGTGCGCGTCTCACCGCTGGCGTGACTTCTGGTGGGGGTGACGAGACGCGTCGCCCTGCCGTTGTGGAGGCAGGCGTGGTCGAGGCGGGGCTTGGCGGGAAGCCTCGTGGTGGGGAGACGACTGGGGTTGGGCGGGAGAAGGTCAGTGAGATCCAGAGGGCGCGGATGCTGACGGCGATGATGGAAGTCGCGGGTGAGCGGGGTGCGGGCAACGCGACGGTCGCGCATGTTGTGGCGCGGTCGGGTGTCTCGCGGCGCACGTTCTATGAAATGTTCGCCGACCGCGAAGATTGCCTCGCGGAGGCGTTCGAGGTCGCTGTCTCGCGTGTGGGAGAGCGTGTTATTCCGGCGTATGTGGCGGCGCGTGGCTGGCAGGCGCAGCTGCGGGACGCTGTTGCCGCGTTGTTGTTGTTCGTGGATGAGGAGCCCGACATGGGCAGGTTGTTGATCGTCGAGGCGTTGGGTGGCGGTCCGAGGGTGCTCGCGCACCGCGGGGAGCTCCTTACACAGCTCGTCGCTGTGGTTGACGAGGGTCGCTCGTTCGCTAAGACGCAGCCTCCGCCGCTCACGGCGGAGGGGGTTCTCGGTGGTGCGTTTGCGCTGGTGCATACCCGTCTGTTGCAGCGTGACCCCGCGCCGCTCACGGATTTGCTCGGCCCGTTGATGGGGTTGATCGTCGGCCCCTACCTCGGCCCGGCGGCCGCGCGCAAGGAGATTGACCGGCCCGCACCCGCCTTCGACCACACCGCGCGCCGCGAGCACCGCGACCCCCTACGTGGGCTCGACATGCGCCTCACCTACCGCACCGTCAGGGTGCTCGTCGCCGTCGGCGCGCACCCGGGGGCGTCCAATCGGCAGATCGCGGACGCCGCCGGCGTCGAGGACCAGGGGCAGATCTCAAAGCTCCTGCGACGCCTGGAAAGCCTCGGGCTGCTCCAGAACACCGGGCAGGGACACTCCAAGGGCGAGCCCAACCGCTGGGCCCTCACCACGCGCGGCACCGAAGTCGAGCAGGCAATCAAAGCCCAGACAGACGGGTGATGCTCGTCATCCTTCGTGTCCCGGCTCGGTCAGTGCTGCGATGTCGGCGAGGTCTGTGGGGCGTCCGCTGGCGCGCTTCATCCTGATCAGGTCGTCGCGCCCGGCGATTGGGATCGTGTGGTTTCCGAGCGTGATTGTCAGGGCGCGGCTGACGACATAGTCCACGCGACGGGCGTCGAGCGCGGCGAAGATGCGCGCCACGTCGGGCGGCTGCTGCTCAACCATCGCCCCGCGCGGCGCGTCCCGCGTTCGCCAGTTCGACCGCCGCGCGGTTCCAGGAGATCGCCAGTGCAAGGCGCTCCTTTGGGGTCCGTTCAAGCGTGCTCGCCATATGTGCCGGATCCCAGTCGGTTGGCAGTCGCTGTGAGGAGAGTACTGGCTCCTCGCCCATCGCCAGCATCAGTTCACGGATGGTCGTGAAGGTGGGCGACACGAGCCCTCGCTCGATACGGCTCACGGCGGCCTGTGTAGTCCCGGCGCGTAGGGCCAATCGCCGCTGGCTGAGGCCGAGGCGTTCGCGTGTGGAGCGGATCAGTTCGGATGGAAGCACGACATCATTAAAGATATCAAAATGGAGGGAGGGGCGTGGCGGCCAGAGCGCGAGGAGCGGGGCGGCCAGGGCATTTCGGCGGCGCGGCACGCCTCACCGCGAGCCATATTGCGAAGCGGGGCCGATCGGGGAGGCTTGACCCTTGTGCGGTGGGCGTTTCCTTTGGGGCTTGACTTTTGCGGCGGGGATGGTATAGGCTTGTTCCTGTCAGGCATGTGCCTGGTTTTGATAGGTCGGGTCAGGGTCCTTCCTGCTGGTGCGGGTTCCATGGGACCGTAGGGTTGTTGGAGAGGGGTTTCGATCGCTTTATGAGGGATATGAGATGAGTGATCTTATTTTCACCGCGCGTGGCGCGGCCAATGGTCTAGCGGCCCCTCTGGGGACCGTAACTAGATGCTTCAGCGTCTCTGAAGCATCTCTCTCTCTCTCTCTCTCTCTCTCTTGGCCTGGTTGGTTAGCTTCTAGGGCCTTTCGCCGCCGGTTTTCGGCGGCTAGATCCGGCGGCAGGCGCCGGGTTGGTCTTCCTCGCGCGTTAAGCGCGCTTCGGTCTTTCGCCGTCTCGGGCTGGGTGCCCGGGGCGGTTTTGTGCTGCCCGGGTCCGCACCCAGGTGGTCGTGTTCTCGATTGCTCTGGGAGGGGATGTTGATGCTGCGTCGCGTCTTGCTGGTGCTTGTGGGTGTGTTGTTGGTGGGTGTGTTGGGGGCTGGGCCGGCGTTGGCGGTGGGTTCGCATGCGTTCTCTGCGAGCTTTGGCTCGCCGGGGCCGAATGCGGGCGAGCTCTCTGGGCCGTCGGGTGTGGCTGTGAACTCGACGACGCATGATGTGTATGTGGCGGATACGGGGAATGCGCGGGTGGATGAGTTTGAAGCGGATGGGACGTTCGTGCGTGCGTGGGGTTGGGGCGTTGGTGGGGGGTCGGGGTTTGAAGCGTGTACGTTGATCTGCCAGAAGGGCTTGTCGGGCGCGGGCGCGGGGGAGTTCCAGGCGCCGACGTTCATCGCGGTGGATAACGATCCGGGGAGCGCTTCGTTTGGGGATGTGTATGTGGGGGATACGGGTACCGGGTTGGTGACGAAGTTCACGGGTTCGGGGGCGTTGGTGAGTGGTTGGGGGGATCGTGTGCCGGCGGATGGGCAGTTGGAAGGGAAGGTTGGGGCGGAAGGGCCTTTCAATGGGCCGTTCAGTGTGTCGGGGGGGACGGTTGCGGGTGTGGCGGTTGATATGTCGGGGAATCTTTGGGTGGACACGTCGCATTCGGAGAACATGTTCGAGTTCGATCAGGGCGGCAAGTTCGTTCGGGAATGGCCTCTGACCGATGGGCAAAGCACCGAGTCTGGTCTCGCGGTCGACAGCGCCCAGAATCTCTATTTCGTTGGGGGCTATGAAAACATTGTCCAGTACACGTCTGGTGGTGGGTTGATGAATGGTGGAGTGACCCCGGCCCCTTTTCTCAACAATACGGATGGTGGCTATCTGCCGTCTGGTTTGGCTGTGGATCAGGTGAGCAGTGATTTGTATATCGATGACGAAGGTCATTCGATCAAGCATCTCGCGCCGTCGTGCGCAGCGGGTGGTTCTTGTGAACCTGTCGAGTCCTTTGGCACGGGCCAGTTGAGCGGTGGCGCTGGCTTGGCAGTCGATTCGGGAAGCGGCACGGTCTACGCGGCGGATAAGACAGCGGGTGTGGTCGATGCGTTCGTTCAGGTGATCGAAGCGAATACGGGTGTGGCGAGCAATATCACGGCGACGACGGCGACGGTCAGCGGTATGGTGAACCCCGATGGTTCGCCTGTCGGCGAATGTTATTTTGAATACGGTACCGAAAGCACGTATGGTCAGAGCGCGAGATGCGAAGAGACGGTGGGTGGAGGTACCGGTGCGGTGGAAGTCCACGCGGATTTGAAGGAACTGCAGGGTGGTACCACATATCATTTCCGGCTGGTCGCGGTCGATGGGAAGGGAACGGCGCGTGGCGAGGATGCGGAATTCCCCACGTTGCCGGTGCCGGTGATCGTCGCGGCGGCGGCGAAGCACTTGTCGGCGGAAGGTGTCGATCTGACGGCCGTGATCGACCCGAGGGAATTGGCCACTGAATATCATTTTGAATGGGGTGCGAGCACGGCGTATGGGACGAAGGTCCCTGTGCCGGATGGAAGCATCGCCGCGATGGCGGGCGAAGTGCCGGTGGAAGCGCACGTGTCGGAATTGCACGCGAACGTGACGTATCACTGGCGGGTCGTCGTGCATGATGTGAACGGCACGACGACGGGGGTGGATCACACGTTTGTGTATGACACGAGCGGCGCGGGTCTGCCGGATGGTCGGGCGTATGAGATGGTCACGCCGCCGAGCAAGAACGCCTCGTTGTTGTCGGGGCAGTCCGTTGAGCCGCAGGAACCGGATATCGCGGAAGACGGTTCGCGTTTGATGGCGCCCATCCTCGACTGTTTCGGGGACGCCCAAGCGTGCATTGTGCATCGGAGCTTTCAGTGGGGCGAGGCGTATTCTTTTACCCGTACGAGTGGGGGTTGGGTGGCGAATGCGCTTGCGCCCGCGGCATCGCAGTACGATCAGAACACGTCGTGGCTGTTCAGCGCTGAAACCGGCAGCGCGTTGTTCAGCATGCCGACAGCCCCGTTCGGCGAGGAAGATTGGTATGCACGGGGTGCGGACGGGGCATTTGCCGATATCGGACCGTTCAGTCAGCCTTCGCTGGGTTACCGCGAAACTTTCCCGAAAGTGGTGGCGACGGCTGATCTGTCGCATATCGTCTTTACGTCGTACGAGTACCGTTGGCCGTTCGATGCCACCAACAACGCACCTGATGTAGATACGCTTTATGAGTATGTCGGTGTGGGTAACACCCAGCCGTCGCTGGTGGGTGTGAGCGGTGGTCCGGGCAGCACCGAATTGATCAGCACTTGTCAAACACATCTAGCCGGCGGCCTCAGCTCTCGGCGCGAATATGGTGCGTTGTCTGCCGATGGTCGTATTGTTTATTTCGTCGCGGATGCGTGTACAGCTGGATTCTCGGGCAAGGCGCCGCCAGTGAATGAATTGTATGCGCGTGTGGAACAGGCACGGACGGTGGGGATCTCGCAGCGCTCCCCGACGGAATGCACGGGTGAATGCGCTGGTTCGGCGCCGCGTGCCGCTGAATTCCAGGGTGCTTCTTCGGATGGGTCGAAGGCGTTCTTTACGAGCCCGCAGCAACTGATCAACGGTGCGAGCGAGGACAGCACGAGCTCAGACGCCGGGGAAAACTGCCCGGGGACGGCTGGTGCGAGTGGCTGCAACTTGTATGAGTACGACTTCGATAACCCGGCGGGCCATAATCTTGTTTTGGTGTCGGCTGCGGACGGGAGTGTTGGTGGGCCGCGGGTCGCGGGTGGGCCGCGGGTGCAGAACGTGATGGCGCTCTCCTCGGATGGCTCCCACGTCTATTTCGTCGCCAAGGGCGTCTTGACGAATGTCGCGAACGACGGGGGCGGGACTGCGCGTGATGGTGCTGAGAACCTGTATGTGTTCGAGCGCGACGCGACGTACCCGCAGGGCCATGTTGCGTTCATCGCGGCGCTCTCACCCTCCACCGAAGGACAGGATGCGGACTCCCGGCAATGGGCCGAAGGGGTCGGTTATGCGAATGTGACGCCGGATGGGCGGTTTTTGGTGTTTACGAGCCATTTGGCGTTGACGGCTGACGACACGCGTCCGGAAGGCCCCGGGCAGGTGTACCGGTATGACGCGGTGACGGGGCAGCTGGTGCGTATCTCGATCGGGAACGATGGCTTCAATGACAACGGCAACGGCGGCGTGGGTGACGCAGGTATTCGTCCGCCGTTCTATGGGTGGCACGTGCGGGCGGGTGCGGAGCGTCCGGATCCGACGATGTCCAACGATGGGTCGTTTGTGTTCTTTACGAGTCCTGTCGCGTTGGTGCCGGGTGCGCTTGACGATGTGGAGGTTCCGCGCGTGGATGGTCGCTCGGCGCTCGCGCAGAACGTGTATGAGTGGCATGAAGGGCATGTGTATTTGATCTCCGATGGCCGGGACGCGACGCTCAGCGCCGGCGCAAGTTCGGTCCAGCTGCTGGGCAGTGACGCGTCGGGTGCGAATGTGTTTTTCACGACGGCCGATCCGCTGGTCGCGCAGGACACTGATACCCAGACTGATATCTATGACGCGCGGATCTGTACTGCGAGCGAACCGTGCATTCCTTCTTCGCCGCCGGTGGTGTCTTGTCAGGGCGAAGCGTGTCATGGGACGCCGGGTGGCGCGCCGTCGCTGTCGGTGCCGGCGAGCGCGACGTTCAGCGGCGCGGGGAACCCCGTGTCTGTCGCGGCCAAGCCGGCTGTGAAGCCGAAGAAGAAGGCGAAGAAGAAGGCCAAGCCCAAGCCGAGAAAGCCGAGGAAGCCCAGGCGGCGCGCGAAGACGCGCAGGGCGGTAGGCAGCCGGGTTCACGTCAAGCGGGGGAGGAAGTAGATCATGCTCAGGAGACTCTTATCGATCGTGGTGGCGTTCTTCGCGTGTTGTCTGGCGCCGGTGGGTGTTGTGTTTGCTGCGACGCCTGGTTCGGGATTGACGGTCCAGGGATTTGCGACGCCGACCAACTTCTCGGCGGGCGATAACGCTTTTTGCCAGGCGAACGGGGTCGAAGGGCATTTCTGTGGGGATGCCTACCGTGTGACGGTCGCGAACGAGGGTAGTGTCTCCACGGGTGAAAACCCGATCACGATCACCGATACGCTGCCGGCGGGCGTGTCTGTGGGGCAGGTCGAACTGTACTGGTCCAAGCGCAGAGGAAACCAGGCAGTGGATTTCGGTGAAGAATGCGAAGTGGTAGCTGGTTCTGAGCCGGTGGTGGTGCAGTGCCACTGGACGAATGCGCTCGGTCCCGGCGAAACGCTCGAAATGGTCCTCTACGATGTTGTCGCCGAACCCGGTGCCGGCGAAGCCTTGACGGATACCGCGAGGGTATCCGGTGGCGGTGCCCCGGAAGTGTCCACGAGCGTCCATAACACCTATGGCGGTGCGCTGCCGGTGTTCGGTGTGAGCTCGTTCGACTCGTTCATCGCCGGTTTGGACGGACAGCCTGATACGCAGGCCGGGGGACACCCCTTTGGGTACTCCAACACGATCGACGTGAACAATGAGGCCAGACGCACCGCGTTTGAGGGGTTTGTAGACGATACGAGCATCCACGACGTGAAAGACGTCGTCGTGGACCTCCCCCTCGGGTTCCTCGGCAGCGCGCTGGCGGCGCCGCAGTGCACGTTTGCGCAACTCTCCTCCGGGCCGGAACTGGGCTCCCCCAAGGGCTGCCCACCCGACACACGAGTAGGCAGCGTCCTGACTCAGCCCTTCGACGCCGCCGGCCTGGAAGGCCCGCTATACAACCTGGTCCCCGAGCACGGCGTCGTGGCAGAGTTCGGCGCCCTAGACCTCGCCCACGGCCCCCACGTCCTGTATTCGAGTGTCGTACCGACACCCCACGGTTATGTGCTGCGCACGATCAGCCACGACATCCCACAGAACAACCTGTCCGACATCCAGGTCGAACTGTTCGGGACCCCCGCGCTGCGGGACGCCGGCGGGAACACACCCGTGGCGATGTTCACGAACCCCAGTGACTGCGATGGGGAGCCGCTCACGACCTCGGTCCACCTGGACTCGTGGCAGGAACCGGGGAGCTACAACACAGACGGCACTCCCAACTTTGCAGACCCCAACTGGGTAGGAGGCACCTCGACATCGCCGCCGGTGACGGGCTGTGACGAACTGCACTTCACCGGGTCAGTGACGGCGCAGCCGGAAACGACGGCGGCGGACAGCCCGACGGGCGTGGACGTCGACGTCAAGGTCCCCCAGAACGAGGAACCCGAATCGCTCGCGACACCACCACTACGCGACAGCGTCGTGACGCTGCCCGCCGGGGTCTCGATCAACCCCTCGCAGGCGGGAGGGCTGCAGGCCTGCTCGGAAGCCCAGATCGCACTGGGCACCAACGACCAGCCCGCATGCCCGGAAGCCTCGAAGATCGGCACCGTCGAAGTCAGCACCCCAACGACTGCGGGTGTGCTGCAGGGCTCGGTATATCTAGCGGCGCAGAATGAAAACCCGTTCCACACGCTGCTGGCGATGTACATGGTCGTGGACGACCCGACGACTGGGGTGCTGATCAAGCTCCCGGGTCGCATCGACACAGACCCCTCCACGGGCCAGGTGACGACGACGTTCAGCGAACTCCCGCAGTTCCCCGTCGGCGACCTGAAGCTCCACCTGTTCGGCGGCGCCCGCGCACCGCTCTCGACCCCCGAGGGCTGCGGGACATATACGACGAACTCGACGCTCACACCATGGTCCGCACCCGATTCGGGGCCACCCGTGAACGCCACAGACAGCTTCCCGATCAACACGGGCTGCGTAAGCGGGTTCGCGCCGTCGTTCAATGCGGGCACGACGAATAATCAGGCGGGTGGGTTCAGCCCGTTGAGTGTGACGTTCTCGCGTACCGACCAGGACCAGAACCTGAGCGGGATCACGCTCACGATGCCGCCCGGGGTGCTCGGGATCCTCAAGGGCGTGGAACGCTGCCCCGAACCACAGGCCTCCCAGGGCACCTGCGGGCAGGGCAGTCTAATTGGGCATACGACTGTCGCGACTGGTACTGGACCGGACCCGTTTTGGGTGCAGGGTGGCCAGGTGTTTCTGACGGGGCCGTACAAGGGCGCACCGTTCGGTCTCTCGATCGTGGTGCCGGCGGTCGCGGGGCCGTTCAACCTCGGCAACGTCGTCGTTCGCGCGGCGATATCGATCGACCCGCATACCGCGCAGATCACCGTCACGAGCGATGCGCTGCCGACGATATTGCAGGGCATCCCGTTGGATATCCGCACCGTGAACGTTAGTATCGACCGGGGGAACTTCATGTTCAACCCGACGAGCTGCGAACCACTGTCGGTCAACGGGACACTGTCCAGCACCCAGGGTGCCACCGCTGGGGTGTCTAGTCGTTTCCAGGCCGCGGACTGCCAGAACCTGTCGTTCAAGCCCGCGTTCTCGGTGTCCACGCAGGCCGCGACGAGCAAGAAGAAGGGTGCGAGCCTGGTCGTGAAGGGCGTGTTCCCGGCGGGGGAGGCGAATATTCACAGTGTCGCGGTGACGTTGCCGAAGCAGTTGCCGGCGCGGTTGACGACGATTCAGCAGGCGTGCACCGAAGCGGTGTTCAACACGAACCCAGCCGACTGCCCTGTCGGGTCGGATATCGGGACGGCGACGGCGAGCACGCCGATCCTCGCCAATCCCGTTGTCGGCCCGGTGTATTTGGTGTCGCATGGTGGCGCGGCGTTCCCGGACATCGTCGCGATCCTGCAGGGCGAAGGCATCACGGTCGACCTCACCGGCAGTATCGATATCAAGCACAACGTCACGAGCAGTACGTTCGCGAGTGTGCCGGATGCGCCGATCACGAGCTTCGCGTTGACGCTGCCGGAGGGTCCGCACTCAGGGTTGGCGGCGGTCGTCCCGGCGAAGGCGAAGGGCAGCTTGTGTGGCCAGTCGCTGGTGATGCCGTTCACGATCACCGGCCAGAACGGCGCCGTGGTGAAGGAGAACAACAAGATCTCCGTCACGGGTTGTCCGCGGGTGAAGAAGAAGACCGCTAAGCACAAGTCCAAGAGTAAGAGGAAGAAGGGGTAGGCGGGGGCGATGGCTGTGTCCTCGCGTGAGCGCAGGGTCGGGGCGCGTACCCAAAGGGCGCAAGGTAAGCGTGCGCGCTCCGACGACGCGGCGATTCCCGCCGAGCGTGCGCAAGAGGCTCCGCTTGGAGGGGACGCCGGGCGTGGGGAAGACAGCGCGCGTGGAATGGATGGGACGCGTGGAGAAGAGCCTGGGCGTTCTGGTAAGAGCCGCGGTGGCGAGACGACGGGGGTTGGGCGGGAGAAGGTCAGTGAGATTCAGAGGGCGCGGATGCTGACGGCGATGATGGAAGTCGTGGGGGAGCGGGGTGCGGGTAACGCGACGGTCGCGCATGTTGTGGCGCGCTCGGGGGTTTCAAGGCGGACGTTCTATGAAATGTTCGCTGACCGAGAAGATTGCCTCGCGGAGGCGTTTGAGGTCGCTGTCGCGCGTGCGGGGGAGCGCGTCATTCCGGCGTATGGGGCGGTGCGTGGGTGGCCGGCGCAGCTGCGGGCCGCTGTCGCTGCGTTGCTGTTGTTCGTGGATGAGGAGCCCGACATGGGGCGCCTTTTGGTCGTCGAGGCGTTGGGTGGCGGTCCCAGGGTGCTCGCGCACCGCGTGGAGCTCCTCACACAGCTTGTCGCCGTGGTTGACGAGGGTCGGGCGCTCGCGAAGACGCAGCCTCCGCCCCTCACGGCAGAGGGCGTTCTCGGTGGCGCGTTCGCATTGGTGCATACGCGCTTGTTGCAGCGTGACCCCGCGCCGCTCACAGATCTCCTCGGCCCGTTGATGGGGTTGATCGTCGGCCCCTATTTGGGGCCATCCGCGGCGCGCAAGGAGATCGACCGGCCCGCTCCCGCGTTCGACCATGCCGCGCGTCGGGAGCACCGCGACCCGTTGCGGGGTCTGGACATGCGCCTCACCTATCGCACCGTCAGGGTGCTCGTCGCGGTCGGCGCGCACCCGGGGGCGTCCAACCGGCAGATCGCGGACGCCGCCGGTGTCGAGGACCAGGGGCAGATCTCAAAGCTCCTGCGGCGCCTTGAAAGCCTCGGGTTGCTCGAGAACACCGGCCAAGGGCACTCCAAGGGCGAGCCCAACCGCTGGGCGCTCACACGGCGCGGCACCGAAGTCGAGCAGGCAATCAAAACCCAAACAGACAGGTGATCTATTTGGACGTATAACCAGTCGTCTAATACTGCGAAAAGTTGTAGCCTGCGGTGCCCGTGGATGTTGCCCTTCAGGCTCAGCTGGGTGTACCGTCGCCTCTTCGCGAGCGCGCTGAGGAGGTCGTGGCCGAGGTTTCACTGCGGGCCGGCGTGGGCATCGGGCCACTGTGCGAGGCGATCGGCCGGCGCCTATTGGAGGAATCGCCCGCCTTCGGGCAGGACGCCGAGCTCGAGGTCGAGATGCACGGGGCGATCGTCGCGAACATCGCGCATGTGTTCGCGCGGGTGATGCCCGGAGCCGAGGATGCCCTCGCCGCGCCCGCCGACGCGCTGCGCTTCGCCGCCTCGGTGCTGCACCATGGGATCGACACCTCCGAGCTGATCCAGGCCTACCGCGTGGGGCAGAACATGGCGTGGTCGTGGTGGATGGTGCGCCTCGCCGACTGCGTCGAGGACCGCGAGCTGTTGATCGACGCGCTCGAGGTCTCCTCGGCGCGGATGTTCTCCTACGTCGACGCCGTGCTCGACGAGCAGGGCCGGCTGTGGGAGGAGGAGCGCCGGCGCTGGCTCGGCCGCGCCGTCGCGCTGCGCGCCGAGGTCGCGCGACGGGTGCTGCGCGGCGAGCCGCTCGGCGCGGACGAGGTCGCGCAGGCGCTCGACTATCGCCTCGACCGTCCGCTGCTCGCCGCGATCCTGTGGGACGAGCGCGCGCCCGTCGGCGCCGAGGACGCGATGGACCGCCTGGAGGGCGTCGTCGACGCGATGGTCGTGGCGGTTGGTGCGGACAGCGCGCTGCTCGTGCCCGCGGGCTCGGCGAGCCTGTGGGCGTGGTTCGCCGCCGAGCACCCCCTCTCGCTCGATGCGCTGGCGGACGCCGCCGAGGAGCACCTGCGCGAGGGACAGGGTCTCGCATTGGGGCTGCCCGGCGCCGGCCTCGACGGGTTTCGCTCCTCACACCGCCAGGCTCGCCGCGCCAGGCGCCTGGCCGAGCTCGCGCACGCCCCGGCCGGCCTGATCCGCTTCGACGAGGTCGAGACGCTGTGCCTGATGAACGAAGACGTCGAGCTCGTCTCGGACTTCATCCGCCGCAAGCTCGGCGCGCTCGCCGCCGACGACGCGCAGACCGAGCGCGTGCGCGCGACCGTGCTCGTGTGGCTGCAGGAGGGCGGCAACGCGCGGCTCGCCGCCGAGCGCCTCGGCGCGCACAAGAACACCGTCCACTACCGCGTGCAGCGCGCCGAGGAACTGCTCGGCCATCCGCTCTCGGTCGACCGGCTCGGGTTGGAGCTGGCGCTGACCGTCGCCGAGCGCGTCGGGCTGCGGCGGCTTGAGAGTTGAGGGTTTGGGGGAGGAGTCGGGGCGGGCTCGCGGGGATCGAGGGGGAGGCGGGGTGTCGGCGGTTGAAAGGAGGAGGCCGGCAGAGCCGGCAGGGAGCCGGTGCTCTTACAACCCCTCCCCCGGCAGGTACTCGTTCGTGAACGGCGGCAGGCCCGTCGCGTTGGGGTTGCTGTGCAGCAGCCCGTGGGCGAACATCCAGCTGCCGAATGCCTGCCAGGCTGTCGGGTCCTGCCAGCCGTACGGTTCGCCGGCGTGTGCGCCGCCTGGGAGCGTCGCCGGGAGCGTGCGCCGGATCGATTCCAGCTGCAGCTTCGGTTCGAGGCTCGGGTTCGCCGCCACGATCAGCTTCGCCGCCGCTTGCGGGTCGGCGCGCACCGCGCGCTCGCCGCGCGTCAGCGCCTGCAGGAACGCGCGCAGGTTCTCGCCCTGCGTGCGCGCGTCTGCTTCGCGCACCACGAGCACCAGCTCGTTGTAGGTCGGCACGCCCGCCTGGTCCACCGGGATCGTGGTGGGGTGCTTGTGCAGGAGTTCGAGCTGGATCGCCTCGTAGTTCCAGAACCCCCCGAGAGTCGCGTTGACCTTGCCTGAGAGCATCGCCGGCACGAGGTTGAAGCCGACGTTCACTTCCTGCACGCTGCTCGGGCTGACGCCCGCATCCTGCAGCGCCGTCTTGAGCTCCGCCGCCTGGTAAGGGATGCCCGCCGTGCCAACCTTCTTTCCCTTCAGCTGTGCCACCGTCGTGATGTGCTGGTTTGGCAGCGCGATGATCGAGGTCAGCGGACGCTGCACGAGCGCGCCGACCGACACCACCTTCAGGCCCTGATCGCGCGCGATCAGCACTTCCGGCTCGTAGCTGATCGCCATGTCGACCTTCCCCGCCGCCAGCAGCTGCAGCGGTTCGGCGGGGTTCGCCGGGGTCTCGGGCTTGACTTCGAGGCCCGCGTCCCTGAAGTCGCCGCCCGCGATCGCCGCGTACAGCGGCGCGTGGTCCGCGTTGGGGAAGTAGTCGAGCATCACCGTGTAGGGCTTCGTGCCCGGGGCGGTGACGACGTCCTTCTTTTCACCGCACGCCGCGAGGCCAAGGGCGCAGAGGAGGGCGAGGGCCACAGCGGCCAAGGTGCCGCCGCGAGCTGGGGGCCGGATGCTGCGGACTGCGGGCCGGTTGGCGGGCGCGGTGTCACGGCGACTGGCGGCGTGGGCTCTCAACGTCGTTCTCCTTTGCGGGTGTGCGCCCAGGGCGCCAGGCGGCGTTCGATCAGGGCGAGGGTATAGAAACAGGCGAGCGCGAACACGAACAGCACCGCCGTGGCGGCCCACGCGCGCGGAGTCTGCAGGCTGCCGAGGTCCGTCTCGATCTCGTGGCCCAGCCCCGCGCTCGTGCCGGCGGTCGTGACTTCGGCGATATACGCGCCGATCACGCCCACCGCCAGCGCGATCCGCGTGCCGCTGAGCGCCGCGGGCAGGGCCGCCGGCATCTCCGCGATGCGAAACGCCTGCCAGCGCGAGGCGTCCAGTGTCCTGAGCAGCTTCAGCTGGTCGGGGTCCACCGCGGCGAGGCCGTCGACGGTCGTCACCACCACCGGGAAGAAGCAGATCAGGGCTATGACGACCAGCTTCGGCCAGATCCCGAAGCCCCACCAGAACACGAGCAGTGTCGCGATCACCGCGACCGGAATCGCCTGGGAGCCCACGGCGAGGGGGTAGATCGCGCGGCGCGCCAGCGGAGAGAAGTGAATCGCCACGGCCGTCGTGAACCCGGCCACGAGCGCCAGCGCGAGGCCGAGGACGACCTCCTTCGCGGTCACCGCGAGGTTCGAGGAGATCAGGCTCCAGTTGTTCCACAGTTCTTCGGCCATTTCGTGGGGGGCCGGGAGGACGAACTGGTTCACGCCACCGCTCGTCGCGTAGATCTCCCACGCTCCGAGCAGGGCGAGGATCAGCGCGGCGGCGGGGAGGGCGTTGAGGAGCCGGCGCTTCATGCCGGCCTCGCGGGGGCTTGCCGGTGCGTCATGCAGGCCTTTCGGAGGTTGTCGCCCCGTTTGCGGCCCCGTCCAATACAAGGGTCTCCAAAACCCGCTCCCTGAGCGCCTGCACCGCCGGATCGGTACGCGAGCGTGGGCGGGGCAGCCCCACGTCCAGCTCGCCGCGCACGCGCCCCGGGCGGGGGGAGAGGACGACGATGCGATCGGCGAGCACCACCGCCTCCTCGACGTCGTGCGTGACCAGCACCACCGTGCGCGGCTCCTGGCGCAGCGCGTCCGCGAGCCACGCCTGCATCTCTGCGCGCGTGATCGCATCCAGCGCGCTGAGGGGCTCATCCAGGCACAGCAGCGACTTGCCCGACATGAGCGTGCGCAGGAATGCCACGCGCTGGCGCATCCCACCTGACAGCTCGCTCGGCCGCGCATCCTCGAAGCCGTCGAGGCCCAGCTCGGCGAACAGCTCGCGCGCACGCTCGCGCGCCTGCGCCCTCGGCACGTGCGCGATGCGCGGCGCCAGCGCCGCGTTGTCGAGCGCGCTCAGCCACGGCAGCAAGAGGTCGCGCTGAGGCATTAGCGCCGCTGGGGCGCAGTCGATGCTCCCAGCGTCCGGGGTCTGCAGTCCGCAGATCAGCTCCAGCAGAGTCGTCTTGCCGCAGCCGCTCGGGCCGACCACGGCAAGCAACTCGCCGGCTGCGGCATGCAGCGACACGTCGCTCAGCGCCTGGACCGGCGCCCGCCGCTCGGGGCGGTAGGCCATGCTCACGCCCTGCACCCGCACGTCACTTCGCTCCCTTCGCGGGCATTACCCCACAGGTTCGAAGGGTCTGCGCCGGGGAGATGCTGTCCCTGGGCGCAATCTCAGCCGGCCTGCCCGCCAGCTCCCCTGGTTTGTGTTGCCTGGGTGATGCTAGCGCGCGGCGGTCATTCCCGGCCGCGCGAGGGCCTTGACGAAGTCCTCGAGCTGCGCGGTCGTCCAGCACTCGAACGCGGTGCAGTACTGCTCGTAGGCGGCGATCACTGAGTCGCCGTAGTTCCAGTACAGCCGTGGCTCGGGGTTCAGCCAGAAGGTGCGCCCTGCCCGGGCTGCCACTGCCGCGAACAGGTCCGCGCGCGGGTCGCGGCCGTTGGTGCGGGCGTCGCCGAGGACGATCACCGTGGAACGGGGGGTGAGGTCGTCGCGGATCAGCTCCAACAGCTCCGACCAGACGCGGCCGTAGTCGGTGTAGCCGGAGATGTCGGCCACGCCTGCGTCACCGGCGATGCGTTCTGAGACGGTCTTGAAGTCGCGCGTCTGCTCGAAGATGTTGGTGATCTCGGAGATGCGCTCGATGAACACGAAGGAGCGCATCTTGCGGAAGCTGTCGTGCAGGGCGTGCAGCACCGAGAGGAAGAACACCGAGGCCGAGGTGACCGACGTGGAGACGTCGCATAGCACGTAGATCTCCGGGCGCCGCGGGCGGCGGGGGCGGTACTTGAGTTCTACGGGGACTCCGCCCGTCTGAAGGGAGGCGCGCATCGTGCGGCGCACGTCCACGTGCGCGTGGTGGCGGTGTCCGCGCGCCTGCTTGCCCTGCGTGGCGAGGCGCCGGCGCAGCTGCGCGACGACGCGGTGCACCGCCGCGAGGTCCTGCAGCGGGCCGGAGGGCAGCGCGCGGTCGAGGTCGCCCAGGGGGCGTGCGGACGGCAGGGAGCCGGTGCGCTCGATCTGCCCGCGTTCAAGCTCCCGGCGCAGGAGCGCCTCGAACCGGCGCAGCGCCTCGCGCGGGAGGCCCTCGCGGCGTGGGTCGCCGGCGGGCAGCTCGGGCTGTGGATCCGAGCGCAGGCCCAGCGCGCGGCGGATTCGCTGGACGTCGACGCCGATCACGCCCGAGCCGTTCTCCTGGCGCCCGAACGCGGCGATGGCCATGCGCGCGAGGTCGCGCATCGCGCCCTCCGAGCCATCGCGTAGCGCAGCGGCGATCTGCTCGCGCAGGGCCTCGAGATCCTCGGGGGAGAGCTCCTCCAGCGACAGTTCGCCCTGCTCGCGCAGCTCGTCCTCGCGCACGCCCTCGCGCGCGGCGGCGAGCTCGACGGCGCGGAAGAAGAAGCGGTCGAACACCAGCTCGAAGACGCGGCGGTCCTCCTGGCTCTTAGCCAGCGTCGCGGCTAGCCCCTCGCGGAAGTCGGGCTGGCTCGTCCAGTCGATCTGCTCGAGCACGCGGAAGGCGTCGAGCAGCTCCGAGGTACCGACCGCGACCCCCTCCTCGCGCAGGGCGTCGCCCAGCTCAAGGAGGCGTGCGGCGAGGCCCTCGGGTGGGCCGGGGTCAGGCTGGGCGAGCGGGTCGGACGCGGGGGCGAGGGGGTTGGCAGAGCCGGGCGCGGAGCCGACGGGGCCATGGCGTGGGCCGCCGGCCGGGGATCCGTCAGGCGCGGGAGGCATCGAGCGGCTCCGCCGGCCCCGCGAGCTTCAGCCCCACGCGCTCGGAGACCACGTCCATGTCGGTGCGGTGCTTGACGATCACGGACATCGTCTCGTTGAAGACCTTCGCGTCGATGTCGCGCACGCCGAGCAGCAGCAGCGCCCGCGCCCAGTCGATCGACTCGGCGATCGAGGGCGGCTTCTTGAGGTCGAGCGCGCGCACCATGCCGACCACCTCGACGAGCTTGCGCGCGACGAGCTCGGGCAGCTCGGGCGTGTGCAGGCGCACGATCTTCGAGCTCGTGCTCGAGCGCGGGGTAGTCCAGCCACAGGTACAGGCAGCGCCGCTTGAGCGCCTCGGTCAGCTCGCGCGAGTTGTTGCTCGTGAGCAGCACGACGGGGTGCGTGCGCGACTCGACCTTGCCCAGCTCGGGGATCGAGATCTGAAAGTCCGAGAGCACCTCCAGCAGCATCGCCTCGAACTCCTGGTCGGTCTTGTCGATCTCGTCGATCAAGAGCACGACGGGAGCCTCGGAGGCGATCGCGGTCATCAGCGGCCGCGCGAGCAGGAAGTCCTCGCCGAAGATGTCCTCCTGCACCTGACTCCAGCCGGCCCCGTCGGCCTCGGCCTGGATGCGCAGCAGCTGCTTGCGGTAGTTCCACTCGTACAGCGCCTTGGCCTCGTCGAGCCCCTCATAGCACTGCAGCCGCACGAGCTCGCGCCCGAGATACCGCGCGAGCGCCTTCGCCAGCTCGGTCTTGCCGACGCCCGCGGGCCCCTCCACGAGCACGGGCTTGCCGAGCTTCGCGGCGAGGAACGCGACGAGCGCGGTCGCCTCTTCGGGCAGATAGCCCACCTCGCGCAGGCCGGCGGCGACCGCGGCGGCGCTCGCCGGCTCGACGCCCGCGGCGGGTGTCGACTGCCCCGCGGGGCGTGCCTCGGCCTCGACGGCGCTCTGCGGCATGCCGGCGGCGGGGGACGGGGAGGAGGGGCTCTCGGGCCCCGGTGGGGAGGTCATGCTCACGGGAATGATAGGACTCGCCGGGTGCTGGGACTCCTGACGCTGCTCGCGGCGGCCAATCCACCGGCGGGGCCCTTCCTGATCGGGATGGTGCTCGGCTTCCTCGTGGGCACCTTCGGGCACATCATCCACTCGCGCCCACTGATCCTGTTGGGCATCGCGCTGCTGGGCGTGACCGTCTCGATCTTCATGATCAACGGCCTGCAGTCGGGGTAGGCAAGGAGAAAGCCGCGGTCAGGGCAGGAGCTCCAGCGCTTTCGTGTGGTTGGGCCGCACCATCGCGAAGTGGCGGTGGTCGAGCGTCGCAAGCCTGCTCTCGTCCAGTCTTTCCACGAGCGCCAGCACGCTGGCATCGACCACGCCTAGGCTGTGCTCGGTGTATTCGCCGGTGTCGAGCACCAGCGCCATTTACGAGGGCTGCTCGGCCACCGGCTCGGCCGTCAGTTCCGCGGCCGATCGACCGTCGGTCGATCGCCCCAGCCCCAGGCGTGGGCGCCGAGCGCCGAGCAGGGCGGCCGCCTTCTCGTCCACCGCCTCCGCGAGCACGGCAGTCAACGCTACGCCGCGTCTGCGAGCCTCCGCTTCGAACGTATCCAGGGAGACGCGTTTAGCGGCCACGGTAGTCCTGCGCATATGATTCACGATGCTAGCGGTTCACGGATGGGCCTCCGTGCGGGCGGTTTGATCGGGGAATCAGCGCGGAGGGGCGCGCACCAGAGAGGCTTGACAGCCGAAAAGCACGCGTATTTCCCTTTGGGGCTTGACAACATTTCCTCTGTATGCTTATAGTGCTCTTGTCCGGTGTGCTCCGTTCCAGGGGCGGCGGGCACTGTCATAGGTCGGGTCAGGGTCCTCCCGCAGTTGCGGGTTCCATGGGGCCGTAGGGATGTAGGAGAGGGATGTCGATCGCTTTATGAGGGATATGAGATGAGTGATCTTGTTTTCACCGCGCCCGGCGCGGCTAATGGTCTAGCGGCCCCTGTGGGGACCGTAACTAGATGCTTCAGCGTCTCTGAAGCATCTCTCTCTCTCTCTCTCTCTCTTGGCCCGGCTCTCTAGCTTCTAGGGCCTTTCGCCGCCTGTTTCTGGCGGCTCGCTCCGGCCACGTAGGCCGGGTTGGCTTCTCGCGGAGTCTCTTCAGTGGCCTGCTCTCCCATCGCGGGGGATGGCTGAGGTGCATGTGTGTTACTGGCGTCTCGGGCTGTACGCCTGGGGCGATTCTGTGCTGCCCGGGTCTCCTCCCGGGCCGGCTGGTTCTCGACTGTTCCGGGAGGGGATGTTGATGAATGCTCGTCGGTCTGTATGGGCTGCTTTGGTATCGGTGTGTGTGATCGCTGGGCTCTTTACGTATGGGGCGGCGTCGGCGTTGGCGTTGAGCACGCACGAGCTCGTCGGCGAATTCAATGCGGGGAGCGATCCTGACGGTATCGCGATCGATGAATCGAGCGGTGAAGTGTACGTCGCGGAAAGCGCGACGGGTGTCGTAGACAGGTTCGATGCGGCGGGCAGCCCGGCGAGTTTCCCAGCGTTGGGCGGCCATATGCTGGACGGCGCTGGGACGCCGGCGGGGTCGTTTGTGTTTCCGCATGGCGAAACGAGCTATGGGGCGCCGGCAGGGCTGGCTGTGGACAACGATGCGTTGAGCTCCTCCTACCGCGACCTCTATGTCGTGGACGCCGGACACGGTGTGGTCGACAAGTTCGATGCGACGGGCGCCTACGTGGGGCAGCTGACGGGCACACCGGGTGGTCCGTTCGCGGGGCCCTACGGTGTGGCGGTCGACCCAGCGGGCGACGTGTGGGTGTACGAGTCGAGCGGGGAGGTCGACGAGTTCAACGCGGCCGGGGTGTATCGGAGCCAGTTCGCGACGGGCTGCGGAACGACGTATCCAGGCGTCGCGGTGGACTCCAGCGACGATGTGTATGTCAACTGTGGTTTCGCGATCCAAAAGTGGAGCTCGACGGGCGCCGATCTCGGTGCTGTCACGGAAGGCAGCACCCACGCGCTGGCGGTCGATCAGGCGAACGGCCATGTCTTTGCCGACGAGGAAGAAGGCCGAAGTGTGCGCGAGTACGAAGCGTCGGGGACGGAAGTGGCGCGCTTTGAAGGGATGCCCTATGCCAGCCAGAGCAACTACGGCGGTATCGCGGTCGACGGCGTGAGCGGCGATGTGTACCTGTCCACGTCGAACGGAGGGACCGTCTTTCGCTGGGGTCCATTGGTGACGCTGCCCGATGTCAGCACCGAACCGGCGTCGGTTGTCCAGTCGACGGCGGCGAGTGTGCACGGCACGGTCAACCCCGATGGCATACCGGTCACGGTCTGCCGCTTTGAATATGGGACGAGCGAAGCCTATGGGCAGAGCGCGCCGTGTGTTCCGGGACCGGGATCGGGCTTCGAGCTCTGTCCCGGTCAGCGCCGCTCTAGCTGGACTGCAGCCGGACAGCACATATCACTTCCGGTTGGTCGCGGGAAACGCCAACGGTCTTCTGAACCATGGTGGTGACGAAACGTTCGCGACGACGGGCCCGCCGACCGTTGACGAAGAGTCCACCGCGAGCCCGGCACAGACGACCGCGACGTTGCAGGCGCAGATCAACCCGCACGGGTTCGACACGACCTACCGCTTCGAATACGGCACGAGCACCTCCTACGGGAGCACCGCCCCGGTACTGGTTGCGGACATCGGCGCGGGCATGAGCGACGTCCCGGTCAGCGTCGAGCTCACAGGGTTGCAGGCGGGCGCGACCTACCATTACCGTGTCGTGGCGGTCAGCTCAGCGGGCACCGCTGCCGGGGTGGATCAGACGGTGACGACTGTCCCGCCGGCGCTGATCGACAGCGTCACGGCCACCGGTATCACCTCCAACGGCGCCACGCTGCGAGCGCAGATCAACCCGCTGGGCAACAACACGACCTATCGCTTCGAATACGGCACGAGCACCTCCTACGGGACGAGTGTGCCGATACCCGACGGGGACGTCGGCGCAGGCAGCAGCGACCAGGCTGTCGCTCAGCAGGTTTCGGGCCTGAACGCGAACACGACCTACCACGTGCGCGTCATCGCACAGAACGCGCTCGGTACCGCGCGCAGCGCCGACTACACATTCGTGTACGACACGTCGGGCGGGGGGCTGCCAGATGGCAGGGAGTACGAACTGGTCACGCCCGTCCAGAAGAACGGGTCGTTGATCGGCGACACAGCCTTTTTCAGTCCAATGCCCGAAGTCGCGGCGGACGGCTCGCGTGTGATGGCGTTTACGATTCAGTGCTTCGCCGGGGCGGAAGCATGCAACGCGGACAGTCCCACGCAGACGGTTGGCTCGCCGTATGCGTTCACGCGCACAAGCAGCGGTTGGGAGGCGAGTGCGCTCTCGCCGTCGGCCACGCAGCTGGAAGTGAGTAGTTCAGTGGGCTACAGCGCGGATGATGGCACGGCATTGTTCGCGGCGCCGCCGTCGCCCGATAGCGGAAGTGAAAACCTGTTCGCGCGCGGGGTCGATGGATCGCTGGTCGATGTAGGGCCCGACCAAGGATTGGCCCTCCGCGCGACTCCGGATTTATCGCACATTGTCATGGAGAGTGCATCTTCGGTTTTTGAGTACGTTGTTGGATCTGGGGGCTCGCAGCCTCTGTTGGTGGGTGTGAGTGGGGGGGAGGGCAGCACCGACCTGATCAGTGCCTGCGGAACGAGGCTGGGTGGAGGGCAAGCGGCGGGGAGCTTCGTGGCGGCTCCGGGGATGCTGTCTGCCGATGGTCGCACGGTGTATTTCACGGCGTCCGCGTGCGGCTCGGGGTCTGGCGCCAACAGCGGCGTTCCGGTGCCGGCGAATGCGCTGTATGCGCGTATCGATGAGGCGCGGACGGTCTTGATCTCCGGGCACGCGCCGGAACCGGAGTGCGGTGCGACGTGCCAGGGCTCCGCCCCGGCTGCCGCCCGGTTCTTGGGAGCCTCCGAAGACGGCTCGAAGGGGTTCTTCGTGTCGGCGCAGCAGTTGACCGATGCGGCCAGCGAGGGCAGCGATAACCTCTACGCATACGATTTCTCGGCGCCCGGAGGGCATCAGCTGGTCGATGCGTCCGCTGGGGACACGAGTGGCAATGGTCCCGACGTGCGGGGCGTGATGGCCGTATCCGCGGACGGTTCGCACGTGTATTTCGTCGCCGGAGGGGTGCTCACCCAGGCTGGGAACGAGCAGGGTCAGACGGCGCAGGGTGACGCGAACAACCTGTATGTGTTCGAGCGTGACGCGAGCTATCCCGAAGGTCGTGTCGCATTCATCACCACGCTACCCAACGCGGACTCAAATGAATGGGGCGAATCATGGGGGGAAGGCCGTCTGACGAATGTGACGCCGGATGGGCGTTTCCTGGTGTTTCTCAGCCACGGTCGGTTGACGGCGGACGATTCGAGTGTGAGCAGCGCGAAGCAGGTGTTTCGTTACGACGCACAGACGGGCGCTCTTGTGCGGATATCGATCGGCGACGAAGGGTTCAACGACAACGGCAACAGTTCAACCCCGACGCCCTGCAGTGTGACGATAAACGTGTGCTCCGAGGACGCAAGGCTCGCCCATCCGGCTATCGAATCGCTCACCTCGGCGCGGCGGGGACCCACGATATCCGACGATGGCGAATATGTGTTCTTCCAGAGCCCTGTTGGGCTGACGCCGCAGGCCTTGAACGATGTTCAGATCGCGACGGCGGAAGCTGGTAGTTCTTCTGTTACTGCATACGCTCAGAATGTTTACGAGTGGGATGCGGGCCACGTGTACCTGATCTCCGACGGCCGCGACGTGAGCGTCAACAAGGGCTCGGCCTTTCTATGCGAATCGCAGGGATCTTCGGTGTGCCTGCTCGGCGCCGATTCTTCGGGCGCCAACGTGTTCTTCTCGACCGCCGATCAGCTCGTGCCGCAGGATACCGACACCGAGCTTGACTACTACGACGCGCGGATCTGCACGACAAGCAGCCCGTGCATCGCTCCGCTCGTGGCGCCTGCCACCTGCCAGGGCGAAGCGTGCCACGGATCGCCGGTGCCTGCGCCGCTGGCGCCAGACGCGGCGAGCGCCGTGTTCAGCGGCCCCGGAAACCTTGCGCCGCCGCCGTCTTCCTCCGTGGTGAAGGCCAAGGTGAAGCACAAGCCGAAGCCAAGAAAGAAAGCCCGGGCGAGGCGGCGGCATCAGAGTCGTGCTGCGGGGCGGCATCAGGGTCGTGCAAACAGCAAAGCGAGGGGTAAGTGATGCATCTCATAGGCGTTCCCAAAGTCACTATGCATTGCGGCGTGGGTGTACGGCGCATGTGTGTCCTCGCGGGTCTGGCAGCAGGCATACTGCTCGCGCTCGCCGCGAATGTCGCGCCAGTGTCCGCCGCGACACCGGCGGCAGGCTTCACGATTCACTCGCTCGCGACCCCGACGAGCTTCTCCGCGAGTGACAACGCCACGTGTCAAGCCGACCTTTCCAATAATGTCGGCATACCGCGCTGTGACAGCTATCGGGTGACGGTGCGAAACGCCGGCGCGCAGCCGACGGACGGCAGTCCGGTCGTGCTCGCCGACACACTGCCGGCGGGAGTGACGGTTCAGAATGTCAAGCTCTTCTGGGAAACGCGGCTCGGGCTCTACGATGGCGCGAGTATTGCAGGGTATTACTGCACGACCTCGGCAAGGGTGGTGCAGTGTTCGCTGCCATTCGCCGTCGAACCCGACGATAGGCTTGAGATGTTCGTGAACGTGACGGTCGAACCGGGCTTAGCGGGCGGCCTTGACAGCACCGCGTCGGCGTCGGGCGGTGGCGTAGCGGAAGTCTCGACGACGGCGCCGAATGAGTTTGGGGGACCGCCGCCTGTGTTCGGCCCGAGTCTTGACTCATGGCTCGTCGGACAGGACGGCGCGGCGGATGTCCAGGCGGGGGATCACCCGTATGAGCTCACGGTGAGGATCGACCCCAACAACGAGTTCCGACTTTCTCCCGAAGTTCGAAATTTGATCGAGGATACCAGTGTGCAGGATATCAAGGACGTGGTCGTGGATCTGCCAATCGGTTTGATCGGCAGCGCCCTGGCCACGCCGACGTGCACGTTCGCGCAGTTGTCCTCGCATGTCAGCGGTGGTGTCGCTGGCTGTCCGGCTGATACCGTGGTCGGACACATTCTCACCGAGCCCGGCGCCTCGACTTCGGTGGGCGGTTATCTGTATAATATAACGCCCGAGCAGGGCATCGCGGCGGAGTTCGGCTTCGTCGATAGCACAGGTGGCGCGCACGTGCTGTACGCGCGGGTGGTGCCGACACCGCAGGGCTATGTGCTGCAGACGACCTCGCCGGATATCCCGCAGACCGTTGTGAATGAGATCGAAGTGACGCTCTATGGGGATCCTGCGGCGAAGAACCCCGACGGCAATATTCCAGTGGCGCTGCTTACGAACGCCTCCGCTTGTACGGGTGAACCGCTGGTGACGAATGTGCACATAGACTCGTGGCAGGACCCAGGCTCCTATAACGCGGACGGGACACCCAATCTCAGCGATCCGGCCTGGGCGTCGAGCGCCTCGGAATCCCCACCGGTGACGGGGTGCAACGAACTGAGCTTCGATCCGTCGCTCTCCGCGCAGCCGGAAACAACGACGGCGGACAGTCCGACCGGGCTTGATCTCGCTCTGCGGAATCCGCAGAGCGAGGACCCGGGGACACTCGCGACGCCACCGCTGCGTAACGCGACCGTGGCGTTGCCGGCGGGGTTGACGATCAACCCGGCTGCAGCGAGCGGGCTGGGCGCCTGCACGGAAGCCGAGATCGACCTGGGCGGCGCGGGCGCGCCGTCGTGCCCGGAATCTTCGAAGATCGGGACTGTCGAAGTCACGACGCCGCTGCTCGCGGGGACGTTGCAAGGCTCGATCTACCTCGCGACACAGAACGAAAACCCGTTCCACAGTCTGCTCGCCGGATACGTAGTGATCGATGACCCGAGGACGGGGACGATCATCAAGATCCCGGGAAACCTCACGCCGAATCCCTCCACAGGACAGATCACAGGGGTGGTCGACAACAACCCGCAGTTCCAGTTCAGTGAGCTGCATCTGCATTTCTTCGGTGGCGTGCGGGGGGAGTTGGCGACTCCGGAGGGCTGCGGCATGTACACCACCACGTCGGATTTGATGCCGTGGTCGGCGCCGGATTCGGGGCCTGATGCGACACCGTCGGATAGCTTCTCGGTCGGTTCGGGGTGTGTGAGTGGGTTCGCGCCGAGCTTCACGGCGGGGAGCGAGAACCCGCAGGCGGGCGGATACGCGCCGTTCACGCTCTCACTGTCGCGTACCGATGGGGAACAGAACCTCGCGGGTGTCTCGGTGACGTTGCCGCCGGGGTTGTTGGGGAAGATTGCAGGGATCCCGCTGTGCTCCGATGCCCAGGCGGACGCGGGCACGTGTCCGGAAGCGTCCCAGGTCGGGAGCGTGAGTGTGGGTGCTGGTGTCGGTCCGGACCCGCTGTTCGTGGGTGGGAAGGCGTATTTGACGGGTCCGTATAACGGTGGTCCGTATGGATTGGCGGTCGAGATCCCGGCGGTTGCGGGGCCGTTCAACCTGGGGGTGGTCGTGGTCCGTCAGTCGCTTCGGATCGACCCGAACACCGCGCAGGTCACGGATGTCTCCGATGCGTTCCCCACGATCCTCGATGGCATTCCGCTACGGGTGCGCACCGTCAACGTGACGCTGGATCGTCCGGGGTTCACGTTCAACCCGACCAGCTGCACCCCAATGGCCGTCACGGGAGCGGTGACCTCGACCGCCGGCGTGACCGCGAACGTCTCCTCGCGCTTTCAGGCAGGCGGGTGCCGCGAACTCTCGTTCGCACCCAAGTTCACGGTGTCCACGCAGGCCAAGACGTCGAAGAAGAGCGGGGCGAGCCTGCTCGTGAAGGGTGTGTTCCCGGCGGGAGAGGCGAATGTCCGCAGTGTTGGGGTGACGTTGCCCAAGCAGTTGCCGGCGCGGTTGACGACGATTCAGCAGGCGTGCCCCGAAGCGACGTTCGCGGCGAATCCTGCGTCGTGTCCGGCGGGCTCTGATATCGGGACGGCGACGGCGAGCACGCCGATCCTCGTGAGCGCCCTCACGGGACCGGCGTATCTCGTGTCGCATGGTGGTGCGGCGTTCCCCGATGTTGTGGCGATTCTGCAGGGCGAAGGCGTCACCGTCGATCTGACGGGCAGCATCGATATCAAGCACAACGTCACGAGTAGTACGTTCGCGAGTGTTCCCGATGCGCCGATCGCGAGCTTCCAGCTGTCGTTGCCAGAGGGTCCGCATTCGGGGTTGGCGGCCGTGGTGCCCGCGAGGGCGAAGGGCAGCCTCTGCGGCCAGTCGCTGTCGATGCCGTTCACGATCACCGGCCAGAACGGCGCCGTCGTCAAGGAGAACAACAAGATCGCGGTCACCGGGTGTCCGCGGGTGAAGAAGGCCGCGAAGCACAGCCAAAGGGCGCACGGCAAGACCAAGAAGCACGGCGGGAAGAAGGGGTAGGGGTGGCCGTCTTGATGACCCCCCCGGATGGGAAGCACGGGCCGCGCACGCGTGCTCGCCCGGCCAAGGGTGGTCCTCCGCGTACCCAGAGGGCGCAGGGCGTGGTGGGGCGCGCGGCTGTGGATGGTGTGCCGCGCGAGCATGTGACGGAGATCCAGCGGGTGCGGATCCTGATGGCGATGGCCGAGGTCGCCTCAGAAAGGGGCGCTGGCGCGGCGAGTGTTGCGCATATCGTCTCTCGCGCGGGGGTGTCCCGCAGGACGTTCTATGACCTGTTCGAGGATCGCGAGGACTGTTTCCTTGCGACGTTCGACGAGGTGATCGCCAGGGCGTGTGTGTCGGTCCTCGCGGCGTATCGTGTTGAGGGTAGGTGGCGGGAGGGGATCAGGGCGGGCCTGTTGGCGTTGTTGGTGTTCTTCGATGAAGAGCCCGCCTTGGCGCGGTTTTGTGTTGTCGAGGCTTTGGCGGCGGGTCCCCGTGCGCTGGAGCGTCGCGGGGAGATCGTCGACCGGCTCGTTCAGGTCGTCGACGAGGGCCGTACAGAACGATCCGCGCGCGCGCCGGAGGCGCCGCCGCTGGCGGCGGAGGGCGCGGTGGGTGCTGTGCTGGCGGTCATCCATCGCCGTCTGGTCTCAGCGGGCCAGGCGCCTCTCACCGACCTGTTGGGCTCCCTTATGAGCGCGATCGTCCTCCCCTATCGGGGGGGTGCGGCAGCACAGAAGGAGCTGCACAAGCCGGCTCCCTCTCTTAAAATTAATCCTGTGCGTCATTACGGCGATCCGCTCGAGGGTCTTGAGATGCGCATTACCTATCGCACCGTCAGGGTCCTGATCGCGATCGCCTCCGTTCCCGGCGCCAGTAACCGTGAGATCGCGACCGCCGCGGGCATCCAGGATCAGGGGCAGGTCTCAAAGCTCCTCACGCGCCTAGAGCACCTAGGCCTCGTCCAGAATGAGGGAGTCGGCCCCGCCAAGGGAGCACCCAACGCCTGGACCCTCACCCCCAAAGGACAACGCGTCGAGGACGCCGTCCACATACAAACCACACCACGGTAGCCGCACGGTATTTACCGCTAACGGCGCTCGGTGCCCTGCTCGTAGTCGTATTCGAGTCCCCGCCTGCGCTCGCGACGCACGAAGGGGGGCTCGGGGCGATTCGCCGCGCGCATGCGCGACCCCGCGTAGATCAGCGCGCCCGCGGCGGCCAGTGCGAAGAAGATGCCCCACTGGATGCCCACGTTCGCCGCCACGCCGTGGCTTGTGATCCCGGGCTTGTCGAACAGCCGCAGCACGAGCAGCAGCGCGGTCCAGATGCCGGCGATCATCACGATCGCGCCGTCGCTGCCGGGGAGGTGGAACTCGCGTTCCTCCGCCCTTGCGATCAACAGCGCCAGCACCGCCGCGGCGACGAGCAGCACCGCCGCCTCCACGAACGAGAAGACCGCCCACGCGTCGAGGTTGCGGCTCACCAGCGGCTGGGTGTGGCTTGCGCTGACGATCACGACTGCGTTCTGCTGGTACCAGGGGAGGAACATGCTCACGAACAGCGCCGCCGCGGCGAGCGCCGCCAGGTGCTGCTCTGGCTCCAGGGCGCCCCAGGCGCGAGTTGTTCGACTCACTCTTCGATTGTACGTTGGCGCCCACGCGCCTCGCGGTAGAGTGAGCGCGATGAAGGCGCTGCTTGCCAACGGCTACGGACCGCCCTCGCAGCTCGTGCTCGGTGAGGCTCCCCAGCCCGAGCCCGGCCCCGGTCAGGTGCTCCTGCGGATGCGCGCCGCCGCGCTCAACCCCTTTGACCTCAAGCAGCTCACGGGCGCCTTCGGGGAGAGCTCGATCGCCGAGTTCCCGCACGTGCCCGGCAGGGACGGCGCGGGGTTCGTCGCCGCGCTCGGCGAGGGCGTCGAGGAGCCCGCCATTGGCGAGGAGGTGTTCGGGTTCTTCGGGCGCACTCCCGGCACGTTCGCCGAATACGCCGTCATCGACTCCGGCCCGTATCTCGCACTGCGCTCCGATGGCCTCGACGCCGAGCACGCCGCCGCGCTGCCCCTGGCCGGTGTCACCGCCAAGACGCTGCTGCGCGCGCTGGACTTGGAGCCCGCCGCGGCCGGTCCCACGGCCGCAGGGAGTCGCCTGCTGGTCGTCGGCGCCACCGGCGGCATCGGCATGTTCGCCGTCCAGCTCGCCCTCGCCGCGGGCGCCGAGGTGCTCGCCACCGCCGGCCCCGCCGAGGTGGAGTACGTGCGCGGCCTCGGTGCCACCCATGTGCTCGACTACACCTCCGGCGATCTGGTCGAGCAGGTGCTCGCAATCCACCCCGAAGGCGTCGACGCGGTGGTCGATCTCGTCAACTCCGGTGAGGGCATCCGCGCCTCGGCGCAGGCCCTGCGTCCCGGCGGGCGCCTCGCCTCGCCGCTCGGGGGACCCGAGGATCTCGATCGCGGCGTCGAGGTCTCCTATGTCAGCCTCACGCTCCTGGAGGGCGACCTGGACGATCTCGCCGCGCGCGCCGCCGGCGGTGAGTTGCGCGTCGAGGTCTCGCGCGTCTACCCCTTCGCCGAGGCGGTCGATGCGTTCGTCGAGTTTGCCGAGGGTCACACTCGCGGCAAGCTCGTCGTCAGCCTTTGACGGTGACGGTGCCCGTCGTGCTGCCGTGGTTGCCCGCGAGGTCGGTCGCGCTCGCCGTGACCGTGTAGGTGCCGGCCTTCTTCGGTACGACCCATAGCAGGCGCGGCTTGCCGCCCTCGACGCTCGCGCTGTTGCTCCACACCGTGTGGTCGCCCAGGCTCACCGTCATCGACAGGGTCGCGACCTTTGACAGCTTGAACTGTACCCCCGCGCGTGTCCCCCCGTGCACCGTCTGTGTCAGCAGTTCGAGCACCGGCGGGGTGTGCACGTCGGCGGTGAATTCTTCGGCCGTCGTGCAGTAGATCGCGTCGCCCGCGATCGGCGTCGGCTTGGGGGCGGGTGTTGTACTCGCCGCGATCGCTGCCGGGCTGCCGCCCGTGGCCGGCCCGGAACTGGTCGTTGACACGCTCATCGTGGTGGTTGCGCTGGCGGTGCTCGTGGTAGTGCTCGTGCTCGTCGTCGTGCTCGACGCGGGGGCCGGGGTCACCGGAATCGGCGGCCCGCCGCGCGTCCGCTCACAGAGATGCAGCAGGAATTCGGCGAGCAGTTCGTGATAGCTCAGGTCCGATTCTTCGTACTGGTCATACAGCGACCAGCCGCCCGTGTTGTAGTGGGGGGTCTCGGCGCGCGCCTCCGCGTCGCCCGCTTCGAACAGCTGCTGGCCGAGCGGGTCGTGCGTGATCGCCGTGTAGTCGTAGAGCCCCACGAGCGACTGGATGAACCCGTTGAGGATGTGCAGGTTAGGGGCGTAGGTGTACTCGGCGTACTCCGCGCCCGCGGGTGTGCTCACGCGCACGCCCACCGGCGGCGGGGTCTGGAAGATGCCGAGCGCCTGCTGCGCGGCCGTCAGGTAGACCTGTTCGTGAAAGCGCTGCCACGCGCGCGAGAGCACCTGCAGCGCCGTGCCCTGCGAGAGCCCGCTCGTCCAAGGCGGTAGGCCGCCGTCGAACTGGAACATGTACTCCCAGGCGATGCCCCCCGCTCGGTGTGTGGCCAGCGGGATCGCTTCGGCGAGCAGTTCCTTCAGCTGCGTGTTTTCGTGGCCCGAGAGGAAGTAGCCGTTGGCCTTGCCAAACGTCCCCAGCCACTGGATCTCGATGCCCTGCCCGGCGTAGTACTCCCACACGAGGTGGCTGCCCGGGCCGGAGACCGTGACGCGCTCGCGCGGGGTGATCAGCGGCTCGGTCGTCCACCAGGTGCGGTTGGCTTCGAGCGTCAGGAACAGCGCCGGCAGGCGTGAGGGGATGAAGCCGCCCGCCGCAGCGATCGCCTGCACGTTGTCCAGCACGCCCCCCAGTTCGCTCTTGCGCGTGCCGCTGAGCTTGCCCAGCGAGCTCTTGGTGGCGATGAAGGCATTCGCGTAGCGATTGTATTCGATCGCCGTGATCTGGTTCGAGCGCTGCAGGCTCTGCAGGCCCGCAGTGACCGTGATCGTGGGGGGGCGGTGCGCCGGCTTCTTGCGCGCGGCCAGGGCCGGCAGCGCCCACGCGGCGGCGAGCACGGCCAAAAGCGCCACCGCGGCGAGCAAACGCCTGGGCGCGGCGGAGAGGGAGGAGCGCACGGGCTTGATGGTAAGGACAACCCGCGCCGGCCACGCAGGTTGCGTTGCAGCGGCGCGGCAGAAGGCGCTGCGTGGGACCCCGGCCAGCGGGCGAGGGGTATCGGCCACGCAGGTTGCGTTGCAGCCGCACCCCCGCTACCCTTCGCCAAGGCCAGTTGACTGACTGGTCAATCTATCTTTCGCGCGGCCCTCTGAGGCGGCGTCGTTCCCCAAGGAGAGCTGAGAAGAATGGTCGATTTCACGCTCACAGACGAGCAGAAGAACCTCCGCGAGATGGCGCACGACTTCGCCGAGAAGGAGATCCGCCCCGTCGCCTGGGAGTACGACAAGGACGGCACCTGGCCCCAGGAGATAATTCAGAAGGCGTGGGAGGTGGGCCTCATGAACACCCACATCCCCGAGGAGTACGGCGGCCCCGGCATCGGCTACCTCGAGGGCTGCCTGATCGAGGAGGAGCTCTCGTGGGGCTGCTCGGGCATCCAGACCTCCCTTGGCTGTAACGGACTGGCGACCGCACCGATCACCCTGGGCGGCAGCGAGGAGACCAAGAAGAAGTACCTGGGCATGCTCACCGAGGAGCCCAAGCTCGCCTCCTTCTGCCTCACCGAGCCCGACGCCGGCTCCGACGTCTCCGGGATGCGCACCACCGCCTTCAAGCAGGGCGACAAGTACGTCCTGAACGGCTCCAAGTGCTTCATCACCAACGGCGGCTACGCCGACTACTACACCGTCTACGCCAAGACCGACAAGGAGGCTGGACACCGCGGCATCTCCGCCTTCGTCGTCGAGCGCGACTGGGGCGTCGTGGTCGACAAGAAGGAGGACAAGCTCGGCCAGCGCGCCTCGAACACCGCCACGATCAGCTTCAGCGACGTCGAGGTCCCCGCCGAGAACATGCTCGGCGAGGAAAACAAGGGCTTCAAGCTCGCGATGATGACGCTCGACCGCACGCGTCCCGGCGTGGCGGCGATGGCCACCGGCATCGCGCGCGCGGCGTTCGAGTTCGCCACCGAGTACTCCAAGGAACGCGTCCAGTTCGGCGTGCCGATCGCCATGCACCAGGCGATCCAGTTCATCATCGCCGACATGGCCACCGAGATCGAAGCCTCGAGGCTGCTCACCTGGAAGTCGGCTGTGATGCTCGACAACGGCGAACGCAACACGCTCGTCTCCTCGCACGCCAAGCGCTTCGCCGCGGACACCGCGATGAAGACCGCCACCGAAGCCGTGCAGGTGTACGGCGGCTACGGCTTCATCAAGGAGTACCCGGTGGAGAAGCTGTTCCGCGACGCCAAGATCATGCAGCTGTACGAGGGCACCTCGCAGATCCAGCGCCTGGTGATCGCTCGCGAGACGCTGCTGCCGCGGCGTATCGAGGAGCCTGCGGCGGCGATGGCCTGATGTTCGTATTCAAAGCCGCAGTCGTAGGCGCCGGGACGATGGGCGGACAGATCGCCCAGACGATCGCCGCCGCCGGGATCCCCGTGGTGCTGAAGGACATCAGCTCGGAGCTCGTGCAGGCCGGTCTGGACGAGGCGCGCAACGTCACCGCCGGGCAGGCCAACAAGCTCGCCGAGAAGGGCAAGATCTCACCCGAGCAGGCACAGGCGCAGATCGAGGAGGTGCTCGCTCGCATCCACGGCACCACCACCTATGAGGCCTTCGGCGACGTCGACTTCGTGATCGAGGCCGTCCCCGAGAAGATGCAGATCAAGCAGAGCGTCTTCGCCGAGCTCGACGCAGCCACCCCCGGCCACACGATCCTCGCCTCGAACACCTCCTCGCTGTCGATCACCGAGATCGGCGAAGCCACGCTGCGCCCCGAGAAGGTCGTCGGGTTTCACTATTTCTATCCCGCCTCCCTGATGCCGCTGATCGAGATCGTCGAGGGCGAGGAGACCTCCGGCGAGACCGTCACCGCGGCGGTGACGTTCGCGCAGGCGATCCGCAAGCAGCCGATCGTCTGTGCCGAGGTTCCCGGCTTCGTCGTCAACCGCATCCTCAACTCCGGCACGTCGGAGATCTGGCGCGAGCAGGAGCGCCATGGCCTGTCGATCAAGGCGATCGACGAGGGCGTCGGCGCGGCCGGCGTGATCCCGATGGGGCCCTACTTCCTCGTCAACCTGCTCGGCCTCGACACCGTGCTGCACGTCGCCGAACACCTCGCCGAGAGCTACGGCGACGAGCGCTTCTACGTGCCCACGGGCATGCAGAAGCTGGTGGCTGAAGGCAAGCTCGGCGCGAAGACCGGCGGCGAGGGTTTCTACAGCGCCGCCGGCGAGCCCAACCTGCCCGGCGACGCGCAGCCCGATGTCGACCAGCTCGTTGAGATGCTGGTGTTGAAGACGTTCGTGGAGGCGTGCCTCGTGCTCGAGGAGGGCGTCGCCAGCCACCGCGACATCGACTTCGGGCTGATGGCCGGCGCCGGCCTGGACCCCCGTCGGGGCCTCTTGCCGCCGTTTATGAAGGCCGACGTCGAAGGGCTCGACACGATCCTCGAGCGCCTCGAGAACGCCCAGGAGCGCCACGGCGAGCGCTTCACCCCGCCCGCCATCCTGCGCCGTCTCGTCGCACAGGGACGCCTCGGGCAGAAGAGCGGGCAGGGCTTCTACGCCTACCCGCAGCCCGACGCAGATGACTCGGTCCCGCCCACCCAGGTGGTGAAGCTGGAGACACGCCCAGACGGCGTAGCGATCGCTTGGCTCGCGAACGGGCAGATGAACTCGATCGCGCCCTCGGTGATCGAGGACCTTGGGAAGGTGTGGGCGCATGTGAAGGCTTCGGCGGCCAAGGGCGCCGGTGCCGCCCCGGCGGGCGAGGCCTCCGGGACGAACGCGCCGATCCGCGCACTTGTCATCGCCTCCTCCAACCCCTTCCTGTTCAGCGCGGGCGCCGACATCAAGGCCTTCACCGCCATGGATGAGGCACAGGGCGAGCAGCTCATCCACTCCGCCCACGCCCTGTTGCGCGAGTTCGAGCAGACCGGCATCGCCACGATCGCCGCCGTCAACGGCCTCGCCTTCGGCGGTGGCTGCGAGCTCGCGATGGCCTGTGACGTGCGCCTGGCCGCCCGCTCCGCGCTCTTCGGCCAGCCCGAGATCAAGCTCGGGATCATCCCCGGCTTCGGCGGCACCCAGCGTCTACCGCGCCTGGTCGGCACGAATAAGGCCCTGGAGATGAACCTCGTCGGCGACCCCGTGCTCGCCGAGGAGGCCTACGAGTACGGCCTCGTCAACCGCGTCGTCGACGACCACGAACTGCTCGACACCGCCCTCGCCTGGGCCCGCAAGCTCGCCGGCCAGGCGCCGATCGCGATGGAGCAGATCAAGCGCGTTTCCGGCGCCGGCGAGCTCGACGAGGGCATCGAGGCCGAGAAGCATGGCTTCGCGACGGCCTTCTCAAGCGCGGACGCCAAGGAGGGCATCTCCGCGTTCCTGGGCAAGCGCGCCGCGCGGTGGTCGGGGAAGTAAATATCCTCGGACAGCCGCGCAGCGCGCCCATGGCCGCTGGTGAAGGCCCTCAGTGGCCTACTCCCAGTTCACTCCTTCGTTTTCCACCGTTGCTTTCAGTCTCCCTTCTTTGGTGCCTTTGACGCCAAGGCAGGTCCCCGACGTGGTCGTCGTGAGGCCACTGTCTTCGGCTTTGACGATTAGGTTGCTGCCGCTGTTTTCGAGATTATTTTTTTCGAGTCCAAAATTGATTTTTTCAGATGATTTTTCAATCGGTAGATGGATCGTGCAGGTGAGCGAGAGGACGGTGGCTTCAACCGTGCATTCGGTGACCACGGATCCTTTGGCTCTGTTATTGCCGGCGGCGATCAGATCCAGGGTGCAGGCTTTGACTTTTGGTACGACTTCTTTGAATTCTGCGCTTTTGGCTTTGCATTCGTTCCATTTTGAGACTTTCAGCTGCAGCACGGGACCTTTGAGCGTCTGCGTGCCTCCGATGCCAGAGAGGATCGTCCCTGTGTCTTCGGCAGAGGCGCATTCAACCGTGCCGCCTCCGCCTTCCAGGACGATCGCTTTTCCTTTGGAGTTGCCCGATGGTTTGCCGTTGGTCGACTCAAACAGGCCTTCGCCGACGCCCGTCGAGCCAGCGCCGAATATCCTTCCGCTTTTCGGTTGCAGGGGGATGCTGGGAATATCCACGAAGACGCGTTCGCTCCCATGGGACAGCACGACATTCTTTTCCGCTTCTTGCTCGGCGGATTGCCAGACGTGCGCCGTCGATTCGGTGATACTCAGTTCGAGCACTTTCGTTTCTGCGTTTTCGGGGGTCAAGTGTGCCAGCAGACCTCCTTCGATGGCATAGCTTTCTTCAAGGAAGGGGCATTTTTCGCTGCCCCTGTTCTTGACTGCGACCGTGCCAAGCACCGCCTTGCCCGCGGTGAGGGATTCCGGTCCGAGCACCAGGATGGGCTTTTTGGTTCTTTCCGTCTTGAACCCGAGTAGCCACAGTTTGCCGGTGAGTTTGTTGAAGCTGAAGGGAGGCACTTCGCATGTTTTCTGTTCGATGAATTCCCCTTTTTCCTTGGCAAAGAAGGTGCATTCGGAAAGTTTCAGCGATTTGGCGCTGAATCGTCCGTCGTGTTGATTTAGGGAGCCTTCGATCTTCGGCCCGCCGATGGTGACCTTGCCGCAGCGCGTTTCGGTTTCCGTGCCTTTGAGTTTCCAGGAGAGTTTGTTGAGTTCTGAGGATGGAGGACGTGGCACTTCGGCTTCTTTCAGTTCTTCTTCTTCGCCGAGCTGCAGACGCTGATGTTCCAGGCCCCAGAATGGCGCTTCGATGCCCGCTACAGGGGCCGTTCCGCCACCGAACGATTCGTGCGATTCCAGTTCGACCTTCATTTCGCCCTGCAGGGTCGCGGGGTTGCCTTCCAGCGCCAGGCCGATTTTTGCTTCGCCTTCTTCGCCGGGCGGCCGCCAGACGGTCGTGATGGCCGTTTCCGGCAGCAACCATTGTATGTATTCGAATTCTTCGCTCTGTGGCGTGAGTCTGGTCGCGAAGCTGCCGGTCAGCGAGTAGCTTCCTTCGAGAGCACATTCGCTGATCGCGATTTTGGCGAGGGGAGATTCTTTGGATTCGAACACCGCCACAGCCGTGGCGCCTTCGCCTTTTTTACCTTCCAGCCATAGGGCTCCATTCAGTTTGCCGGTTTTGATCGGAGCGATTTTGCAGCCCTCTTCGTTGAACGTTTCCCCTTCCTTCGCGAACAGCTTGCATTTTTCGAGGTCCAGGGCGCCTGAGGCCTTACCCGCGTGTTTGGATTGGGATCCTTCGATCGCGCCTTCGCCGAGCGCTCCGCTTTCACATCGTATTTCGACTTCGATCGTTTCGATATCGCTGCGCAGCGCGACTTTCATGCCGCTGGGGTTCGTGATTTTCGCCGCCCGCGACCCAGATTCAAGGCGGGTCCCGGCGACGTTCCAGAACGGAACTTCCGGTTCGCTGCCCCAGGCCGACGCGGGTACGAGTACTCCAGCCGTCAGCAGGGCAAACAAGCCAACGGCGAGTAGTCTGGCTCTTACCGTCATATCTTCGTCTCCTTCGATTGTCGTGAATGGTCTGTCGGGGTTGCATGAAGCAGCACCCGACTGACGTTCGGCTGAGCCGAATAGGGCTCGTTGTACCAGTGGGCGGAGCTTCGGTCGAGGGGTCCTATGGCCGGTCTCTGGGGCATCAATAGCCCGGTGGCGCCGGCCGCGATCGGGGCTCGCGGTTTTGTCTCCGACCGCGGTCGGAAACGATCCGGGCTGAGCATTTTGTGCAGGCCCGGACCGTCCATATGCTGCGCCGATGCGCCTTGGCTTCATCGCAGAGCCGCGCGCCCCCAATTCGAACTACCGCGTGATGTTCCCGATGCGCGCGCTCGAACAGCGGGGGCACGAGGTGCTGTGGCCGGCCAACCCGGAACGTGATCTGCCGCTCGCTGACCTGCAGAGCTGCGACCTCGTGCACTGCTTTCGCCGTCTGGACCGCTCGCGCGACCTGAAGCGGCTGATGCAGCGCGGGGTGGCTGTGTCATACGACAACGACGACGACTTCGGCGCCGCCGAGGTGACGAGCGACGCCGGCGGCAGGCTCGAAGCGGGGGGCAAGGTGCGAGCGGCCAACGTCAAGCGCTTCACCGAGATCCTGCGGCTCACACGCCTGGTGGACCTTGCCACGACGCCCAGCGAGGCGCTCGCGGAGAAGTACCGCGCGGCGGGCGCCGCGCACGTTGCGGTGATCGAGAACCGCCTCGACGGCGAGCTGGCGGGGTTCGGCGTGGGTGCCGCGCACTCCGGTGTCGTCGTCGGCTGGATGGCGGGTTCCGAGCACGAGCGAGACCTGCCGCTGCTGCCGGTCCTCGAGGTCCTTCAGCGGCTGCTCGACAAGCACTCCGAGCTGCGCGTCGTCACCATCGGCCTGCGTCTACCGCTGCGCGGCGAGCGCTATGAATTCCGCCCCAAGGTGCCCTTCGGCCGGCTGCTGGAGGCGATGGCGGATCTCGACATCGGCATCGCACCGCTCGCCGATACCGCCTTCAACCACGCGCGCTCGGACGTCAAGCTGAAGGAGTACGGGGCGGTGGGCGCGGCGTGGCTTGCCTCGCCGGTGGGCGCCTACCGTGAGCGGGGTAGCAGTGAGGGCGGCCGACTCGTGCAGGACGGAGAGTGGTTCGACGCGCTCGACGGGCTGATCCGTGGCGGCTTCAGGCGGCGGCGGCTCTCACGGCAGGCGCTGAAGTGGGCGTGCGCACAGACGATCGATCGCCACGCCTCCCAGTGGGAGGAGGAGTTCAAGCGGGCGATCGAGCGCGCCCACTCGCGCCGGCTTGCACCGGTTGCCAGATAGCCACGGGGGCCTTTCGGTGCGTCAGCCGCCGACCATCGCCAGGTCGCGCTCGGGGACGATCTCCCAGCGCGCTGCCACATCTGCAAGCTCGCCGTTCAGCGCCCAGCGGTCGGGGAGAGGGGCTCCCTCGTGCTGCGCGCTTGCCCCCTTCAGCGCCATGCAGCCGGTATTGTCGCCAATCGCACGGAGCTCAGCTACCTCGACGTCGCTCAACAGGGGCCCGGGGGGAAGCGTGGCCAGCTCTGCGCGCTTGGCCTCGATCGACTTAACGCCCGCCTCTGCCGCCTCACCAGCGCTGTTCGCTCCAACCGCGCCGTTTGCTCCATTCGCAACGCTCTCCTGGATCAGCGTCGGTGCCACGCAGCGCACGGCCGACTGGGCCAGGTTCCACTGGCAGGCGAGCTGCAGCATGCTGAGGCCGTGGCGCTCGGCGTACGGGCGCATCCGCTCGAGCTTTTCGCGTCCTGCGTCGACCCAGCCCTCGGGGCGGAACTTGCGGTGGTCGTACGGCGCGAACTCGTGGCCGGGGAGGACATCGTCGTGGAACATCCCACCGTAGTCCACCACGCGGGTGATCAGGCTCACGTCGTGGGTCTGCGCGGCGTCCAGCACCAGCTCGCCCGGCCAGGGCTCCATCGGGCCTAGGATCACCATCGCCCAGTCGATCAGCTCGCCGAAGCGCTCCAGGCAGTCGATCAGGTCCAGCGTGAAGCCGTTGGCGGGGCCGGGCGCCACGCCCAGCCGCGTGGTCAGGCCGGCGTCGCGCACCGCGGCCATGCCCTCCCAGACCACCGGGCTGGAGTAGCCGGTGTGGTCGGGGTTGTGCAGCAGCAGCAGGTCGAAGCGATCGACGCCGCAGCGCTCGAGGCTCCGCTCGGTGGCCGTGCGGATGTAGTCCGCGTAAGCCTCAGGGCCGCGCAGGCGGGGGTCGGTGAAGCGCGGGAAGCCCTTGGCCCCTTCGCGCTCGCCCTCGTAGAAGTCGTGCCCGATGGCGCCCACCAGGCAGTAGTCCTTGCGAGGAACGCCGCGGAGCGCCTCGCCGAGCAGGCTGTCGGCCTCGCCGGCGCCGTAGGCGTCGGCGGTGATGACCGTGTCGATCCCCCCGCCGGGCGCCAGCAGCGCGCGCAGGCGCTCGTCCTCCAGCGGCTCGCCGAAGTGCATGAAGCGCCCGCCGCTCCAGGTGCCGAGTGCGGTGGTAGTGGGGTCCATGGCCCGCACTTTACGACTCTCTGCCACGCGCGGTACGCAACTGGGACCCATCCACAGGACGGAGGTCACGGGGACGTCACGCGTGGGGCTTGCCGCCGAAGCCGGCCGCGGTGCGCGCTCGCAGCGCGGCCTCCAGTCGCTCCAATGCGTGGCGTATGTCCTGCTCGTCGGGCGTGGCGGGCGGTGCGATGCCAGCGCCGAGCTCCCGCAGCTCGGCCACGCGCGGCGCGAGGTCGGGGCGACCCTCGCCCTCCAGCTCGCTCAGGGCGGCGGCGTAGGCGCTCTGCAGCTCTACGCGCGCGTGCGTGAGGCGCCCCTGGTCGAGGTCGCGGCGGGCGCGCAGCGCGAGCTCCTCGCACAAGAGCGGCTCTTCGCGCGCGCCGAGCAGGACCGAGAGGCGCTCCTGCGGACGCAGCGCGGCGACCCGCCGGCTCGCGCGCGGCTCGCGCCAGGGCAGCTCCAGGGCCTGGCGCCAGTGGCCGTCGGCGACCTGCTCGCCCTCGCCCCAGCCGGCCCTGATCGCGAGCGCTCGGGCGGGCGAGGGCTCGTGGATGTAGGGGTCGGCGGTGGCGATGCGGTAGGCGTGCAGCACGCGCCCCAGCACGTCTGTGGCAGCCCGCGTCTCGCGCTCGGGGTCGAGTGCTCGCAGCCACGCCTGCGCCTGTGCGTCGCTCGCCACGGCCTCGGGGTCGATGACGGTCGCGCGGGTGACCGTCACGGAGGTCGGCTCGGGCTCGCTCGCCACCGGGTGCGGGCGCGTGCGGCGGCGTCCGCGCAGCATGCCCTGCACTCGGCGGGTGGCGCCGAGGGTGCCCAGCACCACCACGTGCTGGGGCTCGCGCTCGGGTCCGCCGCGCAGCAGGTAGCGCCCATCGGGCGGACCCAGCTCCCAGGGGAACTCGAGCTGCACGAAGAGGAACAGTCGCTTGGCCACCCCCGCACCGTATCCTTCACGGCGATGTCATACGAGAGCGCAACGAAGGGTCTGCGCGAGCGCCTTGCCACCGGCACCGAGGATCGGCTCGGCCGGGCGCTGTCGGACCTGCTGGACAACTCACTGCTGACCGGTGCGATCGGCCGCGCGTTCGACGCGCGCGAGAAGGCCGCCCAGGCGCAGGAGCTGGCGATGGGGGCGCTCAACCTGCCCTCGGCCGCCGACATCGAACGTCTCACGCGGCGCCTGCGCTCGCTCTCCCAGCGCCTGGAGGGCATCGAGGATGGCGTGGACCGGCTGAGCCGCTCGCTCACGGCGCCGCGCGTCGAAGCGAGGCTGGAGCGGATCGAGGAGCAGCTTGGGGAGCTTTCGCGGAAGGTCGACACGGCGGCGAGCGGCGGTAGCGCGGGGAGGAGCTCGACCACCAAGAGCTCGCCCGCGAAAAGCTCGGCGGCAAATGCTGCGGCAGTGAAGCGGCCGGCGTCGGCGCGGAAGGCTCCGGCGCGCAAGTCCACCGCGAAGTAGCCTCGCGGGTGCTAAAGCCGCCGAGTGCGGCGGAGCGGGTGCTCAGCTGTCCAGAGCGGCGGAGCGGGAGCTAGCTGTCGAGTGCGGCAGAGCGGGTGCTCAGCTGTCCAGAGCGGCAGTCGCCGTGCGCCCCATCGCCTCGGCCGCCTCCAGCAGCTCCCGCTCCTCGATCCGCCGCCGCCCCGACTCGGCCAGCAGGTCGGTGACGACCAGCATGCAGCCCACGGGTATCCCCAGGCGTGCGCCCACCGCGAACAGGGTGGCCGCCTCCATCTCGACCGCCGCCGCTCCCGCCGCGTGCCAGTCGCGCTCGCGCTGGGGGTTGGGCTCGTAGAAGAGGTCGGTGCTCACCACCGTCTGGGGGCCCCCGCCGGCCCGGGAGGGAGCGTGATCTGCGCCGGCACGGTCCAGTGACTCGGTCAGCCGTGGATCGGCAGCTACCCGCTCGCCGGCCCCCAGCGCGCGGCTCGTGCCGTCGGCGGCGATCGCCTCGCTCGCCACGAGCAGCTGGCCGAGCTCCAGGCGGCCATTCAGCGCGCCGCAGGTGCCCACTCTGATCGCCCGCCGTGCGCCCAGCGTGACGAGCTCGTGCAGCACGATCGCCGCCGAGGGGCCGCCCATGCCGGTGCTCTGGATCGTCAACAGCTCCCCGTCGGCGGCGGCGCGGCCGGTATAGCCCCAGAGGCCGCGGTGGTGGTTGAACATCAGCGGCTTCTCCATCAAGAGCTGCGCCAGCGCGAGCGCGCGACCCGGGTCGCCAGGCAGAAGCACGCGCTCGGCCAGCTCGGCCGTGGGATGCAGGTGGATGGTTTCGTGCTTCATCTGATCGATAAAGGAGGGGCCCGGCTTACCGGCCTACGGAGGGACCCGGCTTACCGGCCTACGGAGGGGCCCGACCCACCGGCCTATGGTCGGCTGGGCTACCCTCTCCGTGCGACTCTAAACTGCCGCCCGTGGCCGCGTCGCCGTCCAATGCTTTGACTCTCGCCCAGGTCGCGGCGCGCGCCGGTGTCTCCCCCGGCACCGTGCGCCGCTGGGTCAAGGAGGGGCTCGTGCCCCAATACGAAGGCGAGTGGACCACCGCGGCGGCCTCGCACGTGCGGATCGTGGCGCGGCTGCGCGAGCGCGGGCACACCGTCGAGCGGATCCGCGAGGCCAGCCAGAGCGGGCGGCTGGTGTTCGGTTACATCGACGAACTGCTGCCCACCTCCGACGGTCGCTACACGCTCGCCGAAGCCGCCCGTGCGACCGGCCTGAAGGCCGAGCAGATCGAACGGATCGTCGCAGCGATGGGGCTGAGCGTGCTCTCGGTCGAGTCGATCTCAGAGGAGGACCTGCAGGTGCTGCGCTACGGCGCGGACATCATCGCGGCCGGCTTTCCGCTCAACGCGCTGCTGCAGATCGCCCGCGTCTATGGGCAGGCGATGGCGCAGATAGCGGACGCCGAGGTGCGCCTCTTCCACCTCTACGCGCACGAGCCACTGATGCGTGCGGGGGTGTCCGGCGTGGAGGTTGCAGAGGAGATGGAGGCCCTCACGCGGGAGATGCTGCCGTTCGCGGTGCCGTTCATCAACTACCTGCACGCGCGCCTCTTGGCCTATTTCGTCGAGCAGGACGTGATCGGCCACATCGAAGCCGACCTCGACGAGGACACCGCCGAAGAGGGCCGTCTGCGCGTGACGGTCGCCTTCGCGGACCTCGCCGGCTACACGCGCCTCACCGAGGAGGAGGGCGAGCAGGAGGCTGTGGGGGCCGTGGAGCGCTTCGTGGAGACGATCGAGCAGACGCTGCCGATCGACGCGCGTGTGATCAAGACCCTCGGCGACGAGGCGATGATCGTCGGCGCCGACCCCGTCGCGCTCACCGAGTGGGCCGTGGGCCTGGGCGCGTTGCTGCCCGATGGCTCACCGCCGCCGCGCATCGGCATCCACCAGGGCGCGGCGCTCTACCGCGACGGCGACTACTACGGCCGTGAGGTCAACCGCGCGGCGCGCGTCGTCGCGCGCGCGGCCGGGGGTGAGGTGCTCGTGACGCATCCGGTCGTCAACATGGCCGCGATGGCCGCCGGCCCCGAGCGGCTGCGCTTCGAGCTGATCGGCGAGGTCGTGCTGAAGGGGTTCTCCGAGCCGACGGAGCTGTTTCTGGCATCGGCCGCGGAGGCGTAGGGATGGTCGGCCGCGGAGGCGTAGGGATGGCGGACGTCGGCGAGCTGGTGCGCGCCGGTGGCCTGCTTCCCGACCCGGCTGGTCGTCCGTGTGTCGTCATGCTTTCGGGTGGGCGCGACTCCGTGTGTTTACTCGACGTGGCCGTGACTCTGTGCGGGTCCGGGCAGGTGTGGGCGCTGCATGTCAACTATGGCCTGCGTGTGGAGGCCGACGACGACCAGCGCTATTGCGAGGAGCTGTGTCGCAGCTTGGGTGTGCCACTGGAGATCGTTCGCGCGGAGCGCTCACCCGGCAACTCACCCGGCAATGTCCAGGCGTGGGCTCGTGAGGTTCGCTATCAGGCCGCGTCAGGCTTGGCCGAGAAGCACGGCGCGTTGGTGGCGGTGGGCCACACGGCGAGCGACCAGGTCGAGACGATCCTCTACCGCCTGGCGGCGTCGCCAGGACGCCGCGCGCTGCTGGGGATGGCGGCTCAGTACGGTCGCGTCATCAGGCCGCTGCTGGACGTCACACGCGAGCAGACGATCGCGCACTGCCGCGCGCGGGGGCTTGAGTGGCGCGACGACGAGACCAACGAAAGCGATAAGTACGCACGCGGGCGGGTGCGCGGACAGCTGCTTCCAGCGCTCAGGGCGGTGCACCCGGCGGCCGAGGCCAACGTGCTGCGCACGGCCGAGCTGCTGCGGGAGGAGACTGCGTTGCTCGATGGACTCGTCGCAGTCGAGCTGGCCGGCGAGTCTTCGATCGCCGTTGAGCGCCTCGCGCAGCTGCACCCGGCGCTCGCCCGGCTGCTCGTGATCCGTCTGGCCGAGCAGGCGGCTGGTCCCGGCGCCTACGTGCCGCAGGCTGGGGATCGCGTGGCAGAGATCATTGCGCTTGCCGGTCGCCAGCGCACGGGCGAGCTGCACATCGGTGGCCTCGTCAGCGCCACCGTCACAGACGGGCGGCTGAGCATGGTCGCGATCGCTCCGCACTTCCCGTCACCCCAGGCAGACTAGACTCATTCGGCCATGCCCGAGCGCGTCATGACGGTGCCGGCCGACAGCTCCCCCGAGGTCGGGGAGGTGCTGGTCGACGCCGAGGCCCTAAAGCGGCGTGTGGCGGAGCTGGGCGAGGAGATCTCGCGCGACTATGCCGGCCGCTCGCTGCTGCTGGTGGGAGTGCTCAAGGGCGCCGTGTTCTTCCTCTCGGACCTGATGCGCTGCATCGACATCCCCGTGGAGCTCGACTTCATGGCGGTGGCCTCCTACGGCTCGGCGACCGACTCATCGGGGGTCGTGCGCATCCTCAAGGATCTCGACGTGGTGATCGAGGGGCGTGAGGTGCTGATCGTCGAGGACATCGTCGACAGTGGGCTGACGTTGCAGTACCTGCTGCGCAACCTCGGCTCGCGCGATCCGGCGTCGCTCGAGGTGTGCGCGCTGCTGACCAAGCCCGAGCGACGCAAGGTCGATCTGCCGACGCGCTACGTGGGCTTTGAGATACCCGATCGCTTCGTCGTCGGCTACGGCCTAGACTATGCTGAGCGCCACCGCAACCTTCCGTATGTAGCTGCGTTGACGCGGTAAAGTGGGCCATTCATGAGTCGCTTCTTCAAAAGCGCCGCATTTCCGATCCTGATCGTGGTGCTGGTCGCGTTCGCCGCGACCAAGCTGATCCCGTCGGGCAGCTCGAGCACGACCGAACACACCTACCAGACGTTCGTCTCCAAGGACCTGCCGAGCGGGCGCGTGGAAAAGGTCGTCATCAAGCAGAAGGGCAACGCGGTCGAAGTCAAGCTCCACGACCCCAGCGAAACCTACGAATTCGGCTACCCCGACCAGGCCGCCTCGCAGCTGATCACCCAGCTCGAAAAGGCCAATGTGCGCTTCAACGTCGAAACGAACAAGAGCAGCGTGCTGCTCTCGATCATCACCTACATCATTCCCTTCGTGCTGTTCCTGGGCTTCTGGATATTCCTCATGAACCAGGTCCAGGGGGGAGGGTCGAAGGTGATGTCCTTCGGTAAGTCGCGCGCCAAGCGTCTCTCCGCGGACTCGCCCAAGATCACCTTCCGCGACGTGGCCGGCGTGGACGAGGCCGTCGAGGAGCTGCACGAGATCAAGGAGTTCCTCGAGAATCCGAAGCGCTTCCAGGCCCTTGGTGCGCGCATTCCCACGGGCGTGCTGCTCTATGGACCGCCCGGCACCGGCAAGACGCTGCTCGCGCGCGCCGTCGCGGGCGAGGCGGGCGTGCCGTTCTTCTCGATCTCGGGCTCTGACTTCGTGGAGATGTTCGTCGGCGTGGGCGCCTCGCGCGTGCGCGACCTGTTCGAGCAGGCCAAGCAGAACTCCCCCTGCATCATCTTCATGGACGAGATCGACGCCGTCGGGCGCCACCGCGGCGCCGGTCTCGGTGGCGGCCACGACGAGCGCGAGCAGACCCTCAACCAGTTGCTGGTCGAGATGGACGGCTTCGAGGCGAAGGACAACATCATCATGATCGCGGCCACCAACCGGCCCGACATCCTCGACCCGGCGCTCCTGCGGCCCGGCCGCTTCGACCGCCAGATCGCCGTCGACCGCCCCGACCGCAAGGGTCGCGCGAAGATCCTCGAGGTCCACACGCGCGGCAAGCCGCTGGCGAAAATCATCGACATCGACTCGCTCGCGGGGCAGACGCCGGGCTTCACCGGCGCGGACCTCTCGAACCTGATCAACGAGGCCGCGCTGCTCTCAGCCCGCACCGGCAAGCGCGAGATCGGCCAGGACGAGCTCGAGGAGGGGATCATGCGCGTGATCGCCGGCCCCGAGAAGAAGACGCGCGTGATGAGCGAAAAGGAGCGCATGATCACCGCCTACCACGAGATGGGCCACGCGATCGTGGGCCACTATCTGGAGCACTCCGACCCCGTGCACAAGATCTCGGTGATCTCGCGCGGGCAGGCGCTGGGGTACACGATCTCGATGCCCCAGGAGGACCGCTTCCTGACCACGCGCGCCGAGCTCAACGACACGATGGCGATGACCCTCGGTGGGCGCGCGGCGGAGGAGATCGTCTTCGGCGAGATCACCACCGGGGCGTCCAACGACCTGGAGAAGGTCACCGCGACGGCCAAGCAGATGGTGATGCGCTTCGGCATGAGCGCCAAGCTCGGCCCGCGCGTCTTCGGCCACGACCACGGCCAGCCGTTCCTGGGCCGCGAGTTCTCCACCGAGCCCGACTACTCCGACGAGATCGCACGCGAGATCGACGACGAGGTCCGCCGCATCATCGAGAGCGCCCACAAACGCGCGACGGACACCCTCACCGAGCACCGCGAAAGTCTCACCCGCATTTCCGGATTGCTGCTCAAGCGCGAGACGATCGAGAAGGAGGAGTTCCTCGGCTTGCTCGCCGGCAAGAGCGAGGAGGAGGTCTTCGGACCCGACGAGGACTCCACACCGGAGCTGCCCGAGCTGCCCGCGCCCGCCGATCGCGCCGGACGCGAAGCGCCACGGCCGCTGCCCCGCCCGGGGCTGGCCGGTGGCACGGCTGATTCCTAGAGCTCTGGCGGGGTCGGAAGCGTGGTGAGGGCGCCCTTCCGCCTGATGGGCGTCGTGAACGTGACGCCCGACTCATTCTCCGACGGCGGCCTGTTCCTCGACGCTGAGGTGGCCGTTGCACACGGGAGCGAGCTTGTCGCTCAGGGAGCCGACATCCTCGACGTGGGCGGCGAGTCGACGCGCCCGGGGGCCGAGTCGGTGGGGGAGGGCGAGGAGCTGCGTCGGGTGCTGCCGGTGATCGAGCGACTGGCCGGCGCCGCCGGCGATACGCAGATCTCGATCGATACTTCAAAGGCCCCCGTTGCTCGCGCGGCGCTTGCCGCCGGGGCGAGTCTCGTCAACGACGTGAGCGCCCTGCGCGCCGACCCGCGGATGGCCGGCGTTGTGGCCGAGAGCGGCGCGCGGTGCTGTCTGATGCACATGCAGGGCGAGCCCCGCACGATGCAGCGCGCTCCGCGCTATGAGGACGTGGTAGACGACGTCAAAGCATTTCTAGAGGAGCGCCTGGGCTTCGCGGTGCGCGCGGGGATCGCCGAGGAGCGGCTGCTGCTCGACCCGGGGATCGGCTTCGGCAAGACGCTCGCGCACAACCTCGAGCTGCTGCGGCGCCTGGACGAGCTGACCACGCTGGGCCGTCCGCTGGTGGTGGGCACCTCACGCAAGAGCTTTCTCGGGCGCTTGATCGCAGATGCGGAGGGGCGCCCGGAGCCGGTCGGCCCAGCAGAGCGGCTGCCGGGCACGCTGGCGAGCAGCGTGCTGGCCTACGAGCGCGGAGCCACGGTGCTGCGGGTGCACGACGTCGCGCCCGTACGCGCGGCGCTCGCGGTGGCGGCTGCTACGTTGGGCGAGCCATGGGCGCGGACGGGGACGACGGCGAGGATCTGAGCGAGGAGCGCTCGAACGGCGAGGAGTCGAGCGGCGAGGACTTCGAGGATGCCGAGGGTCTGGAGCCCGAACCTCCGGGACCCGTTGCGGGACGCGGGGGTCTCGATCCCGAAGTGCCGTTCGGTGAAGGGGATCGCCCCGCGGGCTCCGAGGGGGGGGACGAGCATCAGGATGAGGACGATGACCCCGAGGACGACGAGGAGGACGAAGACGACCGCGAGAGCGAGGCGCTCGAGTCGGTCACGATCGAGATCACCGGCCTCTCGCTGTATACGCACCACGGAGTGAGCGCCGCCGAGCGCGAGGTCGGCCAGCGTCTGGTGTTCGACCTGCGCCTGGATCTCGGCGAGGCCGATGCCACCGTCACCGACCAGCTCGAGGACACGGTCGACTACGGCGAGGTCTGTCAGCTCGTCGCGCTGATCGCCCAGCAGCGCTCGCACAAGACGCTCGAGCGGTTGTGCTCGACCATCGCCGACCGCCTGCTCGCCGACTACGAGCTGGAAGGGGTGTGGGTGAAGGCGGCCAAGCCCGAGCCCCCCATCCCGCTGACGGTGGACGAGGTATCGGTCGAGGTGTGGCGCGAGGCCGAGCAGTAGTGGGGGCGCGGCGGAGATCTTTCCTACCTCCTCTTGACGAATTAGTTAGTAGTCACTAATCTACGGCTCATGAGTCGCCTGACGGCACTGGCAGCAGGACACCCTCGCCGCGTGCTCGTCGTCGCCGGCATCGTCTTTTTGCTGGCCGCCGGTATCGGAGCGCCCGTCACCACGATCCTCAAGGGGCGCTCGCACGACTTCCAGGACCCGCACGACCAGACCCTGCAGAGCGAAGCCGCGATCCAGCGGGCGACCGGCCAGTCGCCCAACTATGGCCTGGCGGCGCTCGTCACGACCGCTGGCTCGGTGCAGAACAGCCCACGGGCGCAGCGCCTGGTCGTGGGCGTAGCCCAGCAGCTCGCCACGCAGAAGGGCTTTCAACGGGCACTCGACTACCCGTCGAGTCACCTGCCCCAGCTCGTCTCGCGCGACGGTCACGAGACGGTTGTGCTGGCCGCCTTCGCCACACAGGAAGACTCGGCAGCGGCGGCCGACTACCTGCGCCCGCGATTGGCGCGCGCGGGCGTGCGCTTTGGTGGCGGCGACGTGGCCTTCAGCGAAATCAACAGCCGCACCTCCTCGGACTTGGAGCACGCCGAGCTCCTGGCCTTCCCGCTCCTATTGCTGCTCTCGCTGTGGGTCTTCCGCGGACTCATAGCCGCGCTGATGCCGCTGCTGGTGGGCGGGTTCGCGATCGTGCTGACGTTCGTGGGGCTGCGCCTGGTGAACCAGTTCACCGGCCTGTCGATCTTCGCGGCGAACCTTGTCACGGGCGTGGGCCTCGGTCTGGGCATCGACTACAGCCTCTTCATCCTCAGCCGCTACCGGGAGGAGCTGGCCGCGGGCCGCGAGCCGCGCGAGGCGATCGAGCGCACGCTGCAGACCGCGGGGCGCACCGTGCTCTACGGCTGCCTCACCGTCGCTGGTGCGCTGGCGTCGATGCTCGTGTTCCCCGAGCGCTTCCTGTATTCGATGGGCGTCGGCGGAATGCTCGTGGCGCTGATGGCCGGCACCGTCTCGCTGGTGGTGCTGCCCGCGGTGCTGCTCGCGCTGGGGCCGCGCATCAACGCGCTCGCGCCGCGCTGGATGCAACGGGGCACGGCGCGTGCGGCGAGCGCCGGCGAGGAGGGCGGCTGGGCGCGGTGGGCGCGCGCGGTCATGCGTCGCCCGGGGACGATCGCGCTGCTCAGCACCGCGGTGCTGCTGGTGCTCGCATCGCCGGCGCTTCACCTGGCGCTCGCGCCCGCGGACGCACGCGTGCTACCCGCCTCCTCGGAAACGCGCCAGGTCGCCGACGTACTCACCCGGGACTTCGCCGTGGACGGGTCGCAGACGATCAGCATGGTGCTGCCGGGCACAGGACAGGCCCACGCGCAGGCGCTGGCCGCCCAGGCACAGCGAATTGCCGGGGGTCAGGCCCAGACGACTCCGCCGCACTATCTCGGCCGGGGCGCGTGGGAGATCGATCTGTTGCCCCAGGGCAGTGGCGGCTCCGCCGCGAACCAGACGCTCGTGAAGCGCCTGCGCGCGCTCGTCAACCCGCAGGGCGGCCTCGTGGGCGGCTTCACCGCAGGGTTCGTCGACCAGAAGGCCTCGATTGCCTCGCACGTGCCGCTCGTGCTGGCGATCCTCGTAGCGGTGACCTGCGGCTTTCTATTCCTGATGACGGGCAGCGCGCTGTTGCCACTGGTGGCGCTCGCGATGAACCTGCTCACGGTCGCCGTGGGCGCCGGTCTGCTCGTGCTGATCTTCCAGGACGGCCACCTCGCCTCGCCGCTGGGCTTTGCGCCGATCGGCGGTCTGGAGGAGGCCAACCTGGTGCTGCTGTTCGTGATCGCCTTCGCCCTGTCGACCGACTACGGCGTGTTCCTCTTCGGGCGCATCAAGGAGTCCCACGACAGCGGGCTCGCGGCGCGCGAGGCGATCGTCGGTGGCCTGGAGCGCACCGGACGCCTGATCACCGCCGCCGCGCTGCTCTTCTGCGTGGCGATCGGCGCGTTCGCCACCTCCCACATCTTCTTCGTCAAGCAGCTCGGCGTGGGCGCCGCGCTGGCCGTTGCGATCGACGCCACCGTCGTGCGTGCGCTGCTCGTGCCCGCGATCATGGGCCGTCTCGGCGAGTGGGCGTGGTGGGCGCCGGCACCGCTGCGCCGACTGCACGCGCGTATCGGCCTGCGCGAGGGGGCGGCCGATGGAAAGCACGACGAGGCCCCACGCGACGGACCAAGAGAAGGATCTGCGCCCGTCGGCGTCTTGGAAGGTTGAGAGGGGGAGCCGCGCCAGGCGAGTGGCCTGTGCTGCCGGGCACACCGCCCTGCCAACACACGCGAGAAGGCGACGCCGAGGAAGACAAAGAAGATCTAGGCGTCGCCTGGTGACCGGTCGGGGCGGCCGTGGCACCGTGTGACACGGTGTGGTACCTTGGTCGTATGAGCGACCATTTCACGTTGAGATTCCAGCCGGGTATGAGCGAGCGCCTGCAGGTCCAGGCGCGGCGGGCGAGCCTTGCCCCGAGAACGCTTGCTCAGCGCTATGTGGACGAGGGCATGCGCCGCGAGGATCATCCTCTGGTGCGATTCGCCGATGGCCCGAGTGGTCGCCGGGCAGCGCTGGTCGGGAGTGGGTTGGATGTGTGGGAGGTCGTTGGGGCCCTGCGGGAGAACGACAACGATCTCTCGCAGACGGCAGCCTTGCTCGAAATACCCCTGGGGCTGGTTCAGGCTGCTTCTGCCTACTACGGCGAGTACAGAGATGAGATTGAGGCGGAGATCGCTCTTAACGATGAGGAGTGGGAGCGCGGGTATACGGCCTGGGAGGCGGGGCAGAGGGCGCTGAGCGCGTGAAAGTGCTGCTCGATGAGCAGCTCTCTGGGCAGATCGCGCGCCTTCTACGAGAGCGCGGTTTGGATGTCGAGGCGGTGGTGGAGCGTGCCGATCTGCTCCAGGCCTCCGACCGGGAGATCATGGATGCCGCCCAACACGAGCAGCGTGCGGTCGTGAGCAACAACATCAAGGATTTCCGGCCGATCGCGACGGAAAGACTGGCCAATGGGAGAGGCCATGCCGGCCTGATACTTCTGCCGGCCCGGCGTATTCGCAGCCGTCACGCAACGGGAGCGCTCGCCGACGCAATTGAGGCGGTGATGCGTGCCCACCCTCAGGGGATTGAGAGTGGGGAGCATTGGATCCCCCCACTCTCGTGACGTGACCGCGAGGCCGTGCGGGCGCCCGCGCGGGGCCATGGCGGATGAGACCGGACCGACGGTGATGAGTGGCGCTCCGACGTCCATGATGTGAGGCCGCGGTTCGCGGGGCCGGCTCCGGGGCCGGCTCCTTCGTGCGCGCGAGGCCACGGACTGCCGGACCTCACTATCTCGCGCGCTACGGCGCCAGCCGTACCGGCAGCGTCTTGAGCTGGTTGAGGAACACCGATTCCGTTCGCAGCGGCTCGCCGTCGATTGACATCGCCGGATAGCGCTTGAGGGTCTCCTCGAACAGGATTCGCAGCTCCAGGCGGGCCAGGGCGGTGCCCAGGCAGAAGTGTCGCCCTCCGGCGCCGAAGGCCTGGTGCTCCTCTTCGCGGCGCACGTCGAAGCGATTGGGCTCGGAGTGGCGTGTCTCGTCGCGGTTGGAGGACACGTACCACATCACCACCTTCTCGCCCTCCTTGATCTGCGCCCCGTTCAGCTCGGTGTCGCACGTGGCGGTGCGGCGGAAGTGGGCGAACGCAGGAAACATGCGCAGCGACTCCTCCACCACGCCGGGGATCAGCGCGGGGTCTGCCAGCACCAGCTCGCGCTCGTCGGGGTTTTCCATCAGTGCGCGCATGCCGCTGCAGTAGGTGGCCTTGGTGGAGTCGTTGCCAGCGGCCATCAGCAGGAAGAAGCCCATCACGATCTCGTGTTCCTCAAGGCGCTGGCCGTCGACTTCGGCGTGTACCAGCACGCTCGTCAGATCGTCCGTCGGGCTCTCGCGACGATCGGCGATCAGCTTGCCACAGCGCTCGAAGATCTCGGCGATGCCCTTCTCGATCCCTTCCTGGATGTCGCCGTGGGGATTCAGGTCGGGGTCGCCCGCGGCCAGGGTCGAGTTCATCAGCCGCGCCCAGATCTCGTCTTCCTCCGGTGTGAGGCCCATGAAGGAGCCGATCACGCGCGAGACCACCGGCTGGGCCACGTCGCCCACGAGGTCGCACGTCTCGCGTCCCTGCAGACGATCGAGCACCTCGACCGTGATCGCCCGGATGGCGTCCTCGTGCGCGGCGATCCGCTTGGGCGTGAACCCGGCCTGGAAGAGCGCCTTCACGCGGTCGTGCTTGGGCGGGTCCATGCCGATGAACATCGCTCGCGAGAGCTCGATCGGGAAGCCGATGTTGGCCGCCGTGATGCCGCCCAGTTCCGAGGAGTAGGTCTTGAAGTCGCGGCTCACCGTGAGCACGTCCTCGCCGGTGGTCACCGACCAGTAGCCGGCCTCCTCGGGAAATTCGGTGATCTTCGCGGTCCAGTGCACGGGGCATTCGCTGCGCATGCGCGCGAACAGCTCGTGCGGCACGCCGCCTTCCCATACCTCGCGCTCGGTCAGGAGCACGTCCTTGATGTCGGTTGCCGCTGCGTCCTTCAGGTCGCCGTCTGCCGTCGTAGCCATCGAGTCCTCCTAGTCTGCCGCGGGGGGGTTTGCTCGATCATACTGGCCAGGCGGCCAGTATGCCAGGGTTCGCTACGGACGGCCGGTTTGCGAGGCTTCGCTACGGAGGGCCGGCTTGCAAGGGTCGCTACTGTGCCGCTTCGTGTCCGGCCCAACCGCATCGCCCCGGGTAGTCCTGCTCGGCCTCGGCTCCAACGTCGGCGAGCGCCGCGCCCACCTGCAGGCGGCCGTCGACGCCCTGCCCGCCGCGGGGGTCGAGGTCTTGGCCAGCTCCTCGGTGTATGACACCGACCCAGTCGGCGAGGTGCTCGAGCAGGCGAGCTTTCTCAACGCCTGCCTGCTGGCGCACACGGCCCTGGAGCCGCTTGAGCTGCTCGACGCGCTCAAGCGTCTGGAGCGCGAGCTGGGACGTGGCGCCAACGGCGAGCAGTACCTGCGCCACGGCCCGCGCTCGATCGACATCGACGTGTTGCTGCTGGGCGACCTTGAGCTGCGCCACGAGCGGATGGCCTTGCCCCACCCGCAGGTGCTCGCCCGGCGTTTCGTGCTGATCCCGGCGCTCGAGCTCGACATCGACCTGGCCGTGCCCGACGGACGGCGCCTGGCCGACGCCCTGCTTGCGCTGCCGCTGAGCGAAGGCGTGCGCTGGGCAGGTCCGCCGCTCTCGGTTCAGTGAATGATCGCCGCGCTGGACCGGTCCGCCGCCTCAGATCAAGCTCTCAGCTCAATGAACGATGACCGTGCCGTCCATGTGCGGATGGATCGTGCACCTGTAGCTGTAGCTGCCGCTGTGCGTGAACCGCACCGTGAAGGACCCGTGCTTCTGGGTAGGCGATTCGAAGCTGTGCCCGATCACGTTGTGCAGTACTCCCCGGTTTTCCCAGACCCACGTGACGCTTTCGCCGCGGCGGATCGACACGGTGCTCGGTGCGAAGGTGTGGCCGCGCAACAGCACCGTGTGGCTGCCGGCGGTATGTCCGCCGCCGAGCCCCATCGCCACCCCGCAGCCGAAGACCGTCACGAGCGCCACGGTTGCCACTGCTATTGCCCTCACTGCTCTCGCGCTCACCGATGCTCCTCCAGCCGTCGCAGCCATCGCCCTTGAAGACTCCCTGGTGGGACGAATATTCCCGCTCGTGACGATAGCCGCAGACGTGGCCTCGCGACTGGTCTATCCGTCTATGCCAGCCACTCGCCGGAAGCCGGCCGTGCGCGGACTTTGCCGACTAGCGGGGGGTCTGGCGGAGGGGGGTTAGGCCAGGAGCTCTGCCGGCAGTGTGCCGGCGGGGACTTCGCCCACCATCGGTGGGAAGTAGCGCGTCAGCTCCAGGGCGGAGTGGCCCTCCAGCAGCGGGCGCACATCGGCGATCGTGTTCAGCAGTCGCATCGTGCTGCCGATCTGCAGGTCCGCCGCATTTGGCTGCTCGCCTCCCAGGAGGCCCTCGGCGATCCACGCGTCCACCTTCGCCAGCTGCCTGGGCAGGTCAGCCAGGTCGCGCCGCACGTTCTCGTCCTTGGCCTTGTTGCGCAGCGCCATCAGCCGCGCCATCAATGGCAGCGTGGGGCGCATCGCCCCGCGCGGCAGCGGCAGCTTCGCATCGTCGGGCACATAGCTCTCCATGCAGCCCGCGTTGCGCAGGAAGCCAGCGTCGAGCACGCGCCGCGGCACGCTCTGGAACTCATCGTCTCCCCAGCGCTCGGCCTCCAGCACCTTTGCGCGCTCAGCCGCATCGGCGGGCAGCAGCGCTGGCTCGGGCACCAGCTCGTCCAGCCGGCGCATGATGTGGCGCGAGCCCACCATCTTCTCGCCGTTCAGGCGCACGCCCGGCACCGTTGTCCCTCCATACAGCAGCGGCCCCGCGGCGATCTGCACCATCGGCAGCAGGTCCACGCGGCTGTAGGGGATCTCCTTCATCCCCAGTGCCACTTCCACCGCCGCGCACGGGTGCGAGCCGGTGAGCACGTACAGCTTGAGCTTCTTGCCCGTCCCCGCTCCTCCGTTGGCCGCCATTGGTTGAGCATACCGGTCCGGTAGGCTCCGGCCCCCTCCATGCTGCTTGTCGTCGACGTCGGAAACACCCAGACCCATTTCGGCGCCTTTCGCGGCGAGGAGCTCGTCGAGCACTGGCGCTTTGCCACCGTCCGCGACTCCACCGCCGACCAGCTCGGCGCCGCCCTGCGCAACCTGCTCGAGCTGCGCGGGCTCGGCTTCGACGACCTCTCCGCCTCGATCGTCTCCTCGACCGTGCCCGCCCTGGAGCCCGAATGGACCGCGATGGCTGAGCGCTATCTGCGCCACCAGATGCTCGTCGTCGGTCCCGGCCTGCGCACCGGCATGGCCATTCGCTACGACAACCCCCGCGAGATCGGCGCCGACCGGCTCGTCAACGCCGTGGCCATGCGCGCGCGCTTCGGCGGCTCCGCCGTGTGCGTCGACTTCGGCACCGCCACCACCTTCGACGTGCTTTCACACGATGGGGAGTACATCGGCGGTGCGCTGATGACCGGCATCGAGATCTCGCTCGACGCGCTCACCGAGCGCGGCGCGCGCCTGCCCAAGGTCGAGCTCGCACCACCGCGCTCGGTCGTCGGCAAGAACACGATCGACGCCATCCGCTCGGGGGTCGTGTTTGGTTATGCCGGGGCCGTCGATGCGATCCTGCGCCGGCTCTATGACGAGCTTGGGGAACGGCTTTCTGTGATTGCCACCGGTGGGCTTGGGCATTTGGTTGTTCCGTTTACCGAGGAGATCACTGAGGTCGATGACCTCTTGACGCTTACCGGCTTGCGGCTTTTGTTTGAGTTGAACTGAGTTTCCGGCGCCGCGCGTTTTTTGCGAGTTGGGCGCAGCTGGGCGCTTCTGGTTTGCGCTTCGCGGCTCCCTCGCCGGCCGGATGGCCGGCTCTTCCAAGCTATTTTCCCTCTTGTATGTCGTCCGCTCCCGACCTTGCTTCGCCGTGGACTCTCGGTCCGTTGCGCGTGCCCAACCGGGTGCTGCTCGCGCCACTGGCGGGGATTGGGAATTGGTTCGTGCGTCTGCAGGCCAAGCGCTATGGGGCGGGCATGGCTGTCTCGGAGATGGTCTCCTCGCATGCGCTTCACTACCGCAACGAGCGCACCTGCGTGGAGATGCTGCGCATTCATCCTTCCGAGCGCGAGGGTGGGCCGGTTTCGATTCAGCTCTTTGGCCAGGACCCCGCTGTCATGCGCTCCGCGGCCGCCATGGTGGCTTCCGCCGGTGCCGACGCGATCGATCTCAACATGGGTTGTCCGGTGCCCAAGGTCTGTCGCACCGGCGCCGGCGCCGCACTCCTGGCTGACCCCGCGCTTGCCGTCGCCGTCGCCAAGGCCGCCGCTGCCGGTTCGGGGCTGCCGGTGACGGTCAAGCTGCGTTCTGGTCTGCGCCCTGGTGACATCTCCGGCTTCGAGCTTGCCCAGCGTCTTGTCGCCGACGCCGGTGTCGCCGCCATCGCCTTTCACCCACGCTCGGCCTCCGTGCACCACAAGGGCGTCCCCGACTATGAGCTGGCCTCGCGTCTGGCGGCCTTGCTGCCGGTGCCCGTGATCCTCACCGGCGGCTTGCGCGACGCCGACGCGGTCCGCACGGCCTATGAGCAGACGGGTGTCGCGGCGGTCATGCTTGCCCGTGGCTCTCTCGGCCATCCGTGGCTGTTCGAGCAGCTGCTCGGCTCTCGCACGGCCGAGCCCACGCGCGCCGAGGTCCTGGCCGAGCTCGATTGGCTGCTCGCCCGCGCCGTCGAACATCTTGGCGAGGAGCGCGCCACGCGCTATCTGCGCAAGTTCTACCCCTGGTATCTGGCCCGGCTGGATCTCCCGCGCGAGCGCTTGAAGGGTCTGCAAGAGGCTTTGCAGACTGCTCCCACGCTCGAGGATTCCAGGGCGTTGCTGGGTCTTGGCGCACCTGTGGCGAGCGCCGCCGCCTGAGTCGCGCCGCGGGCGCTCGTCTGCGCTGAGAGGCCCGGCCGCCCTCGCTATACTGCTGCGCTCGCTGCCTCTCCACAGTGGCGGCCTTCCCCGTCGGCAGGCGGGTTTTGTTCTGTTTTCCAGGGTCTTTTGGAGGGGCCCTCCGGCCGGCGGCCGGTGACTCGCCCCCTCTAGATTCAAATCGATAAGGGTCACATGCCGAAGGACGTCATCCTCACTCCCCAGGGTCTCGAGAAGCTCCGCGATGAGCTCGAGCTGCTCTCGACCTCGCGCCGTCGCGAGGTCGCTGAGCGCATCAAGGAGGCCCGCGAGTTCGGAGACATCTCCGAGAACTCCGAGTACGACGACGCCAAGAACGAACAGGCAATGCTCGAGTCGCGCATCGCCCAGCTCCAGGAGAAGCTGCGCATGGCCACCGTCATTGAGACCAAAGACCTCTCCACCGACGTGGTTCAGATCGGCTCCGTCGTGCACGTCAAGGACGAAAAGACCGGCAAGTCCGTCAAGTACACGATCGTAGGCTCCGCCGAGGCCTCGCCCGAGGAGGCCAAGCTTTCCAACGAGTCTCCCGTCGGGCGTGCTCTGCTCGGTCATCGTCGTAACGACACCGTCGCCGTTAAGGTCCCGAGGGGGCCGGCGCGCAAGCTCAAGATCACCAAGATCGACGTCGGGCTGAAATAGCCGCGCGGGGGCGCCTTTCGGCCCCTGCGCGTTGCCGTTTTCACCCGTTCCCTGCCGGGCTCCTCCAGCGGGCCCCTAACATCTTTGGTGGTCATGTCAAAGCTCGATTCACATCCCTTGGTGTCGTCCCCCGAGTCCGCCCCCGCGCCGGACGGTCTGGACGTGTCGTTGCTGGCCAATGGCGCGACGGGATCCGAGGAGGCCGGCGGGTCGGAGTCCGGTGCGAGGTCCGACACGGCCGGCGCGCCGGGTTCGGAGGACGCGCAGCATCCGGAGACGCCCACAGGCGCCAGCGACAGCGAGGAGCGCGGGCTGGCCGAGCTGATGGCGGTCCGCCGCGCGAAAGCCCACCTGCTGCTTGCGCCGGGGGAGACCGTCTTCCCCTACTCCTTTCCCGACACAGAGCCCATCGCCGAGATCCGCGCGGGCTTCGAGCACCTCGCTCCCGGCGAGGAAACCGACTCCATCCACCGTGTCGCCGGGCGCCTTGCCGCGCGCCGCGGGCAGGGCAAGGCCGCCTTCCTCGATCTTGTCGATCGCTCGGGCCAGATCCAGCTGCACGCCCGCCTGGACGTGCTCGGCGAGGAGGCCTTCGCGCGCCTGCTCCAGCTCGACCTCGGTGATCTTTTGGGCGTGAGCGGCGCCGCCATGCGCAGCCACAAGGGCGAGCTCTCGCTGCGCCTGCAGTCCTTCGACGTGCTCGCCAAGTCGCTGCGCCCGCCGCCCTCCAAGCACTACGGCCTCGCCGACGTGGAAACGCGCTACCGCCAGCGCGAGCTGGATCTGATGTCAAGCGAGGAGGCCCGGCGGCTGTTTGTCACGCGCGCGCGCATTGTCTCCGCAGTGCGCTCCCACCTTGACGGGCGCGGCTTCATCGAGGTCGAGACCCCTGTCCTGCAACCGCTCTACGGCGGTGCCCTCGCGCGCCCCTTCACCACCCATCACAACGCGCTCGACCGCACCCTCTACCTGCGCATTGCCACCGAGCTGTTCCTCAAGCGCTGCATCGTCGGCGGTCTGGAGCGCGTCTACGAGCTGGGCAAGGACTTCCGCAACGAGGGCATCTCCGCCAAGCACAACCCCGAGTTCACGATGGTCGAGTGGTACGAGGCCTACGCCGACTACCTCGACGAGGCCGCCCTCACCGAGGCGCTTGTCGGCGAGGTCGCGGGCGCCGTCGACTACTCCGGCGATCTGGACTTCTCCGCCCCCTGGCGGCGCATCGGGTTCGTGGAGTCGATCCGCGACGCCACCGGCGTGGACGTGATGGCGCATCGCGACGCCGCCTCGCTGGCGGCCGCGATCGCCGCCTCGCCGCAGATCGCCGCTGCCGCGTCGGCGGGCGGTGCCGTGGGTTCAGGCGGTGGCTGTGGCGGTAGCGGCGCGGAAGGCGCCGTCGCGATCGACACCGACGGCGCCACCTGGCCCCAGCTAGCCGACGAGCTGCTCTCGAAGTTCGTCGAGCCCTCGCTGTTGCAGCCCACCTTCGTGATGGACTACCCGCTGGAACTCTCCCCGTTCGCGCGCGCCCATCGCTCCAGGCCCGGGTTGGCTGAGCGCTGGGAGGCCTTCGCCGGGGGCATGGAGATCGCCAACGCCTTCTCCGAGCTCAACGACCCCGACGTGCAGCGCCAGCGCTTCGAATCCCAGCGGCGCCTGGCGGAGCTGGGCGACGAGGAGACCCAGCCGTGGGACGAGCTCTTCCTGGAGGCGCTAGAGCACGGCATGCCGCCCACCGGCGGCGTCGGCCTGGGGATCGACCGGCTCGTCATGCTCCTCACGGGTAGGCGCACGATCCGCGAGGTCGTGCTGTTCCCGGCGATGCGCACCTAGCGGGACTCCCGGGCAGGACACCGAGGGCGATGTGGGTCGTTGAGCTTCTTATGTAAAGGGACGGGTTGTTCGTTATCGATTTTGAAACTTGATTGCAATGGTATCTACGTCGTAGATGATCGGGTGTCGAGCCGTCCGCCTGTCGGGGCTACCGCACATAGGTCCGTCGGCCCCTTGGTAGACTGTCCTCGGTGTCGATTCTGACCCGGCCGCTCATCTTTTGAGGAGATTCCGACGAAGATCGTTCTAGCCGGGTAGTTCCCAGTCCCCGAGATCCCGTCCACCCTCGGCAAGAGGACGCAGCACATGTTCGAGCGATTTACAGAACGGGCCCGTCAGGTGGTGGTCCTCGCGCAGGAAGAGGCGCGCACGCTCAAGCACAACTACATAGGCACCGAGCACATCCTCCTGGGCCTGCTGCGCGAGGAGGAGGGTCTCGCCGCGCGCGTGCTCGAGTCCCTCGACATCACCGTCGAGCGCGTCCGCGCGCAGGTCGTGCGCATCGTCGGCTCAGGCGAGGAGGTCACCTCCGGACAGATCCCCTTCACACCGCGCGCCAAGAAGGTGCTGGAGCTGGCGCTGCGCGAGGCCCTCTCGCTCGGGCACAACTACATCGGCACCGAGCACATCCTCCTCGGCCTCGTGCGCGAGAACGAGGGCGTCGCCGCGCGCATCCTGCTCGACTTCGACGCCGACTCCGAAAAGATCCGCAACGAGGTCATCCGCATGCTCTCCGGTCCCGGCGGACGCCGCCAGGGCCAGGGCCAGGCCGCCTCGGGCTCGGGCTCCGGCGGACAGGCCGAAGGCAAGAAGTCCTCGAAGCTCCTCGACCAGTTCGGTCGCAACCTGACCCGTCTGGCCGCCGAAGGCAAACTGGACCCCGTCGTCGGGCGCGAGACCGAGATCGAGCGGATCATGCAGATCCTCTCTCGCCGCACCAAGAACAACCCCGTCCTGATCGGCGAGCCCGGCGTGGGCAAGACTGCTGTAGTCGAGGGTCTCGCCCAGCGCATTACCAACGCCGACGTGCCCGAGCTGCTCAAGAACAAGCAGATCTACACCCTGGATCTAGCGGCGCTGGTCGCCGGCTCGAAGTACCGCGGCGAGTTCGAGGAGCGCCTGAAGAAGGTCATGAAGGAGATCACCCAGCGCGGGGACATCATCCTGTTCATCGACGAGCTCCACAACCTCGTCGGCGCCGGGGCCGCCGAGGGCGCGATCGACGCCGCCTCCATCTTGAAGCCCGCGCTCGCGCGCGGCGAGCTGCAGACGATCGGCGCCACCACGCTGGACGAGTACCGCAAGTACCTCGAGCGCGACTCCGCCCTGGAGCGTCGCTTCCAGCAGATCCGCGTCGAGGAGCCCACGATCGACCAGTCTGTGGAGATCCTCAAGGGCCTGCGCGACCGCTACGAGCAGCACCACAAGGTGCAGATCACCGACGAGGCCCTCCGTGCCGCCGGCGAACTCGCCGACCGCTACATCTCAGACCGCTTCCTGCCCGACAAGGCGATCGACCTGATCGACGAGGCCGCCTCGCGCATGCGCATCAAGTCGATGACCTCCCCGCCCGCCAACCGCGAGCTCGAGGAGGAAATCGAGACCACGCGCCGCGAGAAGGAGGCCGCGATCGAGGCCCAGGAGTTCGAGAAGGCCGCCGCCCTGCGCGACCAGGAGCGCAAGCTCACCCACCGCAAGCGCGAGCTCGAGGAAGAGTGGGAGGCGGGCGAGTCCGGCGAGCGCCCCTCGATTGGCGAAGAGGAGATCGCGGACATCGTCTCGATGTGGACCGGCATCCCCGTCTTCAAGCTCACCGAGGCCGAGACCCAGAAGCTGATGCGCATGGAGGAGGAACTGCACAAGCGCGTCATCGGCCAGCACCCTGCCGTGGAGGTCATCTCGAAGGCGATCCGTCGCTCGCGCGCTGGTTTGAAGGATCCCAAGCGCCCGACGGGCTCATTCATCTTCCTCGGCCCGAGCGGCGTGGGGAAGACCGAGCTGGCGCGCACGCTCGCGGAGTTCCTCTTCGGCGACGACGACACGATGGTCCGCATCGACATGTCCGAGTACATGGAGAAGCACGCCGTCTCGCGCCTGGTTGGTTCGCCCCCCGGCTACATCGGCTATGACGAGGGCGGCCAGCTCACCGAGGCCGTGCGCCGCAAGCCCTACTGCGTGCTTTTGCTGGACGAGATCGAGAAGGCGCACCCCGATGTCTTCAACATTCTCCTGCAGATCCTCGAGGACGGCCGCCTGACGGACGCCCAGGGCCGCACCGTCGACTTCCGCCACGCGATCGTGATCATGACCTCGAACATCGGCGCCGCCGAGATCGCGCGCAACACGCCCCTGGGCTTCGCCGTCTCCGACGACGAGACCGGCATCACCTACGACGACATGAAGAACCGCATCATGGGCGAGCTCAAGAAGGTCTTCCGCCCCGAGTTCCTCAACCGCATCGACGACGTGATCGTCTTCCACAAGCTGCAGAAGGACGAGATCAAGCAGATCGTCGAGCTGCTGCTGCTGCGTATCCGCGAGTCGATGGCCGAACGCGAGCTGCAGCTCGAGCTCACCGACCCCACCAAGGATATGCTCGTCGAGAAGGGCTGGGACCCCGCCATGGGGGCCCGCCCGCTGCGCCGCGCCATCCAGCGCTACATCGAGGACCCGCTCGCCGACTTCGTCCTGCGCGAGAAGGTCATCCCCGGCGCCACCGTCGTTGTCACCCCCGCCGAGGAGGGCGAAGAGGGCGAGGTGCGCCTGACGATCGTCAAGCCCAAGAAGCAGAAGACGCCCGTCGCCGTCGGCGCCGAAGGAGCCTCCGGCGAGCTGTCCGAGGGCGAGCACGAGGGGCTCCACGATGGTGAGCTGCACGGCGACGAGGACCTGCCGGAGTTGCCCGACCCTGAGCTGCCGGAGCTTTCCGGAGACGGCCCCGACGGTCACGAGCCCGCCGGCGACGAGCAGTAGGCACCGCTGAGCGTCACGCCCGAGCAGTCTGTTGGCGTGGAGCCCGGCGCGGTGGCTCCCTTTGCAGTGGCTCCGCTCACCGCTGGAGACTGGCCTGAGGTAGCGCGCATCTACGCCGCCGGCATCGCCGGGGGCAACGCCACCTTCGAGCACTCCGTGCCCTCATGGGAGGACTGGTTCGCCGCCCGTCTGCCGGAGCCGTGTCTCGTGGCCCGCGACGCCGCGGGAGCCGTCTTCGGGTGGGCTGCTCTCAGCCCCGTCTCCTCCCGCGCCGTCTATCGCGGGGTGGGCTCCGTCTCGATCTACGTGGACCCGGCCCGCGCCGGGCGCGGCGTGGGCACCACGCTCCTCTCTGGGCTGATCGGCGCCTCCGAGCGCCTTGGGCTGTGGACACTCGAGGCCGGCATCTTTCCCGAGAATGTTGCCTCGCTCGCGTTGCACGAGCGCTGCGGCTTTCGGCTGGTCGGGGTCCGGCGGCGTGTTGGGCAGATGCAGGACGGGCGCTGGCGCGACGTCCTTCTCTATGAGCGTCGTTCTTCCGTCGTCGGGCCCGACTGAGCCGTCGGGGGCGATCCGTAGGGTGGGGCCCATGCCCCGGACGTCGGTCTACAACTGCTCTGAGTGCGGCCTTGAGGTAGCCAAGTGGCATGGTCAATGCCCTGGCTGTCAGGCCTGGAACTCACTCGTTGAGGAGTCTCGCGCACAGCCGCGCCAGAAGAGCCGAGGCGCAGCGGCCACGCCGCAGCTCTTAGCCGACGTTGGCGCCGCTCCTGTGGCACGCCTCTCGACCGGCATCGGCGAGCTCGACCGAGTGCTTGGGGGCGGACTTGTCCCCGGTTCGCTGGTCCTCCTCGGCGGCTCGCCTGGAATCGGCAAGTCCACGCTCACCAACATGGCTCTCGGCCACATAGCTCAAGCGGGGCATAAGACGCTGTATGTCAGCGCGGAGGAGTCCGCCGAGCAGGTCCGCCTTCGGGCCGAGCGCCTCAAGCTCGGACCCCACCCCGCCCAGTCGCCAAGCCCTGCGCTGCGCGTACCGATCCTGGCCGAGACCGACCTCGACACGGTACTCCAGACGATCGCCGCCGAGCGTCCGGCGGTGTGCGTGATCGACTCCGTGCAGACCCTCCACGCCGGGGAGTTGACCGGCGCGCCCGGCTCGGTTGGTCAGGTGCGCGAGGTCGCCGGGCAGCTGATGACTCTGGCCAAGTCCCAGGGCGTGGCCGTGCTGCTCGTGGGCCACGTCACCAAGGAGGGCGCGCTCGCCGGCCCGCGCGTGCTCGAGCACCTGGTCGACTGCGTGCTGCAGTTCGAGGGCGAGCGCGAGCGCCCCTACCGCGAGCTGCGCGCGCTGAAGAACCGCTTCGGCTCGACCAACGAGGCGGGATTGTTCGAGATGCGCCAGGGCGGCCTCGTCGAGGTGCTCGACGCCTCCGCGCGCTTTGTCGCCGAGGCCACCCGCGCTCCCGGCTCGGTCGTGCTGGCCGCGATGGAGGGCTCGCGCCCGCTGCTTGTCGAGGTGCAGGCACTGGTCGCGCCCTCCGAGCTGGAGCAGCCCCGGCGCGTGGTCTCCGGGCTCGACCGCAACCGCCTCGCGCTCGTGCTGGCGATCCTCGGGCGTCATGGACGCGTGGGTATGGAGACCCACCCACCCCGCGACGTGTTCGTCAACGTCGTCGGCGGTGTGCGCGTGGACGAGCCAGGCGTGGACCTGGCCGTCGCGCTGGCCGTCGCCTCGGCAAGTCGCGGTGTACCGCTCATCGGCACTCCGCGCGCGTGTTTCGGTGAGCTGGGCCTGACGGGCGAGCTGCGCTGGGTCGGTCACCCAGAGCGGCGTTTGGCCGAGGCCGCCAAGCACGGTTTGCGCGACGTCGTGGCGCCCCCAGGCAGCGGTACCGGCGCGCGCGAGGCCGCCACCCTCAGGGAGGCCCTGGCGCAGGTGCTCCCGCGCGCCGACCGTACGCGTCCTCGCGCTGCGGCGTAGCAGCCCGATTCTTCTGATTATCAGAATCTGGACGCTTTGCCGCATGTTCAGGCGCTAAATCAAGGCTAAATGCCGTAGAATGGGTACATATGCCACCAAGATCCGGGGAAGATTTCGACGCTGAAGCAAGGCCAGAGCCCGGTTTGATGAAGGCGTTGGAGATGGTCGCGCCGGGAACCGCTCTGCGCGAGGGGATCGAGAGCATCCTGCACGCCCGCACCGGCGGTCTGATCGTGATCGGCGACCCCGAGGAGCTCTCCTTCCTGAACAGCGGCGGGATCAAACTCGACATCGACTATACCCCCGCCTTCCTCTACCAGGTGGCCAAGATGGACGGCGCGATCATCCTCAACGTCAACTCCACCAAGATCGCGAGCGCCAACGTCCAGCTGATGCCGGACCCCACGATCCTCTCGCACGAGACGGGCACCCGCCACCGCACCGCCGAGCGCGTCTCCAAGCAGACCGACGCGCTCGTCATCGCCGTCTCCCAGCGCCGCGAGGTCGTCTCGCTGTATGTGGACGGCGCCAAGTACATCCTCGAGGACATCCCGGTGGTGCTCGCCAAGGCCAACCAGGCGCTGGCGACGCTCGACAAGTACCGCACGCGCCTGGACCAGGTCTCCACGCGCCTCACCGCGCTGGAGTTCGAGGGTGGCGCCACGCTGCACGACGTGCTCACCGTGCTCCAGCGCTCGGAGCTCGTCACGCGCATGGCCGTCGAGATCGAGCGCTACATCGTCGAGCTGGGCTCCGAGGGGCGCCTGATCGAGATGCAGCTCGAGGAGACGATGATCGGTGCCGCCGCCGAGAAGGCCGCGCTCGTGCACGACTACCTCTCCGACTACTCCGACGAGGCCTTCGCCTCCGCGCTCGACCAGGTCGGGCGCCTGGCTCACCAGGATCTGCTCGACTTCGGCTGCCTGGCGGAGATGCTCGGCTACGACCGCAAGCTCAACACACTTGACTACTCCGTCTCACCACGCGGCTACCGCATCATGGGGCGCATACCCCGCCTGCCGCGCCTGGTGGTGAGCGAGATCGTCAAGGAGTTCGGCGGTCTGGACGAGCTTCTGGCTGCCACAGACGGCGAGCTGGAGGCGGTGGAGGGAGTGGGAGAGATCCGTGCGAAGGACATCCGCGAGGGCCTTCGCCGGTTGCAGGAGATCAACCTCGTGGACCGCTACCTGCAGACATGACGGCCGCCCCCTGGCTGGCCGCAAACCAAGGAGGACACCATTCCCCAGGCAATTGAAGATGAGCTGATCGAGGAGCTTGCGGTAACGCGCGAGGTCGAGTACATAGAGTTCGAGCTCGGCGACCACGTCGTCTACCCCCACCACGGCGCGGGCAAGGTGCTCTGCAAGGAGGACATGGAGGTGCTGGGCGAATGCCGCGAGTACCTCACGATCAAGATCCTCCACAACGACATGACGGTCAAGGTCCCCACCGAGAACGCCGCCCTGGCCGGACTGCGCCGCGTGATCGACGAGGAGACCGTCAAGAAGGTTCTGGACGTGCTCGAAGGCGACGTCTCCGAGATGCCCAAGAACTGGAACCGCCGCTTCAAGCACAACCGCGACAAGATCAAGACCGGCGACATCTACGAGCTCGCCGAGGTCGTGCGCAACCTGTCGCTGCGCGAGAGCGAGAAGGGCCTCTCCACCGGTGAGAAGCAGATGTTCACGCGCGCCAAGAAGATCCTCGCCTCCGAGCTGATGTATGCGCTCGACAAGGACGAGGAGGAGGCCGAGTCCTATCTCGACGAGCTGCTCGCCGACTCCGCCGCCAGCCAGATGGCCGTCGCCAAGTAGCGGGCTTGGCCGTTGCATTGATCGTCGCCGCCGGCCGCGGCGAGCGCCTGGGGGCTGAGGGTCCCAAGGCGCTCGTCGAGTTGGCCGGACGCCCGCTGGTGGAGTGGAGCGTCGAGGTGCTGCAGGGCGTCGCCGCGATCGAACGGATCGTCGTCGCTCTGCCGGAGGGTGCGCCGGCTCCCGCTGGCACCATTGGCGTCCTTGGCGGTGAGGTGCGCTCGGAGTCGGTGCGCCTCGCACTTGCTGCTGCTGCTGGACGGGAGGATCCCGTGCTCGTCCACGACGCCGCCCGGCCGCTGCTCACTGCCGAGCTGGTGGAGTCTGTGCTCGGCGGCGCCGGGCGGGAAGGCATCGACGGCGCCATTGCTGCTGCGCCGGTTACCGACACCGTCAAGCGGGCCGACGGCGACGGTGTCGTGAGCGAGACGCTCGATCGCTCCACGCTATGGGCCGTGCAGACGCCCCAGGTGTTTCGCCGGGTTGCGCTTGAGCGGGCTCTGGATGTCCCCATGGAGGTACTTGCACGCGCCACTGACGACGCATGGTTGGTGGAGCGCATGGGGGGAAGGGTGATGGTTGTTTCTGCCCCGAGGGAGAACCTCAAAGTCACCACGCCGCTCGACCTGGCGCTGGCCGAGATGCTGCTGGCCTCCAGGCCTGCTTGAATCGCGCTGCATGCTCACCGACTACCACGTCCACCTGCGCCTCGACGACGCCGAGGCGACCGCCGCCGAGCACTTCACGAGCGCGAACGCCGAGCGCTATCGCGAGGCTGCAAGCGAGCGTGGGATCGCCGAGCTCGGCGTGTCAGAGCACGTCTACCGCTTTCGCGAGGCGCTGGAGGTATGGCAGCACCCCTTCTGGCGTGCATACGCCCTGGATGACCTGGATGACCACTGTCGCTTCGTGCGCGAGGAGACAGACCTGCGCCTGGGCATCGAGGCCGACTTCATACCCGGCGGCGAGGACCGCACTGCCAACCTGCTGGAGTCGCACGACTTCGACTATGTCGTCGGGTCGGTGCACTTCCTGCGCGACGCCTCCGTGGACATGGAGGACTACACCGTGTGGAGCGGCGCGCACTCGCCGGAGGACATCTGGCGGCGCTACTTCCAGACGCTGGGGGAGGCGGCTCGCAGCGGGCTGTTCGACATCCTCGCCCACCCCGACCTTGTGAAGGTATGGGGCGCAGATCGCCCGCGGCCCGAGGGCGATCTGCGTCGCTACTACGAGCTGGCAATGGACGGTATCGCCGAGTCGGGCATCGCCGTCGAGGTCTCCACCGCCGGGCTGCGCAAGCGCGCCCGGGAGCTCTACCCGGCGCCCGCGTTCCTGGAGATGTGCCTGCAAGCGGGTGCGCCCATCGCGCTCTCCAGCGACGCCCACCGACCCGAGGACATCGGCGCCGACTACGACGCCGCGCTGGAGCTGCTGGAGGGATTCGGTGTGGGTGAGCTGTGCGTGTTCGAGCATCGCTCTCGCCGCCTGGAGCCGGTCGGGGCCGGCGTGCGATGAGCCTCTCGGGGATCGGTTACGACTGTCATCGTCTCGTCGAGGGGCGCAGGCTGATCCTCGGCGGTGTGGAGATATCTGCCGAGCGAGGCCTGGAGGGTCACTCAGATGCCGACGTGCTCACCCACGCGGTGATCGATGCGCTGCTCGGCGGGGCCGGGTTGGGAGACATCGGCGAGCACTTCCCCGACTCAGACGAGCGCTACCGCGACGCCGACTCGCTCACGCTGCTTGAGAGCGTTGTCACGATGGTCGTCGCGACGGGCGTGGAGATCGAGAACGTCGATTGCACCGTGCTGATGGAGGCGCCTCGCCTCACGCCGCACCGTGAGGCGATTCGTGAGCGCCTGGCCACCACGCTCGGTCTTGCGCCCAGACGTGTCAACGTCAAGGCCACGACGGGCGAGGGCATGGGCTTCATCGGCCGCGGCGAGGGCGTGGCCGCGCTTGCCGTCGCCGGTCTGCGCAGCCGCTAAGGGATCGGCGCTCAGCTAGGGTTGCGCGGCTATGCGCCCCGTTCACCTGCACGACACGCTCACCGGCAGCCTGCTCCCTCTGCAGCCGCGCGATCCTGATCGTGTGGGCATCTACGCCTGCGGACCGACGGTATACAGCCGAATCCACATTGGCAATGCTCGCCCGTTCGTGATCTTCAGCCTGATGAAGCGCTTCTTGGAGCACGAGGGGTATGGCGTGACGCTGGTGGTGAACATCACCGATGTCAACGACAAGATCTACACCGCTGCCCGAAGCGCTGGAGTACCGAGCAGCCAGCTTGCGCGCGAGATGACCGAGGCGTACATAGCCGACACGGGCGCTCTGGGAATCGGTCGTCCCGATGCGGAGCCACGAGCGTCGGATGCGGAGATTATGGAGGCCATCATTGCCTACATCGCGGATCTCGTCGGCTCGGGACACGCCTACGAGAGCGGGGGAGACGTGTTCTTTGCGGTGCGCTCGGACGATGGCTACGGCTCGCTCTCCCACCGACAGGTGGATGACATGGACCAGGGGGAAGGTGGATGGGGTTCCCACCCACCCTCAGACCGCAAGCGCGACCCGCTCGACTTTGCGCTGTGGAAGGCGCACAAGCCTGACGAGGACACCTTCTGGGACTCGCCCTGGGGTCCGGGCCGGCCCGGCTGGCACATCGAGTGCTCGGCGATGGCCGAGTCGCTGCTCGGCGTCGGCTTTGACATCCACGGCGGAGGCTCGGACCTCGTGTTCCCCCACCATGAGAACGAGGCCGCTCAGACACGCGCCGCACGCGGCGCGGAGTTGGCCGCGATGTGGGTGCACAACGGCATGATCCAGTCCACCGGCGAGAAGATGGCCAAGTCCGTCGGCAACATTGCGCTGCTGCACGAGGTCGTGGAGCGCTACGGCGCGGAGGCGGTCGTGATGTACCTAGTCGGGGGTCACTACCGCCAGCCGCTGGCCTTCTCGGAGGCTGTGCTGGAGCAGGCGCGTGCCAACGTCAATCGTATCCGCGAGGCCGGCAGGCGCCTGAAGCCGGGAGACTCCCACCCGGATCTGGAGGGTCTGCGCGAGCGCTTCTTCGCCGCGCTGGCCCGCGACTTCAATACGGCCGAGGCGCTGGCAGCGCTGAACGAGTGGCTGCGCGAGGCGACCGGCCGGCTGCACGACGGTGGCGAGCCGACAGGTGATTCGCACCTGCGCGAGATGCTCGGTGTCCTCGGCTTGGAAGGGCTGCTTGCGCCGGTGGCGCAAGCGCCTGCGCAGGTACGCGACCTGGCCGCCCGCCGCGATCGCGCGCGCGATGAGCGCGACTTCGCGACCGCCGATCGGCTGCGCGATGAGATCGCCGCGCTCGGCTGGGAGGTCCGCGACGGCTCCGGCGGCTTCGAGCTCTTGCCGCTTTGATCATCTACGGTCGCAACCCGGTCAAGGAGGCGCTATGCGGTCGCCGCGCCCACACCGTGGAGGGAGTGTGGGCCACACACGGCGCCGCACGCGAGTCATGGCTGGCCGGTGTCGAGGTCCGCATGGCCACGGCCGAGGAGATCGAGCGCCGCTGTGGCTCGGCTGCCCACCAGGGGCTCAGCGCACAGGTCGGCTCCTACCCGTATGTCTCCGCCGAGGAGCTGCTGCTGGGAGAGGAGCCGTTGATCGTCGCGCTCGACCAGGTCCAGGACCCGCAGAACCTCGGCTCGATCTGCCGCACCGCGGAGTGCACGGGCGCCAGCGGGGTTGTGATCCCCGAACGCCGCGCCGCCGAGGTCACGCCTGCCGTCTGCAAGGCATCGGCCGGGGCCGTCGAGCACCTGCGGATCGCGCGGGCGCGCAACATCGCCGACTTTCTCGGGCACGCGCGCACCGCGGGCTGTTGGTGCTACGGCGCCAGTGCAGGGGGCGCGAGCATGACCTACGAGCAGCCGGACTACAGCGGCGGCGTCGTGCTTGTGCTCGGCAGTGAGGGCCATGGCCTGCGCCCGCGTGTAGCAGGCGCCTGTGACGCGCTGATCTCGCTGCCCCTGCGTGGGCAGATCGAGTCCTTGGGCGTGAGCGCGGCTGCCGCGGCGCTGCTGTACGAGATCTTGCAGGATCGGGCGCGCGGCCTTGACAAGGCTCCATAACTGTGCAAGATTGCCACTCATATAACGCTGAACCTAAGGTTTACCGAATCTGAGGGTGGCGCAGACGGCCAGAAGGCCGGCAAGCCGGGCCCATCAGTTTTCGCTCATCTTTGGGGATGCTTCACATAAGAAGTTGGCGCCAGGGGAGGAGTGCGCCACTGAGCACTGGGCTGACCAGCCCGGGAAAGGACCGCTCGTGGCACGTACCTTCAGTAACCCTCAGTCTGAGGTCAAGGTCGATGATGGATTTCTGATCGCTTTGGCCAAGCAGGGCGACCGCACCGCCTACGACCGCCTGGTACGTCGCTACCACGGGTTCGTTCGCCTGAAGGCCTCCTCCTACTTCCTCGTAGGCGGGGACTCTGAAGATCTCATCCAAGAGGGCCTCGTGGGCCTCTACAAGGCGATCCGCGACTTCCGCTCCGACCGCGAGTCGAGCTTCCGCAACTTCGCCGAGCTCTGCATCACGCGCCAGATCATCACCGCCGTGAAGACCGCCACGCGCAACAAGCACACCCCGCTAAATCAGTACGTCTCGTTTTCCTCGACTCCTGCTGCCGCCGGCGAGGATGTGCCCACGCTCGACCAGGTCATCCCCGGCTCGACCGTACACGATCCCGTCAACCAGGTCATCTCCTCCGAGGAGCTGCGCTCGCTGGTGGGCTGCCTTTCGACGGCGCTATCCGAGCTGGAGAGCCGCGTACTGACGCTCTACCTCGACGGCTGCTCCTACGAGCAGGTCGGCGAGCGCCTGGCGTGCGACACCAAGACCGTCGACAACGCCCTGCAGCGCGTCAAGCGCAAGGTCGGCGCGCACCTGCAGGCTCGCGCGGTGGCGCTCTGAACGTTCTATGTCTCGAGTGACTGTGGGTTGAGCGGTGCTCATGCGGCCCGCGGCCTGAGCGGCTCCGACGGCCCGCGGCCTTAACGGCTGTGGCCGCCCCCGATGGGACGGCCACAGTGTCTCGAGTCCTGACTGCCGGCTTGGCTCGATCGCCAGCTGGATCGGAGCGCTAGGGCCGTTCGGCTCCTTCAAGCGAACCTTCGCCGCGTTCTCCGTTGCCTTCCGAGCCTTCCGGGGCCGGGGAGGTGTTGCTCACTTCTTCTGGCACAAGCGCCGCCGCGGGGGCCGGCGTGACGGTGATCGTGAACGGCTGGCTCGCCGCGCCGAGGTTCTCGGGGCCGCCGGAAATGTAGATCCGGAAGACCTTCGTGCCCGCGTCATACACCTCGTGCACGATCGAGTAGGTCGAGTCGGGGTTCACCTGGGTGAGATCCACCACGTGGTAGCCCGCGCCGTCTGCGTTCTGGCGCTCCAGGTAAACGACATGCCCCGGGCGGCTGGGCGATACGCTGCCCGAGAACGTCAGCTTCTGGCCGGCCTGCACGGTCGTCGCGGAGACCTGCGCCGTCAGTATGTCCTTGACGCCCTCGTACAGCACTGCCGACTTGACCGCCGGGGATGGCTGTGCCGCAATGCAGGGCGAGGCCACAGGCGCAGTGGAGCCAGGGGCAGGTGCAGTGGAGCTGGCGCACAGCACGTGGCCGGCCGTCTCGACCTTGTAGAACGTGCTGTCCATCGGCGACTGCGCCGGGAAGGAGTAGTTGCCATTGGCATCCGTCGTCGCCTGGGCAACCGTCGCGAAGCTCTGACCGTCCGTGCGGGCCAGCAGCGTCACCGGCCTGTCGGCTGCGTTCGGGCCCGCCAGCACGCCGGTGATCGTCACCGACTGTCCGAAGGAGATCGGATCCTGCGAGGCCACGATCGTCAGCGCCGGGTTCTGGGCCTGGGAGATCTCGTACTCGAGCACATCGCCTGACGCGCTCGGCACGTTGCGCCCCTGGCTGCGCACCAGCACCCGCAGGTTGGCGTCGCCGGGAAAGCGGAAGGTGTGGACGATCGTGAAGCTGCCGCCCTGTTCGACGGTGCCCACGTCGATTCGCCGCCATTCGCTGCCCGTGATGGCGTTCTGGCGCTCGAGAATCACCCGCGCGCCCACATCGGCGGGGCTCACCGAGCCCGTGAAGGTCACCTTGTTGGCCGGTCCCGTCAGCAGCTGGGTGCCGGTGGGCGGACCAGAGAGCGATACCTGCGCGCCCACCCTGATCCGCTTGGTCGCACTCTGCGCACCGTGTGCGCGCACGTACCAAGCGCGGTTGGTTTCAACCACGCCGTCGGCACGCGAGAACTCGTAGAAGCCGTGTGCGTCGGTGCTCACGCTCTGCACGTAGGTGAACCCGAACGAGTGAGAGCCGATCAGGTGGTGGTAGAGCTTCACGGTCTGGTTCGCCTGCTGTGCCGGCCGGTTGCAGTGGAGCTGACCGAAGATGACCACCGGATCCCCCGCGGTGATCTCGGGCGGAGCGACATTTATGCTGATACGGCAGCGTCCGCTCGGGCTGGGGTGCTTGAAAGCCGATGCCCCGCTCGGGGCGATGAGTATTGCGGCCATGGCAACCATGGCCGAGACGACCTTTCTCGAGTGCATCTTTGCCTCTCTCCTTGAGGGTGGTGATCCAGTGCGGTGAATCGTTTGACCGATCCCCCTAACCCGATAGCGGTGGGATCGATGCGGTGGGGGCGGTGGGCGGTGAGATCCACCGGGATTGCTGCGGTGAGGGCCGAGGGTCGATTGCGGCGAGGGCGTGGCGGGATCGATGCCGGTGAATTTTCTTGCCGATCGGCGTGAGCTTCTTCGATCGGCCGTGTCGAGCCCATCGCCGAAATGAGCCGAGGCTGCGGGCCAGGGTTTGAGCGCCCGCGTCAACGCGCGAGCTACGAGCGTCAACGCGCGAGCCACGAGGGCCGGGCCGCTCAGGGCTCGAGCAGACCCGCATACAGGGCGAACACAGCGCCCTGCGGATCCTTCACGACCGCGATCTTGGCCATCTGGATGTCGATTGGGCCGGCCATCTTGGTTCCGCCGAGCTCCTGCACCTTGGCCAATGCGGCATCGATGTCCTGCACTCCGAAGTACACCAACCAGTGTGGTGGCACTCCGGGGGGGCTCAGCTCGCGGATCCCGCCGTTGTTGGCGCCGTCGTTCTTGATCGACAGATACGGGGTCGAGCTTCCCTCAAAGGGTGCGATCTCCCAGCCGAAGAGGCCGCTGTAGAAGACGCGCGAAGCGTCGAAGTCGGGTGTGGAGAGCTCGTTCCACACGAGCGCTCCCGGTGCGTTGACCAGCGCCGCCCCGAAGTGCGCGCCCGGCTGCCATACCATGAAGTAGGCGCCCTGGGGGTCCTGCATCACCGCCATGCGCCCGGCCTCCATCACGTCGAAGGCGGGGGCGTGGGCGCTGCCGCCGAGCTCCTTCGTTCGCTCGACGGCTGCGTCGGCGCTATCCACGGAGATGTAGGAGCCCCACACCGGGGGCGCCCCGGCATCGCGCTGTTGCTGGGGCTGCGCTGCGATCGCGGCCACGTTCTTGCCGTCGAGCTGCATCATCGAGTACACCGCGCCCTCGGCCATCGGCATGTCCTGGGCCTCCCAGCCGAACAGCCCGCCATAGAACTCCTTGGCGGCCGCCTGGTCGGGGCTCATCAGCTCGCTCCAGCAGAACGTCCCGGGGGTGTACTGAGTGCGCTCGCCCACGTCCCCGACCATACACGAGCACGAGCGGCCCCGTCGGGCGCAGCGTTCTCCTGAGTGGCATGCCGTTCCTACGCGCATCGCGAGCCGCGTCGTGAACGGTATGAAGCCGCAGGCTACTGGCGAGCAGATTTGCGTGAGTGGGTCCCGCCGACTATCTGGCTTGACATTCACGCTGGTAAGCGGCTATCTGTAGTCCAGCACTTTAGGATTATTCGTGCAATAATCACTACGGACATGGGCGCCCGCTCGTGCTGATGTAAGATACTGTTCGGGCCAGCGAATCGAGAGAGCAAAGGGATCCGTGGAATCAGCCAGCGTCGGCAATCGGGATTGGATGAGGGGCAGCTCGCCCTTGAAAGGGGCTCTGCTGGGTCTGGTTCTCCAGCACCCCGGTCATGGCTATGACCTCGCCAACCGTCTCGATCGACGGCTGGGCCCGGCCTGGCAGATAGCCGCCAAGGACCTCTACCGGATGCTCGAGCAGCTCGAGAAGGCGGGGCTCGTCTCCTCGCGGCGGGTCCCCAGCGACGGGCCGACCGGCAACCGGCGCGTCTACTCCCCGACGGAGCGCGCGGAGGGAGCACTGACGGAATGGATGGGCACGAATACGCGGATGGCGCCGATGCGCGCCGAGTTTCAGGCGAAGATCGCGGTCGCGCGCGCGGGGGATGCACCGCGGCTGCTGGTTGCGCTCGATGTCTATGAGCGAGAATGCTTCACGCTGTTCAAAGCATCCTCTCAGGACGCCCCGCCGGTGAGGTCGTTTGCCGGCGTTGCGATACACCTGTCCCGTGCCTCCGCACGCCTGCACCTGCGCGCCGAGCTCGAGTGGATCGTGTTGGCCCGTCGGCTGATCGCCGAGGTCGCGGCGTCCTCGTAGGTGAGACCGGTGCGATGACGCTTCTCTCGCTCACCCAGGTGACCAGACGCTACGGGGATGGACGGCGGGAGGTTGCGGTCCTCGATCGAGTATCCATGGAGGTGGATGCCAATGATTTCGTCGGCGTCTGGGGTCCACGGCGATCGGGCAAGACGACGCTGCTGCGGGTGGCCGCCGGTATCGAGGTGCCCGACGCGGGGGTGGTGTGCTTCGACGGGCACGTCCTGACCGCGATGGGGGCCAGCGAGCGGGCGAGGGCGCTTCGGACACACGGGATCGCGCACGTGGCTGGAGACTGGCACCCACAGCTCAATCAGCTGTGCATCGATAGCGTCGCCTTGGCTCTGCTGGGAGATCGGGTAAGCCTGCGCGAAGCAAGGCCGCTGGCGCGGAGAGCGCTGGAAAGGGTCGGCGCTGGGGCCTGTGCGGAAGAGTGGACCGGTCGGCTCTCCCCCGGCGAGCGGATACGGGTCGGCCTTGCGCGGGGGCTGGTGCGCGAACCGCGCCTACTGCTCGTGGACGAGCCCGCCGTATCGCCGAGTCCGATCGAGTGCCAGGAGCTGTATGCGCTGCTGCGCACACTCGCCCACGAGGACGGGCTCGCGGTGGTGCTTGCCTCTGAGGATCTCGATGCGCTCGAGGGCGCCCGCAGGATCATGTCGATCTCCGACGGCGATCTGCGCTCGATGGATTCCGCGGGGGTGGTCGTGTCGTTCCCAGGCCGGTACCTCGGCCGAGCCGAGCCCTTCGCGTCATGAGGTGGCCAGGCGCTCGGCCCGCGGATCTGCGCGCCCCAACCTGCAGGGTGAGGCGCCAACGCCTGGAGTCTTGCCGATGAGCTCACTGGAGCTGGACGGTCTTGTCAAGCACTACACGACAGGCGCCGAGGTCGTGCGCGCCGTGGACGGCGTCTCGCTGAGCGTCTCTCCCGGGGAGTTCCTCGCGCTCTATGGGCCGTCGGGCTCGGGCAAGACGACGTTGCTGCTGCTGGCAGCCGGATTGATGGCACCTGACGCCGGGAAGGTGACGTTCGGGGGGCGCGACATCGCGGGGCTGTCTGCCGCGGAGAGCGCCGTATACCGCCGCCGCGAAGTCGGCTTCGTCTTCCAGGCCTTCCATCTGATCCCCGGTGCGCCGGCCGTTGACAATGCCGCCCTCAAGCTCCTCGCGGACGGATTCAGCCTGGCCCAGGCCAGACGCGAAGCGCGTCCATGGCTCCGTCGCGTCGGGCTCACCGAGCGCGAAACGCACACGCCGGAGCGGCTGTCGATGGGGGAGCGCCAGCGGGTCGCGATCGCGCGCGCGCTGGTCAACGAGCCACGACTGCTGCTGACCGACGAGCCTACCGGCAATCTGGACTCCAAGCGTAGCCGTGAGATTCTTACGCTGCTGCGCGACGTCTGCCATGAGCGGGGTATCCCGGGAGTGCTCGTCACCCACGATCCCCAGGCGGCGGCGTTCGTCGACCGTCTGTACACGCTGCGCGACGGGCGGCTAACGGAAGGGCTCGACGCCGAGCTCACCGTCGCCGCATTGTGATGCGCGGGTTCTCGATCATGGGAGTCCGCGCGGGCTCGCTCGTGACCCTCTACAGATGGCGGCTGCGTCAGCGCTTGGCGCAGGAGCTGCTCGCCGCCGCGGGCATCATGATTGGCGTGGCCCTGGTCTTCGGGGTGCTATTGGCGAACACCAGCATCACCGGGTCGGCCGGGCGCCTCGTCCACCAGCTCGTCGGCTCGGCCCAGCTGCAGCTGGCCGCGCGCTCGGGCGAGGGGTTCGATCAGCGGATCGCCGAAGACGTAGGTCGGCTGCCCGGGGTCCAGGTCGCGACGCCGATCCTGCGGGAGAATGCCACGATCGTCGGCCCCGGCGGACGCGAGCTCGTTCAGCTCGTCGGGGTGACTCCGCGTCTTGTCGCGTTGGGCAGCGCCGCGACTGAGAATCTGGGCTCGGGAGCTCTGTTGATCGCCGGCGGCATCGGGCTTCCGTCTGCCGTCGCGAGCACGGTTGGCGCCCACGTCGCTCAAGACGTGACGCTCGTGGCCAACGGCAAGGTCAGCTCGCTGAGGGTCCGTGCCGTGCTTGGCAGCCAGACGATCGGCACCGTCGCCTCGAGTCCCGTGGTGATCGCCCTGCTGCCGCTCGCTCAGACGCTCGCGGGCAGGCAGGGGCGGATCACGAACGTGCTGATCAAGCCTCGCCCGGGGGCCGCTGTCCTGGTCACCCGTGAGCTGCGCGCATTGGCCCGCGAACAGATCGACGTCGTGCCTGCCGACAACGAGCTGCGCCTGCTCGGCCAGGCAGCCCAACCAAACGCCCAGTCGACGACCCTGTTCGCGGTCATCAGCGCCATGATCGGCTTCCTGCTCGCGCTCAACGCGATGCTGCTCACGGTCCCAGACAGGCGGCGCTTCATCGCCGAACTGCGCACCCAGGGCTTCGCTCCCCGCCAGGTCGTGCTCGTGCTCGGCTTTCAGGCGCTGACGCTCGGCGTGGTCGGCTCGATGCTCGGCATCGCATTCGGCGAGGTGCTCTCCCATACGTTGTTTGGACAGGTTCCCGCCTATCTGGCGTTCGCGTTCCCGATCAGTTCTCAGAGAATCGTCACGGCCTCGACGGTCCTCATCCCCGTCGTCTGCGGGGTGCTCGCCGCGCTGCTTGCCTCGCTGCCTCCGCTGCTCGATCTGCGCTCGTCCAGGGCGATGGACGCGGTGCTGCACGAAACGGGCGAGGCCGGCCAGAACATCGCTCGGGGCACGGTGCTGGCGCTTGGCATCGCCGGATGCGTCCTCGTGCTCGCCGTTACCGTCGCGGCGCTGCTGGCTCCGCATCTGACGGCAGTCGGCGGTGCGCTCCTGGCGCTGGCGGCGGTGTGTCTGATCCCTTGCGCCTTCGAGGTCGTCATCTCGCTGCTTGCGCCGGTCGGTGAGCGAATCAAGGGCAGCATGCTTTCGCTTGCGATCATCGAGCTGCGCGCGAGCACCACCCGCTCGATTGCCCTGGCGGCCGTGGCGGGGCTGGCGGTATATGGGAGCGTGGCGATCGGCGGCGCTCGCGACGACCTGCTGGGGGGGATCGACGAGGCGATCGTCCAGTATTTCCATACGGCCGACCTCTGGGTCGTCAACGGCGATGACATCTTCAACATGAGTGGCATCGGAGCGCCGGGCGACGTTGCGGCGAGGATCGCCGCAGTACCCGGTGTTGCCTCGGTGCGCACCTACCAGGGTGGGGTGCTGGACATAGGTCCTCGCAGACTGTGGCTGCGCGCCAGACCGCCGGAAGACGCCGCGCCGATCGAAGCCAGTCAGCTTGTGCATGGCAATTACGCCACGGCCTCCCAGTTGATCCGTGGCGGTGGTTGGGCCGCGGTCTCTAGCGGCTTCGCAGATGAACGCCACCTGACGGTTGGCGACTCGTTCGTATTGCCCACGCCCTCCGGTCCAGAGCGCTTCGGGGTTGCGGCGGTCATGACCAACTCGGGATGGCCGCCGGGCGCGATCACCATCAACACCCGCGACTACAGTCGCTACTGGCAGACAACGGACGCCGCGGCGCTGGAGGTCAGTCTGCGCCCAGGCGTGAGTGCGATCTCGGCCCGGCGTGCCGTTCAGGTTGCGCTGGGAGGCAGTTCGGGATTGTCGGTGCGTACAAGCGGCGAACGCACGGCTGAAACCCAAGCCAGCGCGCGTCAGGGACTGCAGGGGCTCCACCAGATATCGCTGCTGCTGCTGATCGCCGGCGCACTCGCGATAGCAGCCTCCCTCAGCGCGGTCATCTGGCAGCGTCGTGCTCGTTTGGCATCGATGAAGACGCAGGGCTTCGACCACTGGCAACTATGGCGCTCACTGATTCTGGAGAGCTCAATTGTGCTGATAATCGGCTGTCTTGACGGAGCCGTTCTCGGCGTTTACGGTCACGCTCTAGCAGATCGTTGGTTGAGGCTTACAACCGATTTTCCGGCGCCGTTCAGCGCCAGTTGGCCGCAGGTGTTTCTGACATTTGCGATCGTCGCAGGGATCGCATTGGCAGTGGTGGCGCTGCCGGGGTGGTCGGCCGTGCAGGGACGCTCGAACACACGTCTACAGGAGTAACGGACTTTACCGCCTGGTGCGTAAAGCTGTCTGCATGAGGGAGCAGGCGATGGCTTTAGATCGCGCCCGGCGGGCGGTAGCGTTCGTCGGTGCGGCCCGGCGCTACTGGCTGGATGTCGTTCCCTGCGCTCGGGGTGAGCTTCGTCACTGGCGACTGCGGGCAGGCGAGATTCGCGACCCCGAGCTCCGGGGATTGGCCTTCCAGGCACAGTGCTCCAAGCGTGAGAGCCTGGATGGGGCGCTGGCCTTTGCCGCATTCGCACCGCCTGCCAGTCGCGCACTTGCGATTCGAGCAATCACCGCCTACCAGGTGGCCTTCGATTACCTGGACGAACTGAGTGAGCAGCCCGGTGTGGATCCAATCTCAAACGGGCGCCAGCTCAACCAGGCACTGCTGGTCGCGTTGCAGCCCAACGCTGTTCATCGGGACTATTACGCTAATCAAAATCACTATGAAGACTCCGGTTATCTGCGCGATCTTGTCGACACGTGCCGCACATCGCTTCAGTCGCTGCCCTCCTATGGAGCTGTCGCGGACTCAATCCGATGTATCACTGCCCGGATCGTCACCTACCAGAGCCTCAACCACGGCGACGCAGAGGGCTCATACGAGGCTTTCACGCGCTGGGCTCGCGCGGAGAATCGCGGCGGTACCGGCCTGCGCTGGTGGGAGACTGGAGCCGCCGCGGGCTCTCCGCTGCCTGTCTTTGCGCTGATCGCCTCGGCCGCCAAGCCGGCCACATGTGCGCGCGATGCCGCCGCCATCGAGGGCGCCTATTTCCCATGGATCGCATCGCTCAGCTCATTGCTCGACAGCCTCGTCGATCGCAGCGAGGATCGGGTTGATGGCCAGCGCAGCCTGATCGACTACTACACATCGACCACGGAAGTGGCGGCTTGCATGCAGTCGCTTGCTGCCCAGTCGCTTGGCCGTGTCCGGGGGCTCTCCGATCCAGCTCCCCACACGATGATCCTCTCCGCGATGGCGAGCTTCTATCACCTTACCTCGCGGGGCTCGAGTAGAGAGACATGCGTCGTAACCCGGCAGATCATGGATACCGTGGCCGGCGACTTCGCGCAATTTGCGACTTTCGTGCTGAGCGTTCGTGTGGTCCTGAGCCGCCTGCGCCTATTCGCCATGCGAATAGGCGCAGCGGGACTTTCACCGGCGAAGCGGCCGCTGGCATCATCGAGACACGCGATGACAGAGGCCTGCGAGATCGGCCGCATCCCCTGCCCTGGAGAGGAGGCGTCATCCAGCGAGAAGCCTGTCAGCCGTCGCGTGCTTGAGTCGCAGTACCGGTGGCGTGGACCGGGCACTGGTGGTTAAGCCCGGTCCACGTCTCCAAAGACGTCCGTGCGTGCGGATGAGCCAGTTGCCGTCAGTCGCTGGATGAGTCGGTCGCTGTCAGCCGCTATATGAGGGCGGCGCCGGCGGTTCACCACGGATGCTCGCGATCTCTGCCAGCAGCTCCTGTGGAGAGGTGCCACCCAGCACGCGCAGGCGATGCAGGCGGTAGGGATCTTCGTCGGGGTGCGCCCAGCCGGGGACGACGGTCGTCGAGCCGCTGTAGCCGGCCGCCTTGACGGCTGCGATCACGGTCGCGTCGTAGTGGCCGGACGGGTAGCAGAACCAGTTCGCCGGCACGCCGTAGCGCTGCCGGACGACCCTGCGCGCGACGGCCACCTGATAATGCAACGCTTGGGCGTCCAGTGTGATCAGATCGGCGTGGCTGAAGCCCTGCGTGTCGAGCTCCCATCCGGCCGCGATGAGACCATGGACTTCTTCCTGGCTGAGGCCTCCCTGGGAGGGCGGCAGCCCCGTGAGCTGGATGTTCTCGTCGCCCACCCACCCCAGCCGGCGGAGGACCGGCAGCGCCTGGGAGTACTGGGAGTGGTAGCCATTGTCGAAGCTCACCACGATCGGCTTGCCGGCTCCCAGCGGTGCACCCCGGCTCCAGTAGGCAGCGACCTGGTCGAGCGTCACCGCATGCCAGCCGGCGCTCTTCAGAGCCTGCATCTGAGCGGCGAACTCGCTGGGTTCCACATAAAGACCGGGGAACGGAGCTCCCGGTGGAGGGGCGGCGATTACGTGATACATGAGGATCGGGACCGGATCCGTCGCGCGCGGGCTCGTCGGAAGGCTCGTGTTGACGATTCCCTGCGCCGGGCTCCCGTTCGGATCCGCCGATGAGCGTGGCGTGGTGCCGGCCGTGGCGTGAGCACTTGCGCGAGCGGAGTCGGCGCTGTGCGAAGAGCGCGACCCGCTCGCGTCGACCGCCACCGCGATCGCCACCGCCACGAGCAGCAGTGCAACGAGCGCAGCGGCGCGCCGGCGGCGGCGAATCGCCCGCCGGCTGGCCTCACGACGATTGCGCCGCGCCTCGTTGTCCACTAGCGCTCTCCCTTCCGGCGCACTCCTCCGTCGAGGCCCGGCTCAGTGTGGAGAGGTCGTGTGGGTTGGGGCTTGCGAGAGTTGGGCATGCGGGGTTGCGGTGGCAGGCGTGATTGCGGGTGTCGATCCACTGAAGCCAATTGTGGAGACGAGTGCGGCGGCGCTCATCGCGCTCAGCGTGATCATTCGCATGCGGCGCGGCGTCAGCCACTGGAGGTTGTGAGTCTGAAGCCACGTCCGCAGCCCGGTCGCCGCCGAGGCAGCTGTCATCGCGCAACCCACGCACATGGCTTGAGCATAGCTCCTGCGGCGTCGGCGTTCGCCGGTAAGCGATCTGCTCTGACGGCGAAGCTCACGTTCGCGCTACCAGCAGGAAGACCCGAACGGGCGTGCCTCCTGCGCCCGTATCGGCGAAGGAATACACCCCATAGTGGCGTCCGCGGAATCTCACTTCGCCGCCGTCGGGCAGGCGTGCGGGGCTGCGGCTCGTGCTCCCCACCAGCTGGCGTTGTCCTTGCTTCATGTAGACCAGCCCGTGCGTCAGGAAGGCGGCGACTCGTGCGCATGGCCCGTAGGACGAGCTCGAGAGGGTGTACTGACGAGCGATGAGTTCGCCCACTTCGCCGATCGCCGCCACCTTGATCTGAAAGCACGTGCGGGCGCCAAAGGGTCGGGTTGGTGCCCGGATGAGCAGATGGATCGACAGTGGACCGCTGGGAAAAGCCGTGGCGTCGACCGTGCGAGTCAGGTAGTTGACCCCGTCGAACGTCAGCGTGCCTTGCCGTGGGATCGATTCGGGTGCTGGGTCGAGGGTGCTCAGCACCGGTCCCTCACCAGCGCGCATCACGACCTGCATTCCGGCGAGGCGCTCGGCCAGCAGGCGATAGCCGAGATCGTCCTGGACCGACATCACATAGTGTCCGACGATCCGCCCGTTCAGACGGAGCTCGCCGCTGAGCGGAGCGAGCACGTAGGGGCCGCCGAGGTCCGCGAGCACTCGTCCGTCGCGGATTACGCGCAGACGCACGATGTGAAGGTGGTTGTAGACGATCTGCGTCACCAAGGCCCGCGTGGCCGCGACGTCATCGGCAGCCACAGCGCGTGCCAGCGCCGTGGAGCTCGTGACGCTTGCGATTGCCACCTCGACCGCTCCGTGCCTTGTGTCCTCGCCCGCGTATATCCGTTCCCCGACTTCTCCAAGTGCGCTCGCGTAGGCGGCTCGGGCCGCGCTGCAGTCGGCCGAGGAGGCGTCTGCCAGCGGGCCGCGCGTGTTCGAGGCGGGGGCGCCGCTGTCGGTGCTGCCGCTGGCCGCGAGCGCGCCAACCACGCCGGCAAGTGCCAGCACGCCCACCACGAGGCCTGCGCGTAGGCGTTTGTGTCGGCCGAGACCCATACTCAGACTGTACGTACCCGCAAACGCCGATGCGCCAGGGAGGTCTCTCCGTCAGAGGTTCTCACCGACCTGGGTTGTAGGCTTTTCGGCACGCCGGTGTAGCTCAGTTGGTAGAGCACCGCTCTTGTAAAGCGGGGGTCGCTCGGTTCGAGTCCGGCCGCCGGCTCTGGAAGGTCCCTGTTGGCATTGGGATTTTCGGGTCAGGGTCAACGCTCAATGGCGTTGATGGGGACTGTTTCCCACATTCTTCCCACACAACGCACCGTCTCCGCGCTGGATGGGGGTTTTAGCCGGGATCCATCGCTGAATGAGCGGGTTCCATCCGGTCTGGAAGAAAGAATGACCTCCTGAGCAGGGAGAAAGTGGCTGTATCGGGCAGCCACGTCCTGCGTCGGGAGGCATCTTGATGGTGCAGGATTACGGGCGGGTCGGACCGGACGGCGTGAAGGTCAAGTTCGATGATGAGCGGGTCGTCTCAGCGCCGGGGTGATGCTGGTCGCAACGCTCGCCCAGCGGCTCGGAGTCGAGGCGCTGGCGGGGCGTCTGCTGCGTCTGCGCCGGGACCGCCCGCCGAGACCGTCTATGGAGGGCGTAGGGTTCATCGTCCGCCGCACCCGGCGGCTGGGTCCCCAAGCCGAGCTGTGGCCCTACTGGTGGGATTTTGCCTTCCTCACCAACCTCCCCCCGCCTGCCTGATAGCCCAGGCCGCCACCGACGAGCAGTCACCTGCGCCCGCCCGGCACCACCACAGCGGGCAAAGCCGACAATGGGAGGTAGCTGATACTCTACCCGGCGCTGGCTTTCAAATTGGCCGAAAAGGCCGATGATCAAAGACCAGCGCTATTAGCCATGTTTTCGCCATTTCTCGCCTATCTGAAGACCTCGGCTTTGCAGACCTTCGTCGTGGGGCAACGATAGACGTGCATATGGCGATCGTAACGAGAGATATTGATGATGCTACCAACATTGAGGGGGCATAATGGGTCGTCGGGTTCTATTGGGGCGTATATTGCGGCGGCTGCTGCTGCCGCTCTCGCTGGTGAGTTCTCTTGCGGTGCTTGGTGCCGCGGCCGGGATGGCCTCGTCGGACGCCGGTAGCGTACCTCAGACAAGCGGCCTCCGGCTCGCTACCGCGGCACGAGTCGTGTCCTTGAATCTGACTGCCGCACTGCACCTCACTGGTCGTCCTGGCCACGTGGATAATGCGACGGGAAGTGTTACTGGAACATTCTCTGGACGAGCGTCTGTTCGCTTCATTTCAATCGGATCGACAGGTGGAGAAGCAACGTTTACGCTTTATCCATCCTCGGGCGGATCTCTTGTAGGACGGGCCGCAACGCACGGTCGCGTGGTAGGTCCAACTGCGTATTTCACGGGAACCGCAACGATCTCAGGCGGAACCGGTAGCTGGAAGAATGCGCATGGTGTGGGCCTGAGCTTCAACGGCACCTTCGACCGCCAAAACTATCACTCAACTTTGACCACACGGGGCAATGTAAGCGTGTGAGTGCAAGCCGTAACACCTGCGATTGCTGGACGAAAGGTTGAGCTCGATGATCAGGTCTCGAGTCTGCGTATTCGTCCTGCTCGTTGCCGTCGTCGGATGCCTTCCGGTCCAGGCTCAGGCATTCGAGACGGCCAAGCTTGAAGTCGCATTCTCGCCTTACGAGCTGGGGCGGACCACCACGATTGATCTGCATGTGACGATTGCCAACGGCGACGGAGGATTGCCCAGTCCCGTGACCAGCTTCGACGCGCGCATGCCGGCAAACCTGGAACTCATCGCGAGCACGCTCGGTCTGGCCATCTGCCAGCCGGCAGCCTTGCAGACAGCGGGATCCAGTGGCTGCTCGCCCAACGCACGCATAGGCGTGGGGAGTGCCCAGGCGGAGGTGCCGGTCGGTCCGGAGGCGGTGGAAGAGGAAGCCAGCATCCAGGTCTTTATGGGCCCGCCGGTTGGAGAAAACGTTGGCGTGCTGCTCTTCGGAGAAGCTCTGTCGCCGGTATTTGCAGAGTCCGTATTTCCAGGTGTATTGATCCTCGGGTCCGGTCCGCTTGGAGAGAGCCTCAACACAACCCTCCCCCTGATTCCATCGCTCCCCGGCGCCCCCGACGTCTCGGTGACCAGCATGCAGTTGAGCATGGGCCCCGACCATCTGACTTACTACAAGAAAGTCCATGGAAAGACGGTCAGCTTTCGCCCCGAAGGCATCTCGCTGCCCTCCGTTTGTCCCCGGGGCGGCTTCCTGTTCGCGTCGTCCCTCGCCTTCCAGGACGGCACGTCTCTCGAAGTGTCAAGAAGGGTACCCTGTCCGGCCGGGGCAACGCGGCGGAAGCGCTCCCCCGGTCTGAGTTTGTCGCCTTAGCGATCTGGAGCGAAGCAATGAATGAGGCGCTGCATGGGGAGGCGCAATGGGGAGCAGGTGATGACGCGGGCACACGCGTGGCGTTCATGTTCCCAGGGCAGGGCTCGCAGTGGGAGGGAATGGCGCTCGAGCTGCTCGACGGCGCCCCCGTGTTCGCCGAGTGCATGCGGGCTTGCGAGAGTGCGCTTGCGGAGTACGTCGATTGGTCGCTGTTCGATGTGCTGAGAGGCGAACGCGGCGCGCCGTCGCTGGCACGGATCGACGTGGTGCAGCCGGTTCTGTTCGCCGTGAGCGTGTCGCTGGCGGAGCTGTGGTGCGCATGCGGCGTGCGCCCGGATGCGGTCGTCGGTCACTCTCACGGTGAGATTGCTGCCGCGTACGTGGCGGGTGGCCTGTCGCTGCACGACGCGGCTCGCGTGGTGGCGTTGCGAAGCAGAGCGCTCGGCGCGCTCGCCGGACGTGGCGGCATGGCGTCGGTCGCACTCTCGGAGGGGCAGAGCGCCAGACGACTGGAGCGTTGGGGCGGGCGCCTCGCGCTCGCGGCGGTCAACGGGCCGGCTTCGGTGGTGGTGTCCGGCGATGCCGATGCGCTGGAGGAGTTCGTCAGAGAGTGTGGTGCCGACGGTGCGCAGACGCGCAGGGTCGCGTCGGAGTATGCGGCGCATTCGCCGCAGGTCGAGGCGGTCCGAGCGGAGCTGCTCGACGCGCTGGCCCCGATTGCGCCCCGCCCGGGCAGGGTGGCGCTGTACTCGACCGTCACCGGGGCGAGACTCGATACGACCGAGATGGATGCGCAGCACTGGTATCGCGGCGAGCGTCAGACGGTCAGATTCGAGCAGGCCATCGGAGCGCTGCTGGGAGAGCACCGGCGGTGGACGTTGCTGGAGGTCGGCCCGCATCCTGTTCTGACGGTCGGAGCTCAGGAAACGGTCGATGCGCTGGGGGCTCACGATGACGCGGCGGTCATCGGCACGCTGCGTCGTGGGCAGGGTGGCCCCGAGCGTTTTCTCACTGCCCTAGCGGAGGTGCACGCGCGTGGGGTGGACGTGGATTGGCAAGCCGTCACGGGTGCGCCCCCCGGCGGGTCGTTCGCGATCCCCGAGCCGTCCTTCGCACGTTGTCTGGCGGAAGTGCCCGAACGTGAGCGCGGGCGTTTGGCGCTTGAGCTGGTGCGCACCCAGACTGCGATCGTGCTCGGCCGCGAGGCGCCTACGCAGGTGCCGGCGGGACGGGCCTTCAAGGAGCTCGGATTGGACTCCTCGGCGGTGGTGGAGTTGGGTAACAGGCTGCGGGCGATCACCGGTCTGAAGCTGGCGAACACGCTCATGTTCGACCATCCCACACCCACCGCCCTCGCCAATTGCCTGGTGGCCGAGGCAACCGGCCCCCGGGAGCGCGGACTGCTCGCGACTGACCCGTCCGGGGGAGCAGCCGCCCGGCGGCCGTCCGCGGTTGAGCCAATCGCGATCGTGGGGATTGGCTGCCGCTATCCGGGCGGGGTTCGCTCTGCCGAGCAACTCTGGGAGCTGCTCGCGCGCGGCGGCGACGCGGTCGCGGCCTTCCCGGAGGATCGCGGATGGGACCTGGAGCGCCTGTACGATCCCGATCCGGATCACCCTGGCACCAGCTATACCCGCGCGGGGGGGTTCCTCTACGACGCCGGCGAGTTCGATGCGGCGTTCTTCGGGATCAGCCCGCGCGAGGCGCTGGCGATGGATCCTCAGCAGCGGCTGCTGTTGGAAGTGGCGTGGGAGGCGCTTGAGCACGCGGTGCAGAATCCCCGCTCGCTGCACGACAGCGATACGGGAGTGTATGTCGGCGCCATGACCCAGGAATATGGCCCGCGGCTGCACGCTTCGCAGGGCGGCGAGGGTTACAACCTGACGGGCAGTACCGCGAGCGTGGTCTCGGGGCGCTTGTCCTACGCGCTCGGGTTGAGGGGCCCGGCGGTGACCGTCGACACCGCGTGCTCCTCCTCGCTGGTGGCGCTGCACCTCGCGTGTCAGGCGCTCAACAACGGCGAATGCACGGCGGCGCTGGCGGGCGGGGTGACGGTGATGGCGAGCCCGGGCATCTTCGTCGAGTTCAGCCGCCAGCGGGGGCTGGCGCCAGATGGGCGCTGCAAGCCGTTCGCGGCGGCGGCCGACGGCACCGGATGGTCGGAGGGCGTGGGCGTGTTGCTGCTCGAGCGACTGTCTGACGCCGAACGAAACGGGCACTCAGTGTTGGCGCTGGTGCGCGGCAGCGCGATCAACCAGGATGGCGCGAGCAATGGGTTGACGGCGCCCAGCGGGCGCTCGCAGCAGCGCGTGATCGATCAGGCGCTGGCGGCCGCGGGGCTGTCGGCGGTAGACGTGGACGCCGTGGAGGCGCACGGCACCGGCACCCGGCTGGGCGACCCGATCGAGGCGCAGGCGCTGCTGAGGAGCTACGGCCAGAACCGTCCCGCCGAGCGGCCGCTGTGGCTGGGATCGATCAAGTCGAACATCGGTCACACGCAGGCAGCGGCCGGTGTGGCGGGCGTGATCAAGATGGCGATGGCGCTGCGCCACGAACGGCTGCCGCGCACGCTGCACGTCGATGCGCCCACCACGCAGGTGGACTGGTCGCAGGGCGCGGTCGCGTTGCTCACCGAGGAGACGGCGTGGCATCCATCCGGCGCGCCCCGCCGCGCGGGGGTCTCGTCGTTCGGGATCAGCGGCACGAACGCGCATGCGATCCTGGAGGAGGCGCCTCCGGTTGCCGCCGGCGATGGCACTCCGGACCCGCCCGAGGTGCACCAGGAGGGAGAGGAAGCAGAGGATGGCCGGCATAGCCGGCGAAATCCCGGGCCTGGCGGGATCCCGGTCGGTCACGAGTGTCGCATGGTGGGTGGCGAGGGAGTGGTGCCCTGGATCGTCTCGGCGCGAGGTGAGAGCGCGCTGCAAGCCCAGGCCGAGCGGTTGCTGGAGTTTGTGGGTGGCGAGCGCACCCCTGAGGCCGAACTCATTCCGAGCGCCCACGGCATTCCGGGCGCCCACCGTATTTCGGTATCCGATCCCACACCCCGCGCGGTCGACGTCGGGTGCTCGCTTGCGGGGCGTACCGCATTCGAGCGTCGTGCGGTGGTGCTGGGCGAAGATCGGGACGAACTCGTGGCGGGTCTCGGCGCTCTGACCCGAGGGGAGCCAGCGCCGTGCACGATCGAGGGGGCGGCCGGGATCGAAGGTGGGGCCGTGTTCGTGTTCCCCGGCCAGGGCTCTCAGTGGGAGGGGATGGCGGTGGAGCTGCTGGAGAGCTCCCCGCTGTTCGCGCGGCTGATCGGGGAGTGTGGCGAGGCGCTTGCGCCGTTCGTCGACTGGTCGCTGCAGGACGTGCTGCGTGGCGCACCGGGCGCGCCGGGGCTCGACCGCGTTGACGTGGTGCAGCCGGCTTCGTTCGCGGTGATGGTGGCGTTGGCTGGATGCTGGCGCGCCTGCGGGGTGCAGCCGGATGCAGTGGTGGGCCATTCCCAGGGTGAGATTGCGGCGGCTCACGTGGCGGGCGGGCTGTCGCTGCAGGATGCCGCGCGGGTGGTGGCGCTGCGCAGTAGGGCGCTAGTGCGCCTGTCGGGGAAGGGCGGCATGGTGTCGGTGTCACTCAGTGCCGATCAGCTTGCGGCGCGCCTCGCACGGTGGGATACCCCCGTCGCGATCGCGGCGATCAATGGGCCCTCCTCGGTGGTGGTGTCCGGCGAGGAGGAGGCGCTGGCGAAGGTGCTGGCGAGCTGTGAGGCCGAGGGGCTCAGAGCTCGCAGGATCGCGGTGGACTACGCCTCGCACTCCGCGCACGTGGAGGAGATCCGCGAGGAGTTGCTGGAGGCGCTGGTGCCGATCGCCCCGCGCTCGGGCGAGACACCGCTCTACTCCACCGCCACGGGCGAGCTGCTGGACACGGCAGAGCTGGATGGTGAGTACTGGTATCGAAGTCTGCGCGAGACGGTGCAGTTCGAGCGGGCCACGCGCGCGGTGCTCGCGCGAGGAGTGCGAGCATTCGTCGAGGTCAGCTCGCATCCCGTACTCACGGTTGGCGTACAGGAGACGGTGCAGGAGGCACTGGAGGATCCCGGAGAGGCCGTGGTGGTCGGCTCGCTGCGCCGCGACGAGGGCGGTCTGGGTCGGTTCGTGGCGTCGCTGGCCGAAGTCTGGGTACGCGGCGTGGACGTCGACTGGGCGAGCGTGTTCGCCGGGTCGGGCGCGCGGCGGGTGGCGTTGCCGAGCTATGCGTTCCAGCGCGAGCGCTACTGGCTCCACGCGCCCGCGGGCGAGGGAGATATGACCTCCGCGGGTCAGGCCTCAGCGGAGCACCCGTTGCTGAGCGCGGTGGTGCGACTCGCCGACGGACAGGGTTGGCTGTTCACCGGCCGCCTGTCGCTGTCCTCCCACCCATGGCTTGCCGACCATGTCGTGAACGGAGTCGTCCTGCTCGCGGGTACGGCGTTCCTGGAGCTGGCGGGCCATGCGGGCCGGCACGTGGGGTGTGAGGTGGTGCAGGAGTTGACGCTGCACACGCCGCTGGTGCTGGCGCGCGAGGGCGGGGTCCGGGTGCAGCTGCTGGTGGGCGAGCCCGACGAGGCGGGGCGGCGAACGGTGAGCATCCATGCGCTGGAGGAGGCCGGCGCGAGCGAGGGTGGATCGCAGGCAGGGCTGGAGTGGACCCGCCACGCCGAGGGCGTGCTTGCCCCCGCTGCCGCCGATATCGGGCAGGTTGGCGAGGCTGTTGGGGCGTTCGCCGCCGAGGAGTGGCCACCCGCGGGAGCCGTTTCGGTGGCAATCGAGGATCTGTACACGCGCCTTGCCGAGCAGGGCTATGAGTATGGACCGGCATTTCAGGGACTGCGGGCAGCGTGGCGGCATGAGGGAGAGATATTCGTCGAGGTGTCCCTGGCCGAGGAGCAGCGAGGGCAGGCGGGGCTCTACGGCGTGCACCCGGCGCTGCTCGATGCCGCGCTGCACCCGCTTGTGGCGGAGACACCCAGTGGCGAGCGGCGGCGGGGTCTGCGGCTGCCTTTTTCGTGGAGTGGAGCGCATGCGGCGGTAACCGGCGCGTCGTCTCTCAGGGTGCGATTGTCACCGGTTGGCGAGGACGCGGTGTCGCTGACGATCGCCGGGGAGACCGGGGAGCCCATCGGCTTGGTCGAGTCGCTGACGCTGCGTGAGGTCCCGCCGGAGCAGCTGCGCGGCGCCTCCGCGAGCCAGCGATCGCTGTTCAGCGTGGACTGGATTGCGCTCACGACCGCGCATACACGCGTGGAGCAGTGGACGGTGGTCGGCCCTGAGAGGGGAGGGATCGCCGCTGGGCTGGGCACGGGCACGATCGAGCTGCACCCGGACCTGACGTCGCTTGGCGAGACCGCAGCTGAACCGGTGGCAGAGACTGTGGTTTTGGATTGCACCTGCCTCGGCACCGAGGAGGCTCGCCCCGGTGGTGGGAGATCTGAGGACGCCGGCTCTGCTGAGCAGGGATCGGAGGCGCTGGCAGAGGCTACGCACGTGTGCACTCGTCGCGGGCTGGAGTTGGTGCAGGCGTGGCTGGCCGAGGGGCGGTTCTCCCTTTGCCGTCTAGTGGTGGTGACGCGCCGAGCGGTGGCCGCTGGCCCCGGAGAGGACGTGGTGGACCTCGCGGCCGCGCCACTGTGGGGCCTCGTGCGCTCGGCTCAATCGGAGAACCCAGGACGCTTCGTGCTGGTCGACGTCGATGGCGAGCAGGCCTCCTGGGAGGCGCTTGTGGGAGCGCTTGTGCTGGAGGAGCCGCAGCTGGCGATCCGTGGGGGCGCCGTGTCCGCGCCCCGGCTCGTACGAGCGGCGGAGTCGAGTGGGACACTCGCAGCGCCCGCCGACGCTCCGGCCTGGCGTCTGGATGTCACGCGCCGGGGCACGCTTGAGAACCTGGCTCTGGTTGGCTGTCCGGAGGCCAGTCGGGCGCTCGCGCCCGGTGAGGTGCGTGTCGGCGTGCGCGCGGCGGGCCTGAACTTCCGCGACACCCTGATCGCTCTGGACGTGTATCCCGGCGACGCGCAGATCGGCATCGAGGGTGCCGGCGTCGTCATCGAGGTGGGCGCCGAGGTGAACGACATGGCGCCGGGGGACCGCGTGATGGGTCTGCTGCCCGGCGGCGTCGGTCCGATCGCTGTGGCGGACCGTCGCGCGCTCGTGGCGATGCCCGCGGGGTGGTCGTTCGCCACGGCGGCCTCGGTGCCCGTGGTCTTCCTGACTGCCCATCACGCGCTGGTCAACGTTGCGCGCCTGCGCGCGGGCGAGTCGGTGCTCGTCCACGCCGGCGCCGGCGGGGTGGGCATGGCGGCCGTGCAGCTCGCGCGGCGCCTGGGTGCTGAGGTGTTCGCGACTGCCAGCCCCGGCAAGTGGGACACGCTGAAGGCGCTGGGGCTGGACGCGGAGCACATCGCCTCTTCGCGCACGGGGGAGTTCGGCGAGCGTTTCCTACGCCAGACGGCCGGGCGCGGCGTGGACGTCGTGCTGAACTCGCTCGCGGGAGAGCTGCTGGATGCGTCGCTGGAGCTGCTCCCCGCTGGTGGGAGGTTCGTGGAGATCGGCAAGACGGACATACGCGATCCCGCGATGGTGGCGGGACAGCACCCTGGCGTCGCCTACGATGCCTTCGACCTGACGGTGCTCGACCCCGAGCGGATCCAGGGGATGCTGCTCGAGCTGGTGGATCTGCTCGAGCGTGGCGAGCTCGAGCCGCTGCCCCTCACCACGTGGGACGTCCGCAGCGCGCCGCAGGCGTTCAGGGTGCTCAGCCAGGGGCGCCACGTGGGCAAGATCGTGCTCGGGCTGCCCGCGCCGATCGACCCGTGCGGCACGGTTCTGATCACAGGCGGCACGGGTGGGCTCGGCGCGCTGCTGGCGCGGCACCTGGTGGGCGAGCATGGCGTGCACAACGTGGTGCTGGCCAGCAGGCGGGGCCCCGAGGCTGAGGGCGCCTCGGCGTTATGCGAGGCGCTGACGGAGCTCGGCGCGCATGTGCAGATCGCCGCGTGCGACGTGAGCGATCGCGGTCAACTAGCGCAGCTGATCGAATCGGTGCCGGCCGAGCATCCGCTCAGCGCGGTTGTGCACGCGGCGGGGGTCCTCGACGACGGCGTCCTCGGCTCGCTCACCTTGGAGCGCCTGGATCGTGTGCTGGCGCCGAAGGTCGACGCCGCACTGCACCTGCACGAATTGACCGAGCACCTCGAGCTGTCGGCATTCGTACTGTTCTCCTCGATCGTGGGAACCCTCGGCGGCGAGGGTCAGGGCAATTACGCGGCTGCCAATGCTCAGCTGGACGCGCTCGCGGCGCACCGCCGCGCGCGCGGGCAGCCCGCCACGTCGCTGGCCTGGGGACTGTGGGCCGAGCCCGGTGGGATGACTGGCGAGCTGCGCGAGGCCGACCTGGCACGCCTCGCCCGCTCGGGTCTGGGTCGGCTGTCGAGCGAGGAGGGCCTCGAGCTGTTCGACGACGCGCTCGAGCTGGGCCGAGCACTGGTCGTCGCGGCGCGTCTTGACAGCGGCGCGCTGCGCGCGCGCGCAGCGGCCGGCGCGTTGCCGCCGCTGCTGAGCGGTCTCGTGCGCGGAGCCGTGCAGCGGAAGGGCGGTGCCGCGGCGGGGTCGCTCGCGCGGCGCCTGTCCGGTGCCGAGGAGGCCGAGCGCGAGCGGCTGGCGCTCGAGCTGGTGCGCTGTGAGGCGGCAATCGTGCTGGGCCACGCCTCGCTGCCCGCGGGGGACGCGAACCAGACGTTCAAGGACCTCGGCTTCGACTCGCTGACGGCCGTCGAGCTGCGCAACCGGCTGAACGCCGCAACGGGGCTGGCGCTGACGACGACGCTGGTGTTCGACCACCCTACGCCGGTCCGGCTGGCAGACCATCTGCTCGAGCAGCTTGCAGGCACACGGCCGGGGGATCTCGCGGGTGCGCCGCCGGCGGAGATTGCGGGTACGCGGCCGAGGGGCCTCGCGGGTGCGCCGCGGGCGGGGCATGCGGGCACGCGGCGAGGGATGCTCTCGCGCGAGCGTTCGGCAGCTTCCGCGGTCCCGTTCGAGGTGGCGGCACAGGAGCCAATCGCGATCGTAGGGATGAGCTGCAGCTATCCGGGGGGCGTGTCCTCACCGCGGGATCTGTGGGAGCTGGTGGTGCGCGGGGGCGATGCGATCTCCGCTTTCCCCGCCGATCGCGGCTGGGATCTCGAGGGGCTGTATGACCCGGACCCAGATCGCCCGGGGACGAGCTACGTGCGCGAGGGGGGCTTCCTGCACGGCGCGGGCGAGTTCGATGCGGCGTTCTTCGGGATCGCTCCGCGCGAGGCGCTGGCGATGGACCCTCAGCAGCGGCTGCTCCTAGAGGCCGCCTGGGAGGCGTTCGAGGACGCGGGCATCGACCCGGCGTCGCTGCGCGGCGGATCGACCGGCGTATTTGCCGGGGTCAGCTCGCAGGACTACCTGGCGGGGCACGCTCCGCAGAACCTTGGCTCGGTGGCGGAGAGCCTGGAGGGCTACCGCCTGGCTGGTGGCGTGAGCAGCGTCGTATCGGGGCGTGTGGCGTACACCTTCGGCCTGGAGGGGCCGGCCGTGACCGTGGACACGGCGTGCTCCTCCTCGCTGGTCGCGCTGCACCTCGCCAGCCAGTCACTGCGCGGGGGGGAGTGTTCGCTGGCGCTCGCCGCGGGCGTGACGGTGATGGCCACACCGGAGATGATCAGAGGGTTCAGTCGTCAGCGGGGACTGGCGGCCGATGGGCGCTGCAAGCCCTTCGCCGCGGGCGCCGATGGCACGTCGCTCGCCGAGGGCGTGGGGGTCGTCGTGCTGGAGCGGCTATCCGAGGCGCGGCGCAACGGTCATCGGGTGCTGGCGCTCGTGCGGGGCAGCGCCATGAACCAGGATGGTGCCAGCAATGGGTTGACGGCGCCCAACGGGCCCGCCCAGCAGCGCGTGATTCGCCGGGCGCTGGCCAACGCCGGACTGTCCGCCCACGAGGTCGATGTGGTGGAGGCGCACGGCACGGGTACCACGCTGGGCGACCCGATCGAGGCGCAGGCACTGCTGGCGACCTACGGCCAGGACCGAGCCCCCGATAGTCCTCTGTGGTTGGGGTCGGTCAAGTCCAACATCGGCCACGCACAGGCCGCGGCGGGCATGGCGGGTGTGATCAAGATGGCGATGGCGATGCGTCACGGCATCCTGCCTCGCTCCCTGCATGTCGATTCGCCCTCGGAGAAGATCGACTGGTCGGCAGGTGCTGTGGCGCTGCTCACGAGCGAGACGCCGTGGCCTGTCGGTCACGTGCCTCGTCGTGCAGGGGTTTCGTCTTTTGGGATCAGTGGGACCAATGCGCATGTGATCCTCGAGGAGCCGGCTGTCGCTGATAGGGCGCTGGATGAGGAGGGCGCGCTGGGTGAGGATGGTGGGGTCGCCGTGACGCCGGTCGGCGCTCGTGCCCGGAATGGTGGGATCGCAGAAGTCCGCGGTGATGTGGTCCTCGACACCGCCGTAGTGGGCGATCGCCCTGCTGATGGTTGGGTCCCGTGGGTGCTTTCGGCGAAGGGCGAGCGCGCGTTGCGTGCTCAGGCTTCGCGTCTGTCCGAGCATGTCTCTGAGTCCGGCGCGCGGTCGGTGGATGTCGGGTTTTCGTTGACGGCGCGCTCGGCGCTCGAGGATCGTGCGGTGTCACTGGGCAGAGAAGGGGATGATTTCTCCGAGGGTCTGCGGCTGTTGGCGGAGGGCGGTGCGGGTTCGGATGTGGTGCGGGGTGTCGCTGGGCCGGGGAGTGCGGGGGTAGCGTTTTTGTTCACGGGTCAGGGTGCTCAGCGGGTGGGGATGGGGCGGGAGTTGTATGGGGCGTTTCCCGTGTTCGCGGCGGCACTGGACGAGGTGTGTGGGCATTTCGATGGTGTGTTGGGGCGTTCCTTGCGGGAGGTGATGTTCGCGGGGCCGGTGGAGGCGGCGGAGTCGGTGGCTGGTGTTGGCGAAGGGGCGCCGTCCGCGGGTTTGCTGGATGAGACGGCGTTTACGCAGGCGGCGTTGTTTGCGTTGGAGGTGGCGTTGTTTGCGCTGGTGGGGTCGTGGGGTGTGCGTCCGGATTATCTGCTGGGCCATTCGGTCGGTGAGTTGGCGGCGGCGCACGTGGCGGGAGTGTTTTCGCTGGAGGACGCGTGTGCGTTGGTTGGGGCGCGGGGGCGGCTGATGGGTGCGTTGCCGGGGGGTGGGGCGATGGTGTCGGTGGAGGCTTCCGAGGAGGAGGTTCTGCCGATGCTGGTTGGGCTGGAGGATCGGGTTGCCTTGGCGGCGGTGAACGATCCAGGTTCGGTTGTCGTGTCCGGTGATGAGGATGCTGTGCTCGATCTCGCCGCCCGCTGGCGCGAGCGGGGGCGTAGGACGAAGCGGTTGCGGGTCTCTCACGCGTTTCACTCGCCGCGGATGGATGGGATGCTGGCTGAGTTTCGCGGGGTCGCGGAGGGGTTGTCGTTTGCGCAGGCGCGAATCCCAGTCGTCTCGAATCTGACGGGTGGGGTGGTTTCGGGCGAGATGTGTTCGCCGGAGTACTGGGTGCGTCATGTGCGTGAGCCGGTGCGCTTCATGGCGGGCGTGCGCTCTCTGGAGGCACGGGGTGTGGGGAGCTTCGTGGAGCTGGGTCCCGACGGGGTGCTCAGCGCGATGAGCCAGGAGTGTCTGACGGACCCCGCTGTCGTGGTGTCGCTGTTGCGGCGGGAGCGCCCGGAGGCGCATTCGCTGATGACGGGGCTCGCGGAGCTGTGGGTGAGTGGTGTCGAGGTCGACTGGGGTGAGGCGTTTGTGGGGTCGGGCGCCGCGCGGGTGGAGTTGCCTACGTATGCCTTTCAGCGGGAGCGCTACTGGCTGTCGGCCGCGGCCGGCGCGGGGGACGCGGCGTCGCTTGGGCAGAGCGCGGCCAGGCATCCGCTGCTCGGAGCCGCCGTGTCATTGGCCGGCGGGCAGCAGCTGTTCACGGGGCGTCTCTCCTCGGAGACTCACCCGTGGCTCGCGGATCACATGGTGATGGATACGGTGCTATTGCCCGGCAGCGCGTTCGTGGAGCTCGCGCTGCACGCGGGACTTCAGGTGGGGTGTGAGCACCTTGCGGAGCTGACGCTGCATGCGCCGCTCGGACTCCCCGAGCCCGGTGGAGTGCAGATCCAACTGGTGCTGGGCGACCCGGACGAGGCCGGCAGGCGCACGGTGGACATCCATTCGCGCGCGGAGCTGACGACGGAGGATCCTGGCTCTGAGCCGCGGTGGACACACCACGCTGATGGCGTCCTCACTGCGCACGAGACGCCGCTGGAGGAGGGGGTGCCTCTGGAGCAGGGGGCGCCGCTGGAGCAGGAGTTGCTTGGTGCGGGCGGTGTATGGCCTCCCGCGGGTGCGGTGGCGGTGGAGCTGGATGGCGTGTATGAGCGTTTGGCTGACACGGGGTTCGTGTATGGCCCGGCGTTTCAGGGGCTGCGTGCGGTTTGGCGGCGCGAGGGAGAGGTTTTTGCCGAGGTGTCGTTGCCGGAAGAGCAGCGCGCGCAGGCCGGATCTTTCGGGTTGCACCCGGTGCTGTTGGACGCCGCATTGCAGACCTTGCTTGTCGCGATGCTCGAGGGCGAAGGCGCGCGGGTGACGCTTCCGTTCGCGTGGAGCGATGTGAGTCTGTTGGAGGCCGGGGCGTCGAGCCTGCGTGTCGCAGTGTCGCCGGCTGCTGGGAGTGGCGCCTCTGAGGAGGACGGTGAAGGGCGCGTGGGCGCAGATGGTGGCTCGGCGGCGGTTTCCCTGTCGATGGGTGACGAGTCGGGTGGCCTGGTCGCGTCGGTGGGTTCGCTGGTTGTCCGCGAGGCGTCCAGGGAGCAGCTTGCGGGGAGCCATGTGGGTGGGCGAGAGCATCTGTATGACGTGGAGTGGACAACGCTGCCGGTGGCCGATGTCCAGCCAGAGAATGGTGTGGGGCGCGTGGTACATCTGGACGCGGCTCGCCTGTCGGGCGAAGCGCTCGACAAGGGCTATCCAAAGGGAACGCTTGGTGTGGCGCATGCCTTGGCGCACCGAGCGTTGGAGGAGGTGCAGGGCTGGCTCGCGGTCGAGCAGTCCGCGGGGGTGCCATTGGTGGTGGTCACGCGCAATGCAGTGGCTGTGGGTTCCGGGGATGTATTGGACCTGACAGGTGCGCCGGTGTGGGGTTTGCTGCGCTCTGCGCAGGCAGAGGAGCCTGGGCGGTTCGTATTGGTCGATGTTGACGGCACGGATGCTTCGCGCGATGTGCTGGAAGTCGCTGTTGCGGCGGCGCTCGCCGCGGGGGAGTCGCAGGTGGCGGTGCGGGATGGTGAGGCGTTCGTACCGCGCCTCGCGCGTGCGGGCGCCGGCGATGGCGTGCTCCTGCCTCCTGCCGGGGCCGCGGAGTGGCGGTTGGATATTGGGGAGGGCGGGACGTTGGCGGACCTTGCTGTGGTCGCGTGTCCTGAGGTGGGTGGGCCGCTCGGGGCGGGTGAGGTACGTGTGCAGGTGCGTGCCGCGGGGTTGAATTTCCGTGATGTGTTGATCGCGCTGGGTGTGTATCCGGGCGAGGCGGAGCTTGGCAGTGAGGGCGCTGGCGTGGTGTTGGAGACCGGTCCGGGCGTGCATGATCTGGCGGTGGGAGACCGGGTGATGGGTCTTCTGTCCGGTGGATTCGGGCCGGTGGCGGTAGCCGATCGTCGTCTGTTGGCGAGGGTGCCGGAAGGGTGGTCTTTCGTGGAGGCCGCGTCGGCGCCGATTGTGTTTTTGACGGCGTTTTATGGGCTGGTGGATTTGGCCGGAGTGAAGCGGGGCGAGCGGTTGTTGGTGCACGCCGCGGCGGGTGGCGTGGGAATGGCGGCGGTTCAACTCGCGCGGCATTTGGGCGTGGAGGTATTCGGAACGGCCAGCCCCGGGAAGTGGGACGCACTTGCCTCAATTGGTGTTGATGAGGCACATATCGCGTCGTCGCGTACGCTGGAGTTCAGAGAGCGGTTCCTGGGTGTGACCGGTGGTGAGGGGGTGGACGTCGTCCTGGACTCTTTGGTGGGGGAGTTCGTGGACGCGTCTTTGGAGCTGTTGGTGCGGGGCGGTCGGTTCATCGAGATGGGTAAGACCGATATCCGCGACCCCGAGCAGGTCGCCCGCGATCACCAGGGAGTTGACTATCGGGCGTTTGACCTGATGGACGCGGGTGCGGAGCGCATCCAGGAGATGTTGGTGGAGATCCTTGCGTTGGTCGAGCAGGGGGTGCTCGAGCCGCTCCCTGTAACAGCCTGGGATATCCGTCGCGCGGCGGCGGCGTTCAGATCGTTCAGCCAGGCGCGGCATGTCGGCAAGAACGTGTTCACGATCCCGCGTGCTGCCGCGATCAATTCCAACGGGACCGTTTTGGTGACAGGTGGGACCGGTGGCTTGGGCAGCTTGTTGGCTCGTCATTTGGTGGCCGAGCTAGGTGTGGGGCAACTGCTGCTGGCGAGCCGGCGAGGATCGGAGGCTCCGGGTGCGGTGGAGTTGCGAGCGGAGCTCGAGGCGTTGGGCGCTGGGGTGAGGATTGCGGCGTGCGATGTCTCAGATCGCCGGCAGCTCGCCACACTGCTCGCGTCGATCCCGACGGAGCACCCATTGTCCGGTGTGGTGCACGCCGCGGGGCTCTTGGATGACGGGGTGATCGGGTCCCTTACGGCTGAGCGCCTGGACGGTGTGTTGGCGGCGAAGGCGGACGCGGCGTGGCACTTGCACGAGCTGACCGAGCACATGGACTTAGAGCAGTTTGTGTTGTTCTCCTCAGTCGCGGGGACGCTCGGGAGCGCCGGGCAGGGCAGTTATGCGGCGGCCAACGCGTTCCTCGACGCGCTTGCCGTGCACCGCCAGAGCAAGGGTTTGGCTGGTGTTTCGTTGGCGTGGGGGCAGTGGGCGCAGGACGGCGGAATGACGGGGCACCTCGGAGAGGCCGACGTTGCGCGCTTGCGACGGATGGGCACAGCTGCACTGTCTTCGCGGGAGGGTCTCGAGCTGTTCGACGTCGCGCGCACCGTGTGTGGGCCGGTCCTCGTCCCGATGCGCCTGGACACGGCGGCGCTGCGCGCGCGAGACCAGACAACTGCGGTCTCCCCGTTGCTGCGTGGTCTGCTGCGGTCGCCGGCGCGGCGGGTGGGAGAGCGGGCAGGTGGCTCGCTTGCGCGCAGGCTGGCTGGCGTTCAGGCGGATGAGCGCGAGCGGATCGTGCTCGAGGTGGTGCGCGGCGAGGTCGCGACTGTCCTCGGGCACGCCTCGGCGGAGACGGTCGATCCGCGGCGCGCGTTCAAGGAGCTCGGCTTCGACTCGCTCGCGGCGGTGGAGTTGCGTAACCGTCTGCGCACCGTCACGGGGCTGCCTCTGGCGACGATCGTCGTATTCGACTACCCATCGGCGGGGGCGCTGGCGGGCTATCTGCAACGGGAGCTGGCGGGGCCAGAGGAGCGAGCAGGCGCGGGAGCCCAGGCCCACACGCCGACGCCGGCGGTGGCTTCGGCGACGTCTTCGTCTTCGGCTTCGGCGACATCCTCGGCGCTGTCCGCCCAGGAGCCGATCGCGATCGTGGGGATGGGGTGTCACTTCCCTGGCGGGGTGTCCTCGCCACAGGAGCTGTGGGAGCTGCTCGCCGCGGGCGCCGACGCGATCTCCGGCTTTCCCACGGATCGCGGCTGGGACCTCGAGGGGCTGTTCGACCCCGATCCCGACACGCCAGGCACGAGCTACGCGCGGGATGGCGGCTTCCTCCACGACGCTGCGGAGTTCGATGCCGCGTTCTTCGGGATCGCCCCCCGCGAGGCGTTGGCGATGGACCCTCAGCAGCGGCTGCTGCTGGAAGCGGTGTGGGAGTCGCTGGAGGACGCCGGCATCGATCCGCTGTCGCTGTCCGGTACCCAGACGGGTGTATTCGCGGGGGTGATCCACCACGACTACGCGGCGGGCGCGTCGCGCGCGGCCAAGGCGCTCGAGGGGTACCTGAGCACCGGCGGCGCGGGGAGCGTGGCCTCCGGCCGTGTGTCCTACTCCCTCGGCTTGGAGGGGCCCGCTGTGACACTCGATACGGCATGCTCGTCGGGGCTGGTCGCCCTGCACCTCGCCGGCCAGGCGTTGCGTTCGGGGGAGTGCTCTCTGGCACTGGCCGGTGGTGTGACGGTGATGGCCACCCCGGGAGTGTTCGTGGAGTTCAGCCGTCAACGCGGCCTCGCGCCGGACGGGCGCTGCAAGTCCTTTGCGCAGGGCGCGGATGGTACGGGCTGGGCGGAGGGCGTGGGTGTACTGGCGCTGGAGCGTCTGTCTGACGCGCAGCGCAACGGCCACCGCGTGCTGGCGCTGGTGCGCGGCAGCGCGGTCAATCAGGACGGCGCCTCCAACGGGCTGACGGCGCCCAACGGTCCCTCCCAGCAGCGTGTGATCGTCCAGGCATTGGCGAACGCCGGGCTCTCCGCGGGCGAGATCGACGCGGTCGAGGCGCACGGGACCGGTACGACGCTCGGCGATCCGATCGAGGCGCAGGCGCTGCTCGCGACCTACGGCCGGGGCCGTCCGACGGAGCGTCCGCTGTGGCTGGGGTCGGTCAAGTCGAATATCGGGCACACCCAGGCGGCGGCAGGGGTGGCGGGCGTGATCAAGATGGTCATGGCGATGCGCCACGGCGTGCTGCCGCGGACGCTGCACGCCGAGCAGCCCTCCTCACACGTCGCGTGGGAGTCGGGCGCCGTGGCGCTCCTGACCGAGGAGGAGCCGTGGGGGCCGGGCGAGCGACCGCGTCGCGCGGGGGTCTCCTCGTTCGGAGTCAGCGGTACCAACGCGCACGTGATCCTCGAGGAGCCGCCGGCGACCCTGGCGACTCTCGGGGGGCCGCCGACGACACTGGCCGCTCTCGGGGAGTCGCCCACGGGCCCGGCCGCCGATCTTGCGGGCGGGGAAGGCGGCGAGGTCGCTGTATTGGGGGGCGGCGTAGTGTCCTGGGTGCTCTCGGGGCGCGGTGAGGAAGGCTTGCGTGCTCAGGCCGGACGGCTACTCGAGCTCGTGGATCGCCATCCGGATATGGATACGGGCGATGTGGGCTTCTCGCTGACGTGTCGATCGGCGTTCGAGCGTCGTGCCGTCGTCGTCGGTGGGGAGCGTGGAGAGCTGTTGGCCGGCCTTGGGGCGCTCGCTGCGGGTGAGTCGGCGGTGGGTGTGGTGGAAGGCGTGGTGGGTGGCATGGGTGCGTTGGCGCACGTGGGTAGTCGTGGCCCTGTGTTTGTGTTTTCGGGGCAGGGTGGTCAGTGGCCGGGGATGGCGGTGGAGTTGCTTGACAGCTCGCCGGTGTTCGCGGAGGGATTGCGGGTGTGTGGGGAGGCGCTTTCTGAGCATGTCGATTGGGTGTTGGAGGATGTGTTGCGGGGTGTGGAGGGTGCGCCGGGGTTGGATGGTGTGGATGTTGTGCAGCCGGTGTTGTTTGCGGTGATGGTGGCGTTGGCGGGGTTGTGGCGTGCTTGCGGTGTTGAGCCGGGTGTGGTGGTGGGTCATTCGCAGGGTGAGATCGCGGCGGCGCACGTGGCGGGCGGGTTGTCTTTGGAGGATGCGGCGCGGCTGACGGTTGTGCGTAGTCGGGCGTTGGTGGGGTTGATGGGCCGTGGTGGGATGGTTTCGGTCGCGCTGGGCGAGGGCCAGATTGGATCGTGGCTTGAGCGTCGGGACAGGATTTCGGTAGCGGCGGTGAACGGCCCGGCGTCGGTCGTGGTGTCTGGTGAGCGCGCTGCGCTTGATGGTCTGCTTGGTGAATTGGTTGGTGCGGGTGTCAGGGCGCGGGAGATTCCTGTGGGTTATGCGTCGCACTCGGTGCAGATCGAGGAGATTCGTGGGGAGTTGTTGGGAGGCTGTGCGGGGATCGTGCCCGTATCAGGCGGGGTGCCTTTCTTCTCGACGGTGACGGGCGCGCTTGTGGATACCGCCGAGCTGGACGGGGAGTATTGGTTTCGTAATCTGCGTGAGACGGTGCGTTTCGAGCAGGCCACCCGTTCGTTGTTGGCGGACGGTTACAGGTCGTTCGTGGAGGTCAGTCCGCACCCGGTGTTGGCCCTGGGTGTGCGGGAGACAGTCGAGGACTGTGGTGAGGCGGGGGTCCTGGTCACCGGTTCGCTGCGCCGCGAGGACGGTGGCCTCGAGCGTTTTCTGACATCGCTCGGCGAGGTGTGGGTGCACGGCGTGGACGTCGACTGGGCGCGGGTGTACGAGGGCGTGGGCGCCAACCGCGTGGACCTGCCCACGTACGCCTTCCAACGCGAACGCTACTGGCTCGATCGCGGAGCCTCGGAGGTGGGCAATCTCGGTGCGGCCGGTCTGGCCGGCGCGGATCACCCGCTGCTGAGCGCGGCGGTGGAGCTGCCCGACGGGGGGTGGCTGTTCACGGGTCGGCTGGCGCTGGATTCACATCCATGGCTGGCCGACCATGCAGTGGGGGGCACGGTGCTACTGCCGGGCACCGCGTTCCTCGAGCTGGCGCTGCGCGCCGGTGTGGAGGTGGGGTGCGGGATGGTGGCGGAGCTCACATTGGAGGCTCCGCTGGCGCTTGGCGAGCGCGGTGTGCAGTTGCATGTCGCCGTCGGTCAGGCCGATGAGAGCGGTGGGCGGTCGCTGAGCATCCACTCGCGCGCGGATGGTGCGGCGGAGGATCGGACGGGTGCACGGGAGCAGGCGGCGTGGCCGGCCTCGTGGGAGCCAGGGCGGCCGGACGCACAGGAATGGACGCGTCACGCCAGCGGCGTGCTTGCGTCCGCGGGGGCGGCGGAGGACCGCGCACTCATACACGAGCCCGCCGGACTGCTTGGCGGTGAGGCGTGGCCCCCCGCGGACGCTGAGGTCGTCGAGGTCGAAGAGCTGTACGACCGCCTGGCGGACCTGGGCCTCGAATATGGACCGGCGTTTCAGGGTCTCACCGCGGCCTGGCGCCGCGGGGACGAGGTGTTCGCGGAGGTATCCCTGGCGGAGGTCGAGCGGGCGGGCTTCCTGGTGCACCCGGCGTTGCTGGACGCCGCACTGCACACTGCCGGAATCGAGGGCGTCCTCGGCGCGCAGGCCGAGGGTGACCGGCTCGCGTTGCCGTTCTCTTGGAGCGAGGTCGAGCTGCACGCAGCGGGGGCCGGCGCTCTGCGCGTATGGGTCCGCGCGGCGGGTGGCGGCGTGTCGCTGTTCGCTGTCGACGAGGCAGGAGCGCCGGTACTCTCGGTGGGCTCGCTCGTGCTGCGACAGGTCTCGGCCGGCCAGCTGGAGGATCCAGCACAGGACCCGTTGCTCTGTTTGGAGTGGGTTGCGCTCGCGCCGGGCGGGCCGCGGGCCGCGATGGAGTGGGAGCTGCTGGATTGCACCGGCGGGAAGTCCGCGTTCGACGGTGGGCTGCCGGCAAGGGCGCGCGCGGCGGTGCGCGACGCGCTTGGCGCGGTGCAGGCGTGGTTGGCTGAGGAGCGCTCCGATCCCGCGCGTCTGGTCGTGATGACACGAGGCGCCGTGGGGGCGGCGGCTGGGGACGAGCTCGATGGTCTGGAGTGTGCGGGCGTGTGGGGTCTGCTGCGCTCGGCGCAGGCGGAGCACCCGGGGCAGCTCGTGCTGGTGGACGTCGATGCGGGTGTCGATCTAGAGGTCGGGGGGGATGCGTGGGGGCTGCTCACTGCTGCCGTTGGGTCGGGTGAGCCGCAGCTCGCGTTGCGCGACGGGGAAGTGCTGGTCCCGCGGCTGGTGGCGGCCGCGGAGCGGGGAGCGCTCGCGCCTCCCGAGGGGGTGCGGGAGTGGCGGCTGGATACGGTCGAGCGGGGCACGCTGGACGGCCTGGGTTTGGTGGCGTGCCCGGAGGCCGCCGCGCCGCTGGGGGCGGGCCAGGTGCGTGTGGCGGTGCGCGCCGCTGGGTTGAACTTCCGCGACGTCCTGATCGCTCTAAACATGTACCCCGGCGAGGCGTCGATCGGCGGCGAGGGCGCGGGGGTGGTCGTCGAGGTCGGTCCCGAGGTCGAGGGGTTCGCTGTCGGCGATCGGGCGATGGGTCTGCTGGAGGGTGCGTTTGGGCCGGTGGCGGTCACGGACCATCGCCTCCTCGCGCAGATTCCAGCGGGGTGGTCGTTCGCTCAGGCCGCGTCGGTTCCGACGGTCTTCCTGACGGCGTACTACGCACTGGTGGACCTGGCCGGCTTGAGAGGAGGCGAGTCGGTGCTCGTGCACGCCGCCGCGGGCGGGGTCGGCATGGCCGCCGTGCAGCTGGCCGAGCACCTGGGCGCGGAGGTGTTCGCGACTGCCAGCTCGGGCAAGTGGGGGGCGCTGGAGTCGCTGGGCCTTGACCGGGAGCACATCGCGTCTTCGCGCACGGTGGACTTCAGGGACGAGTTCCTGTGTGCGAGCGAGGGGCGCGGTGTGGATGTCGTACTGAATTCCCTCGCGCGGGAGCTCGTGGATGCCTCGCTCCAGCTGCTGCCGCGCGGCGGTCGCTTCGTCGAGATGGGCAAGACCGACATCCGCGATCCCGAGGCGATCGACGCTGCTCACCCTGGGGTCCTCTACCGTGCGTTTGACCTGTTCGAGGCGGGGCCCGAGCGCATTCAGGAGATGCTCGGCGAGCTGCTCGACCTGTTCGAGCGGGGTGTGCTGGAGCTGGGGCCATTCACGGCGTGGGATGTGCAGCGCGCGCCGCAGGCGTTCCGCTTCCTCAGCCAGGCGCGCCACGTCGGTAAGAACGTGCTGCGCATCCCGGCCGCGCCGGGCTCCGAGGGCACGGTCCTGATCACGGGCGGCACCGGCGAGCTGGGGGGTGCGCTGGCACGCCACCTCGTGGCCGCGCACGACGTGCGCAGCTTGGTGCTGGCGAGCCGCCGGGGTCCCGAGGCACCGGGTGCCGCGGAGCTGCAGGCCGAGCTGTCCGCACTGGGTGCGCGGGTCACGCTCGCCGCCTGCGACGTGAGCGATCGCGAGCAGCTACGCGCGCTGATCGAGTCGCTGCCCGCCGAGCTCCCGCTTGCCGGTGTGGTGCACGCCGCTGGGGTGCTCGACGACGGGTCGATCGAATCGTTGACGGCGGAGCAGATCGACAGGGTGCTGGCGCCGAAGGTCGACGCGGCGTGGCACCTGCACGAGTTGACCGCGCACCTGGATCTGCGCGCATTCGTGCTGTTCTCCTCAGCCGCGGCGGTCCTGGGCAGCGCGGGGCAGGCCGCCTACGCGGCTGCCAACTCGTTCCTCGACGCGCTGGCGGCCCACCGTCAGGCGCGGGGCCTTCCCGGCACCTCGTTGGCGTGGGGGTACTGGGACAGCGCGAGTGCGATGACCGGCCATCTACTGGAGCGCGATCTGGCGCGGATGCGACGCTCGGGCGTGAGAGGGCTCTCCGTGGAGGAGGGTCTCGGTCTGTTCGATGCGGCCTGCGGCACGGGCGAGGCGCTGCTCGTGCCCGTCGGGCTGGATGTCGCCGCGCTGCGCTCGCAGGCGCGAAGCGGTGTGCTTGCGCCGATGTTCGCCAACCTGCCGTGGGGCGGCCGGACACCGGCGCAGCGCGGCAGGTCACAGCAGCGCGGTCGGTCACAGGCGCAGCGCAGCCAATCGTTGGCGCGGCGTCTGGCGGGGATGGGCGAGGGCGAACCCGGGGATGTCGTGCTGGAGCTCGTGCGCCGCGAGGCGGCGGTGGTGCTGGGGCATTCGTCGCCTCGGGCGATCGACGCGCAGCGGACGTTCAAGGATCTCGGGTTCGATTCGCTGACCGCCGTGGAGCTGCGCAACCGCTTGAGCGCTGCGACCGAGCTGCGCCTGCCGACGACGCTGATCTTCGACCACCCGACGCCGAGCGCGCTGGCGGACTTCCTGCTGGGCGAGATTGCGGGCACTCGCACGCGAGTAGCCGGTGCGCAGGCGGTGCGGACGTCCACCGATGAGCCGCTCGCGATCGTCGGCGTGAGCTGCCGCTACCCGGGTGGGGTGTCCTCGGCGGAGGAGCTGTGGGAGCTGCTGGCCGAGGGCCGTGACGCGATCGCGGCGTTCCCCACCGATCGCGGGTGGGACCTCGAGGGGCTGTATGACCCAGACCCCGATCGTCCGGGGACGAGCTATGCGCGCGCGGGCGGGTTCCTGCACGATGCGGGCGAGTTCGACGCCGGGTTCTTCGAGATCGCCCCCCGCGAGGCGCTGGCGATGGATCCCCAGCAGCGGCTGCTGTTGGAAGTCGCGTGGGAGGCGTTCGAGGACGCCGGCATCGATCCGCTCTCGCTGCGCGGCGGGCAGACCGGTGTGTTCGCGGGGGCCAGCTCCCAGGACTACGCGCGCGGCGGGCACTCACTCGCCGAGGACCTCGACGGCTACCGGCTGACCGGCGGCTCGGCGAGTGCTCTGTCGGGCCGCGTGGCCTACGCATTCGGCCTCGAGGGGCCCGCGGTGTCGGTGGATACGGCGTGCTCGTCCTCGCTGGTGGCCCTGCACATGGCGTGTCAGGCGCTGCGCGCGGGGGAATGCTCGCTGGCGCTCGCCGCGGGCGTAACGGTGCTCTGCAGCCCGGAAGTGTTCGTCGGGTTCAGCCGCCAGCGCGGTCTTGCCCCCGACGGGCGCTGCAAGGCGTTCGCGGACGGCGCGGACGGCGCGGGCTTCGCCGAGGGCGCCGGCGTCGTGCTCGTGGAGCGCCTCTCCGAGGCGCGGCGCAACGGCCATCGAGTGCTGGGGGTGGTGAGGGGCAGCGCGGTCAACCAGGATGGCGCCAGCAACGGGCTGACGGCGCCTAACGGGCCGTCCCAGCAGCGCGTGATCGCGCAGGCGCTTGCCGGCGCGGGGTTGGCGGCGAGCGAGGTCGACGTGGTGGAGGCGCATGGGACGGGGACGACACTCGGTGACCCGATCGAGGCGCAGGCGCTGCTTGCGACCTATGGACAGGATCGCCCACGGGAGCGGCCACTGTGGCTGGGGTCGGTGAAGTCGAACATCGGCCATGCCCAGGCGGCGGCGGGCATGGCGGGCGTGATCAAGGTGTTGATGGCCATGCGCCATGGCGTGTTGCCCAGGACGTTGCACGTCGATGCGCCCTCTCGCCACGTCGATTGGTCGGCGGGTGCGGTGGCGCTCCTGACCGAGGAGGAGCCGTGGGCGCCGAGCGAGCGGCCACGTCGCGCGGGGGTCTCGTCGTTTGGGATCAGCGGGACAAACGCGCACGTGATCCTCGAGGAGGCACCTGCGGATGGGGTGGCGCCTTCTGCGGATGGGATGGTGCCGGCGGCGGACGGGGCGGCGCCCTCTGGGGACGGGGTGGCGCTGCCTACGGACGAGGTGACGCCGGCGGCGGGCACGACCGTTGCGGATGGCGTGGTCCCGTGGGTGCTTTCGGCGAAGGGAGACGGAGCGTTGAACGCTCAGGCGCTGCGCCTCTCCGAGCACCTCGCCGACTCCGCCGTGCGCGAGGTCGATGTCGGGTTTTCGCTGGCGGCGCGCTCGGCGCTGGCGAATCGTGCGGTGGTGCTGGGCAGCGAGGGGAAGGACTTCTCGCAGGGCTTACGGATCTTGACCGAGGGCGGCTCGGGCTCGGGTGTGGTGCGGGGTTCGGTTCGGTCCGAGGCAGCGCGGGTTGCGTTTTTGTTTACGGGGCAGGGCGCTCAGCGGGTGGGTATGGGCAGTGAGTTGTATGGCGCGTTCCCTGTGTTCGCCGATGCGTTGGAGGAGGTCTGCGGGCACTTCGATGCTGTATTGGGATGCTCTTTGCGTGAGGTGATGTTCGGGGGGTCGGTGGACGCGGGAAAACCGGAGCCGTTCTCGAATGGACCGTCCTCGAAGGAGCCGTTCGCGGGTTTGTTGGATGAAACGGCGTTTACGCAGGCCGCGCTGTTTGCTTTGGAGGTGGCGCTGTTTGGGTTGGTGGGGTCGTGGGGCGTGCGTCCCGACTATCTGTTGGGTCATTCGATTGGCGAGTTGGCGGCGGCGCACGTGGCCGGGGTGCTCTCGCTGCCGGATGCGTGTGCGCTGGTGGCGGCGCGTGGGCGGTTGATGGGGGCGCTGCCGGCGGGTGGGGCGATGGTCTCGGTGGAGGCGTCGGAGGAGGAGCTTCTGCCGACATTGGCCGGCCTGGAGGGCAGGGTCGCGTTGGCGGGGATCAACGGACCGTTGGCGGTCGTCCTCTCCGGCGATGAGCAGGCGGTTCTCGATGTCGCTTCGGTCTGGCGCGAGCGGGGGCGCAGGACAAAGCGCTTGCGGGTCTCTCACGCGTTTCACTCGCCACGAATGGAGGCGATGCTGGATGAGTTTCGCGGCGTCGCGGAGGGGTTGTCGTTCGCGGCGCCGCGGATCCCGATCGTGTCGAACGTGACCGGCGAGGTCGCTGCGGCCGAGGCGATCTGTACCCCGGACTATTGGGTGCGCCACGTGCGTGAGCCGGTGCGTTTCATCGCGGGGGTGCGTTGTTTGGAGGCGCAGGGGGTGGGGAGCTTCTTGGAGCTGGGGCCGGATGGTGTGCTCAGCGCGATGAGCCAGGAGTGTCTGGCGGGTGCAAGCGCGGATCGGCCGGAGCGCGTCGTGATGGCGGAGAGCCCGGCGGCGGCGCTCGCGGCGGCGCCGGTGGCGGTGTCGCTGTTGCGTGGCGAGCGGCCGGAGGCGCAGTCGTTGATGGCGGGGTTGGCCGAGGCGTGGGTGCACGGGGTCGAGGTCGATTGGCGTAAGGCCTTCGCGGGGTCGGGCGCCAAGCGGGTGAGATTGCCGTCTTACGCCTTCCAGCGGGAGCGCTACTGGCTGGAGACCACGGCCACCAGGGACGTCACTTCGCTGGGGCAGACCTCGGCAGAGCACCCGCTGCTGGGAGCGGCGCTTGCCCTGGCGGGTGGCGGGAAGCGCGTGCTCACCGGACGGCTGTCGCTGCAGGCGCACCCGTGGCTCTCCGATCATGCTGTGCTGGGCACGGTGCTGCTGCCCGGCAGCGCGTTCGTGGAGCTGGCGCTGTACGCGGGAGGGCAGGTCGAGTGTGAGCATCTCGCGGAGTTGACGCTGCAGGCACCGCTCGCGCTCCCCGAGCAGGACGGTGTGCAGATTCAGGTCGCCTTGGGCGAGCCGGATGATGCCGGCAGCCGGACGGTGGACATCTACTCGCGTGTGGAGTTGCCCGCCCCGGAGAGCCTGGGCTCCGATGCGCAGTGGATTCACCATGCCGATGGCGTCCTCTCGCCCTCTGCGGTCGCGCCCGCTGAGCGAGCGCATGGGTGGGATGCGTTGCTGGGTGCAGGTGGGGTGTGGCCGCCTGTGGGCGCGGCGGCGGTCGAGCTGGATGGTGTGTACGAGCGGCTGGCCGACGAGGGGTTTGAGTACGGCCCGGCGTTTCAGGGGTTGCGGGCGGTGTGGCGACGCGGCAGCGAGGTCTTCGCCGAGGTCTCACTGTCCGAGCAGCAGCGTGCGAAGGCGGAGCCTTTTGGTCTGCACCCCGCGTTGCTGGACGCGGCGCTGCAGACAGTCCTCCTTGCGTCGCTCGACGGGGAGAAAGCGAAGGTGAGTCTTCCTTTCGCGTGGAGGGATGTGAGTTTGTTTGGGGCCGGCGCGTCACGTCTGCGCGTCGCGGTGTCACTCCCCGCCGAGAGTGACTCTCCGGATGGTGAGCTGGGTGAGGGCACGGGTGGTGGTTCGGAGGGGATATCGCTCGTGGTGGGCGATGAGTCGGGTGAGCTGGTGGCTTCGGTGGCTTCGTTGGTGACGCGCGAGGTCTCTCGCGAGCAGCTCGCGGGGAGCAGGAAGGGACAGCGTGAGAATCTGTTCGCCATCGAGTGGACAGCCCTCGCTGTACCGGATATCCAGTCTGGGGATGGTGTCGGGCGGCTGGTGGATCTGAGTGGGGATCTGGGTCGGGCTGGGGATTGTGTTTCGGGAGAGGTTTCTGGCGGGGATCTGGGCCGGGCTGGGGATCGTCTTTCGGGCGAGGTTCCTGGCAGGGAGCCTTCGGGTGGCGTGCTGGGTGTGGCCCATGCGCTGGTTCACCGGGCGCTTGCGGAGGTGCAAAGGTGGCTTGCGGATCAGGAGTCTGGAGGGGCGCCGCTGGCGATGGTCACGCGTGGCGCGGTGGCCGTGCGTCCCGGGGACTCGCCGGATGCGGCGTGTGCGCCGGTGTGGGGTTTGGTGCGCTCGGCGCAGGCGGAGGAGCCGGGGCGGTTCGTGCTGGTCGACGTCGATGGCACGGAGGCTTCACGGGATGCGTTGGGGGCTGTTCTCGCGGCGGCGTTGGCCGCGGGGGAGTCACAGGTGGCGGTGCGGGGGGGCGAGGCGTTCGTGCCGCGTCTCGTGCGTGCGGGCTCTGGCAAGGGCGTGCTGGTGCCCCCGGCGGGGGTCGCAGAGTGGCGTCTGGACGTCGGGGATGGCGGGACGTTCGATGGTCTCGCCCTGGTGGCCTCGCCGGAGGCGAGCGAGCCGCTTGGGGTTGGCGAGGTGCGGGTGGCGGTGCGCGCGGCGGGCTTGAATTTCCGTGATGTGCTGATCGCGTTGGGCGTGTATCCGGGTGAGGCGGTTGTTGGTGGCGAGGGCGCGGGCGTGGTCTTGGAGGTCGGTCCGGGGGTTGAGGACCTGGCGCGGGGAGATCGGGTGATGGGTCTTCTGTCGGGCGGTTTCGGGCCGGTCGCGGTGGCCGATCGTCGTCTGCTTGCGAGGGTGCCCGAGGGCGTGTCGTTCGTGGAGGCAGCGTCGCAGCCGATTGTGTTCTTGACGGCCTTTTATGGGCTGGTGGATTTGGCTGGTGTGAGACGGGGTGAACGGTTGCTGGTGCACGCCGCCGCGGGTGGTGTGGGTATGGCGGCCGTGCAGTTGGCGCGGCATCTGGGTGTCGAGGTCTTCGGGACCGCCGGCTCAGGCAAGTGGGAGGCGCTTGCCGGTATGGGTTTGGATGAAGCGCATATCGCGTCCTCGCGGACGCTTGAGTTCAGGGAGCGGTTTCTGGAGGCGACGGGTGGTGAGGGTGTGGACGTCGTCCTCGATTCTCTGGCGGGGGAGTTCGTGGACGCGTCCCTTCAATTGCTGCCCCGCGGCGGTCGCTTCGTCGAGCTGGGCAAGACCGATATCCGCGACCCCGAGCAGGTCGCGGCGGGTCATCCGGGGGTCGCCTACCGGGCGTTTGACTTGATGGACGCCGGCGCGGAGCGCATCCAGGGGATGCTGATGGAGATCCTCGGCCTGTTCGAGCAGGGTGTGCTTCGGCCGCTTCCGATTACGGCATGGGATGTTCGTCGTGCGGGGGACGCGTTCCGCTCGTTCAGCCAGGCGCGGCATGTCGGCAAGAACGTGTTCACGATCCCCAGTGCTGGTGCGATCGACCCCAAGGGGACTGTCTTGGTGACAGGTGGGACGGGTGGCTTGGGTGCTGTTCTAGCGCGCCATTTGGTGGCGGAGCGTGGTGTGGGGCAACTGCTGCTTGCGAGCCGGCGGGGTATGCAGGCGCCGGGTACGGTCGCACTGCGAGAGGAGCTGGAGGGGCTGGGCGCCGAGGTGAGGATCGAGGCGTGCGATGTCTCAAACCGCGAGCGGCTCGCGGCGCTGCTCGCCGGCATCCCCGCGGAGCATCCGTTGACGGGGGTGGTGCACGCCGCGGGGGTACTCGATGACGGCGTGATCGGGTCCCTTACCGCGGAGCGCCTGGATGTGGTGCTGGCCGCGAAGGCGGATGCGGCGTGGCATTTGCATGAGTTGACCGAGCGTCTTGATTTGGGGTTGTTCGTTCTGTTCTCGTCTGTTGCGGGGACGTTGGGCAGCGCGGGGCAGGGCGGTTATGCGGCAGCGAACGCGTTCCTGGATGCGCTGGCTGTGCATCGTCGGGCGAGGGGGCTTGCCGGTGTTTCGCTGGCGTGGGGGCAGTGGGCGACGGCGGGTGGGATGACTGGGCACCTCGGCGAGGTGGATATGGCACGGCTGCGGCGGACGGGGCTGGCGGCTCTCTCTTCGGAGGAGGGCCTTGACTTGTTCGACGCCGCGCCCGAAGTGGGTGAGGCGCTGCTGCTCCCGATGCGCCTGGACATGGCGGCCCTACGCGCGCGGTCCGCGGGCGCGGTCTCTCCGTTGCTGCGCGGTCTGTTGCGTGCCCCGGCGCGTCGCGTGGGCGAGGGCGCGGCGGGTGCGTCGCTCGCCGGGAGGTTGGTGGCGGTTGCGGAGGACGAGGGCAGACGGATCGTGTTGGAGGTCGTGAGCAATGAGGTGGCGACTGTGCTCGGGCACGCCTCCGCCGAGACGATCGACGCGCGGCGCGCGTTCAAGGAGTTGGGCTTCGACTCGCTCGCGGCGGTGGAGTTGCGCAACCGTCTGCGTACGGTCTCGGGGTTGCATTTGCCGACGACGGTCGTGTTCGACTATCCCACGGCGGTCGAGCTGGCCGGCTATCTGCAGCGCGAGCTGACAGGCCGGGGGGAGTCGCTCGGGGCGGGGGTTCGGGCTCACACCCCGTGGTCAGCGAGAGCATCGGGGTCGGCCCTGTCGGTGCAAGAGCCGATCGCTATCGTGGGGATGGCCTGCCGCTTCCCGGGCGGCGTCTCCTCGCCGCGGGATCTGTGGGAGCTGCTCGCCTCCGGCGCCGATGCGATCTCCGCTTTCCCGGGTGACCGCGGCTGGGATCTGGAGGGGCTGTTCGATGCCGACCCCGACACGCCGCGGACGAGCTATACGAGGAGTGGCGGCTTCCTCCACGACGCGGGGGAGTTCGACGCCGCGTTCTTCGGGATCGGCCCGCGCGAGGCGCTGGCGATGGATCCCCAACAGCGGCTGCTGCTGGAAGCCGTGTGGGAGTCCCTGGAGGACGCGGGGATCGACCCGTCCTCGCTGCGCGGCAGCCAGACGGGGGTGTTCGCGGGGGTCGTCCACCACGATTACGCGGCGGGCGGGGGTTTGCTGCCCGATGTGCTCGAGGGATATGTCGGGACTGGCAGCGCGGGGAGCGTCGCCTCTGGTCGTGTGGCGTACTCCCTGGGGTTGGAGGGGCCCGCGGTGACAGTGGATACGGCCTGCTCCTCCTCGCTGGTGGCGCTGCACCTCGCCAGTCAGGCGCTGCATTCGGGGGAGTGCTCGCTGGCGCTCGCGGGCGGTGTGACGGTGATGGCCTCGCCGGTCATGTTCGTGGAGTTCAGCCGCCAGCGTGGCCTCGCGCCCGACGGGCGCTGCAAGGCGTTCGCGGACGGCGCGGATGGCACGGGCTGGTCGGAGGGCGTGGGGGTGCTGGCGCTGGAGCGCCTTTCCGACGCGGAGCGCCACGGCCACCGCATGCTGGGCCTGGTGCGCGGCAGCGCGGTAAACCAGGATGGCGCCTCCAATGGGCTCACGGCGCCCAACGGTCCCTCCCAGCAGCGTGTGATCGCACAGGCGCTCGCCAACGCCGGGCTGTCGGCGGGGGAGGTCGATGCGGTCGAGGCGCACGGCACCGGCACCACGCTGGGCGATCCGATCGAGGCGCAGGCGCTGCTCGCGACCTACGGTCAGGCGCGGAGCGAGGACAGTCCGCTGTGGCTGGGGTCGGTCAAGTCGAACATCGGCCACACGCAGGCGGCGGCGGGCGTGGCGGGCGTGATCAAAATGGTGTTGGCGATGCGCCACGGGCAACTGCCCCGCACGCTGCACGCCGGGCAGCCCTCCAGGCACGTCGACTGGGAGTCGGGCGCCGTGTCGCTGCTGAGCGAGGAAAGGCCGTGGCACGCCAACGGTGCACCCCGTCGTGCGGGTGTCTCCTCGTTTGGGATCAGCGGTACGAACGCGCACGTGATCCTGGAGGAGGCGCCGATCGAGAGCGGGAAAGAAGAGGAGGAGGGCCGGCACAGCCGGCCAGGCGAGGGCCGCGTCGTGGGGGACGGTCGCGTGGTGCCTTGGATCGTGTCCGGGCGGGGCGAGGACGCTATGCGTTCGCAGGCGGGGCGGCTGGCGGATCTCGTGGGCGGGGATACCGGCTTGCGGGCGGTCGATGTGGGGTTCTCACTTGCGGGTCGTGCCGTATTCGAGGGTCGCGCGGTGGTCGTCGGCGGGGAGCGTGAGGCGCTGCTGGACGGTCTGGGCGCGCTGGCAGGCGGTGGGTCGGTGGCGGGTGTGGTGGAGGGTGTCGCTGGTGTGGGGTCGGGCGCAAATGTGGGTGTGGGTGGTCGTGGTCCGGTGTTTGTGTTTTCGGGTCAGGGTGGTCAGTGGCCGGGGATGGCGGTGGAGTTGCTCGATTCCTCGCCGGTGTTTGCGGAGGGATTGCGGGTGTGTGGGGAGGCGCTTTCTGAGCATGTTGATTGGGTGTTGGAGGATGTGCTGCGAGGTGTGGACGGTGCGCCGGGTCTGGATGGTGTGGATGTGGTGCAGCCGGTGTTGTTTGCGGTGATGGTGGCGTTGGCGGGGTTGTGGCGTGCGTGTGGGGTTGTGCCGGGTGTGGTGGTGGGTCATTCGCAGGGTGAGATCGCGGCGGCGCACGTGGCGGGTGGTTTGTCTTTGGAGGATGCGGTGCGGCTGACTGTGGTGCGTAGTCGTGCGTTGGTGGGGTTGATGGGTCGTGGTGGGATGGTTTCGGTCGCGCTGGGTGAGGGTGAGGTCGGGTCGTGGCTCGAGCGTTGGGATGGGGTCTCGGTCGCGGCGGTGAATGGTCCTGTCTCGGCTGTGGTGTCTGGTGAGCGCGCCGCGCTCGATGGTCTGCTTGGTGAATTGGTGGACGCGGGTGTGAGGGCGCGGGAGATTCCCGTGGGTTATGCGTCGCATTCGGTGCAGATCGAGGAGATTCGTGGGGAGTTGTTGGAGGGTTTTGGGGAGATTGTGGCGGTGTCGGGTGGGGTGCCGTTCTTCTCGACGGTCACGGGTGCGCTCCTGGACACCGCGGAGCTGGATGCGTGAGTATTGGTTTCGCAATTTGCGTGAGACGGTGCGTTTTGAGCAGGCCACGCGGTTGTTGTTGGGGGAGGTTACAGGGCGTTTGTGGAGGTCAGTCCGCATCCGGTGTTGAGCGTTGGTGTGCAGGAAACGGTGGAGGATGTTCTGGGCGGTGCCGGGGTGTCTGGTCGCAGGCTCGTTGCGCCGCGATGAGGGTGGGCTTGGAGCGTTTCCTGACCTCGCTTGGCGAGGCGTGGGTGCATGGCGTGGATGTCGACTGGGCGCGGGTGTTCGAGGGCGTGCGGCGCCAAGCGGGTCGACCTCCCCACCTACGCCTTCCAGCGCGAGCGCTACTGGCTGGCGCCGGGGGCCGCGGGGGGCGACGTCGCCGCGGCTGGCCTGCACGCGGCGGATCACCCGCTGCTGGGGGCGGTGGTCTCGCCCGCAGAGGCGGGAGGGCATCTGTTCACGGGCCGGCTGTCGCTCGACTCGCCATCCCTGGCTCGCCGATCACGCGGTGACTGGGCACGGTGCTGCTGCCCGGCACGGCGTTCCTGGAGCTGGCGTTGCGCGCCGGGCGCGAGGCCGGCTGCGGCGTTCTGCGCGAGCTGGTGCTGGAGGCGCCGCTGGTGCTGCACGAGCACGGCGGGGTGCAGGTGCAGGTATCCGTCGGGGAGCCCGCCGAGGACGGCGCATGCGGCGGTGGCGATCCACTCGCGCCCGCGAGCGCGGCCGGGGAGCATTGGCGCACGCGAGCGAGCCCTGGACGCGTCACGCCACGGGGACGCTCGCTCCGCGAGCGCTCCGCGCGGAGACGACGTGGGCGGCGAGCTTGCGCGGTGTGGCCGCCGCCGGGCGCGCAGCCTATGCAGCTCGACGACTTGTATGAGCGACTGGCGCGCAGGGTGCCGAGTACGGTCCGGCCTTCCAGGGCTTGGTCGCGGTGTGGCGGCGTGGCGAGGAGGTGTTCGCCGAGGTCGCCCTGTCGAGGAGCCGAGCGGCACGGGCCGGCGTTCGGCGTGCACCCGGCGCTGCTGGATGCGGCGCTGCACACGCTGGGGACGGGCCTGCTCGATGTCGAGGTCTCGCGGAGGGGCAGGATCGGTCTGCCGTTCTCGTGGAGCCGTGTGGAGCTGGGTGCGGCGGGTGCGTCGCGCTGCGGGTGCGGCTCGCGCGGGGCGACTAGGGCGAGGTGTCGCTGGTCGCGGTCGACGAGGCCGGTGCGCCGGTCGTCTCGGTCGAGTCGCTGCGTGGTGCGTCCGCTCTCCGCCGGAGCGGTTGGCGCGCGTCGGTGCCGCGGCGGGAGATCCGCTGCTGTCGATCGAGTGGGTGACGCTCACGCCCGGTGAGTCGCTGCGGAGGGCGAGTGGGACGTTGCTGGATTGCACGGAGGGAGAGGGCCTGTTCGACGGGGTCAGGCCGCTCGATGGGGGACTCGATCGAAAGGTTGGGGTTGGCGACGTCGGGCGGGGGCGCTGGATGGTGGTCTTGCCGGCGGCGGCGCGTGGCGCTGTCCCGGCTGCGGGTGCTGGGGATGGTGCACGCGTGGCTTGCCGACGAGCGTCCCGAGCGCCGCGTCTGGTTGTGGTGACGCGCGGTGCGGTGGCCGCGGCGCCTGGCGATGGGGTGAGTGGTCTGGCGGGGGCGGCGTGTGTGGGGGCTGGTGCGCTCGGCGCAGGCGGAGCACCCGGGGCGGTTCGTGTTGGTTGACGTCGACGGGGAGCCGATTCGCGTGTCGGAGGTGAGGCTCGGCCTGCTGGCGGGTGCGCTTGGCTTGGGTGAGTCGCAGTTGGCGTTGCGCGAGGGCGAAGTGCTTGTCCCGCGCGCTGCCAGGTCGCGCGGACGGTGGGGCGCTGGCGGTCCCCGACGGTGCGCGGGAGTTGGCGGTTGGACGTCGGTGGAGCGCGGCACGCTGGAGGGTCTTGCGGTTGGTCGCGTGCCCGGAGGTCGCGGAGCCGCTCGAGCCCGGGCAGGTGCGTGTCGGCGTGCGCGCGGGAGGCCTGAACTTCCGCGATGTCTTGTCGCCCTTGGGATTTATCCAGGTGAGGCGAGCGTGGGTGGTGAGGGTGCGGGTGTCGTGCTGGAGGTCGGCGCGGAGTGTCGAGGGATCTCGCTGTCGGCGATCGTGTGATGGGTTTGCTGCCGGGTGCGTTTGGCACCGTCGCGGTCGCCGACCATCGTCTGCTGGTGCGCGATGCCGGAGGGTTGGTCCTTCGCGCAGGCGGCGTCGGTGCCGGTCGTGTTCTCTGACGGCGTACTACGCGCTTGTCGATCTGGCGCGGTCTGCGGGCGGGCTGAGCGGGTGTTGGTGCACGCCGGGGCCGGTGGTGTGGGGATGGCGGCGGTGCAGCTCGCCCGGCATCTGGGGGCCGAGGTGTTCGCGACTGCCAGCCCGGGGAAGTGGGGCGCGCTGCGGGAGCTGGGGCTGGACGAGGCGCACATCGCCTCCTCGCGCACGCTTGGAGTTCGGGGAGCAGTTCCTGCAGCAGACCGGCGGGGAGGGTGTGGATGTCGTGCTCAATTCGCTGGCGGGGGAGTTCGTGGACGCTTCGCTGGAGCTGCTGCCGCGGGGTGGGCGCTTCGTGGAGATGGGCAAGACCGATGTTCGCGATCGCCGAGGTCGTGGCGGTCTCACCCGGGCGTCGTCCTACCGGGCGTTTGATTTGCTGGAGGCGGGTCCGGAGCGCATCCAGGAGATGCTCGGCGAGGTGATGGAGTTGTTCGAGCAGGGTGTCCTGCGCCCCTGCCGGTCACGCGCGTGGGACGTGCGTCGGGCGCCGGAGGCTTTTCGTCATGTCAGTCAGGCGCGTCATGTCGGCAAGATCGTGCTCACGCTGCCTTCGTGTTCGGCCCGGTGGGCGCGGCATCGCTGGGCGATGCGGACGGGGCTGGTTTGGGGTCGTGCAGTGCGTTCGACCCGGCGGGCACGGTGCTGATCACCGGTGGCACGGGGGGTTTGGGTGGTCTGCTCGCGCGACATCTTGTGCGGGCGCACGGGGTGCGGAGCGTCGTGTTGGCCAGCCGCCGGGCTTGGACGCCGGGTGCGCCGCGAGTTGCTGGCGGAGTTGGAGGCGCTTGGGGCGCGCGTGTCACGGTCGCGGCGTGTGACGTGAGCGACCGCGCCATCGAGCCGAAGGCCTGCTCGGACTGGTGCCAGCGGAGTATCCGCTGAGCGCGGTGGTGCATGCCGCGGGAGTCTTGGATGACGGTGTGATCGAGTCGCTGACGGCGGAGCGGGTCGATCGGGTGATGGCGCCGAAGGTCGACGCGGCGTGGCATCTGCACGAGTTGACGCGCGATCTGGACTCTCGTGCGTTCGTGCTGTTCTCCTCGGCCGCGGGCGTGCTGGGCAGCCCCGGGCAGGGCAACTACGCGGCGGCCAACGCCTTCCTCGATGCGCTCGCGGCTCACCGTCGCGCGCAGGGTCTCGCCGGGGACGTCGCTGGCGTGGGGGCTGTGGGAGGAGGCCAGCGGCGATGACGGGCCATCTGCAGGATGTGGACCGCGCGCGGTTCGGCGCGGAGCGGCATCGGTCGCGCTGTCCGCGCGAGCAGGGCCTGGAGCTGTTCGACGCTTCGCATGCCGGCAGCGAGGCGCTGGTGCTTCCCCTGCGGCTCGACGCCGCGGCCCTGCGCGCCCGTGCACAGGCCGGCACTTTGCCGGCGCTGCTCGCTGGCCTCGTGCGTCCCGCGTATCGCGGCCTGGCGCGAGCCTCCGCGCGTGGCGGGCTGGAAGCGCGGGGCGGGGCGCGACGCTCGGCGACGCCTTGCCGGCGCGCCGCGGGACGAGCGCGAGCGGCTGCTGCTCGATGCCGTCCGGGACGAGGCGGCCGCGGTGCTGGGGCACGCCTCGGCGCAGGCGATCGACTCGCGGCGCGCGTTCAAGGATCTTGGCTTCGACTCGCTCGCGGCGGTCGAGTTGCGCAACCGCCTGAACACGCTCACCGGGCTGCACCTGCCCGCGACGCTCGTGTTCGACCACCCCACCCCCGCGGCGCTGGCCGCGCATCTGCTCGACGAGCTGCGCGGGCGTGCGCGCCACCACGGCCGCGGCGGTGCGCTGCGGCGCGGGCGCTGGACGAGCCGATCGCGATCGTGGGGATGAGCTGCCGCTACCCGGGAGGCGTGCGCTCGCCGGAGGAGCTGTGGGAGCTGCTGGCCGCGGGGCGGCGACGCGATCGGGGAGTTTCCCGAGCGATCGCGGTTGGGATCTGGAGCGGCTCTATGACCCCGACCCCGACAGCCCGGGCAACAGCTATGCGCGCGCGGGCGGGTTCCTCTATGACGCGGGCGACTTCGACGCGGGCTTCTTCGGCATCAGCCCGCGCGAGGCGCTCGCGATGGATCCCCAGCAGCGGCTGCTGCTGGAAGTCGCGTGGGAGGCGCTCGAAGACGCGGGGATCGACCCCGCGACGCTGCGCGGCAGTCCGACGGGGGTGTTCGCGGGCGTCAGCTCGCAGGACTACGACCTCTTCCTCGGCGGGCTCCGGGAGCGAGGAGCTCGAGGGCTACTTCATCACGGGCGGCTCGACCAGCGTGGTCTCGGGCCGCGTCGCCTACACGCTCGGCCTCGAGGGGCCGGCGGTGACGGTGGACACCGCGTGCTCCTCCTCGCTGGTGGCGCTGCACCTGGCCTGCCAGGCGCTGCGCGCGGGCGAATGCTCGCTGGCGCTGGCCGGCGGCGTGACGGTGCTCGCCACGCCGAAGCTGTTCGTGGAGTTCGCGCGCCAGCGCGGCCTCGCGCCGGATGGGCGCTGCAAGTCCTTCGCCGACGGCGCCGACGGCGCGGGCTTCGCCGAGGGCGTCGGGCGTGCTGCTGGTGGAGCGCCTGTCCGACGCGCAGCGCCACGGCCACCCCGTGCTGGCGCTGGTGCGCGGCAGCGCGGTCAACCAGGATGGCGCTAGCAACGGCCTGACGGCGCCCAACGGCCCCTCCCAGCAGCGGGTGATCGCGCAGGCGCTCGCCAACGCCGGACTGGCCGCGAGCGGCGTGGACGTGGTCGAGGGCCACGGCACGGGCACGACGCTGGGCGATCCGATCGAGGCGCAGGCGCTGCTCGCGACCTACGGCCGGGATCGCCCGGCGGAGCTGCCGCTGCGGTTGGGCTCGATCAAGTCGAACATCGGCCACACCCAGGCGGCGGCGGGCGTGGCGGGGGTGATCAAGATGGTGATGGCGATGCGCCACGGGGTGCTGCCGCGGACGCTGCACGTCGACGAGCCATCCCCACACGTCGACTGGTCGGTCGGGTGCCGTTTCGCTGCTCACGGAGGAGACGCCGTGGCGAGTCAGGGCGTTCCACCCGCCGCGCAGGCGTGTCCTCGTTCGGCATCAGCGGCACCAACGCGCACGTGATCCTGGAGGAGGCGTCTTCGGTGGATGTGGATGGCGCCGGCGCCGGGGGTGTGCCCCTGGAGGGCGAGGAGGAGAGAGAGAAGCCGCGTCGTCGGGAGTGGGGGCGTGGTGCCTTGGCTCGTCTCGGGTCGCGGCGAGGCCGGTTTGCGCGCGCAGGCTGGGCGCCTGGTCGAGTTCGTGGGCGAGCGACCCTGAATTGAGCGTTGCGGAGGTGGGCGGCTCACTGCTGGGGCGTCCGGTGTTCGAGCACCGCGCGGTTGTCCTTGGCGCCGAGCGTGAGGCGCTGGTCGATGGTCTGGCGGTGTTGGCGGCTGGCGGGTCGGCGGTGGGTGTGGTGGAGGGTGTCGCGGGTGTGGGGGCCGGCATTGCTGTGCGTGCCGGTATCGGTGTGGGTGCCGTCGCGGGTGTGGGTCCGGGCGGGGCTGTGGGTGTGGGTGGTCGTGGTCTTGTGTTTGTGTTTTCGGGTCAGGGTGGTCAGTGGTCGGGGATGGCGGTGGAGTTGCTGGAGGGCTCGCCGGTGTTTGCGGAGGGATTGCGGGTGTGTGGTGAGGCGTTGGCGGGGTATGTCGATTGGGTGTTGGAGGATGTGTTGCGGGGTGTGGAGGGTGCGCCGGGGTTGGGTGGTGTGGATGTGGTGCAGCCGGTGTTGTTTGCGGTGATGGTGGCGTTGGCGGGGTTGTGGCGTGCGTGTGGGGTGCAGCCGGGTGTGGTGGTGGGTCATTCGCAGGGTGAGATCGCGGCGGCGCATGTGGCGGGTGGGTTGTCTTTGGAGGATGCGGTGCGGCTGACGGTGGTGCGTAGTCGGGCGTTGGTGGGGTTGATGGGTCGGGGTGGGATGGTGTCGGTTGCGTTGGGTGAGGGTGAGGTTGGGTCGTGGCTTGAGCGTTGGGACGGGGTCTCGGTAGCGGCGGTTAACGGCCCTCTCTCGACTGTGGTGTCTGGTGAGCGCGCCGCGCTCGATGGTCTGCTTGGTGAATTGGTTGGTGCGGGTGTGAGGGCGCGTGAGATCCCTGTGGGTTATGCGTCGCATTCGGTGCAGGTCGAGGAGATTCGTGGGGAGTTGTTGGAGGGTTTTGGGGAGATTGAGGCGGTGTCGGGTGGGGTGCCGTTCTTCTCGACGGTGACGGGCGCGCTGCTGGACACCGCCGAGCTGGACGCGGAGTATTGGTTTCGTAATCTGCGTGAGACGGTGCGTTTCGAGCAGGCCACCCGGTTGTTGTTGGGGGATGGTTACCGGGCGTTTGTGGAGGTCGGTCCGCACCCGGTGTTGAGCGTTGGTGTGCGGGAGACCGTCGAGGACTGTGGTGAGGCGGGGGTCCTGGTCATCGGCTCGCTGCGCCGCGACGATGGTGGGCTGGAGCGTTTCCTGGCCTCCGTCGGCGAGGCGTGGGTGCACGGCGTTGAGGTCGACTGGGCGCGCGTGTACGAGGGCACGGGGGGCGCCAAGCGCGTGGCGCTTCCCACGTATGCCTTCCAACGCGAGCGCTACTGGCTGCAGGCCGGCAGCGGCACGGGGGACGCGGCGTCGATCGGGCTCCAGCGCTCCGGGCACCCGCTGCTGGGCGCGGTCACGGGCCTCGCCGGGGGCGCGGGCTGCGTGTTCACCGGGCGCCTCTCGCTGCAGGAACACCCCTGGTTGGCCGACCACGCCGTCCTGGGTACGGTGCTGCTGCCGGGCGCGGCGTTCCTGGAGATGGCGCTGCATGCGGGCGGGCAGGTCGGCTGCGGGGTCGTGCACGAGCTGGTGCTGGAAGCGCCGCTGATGCTGACGGAGCAGGGCGCCATGCAACTGCAGCTCGTGCTCGGCGAACCGACGGAGGCGAGCGCACGCACGTTCGAGGTCTACTCGCGTCCGCAGAGCGCGGATCGCCTGGATGTGGTCGGGGACGATTGGACGCGTCACGCTCGCGGCCGGCTGGCGGTGGACACCGCCGACCCGTCTACAAGCGCCTTCTCGGCGGACTCGGTCGTCGGCCCGGAGTCGCTGGAGGCGTGGCCACCGCCCGGCGCTGAGCCCGTCGCCGCCGATGGCGTGTACGACCGCCTGGCGGAGTGGGGTCTGGAGTACGGTCCCTCCTTCCAAGGCCTCGTGGGCGTGTGGGCGCGCGGGGAGGAGCTGTTCGCCGAGGTCGTGCTGCCCGAGTCCGAGCGCGCGGGCGCAGCCGGATTCGCGCTGCACCCGGCTCTGCTCGACGCTGCCTTCCATGCGCTGGGGGCGGGGCTGCTCGACCCAGGCGCCCAGGCGGGTGAGGTCGCACTGCCGTTCTCCTGGAGCGGGGTGAAGCTTGGCGAGACGGGCGCACGCGCGCTGCGTGTGCGCCTTGCCCGCGCACCGTCGGGGGAGGTGTCGATGAGCGCCTCCGACGAGGCGGGCGCACCGGTCGTCTCGGTCGCCTCGCTGGCAGTGCGGCCCGTATCCGCCGAGCAGCTCGCGCGGGCCGGCAGCGTCGGTGCGGGTGCGCTGTTCTGCGTGAAGTGGACGGCCATGCCCGCGATCGAGGAGGGGAAGTCGGTATCCAAGGCCGACGGCGGGGAGTTGGCGCCCACGATCGACGCAGGGGAGTCATCGCCGGAGGTCGTCGTCGTCCACGTCGAGGACGCGGGGGACCGCAAGACGCTCCAGGCGACGCGCGAGATCGCGCACGTGGTGCTGGCGCAGGTGCAGGAGTGGCTCGCCGACGAGCGTTTCGCCGCCGCGCGCCTGGCGCTCGTGACGCGCGGCGCGGTCGCCGCTATCGAGGGGGACCCGGTCGATGCTCTGCACCAGGCAGCGGTGTGGGGCCTCGTGCGCTCCGCGCAGGCGGAGAACCCGGGACGGCTGGCGCTGATCGACACCGACGGGCACGAGGACTCCTTGCGCGCGCTGGACGCGGCGCTCGCCAGCGAGGAGCCGCAGCTGGCGATCCGCGCGGGCGTGGCGCTCGCCCCACGCCTGGCGCGAGTCGGCTCGGCGGCGCTCGTGCCCGAGCCGATCGATCCGGCCGGCACGGTGCTGATCACCGGTGGCACGGGCCGGCTGGGGAGTCTCGTGGCCCGCCACCTCGTACAGGCGCACGGGGTGCGCAGCGTGCTGCTTGCCGGCCGCCGGGGGTCCGCATCCGAGGGCGTCGAGGAGCTGCGGCGCGAGCTGCGCGACCACGGTGCCGAGGTCACGATCGCCGCCTGCGATGTGGGCAGCCGCGAGCAGCTGCAAGACCTGCTCGGGCTCGTCCCCGCGGAGCACCCGCTGACTGCGGTGGTGCACGCAGCTGGGGTGCTCGACGATGGCGTCGTCGGTTCGCTCACGCCGGAGCGCCTGGATCGCGTCTCGATCCCGAAGGTCGATGCGGCGTGGCATCTGCACGAGCTCACCGCGCACCTCGATCTGCGCGCGTTCGTGCTGTTCTCCTCGGCGGCGGGCGTGCTGGGCGCCGCGGGGCAGGGCAGCTATGCGGCCGCCAACGCCTTCCTCGATGCCCTTGCCGCGCACCGCCAGGCCCAAGGGCTCGCGGCAAGCTCGCTGGCGTGGGGTTTGTGGGAGCAGCCGAGCGCCATGACCGAGCACCTGCGCGACGGCGATGTGGCGCGGCTCGCGCGCATGGGCGCGCGGGCCCTGTCGGCAGCGGAAGGCCTCGAGCTGCTCGACGCCAGCCGTGCTCGCAGCGAGGCGCTGCTGGTCCCCGTGCGGCTCGATACGCGCGCGCTGCGCACCCTGGCGCGGGAGGGGATGCTGCCGGCGATCCTGGACGGCCTCGTCCCAAGCAGCTCCCGGCGCCGGGACGGCGCCGGCGCCGGCGCGAAAGGGGCTCTCGCGCGACGGCTGGCCGGCGCGGCGGCTCACGAGCGCGAGCAGCTCGTGCTCGAGGAGCTGCGCGCGCAGATCGCGATCGTGCTGGGGCACCCCGCGACGCAGGCGATCGACGCACGGCTGCCGTTCAAGGATCTTGGGTTCGACTCCCTGACGGCGGTGGATCTGCGCAACCGCCTCAACGCCGTCACGGGGCTGGCGCTGCCGGCGACGCTGGTGTTCGACCACCCCACGCCCGTCGTGCTCGCCGGGCACATCCTCGACGAGCTGCGTGGCGTGCGTGCCGCCGGCGCCGTCGCTGTGCGCCCCAAACGGGCGCTGGACGAGCCGATTGCGATCGTCGGGATGAGCTGCCGCTACCCGGGCGGCGTGCGCTCGCCGCGGGAGCTGTGGGAGCTCGTCGGCGCGGGCGCCGACGCGATCGCCGGTTTCCCCACCAACCGGGGCTGGGACCTGGAGCGGCTGTATGACCCCGATCCGGCGCACGCGGGCACCAGCTACACCCGCAGGGGCGGGTTTCTGTATGACGCGGGCGAGTTCGACGCCGCCTTCTTCGGCATCAGCCCGCGTGAGGCGCTGGCGATGGACCCTCAGCAGCGCGTGGTGCTGGAAGTCGTGTGGGAGGCGCTGGAAGACGCGGGGATCGACCCGGCGACGCTGCGCTCCAGCGCGACGGGGGTGTTCGCGGGCATCAGCTCGCAGGACTACACGTCGTTCTCCCCCGGTGCCACCCCGGACGAGCTGGAGGGCTTCCTCGGCATGGGCGTCTCGGGGAGCGTCCTGTCCGGGCGCATCGCCTACACCTTCGGCTTCGAGGGCCCGGCGGTGACGGTGGACACCGCATGCTCGTCTTCGCTGGTCGCGATGCACCTCGCCTCCCAGGCGCTGCGCGGCGGCGAGTGCTCGCTGGCCCTGGCGGGCGGCGTGACGGTGCTGGCCTCGCCCACGCTGTACGTGGAATTCGCACGCCAGCGCGGCCTCGCGCCGGATGGGCGCTGCAAGTCCTTCGCCGATGGCGCCGACGGCGCGGGCTTCTCCGAGGGTGCGGGGATGGTGCTGCTGGAGCGCCTCTCCGACGCGCAGCGCCACGGCCACCGCGTGTGGGGGTTGCTGCGGGGCAGCGCGGTCAACCAGGACGGCGCGAGCAACGGCCTGTCGGCCCCCAACGGTCCCTCCCAGCAGCGGGTGATCGCGCAGGCGCTGGCGAACGCCGGGCTGGCCGCGAGCGACGTGGACGCGGTGGAGGGCCATGGGACGGGCACGACGCTGGGCGATCCGATCGAGGCGCAGGCGCTGCTCGCGACCTACGGCCAGGACCGCCCGGCGGACCGCCCGCTGCGGCTTGGCTCGATCAAGTCCAACATCGGCCACACGCAGGCCGCGGCCGGAGCCGCGGGCGTGATCAAGATGGTGATGGCGATGCGACACGGCGTGCTGCCGCGCACGCTGCACGTCGACGAGCCCTCCACGCACGTCGATTGGTCGCAGGGCGCGGTGTCGCTGCTGACCGAGGACAGCTCGTGGCACACCACCGATTCACCCCGTCGCGCGGGTGTCTCCTCGTTCGGCTTCAGCGGCACGAACGCGCACGTGATCCTGGAGGAGGCGCCCGTGGCGAGCGCCGCCGCTGAGGTGGACGCCCCAACCGCGCTGCATGGCGCCGGCGCTCCGACAGCGGCCGGTGTGAGCCTGGAGGAAGGTGAAGCAGGGAAGGAGGGCCGGCCGAGCCGGCCAGGCGAGGGCCGCGTTTTGGGGTGCGAGGGCGTGACGCCTTTGGTCGTCTCGGGGCGGGGGGAGGACGCGTTGCGTGCGCAGGCCAGGCGGCTTGGGGAGTTTGTGGGCGGCGACCCCACCCTGCGTGCGGTCGATGTCGGGTTTTCGCTTGCGGGTCGTCCGGTGTTCGAGCGTCGTGCGGTTGTCGTGGGTGGTGAGCGTGGTGACCTGTTGGCGGGGCTGGGGGCGTTGGCGGCGGGTGGGCCGGCGGTGGGTGTGGTGGAGAGCGTCGCGGTTGCTGTGAATGCGGCGGCGGATGTGGGTGCGACGGTCGGTGTGGGTGGTCGTGGTCCCGTGTTCGTATTTTCGGGGCAGGGTGGGCAGTGGCCGGGGATGGCGGTGGAGTTGCTTGACAGCTCGCCGGTGTTCGCGGAGGCGCTGCGGGCGTGTGGAGATGCGCTGGCGGCGCAGGTCGATTGGGTGCTGGAGGATGTGCTGCGAGGTGCCGATGGTGCGCCGGGTCTGGACGGGGTTGATGTGGTGCAGCCGGCGCTGTTCGCGGTTATGGTGGCACTGGCGGGATTGTGGCGTGCATGTGGCGTTGAGCCGGCCGTGGTGGTGGGCCATTCGCAGGGTGAGATCGCCGCGGCGCACGTCGCCGGTGGACTCTCGCTCGAGGATGCGGTGCGGCTGACAGTTGTGCGTAGTCGTGCATTGGTGGGGTTGATGGGCCGTGGTGGGATGGTGTCGGTCGCGCTGCCCGAGTCAGAGCTTGGCTCGTGGCTCGAGCGTTGGGAGGGCGCGGTGTCGGTGGCAGCGGTGAACGGTCCTCTCTCGACCGTTGTCTCCGGCGAGCGCGCCGCGCTCGATGGGCTGCTTGGTGAATTGGTGAACGAAGGTGTCAGGGCGCGGGAGATCCCTGTGGGTTATGCGTCGCATTCGGCGCAGATCGAAGAGATCCGTGGTGAGTTGTTGGAGGGCTTTGGGGAGATCGAGCCGGTGTCGGGTGGTGTGCCGTTTTTCTCGACGGTGACTGGCGCTCTGATTGATACGGCGGAGTTGGATGGTGAATACTGGTATCGCAATCTGCGCGAGACGGTGCGTTTCGAGCACGCTACGCGGTTGTTGTTGGAGGACGGTTATCGGGCGTTTGTGGAGGTCGGCCCGCACCCGGTATTGAGCGTGGGTGTGCGGGAGACCGTGGAGGACTGTGGTGAGGCTGGGGTCCTGGTCACCGGCTCGTTGCGCCGCGATGATGGCGGGCTCGAGCGCTTCCTGAGCTCGCTCGGCGAGGCGTGGGTGCACGGCGTGGATGTCGACTGGACACGGGTCTATGAGGGCGCGGGCGCTGCGCGCGTGGCGCTCCCCACGTACGCGTTCCAGCGCGAGCTTTTCTGGCTGCAGGCGCGCGGCGCTGGCGATGTGGCCGCCGCCGGGCTGGAGCGCTCCGATCACCCGCTGCTGGGGGCCGCCGTGGGTCTCGCCGGGGGCGCGGGGCACGTGTTCACCGGGCGCCTCTCGCTGCGCGAGCACCCCTGGCTCGCAGACCACGCGGTGATGGGCACGGTGCTGCTGCCCGGCGCGGCGTTCCTGGAGATGGCGCTGTACGCGGGCGGTCAGGTCGGTATGGGTCGCGTGCAGGAGCTGGTCCTGGAGGAGCCGCTGGTGCTCTCCGAGGAGGGCGCCGTGCAGATGCAGCTCGCGCTCGGCGAGCCGCAGGAGTCCGGCGCGCGCTCGCTGGAGATCTACTCGCGCGCCCCCGGCACCGCCGCTGGCGAGGATGAAGATCGCGACGCGCCCACACGGGCCTGGGTGCGCCACGCGCAGGGCACGCTTGTCCCCGCCGCGCAAGCGCACGACGCCTCGGCCTCGACCGCTACGCCCGACTCCGCGCTTACCGGCCCCCTCTCCTCCTCCTTGTTCTCCAGCGCGGGGGCGGAGCTGACCGTGTGGCCTCCGCGCGCGGCTGAGCCCGTCGCGGTCGATGAGCTGTACGAGCGCGTGTCGGAGCTGGGGCTGGAGTACGGGCCGGCCTTCCAGGGGCTCCTCGCCGTGTGGAAGCGCGGCGGGGAGGTGTTCGCCGAGGTCGCGCTGCCCGAGGCGGAGCGCCAGCGGGCGGGAGGGTTCGCGCTGCACCCGGCGCTGCTCGACGCGGCGCTGCACACGCTGGGGACGGGCCTGCTCGACATCGGCCTGCAGCCGGGCCAGATCGGCCTGCCGTTCTCCTGGAGCGGCGTCGATTTGGGCGAGCCGGGGGCGTCCTCGCTGCGTGTCCGCCTCGCGCGGGGGGAGTCCGGCGAGGTGTCGCTGCTCGCGGTCGATGAGGCGGGTGCGCCGGTGGTGTGCGTGGAGTCGTTGGTGGTGCGCCCGGTATCGGCCGAGCAGCTGGCTCGGGCCGGGGGCGCGGTTCAGGATCCGCTGCTGGCGGTGGAGTGGGCCCCGCTCGTGCCGGGCGAGGCCCTCACCGAGGGGGATTGGGCTGTGCTGGGCGCTGAGGACGGATCGCTCCCTGGCCTCCTGGGCATCTCCCCGAGCGTGTTCGCTGGGTTGGGGGCGTTGAGCGAGGCGATGGACGATGGCCTGGAGGTGCCCGGGGTCGTGTTCCTCGACTGCACCGGCGGGTCCGCGGGGGAGTTCGATCGCGGCTTCCCGCGGGCTGTGCGAGGAGCTGTGCATGGGGTGCTTGGCGTAGTGCAGGGGTGGCTTTCCGATGAGCGTTTCGCCGCTTCGCTTCTGGCGGTGGTGACGAGGGGTGCTGTGGCCGCCGCGACCGGGGATGAGGTGGGTGGACTCGAGCGTGCGGGCGTGTGGGGTCTGCTGCGCTCTGCCCAGGCGGAGCATCCGGGTCGGCTGGTGCTTGTGGATGTGGACGTCGAGGGGGGTTCGTCGGGGTTGTTGGCGGGTGCCCTGGGGTTGGGGGAGCCGCAGCTGGCGTTGCGCGAGGGGCAGGTGCTCGTCCCCCGGCTGGTGCGGGCCTCGGAGGGTGGAGCGCTGGCGATTCCCGACGCGGCGGGGGAGTGGCGTTTGGATGCTGTGAGGCGCGGCACGCTCGATGGTCTCGAGCTGGTTGCGTGCCCGGAGGCCGCCGAGCCGCTCGGGGCGGGTGAGGTGCGTGTTGGTGTGCGCGCGGCGGGCTTGAACTTCCGTGATGTGCTGATCGCGTTGGGCGTCTATCCGGGCGAGGCGATCGTCGGCGGTGAGGCTGCGGGTGTGGTGTTAGAGGCCGGCGCGGGTGTCGAGGGGTTGGCCGTGGGCGACCGCGTGATGGGGTTGCTGCCTGGCGCCTTTGGCACGGTCGCGGTGACTGACGCCCGCCTGCTTGTGGGGGTCCCGGAGGGTTGGTCATTCGCACAGGCCGCGGCTGTGCCGACGGTCTTTCTGACGGCGTATTACGCGCTGGTGGACTTAGCGCACCTCGTCTCAGGTGAGCGGGTGTTGATCCACGCTGGCACGGGTGGTGTGGGGATGGCGGCGGTGGGGTTGGCTCAGCACTTGGGTGCGGAGGTGTTCGCGACGGCGAGCCCCGGCAAGTGGCCGGTGTTGCGCGAGCTGGGGTTGGACGATGCGCATATCGCGTCTTCACGCACGCTCGATTTCAAGGAGCGGTTCCTGGAGGGCACGGGTGGCGAGGGTGTGGATGTCGTGCTCAACTCCTTGGCGCGGAAGTTCGTGGACGCTTCGTTGGAGCTGCTGCTGCGCGGTGGGCGCTTCGTGGAGATGGGCAAGACCGATGTCCGCGACGCGGGGGAGATCACGGAGTCCCACGCGGGTGTGGCATATCGGGCGTTCGATCTGATCGAGGCGGGCCCGGAGCGCATCCAGGAGATGCTTGGCGAGGTCGTGGCGCTGTTCGAGCGGGGTGCTCTGCGCTCCTCGCCGGTGAAGGCGTGGGACGTGCGTCGTGCTCCGGACGCGTTTCGGTATGTCAGCCAGGCGCGTCACGTTGGCAAGAACGTCCTCGTGCTGCCGCCGGCATTCGACCCGGCGGGCACGGTGCCGGGCACCGCTGGCACGGGCCGCGCGGATGGGCTGCTGGCGCCGTCGGCGATCGATCCGGCGGGCACGGTGCTGATCACGGGTGGCACGGGCCGGTTGGGTGGTCTGCTCGCCCGGCACCTCGTTCAGGCATACGGAGTGGGAAGCCTGCTGCTCGCCGGCCGCCGCGGTCCAGAGGCTGACGGCGCCGATCGGCTGCGCGAGGAGCTGGAGGGCCTGGGGGCGACAGTCACGATCGCCGCGTGCGATCTGGCCAGCCGCGAGGAGGTGGGGCGTCTGCTCGAAATGGCTCCCGTGGAGCGTCCGCTGACGGCGGTGGTGCACGCGGCGGGGGTGCTCGACGACGGTGTCCTCGGCTCGCTCACGGCGGAGCGGGTGGATCGCGCGATGGTGCCGAAGGTCGATGGGGCGTGGCACCTGCACGAGTTGACCCGCCACATGGAGCTGGGGGCGTTTGTGTTGTTCTCCTCGGCGGCGGGCGTGCTAGGTAGTCCGGGGCAGGGCAACTACGCGGCGGCGAACGCGTTCCTCGACGCGCTGGCGTCCCGTCGCCGCGCTGAAGGTCTGGCGGCGACGTCGCTGGCGTGGGGGTTGTGGGAGGACGCGAGCGCGATGACGGGCCACCTGCATGAGGCCGACCGCGCGCGCCTGGCACGGACGGGTATGACCGCGCTGTCGGCCGAGCGGGGCATGGAGCTGTTCGACGCCGCCCACGCGTCGGGCGACGCGCTGGTGCTGCCCCTGCCGCTCGACCCCCAGCCGCTGCGCGCGATGGCCCGGGCGGGAGTGCTGCCCTTGATCCTCAGCGGCCTCGTGCGCGTCTCCCCACGCCGCACCGCCGTTGCGCTCACCGGATCGCTTGCGCGCCGCCTGGCCGGGGTCTCTCAGGAGGACCGCGAGAAGCTGGTGCTCGATGTCCTGTGCGGCCAGGTGGCGACGGTCCTGGGGCACGCCTCGCCCGACACGATCGACCCGCGGCTTCCGTTCAAGGACCTGGGCCTGGATTCCCTCACGGCGGTGGAGCTGCGCAACCATCTCAACGCCGTCACGGGGCTGGCGCTGCCGGCGACGCTGGTGTTCGACCACCCCACGCCGCTCGTGCTCGCCAGGCACGTGCTCGCCGAGCTGCAGGGCCTCGGCGCCTCCTCCGCCGTCGCGGTGCGCTCCGAGCGGGCGCTGGATGAGCCGATTGCGATCGTGGGGATGAGCTGCCGCTATCCCGGCGGCGTGCGCTCGGCGCAGGAGCTGTGGGAGCTGGTCGCCCGCGGCGGCGAAGGCATCGGCGAGTTCCCGAGCGATCGTGGCTGGGACCTGAAGGGCCTGTATGACCCCGACCCCGACACCGGCGGCACGAGCTACACGCGCGCTGGCGGGTTCCTATATGACGCCCCCGAGTTCGACGCGGCCTTCTTCGGAATCAGCCCGCGCGAGGCACTGGCGATGGACCCTCAGCAGCGCCTGCTCCTGGAAGTCGCCTGGGAGACCCTGGAAGACGCCGGGATCGACCCCGCGACGCTGCGCTCCACCCCCACCGGCGTGTTCGCGGGCATCAGCTCGCAGGACTACACCTCCTCGCTGCGGGGCGCCCTCCCGCACGAGCTGGAGGGCTATCTGGGCACCGGCGCCTCCGCCAGCGTCGTCTCCGGGCGCGTCGCCTACTCCTTCGGCTTCGAGGGTCCGGCGGTGACGGTGGATACAGCCTGCTCCTCCTCACTCGTGGCTCTGCACCTCGCCTGCCAGGCGCTGCGCGGCGGGGAATGCACGCTGGCGCTCGCCAGCGGCGCGACGGTGCTGGCCTCGCCGACCGAGTTCGTCGAGTTCTCACGCCAGCGCGGCCTCGCGCCCGACGGGCGCTGCAAGGCTTTCGCCGAGGGCGCCGACGGCGTCGGCTTCGCCGAGGGCGTCGGGGTGCTGCTGCTCGAGCGCCTCTCCGACGCTCAGCGCAACGGCCACCGGGTTCTGGCGCTGGTGCGGGGCAGCGCCGTCAATCAGGACGGCGCGAGCAACGGTCTGACTGCCCCCAACGGTCCCTCCCAGCAGCGGGTGATCGTGCAGGCGCTCGCGAACGCCGGGCTGTCCGCGGCGGACGTCGATGCGGTCGAGGGTCACGGCACGGGCACCGTGCTGGGCGATCCGATCGAGGCGCAGGCGCTGCTCGCGACCTACGGCCAGGACCGTCCGGCCGAGCGGCCACTGCGATTGGGCTCGATCAAGTCGAACATCGGTCACTCCCAGGCGGCGGCGGGCGTGGCGGGCATAGTCAAGATGGTCCTGGCGATGCGCCATGGCCTGCTGCCGCGCACGCTGCACGTCGATGAGCCCTCGACGCACGTCGACTGGTCGGCGGGCGCGGTCGCGCTGCTCACCGAAGAGCTGCCGTGGACGACGGTCGGCGGTGCGCCGCGCCGCGCGGGGGTCTCCTCGTTCGGGATCAGCGGCACCAATGCGCACGTGATCCTGGAGGAGGCGCCGCGCATGGCCGACACCGCGGAGAGGGTGCCGAGCGGCGAGATCTTGGCCGGGGAGGGCGCTATGCCGGTTCCCTCACGCAGGGAGCCCTCGGCCGGAGAGGGCGTCCCGCCGCATGCGCCGGACGGCGCCGAGGCAATGGTCAACGTCGTCGGTCCTCGCGCTGAGGACTTCGTGCCGTGGGTGCTCTCCGGTCGTGGCTGGGGCGGCCTGCGCGGTCAGGCCGCTCGACTGGCGGAGTTCGTGGGCGAGCGCCCGGCGTTGGACGCCGGCGAGGTGGCGGTCTCGCTGGTTGGACGCCCCGCCTTCGAGCACCGCGCGGTCGTGCTCGGCGGGCGCTCCCGACTGCTGCAGGGGCTCGGCGCGGTCGCGGCGGAAAAGTCCGCGCAGGGTGTGCTCGAAGGCGTGGCCGTGCCCGGTCGCGAGGTGGCCTTCCTTTTCTCTGGCCAGGGCGGCCAGTGGCCAGGGATGGCCGTCGAGCTGCTCGACTCCTCGCCCGTCTTCGCGCGGGAGCTGCGGGCCTGTGGTGCGGCGCTGGCGCCGCACGTCGACTGGGCGCTCGAGGATGTGCTGCGTGGCAGCGACGGCGCCCCGGGCCTCGAGGGCGTGGACGTCGTGCAGCCCGCCCTGTTCGCCGTGATGGTGGCCCTTGCGAGGCTGTGGCAAGCCTGCGGCGTCCGGCCGAGCGTCGTCGTCGGGCACTCGCAGGGCGAGATCGCGGCGGCGCACGTGGCCGGGGGGCTCTCGCTGGAGGACGCCGCGCGACTCGTGGCGGTCCGCAGTCGCGCGCTGGTCGGCCTGATGGGCCACGGCGGGATGGCATCGGTCGCACTGTCCGAGTCGGAACTTGCCGGGTGGCTTGACCGCGGCGATGGTAGGGTGTCTCTGGCGGCGGTGAACGGTCCGGGGTCGGTAGTGGTGTCCGGTGAGCGCGCGGCGCTGGATGGGCTGTTGAGCGAACTCGAGGCGGGGGGTGTCAGGGTGCGGGAGATCCCCGTGGGCTACGCGTCGCATTCCGAGCAGATCGAGGGGATCCGTGGAGAGTTGCTGGAGGGGTTTGCTGGGGTGCAGCCGGTATCGGGCGACGTGCCGTTCCTCTCGACCGTGACGGGCGCGCTCGTCGATACGGCCGAGCTGGACGGCGAATACTGGTATCGAAACCTGCGCGAGACCGTCCGCTTCGAGCACGCCACAAGCACGCTGCTGCAGGACGGCTGCCGCGCGTTTGTCGAGATCGGTCCCCACCCCGTGCTGAGCCTCGGCGTACAGGAGACGGTCGAGCACGTCCTTGGCAGTGCGGCGTTCGTCGGTGCCGGTGCCGGTGTCGAGGAGGGCGTCAGGGTTGACGGCAGCGACACCGGCGCCGGTGACTCAGCTGTCGGCGCAGCGGTTCTCGTCACCGGCTCGCTGCGCCGCGACGACGGCGGGCTGGAGCGCTTCCTGAGCTCGCTCGGCGAGGCGTGGGTACACGGTGTCCCTGTCGCCTGGGAGCAGGTCCTCGCGGGCACGCGCGCCCAGCCAGTGCGGCTGCCGGCCTACGCCTTCCAGCGCGAGCGCTTCTGGCTGGAAGGGGCAGCCGCGGGGGCCGGCGACGTCGCGGCGGCCGGGTTGACACGCACCGGTCACCCGCTGCTCGGCGCCGGTGTGAGCCTGGCCGGCGGCGCGGGACACGTGTTCACCGGACGCCTCTCGCTGCGCGAGCACCCCTGGCTGGCGGACCACTCGGTGCTCGGCACGGTCCTGCTCCCCGGCACCGCGTTTCTGGAGCTGGCGCTCTATGCGGGCGCTCAGGTCGGCCTGGACACTGTGCAGGAGCTGGCGCTCCAGGCGCCGCTGGTGCTTGACGAAGGCGCGGCGGTGCAGCTGCAGGTCGCGCTCGGCGAGCCGCAGGAGTCGGGTGCCCGCTCGCTGCGAGTGCACTCGCGGGTCGACGATCCCGACGCGCTCGACGGCGAGGAGCAGCCATGGACCTCTCACGCGGAGGGCACGCTGAGGCGGGCGGACGCGGTGGACGGCGCGGTGTCTTTCGGCGCGGCCCATGCCTCCGCGCGGACCGGCTCCCTCCCCTCCTCCTTTTCAGCCGCAGCTCTCGCCGAACTGGCCTCCTGGCCTCCGCCGGGCGCCGAGGCTATCGCCGTCGAAGACCTCTACGACCGCCTTGCCGAGTGGGGCCTCGAGTACGGCCCGGCCTTCCAGGGTCTCCTCGCGGCGTGGCGGCGCGGTGAGGAGGTGTTCGCGGAGGTCTCGCTGCCCGAGGATGAGCGCTCGCGGGGGGTTGACTTCGCGCTGCACCCGGCGCTGCTGGACGCGGCGCTCCACGCCCTTGCCGGCGCATCCGGGACCGGCGCCGAGGGCCAGCTGGGTCTGCCGTTCGCGTGGAGCGGCGTCGCCCTGGGGGCCGCCGGCGCCGGCACGCTGCGCGTGCGCCTGCTGCGCGGCGAGTCCGGCGAGGTGTCGCTGCTCGCCGTCGACGAGGACGGTGCGCCGGTCGTGTCCGTCGCGTCGCTCGTGGCCCGCCCCGTCTCCGCCGCGCAGCTCGCGCGGGCCGCGGCCACGCAGGACCCGCTGCTGGGTGTGGAGTGGGTCGCGCTCGCGCCGGGGGAGCCGCTTGCCGAGGGTGAGTGGGAGTTGTTGGATTGCACGGGCGGGGAGGCTGCGTTCGACGGCGGTCTGCCTTCCGCGGCGCGTGGGGCCGTGGCCGGGGTGCTCGCCAGGCTGCAGGAGTGGCTTGCCGAGGAGCGCTCTGGCATCTCGCGTTTGGTGGTGGTGACACGCGGTGCGGTCGACGTCGGTGCAGGTGAGGACGTTGGTGGCTTGGCGTGTGCGGGCGTGTGGGGGTTGGTGCGCTCGGCGCAGGCCGAGCATCCGGGGCGGCTGGTGTTGGTGGATGTGGACGGGGATCTCGATTTGGGCGCCGGCGGGGAGGCGCGTGCGTTGTTGGCGGGTGCGCTTGGTTTGGGTGAGCCGCAGTTGGCGTTGCGCGGAGGAGATGTGCTTGTTCCCCGTCTGCTGCGCGGCACCGCTGGGGCGCTGGCGGTTCCCGACGGTGTGCGGGAGTGGCGTTTGGATGTCGTGGAGCGCGGCACGTTCGATGGTTTGGGGTTGGTGGCGTGTCCGGAGGTCACTCGGCCGCTTGGTGTGGGTGAGGTGCGTGTGGGGTTGCGTGCCGCGGGGCTGAATTTCCGTGATGTGTTGATCGCGTTGGGTGTGTATCCGGGTGAGGCGATGGTTGGTGGCGAGGGTGCCGGTGTGGTCTTGGAGGTCGGCCCGGATGTGGAAGGGTTGGCTGTCGGCGAGCGGGTGATGGGTTTGCTGCCGGGTGCGTTCGGTCCGGTGGCCTTGGCCGATGCTCGTCTGCTCGCCTGTGTTCCGGAGGGTTGGTCCTTTGCACAGGCCGCAGCGATGCCGACGGTTCATTTGACGGCCTTTTATGCGCTGGTGGATCTGGCTGGGTTGGTGCGGGGTGAGCGGGTGCTGGTTCATGCCGGTGCCGGTGGTGTGGGGATGGCGGCGATCCAGCTGGCCCAGCATTTGGGGGCTGAGGTGTTCGCGACCGCCAGCGCCGGGAAGTGGAGTGCGCTGCGCGAGCTGGGGCTGGACGATGCGCACATCGCGTCCTCGCGCTCGTTGGAGTTCGGGGAGAAGTTCCTCGAGGTGACCGGCGGAGAGGGCATGGATGTGGTGCTCAACTCGCTAGCGGGCGAGTTCGTGGACGCTTCGCTGAGGCTGCTTCCGCGGGGTGGGCGTTTCGTGGAGATGGGCAAGACCGATGTCCGCGATCCCGAGGTCGTGGGCGTGTCTCACCCGGGGGTCCTCTACAGGGCGTTCGATCTGATCGAAGCGGGCTCCGAGCGCATACAGGCGACTTTAGGTGAGATCGTGGCGCTGTTCGAGCGGGGTGTCCTTCGCCACTCACCGGTGATGGCCTGGGACGTGCGCAGGGCGCCGGAGGCTTTCCGTCATGTCAGCCAGGCGCGTCACGTCGGCAAGAACGTGCTCACGCTGCCTTCGGTGTTCGGCCCGGTGGGCGCGGCGTCGCTGGGCGCTGCGGACGGGTCTGGTTTGGGGTCGTGGAGTGCGTTTGACCCGGGGGGCACGGTGTTGGTGACGGGTGGTACGGGGCGTTTGGGTGGTCTGCTCGCGCGGCATCTCGTGCAGGCGCACGGGGTGCGGAGTCTGTTGCTCGCGAGCCGTGCGGGCTTGGACGCCGAGGGCGCCCGCGAGCTGCAGGTCGAGCTGGAGGACTTGGGTGTGACGGTCACGGTCGCGGCTTGTGATTTGGCGAGCCGCTCATCGGTCGAGGGTTTGCTCGCCCTGGTTCCCGCCGCGTACCCGTTGACGGGTGTGGTGCACGCCGCGGGCGTCCTGGATGACGGTGTGATCGGTTCGCTGACGGCCGAGCGGGTCGATCGTGTGATGGTGCCGAAGGTCGACGGGGCGTGGCATCTGCACGAGCTCACCCGCGAGTTGGATCTCGACGCGTTTGTGTTGTTCTCCTCCGCCGCGGGTGTGCTCGGCAGTCCCGGGCAGGGCAACTATGCGGCGGCAAACGCGTTCCTCGACGCCCTCGCGGCCCACCGCCGCGCCCGGGGCTTGGCGGGGACGTCGCTGGCGTGGGGGCTGTGGGAGGACCCCAGCGCGATGACCGGCCACCTCGGGGACACCGACCGCGCACGCATGCGGAGCATGGGCATCGACCCGCTCTCCACGCACGAAGGGCTGGAGCTGTTCGACGCGGTCCACGGCGCCGCCCATGCGCTGCGAGTTCCCCTGCGCCTGGACAGCCGCACGCTGCGCGTCCTGGCCGAGGCGGGCGCGCTGCCGGCGCTCCTGCAGGGCCTGCTTCGCACCCAGCCGCGTCGCGCCCGCCGGGGCTCGGCGATGTCGCTGGGGCAGACGCTCGCCGGCGTCCCCGAGTCCGAGCGCGAACAGGTCGTGCGCGAGCTGGTGCGCACCGAGGTGGCGGCGGTGCTGGGGTACGCCTCCGCGGGCGCCGTCGATCCCGACCGCGCCTTCAAGGACCTCGGCGTCGATTCGCTGGCCGCGATCGAGGTGCGCAACCGGCTGGCGCGCGCATCCGGGCTGTCACTCCCGGCGACGCTCGTCTTCGACTACCCGAGCTGTGCCGCGGTCGCCGCGCACCTGCGCGAGCGCGTGGAACCGGAGGCCGATCGCGACCCGCACGAGGCGGCCATGCGCGCGGCGATCGCCTCGCTCTCGCCCGCCCGCCTGCGCAGCGCCGGCCTGCTGGACACGCTACTCGAGCTCGCGGGGGCCGAGCAGGCGGGTGCGGGCACCGCGCCCGCCACGGCTGAGCCCAACGAGGCCGACCGGGTCGACAGCATGGACGTCGAGAACCTCCTGCAGCGCGCGCTTGGAGCGCCCGGCGAGAGCCAGGGCTCGTGATGGGGATGGGCGCGGTTCGCGTATCGATGCCCGTGCGCGGTTGCGCGCGAGCGAGGATCGAGGGCTCCTGATGGCCGCCGACTACGAGCGGGTCGTCGAGGGGCTGCGGGCGGCGGTGAAGGAGAGCGAAGGCCTGCGCGAAGAGAACCAGCGTCTGCGTGCCCGTGTGGCCGAGCCGATCGCGATCGTCGGGATGAGCTGCCGCTACCCCGGCGGGGTCGCCTCGCCCGCGGAGCTGTGGGAGCTGCTCGCCGGCGCCAGGGACGCGATCTCCCGCTTCCCCGAGGACCGCGGCTGGGACCTGGAGGGTCTGTATGACACCGATCCCGATCGACCCGGCACCTCCTACACGCGCGAGGGCGGCTTCCTGCACGACGCCGGCGAGTTCGACGCGTCCTTCTTCGGGATCGGGCCGCGCGAGGCGCTCGCGATGGACCCCCAGCAGCGGCTGCTGCTGGAAGCGGCGTGGGAGGCCTTCGAGGACGCCGGCATCGACCCCGCCGCGCTGGCCGGCAGCGATACGGGAGTGTTCGCGGGAGTCTGCACCTCCGACTATGCGAGCGTCGGCGACCTGGGCGCCCTGCCCGACGGGCTCGAGGGACATATGGGCATCGGCGTTGCCGGCAGTGTCGTCTCCGGCCGCGTTGCCTACACGCTTGGCTTCGAGGGTCCCGCGGTGACGATCGACACGGCCTGCTCCTCCTCGCTCGTGGCGCTGCATCTGGCGTGCCAGGCACTGCGCGCCGGAGAGAGCTCGCTGGCGCTGGCCGGCGGCGTGACGGTGCTCGCCTCGCCGGGGCTGTTCATCGAGTTCGCGCGCCAGCGCGGCCTCGCCCCCGATGGGCGCTGCAAGTCGTTTGCCGCGAGCGCCGATGGCGCGGGCTTCGCCGAGGGCGTGGGCCTGCTGCTGCTCGAGCGCCTCTCCGAGGCCCAGCGCAACGGCCACCGGGTGCTGGCGCTGGTGCGAGGCAGCGCCGTCAACCAGGACGGTGCGAGCAATGGTCTGACTGCCCCCAACGGGCCCTCCCAGGAGCGGGTGATCGAGCAGGCGCTGGCCAACGCCCGTCTCTCGGCCGACCAGGTCGACGCGGTCGAGGGTCACGGCACCGGGACGCTGCTCGGCGACCCGATCGAGGCGCAGGCGCTGCTCGCCACCTATGGGCGCGAGCGTCCCGCGGACAGGCCGCTGCTGCTGGGGTCGCTGAAGTCGAACATCGGCCACTCCCAGGCCGCCGCGGGAGTCGGCGGCGTGATCAAGATGGTGCTGGCGATGCGCCACGGCGTGCTGCCGCCGACGCTGCATCTGGACGCGCCCACGCCACACGTCGATTGGTCGCGGGGCGCGGTCGAGCTGCTCGCCGAGTCCGTGCCCTGGCCCGCGAGCGAGCGCCCGCGTCGCGCGGGGGTCTCCTCGTTCGGGGTCAGCGGCACCAATGCCCACGTGATCCTCGAGGAGGCTCCACCGCGGGAGACACCGGCGGTCTTCCCGGGCGAGGTCCCTTCAGGTGAGGCTCCGGCTCTCTCAGGCGAGACCCCGGTCGTCGTTCGTGGCGAGGCCACGGCGCCCTCCCCGTCGGTCGAGCTCCGGCGGGCATCCGCGACGCTGCCCTGGCTGCTTTCGGCCAAGAGCGAGGATGCCCTGAGGGCGCAGGCCGAGCGTCTGCTCGGCCATGTCGAACGAGAGCCGGAGCTCGATATGGGGGACCTCGCCCACTCGCTCGCGGCTACCCGGAGCGCCTTCGCGCATCGCGCGGTGGTGCTGGGCGAGGATCGGAAGGACCTCCTCGGGGGCCTGCGCGAGCTGCGGGACGGGCGGCCCGCGGCCAACGTCGTGCGCGGCATCGCGGGTGTCGGCGCGAAGGTGGCATTCCTGTTCCCGGGCCAGGGGGCGCAGTGGCCGGGAATGGCGCTTGAGCTGGTCGAGGGCTCGGCGGTGTTCGCAGAGCACCTGCGGGCCTGTGAGGCGGCCCTGGCGCCGTTCGTCGACTGGTCGCTTGCGGATGTGCTGCGCGGTGTGCGGGGGGCGCCGGGGTTGGAGCGGGTCGACGTCGTGCAGCCCGCATCGTGGGCGGTGATGGTCTCGCTGGCGGCGCTGTGGCGTTCGTTCGGGGTGCAGCCCGCGGCGGTCGCCGGACACTCGCAGGGTGAAATCGCGGCGGCGTGCGTCGCGGGCGCGCTGTCGCTGGAGGACGCGGCGCGCGTCGTCGCGCTGCGCAGCCGCGCGCTGGGTGAGATCGCGGGCAGGGGCGGGATGGTCTCGGTGTCGCTGCCCCCGCAGGAGGTCCTTGCGCGGATTGGGCGCTGGGACGAGCGCGTGTCGATCGCGGCGTTCAACGGTCCGCGCTCGACGATCGTCTCCGGGGAGGCGGCCGCGCTGCGGGAGCTGCTCGCGGAGCTCGAACTGGATGGCGTGCGCGCACGGGCGATAGCGGTCGACTACGCCTCGCATTCGGCGCAGGTGGAGACGATTCGCGGGCAGGTTCTCGCCGAGCTCGGGTCGATCGCTCCGCAGGCGGGCGAGGTCCCGTTCCACGCGGGGGCGACCGGCGGTCTGCTGGACGGATCCGAGCTCTCCGGCGAGTACTGGTTTCGCTCGCTGCGCGACGCCGTTCAGTTCGAGCGGGTGACGCGCGGGCTGCTCGAGGAGGGCTTCACGGCGCTTGTCGAGGTGAGCCCTCATCCCGTGCTGGCGATGGCGCTGGAGGAGACGCTCGAGGATTGGCTCGAGCCCGCGGGCGATGCCCCCGGCGGGGCTGTGGCGGGTGCGGCGGGTGGGCCGAGTGGGGTTGGCGCGGGGGTCGCCGTCTTCGGCTCGCTGCGTCGCGAGGAGGGCGGCCTCGCGCGGTTTGTGCGGTCGCTGGCCGAAGCGCACGTTCACGGCGTGAAGGTCGATTGGAGCGTCCTCTTCGCAGGGACCGGGGCCCAGCGCGTGGTGCTGCCGACGTATGCGTTTCAGCGCGAGCGCTACTGGCTGGAGCTGGGGGCCTCGGCGGGCGACCTGCCGGCGGTGGGCCAGTCCCCGGCCGAACACCCGCTGCTGGGCGCCTGCATCGCGCTCGCGGGCGAGGATCGCTGGCTCTATACGGGCAGGCTCTCGCTGAAGACCCACCCCTGGCTTGCCGAGCACGCCGTGTTCGACACCGTGCTCCTGCCGGGGGCGGCGTTCGTCGAGCTGGCGCTGCGCGCCGGACGCGAGGTCGGCTGTGAGGTGCTGGAGGAGCTGACGCTGCAGGCACCGCTGGTGCTCGCCGAGGGGGCCGCATATCGGCTCCAGGTCGTGCTCGGCGAGCCCGACGACGCGGGACGGCGCGAGGTCACGATCCACTCACGCCCGCAGGATCGTGACGCCGAGGACTTCGAGGCCGGCGGCGAGTTCTACGGCAGCCAGACAGCCGGCGTCCCGTCCGGTTCCGGGGCAGGGGCCGACGAATGGACCGCTCACGCCGTCGGTTTTCTCGCGAGCCCGAGCGAGCCGCGGGTCGCGGCGGGCGGCGACCTCGAGCTGCCGGCCGACTGGCCGCCGCCGGGCGCCGAGCGGGTCGAGGTGGAGTCTCTCTACGACCGGGCCGCCGCGCTCGGCTTCGACTACGGCCCCGCGTTCCAGGGTCTGAGAGCTGCGTGGCGTCGCGGCGACGAGCTCTTCGCGGAGGTCGATCTTGAGCCCGAGCAGGCCGCGGAGGCGCGGCGCTTCGGCGTTCATCCGGCGCTGCTCGATGCCGCGCTGCACGCGTACTTCCTCGCCGCTGAGACCGATGCGCAGGCCGAGGCGCAGCTGCCGTTCGCGTGGAGCGGTGTGCGTCTGCACGCGAGCGGCGCCGGCGCCCTGCGTGTCGTTCTGCGCGCGGGCGAGCGGGGCCTGTCGCTTGCGGCGGCCGACGAGTCGGGCGCGCCGGTCATCTCCGTCGAGGCGCTGAGGACGCGACCGGTCGACGCCGGCCGCCTGCGCGCGGCGAGTGCTCACGGCAGCGGTCTGTATCGCGTGGACTGGGTGGGCCTGCCGGCCCCCTCCGGCGATCCGCAATCCCGGGCGCCCGAGCCGATGCTCGACCTCGCCGGCGCCGCTGCCGTGCTGGCCTCGCTGGAGTCGATTACCGAGCTGGTGGTGGTCGATTGCGGGCCCGGGCCTGCCGGGGTGGAAGCCGAATCTGCCGACGCTCAAATTGAGGCGGTCCACGCAGCGAGCGGCGAGGCCCTGGCGCTGCTGCAAACGTGGATTGCCGACGAGCGCTTCGCGCGGGCGCGGCTCGTGCTGCTCACGCGCAAGGGCATCGCCACCGATGCGACACAGACGCCGGATCTCGCGGCGGCGGCGATTTGGGGGCTGGTGCGCACCGCGCAGGCGGAGCACCCCGAGCGCTTTGCGCTGATCGACCTCGATCGCAGCGACGCCTCGCAAGCGGCGCTGTCTGGTGCCCTGGCGGTTGCCTGCACGAGTGCGCTGTCCTGCGAGCACGAGCCGCAGCTCGCTCTGCGCGGGGGAGAACTGTTGGTCCCGCGGTTGGTGGATGTGCACAGCGACGGTGGCTCGCTGTGTCCGCCCGAGGGCGCCTGGCACCTCGGCATCGAGCAGCAGGGCACGCTCGAGAACCTCACGCTGCTGTCCAGTCCGCAGGCAGAGGCGCCGCTGCAGCCAGAGCAGGTGCGTGTGGCGGTGCACGCGGCGGGGGTGAACTTTCGCGACGTGCTGGTGGCGCTGGGTGGAGCCGCGGGGACGGTCGGCGACCTGCGTGGCACCCGGATTGGCGGCGAGGGGGCGGGCGTCGTGTGCGGGCTGGGGGCCGGTGTCGAGGACCTGGCCGTTGGCGATCGTGTCATGGGTCTGATGGCCGATGCGTTCGGTCCGCTGGCTGTTACCGACAGGCGCCTGCTTGCGGCGCTGCCCGAGGGCTGGTCCTTCGCGCAGGGCGCCTCGGTGCCCACGGTCTTCCTGACGGCCCTGCACGCGCTGGTCGACGTCGCGGGGCTGCGCGCCGGCGAGCGGGTGCTCGTGCATGCGGCGGCTGGTGGCGCGGGGATGGCGGCGGTGCAGCTCGCTCAGCACCTGGGCGCGGAGGTGTTTGCGACGGCGAGCCCCGAGAAGTGGCGCGCGCTCGACGCGCTCGGTGTGGCCGAGGAGCACATCGCCTCTTCGCGAACGCTTGACTTCGGGGACGTCTTCCTGGAGCGGACCGCGGGCGAGGGGGTGGACGTGGTGCTGGGTGCGCTCGCACCCGAGTTCGTCGACGCCTCGCTCCGACTGCTCCCTCGGGGTGGGCGCTACCTGGAGGTGGGCAAGGCCGACATTCGCGACCCGGCGGCGCTCGCCGCCAGCCATCCGGGTGTCGCCTACAGCGCCGTCGATCTCCTGGACGTCGAGCCGCGGCGTATCCAGGAGCTGCTCGGCACGCTGACCGAGCTGTTCGCTAAGGGGGCATTGCGCCACACGCCGATCGCCACCTGGGACGTTCGCGCCGGCCGGCGAGCGCTGCGGCACATGAGCCAGGCGCGGCATGTGGGCAAGGTCGTCCTGACGGTACCCCAGCCGCTCGACGGCGAAAGGACCGTACTCATAACCGGGGGCACCGGCGGGATCGGAGGGCTGCTCGCGCGTCACCTGGTGGAGCGCCACGGGGCGAGGCATCTGCTGCTCCTCAGCCGCGGCGGTGCGCAGGCGCCCGGCGCCCCGGAGCTCTCGCGCGAGCTGCGCGAGCTTGGCTGCGAGGTTCGGATCGCGGCCTGTGACGTCGCCGAGCGCGCGCAGCTGGCGGCGCTGCTCGCGGAAATCCCGGCCGAGCATCCCCTGGGAGCCGTGGTGCACGCCGCGGGGGTGCTCGACGACGGTGTGCTCACGGCGCTGACAGGCGAGCGACTGTTCGCGACGATGCGGCCGAAGCTCGACGCCGCACTGCATCTGCACGAGTTGACGAAGGACCTCGACCTGACGGCATTCGTGGTGTTCTCCTCTGCGGCGGCCACCTTCGGCAGCCCCGGGCAGGCCGGCTATGCGGCTGCCAACGCCGCCCTGGATGCGCTGGCTCGGCTGCGCGGCGCCGGCGGCCTGCCGGCGACCTCGATGGCCTGGGCCTGTGGGAGCAGCGCAGCGGCATGACCGACCATCTGGGTGAGGCCGATCGTGCGCGCCTGAGCCGCGTGAGCAGGCCGCTCAGGGGCGAGCGGGGACTTCGAGCTCTTCGATCGCGCGGCCACGCTCGCGGAGCCGCTGGTGTTGCCGCTGGACCTCGACGTGGCGGCGCTGCGCGCGGGCGCTCGCGCCGGCCTGCTTCCCCCGATCTTGCGCTCGCTGGTCGGCAGCCAGAACGCGCGTCGCGGTCGCGAGGCCGCCGGTGCGCTGGCCCGCCGTCTGGCGGCTGCGCCGGAGGCCGAGCGCGAGGGCATCGTGCTGGAGCTGGTGCGCGGCCACGCGGCTGCGGTGCTCGGCCATGCCTCCCCGGCGGCGGTGGACCCCGGGCGCGCGTTCAAGGAGCTGGGCTTCGACTCGCTGGGAGCGGTGGAGCTGCGCAATCGCCTGGCGACGGCGACGGGCCTGCGGCTGCCGGCGACGCTCGTGTTCGACTACCCCACCGTGGCCGAGGTCGCGGCATATGTGAGCGCACAGGCCCTGGAGATCGACAGCACGACAGCGCGGGCGGTGCGTCACGGTGGCGATGTGCGGGAGCCGATCGCGATCGTGGGGATGAGCTGCCGCTATCCCGGCGGCGTGCGCTCGCCCGAGGATCTGTGGGAGCTGCTGGCGCGCGGCGGGGACGCGATTGCGGGCTTCCCCACCGACCGGGGCTGGGCTGCGCCCGCTGGCGGCGAAGGTGGGTTCCTGTACGACGCGGGGGAGTTCGACGCGGCGTTCTTCAGAATCGGCCCGAGGGAGGCGCTGGCGATGGACCCCCAGCAGCGCCTGCTGCTGGAAGCGGCCTGGGAGGCGCTCGAAGACGCGGGCATCGATCCGACGACGCTGGCGGGGAGCGACACGGCCGTGTTCGCGGGCGTCAGCTCGACCGACTACAGCGGCGCTGTGGAGGCGCACGGGGAGTCCGAGGGCTACCGGATCACGGGACTCCTGACGAGCGTCGTGTCGGGTCGCCTCGCGTACACGCTCGGCTTGGAGGGGCCGGCGGTGACGCTCGATACGGCGTGCTCCTCCTCGCTGGTGGCGATGCACCTGGCGGCCCAGGCGCTGCGCGGCGGCGAGTGCTCGCTGGCCCTCGCGGGGGGCGTGACGGTGATGTCGAGCGCGGCGGGATTCGCCGAGTTCGCGCGCCAGGGGGGGCTCGCCTCCGATGGACGTTGCAAGGCGTACGCGGACGGGGCGGACGGCGCGGGGTTCTCCGAGGGCGCGGGCCTGGTGCTGTTGGAGCGGCTGTCCGACGCGCGGCGCCGCGGCCACCCGGTCCTCGGTCTGCTGCGGGGCAGCGCGGTCAACCAGGATGGCGCGAGCAACGGGCTGTCGGCCCCGAACGGTCCCTCCCAGCAGCGCGTGATCGCACAGGCGCTGGCCAACGCGGGACTCTCCCCCGCGGATGTCGATGTGGTGGAGGGGCACGGCACGGGCACGGTGCTCGGCGATCCGATCGAGACGCAGGCGCTACTCGCGACCTACGGCCAGGGGCGCCCGGCGGAGCGTCCGCTGCGGCTTGGCTCGATCAAGTCGAACATCGGTCACACGCAGGCCGCCGCGGGGGTGGCGGGCGTGATCAAGATGGTGATGGCGATGCGCCACGGCGTGCTGCCGCGCACGCTGCACATCGATGAGCCCACCACCCAGGTCGACTGGTCGGCGGGCGGGGTTTCGCTGCTGCGCGAGGAGGCGCCGTGGGAGGGCGAGCGGCGCCGCGCGGGCGTCTCGGCGTTCGGAATCAGCGGCACCAATGCGCACGTGATCCTGGAGGAGGCGCCCGCGGCCGAGGTGGACGCACCATCGGCACCGAATGGCGCGGGCGCGCCGGCCGCGGTGGGCGTGCGCCGGGAGGGAGAGGAAGAGGAGGAGGGCCGGCATAGCCGGCAGGGAGCCGCGCGTGGCGGGATATCGGTCGGCGGCGAGGATCGCATCGTGGGAGACGGGGGCGCGGTGCCCTGGGTCCTCTCCGGCCGGGGTGAGATCGCATTGCGTGCCCAGGCCGCTCGGCTGGCGGAGCTGGTGGGCGGGCACCCCAGTCCGCGCGCGCTCGATGTCGGGTATTCGCTGACGGCTCGTCCGTCCTTCGAGCACCGGGCGGTGGCTGTCGGCGACGCTCGCGAGGAGCTGCTCGCGGGATTGGGGGCGCTGACCGAGGGCCGCTCGGCGCCCGGCGTGCTGGAGGGGGTCGCGGATGCCGAGGCGGGCGCTCGCGCGCCCGTGTTCGTGTTCTCCGGACAGGGTGGGCAGTGGCCGGGCATGGCGGCGGAGCTGCTCGACTGCTCGCCGGTGTTCGCGCGCGGTCTGCGCGCATGCGGGGAGGCGCTTGCGCCGCACGTCGACTGGGCGCTCGAGGACGTGCTGCGCGGCAGCGAGGGCGCCCCGGGGCTCGAGCGGGTTGACGTCGTGCAGCCGGTGCTGTTCGCGGTGATGGTTGCGCTGGCCGGCTTGTGGCGCGCGTGCGGGGTGGAGCCCAGCGTGGTCGTGGGTCACTCCCAGGGTGAGATCGCGGCGGCGCACGTCGCGGGCGGCCTGACACTCGAGGATGCGGCGCGCCTGGCGGTCGTGCGCAGCCGTGCGCTCGTGGGGCTGATGGGCCGGGGCGGGATGATCTCGGTGGCGCTGCCCGAGGCGGAGCTCGGCGCGTGGCTCGGGCGCTGGGACGGGGCGGTGTCGGTCGCGGCGGTGAACGGTCCGGGCGCCACCGTGGTGTCCGGCGAGCGCGCGGCGCTGGACGGGCTGCTCGGGGAGCTGGAGGCGGGGGGCGTGCGGGCGCGCGAGATCCCCGTCGGCTACGCCTCGCATTCGGCGCAGATCGAGGAGATCCGCGCGGAGCTGCTGGAGGGCAGCGCGGGCATCGCGCCGGTGTCGGGGACCGTTCCGTTCCTTTCCACCGTGACGGGCGAGCTGCTCGACACCGCCGAGCTGGACGGCGAGTACTGGTATCGCAACCTGCGCGAGACGGTGCGCTTCGAGCAGGTCACGCGGGTGCTGCTGGGCGAGGGGCACAGGGCATTCGTGGAGATCGGTCCGCATCCCGTGCTGAGTGTGGGGCTGCAGGAGACAGTCGAGGCGGCGCTCGGGGATCCGACGGCCGCGGTGCTCGCCGGTTCGCTGCGTCGCGGCGAGGGAGGGCTGGAGCGCTTCCTGGCCTCCCTGGGCGAGGTGTGGGTGCGGGGCGTCGAGGTGGACTGGGCGCGGGTCTTCCGGGGCTCGGGCGCGGCACGGGTGGGGCTTCCCAAGTATGCCTTCCAGCGAGAGCGCTACTGGCTGCAGGCGCCGGTGCGCGCGGGCGACATGGTCGGCGCGGGACAGGCCTCGGCGGAGCATCCGCTGCTGAGCGCGGCGCTGGAGGTGGCGGAGGGCGAGGGTTGGCTGTTCACCGCCCGCCTCTCGCTGCAGACACACGCGTGGCTCGCAGACCACGCGGTGACGGGTGTCGTGCTGTTGGCTGGCACGGCGTTCGTGGAGCTCGCGCTGCGCGCCGGCGCGCAGGTGGGTTGTGAACGTGTGGAGGAGCTCACGCTGGAGGCGCCGCTGGTGCTGCCCGAGGAGGGGGGAGTGCAGGTGCAGATCGCCCTCGGCGAGCCCGATGAGGGCGGACGCAGGACGGTGAGCATCCATTCGCGCGCCGACTCGGCCTCGGGCTCGGGCGAGGAGGAGCTGTGGGGCGCGGGCGCCTGGACGCGCCATGCCGGGGGCCTGCTGGGGGTGGCCGAGGTGGCGGTCGAGGGGCTGGCGGCGTTCGCCGAGGGGGCCTGGCCTCCCGCCGGCGCGGTGGCACTCGAGATCGACGATCTGTATGACGGGCTGGCGCGAGCCGGCTATGACTATGGGCCCGCCTTCCAGGGCCTGCGCGCGGCGTGGCGCGCGGGAGATGAGCTCTACGCGGAGGTATCGCTGCCCGAGTCCGAGCAGCAGCGGGGCGCCTCCTTCGGTGTGCACCCGGCGCTGCTCGACGCGATGCTGCACACGCTCGCAGCCGGCATGTCGGCGCCGGGAGCGGATGGGGGGTCGGGAGAGGAGGGAGCAAGCGGTACGCCTCGTGCAAGCGGTGTGAGCGGTTCGGGCGGTGCGGGCGCCAATCTTCGGCTGCCCTTCTCGTGGGGCGGGGTCTCACTGCATGCGACGGGTGCTCGCAGTGTGCGGGTGCATATGTCGCCCGTCGGGAGCGAGTCGATCGCGCTGGTGGCGGTGGACGAGACGGGTGCGCCGGTCGTCTCGGTCGATGCGCTCGTGCTGCGCGAGATCTCCCCCGAGCAGCTCGCCAGCGTCCAGGGCGGGGCTCGCGAGTCGCTTTTCCATGTCGAGTGGGCGGCGGTCCCCGACACCTCCGGCGAGGACGGCACCTTGGGATGGGCACTGCTCGGCGGCGAGGATGGCGGGCTGGCGGTTGAGTTGCGTGCGACGGGGGTCGACATCGTGAGCTATACCGACGTGGCAGCCCTTGAAGCGGCAGTGGAGGAGGGCGCATCGCTGCCAGAGACGGTGCTGGTCGACTGCACCGTCACGCAGGCCGGCGATGTCGTCGCCGCGGCGCATACGAGTGCCAATCGGATGTTGGAGCTGGCGCAGGAGTGGCTCGCCGAGGGGAGGTTTGCCGCCTCACGGCTCGTGGTGGTCACCCGGCGTGCCGTGGCCGTGGGCGACGAGGAGACAGGGCTGGATCTGGTCAACGCGCCGGTCTCGGGGCCTCGTTCGCTCCGCTCAGTCGGAGAATCCCGGTCGGTTCGTGCTCGTGGACGTCGATGCCGGCGAGGACGTTGGCGGCGGGCTGAGCGCGGCGCTGCACACGGATGAGCCGCAAGTCGCGATACGCGCGGGCGCGGTACTCACCCCGAAGCTCGTGCGCGCGGGAGCCGACGGCACGCTGACGCCACCCACGGGTGAGCCGGCCTGGCGTCTGGAGACAGTGGGCGCGGGAACGCTCGAGAGCCTCGCGCTGATTCCCAGCGCCGAGGCGGGCCGTCCGCTGGAGGCCGGGCAGGTGCGCATCGGGGTGCGCGCGGCCGGGCTGAACTTCCGCGATGTGCTGCTTGCGCTTGGCATGTACCCCGGCACGGCGCCGATGGGCAGCGAGGCCGCCGGAGTTCTCACCGAGGTGGGGCCTGAGGTGCTGGACTTCGCGCCGGGCGACCGTGTGATGGGGACCCTGGCCGGTGGATTCGGTCCCGTCGCGGTGAGCGACCGGCGGCTGCTCGCGCGGATGCCCGAGGCGTGGTCGTTCACCGAGGCCGCCGCGGTGCCGATCGCATTCCTGACGGCGTACTACGCGCTGGTGGATCTGGCGCGGGTGCAGCCGGGTGAGCGGCTGCTGATCCACGCGGGCGCCGGTGGCGTGGGCATGGCGGCGGTGCAGCTCGCTCGCCACTTGGGCGTCGAGGTGTTCGCGACCGCCAGCCCCGGTAAGTGGGAGGCGCTCGAGGCGCTGGGGTTGGAGCGGTCGCATATCGCCTCGTCGCGCACGCTCGAGTTCAAGGAGCGCTTCCTCGAGGAGACGGATGGCGGGGGCGTGGATGTGGTCCTCGACTCGCTCGCCCGGGAGTTCATCGACGCCTCACTGGAGCTGCTGCCGCGTGGCGGTCGCTTCGTCGAGATGGGCAAGACGGATATTCGCGACCCCGAGCAGGTTGCCGGCGCTCATGCGGGCGTCGCCTACCGGGCGTTCGATCTGCAGGAGGCCGGGCCGGAGCGTCTTGGGCAGATGCTCGGCGAGCTGCTGGAGCTCTTCGAGCGGGGTGCGCTGCGCCGGCTGCCGCTTGCCACGTGGCAGCTGGCACGCGCGCGGGAGGCGTTTCGCTTCATGAGCCAGGCGCGTCACACCGGCAAGATCGTGCTGGAGCTGCCCGCACCGATCGACCAGGGCACGGTGCTGATAACCGGCGGCACGGGGGTCTTGGGGGGCGCGGTGGCACGTCACCTGGTGAGCGAGCATGGGGTGCGCAATCTGGTGCTGACCAGTCGTCGCGGCCAGCAGGCGCCGGGCGCCGCGGAGCTCGAGAGCGAGCTGACCGGCATGGGCGCGCACGTGACGGTGGCGGCGTGCGATGTGAGCAGCCGAGCGGAGCTCGAGGCGCTGCTCGGGGCGATCCCCGAGCAGCGGCCTCTCAGTGGGGTAGTACACGCCGCGGGAGTGCTCGATGACGGTGTGATCGGGTCGCTGACGTCAGAGCGCATGGACCGCGTGCTCGAGCCGAAGGTCGACGCGGCATGGCATCTGCACGAGCTGACCGAGCACCTGGATCTCTCCGCGTTCGTGCTGTTCTCTTCGATGACCGCGACCTTCGGCGGCGCCGGTCAGGGCAACTACGCGGCGGGGAACGCATTCCTGGACGCGCTGGCGGCGCATCGCCGGGCGCGGGGTCTGGCGGGGGTGTCGATGGCGTGGGGACTGTGGGCGCAGATGAGCGACATGACGGGCGTGCTCAGCGAGCGCGACGTCGCGCGGCTCGCGCGCTCGGGCGTGAGCCCACTCACCTCAGAGGAGGGCCTCGAGCTGTTCGACGCGGCGCTCTGGGCGGATCGCGCGTTGGCGCTGCCGGTGCGATTGGATGTCCCCGCGCTGCGCGCGCAGGCCCGAGCCGGGGCGCTGCCGGCGCTGCTGCGCGGCCTGGTCCGCGCGCCCGCGCGGCGCGCGCCCGACGACGCGGGCAGATCGCTGGCGCGCCGCCTGGGCGCGGTGCCCGCGGACGAGCGCGAGGGGGTGCTGCTGGAGGTGGTGCGCAGCGAGGCGGCGACCATCCTGGGGCACACCTCGGCGGAGGCGGTGCAGGCGCGGCAGACGTTCAAGGATCTGGGGTTCGATTCGCTGGCGGCGGTGGAGCTGCGCAACCGCCTGAATGCGGTCACGGGATTGCTGCTGCCAGCGACGCTCGTGTTCGACTACCCCACTCCCGCGGCGCTTGCCACCTTTTTGCTGGGCGAGATCGGCCAGGGTGGCCCCGACGCGGCGCCCCCGCTGGACGCCGAGCTCGACCGGCTGGAGCGCATGCTGGGAGAGATCGACGCCGACGAGCAGCTCCAGGCAAGGGTCGCGGCGCGGCTGCAGGCGCTGCTGGCAGGCTGGCAGGGCAGCGGAGGGTCGCAGAACGGCGTCACCGTCGCCGAGCAGATCCAGTCGGCCTCCGACGAGGAGATCTTCGAGTTTCTCGACCGCCAGAGCTACGCCTCGGGCGGCTTTGAGGGTGAGCACCGCGAGCCGGCGGATGGGGAGGGTTCGCGATGAGCGAGACGGAGAAGCTGCGCGAGTATCTCAAGCGCGCGACGGTCGATCTGAACAGCGCCCACGAACGCCTGCGTGAGGTCGAGGAGCGGTCGCACGAACCACTCGCGATCGTCGGCATCGGCTGCCGCTTCCCCGGAGGGGTCGACTCCGCGGAGCGCCTGTGGGAGATGGTTGCCGACGGACGCGATGCCATTTCGGGTTTCCCCCAGGACCGCGGCTGGGAGCTAGAGGGACTGGAGGACCCCGAGGCCGAGAGTGAAGGCCCGGTGAGGAGCTTCACGCGCGAAGGCGGGTTCATCCACGATGCCGGCGACTTCGACGCGGGGTTCTTCGGGATCAGTCCGCGCGAGGCGCTGGCGATGGATCCCCAGCAGCGGCTGCTGCTGGAGGTCGCGTGGGAGGCGTTCGAGGACGCAGGCATCGATCCGCTGTCGCTGCAGGGCAGCCAGACGGGGGTGTTCGCCGGGATCAGCTCCCAGGACTACAGCATGGGGCTGTTCGGCTCGGTGCCAGAGGGTCTGGAGGGCTATGTGGGAACCGGCAGCGCCGGCAGCGTGGTGTCGGGTCGCGTGGCCTACACATTCGGCCTGGAGGGTCCGGCGGTGACCGTCGACACGGCCTGCTCCTCCTCGCTGGTGGCGCTGCACCTGGCGTGCCAGGCGCTGCGCTCGCGGGAGTGCTCGCTGGCGCTGGCTGGAGGCGTGACCGTGATGGCGACCCCCGGCGTATTCCTGGAGTTTGGCCGCCAGCGGGGACTCGCCGTGGATGGGCGCTGCAAGTCGTTTGCCGCGAGCGCCGACGGGGCGGGGTTCTCCGAGGGCGCGGGCGTGGTGCTGGTCGAGCGCCTCTCCGACGCGCGTCGGCGGGGGCACCGAGTGCTGGCGCTCGTGGGCGGCAGCGCGGTCAATCAGGATGGCGCGAGCAACGGGCTGACGGCGCCCAACGGCCCCTCCCAGCGTCGCGTGATCCAGCAGGCGCTCGCCAACGCGCGTCTGTCGGCGGGGCAGATCGACGCGGTGGAGGGTCACGGGACCGGGACGATGCTCGGCGACCCGATCGAGGCGCAGGCGCTGCTTGCGACCTACGGACAGGCTCGCCCCGAGGAGCGCCCGCTGTGGTTGGGGTCGATCAAGTCGAACATCGGCCACGCACAGGCCGCGGCCGGCATGGCCGGGGTGATCAAGATGGTGATGGCGATGCGCCACGGCGTGCTGCCGAAGACGCTGCACGTCGAGGAGCCTTCCGCGCAGATCGACTGGACGGCGGGAGCGGTGTCGCTGCTCCGGGAGGCTGTGCCGTGGCCGCTGAGCGGGCAGCCGCGGCGGGTGGGGGTGTCCTCGTTTGGGATCAGCGGCACCAACGCGCACGTGATCCTCGAGCAGGCTCCGCTGTTGGAGGTGTCTCCTGACGGCCGCGAGGCCCTCTCGGTGTCGAGCGGCGGTGTGGTGCCATGGGTGCTCTCGGCGAAGAGCGAGGCCGCCCTGCGGGGGCAGGCCGCGAGACTGCGGGAGCACGTCGGCGCTCGCGCGGCGCAGGACGTGGGTGACGTCGGGCTCTCGCTGGCTGTGAGCCGCTCGGCGTTCGAGCACCGGGCGGTCCTCGTCGGCGAGCGCGAGCGTCTGCTGGAGGGCCTGCACGATGTGGCTGCGGGGAGCCCGACACCGGGCGCGGTTGCGGGTGTGGCGAGCGAACTGAGTGCCGGCGTCGTGTTCCTGTTCCCGGGGCAGGGTTCGCAGTGGCCGGGGATGGCACTGGAGCTGCTGGAGGACTCGCCCGTGTTTGCCGAGCGGATGGGCGCGTGTGCCGCGGCGCTGGCGCCGTTCGTCGACTGGTCGCTGGAGGATGTGTTGAGAGGTGCGCCGGGAGCGCCGGGGCTCGAGCGGGTCGATGTCGTGCAGCCGGCGCTGTTCGCGGTGATGGTCTCGCTGACGGAGCTGTGGCGCGCGTGCGGTGTGCGCCCCGCGGTCGTCGTGGGTCACTCCCAGGGCGAGATCGCGGCGGCGCACGTAGCGGGCGGCCTGTCGCTGGAGGATGCCGCGCGGTTGGTCGCCCTGCGCAGCCGCCTCCTGGTCGGCCTGATGGGCAGGGGTGGGATGGTGTCGGTGGCGGCGGGTGTGCGCGCGGTCGAGAGACGTCTGGAGCGCTGGGGCGGGCTGCTCGGCGTCGCGGCGGTGAACGGTCCCGGTTCGGTTGTGGTCTCCGGCGAGCGTGGGGCGCTTGATGAGTTCCTCGCGCAGTGCGCTGTCGATGGCGTGAGGGCGCGCGAGATCCCGGTCGACTATGCCTCGCACTCGGCTCAGATCGAGGAGATCCGCGCGGAGGTGGTGGATGCGTGCGCGGGGATCGTCCCCCGGTCGGGCGAGGTGCCGTTCTTCTCGACAGTGTCGAACGAACTCGTCGACACGGCGGATCTGGACGGCGAGTACTGGTATCGCAATCTGCGCCAGACGGTGCGCTTCGAGGAGGCCACGCGGATCCTGCTGGGTGAGGGGCGCCGCGTGTTCGTCGAGGTCAGCCCCCACCCAGTGTTGACGGTCGGGGTGCAGGAGACCGTCGATGACGTGCTCGAGGATCCGGCGTCTGTGGCGATGGCCGGCACGTTGCGCCGTGAGCAGGGCGGGCTGGAGCGCTTTCTGGCGTCATTGGGTGAGCTGTGGGTGCGCGGTGTGGAGGTGGACTGGGCGCGAGTGTTCGCCGGTTCGGACGCTGAGCGTGTGGAGCTGCCCGCCTACGCGTTTCAGCGCGAGCGCTACTGGATCGAGGCGAGGGCGGGTGCGGGGGACCTCTCGGCGGCGGGCCAGTCCTCGGCCAACCACCCCCTGCTGGGGGCGTCGATCGCGCTCGCCGCGGGGGACGAGTGGCTGTTCACCGGTCGGCTTTCGCTGGGGACCCACCCCTGGCTTGCCGACCACGCGGTCTTTGGCGCCGTGCTGCTGCCGGGCGCGGCGATCGTCGAGCTGGCGCTGCGCGCGGGCGCGCAGGTGGGCTGCGAGGGCCTCGAGGAGCTGACGCTCGAGGCTCCGTTGGTGCTCGACGGGGAGGCTGCTCGTCAGCTGCAGCTGGCCGTCGCCGAGCCCGACGAGTCGGGGCGGCGCCAGTTCACCGTCCACTCGCGTGTGCAGGGCACCGGCGATGAGGGCGAGGCCGGGGGCGCCGAGTGGACTCGCCACGCCAGTGGTTTCCTCACCCGGTCGCGCGCGGGCGCCGACACGGATGCGTTTTCCGAGCTCACCCAGTGGCCGCCGCCCGGCGCGCAGGCGCTCGAGCTGGAGTCGCTGTATGAGCGCCTGGCCGAGGTGGGGGTCGAATACGGCCCGGCGTTCCAGGGTCTAAAAGCCGCCTGGCGCCGGGGTGGAGAGGTGTTCGCCGAGGTCGACCTGGCAGAGGAGCAGGAGGCCGAAGCGGCTCGCTTCGGGGTTCACCCGGCGCTCCTCGACGGCGTGCTCCAGGCGATCAGTCTGCTGGAGCTGGGCGAGGAGCCGACGATGCAGATGCCCTTCGCCTGGAGCGACGTGTATCTGCACGGCGTGGGGGCATCCTCCCTGCGGGTACGGCTGCTCGCGGGGGAGGGCGGGCTTTCGATCGCGGCGGCCGACCACGACGGTCTGCCGGTCTGCGAGGTGGGCCGCGTCGTGACCCGCCCGGTCGATCGAGCTCAGGTGCAGGCGGCGGCGAGCACCTCTCCCGACGCGCTGTTCGGGCTCGAGTGGGTGCCGGCGCCGGGCTCTGTGCAACTGCCGAACCCTGCGCAGTCGCCGAGCCCCGCGCAGCCGCCGGGGTTGCCGGGAAACTTGGTCGTGCTTGGCGAGCCGGACGGCGAGGCCGAGCGAGCGTTGCGGGCGAGCGGGATTTCCCTGGAGGCCCATCTGGGTCTGGCGGAGCTGAGGGAGGCGCTCGACGCAGAGGGACAGGTGCCCGATGTGGCTCTGTTCGACCTCGGCGCAGCCGCTTCGCGGGACGTGGTGGGGGCGGCGCGAGAAGCGGCATGCAGGACGCTCGACTTGCTGCAGGGCTGGCTGGCGGATGAGCGACTGGCGCAGGCAAGGCTCGTGATCCTCACGCGGGGTGCGGTGGCCGGTTCTGAGACTCTGGGGTTGGCGGGTTCGCCCGTTTGGGGCTTGGTTCGTTCGGCTCAATCTGAGCATCCGGATAGGTTCGTATTGATCGATATCGACGACCAGGACACATCCTGGTTGGCGCTCGCCGGGTCGCTCGTCAACGAGGACGAGCCACAGATGGCGCTGCGCGATGGTGTGACGCTGGTGCCGCGACTGGCGCGGGTCGAGGTTGAGGTGCGCGATGCCCGCCCCTGGGACCCCGACGGCACGATCCTGATCACCGGCGCGGGAGCGCTCGGAGGGCTGATCGCCCGCCATCTGGTTGAGCATCGAGGAGTCAGGTATCTGCTGCTGGTGAGCCGCCGCGGACTGGAGGCGCCGGGGTTGGCGGACCTGGAGAGCGAGCTCACCGGTCTGGGCGCGCAGGTGCGGGTCGCGGCGTGCGATGTGAGCGAGCGCGGTGAGCTGGAAGAGCTGCTCGGCGGCGTGTCGCGGGAGCATCCGCTGACGGGGGTGATTCACACGGCGGGCGTGCTCGACGATGGCACGATCGAGTCGCTCAGCGCCGAGCGCCTGGAGGCGGTGATGGCCCCGAAGGTCGATGCGGCATGGCATCTGCACGAGCTGACCGAGCACATGCAGCTTGCGGCGTTCGTGCTCTTCTCCTCTGCCGCGGGCGTGTTTGGCAACCCCGGTCAGGGCAGCTATGCGGCCGCGAACACGTTCCTCGATGCGCTCGCGGCCCATCGCCACGCACGAGGCCTTGCCGCCACCTCGCTGGCATGGGGTCCGTGGAGGCAGCACAGCAACATGACGGGCGAGCGCACGACGGCCGAGCTGGAGCAGCTGGCGCAACTGATTCGCACGCGCCTGGGCATGCTGCCGCTGACGGTCGAGCGGGGTCTGGAGCTGTTCGACGGCTGCGGCGAGCGCGAGGAGCCGCTGCTCATCCCCGTCGAGCTCGACCTTGGCATCCTTCGCTCGCAGGCCAGAATCGGGATGCTGCCGGCGGTGGCGCGCTCGCTCGTGCGTACGCCGACGAGGCGCGCCCGCGGCCAGGCGGGGTCGCTCGCCCGCCGCCTCGCCGGCATCCCCGAGCACGAGCGCGAGGCGGCGATCCTCGATCTGGTGCGCGCTCAGGTGGCCACGGTGCTCGGGCACGAATCCGCCGAGGCGGTGGATCCCAAGCGCGCGTTTCAGGAGCTTGGCTTCGACTCGCTGAGCGCGATCGATTTGCGTAACCGCCTGAGCCAGGTGACCGGCCTGCGACTGCCCGCGACACTCGTGTTCGACTACCCGACTGTCGCGGCGGTTGCCGAGTACATCGGTGCACAGGTCGCCGGAGCCGGGCAGGGCGCGCGGGTGGCGGTGCGCCACGGCCAGAGCCTGGACGAGCCGATCGCAATCGTCGGCATGAGCTGTCGTCTGCCAGGGGGAGCGGACTCGCCCGAGGCGCTCTGGCGGCTGCTCGCCGAAGGACGCGACGCGATCGGCGAGTTCCCGAGCGACCGTGGCTGGGACTTGGAGGCGCTGTATGACCCGGACCCCGATCGGCCGGTCACCTCCTACGCGCGGGAGGGCGGATTCATCGACGACGTCGCCGAGTTCGACGCGGCCTTCTTTGGCATCAGCCCCCGCGAAGCGCTGGCGATGGACCCCCAGCAGCGGCTGTTGCTGGAGGCGGCGTGGGAGGTGTTCGAAGACGCGGGGATCGATCCGGCATCGCTGGCGGGGAGCGAGACCGGGGTCTTCGCGGGGGTCAGCTCCTCCGGCTATGGGGGCTTCGGAGATTTCAGCTCCCTGCCGCAGGATCTGGAGGGCTATCTGGGCATCGGTCTCGCGGACAGCGTTGTCTCGGGTCGCCTCTCCTACACTTTCGGTTTCGAGGGGCCGGCGGTGGCGATCGATACGGGCTGTTCCTCGGCGCTGGTGGCCCTTCACCTCGCGTGCCAGTCGCTGAGAGGCGGCGAGTGCTCGCTGGCATTGGCGGGTGCTGTGGCGGTGCTCGCGACACCCGGGATCTTCACCGAGTTCAGTCGCCAGCGCGGTCTGGCCCCCGATGGTCGCTGCAAGTCTTTTGCGGGCGGTGCCGATGGAACGGGGTTTGCCGAGGGCGCGGGTCTGCTGCTGGTGGAGCGTCTCTCCGACGCCCGCCGCCATGGCCATGAGGTGCTCGCGCTCGTCAGAGGCAGCGCGATCAACCAGGACGGAGCCAGCAATGGTCTGACAGCACCGAACGGGCCCTCGCAGGAGCGGGTGATTCGCCAGGCCTTGGCGAACGCCGGCCTGTCGGCGGCGGATGTCGACGTGGTCGAGGGACACGGCACAGGGACGATGCTCGGTGACCCGATCGAGGCGCAGGCGCTGCTGGCGACCTACGGGCAGGAGCGGGCCGAGGGCCGTCCGCTGTGGCTCGGCTCGCTGAAGTCGAATATCGGCCATACGCAGGCGGCGGCCGGTGTTGGCGGGGCGATCAAGATGGTGCTGGCGATGCGCCACGCGACGCTGCCGAAGACCCTGCACGTCGACGGGCCGACTCCGCACGTCGACTGGTCGCAGGGGGCGGTCGAGCTGTTGAGCGAGGCGAGGCCCTGGCCCGCGGGCGGGCGTGTGCGGCGGGCGGGGGTCTCTTCGTTTGGCATCAGCGGCACGAACGCGCACGTGGTCATCGAGGAGCCCTCGGTGGAGCTTGGCGCCGTTGAGGGTGGCGCTGATACCAATGTTCCTGCCGAGGGCGAGGCACAGAGCATCGCGCTGGTGCCATGGGCGATATCGGGGAAGGACGCACAGGCGCTGGAGGATCAGGCGCGGCGGCTGCGCGCACATCTCGACGAGAGCCCCTCTCTCGGCGTGGCGGATGTCGGGTATTCGCTGGCAGGTCGGCCCGCGTTCGCGCGACGGGCTGTCGTCTTGGGTGACGCGCGGGCCGGACTGTTGGCTGGCCTGGACGCGCTCGTGGCGGGCGAGCCTGCGCTCGATGTCGTCGAGGGACTGGCGTCTGGCGCCGGCAAGGTCGCTTTCCTGTTCACCGGTCAGGGAGCTCAGCGCCTGGGAATGGGGCGTGAGTTGTATGAGGCGTTCCCCGTGTTCGCGCGTGCGCTGGATGAGGTGTGTGCGGGACTCGATGTCCACCTGGGGCGCTCGCTGCGCGATGTGCTGTTCGCGGCGGAGGGCCCTGAGGCCAAGAAGTTGCTGGATCGGACGGACTGGACGCAGCCCGGTCTGTTCGCCCTGGAGGTCGCTCTGTTCGCGCTCGTCGAGGCTTGGGGTCTGCGCCCGGATTTCATGATGGGCCATTCGATCGGCGAGCTTGCCGCGGCGCACCTGGCGGGAGTGCTCTCGCTGGAGGACGCCTGTGCGTTGGTGACGGCTCGCGGACGCTTGATGGGGGCCCTGCCGGAGGGCGGCGCGATGGTTTCGGTGCAGGTCTCGGAGATCGAGGTCGGCGAGAGCCTGAAGGGCAGGGATGACGTGGTGCTGGCGGCGGTGAACGGTCCCTCTGCGGTGGTCCTCTCCGGGGAGGAGCAGGCCGTGTTGGAGGTGGCCGAGCTGTGGCGGGAGCGAGGGCGAAAGACCAAGCGGCTGCCGGTGTCGCACGCATTTCACTCCCCGCGCATGGACCCTATGTTGGCGGAGTTCGCAGAGGTGGCCCGCGGCCTGTCCTTCAACCCGCCGCGGATCCCGATCATCTCCAATCTGACCGGTGAGCCGGTGCTGGTCGAGGATGTCTGCTCTGCGGAGTACTGGGTGGCGCACGTGCGCCAACCGGTCAGGTTCATGGATGGCTTGCGCTGGCTGGGCACGCGAGGAGTGAGGAGCTTCCTCGAGCTGGGCCCGGATGGCGTACTCAGCGCGATGGGCCAGGACTGTCTGGCCGGCTCGGAATCTGCCGCGGATGGGTCCGTAGCGGAGCGATCTGCCGAGGGGGAGGAGCGCACGGCGGTGTGGGCGGCGAGCCTGCGCAAAGGGCGCCTCGGGGAGGCACGGACGCTGCTCGGCGCTGTGGCCGAGCTGTGGGTGCGTGGCGTGGAGGTCGATTGGAGTGCGGTGTTCGCCGGATCGGGGGCGCGGCGGACGAGGCTTCCGACGTACGCGTTTCAGCGCCAGCGCTACTGGATCGAGACGAAGACCGGGGCAGGCGACCTCTCCGCAGCTGGTCAGGCATCCGCAGAGCATCCCCTCCTGGGGGCGTCGATCGCGCTTGCGGGAGAAGACCAGTTGCTCCTCACGGGCAGGCTTTCGCTGAAGGCCCAGCCGTGGCTCGCCGACCATGCCGTCTATGGCACGGTGGTCGTGCCGGGCGCCGCGTTCGTCGAGCTTGCACTGCGGGCCGGCAGCGGCGTGGGCTGCGAGATGCTGCGCGAGCTGACGATCGAGGCGCCGCTGGCGATCGATGGCGAGAGCGCCTATCAACTGCAGGTCGCGGTCGCCGCGCCGCAGGAGTCGGGCCGCCGCCGGGTCACCATTCACTCACGCCGTCAGGAAAGCGGAGAGGAGGACGGGACCAACGACACGGGCGGGTGGACTCTTCACGCCAGTGGCCTGCTTGCTCGATCGGAGACGGAGGGCGCTCGCGACTGGCCGGTGCCATGGCCGTCTGAGGGCGCTGAGCCGCTCGATGTCGAGATTCTGCACGACCGCCTGGCAGACGTCGGCGTTCTCTACGGCCCCGCCTTCCAGGGTCTCAAAGCGGTATGGCGTCGGGGCGAGGAGCTGTTTGCCGAGCTCGAGCTCGGCACCGACCAAGAAGCGGAAGCGAGCCGCTTCGAGGTGCACCCCGCGCTGCTGGAGGCGGCCGTGCGCGTGTCCTCGCTGGCGGCCTCCGAGGGGGAGGCCCAGATGCCCTTTGCTTGGAGCGGTGTGCATCTGCACGAAGTGGGGGCGTCCTTGGTGAGGGTGCGGCTTCGCTCAGGGGATGAGGGCATTTCGATTGCGATGGCCCACCCGGACGGCGCTCCTGTCCTGACAGTGGAGGGGCTCAGGAGCCGTCCGATCGACCATGGTCAGCTGCAGGCCGCGACGGGTCGCTATCACGACGCGCTCTTCAGGCTCGACTGGAGCACCGTTGTCTGCTCGCGAACGAAGTCGGTCGAGCATCGTGTGGCGGTACTGGGAGGAGGGGCCGCCGATGTCAGTGAGGCGCTGGGGGCCAGCGGAGCGCAGGTGGGGACATATTCCACCCTCCAGGCGCTAGGCGAAGCCCTGGACGACGGTCTCGCGACGCCGGAGGCGGTGGTTTTCGACACGATGGCGCGCGACGCGGCCGGATCGCCCGATGGGCGTTCACGGGAGGGGCTGGCCGAGACGGCTTGCGCCGTTGTCTGCCGGACGCTCGAGCTGCTCCAGGATTGGTTGGCAGACGAGCGCCTTGCGGAGACCAGGCTGGTGATCCTGACGCGCGATGCGGTCGCGGCCACGGGCTCTGAGAGTCTCAGCCTGGCCGGCGCGCCCGTGTGGGGCCTCGTGCGCTCGGCGCAGTCCGAGCACCCGGGCCGTTTCGTGCTGGTGGATGTGGATGGCGAGGACGCTTCCTGGCAGGCACTCGCCGGGCTGCTCTTGGTGGAGGATGAGCCGCAGATCGCTATGCGTGCGGGGAACTCGATGGTGCCTCGGCTGGGACGGATCGCGGCAGAAGGGGCGATCACGGAAGCGCAGGAGGGCGATATCGAGGCCCAAGTGCTCCCACCCGGGGCTCTGGATCGGGATGGGACGATCTTGATCACCGGCGGCACCGGCACCCTCGGAGGCCTGGTGGCGCGCCATCTCGCGCGGGAGCACGGCGGGCGACACCTCCTTTTGGCGAGCCGCAGAGGCCCCGCCGCGCCGGGCGCCGAGGAGCTGGAGGCAGAGCTGAGCGCCCTGGGCGCGCGAGTCACGATCGCCGCCTGCGACATCTCAGATCGAAGCCAGGCCGAGCGGCTGCTGGCGGAGGTTCCCGCGAGCCATCCGCTGACGGCGGTGATCCACACGGCGGGGCTGCTCGAGGATGGCCTGATCGAGTCCCTTACGCCGGAGAGCGTGGCGAAGGTGATGGCGCCCAAGGTTGACGCGGCGTGGCACCTGCACGAGCTGACCAAGCACCTCGACCTCGGCGCGTTCGTGCTCTTCTCCTCGGCCGCGGCCACCTTCGGCAACCCCGGCCAGGGCAACTACGCCGCCGCCAACTCCTTCCTCGATGCGCTGGCCGGCCACCGTCGCACCCTCGGGCTGTCCGCCAGTTCGATCGCATGGGGACTTTGGGAGGACACGAGCGGGATGACCGCCACGCTGACGGAGGCCGAGCGCAAGCGACTCAGCCAGCTCGGCACGCCGCTCTCCTCCGAGCAGGGTCTGCGGCTCCTCGACAGCGCCCGCGCGCGGCCTGAGCCGCTGCTGATCGGCGCGAACATCAACTTCGACTTCATGCGCACACTGGCCAAGGCCGGGATGCTCCCTGCGATCCTGCGCGGGCTGGTGCGCATGCCAGCCAGGCGCACGCGTGGCAAAACGGGGTCTCTCGCACGCCGTCTTGCGGGGATCCCCGAGCACGAGCGCGACGCCTATATCCTCGAGCTGGTCCGCGGCCAGACGGCCACCGTGCTCGGACACGCCAACCCGGACGCGATCGACCCCAAGCGCGCGTTCAAGGATCTCGGCCTGGACTCGCTCGGTTCTGTGGAGCTGCGCAACCGTCTGGCCCAGGTGACAGGGCTGCGCCTACCCGCGACGCTCGTGTTCGACCACCCGACCGTGGCGGCGGTTGCCCAGTATGTCGGCGCCGAGGTCCTCGGATCCGCGCAGCTCGCCAGAAGCACGGTGCGCCATGGCCAGCGCCTGGACGAGCCGATCGCGATCGTGGGCATGAGCTGTCGCTACCCCGGGGGCGTGCGCTCGCCCGAGGACCTGTGGCGGCTGGTGGCCTCAGGGAGCGAGGCGGTCACCGGATTGCCCACCAACCGTGGCTGGGACCTGGAGGGTCTGTATGACCCCGATCCCGACCGGCCCGGAACCTTCTACGTACGCGAGGGCTGCTTCATCGAGGACGTCGGCAGCTTCGATGCCGCCTTCTTCGGCATCGCCCCGCGCGAGGCCACCGCGATGGATCCGCAGCAGCGGCTGCTGCTGGAAGCGGCGTGGGAGGCATTCGAGGACGCCGGCATCGATCCGCGGTCGTTGGCGGGCAGCGACACGGGAGTGTTCGCGGGGGTCAGCTCCTCCGACTATGGCTTTGGCGTCGACGCCGACGGGGAAGCTGAGGGCTACCGGCTCACCGGACTGTTGACCAGCGTCGTCTCCGGTCGCCTTGCCTACACCCTCGGCCTGGAGGGCCCGGCGATGACGGTCGACACCGCGTGCTCGTCCTCGCTGGTAGCTCTGCACCTGGCGATCCAGGCGCTGCGCAGCGGCGAGTGCTCGCTGGCGCTGGCCGGTGGCGTGACCGTGATCGCAACTCCGGGCGGGTTCATCGAGTTCAGCCGCCAGCGCGGACTGGCCGCGGACGGTCGCTGCAAGTCGTTTGCCGCGGGCGCCGACGGGACGAGCTTCTCCGATGGCGCGGGTCTGCTGCTGGTCGAGCGCCTCTCCGACGCGCGCCGCCTCGGGCACCCGGTGCTAGCGCTCGTGCGAGGCAGCGCGGTCAACCAGGACGGCGCCAGCAACGGCTTGACGGCGCCGAACGGACCCTCGCAGGAGCGGGTGATTCGCCAGGCGCTGGCGAACGCGGATCTGGCGCCAGCGGATGTCGATGTGGTCGAGGGGCACGGCACGGGGACGATGCTCGGCGATCCGATCGAGGCGCAGGCTCTACTGGCGACCTACGGGCAGGGCCGGCACAACGGTCCGCTGTGGCTCGGCTCGTTGAAGTCGAATATCGGGCACAGCTCGGCGGCCGCGGGCGTTGGCGGGGTGATAAAGATGGTGATGGCCCTGCGCCACGGGCTGCTGCCCAAGACGTTGCACGTGGACGCGCCGACGCCACAGGTCGACTGGTCGCGGGGGTCGGTTGCGCTGCTCACCGAGCCGGTGCCCTGGGATGGGCATGGGCGCCCACGGCGCGCGGGTGTGTCCTCCTTTGGTGTCAGCGGGACGAACGCGCACGTGGTCATCGAGGAGGGGCCCGACCGGGAGAGCCCGCCTAAGAGCCGGTCGGCTCGTCCTCCGAGGGCCGCCGAAGACGGCGCGGTCGGCGGGGAGGATCCGGTGGGGTCTGGAGTCGGCGGGATGGCGATCGGGGCCGAGGCCGTGGGCGCGGCGGCTGGGAGCGCTCGCTTCGCAGGCGTGCTTGGTGAGCCGGATACATGCGCCGTGCTTGGTGAGCCAGATGCAGATGGCGTGCTTGGTGAGCCGAATGCAGGTGCCGTGCCGTGGCTGCTCAGTGCGAAGACGGCCTCGGCACTTCGCGATCAGGCCGGACGCCTGTCCCGGTTCCTCGCGGGCCACCCGCAGGCGGGTATCGCCGACGTCGGATCCTCGTTGGCGCACAGAACGGTGTTTGAGCGTCGCGCGGTCGTCCTCGGGGAGGGGCGGGAGGATCTGCTGGAGGGTCTGGGCGTGCTGGAAGGCGAGGGGGTCGCCCGGGGCGTGTTTGAAGGTAGGGCTGGCCACCGCGCCGATCGCGGGGTCGTATTCGTGTTCCCCGGCCAGGGCTCGCAGTGGCCGGGAATGGCGCGGGAGTTGCTGGACAGCTCCCCGGCGTTCCTCGGGCTGCTGCGCACGTGCGACGAGGCGCTCGGGGCGCATGTGGACTGGTCGCTCGAGGCCGTGCTGCGCGAGACAGAGGGTGCGCCTGGGCTCGAGCGGGTGGACGTGGTGCAGCCGGTGCTGTTCGGGGTGATGGTCGCGCTCGCGGGCCTGTGGCGGGCCTGCGGTGTGCACCCGGCGGCGGTGGTCGGCCACTCCCAGGGTGAGATCGCCGCGGCGCACGTCGCCGGCGCGATCTCGCTCGAGGACGCGGCGCGACTGGTCGTCCTGCGCAGCCGCGCGCTGGTCGGGCTGGTGGGGCTGGGCGGGATGGCCTCGGTCGCTGCGAGTGTCGCCGCGGTGGAGGAGCATCTGCGGGGGTTTGACGGCCGGGTGTCGCTCGCGACCGTAAACGGCCCCGGCTCGGTCGTCGTCGCAGGCGAGCGCGAGGCGCTCGAGGAGCTGCTGGCGGAGCTGATCGCCCGCGGTGTAAGGGCGCGGGAGATACCGGTCGGCTACGCCTCGCACTCGGCTCAGATCGAGTCCATCCGCGAGGAGCTGCTCGAGGCCTGCGCCGAGGTGTCCCCCATATCGGGCGAAGTGCCGTTCTACTCGACGCTCACCGGCGGTGCGCTCGACACCGCAACGCTCGATGGTGAGTATTGGTATCGCAACCTGCGCGAGCCCGTACGCTTCGACGTGACCACGCGGACGCTGCTCGAGGATGGGTTCGGAGCGTTCGTCGAGGTGAGTCCCCACCCCGTGTTGACGATCGGTCTGCAGGAAACAGTCGCGGAGCGTGACGAGGAGCTGGAGGTGGCGATCGTGGGCACCCTGCGTCGCGAAGAGGGTTCGCTGAAACGCTTCCTGGCGTCCCTGGCGGAGGCGTGGGTGGGTGGCGTGGCGGTCGCCTGGCGTGAGGTCTTCGAGGGAACTGGTGCGCGGCGCGTACGTCTGCCCACATATGCCTTTCAGCGCGAGCATTTTTGGGTCGAGCGTAGATTTGGAGCGGAGGGGCTGCTGGGTGCCGGCGGAGCGAGTCGCTACCACGACGCGCTGTTCAAGCTTGACTGGGTGGACGCTCCAGAGTCACTCGGGGCGCGGCGCGCCCCCACACGGGTCGTGCTGCTCGGCGCGGAGGACAGTGAGGTTCATGCGGCGCTGCGCATGGAGGACAGCGATCTCCATGTGGCACCGCGCGTGGAGGGCAGCGATGTCCATGTGCCGCTCGGTGCGGAGGGCGGCAATGTCCGTGCGGCGCTGCGCACGGAAGGTGGCGATGTCAATGCGGCGCTGCGCGCAAGCGGGATATTGGCGCAGACGTATACGAGCTTGACGGCGCTAGGCGAGGCGTTGACGGCGGGCGGTGAGGTCCCGGAGATCGTCGTGTTCGACGCCACCGAACCCGGCGGGCCCTCATCGCCTGAGCTCGCGCAGGCGGCTCGTCTCGCGGCGTGTCGGGCCCTCGATCTACTGCAGGGCTTCCTGGCCGATCCTCGCCTCGAAGGCTCGCGGCTCGTGGTGCTCACACGCCGCGCGGTGGGGGATGGCGATGTCGATGGAGTCGGCTTGGCCCAGTCGCCCGTGTGGGGTGTGGTTCGCTGCGCGCAGTCAGAGCACCCAGACCGCTTCGTGCTGATCGACGTGGATGGCGAGGATCGGTCGTGGGGAGCGCTTGCGCGGCTGCTGGCCGTGGAAGACGAGCCGCAGATGGCGCTGCGCGCCGGCGCGGTCCTGGTGCCGCGGCTCGGGCGCGTCGAGATCGCTGCGCCGGAGGCGGCTCCGCGGCCTCTGGATGTGGAGGGGACGGTGCTGATCACCGGTGCGATGGGGACCCTGGGAGGGTTGGTGGCGCGTCACCTCGTGCGCGAGCACGGTGTGCGCAGGCTGCTGCTCGTCAGCCGCCGAGGCCCGGCGGCGCCGGGTGCGGGCGAGCTGGAGGCGGAGCTGGTCGAGCTCGGCGCGCGGGTGCAGATCCTCGCGTGCGACGTGGCCGACCGCGGTGAGCTCGAGCGGTTGCTTGCGGCGATTCCCGACGAGCACCCATTGACGGGGGTGGTGCACGCCGCGGGAGCGCTCGACGACGGTCTGCTGGAGTCCCTGACGGCGGAGCGGATGGCGGAGGCGATGGCGCCCAAGGTCGACGCGGCGTGGCACCTGCACGAGCTGACCGAGCATCTCGATCTCGCCGCGTTCGTGCTGTTCTCGGCGGGGGCCGCCACTTTCGGCAATCCGGGGCAGGGCAATTACGCGGCCGCCAACACCTTCCTGGACGCGCTGGCCTATCATCGCCGCGCACGCGGCCTCGCCGCCTGTGCGTTGGCCTGGGGGCTGTGGGCGCAGGCGAGCGAGATGACGAGCTCCTTGACGGAGGCAGAGCGAATGCGGCTCAGCCAGCTCGGGCGGCCGCTCTCCTCCGAGCAGGGCCTCGAGCTGTTCGACGCCGCGCGGACGCACGGCGAGCCGCTGCTGATCCCCACGAACATCAATCTGCAGGCCATGCACACGCTGGCCGAGATCGGGATGCTGCCCGCGATCCTGCGCTCGCTGGTGCGCTCGCCCGCAGCGCCTGACCCCGGTCAGGCGGGCTCGCTCGCACGGCGCCTGGCGGGCCTCTCCGAGAGCGAGCGCGAGGCTGCGATCCTCGTGCTTGTGTGCGGTCAGGCGGCCGCTGTTCTCGGGCACACCACGCCGGAGGCGATCGACCCCGAGCGGACCTTCCTGGAGGCAGGCTTCACCTCGCTCAGCGGGCTCGAGCTGAGGAACAGGCTGAGTCGGGCGACGGGCCTGAGGCTGCCGATCACGCTGATTATGGACACCCCGACGGCGGCGGAGGTGGCCGTGCATCTGAGCGGCGCTCTCGAGCGCCAGCTGGAGCGGGGCGGCCTGGACGGTCTCGACGGCGCACCCTCATTGGGGGATGAGGAGAAGCCCAGTACGTTTGCCGCGATGTTGAGTCATGCGCAGACGCAGGGAACGATCGTCAAGGCCATCGCGCTGCTGATGTCGGCTTCGGAGTTCCGCCCCGCCTTCGACACCGCGGATGAGCTCGATCCTCCACCGCGCGCGCTGCCGATCTGCAGCGGCGAGGCGCTTCCCAGGCTGATCTGCCTGCCCTCTTTTGTCGCCGGGTGGGTTCCGCACCAGTTCGCGAGGTTCGCCAGGTCTTTCGACGGCCGCAGGAGCGTCTGTGCGCTGTCGCTGCCCGGCTTTCGTCCCGGCGAACAGGTGCCCGGATCGCGCGAGGCACTGATCGAGGTGCTCGCGCGCACCGTGAGTAAAACGGCGGGCGGCGATCCATTCGTCCTCGTTGGCTATTCCATCGGCGGTGTGCTGGCCCACGCGGTCGCAGAACGGCTCGAGCTCGACGGGATCGACGTGTCGGGCGTTGTTCTGATCGACACCTATGAGACGGTGGACGGCGATCCAGGCGAGCTTCTCTCATCCGTGATGGGTCCTGTGCTGCAGAGCGCCGGGCAGTTCGTCTCGATCGACGACGACAGTCTGACGGCGATCGGCGCCTACTCCCGTCTGTTCACCGATTGGCAGCCACAGCCGATCTCGGCTCCCGCTCTTCTGCTGGCTGCCAGCGAATCGTTGGGCGACATGTTCGAGGAGAGCCACGCACGCGCGTGGCAGATGTCAGAGAGCGTGGTGGAGGTCGCGGGCGATCACTTTGCGCTGATCGAAGGCAACGCTCATGAGACGGCGCGGGCCGCGGAGGCATGGATTATGGAAAGCGTCGAAGGTGCGACTTCGGGCTCCACGTCCGGGTCGGCGGTATGACATGCGTCGGCGTCGCCAGGTGGCCGAGGAGCGCAACGTGTGGTCGCTGATGGGAGGCCGAGGCTGATGAGCGCAACCGAGCAGGCGCCCGCGAGCACTCCGGCCTCGGCCGGCTCGCCCAGCGGCGCATCGAAGCTCTATCGCTGGGGCGTTACGGTCGCGCGTCACCGACGTGCTGTGCTCGCGATTGCCGCGCTGGTCCTATTGGCGTGCGGCGCCGCGTACCCCGTGCTGCTGGGAAAGCTCGGCCCGCCTCCTAATGCGATAGCGGGCACAGACTCCTATCGCGTCGAACAGCTGCTCGAACACAATTTTCCGAGCATTGGGAGCGAGCAGGACGCGGTTGTGCTCTACTCGACACGTCACGTCGCCAGCGACCACGTCTATCGCGCCAAGATCAACATGGCACTCGGCCTGCTGCGCCATCAGCAGGGTGTCGAGGGCGCCCTTGGTCCATATGACTACAACGCGGTGGGCCAGATCTCTCCCGACGAACATGCCGCTGTCGTGATTCTCACCCTCACCGGGGATGCGCGCCAGCGATTCGCGCGTACCAGCTCGCTGCAGGACGCCGTCACACGGCTGACGGGGGATGGCATCTGGGTCAGACTGACGGGTTATTCCCCGATCGTCAGGGATCTCGCTGACGTCGAGAGTATCGACGCCGCGCGTGCGGAGACGATTGGTATCCCGATTGCGCTGCTGGTCCTGCTGTTTGCGCTGGGCGGCGTCGTTGCCGCGCTGTTACCGCTGCTGGTGGCGGGAGCGGGTCTGCTGGCGACGTTCGGAGTGCTCGTGATCCTGACCACAGTATTTCGCTTTGACAATTTGCTGCTGGCCGTCGTAACGATGATTGGCCTTGGCGTGGGAATCGACTATGTCCTATTCATCGTTAGCCGCTTTCGCGAGGAGCTCGCGCACCAGGAGCGCGGCGAGCACAGCGAAAGGGAGTGGGTAGCTGGGGCGGTCGGCACTGCGCTGGCCACCTCCGGGCGCACGATCCTGTTCTCGGGTATGACCGTGGCGCTCGCGCTGGCCTCGCTGTTCGCTGTCAACTCAGAGCTCCTGCGAGAGCTAGCGGTGGGCGCGGTGGTGGTGGTGGCGTGCATGCTCGCGATTGCCCTGACGCTGCTGCCGGCGCTACTGGCTGCCCTGGGGCCGAGAATCAACCGCGGCGCCCTGCCGGGTCGCCTGCAGCCCGCCGACAGCAGGCAGGACGTCAGCCGCAGGGATGGGGGATGGGCGCGCTGGGCCCAGCTCATGATGCGTCACCCGATGTCTGCCGCGGGGGCGGCAGGAGCGATCCTGATCCTCGCCGCTCTGCCGGTCCTGGGTGTGCGCTACGGGGTCAATCTGGGAGTTCTCTCCCTCTCCGGCACGAGTTCCGGTGAAGGCGAGAGGGTGCTAGCGCGCTCGTTCTCTCCTGGTGCGGTATCTCCGATCCAGGTCATTCTGCTGGACCATCAAGGTCGACTGCGTGCCGACCCTGGGGTGTTGGCCAGCGCCCACAGACTGACCGAAGAGTTGGAACGCGATCCGCGAGTTACTGGAGTAGTCGAACACCAGACCAACGCTGGTGTTTTCCTGGCCGTCGTGCCCTCATCCCAGATCGACTCCTCCGCGGCTACGGCTCTGGTCAAACATATCCGTGAGAACCTCGCTCCGCGGATTCACGGCGATGGAGGAGCGACCGTGCTCGTCGGCGGCGCGACCGCACAGACAGTCGATCTGGCCGATGATATGGCTGCGAAGTTTCCGCTGGTGCTTGCGCTGATCCTAATTCCGTCGCTGATCTTTCTTACGCTGATCTTTCGCAGTATCGTCCTGCCGATTAAGGCTGTTCTCATGAATCTGCTCGTGACAGGTGCCGCCGTTGGGCTTGTCGTCTTCATATTTCAGGACGGCCATGGGGAGCACCTGCTGAGCTTCACAAGTACCGGTTTCATCCAGGCATATCTGCCCCTGCTCGTCTTTGCGCTCCTGTTCGGCGTCTCGATGGACTACGAGGTGTTCCTAGTTCGCCGTATGCAGGAAGAGTGGCGGACCACTCATGACAATCGGCGCGCCGTCGCGACCGGGATTGAACACACCGCACGACCGATCTCTGCGGCGGCGGCGATCATGATTGCCGTCTTTGGCAGCTTTGTGACCGCGGACCTCTTGGAACTCAAGCAGCTCGGGTTCGCGCTTGCTGTGGCGATCGCGCTCGACGCGACGCTGGTCCGGTTCGTTCTTGTCCCCGCGGTGATGCGGCTGTTCGGCGCGAGGAACTGGTGGATGCCCGATCTCCTTGCGAAGCGCCTACCCAACGTCAGTGGCGACTAACTGAAACGCTCGGTGAGTCTCAGGTTTCGGTCGTGCGAAGCTCGTCAGTCGTATCTGCTCTTATCCATGGTGGCGCGGTAGTGCCGAGCTTGGCGACGAGGTACAGATGGGCGCCAATCAGTGCAGCAATCAAGCCTGGGACGATCAGCATATGGATGGCATAAAATCGCGACAGCGTGTTGGCGCCAAATTCAGATCCTCCGCGAAGGAAGTCAGCCAAATAAGGCCCCACCAAGGGGCCGGTTGCAGTGATGTTGTTGGCAACAGTGGTAGCCCAAAAAGCGCGCTGATCGAAAGGCAGCAAGTACCCAGTGAGACCCATCACAAAAGTCAAGATGAGCAATACGACACCGATCAGCCAATTCATCTCACGCGGATACTTGTAGGCGCCAAAAAAGAAGGTTCTCGCCATGTGCGCAAAGATGAGAACCATCATTACGGAGGCTCCCCACTTGTGCATGCCTCGAACAAACTGGCCGAGGAAGACTTCGTTGGTGATGTAACGAACCGATTCGTACGCCCCACCCGAGGGATCCGGACGGTAGAACATCGCCAGGAACACGCCCGTAACCGCCTGCGAAAGGAACGCGAACATCGTGGCCGACCCCAGCGTGTAGAACCAGTTGGTGCCGCGCGGGACCTTGCGGAACATCAGCCAGCGCGCGCCCCCGCTCAGCGAGGTGCGCTCATCGACCCAGTCCACCACGGAGATCCCGGCCTCCTTGGCGTACTCAGCCGGGCCAGCCTTGCCATTGCCTGCGCCGTCGCCGTTCTCTCCCGGACGCGGTGGCGGGGTCTTCAAGGGGCCGGGAACGGGGGGAGCAGGGAGCTTCATGCCTGGAGAAGGTTGCGGTGGATGCTGTCGGTCATCGTGTGCATTCGACCGAAGCTAAGCCTACAACATTGCTTGCGCGTCGGGTCGTGGCGGCGTGTCGGTGGGGGCCGGCGATGAGGACGCCAGACGTATATCTCGGGGCATCGGCAGAACGCCCGTGCCCATCAGATGCCCGATGCCTGAGTCCAGGCGAACAGGACCCCGCGCGCGCCGTGATCCCCGCTCCACGCGTGATTACCCGCGTATCGGTGCTCGGTGAACCACATCGACTCGCGGTGTACCGCGGACTCCATAGGCCCTGCGATGGCGCATGTGAAAAGAGCCACCGTGAAGGGAGCTCGATAGAGCCAACTGTGGCCACCATGTTCGCCTAAAAAGCGCAAGCGCCGGGAGACATCGATGTAATTCACCACTGCAAATCGTCAACACCGAGTTCGGCTCACTGTGGAGGACACGATGGGGCGCTGTTCGCGGTAAGCGGCCCGCCGGTAACGCGAGCGGAGCTCGCGGACGGTGCTATCGCGGCTGGTGACGGCCCCAAGAGCGCCTAACGACCCAGTGTGCGCACGAGCTCGCGGGCTCGCCCGCGCAGGCCGCCGAGCAGCGTGCGCACTTCCTCGAGACCCGCGCGCAGCTGCGCGTCACCGACCTCCACGGGCAGCATCGAGTCCTGCAGGGTCGCTAGCACGCCGTCGGCTCTGCCGACGGCGTCCATGGCGGCGTCGATGTACGCGCGGATATCCCGCGAGGGCGCCGCGACCGGCGCGCTCGCAAACTCGACGCCCGGCAGCTCGTGGCGCGCGGCGAACTCCGCGTGGGTGCGCTTCGCGCGACCGTAGGCCGTCTGTACCGGCCGAAAGAGCTCCTCTTCCAGGCGCTCGGCGCTGTGCTCGTCCAGGTGCTCGTAGGCCTCGCTCAGAGCGGCGAGCGCCACGGCGATCTCCGTGGTGGCCTGTGCGAGCGTGTCGAGCAGCTGCCGGCGGGCCTCAGCGGCGGTGTAGGGCATGAGCCAGCTATCCCGCCGGCGCGAGGTGCTCCAAACGGCCGTGGCCGTTGGTGGAGGCAAAACGCGAGTAGTCGGGCGCCTCGATCGGCGCAGCCGCGTTCAGGCGGCGCTCGAACTCGCCGAGCAGCACTCCGAAGAGCAGGTGGCGCCAGGTCGACTGGGCCAGGGCGCGCGGCGAGGAGAACACGGTGGGCAGATCCCCGCGTGCGGGGTGCAGACGATCGCTCAGCGCCGTCAGCGGCCACGTGCCAAAGTTCTCGCCCAGCGCCGCGAGCGGCCCGCGCGCCCAGGAGGGGAGCGGAACCCGTGGCGCCACGTTTGCGTAGGCCGCGCCGAACAGGGCGCCGTTCTGCAGGTGTAGCGCCCAACCAGCCAACGGCCACGCCGGTCCGCGCGTGAGCGCCTTGCCGAGCAGCTCGACGTCGTCGAAGTCCGAGCCAAACACGCGCTTGTCGAGCGGCATCTGGGCGGCCCACACTCCGGCCGCGAGCGCGCCGGCGAGGGCTCCGCGAATCGTCCTGGCTCGATCGATTGGCACTGGTCCACTGTAACGGCGCATCCGCCCGCGGGTATCCAGCATGTGCGCAGCGAAAGCCACGGCGACCTATCGGCTCGGCACTCTCCGGCCGGCGACACCGACCCTCCGGCGGGAGACGACGCGCGGCGGGCGGCCGACCTCGAAGAGTTCCGCGCACGGGCGCTCGGGCGTGGCGTGAACCCGATGCTCTATGCGCTCGTACGGCTCGTGCTGCTGCCCTTCTTCCTCGTCTACTTCCGTCTGGCCCGCATGGGCTCAGAGCACCTGCCGCGCTCGGGGCCGCTGCTGCTGGCCGCCAACCATCGCAGCTTCCTGGATCCCTTCGCGATCGGCTCGCTCACGCGTCGGCCCGTCTACTACATGGCCAAGCGCGAGCTCTTCGAGCGTCGCTGGCAGGCGTGGTTCCTGAACAGCCTGGGGGCTTTTCCAGTCGATCGCGGCGCGGGCGATGAGGCGGCGATGGCGACCGCTCGCGCGATCCTTAAGCGGGGGGACTGCGTGGTGATCTTCCCCGAGGGCACCCGGCGGCGCAAGGGCCCGCTTGGGCAGCCGCGTCGAGGCGTCGGCCGTCTCGTGCTGGAGACCGGCGCCCACGTCGTGCCGGTGGCGGTGATCGGCACCGAAGACGTGCGGCGAGGGTGGCGCATACGCCCGCGCAAGATAAGCGTCCGCTGTGGCGCCCCGCTGATGTTCCCCACGACCGAGCAGCCCTCTCAGGAGCAGGCGCTGGGGGTGACCGAGCGCATCTGGACATGCATCAACCTGCAGTGGGAGTGGCTTGGAGGTGCAGCCGCTCCACGCCAGCGGTCCGCCTCGCAGGTGCGTTCGGCGCGAGATTACTCACGCGAGCATGCGCGGGCGGCCTGAGGGCGACACCGCGAAGGGGGATAGGGTGCGATGAGTGTCCGAATCAGACAGGCCATCGACCGAGAAGGCGCCACTTGGGAGATCGACCGAGAAGTCGCCACCCGGGGGGGTGGCGGGGCTTGCGGGCAAGCCCCGCCTGGACGCAGAGTTCTCCGAGCTCTACCGGGCGCATCTGCGCGATGTCTACAGCTACGCCTACTACCGGGTGGGCAACCACCACGACGCGGAGGAACTCACAGAGCAGACATTCCTGCAGGCCTACCGCCACTTCGAGCGCGCCCAGCGCGAGTCCGACGGGCGCCCGCTGCGGCCGTGGCTGATCAGGATCGCGCACAATCTGGCCGCCAATCTCTACCGCGACCGTTCGCGCCGTCCGGTGGCGCCGATCGACGAGAACACTCCGCTCGCCGAGCCGCACACCACCGAGGAGCTCGTGGAGGAGCGCGAGGAGCTGACGCGTATCCTGGGAGCCGTCCAGGAGCTGCCCGACGACCGCCGCGAGGCGCTGATCATGCGCTTCGCGCTGGGCATGGACAACCGCGAGATCGCACGCGCGATGGGACGCTCCGACGGCGCCACGAAGGTGCTTCTGCACAGGGCCATCAAGCAGCTGGAAGGGCTCGTGGCGAGCGATGAGTGAGACGGCTTGGATCAGTCAGGCCTGGATGGGTCCCCGGCGGGCGACGAGCGATGGCATCGGAAGAACCTGTGGTTGGCGATGAGTGAGATGGCCTCCAACTTCGAGAGTCTGTTGCGCGAGGCACTGGCGCCCGTCGATCCTCCGCACGACCTCGGTCAGCGTCTGGAGGGCGCCCTCACCGGCCTCACCGAGCTGGCGGCGGATGAGCTGGAGGCGTGGGAACTCTCGGCGATGCGCGACCCGCGCAACTGGGCGCGACCCGCGGCTGCGCTCGTGGTCGGGAGCACTGCTGGTGTCGCGCTCGTGCTGCTGCGCGCGCGGCGTCGGCTGCATTGAGTCTGCCGCGGCGGTGAGGCGGCACCCCCGCGGCGTTGGCCGCGTTGAGTCTGCCGCGGCGGTGAGGCGGCAGTAAGTCCGCCGGACGCAGCGGCTGCTTGGGCCGCGCGCACCGACTACGCATACTGCTGAACAATTCGATAAGTTGGCGCCCTGTGTGCAGGTGTTCGCTGCACCGGTATAGCTGTTCCTTCGCGGATTCCCTGATCCGCGAGAGGGGCACCTTGCGTAGACATGTTCGAGATGGCCCGCTACAAGCGCTCCGCCGAAGCCGCCTCCGTCGCGCTGCAACGGCTCGCCGACGAGGATCTCATGCAGCTCGTACGCGAGAACGACCCGGCCGCCTTCGCGGTGGTCTACGAGCGCCACGCGAGTGTGGCCTTCTCGCTGGCGTTTCGCATGTGTGGCAAGCAGGGACTCGCCGAAGACGTCGTCCAGGAGGCCTTCCTGTCCCTGTGGCGCAGCGGCTCGCGCTATGACCGCACGCGCGGGAGCGTGCGCACCTGGGTGCTCGGGATCGTGCACAACCGCGCGATCGACGCACTGCGCCGAAGCGTCGTGCAGGATCGGGGCAAGGTCAGCGACGAGGGCATCGAGGAGCATCTGGAGGCACCCGAGCGCACCGAGGTCGAGGTCGGCAGACGTGAGGAGGCGCGCGAGATTCGCACGGCCCTCGAGGGCCTGCCCGCCGATCAGAGCCGCGTGATCGAACTTGCCTACTACGGAGGCTTCACGCATTCGGAGATAGCCTCGATGCTGGACACTCCGGTGGGAACAATCAAGGGCCGTATGCGTCTGGGCCTACAAAAGATGCGCTCACAACTTCCAGGGCAGGTGGTCTCGTGAGTAGTCGCGAGTACGAGTCAGGGCGGGTGGTCTCGTGAGTCACGAGTACGGGTCTGTGCCCGAGGAGCAGTGCGAGCACGCCCTCGCCGCCGCCTCCTACGTCCTTGGCGCGTTCCCGGACGACGAGGTGCAGGCATTTCGCGAGCACATGGGCGCCTGTGCGGACTGTCGGGGCGAGGTCACCCGCCTGCAGGCCGTTGCCGATGGGCTGGCGATCGGGGTCGCCCCCCAGGTGGCGCCGCCCGGGCTGCGCGCGCGGGTCATGGCGACCGTGCACGCCGAGGCGGAACTGCTTCGCGCCGCCGGGCACGATGCCGATCGTCCGACACCAGCGGCCGCCTGGTGGCGCTGGCGCCTGGCGCCGGCCTTGGCCGTCGCGGCTGCGCTGTTCGTGGGGCTCATAGTCGGCGCGCTTGCGATCAACACCGGCACGAGCACACGCACCCAGGTGGTGCAGGCGACCGTGCTGGCTCCCGGACACCGCGCGAGCGCCGAGCTGCGCAGAGTGGGCTCCCATCTAGAGCTGGTGGTCGCGGGCCTGCCCGCTCCGCCGCCCGGACGAATCTACGAGGTATGGCTGGAGCGAGGCACCCAGGCGCCGCAGCCGACCGATGTGCTGTTCTCGGTCACCGGCCAGGGAGACGGTTCGGTGGGGGTGTCCGGATACGAAAGCGACGTGAGCAAGGTGCTCGTCACCGACGAGCCCCTGGGCGGCAGCCTCAAGCCGACGCGCACCCCGATCATCGTCGCGCCGACGACGTAGGAGGGTCCAGGGCCCCTGCAGGCGGACGTCGCCCGCGGCCGAGATAGGCTCTGCCGGCACATGGCCACCTGCTATCGCCACCCTGGGCGCGAGACGAACGTGTCGTGCTCCAACTGCGGCCGTCCGATCTGCCCGGACTGCATGACCACGACATCCGTGGGCATGCGCTGCCCGGAGTGCTCGCGCCAGCGCACCAAGGTGGTGCGGATGCGCGACATGACACGCACCCCGCAGGTTACGGTGGCACTGATCGCGATCAACGTGATCGCCTTCCTGGCCGAGGGGGGCAGCAGCTTCACCTTCGGCGGCGGCGGGGGCGGCACGGTGGAGACCAAGTTCGCGCTGCTCGGCAGCGGGCTAGAACGCGGGCCGGGAGGCCAGGGGATCGAATACCTGGGCGTCGCCTATGGGCAGTGGTGGCGGATCGTCACGGGCGGGTTCCTGCACGCGAACTTCCTGCATATCGCCTTCAACATGTATCTGCTGTATCTACTCGGCCAGATGCTCGAGCCGGTGCTGGGCCACGTCAAGTTCGCGCTCATCTACTTCGTCTCGCTGCTGAGCGGCTCGCTCCTAGCCCTGGTCGTCACGCCGCACGCGCTCACCGTCGGCGCCTCGGGGGCCGTGTTCGGTCTGATGGGCGCCGCCGCGGTCGAGATGCGCGCTCGCCAGATCCCCATCATGCAGAGCGGCATCGGCTTCTTGATCGTGATCAACCTGGCGCTCAGCTTCACCATCTCTGGCATCTCCTGGGGAGGTCACGTCGGCGGCCTGATCGGCGGGGGCCTGGCGATGCTGCTGCTCCAGCTGGGCGACCGCTACCGCCAACAGGCGCTCGCGCTGGCCGGGTGCGTGGCGATCGCCGCCGCGTCCTTCGCGGGCGCCATCGCGGTCGCGAAGTCCAGTGAAATCCAGCGGCTGCCGGTGGGTGGCGAAACGGTAGTGGGTGCTCCAAGCCAGTAGGTGCGAGCGGGCTGGGGCAGTGCAGTCCCCGATGGTATGGCGCGGGGATCTTTGGATGATGGGCACGAGCGGTGGCGAGCCCACGCGGTAACCTCGGAGCAGGTGCCACCGTTGAGCGACCAGGAGATCGATCAGCGCCTCGTGGGCAGCCAGTGGCGCCACGAGGGCGAGACGATCGTGCGCGAGTACGAGTTCACGGACTTTGCAGCAGCTATCGCCTTCGTCAACCGCGTGGCCGAGGTGGCCGAGCGTGCCAACCACCACCCCGACATCCTCGTGCACGGCTGGAACAGGGTGCGCTTGGAGCTGAGCACGCACTCGCAGGGCGGCCTCACCGAGGCCGACTTCGCACTGGCCGCCGCGGTCGACGGGTTGGTGTAACCCAGTCTAGGCGCTGTAATGCGATTGTATCGCGGGGCCCTACTGTAGATACTATGGCTACCCCAAGTTAAAAATAGAACAACAACACACGCCCCTTTACACGCCCTTTGCACGTCCATCGCTCGTCCACGGCTGAGTGCTGGCGCTTTTTGCCGGAGCCGACCGTTGGTGCTGCTACCTTTAGCTGGTCGCCATTGATGATCGACGACGACCCTCCTCGAAGTAGCACCGCGTGAGCGGCCTGAAGCTTGCCTTCACGGCCGTGCTGGTCGCGGTCAACGCGTTCTTCGTGATCGCCGAGTACGCGCTCGTGCGCTCGCGCCGCGCGCGCCTGGAGGTCCTGCAGGAGGAGGGCGCTCGCGGCGCGGGGCTCGCGCTGAGCCAGCTGGACGACATCAACGAGTACATCTCGGCCGTCCAGATCGGCGTAACGATGACCTCGATCGGCATCGGCGCGCTCGGCGCCACCGTGCTCGCCGACCTTTTCAAGGAAGCACTCGGCACGAGCATCTCCCACGGCGTGGCCGTCGTCCTCTCCGCCGTGGTGGCCTTCGCGATCGTAACCACCGTGCAGCTGATCGCGGGGGAGATGGTGCCCAAGTTCTACGCCATCAACCACGCCGAGACCGTCGCGCGGCGCGTGGCGCGACCACTGCAGGCGTTCAGCACGCTGTTCCATCCGCTGATCCTCGCGCTCACGGCCGTCTCGGGGTGGATCCTGAGGGGGCTGGGGGTCGACATGAGCGTGCAGCCGCCCGGCGGCTCCCAGGAGGAGCTCAAGCGGCTGATCGCCGAGTCCTCGGAGGGCGGGCACCTCGACCCGGGCGAGGCCGGGATGTTGAGTGGAGTGTTTCACCTGCACGAGCAGGAGGCCCGCCAGGTGATGACGCCGATCCCGGCCGTCATCACCGTGGACATCTCCCAGGACGTGGAGACGGCGCTGAAGCTATGTATCTCAAGCGGCCACACCCGCCTAGTGGTGACCGAGGAAGAAAACCGTGACCGCGTGCGGGGGCTCGTGCACGCGAGCACGCTCGCGCAGCGGCTGATGGAGGAGGGACCGCACGCCTCGGTCGGCCCGATCGTGCACGACGCGCCGATCGTCCCCGAGACCAAGCCGCTGGACGACCTCCTCGCCGACCTGCAGCGCCAGCAGACCTCGATGGCGGTTGTCATCGACGAGTACGGCCGCGTCGTGGGAATCGTCACGATCGAGGACATCATCGAGGAGGTCGTGGGGGAGATCACCGACGAGACCGACCCCACGGCCGGGGAGATACGCAAGCTGCCAGGCGGAGAGTGGCTCGTGCGCGGCCACGTCGCCGTCGCCGACCTGGCCGACCACGGGGTCGCGCTGCCCGCCGACAGCGACGCCTACAACTCGGTGGGCGGCTTCGTGTTCGCCGAGCTCGGCCGCCTGCCGCGGCGCGGGGACACCATCACCGCCGACGGCTTCTCGATCCGGGTGGAGTCGGTGCGCCACAACCGCATCGAGGCCGTCCGCATCCGCCAGCGCCGGCCTGTGCCCTCGCGGGACGCGGAGCAGCGCGAGTCATCCGGCTCCTGATGTCGCCAAGCAGCGCCCATGTCTCCGCGCGGGCCAACAACGTTGCTTATGCATCTTTCCTATCCAGGAACGACGCATTCGGAACGTTGGCAAGACCTTCTTAAACACGTCCGGCCCGCAGGGGGGCGCGGGCCGGAGCGTGTGCACTGGGAGGAGGCGGTTGTGCATGCGATCTGTGTCGCAATGAGGAGTATCGCCACCAGGATGAAGCCCACCTAAAAGATCTTCTCGATCTAGGTAAAAGTGGCCGGACGCACCGACGGCGGGCTCGTTGTCTGGGCTGAGAAGGCGGACGGCCGCTCGTGAGGCGCGCGGTGCGGAAGGCGTGTCAATACGTGTGAAATCCGCGGCCGGCCTTGCGGCCCAGCGCGCCCTCGGCCACGAGCTGGCCGATCCGCGGGGGGATGGGCTCGTCGATGGTGCGCCCGATCGCCTCCGCCACGTCGAGGCCCACGAGGTCGAGCAGCGCGAGCGGGCCCATCGGGTGCCCCGCGCCCAGGCGCATGCACGCGTCTACGTCGGCCGGGTCCATGCCCGTCTCTTCGATCAGTCGAACCGCGCTGAAGAGATAGGGGAAGAGCAGTCGGTTGACCACGAACCCGGGCACGTCGGGCACCTCCACAGGCGTCTTCTCCAGCGTGTGGCACAGCTCGAGTGCCCGCCGGCGCGTGTCCTCGCCGGCGGCGCTCGGGTACACCAGCTCGACGAGCTGCATGCGCGTGACGGGGTTAAACACGTGCAGGCCAACGAAGTGAGCCGGGCGGCCCGAGGCCTCTGCCAGACGCTCGACCGACAGCGACGAGGTGGTGCTCGCGAGCAGCGCCCCCGGCCCGACGATGCCATCGAGCTCGGCCAGCACGGCCGCCTTGATGGAGTGGTCCTCCACCACCGCCTCCACTACGAACGTCGCCTCGGCCAGCGCCTGCGCGTCAGTTACGATCTGCACGTGCTCGGGGTCGACCTCGGCGCCCATGCGCGCGAGCGTCCGCTCTACCGTCGCGCGCGCGCGCTCGGCCGAGGAGTTCGAGCGTGCCAGCAGAAGAACCGGCCCCCACCCACCCCCGTGGTGGGCGGCGGTGGCGGCCAGCCCGCAGGCAATGGCGCCGCTGCCGACGATGGCCAGGCGTTCGTTCACGATGGTTCCTCGGTGGGGTGGGGCTGGGGTCGGGTGGGTCGGGGCTGGGGCGGGGGTCGGGGTGGCTCGGTCGATGGCTCGGTCGGCGGGGGCGGGACGGAGTCCGTCGGGGGACGGCCCGGGATGGTGTCAAAGATGCGTCCGCAGACGCTTCGCGACATTGACTGACTAGTCAATCTATAGGCCGAGACACGGTAGAATATGGAAGTACGGGTGGGGCACCGGCCCTGCCGTCCCCACCAGCGCCAACCACCAACCACCAACCACCAGCGTCCAGCAGTCGGCCAGTCCGGCAGGTCAGTAGGCCGGCGACCCGAAGGCGGAGGCGGCGGTCCACTTCCACTTCAAACCACACGGAGGACAACATGAGGCAGCCAGAGGGCCGCGAGGTCGTGATCGTCGAGGCGGTGCGCACCCCGATCGGCCGTGGACACCGGGAGAAGGGCTACTACAAGGACACCCACCCCAACGCACTGCTCGGCAAGGTCTACGGCGAGGTCATCTCGCGCGCCGGCATCGACGCGGCTGAGGTGGAGGACGTGATCGCCGGCTGCGTGCAGCAGTTCGGCGAGCAGGGCTTCAACATCGCGCGCAACGCCTGGCTGCAGGAGGGCCTGCCGATCGAGACGCCCGGCACGACCATCGACCGCCAGTGCGGCTCAGCCCAGCAGGCCGTCAACTTCGCGGCCGCGCTGATCGCCGCGGGCGTGCACGACGCGATGATCGGCAGTGGCGTGGAGCACATGGGCCACTTCCCCTTCGCGGCCGGCATGAAGACGCAGGAGGACTTCGGCTTCGCCTTCACGCCCGAGCTGATGGCCAAGCACAACATCGTCGGGCAGGGGCTCGGCGCGGAGATGATCGCCGACGAGTGGGAGATCCCGCGCTCAGAGCTCGACGAGCTCGCCGTGCGCTCGCACAAGCTGGCCCACCAGGCCACCGAGGAGGGCCGCTTCGAGCGCGAGATCGTGCCCTTCCAGGTCAATGGCGACACCCACGTCACCGACCAGGGCATCCGCCCGGACACGAACCTCGAGTCCCTCTCGCAGCTCAAGCCCGCCTTCAAGCCCGACGGCAAGATCACGGCCGGCAACGCCTCGCAGATCTCCGACGGCGCCGCCGCGGTGCTCCTGATGTCGGCCGAGAAGGCCAACGCGCTCGGACTGAAGGCGCGCGCGCGGATCGTCGACCAGACGACCGTCGGCTGCGACCCGGTCAAGATGCTCGAGGGTCCCATCCCCGCCACCGCCAAGATCCTGGCGCGCAACGGCATGAAGATCGACGACATCGACCTGATCGAGATCAACGAGGCCTTCGCGCCCGTCGTGGCGGCCTGGCGGCGCGAGCACAACCCCGACATGGACCGCGTCAACGTCAACGGCGGCGCCATGGCGCTCGGCCACCCGCTCGGCTCGACCGGCGCACGGCTCATCACCACGCTCCTGCACGAGCTCGAGCGCAGCGACAAGGAGATCGGCTTCGTGACCATGTGCTGCGGCGGGGGACTCGGCACCGGGACCCTTATTCAGCGCGTTTGATGTAGGAAGGGCCGGCCTTTGAGGGCCGGCCATGGAGCCGCGGGGTGGCGTAATTACTGCCACTTCGCGGGCCCCTCCGGACCCAACAGATTGGGGTCCCACCCACCCGTCCTTCTTAACTCCTCAACCCTGCGGCCCGCTTTCGGTCCAGTCCACCGCCACGGCCGGCAGCGCCAACAGCGCCGCCCACGTGTTCGGGTCGGTCTGGCCGCTCGCGGGGATGCCGTGCGCCGTCTGGAAGGACTCCAGGTTGGCGGTCGTCGTCGAGTCGAAGATGCCGCTCGTCGCCTGCGTGGTCACGGCCGAGGCCAGATGCTCCTGCATCCACAGCACCTGATCGCCCTTCGCGCCTTGGCTGAGCAGCGGCGAGGTCAGCTCGGGGGAGGGCACCGTGAGGGCCGCAAGCGGTTCGGCCAGCGCCGCCCAGCGCGCGCTGGGGGTTTCCTGCCAGTCCCACCAGCTCACGCCCTTGGCGCCGTAGGCGGCGGCAAGTGAGCGGAAGTCGATCAGTTCGGTTGCCGTGGGGCTCTCGTAGGTCTGGCCCAGCGGTGCGATCGGGCGGCCGTAGATCAGGTTCTGCTCGTAGGTGTGCGCATACACGTTGGCCACGCTCGTGCCGATGTCCTTCCAGTACATCTGCGGCGCGTTGAACTGTGCGCCGCTGGGGCCAAGGAAGACGGAGTAGGGGAACGACTCGTGGTAGTCCACGTACGGGAAGCTCGCCAGGCCCACCGGGTAGGTCGGCCCGACGTGTGCGCGCAGCGTTTCGATGTACTTCTGCGCCGACCCGTACCGCCCTTCGTATTCGCCCTCCGCGTCGATCACCAGGCAGTCCGCGCCGTCCGCCACCGCGCGCGCCCCCAGTTCCGCCTCGCCCACCGGGTTCGTGCCATAGACGAACTGCCACGCGCACACCCTCAACCCGTTCGCGTGCATCGTGGCGACCAGTTCTGGCGAGAACTGGCTCCAGTAGTTGCTGCTGCCATCACTGCTCTTCACGAACAGCGTGCTCACGCCCGCCGCGTGCGCCTGCGCGACGATCGCCGGCAGGCTGCCGCCGTCGGAGGCGCTCAGGTACCAGATCCACATGCCCTGGCCTTCAAAGGCGCTGCCACTGGGCGCCCCGGCCGCGACGGGCGCGGGCGCCGGCGGAACCTTCGGGCGGGGCGGATGCAGCGCATAGGTGACCACCGTGATCGGTGTGCTCGCGTTGGAGTGCCGCCCGCCGCCGACCAGGATCTCGATGCGGCCGCTGTGCGCGCGCACCGGCACCTTCACGGCCGGCCCCGACGGTGACTGGTAGATGCGCGTCAGTGGCGAGTTGCTCGCGATGGTGGCGTTGCGTGTATGTGGGAACGCCACGATCAGCCCCGGATCGAGGCCGCGCCCGCTGAGCACCAGGTAGCCGTGCACCGACACCTCGTGGGGGTTCGTGCCGCATTGCGCCGCCGGTGCGCAGCGCGCGTCGCTCAGCGTCACCACGCGGCGTGCGTGGGGGGTAGCGCGCCGTGGCGTGGCCGCCGTCCCGCCCGGCGCCGCGCCCGATGTGCCGCTCTTGGAGGCGGTCCCGGTCTTGGAGCCCGCCGCCCCGCCGGTCTTGGTCGCGCTCCCGCCCGTGGAGGTCGCCGGGGCGCTAGCCGGGGCGCCCGTGCCGCCGGGGTTGGCGGCGCTCGCCATACTCGACGCGAGGGCTGGGAGGGCAAGCGACAACACGAAGAGCGTCGCCGCAGCCAGGACCCAGGAGCGTTGTCGGATTCCTGTGCTTGCCATTGCGGGGGTTCTCAGGGAGCCGCCGACCATAAAGGCTACGGGCTTCCCAACCAACCCGCGCCAGCGAAGTTGCGGCGGAATCTGCGGCTCAGCCCCAGCGAAAGCCGGTCGCCGAGGGCGCCGCTGTGAGTGGGCTCGTCTGCAGGCCCCCCCTGGGGCGGGGGAGGTTGAAGCCCGTCGGCGCCACATCGTTGGGCGCATCCGCGTGGAATAGCGCCGCGAGGTACTGGATCTGCTCGCGCCCCACGCCCAGCTCGAACTGGCCGCCGCCGTAGTTGCCGATGCCCCTGCCGGCGCAGTAGTCGAAAGCGTCGAGCAGGTTCTTCAGCCCGCCGAGGCGCGAGGGCTTGATGTTCACCATCTTCGGCGGGTACGGCAGCGCCTGGATGTCCTTTACGGAGTGGATCGGCGCGTCCCATGAGAACCGCTCCCGGTGCGCGGCCAGGATGCTGTCGGTCTCGGGTGTCAGCGCGGGGTCCTCGATCCACGCCTCGGGGAATGCCTCGACGACGCGCTTGTAGAGCACCGGGTCCGCCGGCTGGTCCACGATCGAGCCGCTGTAGTAGGCCTTGAAGTCGACCGACTCCACCGCCCCCGTCGCCACCAGTTCGGAGATCAGCCCCGGGGACCACGACGAGGTGGGGTCGAGCTTGAAGCGCAGCTCCGGATACAGCTCCAGCCATCGGCCCAGCGCCTCGATCGTCGGCGGCTCGCCCAGGCGTAGCGACACCACGTAGCGCACCGCCTGCGGCGTGCGCCCCAGCGCCTCGTGCAGGGAGATCCCTGCCTGGCGCAGCGCCAGATCGAGCGCCGCCGACTCATACGCCCACACGCGGTAGCGGCGCGAGACCTCGCGCTGGGGCGGGCGCGGGAAGAGGTCACTCTCCGCCAGGTGCTCGCAGAAGGAGGCCATCGTCCAGCTGCCCTCGAGTCCCTCCAGCGGGCCCGCGGCCTGCAGGATTTCGTGGTCGGGCGCGTCGTAGGTCACGTCCTCGCTCTGTCCCTCCTCGCCGGCGCCCTGCAGGTGGATGACCGTCGAGAGGCGTTCGAACTCGCTCGACACCTTTGCCTCCAGGCCCTCCAGCGTGCAGCGCTCGATTCGCAGCGGCAGCTTCGCCAGCTTCTCCCAGGTGCTCAAGGGGTGCTCTCGCCTTCCAGGCGGCTCACCAGCTCGTCCAGGCGCAGCTCCTCGAGCGCCCCGCCGACGGCATCGAGCTCTGCGGCGCAGTACTCGATCAGCGCCTTGCCCTCGCGCACGAGGTCGAGTGTCTCGTTCAGCGACGCCTCGCCGGAGTCCAGCCGGCGGATGATCTCCTCCACGCGCGCCGCCGCCGCCTCGTATGTCTGTGTCGGCGCCTGTGCGCCAGCCTGTGGCAGGCGCTGGGCGTCAGTCGATGTCGGTGTGTCGTTCATCGCCGCTCGATCCTCGCCGCAACCGTATCGTCGGCGAAGCGCACCCGCATGTCACCCGCGCGTCGCGCCTGCTCCGCGGTCGCCAGTGACTCGCCCGAGGTGCTCTGCACCAATGCGTAGCCGCGCTCCAGCGTACGCTGTGGATCGTGGCCCGCCAGCGCCAGCGCTAAGCGCTCGAGTTCTCGCGGACCTCGCTCGCGGCATTCGCGTTCGGTGGCGCGGGTCTTGCGCTCCAGCACGAGCGCCCGCCTGGCGCTCACGTTCAGCTCGTCCTGCACCCGCCGGCGGGCGCCGGCACGGGTCTCACGCAGCTGCTGGTGCAGTCGTGCACGCTGACGGCGCAGCTGCTCGGTCGGCGCCCGCGTGAGCGCTGCCAGCGCACGTGCGCGTAGGAGCACAGCGGGCCGGCCATGGTCGGCCAGTCGCCGGGCGTATCCCCCGAGCGCGATGCGTGCCTCGACGCAGTGCAGTCTCACGGCCTCCTCCGCCGCGTGCGTCGGGGTCGAGCAGCTCACCGCCGCCACGTCGTCGAGCAGCGTGCGGTCGGTGTGGTGGCCCACCGAGGCGACCACCGGGACCCGCAGCAGTGCCACGGTGCGGCACAGCGTCTCGTCGCAGAAGCACCACAGGTCCGCTAGCGAGCCGCCGCCGCGCGCCACCACGATCGTCTGCGCGCCGCCGACCGCCGCCAGGTCCTGGACCGCGCGAGTGATGCCCGGCGCCGCGTGGCGGTCCTGCACCGGTGCGTAAGCCCACACCAGCCGGCCCGCCCACCCGCGTCGCGCGAGCGCCGCGAGGATGTCGTCGCGCGCCTTGCCGCTCTCGCCTGTGACCACACCGATGGTGCGCGGCAGCGACGCTCTCGGGAGCAGCTTCTGACGCTCCAGCAGACCCTCCGCGTCGAGCGTCTTGCGCAGGCGGTCGATGCGCGCCAGCAGGTCGCCCACGCCGGCCACGCGCAGGTCGGTCACGTGGAAGGAGAACCCGGGCGACGCGCTCGCACTGCCGGGGTAGTAGTCGCAGCCGCCCGCCACCACCACCTGCATGCCCTCCTTCACCTCGCCAGCGCGCGCAAGCATCGTCTCCCAATCGCTCGCCCACGCCGCGCACGGCACCGCGCCCGCGGAGTCGCGCAGCTCGAAATACACCCGTGCGCGCGCGGCTCGCAGGTTGACCACCTCGCCCACCAGCTGCACGCGTGCGAGCGAGCGCAGTTTGGCGCGCAGCGCCTGTGCGTACTCACCCACCGCGAAGGGGCCGGCGAGCGCACTGCCCGGGATGCCGGCCGGCGAGGGCGGGGTGAGCGTTGACATCCGATTCAGCATAGGCGCTAGCATCGACGGCAAGTGGCCAGTGCCAGCAAGAGCCGTCGCTCGCGTAAGCGGCGCCCACGTTCCGATGCGCCGAGGACCAAGCCGGCTTCACCCCCTTCGGCGCCCGCTGTTGCTCCCACGGTTGGCGGACGTCCGCGCGCCCCGTGGTACCCGTGGCCGCTATCGGAGATCCTGATCCTGGTCGGCGCGATCGGCACGATCGTCGGTCTGCGGCGCGGCGGCTCGCACGGCACCGCGCCGCTGGTGGCGGGGCTGGTCGCGGTGGGGCTCGGCACGTTCGAGGTGACCGTGCGCGAGCACTTCAGCGGCTACCGCTCGCACGCGATCCTCCTGGCGCTGTTGCCGGTGCTCGTGTTTCACAGCGCCGTGGTGCTCGGCTACTCCAAGTTTGGCTCCGTGCCGGCGCTCTTGACGCTCGGGCTGCTGCCGCTGGACGCTGCGCTGTTCGTCTTTCTCTTCAAGCTGCTGCGTGCGCGCTTCCTGGAGGCCCGCCACAGGCGGGCGCTGCGCGGCTAGGACAACCCAGGCCGTCACAAGCGGCGTTACGCGGCTGGGAGGGCCGAGGCCGTCGCTGGGAGGGCCGAGGCCGTCTATAAGCGGGCGTTACGCGCGGTCAGGACGGCGCGGAGAGGCCGCTCAGCGACGGCAGCGGAGGCTCGCCCTCGTTCGCGCCCTGCCCGCGCGTCTCGCCCTGCAGTCCAAGGCGCTCCAGACGCGCGATCTCGCGCTCGCCTTCGCTGCGCGCCGGGTCGCCTGGGGGTAGCCCTGCGATCAGCCGGGCGATGCGTTCGCGCAGCTGCAGCGCGAAGTGCGGTGTGGAGGCGCCCATCAGCTGACGCACGTCCTCGACGGTCACCTCGTGCTCGGGGCGCAGGCGGATGGGGTTCTCGGCTTGACTCATTCGTGCTGTGGGGCTATCTCGAGCATCGTGTCCAGTTCGGCCTGCGTGGTGGCGGAGATCGCGCTCTCATCGCCGATCAGCCAGCCGTGATTGTACGCGCCGTGCGACGCGCGGTAGGCCGGCGCGCTCGTGTAGGCCGGGCGGATGTCGGTTAGGTATTCGGAGAGCACCTTCGGTACCCCCACCGGCCCTTGCAGCAGCAGCAGCGGCGCATAATCGCCACTGCTCGCCAGTGGCGCCGCCGCCGGAGCGTCGAGCGGGCGAGAGACGTTGGCGAACACCAGGCCGTGTCCCGGTTCGTCGGCGCCCCAGCCGAACCCGCCTTCTTCGAACAACGCCACCGCGATGGAGTTGCCTACGGGATCGTCGCGGCCGATCCGGCCCACCGGGCTGACGATTCGCTTCACTGGCCCGTAGCGCGCCAGCGCGCTGGCGGTGGCGCTGCTCACCGCGGCCGTCGAGCCGACCACGTAGATCGCCGGCCGGTGCAGGTGCGTCAGGGCGCTCGCTGTCGCCGCCGGCACGCCGGTCGCGCTCACGAACAGAATCGGCGCGCCGCTCTCCGCCGCGAGCGCCGCCGCGGGCATCGCCAGCGCGGGCGGGCCGTCGGCCGCCACCACGATCACCTGGTGCGGCTCGCGGTGCTGGACGGTGCTGAGCAGCTGCTGCACCTGTACGGCCAGCGTGTATGGGTTGGCGCTGCCCAGCGCGTGCGTGCCGTATCCGGCGATGGAGGCGGACGCCGCCGAGGTCCCAACCTGGATGACCTGCGCGCCGCTCAGCGCCAGGGCGCCGGTCGGGCGCATCGTTTTCAGAGCCTGCGCGCTGACTGCCGGCAGCGCTTCGCCTTCGCTGTAGAGCAGCGGCGCCTGCAGCGGCGCGCTCGCCAGCGCCGAGGCCGCGAGCGCAGCGGGCCAGTCGTGTTCGTCGACCACCACCACCGCCTGCGGGCGGCTCGCCGCAGTGAGGCCGGGGTGCACCGCCAGCGCGACGGCCGCGGCGTCGGTTGCCGGGTTCGCGCCTCCCAGGCGCGTCGTGTTCTTGGTCGTGAGGCCGCCCGCGCCTTCGGAGGTCACGGGGGCGAGGGGTTGTCCGGCTCCTTGGTTCGAGGACGTGCTGGACAGCGATTTGCCGCAGCCCGCCAGTGCTGCGGTCAAGGCCACCGCGGTCACGCCGAGACGAAGCGGGTGGGCACGCATGACCCGGCACACTAACGGGCGCGGCGGGCGCTCCCGCTGTGCCCGGCCTCACCTGCCCCAAACGCTGCTTTAAGGGTCGTTTTTCCCGTCATTTGCGGGAACTTCTTGGGCAAAGCACTGCAACGCGTGCAACCGTCATTGCACTCTGCTAGGCTGCCCCGCGAAATGCCGAATCCTTGGTAGAAGCCAAGGAACGGGGGACCCGAGATGTTGGGGCGAATTCCACGGTGCAGCCGTGGGAGGCGCAGGCTCTTTCAGCGCCAGCCCGTCAGCTAACCCCGCAGGCCTACGAAAGAGGTTGTCTTGCGGGTACGTGCGCGCAGTGCAGTGCTACTTGGTTTGACGTCGCTGGCGGGCTTCTCAGCAGCACCCGCGCTAGCAGCCTCCACCGGTGGCACCGCCTCCGGATCCGCCGCGCCGGCCCCGCGTACCTCTCTCTCCTCCGCCACTACCCGCACGAGCACCACCGCAACCGCCGGCGGCGCGGCTCCCACGGCCCCTGCCACGACGCCCACGACGCCCCGTGTGCACCTTGCGCCGGTAACCGCCCGCACCGCAAGCCTTCTCTATGACGGCCCGGTCTACGAAAAGACCGCCACCGGCCAGGTCATCCCCTACGTCACGCCGCCTGCCCCGGGCCAGGTTGGCGGGCCCACCGGGGGCAGTCCGGTCGGTGTCACGGCCGCCACCAAGCCCGAGCTGCTCGTTCCGGGCACCACGGCGCGCGTGATCGACGGGCTCGCCGCGGCGCCCATGTCTGCCCCGGCGGCCGTGCAGGAGATCATCTGGACCGGCAACCAGATCATCGGGCTGCCCTATATCTATGGTGGCGGCCACGCCTCCTTCACCTCGCCCGGCTATGACTGCTCGGGCACGGTCTCCTTCGCTCTACACGGCGCCAGTCTGCTCACCACGCCGATGGACTCCTCTGAATTCGAAGGCTGGGGCAGTCACGGGATCGGCCAGTGGGTCACCATCTTCACGAACCCCGGCCACGCCTACATGACGGTCGCCGGCGTGCGTCTGGACACATCGGCCGCGGATGATCCTTCCAATCAGCAGGGTCCCCGCTGGCGTCCGCTGCGTCCGGCCAACGCCGGCTTTGTAGTGCGCCACCCGGTTGGTTTGTAGGGCCTCCGCATCGCCCCAGTTCCGCGGTCAGCTACGCTTGGCTTCCCACAGTTCATAGGAGGATCAGGATGGCCGGTCTGACCGGGCGCATGTCAACAGTCGTGAAGGCCAAGGTGTCCAAGCTTCTGGACCGGGCCGAAGACCCTGCCGAGACGCTCGACTACAGCTACGAGAAGCAGCTCGAGCAGCTGCAGAACGTCAAGAAGGGCATCGCCGACGTAGTCACGGCCAAGAAGCGCCTGCAGATGCAGGAGTCCACGCTGCAGCAGCAGCTGGTCAAGCTCGACACCCAGGCCCGCCAGGCGCTCGCCGCCGGCAAGGAGGACCTTGCGCGAATGGCGCTCGAGCGCAAGAACGTCGCCCAGACCGAGCTGCAGTCGCTCGACACGCAGGTCACAGAACTCGAAGCCCAGCAGCAGAAGCTGACCGACTCCGAGCAGAAGCTGCGCGCCAAGATCGAGGCCTTCCGCACCAAGAAGGAGGTCATCAAGGCCCAGTACTCTGCCGCCGAAGCCCAGGTGCGCATCTCCGAGGCCGCCACCGGTGTGGGCGAGGAGATGGCCGACGTGGGCCTCGCCATGCAGCGCGCCGTCGACAAGACCGAAAACATGAAGGCCCGCGCCGACGCCGTGCAGGAGCTCGAATCCGCCGGGGCCTTCGATGACGTCACGGCGCTGGGACCGGGCGAAGACGACATCGACAAGCAGCTCAAGGAGCTGTCGTCGTCCTCGGCCGTCGATGACGATCTGGCGAAGATGAAGGCCGAACTCGGCTCAGGTGGCAGCGCTCCGGGAGAGCTGCACGCGGGTGCCCCTGGCACCGCGGAGGTCGGCGCCGCGCCCGCGGCAGAGCAGGCGCCCGCGCAGCCCGGCGAGGGACAGTCGGCATGATCGTTCGGGTCTCGGGGGAGGGTCAGTACCGGCTCGACCAGACCAACGGGGAGCTTCATCAGCTCGACAACGCCGTCGTCTCGGCGGTCGAGGCCGGGAGTGAGGCGGGCTACCGCTCCGCCTATGACGCGCTTCTGTCCTATGTGCGTTCCAGGGGCGAGCCGGTTGGGGACGACGAACTGCTTGGCTCTGATCTGATCCTGCCGCCGCCGGACCTCAGCCTCGAGGAGGCTGCCGTGGAGTTTCAGGGCGAAGGTCTTATTCCGGACTGACCTCGGGTCAGATCGGGATCCCCCATAGGGGGAACCACCGCTCCAGTTCCGGCTCCATCGGCAGCTCATTCGTCATCTGCGCCTTGAGCTGCAGCTCGCGTTCGGTCAGCCGCTCGTTTGCGTTGCCTGGGGCTGGCACGAACGGATACCAGTAGCCGCGCTTGTAGTTGTAGATGAAGTAGATCTGCTGGCCGCGTGCGTCCTTGAATGCAAACACGGCGCACAGCAGTCGCTCGCCGTGCCCGGCCGTCTCGATCGAGCTCGACACCGCGTTGATGCCGACCGCGAGGTCTTCCACGGCGGCGTCTTTGAGCACCATCCAGCGGTAGCCGTAGCTGTCGTCCTGGCTTGACACCTGGGTGCCCGTCTCGCCGCCCGTGGCCTTCACGACTTCTTCCATGTCGCGCATGGTGGCTTCAAACTCGCTAGTTGCCAACGCCTGGAAGACGATCGCCGCGTCGCCCGCCGGCTCGATCTGGTGTTCTGATTGCAGGGCGATATAGGCCGTCGAGATCGCGAACAGGCGGTCGGGCGCGGGGCCTTTCACCTGGCGGCGGCCCAAGAGGGCGTCGCGTAGACCCACGGGCTAGGCGCTGCCCTGCAGCTGGCTCTCCAGCCGCTCCAGCGCCGCCAGTCGCTGCTCCAGCGGCGGGTGATCGGCGAAGATGTTCATCAGCGACTTCTTCGTGCGCGCAGGGAGGATGAAGAACGCGCTCATCCCTTCCGCCTTGCGCAGATCCTGGTTGGGCACGCGCTCCATCGTGCCGCTGATCTTCAGCAGCGCCGAGGCCAGCGCGCTGGGGCGCCCCGTCAGCACCGCGCTGCCCCGGTCGGCCGCGAACTCGCGGTAGCGAGAGAGCGCGCGCAGGAGCAGGAAGGAAATCGCATACACCAGCACCGACACCAGCAGCACGAAGAAGATCCCCTCCTCCTCTTCGCGGCTGCGCCCGTAGCCGCCTCCGAACCCGCCGCCGAAGAACAGCGTGAACTGGGCGATCAACGACGCCAGCGTCGCGAAGAAGCTGGCGAGCGTCATCACCATCACATCGCGGTTGATCACATGGGTTAGCTCGTGCGCCATCACGCCTTCGAGCTCCGCCGGGCTGAGCAGTTCGAGGATTCCCCGCGTCGCGCACACCGTCGTGGACTTCTTCGAGCGGCCCATCGCGAACGCGTTGGGCATCTGGGTCTCCATCACGCACACGCGCGGCTTGGGCAGGTCCGCCTGTACGCACAGCCGCTCCACGATCCCGTGCAGCTCGGGCTCCTCGGCCGGGGTCGTCTCCTTGACTCCCATCGTCGCCAGCGCGATCTTGTCCGAGGTGAACAGCTGCACCAGCAGCAGCACCACCGCGATGACCACGATCGCTCCGGCCGCAGCGCCCGCCGCGAACAGCGCGCCGACGAACACCACGTAGATGAGGCCCAGCAGGAACATCGTCAGCAGCATCCGGGCCTGCAACCCGCCGTCGCGGCCGAAGCTCGTGCGCCTGTTGGCTGTGTGCGTCGCCATGATGGGATTGTCGCAGACCAGTCTTCCGCTCCCCTAAAGTGCGGGGCCCATGCAGCCCGAAGTCGACATCCTCGGCATCTCCGTCAAGACCTTCGGCGTCACCTTTGCCCTGGCCTTCCTCTCCTGCGGCCTGCTGCTGGCGCGGCGGCTGCGCGAGCTCGATCGGCCTGTGGACTGGGCCTACGAGATCATCTTCGCCGCTCTCCTCGGCGGTGTCATCGGCGCGCGCGGCTACTTCATCATCCAGAACTACTCCTCCGTCAAGCACAATCTCGTGGGCTCGATCTTCTCGGGCTCCGGACTCGTCTGGTATGGCGGTGCGATCGGCGGCGCCATCGGCGTCATCGCGTGGATGCGCTGGCGGCGCGTCTTGGAGCTGCGCATGTTCGACATGTGCGCCACCGGCCTCGCGCTCGGCTACGCGCTCGGGCGCATCGGCTGCCAGGTCTCTGGCGACGGGGACTACGGCATCCGCTCGCACCTGCCCTGGGCGATGGGCTACCCGCATGGCACAGTCCCCACCCTGCCCGGAGTCACCGTTCAGCCCACTCCGATCTACGAGACGCTCACGATGGGCCTCGTCGCGTATCTGCTGTGGCAGTTGCGCGACCGCGTCCGTCCCGGGGTCATCTTCGCGTTGTACCTCCTCCTGAGCGGCCTGGAGCGCTTCCTCGTCGAGTTCATCCGGCGCAACAAGGAGGTCCTCGTCGGTCTCACCGGCGCCCAGGTCGAGAGCGTCGTGCTGGCCGTCATCGGGGCGGTGTGGCTGGTGTGGATGGCGCGCTCTGCCGGCGGCCTCAGCGGCCTGCGCGCGGGGATCGGCGCGGCTCGTCCGACAACTGCCTGAACCGCAAGCGATAATCAACCGGTCATGGCAGCCAGGACGACCCTCTCACACGTCTTTCCCCTCGACTCCGCTCTGTCCGAGCGCGGTGTGCTGGAAATTGGCGGCTGCGACGCGCTTGAGCTGGCGCGCGAGTTCGGCACGCCCGCGTACGTGGTGGCCGAGGCCGATCTGCGCACGCGCGCGCGCGCGTGCCTTGCGGCGGGACGGGCAGCGGTGGGGGGGGCGGGCCAGGTCGCGGAGGTAGGGGGCCAGGCAGCGGGGTCGCCTGGTGAGGGCGCGGGGTCGGCGGGCGAGGCAGCGGGCTCAGCGGGCCAGACCGCGGGAGGGGGGGCGGGCCAGGCGGCGGGCGATGTTGAGGTGGCGATCGTCTACGCCTCGAAGGCCTGCCCCTGCACCGCCGTCCTGCGCGTCTTCGCCGAGGAGGGCCTTTGGTGCGACGTCGCCTCCGGCGGCGAGCTCCACCTCGCGCTCGCCGCCGGCTTCCAGCCCGAGCGTCTGGTCCTGCACGGCAACGCCAAGTCCGAAGCCGAGCTGCGCATGGCGCTGCACCATCGTGTCGGTCTGATCGTGATCGACAACCTCGACGAGCTCTCGCGACTGGAGCAGCTGCTGGGGGAGGGGGAGCGCGACGGCGAGGCCCAGCCCGTGCTGATCCGCGCCACCCCCGACGTGCGCGGCGAGACCCACGACGCCATCTCCACCGGCCAGGCCGACTCGAAGTTCGGCTTCGGCCTCGACGCCGCGCGCGAGGCCATCGCTAGGGTGCGCGCCGTGCCGGGCCTCGATCTCCAGGGCATCCACGCGCACGTCGGCTCGCAGCTGCTCGACCTCGCGCCCTTCCAGCGCGCCGCCGCGCAGCTGGCCACGCTCGGCCGCTTTCCCGTCTGGGATCTCGGCGGGGGGCTCGGCGTCGCCTACACCCGCGACCAGCGCCCGCCCGAGATCGAGGACTACGTCGCCGCCGTCCTCGGCGCCGCCCGCGCCCACCTGGGTCCGCACGAGCGCCTGCTGCTGGAGCCCGGGCGCGCCCTGACGGCCCGCGCCGGCGTCACCCTCTACACCGTCGAGTCCGTCAAGCACAACGTCTCCACCTGGGTCGCCGTCGACGGCGGCATGTCCGACAACCTGCGCCCCATGCTCTACGGCGCCGTGTACGAGGCCCACGTCGTCGATCGCCCCGACGGGCAGACCGAGTGTGTCCTGGCGGGCAAGCACTGCGAGTCCGGCGACGTGATCGTCCGCCACGCGCTGCTCGACGAGCCGCGCCCGGGGGATGTCGTGGTCACGCCCGCCACCGGCGCCTATGGCTTTGCGATGGCCAACAACTACAACGGCGTCCCCCGCGCGCCGGTGGTCTTCTGTGAGGGTGGCCGCGCGCGTCTTGTCGTGCGCCGCGAGTCCTTCGACGACTTGATGGCCCGCGATGTCCGCTGAGGCCCCGATGGCCGCTGGAGATGGCCGCGATGTTCGCTGAGGCCCCGATGTCCGTTGGAGATGGCCGCGATGTCCGCTGAAGCCGTGATGTCGCTGAGGGTGGCCCATGATGTCCGCTGAGCGCGCGTCTTCGGCGCCCTCCGCCGACGCCACCACTTCGCGGCCCTCGCCGGACCCCCTTGTGGGGTCCCTCTCCTCAAAACCTTTCCCCGTGGGCTTGCTCGGCCGCGGCACCGTGGGCTCGGCCTTTGCCTCGCTGCTGGATGAGCGCTCCGAGCACGTCGGCCGCTTGACCGGCCGCGTCCCGGTGCTCGCCGGAGCGCTCACGCGCTCCTCCGGCCGCTATGAGGAGATCCTGGAGGGCTCCGAGCTCGTCGTCGAGCTCTTGGGGGGGATCGAACCGGCGCGCGACTACGTGCTGCGCGCGATGTGCGCCGGGCGTCACGTCGTCACCGCCAACAAGCAGCTGCTCTCCCAGCACGGCGAGGAGCTGTTCGCGACCGCCGCCAAGCACGGCGTGCAGCTGCGCTTCGAGGCCGCCGTCGCCGGTGTCGTGCCCGTCGTGCGCGTGCTCACCGAGTCGCTTGCCGGCGCGCACATCGAGCGCATCCATGGCATCGTCAATGGCACCACCAACTTCATCCTCTCCGAGATGGCCCGCGGCGCCGACTACGCCCAGGCTCTGGCTGAGGCTCAGCTTCAGGGTTATGCCGAGGCTGACCCCTCCGACGACGTCTCCGGGCGCGACGCCGCCGCCAAGATGGCCATCCTCGCGCGCCTCGCCTTCGGCACGCCCGTGAGTCTCGAGGATGTTCCCTATGAGGGCATCGAGCACCTGCAGTCCGACGACCTCGCCTACGCCCGCGAGCTCGGCCTCGGCCTGAAGCTGATCGGCACCGCCGAGCGCCGCTCAGGCGGCCTCTCGGTGCGCGTGCATCCCGCCTTCCTCTACGCCGGCCACCCGCTCGCGTCCGTGGGGGGCCCCTTCAACGCCGTCACCGTCGAATCCGAGGCCATCACCGAGATCACCATGTCTGGACCCGGTGCCGGCGGGCTGCAGACCGCCTCCGCCGTGCTCGGTGACGTCGTCAGCGTCATGCGCCCGCCCGCCGCGCTCCCCGCTCCCCTGGAGCCGCTGGTGCTCGTGAGCGATGTTCCCTCGTCCTTCTACCTGCACATGGAGGTCGCCGACCGTCCCGGCGTGCTCGCCGCCGTCGCGCAGGTCCTCGGCGAGCACGGCGCCTCCGTCAAGTCCGTCGTGCAGCGTGGTCTCGGCGAGGCCGCGCGCCTGGTCATGGTCATCCACCCGCTGTCCGAGTCGCGCCTGCAGGCGGCCATCGCGCAGATCGGCGCCTTTGACTTCATGCGCTCCACCCCCCGCGCCATAAGGGTGATAGAAGAGGAGTTCATATGACTCCATCAAAGCGATGTACCACGAGAGGCAAAGCGGTCTGTCAGCGGGCTCGGCTCCGTCGTGCAACGCGAGGGGTGGTTGATCTCTATTTCTAAGTGCCACATCCCCCTGATCGAGCGCTACCGCGAGCGGCTTCCCTTCGCGCCCGGCGACCCCCTCATCACCCTCCAGGAGGGCTCCACGCCGCTGCTGCGTGCCCCCGTGCTCTCGGAGATGGTCGGCGCCGAAGTGCGCCTCAAGCTCGAGGGCGCCAACCCCACCGGCTCCTTCAAGGATCGCGGCATGACCTGCGCCGTCTCCGCCGCCGTGCGCGACGGCGCCAAGGCCGTCATCTGCGCCTCCACCGGCAACACCGCCGCCTCCTCCGCCGCCTACGCTGCGCGCGCCGGCATCACCTGCGCGGTGATCGTCCCCGACGGCAACATCGCCGCCGGCAAGATGGCCCAGACGCTGATGCACGGCGCCCGCGTGATCGCCCTCGACGGCAACTTCGACCGCGCCCTGGAGCTCGTGCGCGAGATGATCGCCACCCACCCCATCACGCTCGTCAACTCCGTCAACGAGTTTCGCATCGAAGGCCAGAAGACCGCCGCCTTCGAGCTGCTCGAGGACCTCGAAGGCTCGCTCGACGCCCTCTTCATCCCCGTCGGCAACGCCGGCAACATCACCTCCTACTGGCGCGGCTTCAGCGAGATGGGCGCCGCCCCCCGCCTCTATGGCATGCAGGCCGAGGGCGCCGCGCCGCTCGTCCTCGGCCACCGCATCGAGCGCCCCGAAACCGTCGCCTCCGCGATCCGCATCGGCAACCCCGTCCGCTGGGAGGACGCCATGAGTGCCGTGCTCGACTCGCGCGGGGCGATCCGCGCCGTCAGCGACGCCGAGATCCTGGCCGCCTACCGTCTCCTGGCCTCCCGCGAAGGCATGTTCTGCGAGCCCGCCTCGGCCGCCTCGGTGGCCGGTCTGCTCAAGTACGGCGCAGGCAGCGCCGAGCGCGTCGCCTGCGTGCTCACCGGGCGCGGCCTGAAGGACCCCGAGACCGCCATGGCGCACAACGACGGCCTCACGATCCACTGCCTCCCCGAGATGGGCGCGCTGGAAGAGGCGGTCCTGGGTGACGCCTAGGGGCGTCCTGCGGTTGGGCGTCGCGCTGCGTATCGAGATGCCGTGGCCGGCAGGTAGCGCGTACGCCCCATCCCCGACGTGCACGGTGCGGGCGTCATCGGGCGAGAGGACGGCGTGATCCGCCGGCGCCTCGTGCGCGTGCCCGCCTCCTCGGCCAACCTCGGCCCGGGCTTCGACTGTCTCGCCGCTGCGCTCGCGCTGCACCTGGAGCTAGAAGTGAAGGAGACCGGCCATTTTGCCGTCGAGACCGACCTCGCCGTCGCGCGGGGCCGCGAAAATCTCTGTGTGCAGGCCTTCGAGCGCCTGCACTCCGCCGACGGCTTCACCTTCCGCATCCGTTCCACCATCCCGCTCTCGGGCGGTCTGGGTTCGAGTGCCGCCGCCGTCGTCGCCGGGCTGATGGCCGCCGACCATCTGTTCGAGCTCGACGCGCCTCTGCTGGACCTCGCGAGCGAGCTGGAGGGCCACCCCGACAACGCCGCCGCCGCGCTGCTCGGAGGTTTCGTGGTGTGCGTCGACGGAGAGGCCGTGCGCTTCGAGCCCCCCACGGGCCTGGAGGCGCTGGTGGTCGTTCCCGGCGAGGCCGTCAACACCAAGCGGGCGCGGGCCGTTCTGCCGGTTGAGGTGCCGCTGACCGATGCGGTGTTCAACGTCGCCCACGCCTCGCTGCTGGTATTGGGCCTCGCGCGAGGCGATTGGGACCTGGTTGCCCGCGGCCTGCACGACCGTCTGCACCAGCCCCACCGCAGGCCGCTGTTCCCGCGCTCGCTAGCGCTGGCCGAGCGCGCGAGTGAGCTGGGCGCTTTGGGTGCGACCGTTTCCGGCGCTGGCCCCACGGTGCTCTTCTGGTGCTTCTACGAGCAGACCGGCTCGGTCTGCTCGGCTTTGCAGCGCGAGGCTGAGGGCTGGGCGGCGGTCATGCGCGCGCCGTTTGAGGCGCAGGGAGCCTACGTGGAGGGGATATAGGGGCCCAGTGTAGGGGGCGTGAGGCGATGTAAGGGGAGGGGTTGTTGGTTAGCGAGTTTAAAACTTGATTACTATCGTATATACGGTATCGAATACTATTGCATGACAGAACAAAAAAGAGAATATCCCCTCAGAGCACAGCTCTCACACCTGCCACTGCCGGCCTCACCGCATCTGCGCCAATCGCCCCCGCGCGTCCTCCAGTCCTGGCAAGCGCCCCAGCAACTCGTCTGCCAGCGCCAGGTAGTCCGACCCGAGGTCCGGGCGGTGATCGAGGATCGACACCGCCCGCTCCGCCGACTCGGCGTACGCGATCGAGCTGCGTACCACGCTGTCGGCGACCGACTCGCCGAAGTTCTCGCGCAGCGAGGCGAGCGCCTCGCGCGAGTGCACCGTGCGCATATCGGCGAGGTTCAGCACGATCGCCAGCAGCGCCAGGTCGGGGTTGAGGCTGTCGCGCGCCAGCTCGATCACCTCCATCGCCTGCTCCACCCCCTGCAGCGCGAAGTACTGCGCCTCGGCGGTCACCAGCGCGTAGTCCGCCGCCACCAAGGCGTTCACCGTCAAGAGGCCCAGTGAGGGAGGGCAGTCGATCAGGATCGCCTCGTACTCCGCCGGCGCCTTGGCGAGCGCGCGGCGCAGCGTCAGCTCGCGCCCCATCTTGCCACCCAGCATCAGCTCGGCCTCGGCGAGGCTCAGGTTGGCGGGCACCACGTCTGCGTGGATAGCCTCCGCGATGCTTGCGCGACCGGCGAGCACGTCGGCGATGGTCGGCTGCGCGTCGGGGGCCACGTCGAAATAGTCCGACAGGTTCCCCTGCGGGTCGAGATCGATGGCGAGCGTGTGCACCCTCGCGCGGCGCAGCGCGTCGGTCAGGGTCCGAACGGTCGTCGTCTTGCCCGTGCCCCCCTTCTGGGAGAGCACCGCGATCTTATGCGCCATGGCTGGCGATACTACGCGGCCGGCGTCGCCGGAGCAGTGGCCACGGCGATTGCGGCCCAGGCCTCGGTTCAGCTGACGGAATGTAGGTGCCGCGGGTCGCCCGTTTGCTCGGCCCGGTCTGCCGTGACGCTCAAGAAGCCCAGCCGATAGCGCCCGACGACGATCTCGTCACCGTCTTTCAAGGCCCGCCACTCGATCCGCTCGCCGTTCACGAACACGCCGTTGAGGCTGCGGTCATCGAGCACGCGCACACCGTCGGGCTGGCGCACGATCAGCGCGTGCCGACGCGAGACGGTGGGGTCGTCGAAGCGCACGTCGGCGGCCAGGCTGCGTCCCACGCGTGTCCACTCGCGCGTTAGCGCGACCACCACGGGCTCGCCGTTCTCCTCGTAGACGATGTACTCCCCCGGCTCCTCGATCCGCTCGCGCACATCGCCCAGCCAGGCCTCGCGATCGGTGTCGGGTGCCGGGGTGGTCGTCTCGCCGGGGGGCATACGGGCGGTGCTGAACAGCGAGGCTCGCACGAAACTGCGCCCGCCGCAGCCGGGGCAGTCGGTGAGCATGTCGCAGGCGGCGAGCGTCAGCACATAGCCACAGCGCTGACAGCGAAACGATCCAGTGCCGGCCATTGTGCCCGAAGTCATGGACTCCATCGATGCACCTCCTTTTCGGTGCGTCGGCACCCTGGGATCGTTCTGCCGACGGAACCTCGTAGCAATCATAACGAGGGTGTCAACCTCTGACATCTACGGTCCTCCTTCCCCATAAGAGCTCGGTAAGTGGTCCATAGAGGTTTCGTAAAACTACCCACGCTCTCATTGTCCCAAACGGATGACTGCTGGCCACTTCACAACTGCCGGCCGACGCCTTCCTTGCGCTTGGGAGGAGGTCGCCGGACAGCGGCGAAACCCCCACCCATGGCTGGATCGGTCACCTACATAAAGCAATTCGAGCGCCTACTGTTGCGCCGCGGCGTCGGAGCCCTCGTGGCCGACCGCCATCGCTGCAACGACTGCGGGCGCACGCCGCTAGTCGGCGAGCGAGTACACCTGTATGAGCGCGGCAAGGGGATCGTCTGCGAGCTGTGCCGCCCTCTGCGTCGCGAGGCTCCGGCTGCGAGCGAGCTCGTACGCCACTCCGAGCACGGCCACGCCGTGCGCCTGTCCGCGCGCGCCGCGTAGGCTCCCGCGGCGCAGTCTCCGCCGCCACTTATAGACTCCCGGCGCATGGACCCGGTGACCGTCTCCACGCTCATAGACGCCCCGCGCGAGGAGGTCTTCGACTATCTGCAGGACCTGGCCAACCACGCCGAGTTCACCGACCACTACCTGGTCGACTGGCACCTTACGCGCATCGACTCCGTCGGCCTGGGGGCCGGGGCGCGCTTTCGCGTGAAGGCACCCGGCAACCGCTTCAGCTGGGCGGACGTGACATTCGTCGAGGTGGAGCGCCCGCACCGCCTCGTCGAGGCCGGGCGCACCGGCAAGACCAACCGCATCCGCACGCTCGGCGTCTACGAGCTCGCCCAGGGAGCGGGCGGCGGCACGCGCCTGCGCTTCACCCTGGCGACCGAGCCGGCGACGCTCTCCGATCGCATCATGGAGAGCTTCGGCGCGCGGTGCTGGACGACGCGTAAGAACAGGCGCGCGCTGCGCCGTCTGCGCGCGATCATCGAGGGTGGCCTCGAGGCTCGCCCGGGCAGCGCGCGCGTCACGGTGGCCGCCGGATAGACTGCCGCGTCGCATGTCCCCCTCAGTGCGCTCCACCTCACCCAGCTCCAGCTCCACGTCTACGGGCGTGGTCCGCCGGTGCACCGCCGCCGCGCGCCGTCCGCTTGGCCGGTCGTCCGCCGTTGCGCGCCGCCTGCTCTTCGCGGCGCTCGTGCTTGTCGCGGCGCTTGCGCTGGGGGCCTGCGGGGAATCGCACACGAAGGTCACCGGCGGCACCTATGCCGGCGAGTCGGGTGCCAACGCGCCCTATCTCGACGTCGGCCCGCTCGTATACGAGGTGCAGATCTCGCGCGAGCTGAACCCCTACGACGAGGAGGACTCCTCCTATCTCGTCGGTCTCACGCCCGCCCAGCGCCAGCTGGCCCCCGGCGAAGAGTGGTTCGGGGTGTTCCTGCAGGTCTATAACAACACCGAAGCCCCGCACCTGGCCGCGCCGGCGCAGACGCTGAGCATCACCGACACTCAGAACAACGTCTACACGCCAATCGTCCCGAATGCGACCAACGAGTTTGCCTACCGCGCCGGCCTGGTGCCCCCCAAGAGCCGCATCCCGGTGCTCAATTCGGTGGCCTCCTTCGGGCCCACCCAGGGAGCGCTGCTGCTCTACAAGATCCAGGTCGTCTCGCTGGACAATCGCCCGCTCACACTGAAGATCGTCGATCCGCTGAACCCGGCCAACACTGCGTCGGCCGAGCTGGACGTCTGAGCTCGCGCGCTCAGCGGCTGGCCTGAAGCCCGGCCTCCAGCACCTGCCGGGCGACCGGGGCGGCGGTGGCGCCGCCGGCGCCGTCGCGCACGAGCAGCACGCCCACGACGATGCGGGGGTGCAGGGCGGGGGCGAAGGCCGCGAACCAGGCGTCGGTGCTCTGCGCTTCGCTGGCCGCGCTCTGGCATTCGCCGGCTGAGGATTCGCCTGACCCCGATTCGCCCGCGCTCGTACCGAAGCCTGATTCGGAGGCGCTCTTGCAGGATTTGGATCCACCCGCCCCACCCGGCGCGCCGAGTTCGGCGGTGCCCGTCTTGCCCGCCACGGTGACGCCGGGGATCGCGGCGGCCGTGCCGGTGCCTTCGCGCACGACGCCGATCATCAGGCGCCGCACGGTGCGCGCCACCGCGGGGCTGACGGCGCGCGGCCCGGGCGCCGGTGGGCCGACGGAGAGCGCGAAGGTGGGCTCCGGGCGGCGCCCGCCGTCGGCGATCGTGGCCGCCACGGTGGCCATCTGCAGAGCGCTCGCCTGCACCTCGCCCTGGCCGATCGCGGTCGAGCCAACGTCCAGTTCGCCCTGGATCTGCGAGGCGGGGGGGAGGGTGCTTTCGACCGCGCCCGCAACGCCAGGCGGGTGGTTGAAGCCGAAGCCTTCGGCGGTGGCCACCAGCCGTGGCGCGCCGACCTTGACGCCGAGCGGGGCGAACACCGAGTTGCACGACACCGCGAAGGCCAAGGCGAGCGTGCCGCCGCAGTCCTCGCCGTTGGCGTTACTGAGCTTCACGCCGTCGAGCGTCGCATAGGTGGCGTAGGGAAAGACGGTCGTGGGCTTGGCCAGACCGGCCTGCAGCGTGGCGCTGAGCGTGATCATCTTGAACGTCGAGCCGGGCGGCTGTAGGTCGTCGATGCCGATGCCCGCCACCCCCAGGATCTCGCCCGTGGCCGGATCCAGCGCGACGATCCCACCGTACTGGCTGCCGAGGGCTTCCACGGCGGCGTGCTGCACGGCCGGGGAGACGCTCGTGCGCACCGCGCTACCCGCCTGGCCGGCAGCGCTCGCAAGCACGCGTTCGCCGGCCAAGAGCTCGCCCCCCGGGGCGCCGCGCAGGCGTTCGTCGAAGGTCTGCTCGAGGCCGGAGACGCCGACCAGGGCGTCGGTCGGCACGCCCTCGCTTTCGAGCACCTCGCGCTCGGTGGAGGGGATCGGGCCGGTGGCGCCCACGACCGCCCCCGCCAGGGCTCCCAGCGGCGAGTCGCGCTGCCCAGTTAACGGCTGCCCCTGAGGCGAGCACGGAGCCGTCACGTGCCAAAAGCGGCGCGCGCGGGGGCAGGAAGGTGTGTCGTGTGAGCCGCTCGCCGGAGCGCAGCCCAGGGAACAGCAACGTGCGCGACCACAGGATGCGTGCGCTCGCGCCGTCGCCGTGGACGGGCAGCGTGAAACTCGCCGAGAGCGTGCCGAACAGCCGCGTATGCACCCGCACGGGCACCGCCATCAGCGTCACTCCCGATGGCGAGGCGGGTCCGTCGACGCCGCGCGGGGAGCCTGCCACCTGCAGGCGCGTGGCCGTAGCGGTGAGCGCCGTCTGCCGGTAGGCGGCGGCGAATTCGCCCGCCGAGAGCTCCCGCCGCGAGGCGAGATCGATGTCCGAGTACATGGAGGCGTAGTCGCCGCGCGACCAGGCGATCGCAAAGCGTGCCGCGAGTGCGTGCGCGGAGGATGGGGAGGAGGGGGCCGCGCCCGCTATGAGACCTGCCAGGAAAGCGACCGCCGCGAGGGCCACGAGTGCCCGTATACGCCACAGGGGTCGCCTGCGATGGCCTCGCCCCGACGAACCCCGCCCCGAGGCACTCGCGCGCGCCCGCGAGGAGCGGTTGGCCCCGCGCCCCGAGGAGCCCGTCGTGAGCTGCCTCGAGAACCGTGTCGCGCGCTGCTCCGAGAAGCGCATCGCGTGTATCACCTCAGCGGAACGGTAGAACATGGTCGATGACACGCCTTGACTGGTTCATCGTCGCATTTGTGGCCCTGATGGCCTTCTTTGGCTTCCGGCGGGGGTTCATCGTGGGGGTGCTCTCCGTCGGTGGGTTCCTCCTGGGTGCTTTCCTCGGCACGCGCCTGGCTCCTCTATTGCTGCCCCAGGGTTCCGCCTCGCCCTACGTGCCTGCCTTCGGACTGATCGGCGCGCTGCTGGCCGGCGGCATCCTCGCCACGGGCCTTGAGGGAGTGGGGTGGAGGCTGCGTCGGGCGTGGGGATTCATTCCAGGGCTGGGGCTGCTCGACGGCGCGCTGGGCGCCCTGCTGAGTGCCGCCATCGGCCTCGCGATCGTGTGGATCGTGGCAGCCGTGGTCGGCCAGGCGCCAGTGCAGGCGCTCGTGCGCGAGGACATCCAGCGCTCTGTGATCCTGCGCGACCTCAACCGGTTGCTGCCACCGACCGGACCGATCCTGAACGCGCTGGCGCGCCTTGATCCGCTGCCCTCGATCGCCGGTCCCTCACCCGACGTGGCCCCGCCGCTGCCGGCGGTGGCGCGCTCGCCTGGGGTACGCATGGCCTCCCGGAGCGTGGTGCGCGTGCTGGGCACCGCCTGCGGGCTGGCGATCGAGGGCTCGGGCTGGGTGGTGCGTCCCGGCGAGGTCCTCACCAACGCGCACGTCATCGCCGGCGAGCAGGACACCACTGTGGAGGTCGGCGGTGAGGAGCCGGGTCTGCCGGCGCAGGCCGTCGCGTTCGACCCCACCGACGATCTGGCGGTGCTACGCGTGAGCGAACTCTCGCTGCCCGCGCTCGCCCTCGCGAACAGCCCGTCGGCGGGTGAGGCGGGGGCGATCCTGGGATATCCGGAGAACGGGCCGTTCGACGCACAGCCCGGGCGCATCGGACAGACGCAAACGGTGGTCACCCAGAACGCCTACGGCGAAGGGCCGGTTTCGCGCCTGCTCACGCCGCTGCGCGGGCTGGTGCGGCCGGGCAACTCGGGCGGCCCGCTCGTGGACTCCTCGGGGCGCGTGCTGACCACCGTATTCGCAGGCACCACAGGTGGCGGTCCGCACGGCGGCTACGGCGTCGCAAATGCCACCGTGGCTCACGTTCTCGAAGGGGCCGGGCCGCCGGTGGGTACCGGTCCGTGTGCCTCGGGGTGAGCCGGGCGAGCGCCACAGGTTGAGCGCCGAGCGCTCCCCACCGGGAAGCGCTGGATCGGCGTAGATGCAGCGCGGCGCGCTGGGCGGGGCGGGGCGTCGACCAGGTATCGGCCCCACCCCACCCCGAACGCCGCCCTTTACCCCGCGGCCCCCCAACCGCTACGCTGACCGGGATGGCAAAGACCCTGGTTATCGCCGAGAAGCCTTCCGTGGGGCGCGACCTGGCGCGTGTACTGCCGGGTCCGTTCGCCAAGCACGAGGGTTGGCTTGAGGCCCCCGACTATGTGATCACTTGGGCCGTGGGTCACCTGGTGCAGCTGGCCGAGCCCGACGAATACGACCCCCGCTACAAGCGCTGGCGGATGCCCGACCTGCCGATCGTGCCCGACAAGTTCAAGCTGGTCGTGCGCGACGAGCGCTCGCGCAAGCAGATGACCGTCGTCTCCGGGCAGCTGCGCCGCGACGACGTCGAGACGGTCGTCAACGCCTGCGATGCCGGACGCGAGGGCGAGCTGATCTTCGCCTATCTATACGAGAAGGCCAAGGCATCCAAGCCCGTTCAGCGGCTGTGGCTGAACTCGATGACCACCGCGGCGATGAAGGACGCGTTCGCCTCGCTGCGCCCCGCCGAGGAGCTGGCGCTCCTGGAGCAGGCTGCCCGCTCGCGCTCGGAGGCCGACTGGATCGTCGGCATGAACGCCACGCGCGCCGCCACCATCCGCCTACGCACCTCCTTCGACGGGGCCGTCTCGCTCGGGCGTGTGCAGACGCCGACGCTTGCGATCCTCACGCGCCGCGAGGAGGAGATCCGCGCCTTCGTGCCCGAGCCCTACTGGCTGGTCGACGCGACCTTCGCGGCCGCCCCGATGGACGGGCACGGCGCGGGGGAGAGCGACGGCGACGGCGAGCGCACCTACGTGGGGCGCTTTCACGCGGGCGCCAAGCCGCGCATCGCCGCCGAGGCCGAGGCGCGGGCGATCGTCGACGCCTGTCGCGCTCGTCAGGGCACGATCACGAAGCTCGAGAAGAAGGAGCAGCGCGAGAAGGCGCCGATGCTCTACGACCTGACCTCGCTGCAGCGCGACGCCAACACGCGCTACGGGTTCTCCGCGCGGCGCACCCTCGCCGCGGCGCAGCGGCTGTATGAGGAGCACAAGGCGCTCACCTACCCGCGTACCAACTCGCGCTACCTGACGACCGACATGATCCCCGAGATCAAGCCCACGGCCGAGCAGGTTGGCGAGCGCAAGGAATACGCCCAGGCCGCCGCCTACGTCGCGGCACTCGACGAGCTGCCGCTGGAGCGCGTGGTCAACGACAGCAAGGTGACCGACCACCACGCGATCATCCCCACGCGCGCCGAGCACGCCGTCGACCGCATGGGCGACGACGACAAGCGCGTCTACGACATGGCCGTGCGGCGCTTTCTGGCGATCTTCCATCCTGAGGCCGTGTTCGAGAACACGCGCGTGGAGACGACCGTGGTTCCCGCCGGCGGGGCGGTCGCCGTGAAGGCTATCGCGGCGAAGGACGGGGCCGCAAAGGATGCCGCCGAGGATGAGACCGCCGAGGGGACCGCGGAGCCCGCCAAGGGCGAGAAGGCGGGCGCCACTGCGAAGAAGAGCGCGGGCTACGTCTTTCGCACACGCGGCAAGCTCCTGGTGGTGCCCGGCTGGCGCGGCGTCTACGGCGAGGTGCCGGCGGAGGCCAAGGCCGACTCCGACGACGACGAGACCGATCAGCAGCTGCCGCGGCTGGTCGAAGGCGAGGACGTGGAGACCCGCAAGATCGAGAGTGCCCGCAAGGAAACCAAGCCGCCGCGCCGCTACTCCGACGCTTCGCTGCTAGGTGCGATGGAGACTGCCGGCAAGCTCGTCGACGACGACGAGCTGCGCGAGGCGATGAAGGACTCCGGCATCGGCACCCCCGCCACGCGCGCCGCGATCATCGAGCGGCTGATCACCGTCGGCTACATCGAGCGCGACGGACGCGCGCTGGTGGCCACCGAGAAGGGCCTCAACGTCGTGCGCCTGCTCGACGGCCACCCGCTGACATCCCCAGATCTCACCGGCAACTGGGAGCATCGCCTCGGCAAGATCGAGCAGGGGGAGGACTCGCGCGAGCGCTTCATGCAGGACATCGCCGGCTTCGCCCGCGAGACGGTCGCCGTGCTCGACGAGAAGCTCAAGGACATCAAGATCCCGCGCGCCTCACTTGGGCCGTGCCCGGTGTGCGGGCACCCGATCATGGAGAACCGCAAGGGCTTCTCCTGCTGGGCGCGCGAGGACCCGGGATGCGGCTTTGTGATCTGGAAGGGCAAGGCCGGCAAGCAGCTCTCGGTGGCGATCGGCAAGGAGCTGATCAAGACCGGCTACACCGCGCGTCCGGTGACGGGCTTCCGCGGGCGCTCGGGGCGCAGCTTCCGCGCGCACCTCGCGCTCAGCCAGACCGAGGATGGCAAGTGGCGCGTGGAATTCAACGAGGCCTGGGCCAAGGAGGGCGCCAAGCCGCCCGACCAGGAGACCGTCAAGCCGGCCGAGGCCGAGCCGCTCGCCGCGGGCAGCGCCGCTTAGATCGAGCCGCTGTCCGTGGGCAGCGCCGCTGGGGTCGAGCCGCTGTCCGTGGGCAGCGCCGCCTGGATTGAGCCGCGGGCCGCGGGCGCCGCTGCTTTGGTCGACCCGTTCGCCACAGGTGGCGCCCTACAACGAGATCTTGGGCGGCGCGTGCCGGCGTAAGTATGGCGATGCCTTTTCGGGTCGTGGCGATGCCTTTCACGACGGCGGCGAGAAAAGCGACGTCGGCAGTCAGAAACGTTTCGTCCGTCTGTCTTTCATCGGAAATCGCGTCGTTTCACCTCGTACTCCGCTCTATCAGTAGGGGTTCATGGTGCAAGAGTAGTTCCGCTGCACCCATGAGCTGCGTCGGGCGATGCCGCCTTGACCGTCTACATCCGTCCTGGGAGAGTGTCCAAGCGTCCGTAGCTCAATGGTCAATAGCGAGGTGCACAGACCAGGAATATGCCGTGTGGTAGTCCCCCAGTCGACAACATCGGGCTTCCGATTGCGAGTCGACGACTGCGTTGCCCGCATTTGTGGGTCGCACGGCCTCTATCTTCAAAGTAATCCACGTTTAAGAGCATCAGCCTTGTACGCTGAAGATGCGGGTTCAATTCCCGTCGGGCGCTCTGCCTCCGGGGAGCTTGCCATATATTAAATTGACCTACTTACGATATGCACTCTTCAATTACCAACCACAGTGAGACCCCCGTCCATGACGCACGTCGACTGGACCGTAAGTGGCAGGCCATCTGGCGCGAGCACGATGTCTACTCGATCCCGGAAGCACGGGAAGGTGTTGCCAATGCCTACGTCTTCGTAACGCCTCCGTTTACCTCCGGTGATGCGCATATGGGCCATGCTCGCAGCTACACCATCGGGGACGCTTATGCCCGCTACTGCCGCCACCGTGGCGATGCCGTTCTCTACTCCCTTGGGTTCGACGCGTTTGGTCTTCCCTCAGAGATGAGGGCATTAGAGCATTCGATGACCCCCGGCGATTGGGTGTCTCACTGCATCGAGCGCATGCGAAACCAGTTCGACCTGCTCGGCTTGTCATTCGACTGGTCGCGGACATTCGTTTCCAGCGACCCAGGTATCTACCGATGGTCACAGTGGCTCTTCCTGAGGCTCTTGGACGCCGGACTGATATATCAGAAGGATGGACAGGTGGAGTGGTGTCCGACCTGTCAGACGGTGCTGGCAAATCTTCAGGTCGAGGACGGTGGATGCTGGAGGTGCGATACGCCCGTGGAGAGCGTGCATCGGAGGCAGTGGTATCTGCGACGCAGCGCCTACAACGCGGAGAACGAGCGGGCCCTGGACACGTTCGACAAGTGGAACAAGACTGCCCTGGCCGCGCAGCGGGCCGTCCTGGGACACGTCGACGGGGTCGAGTTCGAGGCGCATGGACTCGACGGAACCGGGTTGACAGTATTCACGCCCTTTGAGAACGCCATCTCCGATGCGGCCTTCGTGCTCATGTCGCCCAGTCATGATGACATTGAGATCTGGGCTGGTAATCCAGGTGTGAAAGATCGGGTCGCGGCAATCCGCAGCGACGGGCTTCAGCGTGCAGACAGGAAGGCCGCACGCATGCCCATTGTCGACACCGAACGTCCGATCCAGATACCCACGGTGCCTCATCCGGTGCCCGTGCTCATCTCACCGACGGTCGATTCGCGCTTCGGGCACACCGCGGTCCTCGGCGTGCCTTCTGTCGATGAAATGGATCGAGCTATCGCCGAGCAGATTACGAAGCCAGGAGGAGTCGTTTGGCGCAGTGGTGAGCGCGCACTCAAGACTCGGCCTGCCGTGAGATATCGTGCCACCGATTTCGCGATCTCGCGCCAGCGATCGTGGGGGGCACCGATCCCCATCGTCAATTGTCAGGTATGCGGCGCAGTTCCCGTCCCGCTCGAGGATCTGCCTGTCAGGCTGCCCGACGATCTTGTATTCAAAGGCGCCGAAAACGCGCTCGAGCGTCACCCGACGTTCGTCGACTGCAAATGTCCGAGGTGTGGTGCCGAGGCACGCCGGGAGACCGACACGCTCGACTGTCACATCGACGCAGCTTGGTCAGAGATTCCGCAGGCTGTGCCACCCGCTGGTAGGCAGAGTAATCCGTTCGAGGATCCCGAGCTGAGGCGTTGGTTGCCGGTTACCGTGATAATACAGGGGTCTGACAATGGCGGATTCACCCTCAATATGCGACTCGCCGCCAAGGCCCTACGAGACACTGGCGACATGTCGTGGTTGTCGACAGGAGAGCCATTCGAAGGTGCCCTGATGCATGAGATGGTGCAGCTGGACGGGCGCAAGATGAGTAAGCATCTGGGGAATGTCGTGGCGCCGCACGAGCTCGTCGAGGAAGTTGGTGCGGACGTCGTACGCTTCGCGATATTGCACGCCGCGGCTCCCGCCAAGGGGTTCAGTTGGAATGATCATGCGCTTCGTTACGCGACGCGGCTTCTGGACGAAGTGTGGCAGTTCTCCCAGCCGAGATTGACGGTCGCGGAGGATGCGTCTGAGGGCGCGGTGGAAACCTCGGTCCGTGGTCGGGAACGGCTTCGGTCCTGGTGTGATACGGCAATAGCGAAGATCACCAGGAACTTCGACACCCTGGAAATGCACCAGGCAACGAGGAATGTCGCTCGTCTCTTCGAGCGCATCCAGGCATTTGAGGCAAAAGTCCTCGGCCGTTCAGGGGCACTGTCGACAGCGGACAGAGAAGCCATCGCCGAAGCGCTGCTGCTGCTCACGCGGTTGATGAGCCCGATCGCTCCCCATCTTGCCGAGGAGATGTGGGAGCGCGGGGGCGGCGCTGGACTTGTCTGCCAGGCTCCATGGCCCGCAGTGCGCGTCAGCGAGCCGGCGGAAGGGGTTCTGCGGTGAGCGACACCAAGCCTCCCACCGCGCTTACCGAGGTGACGTTGTCAGACTCGACCAGAAGCCAGGTGGAACGGGCTGCGACCGACCTCGACATCAGAGCGCCGGCCAGGCAGATCGGTGCGGTCTTGGCGCGATTCCTGCCACCCGATGCGCACGACGCGCTCATCGCTTTTCGACAGGCTCAGGATGGTGGCGTGTTGCTCATGCACGGTGTCGGCCCTGGAGAGGTTCCGCCGCAGGCCGAGTGCTACACGGACCTCCCCGTCGCCCCCGCTCTGTTGCTGGGCATCGTCTCACTCGTCGCCACGCCGGCGTATGCGGCCGACGAGTGGGATGGCGCGGCGATCACCGACATAAAGGTGACCAGTGGCTTTGAGGAGACCGTATCGAGTAGGGGTCGACGGGGACTTCCGCTGCACCAGGAGAGCCAGCATCTCGAGCACCCTCCCGACGGCTTGGCACTTCTAATGGTGCGAGGCGGAGGCCCGACTCGCATCGCCCCGACCATCGATGTCATCCGTCGCATGCGAGTCCGAGAGATGACCACTGCGCTTGCCACTTTGCGGCGGGCGGAATTTACTCACAACATGCCCGCCAGCTTTGGAGGAGGAGGAGGCGTCACTTGCCCAATCCCGGTGCTCTTCGCTCCCGATGACATGCCAGAACTCCGTGTCGATCTAGCGACGACGAATGCCACCAGCGGAGCAGCCGATACTGCGCTCGCGGAACTCGCTGCCGCGGCGGACGAGATCGCGTTTGATGTGTCCCTGACCCCAGGAGACCTCATTCTCATCGACAATCGTCGTTGGCTACACGGACGCGGTGAGCTCAAGTCGGCGATGACCGACCGCTGGCTTATACGCAGCCTGTTCGTCTGTGACAGCTGGAGCGTTCAGCGGGAGAGCGACCCCGACGAAGCGCGCGGCATCATGATCTGCTCATAGGGCAACCAGGTCTGCCCGCTCCTCTCCTTGATCAAACTCGCGTCGTGATGATCTGCTCATAGGGCAACCAGGTCTCCGCGCTCACGGAGCTCTTCCTGGTCAAACTCGCGTCGTGATAGTGCCTGGCGTTGATGGGAATGAGCGGCCTGTTGGCGCGCCGGCCATGCGCCGGGGTGGGCGTTGGCCTCGGCGCCGCCCGGGATCGCCGTGAGTGGGCGCGACACCCGCTGGCGCATCCAGCGCTCGCAGTCGATCGCGCTCATCGGCGGGCTGTGCAGGAAGCCCTGGGAGAGGTCGCAGTCGTGGGTCACCAGCAGACGCTCCTGGGCCTCGCTTTCCACGCCCTCGGCCACCACGTGTAGATCCAGTTCGTGGGCCATCGCGATCATGAAGCCCACCACCGCTGCGGCGTGGTGATCGTGGCCAGCCTGCTCCAGGAAGGAGCGGTCGATCTTGAGCGTGTTGAGCGGGAAGCGCAGCAGATAGCTGAGCGAGGAGTAGCCGGTGCCGAAGTCGTCGATCGCTACGCGCACGCCGAGCTGGCGCATGCGCAGCAGGATCGCGGTACTCGTCACCGGATCGGCGAACATGCTCTCGGTCAGCTCCAGTTCGAGCATGTCCGGGGGCACGCCTGTGTCGCGCAGGGTGCGCGCCACACAGCCCACCAGGTCGGGCGCGCTGAACTGGCGCGCGGAGAGATTGACGGCCATGCGCACCGGCAGCCCCGCCTCGCGCCATACGCCGGCCTGGCGGCAGGCCTGCTGCAACGCCCACTCGCCGACCTCGACGATCTGGCCCGTGCGCTCGGCCGTCGGAATGAAGTCCAGCGGTGGCAGCAGTCCGTGCTCGGGGTGCTGCCAGCGGATCAGCGCCTCCACCGCGGCCACGTCGCCGCTGCGCAGGTCGAGCACGGGTTGGTAGTGCAGCAACAGCTCCTCGCGCTCGAGGGCTGCCACGAGACCCTTGCAGAGCTCCAGGTGGCGTCCCTTGATCTGTGTCACTTGTGCTCCTTCTCGGTCAGGCGGACCTCGCTCGTTGGCCCGGATGGCCAATCGCACTTTCCTGGGATCGGCGATGTTCGAGAAACCTGAAGCTTTTCCGTTTTGGCTGGCCACGTGTAGGCGGCAGGTGCCCGTCGGGTGGGTGCGCCAGTATGGAGACGATGGCGATCGTGCTCATAACCGGACCCGCCAACGCGGGCAAGGCGCGCGTGGTGCTCGACGCGGTGCGCGCCCGCGTCGCGCGCGGGGAGGAGCCGTGGCTCGTGGTGCCCACCCACCGCGACGTCGAGCGCTACCGGCGCGAGCTGGCCGAGGGCGGGCTCGTGATGGACGTGCGCGTGGAGCGCTTCCACGGTCTGCTGGCCGAGGTCGTGCGGCGGGCAGGCGTACGCGAGCCCCCGCTCTCCGCGCTCGCCCGCGAGCGTGCACTGGCGCGTGTGGCCGCCCGCACCTGCTCGCCCCCCGAGTTGGCCGAACGGCGGGGCTTCGTTCGCGCCTTGGTGGACCTGGTCGGTGAACTGGAGGTCGAGCGCGTCACCCCGGCGCGCCTGCGCGGCGCGCTGCGCGAGTGGGCGCGGACAGAGGCGGGGGCGCGGACAGAGGCGGGGGCGCGGACAGAGACAGGGGTGGGGGCGCAGACAGAGGCAGGGGCAGGGGCGCAGGCAGGAGCGGGGGCGGACGGCACGACGAGCGGGCCGTCCACTCGCGCGAGGGAGCTGAGTGCGCTGTATGAGGGCTACCACGAGCTGCTCGAGCGCATGGGGCGGCTGGACCCCGACCAGCGCGCCGCGCGCGCGCTGGACGCCATCCGGCGCGCCCCTGTCCTATGGGGGTGCACGCCCGTGCTGCTCTACGGGTTCGACGACCTCACTCCGCTGCAGTTCGACGCGATCCAGACGCTCGGCCAGGTGGTCGATGCGCCCGTGACCATCTCACTCGCCTACGAGCCCGGGCGGGTCGCCTTCGCCGGGCGGGCCGGCGCCTTTCAGACGCTCCTCCCGTGGGCTGCCGAGCATCGGGAGCTCCAGGCGCGCGCCGAGTACTACGCGCCCGACGCGCGCGCGGCGCTGCACCGCTTGGAGCGGGGGCTGTTCGAGTCTTCACCGCTCGACGCATTCGCAGATCGGCCCCCCTCGGATCCGGCCGAGGCGGTGCGCATGCTGGAGGGCGGCTCGCCCCGCGCCGAGCTGGAACTGGTCGCCGGTGAGATTCGCGCGCTGCTCGATGCCGGCGTAGCGCCGGGCGAGCTCGCCGTCGCGCATCGCTCCCCGGGAGCTATCGCCGAGCTGCTCGGCGAGGTGCTGGCGGCGTTCGAGATCCCCTTTGTCATGCCGCTGCGGCTGCCCTTCTCACACACGGCCCTGGGTGGCGCCCTGTGCGGGCTGCTGGCGGCCGCATGCACCGAGGACGGCCGCTTGGAGGATCTGCTCGCCTGGTTGCGCGCGCCCGGCTTGCTCGAGCATCCGGAGCTCGCCGACCGCCTGGAGGCCACCGCCCGGCGCACCGGTGTGCACAGTGCCGCGGGCGCACGGGCGCTATGGGAGGCCGAGCAGTGGCCGCTTCAGACGCTCGACCACCTTCGCGCTGCCGCCGAGCGCGGGCCGCTCGCGCTGATCCAGCGCGCCACGAGGGAGCTGCAGTGGCTCTTCAGTGCTCCCCGCCGCCACGCCGGGGCGGTGCTCGAAGACGAGCAGCTGGGTGAGGCACGCGCGCTCGCGGGCGCCATGCGCGCGCTGGCGGAGCTGGCTGAGCTGGCGCGGGCCGAGCCTTCTCTCGCGCCCACGCCGCCCGAACTGTTGGCGCTGCTGCGGGGCCTCGAGCTTCCCGACGGCGACGCCGTGGGGTCTGGAGTCGGTGTGCTGGACATCGAGGCCGCTGTAGGAGTCGGCGTGCCTGGCTCGGGTGTCGAGGGTCTCGGCGCCGGCGCCCAGGACACAACCGTCGAGCATGCCGTCGCGGTACTCGACCCGCTCGCCCTGCGCGCGCGGCGGGTTCGCGCGCTGTTCCTGTGCGGTCTGCAGGAGGGACTCTTCCCCGCGCCTCCCCGCCCGCTGCCCGTCCTCTCCGAGGAGGAGCGTCGTGCGCTGGCCACCGCCTCTGGGTTGCGCCTCGGCGCACCCGCGCAGGCTCTGGCCGCGGAGCGCTATCTGTTCTACGCCGCCGTCTCGCGCCCCGAGGAGCTGCTCGTGTTGAGCTGGCACACTGCCACCGAGGATGGCGAGTCCACCGTGCCCTCGCTGTTCCTCGACGACGTCTGTGACCTCTTCGGAGAGTCGCTGCGGGACGAGCGCGCCCGGCGGGCGGCGGGCGCCGCGCGGTGGCCCGGCCCCGGGCCGGCGCCCATGAGTTGGGCCGCGCGGGAGCTCGCGCTCGACTCGCCCGACCAGGCACCGCCCGTGCCGCCCGCGCTCGCCGCGCTCGCCGACACCCGGCTACTGGGCGAGCTCCGCGAGGGCCGGCTGTGGTCGGCCTCCTCGCTGAAACTATGGGCCGACTGCCCCGTGCGCTGGTTCGTCGAGCGGCTCCTGCGCGCCCAAGACCTCAACCCCGATCCCGAGCCGCTCGCCCGCGGCGGCCTCGCCCACGCCGCGCTTCGCGACACGCTGACGGGGCTGCGCGAGCGCTACGGATCGGCCCGCCTGACGCCCAGGCGCCTGGCTGCCGCGCGCGAGCTGCTGCACGAGGCGCTCGCGCGCCACGCTCCCGACTTCCCGCTGTCGGTGGCTCCCGAGCGCGTGCCCGGGGTGCGCCGCCGGCTGGAGGCCGACCTCGAGCGCTACCTCGCCCACGCCGCCGAGCGCGACTCCCCGCTCGAGCCGCTGCACCTGGAGCTTGGCTTCGGGTTCCCCGAGGACGTCCCGTCGCTGCCACCGCTCGACCTAGGCGATGGCGTGCGCCTGCGCGGGCGCATCGACCGCGTCGACGTCTGCGTGGGCGCGGACGGAGGCCCGGCCGTCGTCTACGACTACAAGGGCGCCGTCGCGCCACCCGCCGACAGGTGGGCCGGCGAGCGCAGCATGCAGGTAGCGCTCTACATGCGCGCCGTCGAGCAGCTCTTGGGGCTGCAGGTCGTGGGGGGGTTCTACCAGCCCCTCTCCGGACGGGACCTGCGCGCCCGCGGCGTCCTGGAGGACGATGCCGACGTCGAGCTGGAGTGTGTCCGCGGCGACACCCGCGCTCCCGTGGAGGTGCAGGCGATCGTGGACGACCTCCTCGCCCTGGCGCGCGAGGCTGCCACTCAGGCCGACGCAGGTGCGCTGGAGCCGCGGCCCGACACCTGTGGTTTTGGCGACGGCGGCTGCATGTATCCGAGCATCTGCAGGTGCGCCTGATGGCCGCCGCCGCTCAGCTCGCGCTGCTTTTCCCCGCCGAAGCACACGAGGCCCAGTCCGAGCCGCAGCTGCGGCAGCACAGACAGCTGCCCGCGACGCGCGGCCTGACCGACGAGCAGGAGCAGGCCATCGCCCGTCGGCGCGGCTCGCTGCTCCTGGCGGCCGGCGCCGGCTCGGGCAAAACCTCGGTGCTCGTGGAGCGCTTCATGCGCGCCGTCCTCGACGACGGCCTCGCGCCGGGGCGGATCCTCGCGATCACCTTCACCGAGCGCGCCGCCGGCGAGCTGAGGGAGCGCGTCCGCGCGCGCTTCATGGAGCTGGGCGCCCGCGAGGCCGCGCGTGACACCGAGGCGGCTTTCATAGGCACCTTCCACGGTTTCTGCACGCGGCTGCTGCGCACCCATCCGCTGGCGGCCACGCTCGACCCCGATTTCACGGTGCTGGATGAGCCTCACTCCGGACGGCTGCGCGTACAGGCATTCAGCGCCGCGCTGGGATCCTTCCTCGCAGGCGAGGGCTCGCCGGGGGTGGATCTTGTCGCGGCCTATGGCGCCGATCGACTCCGGGGGATGGTCCTGGGTGTCTACGCGCAGCTGCGCAGCCAGGGCCTCTCCGCGCCTGTACTGCCATCGCTCGCGGAGGGGTGGCCTCGTGGGGCTGGTGTCGAGGTTGGGGCTGGTGTCGAGGTTGGGGCTGGTGCCGAGCGTGGGGCCGGTGCCGATGGCGAGACCGTTGCCAATGCCGGCAATGGCGCCGTCGCCGACGCCGAAGGGGCCCGTGCCTGTGCGCTGCTCGACTCGCTGCTTCGGGATTTCGCTGCGCGCTACGCCGCGCTCAAGCGCGAGCGTTCGCGGCTTGATTTCGACGATCTGGAGCTGCTTGCGCGGGATCTGCTGGAGCGCCACGACGACGTGCGCCGGCACTGGTCCGAGCGCCTGGAGCTGCTGATGGTGGACGAGTTCCAGGACTCCTCCCCCCGTCAGCTCGCGGTCCTGCGGGCGCTGGAGCGGGACAACCTGTTCACCGTTGGCGACGCCTGGCAGTCGATCTACGGCTTTCGCCACGCCGACGTCGGCCTGTTTCGTGCGCGCCACGTCGCGCTGGCCGAGCGCGGAGCGACCCTCGCGCTCACGTGGAACTTCCGCAGCCGCCCGCCGCTGCTCGCGGCGATCAACGCCGTGTTCGCCGCGCGCTTCGGCGACGCCTACACGCCGTTGCGCGCGGGTCGCGAGATGGGGGAGGCCGACGAGCCTCCGATTGAGCTGCTGCTGAGCGACCGGCGTGCTTGGAACGGCGACTCGCCGTCCGCCCAGCCGGGTGGAGCCGGTCCGTCGTCTGCCGGTGCCATGGCCGAGCTGCCTGGCGCCCCGCGCTGGCGTCAGGCCGAAGCCCGGCTGCTGGCCGCGCGCATCGCCGAGCTCGTCCGTGCGGGCCGTGCACAGCCGGGGGAGGTGGCGGTGCTGCTGCGCTCGGTCGGCGACCTCCCGCTCTACCAGCGCGCGCTGGAGGCACAGGGCCTACGCACGCTGGCGGCCGTCGGCTCCTTCTGGGGTCACCAGCAGGTGGGTGACCTGCTCGCCTGGCTGCGCGTGCTGGCGAATCCACTCGATGAGGTCGCGCTGTATTCGGTGCTCGCCTCGCCGCTGGTGGGCGTTTCAAGCGACGCTCTGGCGCTGCTCGCTCGCGCTGCCCATGCGGACGGCCAGGGTGTGTGGGAGACGATCCAGGCCCTCGCCTCCCCGCTGCGCGAGCGGCTGGCTCCCGTCGACCGCGAGCGCCTGGAGGCGTTCGCTGCGCGCGTGACCGCCGAGCGCGCCCACGCCGCCGGCCACACCCTTGGCGAGCTGCTGCACCGCGCACTCATAGCCGACGACTACGAGTCCCACGTGCTCTCGCTTCCCTGGGGCGAGCGGCGGCTGGCCAACATCCACAAGCTTGTGCGCCTGGCCGTCTCCTACGAAGCCCAGGAGGGCCGCGACCTGCGTGGCTTTCTGGACCACGTAGCCCACCAGCAGGAGGAGATGGAGGGCGCCGAGCCGGAGGCCCCGGCGGGTGAGCTCGAGCCCGACGCGGTGCGCCTGCTCAGTATCCACGCCGCCAAGGGCCTCGAGTTCCCGGTCGTCTGCCTGGCCGACCTGGGGCGCGTTCCACCCACGTCCGCCCCGCCCCTGCTCCTCGAGGGCCCGCGCGTCGGCCTGCGCCTGCAGCGCCTCGACGGCTCCGAGCCGGTGCCCACGCTGAGCTACACCGACCTTCTGGACGCCCGTCGTCAGCGGGAGGCCGAGGAGGAGGAGCGCATCCTCTATGTCGCCATGACACGCGCCCGCGAGCGGCTCCTGCTCAGCGGTGCCGTCGACTTCGAGCGCTGGCCCGCCGTGAGCAGCAGCTCGCGTCTGGCTCCCGCGCCGATCGCCTGGCTGGCCCCCGCGCTCGTCGAGCTGCCCACGCCCGAGGCTGCGCTCGGGACCCCAGTTCAGATGCTGCCGCTGCGCGGCGCGCAGGACGTTTCGGTGCGCTGTGTCTTTCACACGCCGGCCTCCGTCGCCCCCTCAGACGAAGCCCGCAGCTCGGCCGTCCACTCGCCGGCGCCGTCCTCGCGTCAGCGTCTCGCGCATACGCCCCCCACTCCGCGGCTCCCTCGGACCCCCTTGTGGGGTCCTTCTCCTAGAAAAATGTCTGCCCCCATCCCGCTGAGCTACACGGCGCTCAGTGAGCTCCAGCGCTGCGGCTACCGCTACTACCTCGAACGCGTCCTCGGGCTTCCCGAGCGCTCTGGAGAGGGTGGGCGCCGGGGGATGCCCGCGCGCGCGCGGGGCATACTGGTCCACCGTCTCCTGCAGTCGCTCGACTTCGCGTCCCCTCCCTCGGCGCGCGACGTCGATCTGGCTGCGCGGGAGCTCGGGCTGGCCGTCTCGCGGCGCGAGCGTGAGGATCTGAGCGAGGAGCTGCGCGTCGCCTGCTCTACCACGCTCGCCCAGCGGCTCCGATCCGGCGCCCTGCGTCGTGAGCACCCCTTCGCCTTCTCGCTCGGTCCCGCCCACCCGCTTGTCACCGGCGTGCTCGACGTGCTCCTGGTGGAGCCCACGGGCAGTCTCGTCGTGGACTACAAGAGCGGGCCGGCCCCCGGCGAGGATCTGGAGGCCCGCGTGCGCTCCGACTACGGTGCCCAGCGCCTGCTCTACGCGCTCGCCGTGCTGCGCGGCGGCGCCCCACGCGTGGAGGTCGTTCACTGGTTCCTTGCTCGTCCGCAGGAGTGGGTCTCGGCCACCTTCCTCGCCGCCCACGCCCCCGCGCTCGAGGCCGAGCTCAGTGCCCGCGTCGCGCGCGTGCGGCGGACCGGCTTCGTGGTCGCCGCCGCTCCGCACCGCGACCTGTGCCTCACCTGTCCCGGGCGCGGCACACTGTGCTCATGGGGCGAAGCCGAGACTCTCCGCGAGGCGCCGGGGCCGGAGCCGGCGGCTCCGGAGGCAGTGGGGCTGGAGAGGGGCCCGGGGCTGGAGCCGGCGGGTCCCGAGGCAGCAGGGCTGGAGAGAGAGCCGGGGCTGGAGCCGGCGGGTCCCGAGGCAGCAGGGCTGGAGAGAGAGCCGGGGCTGGAGACAGAGTCGGAGTGAACGAGCCCTCCGACGGCGAGCTCTTCGCGCGCCTGCGCCGCACCGGTGACTCGGCCGCGCGCGAGCAGCTCGTCGGGCGCTACCTGCCGCTGGCGCGCCAACTGGCACGTCGCTATCAGCGCGCCGAGGAGCCGCTCGAGGACCTCGTCCAGGTGGCCTCGCTCGGCCTGCTAAAAGCCGTCGACCGCTTCGATCGCGGTCGCGAGGTGGCCTTCTCCAGCTACGCCGTCCCCACGATCCTGGGCGAGCTCAAGCGCCACTTCCGGGATCGCACCTGGTCGGTGCGCGTGCCCCGCGACCTGCAGGAACTCGCCCTGCGCGTCGACCGCGCCGTCACCCAGCTCTCCGCCGGGCGCCGCCGCGCGCCCTCGGTGGGGGAGCTCGCCGACGCGCTCGGCGTCTCCCAGGAGCAGGTCCTCGAAGCGCTCGAAGCGGGCGCCGCCTACCGCGCGGGCTCGCTCGACGCACCCCGCTCCGCGCAGGGCGAAGACCCCACCGAGACCGTCGCCGACAGCCTCGCCGTCGAGGACACCGGCTTCCTGCACGCCGAGCAGCGCGCCACGCTCGAGCCGCTGCTTGCCCGCATCTCCGAGCGCGAGCGCCTAGTCCTGCAGCTGCGCTTCGGCGAGGACCTCATGCAGGCCGAGATCGGCGAGCGCATCGGCGTCTCCCAGATGCAGGTCTCGCGCCTCATCCGCCAGGCCCTCGCGCGGCTGCGCGCGGGCCTGGAGGAGCGGCCGGGCGGTTGACTCGGCGCCGGCCGGACGGGGCGGGTGGGCTCGGCGGACAGGCCGGGTGAGCTCGGCGGGCGGCCCGCAATCCCCGCTTCATGGGTTGACAATCGCCGGATTGCGGTAACACTGTCCCAATGCCACGTTCGATGTGGATGGGCACGCTCACCTTCGGACTGGTCAGCGTCCCGGTACGGCTGTACAGCGCTGTCGTGCACCGCAGCGTCAACTTCCACCAGCTCCACGCCACCGACCACGCCCGCATCTACATGAAGCGCGTCTGCCCCGTCGACGAAGCCGAGGTCCCCTACTCGGAGATCGTCAAGGGCTATGAAATCGCGCCCGAACGCCACGTCGTGATCGAGCCCGAGGAGTTCGCCGCGCTCGAGCCGGCCTTCACGCGCACGATCGACATCGAGGACTTCGTCGAGTTCGAGGACATCGACCCCATCTACTTCGACCAGCCCTACTACATCGTTCCGAGCAAAGGCGGCGCCCACTCCTACCGCCTGCTCCTGGAGGCGATGCGCGACACCGGCAAGGTCGCCATCGCGCGCATCGTGCTGCGCTCACGTGAGCGCCTCGTGGCGATCCGACCGCGTGGCGAGGCTCTTTTGATGACCACCATGAACTTCGGCGACGAAATCCAGTCCGCCCAGAACCTGCGCGAGCTCGAAGACGCCGAGAACGTACCCCTGGGCGACCGCGAGCTGAGTGTCGCCCGACGCCTGGTCGAGTCGATCGCGGAGTCCTTCGACATCACGAAGTACCACGACAACTACCGCGAGGCCCTGCTCGACCTGATCGATCGCAAGGCCGCCGGCGAGGAGATCGTCGTCGAGCCCCACGCCCGCCGCGAGCCCACCGCCACGCCCGACCTGATGGGCGCCCTGGAGGCATCGCTGGAGGAGGTCCGTCAGCGACAGGCCGGCGCCGGGACCGCCAAGAAGAACGGTGCCGCGAAGGCGTCGCCGACAAAGAAGAAGGCCTCCGCCAAGAAGGCTCCGGCCAAGCGAGCCGCGTCGCGTCCAGCCGCGGGCTCCAAACAGACCAAGGGCTGATCGCAAGGATCGGCTCTCAGGGCCGCGTCGCGTCTAGGCGCGCGTGCCGCCGCTAAAAGCTGATCGCCAGCACCAGCTCCTCCTGGTCACCCTCGTCGCAGGGCTCCACGCGCAGCTCGTCCGTCAGGCGCTCTAACACGTTTCCCACTCCGGGTATCGCGGCGCCCTGCAGCAGACCGCGCGCGCCATTCGTGGAGAGTTCGCTCACACGCATCTCGAGGCGCCCCCGCTCGGCGCTGAGGTCGAACGTCAGGTGTCCATCGGCCGAATAGGCCGGCGCGTGCGCCGAGATCGTGTCGCACACGAGCACCGCGTCGTCGAGCCGATTCATCGGCGCATGCGCGCGGGCCATCACCATCGACACCACCCGGCACAACACCGGCCCCGCCAGCGGGCCGTTGGCCAGCCGCAGAGACATCGAGCCGCTCACGAGCGCGTCGGAGAGTCGCCAAGCGAGAACGTCATGCACACCTCGGTTCGCCGGTCCTCGCCGTGGCCCAACTGCACCGACTCGGCCAGCGAGGCGATCAGGGGCAGGCCCAGGCCCAGGCCCGGGCTGTCAGTGCGTGCGGCAATCCCCTTGCCCTCGTCGCGCACCACCACCGTCAGACGCTCGCCGCCGAGTGTCGCCAGCACCTCGAGCGGTCCCTCCTGGCCATCGGGATAGGCGTGCACCACGACGTTCGTACACGCCTCGGTGACGGCCAGGCGGATGTCCGACAGCGTCTGCTCGTCGATCTCGATCGCCTCCCCCAAGGCGCCGATCGCGTGGCGCACGATCGCGACGTTCTCCGCGCGCGCGGGCAGCGTCAGCTCGATGTCTGCGCCGAGCGTCGGCTCAGCGCTGGCATCGGGTGTCGGCTCGACGCCTGCGCCGCGCGTCGGGTCAAGGTTCGCGCCGGGCATCACCAACCCTCCCGCGGGCTGGGCGCGGCGTTCTGCTTGGGCGCGGTTCTCATCACCGATGATGGTCCCCCGCAAGGACGCTTTTCACACATCAAGACCTCTGAGTCGGTACGGCTCCCGCTTCGGCGGGCCTTGAGTCACCTGCCCGTTGAATCATATGCGGTGGTCTGGCTGGACGGATAGCCGGGACGCCGGTGGTCTGCCGGCCGTGGGCGCACGGTCGAATCGTGTTGCCCGTCCCCCGCAAATCGCTCGCCCACCGCTCCGCGGTAATCCCTCGTCGGCGGATTCCGTCCCCCCGTCGATGCTACGCTTTCAGGCTCCGCCTCAGGCGCCCACAGTGGCCTCTACGGGCACCCCACCCGTACTGCAGGCGCCACTCCCCGGGAGCACCTTCCATGACTTTGCACACCATGCAGCCCTCCAAGGCCGTCGGACTCTACGACCCTCGCTTCGAGCACGATGCGTGCGGCGTGGGCATGGTCGCGCGCCTGGACGCGCTCCCCACCCACGAGGTCGTGACGATGGCGATCCGGGCGCTCGAGAACCTCGAGCACCGCGGCGCCTCGGGGGCCGACCCGACGACCGGCGACGGAGCCGGGATTCTCATGCAGATGCCCGATGAGCTCCTGCGTGCGGTCGTGCCGTTCGAGCTCCCGCCGCTGGGCCGCTACGGAGTGCTGATGTGCTTCCTGCCGACCGACGGCACCGCGCGTGAGCGCCTGGAGCGGACGCTGGAGGCGACCGTCGTGGCCGAGGGTCAGCGGGTGCTCGGCTGGCGCGATGTGCCCGTCGCCCCCGAGCACTGCGGGCGCACCGCCGGGGCCTGCCGACCCGCCATCCGCCAGCTGTTCGTCGGAGCAGGGTCGCTCGGCGCGGGCGACGCCGGCGCCCGGGGGGGTGTTGAGGCGCAGGTCGACGCCGCGGGGGTCGACGCCGCGGGGACCGGCGCCGGCGGGGATGGTTCCTTTGACCAGGACGCCTTCGAGCGCAAGCTGTATGTGATTCGCCGCGTCTGCGAGCTCACCGCCGAGCCCGGTCTGTATGTGACCTCGAGCTCCTCGCGCACGCTCAACTACAAGGGCATGTTGATCAGCTACCAGCTCGCCGGCTTCTATCCCGACCTGCAGGACGAGCGCTGCAAGAGCGCGCTCGCGCTGGTGCACTCGCGCTTCTCGACCAACACCTTCCCCTCCTGGGAGCTGGCCCACCCCTACCGCGTGACCTGCCACAACGGCGAGATCAACACCGTCATGGGCAACGTCAACTGGATGCGCGCGCGCGAGTCCGAGCTCTCAAGCGTTCTATTCGGCGAGGACCTGCCCAAGATCCTGCCCGTCGTCAGCGCCGGCAACTCCGATTCGGCGACCTTCGACAACGTGCTCGAGCTGCTCCTGCTCGCCGGCCGCGAGCTGCCCCACGCGGTGATGATGATGATCCCCGAGGCCTTCCGCAATCGCACCGACCTGCCCGACGACCTGAAGGGCTTCTACGCCTTCCACGCCTGCCTGATGGAGCCCTGGGACGGTCCCGCCGCGGTTGCCTTCACCGATGGGCGCGTCGTCGGCGCCACGCTCGACCGCAACGGCCTGCGCCCCGGGCGCTGGGTCGAGACCACCGACGGTCACGTCGTGCTGGGCTCAGAGGCCGGTCTGCTCGACATCCCCGCCGAGCGCGTCGCGCGCCTGGGCCGTCTGCAGCCCGGCAAGCTGTTCCTCGTGGACCTCGCGCAGGGGCGCATCGTCGAGGACGGCGAGGTCAAGCGTGCCGTCTCCACGCAGCGACCCTACGGCGAGTGGTTCGTGCGCAACTCCGTCCACTTCGACGACCTGCCGCCCTCCGAGCAGGTCACGATCTCAGACCAGCCGCTGCACCTGCGCCAGCGCGCCTTCGGCTACTCCCAGGAGGACCTACGCGTGCTCCTGACCCCGATGGCGCGCGACGGCCAGGAGCCCGTCGGCTCGATGGGCAACGACCAGTCCCTCGCCGTCCTCTCCGACCAGGCGCCGCCGCTGTTCTCCTATTTCAAGCAGCTCTTCGCGCAGGTCACCAACCCGCCGATCGACCCCATACGCGAGGAAATCGTGATGAGCCTCGCCACCAGCCTCGGCACCGAGCGCAACCTCTTCGACGAGACCCCCGAGCACGCGCACAAGCTGATCCTCAACCAGCCGATCTTGCTCAACCGCGAGCTCGAGACCCTGCGCCACGTCTCCCACGACCTGTTCGCCGCGCGCACGCTCGACATCGTCTGGCCCGTCGCCGAGGGGCCCGCGGGCATGGAGCGGGCGCTCGAGCGCATCTGCACGCAGGCCCACGAGGCCGTTGCCGCCGGCGTCAACATCATCGTGCTCTCCGATCGACGCCTGAACCGCCATCAGGCGCCGATCCCCTCGCTGCTGGCCGTCTCCGCGGTACACCACCACCTCGTGCGCGAGGGCATCCGTCTGCGCGCGGGCATCATCCTCGAGTCCGGCGAGCCGCGCGAGGTGCACCACTTCGCGACGCTCATCGGCTTCGGGGTCAGCGCCGTGAACCCCTACCTGTTGCTGGAGACGCTCGACGAGCTCGTCTTCGAGGGCCTCGTCGCGCGCCCCGCCAATGGCTCACAGGGGCCGCTCGGCGTCGAGGAGGCCGCCCAGAACCTCGTCAAGGCGATCGACAAGGGCCTCCTGAAGACGATCTCCAAGATGGGTATCTCCACGATCCAGTCCTACCGCGGCGCGCAGATCTTCGAGGCCGTCGGCCTCGACCGTGAGGTGATCGACCGCCACTTCACCGGCACCGCCTCGCGCATCGGCGGCGTTGGTCTCGAGGTGCTCGCCCGCGAGGCGCTGGAGCGCCACGCGCGCGCCTATCCGGCGCCCGTCGGCGGCGGCGAAGGCGTGGGGGAGGAGCTCTTGCCGGTCGGCGGCGTCTACGCCTGGCGGCGCGACGGCGAGCACCACATGTGGAATCCCGAGACGATCGCGCTCGTGCAGCACGCCGTGCGCGCGGCCAACGGCGATGTCGCCGCCGCGCTGCGGGGCGACGGCCAGGCGCATGCGACCGTGCGCGAGAGCCCCGCCTACGCCAAGTATCGCGAGTACGCGCGCCTGGTCAACGAGGACGCCGCGCGCCAGGCCACCCTCCGGGGCCTCTTGAAGATCGGCACGGCATCGTGTGGGCCGATCTCGCTGGAGGACGTCGAGCCGGCGTCCGCGATCGTGCGCCGCTTCTGCACCGGCGCCATGAGCCTCGGATCGATCTCACGCGAGGCGCACGAGACGCTCGCGATCGCGATGAACCGTCTCGGCGGGCGCTCGAACACGGGCGAGGGCGGCGAGGACCCCACGCGCTTCACGCCCGACCCCAACGGCGACCGCCGCCGCTCGGCGATCAAGCAGGTCGCCTCCGGGCGCTTCGGCGTCACGATCCACTACCTCGTCAACGCGGATGAGCTGCAGATCAAGATGGCCCAGGGCGCCAAGCCAGGCGAGGGCGGCCAGCTGCCGGGCCACAAGGTCGACCGCTACATCGGCTCGATCCGCCACACCACCCCCGGCGTGGGTCTGATCTCCCCGCCGCCCCACCACGACATCTACTCGATCGAGGATCTCAAGCAGCTCATCTACGACCTGCGCTGCTCGAATCCGAGCGCCCAGGTCTCGGTCAAGCTCGTCTCCGAGGTCGGCGTCGGCACGGTCGCCGCGGGCGTCTCCAAGGCCAACGCCGACCGCGTGCTGATCGCCGGGCACGACGGCGGCACCGGTGCCTCGCCGCTCTCCTCGATCCAGGCAGCCGGCGTGCCGTGGGAGATCGGCCTCGCCGAGACCCAGCAGACGCTCCTGCTCAACGAGCTGCGCTCGCGCATCGTCGTGCAGACCGACGGCCAGCTGAAGACCGGACGCGATGTCGTCATCGCCGCGCTGCTCGGGGCGGACGAGATGGGCTTCTCCACCGGCCCACTGATCGCCACCGGCTGCATCATGATGCGCGCCTGTCACCTGAACACCTGCCCTGTCGGCATCGCCACCCAGGACCCCGAGCTGCGCGCGCGCTTCAAGGGCACCCCCGAGCACGTCGTCAACTTCTTCTTCTTCGTCGCCGAGGAGGTCCGTGAGATCCTCGCCTCGCTCGGCCTGCGCTCGCTCGACGAGGCGATCGGCCGCGTGGACCTGCTCGAAGCAGAGGACGCGATCGAGCACTGGAAGGCGCGCGGCGTCGACCTCTCTCACATCCTGCGCCACATCGGCCTGGAGGACGGCGCGCCGCGTCGGCGCGTGGAACCGCCGCCGCCGGTGCTCGAGGACGCGCTCGACTGGCAGCTCGTGGAGCGGGCCCAGGCTGTGATCGCCCGAGGCGATGTCGATCCAAGCAGCGACGGGCGCGTCGTCAAGGGCGTGCGCATCCAGCTGCCGATCCGCAACGTCAACCGCTGTGTCGGCGGCATCCTCTCTAGCCACATCGCCCGTGAGCACGGCGCCAAGGGGCTGCCCGAGGACTCTATCGTGGTCGACTTCGAAGGCTCCGCCGGACAGAGCTTCGGCGGCTGGCTCGCGCCAGGGGTCACCTTCACGCTGTACGGCGACGCCAACGACTACACCGGCAAGGGTCTCTCCGGCGGGGTGCTCGCCGTGCGTCCCCGTCCCGGCATGGCCCCCGACTGGCCGGCCGAGCAGAACGTGATCGTCGGCAACACGCTGCTCTACGGCGCGACCTCCGGCCGCGCCTTCTTCCGCGGGCTGGCCGGCGAGCGCTTCGCGGTGCGCAACTCCGGTGCTTGGACGGTAGTGGAGGGCGTCGGCGACCACGGCTGCGAGTACATGACCGGCGGGCGCGTCGTCGTGCTCGGGGCGACCGGGCGCAACTTCGCGGCCGGCATGAGCGGCGGCGTGGCCTACGTGCTCGACGAGGGTGGCGCCTTCGCCGGTCGTCAGGACGGCTCGCAGGCGGGGCGCTGCAACATGGGCATGGTCGGCTTCGATGAGCTCTCCGCCGCCGACGCCACCGAGCTGCACGCGCTGATCGTCGAGCACGAGGCCCGCACCGACTCGCCCGTTGCCCGGCGCGTGCTCGGCGAATGGGACCGGCTGCTGGGCGCCGGGGCGTTCGTGAAGGTCATGCCCCACGACTACAAGCGCGTCCTGCGCGAGCTCGCCGAAGAGGAAGAGGAGCAGGCCGAGGGAGTGCCGGCCTGATGGGCAAGCTCGGCGGTTTCCTGCAGATCGAGCGCCACGGCTCGCGCTATCGCGATCCCTCAGAGCGCGCACACGACTACCGCGAGTTTGTCACGCCCGCTCCGCTACAGGAGCTGCGCGACCAGGGCGGGCGCTGCATGGAATGCGGCGTGCCCTTCTGCCACAACGGCTGCCCGCTGGGCAACCTGATCCCCGACTGGAACGACCTCGTCTACCACGACCGCTGGCAGGAGGCGATCGCCCAGCTGCACGCCACCAACAACTTCCCCGAGTTCACCGGCCGTCTCTGCCCGGCACCGTGCGAAGCGGCCTGTGTGCTCGAGATCCGCGAGGGCGAAGCGGTGACGATCAAGCAGATCGAGCACTCGATCATCGACCGCGCCTTCGCCGAGGGCTGGGTCGTGCCCGAGCCCCCGCGCAAGGAGACCGGCCAGGCCGTCGCCGTCGTCGGAGCCGGCCCGGCCGGCATGGCCGCCGCCCAGCAGCTGCGCCGAGCCGGCCACAGCGTGACGCTGTACGAGCGCGACGAGGCCGCCGGCGGGCTCGTGCGCTTCGGCGTGCCCGACTTCAAGATCGAGAAGTCGGTGGTGCAGCGGCGCGTAGAGCAGCTGCTCGCCGAGGGCGTCGAGCTGCGCTGCGGCGTGGAGGTCGGCACCGACGTGAGCGTGCAGGAGCTGCGCGAGCGCTACGACGCGGTGGTGCTCGCCACCGGCTCGCGCGTGCCACGCGACCTGCCCGTACCCGGGCGAGAGCTCGACGGCGTGTACTTCGCGATGGACTACCTCTACCAGCGCAACCGCTGGGCCGCACGGGAGTTCGGACCTGAGCCGACGGCGCCCCCGCCGGAAATCCCCTCCCCGGCCAACGGTGCCCCAAACGCCGGAGGGCCGGGCGAGGTGGGCAACGGAGCGGGCGGTGTGGCCGGCGGCGCGCGCGAGATCACCGCCAAGGACAAGAACGTCGTGGTGATCGGCGGCGGGGACACCGGCGCGGACTGCGTCGGCAACGCGCTACGCGAGGGCGCCCGCTCGATCGTGCAGCTCGAGCTGCTCCCCGAGCCGCCGCCGGACCGCCCCGACGATCGCACCCCCTGGCCGCTGTGGCCGCAGAAGTACCGCCTCTCCTATGCGATGGAGGAGGCCGAGCGGGCGGGCGTGGGCGAGCAGGATTACTCGCTCACCACCACCTCCTTCGAGGGCGACGGTGAGGGTCGCGTGGCAACCCTGCGCATCGCCCAGGCCGCCCCCGAGCCGCCCTTCGGGCCCCTGGCGGGAACCGAGCGCGAGCTGCCCGCGGATCTGGTGCTGCTCGCGATGGGCTTCCTGCACCCCGAGCAGGCGCTGCTAGACCAGCTCGGCGTGGAGAGGGACCCGCGCGGCAACGTCAAGGCCGTATCGCCCTACACGACCTCGGTGGAGGGTGTCTTCGCCGCCGGCGACGCCCGTCGCGGGCAGTCGCTGATCGTGTGGGCCATCAACGAGGGTCGTCAGTGCGCGCGCATGGTCGATCGTTACCTGGCACAGCGCTGCCTGGATGGGGCCGGTGGCGCGAGGACCGGCGGCGTGGCGGCGAGCGGCGCGGTGGCCGGAGAAGACCAGGGCATCGCCGGCCACGCCGACGCCGATGAAGGGCCCGAGGGTCCGCCACAGCACGTCGGCCCGGGAATCGGCGCTTCTTAGCAGTCGCTACCCTGGAGTGCGATGAGCGAATCGACCGTCACCGCGAACGCCTCGAACGGCCGCGAGCACGCCGACCTCCCCAAGGCCTGCATCATCGGCGCCGGCTCCTCCGGTATCGCCGCGGCCAAGGCGCTGAAGGACCGCGGCATCCCCTACGACTGCTTCGAGAAGTCCGATCGCGTCGGGGGCAACTGGGTGTTCGGCAACAAGAACGGCATGTCGGCGGCCTACCGCGACCTGTTCATCAACGTCTCGCGCGAACGCATGCAGTACGCCGACTACCCGATGCCCTCCTCGATCCCCGACTTCCCCCACCACACCCACATCGCGCGCTACTTCGAGGACTACGTCGACCACTTCGGCCTGCGCGAGTCGATCGCCTTCGAGACCGGCATCGAGCACGCCCGCCGTCGCGAGGACGGCGTCTGGGAGCTCGCGCTCGACACCGGCGAGACGCGCGCCTACGACGCGCTGCTCGTGGCCAACGGACACCACTGGAGCCAGCGCTGGCCCGAACCGGCGTTCCCCGGCTCGGATAGCTTCGCCGGCAAGCAGCTACACGCGCACGCCTACGTGGACAACTCGCTGTTCGCCGGGAAGGACGTGGTCGTGCTCGGCATGGGCAACTCCGCGATGGACATCGCCGTGGAGTCCTCCTACGTCGCGCGCAACACATATCTCGCGGCGCGCCAGGGCGCGTGGATCATCCCCAAGTACGTCTTCGGGCGGCCCATCGACACGCTGCCCAACAACCCGCGTATCCCCTTCAAGATCCGCCAGCGCATGATCCATCAGACGATCAAGACCGCCGCCGGCGATCCCACGCGCTTCGGGCTGCCCAAGCCCAACCATAAGTTCGGCGAGGCGCACCCGACGGTCTCCGGGCGGATCCTCGATCGCCTCGCGCACGGCACGATCGCGCCGAAGCCCAACATCGCCTCGCTGGAGGGCGAGGAGGTCAAATTCACCGACGGCAGCTCCGTGCACGCCGACGTGGTCGTGTACTGCACCGGCTACAAGATCTCCTTTCCGTTCTTCGACGAGGACTTCATCTCCGCCCCGGACAACCACATCGAGCTGTTCCGGCGTGTCTTTCATCCCGACATCGACAACGTCTTCTTCATCGGCCTGCTGCAGCCGCTGGGGGCGATCATGCCGCTGGCCGAGGCGCAGAGCACCTGGGTGGGGGACTATCTGCTCGGCGAGTACGCGCCGCCCGACCCTGCGGCGCTGCGCGAGGACATCCGCGCCGACCAGGCGGCGATGCGCAAGCGCTACGTCGCCTCCAAGCGGCACACGATCCAGGTCGACTACGACGACTATCTCTACACACTGGGCAAGGAGCGGCGCGCGGGGGCTGGGCGCGCGCGGACGCGGGGGTTGAGGCCGCCGTTACCGGCACGTGCGATGCAAGATGCGGTTCGCGCATGAGCGGCACCGTCTCCTCACGCGGTCGCTGAGCTCACTGCATGCCCCGCTTCTGCCGACACAGCCGCTTCATCGAGCGTTGTCCGATCTGCCGCGAGACGGTCCCAGGCCTCGAGCCCGTCAAGCGCTCGGCGAGCGCGGGCTCGCGCCGCGCCTCGGCCGGGGCGGGCTCCGGCGCCACCCGCACACACAAGCGGTCGGGGTCGGGCAAGGGCGTGCGCGTCTATACCGACGGCTCCCTGCGCGGACAGGACGACGGCTACGGCTGCGAGCTCGTACCGGGCCTGCACAACTCCGGCGACGCCCAGCGCCTGGCCGAGGAGCTCGCGTTCGCCGCCGGCCGCCTGAACCTGCTCGGCTCCGCGCCGCCGGATCTCTACGGCGAGGTGCGCCGCCAGGAGAGCTGGGAGCGGGCCACGTGGATGTGCTTTTTGATCGCCTACCTCTCGCCGCTGCAGGGCGAGGATCCCTTCAACGGCATCCGGCGCGCGCTCGGCGCCGACGTACAGGACGGCGAGCTGCCCGACCTCGACACGATCCCGCTCGGTCCGCGCACCTCGCACGACTACGCGCGCGGGAACCGCACGCTGGAGGCATACCTGCAGTGGACGCAGCGCGCCGGCTCGCAGGTGCGCGCCTTCTCCGGCGACCACAACTGGGGCGAGTCGCGGCGCTTTGAGCGTCTGTTCGAGCGACTCGCGCTGCCCGGCCTGGGGCGGATGGGGCGCTATGACCTGCTCGTCACGCTTGGGCGCCTTGGGCTGTATGAGCTGGAGCCCGACTCGCTGCACCTGGGCGGCGGGCGCATGGAGGCCACGAGCGACCACACGACGCTCGCCGCGAAGCGGCTGTTCGGCATCGGCGACTCGCTGATCCTGGAGCGGCGCGCGCTCGCCCTGGCGGAGGCCGCGTCGGTGCCGGTGGAGGCGCTGGATCTCGGATTCGCGAATTGGAGCACCGGCGAGCGGGCCACGCTGGGAGTCCCCGCGGACACCGCCGACGGTCACGTGCTGGAGTACGCCCGCGCCGCGCTCGAAGTCTGAAAAGTGCCGTCCACACGGCCACTTACAGTCTCCCTGTCATTTCTTCCCCCGCCCCCCAGGGAGCCGCGATGCCGCTGTGCTTCATCGAACCCAAAGATGCCATCCGGGTTATCGCCGAGTCGCTCGGCCGCGAGGCTCGCCGCCAGCTGGTCGGCGAGGTCGTGCGGGCGTGGGTCGATGACATTCCCGACCAGGAGCTCTCGCTGCACTACGCCAAAGCAATCGCCGGCCTGGACGAGGACGACCTGCACCTACTCGCGGCCTGGCACGCCTCGCTGGAGGTCGGTCAGCCGATACCCAACACGGCGTTCCTCGTGGGCGTCTTCCCGAGCCTCGGCGAAAACCGCCGCGAGGCCTTGAAGATCGCTGCTGGCTTCCGCGGCGAGGAGGCATTCCAAGCAGGTGTCGCCGAGGACCAGGCGCTCGACACGGTGCTGCCCCACCTCTCGCGCGAGCGCGCCGTCGAGCTTGCCAACGAGTGCATCGGTCTTTACATGTGGGATCGCCTCGGCTGCGATAACTAGCCTGTAGACTTGGCGAGCAATGCCCACCGTTGAGGACGTCATGGATGCGCTGACCAACGTGATCGACCCGGAGCTCGGTTTGGACTTCGTCGAACTGGGGCTCATCTATGGCGTCGAGGTCGACGGGGGGCACGTGGGTGTCACGTTCACCCTCACCACGCCGGGGTGCCCGATCGGGCCGCAGGTCACCGAGCAGATCGAAGAGTTCGTGGGGGAACTCGACGGGGTTCAGACGGTTGCCTCCGAGATGGTCTTCACGCCGCCCTGGTCACCGGAGAAGATGAGCGAGGACGCCAAGTTCGCGCTTGGCTACTGACGCTCGAGCCGGGGGGCGCTGCTCGCGATGTCCACGTACCGGATCCTGCTCGCAGCATTCAGGCCGCGGATCCTGCTCGCAGCGCTGCTGCTTGCGCTCGGCGGCCCGGGGGATGCGTTTGCCGGGTCGATGTCCACGACATCCAGGGCGGCGCTTACGCTCAGCGCCTCCTCCCGCGACGTGCTGCTCCAAGGGTTCCCCGAGGACTCCGCGCTGAGGGCCCCCGAGACGGCGCCCGGCACACCCGCGGGCACGCCGATCGAGTGGTGGGCGCTACGTGAGAACCTCCCGCGGGCATGGAGCGTCACGCACGGCGACGGCGCGCTGGTGGCGGTGATCGACTCCGGCGTGGACGCCACCCAGCCAGATCTGGCGGGCAGGATCGCCTACACCGCCGACTTTGACGGCGAACCGGGCGAAGGCACCGCCACCGTCGACCATAACGGGCACGGCACCGCCGTCGCGGGGATCGCGTGCGCGGCGGGCGATAACGGCGTCGGCATGGTCGGGGCCGGCTACGACTGCCGCCTGTTGATCGAGAAAAGCGACCTGACCGAAGGCAGCGAGATCAAGGCGATCATCGACGCGACCAATCACGGCGCGCAGGCGATCAACATGAGCTTCGGCACCGAAGGCTCGACGCCCGCCTCGCCGCAGCTGCGCGAAGCGATCGAGGATGCCTACCGGCACAACGTCGTGATGGTGGCCGCGGCGGCCGATCAGCCGATCACCGAACAGGGCAGCCCGGCCAACGTGCTGCAGCCCCCCGGCACCGGCTCGCTGCTCGGCTCGGGGCTGGGTCTGACGGTCGCCTCGGTGGATTTCTCCAACCGCCGCTCGGACTTCTCGGGGTACGGCAGCGAGATCTCGCTCGCCGCATATGGCGCGTTTCACTCCAAGGCGAGCGAAGGGGGGCCGCCCGGGATCTTCAGCACGTTCCCCGCCAACCCGACGAGCATCGAGGAAGGCACGCTCGAACCCGCCACACCACCCTGTGGCTACTGTCGCGCGACGTTCGACGGCAACGACAGCTACGCCTACCTGGCCGGTACCTCGATGGCCGCCCCACAGGTCGCGGGGGTGGCCGCGCTGATTCGTCAGGCGGCGCCCGGCCTCAGCGCCGCACAGGTCATCCGGCTGCTGGAGTCGACGGCTCGGCGCGCTCCCGGGAGCGGCTGGAACCCCGACGTGGGCTGGGGGATCCTCGACGGGGGCGCGGCGATGGCGGGGGCTCTGGTGCTGAGCCACGAGCCAAGGCCACGAGCCCGGCCAGCTCGGCGGCGATACTCGCCCCGACCGAGTCGATGTCTCCCAGCGCGTCGAAGTCGCCCAGCAGGCCGAAGTTCATCTGGCCGTTGTAAGACATGATCGCGACCGCCAGCGCGTGGTGTTCGGGCAGGAAGGCCACCGGGTAGGCCTCGAGCATCTTGCGCCCCAGCACATACAGCGGGAACTGCGGGCCGGGCACGTTGGTGACGATCAGGTTGAACAGGCGCGTGGAGAAGTTCAGCCTCGAGGCCTGCGCGAGGATCGTGGGCGGCGCGAAGTTCTGTGCGCCCGCGATCATCTCTGCGCCGAGCGCCTGCTTTGACTCCTTCAGCCCGTCCATCGCCTGCTTGACGAAGCGCAGCCGCTGCAGCGGGTCTGAGATGTAGACGGGCAGCGGCCCGCGCATCACCACGATGCGGTTGCCGGCCTCGTGATGCTCGTGGCTGGCGCGCACCGAGACGGGCACGAGCGCGCGCAGCTCCAGGCCCTCGGTGCGCACGCCGCGCGCGATCAGGAAGCTGCGCAGCGCGCCCGCCACGACCGCCAGCACCACGTCGTTGACGGTGCAGCCGAAGGCGTTCTTGACCAGCTTGAAGTCCTCGAGCGAGCTGCCGACCCCCACGAAGCGCCGGTGCGGGCCGATTTCGACGTTCAGCGGCGTCGGCGGCGCGGGGTTCAGACCTGCCCACACGATCTCGCCGACCCCCTCGGCTGCCTCGCGCGCGGTGGTGAGCGCCCGGTCTGGGTGAGCCAGCGCGTCCAGCGTGCCGCCCACCAGATCGACCCCCGCGCTGAGCGCGCCGCGCAGTCCGGCGGCCACGAGCTCCAGCGCCCCCGGCTCGCGGTGGGGTTGCCATGGGCGGCCGGAGTTCTTGACCGGCGGCGGGTCGGGGGAGAGGTCGAACAGCACCGTCGCCAGATCGATCCCCGCGATTCCGTCGATCAGCGAGTGGTGGGTCTTCGAGATCAGGGCAAACCTGCTTCGAGGGTGGCGCTGCCGGCCGGAGGCCGGCGAGCCGGGGCGGGCGGGATCCTCATCCTCAATCCCTTCCAGGCCCTCGATCAGCCACATCTCCCACAGTGGCTTGGAGCGGTCCAGTTGCTGGGAGAAGATCCGTGCCGTGAGCGCCTGCAGCTGCTCCCAGCCGCCGGGCGCGGGCAGCGCGGTGTTGCGCACGTGGTACTCGAGGTTGAAGCTCGGATCGTCGATCCACACCGGCCGCCCCGAGTCGAGTGCCGTGTGTGCCAGCTTGTGGCGGTAGCGGGGCACCAGATGCAGGCGCCAGCGGATATGTTCCTGGAACTCGTCGATCGTGGGCGGTGGGCCTTCGAGGATCGTCAGCCCGCCGACGTGCATGTGCGAGTGGATCCCCTCCTGGTGCAGGAACGAGGCGTCGACGGCGGTGAGGCGATCCAAATGTCTCGGCGGCATCGCTAGAGAGTACAAGGACGCTGGTCTTTCCCCCGGCTCTGTAAGCAATGGCTCACGGCTCGGCGGGCGATGCGCGTGGCGAACAGGCCTACAATGAAGCTGGTGCCCAATACGGCCACTGTGCCCAACACCGTCGAGAAGCTTCTCCTGGCCGCGCCGCGCGGGTACTGCGCGGGCGTGGATCGCGCCGTGCAGACCGTCGAACGGGCGCTCGAGCTGCACGGTCCACCGGTGTATGTGCGCAGGGAGATCGTGCACAACAAGCACGTCGTCAACAAGCTGCGTGAACGCGGGGCGGTGTTCGTCGATGAGGAGACCGAAGTGCCTCCCGGCGCGATCACGGTGTTCAGCGCACACGGCGTGGCGCCGAGCGTGCGCGCCAACGCGCAGGAGCTCGGGCTGCGCACGATCGACGCCACGTGCCCGCTTGTCACGAAGGTGCACCGCGAGGCGCAGCGCTTTGCCGAGCAGGGCTACACGATCGTGCTCGTGGGCCACGAGGGCCACGAGGAGGTTGAAGGCACGATGGGCGAGGCGCCAAAGAGCATCGTGTTGGTGCAGAGCGAGCAGGATGTCGACGCGCTGCAGGTCGAGGACCCAGAGCGTGTGGCCTACGTTACGCAGACGACGCTCTCGGTCGATGAAACGAGCGCGATCATCGCGCGCCTGCGCGAACGCTTCCCCGCCATCACGGGGCCGCGCACCGATGACATCTGTTACGCCACGACCAACCGACAGACGGCCGTCAAGGAGCTGGCGGTCAAATGCGATCTGGTGCTGGTGATCGGATCGGGCAACTCTTCCAACTCGTTGCGCCTGGTGGAGGTCGCGCGCGACTGCGGCACCGAGGCGCACCTGATCGACAATCGCGAGGAGGTGCGCGAGGAGTGGCTGGCGGGCAAGCGCGTCGTCGGCGTCTCCTCCGGCGCATCCGCGCCCGACGAGCTGGTGGAAGACCTGGTCGACCTGTTCCGCGCGCGCGGGCTGGCCGAGGATGACATCGCCGAGGTGAGCGTCGTGCGCGAGGATGTCCGGTTCATGCTCCCGAAGCCGGTCCGGGTGGCCGTGGCAAACGAGGGCTCCTAGGCGTCGGGCGAGCTCGAGCGTCTCCGGAAGCGTCCGCGGGCGCTCCCGGAGACGCTCGGTCGCGGCCAGATCATGCGCACGCTGATCGTCTCCGATCTGCACCTGGGGAGCGCCTCCGGAGTGGACCTGCTGCGCCGCCCGAAGTTGCGCGCGGCGCTGCTCGAGGCGCTGCAGGACGCCGACCGCCTGGTGCTGCTGGGCGACGTGCTCGAGCTGCGCCACGGGCCGCGCCGTGAGGCGCTCGCGGGCGCGCGCGCCTTCTTCGAAGACCTTGGCGCCGGCTTCGCGGGGCGCGAAGTGGTGGTGCTCGCGGGCAATCACGACCACGCGCTAGCCGAGCCATGGCTGGCCGGCCGCGGCGAGCTGTCCGCGCCGCCGCCGCTCGGCGTTGAGCAGCGCTTCAGCGCCACCGCGTCTTCGCCGACGGTGGCAACGCTCGCGGAGTGGGCGGCCCCGGCACACGTCACCGCGGCCTATCCGGGGCTGTGGATACGCGAGGATGTGTACGCGACGCACGGGCACTATCTGGACTGTCATCTCACGGTGCCCACGATGGAGCGGCTGGGGATCGGCGCGATGGGGCGCATCATGCGCCGTCCGGCCACGGACCTCGTCTCACCCGAGGACTACGAGGCGGTGATGAGCCCGGTGTTCGCCTGGATCGACGCGGTGGCGCAGCAGGCGCGCACGTCCGACGCGTTCAACGGCGCCTCCACCGTGCGCGCCTGGCGCGCGCTGGGAGGTGGGGGGCGCTCGACTGCGAAGCTGCGCACCCGGGCGCTTGCGGGCGCCTTCCCGCTGGCGATCGCGGCGTTGAATCGCACAGGGCTGGGGACCTTCAAAGCGGACATCTCAAGCGCCGAGCTGCGCCGTGCGGGGCTGCGCGCGATGGGCGAGGTTGCGCGGCGCCTCGGCCTCGGGGACGCATACGTGATCTTCGGGCACACGCACCGCGCGGGGCCGCTGCCGGGGGACGATCCGCGGGAGTGGGTTACGCCCGCGGGCGCACGGCTCATGAACAGCGGCTGCTGGACATACGACTCCTATTTCCTGACGTCCAGACCGGGAGAGAGCCCCTACTGGCCGGGCGGGTGCGTGGTGGTGGAGGACGACGGTCCGCCCCTGCTGCTGCGGCTGCTGGAGAGCCGCGAGCACGTGGAGCTCGAACCGGTCCGGGTCTGACGTGTGCCCGCCCGCGGCGGTGTGCCCAGCTACAGAGACACGCCGGCGACCTCATGCGGCTGCAGCGGCTCGCGCTGGACGTCCAGCAGCTCCTGAATCGCGAGCTCGGTTTCCTCGTAGGCGCCTTCGCCGTAGTGGTAGTCGAACAGCATGCCCTGCCCGTCGAATAGGTAGCGAGCGGGCCAGCCGCGATTCTCGTACTCCTGCCACATCTCCAGGTCCGGGTCGAGCAGCACGGGGTAGGTGATCTCCAGGCGCGCGACGGCCGCTTCGACGGAGCCGCGCTCGCGGGAGCGCTCGAAGCCGGGGGAGTGGATGCCGATGATCTGTAGCCCGGCGGGCTCGTAGCGCTCGTGCCAGGCCTTCATGTAGGGGAGCGTGCGCAGCGAGTACGAGCGGCAGAAGTCCCAGAACTCGATCAGCACTGGTCGCCCGCGCAGCTTGTCCAGGCGCATCCTGGGCACGTTTATCCACTTCAGGTGCGTGAGGAAGGGGGGAGCGGCGATGGTGTCGATCGGTGCTCTCATGATTGGGGTTCGCGAAGCGCTCTCTTGAGGCGCCGGCCATCGCCCCTCAGCCGATCGAGCCGACCATCTCCAGCTGAATCAGTCGGTTGAGCTCGACCGCGTACTCCATCGGAAGCTCCTTCGTAACAGGCTCGATGAAGCCGTTGACGATCATCGCGGCGGCCTCGTCCTCGGTGAAGCCGCGCGAGCCCATGTAGAAGAGCTGGTCGTCGGAGATGCGCCCGACGGTGGCCTCGTGGGCGACGGTGACGTGGGGGTTCTGGATCTGGATGTCGGGCCAGGTGTCGCTGCGGGATTCGCCGTCCATCATGAGGCCGTCGCACTGCACGCGCGCCTTGGAGCCGGCGCTGTTGTGACCCATGCGCACGAGGCCGCGGTAGCCCATGATGCCGCCGTCCTTGGAGATCGACTTGGCAAGGATGTTGGAGGTGGTGTTGGGGGCCAGGTGGACGACCTTGGCGCCGGTGTCCTTGTGCACGCCCTTGCCGGCGACGCCGACGTTGAGGTGGTCGGCGCGCGCGCCTTCGCCCATCAGGAAGGAGCCGGGGTAGAGCATCACGTACTTGGCGCCCATCGAGCCGCCCACCCACTCGACGGTCCCGTTGGCGTCGACGACGGCGCGCTTGGTGTTGAGGTTGTAGACGTCCTTGGACCAGTTCTGCACGGTCGTGTAGCGCGCCTTGGCGCCCTCGTGCACGAAGATCTCGACGACGGCGGAGTGCATCGAGTTGACCGAGTAGGTCTGCGCGGTGCAGCCCTCGATGTAGTTCACCTCGGATCCCTCCTCGGCGACGATCAGGGTGTGCTCGAAGGTGCCCTCTCCTGCCCCCTCCATGCGGAAGTAGGACTGCAAGGGCAGATCGCACTTGACGCCGGCGGGGATGTAGCAGAAGGCTCCGCCGCTCCAGACGGCGCCGTGCAGCGCGGAGAACTTGTTGTCCTGCGGCGGGACGCACTTGTTCATGAAGTACTTCTGCACGAGCTCGGGGTACTCGGTGACCGCCGTGTCCATCGAGCAGAAGAGGATGCCCTGCTTGGCGTACTGCTCCTTGAGGCCCTCATAGACGGGCTCCTGACGCCAGACCCCCACGACGCCGGCGAGATGCTCGCGCTCAGCCTGGGGGATGCCGAGGTCCTCATACGTCTTCTTCATCTCCTCCGGCACGTCGTCCCAGGAATCGAAGCGCCCGGCGGTGGGCGGCGAGTACAGCACGAGATCGTCCAGGTTCAGGCCGCTGAGGTCAGGCCCCCACGTGGGGAGCGGCTTGCGCTCGAAAATCTTCGAGCGCCTTGACGCGCTTCTCGGCCATCCAGGCGGGCTCGCCCTTGATCTTCGACAGCTCGCTGATCACCTCGCGCGAGATGCCCTGCCGCGCGCGCAACTGCCCCTGCTCGTCCTCGACGATCGGGCTGGGCTTGGTGATCCTGGTGCGGTCTGTCGTGGCCATATCGCTCCTTGCCTTGGGCGGCTCGTGGGAATCCCGTGTGCAGCACTAGGGATTGTATCGATGCCGAGGGCGCGGCCTGGTTTGGCCGGGCGGGCGGCAGCCTTTCTGCATCCAGCTCCGTGAGAGTGGTGGTCTTTAGTGGGGTGAGATGCTAATATCTGTGGGTAAGTGTTGGATGACGAGCAGATTTACCGCTACAACCCGTGGTGGGCGCGTGGGGGGTGGGAGGCTGAGGATCCGCATCTGCGCCGGCTGGCGGCGCGGCCGATGCGGCTGCCTTCGCCGCAGGTGGGGGAGGTCGATCTCACGCTGCCGGCGGTGCACATCCTGCGTGGGCCGCGCCAGGTGGGCAAGTCCACGGATCTGAAGCTGCTGGTCGGCCGGGCGCTGGCAGAGGGGATGGAGTCGCAGCGGGTCGTGTACCTGTCGCTGGACCTGCTGGAGGATCAGCCGGCCGCGGAGCTGGTTGGCACGGTCGGTCGTGCGCTTGAGATGGCGGGCGGCGGGGCTGGCGGCCGAAGGCGAGGAGTGGACACGCGGGGAGGGGACACACAGCCGCGGTTGATCCTGCTCGACGAGGTCACGGCGGCGCGCCGCTGGCGCACGTCGATCAAGGCGCTGTGGGACGACGGGCGCATCGACGCCGACGTGGTGGTGTGCACAGGGTCTTCGGCGATCGACCTGGCCGAGGGCGCGGCCGAGCGGCTGCCGGGACGTCGTGGGCACGGCCGCGACATGCTGGTCCTACCGCAGGGCTTCGCGGCCTTTGCGCGGGCCGTGGATCCCGGTATCCCGTCCGGACTGGGGCTCACGGTTGCCGAGATCCTGAGCGAGGACGGCCGCGCGGAGCTGCTCGCCGCGCGCGTGCACCAGCCGGCGCTGAGCAGGGCGCTCGAGCGCTACCTGCGCTTCGGCGGCCTCCCGGCTGCCGTCGCGGAGGCCGCGTCGGGGCTGGCGGAGCCAAGCGAGGAGACGATGCGGGTGCTGTGGGATTCGCTCGTGCGGGAGGTCCAGCGGCGCGGCGCGAGCGTGCCGGCGACGCAGGCGCTGCTGGAGCGCATCGTGCGCTCGCTCGGCGCCAAGGTCAGCTGGTCGCGCATGGCGCGCGAGCTGGCCGTGCCACTCGGCAGCGCCTCGCGCCGACGGGCCGGCAGCGCGACCGATCCACGCACCGTGCAGGGCTACGTCGAGCTGCTGGCCATCAACTACTTCGCGCTGATCCTCTACTTCTGGAAGCGCGACTCCAATGCCGCCGATCTCGCCAAGGACAAGAAGGTCTACCTCGGCGACCCGCTGCTGCACACGATCGTGGCCACCCGCGCCGGCCTGCGCCGCGACCCCCATGCCTTGATCGAGAACGCCCTGGCGCTCGCGCTGTACCGGCGCTACGAGCCACCCGAACGGGACGCCGAGAACTTCCGCTCGCCCGAGCGCCTGCACGTCTGGGGCACGAGCCGCGGCGGAGAGATCGACTTCGTCTGTGGACCTCGCCATGAAATCGACGCGGTGGAGGTCGCCGACTGGACCCACGTCAGCGGCCACAAGGCGACCGCCCCGATGCGCGCTCTCCCCGGACGTCCAGCCCTCCTCGCGACGCGCCAGGAGCTGCGTTTCTCCCCCACGGCCAACCTCGTGCCCGCCGCGCTGCTGCTGTGGGCGCTCTCGGAGTGATCGGATTGGGAACATCGCCTCCACTCAGTGCCTGCGGCTGATTCGCCGGCAGACCGCCCGGAGCGTGGGTGTCCCGTCGACGCGTCCGACGTTTGGGACTTGACAATTGTTTCTCGGCGGTCTACAGTGGTCTTCTAATGGCGTCCTGAGACACGGGCGTTCAAACATAGGATCGGGTTCGGGTCAGGCCCCCTGCGGCCGGCTTTTCATTCGTTTGGCAGGGTTTTCTTGGGAGAGGGACATGGTCGCGAGTTTTATGAGGGAGTGGGTTTTCGCGTGAGTTCGTTTTGGACAGGCGTGTCGAGGGTCGTTACTGTTCCTTTGGGGACGGTAACTAGATGCAACAGCATGGCTGGTGCATCTCTCTCTCTCTCTCTCTCTCTGGCCGGGGCTTCTAGCTTCTAGGCCGTTTCGCCGCCTTTTTGTGGCGGTTCGCTCCGGTGGCGTACGCCGGGTTGGTTCTCCCTGTGCCTGTGTGGGTGGGGGGATTTGATGGCGCTCGCGGCGGTGAACTCGCGTGGCGCGCGGGGTGTGTCGCGTCGCGGGGGTGCTGATGGCGCGGGGGAGTCCGCGAGCGGCAAGGGCCCCGCGAGCGGTAAGGGCCGGCGGCGTGCTGGTGGAGGCGGGGGTGTGGGGCAGGAGCGGGTTTCTGCGATTCAGCGTTCGCGGATGCTTGTGGCGTTGGTGGAGGTTGCGGCGGAGCGGGGTGTGGGTGCGGCGTCGGTTGCGCATATCGTGGAGCGTGCGGGTGTTTCGCGGCGCACGTTCTATGAACTGTTCGAGGATCGTGAGGATTGTTTTCTGGCGGCGTTCGATCACGCGCTCGCGCGTGCGTGTGAGAGGGTGCTGCCGGCGTATGACGCCCGGGCGGGGTGGCGTGAGCGGGTGAGAGCTGGCCTCGTCGAGCTGCTGGGTTTCCTTGATGAGGAGCCGGGGCTTGGGGGGCTGCTCGTGATCGACTCGCTTTCCGCCGGGCCGCGCGGGTTGGAGCGTCGTGCGCGGACGATCGCCGCGTTGATCGCCGTTGTCGATGGCGGGCGTGAGGAAGGCAGGGCGGCGAGGGAGAGTCCGCCGTTAGCGGCGGAGGGTGTCGTGGGTGCGGTGTTCAGTGTGTTGCATGCGCGGATGCTCGCCCGGCGCGCGTGGGGCACCCGCGGTTCACGGAAGTCTGCGGGTGAGCCGTTTTTGGGGTTGCTGAATGAGTTGATGGGGATGATTGTGATGCCGTATCTCGGGATCGCGGCCGCGAGGCGTGAGTTGGTGCGTTCGGCGCCGGTTGCGCGGGTGGTGGAGCGGTTGGATGGCGACCCGTTGCGGGATTTGGATATGCGGTTGACGTATCGCACGATCAGGGTGTTGGTGGCGGTCGCGGCGATGCCTGAGGCGAGTAATCGCGCTGTTGCTGAGGCGGCGGGCGTGAGCGACCAGGGGCAGATTTCGAAGCTGCTCGCGCGCCTGGAGCACCTGGGTTTGGTGGCGAATGTGGGGGAGGGGCCCGCGAAGGGTGAGCCCAATGCGTGGATGTTGACGGCGAAGGGGGTCGATGTGGAGCGTGCGATCGGTGTGGAGGGCGGCAGTGGTGGGAGTCGGAGGTCGTGAGTCGCGTGTGGGGATATTTGCTTGTTTGCTGCTCGGGCCTCCCGGGCGGTCGCTTTGGTGATTACTACGGGAGGGGTTGGGTTTGATGCTGCGTCGAGTCGTCCTTGCGTTGGTGGGTGTCCTGGTGTTGGGTGTCGCGGGCGCTGGTTCTGCGTCGGCGTTGACGGTGCATGCGTTCTCGTTGAGCTTCGGTTCGCCCGGTGCTGGGGCGGGGGAGCTCTCGGCGCCTGCGGGTGTAGCGGTGGATGACGCGACGCATGACGTGTTTGTGGCCGATACGGGCAATCGTCGTGTGGATGTGTTCAGCGCCGAAGGCGTCTTCTTGCTGGCGTTCGGCGCGAACGTCGGCGGCGCTGGTGTCGATACGTGCACGTCGTTGAGCGGCTGCGTGGCGGGCACGTCAGGCGCGGCGCCGGGTGAGTTCCAGGCGCCGGCGTTCGTCGCGGTCGACAACGACCCCGCGAGTCTTTCTTTCAACGACGTGTATGTGGCGGATACGGGGACGGGGCTGGTGCAGAAGTTCACCTCCGCGGGGGGACTCGTGTCGGGTTGGGGCGATCACACCCCCGCGGCCGATGGGCAGCTCGCGGGCGGCGCTGCTGAAGAAGGGCCGTTCGTGAAGGGCGGCGCGTCGCTGGCGGGTATCGCGGTGGACTCCCTGGGTAATTTGTGGGTGTACAACACGAACGCCGAGATGTTCGAGTTCGACCAGGCTGCTGGGTTCGTGCAGAACTGGGGGACACCCGAAGGCGCACGCCAGCACGGGATCGCGGTCGACGGCGCCGGGAACCTGTATCTCGTGAACCTCTACGGCGCGGTCGAAGAGCTCACCTCCAGCGGAACACGCCTGGCCTTGTTGACCCCGGAAATCGGATTTAGACCCGGTGAACCGACCGGTCTGGCGGTTGACCGGGTGAGTGGCGAAACGTTCGTCGATGTCGGTTCTTCGATCGAGCGGGTCGTGGGCTCCAGCAACGTGTTCGGCTCCGCGCAGTTGGGCGATGGGGCCGGCGCGGGCCTCGCGGTCGATGCGGGCAATAGCACGGTGTATGCCGCCGACACGACCGCAGGCCAGGTCGATGAGTTCATCTCCGAAGCGGAGCTGGTGGTGAGCACGACCGCGGCGAGCAACATGACGGCCACAACCGCGACCGTCAACGGCACGGTGGAACCCGCCGGCTCACCGATAACCGACTGCCACTTTGAATACGGCACGAGCACCGCTTACGGTCAGAGCGCGCCGTGCGAAGAGAGCGTCGGGGGCGGCACGGGCGAAGTCCCCGTCCACGCCAACCTAAAGGGGCTGCTGCCCGGTACCATCTACCACTACCGGCTGGTCGCGACGAGCGAAAAGGACGGCACGCGCGAAGGGCAGGACGTGGAAGTGCTGACGCTGTCGGTGCCGGTCATCAGCGAACCCGCCACGCTGAACCAGACCGCCTCATCGGCCGATATCACGGCGACGATCAACCCGGAGGGCGTAGAAAAGACCGAATACCGCTTCGAATGGGGCACGAGTACCGCGTACGGCACGAAGGTGCCGGTCCCGGATGCGTCGATCGCTACGGGCACCGGTGGAGTGCAGGTCTCTCAGCACATCAGCCCATTAAGCGCTAACACGACCTATCACTGGCGTGTCGTCGCGCACGACGCGAACGGCGAAAGCGCAAGCCCCGACCAGACCTTCGTCTACACCACCACCGGTGGTGGAGGCCTGCCAGACGGCAGGCAGTACGAGCTTGTTACGCCGATGCAGAAAAACGGGGCGCTGGTGGGCGGAGGGCTCGGCACGCTGCCTATCAGCATCGCGGAAAACGGTCAGCGTCTGATCGCGCCGAGCCTGCAGTGCTTCGCAGACGCGACTTCGTGCGTTCCTGACCGTCAGAAGGAGGGTCCGCTGTTTGGGTTCACACGGACCGCGGCGGGCTGGGTCACGAGCTCTCTCACCCCATCGGCCGCTGCTTCGGAAGGGAACTCGGTATGGCTTGATAACGCGACTGTCGGCTCCGCATTGTACAGCGCCCTGATCCCCCCGCAGACTTCAGATGAATCATACGGCCATGAAGAGCTATACGGGCAGGAAAACAACGGAACCGTTCGAGATATAGGCCGCACCTCTGAAACGATTAATCTCATTTACGAGACGGGCACCATAACGTCTATTGGAACTGCCAGCGCAACAAGCGATCTTTCTCGTGTGGTCTATTCCACACTAGGACCAGAGTGGCCATCGTTTGACAAGAGTCTTCCCGGACACGGATCGCTTTACGAGTTCTCGGGTTCGGAAGGAGGAGAGCCGGAATTGGTGGGTGTCAGCGGCAGCGTGGGCAGCCGAGACCTGATCGGCGTCTGCGGAACATCGCTCGGCGTCAACGATAGTACCGCTGCCGAGCGCTTCAATCCGCTCGCGGGCGATGGCCGCACAGTATATTTCACGGTTGCACCGTGTGAAACGGGAACTGGTGCGAATACGGATGTGAGGGTTCCGGCGCAAGAGTTATATGTCCGTATCGATCGGAGTCGGACCGAATTGATCTCGGGACGCGCGGCTGTGGGCTGCGGTACGTCGTGTCGTGCTTCTGGTCCGCGTGACGCAAATTTCGATGGCGCTTCGGCGGATGGGTCGAGGGTGTTCTTCACGAGCACGCAGCAGCTGACCGACAGTGCGAGCGAGGACAGCAACAGCAGCGACAGCGCAGTCGGTGGCTGCGCTGAGACAACGGCGGGCACAGGTGGCTGTAATCTGTATGAGTCGGAATGTCCAGCTCGTTGTGAAGATCCGTCGCAGCGTGAATTGATCGATGTCTCGGCGGGTGATCCGCGGCCGCGTGTGCAGGGTGTGTTGGCGCTCGCACCGGATGGCTCACACGTCTACTTCGTCGCACAGGGGGTGATGACGACCACTCCAAACCAGCAAGGCGAAGTCGCACAGTCGGGCGAACCCAACCTCTACGTATACGAACGCGCCGGCCACGGAGCGGAGGGTCAGGTGGCGTTTGTCACGCGACTCGCCGCGAGCGACAGCGAAGAGTGGCAGGACAACCTTGCGGTGGCGAATGTGACACCGGAAGGGCGGTTCCTGGTGTTCAGGAGCCACAGGGCGTTGACGGCGGACGATACGCGTGCGGAAGGCCCGGCGCAGGTATATCGCTACGACGCGCAGACCCGCACCCTGGCGCGGATCTCGATCGGCGAGGACGGATTCAACGACAACGGCAACAACGGCATCGGCGACGCGAGCATCAGCGACGCCGACTTGTCATATGGGGATGTGACTGGTCCGGCGCGGGCAGATCCGACGATGTCAAACGATGGGGCTTATGTGTTTTTTGAGAGTCCCGTAGCGTTGACGCCGGGTGCACTTGACGATGTGAGCATCGCTGGCACTGGGACGAACAGTGCGCTCGCGCAGAACGTCTATGAGTATCACGACGGGCAGGTGTCTTTGATCTCCGATGGCAAGGATGTGTCGCCCGACAGCAACGTAAATGCAAATGCCGGGGAACTGCTTGGTAGCGATGGATCGGGTGCCAACGTGTTCTTTGCGACGTACGATCGGCTCGTGCCGCAGGATAACGACAGCGAGCGTGATATTTACGACGCGCATATCTGCAGCGCGAGCGAACCGTGCCTTCCGTCCGCCGCAACGGGCCCCGTGCCGTGCGCGGAAGGGGCCTGTCAGGGTGCCTTCGGCGGGCAGGCGGCGACGGCGAGTCCGGGTAGCCTGAGTTTCTCCGGGGCGGGGAATGTGGCGGCGGCGCCGTCGGTGAAGCTCAAGGTGGCGGTGCGGGTTCGTGTCGTGGGGCTCGCGAGGGCGTTGCGGGCGTGTCGTGTCAAGCACGGCAAGTCCAGGCGGCGTGCTTGTGAAGTGCAGGCGAGAAAACACTATGCCTCGGCATCGAAGACGATGAAGCAGGCGCGCGCGAACAGGGGGATGAAGTAGATGCGACCGATCGGATCGACAGCAGGACCAAAGGGTTTTCTCCTATTGTTTGCGTGTGTGCTCGTTGTGGTGTTTGGTGGCGCGGCGTCCGCGGGCGCTGTCGCTCCGGGGGCGCGGTTGACGGTCGATTCGTTTGCTGTACCGAGCAGCTTCTCGGCGGCCGATAACGCTCGCTGCGTCAGCGGTCTCATCGACAACCTCTACCAGGACGAACCTTGCGATTCGGTGCGTGTGGTTGTGACGGATGCCGGCAGCGAGGAAAGCACGGGTCCGACCGTGGTCAGGGATACGGTGCCCGTGGGTGTCGCGGTGTACAGCACCCAACTATTTGTATCGGGTTCGCCGAGAGGGGGCTGTGAAGTGATGGGGCGGTCTGTGACTTGCATCTACCCAGGTGGAGTGGCCCCGGAAGGTACAGTGGCCCCCCTGGGTCGGCCAGACCCGGGTGGGAATGGTCCGGAAGTGAACATCGAACTCCGTGTCAATGTGACCGTGGAACCGGGTGCCGTGAGCGGCGCCGTGAACACAGCGAGCGTAGCCGGCGTGGGACTGGCGGAAGTGTCACGCACAGAAGGCGACGCGATCGATGCGGTTCCGCCGTTCGGTCTGAGCTCCGTCACGGCGAGTGTTCCGGGGTTGGACGGTGCGCCCGATACGCAGGCCGGTGCGCACCCGTACGAGTTCACGACGCGTTTCGATTTGAACAGTGTTTCCCGGCATGGTCCGCTCCGCGAAGAATTCCCCGCGACGAGCGTCCAGGACGTCAAGGACGTGCTGGTCGATCTTCCACTGGGGTTCCTCGGCGCGACGGTTGGGGTTCCGCAGTGCACGTTCGCGCAGCTCGCGTCGAACGCTGGCTGTCCGGCCGCGACGCGTGTGGGGCATATCGAAACGGGGCCGCTGGCTCAGGTCGGGGTGGCTGGCCCTCTGTTCAACGTGGCACCCGACGCGGGTGTGGCGGCGGAGTTCGGGTTCAAGGATACCCTCTCGACGCCGCATGTGGTCGATGCGAGCGTTGTGCCCACCGCGGCGGGGTATGTGGTGCGCGCGACGAGCCCGGACGTGGACGAGATCGACCTGACCGACGTGACGGCGACGCTGGATGGCGAACCGGTTGCGCGGGATGGGTCGGGCGTCACACCGGTTGCGATGTTCACGAACTCCTCCGACTGCTCCGCCGAACCGTCCGCGACGAACGTGTTCATCGATTCCTGGCAGAATCCGGGGGCGCTCAACGCGGATGGCACCCCTGATCTCGCGGGTGGGGGTTGGGCGTCGGGATCCTCGCCGGCGCCCTCGGTCACCGGCTGCGATCTGCTGCGCTTTGAACCGGAAGCGTTCAGTCTGCAGCCCGACACGAACGCGGCGGATAGTCCGACGGGCTTGGGTTTCGATCTGAAGATCCCTCAGAGCGAGACCCCGGGAACATTGGCGACGCCTCCGTTGAAGGACGCGACTGTGACTCTGCCGGCGGGCTTGAGTGTGGACCCGTCTGCGGCGAGTGGCTTGCAGTCGTGTAGTGAGGTGCAGATCGGGTGGTTGGGGGGCAGCTTGAGTGATTTCACGGCGTCTGCGCCGTCGTGTCCGGAAGCGTCGCGGGTCGGGACCGTCGAAGTGAAGACCCCGCTGCTGGAAAGCACCCTGCAGGGGTCCGTCTACTTGGCGGCGCAGAATGAAAACCCGTTCCACAGTCTCCTTGCGGGGTACATCGTGATCGACGACCCCGCGACGGGCGTGGTCGTGAAGATCCCCGGTGAACTCTCGCCTGACCCGCGGACGGGGCAGATCACGGCGAGGTTCGACGATAACCCGCAGTTGCCGTTCAGCGAGCTGAAGCTCCGCTTCTTCGGCGGGCAGCGCGGTGTCCTGGCTACACCCGAGGCGTGCGGTACGTATACGACGACGAGCGATCTGGAACCGTGGTCTGCGCCGGACTCCGGACCCGATGCGACGCCGTCGAGTAGCTTCCAGGTCAGCTCGGGGTGCGTCACGGGATTCAACCCCGCATTCGCGGCGGGCACGACGACCAATCAGGCGGGTGCTTTCAGCCCGTTCACGGTGTCGTTGTTGCGTACCGACCAGGACCAGAACCTGGGCGGTGTGACGGTCACGACTCCGCCCGGCTTGTTGGGGATCCTCAGGGGTGTTGAACGCTGCCCCGAACCGCAGGCGTCGCAGGGCACGTGTGGCGCGAACAGCCTGGTCGGGCACACGAGCGTCACGGCCGGTGTCGGCTCGGACCCCTACCCGGTGCAGGGCGGCCAGGTGTTCCTGACGGGCCCCTACAAGGGCGCGCCGTTTGGCCTGTCGATCGTCGTCCCGGCGGTTGCGGGTCCGTTCAACCTCGGGAGCGTGGTGGTTCGCGCCGCGATCGGCATCGATCCGCACACGGCGCAGATCACGGTTACGAGCGACCCGTTGCCGACGATGCTGCAGGGCATCCCGCTTGACATCCGCGGCGTGAACGTCACGATCGACCGCTCGGGGTTCATGTTCAACCCCACCGACTGTGAACCCTTGAGCGTGGGTGGGGCGCTCACGAGTACCCAGGGTGCAAGCGTGGGCGTGTCGAGTCGTTTCCAGGCGGCGAACTGTCAGGGCCTCCCGTTTAAGCCCGTCTTCAGCGTCAGCACGCGGGCGAGGACGAGCAAGAAGCAGGGTGCGAGCCTGACCGTGAAGGGCAGTTTTCCCGCGGGGGAGGCGAATATTCATAGCGTCGCGGTGACCCTGCCCAAGGAGCTCCCCGCGCGGTTGACGACGATTCAGCAGGCGTGTACCGCTGCGGTGTTCGCCGTGAACCCCGCGTCGTGTCCTGCGGCGTCGGATATCGGCGTCGCGACGGCGAGCACGCCGATTCTCTCAGGCCCTGTGACGGGTCCGGTGTACCTGGTGTCTCACGGCGGCGCTGCGTTCCCCGACGTGGTGGCGATCCTGCAGGGCGAAGGCGTCACGGTCGAGCTCACGGGGAGCATCGACATCAAGCACAACATCACCTCCAGCACCTTCGCGACGGTACCCGACGCGCCGATCAACAGCTTCCAGCTGACGCTCCCCGAGGGACCCCACTCAGGACTCGCCGCGGTCGTGCCCGCAAAGGCGAAGGGCAGCCTCTGCGGGCAATCCCTAGCGATGCCATTCACGATCACCGGCCAGAACGGCGCCGTCATCAAGCAGACCCCCAAGATCAGCGTCACCGGATGCCCACGCGCCAAGAAAAAGACCACAGCGAAGAAGCACTACAAGACGAAAAAGAAGTAACAGCCGGAGGTCCGGGTGTTACGCACGTCAGAGGAATGGGTTGCGGATGCGCACGGTGCCGTAGAGGCGGTCGTGCTGGAAGTCCTCGGAGAGCAGCTCGCCGATGCCGAAGCGCTCGGCGTAGGCCCACATGTGTGCGTCGTACCAGGAGAGCTGGTAGGCGGCGGCGCCACGCAGCGCGAGGCGCAGCAGCTCCTCGTCGGGGTAGAGGACGTCGAACTCGCTCAGCAGCTCCTCGGCCTCGCGCAGCGCCTCCGCGCGTGGCAGGATCGGATCCTCTCCGTCGCGGCTGCGCGAGGTCGCCGCCACGAACTCGATGACGGCTTGATGTGCGACGCGCATCGATCCCTCGGCGACGCCGGCGCGCAGGGCATCGGTGGCGAGGCGCTGCTTGTCGGGGAAGCGTGCGTCGAAGCGGTACACCAAGACGTTGGTGTCAACCAGCGTGGTCGCGCTCATGCTCAGCCGGCGCGGCCACGTTCATACAGCTCTTCACGCGTCCACCCGCGCTCGCCGTTGCGGGGAGCGCTCACGGGTCGCTCGGACTGGCGCGCGATTTGGCGCGCGGTGGCCCGGTCGAACATCTTGAGTCGCGCGCTCCGGTCGAGCGGGCGCCGCAGGGCGCTCTGGGGCACGACGCGAATCGCGTCGCCGGCCTGCAGCCACTCGATCTCCTGGCCGGGAGCGATGTCGTAGCGCTCGGCGATGGTCTTGGGGATCGTGACCTGCAGCTTGCTGGTGACCTTTGTTGCCATATCCTTACGATAGCAAGGGTCAATCCTTGATGCGAAGTGCTCCCGGAGGCTGAGGATCGGCATCCGCGCGCCGACTGGGACGCGGCCGGTGCGTTGGGACTGGCCGAGCCAAGCGAGGAGACAACGCGGATGGGGCCTCACTCGGGCAGCAATGTGAAGCTGGGTGTGTGTCGTGGTCGCACCACCCCGAGGTGGCGGTGGTCGAGGGTGGCGATCTCCTTTGCCCGGTGGCGTTCGGCGAGCGCGATGAGCGAGGCGTCGGCCATGCCGAGGGGGAGGTCGAGGTACTGCTCTATCAGCTCGGCCACGCGCTCCCATTCGGGGTCCAGCACCGGTTCGACCGTGAGCTCGTCTGCGGCGATCGCGCGGGCGAAGGCAAGCTCGGCGTGCGGGCCGATGCGATCGCTGAGCAGGTAGGAGACCTCCGTCACCACCAGCTCGGGCACCAGCAGGGGACCCGCGGCCTCGGCCAGCAGCCGCACGCAGCGCTTGTGGTCGCTGTCCTGTGTCGCGGCCGCCGCATATAGCGGTCCGGCGTCGACGATCAGCACCGCTATGAGGTGCGGTGGCGGCGGTCGATGGCGGGGCCGACGAAGTCCTCCACGCGCCGCGAAGCATCCGCCGGACCGCCGGCGCCGATGGCGAAGAAGGACAGGGCGCCGCTCTGTCCCGGCTCGGGCGCGGAAGGACGCGGCGTCCGGTCGTGCACGTGAGCTGGGCGAGGCTGAGCTGCGTCAGCTCGCCGATGCGGACGAGCGGTGAGCGATGGCCTTTGAGCGGCTCGCCTGCGGCGCAAACTGCTGCTCACGTGCAGCCACCACTACGGCGACTGAGGCGCCTGGCACCAGGAATCGGCGGACCCTCGCGTCGGGCGCTTTCTCGGCCTTCTTGGCCCCGCTTGACGATTGGGACTTGACAATTGTTTCTTGGCGGTCTACAGTGGTCTTCTAATGGCGTTCTGAGACAGGGCGTTCCAAACATAGGATCGGGTTTGGGTCAGGCCCCCTGCGGCCGGCTTTTCATTCGTTTGGCAGGGTTTTCTTGGGAGAGGGACATGGTCGCGAGTTTTATGAGGGAGTGGGTTTTCGCGTGAGTTCGTTTTCGATTGGCGTGTCGAGGGTCGTTACTGTTCCTTTGGGGGCCGTAACTAGATGCTTCAGCGTCTCTGAAGCATCTCTCTCTCTTGGCCTGGAGCACTAACTTCTAGGCCATCTCGCCGCCCTTCCGTGGCGGCCTGCTCCGGCGGTGCGCGCCGGGTTGGACACTCCTACGCCCGCGCGAGGGTCCCGAAGCGGATGCCGCAGGTGTGCGCGTCGAGCGTTGTGGGCGGGGGTGTCTGATGGCGCTTACGTCAGTGAACTCGCGCGGCGCGCGGGCTGGCGCAGCTCGCACTGGCAGGGATCGCGCGGGCTCCGCGAGCGGCAATGGCCGCCGGCGCGCAGGTGAAGGCGCGGGAATCGGGCAGGAGCGGGTTTCCGCGATTCAGCGTTCGCGGATGCTCGTGGCGTTGGTGGAGGTCGCTGCCGAGCGGGGTGTGGGTGCTGCTTCGGTGGCGCACATTGTCGAGCGTGCGGGGGTTTCGCGGCGCACTTTCTATGAACTTTTCGAGGATCGTGAGGATTGCTTTCTCGCGGCGTTCGATCACGCGCTCGCGCGGGCGTGCGAGACGGTGCTCCCGGCGTATGACTCCCAGGCGGGGTGGCGTGAGCGGGTGAGGGCTGGCCTCACGGCGCTGCTGGCGTTCCTGGATGAGGAGCCGGGGCTTGGGGGGCTGCTGGTGATCGATTCGCTTTCGGCGGGGCCGCGGGCGCTCGAGCGTCGCGCAGGGGTGCTCGCGACGTTGATCGCGGTCATCGACGGTGGCCGTGAGGAAGGCAGGACGGCGAAGGAGAGCCCGCCATTGGCCGCGGAGGGCGTCGTCGGTGCGGTGTTCAGTGTGTTGCACGCGCGCATGCTCACACGCCGCGCGTGGGGTACCCGAGGTTCACGGAAATCCACTGGTGAGCCGTTTCTGGGTCTGCTCAACCAGTTGATGGGGATGATCGTGATGCCCTATCTCGGTACGGCCGCGGCGAAGCGCGAGGTCGCGCGCCCGGCGCCCGCGCCGCGTGTCGTCAAGCGTTTGGACGCCGATCCGCTGCGGGATCTGGATATGCGTTTGACGTATCGCACGATCAGGGTGTTGGTGGCGGTCGCGGCGGCGCCGGGGGCGAGCAACCGGCGGATCGCGCAGGCGGCCGGGGTGAGCGACCAGGGGCAGATTTCGAAGCTGCTCGCGCGCCTGGAGCACCTGGGTTTGGTGGCGAATGTGGGGGAGGGGCCCGCGAAGGGTGAGCCCAATGCGTGGATGTTGACGGCGAAGGGGGTCGATGTGGAGCGTGCGATCGGTGTGGAGGGCGGCAGTGGTGGGAGTCGGAGGTCGTGAGTCGCGTGTGGGGATATTTGCTTGTTTGCTGCTCGGGCCTCCCGGGCGGTCGCTTTGGTGATTACTACGGGAGGGGTTGGGTTTGATGCTGCGTCGAGTCGTCCTTGCGTTGGTGGGTGTCCTGGTGTTGGGTGTCGCGGGCGCTGGTTCTGCGTCGGCGTTGACGGTGCATGCGTTCTCGTTGAGCTTCGGTTCGCCCGGTGCTGGGGCGGGGGAGCTCTCGGCGCCTGCGGGTGTAGCGGTGGATGACGCGACGCATGAGGTGTTTGTGGCCGATACGGGCAATCGTCGTGTGGATGTGTTCAGCGCCGAAGGCGTCTTCTTGCTGGCGTTCGGCGCGAACGTCGGCGGCGCTGGTGTCGATACGTGCACGTCGTTGAGCGGCTGCGTGGCGGGCACGTCAGGCGCGGCGCCGGGTGAGTTCCAGGCGCCGGCGTTCGTCGCGGTCGACAACGACCCCGCGAGTCTTTCTTTCAACGACGTGTATGTGGCGGATACGGGGACGGGGCTGGTGCAGAAGTTCACCTCCGCGGGGGGACTCGTGTCGGGTTGGGGCGATCACACCCCCGCGGCCGATGGGCAGCTCGCGGGCGGCGCTGCTGAAGAAGGGCCGTTCGTGAAGGGCGGCGCGTCGCTGGCGGGTATCGCGGTGGACTCCCTGGGTAATTTGTGGGTGTACAACACGAACGCCGAGATGTTCGAGTTCGACCAGGCCGCTGGGTTCGTGCAGAACTGGGGGACACCCGAAGGCGCGCGCCAGCACGGGATCGCGGTCGACGGCGCCGGGAACCTGTATCTCGTGAACCTCTACGGCGCGGTCGAAGAGCTGACCTCCAGCGGAACCCACCTGGCCTTGTTGACCCCGGGAATCGGATTTAGACCCGGTGAACCGACCGGTCTGGCGGTTGACCGGGTGAGTGGCGAAACGTTCGTCGATGTCGGTTCTTCGATCGAGCGGGTCGTGGGCTCCAGCGACGTGTTCGGCTCCGCGCAGTTGGGCGATGGGGCCGGTGCGGGCCTCGCGGTCGACTCGGGCAATAGCACGGTGTATGCCGCCGACACGACCGCAGGCCAGGTCGATGAGTTCATCTCCGAACCGGAGCTGACGGTGAGCACGACCGCGGCAAGCAACATGACGGCCACGACCGCGACCGTCAACGGCACGGTGGAACCTGCGGGCTCCCTGGTGACCGACTGCCATTTTGAATACGGTGCGAGCACTGCTTACGGTCAGAGCGCGCCGTGCGAAGAGAGCGTTGGGGGTGGCACGGGCGAAGTCCCCGTCCACGCGAACCTGAAGGGGCTGCTGCCCGGTACCATCTACCACTACCGGCTGGTCGCGACAAGCGAAAAGGACGGCACCCGCGACGGGCAAGACGCGGAAGTGCTGACGCTGTCGGTGCCGGTCATCAGCGAACCCGCCACCCTGAACCAGACCGCCTCCTCGGCCGACCTCACAGCGACGATCGACCCGGAGGGCGTGGAAAAGACCGAATACCATTTCGAATTGGGCACGAGCGCCGCCTACGGCACGAGCACGCCGGTCCCGGACGCGTCAATCGCGACAGGTACCAGCGGAGTGCAAGTGTTCCAGCACATCAGTGGGTTGACCGCGAACACGACCTACCACTGGCGCATCGTCGCGCACGACGCCAACGGCGAAAGCGCAAGTCCCGACCAGACCTTCGTCTACTCCACCGGCGGCGGAGGACTGCCCGATGGCAGGCAGTACGAGCTCGTTACGCCCATGCGGAAGAACGGAGCGCTCGTGGGCGGAGGGTCCATTCAGCTGCGTATCAGCATCGCGGAAAACGGTCAGCGTTTGATCGCGCCGAGCCTGCAGTGCTTCGCAGACGCGACTTCGTGCGTTCCTGACCGTCAGAACGAGGGTCCGCTGTTTGGGTTTACACGGACCGCGGCGGGCTGGGTCACACATGCCCTCACCCCGCCGGCAGTTGCTTCGGAAGGGAACACCGTATGGCTCGATGACGCAACGGCCGGCTCCGTATTGTATAGTGCCCTGATCCTGTCGCAGGCTTCAGACGAGTTCTATGGAGGTGAAGTTGACGGAGCTGTTCGAGATATAGGCCGCAGCACTGAAACGGCTAATCTCAGTACCGAGGAGGGTTCTTTCGAGGAGATTAAGTTTAAGTCTGCGACTAGTGATCTTTCTCACGTAGTCTATTCTACGCTCGAACCTGAGTGGCCATCGTTTGACAAAAGTCTTTCCGGACACGAATCGCTTTACGAGTTCTCGGGTTCGGAAGGAGGAGAGCCGGAATTGGTAGCTGTCAGCGGCGGCGTGGGCAGTCGAGATCTGATCGGCGTCTGCGGAGCAACGCTTGGCGGCCATAATGGCAGTAGCGGTGCCGAGTATTTCAATCCGCTCGCGAGTGATGGCCGTACAGTATATTTCACGGTCGATCCATGTGAAGTGGGGGGCACTGGTGCGAATGCGGGTGTCGCGGTTCCGGCCCAGGAGTTGTATGTTCGTATCGATCGGAGTCGGACGGAATTGATCTCGGGGCGCTCGGCTGTGGGCTGTGGTATGTCGGCATGTCGTGCTTCTGATCCGCGTGACGCAAATTTCAGTGGCGCTTCAGCGGATGGGTCGAGGGTGTTCTTCACGAGCACGCAGCAGCTGACCGATAGTGCAAGCGAGGACAGCAATAGCAGCGACAGCGCAGTCGCTGGCTGCGCTGAGACAACGGCGGGCACAAGTGGCTGTAATCTGTATGAGTCGGAATGTCCAGCTCATTGTGAAGATCCGTCGCAGCGAGAATTAATCGATGTTTCGGCTGGCGATCCACGGCCGCGTGTGCAGGATGTGTTGGCGCTCGCACCCGACGGCTCACACGTCTACTTCGTCGCACAAGGGGTGATGACGACCTCCCCCAACCAGCAAGGCGAAGTCGCGCAGTCAGGCGAATCCAACCTCTATGTATACGAACGAGCCGGCCACGGGGCGGAAGGCCGGACGACTTTTGTCACGCGACTCGCCGCGAGCGACAGCAGCGAGTGGGAAAACAGCCTTGGAGTGGCGAATGTGACACCGGAAGGCCGGTTTCTGGTCTTCACGAGTCACAGGGCGTTAACGGCGGACGATACGCGTGCGGAAGGCCCGGCGCAGGTATATCGCTACGACGCGCAGACCCGCACCCTGGCGCGGATCTCGATTGGCGAGGACGGATTCAACGACAACGGCAACAATGGTACTGGCGATGCGAGCATCAGGAATGCCGAATCGTCGTTCACTACGGCGAGTGGTCCGGCACGCGCGGATCCGACGATGTCGCACGATGGGGCGTACGTGTTCTTCGAGAGCCCCGTAGCGTTGACGCCGGGTGCACTTGACGATGTGAGCATTGAGGGTAGAGGGTCAGAAAATGCGCTTGCTCAGAACGTGTATGAGTATCACGACGGCCAGGTGTTTTTGATCTCCGATGGTAGGGATGTTTCGCCCAAGAGTGGCGTAAATGCGGACGCCGGGGAACTGCTCGGCACTGATGAATCGGGTGCCAACGTGTTCTTCGCGACGTACGATCGGCTTATGCCGCAGGACACCGACGGCGAGCGTGATATTTACGACGCGCATATCTGCAGCGCGAGCGAACCGTGTCTTCCGTCAGTGGCGGGTCCTGTGCCGTGCGCGGAAGGGTCCTGTCAGGGTACCTCCGGTGGGCCGGCGGCGATCGCGACGCCGGGCAGTGTGAGTTTCTCCGGGGCGGGGAATGCGGTGCCGTCGCCGATGGCGAAGCCCAAGGTGGCCGTGCGGGTTGGTGTCGTGGGGCTTGCGAGGGCGTTGCGGGCGTGTCGTGTCAAGCGCGGCAACGCCAAACGGCGTGCTTGTGAAGTACGGGCGAGAAAACACTATGCCTCGGCATCGAAACCGAAGAAGCCGGCGCGCGCGAACAGGGGGATGAAGTAGATGCGACCGACCGGATCAACGACAGGACCAAAGGGTTTTCTCGTATTGTTTGCGTGTATCCTCGTTGTGGTGTTTGGTGGTACGGCGTCCGCGGGCGCGGCTGAGCCGGCGGCGCGGTTGACGGTCGATTCGTTTGCTGCGCCGAGCAGCTTCTCGGCGGCCGATAACGCTCGATGCATCAGCGGTCTCATCGACAACAGTTACAATGACGAACCTTGTGATTCGGTGCGTGTGGTTGTGACGGATGCCGGTAGCGAGGAAAGCACGGGTCCGACCGTGGTCAGGGATACGGTGCCCGTGGGTGTCGCGGTGTACAGCACCCAACTATTTGTATCGGGTTCGCCGAGAGGGGGCTGTGAAGTGGTGGGGCGGACGGTGACTTGCATCTATCCGGGTGGAGTGGCCCCGCAAGGTACAGTGGCCCCCCTGGGTCGGCCAGACCCGGCTGGGAATGGTCCGGAAGTGAACATCGAACTCCGTGTCAATGTGACCGTGGAACCGGGTGCCGTGAGCGGTACCGTGAACACGGCGAGCGTAGCCGGCGCGGGACTGGCGGGGGTGTCGCGCACAGAAGGCGACGCGATTGATACGGCTCCGCCGTTCGGTTTGAGTTCGGTCACGGCGAGTTTTCCGGGGTTGGATGGTGTGCCTGATACGCAGGCTGGTGCGCACCCGTACGAGTTCACGACGCGGTTTGATTTGAACAGTGTTTCTCGGCATGGTCCGCTCCGCGAAGAATTCCCCGCGACGAGCGTGCAGGACGTCAAGGACGTGCTGGTCAATCTCCCACTGGGGTTCCTCGGCGCGACGGTCGGCGTCCCGCAGTGCACGTTCGCGCAGCTCGCTTCGAGCACGAGTTGTCCCGCCGCGACGAAGGTGGGTCATATCGAAACGGGGCCGCTGGCTCAAGTCGGGGTGGCTGGCCCTCTGTTCAACATGGCACCCGACGCAGGTGTGGCGGCGGAGCTCGGATTCGAGGATACTCTAAAGACGCCGCACGTGATCGACGCGGGCGTCGTGCCGACCCCGGCGGGGTATGTGGTGCGCGCGACGAGCCCCGACGTCGACCAGATTGACCTGACGGATGTGGCGGTGACGCTGTTCGGCGAACCGGTGGCGCGGGACGGGTCGGGCGTTACGCCCGTCGCGATGTTCACGAACCCCTCAGACTGTACTGGCGAACCGTCTGCCACGAATGTTTTTATGGATTCCTGGCAGACCCCGGGGGCACTCAATGCTGACGGCACCCCTGATGTCGAGGGTTCGGGTTGGGCGTCGGGGTCCTCACCGGCGCCCGAGGTCACGGGTTGTGATCTGCTGCGTTTTGAACCGGAAGCGTTTAGTCTGCAGCCCGACACGAGCGTGGCGGATAGTCCGACGGGCTTGGGTTTCGATCTGAAGATCCCTCAGAGCGAGACCCCGGGAACATTGGCGACGCCTCCGTTGAAGGACGCGACTGTGACTCTGCCGGCGGGCTTGAGTGTGGACCCGTCTGCGGCGAGTGGTCTGCAGTCGTGTAGTGAGGTGCAGATCGGGTGGTTGGGGGGCAGCTTGAGTGATTTCACGGCGTCTGCGCCGTCGTGTCCGGAAGCGTCGCGGGTCGGGACCGTCGAAGTGAAGACCCCGCTGCTGGAAAGCACCCTGCAGGGGTCCGTCTACTTGGCGGCGCAGAATGAAAACCCGTTCCACAGTCTCCTTGCGGGGTACATCGTGATCGACGACCCCGCGACGGGCGTGGTCGTGAAGATCCCCGGTGAACTCTCGCCTGACCCGCGGACGGGGCAGATCACGGCGAGGTTCGACGATAACCCGCAGTTGCCGTTCAGCGAGCTGAAGCTCCGCTTCTTCGGCGGGCAGCGCGGTGTCCTGGCTACACCCGAGGCGTGCGGTACGTATACGACGACGAGCGATCTGGAACCGTGGTCTGCGCCGGACTCCGGACCCGATGCGACGCCGTCGAGTAGCTTCCAGGTCAGCTCGGGGTGCGTCACGGGATTCAACCCCGCATTCGCGGCGGGCACGACGACCAATCAGGCGGGTGCTTTCAGCCCGTTCACGGTGTCGTTGTTGCGTACCGACCAGGACCAGAACCTGGGCGGTGTGACGGTCACGACTCCGCCCGGCTTGTTGGGGATCCTCAGGGGTGTTGAACGCTGCCCCGAACCGCAGGCGTCGCAGGGCACGTGTGGCGCGAACAGCCTGGTCGGGCACACGAGCGTCACGGCCGGTGTCGGCTCGGACCCCTACCCGGTGCAGGGCGGCCAGGTGTTCCTGACGGGCCCCTACAAGGGCGCGCCGTTTGGCCTGTCGATCGTCGTCCCGGCGGTTGCGGGTCCGTTCAACCTCGGGAGCGTGGTGGTTCGCGCCGCGATCGGCATCGATCCGCACACGGCGCAGATCACGGTTACGAGCGACCCGTTGCCGACGATGCTGCAGGGCATCCCGCTTGACATCCGCGGCGTGAACGTCACGATCGACCGCTCGGGGTTCATGTTCAACCCCACCGACTGTGAACCCTTGAGCGTGGGTGGGGCGCTCACGAGTACCCAGGGTGCAAGCGTGGGCGTGTCGAGTCGTTTCCAGGCGGCGAACTGTCAGGGCCTCCCGTTTAAGCCCGTCTTCAGCGTCAGCACGCGGGCGAGGACGAGCAAGAAGCAGGGTGCGAGCCTGACCGTGAAGGGCAGTTTTCCCGCGGGGGAGGCGAATATTCATAGCGTCGCGGTGACCCTGCCCAAGGAGCTCCCCGCGCGGTTGACGACGATTCAGCAGGCGTGTACCGCTGCGGTGTTCGCCGTGAACCCCGCGTCGTGTCCTGCGGCGTCGGATATCGGCGTCGCGACGGCGAGCACGCCGATTCTCTCAGGCCCTGTGACGGGTCCGGTGTACCTGGTGTCTCACGGCGGCGCTGCGTTCCCCGACGTGGTGGCGATCCTGCAGGGCGAAGGCGTCACGGTCGAGCTCACGGGGAGCATCGACATCAAGCACAACATCACCTCCAGCACCTTCGCGACGGTACCCGACGCGCCGATCAACAGCTTCCAGCTGACGCTCCCCGAGGGACCCCACTCAGGACTCGCCGCGGTCGTGCCCGCAAAGGCGAAGGGCAGCCTCTGCGGGCAATCCCTAGCGATGCCATTCACGATCACCGGCCAGAACGGCGCCGTCATCAAGCAGACCCCCAAGATCAGCGTCACCGGATGCCCACGCGCCAAGAAAAAGACCACAGCGAAGAAGCACCGCAAGACAAAGAAGAAGTAACGCGCGGCAGCGAGTCGGGTGTCTTCGGGCGCCCGACTCAGGTCGGCCGCCGCTCGGCGGCTGTCGCGTAGTTCGAGTCGAGTAGATCGTTGGGGGTCAAGCTACGCCACATTGCGCGTGGCGGATCAGGACGAAGTAGGCTTGCCGGCCCGCCGTTGATTGAAGCCGACTGTTCCGGTCCCGTGTCTGCCGGCGTGCGTGGCCGTAAGGCCAGAGCGCTTTAAACAGGCCAGGCGGGGTCGCCTGTGACTGCGCTTTTTACTACCTTCAGATTTAATAGCGCGCACTTACGACGTGTGGCTGACACTGGGATTCCCAATAGATCGATCATCCAGTCGGCTCCCAGTTCGCCGACCTCGACGAGGTCCATGCCCTGCAACTCCTCGCTCGCGATCGACGCGGCGGCCTGCGAGATCGCGCAGCCGTGGCCGTGGAAGCGCAGCTCGTCGATCTTGCCGTCCCTTACGCGGATGTGCACGCCCAGCTCGTCGCCACAGAGGGGGTTGTGCTCCAGGGCCTCCATGTCGTGGGGCTGCAGCTCGCCGAAATTGCGTGGGCGCTTGTAGTGGTCGAGGATGTAGTCGCGGTAGAGGTCGTCCATGGCGTCTTAGAGTCCGAACACCTCGCGGCCGGCGATCAGCGCGTCGATCAGCGCGTCGACGTCGGCGTTGGTGCTGTAGATGCCGACGCTCGCGCGTGCTGTCGCGCTCACGCCCATACGGCGCATTAGCGGCTGTGCGCAGTGATGACCCGCGCGGATGCACACTCCGCCGCGGTCCGCCAGCTCGGCGATGTCGTGCGGGTGCATTCCCTCGATCGTGAACGACGCGAGGCCGCCGCGCTCCTCTGCCGCCCCAGGGCCGACGACGCGCAGGCCGGGGACCTCGGCGAGGCGGCCGAGCATGTAGGCGGTCAGCTCGCGCTCGTGCGCCCTTACGCGCGCCATGCCGAGGGTCGAGAGGTACTCCGTCGCCACGCCCAGGCCGACGGCCTCGGCGACGGGGGGCGTTCCCGCCTCGAACTTGAAGGGCAGCTCGTTCCAGGTGGCGCCGTCGAAGTCGACCGAGGCGATCATGTCGCCGCCAGTCAGGAACGGCTCCATCTCCTCCAGGATCGCGCGGCGGCCGTGGAGCACACCGATGCCGGTCGGCCCCAGCGCCTTGTGGCCCGTCCACGCGTAGAAGTCCGCGTCCACCTCGCTTACGTCCACGTGCATGTGGGGGACTGCCTGCGCGCCGTCCACGAGCGACACCGCACCCGCCTCGCGGATCCGGGCCGTCATCGCCGCGACCGGGTTGACCGTGCCGAGCACGTTTGATACGTGGGTGAACGCCACGAGGCGCACATCGCCGCGTTCGAGCTCGCTGTTGAGCTGCGCGGGATCGAGCTTGCCCTGCTCGTCCACCTCCAGGTAGCGCAGCTTTGCCCCCTTCTCGCGGCACAGCACCTGCCAGGGGACGATGTTCGCGTGGTGCTCCATCGTGGTCGTGAGCACCGCCTCGCCCGCGTGGACGTTTGCGCGGCCCCACGCGTAGGCGACGAGGTTGATCGCCTCCGTCACGTTCTTGGTGAAAATGGTTGTCTTCGGCTCGCCGCCCGTGAAGCGCGCGATCCGCTCGCGTGCGCCCTCGTATGCCGCGTCGGACTCGCGCGCGAGGGCATACACGCCGCGGTGCACATTCGCGTTGTGCTCACCCAGGTAGGAGGCCACGGCGTCGATCACCACCTGCGGCTTCTGGGCCGTCGCGGCGGAGTCGAGGTAGATGAGAGGCCGTCCGTCGAACTCTCGCTTCAGGATCGGGAAGTCCGCGCGGACGTCGAGGGCGGCAGGGGAGGTGGCGGTGTGAGTCATCTCACGTTCACCTTTTCAGTGCCACTTCGCGGCCCCCTCGGACCCAACAAACTAAGTGCCCGCCCACCCGTCCTTCTTAAATTCTTTCTGTTTTCACCTGCTCGTCGCATACGCCTCGATGTCCTCGCGTGCGCCTGCGAGCTTGGCTGCGACCTTGGCGCGGACGATCTCTTCCAGCGCCGCGTCCTGCAGCTCTGCGATCAGCGGCTCGAAGAAGCCCTCAACGATCACGCGCACCGCCGCCGGGCGGTCCAGGCCGCGGCTCTGCATGTAGAAGATCGCCGCCTCGTCCAGCTCGCCCACCGTACCGCCGTGCGAGGCCGACACGTCGTCCGCGCTCACGAGCACCGAGGGGATCGCGTCGATGCGCGCCTTCGGGGAGAGCATCATCGAGTGAAACTGGAGGTACGTGTGCGTCTGCTGCGCGCCCGGATTTATCTGAATCAGCCCCTCGAAGCTCGCGCGGCTCGCGCCCGCCGCCGCTCCGCGCCAATGCACGTCGCCGCCGCTCGGGCCCGTCTCGTGCAGGTCCACCGCGAACACGTCAAGGTGCTCCTTTGCCTCGGTGAAGAAGATCCCGCGGAACGCCATGTCGCCGCCCGCCTCGCTCACCGCGATCTCCAGGTGCTGGCGCTTTAGATGGCCTCCGAGGAGCGCCGGCAGCCAGTGACAGTACGCGTCGCGTCCGACACCCACGAAGCGGGTCGTGGCGTCGTACACCTCGCCGGCACCCCAGTCCTCGACGTGGGCTATGCGGGCGCGCGCGCCGTCGTTTAGGTACACCTCGCTTGCGCCCGCGTGCAGGGCCTGCCCGGCGAAGTCGGGGGCGAGGCCGTATTCGTGCACGCGAAACTCGCTCGCGCGCTCGCCCACGATCAGCGTGCGCGCGTACTGCGCGCTGCCCGGCCCATCGATCGCGTAGACGATCTCGAACGGGTCCTCCACGACCACGCCCGCGGGTACGTGCAGGAACGCGCCGCCGCTCCACAGCGCCGCGTTTGCCGCCTCCAGCTTGTTGCGATCGTGGGTCAGGCGCTTGCCGTACCACTGTGTGAAGACCTCCGCGTGCTGGTGCGCCGCGTCCTCGAGCGGGCACAGCACGACGCCCTTCGCGGCCAGTGCCGGGTCGAGCTCGACGTGCACCACCGAGCCGTCGCGCTGCACGAGGCGGCCCGCGCGGGGGCGCTCGGGGATCGTGTCGTGGACTATTTGCGGCACCTGGTCGGCGCCGCTCGCGTGGTGGCGCACCTCCAGCGCGTCGATGTCGAGGTCCTGGAGGGTGGTCGTCCAGAACCCCGAGCGTCGCCACACGGGCATCTCCAGCGACTCGTACGCCGCGAGGGCGGCCTCGCGCAGCTCGGCCAGCGTGCGGCCCTCGCCCGCGCCGGCTCCCGCCAGCGCGTGGTACAGGCTCGCCTCGCGGTGGCGCCCGGGCTTGACCTCCACCTCAGACACCGGCCGCGAACTCCTGGCGGATCTGGTCATAGCCCTCGCGCTCCAGGCGCTCCACCAGCTCGACGCCGCCCTCCAGCACGATGCGACCGTCCATCAGGATGTGCACGAACTGGGGCTTTATGTAGTGCAGGATGCGCTGGTAGTGGGTGATGATCAGCGCGCCCAGCCCCTGCTCGTCGTGCAGGCGCTGCACGCCCTCCGCCACCGTGCGCAATGCGTCGATGTCGAGGCCCGAGTCGGTCTCGTCCAGGATCGCCACGTCGGGCGCGAGCATCGCCATCTGCAGGATCTCCGCGCGCTTCTTCTCGCCGCCGCTGAAGCCGTCGTTCAAGTGGCGCGAGGTGAACGCCCGATCCACGTCCAGCAGCTCGATCGCGTGCTGCAGCTCGGTGCGGAACTCCTTCACCTGGATCGGATCCTCGCCCGCGCCCGCTCGCTTCGCGTTAATTGCCATGCGCAGGAAGTTCGCCACCGACACCCCCGGGATCGACACCGGGTACTGGAACGCCAGGAACAGCCCCGCCTTCGCGCGCTCGTGCGGCTCGGCCTCGATGATCTCCTCGCCCTTGAAGACGATGCTTCCCTCCGTCACCTCATAGGAGGGGTGCCCGAGCAGCGTGTTCGCCAGCGTCGACTTGCCCGACCCGTTGGGCCCCATCAGCGCGTGCACCTCGCCGCGGTCGATGTTCAGGTCGACGCCCCGCAGGATCTCGCGATCCTCGGTGCGCACATGCAGGTTCTTGATTTCGAGGTCTGCCATCGGTTCAGGCTCCAGTTGTCAGGGTTTCTCGGTCGAGGGTGGGGGTGAGGGCGGCGGGCAGTGCGCCCCCGGCCAGTGAAGTCTTGGTCTTGGCCTTCGTCTTGGCCGCGGGCGGCGCGGGGGCCTTGCCTGCCGTCGCGCTCGCCACCAGGTCGGCCAGCGTGGTCTCGCGCAGCGTGCTCACGATCGACCCGCGCACGCGCGACCACAGGAGCTTGGTTGGGCAGACGTGGGGTGGGTGGGTCCCGGTCATCTCGCGCGAGCATTTCACGCTGCCATCCGCCCCCAGCGAGATGCACTCGATCGGGGCAATCGACCCCTCCAGCGCCTCAACGACCTCGGCCATCGTGATCTCGGCGGCGGGCCGCGCCAGTAGATACCCGCCGCGGCTGCCCCGCCGGCTGTCCACGAGCCCCGCCTTTCGCAGGCGCGCCACCAGGTGCTCCAGGTAGGCGAGCGGCAGGCCGTCGTGCTCGGCAATCTCCGCGAGCGGCACCACGGGGTCGAGGCCGTCGTCCACGGCACCCGCCCGGCGCGCCAGCGCGACCATCACGCGCACGCCGTACTCGGCCTTGGTCGAGAACATCATCGGGGCTTGCGCCTCGGGTCGTCGCCGATACCCGAGAGGAGGGTGGGCTCCACCGCTGTCTGAATACCTACCACGGAGGTAGGGTATAGCAGGCCGGCGCTCAGCCGCCGCGCAGCTTTTCCACGTCGTGCCCGCCGCGCTGAGGACTCGAGTCAGACCCCCGGGCTGAGTGTGGCACTGTAAGTGAGGGCAGCGGTGTCGTACAGGCAGCCGAATTCATCGGGGACGCCCAACTGCGTCGCGGCGGTCTGTTCGCTCGCGTTGGAGCACTGGCTGCTCGGACGGCTCGCTCGCCACGTCGCGTTGGCTTCCATCCCGGTGGCGAGCGCCGGCGCCCAGGTTGGCGAGGTGAGCGCCACCACGTCACCGCGCTCCACCGGTAGCGCCGGCACCAGAGCAAAGTGGGCGGTGGTGCCGAAATAGGGTTGGAGTGAAACGAGCGAGCTATGCGCGATCGGTACGTACGCGTGGCCTGAGCCGGGCTGGGAGCGAAGGATTGCGATTCCAGCCTCCGCGGTGCCACCCTCGGTTGCGTCAAAGTAAGAGATCTGATCGGGGTCGGGCGCGCTCAGAGCGATTTGCCAGGCGTCGATACTGCCGCTCAAGCCGACCATTGATACTGGTATCTGTCCGGCCAGACTGACCTGGAAGCCCGTGGTGCGGCCGATGACCAGGCAGGGGGCGGCGGGACAGCTGGCAGCAATCGCGGGGAACACGGCCCCCGGCCCGAGTGGCAGGTCGACCTTGCCGGAGGCTGAGCAGCTGATGCGGAGATAGAGATTGATCGCAAGGCATCCCGCGCGGATCAGATGGTGCGAGTGCCGCCGCGGGTCCAGTGTGTATTCCTTATAGCGTCCAATCAGGCCGTCCTTGGTGACGTCGACGACGAGGCGGGAGCGTTCGGTGAGGATCAGGTGCGAGACGGAGAAGGCCGTCTCTTTGGCTCGTGCCCGGGTGGACCATTCGCCGCCGCCGCGACAGTGCAGGCATTCTACCGCCACACGATCTCCCGGTGTTGCCTGCAATATCACGATGCGGGTCAGGTGAGTCTCGCTGGGCGCGCCGAGGATGGTCTGGGCCGTGAAGGACATCTTGAACGGAGCCACGTGGGCGGTTGCGCTCTTAGCGACGGCTTCGGTGGTGGTGTGGCGTGGTACGCCGGTGGCCATGGTGGCCTGCGGGAGGAGCACGGAGGCCAACGCCGGCAGTATCGCCGCAAGGATCTGACGAGCACGCGGCTGTCGGTGTGTCACGGTCACGATCATTCCGGCTTGCTGGTGATGGTCTCGGATCTTGGATGTGGCGCGGGAGCTGGCCGGGAGGCGACTGGAGCCGTGTATACGGGACGCGCGTATATGGGCTGGGAGGGTGAGGCTGAAGGCGTGCTCTGACCCGCCTGGGAGTCGGCGAATACGTGAGAATGGGATCGCGCCGGTGCTCGCGGGATTTCGATCGGCGGCAGAGCGAGTTTTGTGAACCCGACGGCCATGAGAGCATCCGCGGCTGCGCCGGCCGGATGGGCCATCAAGCGCGCCCGGAGCGATTCATATAGATGGACGCTCTCTCCCCGCGCCGTTGCGGACAGCTGCTGCGTTAGACCCGCCTCTAGCTCGAGGCCCCTCCTGAGCGACGCGAGGGGTGCGGCATCGTATGGCGGCGCCGAGCTCGCTCCAAGTGCGCTCGCGACCTGTTTGTCCGCGGCCGCCATGTCGCGCAGGCCAGCTGCGCGCGAGGGGAGACGTTCGCTGTGTAGGAGGGCCGACGCGGTGTGCAGCGCGCGTGTCCTGATCGCGAGGGTCAACGCGAGCTGGGCTGCCAAATGGGGATCGGGGCCGGGATACTCGACCCCCGCGCCGATGATCGTTGCCTGGGTGCGAACGGCTGCGCACACGCTTTGCATCGCCGTGAGGCGCGCTGTCGCACGGCCCCTGCACGCGATCGCGATTTCGCCGCGATCAGTCACGACGATCAGCAGCGACAGCACACCACGTGGAGTGCTGGGCCAGGTGTAGCTTTTGACCGTCCCAAGCGGCAGGGCCGCAATGCCGGCTTGTGCCGGTTTGCCGTACTCCTCCACGAGCGACGGCGGCAGCGAGGCGGGTATCTTGGCCGTTCGCGAGAGGGTGCCGGCGTCGATCGTGGTGTCGCCGTCGGCGACGGCGATTGGCTTGCCGCTCAACTGCAGTCCGGCAATCGAAGGGCCTTGCGGGCGCCAACCCGCGGTGACGCGCAGCGCCAGGTTGTGGCTGCGCAGTGTTGACGCGCTAGCGTGGGGCGAACCGGCGGCGAGGATCGCTATGACGATCCCGGTGGCGGCGAGCGCCGCGGCGACACGCAGCACAGTGGCCACGGACGGCACCGTGGGGAGGCGCGACACCGCGGCCACCGAGAGGACCGCGGGGAGGCGCGACACCGCGGCGAGGCTCGCGATCCACGAGAGACTCGTTGGGCCTCCGAGTGTGTTCTTGGGTGCGTCTTCGGCCACGATGCCCTCGGGCGCGGCCGCGAGTGGGTCGTGCGATGCTGGATTGGGAGTGTCGCGCGCCTGTCCGGAGTCGAGTTTTTGCACAATGAGGTCGACGAGTTCACGGGGCGCGGTGTTACGCAGGTCGATGTGACCAACCGTTCCGCGTAGTCCCGGAATCTCCGTATCGTCGAAGCGCACGGGCAGGATGTACTCATTGTTCTCGTTTATGGCGCGGTCCTGCGCGCTTTTGCGCTCGTGACTGGTCCATACCTTGCGCGCGTATGCCTCGGATGCGAACAGAACGCAGTATCGCGCGGCTTTTCCATAGACGAAGTCGAGATGCTCGTAGAGATCCTTCCCCCACAACTCAACCCTGGCGTAGCGGTCGTAGAAGACGCGTATGCCCTGCTTGTGCAGACCTGACGCGACTGCCTCTACATACTCGCGATCCTCGCCAGCAAACGAAAGACACACATCATACTGAAAGTTCGCACTTGCCACATGTTGAGACTAACGAATTGGATACTCGGATGACCAGCTCCCAGCGCTCAGCCGCCGCGCAGCGCTTCCACGTCGTGCGCCAGCCCCTCGGGCGAGAGCTGTTCGACGCCGAACTCCACCCGCTCGTCGCCAGCAGGGTCGATCAGGAGCACCAACGCGAAGCGTTCAAAGGCCGCCCGGCTCGCCGGATAGGGGATCACGTGGTAGGCGCGCCACACCGGCGCCAGTTGCCCGGGGGTGCCCGTCAGGTACTCCATGCGCCCGCCGAGCGAGACGCTGCTCAGGAAGGCGCGCACGCGCGCGGGCGAGTCGGCGCTCGGGGCGGCGCTCACCGCGAGCGCGGGCACCGGCCGCCCCAGATCGTCGAGCGCGCCGCGGATCTGCTGGGCGATCAGCCCACTCGCCCCCGCCTGAGCGGTGCTGAGAAAGGTGAGAATCACGACCTGCCCGCGATAGTCACTCAGACTCACGCGCCGTCCGGCCTGGTCGGTCAGCGTGAAGCCGCGCGCGGGAGTGGGAGGCAGCGGTGCACCGTCAAAGCCCCCAGCCTCCGCGGAGCCTTCGGGAGTCGAAGAAGGAGAAGGGGAGGGGCCGCGCGTGGCGTGCTCGCCTGTGCTGTCGAGCACGACGGCCAGTCCGAGTGCCAGCACGAGCAGGGTGGCCAGGGCGAGGAGAGCGGGACGCAGGGGAGGGCGCATTGGCGCCTCAGGGTATGGGACCTGCCTGGGTATCTGCCTCTGATGGGCTCCGGGAGGACGCCCGTCGGTCGAGGGACGGCGCGGCGGCCACTTCCGCGGTAGCTATAAGCTCGGCGGGCGGGATTTCGAGGGCATCCGCGAGCCGCACGAGGGTCGTCCATACGGGGTTGCTCAGCCCGCGTTCGATGCGTGAGAGGGCTGAGATGGTCACATGGGCTTTGAAGGCCAACCCTTCCTGGGTGAGGCCGCGTTCTTGGCGCAGACGTTTGAGGACCGCGGCCAGGGTTTGGTCTGGGGGAGTGAGCACGTCGGGAAACATGGTCTAGTTCAGGTCGTAATGTCCAGACTGTCGACTCGGCGGTCGGGCTGGGGCGGTTTGCTGAGTTTGGCGCAATTACCGTGGTTTTTTCGCCACGGCCTCTACCACAAGGCGCCAGCTCCCTCTATGCTTTCCGCATGTCGCGTGAAGATCCTCCAAATGCGGCCAAAGACACCAAGGGTCCGGGCGAGGCCATGGGCCATCAGAGTGTTGTGCTGGACGCAACGCTCGCGCTTTCCGAGACTCAGCTGCTGGCCCAGATCGCGGATGAGACCAGTTCGGATGGGCGAACGATGGGGCTCCTTGCCTTCAATGGGGCGCTCCTCGCGGCTGACATCGCGGCGCGGGGTCTGCTCGGTGGGTGGTGGTGGGCGCCGCTCCCGTTCCTCGCCATCGCGACAGCGCTTTGTCTGTGGTCGACTTTTGCCAGGAACACCGACCTTGGGCCGCGTGCCCTCTCTTTCTATGCGGCCTACAGTGGTCTGCCTGCTGCGGCGGTGCGCCTGCAGCTGCTGGCCGACCTCGATTCCGCGTTCGCGGAAAATGCTGCGCGTGTCCGGCGGAAGGGCACTCTGCTCCGTTGGGCCCTTGGTATTCTTACGCTTGGCCTTGTGCTCGCAGCCTTACTGATAGCGCTGGATAGGCCGACTAAGGTAACGGCAGATGCCACTTTCTCCACAGGCCCCGCAGCCACAGTCCGCTCCCCCCGCCCCGCCGGCGCCTTTCCCGCCGACGCCGGGTCCGATGCCGATCCCGGGACCGTCACAGGTGCCGCATGTCGGTCCTGGTGGGCCTCTCAAGAAGTAGTTGGCCGGCTGCGACGGGCGACCCCCGCTCTGGAGGGCCGTCGCTGTATGCCCGCCCGGTTCGCGGAACCTAGACAGAATGGCGCTATACTTTCTGAAGTCACCATGAATCCAGATTGCGATTTGGGGGTTTCCCGATGAGTCCGTCGTCCGCGGAACTGCTGCGCCAGGTCAAGAGCCAGATCGAGGAGATCGATCCGGGGGTCGTGCACGAGCTGCTGGCCGTCGGCGACCGCGCGCCCGCACTGGCCGGGTCCTCCAATGGCAACAGTTCGGCCGCCGCTGTGAATGGCAACGGTTCGGCGGCCTCCGCCGACGGCTCCGCTCCTGCTGCGAGTACCGGTGCTCCGGTGCTGATCGACGTGCGCGAGGTGGAGGAGTTCGCCGCGGGGCACATCCCCGGCGCCAAGCACGTGCCCAAGAGCTACCTGGAGAGCCGCATCGAGGCGGCGGTGCCCGATCGTGACGCGCAGGTCGTGCTCTACTGCCAGTCGGGCAACCGCTCGGCCTGGGCAGCGCGCACGCTGATCGACGACCTCGGCTACACCGACGTTTCCTCGATGACCGGCGGGATCACGCTGTGGAAGGACCGTGGGTATGAGGTGGAGGTGCCGCGCGCGCTCTCCAGTGAACAGCGCGAGCGCTATTCGCGCCATCTGCTCATGCCCGAGGTGGGAGTGGAGGGACAGCTGAAGCTGCTCGACGCCAAGGTGCTGCTGCTCGGCGCCGGCGGGCTGGGCTCGCCCACCGCGCTGTATCTGGCCGCCGCCGGGGTGGGCACGCTGGGGCTCGTGGACGACGACGAGGTCGACCTCTCGAACCTGCAGCGTCAGGTGATCCACTCCACGGCGCGCATCGGCATCCCGAAGGTGGACAGCGCCGAGGAGACGATCCACGCGCTGAACCCCGATGTGGAGGTCGTCAAGTACCCGGTGCGCCTGAACGCCGAGAACATCATGGAGATCATCGACGGCTGGGACATCATCGTCGACGGCGTCGACAACTTCCCCACGCGCTACCTGCTCAACGACGCCACCGTGCGCCTGCAGATCCCCGTCGTGTCCGCCTCGATCCTCGGCTTCGACGGACAGCTGTCGGTGTTCAAGCCCTACGAGGGGCCCTGCTACCGCTGCCTGTTCCCCGAGCCCCCGCCGGCCGAGCTGGCGCCCTCCTGCGGCGCCAACGGCGTGCTGGGCGTGCTCCCCGGCACGATGGGGCTGCTGCAGGCCACCGAGGTCGTCAAGCTGATCCTCGGCATCGGCGACCCAGCGATCGGACGGCTGCTGTTGTACGACGCGCTGGCGGCCACGCTCAGCGAGGTCAAGGTCCGCCGCGACCCCGACTGCCCGATCTGCTCGCGCCCACCCGACGCGATCTCCGACGAGGAGATGGGCGTGTTCCCCGACTACGAGGCGTTCTGCGCCGCAGCTGGATAGGCTGCGCTCATGGCGACGATCAAGATCCCCCCGGTGCTGCGGGCATCGGTCGGCGGCGAGCGCGAGGTCAGCGCCTCCGGCGAGAACGTCGGCGCAATCCTGCGCGACCTGGCCGCCAGCCACCCCGCGACCGAGACCCAGCTGTTCTCCGGCGAGGGCGAGCTCAACCGCTACGTCAACGTGTATCTCAATGACGAGGACGTGCGCGTGCTGCAGGGGCTGGACACGGCCGTGGGTGAGGGCGATACCTTGGTAATACTGCCGGCGATGGCCGGCGGCTGCGCATAGCGTCCAAGTTCTCGCCCAGCGCTAAACGTTTCACCTGAGCGAACGATGACTGGGCCATGCTCCCGAGAGCCGGCCGTCCGCTCGTCCCTGGTTTTGCGCGCACCGCGTCTCTGACGCTGCTGCTGGCGCTCGGCGTGCTGCTCGGGCCAGCGGTGCAGGCTGGAGCCAACTCCGGCCACGAAAGCACCGAATATGCGCTCTCGATCGTCGAGGGGGAGAGCACGATGCCCGAAGACTCGATCCTGCACACGAGTGGCTGGGTGCATCCCGGCGCACAGGTCGTCGTTTCGATCGTGCGCGGCGGTGTGACCGTGGCACGCGAAAGCGGCCACGAAGGTGTGTGGCTCTCGCAGGTGCCGTTGGTGGGCGACGTGGTCAACCTCGAATCGCCGGCCGGCCACCCGATCGGCTCGGTCGTCTACGACGGGCTGCCCTCGATCGACCCGACGGTGTGCGCGGGGTCCGTCAACTTCTCCGGTCAGCGCTCCTCAGGGCAGACGGTCGAAGGCGGCTACTACAGCCTCACTGCGCCCGACCACTACGGCAACGTGCACAGGACCAATCAGGGCGCGGCGCAGGTCACGAGCCTCGTGGGATCTGCCTACTCCGGCAGCTTCCTTGCACCACTCGCGATCGGCGAGACCGTGTGGGCGACCGAGTCCCTGCAGACGCCGCTGGCGGGCAACGCGACCTTCACCTACTCCAGCGAGAACGACCGCCCGGTCGGTGCCTGCCCGCCCCCGCCGCCGGCCCCCGCACCGCCGCCCCCGCCTCCCGCGCTGCGGGGCTCGATCTTCAAGCTCCTGAAGACCACGATCCACAAGCTGCTTGTCTCCGGCTGGCTGAGCGAGGTGACGATCAACCAGCCCGGCACGGTCGTCGAGGACCTCTACCAGCAGGAGGGCACCCTGCCCGCTTTTGCCGCACGTGTGGGTGGAAAGCGGCATGCGAAACCACGCCGGAAGCCTCCGGCGATGCTGCTGGCGCGCGGATCGGCGAGCGCCAAGGCTCCCGGAACGGTGTCGGTGGTGCTGCACGCGACCCCGCAGGGACGACGCAAGCTCAAGCACGCCACGCGCATCGTGGCGGTGCTCATCACGACGCTTCACTCCAGCTCGGGCCAGACGCTGACCCTTGAACGTCGCGCGGTTTCGCTCCACCGCTAGACGCTCCCTCACTGCTCGTCAGCCACTGACGCCCGCCGACCACTGAGATGTCCAGCCTCACCAACGCGCTGGCACTCCTGAGAGAGGGTGGGAGTCGGCTCCGGCCACGGCACTCGCTGGCGCTGCTGTCAGCACTCGCCTGGTTGCTGCCCCCCGCGGTCCTGCCGCTGCCCTCGCGCAGCGGCCCCGACGGGCCGCCGCGACCCTATGGCGCTGAGCCCGCGCTCGGCGGTCAGCCCGCGCATACGGCCGGCTCGCTGGAGGCGGCGCAGAATCGCGCGCTGCTCGACGGCCCCTTCCCGCGCGGGGGACTCGTGCGCGGCGTGTCCGATGGTACTTTGCTGCTCGACGAACACGCCGAAGTCCGCAACCGCGCGGTGGCGATGATCGCCGCGGCGGGGGCGCGCGTGGCGCGCATCCCGGTGGACTGGCGCGACGTCGTGGAAGCCTCGCCACCCGCCGGCTTTCAGGCGAGCGACCCGGCGAGCCCGGCCTACCATTTCGGGCGCATCGACGCGGCCGTGGAGAGCGCGCTCGGCGCCGAGTTGGAACCGCTGCTGGTCGTCTCGCACGCGCCTGCCTTCGCCGAAGCGCCCGACCGCTGGCCCTACGCCTACGCGGGCAGCTGGGCCCCCGATCCGGCCGCACTGCAGGCGTTCGCCGCTGCTCTGGCGCGCCGCTACGACGGCTCCTTTCCCGAACCGCTCGCGCCCGGTGGGGTGCTGGGCCGGGTGCGGCTGCTGCAGGCGTGGAACGAGCCCAACCTCTCCCGCTATCTGGAGCCCCAGTGGGTGGTCGAGCACGGGCGTTGGAGCGCCTTCTCACCACTGCTCTACCGGCAGCTGCTGAACGGCTTCTACGCGGGCGTCAAGTCCGTCGAGCCCTCCGACACGGTGGTGGCGGCCGGCGTGGCGCCCGAGGGCGAACCGACAGGGGAGGGGGTGATGTCACCGGTGCCGTTCCTGCGGGGGCTGTTGTGTCTTGAAGGTTCGGGTGGCTGCACCCAGCCCCCGCACTTCGACGTCCTGGCCTTCCACCCGCTGTCGGTGTGGGATCCCAACATCCCGGCTGCCTCTGCATTGGATGTCTCGATCTCCGACATGGCCAAGGTCACCGATCTGCTCGCGCGGGCCGAGCGCCTCGGCACCGCGCTGCCCGCCGGGCCAAAGCCCGTGTGGGTGACAGAGTTGAACTGGGAGAGCGCGCCCCAGTCTGCCCACGGCGTGCCGCCCCGCCTGCAGGCTGCGTGGCTCTCGCGCGCGCTGCACCGCCTATGGGTGGCGGGCGTGAGCCTCGTGGACTGGCAGTTCCTGATCGATCCCGCCGGTGGAGTGCCGCTGGCGACTCCCACGGGTCACACAGTTACCCTCGCCCGCCCCGCAGGCCTCTACAGCGCCGGGGGTGCTGGGGACGAACCCGACCCTGCGCTGGCCCGGCCCAAGCCGTTCCTGCAGGGGTTCGCCTTCCCCTTCGATCCCCTGCGCGTGGATCGCGGGCACGTGCGTGTCTGGGCGCTGCTCGATCGTCCGGGCCAGGCGGTGCAGCTGCAACGCCAGGGGCCTGCGGGCCACTGGCGGACGGTGCTCCGCCTGCGCGCCAATCGCTATGGGGTGCTCAACGCGCTCGTCCCGCTCCGCGGCTCGGCCAGCTTGCGGCTGCGCAGCGGAGGGCTCACCTCGCCGGTCTCGGGCACATAGCTCATCGCGTGCTCGGCGAGCGCGGTGATCGTGAGGCTGGGGTTGACGCCCACGTTGGCGGGGATCGCCGAGCCGTCGCAGACGAGCAGATTCTTGTAGCCGAAGACGCGCTGCTGGGCGTCGATGACGCCGCTTTCGCGGTCGGGGGCGATCACCGCGCCGCCGAGGATGTGCGCGGTCGTGGGGATGTTGAAAAGGGCCTCCATCACCGAGCTCTGGGCGATGCCGCCGGTGCGCTTGGCGAGCCATTCCGCGGCCTGGTTGGCGACCGGGATGAAGGTCGGGTTAGGGCGCTCGGGGTCCTGTTCGGTGCTCAGCCACAGCATCCCAAAGGGTCCGCGACGGGGACGCAGCGCCATCGCGTTGTCGAGCGTCTGCATCACCAGCAGGATGATCGTGCGCCGCGACCAGTGCTTGGCGAACAGCATCTGCGCGGCGCGGCGGGGGTGCAGGAGGAACTGGCCGAGCAGCTTCAACGGCCGCGTCAGGCGCGTGCCGTCGCCGACGAGCAGCGTGTAGAGATGGCGCATTGAGTCGCCGTCCTTACCGTAGCTCACCGTCTCGATATGGGTGTGCGGGTCGGGGTAGATACTTGACGTGATCGCCACGCGACGCGTCAGGTCCTCGGGGTAGTCCTCGGGCACAGTCACCGTCAGGATCGCCTCGCTGTTGGTGCGCACCAGCTCGCCCAGCCGATGGCTGATCGCCGGCAGCGAGCCGCCCAGGCGGCAGCGCTGCAGGAGCGTGTTGGTGCCCAGTGGGCCGGCAGCCACCACCACGCCGCGCGTGCGGTGCACGCGCCGCTGGCGGCGTAGCCACGAGCCCGAGCGCACGCTTTCGACTTCATAGCCCTCGCTGCCGTTACCCTTGCCGATCGGGCGCACGTCGATGACGGTCCGTTCGGGCAGCACCTGCGCGCCGCGACGTTCGGCGAGGTAGAGGTAGTTCTTGACGAGCGTGTTCTTCGCGCCGTGAGGACAGCCCACCATGCAGCGCCCGCAAAGCTGACAGCCGGTGCGCTGCGGCCCCTCACCGCCGAAGAAGGGGTCGGGGACCGTCTTGCCGGCCTCCCCGAAGAAGATCCCCACCGGCGTCTTCTGGTAGGTCTCGCCGACGCCCAGCTCCTCGCCCAGCTCTCGCAGCAGCTGGTCGGCGGGGTCGTCGTGGGGGTTCTGCACCACCCCCAGCATGCGCTGCGCTTCGGCGTAGTGGGGCGCCAGTGCGCTCTCCCAATCCTGCATATCCGCCCACTGACGATCCTCGAAAAATGCCTTGGGGGGCACATACAGCGTGTTCGCATAGCCGAGGCTGCCGCCGCCCACGCCACAGCCGGAAACGACCGAGACGTCGCGGAAGGTCGTCAGACGGAAGATGCCCTTCATCCCCAGCCTGGGGCGCCAGAAGTAGCGGCGGAAGTCCCCGGTGCTCTTCGGGAACTCGCTGTCGGCGAAGCGCCGCCCGCACTCCAGCACGCCCACGCGGTGGCCCTTCTCGGAGAGGCGCAGCGCCGAGACACTGCCGCCGAAGCCGCTGCCGATCACCAACCAGTCGAAGTCGAAGCCTTCCTCCATGGCGTAGGCCATATTACTGGCTGTCGAGCCAGGACGATCCCCTCGCTATATTCTGTGAAGTAATGGCTGTCGAGCGCTTGGGGAACAAGCCGTGCGGGGGTCGCTATGGCGACGTCGTCCAGTCGATCGGCAACACGCCGCTCGTCGAGCTGCCGCGGCTCTCGCCCAAGCCGGGTGTGCGCATCTGGGCGAAGCTCGAGTCGCGCAACCCCACCGGATCGGTCAAGGACAGGGTGGCGCGCGCGCTGATCGAAGACGCCGAGGAGAAGGGCGCAATCGGTCCCGGCCAGACGATCCTCGAGCCCACCTCCGGCAACACCGGCATCTCGCTGGGGATGATCTGCCGGCGCCGCGGCTACCCGCTGAAGGTGGTTATGCCCGAGAACGTCACCCCCGAGCGCACGCAGCTCTTGCAGATGTGGGGTGCCGAGATCGTCTACTCCGAGGGCTCCAAGGGCTCAAACGGAGCCGTCGAGCTCGCGCTGGAGATGGCGCAGGCCGACTCCTCCTACTACATGCCCTACCAGTACGGCAACCAGGCCAACCCCGATGCGCACTACAACGGCACGGCCCTGGAGATCCTCGAGGAGCTCGACGAGGTCTCCGCCTTCGTCGCCGGCCTCGGCACCGGCGGCACGTTGATGGGCAACGGACGGCGCCTGAAAGAGACATTCGGAGACGCCTGCAAGATCGTCGCCGCCGAGCCGATGCAGGGCGAGCCCGTGCAGGGGCTGCGCTCGCTCGACGACGGCTTCATCCCGCCGATCATCGACCTCTCCCTGCTCGACCGCAAGATCTTCGTCACCAACTCCGACGCCATCCTGTGGACGCGCAAGCTGCTCGACGAGGAGTGCGTCTTCGCCGGCGTCTCCTCCGGCGCCATCGCCCGTGTGGCCGTGCGCATCGCCGGCGAGCTCGACGAGGGCAACGTCGTCTTCATCGTCGCCGACGACGGCTGGAAGTACCTCTCCAGCGGCATCTACACGCGTCCGTTGGAGGAGATCGAGAACCTCGACTCCACCGTGTGGTGGTGAGACGTGCGCTGCGGTCCCGCCGTTGTGCTTCATGTAGGGGTCTCCCCTCCGGACCTCAACCGCAGTAGGTCCTGACGATGGTCATTCCCCGCACTCTGCTGGACGACCTGGTCGCGCACGCGCTGGAGGACTCAGGCAACGAGGTCTGCGGCGTCGTCGCGGTCGATCCCGGCCCGCCAGCTCAGGCGGTGCGCGTGCACCGTGCCGTCAACGTGCACGCCAGCCCACTGAAGTTCGAGATCGACCCCAAGGAACTGCTGGACCTCTATCAGGAGATCGAGCGTGAGGGCTGCGATCTGGGAGTGATCTACCACTCGCATGTGCGCTCCGCGCCATACCCTTCTCAGACCGATGTCAACTTCGCGGCCCACTGGCCCGGCGTCGAGTGGATCATCGTCGGGCTCGCCGGCGGGGAGCCCGAAGTACGTTCCTACCTGATCGACGGCGGCCAGATCAGCGAGGTCGCGCTCGAGGTCGTCCAGGAGGCTCCCGCGCCATGAAACTCGTCAAGGTCGCCTATGCACAGCAGCTGCCCGAGGCCGAGCTGCTGCAGAGCTTCCTGCGCGACGAAGGCATCCCCTGCATGGCGCGCCGCGCCGCCGGCTTCGACGTACCCGACTTCCTGGCCGCGGGGCCGCGCGAAATCCTTGTCGCCGAAGAAAACGAGGAGTGGGCGCGACGGGTGCTCGACACGGGATGGCCGCCACCCCAGGACGACGGGCCGCTCGGCGGCGGAGCCGAAATCGGGCTCGTGAAGGCGGGAGAGCCTCGCCGCGGCGACGGCGACGGCGACGGCGGGGCCTAGCGCGAGATCACGGCGATGACGGCGAGAGTCTGGCTGCGGCGACGGCGGGGCCTGGCTGCCGAGGTCTGGCGCGAGGCTCTCAGACGAGCGCCGGCTGACCGGCCGCTTCCTGCGTGATCGCCTCGATTTCTTCCGAGGCCCGCTCGAACTCGCCGTCGGAGAGCACCGGCGTGCCCTCGAAGGGCAGTTCGCGCGAGAGCTCCACCCAGGAGCGGCAGCCGGCGTATTCCTCCTTGACCTTCACCGTCACCGGGCGGGGGATGCGGTAGGTGCGCAGCAGCAGCACGTGCAGGGGGTGCCTGCGCTTCCAAGCCAGGCGCTTCTCTGCGTAGTCGGTCGTCCACACGTAGAACGGCGACAGCGCATCCACACAGCGCGGGTCGGAGATCGTGAAGTGGCCCGCCACTTCCGCCCACGCGCGGATGCGCACGCGGTCCGGTTGCTGGACGGCGCCTGCGGCGAGCTCGCGCAACGAGGGCTCGCCGTCGCTCCACACGCCCTCCTCGAGCGCGCGGCGCAGCTCCGGTTGATGGGATTCGCGCACCAGGTCGTTGCGCTGGTGGTCGAACGTGGGGTACAGGAAGAACCGCTCGTGCTCGAGCTGGAAGTGCTTTTCGGTCTCGCGAATCCCGCCCTTGCGCAGGGTCAGGAGCTGCTCGCCTTCGGCGAGGGCGCGGACGGTGACCGCCCATTCCTTAAGAGCAATTGGCATAGCTGGATCAGGGACTACAGGGGGATTGAAGTGCTGCTTTTAGACCACCGGACGCCAGGGGACTGGCCAGCGGGCTCCGCTTAAAGATACGAAATCCCGGCCAAAATCCCAAATCCCCTGCAAATCAGGTGTTTTTTTGGGCGATCTGCGCGCTACAACGTTTCTGACCGGCCCGTTTTCGGGGGTCGCTCGCCGTCCGAGGGTAGTTCTGGGGGCCCGGGTCGACGGGCGGCGCGGACCTGGGCCGCTGGCGACAATCGCCGTCCCGCGAGACCCTCCGCGGCCTCGATCATCGCCGCGTAGTCGTCGTCCCCGTGGCCTCGTCCCAACGCCGCCGTGAGCAGGTCTCGGGCGTGGGCGGCGGCCGGGAAGGGCACCCCCGCCGCCTGCGCTTCCTCCAGGCACAGCCGCACGTCCTTGAGCATGTGGGCCGTCTTGAACAGCGTCGTGTAGTCGTGCTCGCGCATCGGTCCCGCCTTCAGCTGCAGCTGCGCCGAGGCCCCCGACCCCGCCGCCGTCACCTGCTGGAGCGCGTCCAGATCCACACCCGTCGCCTCCGCCACGAGCAGCGCCTCGGCCAGCGCCGCCGCGTTGGCCGCGCCCATCGAGTTGTTGATCAGCTTGAGCATCTCGCCCTGTCCCAGCGCGCCGACGTGCACGATCAGGCTGCCCATGGTTTCGAGCAGCGGCCTGGCGCGCGCAAAGTCGGCCTGCTCGCCGCCCACCATGATCGTCAGCGAGCCCTCCTCCGCGCGGGGGGAAGACCCTGTCACCGGTGCGTCGATCAGCGCCACGCCGTGGCTGTCAAGTGTTGCGCCGATGCGCCGCGTGTCCGCCGGGGCGATCGTCGAGCAGTCCACGCACAAGAGCCCCTCGTGGGCGGCCTCGACGACGCCGCCGTCACCGAGCAGCACGCTCGTGACCTGCTCGCCGTCGACCACCATGCTGATCACGACATCGCTGGCGCGTGCGAGCGCCGCCGGTGTGTCGAGCGCGGTCGCACCGTGCTCCTGTGCCCACCGCTGTGCCTTGCCGGGGGTGTGGGTCCAGACGGTCAGCTCGTACCCGGCGCGCGCCACGTTTGCCGCCATGCGCGAGCCCATGATCCCCAGGCCCAGAAATCCGATCCGCTCATTCACGTCCCCATCCTCCTCCGCCAGGTGTTTCGATGCGCAGTCGCTCTCCCGCTCGCAGTATGCCAACCGTCTTGCCAGGCACCTCCAGGCCGTTGACGAGATTTCGCCCCTCCGCCCCCGGGCCTCCGCCCCGGGCGCCGCGGGGGGCATGCCGGCGGCGCTCGGTGATCAGCGAGTACTGCACCTCCCGCAGCGCCTCGATTTCGCGCACCACGCCGTTGCCGCCCGGGTGGGCTCCCGCTCCGCCCGACCCGCGCCGCATTGCGTACTCGCTGACGATCAGCGGCATTTCGCGCTCCAGCGCCTCTACAGGGGTGTTCAGGGTATTGCTCATCGCCACATGCACCCCGCTGGGGCCGTCGCCGTCCGGGCAGCCACCCTGGCCACCGCCCAGCGTCTCGTAGTAGCTGAAGCTCTCGTCCCCGAGCGTCACGTTGTTCATCGTCCCCTGGCCCTGTGCGCGCCCGAACGCGCTCAACACGAGGTCCGCTATGCGCGAGCTCGTCTCGACGTTGCCCCCGGCCACAGCCGGCGCCACGCCGTCGGCGTTCGGTCCCGCGTTCAGCAGCGTCCCCTCCGGCACCCGCACCTCGATCGGCCGGTACGCGCCTGCGGTCGGCGGCACGTCTGGGTCGCTCAGCACCCGCGCTGCGAAGTAACAGGCCGAGCGCGTCACCGCAAGGGGGCAGTTGAGGTTTCCTGCGTGCTGCCCCGCGCTGCCCGCGAAGTCGAGCACCATCCGCTCCCCCTCGACCGTCGCGCGCAGCTTCAGCACGAGGTCGCCCTCCGTGGCCTCCAGTACGTCCTTCGCGGTGTACTCCCCGTCGGGCAACGCGCCTATGCAAGCGCGTGTTCTTCGCTCGGTGTATGCCATCACGGCGTCCGTGGCTTCGCGCAGGCGTGTTTTCCCCACGCGCGTTGCCAGCTCTACCAGGCGTTGGATTCCGATGCGGTTGGCCGCGAGCTGGGCGCGCAAGTCCGCGCGGCGCTCGCCGGGCTGGCGCATCTGAGCCACCACCTCCTCGATCGCCTCCGCCGTCATCGGACGAGGGGAGATGACCACGCCCTCTTCCGCCAGCGTCCGGCTGTCGGCCGGCATCGACCCCGGCACGCGCCCGCCGACGTCGGCGTGGTGCGCGCGGTTGGCCGCGAACCCGATTAGCTCACCGTCGTGGAGCACGGGTGTGACGACCGTGATGTCGGGCAGGTGCGTCCCGCCGGCGAACGGATCGTTCAGCATCCACGAGCGACCGCCGGAGTGATCCTCGTGCAACACCGCCTCCACGGCCGCCGGCATCGCGCCGAGGTGCACCGGTATGTGCTCGGCCTGCATCGTCATCTGCCCGTGGGTGTCGAACAGCGCGGTCGAGGCATCGCGGCGCTCCTTGATGTTCGCCGAGTACGCCGAGCGCACCAGCACCGCGCCCATCTCCTCGCACGCTGCGCGCAGCGCGCCGGTTATCACCTGGAGCTCGATCGGGTCCAGCCCGCCAGCCGGGGCGCCGTGGGGTGCCCGAGCCGGGCCTGCCAGGGCGCTGTGTGGTGCAACGCCCCGATCAGAGGGTCCCCCGCGGGGCATCCGGCCCCGCGTTCTGATCGGACGGCCGCCTTCCGGGCGGCCGTGACCGGCCGGGCTTTGCCCGGCCTTCTTTAGGTGCACGGTTCCCTGTGCGTCTGCTTTTCCTGCCCAGCCTGGGGGCAGGTAGAGCGTTGACTCGTCCGTCGCGTAGATGGCCGGGCCAATCAGATGGGTGGCGCTGGGGAGATCGCCCGTGACGCATTCGGCCTGCACCTTGCGCCCGTCCACGATCACGCCGCGCCATGTGCGTCTTGGCTCGTGTGCCCTCGCGCCCGCCAGCTCTAGCGTCGGGGCCGCTCCCCACGCAGAGGCCCTGATCGTCACGATTTCCACCTCCGCGTGTTCGTCGCGGTAGCCGTAGCGCTCCTCGTGGACCTCTTCGAACGCTTCGCGCAGCTCGTGGAGGTCGAGCTTGCGTTCGCACTCCTCGCCGTTCTGCTCCACCGCGAGCTCGAAGGACTGGCCCTTGTAGCGCATCTCGTAGCGCACCCTCACCGTCCGCTCCGCGTCTGCGTTCATGCTCGCTTCGCTCTCTCCTCTGCTCGCTTCGCTCTCTTTTCGGCGCGGCAGTCGAGCTGGCGCGGACCGGCTCCCTCCCTCCTTATCTTTTTTCTCGCCCACTTCCGCGCGCACAAGGCGGACGAGCGCTTCGCGTGCGTCTTCCACGTTTTTTGCGCTCCCGCTCAGCATCACCGTGCGGGCCGCGTCGCGGCGGGGCGGTGCTCCGGCCAGCCCCAGCGCGCTGAGCACGCCCGCCGCGCGGGGGCACGCGATGCGCTCGATTCCCAGCTCGTCGGCAAGCGCCGCCGCGTGCAGGGGGCCCGCGCCGCCGAACGCCATCAGCGTGAACCGCCGAGGGTCGATCCCGCGCTCGACCGTCACGCGGCGCAGCGCCCGGGCCATCTCCGCCTCCGCCACCGCCACGATCCCCTCCGCGCATTTCTGTGTCGTCAGGTCGAGCTCACCCGCGAGTCTCGCCACCGCGCGCTGTGCCGCGACGCGGTCGAGCGTCATTTCGCCTGCCAACGGCGTCTCGGGCGCCAGCCTTCCCAGCAGCAGATTCGCGTCGGTCACCGTCGGCTGCTCGCCGCCCCTCCCGTAGCAGGCCGGTCCCGGGGTTGCGCCCGCCGAGTTTGGCCCCACCCGCAGCGCCCCACCCGCGTCACGCCACGCGATCGACCCGCCGCCCGCTCCCACCGTGTGGATGTCGAGCGCCGGCAGCGCAATCGGCCGCCCGTCCAGCCTGCGCTCCGCCGTCTCGACCACCGCGCCGCCCACGATCGCGCACACGTCGAATGACGTCCCGCCCATGTCTGCACAAAGCACGTTGCTAGTTCCGGTCATGTTCGCCAGCATCAGCGCGCCTTCCGCTCCGCCCGCCGGTCCGCTCAGCACCGTCAGCGCCGCGTGCCTCGCCGCCCGCGCGCAATCGATGGTTCCGCCGGAGGACTGCATCACCTCCGGCTCGACCATTCCGGTGGCGCGAGCCCTGTCCGCCAGCTTGCCCAGGTACCCGCTCACCTTGGGCCCCAGCGCCGCGTCCGTCTCGGTGGTCGCCGCCCGCTCGTACTCGCGATAGGTCCCCACCAGCTCGTGCGACAGCGACACGTGCGTGTCCGGCAGTCGCTCGGCCAGCATTCTTCCGATCGCGATCTCGTGCTCGGGGTGGGCATAGGAGTGCAGCAGCACCACCGCCACCGCCTCCGGCTTTGCCTGGGCGACCCGCTCGACGAGCGCGCGTGCCTGCTCTTTTCGCAGGGGCCTCGTTGGTCCGTCCGGGCTCATTCGCTCCGGTGCCCCATAGCGCAGCTCCGGCGGCGCCCACGGCCTTGGCCCAGCCTCGCAGAGCCTGTACAGGCTCGCCCGCGCCTGGCGCCCCAGCTCCACCACGTCGGTGTGCCCTGCGGTGGCGATCAGCGCCGTGCGCGCCCCGTCGCCCTCCAGCAGCGCGTTCGTGGCCACCGTCATCCCGTGTGCGAAGCGAGCTATGTCTGTCGCCTGCGCCTCGGCCGCAGCCAGCACCGCCTCCGCCGCCCGGATCACGCCGTCAGACTGGTCGGGCGTGGTTGGCACCTTCGCGCTGTGCACCTCCGCACCGACTCCGTCGGCGCCCGGCACCACAAGCACCGCGTCGGTATACGTCCCGCCCACGTCGACTCCCAGGAGCACCCTGGGAGTCTAGGAAGACTTCAGGCCGCCAGCTGCTCGCGATGCTCGGTGTCCGCCAGGTGCTGGTGGGACGGGCAGTATCCGTTATGCGGTAGCGGCACCCGCTGGCACGCCGCGCCCTTGCGGGTCGTCGCGCGACACTCAAGCGGCTTGCCATTGACTTCGGCATACGCCGCCAACGGGTTCTCCGCGAGGTACTTCTGCGCCAGCGCCATATACCGCGCCACCACCTGATACACGCGCTCCTGCGCGTTCATCGGGAAGTACCCCCTGATGTCGCAGAACAGCGTTCGTTCCGGACGCGCGAAGTAGTAACGATCGGTCGCCATGCGCGCAACGGCTGCCTCGCAAGCGTGCAGCACCTGCTCGTGGTAGGCGTTGGCGCCACCGGCGCCGGCGGACGTTCCGGGCTTGGGATCGCTGATATAGGGCGCCAGCTCCCGGTAGATGGCTCGACTGAACTGATACATGGCGCCCCTGCCCTCCTTTGGTTCTCGACCAAGGTCGTTTTGTGGGTGCTTCGCCGGCCTCAGCGACTCATTCGTGTCTCTGAAACCTTCCTCCCCCCACAACACGCGCAGCGCACAAATGGACCGTTATCCCAAGACTTTTTCGCTTGCTCTCCCAATAATGGCCCCGTTTCTAAGTCCCCCATGAAGCCCAGGGCAAGGATTGGTTAAGCGAGGCTTAATCTCACTCCCATGTCTCCCAGGACACGCCCTCCTCTGCGCCCACCACGACGTGCGCCTGGTCGCGATCCGGGTCGCGCTCGGCGTGGTCTGTGCGCCGGTGCGCGCCCCGGCTCTCGGTCCGCTCCAGCGCACAGCGTGCGATCAGGCGCGCCAGCGGATGCGGGTCATCCGCCAGTCTTTCCAGCCCCGCCCCGTCGCGCTCCACGCCCGCCTCCCGCCACAGTGCCGCGCGCGTGTCGGCCTCGACGCGGGGGGGCGCTTCGAGCGTCTGCAGCGCCTCTATCGCCGCCCGCGGCGCCCGCGGCGGCGACGGCTCTTGCAGTGCGCTACGCGCCGCGCGGCGCGCGAACACGAAGCACTCGCTCAGCGAGTTGCTCGCCAGCCGGTTTGCGCCGTGCAGGCCCGTGCACGCCGACTCCCCCACCACGTATAGCCCAGCGACGCTCGAGCGTCCCTCCAGGTTGGTCACGATCCCACCCATCATGTAGTGCGCCGCCGGTGCCACCGGCACCAGCTCGCGCGTGGGGTCGAGCCCGGCCTCGCGCAGTGCGCCCACCACATTGGGGAATAGCGCAGGGTCGATCTGGCGCATGTCGAGCCCCACGGAGGAGCCCCCTGTCTCGTTCAGCCGCGCCTGGATGGCGCGCGACACCTCGTCGCGCGGCGCCAGCTCGTCGACGAAGCGCTCGCCGCTCACGTCGCGCAGTGTCGCGCCCTCGCCGCGGATTGCCTCGGTGATGAGGAACCCCTCGCGCCCCCTCACGCCCACGACCGCGGTCGGATGGAACTGCAGGAACTCGAGATCCGCCAGCTCCGCCCCAGCCGCGTGCGCCAGCAGCAGGCCGGCTCCCTGGGAGCCCGGGGGATTGGTGGTGCGCGCCCACAGTGCAGCCGCTCCGCCGGTGGCGATCACGACCGCGCGAGCGCTCAGCAGGCGTCCGTTCTCGCAGAGAACTCCGCGGCAGCGGTTGGCGGGGTCGTGGCGGGCCGGGCTGTCGAGTCGGGTGTCCTCGAGGTGGGTTGGCTCGTCCATCCACAGCGCCCGCGCACGCGTGTTCTCCAACACCGCGATCCGCCCCTCGCCGACGACCACCGCCGAGAGCTGGCGCAGCAGCCGCCGTCCGGTCGCGCTCCCGCCGGCGTGCACCACACGCCGGACCGAGTGTCCGCCCTCCAGGCCGAGCGCCAGCCGCCCGAACCGGTCGGCGTCGAAGCGCACGCCCAGCTCCTGCAGGTCCTCAACGCGCGCCGGCGCCTCCCGCACGAGGATCTCCGCCGCCGAGCGTCTGACCGCGCCGCGGCCCGCGCGCTCGGTGTCGCTCAGGTGCAGCTTCGGGCTGTCCTCTGCCGCCAGTGCCGCCGCCAGGCCGCCCTGCGCCCAATAGCTGGCAGTCTGCGCCAAGGGCGCCGCGGAGATGAGCGCCACTCGCGCTCCCGCCCGCGCCGCACACAGCGCCGCATACAGTCCGGCCGCGCCCGCGCCCACGACGGCCACGTCGACCTCGATCTGCTCCGTGCTCACTTCTTCGGTAAGCGCGGCAGGAGGATCGAGGGGATGGTCGCGGTGCGCGTCACGCCGCCCGTCGTGGTCGTCACGGTCGTCGTGCCGCGCGGCGTCGTGCTTCGCTGCGTGCTGGCGTTCGGCGTCGTCGTCCGCGGGGCGGTTGTGCTCCCCGGCGTCAGCGTGCCGGGCGTCGCGCTTTGCGGGGCCAGCGCGCCCGGCGTCGTGGCGCCGCGCGGCGAGGTCGCGCCCGGCGTGGCCCCGGGGGTGAGCGCTCCCGGAGCGCTCGTGCTCCCCGGCGTGCTCGTTCCGGGCGCCAGCGCTCCCGGCGCCGTCGTGGTCGGTGTCGTGGGCGCGCTCGTCCCGGGCGCGGTCGGCGCCGTGGCGCCCGTCGCGGGCGTCGTCACGGTCCTCGTGATGGTCGTCGGCGGCAGCGCTTCCGACCCCCCCGCGAGCTTCACCAAGGAGGCGGCCAGCACTCCCAATGCAAGCACGATCACGGCGGCAAGCCCGATCAGCGGTCCTCGCCAGTTGGGTGTCGAGGCCAGGCGCGTGCGGGCAGCCGCGCCGCAGTGCAGACACCAGTCCTGGTTGCTCCCCAGCGGCGAGCCGCACAATGGGCACTCTTCGGTCGCTCGCGGCGGTGCCCCGGTTTGCGCTGGCGCGGGAGAGACGGCCGCGGCGCTCACGCCCGCTTGGACTTCTCGGCGTTGGGCTCGTCCTGGTTTGGACGCACGATCTGCGTGGGCGGCTCGATCACCTGGGTCGGTTGGTCCTCTTCGCGCGGAGGTGCGGCGGGTTGCAGGGGTTTAGCGGGTTGCGCGGGGGCCGCTGGGAAGGTCGGTGCGGCGCCGGGCGGCTTTGGCGGGGTCGCCGGCACGGCAATTGGCGCCCTCGGCGGCGGCGGCCCGGCTGGCGTCGGGCCAGGCGCGGCGGCCGGCGAGGCGGGGGAGGCTCCTGGCGCGGCGGCCGGCGTCGAGCTCGTGGGCCACTGCGAGGTGGCCGGCGCTGTTATCGGTGGGCGGGGTGGTGTGAGCGTCGTTCCGGCTGCGGGCTGGGGCAGCGGCGCTCCAGGATGCGGCGAAGCCTGGGCGACAGGCGGCGCGCCGATTGGCCGCTCGGCGTGGTTTCCCATCGAGAACCCGCACGCCGGACAGAAGCGGTCCTCGCTGCCGTGGATCGCCGCACAGCGCGGGCAGGCGGTGACGCCGGCCTCGCGCAGCACCGTCACGCCGCGTCGCTGGCGCAGCGTCTCCTCGATCGCCCGCAACTCCGTGTCGATGCGCTGCAGTGTCGCCAGCTTGCTCGCCAGCAGATCCTCGCGCTGCTGGCCGAGCCGGTGCATCTCGAACACCAGCCCGCCCAGGTCCCGGTAGGCCAGCTCGCGTGTCTTGCGTAGCAAGCGCAGCCGGCGCCGCAGTCCGCCGCGCTCCAGAAACCCGGGGTCGCTGGGCGCAGGGAGGACGTCCACGCCCGCTACGGGTGTCGTCTGCTGTGTCTCCCTTCCGGCTCCCACCGGGCCCGTGGCGGGCTCGCTCTGAGCAGTCTTTCCCTCGTCCACCATCGATTCATGCTATCCACCTTCACAGCGGCAGCACTCGCCATAGGCGTTTGTCTTCAGGCCAGCTGGGCTCGCCAGGCAGCCGCAACGCGCTGGGCCATGCGCTCGGCCGAGTAGCGCGCAGCGCGTGGCCGGCCCTCGATGCGTGGATCCTCGCCGCTCAGATGGGGCTCCAGCGCCTCGCGCCAGCGGGCGAGGTCAAAGGTGGCGCACAGCGTGCCCTGGAGCCCGCTCAGCACCTCCGTATGCACGCCGACGGGGGTCGCCAACACGGGCACGTCGCACGCCAGCGCCTCGAGTACCGCCAGGCCGAAGCCCTCCTGCTCGGAGGGTACGAGCACGGCGTTTGCGGCATTGACCCATAGCGGCACCTGCTCGGGGTCCACGCCGCCCAGCGTGACCAGCGTCGTCTCGCGGGCGAGCGCCTGGGCGCGATCGAAGCGCTTGCCATTTCGCGCCGGATCCGCGGGGAACAGAAGATAGGGCCGGTTGGGGTCCAGGCCCAGCTCTTCGCGCGCCTGGGCGCGAGGCAGCGGGCGGAAGCGCTCCATGTCGACGCCACACGGCAGCACCAGCGCGCGCTTGCGTGCCCTGTGTCCTGGCAGCTCGCCCACCAGCGGCGCCGACGCGGCGGCCACGAGATCCATCAGCGGTAGCACCGCGCGGGTCGCCTGGCGCGTGCGCGGATGGTGCGCGTCGGTGCCGTGCACAGTCAGCGCCCGCATGCGCGCGCGCACCGCCAGAGCTGGCCACGCGCTGAGGCCGAAGTGGGCGTGGACCACATCCAGCGGCGCTTCTCGCCGCCGGCGCTGTTGGCGCCGCCGGTGTCTTAGCTCGCCCGCGGCCGCGCGCAGCGCGGCGCCGCCGGGCGGGAACTCATACAGCTCCACCTCCAGCCCCTCCAGCTGCCCCAGCGCCCGCACCTGGTCGCGCACGAACCGCCCGCGCTCGGGATGGGCGGCGTCGGGCAGCATGTTGGACACCACCAGCGCTCGCAGCCCGCGGGTCGAGATAGGCGGTGGGGTCTCCTGCGTTGAAGGCAATGGCGCGGCCCCGTGCTTTGAGATAGGCGGTGCGGCCACTCGCTGACCGTATCGCTCTGGAATGATGACCCGCATGGCGAGCGCACCCTTCGATCCACGCGCGCGGCCGATCGGCGTGTTCGACTCCGGCGTCGGCGGGCTGACGGTCCTGCACGAGCTGCTCGTCGCCCTGCCGCAGGAGGACTTCCTGTACCTGGGCGACACCGCCCGCTTCCCCTACGGCGAACGCACACCCGAGGAGCTCGCGCGCTTCTCCGCGGAGATGGCCGAGGAGCTGCTGCGCCGCCGCGCCAAGCTGCTCGTGGTGGCCTGCAACGCCGCCACCTCCGCCGCCCTGCCGGCGCTGCACAGGCGCATGATGGAGACCACGCTCGGCGTCGACGTGCTCGGCGTCGTGCGCCCGGAGGCGCTGCAGGCCGTCGCCGCCACGCACACCGGACGCATCGGTCTGCTGGCCACGCCCACGACCGTCGCCAGCGGCGCCTACGAGGAGGCGGTGCGCGCGATCGACCCCTACGTCACCCTCCACGCCGTCCCATGCCCCGGCCTGGCGGCGATCATCCAGGCGGGCGAGCAGTTCGACGAGCGCGCCGTCGCCACCGTCCGCGCCGTCTGCGCACCACTGCGCGAAGCCAATGTGGACACCGTGATCCTCGGCTGCACGCACTACCCGCTGATCGGCCTGATGCTACAGCGGATGCTCGGTCCCACGGTGACGCTCATCAGCTCCGGCGCCGCGCTCGCGCGCCAGGTCGAGCACGCGCTTTCCACGCGCGAGCTGCGCAACCCGCGCGAGGGCGAGGGCGAGTACCGCTTCCTCTGCACCGACGACGCCGACTCCTTTCAGGAGCTCGGCGCGCGCTTCCTGCAGATGCCGCTGGGCACCGTCGAGCACGTCGAGCTGGCCGATGTCGGGGTGATGGCGTGAAACGCAGCTACGGCCGCGGGCCCGACCAGCTGCGCCCCACGACGATCGAACCCGGCTTCGTGCGCACCGCCACCGGCTCGGCGCTCATCTCCGTCGGCGAGACCCGTGTGATCTGCACCGCCTCCGCGCAGGAGTCCGTGCCGCGCTGGATGAGCGGCAAGGGGCGCGGCTGGGTGACCGCGGAGTACTCGATGCTCCCCGCCTCCACCGGCGATCGCAAGCAGCGCGACATCAGCAAGGGGCGCCTTGACGGGCGCTCGGTAGAGATCCAGCGGCTGATCGGTCGCTCGCTGCGCGGCGTCGTCGACTTCAAGGCGCTCGGGGAGCGCACGATCTACCTCGACTGCGACGTCCTGCAGGCCGACGGAGGTACCCGCTGCGCGTCGATCACCGGTGCCTACGTGGCGCTGGCGCTCGCCTGCGCCCAGCTGCAGGCCAAAGGTAGGCTCGAGGCCTCGCCCCTCACGGGCTCGGTGGCGGCGGTGTCGTGCGGCATGAAGGACGGCCGCGCGCTGCTCGACCTCGACTACTCAGAGGATTCCAATGCCGAGGTCGACGCCAACGTGGTGATGACGGGGGAGGGGGGGCTCGTCGAGGTGCAGGCCACCGCCGAGCGCACCCCGCTCTCGCGCGCGCACCTGGATGAGCTGCTCGCGCTCGCCGCCACGGGCATCGCCGAGTTGCGGGCTCTGCAGGACACGGCGGTGGTTGATGTCGCGGCGGCAGGCGCCTCGACGGCCGGTACGGTTCCAAGCGCGTGACGCGCGTGCGGCTCCTGCTCGCCACCCACAACGAGCACAAGCGCCGGGAGTTCGCGCGGCTGCTGACCGGTGGCGGGGCGCCTGGAGGTGGTTCGGAGGCGGACGGCGGCGAGCCTGTCGAGGGTGGCGGAGTGATGGACGACGGCGGATCGGTCGAGGGATATGAGCTGCGCACATTGCCCGATGACGTTCTGCTACCTCCGGAGGATGGTGAGACGTTCGCGGAGAATGCGCTCGGCAAGGCCCGCGCCGCGGCGCAGGCGACCGGCAAGCTCACGATTGCCGACGACTCCGGTATCGAGGCCGCCGCGCTCGGCGGCGCCCCAGGAGTGCGCTCCGCCCGCTACGCCGGGGAGACCGCCACCGACGAGGAGAACTTGCGCAAGCTCCTACGCGAGGCTCCGGCGGGTAGTGCGCTGGAGTATGTGTGCGTCATCGCGCTCGTAGACCCGCTGCGCGAAATCGAGCAGCTCTTCGAGGCGCGCTGTGCGGGGCGCCTGGCGAGCGAACCACGCGGAGAGCGCGGCTTCGGCTATGACCCGGCCTTCCTGCCCGACGACGGGCCGCCGGGATTGACGATGGCCGAGCTCAGCGACGAGCAGAAGGACGCCATCAGCCACCGCGGTCGCGCCGCGCGGGTGTTCTTGGGCTGGCTGGCCGAGAGCGATCAGCTCTCCGCCCGCCCCGGCTCGGCGGCCTTCAGAAAAGATTGATCGAGGCCGAGGCCCCGACGGCAACCGACAGCGCCGCGTAGCCCGTGTATCCCTCGAGCAGCAGCAGCACAGCGACGACAAGCGCGACCAGCACCGTGGTGAGCCAGGCTACGCGTTCGAGGGGCATCGCGTCGTATTCTGGCGCTTGCAGCCCACGGACCGCCGCGTCGCGTCCCGGAGCCGCCGTAGGCGCGCGTGCCGGCCCTGCCGATGCAGCGTGCCCGCGCCGCCGTATCCGCGACCCCGCGAACGTCCGCGGGCGCTGTTAGCGTCGCGCGAGCGCTCACGATATGAGGGCTGCGAACCGACCCAGAATGAGGAGGACAAAGTGACCAAGTCCGAGCTGATCGATCAGGTGGCCGACCGTGCCGAGCTGACCAAGCAGGACGCCGCGCGCGCGGTGGACGCCGTCCTGGCGACCGTCGAGGCAACCCTGCGCCGCGGCAGCGAGATCACCCTGTCGGGATTCGGCAAGTTCCACGTGGGCGAGCGCGGAGCACGCCAGGGGGTCAACCCGCGCACCGGCGAGCGCATCCAGATCGCCGCCTCGCGCGTCCCTCGCTTCACCGCGGGCAGCGGCCTGAAGAGCGCCGTCAAGGAGCGCTGAGCCACGTTCGGCGACCTTCTGGCGGCCAGGGTCGCCGAACGCGAATCGCAGATCGTGCTCGGGCTGGATCCGGACCCGGCCGCGCTATGGCTAGGGGTCGGAGGGGAGGGCGTGGAGCCCGTTGGATCTGACGACTCCGACTCACCCGCCGCACGCGCCGCGAGCGCGGTGCTTGCACACTGCCGGGCGCTGATCGACGCCGCCGCCGCGGCCTGCGTGGCGGTCAAGCCGCAGCTGGCACGCTTCGAGGCTCTCGGCGAACCTGGACGTGCCGTGCTGGGGGCCGTCGTCGACCATGCCCGTGAGGCCGGTTTGCTCGTGATCGCCGACGCCAAGCGCGGCGATATCGACGTGACCGCCAAGGCATACGCCGACTCGCTCTTCGGTGGCGTCTCCACGCCATTTGGGGCCATCTCCGGGCTCGGCGCCGACATGGCCACCGTCAACCCGCTGATGGGCGTCGACGCGGTCCAGCCATTCGTGAGCGCCGCGCGCGCTGCCGGCGCAGGAGTGCTGGCGCTGGTGCGCACTTCGAATCCCGGCGCCGCCGACCTCGAGGATCTCGAGCTGGTAGACGGGGGCACGGTGTGGGAACGCGTAGCCTGCATGGTCGACGAGCTCGGCCGGCCGGGCGTGGGCGAGGCCGGTCTCAGCGACGTGGGCGCCGTCGTGGGCGCCACCGTCCCCGCCCACCTGGCACGCGCACGCGAGCTGATGCCCAACGCCGTCTTCCTGCTTCCAGGCGTCGGGGCGCAGGGCGGGCGCGTCGAGGATCTCGCCCCCGCCTTCCTGCCGGGTCGAGCGGGCGGTCTGATCAGCGCGTCGCGCTCGATCGCCGGCGCCCATGAGGCCGAGGGCGGTGATCCTGCCGTCTGCGCACGCGCCGAGGCCGAGCGCCTGCGCGCCGTGGCATGGGGTCTCGGTTAGCCCGCCCTTCGGCGGAGTAGCGACGAACACGCCCGGCTGCTCAGGCGAACGATTGCGCTCGTCGGCTGCTCCAGCGAACGATTGCGCTCGTCGGTGGCTCCGGCGAACGAACGCGCCCGGTGCGCCCCAGCGCCGCTGCGCTACCCTCTGGCGAAGGACCGCCGGCGCTATCGGGTGTCCCGGGTCTGGGAAGGATGTTGAACGCGAGATGATCATCACGGTCACGCTCAACGCGGCGATCGACAAGTCGCTGTCGGTGCCGAACTTCCGCCTCGGACGGCGCCATCGCACGGTCGAGCAGCGCACGATGGCCGGCGGTAAGGGCGTCAACATCGCGCGCGCCCTGAAGGCTCTCGGCCAGCCGGTGATCGCGACGGGGATGGCCGGCGGCGCCACGGGGACGCGCATCGTCGAGCAGCTCACCGAGGAATCGATCCTCAACGACTTCGTGCGCATCCGCGAGGAGTCGCGCACCAACACCTCCGTGCTCGACCCCACCGATGGCCGCCAGACGGAGGTCAACGAGCGGGGCCCCTCCGTCTCCGAGCACGAGGTCGAGCTGTTTCGCGACAAGCTCCTGTACCTCGCTCGCGGCGCGGCGATCGTGGTGTTCGCGGGGTCGATTCCGCGCGGGGTGGACGCCGACATCTACGCCACGCTGATCCGCGAGCTGCAGCGCACCGGCGTGACGACCGTGATCGACACCGACGGCGACCCGCTGCACCAATCGGTGCGCGCCGAACCGGATGTCGTCTCGCCCAACGTGCTCGAGGCAGAGGAGCTCGTGGGCCACGAGTTCAACGACGACAACGACCGCTCGCTGGCGGTGCGCGAGATCGTTGCGCTCGGAGCGCGCGAGGCGATCATGACGCTGCCAGACGGCTGCTTCGCGCAGGTGCTGATCGACGGACAGCCGTGCCTGCGCCGTGCACGGGTGGAGCCCCGCGAGCCGGTCGCCACGCGTGGCTCGGGCGATGCCTTCCTGGCGGGCTACGTCGCCGCCCGCTACAGCGGCTCCTCTCCGGAGGAGTGCCTGCGCTTCGGAGTGGCCTGCGGCGCGGAGTCGACCGGGCGCCTGGGCGCCGGGTTGATCGACCCGCGCGAGGTGCGCAGGCTGGCGGGCGACGTGCAGCTCGGCGCGGTCGAGCTTCCCGCCGAGAACGTGCTCTGAGGGTCCGAAGGGGCATCCGGCGTTCGATCCGGCGGTCTGGGGTAGTCTGTGCGATCGATGTCGCCCAGTCGAACCCTCACCAGCCTCGCGGTAATCGCCGGGGTGGGCGCAATGGCCGGTTGTGGCGGCTCCGCCTCCACCCAGTCGGCCGCGCTCACCACCACGACGACCGTCGCGAGCACCACGCCCAGCGGCTCCACGAGCACGTCCAGCGTGTCCGCCTCCTCCGCGAGCACAGGCACCGCGAGCACCCACGCACAGAGCGCCTCCAGCACGACCTCCGCGGCTTCGCTGAGCAGTTCCGCGAGGACCCCCGGCGCTACCGCCAAGGTCACCAAACACCCGGTCTCGAGACTCGCCCTCATCAGCAGCGCCTTCCCAAGGGGGGGCGCCATGCCGGTGCAGTACAGCTGCCACGGCGCCAACATCTCGCCGCCCCTGCAGTGGAGTGGCATGCCGGCGGGGGCCAAGCAGGTGTTCCTGCTGGTGCTCAGTCTCAATGGCCAGTCCAAGGGGCCGATCCGTTGGGCGGTCGGCGGGATCGACCCCAGCGCAGGCGGCTTTCCGGCGGGTCAGCTTCCCGCGGGGGCCATCGTCGGGCGCAGCAGCGACGGCCATGCGGGCTGGGCTGGGCCCTGTCCGGCTGCCAACCAGCCAGAGACGATGGTGATGCTGGTCTACGGGCTACGCAACAAGATCAGTCTGAGCCCTGCCTTCGATCCCGCCACGGTGCAGCGCCAGCTGGCCGGCGACGCCGTTGCAACCGGCATCGCCTACGGGATCTACAGGTAGGGCAACAAGCTCCGCCTTCGTGCAGCAGCGCCTCAGCCCCGCCGGCGATGTCGCGCCGCAAGCGCCTCAGCCGCCGGCGACGTCGCGGCGCAGGAATACGAGATAGGCGGCGAACAGCGCCGGCACCGCATACAGCGCGCAGACCCACAGCGAGTGCCAGATCGGCGTCCAGTCAGTGGGCGTGCGCATCAGGCCCTGCCAGCTCTGGAACTGTTCGGTGAGCAGGTAGGGCTTGATCGCTTCCAGGCCCGGGATCTGGGCGACGATGTAGAGCATCAGCACGAGGCCAACCGCGCCGACCACCGAGGCGGCGCTGTTGCGCGTGGAGGTCGACAGCAGCACGCCGATCGCAACGACCGCGACCAGCGGGATCAGATAGACGGCGTTGGCGGCGAACACGAGCAGCAGGCCTTCGGAGGCGGACACGACGGTGCCCGAGTAGGTGACGATCGAATGAAAGCCCCACGAGATGACGCCCGCGACGGTCGCGACGAGCGCCGCCACGAGTACCGCGAGCGTCGCGTAGGTGATCGCCGCGAGCGCCTTCGCCGCGAATATCTGCCCGCGGTCGGCCGAGCGCGTGAGGATCGTCTTCAGCGTGCCGTTGCCGTCCTCGGCGGCGACGATGTCCCCCGCGACCAGGCAGGCCACCAGCGGCAGCATGAAGGCCGAGAGGAACAGCAGCATCAACACCGGCGTGGCCAAGCCCGACTGCGTGATCTGGGCGCCGAAGATGCCCCCGCCGCCGCGATCGTGGCGCTGGTGAACGTTCTGGAAGATCACAAAGAACAGCGGCAGCACCATCACCAGCCCGAGGCCTAGGTAGGTGCGCTTCTGGGAGATCAGCTTGCGCAGCTCCCAGCGGTAGGCGGTGAACGTCATGCGCGCTCAGAGGCCGGTGCGGAGGCTGGCTCCGCGGTCGAGGGGGGCGCCTGGGGGCTGGAGGTGCTCGCCTGGCCGCTGGATGCAGTGACGGAGGCGGCTGGGCTCTCGGTCAACGAGAAGAACAGGTCCTCGAGCGTCGCCAGCTCGGGCGTGAGCGCGAGGATCGCGACGCCCTCGCGGCCCAGCTCGAGCGACAGTGCGCCCACGTCGCGCTCGTCGGCTTCCAGGCGCACATACCCGTCGACTGCCGCCGCATCGTGGATGCCCGTCTGCGCACCCGCCAGCGCGAGCGCGCGCTGGTTGTCGTTCGTGCGCAGGCGATAGCCTGCACCGCCCCGGCGGCGCAGATCCGACAGGGCTCCCTCATAGACGACGCGCCCGCGATTGACGATCGCCACGCGATCGCACAGTTCCTGGACCTCCGGGAGCTGGTGGCTTGAGAGCAGGACGGTGATCTCTTCGCTCGCCAGTCGGCGGATCAACTCGCGCATGTCGCGCATGCCCGCCGGGTCGAGGCCCGTGGCGGGCTCGTCGAGAATCAACAGGCGTGGGCGGCGCAGCAGCGCGGCGGCGATGCCCAGGCGCTGGCGCATGCCGTGCGAGTAGCCGCCCACCTTGTGCTTGGCGCGGGGGGCCAGCTCGACGACGTCCAGCACCTCGTCGATCCGCGCACGCGCGCCATCGCCGTCGAGCGCCGCGAGCAGTTCGAGGTTCTTGCGGCCAGTCAGGTATGGGTAGAAGCGTGGCGCCTCCACGAACCCCGCGACGCCCTCCAGGGCCGCCGCGCCACGGCGCAGCGGGTTGCGCCCGAACAGTTCGACCATGCCCTCGGTCGGCGTGATCAGGCCGAGCGCCATGCGCAGCGTCGTGGTCTTGCCGGCGCCGTTCGGTCCCAGGAACCCATACACGTCGCCCGCGCGCACGTTCAGGTCGATGTGGTCGACGGCTACGACTTCGTCGTAGCGCTTTACCAGCCCTCGCGCTCGAACCGGCGGCGCCTCGTCGTCGGCCGGCGGTGCGACCTCGGTCTCCAACGACGCGAGCGCCGCGTCCGACACTAAAGGCCTCGCGCGAACGCTTCGATCGACGCGGGCGTCACCGAGCCGGCGAGCAGGTAGCGGATGCCATTGCGCTCGAACGTGAGCAGAGTGCCCAGCGGCGTGGCAAGCTCGGAGGCCGTCGTGCCGTTGACCTTGACCTGCGGCAGACCTTCAAGCGATTCGGTGGTCTTGGTGCCCTGTGCCCCTGAGGGTGCGTTCTTGGTCTGCTCTTCGATCACCGCGATGCCCGCGAGGCCTTCGCCGTGGGTGGTGACCGTCGGCTTGCTGTGCCCGCCGGAATCGCCCGGTCCCGGCTGACCAGAGGAGCTGCCGGGCACGGACTGATCCGTCGAGCCTTCGTGCGGGGGCGCCACTTCTTCGATCTTCGTGTTCGCGGGCGGGGTGAGTTCGAAGACCGAGTTTTCCACGGGACCGTAGGAGACCGAGGTGGCTGCCAGTTCGATCACGGGCGCCGCGCTCGTGCTCGAGTAGATCGCCGCGCGCAGCGGCGCGCCGTTGGTGGCGTCCCAGGAGAGCTCCGCGCCCCCGATCAGTCCGCCGTTGCGGGTGGGGGAGATGCGCACGGTGTAGGCCGGCTGCCCCGCGACATCGGTGGGCGTCGCCGCTGAGATCGTGGCACCGTGGGCGGTGGCGTGCGCGAGCGCTTCCTGGATTTCCTGGGTTGTGGGCACGCCGTGGTGGTGGCTAGAGTCGCTGCTTCCAGCCGATCCCGTTCCAGTCGAGCCGCTTCCGGCCGATCCGCTCCCGGAGGATCCGCTGCTGCCCCCGGCCGATCCGCCGTCGCCCGTTTCCATGTCACCGGATCCCTGCTGTGGGGTGTAGCGGTACTCGGTGTTGGAGGCCGCGTCGTATAGCGAGGCCGTGTGGCCGTCGTAGAGGATCTGGGTGTCGCCCTTCTCGGACTGCAGCTCCAGGCGCGCCTTGCCGTCAGAGGAGATCCACAGACGCCCGGAGGCGCCGGTGAGCAGGGGGCTCGAGGCGAGGCTGCTGCCACCACTGCCGCCGCCACCACCGTCACCGCCGTCGGCCAGGTTGGCGCCTTCGACGAGGTGGTTTGTGAGCTGGATCTGTGCGCTCACTCCCTGGATCGACTGTCCGCTTGCCCCGGCGAGCGAGTCGTGGACGGCTTCGGCGAGCGGCTTGGGCGGTGGAACCGGTCCCGTGGAGAGCCCGACGGCGAGCGCAGTTGCCCCGATGCCGATCGCCACCACGAGGCCGCACAGAAGCAACAGGCGCGAAAGGGGGAGACGGCGGAGAAGATTCACGGAGGGCTCACTTTCCTCGGAGACTCAAAGAGACTCACCTCCAAGGCTAGCGCCGAAGATCAAGGCAACCTGAAGAGTTTCGTGAGAGGGTTCCCATGAAGCCTGGCGCGGCCTTCCGCGCGCACCTCAGGTATCTTCTCGACCCAATGGTCTATGCCTTCGTCGCATTCTGGGTCCTCCTGGGCCTCACTGTGTTCTTCCTGGCGATGCGCGGCGGGCCGCGCGGGGCGCGACAGTCGCTGCACACCGAATCGAAGGTCGGACAGCGCGTCGTATGGGCGGTGGTGGTGCTGGCGTTCGCGTTCGGGCTCGTGGTGCCGGCGCTGGTATTGACCTCCGACGCCACCAGCAGGGCGAGCGTGGCGGTCGGCGGGCTGCACCTGAATGCCGAGCAGCAGCAGGGGCGCGAACTGTTCGGGCACTCCTGCTCGATGTGCCACACCCTGGCGGCCGCCAACGCGGTCGGTCGTATCGGGCCTAACCTCGACGTGCGCCTGGGCGACTCGATCCCGACCGTCGCCGGTCGCAGGGCGCTGGTGCTCAACGCGATCGCCGAAGGGCGCGCGCGCGGGCTGGGGCAGATGCCGGCGCTGCTCTTCCAGGGGCATGAAGCGGAAGCCGTCGCGGACTTCGTTTCAGCTGTAGCCGGGCACTGAGCTACGCGCACATCCATTCCCCGCAAATAGCGCGACAGCGGGAATTTTGCCGCCGCGGGTGCCTTTAGCATCGCTGCGAATGGCGCTGCGGGCCGAGGCACATGCATGGTGGGACGAGGTCGAGGATGTACGCAGACGTGAGCGCGTGGAGCGCCGCCGACTGGCCGAGGCGCAGGCTGCTCAGCGCCGAGTCCGGCGTCGTCCACCGCGCCGGCCGGTGGAACACGTCGGCCCCCGCCCGGACAGGATCGCCGCGTGGGCAGTAGCGATGGGGCTGCTGCTCGTAGTGCTGGCGATCCTCAGCGCGCACGGCTGAAGCACGTCTGCGCCAGCCCCGCTTTGGCCATCCGTCGATACCGACGCCGAGGCCCATCGATTAGGCTCAGCAACCAATGGTCGACCTGCCGCCCGCCGAGTTGCCCAAGACCGCCGAGGACGTCAAGGCGTTCGTGGCAGAGCGCAACATACGCTTCATCCGCTTCTGGTTCACCGACATGCTGGGACGGCTGAAGTCGTTCTCGATCAACTCGCAGGAACTCGACGACGCGTTCGAGGCCGGCATGGGCTTCGATGGCAGCTCGATCACCGGGTTCAACGCGATCGAGGAGTCGGACATGATCGCGATGCCCGATCCGAGCACGTTCGCGGTGCTGCCGTGGCGCCCGGAGGAGCAGGGGGTGGGCAGGATGTTCTGCGACATCATCACGCCCGAGCGCACACCGTACGAGGGTGACCCCCGCCACGTGCTGCGCCGCGCCGTGGAAAGAGCGCAGGGAATGGGGTTCGACACGTTCAACGTGGGGCCGGAGCTCGAGTACTTCCTGTTCCGCGACCACACCTCCACGGAGGTGCTCGATCGGGGCGGGTACTTCGACCTGACGACGCTCGACGCCGGCTCGGACGTGCGGCGCGAGACGGTGCTGGCGCTGGAGCAGCTGGGGATCCACGTGGAGTACACCCACCACGAGGTGGGGCCCAGCCAGCACGAGATCGACATGCGCTACGCGGACGCACTGAAGATGGCCGACGACTGCATGACGTATCGCATCACGGTGAAGGAGTACGCGATGAAGTACGGCTGGCACGCGACCTTCATGCCCAAGCCGCTGTTCGGCGAGAACGGCTCGGGAATGCACACCCACCAGTCGCTCTTCAAGGGCGGGCAGAATGCGTTTTACGACGCCGATGATCCGTACTTCCTCAGCGACGTGGGCAAGGCGTTCATCGCCGGCCAGCTCAAGCACGCGCGCGAGATCAGCTCGATCTTCGCGCAGTGGGTGAACAGCTACAAGCGCCTCGTGCCGGGCTTCGAGGCGCCGGTCTATGTGGCGTGGTCGCGGCGCAATCGCAGCGCGCTGGTGCGCGTGCCGCTGTATCACCCCGGGCGCGAGCGGGCGACGCGCATGGAGCTGCGCTGCCCCGACCCCGCCTGCAACCCCTACCTCACGTTCGCGGCGCTCCTGCAGGCGGGGCTGGAGGGCATCGAGAAGGGTTATGAGCTGCCCGAGCCGATGGAGCAGAACCTCTACCACCTATCGGGCGAGGAGCGCCGGCGCCTGGGCGTCGAGCAGCTGCCCGAGACGCTCGGCGAGGCGATCGCGCTAACGGCCGAGTCCGAGCTCGTGCTGCGGACACTCGGCGAGCACATGTTCAACCGCTACGTCGAGATCAAGCGCCAGGAGTGGGACGACTACCGCGTGCAGGTCACGCAGTGGGAGCTCGACCGCTACCTGGCGGTGTTGTAGACAGGTTTTAAGGCCTCCGCCCTGACGGGCTACGGCATGGGGCCGCCCTGAGCAGCCGCCCTCGACGGGGTGAGTCGGGGCGCGCTTGCGAGCGGTGCGCCGTACGTGGCTAGTCGGAGCGCCCGGATAGGCGCGGCGCGCGGCCTCGAGCCGGCGGCACCGCACACGCGGGACCCGGCTCAGGGAAGAGGTACAACTGCATCGCCTGCAACACGTGCCCGAAGGCCGTGGGGTGACGGGGCGCGATCTCGTGCACCAGCCGCAGCACTCCCACGGCGGCCTCTTCATAGGACTGCTCGCCAGTGAGGCGCGCCAGGCGCAGGAGGCCCAGGGCCGCGGAGGAGGAGCCGGAGGGGGTGGGGGAGTCCTCCAGGTCCTTGCGCCTGACGATCAGGGTCTCGGCATCGGAGGCGGTCGAGAAGAAGCCGCCGCGCTCGGGGTCAGCGAAGCGGGCCACGATCTCGTCGGCCAGTATGCGGGCCTCATTCAGCCAGTGCTCGTCGCAGGTGGCTTCAAAGAGCGTCAGCAGGGCCTCCAGCAGGAAGGCGTGATCCTCCAGGTAGGCGCCTAGCCGCGCGCGGCCGTCGGAGTAGGTGCGCAGTAGGCGACCGTCGCCGTCGCGCAGTTCGCGCAGGACGAAGTGCGCGCAGCGCTCGGCCGCATCCAGGTAGCGCGGCTCGTCGAGCACAGAGCCGGCGTCGGCCAGCGCTGCGATGGCCAGTGCATTCCACGACGTCAGGCGCTTGTCGTCGAGCCCCGGCCGCACGCGCCCCTCGCGCGCGGCGAGCAGGCGTGCGCGGATGCGCTCCCGCACCTCTTGCGCTGGTCGTGTGCCGCGGTCCTCCAGCACGCTCAACCCCGGCTGAGGATGGTGAGGATCCACGAAATTGCCCTCCTGGGTTGCTCCCAGCCAGTCAATGGCCGCGGTGAGGTCCTCGTTCTCGCCCAGAACCTCCCTCAGCTCGGCGACCGTCCACACGTAATAGCGCCCCTCGACGCCCTCGGAGTCGGCGTCGAGTGCGGAGTAGAAGCCGCCCTCGGGACCCTGCATCTCGCGCAGTACCCAGTCAAGCGTGTCGCGGCAGACGTCGGCGAAACGGTCCTCGTCTAGGAGCCGGTATCCGTGCAGGTAGGCGCGTGCCAGCAGGGCGTTGTCGTAGAGCATCTTCTCGAAGTGCGGCACCGTCCAGGTGGCGTCGACGGCGTAGCGGTGAAAGCCTCCGCCGACCTGGTCGTGGATGGCACCCGAGGCCATCGCGGACAGCGTGAAGCGGGCCATGTCGTACTCGCCGCGCGCCAGCAGAAACTCCAGCACCGAGGCCTGCGGAAATCGAGGCCCACCCACCCCGCCGCCGAAGCCGCCATGGCGTGAATCGAAGGAGCCACGCAGGTTCTCCACGGCGGCCTCCAACGAGGCGGCCTGGAAGGGCGCCTCGCTGGGGCTCAAGAGTGCGCCGCCGCCGAGCTGCGCGCGCAGCCGCTCGCCCCCCGCGCGGATCTCGTCCGCCTGCTCGCGCCAGGTCTCGGCGATCGCCTGCAGCACCTGAGTCCACGCGGGCATCCCGGGGCGGGCCTGCGGCGGGAAGTAGGTGCCGCCGTAGAAGGGCACCTGCTCGGGCGTGAGGAATACGTTCAGCGGCCATCCGCCGTGGCCGGTCATGCCCTGCACGGCCTCCATGTAGAGCGCGTCGATGTCGGGGCGCTCCTCGCGGTCGACCTTCACGCAGACGAACTCCTCGTTCATCACCGCCGCCGTTGCCGGGTCCTCGAAGGACTCGTGCTCCATCACGTGGCACCAGTGGCAGGAGGAGTAGCCGATCGACACCAACAGCGGCACGTCACGCTCGCGGGCCCGCGTCAGCGCTTCGGGTCCCCACGGCAGCCAATCCACCGGGTTCTCGGCGTGCTGTCGCAGATAGGGCGAGGACTCCAGGGCGAGCGCGTTGGGCACCTCGCCAGCGTAGCGGCGGCGGTCGCGGGGGAGGCGGACGTGGCACCGGCTGTGTTGGAACTGGGGCCTCGTTAAGAGCGGCCACGGAAAGCCGTCCTCGCTCGCACGGACGCGATGCGAGGCGCTCAGTGCACGTAGGCCAAGCCCGCAAGCGGAAAGCGCAGCGGCGCCTCGGGCCATTCACGGCCGGGCGCTCCCACGCGCGAGCTTCACCGTGGCCAAAGCGATGTCGAAGTGGCGGCCGCCCAGATCGCCGCTGACGCGCTTGCCGGTCCCCACCGTGACGGTGCCGGGCGCCGCTGCCGAGCCGCCGATGCTGACGGTGGTGCTCAGCAGCTTGCCTTCCTTTACCGGGAACGTCCCGCTCAGTTCCACCCCCCTTACTAACGTGAGGCGGTGCAGCGTCAGCGAGCCGCGCCCCAGGCGCGCGTACCCGCCGCGCAGTCCACCGAAGCTCGAGCCGGTGGGGAGGGACTGGTTGGCCTGCAGCGTGGCGCCGATCACCTGGCGGTTGAGGTCCACGATCGTGTCCAGCACCGCCGTCAGCGTACGCCCGGGGGTTCCGCCCACGCCCGGGGCTGGCCGCACCGAGGGGAGCTGCACGGGCGTGATCGGTGTCGGCGCGAAGATGTCCGCCCCGCTCGCGCAGGCGCTCACGGGCAGGCCTGTGAAGAACGCCTTCACCGCCGCCTGCGCACAGCCGCTGAAGTCGGTCCCCAGTACCGAGTGGCCCGTATAGGGGACGACGAGCAGCTGCGCGTTGGGGATCATCGCGGCCACGCTGCGCGCGTCGGCGGTGGGCGTGCGCAGGTCCTGCTCGCCGGAGAGGATCAGCGTGGGCACGTCCGGGAGGCTGCTCACTACGGGCGGCGGCGGGGCGGCGTCGGGCCACTCCAGGCAGCCGGGGATCGTGCCGTCTTCCAGGGCGACCGTGGGATCGAAGGGGTAGAAGTCGGAGCTCGGCAGCGCCTTCAGCGCGGCGCTCACCTCGCCCGGGCGGGCCGCGAGCGGGTCGCTGCGGCCCCACGGGAACAGCGACTCTTCGCAGATGGTCGTCGCGTTCAGGGCGCTGTCGATGCCCTCCGCGGCTTCGCTCGGCGGCGTCGATCCAGGCACCGTCGGGATCAGCCCCTGCGAGAGCAGCTCCAGGCGCAACAGCGGACTCGCGTCGCCGTTCAGCGCCGAGCGCACCGCCGCCGGCAGCAGCGCGCGCAGCGCAGGGTTCAGATCTCCCGCCTGCAGGATCTCCAGCAGGTCGCTCTCGCCCATCCTGACCGTGTGGCGGTGGCCGGCGCCGTCATACACCGCACCCGCAAGCGGGTGCGCGCCCAGGCGCGCCGCCAGGCGCGCGATGTCTGCCAGCGGCGTGGCGGTGATGCCGTTGCAGGCACCCTGCGAGCACAGCTCGCTGAGCACGGGGCGCAGCGCCTGGAAACTCGCCACCTGGAACGGTTCGGGGCCGCTCGGCGGCTCGACCGAGTCGAGCACCAGCGCGGAGACGTTCTGGGGGTAGCGCGCCGCGTACTCCTCCGCCACCTTCGTGCCGTAGGAGACGCCGTAGAGCACCAGCTTGCCGTAGCCCATCGCCTGGCGGATCGACTCGATGTCGGCGACCGATTCAGCCGTCGTGTACCCCGCGCGCGCCGGGCCGAGCTGTAGCGCACAGCGTTCGAACAGTCCCCCCACGGAGTCGATCCCAGCGGCGCCACCGGGGCTGCTCAGCGCCGGACAGCTCAGGGGTGAGGATTCGCCGGTGCCGCGCTGGTCGAACACCACCAGGTCGCGGTTGGTGAGCGCAGGCGCGAGCGCCTTCGACATGAACCCAGCCAGCGGCAGCGCCGCCTGTCCGGGGCCCCCCGCCAGCGCGATCACGGCTTCTGAATTAGGTCCCCCGCCCACTCCCGCGCCGGCCTGCAGGCGCTCGACCTTCAGCGCGAGCGTGCCGGGCACGGCGCCGCTGCGGTCGAGCGGTACCGTCACGGTGGTACAGCCGAAGCCCTGGTTGTCCGTGCAGGGGGTGAAGCTGAGATTCGACGAGGCGGCCGAGGCGACAGGCTGCCTGAGATGGGACGATGTGGCTGACGCAACGGACCGTCCAGTGGCGGACGGTGCGGCCGTGGCGGCGGCTCTAGGGCTGGATGAAGCCGCCGAGGCGGCGGGCCAGCAGGCGCAGAGCAACGCGGGCAGCAGCGTAGCGAGAACCGGTGTGAGGGCTCCCCTGCGCATTGTCTTCGACAATAGCGGCACTCGCCGTGTGGCTGGGCAGTAGGTGGACGCCGCGGCCGCCGAGCGTCCCCACGAGCGCTTCGTGGGGGCCGAGGCGCAGCGTTCCATGCGCGGCTGCCGCGCCGCCGACGCGCAGGTCGATCGCGCCCGCTCGCATCGTCCCGCTGATGGTCAGGCCCGGCACGTAGCTGTAGCCGTGGAAGGTGAACGTGCTCGCGGCGTAGGACACCCAGCCGGCGCGCAGCCCGCCGCTGCTTAGGTTGCCCAGCGAGACGATCCCGGCGCTGCCACCTGAGAACGCTTCGCCGAGCTGCTGCGCGAACTGCCGGGTGAAGTCGCCCAGCGTGAGCGCCACGCCCTGCAGCGTGCGTCCGGGCAGCCCCGTGTTGCCCTGCGTCGGCGCCACCTGCGCCAGGCGCGTCGGCGGCAGCGGCGGTGGGCGCAGGCTCAGGGGCGCCGGCGCAGGCGGGCAGGGCTTAATCGGATGCCCGGCGAACATTGCCAAGAGCGCTTCTCTCGCGCACGAGGTGGGCTCATCGCCCAGCACCGAGTGGCCGGTGTAGGGGACCACGAGCAGGTGCGCGTCGGGAATCTGCGCCGCCACTTCGCGCGCGTTCGCCGTCGGCGTGCGCAGGTCATCCGCGCCGCTGAGGATCAGCGTGGGCACGTTTGGCATCGCCGCCTGCTCAGGCGCCGGCGCGGGCGTCGGGTAGGGCCAGTAGGCGCATTCGGGGATGTCGCTCAAGGCGAGCGCGTTGGCCGTCGTGAACGGCGCGAACGCCCCGGCTCCCAGTGCTCGCACGGCGGCCTTCGCCTGGGCGATGCGCTGCTTGGGGCTCACCGCGCGATTCCAGGGGAAGTCCTCCTCTTCGCAGACGGTGGCGTAGTAGAGCGGCGTGTCGAAGTCTTCGTGTTCGTCTTCCCCGCTCGATGCCCGCACGACCAGGCGCGCCAGCGGCGCCGTGTCCCCGTTGGCCGCCGAGCGCACCGCCGTCACGAATTCGGCGCGCAGCTGCGAGGAGAAGTCGCCCTGCAATAGCATCGCCAGCAGTTCGTTGGAGGAGATCCCCACTGTGTGCCCCACGCCGTGGCCGTCGATCACGCGCCCGCGCAGGGGACGGCGGGTCGTTCGCGCCACCACCTTCTTCAGGTCCGCCACCGGTTCGGGCGTGATGTGCGCGCAGAGATGCTTTGCGCAGATCTGGCGCAGCACGCGCGGTATCGCCGCAAAGGTCGAGCGGTCGAGCGCTTCGGGGCCGGTGGGCGGCACCACCGAGTCGAGCACCAGCGCTTCGACGTGCGTGGGGTACTCCTGCGCGTAGAGCTCGGCCACCTTCGTGCCGTAGGAGGTGCCGTACAGGACGAGCTTTTCATAGCCCCCCGCCACGCGAATCGCCTCGAGGTCCGCGACCGTGTTCGCGGTTGTGTAGAAGCTGCGGTCGACGCCCAGCTGGGAGGCGCACGCCGCGATCAGCGCCCCGCCGGAGTGGTAGTCGCTCTGGTGTTCGAAGGCGTGACAGGACAACGGGTCTGACAATCCGATGCCGCGCTGGTCGAGCACGATCAAGTCGCGCGTCGCCGCGATCGGGCCGAGCAATTCCGCGAAGTCTTCGGCAAAGGGGATCGCCGGCTGTCCGGGCCCGCCCGCCAGCGCCACGATCGCATCGCGCGCTTCGCCCACCGCCGCGCGGTGGCGGCGCAGCGCGAGCGTAACCGTGCCCGGCACGGCACCGCTCGGGTCGAGCGGCACCGTGAGGTGCCCGCAGGCGAAGTCGTTGCTGTCCCCGCAGGGCTTGAAATCGATCTGCGCGCCGGCCGCGCTCGCCACGACGCCCGCGAGCGCGAACGCGCTCAGCAGGGCGACGAGGAGCTTCCTCATGGCCGGTTGCATTTGTCGGAATCTATAAGCTCCCGTGCGTGGATGCGTCACGCCGGATCGTCAGCGCCCCCGACGCTCCCGCGGCGATCGGCCCCTACAGCCACGCCGTGCGCGCGGGCGATCTGCTCTTCTGCTCGGGCCAGATACCGCTCGACCCCGTCACCGGAGAGCTGGTCGGCGAGGGCGCGGGCGAGCAGACGCGGCGCTGCCTGGAGAACCTTCAGGCCGTCTGTTCGATCGCAGGCACCTCGCTAGCGCGGGCCGTGCGCCTCACGATCTACATGACCGATCTGACCGCGTTCGCCGAGGTCAACGAGGTCTACGGGTCGTTCTTCGATGCCGACCCGCCGGCACGGGTGACCGTCGGCGTCGCGCAGCTGCCCAAGGGGGCGCTCGTCGAGATCGACGCTATCGCGCTCGTAGCTGCGCCCGCTTGACCTTGCCGCTGGCCGTCTTGGGCAGCTCGGTGGCAAACTCCACCACGCGCGGGTACTTGTACGGAGCCGTCTCGCGCTTGACGTGCTCCTGCAGCTCGCTCGCCAGTCGCGGTGAGGGCATGTGGCCGTCGCGCAATACGACCACGGCCTTGACGACCGCTCCCCGCTCCTCATCGGGCGTCGCCACCGCGGCTGCCTCGGCCACCGCGGGATGGGCCACCAGCGCCGACTCCACCTCGAAGGGGCCGATGCGATAGCCGGCGCTCACGATCACATCGTCATTGCGGCCCTCGAAATACAGGTATCCGTCCCCGTCCTCGCGTACGCGGTCGCCCGTGTACCAGCGACCCTGCTCGCGGCGGTCGGTGACGGTCCATGTTCCGTCCTCGTTGTGCCTCGCGCCCTCGCCGAGATACCCCAGGAAAAACGTGGGCACGCTCGGTGGCTCCACCACGAGCTCGCCGTCCTCGATCGCCAACTCGATCCCCGGCAGCGCTCGGCCCATCGACCCCGAGCGGATCGGCTCATGTAGGGGTGCGCCCGTCAGCTGGCCCGTCTCGGTCTGGCCGTACCCGTCGCGGATCTCGAGTCCGGTGGCATCTCGCCAGACGCGCAGCACCTCGGGGTTCAGCGCCTCGCCTGCCGCCACTAGCCCGCGCAGGGCTGGGGCGGTGTGCGTGTGGGGCGCCGGTGGCTGGGGCGTGGTCGTGGCGGTCGATCCGGGGTTACGTCCGCGCGGGCGCACCAGCGACTCCAGCTCCTGCGCCGCTCGCTTGGCGATCACGCGGTACTCCGTCGGCGCCATGCACAGCACGCTCACTCGCTCGCGCGCCACGACCTCCAGGCGCTCGTGGGGGTCGAAGCGCCCATCGTGCAGCAGCGCCGTGGCACCCCGCAGCCAGGGGGCGATGAACACGTTGCGCGCGCTCTTCGACCATCCGCTCGCCGCCGTGCACCACACGACATCGCCCGGCCGCGCGTCCAGCCAGTGCTCGGCCTGCAGGCTCTGACCCCACAGGTAGCGCTGGCCGTGCACGACGCCCTTGGGCTCGCCCGCGGTGCCGCTCGTGAACGTGATCAGGCAGGGGTCCTCGGGGTCCAGGTCCACCGGGGGTGCCGGCTCCGCGGCGTAGAGGCTCTCGTCGGGCACCGCGATCACCGGGCACTCCGGCGCGGCCGCCGTCAGCTCTCCCATGTCGCGCTCGTCGGCTAGCACCAGCGCCGGTCGGGCCGCTCGCAATCGCAAGTGTAGGTCCTTCGCGCGCAGCTGCTCCGTGCACGGCAGCACCACCGCGCCGATACGGAAACACGCCACCATGCACGCCACCCACTCGCGCCTGTTTCCGATCACGGTCATCACTACGTCGCCCTTGCCGACGCCCTGCGCCAACAGTGTGCCCGCCAAGCGCGCGCTGTTCTCCTGCACCTCCGCGTTGCTCCATGCACGGCGGCCACCGTCGCGCGCCAGCTCGACCAGCGCCGTCTCGGACGGGGGCAGTCGGTCCACGACCTCGCTCGAGAAGTTCCTCACCGCCGGCAGTCTGCCATTTGCGCGCGGCAGCCCCCACTTCGCGGCCCTCTCTATTCTTAAAAAAAACCTTCAACTCTTGGAGCGCCCTGAGCCATGGCCGTAGCCACTTCCTCTTTCGAGCAGTCTGACGAGCAGCGAGCGATCACCGAGATGGTGCGTCAGTTCGTCGACGAGCAGATCATCCCGCAGGCCGAGCACTACGACGCCGCGGACGAGTACCCCGAGTCGATCGTCGAGCAGATGAAGGAGCTGGGGCTGTTCGGCATCACGGTCCCCGAGGAGTACGGCGGGCTGGGCCTCGATTTGACGACCTACTGCATGGTCGTCGAGGAGCTCTCGCGCGGCTGGATCTCGATCTCCGGCGTCATCAACACGCACTTCATCGGTACCTACCTGCTGATGAAGTACGGCTCCGAGGAGCAGCGTCAGAAGTACCTGCCGCGTATGGCCACCGGTGAGATCCGCGCCGCCTTCTCGCTCTCAGAGCCCGAGCTCGGCTCCGACGTGCAGGCGATCAAGACCTCAGGGCGGCGCCTGGAGGATGGGGCCTGGGAGATCAACGGGCAGAAGATGTGGGTCACCAACGGGCTCATGTCCGACCTCGTCTTCGTGCTCGTCAAGACCGCCGACGTTCAGCCGCGCCACAAGGGCTTCACGTGCTTCATCGCCGAGAAGGAGCCCGGCGTGAGCGAGAACACCGGCGCCTTCGCCGGTCTGGTGGTCCCGCCGAAGATCAAGAAGATGGGCTACAAGGGCGTCGAGTCCACCGAGCTCGTCTTCGACGGCTACCGCTGTCCGGCCGAGAACATCCTCGGCGGCGAGGCCGACGGCCTGAACTCGGGCTTCGCGCAGATGATGGACGCCCTGGAGGTCGGCCGCGCCAATGTGGCCGCCCGCGGCGTCGGTCTCGCGCAGCGCTCGCTCGAGCTCGCGCTGCGCTACTCGCAGGAGCGCAAGACCTTCGGCAAGCCCATCGCCGAGCACCAGGCGATCCAGTTCAAGCTCGCCGACATGGCCACCCAGGTCGACGCCGCGCGCATGCTCACGCGCCGCGCCGCGCAGATGAAGGACGCCGGCCAGCGCTCTGACCTGGAGGCCGGCATGGCCAAGCTGTTCGCCTCCGAGGCCGCCCACTTCTGTGCCACCGAATGCCTGCGCATCCACGGCGGCTATGGCTACTCCAAGGAGTACGAGATCGAGCGCATCTACCGCGACGCCCCGCTGCTTCTGATCGGCGAGGGCACCTCGGAGATCCAGCGCATGGTGATCGGCCGCAAGCTGCTCCAGCGCCACAAGATCTGACGGTACCCTGCGTCAGGCGGGCATCTGCGTGTCGGTCTGGCACTTTGCGGGTAGCGCTCCAGTCGAGGCCATCGCCTGGCGTGCGAGGATGCCATAGGATCGCTCCGTCGGACTGGACGTCGATGGGCCCGACCGAAGCCGGGAGACACGCGCCTCCGGCGCGAATCCCCGTTTCGGCCAGCCGGCCTTTGCCGGCTGCGTGACCCTCGAATCGATGTCCGGCGTACCCATAGGGCATGACAAGGGGCCGGGCCAGGGCCGAGGGCGACGTAGCGAGGAGGAGCGATGTCGGAGGACGCAAAAACGCTGATCGAAGTCGCGGTACGCAGGTTCCTCAAAGAAGTTCCTGCGCTGGAGCCGCTCAAGCTGGTCGTCAACGTCGAATTGCGCGGTCGCGGTGACGTACAGCCCTTCCGCCTGGAGGTCCCCGGCCCAAAGGTCACCAAAGGCCCTGCCGCCGACGGCAAACTGCGCTTGGAAATGCGCCGCGAGTTCTTCAACATCATGGCCAAAGAAGGCAAGGTCCCCGACTGGGTCGAGGCCTTCACCTACGGCCAAGCCAAGGCCACCGGGCCCGAGCAGTTCCTCAAACTGATCGCCAATGTTGTGGAACGCCAGCAGGAGCGTGAGCGCACGCGCCGGGCGAAGCCCCACTCTCAGTGATATGCGCTGATCTGCTGCGCCAAGAACGCCAGCGACGCCAACAGGAAGAAGCACATCACATATAGGGAGAAGTTTTCGTTCACGGCCACTCAGGTCGAACGATAGTGCAAACTCAGGTCAGTACGGTGCCGTTGTCGTAGAGCTTGATCACCTTCACCGCGCCCGGCACCGCGTCCAGGCACAGTCGGCACAGCACGCACTCGTCGAGGTTCTTCTCCACGATCTCTAGCGTCCCGCCGTCCTGCTGGGCGAAGATGTCTACGGGGCAGGCCTCCGTCAGCTTTGCCGCGAGCGCAGGGTCCGATGCGGTCGCGTCGTCGACCTCGACGGCAATGAATGTTCCGTCGGCCTTCATGCCGCGCTCCTCTCGGCGATCTTCTCGCCGATCATCGCGGGGATGTCCTCGATCCGCTCGGCCACCGTGATCCCGGCCTGCGCGAGGCGCGCGATCTTCTCGCCCGCCGTGTCCTCCTTGCCTTCCACGATCGTCCCCGCGTGGCCGAAGCTCATGCCGGGCATCTCGTCCATGAAGCGGCCTGCCATGAATGCCACGATTGGCAGGCGGCTGTTGTTCTCGGTAACCCACTTCGCCAGCTCGGCCTCCATGCGCCCGCCCGGCTCGGTGTAGATCACGATGCCCTGCGTCTGCTCGTCGGCCTCGAACAGCGGCATCAGCTCGGCGTAGCTGGATCCGATGATCGCGTCGCCGCCGATCGACACCGCCGTTGACTGCCCGAGGCCTGCCGCGCTGAGGGTGGAGCTCATCTCGGTCGTCATGCCGCCGCTGCGCGAGATCACGCCGATTGGGCCCGGCGTATACGCCTGCGCGGCGTTGCGCGCCGGTCCGCCGATCCCGCCCATCTTGATCACGTCGGGCACGATGATCCCCAGGCAGTTCGGCCCGATGATGCGCGCGCCCCGGAGGCTCGCCAGCTCGACCATCTCCGCCACGTCGCGGCGGGGGATCCGCTCGGTCACGATCACCACGAGCTTCACGCCGTTCTCGACCGCCTCGAACACTGCGTCCTTGGTGAACGCGGGTGGGACGGTCACGACCGAGCCATAGATGGGCGCGCCGTGGTGCTCCACCGCCTGGGCGACGGTGTCGAAGACGGGCACGCCGTGCACCTCGCGGCCGAGGCGCCCGGGCGTCACGCCGCCGACGACCTTCGCGCCGGCACCGTAGTCCAGGCACTCACGGGTGAGGTTCACAGCCTCGCGGCCAGTGATGCCCTGGACGATGAAGGTGGTCTCGGCGTCGATCAGAATGCTCATGCTGGGATCTTCTCCACGGCGCGCCTTGCCGCCTCGTTGAGGGAGACGCTGCGATCGGCATAGTCCACGCCGTACTTCTCGAGGATCTTGAAGCCCTCCTCCTCCCACGCGCCGGGAATGCGGAAGATCGCGATCTTCTCCGCCGGGTCATACCCCAGCTCCAGGCAGGCCTTGATCACGCCGCGCGCGACGATGTCCACGCGGGTGTTCGACACGATCGACATCATCACCGCAATCTTGTCCACGCCGGGCTTCTGCAGCACGAGCTTCGCCAGCCCGCACGCCTTCGACACGGAGGGGTTGCCACCGATCTCGCAGTAGTTCGCCGGCTCACCGCCGTGCGCCCTGACCGCGTCGAACAGCGTCAGCGAGCCGCCGCCCGCGCCGATCACGAGGCCGAGGTTGCCGTCGAACTCAGTCACGTTACCCGCCACGCCGCGATGGTCCTGGGAGTCGACCTGCTCGCCCGCCAGCTCGAACGGTGTCGCCTCGCGCGCCTGGCGCGTCTCCTCGTCGCCCACGCCGAGTTCGGCGAGCAGCTCCTTGTGGCGCCCGCGCGCCTCGTTCTCGATGTCCATGTGAGCGTCGAGCGCCACGAATGAGCCATCCTTCAGGCGCCCCAGCGGGTTGATCTCCGCCAGCGTCATGTCGTTCGCCACGAACAGCTTCGCCAGGCGCGCGAGGATCGGCGTGAGCTTGTTCAGTGCCGAGCCGGTGACGCCCGTGGAGGCGATCACCTCCTTGGCCTCGAAGTCGCCGAAGGGCAGGATGTTCGAGAAGTGCCGGCGCCCCACCTTCTCGGGCTGTTCCTCGGCAACCTGCTCGATGTCGATGCCGCCGACGGGCGAGAAGATCATCACGGGCTGCTTGCGGATCCCGTCCCACACGACGCCCGCGTAGTACTCCTGCTCGACCTCCGCCTTCGGGTCCACCAGCACGCCGCGCGGCATGTGCCCGTTGATCTCGAGCGCGAGAATGTCGCGCGCATAGGACTCGGCCTCCTCGGGCGTGTCGGCGAACTTGACGCCCCCCGCCTTCATGCGCCCGCCGGTCAACACCTGGGACTTGATCACAGTCGGCCCGCCGATCCGCTGCGCGATCTCACGCGCCTCAGCGGGGTCGGTCGTAAAGCCGTAGTCGGTGACGGGGATGCCGGCGCGCTTGACCACCTCGCGCGCCTCGAACTCGAAGAACCTCATGCGGCGCGGAAGCCTACACGAGCAGCGTGAACGTCGGGTGCTGCGGAGCCATCGTGTGGCCCGCCGTGAACGCGAGCCGGTAGTTGCCCGGGGGCAAGGCCGCCCCGCCACCGAGGACACCTTCGAAGTGGATGCGGTTGGCACCCGCGTGTGCCGCGAGGGTGACCGCACCACCGACCGGGGCATAGCGCGTGCAGCGACGGGCGCGGTGACGCTTGGAGGAGGGCGCAACACAACTGTGCCCGGCGAGCTGCCCTGGCACTGCGCGCTGGAAGCTGAGCGTGACACTCGCCGCGGTCGAGAGCTGGAAGGAGATCGTCGTTCCCGTGACCTTCGGCTTGGGGCGGGTGCTCGCCAGTACAGCGGCGTGCCGACCACGACGAAAGCTGGTGGGGCTGACCTTCAGTGCACTGACCGCGGGGCCCGCGCCGCCACTGCCGCCGCCGGCGGACGACCCGTCGCCCACTGACGTGGCGCTGGAGGCAGGGGTCGTGAAGGTCACCGGGCTGCCGCTGCCGGTCCCCTGCACGCTCGTAGCGAGCAGCGTCACCGTGTACGTCGTGCTGGGCGCGAGCCCCGCGGCGGTGGCGGAGACGGGCAGGGGGGCGCTGCCGGCGCCAAGCTGCTGAGCGCAGGGAAAGGCTGCGACGCCCGCCGGGGCGGGGGAGAGGGCGAAGGCGCAACTGCTCACCAGCCAGTCGCTCGGGTTGACGGTGCCGTCGAGCGCCGCGGTGGTGGCCGTGAGGGCAGATGGTGCTCCGGTCACCGAGGCCGGTGCGGAGGGAGTCCAGGTAAACGTGACCGACGGCTGGGCGCCTTCGGCGGTTGGCACGAGCGAGAAGTCTGAGGCGCCCGGGGCGCCCGCGGGTGTCCCGGAGGCGCCGCCTCCGCCGCCTCCACCGGCGGCGTTGAAAAGCGCCAGGTTGGTGCCGCTGCCGGTCGTGCTGCCCCAGCCGCCCCCGCCTCCGCCACCACCGAAGAGGCCGCCTCCGCCGCCTCCACCGCCGCCTCCCTGCGCGCTGCCGCCTTCGCCACCGAGCCCCAGCTGGCCGGCGATCGCGCAGCCCGGGCCTTCCGGCGGTGACGGCGCGCAGTCGAAAGACGGTGCTCCGGCGGTCCCACCGGCGGAGTGCGTACCGCGGGTTCCGCCGTGGCCGCCTTCGTCGCCCTGCGAGTCGTTGGAGCCGGCGTACCCGGGCAGGTCCGCGGGGCCGCCGTCACCGGCGGCCGAGAAGGGCAGTCCCACCCCGCCACCGCCACCCCCGCCGGCGGCGACCAGCAGGCGCGAAGCGAGCGAGGAGTGCCCGCCGCATTCGGCGTCAGCGGTGTTTGCGGTACAGGTGCGCACATCAGAGGCGCCTCCGCCTCCGCCGCCCCCAGGCCCGCTTGCAAAGATCACGACCCGTTCCCCGCCGTCGGCGCCGCCGCCGTACCCGCCGCGTCCCTCTTCGTCTGCACTCTCGTTCGTTCCCTGCCCGTCGCCGGCGACCTCGGCGTACAGCGTCTCGCCGGGGGAGACGGCGAGAGTAGCGGTGACGGTGCCGCCGCTGCCGCCCGGAACGTCCCCATAGCCCGGGCCGCCGTTGCCGCCCACGGCGGTGGCCTGCACGCTGTTCACGCCCGGCGGCACCACCCATGGCTGCTCGCCAGGCGTTGTGAACGACAGCGAGACGGGAGTCGCCGCGGACCCGGCGGCGGGTACGCCGAGAGCAAGCGCTAGCGCGCCGAGGGTCGCTAAGGAGCTGCGCTTTGCATGCCTCATCTCTCTCTAATCGGCAGTCTGCGGCCTTGTCCTGAAGCGGCCGGTCGTCCTCTTGGCGAAGCGACTTGCCTACGTATGTCCAAGTCGACTGCGATGATCACGCGCGTCGGGCCTGCCGCGCAGAGCGCGCAAGCACTCGTCGGTCGATTCGTGTGTGCCGAGAATCCCATATGCGGAGGCCACGGGGTCGTTAGCGAGCGCCTTCCTTGCGACCAGACGCCCGCCCTCCTCATGCAACTCCAGCTGGTCCCCGGCACTAATTCCCAGCCTGTCACGCAGGCGCTTGGGGACTGTGATTTGACCCTTCTTCGAGACGATACTCAGCATGGTTCTCCTGAGATAGCAAGAATTTCTACCTCGCTATTCCAACTCAGCGGTTAGACCCCCGCCGGCTCGAACCCGTAGGCCGCGGCCAGCTCCGGGTCCTTACGAGCGAGCATTTCCGCGAGGCTCACCATCACCTGGCACTGCTTCCAGGTGGCGTCGTCCTGCATCTTGCCGTCGATCATGTGCACGCCGCGCCCGTCGGGGATCGCCTCGATCACCTTCTTCGCGAAGGCGACCTCCTCGGGGTCGGGCGAGTAGACCTTCTTGGCGATCGCGATCTGCGCGGGGTGCAGCGACCAGGCGCCCACGCAGCCCAAAAGGAAGGAGGCGCGGAACTGCGTCTCGCAGCCCTCCGTGTCGCGGATGTCGCCGTAGGGGCCGTAGAAGGGCAGCGCGCCGACCGCCGTGCATGCGTCGACCATGCGCGCGATCGAGTAGTGCCAGGGGTCCTGCTGGTAGCTCGGCCGCGGCGCCTCGGGGTTCTCGGGGTCGGGGTCGGCGATCGTGCGGTAGCCAGGGTGCCCGCCGCCCACGCGCGTCGTCTTCATCCGCCGCGAGGCCGCCAAGTCGGCGGGGCCGAAGCTCATGCCCTGGATGCGCGGGCTGGCGGCGGCGATCTCCTCGAGGTTGGCCACGCCGAGTGAGGTCTCCAGGATCGCGTGCAGCAGGAGCGGGCGCTCCAGGCCCGCCTTGGCCTCCAGCTGGGCGAGCAGACGATCGACATAGTGGATGTCCTCGGCGCCCTCGACCTTCGGGATCATGATGACCTCGAGCTTGTCTCCGATCTCGCTCACCAGTTCGCTGATGTCGTCGAGCATCCAGGGGGAGGCCAGCTCGTTGACGCGCGTCCACAGGGCCGTGTCGCCGAGGTCCATCTCGCGGCCGACCTTGATCAGCCCGGCGCGCGCGGCGAGCTTGCGATCCACCGGCACGGCGTCCTCCAGGTTGCCCAGCAGGATGTCCACCGTCGGGGCGATGTCAGGGACCTTGGCGACCATCTTCTCGTTGGAGAAGTCGAGGAAGTGGATCATCCGGGACGGCTTGAAGGGGATCTCGCGGGCGGGCTCCGGGGCGCCGATGGCGAGTGGCTTGAAGAATGCTCGGGGGTTGCGCAAGTCGTTTCTCTCCTGGACGGGGCGGTTGCGGACTGGCCGGATGGCCTCGGACTGGCCGGATGGCCTGCTTGAACCGTAGCGGCTGGAGAGAGAAGACTACGCTTACCAGTCGCAATACTATTGCAATCACAAATCAAAAAATGACAACCACCATCCACGCCTTTACAAAGGCCCCTCAATAGAGTCCCGCCTCAGGATCCGTAATCACAACACAAGCCAGGAGAGCCTTCAGGACCCATGAGTGACACCACTACCGTCGAGGCACCCACCGTCGAGACCGACCAGGCCGCGCGCGAGGCGAGCGGCGCCCACCCCTATGGCCGCTACCTGGAGGAGTTCGAGGTAGGCGCCATCTACAAGCACTGGCCCGCCAAGACCGTCACCGAGGCCGACGACCACCTGTTCTGCCTGATCACGATGAATCACCACCCCCTGCACATCAACGACGTCTACGCCGCCCAGTCCCAGCAGGGGCGCAACGTCGTCGTGGGGCCGCTGGTGTATTCGCTGGCTCTGGGTATGTCCGTAAGCGACGTCTCGGGCAAGGCGATCGCGAACCTCGCCACCGAAGAGCTCAAGCACCCGGCACCGGTGTTCCACGGCGATACGCTCTTCTGCGAGTCCGAGGTGCTGGAGAAGCGCGAGTCCCAGTCAAAGCCCGACCGGGGCACCGTCAGGGTCCATACGCGCGTGCTCAACCAGGACGGCGTGCTGGTGGCTGAGTTCAAGCGGCTTGTGCTTGTGCCCCGCAAGAGCGCCGCGGCTCAGTAGGGGCTGCGCTTCTGTGCGAGGCATTGCCTTGCGCAGATAGCCTCGCCGCGGCCGGTCCGGTACCCTCTCTGGGTCGTCTTTCGCGCGGCGCCTGCCTGGCGTCGTGCACCAAGCGGGCCATGGATGAGCCCGCGCGCCTTGCCAGCGCCACCCCAAGCGAGACCCAAGGAGACCCATTCACGTCATGGAGATCACCGCCACAACCGCCCCCCAAACCAATCACGAGCGTCTGCTGAACTGGGTCGAGGAGGTGGCTGCCCTCACCGAACCGCGGGACATCCACTGGTGCGACGGGTCGGCGGAGGAGTACGAGCGTCTGTGTCGGGGTCTCGTCGAAGCCGGGACCTTCCGCAAGCTCTCCGAAGCCAAGCGCCCGAACTCCTATCTGGCGCTCTCTGACCCCGGGGACGTGGCGCGCGTCGAGGACCGCACGTTCATCTGCTCCGCCACGCAGGAGGACGCCGGGCCGACCAACAACTGGCGCGACCCGGTCGAGATGAAGCAGTTTCTGGGTGACCTGTTCCAAGGCTCGATGCACGGTCGCACGATGTACGTCGTGCCCTTTTCGATGGGCCCGCACGGCTCTGACAAGAGCCAGATCGGTGTGCAGCTGACCGACTCGGCCTACGTGGCCGTGAGCATGCGAATCATGACGCGCATGGGCTCCACGGCCCTGGAGACCCTCGGCGAGGATGGCGAGTTCGTCCCCTGTCTGCACTCGGTCGGCATGCCGCTCGACGACGACGTGCAGGACGTGCCGTGGCCGTGCAACGCCGAGAACAAGTACATCGTGCACTTCCCCGAGACTCGCGAGATCACCTCCTACGGCTCGGGCTACGGCGGCAATGCGCTGCTCGGCAAGAAGTGTCTGGCGCTGCGTATCGCCTCGGTGATGGCCCGCGACGAGGGCTGGATGGCCGAGCACATGCTGATCCTTAAGCTGACCTCGCCCGAGGGCGAGGTCAAGTACATCACCGGCGCCTTCCCCTCGGCGTGCGGCAAGACCAACCTCGCGATGCTGATCCCCACACTCGAGGGCTGGACGGTCGAGACGATCGGCGACGACATCGCCTGGATGAAGTTCGGCGAGGACGGCCGCCTGTATGCGATCAACCCCGAGGCCGGCTTCTTCGGCGTGGCGCCGGGCACGGGCATGGACACCAACCCGAACGCGATCCATACGATCGAGCGCAACTCGGTGTTCACCAATTGTGGGCTCACCGACGACGGCGACGTGTGGTGGGAGGGGCTCACCAAGGAGCCCCCGACGCACCTGATCGACTGGCACGGTAACGACTGGACGCCACAGTCGGAGACGCCCGCGGCGCACCCCAACGCGCGCTTCACGGCGCCCGCCTCCCAGGACCCGGCCATCGCGCGCGAGTGGGAGAGCCCGGAAGGCGTGCCGATCGACGCGATGCTGTTCGGCGGCCGGCGCTCCACGGTGGTGCCGCTCGTCACCGAGGCGCTCGACTGGGAGCACGGCGTGTTCCTCGGCTCGATCATGAGCTCGGAGAAGACGGCGGCGGCGGCTGGAAAAGTCGGCGAGTTGCGCTTCGACCCCTTCGCGATGCTGCCTTTCTGCGGCTACAACATGGCCGACTACTTCGCCCACTGGCTGGCGATGGGCAGATCGGATCCCGCCCACCCGCGGAAGCTGCCGAAGATCTTCTACGTCAACTGGTTCCGCAAGGATCCCTCCGGGCGTTTCCTATGGCCCGGCTTTGGCGAGAACTCGCGCGTGCTGGCGTGGGTGTTTGCCCGCTGCGCCGGCCACGGCGCCGCCGAAGAGACCTCGATCGGCCTGATCCCGCCCGTCGGCCCAGAGGGTCTCGACACGCGCGGCGTGGACGTCTCCCCCGGGGACATGGCCGAGCTGTTGCGCGTCGATAGCGGCGAATGGCGCGCGATGCTGCCGCAGATCCGCGAGCACTTCGCGAAGTTCGACCGCCTCCCGCCGGAGCTGTACGCGCAGTTGGACGCGCTTGAGCAGCGGCTCGCCTAGCTACGCCACTAGACGTTCGCTGGTCAAGCAAGGCAAGGACGCAGCGAGCGTGGCGTGCTTAGCACGCGAGCGAGTGAGGACGCAGCATTGCGCCGGCCAGCGGGCGTCTAGGCTATTCGTGGCCATGTGCTTCGGCTGCGGCTGCGGGTGGCCGAGACTCCTCGGCCAGTGACGTGATCGTGAGGTCGCCGCGCGCGGCTTCTTCCAGCACTTCGGTGGCCTCCTCCAGCGAGCGCGCATACAGCTCAACGAGCAGGTGCACGATGATGCGCGCGTCGTCTTCGTGCTTGTGAAAGCGCACGTGCGTGAAGAACTCGCGCACGCCGTGGTCGCCGAAGGCGGCGTAGGAGAGCGCGTCCCCGGCGTCGGGGCCCGAGCAGCTCTCCACGTCGTCTGCGTCGACCGCCACCGTGCACGAGGCGACCCAGGGGGTGCCCGCGATCATCCGTTCCCAGCGATCCTCGATCGGCTCCACGCGGCCGTTTGAGAAACCAAGGTGGGGCTGGTCATGCATGCAGTCCAGACACTGCACCACGGCCTCCTGGAGCTCGTCGACGACTTCCGAGCGCTCGCCCGTAGCGGGGTCGATCTTGTGGATCCCCTCGTAGTGCACCTGCACCTCGAGGTCCTGCGACCAGCAGCGGTAGCAGCGCAGCCAGCTGTGCGCGATCACCTGGGGTGTGGAGCCCTCCATGGGTTCATTGTATGGCGCTAGCGGCCAGAGGCCGTGCGACGGGCTCTCAGCCGAAGGTGAACGAATAGCCGGTGATGCCCGGCGCCAGCCGTAGCGACAGGCGATGGGCGGAGTTGCGGGGCAGCGAGACGAGCGAGTACAGGCGTTCGTTTGTCACGGTCACGAACCCGTTGTGCACATCCGCACCAGCCAGGGAGGCGGGGATCGGGCGTCCGTCGAGCAGTACCTGCATCTGCCGCGGCGCGCGCTCGGCCGAGGAGAGGACGAGGTAGACATTCTTGGCCTGCACCTCCGCGTCGATGCCCGCGCCGGAGACCGCGAGGGCTGGCTGGCCGGAGATGTTCCAGGTGCCGCTGTAGGCGAACTCGTTGAGCGGCAGTTCGCCTGTGGGCGCAGGACCGTAGTCGTGCAGACCGCCCTTCGGGCCGTTGGTCCAGCCCTGCGCGCGGGCGGTGCCGAGGTAGGTCTCGGGGGTCGCTTCCTGGCTCGGGGTGATCGCGCCCGTGGGGTGGCTCATCGCGCCTACAGATGCGCCCGCTTCGGCAAGCAGCGCGCGGATCGCGGACTCGGTCTTGCCGTATTCGCCCTCGCCGATCGCCACGTAGCGCACCTGGCCGGTCGCGTCGATCAGGTAGTCCGCGGGCCAGGACTGGTTGCCGTAGGCGTTCCAGGTGCCGTATTCGTTGTCCTGCACCACCGGGTAGTGGATGCCGAAGCGCTGGATCGCTTCGGCGACGTTCGAGGCGTCGTGCTCGAAGGCGAACTCGGGCGTGTGCACGCCCACGATCTCAAGGCCGTCGTGGGCGTAGGCGGCGTTCCACGCCTCCAGGTAGGGCAGCGTGCGGATGCAGTTGATGCACGTGTAGGTCCAGAAGTCCACCAGCACCACGTGTCCGCGCAGGCCGGTCATGCTCAGCGGACGATTGCCGGGCGTGTTGAACCAGTCCTCGGTTTCGGTGAATTCGGGCGCCGGACCGAGCGCGGGTAGCTGCTGTGCGGCGGCCAGGAGACTCGCCTGTGAGGCGTTGTGCGCGAGCGTCTTGGGCATCGGCGCCGTGTCGCTGGCAAGGAACTTGGCCTGGTGGCCGGAGATCGCGGGCAGGCGGCTCTGCACCGCGTGGGAGCTCTCCAGCGACGCCGTGAGGTTGACGTTGGGGATGTGCTGGGCGATGTACTGGTCGAAGCGCACGTCCACGTTGGTCACGATCAACAGCGCCGTCACCACCATGACCGCGCCGAGGGTGCGCTGCAGTGCCGGCCCACGGCCGGCGGCGCGCACGCGGTCGAACACGCGGCGCCCGCCCAGCGCGAGTGCCAGCAGCACCAGCGCCGAGCCGGCGGAGTAGGCGATCGCGATCAGGACCGTGCGGCCGGTGGCGGCGCTGACGGAGATCACGGCGGCCAGGATCGGCCCGGCGCACGGGGTGTAGACGAAGCCCAGCGCCGCGCCCACCAAGAGCCCCGAGGCAAAGCCGTCGCCGGTTCTGCGCGGACCCAGCGCGGCGAGCCGCGACATGCGGGCCTCCAGGCGGTCCCCCACGGCGGGCACCATCAGGGCCACGCCGGAGAGCAGCAGCACGAGCACCGCCAGCGCGCGCAGCGGGTCCGAGCCGAGGCCCACCCCGCCGACGACCTTGGCGATGCCGACGATCGTGATCGTGAACGTCACGCTCAGGCCGAGCACCACGCCCAGTGGGCGCCGACGCCCCCCGGCCCCCGCGGCGGAGAGCATCGCCGGCAGCACGGGCAGCACGCACGGGGACAGCGCAGTACCGGCGCCCGCCAGCACGGCGAAGGGGATCAGAATCAGCATCTGGTCATCAGACTACGCTGGTAGAGAATCCTTACACGCAGCTTGTGAGGCTTGGGGGGTGTGGGGCGTGGGGCGATGCGCAGCGAGACCTACGCGATGGCCGTGCGCAGCGTGGCCTCGAAGTCCGTCTTCGGGATCGGGCCGACGCAGGGCGAGGTGGAGCCGGCGGCGCGGTAGCGCTCGACGCCCCCGCGCACCGCGGCCTCGTCGCCGACGGCCGTGAGCTGCTCCAGGAAATCGTCGGAGATGGCGGCCTGCATCGCCGCGGCGTCGCCCCCGGCCGCGTCGTAGGCGGCGATGTCCGCGCCGAAGCCCGATCGCTCGATCATCGCGCGGTAGAAGGGCAGCCCGAAGTAGGGCAAGAGATCGCGACGCATCGCCGCGTAGGCGCCGGCGGGGTCCTCGGTGAGCGCCGCGGGGACGGCCGGGACGATGTCAAAGCCCTCCATGCTCTTGCCGGCGCGCTCGCGCCCGGCGCTCACCTCGGGGACGACCACATCGCGGATGTACTGCGGCGAGCACAGCCACAGCAGCACCCCGTCGCCCAGCTCGCCGGCGAGACGCAGCATCGCAGGGGAGAGGGCCGCGATGTACAGCGGCAGCTCCGGTCGTGGATCGAGGCCGACGAGGTGAAAGCTCGTGCTCCACTTCTCGCACTGAGGCGGATCCTCGCCGCGCAGGATCGCGCGCACGATCGACGCGTACTCGCGCATCTCCGCGACGGGGTGGTCGATCGACTGTCCGTGCCAGCCCTCGACGATCGCCCGGTGCGAGACGCCCAGCCCGAGCGTGAGGCGCCCGTCGGAGAGCTCGTCGATCGTGGCGGCGGTCTGCGCCATCGTGGCGGGCGTGCGCGTATAGATCGGCACGACGCCCGTGCCAACGCGGATACGACTCGTCGCGAGCGCGTAGGCGGTCAGCACCGTCAGCGACTCGCGCCCGGCGATGTGCGTGACGTAGACGCTCTCATAGCCGAGCGACTCGGCGAGGCGGACCCGCTCGACAGCCCCGTCGAGCGAGCGGCCGGTGGAAATAAAGCAGCCCGTGGCCATCCGCGGGGAGGATACCCTCAGCGGCGAATCAGCACATACACAAGCGCCAGCGCGAAGCCGATCTGCCCGAACGCCAGTGCGGTGCCCAGGTTGGTTGCGCCCAGCGCGCCCGCCAGCGCGCTCGCCCCGACGAATGCGCCGAGCATGATCAGCAGGTCCCCCGCCACGTGGGGGCGCGGCCGTCGGGGTTGCTCGGGAGGACGTCGGGAGATCACCGGCTCCCCCTCTCCTCCAAAAAAGTGGCCAGCGTCGCCTCATCCAGCGACGGGTCCTGCTCGGCGAGCAGACGCCGCGCTGCTGTGCGCCCCCCGAGTGCCCGCACTCCGCGCTCGCCGTGCTCGGTCGTGAAATCCGTAAGCGCCCCCGCGCGTCGGGCCTGCAGGCGCCGCTCGCTCAGGTCGAGGCCCGCGCGATGCTCCTGCAGCGCCGCCACCAGCTCGTCCACCCCGCGTGGCGGGGGCAGCGAGGAGACGGCCACGACCGGGGTGGCGCGCGAGCCGAGCGAGCGCAGCGCCGCGCTCAAATCGCGCCGCGCGGTCGTGGCGAGGAGGCCGAGGTCGGCCTTCGTGACGACGAGCACATCCGGAGTTTCCATGATCCCCGACTTCAGGAACTGCAGTACATCGCCCGAGCCGGGCTGCACGATCACCGCGACCGTGTCCGCCACGTCGGCGATGTCGGTCTCGGCCTGGCCCACGCCCACCGTCTCGATCACGACCACGTCATACGCGGCCGCCAGCGCCTGTGCCGCCGCGCGCGTGCCCCACGCAAGGCCGCCCAGGCGCTCGCCCGCGGCGGTCGAGCGGATGAACACGCCCCTGTCGGAGGGGTCGAAGTCGATCCGCGCGCGGTCGCCCAGCAGCGAGCCTCCCGAGCGGCGTGAGCTGGGGTCGACGGCCAGCATCGCCACGCTTCGCTCCTTCGCGCGCCACTCGTGCAGCAGGGCGGAGAGCAGCGTCGACTTGCCCGCGCCGGGCGGCCCCGTCACGCCGATTATGTGCCCCGGCGCCTCGCCGCCGAGGGTCGTGGGGGAGACCTCGCGCAGCAGCGCCGCCGCCTGCGCACGGTCCCCGGCGGTCGTGCTCTCCAGCAGGTTCAGCGCGGCGGGCGCGGCGGTCAGGTCGCGGGCGCGCAGGCGTGCGCCGAGCGCGGCCCCTTGGTCGCTCACGCCGCGGCGGGCGCGCCGTTGGAGGCGCCGGCCGGTGCCTGCTCCCCGTTGGCCGCGCCGTTCGCTCTCGGCGGACCGTCGGCGTCGGAGCCACTGTTGGGGGCGCCTTTGGCCGCGGCGCCCACCAGCGCCACGATGTCGCGCATGATGCGGGTGATGTCGAAGTCCTTCGGCGTATACACCGCCGCCACGCCCGCCGCCTTCAGCGGCGCCACGTCCTGCTCGGGGATGATCCCACCGACCACCACGGGCGCGTCGACGCCGGCCTCGCGCAGTGCGTCGATCACCGCGGGGATCAGCTCGCGGTGCGAGCCCGAGAGGATCGACAGACCGATCGCGTGCACCCCCTCCTGCAGCGCCGAGGCAGCGATCTGCGCGGGCGTCAGGCGGATTCCCTCGTACACCACGTCCATGCCCGCGTCGCGTGCGCGCACCGCGATCTGCTCGGCGCCGTTCGAATGCCCGTCGAGGCCCGGCTTGCCGACCAGCAGCTTCGGCCGGCGGCCAAGGCGCTCCTGCAGGTGGGCCACCTCCTCGCGCAGCTCGCTCAGGTCAGCGTCAGCGGGCGCCGCGGCCGCCTCGCCGACGCCCGTGGGGGCGCGGTAGGAGCCGAACACCTCGCGCAGTGTGCGCGCCCACTCGCCCGTCGTGGCGCCCGCGCGCGCGGCTGCGATCGTGGGCACCATCAGGTTCTCGCTCCCGTCCTCTGCCCGGGCGACGCGCGCGAGCTCGCCCAGCGCCGCGTCCACCGCGGACTGGTTACGCTCGGCTCGCCAGCGGCGCACCGCCTCGATCTGCTCGGCCTCGACGGCCGGGTCGACCACGAGGATTCCGCCCTCCGCGCCGGCCGTCAGCGGCGAGGGCTCGGTCTCGGTGTAGCGGTTCTGGCCGACCACCACCTGCTCGCCGCTCTCGATGCGGCGGATGCGCTCGCGGTGGGAGTCCACCAGCGCGCCCTTCATGTAGGGGACGGCCTGCACCGCGCCGCCGTGCTCGGCCACGACGGCGATCTCTGCGCGGGAGCCCTCCAGCAGCTCCTCCACGAGCCCCTCCATCACGCGCGAGCCCTCGAAGATGTCGGGGTACTCGAGCACGTCCGTTTCATATGCCATCACCTGCTGGATGCGCAGCGACCACTGCTGGTCCCACGGGCGCGGCAGCCCCAGCGCCTCGTTCCACGCCGGCAGCTGGATTGCGCGGGCGCGCGCGTCGCGGCCGAGCGTCACCGCGAGCGTCTCCAGCACGATGCGCTGCACGTTGTTCTCCGGCTGAGCCTCGGTCAGCCCCAGCGAGTTGACCTGCACGCCGTAACGGAAGCGCAGCTGGCGCTCGTCCTGCACGCCGTAGCGCTCGCGCCCCAGCTCCTCCCAGAGGATCGACATCGCGCGCAGCTTCGCGTGCTCCTCGATGAAGCGCACGCCCGCGTTCACGAAGAACGAGATGCGCCCGAACACCTGGCCCATCAGCTCCTCGCTGCGATCTCCGAGGCGTTCTTTGACGCCGTCGAGCACTGCGATCGCGTTGCTCATCGCGTAGGCGATCTCCTGCACCGGCGTCGCCCCCGCCTCCTGCAGGTGGTAGCTGCAGATGTTGATCGGGTTCCACTTCGGCACGTGCTCGACGGTGTAGGCGATCATGTCCGCGATCAACCGCATCGAAGGGCCGGGCGGGAACGCGTAGGTGCCACGCGCCAGGAACTCCTTGACGATGTCGTTCTGCGTCGTGCCCTGCAGTTTCTCCTGCGGGGTGGGTGGGTCCTGGTTTTCGGCCGTCACGATGTACAGCGCGAGCAGCCACGCCGCCGTCGCGTTGATCGTCATCGACGTGTTCATCGCGTCGAGCGGGATGCCCCGCATCAGCGTCGCCATGTCGCCGCGGTGGGATACCGGCACGCCCACCTTGCCGACCTCGCCGCGCGCGAGCTCGTCGTCGGGGTCATAGCCCGTCTGGGTGGGCAGGTCAAAGGCCACCGACAGTCCCGTCTGGCCCTTGGCGAGGTTGCTCAGGTACAGCTCGTTGGACGCCTTCGCCGTCGAGTGCCCCGCGTAGGTCCGCATCATCCACGGGCGGTCGCGCTCGGGCAGGCGGGGGCTGTGCTCGTCGCTCATGTGCTCAATTGTACGGGCGAACCCTGAGGCCGGGAGTTATCCTGGCGCCTATGAGCCAGACGATCGAGCTGCCCCGTACCGGCGGCCCAGGCACCGGACACGGAGGAAGCTGGCGCGTGATCGTGCGCAACGACGACCACAACACCTTCGATCACGTCGCTCGCACGCTGGCGCGGTTCATACCGGGTGTGACGCTGGAGCGAGGCCATGAGATCGCCGGTCAGATCCACAAAACGGGTCAGGCGATCGTCTACACCGGCCATCAGGAGCCGGCCGAGCACTTCTGGGAGCAGCTGAAGGGCGCCGGGTTGACCATGGCGCCGCTAGAGCAGTGCTAAAGCTTCAGGCTGCGTGGGCGCCGTTGCCGGCGCCGTTTCCGTGCCCGTTGCCGCCCGTCGCCGGGACCGGCACGCCGCCCTCGACGATCGCGCCTGAGGCGGTCAGGTCCCACCAGCCGTAGAGCACCGGCACCTGATACCAGCTGGAGTGCCGTGCGCGGAAGTCGACCATCTCGGGGCCCGCCCAGTAGCGATCCCAGTCCAAGTGCTCCTCAAAGCGCGCGAACTGCTGGTAGCGGTAGCGGTCGTCGCGCATGCGATACACGGCGTATGAGTCAGCGCCGTAGCGCAGCGCCACTGCGGCGATGTCGTTCAGAACATCCTCGAAGCCGTCCTTGCGAAAGCCCGTCGCGTACCACGGCACGATCACGGTGCCGTGCCCGTAGTAGCCGGCCATTAGGCGCCGACCTCGGCGTGGATCGCGCCGGGGCCATCGGCGGTCTTGCCCTGGCCCTCCTCGGTGGCGCCCACGAGGATCGAGATCTTGCCGAGGTGCTTGTTTTCGAGCATCAGCTGGTGCGCTTCGGCGACGCCCTCGAAGCCGAGCGTGCGCCACAGCACGGGGCGGATCTGGCCGCTCTCGATCAGCTCGTTGGCCTTCATGCACTCGTATGCGTTGGCGAAGTGCGAGCCGAGGATCTCCTTCTGCTTCATCCACAGGTAGCGGACGTCGAAGTCGAGGTTGTAGCCCGTGGTGCCGGCGCAGATGACCACCTTGCCGAACGGCTTGACCGTGAACACCGACGTCGGGAAAGTCGCCTTGCCGACGTGCTCGAAGACGATGTCGGGGGCGTCGCCGAGGATCTGCTTCACGCGCTTTGAGAATTCGCGCGAGACGCCGAAGCGGGCCTTGTCCTCCTCCGGGGTCTCCTTCCCGGTGCGCATCATGCCCTTGAACTCGGCGCGGTCGATGTAGTCGACGGCGCCGAGACGCTTGACGAGCTCGCCCTTCTCGGCGGAAGAGACGACGCCGACGCAGTGCGCGCCGGCGGCGGCGCAGAGCTGCGTGGCGAACACGCCGAGGCCGCCCGCGGCGCCCCAGATCAGGACGTTGGCGCCGGCCTGGATCTTGCAGCGCGTGATCAGCATGCGGTAGGCCGTGAAGTACACGAGGCCGTAGGAGGCCGCCTCCTCCCACGTCAGCGCGTGGGGCTTTGGCAGCAGCTGCTGGGCCTGCACCTTGGTGAACTGCGCGAACGAGCCCCACGTCGTCTCGTAGCCCCAGATCTTCTGCGAGGGCGCCGCCATCGGGTCGAGGCCGTGGACCTCGGGGTCCTCGTAGGAGGCCTGGTTGCAGTGGATCACGACCTCGTCGCCCGGCTTCCAACGGGTCACGCCGGCGCCGACCTTCCACACGACGCCCGAGGCGTCGGAGCCGCCGATGTGGTGGCCGTACTGGGGATGGTCGCCGTAGCGCCACACGCCGACCGGTTCGCCGAGCGCGGCCCACACGTTGTTGTAGTTCACGCCCGCGGCCATCACGCGCACGATCACCTCGAAGGCACCCGGCTCGGGCACCTCGATCTCCTCGAGGAGGAAGGCGTCCTTCGGTTCACCCTGGCGCTCCTCGCGGATGACCCACGCAGCCATCGTCTTGGGCAGCTCGCCCGGCTCGGTGTCAACCTCGGAGATTTGTTTCAGGTCGATAGCCACGGTGTCGTTGAACCTCGCGTTTGTCGGGGACTGGACGGACCCGCATCCTACAGAGGCTCAGGCGTGCACGGCTTCGGCGGTGGCAGCCTCCGGCGAGTCCGTGCGCCTGGGCTCGGCGTGAACTCCACCCGGCACCATCGCCTGCGCGCGCGAGGCCACCAGCACCCACGCCAGCACCGCGCCGAGCAGCGCCACAGCGGCGCCGACGCGCAGCCCGTACTGCAGCGCATAAACGTATGCCTCGTGCGTTGCCGCGAGCACGCGTGGCGCTACCCCGTGCAGCACGCCGCCCGAGCCGAGGCTTTCGGTCAGCGCCGCGCGACGCGTGGCTGGCACGAAGGGCAGCAGCTGATCGATCTTCGAGCCGCCGAGGCTGCTCACCAGCGCGCCCGTGACTGCCACGCCGAAGGTGCCGCCGACCATGCGGTTCTGCGAGAGGATGCCCGCGGCTCCGCCCGCCTTGGTCTGCTCCACCGAGTTCATCGCGGCGGTGCTCATCGGCGACATCACCAGGCCGATGCCGATGCCCATCAGCATGAATCCCGGCAGCAGTGTCGACGCGTAGCTGCTGGAGACGGTCAGGTGCGACATCCAGAACAGCGCGCCGGATACGAGCACCAGGCCGAGGGTCATCAGCGGTCGCGGCCCGACGCGGTCGGCGAGCCGACCCGCGAGCGGTCCCATCACGATCACCAGCGCCGTGGAGGGCAGGAAGCGGATGCCGGCTTCCAGCGGCGAGTAGTCGCGGATGTTCTGCATGTAGAGCGCGAGGAAGAAGAACATTGCGAGCATCGCGAAGCTGACGATGAACGCCACGATGTTCGCGCCGACGAAGGAGCGCGCGCGGAAGAAGGCGAAGTCGACCATCGGCACACGGCGGCGCAGCTCGATCTGCACGAACGTGAAGAGGCTCACGGCGGAGAGCGCGAATAGCACCAGCTCGCGCGTCGAACCCCAGTGCCAGCTGTTGCCCTCCACCAGCGCCAGAACGAGCGCCGCCAGGCCGACGGTGAGGGTCAGCACGCCGGGGATATCCACTATGCGCTCGACCGTTTCGTCGCGTGACTCGCGCACCGCGAAGCTCGCGACGACGACGGCGCCGATCGCGACGGGGACGTTGAGGAAGAAGATCGACTGCCAGCTGACGGTTTCCACGAGGAAGCCGCCCACCACGGGCCCGATCGCAAGCGCCATCGCCGAGACCCCCGCCCACGTGCCGATCGCCTTGCCGCGCTCCTGCGGCGGGAACGCGTTGGTGATGATCGACAGCGTCATCGGCATCATCAGCGCCGAGCCGCTGCCCTGGATCGCCCGCCACACCACGAGCCACGTGTCGCTGGGGGAGAAGCCGATCGCCGCGCTCGCGGTCCCGAAGATGACCACGCCCGTCATGAAGATGCGCCGGCGGCCGAAGATGTCGCCCAGGCGCCCGCCCGTCACCAGCAGCACCGCGAACGTCAGCGTGTAGGCGTTCACCGTCCACTCGAGCGTCGAGGTCGTCGCGTTCAGGCTGCGCTGGATCGAGGGCAGCGCCACGTTCACGACCGTGTTGTCCAGTACCGTCGTTTTGCGCTATACAATCGGCTCTAGGCGTCGTCGTATTCGCCCCGCTGTGTGTAGTAGCCACGCCACCAACCGGCTTTCTGCGGTTTCTTGGTCACGGGCCGCTGTAGGTACTCGCAGTCTGCGGGCTTCTTGCCTTCTGCGGCCCATTCGTAGCCACGTCGGAAGGCATCCACAAGCCACCACTGCTTGTACGGGTTGATGTCCTCGGAGTACGGGACGGAAACAGTCATTGCCCTAGAGCCTTTGTCCCGGCAGTATCAAGGCCATCATGCGGCCTCGGAGCCATCCTCGACTATGCTCCCCGCTGCGCCCTTGGAATCGGGCAGGCGGTATCGGGTTCCGCTCATTTTGCCCGTCTTGGCGAGGGTTCCGTCCTCGGTCATCTTCGCCAGCTTCACGGAAAGCTGAGCGCCGGAGACATCGCCACCAAGGACGGCTCGAATCAATGCCGCTCCGATGCCTTCGGGTCCTGCGACCTTGACGGCCTCGATGATCTTGGACTCATCTATCGGCGTGCGTCTGCCTCGGGATGCACGGACCACAACCGCCCGCTCGGGACCGTGGCCGTTGCGTGTCGGGTGCTTCGCCATGCGGACGGCCTTTGGGATGGCTTCAAGCTGCTCTAGGGCAGCTTGCGACTGCTCGATCTGCCTGCGTAGGTACTCGATGACTTCCTCGACCGGATCGGACACGGGCTCTCCCTTCCTCGGAGTCAATGACCGGAGCATCCTACCTAGCGGAAAGGCGCTATGGAATGCCGTCAAGTAGTCGGGCCGGTCGAATCTCTAGGGCACGCGCAACGCGGACTATGGTCGCTAGCCGGGGATCGCGGACAGACCGCTCTAGCTTCGATATCTCGGACGTGTCTAGGTCGCTTTCAAAGCCAAGTTCTTCCTGCGACAGACCGGCGCGGAGCCGTTCGCGCCGTAGGTTCTGGGCGAAGATTCCGCGTGCGTCCTCTGGCTCAGCCATCCAAGAGGCATGTTCACTGTGTACAGCCAATAAGTCCAAGGACAAAAGCTCCAAACATGCGTTCGGGTTCTCGGACGCACAGGCCAAAAGCCCCTAGACGGATGTTCCTGCGGCTCGGCTCAATCCTTGATATGGTGCGGCGGCGCTCCACAGGCGCGAGCCCTGGCGCGTCAATAGGTGCCTTGAGTCTCCGCCCTGGCGTCGAGACTCCTGGGACCGGCCCAAGAATCCCCCGGATGGTTCCGCGATCCCCACAGGTTCGCCCCAAATCCGGGGGATTCTTGCTATCGTCCTAAAGGATGGAACGTCCACTAGCTAAGGTCATCGTCCATCCGTCCTCCGTCGAGTGGGCCAAACGACAAGGCGCAGAACGACGTGCGCGTGCCCAACGGCAGGCAGAACGAGCGAGAGAAGCCGAACGGGATACCTTCGCTTGGTGGTGGCGTCACGAAGGGCGTAAAGCTCTTGAGGGCTTCCTGTGCTTCGCCATCACCGCTTCAATCGTGGGCGTCATGATCTGGCTCATTATCACCTTGAGCCCGCCTAGTTGAGATAGCGCTCCCATGCGTCTGCGAACTCTTCCTTGTAGACGCCTTGCTGTGTTTCGGTGCCGATACGAATGGTCTTGATCTTGATGCCGAACGGGCGCAGCTTGTTCCCTAGCAGCTTGCCATTCCAGCGCCCGCCAAGACGCTCCAAGATGTCTCGCGTGAATAGACGGTCGGCTTTGCGCTCATCGAACATATCTCGGATGTCAGAGAGCAACTGTTGCTGCGGCGATAGACCCGGTTCATTCTGAGCCAATAGACCGACGATTGCTTTGCGCGCGTTGGTGCCCATATTGGCACTGATTACCTCCGCAATCGATACCAGCGGAAAGGTAATCTCCCATGCGCGATCACTGACCTCTTTGATTGGCTTAGGACGCGCCTTTGCAATCTCCGTTCGATGGTCTTTGATCCACTCAGCGATGATGTCCGCTATCTGTTTGGCTTCCTCTTCCACGTCAAACGAGTAGAACGGATGCACGCCTTGACCGGGCTTCTTGCGCTTGAGCGCAATGGGGATTGAGCGGTCACGGATCGTATCGGGCATCAATCCATTGTCGATGCCTGCCAGCAGCTTAGGACAGAAGGTGGAGAACTCAACAGGTTCTTCTCCCGCGATACGCCATGTAGCGCCACCGAACTTGTAGCCTGAATTGACCGTTGCTCGCAGTTCTTCATTGGTTTGCCCGGACCAAATCGTGTCAGCCTCATCGAGCAGGACGGTAGGACGACGTAGACCGATGCTACGGAACAGCACGGCATTGGACATATCAGACGCGCGCATAGGGTTATGCACCAACTCCGCAAGCACTTCGATGAGTCGTGTCTTGCCCGACTGCTTTTCGGGACTGTAGACGTACAGATACGGCGTCGTGTGCGGCATGTGGGGAGACTTGCGGTTGCGGGCGTTGTCGGCTACGCCAGTCTCGTCTAGCTCGATCATCCTTCGCATTTCAGCTTCCCACGCAGGATCATGGAACATCCATGTGTGCAGCACCCACAGAGCTAGCACGAGCGCCATTTCCTCGTTCGGAAGCGCGACGTATCGCTTGATGAATCGCTCGATTTGCGAGACAGGGTTTTTCGCCGTCTGTGCAGCCATGCTAGGACTCCTTGGTCGGCATGGGGGAGAGTGCAGAGCAGTCTAGCACAGCAACGCCAACATGCCCCACAAGTCCAACACGAGCCTCAGAAAGCCCCTAATAGCAGGCTTGTTGGACTTGTTGGTGTTGTGGGACATAGGGACGTGGACAACGGATATCTGTAGCGTAAGGTCTAGTCATCCTCGGGCCAGAAGTTCTCCTTCTGAGAGCACGCTTTCTGTAGGAGCATCGGCCATAGTTGGTGTTCTGCCTCGATGTCGTTGGCGTCACTCTGGACCCAAACATCCAGCGCATCGTATTCACCGAATCTCATTGTGCGTATCTCATATGCCTCTTCGTGATACGCGACTGTACGGTCCAGTGGACGATCTTCGATAGTTCTAGGCGACTCATCAAGGACAGGGAATCGAATCGTGCGTTCGCCAGTGGGAACGGCACATATCGGATCGCCGTGCTTGGCACCGCCGACGTAGTTAGGGAATGGATACTTCATGTGTGTCTGCCTGTGTTGTGTGGTTCATGGTGTGTTGTGGTCCTTGCTCGGATTTTGGTGTAGCTCTGTCTTTCCCTTGAAGGAGAATGTAGGAGCTATTGGTCTAGGTTTATTCCGATACGCATACCCTCTTTGCTCCACTGACAAGACCCCATTGGATTGCCCGGTTTCGTATGGATGCGTCTTACGCATCAACCGGATTGTCGCTCTGGCTCACTGTCTGCTCGTAGGCTCTGACTGCCAGATAGCTCCACAATCCAACTCCCCCACAAATGGTGATCCGGGCTCGTAATCCCTTCTCACAACGTCGCATTCTCCCCGGAGATGGCCGGGACCAGGAGGACCGAAATGTCAGCTTGGTCGGAAATGGCTATGGGCTTAGCGTCGGGCCAGGGACGTTGAGGTTCCAGCTATCGATTTGCCTGAGTGGGCTATTCCTTTGATCGGCGGGAAGATTTCTTCCCTACAAGTTTTACGGGGAATGGAAAAGAAAGTATGGTTGAGGGTTTGAAGAATCTACTTGAGGGTTTACTTCACTTTGTATAGCGACAGACACACACGCAGACACACAGGAAGTCTCGGAAGCAGTCCGTAGTCACTATACAAAGTAAAGTCTCAAGTAGAGGTTGAGGGTTCACCGTCTGACAGGCGAATGGGACACAAACCCTCAACCTCTACTTGATGCCTTTTATTTGCAATCCGCCGTCGCAACATAGGTGATGGTGAAGATTCCACTAAAGGGACAAGATGGCTCTGTCCGTACATATGCGTTGGTAGACGACCATGATAAATCGTTGACCAAGTTCAAATGGTGCCTCAACGGCGAAGGTTACGTCGTGCGCAGGCTCCCCAAATCTGAAGGAGGCAAGCTCGTATACCTACATCGCGTCCTACTGCCCGATGCTGTCGAGGTAGATCACATCAACTCGGACAAACTGGATTGCCGTAGAGAGAACCTGAGAGGCGTTACACACGCTCAGAACCAGCAGAACCGCAAGGGAGCCAACAAAAACTCCCGATCCGGCGTTCGTGGCGTATCTTGGAGTGAACGAGACAAATGTTGGGCGGTCAAGGTCGAGGTTGAAGGCCATGCACGCCGTAAAAGCTTCCGCCGCAAAGCGGATGCTACTCGCACCGCACGACGTTGGCGCAGGGAACTCATGCCGTTCTCACCGGAGGCGGCATGACCGAAGCCATCTCTTTGGAACGCTTGGCACGTACTAAGGGCCTAGAGGGTCGATGGCACAGTGTCAAACACTTCCCAGTCAAAGAGATACGCGACAAGCTGAGGCCACATTGCAATTACTTTGTCGTACACGACGACAGATGCACAGTATTCGATACGCAGGAAGACTTGCGCAAATGGATGGAGAATTATGGCTCTAACTGACGTACAGTTGCTCGAACAAGAGGAACTTGACCCCGCTGAATGGCTAGTCCAAGGGGTCGTGAAAAACCATTGGGAGGGACCAAGCCAAGACGGCACGGTCACTTACCATCAGCAAAAGGTACACGCGGTCAAGAAACGACCGCCAGAGGATCAAATTGTAGCGGCACGCACAAAGGGAGTGAAGTACAAACCCCGCATTGCCAAGCCGTACAAGAACAAAACGCGACTGATAGTCGTGTGTGGGGATCAGCAGGCACCATTCCATGATCCTCAGCTTCACAAGCTTTTCTGCGGGTGGCTTGCACAGAACAAACCGCAAATGGGGATCGCGCTGGGGGATAAAGTTGACTTCCCGGATATCTCACAGCACAGACTCGATCCCGAGAACACCGCGATAGTCAACGAATGTATCCAAGCAGGTTACGATCTGTTCCGTGACTATCGTGCAGCTAGTCTCAATACCGACTGGCAATTGATGCCGGGCAACCATGATCTACGCATCCGTAATATCCTGCTCGACAAGCCGTCTATACAGCCGCTATACGGCGTCAAGTCGGCAGACACAGAGAATGGCCCAGGACAAGCAGCGCTTGGCCTAGAGCACCTTCTGAGGCTCGATGAGCTAGGGATTACCTATGTTGATCCGCACGGCCCATACGAGCTAGCACAGGTGAATATCAGCGAGCATTTGGCAGTACGTCACGGTTGGATTGTCAGAAAGGGATCGGGACAATCTGCACTTGCTACACTGGATCATTTGGGGCATTCAATTATCACTGGTCACACTCACAGACAAAGCTTGGTGCATCACACTCGCCATGAGATTGATGGGCAGACGCGCACACTCGTTGCAGCCGAAGCCGGTTGTATGTGTCGAGTCGATCAAAGCGTGCAAGACGGCAGGCGTTGGCCTAATTTTGTCACAAGTCCCGACTGGCAACAAGGCTTCTGCACCGTCGAGCTTTGGCCGGACGGAGGATTCAAGCTCGATTTGGCTACCTACGTCAATGGCAGCTTGTATTGGAGGGATCAGCGATGGCAGTAAAGGAGCAAGAGCACGCACCGGATACAACGATGTTGTCGGATGCTGAGCTTGAGGCATGGCTGAATCCGCCAGGAGACGCGCTGGATAAGATGCTGCGAGAACGTGCAGAGTTGAAGTTTAGGAACGAACGCATCCGCGAAGTGCAAGAACTTCGCAAGCACCGCCACGATGCTACGAAAGCAGAGCGCGTAAGCGCCTTGTGCGACGAATTGAGAGGGATTTCCCACGCGGTTGTGCTCCCAATCGGCCGTAGTGCAGCGTCAGCAGACGCGACTCCTAACCTAGTGGCCGACACTGGCATAGGGGATTTGACGGTCAGAAGGACAGAGCAATTCCTATCCGACCTAAACAGTGACGACAATCGAGTGAGACATCATGCGATGTTGATGCTAGAGGCGGCGTGTGACGTTCACCACGGGAGACACAAGCTATTCACGACTCAGACCAAAGACGAGCGCGAGAAGCGAATCCTTACCGAGTTTGTCGGCATTCCAGCAGACTTGTGTGTGCAGCTAGAGCCTACTTTGGGCACGGCACGAACCATTAGAGAAGTGAGGGAACGCGATAACCGTGATCCCGAGACAGGAAGTTATGCCAACACAGATTGATGCCCGATTTCAAGCCCACACTAGAGCAATCGCGTTGCGCAATGAGGAAAACACTCTGCGCAAGGACATCGAACGCTATGGGGTCGGCGGCGCAGAAGCACGTAGAGAATACCGCGCGGCTAAGTCAGACGACGATCTTGGGTTGCTTGCCATTGGGCTAGGCACAAAGCTGTGTACTGGACCCTGCAAACAGGATAAGCCAAAGACAGAGTTTCACGTTAGAACCAAGGGCGGAAAGCGAACACATCAACCTATGTGCAAGGAATGCCGCAAGGAACAAGCTGCTAGACGATGGGAAGAAAAGAAAGATTATCTGAAAGAGCAAAAACGAGCCTACAGACACGCACTAAAAGACGTGGGTTCGGATAGAGAATAGTTAGGAAGTATGACCCCTGCCCGGAAACGAGCGCGTGTCGCTTCCCGTACTATTCTCGTTTGGTCAACCTCGGATCACTACATATAACGTGAGCCATCGCATCAATTCACCATCGATCCGGCAGGCCAACATAGGCAGTTGCCGAACGCACGCCACGAGAGTTGTATCTGGCCTCTTCGAGTTTCGTATTCCTTTGCTCGTTGCCAGTCCGGTCGCCCAACAAGAGATAAGCGACCAAAATCTTTTTCAGGAGTGAGCTATTTCTAAACGACGCCACATCGAAGCGATAGACGATCTACACGATATTCCCGATGACCTTGGCGGGCATGTGTTGGATCGTGACTGTCCGTGTAAACCGGAGGTCGTACAGGTCGCAGAGCGCAGCTTTAGGATTGACCACCAGGACTACCCGAGCGAGCAGCCAAATGGCTAACGCCGTAGACATCGCCATTCCAGCGACGATCCCGACAGGCAACGATAAGCTCATCGAGCTATGTGCCCTAGCGGACTCCCTAGAACGCCAGATAAGCCGCGCTGAGCAGATCGCAGAGCGATACGACCAAGAGGCGCACGACACGTCTGTAACGGCCGAGCAGCGCGCCGTAGCGGCAGGTCAAGCGGCAGAGACGAGACAGATAGCGCAAGACCTTGAGGTTGACCTACAGCGCATCGACACGGCGCTAGAGGCGCTTGAAATCGATGGCTAGACGAGCGAGGCGAGCCATGAGAAAAGCGTGGCGAATGCCTCGAATCCCCACATGGCGAATACGGCCAGTATGATCGCAGCCGTGAGAGCGCCGGACACCAGCCTTACAGGCTTGCTCCGCGTAGCGTCTCTGTGACGCGCTCCAAACTCCGTGTGCAGTAGTTCGTGTTTCTCCATGCCGTGCATTATAGCCGGTTTTGATGGCGTCTGATTGCCTCATGGACGGACACACGATGGAGTCCGGCCCATGTTGCGATTTCTGCGGCCGTCTTATTTTCCTTCTTTGCTTCAGTCAACTCGCGGTCTAGATCAGCGTGCAACGCGGTTAGCGTCTCTTGCGCCTTAGTGATCGCTTTAGCTAGTCCTTTGATCGTCTCTTGCCGATCCATTTTGATCCCCATGTTCTTGATTGACACTGTATCGGCCGATTGGGTTTGATCCCGTGCGCCAGCTACATGCATCGGCCATGTGGTCCTACTGTTGCTTACGGATCGCCGTGTGACCCTCAAACATGGTCTTTTCGTATCCGTCCTGTGTCGCACCGATTGGCACATGCGGCGGATCAAGCGTAGACATCAACTCCGCTTCACAAGCAGAGACAAACGTCTCGCTAACGCCTTCCTCCCATGCAGCACAAAGCGCGTCGCACAGGTTGCCATCCGCTTCTGTCCAATCCGAGTCAGTTGGCGCAGCGCTCTTGCCGGTGATCGTCTCATACAGACGACTAGGCGTCAGATCGTCCGCCCACTCGCCCGATAGGTTCGGTTCGTTCGGCAGATAATCGTGTGCCTCTGGATCGCCAGCGTCAAGCATCGTCAGCACCTTCCGCCGATGCTCGTCTGTTGTGTTGCCATCTGCGGCCCACTTGCCTTGCTCGCGTCCCGCATCTTCGCCCATTGACTTGGCGGTAGCAATCCACTTGTCATGTTCAGTGCTCATCGTCAGATCGCCTCGTATTCGTTGATTGTGACCCATGCGCCATTGACCAAATGCTCAATGCACACGCCGTTATCGAACTGCTCGCCGTCATCGATGCCGGTACGGTTGAGCCATACACGGTGCGTCTCGGTTTCGATCTTGAGATTCGCCGTCTGCCCCTCGGCCAGCGTAGGCAGCACTTCCAACTCTTCCAGCGTGTAGCGTGTCTCAGACGTAATGATGTCGGTCGAGCGCTTGTCGATCTTCCATGATCCAACGGCGTTACCGTTGATGTCACGGACACGCTCGCTATCGAATGAGCGCCAGTCCGTATAAGGATCGATGTCCTTGGCTATCTGCCGTAGTGCGTGCGCTACGTCCTGCGGGCTCTGCATTGCGTCGTTGCCCATATCGATTCTGACTCGGAACTGCATGATGGTGTCCTTTCGGTTGACTCTCAAGCTAAAACGAACTGTAGCCCACCCCCTACACTTTGTCAAGGGCAAATCCAAAAAGATTTTCTGAGCGCACCAACACACGCAGACCCACACCCAAAACGGCCAACAAAAACGGCTAAGTGGCCTAAAACGGACATAGGATCATAAGCGGCACTCGATCCAAAGCCCTTAGATCGACCTACAGAGCTTCAAAAATCAGTCGGCAACAGCTAGAACGGCAAATCTGCTACTTCGCTATGACCGGGACAATAGACTGACCCTAGCTTGATGACTCTGCCGCATCCAGGTTTCTTACAGTGTGGCTTAGCTGACCGCGATGGTGCGCGACGCTCGATCAGATCGATATAGCCTAGCTCCCGCATCGCCATAGTATGCGCCTTGCGTGACAGAGTGCTAAGCATCTTTTCAAAGCCATCGGGGTCGATTAGCTCAAAATCGGCTAGACGTGGGATAACGAAACTCTCCCCGCACCCACACAAAGGCAAACCCGCTTGGCGTAGAGCCGCAGCGGAGCTATAGACGATGCAACCGCATGATGGACATTCGATCTTGCGTAGACGGCAAGTAGAACGCTTGGCGCTGCTAGACTGCTTGATCGACATAAGGCATCATCCTTGTGTCCATGCTCCCGGTCATCGCAAGTGACGCGGGAGCGCTTTATTGAGTAACGGCGGCAACCGTAGCGTTTATACGGTGAGTTGTCAAGCGGAATACTCGATAAAAGCAAAACGGCCAAAGAGATAGACAGTAGAACCTATGGCTATTCCCCTAGCTGAGCGTATAAACGCCTGCCTTGGCACGTTAGAGAGTCGAGCACACCGGCAAATGCCCTATCGCCACATACCCGCTTACACCACGCACAGACGCAATCTCGCGTTCCTGTGTAACTACGCGAGACGGTCAAATCGGCCAATAGGATCGTAAGCGCCGGTCAATCGCAAGTCCTTAGATCGCCTTATATGGGCGCACTATGTAGACAAACAGCGCCAGAACGTGCCATTAGCGCTATCCAACTGCGGTCACATTGATGTTGCCACTGTTCAATGTCGTGCATAGATCGGCTGAGAATGCCTCCATTTGCAGGGGAAATGCAATCAGGCAATGGCAATGACCATCGGTCGCTATGGCATCGACACCACTGCAACCATCCCGATACGACATAACACACAATGCCAAGACGAGCGCCAATGCACGGCAATCGTTCGCTTTCAATTGCACATCGATTGAATCGCACATCGCACACATCGCAAGGGGTGGCGTGCGCACACGAGATGCGCGGATTTTATTCAGGGGGACCCAGACAGATTTTAGGTGCCTCGCGGGGCAATACTTTCGCTAAACCCGGAGGGGTTATTGGGGAAGAAAACTTCCTGTTGGACGTGTTGGACTTGTGGGGCATAGCAGCGAAGAAACTATTGACAAAGGAGCCAACATGGCTACAGCAGCAGATGTAATGAAGGCAACGACAAAGACGAATCTTCCAGACGAGAACACAGAGAATGACCACGAGGCGCACCTTGTTGGTGCGTTGGCGCACATCCAGGCAGCCAGCGAGACAGCACGACCGGCAGAGGCTTCTCATCTAGCCAATGCAGCCAAGTACGTCAAGAACGCTCAGGAGGCACACAACAAACCCCCGAGCCCTGGCGAGAGGGTCAGCGCGCAGGCTAAGGCCAACTCGAAAGCGTACAAGGTGTAATGATGCTCTTTCATCCTGGCGACAACATTCAGGTTCCGATGACAGATGGCCGTTCAGCAAATGCCACGATCATCGAAGATGACGGCCACTACCTCAAGGTTCTCTTGGACGACGGCAGGCGTCGCGCACTGCATCGTGACTACTTCGTGAGCTAAGCATGGCTGAAATCGTCACTGGTCCATTGACCGAAGACGAAGAAGAAGATTCCAACATCGTCACTGGCCGACTCTCGGAACAGCAGGAACACGAAGAAGTCGAAGAAGAAGAACAGGAACAAGGCGAACAGTTCAAGGAATTCCGTGGGGTTGATTCATCTATGGTGAGCGAAGTAGCCTTTGAATCGGAATCGCAGACCTTGGAAGTTGTCTTCGTCAACGGCCATCAGGAAAACTACTCCTGCGACCAGGCCACTTTCGAAGCCCTGCTTGAAGCGGCATCTATCGGTGCCTTCATGCACGCGAACTTCCTCTAAGGCGTTCTAAGCCCCCGGTTAGCCACCACGCACGTTCCCCGTCTTTCTCATCTCTTAGCCTCAGCGGGGCTCAGAGCCCGCTCAAAGGAGCAAATCATGGCAACAAACGCAGAGCAAACCACGCAGGCCGCAACGAAGCGCTATGGCGTTCTCAAGAGCGGCACCTTTGCGGGCAAATCGAATAAGCTTGGTCAAGGTGGGCGTGCAGCCCAGCTAAAGGCCAAAGGCGTCCCTGGCGGCGTCATCGGTGAGCTTGCTCGTGCCGCCCATGCTGCTCCGGGCCAAGAGAACTTCCACTAGGGCTTTCTATGGCGCGCGATGAAAGTGCAGTTGGCAATGATCGCAAGCTGCGACACGCCAATGGGGAATCTCAATCCGAAGAGTCCAATCACCCTGGCATTCGTCGCCTGCCGCGCGAAGAGGGAACGAAACGCGATTGGGGCAAACCAGGACTCACCCCGCCTTCGCAGATGTTCAAACCAAAGAACAAGCCTGTCCCGAACCTAGCCGAATTTGAAAAGGAAGGCGGCTTGGAATTGGTCGAGGGCTCTAGGCATCCAAGCCACGGCAACAACCATTCTCTCGGCAAACCTGAAAAGTCTTCGGGACTCAAAGGCAGAGATGTTCGCAATGCCGAGGAGAACGAGCTTGGAGTAGCAGCGCGAGCAGCAGCACAACGTCACGCACGAATGCGACAACACTAAGGAACCAACATGGCAACGTACTACGTAGTCTTCAACCAAACTGGAAAGAACCCGTCACCCCCGGTCAATGCGACCTGGGAAGGCGTGACATTGCTCGATCACACCTATCGCGCTGCGTTCATCAAGCTTGAAGCGGCTTCGCTCGCAGAAGCCCAGAAGGCGATCACCCACTTCTACCCCGGTAGAGAAACCACCACTCCGGTCGTTGTGACCGAAGCTCAATGGAAAGAATCATAGGAGGCCCAAATGGCTAAGGAAGTATTCCATGTCCTTTATGGTCAGAAGACTGCCGGTCTGGGTCTTGATGGCGTCGTAAAGGAATACACAAAAGCACAAGCAGAAGAACTCGATCCGCGACTGAAAGAAATTTCGATTCTCAAGGGTCCTGTCATGACGGCTAACTACGTTGAAGTAGAAGCCGAAAATGAAGCGCAGGCAGCGATCTTCGTCAAGAAGGCCCTTGCGGGAGCCGGTGGTCAGCAGACTACCAACTTCATCACGGTCAAAACGACTGCGTTCAAAGAAACCACATCGGTCTAAGGAGACTGACCTATGGCTAACACCTATTTCGTAGTCTTCAACGACCAGATCGAGGGAGCTACCGAAGAACTCAACCGCAAAGCAGGCAAAGAAGGCAAGACGCTTGCCGCCGTCAAGACTGCTCGCTTCGTGAAGATGGAAGCTGAATCTGTCAAAGACGCGCAGGAAGCAGTAGCAACGCTATTCCCCGGCAATGCTTCAGGCACACCAGTTGTCGTGACAGAAGCTCAGTGGAAAACCAGCTAACAGCAGCATGAAGCAGAAAATCGATCCGGCAGCCCTGGCTAAGTTGCCGGAGGCAAAGCGTAGAGAAGTTCTCGCTCTGTCAGAAGAGTTGGAGCAGAAATACCAACAGAACCCTCTTCTTCGATATCAGCCGCACGAGAAGCAGATCGAATTCCATTCGAGTACCGATCACTTCAAATGCTTCCTTGGCGGCAACCGATCCGGCAAGACGACCGCTGGCATCTTGGATGACATCATTCAGGCCGTCGATAGGGACTGTCTACCGGAGAAACTTCTTCCCTACAAGAAGTTTGAGCCCCCGTTTCATTGTCGTATCGTGACACCTGGCGCAGATGTCCTTGAAGGTGTCGTGTTTCAGAAGCTCCGCGAATGGTGCCCAAAGGACCAGTTGGTTGGAGGCTCATTCGACAAGGCGTACAGCAAGAGCAGAAAACTCCTGCACTTCGTCAATGGCTCCTACTTCGACTTTCTCTCATACGGGCAGGACTTGGATATGTTCTCGGGTGCGGCCAAGCATCGCATCCACTATGACGAGGAGCCTCCCAAGGATATTCGTCAAGAGGGCAAGATGCGTCTGCTCGACTACAAAGGCGCGGATGAAATCTTCACTATGACGCCTGTCATCGGTATGTCCTCATGGATGTATGACGAGATTTGGCAGCCGTGGCAGAAGGGTGAACTTCAGAATGGCATTGTGGTCCTGGTCGATATGGACGACAACCCATATCTGGACAAGGATCAGAAGGCTATTGCGGTCGCTGGTTACTCCAAAGAGGAACTTGAAGCCCGCAAAAAAGGCAGATTCGTCTCATTCTCAGGGATGATTTACAACGAGTTTCAGCCGCACATCCATATCATCCAAGAGCGCGAGCTTCCCAAGGGTGTTGAGATTTATGTCGGCATCGATCCCGGAATTCGTCACATGGCCGCTGTTGTCTGGACTTACGTTGCGGCATCCGGCAAGATGGTGGTTTTTGATGAACTTGCTTTGCAGGGTCACACCATCGCGGATGTTTGTAAGGCCATTGACGCCATCAATCGCAAGCATGGCGGCAACATGCCTATCGTCCCGAACTGGTATGTGATCGATCCAGCAGCGCAGAACCGTTCTCACCAGACCGGGCGCTCCGATCAGATGGAGTACATGGATCACGGTGTCATCACGATCCTTGGTCAGAACGCTGTTACGGCCGGTATCAACCGCGTCAAGGAGCGATTCGAGGCCAACCAGCTATTCATCATGGATAACTGCCAGAACGTGATTGATGAGCTTCGCAAGTACCGCTGGTCAAAGCCAACTCGCACCGAGAACGACACCAAAGAGGTCCCGGTCAAGAAGGACGATCACCTTTTGGATGCGCTTCGCTATGTGGTCGCTTCGCGTCCGTATGAACCGACGACTGAAGTAGATGAGCGATTCATGGGTCCAGTCGAACTTGCTTTGAAAAACGCAATCAACCGCACCAAAACTTACGAGATTCCGATTGATCCGCAACTAGGCGCGATCTTCAACTAGGAGAATTATGGCCGTCAAAGACGCAGCAGTACTACAAGCATCTAAGCCGATCCGCTGCTCAGCTTGCTATGGGCAGTATGACCGCACGTATTGGGACTTCGAGGCCCTATGTGATCGAGGCATTTGGTACGGAGACGAGGGTGCGGCACCAGTCAGCATGGATGACTTGATCCTCTGCGATGAGTGCATCAAGGAAGGCGCTCGTGCAATCGGTTGGGTTGCTCAGGACGACGACGCCATTCAGAAACTTCAGGATGAGCTTGAGACGGAGCGCAAGGCCCGCAAGCAGGCTCAGAACTACTCAGAGCGTCTTGAGGCCGCATTTGAGGCTCGCTCTGAGCCAATCGTACTAGACCATAGGCAGAAGCCTAGAAAGTTGGTGAAAGCCTAATGGCATCACGACCAGGAAGTCAGGTAGTTACTGGCACGACCAAAGTTGAAACTGCACAGACAGCGGTTCAGCTAACGACTACAGCGCCTTCGACGCTTACTCCGATATGCCTTGGCGTACTTGTTCAATGTGATCCGTCTAACAGCGGCACCCAATGTGCAATCGGCGACAAAAACGTCAACGCCAAAAAAACACTTGGTAGCACTCGCGGCATCGTACTGGAAAAGAAACAGCTTCCGGTACGCATTGAGGTTTCCGATCCGACTCAGTTGTGGATCGATGCTGAAACTTCTAAAGACGCTGTTATCTGGACCGTCATCGTAGGCTAATGCGTACTGACAAGGTTCTAGCCCTACTGGACGAGAAGGATAAAGCTCACACTCAGGAGCGCATAGAGCGCGAGCAGGCTCACGTCGAGGAGCGTCAGGCATGGGCCGTAGAGCGCAGAAGCCTTCTGGATCGCATCCAGCAACCCGAGATTCGTCAGGTTGTTGCAGACCCGCAGTACATCGATCCCCCGCAGCCGTTTGAGGATGGCGAGGAGATGGCACGAGTAGGTGGCGTGTTTTACGACCCACCGCCGAGCAATCAGGATCAAGCAGAGATTGACAAGGTAGGAACAATCATTGGAACGGAGGCGTAAATGCCACAGATCAGACTTGATAAGGAACATCCTGTTCTCGTAAGTCCCATCGAAAGCGATGAAGTTACGGTCAAGAACATTAGCCCTGGAAAAGCGTACTACAAGCAGTCACAGAGCGTTTCTGCGACCAACAAAACGGGCGAACTGACTGAAGGTCAGGAATTGACGCTGAACAGGCGCGAAGATACGTGGTTCATCGGCTCCGAAAACGGAGTCTTGCTTCAGGTCACACAGGCAATGGGCGAACTCGAAGAATCTGTTTCGACCAGTGATCTTCAGAATGGCGCGGTCACGCTTGGAAAGCTCGCAGCCACGATCAAGGAATCTGGCGCTGTAGAAATCGCGGCTGCTCCGAAAGCGGAAGCCGAAATCACCGAATCCGGTACAGGCAACGGCGAAAAAGAACCTTCTGCCACGAAACCCGTCCAGGTCTACGTGAAATACAAAACGGAAGCATCCAAAGCTTCCACTGTGAAAATCGAAGTCGGCACAGTTGTCGTGTACGAATACACACAGGAAGCGACGGCAGGGCTAGCGCAGGAGAACACAGCGTCGTTCGTGGTGCCAAAGGGTGTCAAGTTCAAGGTCACTTTCGCCAACGTCAAAACCGTCATCCCGACTTACCACATTCTCTAAGGAGTCTGAATGGCTACTCCCAACCAGAGTGAAGAAGCTGATCTTCTCAAGACTGACACAATCGAGGACTTGGAGAAGCTGCTCAAGCAGTCCAAAGCCGCTCGAAACCAGTTGCTTCCTATCTGGTTGATGAACCTAGCCTTCTTTGCCGGTCAGCAGTGGATGTATTTCAACCAGGGCAAACTTGAAAAACCGCGTTTGGATGCTCAGCGAGTCATGATCGTGGACAACCGCATCGTCGGAATCGTCCGTGGCGAAATCGCCAAAATGACTAAGCAGAACCCGAACTGGCAGATCACTCCCGTCAGCGCGGATGACTCTGACCTGCATGGCGCTGAAATGGGCGAACAGGTCATCGACTACCTTTGGCGCTACCTGGATATGCGCAACCAGCTTGAGGACGTTCTTCGCTGGGCAAAGATCGTAGGCGCAGGCTTCTGGAAGGTCACTTGGGACAACGCTAAGGGCCAGAAAGTCCAGATCGTCACAGACGAAGAAGGCAAGCCGGTCTTGCACCCTGAAACGGGAGCACCGATGAAGCCTCACGAAGCCGCAGACGAAGAAGGCAACTTGCCACAGGGCATGAAGTCTAAGACGATTGCTCCCGGTGACGTACACGTTGAAACAGTCAGTCCGCTTGAAATCTACCAAGACCCGATTGCCAAGCGACTCGATATGGCCGAGTGGATCATTCAGACCAGCGTCAAGAGTCCCGAGTATGTCAAGGAACACTATGGGGTTGTCGTCACGCCGGATGTCGATGTATCCGCTGGACCTATCGAATCCCGCATCTTCTTCGCCGGTCAGATGGAAGGATCAACCGGCTACCGAGGCGTACAACTAAACGAGTATTGGTGCAAGCCAAACTCCAAGTACCCTGAAGGCCGTCGTGTCGTTTGGGCTACGAAGAAAAAGCTCTTTGATGGTCCGAACCCGTACAAGAAGCTCCCGTTCGTCATGTTCCGTGGCATTCCTGTACCGGGACGCTTCTGGCCCACTAGCGTCACTGAGCAGTTGCGTGGTCCTCAGACCGAGCTAAACAAGATCAGGTCGCAGATCGTTGAAAACGCAGGCAAGTTCGGCAACCCGTCCTTGATGGTTTCTCGTCAGGCAGGAGTCAACTACTCAGGTAAACCGGGTGAGCGCATTGACTACAACTCAACGATCCCGGACCCGACACCGAGTTATCTTCAGGCTCCACCGCTTCCGAGCTACGTGCTTGAACAGCAGAAGCAGATCGAACTTTCCATTCAGGAAATCTCTGGTCAGCACGAGGTAAGCCATGCGCAGGTTCCGGCAGGCGTCAAGGCAGCTTCGGCCATCAACTTGCTTCAGGAAGCCGACGACACGAAATTGGGTCCGTCGATCTTCGAAATGGAGGAAGCGATTGGTGTAGCTGGCGAAATGCTTCTGGAACTGGTAGCTCGCTACTGGTCAGACGACCGTACCATCATGATCGCAGGCGAGGATCATGCAATGGACGCGCTCGTATTCCGAGGCGCAGCGCTCAAGGAGAACACCAAAGTCGAAGTCCAGTCGGGCTCGATGATCCCGCGATCAAAGGCTGCTAAGCAAGCTGCGATCCAGGACATGCTCAACCTCTACTTCCAGTACGGGCAGGGCGGTCAGCCGTTGAACAAACGAATGCTCGGCAAGGTACTGAAAGACATGGAGGCTGGCGACCTGGCGAAACTCTTTGGAGACACGTCTGTCGATGAGTCGCAGATCAACCGCGAGAACCAGCAGATCAGCCAAGGCGAAGAACTGCCGGTCAACCCATTCGACAACCACCAGGCGCATGTCGAAGGGCACACGGAATACCAGAAGGGTCCGACGTACCTTCAGTTGCCACAAGAGGCACGTACCTCTATGGAACGCCACATCGCGCTTCATCGTCAGCAGATTCAACGCGAACTTTCACAGCAGGCTACGCCACCGCAGCACGCTACACCGGCAGAGAGCTTGAACTACAAGGACGCACCACCGGATATCAAACGCCAGATCGAGGCACAGGCCGGTCTTGAACCATCGAAAGAAACTGAAGCGTCGGAAGCACCTGCGACTTCAGGTAAGCCACAACCTAGTGGACCAGCCGGTCAATCACAACCTCAAACCCCGGAATCACCCGGTAAGGAATAACCATGAGCCAATCAGCACCAGAGCTACTAGCAGCTATCGCAGCTTTCAAGAAGGAGCATGAGAACGACCGTTCTCAGTTGGAGTGTTGCGAAAATCTCTCCAAGGTCGAGACGAGTCTCGGTAAGGGAGACACGAAACCGGATATGCCGAAGGATCAGTCAACTCCCGACATCGGAGACATCAAAGCTCTGCGTGCAGCCGCAGCGAAGCGCGCAGGAGCTTATACGGCCGATCTACCGGAGCGCAACCCGGAGGTCGAGGACGTGAAACCTCACGCACCGGATGAAAAGTCTCTCCATGATGAGGCTAAGTTGCTAAAGCACGAGGCAGTCAGCCAAGTCGTTGATCGTGGTAGTAGCACTGCTAGCGATCATGATGCGGATGACGAGAAGCCTAGCTGGGGCTCAAAGAATTCTTCAGAAGAGTTCAAGAAGAAAGCTAAGGACTGGATGACTCAGCGACAAAGAAGTGAGGCATAACATGAAGGCTAATCTAGGTATGAGCGGCGATCTTCACGCCCGCCTTATCACGAACAAACGCAAGAAATTCAAGCGCTATGAAATCATCGTTCCCGGTATCGGGCGAATCGGCTATACCCGTGATCCGGGTGAGGCCAGCATGTTTGCGAATGCGGTCTTCGACACGGCTCTACATGCAGTTCACCTTGATCCATGCGGCAAGGTTCTTGGCGAATACTCGTTTGGATCAGGACTTGTAACCAACGTCGGAGTCCTGGCGCTCGCGCAGGATGGACTCGGAGCGAAACTTGGGAAAGCCAAAGAATCCTTCGGCGTCATTCCTAACTTGAAGTGGCACGCATGGGGATCAAGCAACACCGCTGCCACGATCAAAGACATCAAGCTCGGCTCTCTGAAAAAACCAACCGAAACCAACGCCGTCGAAGCTACCAACACGCTTTCAACGAAAGCGGAACTTGGAAAAGGTGGGCCGAAACTCATCTCGAAGGCGAAAATCAAAGCTGAATCCAGCTTCGAAGTGGTTGAGTGGGGCATCTTCACGAAGAAAACCCTCTCAGCGACCACAGGAACGCCGCTCACGGCCAAGACAGCCACTTCCGGTACGGTCACGGCCACACCGCTAACGGCATCCTCAGAAGAAGCTCTAGGGGAACGTCTACAGATTGTCGTTCCGACAGAAGCTACAGAAATCTGGGGGCTCATCACCGAAAACACGACTTCGGTCATCACGGTGCCTGAGTGGGTCAAACAGTCCACGGAAGCGGAACAGGAACCGACTGCCACTTCTCCATTCACAATCAAACCAGTCATGTGGGATCACCGCGTTATCAGCCCGATCTCAGTTGAATCCGGTAATGAAATCGAATGGATTTACGAACTTGCGATGAATAGCGGCGGGTAAGGTTCTGCCGCTCTAAGGAGTAGGTATGGCCTTTCCAACAGTTTCTCTCTACGATACTTTCAACCGAGCTAACGAATCACCTATTTCTAATGGTGGCCGCTGGGCTTCGATCACGGGTCTAACCTCAACCACCACAGCCGGAACACTTGTCACAAAACGATATGCGCCAGAATCATTCACGGCAGGTAAAGAAACCGCCGCGTACTGGACCCCAATCGAATTTGGTGTGATTCCAGCGGTAGCGTTTGAAACCAAAGAAGCCGAAGCCAACGCGGAACGATATGACTCACTTTTCATCTGCCTTTCTAATCCAACGGTAGCTGAAAAGTGCTCAGGGTACAGGCTCAAGTGGATCACCACGGGTGTAGCCAAAAAAGTTGAAATCAAAGTCGATGTCATTGAAAACAACATCGTCACACAACTAGCACTTACCAAAGAAGTCCTTTCGGAAGCGGGCGACCTCTACGGGCTTTCTGTAAATGCCGGGGCAGGTACGGTGAGCGCTTGGCATAAAACCGGCGCTGGTGCATGGACCGAAGTCAACTCGACTCCTAATACCAAATACACCAAAGGCTTCGTAGGTATCGGTGGGGCAGGTTCTAACGTAGCGAACCAACCGTCCAAATTCGAAATCGGTGGTACGAAGTTCGCAGAAGCGAAACCGATTGAATTCGTCAAGAATACTATCACGGCCGCGAATGCAGCTACAGCCGGTGGCGAACTTGAATTTACGGGTGAAGCGGGACAGGTCGGCAATCGTTGGATTATGTCTTTGGCAAAAGCATCTGAAGCTGAAGCCGAATCGATTACCGATTCTCTTGGTAGCACTTGGGTCAAGGATGCTCATGAAACGAATACCGGCCTACGATGTGAACTGTGGTCGGCGGAAATCATCTCAAATGCAATCCCGACGATCAAAGTCAAAGGTCTTGGTGCCCTTACCAAAGTCGCTCTAACGGTTGCTGAGTTTTCTGGAATCCAGACGGGTGGCTCCTACGTATCGGCTACGGCCGGAGGCAAAGGAACTGGCACAGCGGTCAATGCTGGAACGCTAGAACCTGCCGAATCAAGATTGGCGTTTGCGGGCTTCGCAGTCCTTTCGGAAGCGACCTTGACTCCTGAAAATGGATTTACGGCCATCACATCTGCCAAAAGTACCGCGATCAGCGCCGAGGGTATGTGGCTCCTGAAACCGTCCGGTTCGGTTACGGCTAAAGGCTCTCTCTCTCTGACGGGCGTTTGGGCAGGCGAATATGCGCTCTACAAGGCTCAGACTCTTACGCAGTCAGTCAAAGGTTCGTTGAACCCGACAGCTACAAAGCCGCTACTAGGTTCTCTGCCGTCAGAAGAAAATGAAACGGCAGGCATCGGCGAGAGCGAAGTGTACGCATACAAAGCCAAAGCGACAGGCATCATCAAGGGCATCACTGTACAGACCAACTCTGTAGCTAACACGGGCATGACAAGTTTGACGTTGGGGATTTACGAAGATGTGGCTGGCAAACCAGGAGCCATCCTTGGGGAAGCGACCTTCTCAGGCGAACCGAAAACCAACTCGAAAATCCGCGTTGAAGGTCTATCGATCCCTGTCACGTCAGGCACGCAGTATTGGTTCGGCTTCGTGAACCTTGGCGGTCAGTTCCATTTCAACAAGGGCGGAACTAAAGCCGAAAATCAGTACTGGTTCCGCAATGGACTCACCGAAGCGAAACTTCCTGCATTCACGGGCGAACCTACCTGGAAAACAGAATCTCAGGCGCAGGGAGCTTTCGAAGGTTACGGGGTTACGCTCTCAACCAAATTCTCGATCTTCAAAACTCTTACCGCGAGCCTCAAACCAGAAGGCGCACTTACGAAGAACTTCCTTTCGTTTAGTCACGTTCTTACGGCCAAATTGAAACCAGAAGCTACTCTCACAAAGAACCTGTCTGGATTCAGCCGCACTTTGAACGCGACGCTAAAACCAGCCGGTGCGATCAAGAGAAGTTTCTCGATTCAGCACATTCTCCAAGGAGCGCTGAAACCAGAAGGTATCCTTGACCTAAAATTCACGGGACTTATCAAGAAGGTACTCACGGCGTCTCTCAAACCAGAAGCCATCTTGACAAAGAACTTGCCCGGCTTTAGCCGTACTTTCACAGCCAAATTGAAACCAGAAGGAACCTTTACGAAAGCGTTCACGATTAGCAAAGTGCTCAAAGCACAGCTAACCCCGGCTGCGGCTCTACAGCGCAACATCCTACATCAGTTGCAGGCCGCTTTTACCCCAACGGCGGTTCTTCATAGGACATTCGAATTCAAACACTTCATCCAGGCCAATCTTTCGCCGTCTGGAAGTCTGAATCGAAATACGATTGTCGCCTTGAAAGCATCATTGCAGCCAATTGGTTCACTTGGAAAGGGAATCGCGGTTAGGCTAACAGCCCTTCTTTCACCAACAGGCAAACTAGAAGAAGTGGTGACTCAGCAAAACAACACGCCGGTCACGAAAGATCAACCGGGAGTCGAGGGACGCAACCCGCGATACCGAATCCCGCCGATTCGCATTCGTGTTCGATAAATCTTGCCGCACCCTGCGGTAGAAGCAAACAACACGCCGAGGACGCCGAGGCCATAAAGGTACAGCGGTAACAGCGTAAGGAGAACATATGTCAGATGACGCACAGACCTTCGAGGGTCAAGACACAGACACATCGGGCGGAGGTCTATTCGACTCCTACCTAGAGAACGTACCTACCGAGCACCGCGAGGTAGTCACCGGCTTTCTTCAGGACGCCGACAAGAATCTCAAAGGCAGGCTAGAGCAAGCGGCCCAGACGGAAAAGCAATGGGCTCCATACAAGGACGTTGATCTTTCCCGCTTCCAGTCGGAACCGGACACGCTCTCAGAGCTTCTAGCGTGGCACCAGCAGGTCACACAGGACGATTCAGCCTATGAGCAGTGGCTAGACGACGCAGCGCACAAAGCTGGCTACAGCAAGGGCGAGGCCGAAGACCTGGAGCAGCTAGAGGCCGAAGGCGAGCTTACGCGCGAGCAGGTCCAGCAGCTTGTCGCCGAACGAGCAGCCGAGCAGACCGCTCCCCTTGAGCAGCGCCTTGAAGCTATCGAGTCTGAAAAAGCAATCGGCGGGATCGAAAAGGAGATCACTTCAACCTTCGAAGCTATCGAGGCTGAGCACAAAGTCAAACTGACTCCCGAGCAGCGCACCATCATCACCGATCTTGGGATGGAGAACGATGGACCGGATTGGCTACAGACCGGCTATCAGCGCTTCAGGGAGATTTCAGCGGCAGCGCAACGCGATTTCGTTGACGACAAGACCAAGCAGCCTACGCCAGCAGTTACCACGGGCGGAGCGGCGACTTTCAAACCAACTAATTCGTGGGACGAGGCAGAGAAAGCAGCACTAGAGCTTGCTCGCCAGTCCCACCAGTAACACCTTTGGACCGCAGCTATGACGGAGCCCGCAAGGGTAGTCCGTATCTCGCTCGTGTGTAAAAGACCGCGCTTCCATGCGTGGCGTCCAGAACACTTACCTCTCATTTGAGAGAAGCACGCATAAAGCGTGAGGATAGTAGCGCCGAGGGCATTACTCCTCAATCGACCGCCGAGGCTTCGGTACAGCGGTAATTGGGTTGGCTACAGCGCAAAGGAGCAGCACGCGGAGATTGTACAGCCGTTCGCGGCCGAGGCATTGAAGTTCAACGGTCATAGACCGCCTTTGATGTAACAACCCAATTCACAACAACAAGGAGTAGTGAACAACAATGGCAACGCAGACACTTGCAAATGCCGACGCGATCCTCAAGGACTTGTATGTTGGCCCGATTATCGAGCAGATGAACCAGAAGACGATTCTTCTGGACGCACTTGAGCGAGACTCAGACCACATCGCGTTCCAGGGACGCCGAGCAGTAATTCCGGTCCACAAGGGCCGTAACCGAGGACGACGCTCTATCAGCGATGGTGGAACGCTAGCCCCGGCAGGAACCCAGCAGTACCTAGACGCAGACATTCCTATTCGTTTCAATCAGTACTCAATCGAGGTCACTGACGCGGCAGCTAAGGCTACCAAAGGAAACGATGGCGCTTTCATCGCCCTTCTAAAGAGCGAGTCTGAAGGCGTCGGAAACGACATGCGCAAGGACATGAACCGCCAGTTCTTCGGACTTGGTAACGGCGTTCTAGCGAAAGCTAAGAAAACCTCTACCGGCACGACCCTGGAAGTTCAGAACGAAGCCGAACTTCAGTACATCTTCCCTGGAGACATCATCGACGTGCTTGTTGAATCAACAGGCGCAACGACCAATGGTGTCGTCAACGCGGAAGTTACAGAAATCAAGGTTTCGGAATCCAAGATCACCCTCTCGAAAGCGCTTTCGGCCGAATTGGCAGCGGAAACATACGCTATCTACATTCACGAAAACCGCAACCAGGAGAGCGATGGGCTCAGGAACATCACGGAATCTAGCCGTACCCTCCACTCGATCAACAGCGCAACCGCTGGAAATCAGTTCTGGAACGGTCAGTCTGTGAAGGCAGGTACTTCAGTGTCAGCTACGGCCGTCGCTGGGGAGCCTCTGTTCATGAACCTCGCGGACAAAGTTGGTGCAACGGGTAACGGCGATGTGGAACTCTACATCACCACTCGCGGTATCAAGCGTCGTCTCGCAGAATCATACGCTTCAACCAAGCGTTTCAACGACAACAAGGCAGTCGAGGTCCACGGCGGTTACACCAGTGTATTCGTCAACGAGATTCCGGTTGTGTCTGACGATGATTGCCCGAAGCAGTTTGCTTTCGGTATGAACAAGTCAGCGCTCAAGATCGTTGAGCTTACTCCGCCAGAATGGCTTGAGCAGAACGGGCAAATCCTGTTCCTCAAGAACGCTGGTACGGGTATCAACGCTGCCGTCTGGCAGGGCTATTGGATTTGGTACGCGGCTCTTGGTGCTCTTGCACCTAACCGTGTTGGCCGAATCGAATTCGCTCAGGATGACGCGCCGTCATCTGTCGGCTAAGTGGTTCATTGGTGGTCCTGCTCTTTCGGGGGCAGGATCGCCTTTCATTTCCAACGCATAAGGAGGCCACATGGCCGCAGAAAACATCGCATCAGTAACGCCTCTCTTCAAAGAGAGCATCGGGGCACGATTTCTTGTAGTCGGAGAAGTTGTCTTCCCCACCAAATACAAAACAGAAGGTTGCGAACTCAGCCAGACACAACTCAAGGAACTTGGGTTGCCGGTTGGAATCGTTGACTTCGGCTGGGTCATTACGGGTGGTAATGCTGCGAAAAACGCGGCTGGCATCCTGGCACAATTCAACATCACTAACCCTGGCGCTCTCAAACAGGAAGCCCAGGTTGTGAAGATTCAGGCTTACGAAACTGAAACAGGGGCGCATCCGCTCAAAGAGCAAGCGTCCGAAGCCGAAGTAAACAAAGGGGCTACCCTACTCGTCGCACTGATCGGACGATAAACATGGAGATTCCACACGCTTCGCTGATTCAGGTGAAGACTGGCCGCAATGGTCAGCAGGTCACTATTGAGCAAGACGTTCTGGACATCGTAAAGCAGATCAAGGAGATAGACCCCCGACTCTCGGTCCATTGGAACGAGTTCGGGGGCTATTTTGTAATTATCGAGCATTGTCTCGATGGTGCGGAACGCCTTGTGACGACAGTTCAGGAATTGGATCAAAGGATTCTCGGACATCTGCGCAAGATCGGCTCGTCTGATTGGGATGTCGGCAAGGAGTTGGAAAAGGCCGAGGATGCCGCCTATGCCGCTAAGGAGTACGCCTTTAGCGAGGAAATGGGCGACAAGGCTGAACACCTAGCCCACGCCATCAAAAAGGACTTGCACGTCGAGAGCAAAATCTTCGTGCCAGCAGGATTCGCAACCGCGAGGTAACACATGCCCAGAGTACAGTACTCAGACGTAGTGATAAATGAAAGCGGACGCCCCGTCGTGGGCGTTGTCGTATCGATCATTCCCGTTGCCGGGAGTTCGGGTACACATAGTCTCTGGGAAAACGAAACAGGCGAAGCGGAACTACCGTCAGTCGTAACGAACACCAAAGGTGTCTTCTCGGTATGGCTTGATGAAGGTCGCTATGACGTAACGCCAACAGGTGCAACTAAGCGCCGCGTTGAGGCGGTTAGCGACAAGACAGTTGAAATCGCAGAACTGCCGGTAGTCCAGCCTGAAATCACAGAATCAGGCAAAGGCAACGGAGAAAAAGAACCGAGCGCGGAACGAGCCGCTTTGGTCTATTTGACCTTCATTGCCAAAGAAGCCAAAAAAGCTGTGCTCACTGTCGAAGTCGGCGGAATCATTGTGTACGAATTCGAACAGACCGCAGTTACGAGCTTGAAGCAGAAGGATGGCGTCACGTTCCTGGTTCCTAAAGGCGTCAAGCTCAAGGTGACTTACACAGAATGCGAAAAAGTCATCCCGATCTACCACTTGATGTAAAGGACCCTCATGGCATTTGTCATCCAAGAAAACAATCCTCCTAACCTCAACTATGAAAACTTCGGCGGTATCGTCAAAGAGGTTCTTCAGTTCGGATTCAACGATGGTCCACAGGTCAACAAGAAGAGGATCGAAGCATGGGTCAACGAGGCTCAGTTCCAGATCGCCCGTGAGATAGATGCACCTGAGTTCCAGAAAGTCGAAGTGCTTCAGCTAGAGCAGGGAGTATTTGAATACACGCTCCCGAAGAACTTCCTGCGAATGCTCGACATCTTCTACCCGGAACTAATCATGACGCTCACGCCGACTGACATCAAGAAATTCGACACGCTCGGTAAGGGACAGTATGAAGGCGTCCCTTCGGCTTACTCACTCTTTGCCAACCAACTTTGGCTCTGGCCGAACCCAATCAACTCCACGGACACGCTTGAACTTCGCTACATCGAAAACCCTCCCCCGCTTCTCGAAGAAACGTCAATCCCGGTCCTCAACCCGAACTATTGGCACCTACTCATTGAGTACGCCGTAGCTCGCGCGTATGAAGCTGAGGACGATCTTGAAATGGCGCAGGCTCACAAAGCCGAGTACACCAAGAACCTAGCCGCATACGCGACAGATGTTCAGTGGCGCTTCGATGATCGTCCGCGAATCGTTGACGGCACTTGGGATGACTCGATGTACGCCAATCGCGGTCTGTACTAATGGGAGTGCCTACCGATCCTCCGCACTTGCGCGAGGCTACGGGCGAGCATCATTGTGGGTCCTGCAAGATGTACTGGAAGGTCAAAGGCAGCAAAGGCCATTGTTGGGGCTATGGAGAACACGCCGTAGACGACAACGATGTCTGCGACTCCTGGACGGCAGATCAACCAGATACGCGAGCAGCCACTACACGCTACGAACAAACACAGAAGTAGGTCCACATGCGCGGTACACCTTTCATCAACGAGAACTTCAAAGGGCTCAACACAGTCGATTCGCCCTACACGCTCTTGCAGGGTGAATCACGCGACCTAATGAACGTCGTTAGCTCATTGCGTGGAGCCATCAAAAAGCGCAACGGATCAACGATCTTCACCGAGACGGCAGCCAAAAAAATCGAATCACCGAATGTGGAACTGAAGACTATCGTTCCGGTCGAGGTCAACTCTGAAGCCTACTTGATTGCATCTGGCGGCACCAACCTGTACTCCATCAACGCTTCAGGCGAAGTCTCGATCATCGGAGAAGGCTTCACGGCTGGCGCGAAGTGGTGCGTTATCCAAGCTCCTGAATCAACCGAAGTTGCAAGTCAAGGTCCGGTCTACATGACTAACGGCATTGACGCCCCTCAGTACTGGACCGGCGCAGCCAAAAACACCAAAGTCAAAGAATGGACTGGGGTCATCTCTAACCCCAAAATCAAAGATGGCGTTCTTCCTGCGCTCGCGGCAGGCACGATCATCCAATCAGCTACAGCCAAATTCCTTCCTAGCGACATCGGCAAATTCGTCAAAATCTCAACCAGCGTTTCGACGGTCACACCGGAAAACAAAACCGCGAAAGTAGTCAAAGCCGCGCGCATCAAGGAACGCCCATCACCTACCGAAGTGGTCCTTGAAATCGAAGAAAACGCCGAATGGGAAAAAGCCTACTCGGCAGTTGAATTCGAAATCGAACGCAGCTACTACGAAGACCCCACTTCGAAAAAGCACGTTCCAAACGGCAAGTTCATGATCTTTGCTGGCAACCGTGTCTGGATGGCAGGAATGGCAGATGATCCGTCTGCCGTGCGCTTCAGCGAAACCGCAGTCATCGGCGAAGGTGGAGAACAGGCCGACCCGAGCGCATGGCCGAAGGAAAACCTAGTCCGCTTTGATCGATCAGACGGCAACCCGATCACAGGTATTGGTGTCGTTGGTCCGTACCTTGTGCTTTTCAAGGAATACAAGACTTGGGTCATCCACGATCTTGATACCGGCGCGAACCGCAAATTGGCAGACACGATTGGATGTGTGTCGCACCGCTCGATTGTGGAGACAGTGCAGGGCACTTTCTTCTTGACGGCGGACCAGGGCGTCTATCTGACAGAAGGCTCGAAACTCCGCGAGATGTCCTACAACATCCGACCGACGATCTTGGCTATCAATCCTACTGTGCGCGAAAACGCAGCAGGCGCGTACTTCAACAACCACTATTACCTCAGTTTCGCATCCGGTGTAAGCACAACCAATGATCGCACAATCGACTTCGATGTCATCTTGAAGTCATGGTGGCTACACGATCTAGCTGGCAATGAGTGGACTGTCTGGAACCCGATTCCAGGAGAAACCAATCTCTACACGATCCCGGCTGCAACCAAAGCAGGAGTCGTCAGGGCATTCGTTCCGGGCATCTATACCGACAGCGGCAAAAACTTCACCGGCAACGGACAGCTTGGCGCTTGGTGGATTAGCTCTTGGGAACCATTCGCGTACTACATTTTCCGCCACCGCATCAAAGCGGTCGAGCTAAAGAAGAGGGTGCGCAGCATCTTCTTCAATGGCTCCGGTGAAATCATCCCATTGGTCTACAAGAACTTCGCAAGCTCTGGCGAACAGTTGGCAGGCGTTGTAGGCAATACCCCGCAGTATGAACCATCGTTCCCAATCGACTTCTCCACGAACGAACAAGAATGGGGAAACGAAAACGAAGAACAGAAGTGGGGCGGCGAAACGTATCAAGGGAAGCAGATGATATGGGGCGGCGGAGTTGAGACTGGCGCGGCTCGCATCTACGCACTTGGAACAGCTAACCAGTGGGCCGTTGGCTGGGGCAATAACTCCGCAGAACCATTTGAGGTAGACGCCTATGTATTCAACATCTCTTTCCGCAAGAGCTAACACGAGGACGACTTATGTCACTAATCAACCTAGTACTTCCTGAAATCAACAAACCAGACAAGACCGAGGACCCGAAGGTCACTACCGCGCTCACGACTTTGCAGTCGTGGGCCAACGGCAACATCGATTCGACCAACCTCAAAACTGAAGGCATTGAACCCAAAAGCCTCGAAAAAGAAAAACTGACATCTAGCCAGATCAAACCGGAAAGCATCAAAGCGGCATCCTTGGAACACAAAATCATTGGCGATGAACAAGTAGTTACCAATCGCGCGCTAGTAGTGACCAACAACGTCTACAGCGCACAGGAAACCAAATCCTTTGCTACCGAATACACGCCGAGCGCCACTCGCTTTACACAGGTCATCCTCAACTGCCTGCACAATGGAGAAAAACTAGATGGCTTCTTGGTGGTTTACTGCGGCGGAGTCGTGATCTGTAACCAGAACTTCGCAGGCGTGAACAACCCTTATCTTGGATTCAGTTTCCTTTGCCCTCCCGGTAAAACGTGGAAGGCGACAGGAGAAGGCGAACTCAAGTCTTCCTACTTGTTCCTGTAGGTCCCTATGTCCTTTTCATTCCGACATCTTCCGATTCTCGGTCCCAAAGATACAACGGCTAACTTCGAGCAGTTGATCGGAGTCATTGACCGCCTTGAAGAAGAAATCACAGCGCTCGGCAACAATGCCAATTCAAGCCCTAGCGGCAATGAAGCTTGGAAACTGTGCAGCGCGCTTGGTTTCAAAAATGCTTGGGAAGCCTACGAAGCTGGCGCTCGTTTGCCGGAATATCGTAAGGACCGACTCGGGTATGTTCACTTGCGCGGCATCATCAAAGCCGGTGAAACTGGTAAAGCGGCTTTTGAATTGCCCGTAGGATGGAGGCCCAAAGCCGGTGATCTTGCATTCCCGGTAAACGCATCAGGAAGCACGGGCTATGTAGATGTCACCGCTGGCGGTTTGGTCGTGCCATTCAGTATCGGTGGCGAAGTCAAAGGCTATACCTACCTCGATCCTGTCTCTTTCTCTACCCAATAGCCTAAAGGAACCCAATGGCTGAATCACCACTTGTAAACCCCGGAGTCTTCAACGGTAATGATCCGCGTGGCAGTGAATACGCGGCCAATCAGTCTGCCCTTGAACACCAGTACGAAACCACTCTTGCCGGGGATAAAGAAACCCTTCAGGACAATCGCACGAACTCTGAATATCAGCGTTCGCTCATCGCTAAACAGGAACCGCTTTCCTACAAGGCTAACGAGCAGAAAAACAATGCCGAAGGTCTTCTTGAATCAGGGGTCAACGCTGGCCGACGTGGAAACATCCAAGCTGATTTCGTGAGCAAAGGCACGTCCATCAACCAGAAAATGACTCAGGCTGAAGCTAGGCGTGTAGCAGCGGACAACATTGCGCGTGAAAGCGAGCAGAGCGGTACGGCTAAAAACTTGGCTGGCTACACGAACGACAAACTCAAGTGGGAAGCAGAACACCCACCACCGCCTCCGCCTGAACCTGCGGCATCTACCCCGGCTGCTCCTGGCGCGGCTCCGACTGCGGCTCCTGTCGTGGTCAAGTCAACTCCACAGCCTACTTCGTCAAGCATCTCTGGCGGTAGGACGCTGGTTGGCTCCGGCGCGAGTAGCTACATCATTGCCAAGGATGGCACCCATTATCCGAACACGGAATGGAACCGCAACAACCCAACCCACATGAGGCACTAAAGCATGGACACAACTAACGCAGGCATTCCGTCTAACAACGCTCAACTTTCCGGTGACGCTACTCGTGTAGCAGCGATCAACCGTCTCAAAAAACTGGAACAGAAGGGCGTTGACAGAAACAACGTCGGGAAAACCACATCGGTTGGCGGACCTCCAACCACTTATCTAGGTCCACCGAGAAGCTAGTAACTAGGAGACTCACATGGCTACAGGCGGTACAGCAGCACCAAGGATTCCCGGCATTCGCGCCAACACTGGAGGCACACGCGCTCCTGGCGCGGCTCCTCCTGGCGTAAACAAAGTAGGAAGGAATGGTGGCACGAAAGCGCCATCGGCTCCGCGCTACCTAAACAAAGCATCTGGCAAGATGGAAACTACCGGCCAGATGAAAGAATACCGCCAGAAAGCTGCACAGAACGTCAACAAAACTGCTAGCACAAAAGCCCCTGCGCAGCATGTAGCAACCCAGCACAACGCCCAGAAAAACGTCGCTCACGCAAACAACAAAGCTCCCGCTCAACCGAAGGTAAAGGGCGAATCCGAATGGAACGAGAACGAAGCCAAGCACAACATCACGAAACGAGTGCAGGCTGAAATCAAATCCGAAGCTCAGCCATTCAATGAAAAAGCTAAGCAGATCGCAGGTAGCGAAGCTGCGAGTGCTGCGCGCTATCACGGATTCACGACCGAAGCCGAAGGTGCTAACGCGAAAGTCCTTGCCAACCAGCAGGAAGGCGCTAAGACGACTGACAACCAGGCTGCGGAGAACGTCATCAAATCGACTGAACCAACAACCACGGCTGGCAACAACATCGCTACTCAGAATGGTGGCTATGTAAGCCCACAGGTTCAGGCAGCGCTTGAGGCGGGCACAGCTTCTACGGCTGGTATCGCTTCGGCTGCTCAGGCGAAAGCTTTGACACAGGGACAGAATGAGGAAAACTACCTACGCGACTTGAACGCGCAGGCAACTCAGCGTTATGTGGCAGGTCAGGGGCAGTTGACTGAAAGCTTCGATAAATCACGACAGGCGAATGCCAATGAAGAGGCGAAAGTCGAGGCTCGCGGTACAGGAGCTATCAACAAGGACTTGGAAGCCTTCAACACTCGCCAGTCGAATACTCGCTTGGCTGAAGACAAGCTTCGCTCTGAAGGGGTAAAGCTCCAACAGGGTCAGGAGAAGCTAACCAATGAAGGCAAGAAGATCGGCCATGAAGGTGAAAAGGTCAAGCATGAAGGCGAAAAGAACCAGAACACCGCCAAGTATCAAGGTGAATTGATCGCCAAGGATCGTGAAACCAACTCTGTCGCTCACGAAAAGAACGAAGCTGATCGTGCCTACAAAGAAGGCCAGATTCGTAACGGAGCGACAAAGCTGAAGAACGAAGCGGAAAAGATCAGCAGGCTTCCGCAGAGCGCCGCGCAGATCAAATACTATAACGAACTGTCATCGGCATACCAAGGCTTCCGTCAGGGTCGTTCTGGTAAGAACCCACTCAAGCCTGCGGAAATCCATGAACAGCTACAAGTCGGTAAAGAAGGCAAACACCCATTTCCGAAAGCTGTCAACTCGGTTCTCGTTCACGCGGCTGAAGAACTCTGGTACAAACACACGATCAGCCCTGCAACGAAGTCTGAAATGCAGAGGCTTGGTATTCCGGTCAACTACAACATCTTCCAGTCCGTTTCTGGCTAAGGGGCTTACATGGCTGTTTTCAATGGCCCACTAGACGAACATCCCTTCTTTGCAGGAATCAAAGAAGCGGCGACTAAGGCAACTCAAGCAGCAGGTAAAATGGTAAAGGAGGCCGCTCACGAGGCGGCTCCAAAAGCTGCTCCCGCAAAAGTGGCTGCGCCTAGTGGCAACATCGTGGGCGCTCCCCTCAAAGGTGGATTGGGTAAAGCTCCCGCTGCGAAAGCAGTTAGCCGAGCACCAGCCAAAGCTACGAAAGCCCCTTCCCCAGCAGCGAAACTTGTCTTCGGCAAGGTTTCATCGCAGCCATTCCCAGGTGCGCCTAAGCTTCAGAAGGCTTTTGAGAAACTTCCCGCGTATGAAGCGCCTGCCAAGAGCGGTGGCGGTCACAGCTTCTTCAGCATTCACACTCTGGAAAGCGGCGCGAAAGCCGTTGAGAAAGTAGCGCTGGAACGCTTCAACACAGGTTCGCCACAGGATTGGTCAGGTGAAGGTAGGAAGTCGCCAAGTCTCGGTAAGAATACTGAGGAGGCGGGCTTCATACCTACGCCAGTTGCCGAAAAGGTAATCCCTGAAGCGGTCAATGTCCCGGTCCAGACAGTGACATCCATTCCGTCCGTCGCCAAGGCAGGCGTCGATCTTGCCACCGGCAACCCTAAGCCTGCCGCTGCGATGCTCAAGGGCTTCGAGAAAGAATCAGCGCTCGCACACCTTCTCAAAGGCGACCTCAAGGGCGCAGCAGAAGCGTTCAACCGTCATCCTCTCGCTACAGGTCTTGAAGCATATGGCGGTGCATCTGCACTCGATCACATTGCGGGCGCTGCCGCACGCTCAGGGGCGCTTGGAGAGAACCTTGCATCTAAGGCATCGCTCACGGATGAGGGCGCAAGTACGCTTAGCCGTAAGCCTCAGAAGTTGATCGGTAACGCTACAGAGCCATTGACGCCGTATGACAAGGGTCTTGTACGCCGACTCGCACAGGGCAAACGCAATCCAGACGAGCGTCTTACCGATTCAGGCAACAGCAGTAGCATCAACCCGCTAAGCAAAATCAAGAGCCCATTGAGCGAAGCGCTCAAGAAGCACTATGACCGCACCGAAGGAAGCCTTCTCCGAATCCAGCGCGCCAACAAGACGAAAGTCATGAATGACCGCTTCAAAGACATCTCGTTTGGCAAAGGCCCGACCAAGAAAGTCATTCCTGGCGTCGATGCGATCAATCTCTACTCGAAAGGCGTTCTTTCCGATCCGTCTGTGCTCAACGATCACGGCACTCCGCTCTACCGCGATCAGCTTTCGCAGCTAGTCGAGCACCACGCGCAGCCGGTCGAGGGCGAGAACATCGCCGAAAAAGCGTTGCGTGAGTCCAACATGGAATACGCACAGCGACTCTTGGAGGACAAGTCCTTCTACAAGAACCCCGATAAGGCGTACAAAGCCGCTCTAAGCGTTTCCAAGGACAAAGCGACCCTAGAGCCGGATTTGGTCAAGCATGGCGTCTACACGCCTGAGCAGATGCGCACAGCGAAGATCGTGCCAGCTTTCCAGTTCCACTTCCGCGACCAGGAGCCGTTTGTCGATTCGCCTCCTCCATACAACGCCAAGGGCATCGCCTTCAATGCAGCCGTCAAAGCCGAGAAGGATGCCAAAGACGCCCGCGCAGGAAGTCTTGTCGCGCTGAAGGAGGCGAAAGCCGGTCAGGTCGCAGCACCAACAGCAGGCGAGCAGATGCTTCTACCAGGAGCAGAGCGCACCGTCTCCGAGCTACGCGACGCCCACAAGGCGAATGTAGACACACACCGCGCCGCACAAGCCCACTTGAATGACTTGATGCCGAAGAGTCCTCACGACCTGCACGAGTCACCATTCTCCATCTCAGATGGCAAAGGTGGCCGCAAGCCGATCACGGTTGACGAAATCTACCAGGAGCTACACAAGAAAGGTGTCAACGACAAGCAGCTTTCGTTTGTCAGCACACGTCCTGGCATCAATGAGAAAGGCGCTTACTACCGACCACCACACCAGGAGTCAGCGGGAGCAAAGGTCAACAAAGGCACCCTCACGGGGCTAGCGTTCAAGAATGGTCAGTACGACCCTTCATACGATGCTGTAGTTCGTCAGAACCTCACAGACCGTGGCATCGTTGACCAGGCGCAAGCAGTCGGTTACAAGAACCAGAACTATGCGCTAACCAAGGAGCACTTGGCGAAACTGATTGAAGAGAAGGCGAAAGCGCTACCCACCGATCAGCAGCTACAGGCCAAGAGACTCATTCTTGAGCTACGCACGGGCTCAAAGTACTTCGAGCCGACCACGGAGGAGCACGTCAATCCGATCACTAAGGAGACGACGAAAACTCAAGTATCCCCGTGGAGCCGCGCGGAACGCACGATCCGTGAGATTCAGGCCCTTCATCCAGACCTCAAGCTAGAGCCGGGACGACTCGCCCACCAGTACGCTACGAAACCGTACCTGGATGCACTCTCCAAAAACACAATCCAGGACATCCATGATCGTCTTGACCCGAACCTCTGGCACGAGCCGCACACTCAGTTCCCGACAGAGGAGGCAGACCAACACTCTTTGGAGAACGGCGAAGTCGGCGTCTTCCACAAGGCAATCGCGGACAAGATGCGCTCCTATGAGAAGGAGATGGGTAAAACCAACATCGCTGGTCAGTTCGGCACCTTCTGGCGCAGGGCAAATGTAGCCTACTCAGTTCGCCACATTCCAGGTCTTCTACAGGAGATTGGCATTCGAGCGCTGGTCAACAAAATCGGCCCGATGTCGTATGCGCGCGGAATCAAAGCCTACAACGATGCCATGAAGGCAGCGCAGGACCCTGAGTTTGCGAAGGCTCATCCAGACGCCGCATTCAACGCGGATCGTCTCAAGGCGATGTCTGGCGGTACTGTTGCGCAGGCCACAGAAGACCTCGCACGCCGAGTCAACACAGACAAGCTCTGGAATACTCGCAAGGGTAAGGCAGTGGAAATGCTGAAGGATGCGACTCAGCGTCGTGTCACAGGTGCGCCATTGCGTGTAGCCAAGGACTTGGGACACCGCTATCAGGTCGTTACCAAAAACCTACTCGACTACCAGCGTAAAATTCTTGAGGAGCCTCAGCAGATCGCAGGGCTCGGAAAGCACCTGAATGACGAGTCGAAGCGTCTAACGGGCAAAAGCTTGTCGGTCATCAAAGCTATGCAGCCGGTCCAACAGGATTTGGTTCACGGTCTGCTCGATGAGAAGAACCTTGATGCTGCGGCACGATCATTGACTGAGTATTGGGGCGACTGGACTAGCGCATCGCCCGAGTTGAAAAAAGCCATGACCGTAATGCCGTTTGCCAACTGGTACAAAAACTCGCTCAAGTTCATCTACCACACGATGCCGGTTCACCATCCACTAGCGACCGGCATTATGGTTGCCCTTGAGGATGCCACAGCAGCAGAACGTCAGGCACAGGGACAAGGCTATGGCGGTTCGTTCATTCCGACGCTTGGTCCGGCTGCGCTCGCGGAACGTCAGCAGGGCAGTGTGCCGATTGGCGACGGATTCGTTGCCGACCAGCAGTACTACACACCATCTGGCGCGGTAGCTGGCGGTCTTGAAGGTGCGCTTGGCTCACTCTTCCCATATGCGTCTGACTCATGGGCAATCCTGCACGGCACGAACCCACTCAACGGTAAGACACTCGTCAATGAACACAACGAACAGATCACTGGCGCAAACGAAAAGATTCTGCAAGCCGGTCTAGCATCGCTCGAATCGTTCTTGCCGCCTGTCCATATCGTCAAAGCGCTCACCGAAAAGGGCAAGCCTGAAAAAGAGGACCCGATTGGCAAAGCTCTTGGCGTGCCGCCACAGATTTGGAAGGTCTTCAAGCCGTTTAGGACCGAACAGGAATATACACAAGCTGGCACTAGGAAATTCTCTTCGCCACAAGCTGAACGCGGCGCAGAACGCGAAAAGCTCAAGGAAGAACGCGAAAACCGCCTTGAAAATCGAGCCAAGGAACGCTACCAGGCTCAGAAGGAACGCGAAACCTACCGCTCTGAAAGGGGCAAGCGATAATGGCCGCAGCACTCGTACCCGGACAAGCAAAGTTCGCAAGCGCGCTTTCGCGTGAAACTGGACTAAACCCGCGCGTAATTGGATCGTGGCTGCTTGCGGAGCAGTCTGGTAGTGCGGCCAAGTACTACGAAGACAAACAGCCGGGCGGCTACAACAACTGGCTCAACATCGCCAACACTGATTCAGGACCAGCTAAAGGTGCCAACTCGAATGTCTGGAAAAACCCAGAGACGGCCGCTAAAGCTACCGCCGAATGGCTCAAGGGAACAGGACAGATTGCCAAGGAATACGGCGCACCGGCAGCGGGAATCCGTGGCATCCTGAGCACAGGCGGCAAAGACCCACAGGAACAGATCAACGCGATTGCGAAATCTGGTTGGGCATCAAGCGGCTACAACGGCGGTAACACACTCCGCGAGTTGTTCAACCAGATTGGTCCCGGTGAGATTCCGGTCGAAGCACGACCGCCAAAGGGTGCTGAATCTGCTTCTGCTTCCGTTCCAGGAATGAGTGTCACGCAGCCAACGACGGCATTTGACAAGGCAGCCTACACAGAGGCATCGACCGCATCCACTATCGGCAAACTGTACTCGGCAGCAGAACGCCAGAACAATCCACTCTTCACGACAGGCGCATTGACCACCAAAGAACCGTCAAAGGCTGAATTCACGACATCGATTCCAGGCAAAGTCACAGCGACCGCAACACCGGCTGCTCCAGCTACATCAACACCGAAGCTACCTGGCGTGAATGGCAAGACCGCAGATGCCAAAGGTGGCGATGGATTCACGGCAGCGGCCGGAACCAACTACACCTACGGCAAGACGCCTGAAATCTCTGACCGACTCAATGAGCTTGGCAAAGCGCTAGGCGTCAAGTTGACCGGCGTTAGCGGCTATCGCACACCAGAACACTCGGTAGCTGTAGGTGGCTTCGCAGACGATCCACACACCAAAGGCTTGGCATCGGACACCGAAGGCACACAGAGCATTCCAAAGTCGGTACTCAACAAGTACGGGCTAGAACGTCCATTCCCAGGAGCCAAAGAGGCCGATCATATCCAGCTACTTCACTCAGTCAACGCCAATGGGGGCTACTAATGGCTAAGAGTACGTTCCTATCAGAGAAGAATGAGGTTCATGTCGATCTTGCCCTAGCCACAATGGCGGCGTGCCCGACGCTTGAGATAGCAAGCGAACAGATGAAGAAACTCCACGGCATAACCGTGAGTGCTACCAAGCTCGATGTCTTCAAGCGCGCTCACCTTGAAGAGTACGAGAAACTGCGCAACCAACTAGCGCCATTGCGCGAGCAGTCATTCGCAAACGACATGCTTGACGTAGCGGCAATGGCAACGCAGGTTGAGCATGTGGCCGTTACACATACGCTTACATTGCTAAGCGAAGGCAAGATCAGCGATCCATCGAAAGTGGCACGCGATCTTGCTGACGTGAAAGCGAAGAACACCGATAAGCGACTTGCCATTCAGGGCAGGCCAACATCAATCGTAGAAAAACGAAGCGTCGAGGACATCTGGCAACAGCTTGAGCGAATGGGCGTCGTAGAGGTAGAGCCGGTGATCGACGCCGATGTTGTCGAGCAACCCGCGTTGACTACTTAGCGAGCTTTCTCTCTTCGCGCAGCACTCGATGTTCCAAGGTAGTTACAGCCGACTTGGAATAGCCATGATGGATGCAACCCGGAACGGAGTTTTCGTTCTGAGGCGTTTCCTCTGGATAGGTGATCGAAGCTGGATTGGTCGATCCTTCGTCCTCATGGCCGAGAAAATGGCCTACCTCATGAGCCACCGTATTGCACAGCTTGTGAAATTCGACCACGCCAGCCATAGTCGAATTCCAGATTTTGTCGTTGAGGTTGATGGTGCAGCGGCCAGTTGCCGCTTCATTCAGATTGACCCAAGCCTCTACTTCGGCAGTTCCCTTCTGGAGAGCGTTCTGTAGAGGACCCGCCGACACTTGAGCGACAGGTGGGGAAGTCGTCAGATGCACAACGGGCATTCCCGTACACGGCACAGAGCGCCCCCAATAAGTAACAGCCACTTCAACCGCTCGGTTGTAAGGATTCATCGAGAGCGCCTGAGCAGCGGACGCGCCATTAGCTGACAACAGCAATGTCACAGCCAAAGTGAGTATCAGTCGTCTCATTCCAGATTCCATTCTTCGCATTCGTCCTGCACTCATTATACCAGCGCAAGGACAAAAACTCTAATGCGAATACCTACTCAAACTTACTCAAACCATAGAAAGACTTGCAGAAATGAATGAAAGCTTTTCTACACAGACACAAAATCAAGTTCCGAGACTTCTTCTTCATCACAGTGGGGTTGGTGATTCTCTGGACCCAATTGCCAGTCGATCATCATGGGCCAGCGCAGCCACTCTTGATCTTCCTAGTCATCTTCCTTTGGGCCGCAGCGCCGCTCCTGCGAGGGGATTCAAAGGAAGGAATGAACTCGGTCCAGAGATTCGCCCTGAAGATGATCGGGGCGGACCTGGAAGAGAGCCAAGATGGCACAAAGTCGTCAGACGATACCCGGCAACAGTCGGGGTCTTCTGCATCACATTCCCCCTCGCGCTCATCGCACAAATCCTAGTCATGGTGCATCCGTAGGAGAACTTCATGGCTAGCAACCAGACTTTCCGTCGATTCATCGTTGGCAGCATCGCCATCTTGACATTGATCTGTGCCGTCACCTTCGCCAAGCTCGAAAGCGACATCTCAGCACGCCATCAACTCACTACGCGCATAGAGCACGTCGAACGAGTTGAGCGCGTCGTCCAACCGATCTTCCATAACAAGAAGCTCTTGGTCGTAGAGCGAGGGCCAGCAGGTCCACGCGGAGCAAGGGGCATACAAGGCGTCAAAGGGCCGTCAGGAGCCCCAGGAGCTAATGGAATGCCCGGACCAAGGGGTCAGGCGGGCTCACAAGGCGTAGAGGGTCCTGTAGGCCCGCGTGGAGCTAACGGAACTGGCATCGGCATTCCCGGTCCAAGAGGACCAGCAGGTCCCGCAGGAGCACCAGGACTTCGCGGTCCTATCGGTCCACAGGGACCGTTGGGTCCAGAAGGACCGGCAGGAAAGCTAATCGAAAAAGTGGTGGTACATCTGCCATGATCGAAGTTCTTCACATAGCTTCACAAACATCATTGAGTTGGTACTGGCTATGGCATCCGCTACAAGGACCGGGCTATCAGTTCTGGTCGGGCATTGCCTCTGACCTTGGAGAGATAACTCTCATCGGCGGTCTAGGCATTTGGTGGTCAAAGCACAACTGCCACGAACACAAATGCTGGCGACTGAGTTGGCATCCCGATACAGACGGACATCCGGTTTGTAAGAAGCACCATGAGGATCATCCGTCGAAGGGATGGTTCCGATCAGACAAGACGCATCCGCGTCACAGCAAGAACAGGTAAACGATCCCCGCTTTGGCGGGGATTTTTCGTTTGCTATACTGGCTAGCAGAAATGTCAGAAGGTCGCCATATGTGCTCGGACCTTCCAGCGGCGTCCCTACGTGTTCGCGGACATCGAGATATCCATTCGATGAACGGAGCACACGATGTACGGACCAATGTCAGAGAAGGCTAGGACGGCCGCAATCGAAAGCGTCAGGCAGACGCTCTCCACACGACTTCCCGGCACCGCTTGGAACGATTCACCAAGTAGCGGGAAAGGTCATGTCGTCTTTAGTGTCTCCGCGCCAGAGGATGCGCAAGCGATCAGGGGCGATAGTTCCCTTGGGCGCTCGACGGCAGAGGATCACATCAACCGAACCAGCTAGTACGTCATGGCGCTCATCAAGCGTCAGGTCGTCATAGCTGATTGCGTTGGGCGAACCGTTGGTAGAAGCCTTCGCGCTAAGAGCTACCAATTGCCCTCTCACGTCAGCGATTGCCTTTAGCCTTGACTCTGTAGCGGCACGGTAGCGCTGCGGTCCTACGGCCGCTCTAAGGTCTGTGTCGGCAAGATGTTCGCCAAGCTCAGCCTCAAGCGCGTCAAGCTCGTTCTGTACTGTGTCCAACTCTGCCGTAGCCTCAGTGCCCTCTAGCTTGAGTCCCGCCATCCCTTCGCGCCATGCTTGCTGTATGTAGTCGTCTGCCAGATGACGGACGATCATCGATGGTGCAGGACACTTTTTCCTCTGATGGATGCGACGGCAGGTGTAGATGAGTAGATTCGGCTTCTCTGTACCGTCCTTGAGCGGACGTTGAGGCACGCTCGACGGGCTCATGATGTATCCGCAACCGGCGCATCGGATTAGACCATGAAGCAAGCTCGGATTCGACGTGCGCGAGACAGTGCGCTTAGGGATCGCATTCGCAGCTTGCCATTGGGCCTCAGTCACGATTGGCTCATGACTATCGGGGTTGCAAGTCTCGCCATGACGGGTTTCCCCACGATAGACACGCTTGGGAAACAGGTCGATGACTCGCTTGTATGTCCAAATGCGGCCATCGCTAAGCGGACAGTTTGCCTCCAAATAACGCTGAATGTCAGCAATCGCGCTACCAGTCCCACGCATCTTGAACGCCTTGTGAACGTGCGGAGCGTCGGCATTGGGAATCAGGGACTTCTCAGGAGTGCGGTCATAGCCAATCGGAATGTTGGCGTTTATCCAGACGCTATTCTCGACAATGGCCCACGACTGAGCATCGGCCCAATCATCTCGCTTTAGTTCGCGCTCCATCTCGCCAATACGCAGCATGATCGTCAAGATTGTCTTGCCGATTGGAGTTGAGAAGTCCACATCAAGATCGACCGCGTAAAAGACACCACCAGCTTCATGAATCTGCTTGATGACTTCAAGACCGCCGAGAAGCGTGCGCGCAAAGCGATTCAGCTTCGCCACAACCAAGCCATCGCTTTCGTGGTTACGGATGCGCTCTAGGCATCCGTCGAGGATGGCTCGCTCCATTTTGCCCCCGGAGACATCAAGCTCCGCCTCGTTCTGGCGCAACTCATGACCTCGCGGAGTGGCCCACTGGTCGATTGTCTGCCGCTGTAGTTCGGGCGAAATGAGGACACTGCCCGTCTTGCCTTTGGACTTCGCGTCCTCAGCGGTTTCGTCTTTGAGCTTGCGTTTGCCGACACGCGAGACGCGCCGATATTCCTCTAGGAGCATGGCTGACCAATCCTTTGGTAGTCGATGCGGCCATACTAGCGCAAAACGCCTACTCTGTCGAGCATGATCATGAACAGTGCGAAGCACATCGCTCCCAGCGCCCACCAGCGGCGGTTCTCCTCGTTCATCCGGATGGCTGCGATTCGCGCGCTCATGAGGCGGCTCCTTTCTGAGGGGACGGCAACTGCGATATCTCGGTCGGGCTGGGCCGCAGGGCGGCCAGCTCGGGGCGGTCGGCGAGGATCAGCTCAAGCGCGTGGCTGAGGGCCTGCGCTTCCTCCTCGTTCAGTGAGGTAAGGAACTCCTGCAACCCGATCAGGCGAGCCTCGTTGAGGGTGCTCGTCACCGTGCGGCCCGCGTCGGTCATGCAGATGCGCTTCATGCGTCTGTCGCTGGGATCCTCGTAGCGGTCCACGAAGCCGCGCTCGTACAGCCCGTCCACGGCCCGGCTCATCGCGGGCAGCGAAACCTTCATCGCCTCCGCCAGTCCCTTCACCGAGGGCTCGCTTGCATCGAGGTCCATCCTGCACAGCGCCTTGATCTGCGTAAACGACAGGTCGAGTTCCACGATCGCGTTGAACGCGCCCACGTTCGAGTTCCGCATCAGGAAGCTCGCGAGGGCGAACATGTCGCTGATGAGGGTCTCGCGTGTTGCTTGCGTGGGAGCAGGAGCTGCTTGCATGCACGCAAGTATAGCCACCTACGCAATCATTGCGCGTGTGATATCGATCACACAGAAAGCGGCGGCGTTCGGGGCGGGGACGGCGGGTTGGCGAACGTCGCTCAGGGCGCGAACGGGAGCTCTAGGACTTCGGCGCTACCGTGTTCGCCGACTGCCACGGTTGCACCGGGCTCGGCCTCGCGGCGCACCAATGCAAGGGCAATCGGCCCGAGGGCAGGGGAGATGACAGAGCTGCCGAGGTGTCCCACGACGCGCTCGCCCAGCCGCAGCTCCTCGCCGCTGGCGGCCGGGGCGGAGAGCTGCAGGCCGCGCAGGTGGCGGTTTGGCTTGCCCCTGTAGTAAAGGCGCGCGACCGTCTCCTGGCCGACGTAGCAGCCCTTTGTGAAGCTCACCGCGCGCTCGTTGAGGCCGGCCTCCTGGGGGATAAAGGTATCGTCCAGGTCCACGCCGTAGCGCGGTCGCCCGCGCTCCACGCGCACGATCTCCGCGGCGGCTTCGCTCACGGGCTGGGCACCGGCCGCGATGAGGGCTTCGCTCACGGTCTCGCGGGCCGACGTGGCGCACAACACGTCCATGCCGCCCTCGTCGGTGGCGATCAGGCGCACTTCCCGGTCGGCGATCGTCGCCGGCGTGTGGGCGTGCTCGCGCTCCGCGAGTTCGACGGCTCGTGGTGCCGGCGACGGCGCCTCATGGGATACCGGCGCCTCATGCGATGCCGATGCTTCGCGATCGGCCACGCGCGCTGCAACCTCGCGGCTTGCAGGGCCGACGAGCGAGAGCAGCGCACACTCTAGGGTTCGCTTGTGCAGTTCCACCTCGTAGCCGATCTTGAAGCGGCGGATCATGTCGAACAGCGCCTGCAGCGTCACGCGCTCGGTGTCGAGCAGCAGTTCGCTTGGTGTGCCCTCGGGGTCTGCGCCGATGGCCAGGACGCGCATGTCCCCGAGCATCTTGCCCTTGTGGGTGAGGAAGGCGGCGTAACAGCCGTCCCCTGCCTGAAGCGCCTCGATATCGTTGGTCACCTGCCCCGCGAGGAAGCTCTTGGCATCCGGACCGGTGAGGGCGAGCTTGCCCCGCTCGGAGCGGTCGATGAGCCCGCAGCTCTCCCTCAGCGCGCGATACTCGGCGGGCAGGTCGTCCCCCTTGGTGGCGGGCGAGGCACTGGTGGAGGGCCCTGTTGCAGAGGGGCTTGTCTCGGTCGAAGCCATCGGTTCGAGGATAGCCCGGCGCGCTCGCTACGCTTTCCGCCATGAGCTTGGCCGACACCTTCCAGCAGACGATCGACTCGCTGCCCGAGGACTGGACCGACCTCGAGCTTGACCTGCGCATCGCCGACGAGTCGCGCTACGTCGATGCCGCTGTGTATCTGGCCACCTGTAATGCACAGCCCTACTCCCACCACGACTGGCACTGGCGGCTGCTTGTCGCCCACCGCTTCGGCCACGCCGCCGCGGCGCCCACCGTGCATTGCGCGCTGGGACTGCTGGACGACGCCGGCATCGAGGGCGAGCTCGTCCTGCGTGAGCTGCGCGAAGGGCGCGCAGAGGTCACGCAGACGTGGGGCCGCCCCCAGTCGGCGCGCGAAGAGTTCCTGCGCCTGCGCGCGCAGTAGCTGGTTGGAGGGCTGAAGTGACAACGCGCGTGGTGGCGCTCGTCCCGGACCTGCTGTTCGGCTCGCAGGTGCAGGGGGCGCTCAGGGCTGGCGGTTTTGAGGTCGAGTTGGTGGGTAGCGCCGAGCGGGCGAGGGCCCTGCTTGCCGAGGCGGCGGTGCTGGTGGTCGATCTGACAAGCCCCGACCTCGACGGCCCCGCGCTGGTGCACGAGCTGGCGGGCGCCGGCTCGCTGGCGGGAGTGCGCACCCTTGGCTTCTACGCCCACGTGGACCCCGAGGCCCGCCAGCGCGCCCTGGACGCCGGCTTCGATCAGGTGGTGCCCCGCTCGCGCATGGCACGCGAGGGGGCGGAACTGGTCAGTCGGCTGGCGAACCTTTAGCCCCGCGTTATCGCCAGTGCAGCCGGTGCCGCCCCCGAACTCCTCTACCCCGGAATCGTCGCCACAGAATCCCCACCGTGTTCGATCTTGCGCGCCTCGCGGGGGTCGAGGGCGATCAGCGCGCCGTTGGGTACCCGGTCGGCGAGCGTGACGCCGTGTTCGAAGTGCAGTGACAGCGCGAGGCGGATCACGCCGCCGTGGCAGACGACGAGCGCGGGGGCCTCGGCGCGGCGGATGTCGTAGATCGCCGCGGCCACGCGCACGCCCTGCTGGGTGAAGCTCTCGCCACCGGGGAAGCCGAAGTGGGGGTCGCCGTCGACGAACTTCTGAAACTCCTCGGGCGCTTCGGCCACCACATCGCTGAACAGGCGGTCCGTCCAGTCGCCCGCGTTGGTCTCCATCAGGCGCGGGTCCTCGCGCGGGGTCAGCTCGATGCGCTCGGCGACGATGTCGGCCGTTTCGCGCGCGCGCAGCAGCGGGCTGCACCACAGCGCCTCGAAGCCGCGCTCCGCGGCGCGCTCGGCGAGCTCCGCCGCCTGCTCGCGGCCGGTCGCATCGAGGGGCACCGGCAGCTGGCCCTGGAAGCGGCCCTCGTGGTTGTATGCCGTCTGGCCGTGGCGGGCCAGGAAGACGCGGGGGGAGCTGCCCATCGCGCCCAGGATAGTGGCCCGAGCCCGCGGCCCGCCCCGACAGCCGTCAGAGCGCCGGCCGAGGCCTGCGGAAGCGCAGCGGGCGCCGGCCGGATCTGCGGGAACTACTACTCGGCGATGCCCTCCGCCACCGGCGGCGGCTCCTCCTCCGAGCGCCCCGGCAGGTACAGCCACTCATACAGCACGGCCGCCAGCGCGCCGCCCACGAGCGGGCCGACGTACCAGACCCAGCCGTTTGACCAGTAGTTGCCGACGAGCTGTGGGCCGAACGCGCGCGCCGGGTTTACCGCCGCGCCCGTGAAGGGGCCGCCGATCAGGATGTCGATCGTGATCGTCAGGCCGATCATCAGCGCCGCGATCGACTTGAACGCGCCCTTCGGGTCCACGGCTGTGCCGAACACGACGGTCACGAGGAAGAACGTGAGGATGCCCTCGAGCACGACCCCCGCGCCGGAGCCCACGCCGTGGCCGAGCGCCGGCACGCCGAGGTGCACCGCTTCGGTCGGTCCCTTGGGCATCAGTTCGCGCAAGAGCAGCGCCGCGACCGCGGCGCCGGCGAGCTGCGCCACCCAGTAGACGCCTGCGAGCGCGGGCTTGATGCGGCGCGTCACCAGGAAGCCGAGGGTCACGGCGGGGTTAAAGTGTGCGCCTGAGACGCGCGCATAGACGGCGACCATCACGCCGATTGCGAGGCCGTGGGCGATCGCCACGCCGATCAGGCTTGAGGATTCGAGGCCTTCGGAGGCGATGATCGAGCCGGCGCCGACGAAGATCAGGGTGAACGTGCCGATGAACTCGGCTACCGCGAAGCGTGCATTGTCTTTGGGCATGACCCGCAAGCTACGAGCCAGGTCGGACGGATAGGGACCTCATACACTCCAACAATGCGGCGGAGGGTCACATACTCGCGCAACCTGACGCTCTCGCTCTCGCGCACGTGTCAGTGCCACTGCAAGTACTGCTCGTTCGCCACGCACCGGGCGCACTTGTATGCGCCCGAGGAGGTGCTGCGGATCCTCGACGGCGCCGCGCGACGTGGGGTCAAGGAGCTCTTGGTGTTGACGGGCGAGCGCCCCGAGGAAAACCGCGAGGTGGCCGCGCGCCTGGAGGAGTATGGGCACGAGGACTTCACGGCCTACGTCGTCTGGACGTGCGAGCGGGCGCTCGAGCGCGGCCTATTGCCGCACACGAACCTCGGCGTGCTCTCACGCGAGGACCTGGCGCGCCTGCGCGAGGTGACCGCCTCGCAGGGGCTGATGCTGGAGTCGGTCTCCGAGCGCCTGATGCAGACGGTCCACGCTGGCTCGCCCACCAAGCATCCGGCCCGGCGCCTTGAGACGATCCGCGCGGCCGGGGAGCTCTGCATCCCCTTCACCTCGGGAATCCTCGTCGGCATCGGCGAGACCGCGCAGGAGCGCGTCGCTTCGCTCCAGGCGCTGGCCGCCGTGCAGGCCGAGTATGGGCACATCCAGGAGGTGATCCTGCAGAACTACGTCCCGCACCCGCGCTACTACGGGCAGGAGCCGGCGCTGATCGCCGAGGCTGCCGCGCGCGAGCGGTGGGAGGGAGAGGGGGATGGCGGTGGTGAGCCACTGCCGCTGCCACGCTGGGCCACCGAGGGCGCGGGGCCGGTGTCGATCGAGGACATGCGCGGGCTGATCGCCGAGACCCGCCGGCTGATGCCCGACGTCGGCATCCAGGTGCCGCCCAACCTCGCCGACTGGTGGCCGCAGCTGGTCGCGGCCGGCGCCACGGACCTGGGGGGGCTGTCGGCCAACGGCGACCACATCTCCCCCGAGCACCCCTTCCCCTCGCCGCACCAGGTGCGCAAGCGCCTGAAGGCCGACGGGTACGCGCTCACCGAGCGCCTGTGCGTCTATCCGCAGTACATCGACCAGCGGTGGGTCGCGCAGGGCGTGCTCGACACGATCAAGCTCAAGTACTGGTCGTTCATCCCGCGCCGCGGCTCGGGCGGGGCGGCGACGCGGCGCGGGGACTCGCCGTTTGCGATCCGCCCCGAGCTCGTCCCCGGCGCGATCGCCAAGGGCCGCGAGGGCGAGTGGCTCTCGCCGGAGGAGCTCACGGCTCTGTTCGCCGAGACGCGCCCGGAGGCGATCGAGGACATGCGCCAGGCGGCGGACGAGCTGCGCGCCGAGCTGGCGGGCGACACCGTGACGTTCGTTGTCAATCGCAACATCAACATCTCCAACGTCTGTACCGTGGGCTGCGCGTTCTGCGGCTTCGGCCAGGGCAAGCGCTCGCCCGACGCCTATGAGCACGACGAGGCCGAGTTCGTGCGGCGCGTGCGGGAGGCGATCGACTACAGCGCCACAGAGCTGTGCATCCAGTCGGGCATCCACCCCGACTGGTCGTTGGAGGACTACCTCGGCTGGCTGCGCCTAGCCAAGGCCACCGCGCGCGAGGCGAGCACGGAGCTGCACCTGCACGCCTACTCGCCGATGGAGATCGCGCACATGTGCGACATCTCCGGCCTGCCGCCCGCGGAGGTGTTCGCGCGCTTGGCCGACGCCGGCCTGGGCTCCACGCCGGGCACCGCCGCGGAGGTGCTGCACGATGGCGTGCGCGAACGCATCTCGCCCAACAAGCTGCCCGTGGCGCGCTGGGTGGAGATCATCGAAGCCTCGCATCGCGCCGGTCTGCGCTCGACCTCGACGGTCATGTTCGGCCACATCGAGGAGCCCTGGGAGCTGGCCGAGCACATGCGCGTGATCCGCACCCTGCAGGAGCGCACGGGCGGGATCACCGAGTTCGTGCCGCTCTCCTTCATCCCCTTCCAGACGCTGCTCGGCCGCACGCACGGCGTCGAGGAGATCGGGCGCGAGGAGAACCTCAAGCACACCGCCGTCTTCCGTCTCGCGCTGGGGCGCACGATCGGAAGCCTGCAGGCGTCGTGGGTGAAGATGGGCCTCGAGGCCGCGACCGAGTCGCTGCGCTGGGGCGTCAACGACCTCGGCGGGACGCTGATGGAGGAGTCGATCAGCCGTCTCGCCGGGTCCTACCACGGCACGAAGCTCGACCCCGAGCAGCTGATCGCCGCCGCGCACGAGGCCGGGCGCCCGGCGGCGGAGCGCACGACGCTGTACGAGATCCGGCGCCAGCACCCGCTCAGGGGCGCGGGCACGGTACCGGTCGCCGTCTGAACAGACGGCAGGTTGGTTGGGTAGGGAGGGACGGCCTACCGGCCGTCAGGGGGCCGCGCCGTGTTCTCCGGCGGGCGCTCGATGAACCGCTCGATCGCGTCGATCATCTGACGCTGGTAGTTGATGCCCGCGATGAGCGTCGCTTCGGGGCCGCGCCAGCGCTCGTCGCATGGCTCCTCGGCGAGCCGCGCGCGCATGTTCTCCAGGTAGCCCTCGAGCTCGGCCAGCTTGGCGCGGTGCAGCTCGCCTCGCCCCGCGTAGACCGTCCGTGGGTCCGCTCCCGCGAACACCTTCAGCATGCCCTCGTCGCGGAACTGCGAGGGGGCGGTGTCGGGCGCGTCGGCCCACGCGCGCAGCGTCTGCCGCCCGCTGTCGGTCAGCGCGTAGCGCTTGCGCCGGCGCCCGCCGGACTCCTGGCTCTGAGAGAGGTAGCCTGCCTTGGCGAGTCGCGCGGGCTCCTCGTAGAAAGTCGTGTGCGGCACTGGCCAGAAGTTCTGGATCGAGCGATCCAACACCTGCTTGAGGTCGTACGGAGTCGCCTCGCCGTACAGTTCGAGCAGCGCCATCACCGCATAGGAGGTTGTCGTGAGACGGATAGCCTTGCTTTTCACAGTTCGTCCTGTATAGTTCGGGCCGAACTATAGAGCCTACGTCTCACCGACCGGGGGGCGAGCGAAAAGGAGCTCAGACAAAATGGCTGATTCAGCACATGCGGAGAGTGCACCGGCGAAGGGCATGGCAGCCGAGCCTCGCAACTACGACGTGGTGATCGCCGGCGCGAGTCTCGCCGGATGTACGACCGCGATGCTGCTCGCCCGCGCGGGAGCCCGGGTCGCGCTGGTCGAGCAGCGCCCGGATCCAAACGCGTACAAGCGTGTCTGCACGCACTTCATCCAGTCCTCCGCCGTGCCGACGCTCGAGCGCCTGCGGCTGCTCGAGCCGATGATGGAGGCCGGCGCGCTGCGCTCGCGCGGGCGCCTGTGGGCGCGCTGGGGGTGGGTCGTGTCGCGCGAAAACACCGTGCGTAGGGGGGTCAACCTGCGCCGCGAGCGGCTTGATCCGCTGATTCGCCGGCTGGCCGGCGAGACCCCCGGCGTGGATCTGCTGCTCGGGCAGACCGTTACCGGACTGCTGCGCGAGGAGAGTGCCGTGTGCGGTCTGACCGCGCGCAACACCCAGGGTGAGACGCTCACGCTGCGCGCGCCCCTGACCGTCGGCGCCGACGGTCGCGACTCCACTGTCGCCAAGCTGTCCGGCGTTCACACGAAGACCGTCCAGCACGCGCGCCTGGCCTACGGCGGCTACTTCGAGGGCTCCTCGCCCGAGTTCGCACCCGATGGCGCGCTGTGGATGCTCGACCCCGACATGGCCGGATGCTTCCCAACCGACGAAGGGCTGACCCTGTACGTCGCGATGCCGACCAAGAAGCGCCTGCCGGAATTTCGCGCAGACCCCGTCAAGGCGCTCGTGGAGACGATCGAAGCCCTGCCCGATGCGCCCCCGATAGCCGCCTCGCGCATCGTCGGGCCGATCAACGCGAAGGTCGACATGACCAACGTCATCCACCGGCCCGCTGCCCCCGGTCTGGCGCTCGTCGGCGACGCCGCGGGCGCGCTCGACCCGCTGTGGGGGATCGGCTGCGGCTTCGCCTTCCAGTCGGCCGAATGGCTCGCCGACAGCGTCGCCCCCGCGCTGCTGGGCGCCGAGTCCCTGGAACAGGGCCTGCAGCGCTACCGTCGCCGCCACGCCCGCAGGTTGCGCGGGCACTCCCAGATGATCCTCGGCTACGCCAACGGCCGGAGGTTCAACCCTGCCGAGCGGCTGCTCTTCTCCAGCGCCGCGCGCGACGAGCGCCTGGCCCGCACGTTCGAGGCGTTCGGCACGCGCAACATCGGCCCGGCGCGCATGCTCGCCACGGCGATGCCCCGCGCGCTGTACGTGAATGGGCGCCACGCGCTGGCTGAGCGGCGCGGGGAAAGCACGCCGGGCACGCGGCTGGAGAGCGCATAGGGCTTCGCTGGCGTGCAGGTGCGGGTCCGGCGGCGCGGGCCTCACGGCGCGCGCCAGAAGTGGACGCCGATCAGCGGAACAGATCCTCGCCCAGAGGACGCAGCAGCGCGGCCGCGCCGGGGCCGTCGGCCTCGGTGACAAACCGCTCCAGGCCGTCGATCAGCACGACCGGCTCGCGCGAGTCCTTCGCGCGCGCCAGATCGGCGGCCCCTGCGGCCGCGTCGGCCACCGCCAGCCAGGTCGCGCGCAGCTCGCGCCCGACGCTGTCGGAGCGCCCGCGCCAGTCCTCCAGCGGCGCCATGCCCGCGCAGCCGATCGCCACGTCGCACTGGCCGTGGCGCCACGCGCGCCCGAAACTGTCGGTGACGAGGACTGCGGGCGTCGCACCCGTCAATTCGCCCAGGCGCGCCCGTAGCGCGCGCGCTGAGGCGTCGGGGTCGCGCGGCAGCACGATCAACGTCTCGGCCCCGTCGGCGGCCGTGTTGGAGGCATCGACGCCCGCGTTGGCGCACACGAAGCCGTGGTGGGTGCGGCAGATCAGCACGCCATTTGCGGCGCGCAGCACCTCGGCGGACTGATCGAGCACGACCTGCACCGCGCGGGGGTCCTTGCCCTGCTCGGTGGCCAGCTCGCGCGCGCGAGCCGTCGGCGCGACGTCGCCGAGCGCGACGATCGCACCCTCGGCCTTGGAGAGCACCTTATGCGCGAGCACCACGATCTGGCCGTGGTGCAGCTCGGACTCCGCTGAGGCCACGATCAGCGCTGCCAGGTCATCCCCGGCGCGCACCTCAGGCAGCCCTTTCAGGCCGCGGGCGTGCAGAGAGGCCAATGCTCCTCCACGAGGCCGAGAACGGCGCGTGTGCGCGGGGCATGGATGGGCTCGCCCGCAAGACGCTCCCGCAACGCGTCGAGGTCTGCGCCCGTGTCGATGTCGAGCAGCAGCGAGGCGGGGTGGGCAAGGCGACACCTCACCCCGGCCCGGCGTGCGAGCTCCGTATGGCGCCGGCAGCTGTCGGGACCAAAGCTCGGGGAGATGGCATCCAGTGGGGAGAGCAGCAGCCCATTGGTGCCCGTACCGTGACGATCGGGAACGATCACCACTTCGTCTGCATCCGCGGCGCCAAGCAGCTCATCAAGCTCGGCTGGGTCCAGGGCGGGGCAGTCTCCCGGGATGCACAGCGCTCGCTGCGTTCCCTCGGCGAGGGCATGGGCAAGGCCCTGGGCAACCGCCGCACTCTGTCCGGCCTCGGCGGAATCGGGCACGACAATTGCACCATCCCCACGTGCCGCTGTGGCCACAGACTCCTCGTTGGTGACGACGATCCTCAGGGCGACCGACCGGCACTCGCCAAGGGCGCTCAGGACGTCGCCCACCATCGCCTGGGCCAGGTCGTGGCGCAGCGGATCGGCCACGCTTGCGCCGAGGCGCTGCTTGGCGTGGGAGAAGCGCTTTACAGGGAGGATCGCAGCGGTGCGTCTCACCGTTCAGAGCCTACCCGGCAAGCGAATCGGCGAACTCCAAGACCTGCGCGGCCACGCGCGCCCGCGCGACGGCGTCGTCCATGCGCGTGTCGATGCGCAGTGACGGAGGGCCGCCCGCGGGCAGCTCCTCGTCGCACACGAGCCCGTCGAGCAGCTCGCCGTAGAAGTCCGCGACGCCCTTCGCGCTGCACTCCAGCGCCGCGAACGCCATGAACGCCGCCGTGGGGCCCTTGAGCACCTCGCCGCCCACGATCGGGCTGACCGCGACAATCGGGGCAGGTGCGGCGGCGAGCGCCTCGCGCACTCCGGGGACCGCGAGGATCGGCGCGATCGAAGCCAGCGGGTTGGAGGGACCGATCACGATCGCGCGCGCGCCGGCGATCGCGGCGAGCACGTCCGCGCTGGGGGCGGCGTGCTCGGCGCCGCGGAACTCCAGGCCCTCGATCGGGCCGGCGGCCTGCTTGCGGATCATGAACTCCTGAAAGGAGCACCAGCCGCCCGGGCTCCGCACCCACGTGCGCACTTGGCGGTCGCTCATCGGCAGCACCTTTGCGTGCACACCCAGCGCCTCGTTTAGGTGCGCCAGCGCCGCAGTGGGGGTGGTGTCCTCCGCGAGCATGCGTGCACGCTCCAGGCACCACGCGAGGTCGAGGTCGCCGAGGTTGAACCACACGTCGACGCCGAGTCCGCGCAGGCCGTCCATCACGCGGAAGCTGTCCCCGCGCAGACCCCAGCCGCGCTCGTCGATCTGATCGGCCAGCCAGAAGGACACCAGATCGGGGTCGGGCGAGACGTATGCGCCGTAGATCTCGATGTCATCGCCCGTGTTGGCGATCACCGCGAGGCGCTCGGGGGAGACCACGTCGAGCATGCCCCGGGCGAGCTTGGCGCCGCCGGTGCCGCCGGCGAGGACGACGACCTCGGGGGTGGGAGGAGGGGATGCTTGGCTCGGGTCCGTCGAGGACGGGGCTCCCTGCCCGTCGTGCGGGCTCGTCCCGCCCGGAGAAGAGGCTCCGCCTACTCCCACAACTGCTCCGGCAGCCCCGTCAGATGGATCCCCGCGTGCGTCTTGTAGCGGGAGTTGACGCCGATCAACATCGCCGTGAGCGACTCGGTGATGCGCGCCATCTCAAGGCGCCCGCAGTCCACGCAGCGCAGGCCCGCGATCTGCTGCAGCAGCTCTGCCGCCTCGCGCTTGTCGGCGCGCTGCTCGCCGCACAGCAGCGCGTCCTCGTTCAGCTCGTGTTCCAGATCGGTGAGCGAGGCCGCGCTGACGGTATGCAGCGCGGAGACCACGCGCACACCCTCGCCCGCCATCTCCTGGGCCTGCTGCGCGGCCGAGCCCTGCCACACGCCGAGCATGCGCGTCGCCTTGCCGCTGACGGCCGCGGCGAGCGGCACGGTCGCGTCGATCAGCAGCTGGCCCTCGCGCCAGGCGCCCTTGAGGTTCGTGAACGTCTCGGAGTGACTGCGGAAGGGCACGCTGAGGATCACCTGCTTGGCCTGCGCCACCGCGTCGGCATTGGCGAGGCCGGTGAACTGCCCGTCGGAGACAACCGCGCGGGCGCGCTCGGCCGCCTCCCGTGCGCGCGAGACCTCGCGCGAGCCGATCGTGACGGGCACGCCGGCCCGGCCGAAGCGCACGGCCAGACCGAAGCCCAGGGCGCCCGAGGCGCCGACGATGCAGACGGGGGAGGCCACGGCGGCCGAGTATACGAGCGCCCCACTGCCGGCGGTCCGCGCGCCCGCCGACCGCCGGCCTGGAGCGCCCGTCCGTCACCGATCCAGAGCGCTCGCCCACCGCCGGTCCGCGCGGACGGCTACGCTGCCATCATGCGGCTGGAGGGAAAGATCGCGCTCGTCACCGGCGGCGCCTCGGGCATCGGCGCCGCCACAGCGCGGCGCCTGGCGGCCGAAGGCGCGCGCGTGGCCATCGGCGACGTCAACGAGGAGGGGGGCCGCGCCGTGGCGGGCGAGCTCGACGGGTTCGCCTGTCGCCTGGACGTCACCGACGTCGCCTCTGTGGGACTCGCCGTGCAGGCCGTCAACGACGCGCTCGGGCCGGTCGACGTGCTCGTCAACAATGCGGGGACCGACCTGTTCTCCTTTTTCGTCAAGACCGACCCCGGCCTGTGGGACTTCGTGCTCGGCGTCAACCTGCGCGGCACACTCGCCGTGACGCACGCCGTGCTTCCCGGCATGCAGGAGCGCCGCTCGGGCGCGATCGTCAACGTCGCCTCCGAGGCCGGCCGCGTGGGCTCGCAGGGCTCCGCCGTCTACTCCGCCGCCAAGGCCGGGGTGATCGGCTTCACCAAGGCGATCGCCCGTGAGGCCGCGCGTTACCGCGTGCGCGTCAACGCCGTCGCCCCCGGCCCGATCGAGACGCCGCTCCTGAACGCCGCGCCCGTCGTCTACGGCGAGGTGGGGGAGCGCCTGAAGCAGGGCATGATCGACGCCACCCAGCTCGGCCGCGCCGGCGAGCCCGAGGAGGTCGCCGCGGCGATCGCCTTCCTCGCGAGCGAGGACGCCTCCTACATCACCGGCCAGACGCTCAACGTGAGCGGCGGGCTGTCGTTCTCCTAGTGGTGCCCGCCACGCGGCACCAGCTTGGCCCCCCTTTAAAAGTAATCGCGGGGAGTTCGCGCGCACATGGGTGAGCTGCCCGGCGCCGTGCGCATCAGAGAGGTCGGGCCGCGCGATGGCTTTCAGAACGAGCCCGAGGTGATCCCCACCGCGCGCAAGATCGAGTTGATCGACGCCCTTGCGCGCACCGGCCTGCGGCGCATCGAGGTCACGAGCTTCGTGCGCGCTGAGGTGATCCCGCAGCTCGCCGACGCCGCCGAGGTGCTCGCCGGGATCGACGTGCCCGAAGGGGTCTCGGTGAGCGTGCTCGTCCCCAACGCGCGCGGCCTCGACGCCGCGCTGGAGCAGCGCGCGCGCTTGCACGAGATCAACGTGTTCCTATCCGCGTCGGAGACACACAACCGCAAGAACGTCAACCGCACCGTCGCCGAGTCGCTCGCCGGGTTGGAGGTCGTGCTGGGTCGCGCGCGCGAGGCCGGCCTGCGCTGCGAGGGCGTCATCTCGACCTCCTTCGGCTGTCCGTACGAGGGCCATGTATCGCCAACGCGCGTGCTCGAGATCGCTGCGCGCCTGCGCGACTTCGGCGCGCAGGAGATCGGCTTCGGCGACACGACGGGGATGGCCAACCCGGTGCAGGTGGGTGAGTTCTTCGCGCTCGCCCGCGAAAGATTGGGTGCCCGCCCGCCCGAGGTCGAACTGACCGCCCACTTCCACAACACGCGCGGCGCGGGCCTCGCCAACGCGTTGGCGGCGCTGCAGGCCGGTGTCACGAGCTTCGAGTCGTCCTTCGGCGAGCTGGGCGGCTGTCCCGTGCCGGCGGGGGCGACTGGCAATATCGCTACTGAGGATCTTGTTTCGATGCTGCATGAGATGGGTGTCCAGACAGGTGTCGATCTGCCCGCGTTGATCGCCTGTGCGTGCCGCGCGCAGGAGACTCTGGGCAGGCCGCTTGGGAGTCATACGCTTGTCGCTGGGCCAGTCGAGTGGCGTGATTCTTGAGTTAATTTGTTTTCGGCATCTACGCTCAGGAGCATGCTGCCGCGGCGGCGAACACGGGACAGAAGCCGTCGGCACCAGACTACGGCGGGCCGGCAAGCCCACTACGTTCGTCATCTCCGCGCGCAATGTGGCGTAGCTTGACCCCCTCGAACGCTGTGCCGTTCACCCACCACGAGCTTCACTCCGCGCGCAATGTGGCGTAGCTCCATACCAATAGATCTGCCCTAGCCAGCCAGTACCCCCTCGGCCGCCCTTGTTGCCTCCGCCTCGCGAGCCGCCTCGCGCATCGTCGCGACACAGAACTCCTGCACCGAGACCTCCATCTCCAACGTCTGCGCCAGCGCGGGCCGCGCGGAGGCGTCCATCACCCGCTTCGCGCGCCCGACGGCCACGTGCGAGTTGGCCAACAGCTCGTCCACCAGCCCCTGCGTGGCCGCCTCCAGCTCCTCGGCTGCCACGACGCGGTTGACGAGGCCGATCCGATGCGCCTCACCAGCATCGATCATCGCGCCGGTCATGATCAGCTCCTTGGCGCGTCCCAATCCTACAACCGCCGGCAGGCGCGTGGAGCCGCCGACGTCGGGGATGATCCCGAAGCGCACCTCCGGCAGCCCGAAGCGCGAGCCCTCGGCGGCGATGCGCAGGTCACAGCCGAGTGCTACCTCCAGCGCGCCGCCCACGCAGGTGTGGTGGATCTGGCAGACCACCGGCTTGGTCATCTGTTCGCAGAGGTTCGCGCAGTCGAGGAAGACGTTGCGGAAGGGCCGCAGCACGCTCGGCTCGCCCGCGAAGGAGGCCAGCTCGGCGAGGTCCACGCCGGCGGAGAACACGGGGCCCTCGCCGCGCAAGACGACGCAGTGCACCGTGGCGTCGTCGCCGGCCGCGCGCAGCGTGTCGGCCAGCTCGGTGAGCAGCGCCTGGTTCATCGCGTTGCGCTTCTCTGGGCGGTTCAGAACGACGTGGCGGACCGGGCCGCGGTCTTCGGTTCCAACGATGCTCATGGCTGGAAGATCCTCCTGTTGAGTCGGCAGCGGTGTGGGGTCGGCAGTGGTGTGGGTTGCAGGGTGGACGTAAGGGTGGGGGTTGTTTGTGGCTTTTCGGTTTGCGATAGCAATAGTATCTACGGAGGGATAACGTCAGAGTCGCTGCCCATAGCGCGTTTAGCTCAGGTCGAGCACCGGCGTGGGCGGCTCGATCGCGTCCTGCTCGTGCCCCTCGCGTGGCACGATCGCGGTGCCGACGGCGAAGAACTCGATCGTGTGGCTGCCCCAGCCGTGGCTCTTCTCCTGCAGGTCGACGCCCACGATGCCCTCCGCGCTGATGCTCTGCGCCTCACTCTGCATGCGCTCCATCGCGAGCTCGCGCGCGTCGTATAGGGCCTGGGTGAAGTTGGAGAGCTCCACGTTGCGACCGGTCTGCGCCATCGACTGCAGCATGCCGCGGTGGGCGACGTGGTAGACGCAGCTGCCCATCACCATCCCCACGGGACGGTGGCCGGTGCGCAGCAGCGTCCAGAAGTCCTGTCCCGAGAGGTCGCTGGTGAAGGGGCGGCCGTTGGGTGCGCGGTGCATGACGCCGTCGCGGTGCTTCACGGCGGTGCCGATCGCGATGAACTCGGCCATGTCCTGGCCCCACTCGTAGCGCCCGATGTCCAGGCGCACGCCGACAACGCCGTCGGCGCCCAACTGGTCGGCCTCCTCCTCCATGCGCGTCATCGCCAGCTGGCGCGCCCCGTACATCGCTTCGGAGAGGACGGTCATCTCCTGGCTCTTCTTCCAGCCCGACATCTGGATGCCGATGTGGTAGATCGAGCTGCCCACGACGAGCCCCAGCGGCTCGAAGCCGGCCTGCTTGATCAGCAGGAACTCGTTCACGCTGAGGTCGGAGGTGAAGAGGCCCTGCTTGTTCTGCGCAAGGCGGGCGCGGCCGGCCTCGGGGACGCCCTCCAGGGAGCTCGGGTCGTAAGCGGCCTCGGTCTCGGTTACGTCGTCGCTGTCGCTCATGCTCGGGGGCTCCTCTGGCTGGGTGTGTGTTCGCTCGCGCGGGGGCGTGGGTGTCGTGTGTGCATTCGTACTCCGTCAGCTCGTCATGTCGAGGGCCGGCTCGGGCGCCCAGATGGTGGCCTGCTCGGTCTCGCGGATCGCGGTGCCGATTGCGTGGAAGGTGACGGACAGCCCGCGGCGCTCGCGGCCGCCCATCCCGGCGCCGATCGTCTGGGGGTGCATGGTGTGGGCGATGCGCACCCCGACGACGCCCGAGGCCCCGAGCGCGGCGGCCTGGCGTCCCATGTTGCCCATCACCTGCTCGCGCGCGCTGTACAGCGCCTGGGTGAACGCGGTCAGCTCGAAGTTCTGCAGGTAGCTGCCGCCGAGCGACATGCCGCCCTGCCCGAGCGCGCCGCGTTCGAGCATCGGGTTGAAGCCGTAGGCGACGAAGAACACCGAGCTCCACGCGACGACGCCGAGCGGCTCGAAGCCCGAGCGCACGAGCTTCGCGTAGTCGGCCACCGACAGCTCGGTGACGATCGGCTGGCTGCTCCCGTGGTGGCTCTGTCGTTTGCCCTTGGCGCCGCTCCCGCTCCCGGCCTCGGCTTTGCTTGCAGCCGCGGCCTTCGCGCCCTCGCCAGCACTCCCGCGGCGCACGGCGGTGCCCATCACGACGTACTCGATCGCGCCTTCGGCGAAGTCGTGGGCGCCGGTGCGCAGGTCCACCCCCACCACGGCGTCCGCTCCCGCCTGCTCGGCCTCCCTCGCGAGGCGGCCCAGCGCGTGGCCGCGCACCTCGTTCCAGGCTTCGGAGAGCGTGTCCAACTCGGTCAGGACGTTGCCGCCCATCATCATCGGCCAGGTCGATTCCTGGTAGCCGACCTGGTAGATCGAGCTGCCCATCACCTGTGCGAGGGGCACCAGCTGCAGCTGGTCGCAGAGGGCGAAGTCGGAGATCGAGAGGTCGGAGGTGAACACGCCGCTAACCCACGAGCCCTTCCAGCGCGGTGCGCGCCTGCGCGCTGCGCTGCGCCTCTTCGCGCAGGTCGCCCGTCAGCGCCGCGACCCACTCGTCGGGAGCGAGCGGCTCGCGCTTGATCGAGATGCCCCCGACCTTGCGCTCGCGAAAGCCCTCGACGCGCTCGCCGTCGACCGTGAGCTGGTAGCACGTCTGGCCGAGCTCGACCTGCATCTGACGCACGCGCTTCTCACCGCGGCCCAACAGCCCTCCACCGTGGCGCTCCACACGTGTGCGGCCCGGCAGCGAGGACTCCAGCTTGGAGGCCAGCACCTCCACCGAGATGCGCAGGTCGGTGCCGTCGGCGCGCAGCCCGGCGGCGGAGAGGTCGAAGTCCTCGTCGCTCACCTCTCAGAGGCTACCGGGAGGAAGGAGGATCTGGACCCGTCTCCAATCGGGCCGGCTCCGTGACGAAAGCAAGACGGCTCCGTCTCCGCCGGGGCCGGACCGTGACGAAAGGAAGACCGGCCCCGGCTCCAGCGGGACCGGCTCCCTTAAATCATTCTGTTCAGTGCAACAGCTCCAGCGTGTTGTTGCCGTCGTCGACCAGGTAAATCCCCTGGCGGTGCGGCGCGAGCGTGAGCCCGAACAGCGCGCCTTCGCCGAAGCCGGTATTCAACGGCTGGAACTCGGCGCCGACGGGGGTCGTCTCGACGAGGTTGCCGTCGCCACCGTTGACGGTGAGGATGTCGCCGTTGGGGGCCACGGTCAGCCCGAGCGGGCTGTTGAGGTAGCCGCCCATGGCGACCGTTTCCCCGGCCCCGCCCAGCGGCGTGGTGCGGTGCAGGGCGTCGGGGATCGCGGCGATGCGGCTCTGCTCGGTGTCGGCTACGTACAGCGTGCCGCCGTTGCCCAGTTCAAGGCCCGTGGGGCCGACCACCAGCGCGGCTTCGTCGGTGCGCTCGGGGAAGCCTTCGCCGATCGTTTCCAGCGCGGTCACTTCCGGCGCGCGACGCGGGCCGGTGTGCAGGCGGATGCGCACCACGGTGCCGCCATCGGTCGGCGTTTCGCCGGAGGCGACGGTGCCGTTGAGCACATTGGTGACGAACAGCGTGGTGTTCACGCCGTCGCCCGTCGAGCTCATGTCCCACGGCCCGTTAATTGGGGCCCCGGAGATCGTCTGCACCGGCTTGCCCGAGGAGTCGAGCACGATCAGGCAGCCGGCCTGCGCGGTCGCCGAGTTGCCGTTGGTGGTGGGCAGGCTGCCCACGACGACGTAGCCGCGCGGCAGAACCGCCAGCGCCGTCGTCAGTCCCACGCCGCCGGGGCACGGTCCAGGGAGGGTCTTGGGGTCGATCTGCGCGAACAGCGAGGTGCCGCCGCCGGGGGCGACCTGCACGATCGTCGTGCCCGTCCCCTGCAGGTTTTCGGAGTTGTTGAAGTTGCTGATCAAGAGGTCCCCGCCCACCAGCGAGCCGATGCTGCGGGGAACGGTGACGATGCCGTAGGGGTTCACGTCGCCGTTTGAGGGCACCGTTTCCCCGAGCGAGGTGAGTGTGCTGAATGCGCCGATGAAGGGGTGGTCGTAGGCAAGGGCGCCAGCGGGGACGAGCGCCAGGCAGGCAGAGGCGAGGAGCGCTGCGAGCGACAGCGCGAGGCGATGGGGCATGGGAAGGCTCCTTCCGATAGATGGCTCTTTCAAGGAAGACGCCGAGTGCGGCTCAGAACTTCCGGACTTGCGAACACTCGGCGGCGCGGCGTCGATCGGTCGGCCCGTGCGCTGCCATGCATGCGCCTACCCAATAGGCTCCCTGGCCCGGATAAGCGTGCAAGCGGAGGTTTCATGGCGGACGTCAAGCAGGTTGGAGTGTTGGGTGCGGGACTGATGGGCCACGGCATCGCGCAGGTCGCCGCGCAGGCCGGCTATGAGGTGGTGCTGCGCGAGGTCGACGAGGCCACCCTGGCCAAGGGAGTGGGCAAGATCGAGAAGCAGCTGGCCCGCAGCGTCGAGAAGGGCAAGGCCACGCAGGAGGAGGCCGACGCGGTGCGCGCACGCATCAAGGGCACCATCGACTATGGCGACCTAGCTCAGTGCGACCTCGTGATCGAGGCGATCACCGAGAGCTTGCCGCTGAAGCTGGAGATGTGGCGCGAGCTCGATGGGATCGTCAAGCCCGAGGCCGTGTTCGCCACGAACACCTCATCGCTCGCGGTGATCGACCAGGCCGCCGTGACGGGCCGTCCGCAGCAGTTCGTGGGGCTGCACTACTTCAACCCCGCCCAGGTCATGAAGCTCGTCGAGGTAGTCCGCTGCGTGACTACATCGGACGAGGCGTTCGAGACTGCGCTCGAGTTCGCCCGCAGCGAGGGCAAGCTCGCGATCCCCACGCGCGACCGCGCTGGGTTCATCGTCAACCGCCTGCTGGTGCCGTACATGCTCGACGCGATCCGCGCCTACGAAGAGGGCGTGGGCAGCGTGAGCGAGATCGACGAGGCGATGAAGGCGGGCGCGGGCCACCCGATGGGCCCGCTCGCGCTCTCGGACTTCGTCGGGCTGGACACGCTGGGCTCGATCTGCGACGTGCTCTTCGACGAGTTCCGCGAGCGCCGCTTCGCCCAGCCCCCGACCCTGCGCAAGATGCTCTCTGCGGGCTGGCTGGGGCGCAAGTCGGGCAAGGGCTTCTACGACTACTCGGGCGGCGACCCGGTCGCGAATCCGGGGATCTGAGGCTGGTGCGGGTCGAGTTTTTAAGGAGGGCCCCACAAGGGGGCCCGAGAGGGCCGGTCAGCTTGTGATCGGCTGTGACGCCGCACCATCGGCCGGCGGTGGTATGGCCGCGCGCCGCGGTGGTGCAGCCTCGTGCGGCGGTGGCGCAGCCGCACCCCGAGGTGGCGGGAGGCGTGTGTCGTGGTTCTCTATTTTTTTCTTGGTATCACAATAGTTATACCGAGAATTTTTTGGTGAGACCCAGCATGGCCGACGACCTGAACCAAGCCAGCCGCCGGGCGCTCGCCGGCGGGCCCGAGCGCCACCGCGAGAAGGCGCGCGAGCAGGGCAAGCTCCCGGTGCGCGAGCGCGTCGCGTTGCTGCTCGATCCGGGCTCCTTCGCCGAGGAGGCGCTGCTCGCCAACTGGCAGGAGGAGGGGCTCGGCGCCGATGGCGTGGTGACGGGTGTAGGCACGCTCGAAGGACGCCCGGTCGCCCTGATGGCCAACGACCCGACCGTCAAGGCGGGCTCGTGGGGGCCCAAGACGGTCGAGAAGATCCTGCGCATCCAGGAACACGCGATGCAGCTGCGGATCCCGATGGTCTACCTCGTGGACAGCGCGGGCGCGCGCATCACCGAGCAGGTGCAGATGTTCCCCGGGCGGCGCGGCGCGGGGCGGATCTTCCACAACGAGGTGCGCATGTCCGGCGTTGTGCCACAGGTGTGCGTCCTGTTTGGACCGTCGGCCGCCGGCGGCGCCTACATCCCGGCGTTCTGCGACGTGGTGATCATGCGCGACGGCAACGCCTCGATGTACCTCGGCTCGCCGCGCATGGCGGAGATGGTGATCGGCGAGCAGGTGACGCTGGAGGAGATGGGCGGCGCGCGTATGCACACGGGCGTCTCCGGCTGCGCTCACCAGCTGGTCAAGAGCGACGAGGAGGGCATCGCCATGGCGCGGCGCTACCTGTCGTACTTCCCCGCCAACTGGGAGGGCGCCCCGCCGGTCGCGGAGCCCTCAGCGCCGGCGCCCTTGCGCGGCGGGGGAGAGGCTGCGTCTCCAGACGCCGCCGGCCCGCCCGACATCGGGGCGCTGATCCCCGAGGACGAGAACAAGCCGTTTGACATCAAGGGGCTGATCGCCGGCCTGGTGGACGGCGACTCGTGGCTTGAGATCCACCCGCGGTGGGCCAAGGAGCTGGTCGTCGGCTACGCGCGCCTGGACGGCCGTGCGGTGGGGGTCGTGGCCAACCAGCCCAAGCACAAGGGGGGCGTGCTGTTCGGCGACAGCGCCGACAAGGCCGCGCGCTTCATCTGGACGTGCAATGCGTTCAACGTGCCGCTTTTGTTTCTGGCGGACGTGCCGGGGTTCATGATCGGCACGCAGGTCGAGCGCCAGGGGATCATCCGCCACGGCGCGAAGATGATCAGCGCGGTGTCGCAGGCGACGGTGCCGAAGATTTCGGTCGTCGTGCGCAAGGCGTACGGGGCCGGGCTGTATGCGATGGCGGGCCCGGCGTTCGAGCCCGACTGCTGCCTGGCGCTGCCGCGCGCCTCGATTGCTGTGATGGGGCCGCAGGCGGCGATCAACGCTGTCTTCTACAACCAGCTGCAGGGCATCGCCGACGAGGCCGAGCGCGCCGCGAAGACCGAGGAGCTGCGGCGCGAGTACGCGCAAGACATCGACATCCTGCACCTCGCGTCGGAGTTGGTCATCGACGCCGTGGTCGAGCCCGCGGCGCTGCGCGGCGAGCTGATCCGTCGCTTCGCGCACGCGGCCAGCAAGCGGCGCGAGTGGCCCGCCAGGCACAACGCGGTCACTCCGGTCTAGAGTTCGCACCATGGACTCCACCGACCTCGCCTACGCCGGCATCGCCCACCAGGCCGAGCTGATCGCCGCGGGCGAGGTCTCCTCGCGCGAGCTGGTCGAGCTGTACCTGCGCCGCATCGAGCGCTATGACCCCCAGCTGAACGCCTATCGGATCGTGTTCGGCGAACGGGCGCTGCTCGAAGCCGACCAGGCCGACGCGCGGCGTCGAGCCGGAGCCCCACCCACCCAGCGTCCGCTCTTGGGCGTGCCGATCGCGATCAAGGAAGACGCCGACGTGGCCGGTGAGGAAACGCGCTTCGGCACCGGCGCGGGCGATCGTCCGATGCCCGCCGACCAGGAGGTCGTGCGTCGCCTGCGCGAGGCCGGCGCGATCGTCATCGGCAAGACGAACGTGCCCGAGATGACGCTGTGGCCGTTCACCGAGACGCCCACGTTCGGCGCGACGCGCAACCCCTGGAACCCGCAGCACACACCCGGTGGATCGAGCGGCGGCTCCGGCGCGGCGGTGACCGCGGGGCTCGTGGGTGGCGCGCTCGGCTCCGACGGCCTTGGCTCGATCCGCATCCCCTCGAGCTTCTGCGGGCTGTTCGGGATCAAGCCCCAGCGCCACCGCATCTCACTTGCGCCGCACACCGAGCAGGTATACGGCTGGCATGGCCTGGCGGTGTATGGGCCGATCGCGCGCAGCGTGCGTGACGCGGCGCTGTTCCTCGACGCCACTGCGCAGACCCCGCCGGCAGAGGGGACGTTCTCCGAGGCCGCCGCGCGCACGCCCGGGCGCCTGCGCATCGCCCTCTCGACCAAGCCGATCCTGCCCCAGCCGATCGACGCGCGCGTGCTGCGCGCGGTGGAGCAGACGGCGGAGCTCTTGCGCTCGCTCGGCCACGAGGTCGTGCAGCACGACCCCGACTACCCGCCCTGGCTAGGGCCGCACCTCGTGGCGCGCTACCTGCGCGGCGCGCACGACGCGGCGACGGACCTGGGCAACGTCGAGCGGATGGAGCGCCGCACGCGCCAGATCGTGCGCCTGGGGCGCCTCGTGGGCGAGGCGGGTCTCGCCCGCGCGCTGGCCGCCGAAGCCGCGCTCGTGGCGCGTGTGGGGCGCGTGTGGGAGGACCATGACGTGCTGCTCTGCCCGGCCACCGCGCGCCCTGCGCTGCGCATCGGCGAGTACGAGGGACGCGGCGCGCTGTGGACGATCAACGGCGGCACGCGCCTGATCCCCTTCCTCGGCACGTGGAACGCCACCGGCCAGCCGGCCGCGTCGGTGCCCGCGGGCTTCACCGAGGACGGCCTGCCGCTGGCGGTACAGCTCGTGGGACGCCCCCACGACGAGGCCACGCTGCTGTCGCTGGGCGCGCAGATCGAAGCCGAGCGCCCCTGGACGCAGGACCGCCCAGCTGCGTTCGCGTGAGCGAGGGCGCCGAGGCCGATCGCACCGCCGGGTCGCCCTCGGTGCCCTTTAAGCCTTCCACGGCCTCCTCGTCACCGTTGGAGCGACCCTCACCTTCTGAGTTGCTGGCGCTCGCCACACAGGCCGCGCTTATGGCCGGTGGGCTGCTGGCGGAACGTTTCCGAGCTGGCCCCGAGCGCGAGGTGAGCAGCAAGAGCACGCCGACGGATCTCGTCAGCGAGGCCGACCTCGCCTCCGAGCGCTCGATCCGCGCGCTGCTGGCCGAGCTGCGCCCGCGCGACGGGTTCCTCGGCGAGGAGGGCGACGATGTCGCGAGCACGAGCGGCCTGCGCTGGGTGGTAGACCCGCTCGACGGCACCGTCAACTTCCTGTTCGGCCTGCCGCAGTGGTGCGTGAGCGTCGCCGTGCAGGATGACGCCGGGACGCTGGCGGGCGCGATCTACGACCCCAACCGCGACGAGCTGTTCGCGGGCGTGCGCGGCCAGGAGCCGACGCTGAGCGACGCGCGCGGCACGCGCACGCTGCGGGCGCCCCTGCGCGAGGACCTGGCCACCGCGATGGTCGCGACGGGCTTCGCCTACGACGCTGAGGTGCGCGCCGCCCAGGCGGAGGTGCTCGCGCGGGTGATCCCGCGCGTACGCGACATCCGCCGCTTCGGTGCGGCGGCGCTCGATTTGGCGTGGACCGCGGCGGGGCTCTACGACGCGTACTTCGAGCGCTCGGTCAAGCCATGGGACATCGCGGTCGGGACGCTGCTGTGCGAAGCCGTCGGCCTGCGCGTGGTCGAGCTGCCCGCGCGGGGCGTGCTGCCGTGGGGCATCCTCGTCGCCCCGCCGGCGTTGTGCGGCGAGCTGCTGGAGCTTGTCGATGGTCCGTGAATGCGGGCGAAGGGACTCGAACCCCCAAGGGCTTACGCCCACCAGCTCCTAAGGCTGGCGTGTCTACCAATTCCACCACGCCCGCGCGCGAGCCGCCGCGCGCGAGAAAAGCACACGGGGACCGCCTGAGATTGTAAGGTCATATGAGCAATGTCCAGCGCAGCCGCCCAGCAGCCCCCCGCGGGCATGATGATCACGCATCCCAACCGCGAAAAGGCGATCGTGCAGAGCACGCGCGCGACCGTGATCCTGCTGCTGCTCGTGAGCGCCGCGCTGATCCTGCTGGTCACGATCGGCGGCGCCGAAGTCCTGGCGACGTCCTCGATAGGGATCCAGATCTTCTTCGTTCTCGTCTATCTATTGCTGGCGTTCTTCGCCGGACGCTGGAACCGCGGCGTGCTACCCGTCGCCTCGGGCCTGGGGGTGCTGTTGATCATCTTCGCGCTGACGGGCGGCCCGGCGTGGTTCAATCGCAATAGCACGGGCTTCACCCAGCCGATGCTGAACGCGGGGCTCCTGGGACTGTTGACGCTGCTGCTCGTGCCCTTGCAGATCCTGCTCGTGACGTTCGCGATGCGCGGCTTCCAGCAGGGCTGGAACGTCGAGGTCGAGCAGCGAAACTAGCGTGCGGCGGTGGCGGAATGGTAGACGCGGGGCCCTCAAAAGGCCTTGTCCGCAAGGGCGTGTGGGTTCGACTCCCACCCGCCGCACCTCTCGAAGACTCCTGAGCCGCCCCCTGGGCTCCTGGTAGATATTCGACCTATTCGCAGTCTTGCGTTTACACAGTTGTCGCGTTCGCCGTCGACGTAAAAGATGCGGCGCACGCATGCGGAGCACGGGGGATCGGGACATAGACGAGCAGCTGCGGCGCTTCGGGCAAAACATCCGCGACGCGCGCGAACGCGCGGGTCTCGCCCAGGACGACCTAGGGATCGACCGTGCGGCGATCAGCTTCCTGGAGCGGGCAGAGCGCTCGCCCGACCTGCCGACCGTGGTGCGCGTGGCATACGCCGTGGGTGTGACCCCGGCGGCGCTCTTGAAGGGCGTCGGCGAGGGCGACTCGCGCGTGCGCGGCCCTCGGCACGACGTCGATACCGAGGGCAGCCCGGCGGCGCACTTCGGCATCAACCTGCGCTGGGGGCGCGAACGCGCCGAGCTCTCCCAGGAAGCGCTCGCGCTGAAGGCCGACGTCGACCGCGCGGCGATCAGCGTGTTCGAGCACGGCCGCCGTGACCCCAATCTGCTGACGCTGCTCAAGCTGGCACGCGCGATGGGGTTGCCGCCCGCGGTGCTGCTGGGCGGAGTGGAGGCCGAGGCGGCGCCCGCTAAAAGCGGAGGGCGTCGGCCCGCAAAGCAGCGCGCGTCGCGCGGCCGTCGCGGCGCCCGCTAAAACCGCAGCGCGTCCGCCCGCAGAGCAGCGCGGGTCGCGCGGTAGCGCGCCTCATGGTGAGACCCCTTGCGCTGGGCCGCGGTGCGCTTGACGAGGCCGTCGGCGATAAGACTCTCCAGGGCCTCTTCGATCGTCGTGAGGTCGGACGGGGAGGTGGGGTTTCGCTCGCAGGCGGTTGCGAGCTGCGCCAGGGTCACGGGGGCGGTGGCGGTGGCGGTGACGAGCGTGTGTAGGACGACGGCCGCGAGGAGGTCGGGGTGGGGGTCAGGAGGCTCCGCTACCGGGGGCAAGGGGCGAACCTACTACATACAGACGATTGTCTGCATAACCCAACATTGAAGCCGTGCCTACCGTCCGTGTTGGCCATCGCGAGAGCCGGGATCCCCTGCTGGAGCGCCGGCTGGTCGGAGGGCGCTCTACGGCTTTTCCGCCAGCGTCTCGCGCTGGATCAACCAGGCGGCCTGCACGGGGTTCAGGAAGTAGGGCGGGGACTCGACGCGCAGGCGGTCATCGTAGTTGTAGTTCTTCGCGTAGCCGGTGAGGACGTTGCCGCTGCCGTCGTGCGTGCCGACGGTGCCGCGGAAGATCTGTGCGATCGCGCCGTAGATGGTCAGCGTACCCATGGGCTTGCCGCAGTCGAAGTTGTCGACGATGAATGAGTGGTTGACGGCGAGGATCGCCGCGTAGATCTTCGGGTTCGAAAGGTATCCCGTACCGTTGTCCGTCGAGGGGGCGCATTCTTCGTATTCGTGACCCCTGCTGTTGTTGAGCGGGTGGTAGATCCGCACGAAGTTGTCCGCGATCAGGCCCAGCACTGCGTTGGTGGTCGGTATGCCTTCGGCGTTGACCGGCGTCGTGATACTGCCGTCGATGACGACATCGTTTTCGGAGGCGATCGTGAGCTGGCCTGTGTAGTTGCCTTCCACGTAGACGTTGCCGCAGTTCACGTCCTTGGTGTAGCTGGGGCCATACGGCGTATACGTCACGCCGCAGCTGGGCTTGGGGGAAGCGTTGTTGGAGATGAAGATCAGCCCGTTGGTGGGGAAGGGCACATTGGATTCCGTGGTCGTGGTGATGGCGTGGGTTACGGTGTTTTCGGTGTAGTGGGTGACCTGCATCGTGGTGCCCCCCAGCACGATCGCCGTCTTGCCTTCATAGTGGTAGGCCGGTTCGACGACCGACTTCAGCGTCGCGTCGCTCGGCGGCGGGGTGATGCTTCTGATGCCCGTCGTCACGTCGGTGCCCTTGAACACCGGTCCGCTGCCCCCGCAGCTCTCGCGATAGCCGCGCAGGAATTCGATCCTGTCCGAAGGCTTGCGCCCGAACGTCGGCGTACCGCAAATCGAGGCATTGTCCTGGGTGTGCAGCGGGCCGTTGATCTGGTCGGCGCTGACGAAGTCGATGCGGTCGCAGGGGGGTTCTGGGCGTGTTCCGTAGAAGGCTTCGCACCTCGGTTCTGCCGGTGTGTAGGTCACAGGGTCGAGGGTTTCGTACTCGGTGTAGTAGATGAAGTCGAGGAAGCCTTCGTGGCCGAAGGTGGCGACGATCGTGCGCTTCTGGTTACCCGAGAAGCCCGTGGAGGCTATGCGGAACGTCCCGCTGTCGGCGGAGCCGCTCTCGATCATCGATTCAACCGGCTTGGCCTTGTTGCACTTGGGTTCTGATTCCTTGTTGGTGGTGGCGGGTATCAGCGTGATCGCGTATTCCTCTTCACTGGCCCCCGGCACCGGCAGCTTGTGTTCGGTTGAGGGGAGCTGGTTGAGCGCGTGGTTGGCCGCCGCCGAGCCTTCGGTGCAGTACGTCCAATAGTTGACGTCCTGGTTGAGGTGGTAGACGTACTGGCTGATCCCGGCCTGGGCGGCGTAGTAGGCCTTCTTGCCGTTGGTGTCGGTCTGGGTCAGATGGATGTCGCCGTTGGCGGCGACGAAAGCGCCGGCCATCAAGAGCGAGGCGACGACCATCACGCCCAGGACCACGATCAGCGTGAAGCCGCTCTCGCTGTTCAGTCTGTGAAGATGGATGCGCATGGCGGTGTCTCCCCTGGTGGCTCTCATTGGCATGGTTCGTTGTTACCGTTGGCCGAGGCGGGATCGAAGCGCAGGACGGCTGTGTCGGACAGTTCGACAGAGCGTCCGCCGCTTGCCTCGTTGGTCGTGGGGGAGGCGGTGAACGTCACGGCGATCTCGGCTGTTTCTTCGGCCTGCTTGCCTTCCAAAGATTCTGTGGACGAGGTGAGCTGGGGGGTGATCGACAGGTTCCCGTTCACGTATCGGTAGTATTGGAAGATCGGTATCTTTGTGCCCGTCGACGTCACCGATTCGCTGACGTTGGTCAACAGGATCTTGCTGCCCGAGCTGCCCGATTCGCCTTCGGGGAATTTCCAGCTTTCGCCTTCGCCGGAGGTGCTCGGGTAGGAAGTGTCGATCAGCTTCCCGTTTTCCAGCTTAATCCTGTGCTCCGTTACGGTTGTGAACGCAGCCGCCGAGCCAGGTTCGCTGATGAGCCTGATTTCAGATCCCTTGCTTTCTTTCTGCACGGGGTTGATGTTGTCGGCAACGCAGCTGGAGTGCAGCTCAAGCAGGATCTTTTCCATCGCCAACCGTGCCCGCTGGTCGACTTCGACGCGTTCTGAGATGCGCGAAGACTGGGTGAGCGACACGTCCAGGATCGCGAAGGCGGCGAGCACGATGACGACCCCCGTCATCAGCGTGACCAGCATCTCGATCAGCGTGAAGCCCTGCTCGGCGTGGAAACGTGGGTGGGAAAGAGGGGTCATGGAAAAGGAGTGGGAGATGAGTCACCAATGCGGAGGCTCATGGACAGGGGTAGGCCGAAGTCGATCGATGTTCCCCGGAGCCGAGGTGGAGCGCGTACGTGGGGGTGCCGCTCGCGCTCTTATTTTCGACGGGAGTGCTCGCCAGCTTCCGATATTCGCTTGGGCTGCCGACCTTCTTGATGGAGGCTACGCACAGCGTGAACTTGCCGAACGACATGCCCTTGTGCAGTTCCCCATTCGCCGCAGTTGTGGTCGTGAACGGGTGCAGGTTGCCTTCGCAGCCCGTGCCTTCGTCCTTGAGGGTCCCGGAGAATTCGCTCACCTCTTCGGTCGAAGAGCTGGTTGTGCCGGCGTACACCTGCATGTTGACTGCCGGCAGCGCGACGGTGTACGGGACCGTTTCGTTGGCGTGCACTTCGAGACCCGTGCCGTTGGAGGCGCCGAAATTGGAGGGCTCGTCGGCTTCGCAGGTGCCGGCGTACACCGTGTAGCCGTCAAAAGGGAACAGAGTCGGGGACGAGGTGACGGTCGTCGCGTAGGTGCCGGGCGTACCGAACGTCTTGAAGGAGGGGGTCGGCATCAGGGGGTTCTGCGCCACGAAGGTGTCGCCTTCGGCTGCCTCACCGACCGTCGACGGGGTGAAGCTGACCGCGATTGCCCCCGGACGGTCGAACTCGAAGGGCTTCTTTTCGGTCGTGCCGGCAGAGATCGTCACGCCCTGTTCGGAGACGGGAGGTTCTGCGGTGAGACTCTTGCTATAGAGGTAGCCGGTCTGGGAGGCGGTGGCCCGATACTGGCCTTCTTCGAGACCCGCGAAGATCACACAGCCCTTGACGCCGGTCGTGCCGGTCACCGTGGCTGTGGAGGGGGATGGGCCGATGGCCTCGACGGTCATGCCGGAGACCGGCAGTCCCTTCGCGTTGGTGATTTCCACGAGCAGCGTGCCCCCCGCCGGCGGCGCGATCAGGCCTGTCTCGACCACCGGGTCGCGCGTCCCGGCCCCCGGCCAGGTGACGGTCGACGTGGTGCGCACGTAGCTCGCCTGGGCGCTGGTCGAGTCGCAGGTCGTGGCGCCCGTGGTGTCGGCGATGAATTCGCCGGTGGAGACGAGCGTGTATACGGTCCCGTCCTCGGTGATGGGGGGGTGCGTTTCGTTGAGGTTCGAGAGCTGGTCGATCTGCAAGCTGCGCAGATGGTCCTCGTCCTGCTGGGCAATCACGTCGGCCTGTGCGCGCGAACGCTCGTCGGCGCTGGCGTGATCGGCGACATCGAAACCCGTGAACGTCGCGACGACGATCAGCGCCAGCATCACCGCGCTGATCAGCACCTCGATCAGCGCGAACCCTGCCTGCGCATCCGTCGCAGACAGGGTCGCGCCTCTTGGCGAGAGCGTCTCCCGCGCCTGCCGCGCGGAGGCCTCGGCGCCCCTCGATGAGGTCCACGCCGAGCACGGGCCCATCGACCGTGAGCCCGGCGTTGTGCGCTTGAGCCTGCCAAGGAATGTACGGATCATCACAAATGCCAGACGCTCGTCATCCCGTTGGACTTCGGCACGGGGACGATGCTGCTTTAGCGCGCTCAACACCCTTCAGGCGCATGGGGGAGGACGGAAGGAGCGTCCGAGCACCTCGCAGTCCGCGAGCGCGGTGCGCCTGCTCGCGGCGCTGCCCGCAGTCGCGTCCCGCGGACCCAGGCCGAAGGTCTGCAAACCCCTACAATCCGGGGTCCCCGGGGGACTGGTGTAACGGTAACATGGGGGTCTCCAAAACCCTTGCTCGAGGTTCGATTCCTCGGTCCCCCGCTCCGCTCCGGACCAGCGTCGGGTTTGGCGCGATCATGCAGCATCTCCCGATCGCCCGCACGTCAGCCGACCGCAACTACCATCCCCCAATGTGGAGGCGGGGGTCGACCGCACTGCTTCGATCCCTTGCAGCTCATCCCACGCAGGCGTGTCGCCACCGCCAGGCGAGACGCCTCTGCCACGCGATGCAAGCGCGCCAGTCGACGCTGCTAACGCCAGTCGACGTTGCTCGCCCTTCTCTGCTTGAGATGAGGAGCAGGTCTCGGCTGACGCCACCGGCTGCGTACTCATCATTCCGACTAGGGCAACTTCTTTCCGTGGGCAGGTGGCGGTAGCGGCAGCTGCGACGGATCCTTCCATCGCCTGCTGGGCCGTTATGGCGAGGATGTCGTGCGATGGAGTGCGCTCTCCTCGGCGATCGCCTCGCTCAGCGCCTGTGCGAACGATCTGGGCAGGAAGTCGAACAACGCCATGCCCGACGAGTCGGTGACGGTCGTATCGGTGGAGAGCCCCTCGATCAGCGGCCGCGCGACGCCCGCGTCAACAGGTGTGATGAGCCCGATCCAATGCGAGGAGAGCCACGGCGTCAGCAACGGTACCGGGATCTGCGCGCGACGGCGTAGCCCAAGCGCGTCGGCCATCTCATCGAGCATCTGCCTGTATGTGAGTACCTCCGCCGACCCGATCTGGATTTCGCGAGAGCGCGTCTGCGGAATCTGAGGAGTCTCGACGAGGTAACGCAGCACGTCGCCGATACCGATCGCCTGGGTGGGCGTGGACAGCCACGCCGGTGCGAGCATCACCGGCAGGCGCTCCACCAGCGAGCGCAGCGTCCGGTAGCTCTCGGAGCCCCCGCCCACCACCATGCCTGCACGAAACCACGTCAACGGTGGTCCCTGATCGCGCAGAATCTCCCCGACGCGCAGACGCGAACGCAGATGCTGGGACGCGGGACGATCACCGAGACCCCCGAGGTACACGACCTGCTCAATGCCGGCGTCGAGGGCGAAGCGGGCAAAGTTGGCGGCTGCTTCGGCGTCGCGCTGCTCATAGTTGCCATCACCCCCGCGACCCATCGAGTGAACCAGGTAGTAGGCCGTCGTATAACCGTCGCCTATGGCGCTCAGGGAGCTCGGGTCGAGCATGTCGGCGCGGTGCACGACGACATCCTGCTCGAAGTTACCCCCACTCGGGTCGCGCACCACGCATCCCACCGATACCCCGCACATGTGCAGCTCGCGCACCAGCCGACTACCGACGTATCCAGAGGCTCCGGTGACGAGCGCGCGGACCATACAGACAAATGAGCATACGCCGCTCGGCATGGGCACCATAAGAGGTCAGTCGCTCCACAAGCTCTGCAGGTGGCCGTCAGGAGCGCCGACCCAACAGTGCGGCGAGTCGGCACCAAGCGAATCTCACAAGATCATTCGTGTGGTTTGGGGCATATTCTGTGGGACTGACGATGAGGGTGCGGCAGCACCCCTGTCTTCTCACCACGCGGCTACCTGGCGGCCGGTAGGCCGCTCCTCCTGCTTGCTCTCGCGTGCGGCCGGGCGGCGCGGCGACTCCTTCGAACTCGCGAAGCCATACCCTGCTCCCCGTGCGCTGGCTGGTGGACGGGATGAACGTGATCGGGACACGCCCAGACGGATGGTGGGAGGACCGCCACGCGGCGATGGTCCGGTTGGTAGGCCTCCTGGAGCGCTGGGCGGCGGCGACCGGCGAAGAGGTGACAGTCGTCTTCGAGCAGCCCCCGCGCCCCCCGATCTCCTCCACCGTGATCGTGGTCGCCCACGCGCCGCGACCACGGCGCGACTCGGCCGACGACGAGATCGTCCGTTTGCTCCGCGCCGATCCCCAGCCGGGGACGGTGCGCGTCGTGACCTCCGACCATTGGCTCAGCGACCGGGTGCACGCCGCTGGCGCCACCGTGCAGCCCTCGGAGTCCTTTCGGATGCAACTCGACTGCGACTGACGCCGCGGCCTCGCGCGCTCCTGCGCCACGGGAGCGCGACGACGGTTTTCGCGACAGCTTTGGCCCCTGGGGAGCAAAATCAGCCCATTTTGGGTGGATCCGTCCGGCGGGTGTGGTCTGCTCGGGCAGCTTTGCAAACTGATGGCCCCGACGCGGGTGGTGCCGCGCCGGGGCCTGCACGGAAAGGGCGGTTCTTCCCATGCCGGGTGAGCGTAGTGGCTTCGGCCTTGACGACGAGGAGGTAGCCGAGCGGGCTATCGTCCTGCAGGTTCTGCGAGACGATCACGACGAGCGGTGGTCACGCGCCGAGCTCGAGCGCGAGATCTACGATATTGAGCCGCTGGCGCTCGGCGACGCGCTCGAGCGCCTGCGTCAAGAGGGCGTCGTGCACCTCTCCGGCGAGCACGTGTGGGCGTCCCGCTGCGCGCTGCACCTCGATGCGCTGGGGATGGTCTCGATCTGAGAACCTTCCCCGAGACGGGAGCGCGCCAGCCGGCTGTGTTCTGAGGTGCCGTCGTAGTCTGAGGCGCAATTACCGCCACCGTGCTCTGGCCAGTGCCGCTAGCGGCACCGGTGCTCCACGCCGTCGTCCCCGCCAACGATCACATCGCTCACGAGCTCGGGCGCGAACAGCCCGTGCTCGACCAGGCCGGGGGCTGCGGACAGGCGAGCCGCAAGGACAGCAGGACGCTCCACGGGACCGAGGTAGTCGGCGATCAGATTGCCATCCGGGCTCGGCGGGACATCGCGCAGGCGCGCGGGGTGCAGCGCGCCTAGCGTGCTGCAGGCGCCGAAGCGCAGGATCTCAAGCGGCACCGGAGCGCGCACGGCGGGAACTAGCTTCTCGGCCGAGACGATCACGACGAAGCGCCGCGCTGCCGCGGCGACGATCTTCTCGCGCGTGTGCGCGGCCCCGCCGCCCTTCACGAGCCAACCTTCGGGGTCGACCTGGTCAGCGCCATCGATCGCGATGTCCAGCTCGCCTACCTCATCGAGTGTCTCCACCTGAAACCCAAGGGCGCGCGCGGCCTGCTCGGTGGCAGGAGAGGTCGCGACGCAGCGCAGCCCGCGCAGCTCCCGCGCAGCGAGCATGGGCAGCAGGTGAGCAACGGTCGATCCCGTACCCAAGCCGACACGGGCCTCATCGCCAACGAGGTCGGCGGCGGCCTGCGCGGCCGCATGCTTGCGCGCTTCGATCGAGTCGTGCGCTACGCCGCTCATCGGCTCGCGTGTCCAGGAGCTCTAGGAGCCGGCGGTGCCAAGCGGAGCGGCCTGTTTGGGTTCGGCGCCCATCGAGCCGAGCGCGCTCGTCGGAGGGGTCTCGCCCCGCAGGAAGCGCCATACCGCGAAGCAGACGAGCAGGGTCATGAAGATGGCGCTGCTCACACACCACTGGCAGATGGCATTGATCGAGAAGAGCTCGCGATAGGTCAGATACGCGGAGAAGCCAAAGCCCACCATGGTGAACGCCATCGTCGCCAGGCGCGTGTTTTCGCTCGAAGGCGCGAGCAGCGAGCCGAGGATCAGGATGTAGCCCACCAGCCCGATCAGGGCCACCGGTATCCCGGCGAGTTCCGCGTAGGAGGAGTGCTGGACGGTCTCGCAGCCATGGCTGATCGAGCAAAGCACCGCCGTGTTGGTGTAGTGGGTGTAGGTCAGGTAGCTCGCTACCCCAAGGCCGAGCGCGGCGATGACGACCATCGTGATCCGTGCCGTTCGATCGCTCACGACTAGTCCCTTTACGCCAGCAGCTTGCGGATGGCTTCTTCGAAGCCCGACGATTCCGTCAGCGAGGGGTTTTCGAGCTTGCTGAGCGTCCCGCCGGTCTTGCCGATCAGGAACGATGGGGTGCCGGTGAAGCCCTCCAGGTTGGCCGTCTGGGCGTCGCCAGTGACCTGCGCGGCCAGAGTCGGATCGTTGCGCGCGGCACCCCAGGTCGTCAGATTCAGCCCCGGCACCTGCTGGGCGAGGTTCTGCAGGTAGCTTTCGGTCACGTAGCCGCTGTCCTCCTGGCCCTGCTCGTGGTAGAAGAGCTCGATGTAGTACCAGCCCTTGTTCTGCTTGCCCGCCGCCAGGGCCGCGACCTGCTGGTTATGGAACGTTTCAGGTTCGCGCGTGGCCGTCTTGAGCGAGTGGTATTCGATCTTAACCTTGCCCGTACGCACGTACTTTTCGATCACCCTGGGGAGGGCGCCGAGCGTGAAGTCCCTGCAGATGGGGCACTCCAGATCGCCGAAGTACTGGATCGTGACCGGCGCGTTAGGGTTGCCCAGCGTGTTGCCCGACTGCGGGATGCCGTGAATCAGCGCCGTGACGGCGGCGGCCTGTGCAGTGGCCTTGGCGCCCGTGGGGACGACCGCCTTTTTGCTGCCCCCGCCGCTGGCGATCAGGATCACGGCGATAACCACCACGACGACCCCCACAACGCCGCCCAACTGCATGAGGCGCCGTCGCCTGGCATTGGCCTCATGGGCGGCCTCCAGCGCCTTCCGTTCGGCGCGCGCCTGCTCACGGCGCTCCTTGCGCGTGAGATCCGGATCAGTCCCTGGTGTCGAGCTCATGTGCCTACTTTTACAGCTTTCGTATCAAGATTGCCTAAGACTGGCGTGGGATTCGGCGATACCAGGCCCATGGTAGGCCAGAATCCTCTTCGTGAAGCGGGTTGGGGCTCGCTCGGAGTCAGAGATACGGTGCGCTGACAGCTCGGCTGGGGTACCCCGGTGGCTCGACTGGGTCGCTCTGGCGACGCGGGCCGGGGCGCCCCGCTGGCTCCACTGGGGTGCTCTGGCGGCGCGGGCCGGGGCGCTCCGACGGCCCGGCCAGGACGCTGCGATGGCGGGTCTGCCGGCAGGCAACGGCGATCCCGGCCACACTATCGGGAGCTGTCCCGCCCCCGTAGCTCAGCTGGATAGAGCGTCGGACTTCTAATCCGAGGGTCGCAGGTTCGAATCCTGCCGGGGGCATCACGAAAAAGGCTGGAAGACCACGCTTGCCGACTACCGCTCGGTCGTACGTGTCCATCTGCTGCCGGCGTTCGGCGAGCTGCCGCTCGAGCGGGTCGGGCCGGAGACGGTCGAGCGCTGGCTCGGCGGGCAGCAGCGCGAGGGTAGGCTGTCGCGGCGTAGCCTGGAGAAGTTCGTGGTGCTGCTCGGCGGCATCTTCAAGCGCGCGCAGGAGATCTGGAAGCTGCCGCAGAACCCCGTCGCCAACATCGAGCGGCTGACCGTGCCTCAGCGGGCAGAGATCGAGTTCTACGAGCCCGAGGAGGTCGACCACCCGGTTGATCATGAACTCGGTGTGGTCGGTGGCAAGATGCCGAGTGCTTTGTTGCGCGATGTGGCCGAGTGTCAGGTCGAGGAGTTGCTGCTGGGTTTCGCGTGCGAGTGTGGGGAGGATGATGAGACCGGGGTGGATGGCGTGGGCTTCGCAGAGCCGGCGGAAGTCGCCGTAGTTGTTTGTCACGAGGGTTCGATCCTCCTTGATGCAGCGCACCAAGATCTCGATGTCTGAGCGCCCGAGGAGCCCTCGGTCGCGGTTGCAGGTGGCGTCGAGTCCGTGGCGGTGCGCGACTTCAACCAGAGACGGCGAGAGGTCCTCGTCGATCCAGAGCTTCATCGGCGTCCCGCCAGGGTCTCACGGGCCGTCCGCGGCGAGGGTGGGACTTGGCGTAGGTGTAGGCCGTTTGGAACGCCTCGGCGGGGACGTGCGGGTAGTCCTCGGTCAGGATCTCGATGGTGTCGCCGTCGTCCGTGCGCTTGGCGACGCCGCGTACGCCGATGCGCGTTCCGCGGATCACGGGCTCGCCACCCTTGATGTCCGGGTTCGTCTCGATCCACTGCTCGCGCAGCCTCGCATAACTCTCGGCTGCTTGGACGGTCTCGCTCACCTCGGGCGACCACCGGACGACCAGAGCATCGCTGAGCGACAGCTCGGCTCCCCGTCTTCCCCGGTAGGGCTCGGTCTCATAGACCCACCGCTTGATGCGGCGCTTGACTGTTATGGGCAGGGGAAGCGCCAGCTTCTGGAGGAGCGCGATGACGCCCACGTCGCCGCTTCGGAGGAAGCTCTGGTTGCCTCGCCTGTGACTGCTCACGACCTTCTGTTCGATGGCCTTGTCCAGCACTCCCAGCGGGACGTGGGCGATCTCGGCGGCCTCGCGGCGCGTGAGCATTGAGTTGTCAGCGGTCCTCGACATAAATAACACCTAGCGGGGAGTAGTTTAGTAGGGATGCGGCGAGACGTCAAGTGGTGGCGCGGGTGCTCATCGTGTCGATCCCCGCGATGGCCACCGTGTACCCCACCACGACCAGCAGGGCCGTGACGACACCCGCCCGCGCTCCCAGCGAGGTCTCGACGTAGGTTATGAAGCTCCCCGCCGAGGGCTCCACCTTGGTGAACTCGGCCACCGTGAAAGCGAGCAGGACGATCGCCACACCTGCAGCGAGGATCGTCAGCGGGGCTGCGACACCGGCGGTGACGGCAATCACCCCGAACGCGAAGTAGAAGTTTTCCCCCAGGCCGATGTTGGCGAGTGTCGAGGCCGTCAGATCCGCCGTGCCCAGCTGACCAGCCCTGAGATGCGCTGCGCCTTGACTCACCGCCGGCCCCTCGGCATACGATCACGAGGGCGCGCCCGCCGGGGCCTGGCTGGGCTTGGGCACGAGCAGTTCCTCCTCGGTCGGGGTGCGCTGTGCGTGACGGAAACCAAGGGCGACGAACCCGAGCATGATCAGAGCAAGGATGAACGAGGCGATCGAACCGTAGAGCATGATCGTGCCGATCTTCGAGAAGCCGTACGCCTCGAGCAGCAGCCCACGTAGCGTCGTTCCCTGGAAGGACGTCGTCTTGAGTGCCACGAGTTTGGTGTTTGTTGGTTCGGCACGCGCGGCGGTGCTGATCTTCGAGTAGATCCCTCCGTAGGGCATCTCGGAGAGGTGGATCGCGATGAAGTGGTCGGCGTACGCCTCGGCCTGCGGACCGGTCAGCAGCTGTTGCCCGGAATACTTCTCCAGGTACGGAATCATCGCGGGGGTGATCTCGGTGCCGGCCTTCGCGGTAGCGAATGCCGACTTCGCCGGGAAGAAAATCTGCTGCTGGGCGAGCTGGTTGTGGACGTTGTTATGGTCGTAGCTGTAGCCCCACATCAACAGTCCCCCTGCCACGAACAGGACGACTACGAGGACCAGCCCAACGGCGCTGGTGAGAACGTCAAAGACTCTGCGACGCATGACACGGCTCCTCTCGATTGGATGTACGTGATGACAATTTTGTGGTCACGCGCTGCCGGCCGAACGTTGGAGCAGGTGGCCAGTCGCGGCCGCGGTAGGGGGATACGCGACTCGCTCGTCGATGGCGGGGGGTGAGATGGCCATCGGACGTTTGACGACGAGCGCGAGGGGCTGCGCTTGCCTGAAATTCTCGCCCACCTGTCCTTGCTGGCGTTGCTTTCCCAAGATCGAGGTGCTTGCCGGTGCCAGCTCGTGATCGACTCGAGGCAATGAGTTCTCGTCATACAGCACATCGGCGGACAGAGTCGAGCTGAACAACTCGACGATCACACGGCTACGCGCGACACACCGCGGACAGTGTCGAATCGCCGCTCGACATGGACGCACTTCAATGCTCAGGCCACATCGAGGACAGTTCAGATGCCCGCAGCAAACGCTCACGTCAACCTGCGTGCTGGTGCTCATAAGCCCCCGACTGGTCTTGGCCGTCGCCGAGGGCGCTCAGCCACACCCGTCGTTTGGCGACGTACTCGCTCGGAAGCGATCCTCTGCGGGTGAAGATGACTGAGGTCATTTGGTGAGCGCCGAGCCGTTGGCCGGTGGTGGCGCTAGTACAGGTGCCGCAGGGAGCTCACCCGCGGCCACCGTCTCGCGTTTGAGGAACGCGCCGAGCTCCTGGATGGTGCTCATCAGCGGCGCGGGGAACACGACGGTGGAGTTCTTGTCGACCGCGATCTCCACGAGCGTCTGCGACTTCGACGTCCTCGATCGCCACCACCGAGCGGACCGGATCCGCGACACGGTAGTAGGCGACCGCGGAGACATCGACGCTGACGTTGTCGCGAGTGATGATCCCCTGCGACTGGATCGGCATCGTGACGATCCGCAGCGACACGCGGTGCACCTGGTTTACGAGCGGCGCGAAGAAGATCAGCCCCGGCCCGCGCGCCCCGTCGCGGACCTTACCAGATGGAACATCGCAGCACGCTCGTACTGCTTGAGTATCCGCACCGACAGCGCCACCCCGACGAGCGCCACAAGTAGGACGGCAACGATCGCATAGACGATCATGTTTGTCTCTCTGTAGATGTGTTCATCCCCAGAGAGCTGGCACCGGGGAGACGGCGTTTATTGGGAACTCTGATAAGGCGTGCGATGAGGGGCTCCTGACGCGTGCGCTGAGGCATTGACCGTTCAGGTCGATGCGCGAACGCCAGCCGAGTGTCGGAGCTGGAAAATCAGAGCCCGCCGAGGTTTGAGGCGAGCGAACATCTATCCTACCACTGCTACCCGCCCGCGAGCCGGATGGCTGAACCGTGATGAGCTACCGCGAGACCAAGCATCTGCGTGTCCTGATCGCCAACGAGCGCAAGGACCGCCTAGCGCTCGTCGCTCCAATCGTCGTTGGGCTGGGACACGAGGTGATCGCACGCGAGATCGACGTTGCGGACGTAGGCCCAGCGACCGCCAGAGAGCGGCCCGACGTTGCGCTCGTAGGACTCGGGGAGAGCTCAGAGCACGCCCTCACGCTGATCGACAAGATCGTGCGGGAAGCCGCCTGCCCGGTGATCGTCCTGCTCCACGCCCGCGACCCCGAGTTCATCAACGAGGCATCCAAGCGAGGCGTCTTCGCCCACATCAGCGACGCCGACGTCGAGGACTGGCAGAGCGCGATCGACATCGTGCTTCGACGCTTCGCCGAGTACCAGGACCTCCAGGGCGCATTCGGGCGCCGCGCCGTGACTGAGCGAGCCAAGGGGATCCTTATGGAGCGCCACGGCATCGACGAGGCGAGCGCTTTCGAGATGCTGCGCGAGCAATCCCGTGTCGATAACCGCAAGCTCATCGACCTGGCCACGGCGGTTGTCGATGGCCACCGTCTCCTGCCGCGAGAGCCCCAGGCTCCATCTCAATCCTGACGCTCACGCAGCGTTCAGAGCGCTCAGCACAGCCGCCCACGCGGGCGTCACTCGTTCGCCGAGAGTGTGTGTGGGCCTGGTCCCTTGGTGAGCTCGCCGGCTCTCACCATGTGTGAGACCTCTGCGGCGATCGTGTCGCGGTCGGCGTTTAGTCCCTTGGCCATGTCGCCGGTAGTGCTCTGCGGGTGCTCCTTGACATATCCAATGATGCGCCCGTCGATGTCGTCCTTGTGCTGACGTGCTGTGGCCCGACGGTCGCTGGCACGACGTGCGGTTGCTCGGCGTGTTGAGCGTTGCGGGACTACTGCTGGCGTGTGGGGCGTCGGCTCCAGCGGGGACGCTCCGTCCACGGTCGGTGGAGTCTGCATTGCTGAGAACCTCCTGACCCTCATGGAGTTGCCGCGCGAGAGGAAGAGGGTTCGAGACCCGACGCGTGGATTAACGAGCTAGGGCCCCAGGGGTCTCGATCATGGCCTCAAGCTCCGCGCCTCGGCGCGGTCGCGCTTCGGTGACTATCGGACTTGTGAGGCTGAAGTCCTGCCCGCAGGGTCAGCTCAACTATCCATAGTATCCCCTTTCCGGGTCCGCAATAACAACGGGCTTGCTGTCACCCGACGCGGGGTAACGGTGGGTGCCGTTGGCGACGCGGCGAGGGCGGGCCGGCGACTGTCCACCCGTGCTGCCTGAAGCGTCGCGTCGGGTGAATGCGTAGCGTCTCCGGCCTACCGGGGCAGGTGGAATGGGACCGTGGTGATGACGATTCCCTCGTAGGCGATCAGGGAGGCGCGCAGGCGTGCGGCGACGCGGCTGTGCAGGATCCGCTGCCAGCGCCTGGCGACGACGATCTCGGGTACCACGAGCGTAAGGGTCACGTCGGGGCGTTGGCGGTGTAGCACGGCGATGTAGTTGGCCAGCGGCGCGACCGTCGCCCGGTAGGGAGATACGACGATCTCGAGCGGCAAATGGTCGCCCCATGCCTGCCACGCGCGGTGGAAGCGCGCGGCCTCATCCTCGGTGGGGCTTATGTGCAGCGCGAGCACCGGCTGGGCGAGCGAGACGGCGTAGGCGAGCGCGTGCAGGGCGGCGAGATCGAGCACCGCGACCGGGACGACGGCGAAGCTGTGCACCTTGGCCGGGTTGTCCTGAGCCTCAGCCAGTTGCGCGGAGACCTCCGACGGGAGCCGAGGTGGCGCCACGCGAATTGGCCGCCTATGCTTGCCGGCGTCGGGATGTGGCGTGAGCGCCTCGCGGGCGCTCACGTAGTGCGCGTGCACGCGCCCGCACGCCAAAACGATCAGCGGGACCAGCACCACCACGACCCAGGCGCCCTCGGTGAGCTTAGTGACCGTGGCGATCACCACGACTGCGGCCGAGAGGACTGCGCCGAGGAGGTTAGTGGCGAGCGCTGAGCGCCATCCCCGCTCGCGGTGGCGCCACCAGTGCGCGACCATCCCACTCTGGGCGAGCGTGAAGGCGAGGAACACACCGATCGCGAACAGCGGGATCAGCGGGGCGGTCTCACCGCCGAAGGCCGCGTAGATCACGGCCGCGGGTACGGCGAGCACGAGGATGCCGTTGCTGAACGCGAGACGATCGCCCATCCGCAGGAACAGCCGCGGGACGTAACCGTCACGGGCCATGAAATACAACAGCCGCGGAAAACCGTTGAATGCCGAGTTGGCGGCGACCAGCAGCACGAGCGTGGTAGCCACCTGCACGAAGCCGTAGGGAATGCCGCCGCCGACGCTGTCATGCGCGATCTGGGAGAGCACCGTCTGACTTCCACCCGGGGAAGCGCCGTCGAAGTGAGCGACGAGCACCACGCCGACAAACATCGAGATCAACAGCACCATCATCACCGTGAGGGTCTGGCGGGCGTGACGGGCTTGCGGAGGACGGAAGACAGGGACCGCGTTTGAGATCACCTCGATCCCGGTCATCGCCGTCGCCCCGGAGGCGAACGCGCGCAGCAGAAGTAGCACCCCGACCGCCTCGATCGCCCGGTGCGGCGGCACCGCGGTCGCGGGGTGAAAGCCGTGGGAGCCCGCCTTGAGAAGGCCGGCGATCACGACCAGCGCAATCGCCGCCACGAACAGGTAGGTCGGAGCGGCGAAGGCGGCGCCGGCGTCACGCACGCCACGCAGGTTGCCGGCCACCAGCAGCACGATCACGACCAGGCCAATCACCACCCTCGCCGAGCCAAGCGAAGGGATCGCCGAGGTGACGGCTTCCACCCCGGACGCGACCGACACCGCGACGGTGAGGATGTAATCGACGATCAACCCTGCGCCCGCGAGCAGACCCCACTGGCGCCCCAGGCTGTCGCTCGCGACGATGTAGGAACCCCCTCCGTGCGGGTAGGCCCGGATCACCTGGCGGTAGCCGAGGCCGACAGACAGCATCAGCACCGCCAGCGCCGCCCCGATCGGCAGCGAGAGCTTCAGCTCGCCCGAGCCGGCGAGCACAAGGATCGCCATCATCGCTTCCGGCCCATAAGCCACCGAGGACAGCGCATCGGGCGAGAGCACGGCGAGGGCCAGCAAGCGTCCCATCAGCTCCTCGGCGATCGCCGTGCTGCGCAGCGCCGGGCCGATCAGCACACGCCGCAGCGCGTAGGCCAAGCGGCCCGACCCCGAGTCACCCTCCCCCGCCTCGGCCGTCACTTCGAGCTCATCCTCATCCGCCCCACGCCGCGCGCTGCGGATATGGAGGAAGCGTCCGGCGCCCGAGGACTGCGGATCGGCGAAATCGAGGCGACGATCGACGGGCAGCGCACGCTCCCAGACCACCCGCGCCGGCATGCACCCCGCCCAGCCGCGGCCCACCTCGCCCAGCGCGGCAAGCGCGCGCTCATCAAGCTCGGGCAGCTGTGCACTCGCCGTGACCGACGCGTCCGGCACGCCCTCCCCCGGGCCACCGCTTGACCTACCGCGTGGCTGGTCGCGGTCGCCCGTGCTGTCGGAGGGTGGGCTTGGCAAGGGCTAGCTGACGAGTCCGAAGTTACGAGCCGCGCGCGTCTCGATGCTGTCTTGAGAAATGCTGTCTTGAGAAGGATCGTACTGGTGCTCGCAACGACAGTGATTCGAGGATTCTCGCCAGGATCCGGCCGGTGATTCCGGGCGAGCACGTCCACGTCCACTCGACCAGCTGATCGACAAGCGCGAGCAGCCCCCGCGCAAACCCACCACCGCTCCCGCACGCAAGCGGGCGACAACGAACGCGCTTGTATCGCTAGCGCTCAGAACGACAAGCGGCACGACGGGCCGGGAACTGGTCGGGCTCGTCGACGTTGCCCGGCGAGCCCAACCGGAGCTCCTCGAGCGCGAAACCCTGCGGCGTCGACTACAGCGGTCACATCTCGACGACGCCATGTGCGACCGCGCAGGGTCTTGGAGACAAGGCTTACCGTCTCATCGAGAGTGGTCGCCTCGATGACCGCGAACCCGGCGATCGGAAGGTCCGAGCGCAGGAACGGTCTCTCGCCGATGCCCACGCCGACCCCTGTCGCAAACTCGCACCCGCCTACCCCGGTCGCCTGTCCCCGTCCCCTGCGAGTAGCCCTGACCGGGGATAATGCGGCGGTATGAAGGTGTCGACCGTTGACGCGGAGCGGCAGGACGATGCGGCACCGGCGGCTGGTTCGTCGGCGTGGGCGCCGTTTCGCTCCCCGGATTTCGCGACTCGGCGCAGTTCGTGAGCAACGTTGGTAGCTGGATGCAGACGGTCGGCGCCCAGGAGCTGATGCTGACGCTGACGACGTCGGCTGCGCTGGTGGCGTTGATTCAGACGGCGGCAGGGCTTCCGGTACGTTGTGTGCTCCGTTCGGGTATGTCGAACAGGGCCTCGCGGTGGGGAGGAGACGGGCGTATGATCGACTCGTCCGGGCCGGTCCGGAGGTGCGGCGCTCACAGTAGGGCCAACGATGCGTCGGAGCGATTCAGCGAGAAGGGAGCATCATGTCGGCCAGCATCCTTAACCCCGTCACTCTCGGCATGACTGGTCTTGAGGTCTCCAGGGTTGCCTTCGGCACCTGGCAGCTGGGGGGTGAGTGGGGACGGTTCGACGAGGATGAGGGGATCCCCGCGATTCGCCGTGCGCGCGAGCTCGGCGTCAACCAGTTGCGCCCCGGTGGCAGCAGGCAATCGCGGACGGCCATGCAAACGACGACGTAAGCTTGGTGTTCGTGGAGTCAGCACCGCCGACGCCACCAACTGCGAAGGTCACCCCGCCAGACGACGGTTGAGGAGGTAGGTGTTCGTGCCGAAATTCGTGACCATCGGATATGGAGATCGCGCCGGTTACGACCGGACTGATCCCGCAATCCGCGATGCGGCCCATCAACACGACGCGTGCCTGCACACCGAAGGAGCGTTGATGGGTAGGGCCGGCCAGCCCGTGCAGGTGCGCAATCACGACGGGTCGGGCGTTGACAGGAGCGAGGGACCGTTCCTGCGCTCCGACCTTCCGATCGCGGGGTTCATGGTCATCGAGGCCGCCAGTCTCGACGAGGCGATCAGCCTCGTCGCCAAGACCCCTTGCGCGGTCGCACACGGTGTCGTCGAGGTGTGGCCATTGAAGTCGACGCCGTAGGATTTTGCGCTCGAGGACTGAAACGACGCCTTCCCGCCCGAACGCGAAAGGCTCCTCCTTAAGCCACTGTCGCTCCCGTGTGATTTCGAGTGCCCTTACGCTATCGATGCTCACCGTCGCTCGGGGCGATTTGCGAGCATGTCGACCGAGGGCCGGTACCCGCCCGCGTGCGCCGGGCGATGCGGAAGAGCGCCTCACCGCGCTCAAGATCACGTTTTCGTACGGTGCGAGTGCCCGGTCTCCTCACACTCGGCGCCGCAGGAGGCCTTCCCTGGGGGGCTTGGGCTATGCGCCCCGACTGCCGTGGCTGCGCCAGAAGCTCGATGTGGGCCAGCGCGCGTGGAGTCCGCAGTAGAGCGCGCGTTCTTGCAGGTGGCGCGATCGTCGGGATGGGCAGGTTAGCTGCTGGTAGCCTTGGATGCGCAATGGCAACGACTTCGGTTGAGATCGATAGCGATCTGCCGGTTAGGCTGCGCGAGCGCTCGCCGGGCAAGAGCGACCGCGAGCTGCTCGAGGATCTCGCAGCGGTGACGCTCGGGTTCGAGACGATTCATCGTGTGCAGCGACGCACCGCGGATGCTGGCATCGATCAGGGAAAGATCGAAGCCGAAGCGGTGCGCGTAGTACGCGAGCGCCGACGCCGGCGCGCGGCTGGGCAGGCCGCGACTTGAGGCGCGTTGTAGTCGATCCCAACGTTCTGCTCTCAGCGCTTGTCGGCAATCCGGAGGCGGCGCCCGCGATCCTGCTCGAGGCGATCCACGATCACGTGGTCGAGATGGTTGCCTGCCCGGCGCTGATCGTCGAGGTCCGGGAGAACCTCACCGAGCCGTACTTCCGTGCGATGCGCGACAACCACGCGCATGTGAACTTCCCGGCGAGCAGCCCGTTCGTGCTCAGTGTCGGCGGCACCAAGCTCGAAGGTGAACGCGAGGTCACCTGGTGGGAAGCGCCCGACTATCGCACCGAACAGGGTGGGGAGCGACAGGGGGCGGTGTGAGCGCGTTCTTCCCCCGGCCCGCCTGGCAGACGGAGGAAGTCGAATCGCTGAACAAAGGCGCGATCAAGGACGCATCGTGCCTGACATCGCAGCGCTCGCCGGCTTCCCTGGCTATCAGCTCGTGATCGGCGGTCAGCTCCAGTCGAACGGCGGGACCAGCGCCGCCACGCCATTGTGGGCGTCGCTGATCGCGCGGACTCTCGCCCTCGGCAAGCCCCACCCAGGGTCAGACCTTTCATCGCGCCGCTGCTCTACGAACCGGCAAACACCGGCGAACCGGCGCGCGGGGACGTCGCCTGCACCGACATCACCGAAGGAAACAACGTCTCCGAACCCGAAGCGGGCTACGAAGCGAAGGTCGGCTACGACGCCGTCACCGGCTGGGGCGTCCCGAACGGCGTACAGTTGCTGTCGTTGCTATAGGCCGTCGGCGCTCGATCGCCGCGGGCATGCGCTCCACGGCCTCGGTCACGCACAGTTCACCCACGCCAGAAAGTGCATATGTTCGATATGTTCCGCCGGGTAGGCTTCATCAGGTGACGACGAGCCGACTGATCCGCCAGATCCTGCTCGGTGCATCAAAGGGGGGCCTGGAAACTGCGATCGCCGCGGTGCTGGGACCAGGAGCCTTGCTGGTGCCGCTGCTGCGAGGCGCGCTCACTCCGGTGCTTGATCGACTTGCTGAGCAGCTCGGAGAAGACCCGGTGGGATCGCCAGGAGCCGCACAGCGAGCAGCCGACGCGGTGGAGACGGATCCGCGGCTCGAAGAGCTGCTGCGCTCGGGGCTTGCCTTGCGCCCCGAGCTTGCCGAGATCCTCAAATCGCTCCTTGCCGGGCAGCAGCGGTACGACGCTTGTATGCAGAAGCTTTTCCAGGTGATGATGGAAGGCAGCCAGGCGCTGCGGGACCTCGAGCGGAAGGTTGGCTCGATCGATGCTCAGCTCAGTACTGGGGTCACGTCCAGCGATGACATCGTCGAGCGCCTCGTGGAGATGATTGAAAAACGAGCTGCGGTGGTGCGTGAGGTCCATGGATTCGCACGCGACGAGATGAAGGCAGCCGGAGTCGAGGCAGAGCTGCATGGCACATGGGTTACGAGGGACGAACTAATCGCAGAAATCAACCACGCCGAGGTCGACGCAGTAAGGAAGATCGAAGAAGGTCAGGGTGCCGAAGCGATATCCGGGCTTCACGGTGAGCGGGGGAAGTTGGCCCAAGCACTAGTCGAGACGCCTTCGGACGTCCGTTTGCGTGTGCTGGATGGCTACCTGCTGAAGGCAATCGCCCAGGCTTATGCCAGTAGCGGACGCCAGGACGCTGCCATTTCATGCTTGCAACGCGCTGAGACGCTCTTCGGGCTGATCCTCCGCGACCCCCCCGCCGATGCCGACACTCGCAGCGATATAGCGTCTGCGCTCAACGGGCTTGCCAATACCCTGGCTGAGCGCGGGCGCCACGCTGAGGCGGTGCCGCTCTATCAGAAGGCCATCCAGATGGAGCCCGGCTATGGCTACGCCTGGCATGATCTCTTCCTCTCCCTCATCGCGCTCGCGGCCGAGGGCGACCTTCGCTCGGACGATCTCGACGAAGCGTGGGAAGGGCTGCTTACGTCAGCGCCAGGGCAGCCAGGACTTGAGTCGTCGCATCTTGAGATTCTCCGGGCTGATTACGAACTTTGGCGCCAATAACCAGTGAGCCGCGCGTGTTCGACGAAGTCGGGGTGCCCGGAGTGGGGTGAACAGGCCGCAGCACTCATGGCAGCATGTCAGCGCGCCGGCGAGGGGCTCGCCGATCGCTATGTCGGCGGGCTGCTCGGGCGCCTGCTCGGCTGGGCGCGCGGCCTGCTGGCCGCGCCGGCGTGGACGCCACACACGCAGGTACGCGGAGGAGCGGCGTCGGACGGATCGTTCGCTTGACGAGCCTGCTCGGAGGCTGGGTCCACTCCAGATTTCCTCCCGAACTTCCTCCCCATACAGCCCCACCGAACTCGATCTACTGCTTCCAACCGGCCTGTATGCACCGCGTCAGCGGCTTACCGACGGTGACTGCACCTTTCTTCTAATCCGAGGGTCGCAGGTTCGAATCCTGCCGGGGGCATCCTGCCGGAGCATGCCTAGGGCATGCGTCGCCGAAAGTGGCGCAACCACTCCGCGGTTGGGCAAGTCCTAGCGTCAGAGGTAGCGGCCCTCCAGCGTCCGCCACTGCTCCATATCGTGCCCGGGGACGATCAGCGCGTCGGGGTGTTCGCGGTCGTAGCCCTGGATGGCGGCGAGGCTATGCTCGAAGGCCACGGTGTCTTCCACTCGCCACGGTCGCTCCCCCTCGCGGAGGGTCGCCATCGTGTAGATCGCATCGCCCGCCATCAATGCCTCGCGCGAGCCCAGGCGCAGAATCACCGACATGTGCCCGGCGCTGTGTCCCGGCGTGGAGGCAAGAATCACCGAGCCGTCGCCGAGCAGATCGACGGTCTGGGCGAACGAGCCGCGCGGCTCGGCTGGCGGGGCGTTGAAGTCGATCGTCCTGTAGCTCTGGCGCGGATCGAGCTGGGCTGCGCAGTAGCCGCGCAACGAAGAGCCGCGGCGACGGGCCGCGCGCCACTCCGGCGCGGACACGATCACCGTGGCCCCCGGGAAATCCGACAGCGCGCTGGCGTGATCGAAGTGCATGTGGGTCATAACGATCAGGGGCACGACCGCGGGGTCGATCCCGCGTGTCTTCAACTGTGCCGCGACGGTCTGCTCGGGACGCATCCGGATGCTGCGGCCCATCACGCGACCGATCGGACCCAGATTGGTGTTGCGCTCAGTCTTGGGGCCGCTTGCGATCGATCGGTGAAAGCCCGTGTCGATCAGGATCGGCCCGGCCGCCGGGTGCTCGATGAGAAAAGCGACGATCGGCACGGCGATCTGCTGCTCGGCGGACACGCCGATGCCGAGCGCCTTCAAGGCAGCGGTAGGGCCAGCGGCGCGGTGAAACCAGCCGACCGGAGCGCTCATCTCCGCGCACAGCAGTGGCTGCAGGGTTACGCTGACGTCCGCCTTGCCGCCAGGGAGTGGCAGCTCGGCGGGCGTGGCCTGGAGAACGGGCTTTGTAGCGCCCCGGACAGTGGGCTTTGGGCCACGCGGCGGCTCCGGGGGGCTCGGGGATGAGGAGTCGCGTGTGTCGCTCATCTCTGCAATATGGCAAGCTCAGCGCCATGGCGCCTGGTGAGCACCCCGCGCAGCTCCAGGCTCGACTGCGCGAGCTGAAGGTCTTCGAGGGTCCGCTAGCGTCCTTCGAGCCTTCCAGTGCGCCCACGCATCCTGCCGAGATCTTCCTGCAATGGCTGGAAGAGGCGATCGAGGCCGGAGTGCGCGAGCCCCACGCGATGACGCTCTCCACGGTCGACGCCGACGGTCGCCCGAGCTCGCGCGTGCTGATCCTGAAGGGTCTCAGCGACGGTCGCTGGGAGTTTGCGAGTAGTCGACTCAGCCGCAAGGGCCGGGAGCTGGAGGGCAACGGTTGGGCTGCGCTGAGCTTCTACTGGTCCGAGCAGGGCCGTCAGGTGCGGGTGCGCGGACGAGTCCTCCCGGCCGGCCCAGATCGCAGCGCGGCTGACTTCCTGGCCCGCTCCGAAGGAGCGCGCGCGGAGGCGCTGGCGGGCACACAGAGCGAGGTTCTCAGAAGCCAGACCGATCTGGATAAGGCGCTGCGTGAGGCAAGACAGCTGATCGAGCTTCGGCCGCAGACAGTCGCGGAGGAGTGGTCCCTGTACGGGCTCGCCGCCGACGAGGTCGAGTTCTGGCAGGCACATCCTGAGCGGCGCCACGTCAGGGTGCACTATCTGCTGCGCGCCGGCGCGTGGCGTCGGGAGCAGCTGTGGCCATGAGCAGCGACGCTGCGCGCGCAGAGGCTCCCGACTCCGTCACGGTCTACCACATCGAGCTGCGTCAGTTTCCCCACAACCTCTGCCATTTCAACATGACAGCCGAGCAGTTGAACGCAGCGGTGGTGGGGCCCTGGGCGCGCGAGGAGTGGATCGAGCTGGGCGATCGAAAGTGGAGCCCCCATCAGGCGAAGCTGACGGTGCTCGAAAGCCCTTATATCCCCGTCGAGGAGCTTTCGATGGGCCGGGGCTGGCGCACCGCGCAGCGCGAGGGACGGGACGTGACCGAAGGTGTACTGGCGGTGGCTCGCGAGCGGATGGCCGGCGCTCAGGCATCCTTGCTCGGCACGAGCAGGGCGCACTCGGGTCAAGAGGATCGCGTCTCAGCGTGTGCTCGGGCGGATCGCATCGAAGGTATTGGGGCTCACGGCGGAGGTATTGAGGCTCACGGTGGAGATCCCGATGTCCCCGGGGCCGATCTGCTAGCCGATTCGCTGGGCCTGGAGCTGCTCGGCGGTCTCGACGCCGCCGAGGGGGCGTCGTTGCATAGCGCGTGGGCACTCGCGAGCGCGCGCTACCCGGACCATCCCGCAAGCGACTGCCTTGCTCTTGCCGAGCGGGCCGTTGCCTCCCTGTTGCGCTCAGGGTTGGTGGCCCTGGTGGCGCCTCACGGGGAGGGCGGAGCTCAGCACCGACTCGACGAGGCCGAGGCTCGGGCGGCACTGCTCGCAGTCGAGAGCTGGAACGGCGATTCGCCGGACGGTTTGATGCTGCGCAGAGCCTGAAGCCGGAGATGGCGAGGCGGCCGCTCGGTGCAACCCGCCGCTAAACTCGGTCCTCGCCTGGTGGGCGTAGCTCAGTTGGTAGAGCTCTGGGTTGTGGTCCCAGCGGTCGCGGGTTCGAGTCCCGTCGCTCACCCCTCATGCCCATGAGCCGACCGAAGGTCGCGGTGGTGGGCCACGTCGAGTGGGTGCAGTTCGCGCGTGTCTCGCGTGTGCCGCGCGAGGGCGAGGTCGCGCACGCACACGACCCCTTCGAGGAGCCGGCGGGCGGCGGAGCCGTCGCGGCGGTGCAGCTGGCCCACCTGACGGGTGCGGCGCTGCTCGTGACGGCGCTCGGCGGGGACACCGCGGGCCGGCGCTCCGTGGCCCGTCTGGGCGAGCTGGGCGTTCGCGTACAGAGCACAGTGTCGTCCGCGCGCACCCGCAGCGCCGTCACGCTGGTTGACGATCGAGGTGAGCGCACGATCACCACGTTCGGGGAGCGTCTGGACCCGAGCGGCGAGGACTCGGGGATCCCCTGGCGTGAGCTGGCGGAGATAGACGCCGTCTACTTCACCGCCGGCGACGTCGCTGCGCTGCGCGCCGCGCGCGCGGCGCAGGTGCTCGTGGCCTCTCCGCGTGCCGCTCACGCCCTTGGCCACGGTGTCCCATTGGATGCGCTGGTGTTGAGCGAGGACGACGCGATCGAGCGCCGCGAGGCCGCGCGAGCGCAGGAGGATGCGGCGGTGGTTGTATTCACAGAAGGAGCGCGCGGAGGCTCCTACGCGTGGCGTGATGGGGGAGAGGGGGCGTGGGACGCCGCGCCGCTGCCGGCCCCTGCAGTCGACTCCTACGGCTGTGGCGACTCCTTTGCGGCAGGTCTTACCTACGGTCTCGGCGCGGGTCTCGAGCTACCCGATGCGCTGGCCCTGGCGGCCCGCTGCGGTGCTGTGTGTCTCACCGGCCGCGGGCCCTATGAGCGGCAGCTGACGAGCGCCGATCTGTCTGATCCTTCCGAGGCGTCCTCCAGCTCGCCGAAACCCCGGCCCGTCTGAGGCCCTGTTCGGTCACTTTCGGCAACCGTCCGGCTCAGGCAACCGTCCGGCTCACGCTCTTGACTACGCTCGGTCTGAGGGGCTGTCCGACCACCTCAGTAGCCCTCCCGCACCACGTTGACCAGCGGCTCGCCGCGAACGTAACGGCGCACCTGCTCGCCGATGAGAGCAAACGCGCGGCGATCCGCGGCGATGGTGTCACCGGCTAGGTGTGGGGTGATCAGCACCCCAGGGGCGGCCCACAGCGGATGATCGGCTGGCAGCGGCTCAGGGTCGGTCACGTCAAGCGCTGCTCGCACCTGCCCTGCCCGCAACAGCTCGAGCAGCGCCTCCGTGTCAAGGATCGGCCCCCGTGCGGCGTTGACGAGGAGCGCGCCCGGGCGCAGGGCGGCGAGCATGTCCGTATCGAGCAGCCCCGTGGTCTCGGGCGTCAGCGGCAGCAGCACGACGACCACATCGGCCTTGGGCAATAGGCCCTGCAGCTCGTCCTCGGAGTGCACCCCCTCGCGGGGGTGTCGAGCGACACGGATCAGCTCGACTTCGAAGGGCATCAGCCGCCTCTCCAGCGCCTGGCCGATCGAGCCGTACCCGAGGATCAGCACGGTTGTGCCCGCCAGCTCATTTGTCTGGCGCCACTCCCAGCGGTGCTCGCGCTGGCTGTCGCGTAGATCTCCCAAATCCTTCGCCGAGGCGAGGATCGCCGCGAGCACCCACTCGGCGACCGCGATGTTGCGCGCTCCACTCGCGTCGCACAGCTTCACGCCCCGCGGGATCGGCGGCAGCCAGTCGACGCCCGCCGACAACGTCTGAATGACGCGTAACGCCTCCATCCGCGGCAGCCTCTCGCGCAGGCGCCGATCGCCGGAGAGGGGGACGAGGAACTCCGCCTCGAGCATGCCCTGGGGCAGCTCGCCATCGTGCGGTATGACGCTCAGCTGCACACTCTCGGGCATCGCTCCGATAGCCTCGCAGCCTGCCCGCTGCGGCATCCACAGGTTCACGTGTTCAGTATGGCCGGTAGTCTCTCGGCCGTGCAGTTGCGTGACGATGAGGGGTCGCTTGAGGCGACATTCATCCCGGGCGCCAACATGCTCTGCTCCTCGCTGCGCCATCGCGGCGAGGAGTTGCTGGCGCAGAATGCCGGCGTCGGCGCCTATGCAGAGCGCGGCAAGACGATGGGCATCCCGCTGCTCTACCCCTGGGCCAATCGCCTCGCCGCCTTCGACTACACCATCGCTGGGCACACTGTGGCGGTGTCGCATGACCCCGCGCGCATCGCGGTCGACGGCAACGGCCTGCCGATCCATGGCGTGATCGGCGGGTGCGTGGCATGGGAGCTCCAGGGCGAGCCCGGAGCCTCGGCGAATTCGCTCATTGCGCGCCTGAGCTGGAGCGACGCGCAGCCCGAGCTGTTCGAGGTGTTCCCCTTCCGCCACGACCTCGCCTACCGCGCACGACTGGCCGGCGGGCGTCTCGAGATCGAGCTGACTGTGCACGCCTGCGGCACGGACGTCGTCCCGGTCGCGTTCGGTTTTCACCCCTACCTGTGCCTACCGTGGGCGCCGCGCGAGGGCTGGCAGATCAAGCTGCCCTCGATGCACGGCCTGAAGCTCGACTCGGCACAGATTCCGGCAGCCACAGGGAAGATGCTCCCGGTTCGAGGCTTCGCACTCGGCGAGAATGTGTTCGACGACGGCTTCGAGGCCGTCGCCGAGTCCGCCCGCTTTACCGCCACCGCCGGCACACGGCGGATCTCGCTCCAGTTCCAGCGAGGCTACCCCTGCGCGCAGGTCTACTCCCCCGCAGGCGCCCAGTTCGTCTGCTTCGAGCCGATGACGGCCCCCGCCAACGCGCTGCGCAGCGGCCGCGGGCTGCGCCTGCTCACGCCGGGCGAGCGCTTCAGCGCCGCATTCGCGGTGTCCGTCGAGGATATTTCTCAGAGCGCGTAGCCTGCCCGCCGCGGTGCGGTGGGCCCTCCTGCGCAGGTGTGGGGACCCTCCGCCGCCGTTTACGCGAGAATCAAGGGCGATGCGCGTAACCGCCAAGGCCGACTACGCCGTTCGAGCCACCGTCGAGCTCGCGGCGGGAAGTCAGGACGCGCCCCGAAAGGTCGATGAGGTGGCCCGCGCTCAGGGCATCCCGTTGTCGTTCCTGGAGAATATTCTCACGCAGCTGCGCAGCGCCGGGATCGTGCGCAGCCAGCGCGGTCCCGAGGGCGGCTACTGGCTCGCGCGGGCACCCGCCGATGTGACCTTGGCGCAGGTCATCCGTGCCGTCGAGGGCCCGCTCGTGGGCGTCCGTGGCCAGCGTCCCGAGGAGATCGAGTATGGCGGCTCGGCCGAGTCGCTGCAGCAGGTGTGGATCGCGCTGCGCGCCAACCTGCGCAAGGTTTTGGAGCGCGTCACAGTGGCCGATGTGGCGGCGGGAAAACTGCCCAAGGACGTGATCGCCCTCACGCGTGAAGAGGACGCCTGGGAAACTCGACGCGGAGCCGATTAGGTAGCGAAAACTCGCGGGCTGGGCAGTCGCACGGCAAGGATCTGCCCCTCCTCCAGCTCGAGCTCCTGTGCGTTCTCGCGCGTCACCTGCGCCCAGATGTCGCGCCCGTCGTGCAGGGTCAGCTCGACGCGCACCTCGAAGCCGAGGTGCACCACGCGGCGGATCAGCGCCTCCGTGCTCGTCTCATCTGGCTCCGGCAGGATCTGGATGTCGTGCGGGCGCACGAACGAGTCACCCAGACGATTGACGGGACCGACGAACGACATCACGAACTCGTTGCGCGGGCTCTCATAGAGCTCGCGCGGGGTGCCCGCCTGTTCGATGCGTCCGGCGTTCATCACCACGATCTGCTCCGCCACTTCCATCGCCTCCTCCTGGTCGTGGGTGACGAAGATGGTGGTCACATGGATCTCCTCGTGCAGGCGCCGCAGCCACTCGCGCAGCTCCGCTCGCACCTGGGCGTCGAGTGCCCCGAACGGCTCGTCCAAGAGCAGCACCCGGGGCTGGGGCGCGAGCGCCCGTGCCAGCGCCATGCGCTGCTGCTGGCCGCCCGAGAGCTGGGAGGGGTAGCGCTGTGCCAATCCGTCCAGGCGCACGAGCGCGAGCAGCTCCTCCACCCGTGCGCGCACCTCGTCCTTGGGTCGCTTGCGCACGGTTAGCCCGAAGGCCACGTTGTCATGCACCGTCATGTGCTTGAAGGGCGCGTAGTGCTGGAAAACGAACCCCACGCCGCGGCTGCGCGCCGGGGTCGCAGTGACCTCCTCCTCGCCGATGCGCACACTGCCGGCGTCGGGGGTCTCGAGACCTCCGATGATTCGCAGCAACGTCGACTTGCCGCTGCCGCTCGGGCCGAGCAGCGCGGTGAGCGCGCCGTCGTCGACGCGCACGCTCACGTCGTCGAGCGCGAGGAACTCGCCGAAGCGCTTGGTGACATTGGTTGCCTCAATCGCCATCAGACGGGGGTCCTCGAACGAGTGCGTCGCGTCAGCAGGTTCATCGCCACCAACGTAGCCAGCGCCAGCAGCGCCAGCTCCACCGAGGCAGTGTAGGCGCCTGTAGTGTCGAAGTTCTCGAAGCGATCCTGCACATATAGAGGCAGCGTCTGTGTTTCGCCCTCCAGGCGTCCGCTGACGATGCTCACCGCGCCGAACTCGCCCAGCACGCGGGCGGTGGTGAGCACCACCCCGTACACCACGCCCCAACGAATCGCAGGCAGGGTGACCCGCCAGAACGTCTGCCACCCGTTGGCCCCGAGCGTCGCCGCGGCCTGCTCGGCGTCGGTGCCCACCTCGCGCAGCACCGGAATCGTCTCGCGCGCGACGAACGGAAGCGAGACGAACGCGCTCGCCATGACCATGCCCGGCACCGAGAAGATCACCTGCAGGCCGTGTGCGTCCAGCCAGTTGCCAAACCACCCCAGTTGGCCGTACACGAGTACCAGCGAAAGGCCGACGACCACTGGGGAGATAGCGAACGGCAGGTCGACCACCAGGCTCAAAAGTGCCTTGCCGCGGAAGCGGTGGCGCTCCAGCAAGATCGCGATCGCGATTCCGAAGACCGTGTTGAGCGGCACAGCGATCGCCACCATCTCGATCGACAGTTGCAGCGCGTGCAGCGCGTTGGGTGTGCTCAGCGCTTCCCATACGGCGGCCAGCCCATGTTCGAAGGTGCGGTAGAAGATCATCGCCACAGGCGCCCCCAGCAGCAGCGCTAGGTATCCGAGCGCCACGGTGCGCAGACCCAATCTCGAAGCTCGACTAATCGGCACTTCTGGACCCCCGTCGTGCCACGGCACTCAGCATCGCCAGCACCAGCAGCGCCGCCACGAGCAGCACGACCGACACCGCCGCCGCACCCGGCAGGTTGTCGTTCTCGACCTGATTGAAGATGTACACCGACCCGACTTCGGTCTTGAACGGCAGGTTGCCCGAGATCAGCACGATCGAGCCGAACTCGCCGACCGCCCGGGCGAAGCTGAGCGCCACGCCGGAGATGATCGCGGGTGCAAGCGCGGGCAGCGCGATGCGTCGAAACACCGTCAGCCGCCCGGCGCCGAGCGAGGCCGCGGCCTCCTCCATCGTGCCGTCCAGCTCCAACAGCACCGGCTGCACCGAGCGCGCCACGAAGGGCAGCGTCACGAACAGCAGAGCCAGGACCACGGCGGCGCGCGTGAAGGTGATGTCCACACCCGCCGGCCCGCCCTTGCCGTAGAGCGCCAGCAGCACCACTCCCGCCACCACCGTGGGCAGCGCGAAGGGCAGGTCGATCATCGCATTGACCACGCGCTTGCCGGGGAACTCGTCGCGCACCATCACCCAGGCGATCAGCGTGCCGAACACTGCGTTGATGCATACCACCACGGCCGAGGCGCCGAGCGAGAGCTTGATCGCGGCCACAGCCTCAGGGTTTGACACCTCGCGCCAGAATGCGCTCACACCGCCGTTGGCGGCCTGGGCCAGCAGCGCGGCGATCGGCAGCAGTACGAGCAGCGACAGATAGATGCCCATCAGCCCTCGTCCGATCCCCGTGGCCGCGCGAGCACCGAGATCCGACCCGAGCCGCCCCCGGCCAGGGTTGTGCGAGTCCTCGGATGCGAAGGGCCGCCGGCGGAGAGGGGGCATCCGCCGACGGCCCGTCTGGCGCTCGAGCGCCAGAGAGGAAGGGTCGCTACTTGGCAGTGGAGACCCCCAGCGACTGCTCGATCTTCGTCACCGCACCAGTTTCCGTTTCGAAGAACTGCTTGTCTACGGCCTTCCAGCCGCCGAGCGTTTCGATCGTGAACAGGTGCGTCGGGGTGGGGAACTTTTCCGCGCCCGGCACGCCCGAGATCACCGGTCGATAGCCCTTGGATACCCAGATCGCCTGGCCGGCGGGGGAGAGCAGATAGTTGACGAACTTCTGTCCCTCTGCGGCGTTGCCCTTGCTCAGCACCGCGATCGGGTTCTGGATCAGGATCGTGGCGGGCGGCACCACGTATTCGATCGGCGAGCCCTTCTTCTCATCGGAGATCGCCTCGTTCTCGTAGTCGATCAGTGCGTCCCCGCGCCCAGCGAGAAACGTCTGCAGGGCGTTGCGCGCGGAGCTGTCCTGGCTGACGACGTGGTGGAAGAGTTCGGTCACGAACGCAAGCGCCTGCGCCGGCGTCTTGCCTTCCTGCAGCTGCGCCCCATAGGCGGCCATGATGTTCCAGCGCGCGCTGCCCGACGTGAAGGGGTTGGGCGTCAGTACCTGCACGCCCGGCTTGACGAGATCCGACCAGCTGGTGATGTGCTTGGGGTTGCCCTTGCGCACGATGATCACCGCCACCGACTGGGTTACGAAGCCATGTGTGGCGTTCTGGTTCCACGTCGGCGACACCAACCCGGCCTTGACGAGCCGTTCGACGTCGGGGGTCAGGGAGAAGTTGACGACGTCGGCCTTCAGCCCATTGGCCACCGCGCGACTCTGTTCGCCGGAGGGGCCGTAGGATTCGCTGAAGCTCACCCCGCTGCCTTCGGTGCTCGCCTTGAAGGCCGGGATCAGCTTTTCGTAGGCCCCCTGCGGAGTTGAGTAGGCGACGAGGGTCAGGTGTTTGCTGGAGCTCGAGCTCCCACACGCGGTCAGGCTGAACAGGGCCAGCAGCGAGAGGGCCGCGGCGATGATGGTGAAGGCGATTGAGCGCTTTTGCATAGTCACTTTCTGCATAGCTGACATGAAGATTGCCGCCGCAAATTAGCATAAAGCAAGTCGGGATTAGCCTAATTGCGCGGGAAGCTCCTGTGTTTCGCCATGGTGTGATCTCAGGCAGACGGGCGCGCGATGCGGTGCGGACAGCCAGGGAGCCAGAGCCGGTACCCGGCCACCGGCTTAGGCCCGCAGCGAGTGGCTGGGGCGCCGGGCGCCCACTGAGGCGAGCACGTCGGCGATACACGCCTCTTGCACCCGCTCGGGCTCGATCGCGAAGGGCTCGGGCACGCCGCCCGCGCCGGCGCGCACGCCGGTGCGCGAGCGGGCGAGGTGCATCGCGCCGAGCGTCTGCGTGTAGAGATAGTTGGCCGTGAAGTCTGGGTCTTCGACCGTGAATACGCCCTGCTCGGCGCCCTGGCGCAGGATCTGGGAGAGTCGCCCAAGGCACCCGGCCATGCCCTGGGCCAGGCGGATCCAGACGCCGTCGGAGACTGTCTCCTGCAGCTCCCGTGCGGGTCCACGCATCAGCGACAGCGCGCAGTCCAGGAAGGCGGGGTGCTCCAGGCAAAAGCCCGTGTAGCGGCGCCACCCCTCCTCCAGCATCGCCACGGGGTCGAGCTCCGGCGGCACGTCGTCCAGGCGCTCGGCCAGCTCGCGCAGGTAGCCGGTCAACGTGAGCACGAACAGCTCCTCCTTGGAGGAGAAGCAGCGATAGATCAGTGCCTTGTTGATGCCCACCGCGCGGGCGATGTCCTCGATCGGCGCGTCCTGCATTCCGCGTTCGTCGAACAAAAGTCGCGTAGCCGCCAGGATTTCGCGCTCGCGCTCGCGGCGGATGGCGGCGCGGCGGGAGGCGAGCGGCGGGCGGGCGCGGGTATCGGCGGTTGCCATTCAAGGCCACTATAGACCTCCTGTAAACGAAGTTCAATCTTCCATTTGACAGCCGTTTACATGTGGGCTAGACTGGAGCGAGTCGCACGGGGGCTCCCCAGGCCCCTGCTCTAGCGGCTTTCCCTTCGGACGTTCGTGCAGTACCGCGCGCAGTACCGTTGTCCAAGTAGTCCAAGCCATCTAGCCTCAATTCACTCCGCCGTCCCAACTGTCATCTGAAAGAAGGAGCCCCCGCCCCGATGTCCACCACCGAGGTCACCACAGAGGCCGCCGAGGCCGCCGTCGAGGCGATCGCCGGCGCCGCCAACAAGGACACCACCTTCTCGATGGCCCTCTCGCAGGACCAGAAGGACATCCGCGACTGGGTCCACGGCTTCGCCGCCGACGTCATGCGCCCCGTGGCGCACGAGTGGGACGAGAAGGAGCAGACCCCCTGGCCCGTGATCCAGGAGGCCGCCAAGATCGGCCTCTACGGCTTCGAGGGGCTCGCGCAGTTCTTCGCCGACCCCACCGGCCTCACGCTGCCGATCGTCAACGAGGAGCTCTTCTGGGGCGACGCCGGCATCGGCATGGCGATCATGGGCACCGCCCTGGCCGTGGCCGCCATCTTCGGGCAGGGCTCGGGCGAGCAGATCGGCGAGTGGATCCCGCGCTGCTTCGGCACCCAGGACGACATCAAGGTCGCCGCCTTCTGCGCCTCGGAGCCCAACGCGGGCTCCGATGTCTCAGGCGTGCGCACGCGCGCCAAGTTCGACGAGGCCGCCGGCGAGTGGGTCATCAACGGCCAGAAGGCCTGGGCCACCAACGGCGGCATCTCCGACGTGCACGTGGTGATCGCCACCGTCGACCCCGAGCTCGGCTCGCGCGGGCACGCGGCCTTCGTCGTCCCCATGAGCGAAGCCAAGGGCATCTCCCAGGGCTCGAAGGTATCCAAGCACGGCCTGCGCGCCTCGCACACCGCCGACGTCTACCTCGACGACTGCCGTGTCCCCGCCGGCTACGTGCTGGGCGGCAAGGAGAAGCTCGACGAACGCCTCGCCCGCGTGCGCGAGGGCAAGCGCGCGAAGTCCCAGGCCGCGATGCAGACGTTCGAGGCCTCGCGTCCCACCGTCGGCTCGCAGGCGCTCGGCATCGCTCGCGCCGCGTACGAGTACTCGCTGGAGTACGCCAAGGAGCGCGAACAGTTCGGGCGCAAGATCATCGAGAACCAGGCGATCGCCTTCACGCTCGCGCGCATGAAGATGGAGATCGACGCCGCCCGCCTGCTCGTGTGGCGCGCCTCCTGGATGGGCCGCAACCAGGTGCCCTTCGAGAACGCCGAGGGCTCGATGTCCAAGCTCAAGTCCGGCGAGGTCGCCGTGTGGGTCACCGAGCGCGCCATCCAGATCCTCGGCGGCAACGGCTATACGCGCGAGTTCCCGGTGGAGCGCTGGCACCGCGACGCGAAGATCTATGACATCTTCGAGGGCACCGCGGAGATCCAGCAGCTGGTGATCTCGCGGGCGATCTCGGGGATGCACATCAAGTAGCGGTCACCTCGGGGCGGGAGCGAGCCGCGTCTCGTCCTGAAGCGCGAGACGGATGAGCGACTCGATCGCGATGGGGCCGGCGACGAGCGTGCTCCTCACCGTGCCATCTGCCGAGACGAGGACGGCGGAGGGTGTTGCTGTAACTCCATATGCGCGGCTGACGGTCGACTGCTCGTCGATGAGCACGTCGGTCGGGGCGTGCTTACGCGCAAGCTGCTCGGCTTCGATGGCTTCCACGTCGGTTACCAGGGTCAGCGCCACGCGCTCGTTTACCGTGTCGTGCCAACGTGCGAGTTCGGGCAGGAGCGCCGCGCAGGGCCCGCACCCCGGGTGTACGAACGTGAGTACACAGGCTCGGTCGTCGGCCAGGAGGTCCTGAAGGCTCACGACGCTCCCCGCGGCGGAGGGCAGGGTGAAGTACGGCGCCAGCGCTCCGATCTGCCGGGACGGCGCCGCCCGGTCGTCTGTCGAGGAGCGCAGCCGGCGATTCTCGCGCCATAGAACCACGGCCACCATCGCTGCAAGAGCTGCCAGCGTGCCGGTTGCGATCAGCGCGAGGTAGCGCGCGTCGGTGTCGGCCACCCATGAAGTAAGCGAGGGGCCGGGGCCCGTGAGCGCCACGTATGCAGCGGGTAGCGCCAGTGCGAAATTGCGGGCCACAGTCATCCAGCTCGCCGGCTGTGAGTGCACCTGGCCGAAACAATGGCAATCCGGGGCATCACCGCGCCGCAGCACTCGTGTGAGTCCCACGATAAACAACGCGAAGAGGATTAGACCGCCTGCCGCTCCCCAGCGCGCGGTGGTCGGAAACACGAGCGCCGTCGCCACCGCGAGCTCGGTCGCGGGCAGGAGGAGCGACAGAGGGCCGGCTGGGCGGTGCGGCACGTCGAAATCGGCCAGCGCCTGTCGCGTGCCCGGGCGATCTGCAAGCTTCGCGACCCCCGCAACGAAGAACACCGCGGCAAGACAGAGTCGAGCCAAAACCAGTGCATCGTCCATCGTCCAAGTATATATAACAATGAGGGGTTTGAAATTGCTACCTTCCGCGTGTGGTAGGCAAAAGCGCGGTGGAGTCGGTGGCAGTCGAGGCGTTCGGTGTGACCGTGGCGGTCACCGCCGATCCTCAGCATTTCGCGGCCGTTCGCGATTTCCTGCCTCCGGGTGCCCGTCCGGCGAGACGCATGCCCGAGCGTGGCCGCTTCGCGCTCATCAAGGACACCAATGACGTGCTTCTGCGCGTAGTGTACGAAGAAGAGTCAATCGCAGGCCCGGTAGACCTGCGCCTCGCGCTCGGCATCCTCGACGCTCAGCTGCGCATGCATATTGCGCTGCATGCTCCCGACCATGTCTTCGTCCATGCTGGAGTTGTTGGGGTGGGGGAGCGCGCGATCGTGCTTCCCGGGAGGAGTTTTGCGGGGAAGACCACGCTTGTGGCTGCGCTCGTGCAGGCGGGAGCGGAATATTGGTCTGACGAGTACGCCGTACTCGACGCCGACGGCCTCGTTCACCCCTACCCCAAGCCTTTGTCGGTGCGCATCGACGCCACCCGCGCGACGGAGGAGCGGTCGATCGAGAGCCTCGGCGGCCGAGCTGGGGATCGACCTCTGCCGGTCGATCTGATTGCGTTCACAAGCTACCGTCCCGGGGTTGCCTGGGCGTTGCGTCCCTGCAGTGCCGGACAGGGCGCCGTCAAGCTACTGGAACACTCCGTTGCCGCACGCGCACGTCCGGAACAGGTACTCGCAGCGGTGCGGCGCGCCACGACCGACGCTGTGATTCTCGAGGGAGACCGGGGAGACGCCGAGGAAGCCGCCGGCGCGCTGCTGTCACGGCAGGCGCCCACACGGAACGGTTCCGACTAGCGCCACTGCCGGCACTGCCGCCTTCGTCCGCGGTCGTAGCTCTACTCCTCGTCCTTCGCTCGCCGGACGCGCCACAGCGTGTGGATCGCGCGGGGCGCCTGGCCGATCACCCAGATCGCGCGCCAGAGGTAGGCGCCGGCCAACCCGAGCTTGCCACGACGCGCCAGCGGTGACCACCATCGCATGTAGTCGGGTAGTGGAAAGACGTCGCTTGCGGCGATCGCCAGCTTCCGCCTGATCCCCACGTCAGCAGAAAGGAGTGCGTAGAGCTCCTCGGCGATCACGTTGTCCTCGCGCCGGATCTCGTGCTGGAGCGACCGCACCTCACCGAGATCGAGTTTGCGGGCCAGATCCTCGCCCTCGGGCAGGAGCCGCAGGCCGGCCGCGAACGCCGGGACGCCCCGATACGCGCGGGCGAGCTCGAGCGCGCTTGACCACTTCGACTCCTCGACGCGAGTGAGCGCTCGCCGCAGATCCTCGAGGGGCTTGCCGTCCGCCATGTTCGCGTGATGCGCGGCGTGCAGGACCACGTGCAGCAGCACAACGTCGCGATCGGGCACGCGCAACTCGACCCCACCGATGATCTGCCGCTCAGCGCTCGCGGCGAGGCAACCCCAGACCGCATCCGGGTCGCCCTCGAGACCCGGCAGCTGACAGTGAAGATCCACCATGGTGCCGCGACGGTTAAACGCCGTGCCTCCTGGATCCAGCGACAGCGGCGTCGGCATCCACGGCAAATACTCCGCGAAGCCCAGCCGCTCGAGCACGCCGACCGCGCGTGCCCGGCTCTCGGGCGCCACCATCAGATCAGAGTCGACGTAGGGACGCATCTCGCCCGGATAGAGCCACTTGGCGAGCACCGGGCCCTTAAGCACAAGCGTCTCGATTCCCTCACGGTCGAACGCGCCCGCGACCTCGGCCGTGAGCGCATCGACCGCGAAGTTGCGCGCCAGTAGGGAGTAACCATCGAGATAGGGAAGCGACACTCGTACGCCTACCGCATGATCCGCACAGGGGGGGTCGGAAACGGCGGTTGCTACGAGCTACAGCTCATTTCTGACTTACCTGCTTCTGTCGAACCTTTATGACCGGCGTTTGCGCACTGCACGTTACATTCCGCTGTACTTTTACCGATGGTAATGCACTGACCGTCTTCGCAGCAACAACAGGTTGAGTCCGTTGCTTTAACGCAGCTACAGCCTCCTTTTTCGCCCGAGCTGGCCATCGCTGGCGTCGCGGCGGTTGCGGATACGATCAGCGGCGCGGCGGCGGCGGCGGCGCCGATACGCGCAACCCGGCTGATCGCTTCCCGGCGAGAGATACCGAGGACGGGGCTCTGCGCGAGTTCGGGCTCGGCGGCGAGCAGATCCTTCTCGTGCAGCTCGTAGAGCGCATTGGCGACCAGCTCCTCGTTTGCTTCGGTGAGTTCGGCAAGTTCAGATATATTGCGCTCGCCGTCGCAATGCCGCCAGACGCCGGCTGCGATTGAGCTCAGGCAGTGAGCGGTGTGGCTGTCTCGGTCGTAGAGGAGGAGCTCCTCGCCGACCGTCTCTTCAAGAAGACCGTCTTTACGTGCTCGTGGTAGCGATTCGTGTGTGTGCATCGTTCAACCCTCCGTTTCATCCATTACATGTGCATGGCTATATGTGGGTCCTTTCGCTCATCTAGTCTCAACGGACGGCGCCCTGGATCAAGTTGTCCACATACTCCGTTCCTGACGGAGAGTCAAGATGGCCTATTCAAGCGAGATCGCCATCTCGCGGCATCGCTGAGATGGCGACTTTTGTTTCCGATCGGCGTATATCCGCGATGGGTGGGCCGAGTCGGGCAATCTCGGGGATGCGCATCGGATGGGGCTAGCTACCAGGCCTGCAGGGCGCCGCAGTGCGGGCATTCGACCGAGCTCGACACCGAGGCGGCAAAGGCGAACCCGCACAGGCACACATAGCCGGCCACGTCAAGTGGGCCGCCCGCTTCGCGCACCTTGCACGCGTCGCGGTCGGGCTCGGGCTGAGCCGGGGCCGGGGACCGCGCCGCTCCGCGCGTGCGGTTACGGCGGCGATGTGGGTGCGGCAGGTGCAGTCTGGTGCTCATCACGCGGCTCTCTTCCTTAAAACTCGGCCCACGGGCGAAGGTTTCGCCGGGGAGCGGGGTATCCCTCGACGCGCGTTTGAGATACTTGGGTCGATGAACCCCGCTCGTAAGCGCACGGTGCGGCTGGTGGTCGCGCTCAGCGCCGCCGTCGTGCTCGCCAGCGCGCTGATCTACACGTCCTTCAGCGCCGCCTCGCCGGCGCTCACGCCGACCCAGCTGCTGCGGCAGGCGCGGGCTGGCCAGAGCTATCAGCTCACGGGCACCGTCGTGACGGGCTCGGTGCGGCACCTGGGGCAGACGCTCGACTTCAGCGTCGCCGACCGCGCGGGGGGCGGCGGTGCGGACACGGTGCCCGTCGTCTACACAGGCTCGGTGCCCGACCCCTTCCGCGAAGGGCGCGAGGTGATCGTCACCGTGCAGCGTGAGGGTCAGACGTGGGTTGGCGAACGCGACTCGCTGATCACCAAGTGCCCCTCCAAGTACACCGTGGCGCCCTCCAGCCAGAACCAGAGCTACTGAGCTGATGGCCGGTCTCGGACGCGCCCTTCTGCCGCTGGCGCTCGCCGTCTGCCTGTATGGCATCTGCGCGTCCGTCTACGGCGCGCGCACCGGCCAGGTCCGCTGGACGCGCGCGGGACGGCGCTCGGTGTACCTGCTCGCGGGCGTGCTCACGCTCGCCTTCGTGGTGCTCGAGGTGGCGTTCCTGCGCGATGACTTCTCCTTCAACACGGTCGCCGACACCTCCTCGATCTCGACGCCCACCTTCTACAAGGCCGCCGCCGTGTGGTCCTCGCAGGAAGGCTCGCTGCTGCTGTGGGCCTGGCTGCTCTCGCTGTGGTCGAGCCTGGCGCTGTTCCTCACGCGCAACCGCCTGCGCGAGGTGGCCGCCTACGCGGCCGCCGTGCTGCTCGGCTTCGGTGGGTTCTTCGTGTCGCTGATGGTCTTCTACGCCAACCCCTTCGCCACCACCAGCCCGGCGCCCGCCGACGGCGTGGGTCTCGATCCGCTGCTGCGCCACCCCACGATGATGATCCACCCGCCGATGCTCTACTCGGGGTACACGCTGTGCACGATCCCCTTCGCCTTCGCCGTCGGCGCGCTCATCACAAGGCGCGTGGACGCCGACTGGCTGCGCACCACGCGCCGCTTCGCGCTCGGCGCGTGGCTCTTGCTCGGCACGGGCATCCTGCTCGGCGCACGCTGGTCCTATTCGGAGCTCAACTGGGGTGGCTACTGGGGCTGGGATGCCGTGGAGAACGCCTCGCTGATGCCCTGGCTGACGGCCACGGCGTTCCTGCACTCGCTGATGATCCAGGAGCGCCGGGGGATGCTGAAGGTGTGGAACGTCTCGCTCGTGCTCGCCACGGGCACGCTCTCGATCATGGGCACCTTCCTCGTGCGCTCGGGGATCCTCAACTCGATCCACGCCTTCGGCGGGGCGACCCTGGGGGTGCCCTTCGTGGTGCTGATCGCCTGCATGATCGGCGGCTCGATCTACCTGGTCGTCTCGCGCCGCGCGGTGCTCCGCTCAGAGCACCGCCTGGACTCGCTGTTCTCGCGCGAGTCGGTGTTCCTCGCCAACAATGTCGTGCTCGTGGGGCTGTGCTTCGTGATCTTCTGGGGCACCTACTTCCCGCTGATCTCCGAAGCCTTCACCGGCACCGCCGCCTCGGTGGGTCCGCCATGGTTTGACCGCTACACCGTGCCCCTCGCGTTGGTGCTGGTGCTGCTCTCGGGCATCGGCCCCGTGATGGCCTGGCGCCGCGCGTCGCTGGCCCACGCGCGGCGCAACTTCGTCGTGCCCGTCGCGACGGGTCTTCTCGCACTCGTGGTGCTCGTCGCGGCCGGGGTCACCTCCAAGCCGCTTGCGCTCGCGATGTTCTGCTGCGCGGCCTTCGTGCTGGGCTCGCTCGGGCAGGAGCTCTTCCGCGGGGTGCGCGCGCGCCGGCGCTCCACGGGCGCGCCTGTCCCGCTCGCGGCATTCGGCCTCGTACGGCGCAACCGCCGTCGCTACGGCGGCTACGTGGTGCACCTCGGGATGGCGGTGCTGTTCGTGGGCGTCGCCGCCTCGTCCTCCTTCCAGCACGTCTCCGAGCTGTCACTCTCTCCGGGGCAGTCAACGCGCGTGGGCGCCTACACGATGCACTACGTGCGCCCCACCGCCACGGTGACGCCCACCTACGACCCCTCCAACACGGGCGCCACGATGACGCTCGGCGCCCGCCTCGACGTCACCAAGGGCGGCCGGCACGTCGCCTGGCTTGAACCGAACGAGGGCTTCTACGACTCGGGCGACCCCGAACAGGGCTCGGTGGGCCACTTCATCGGCGGCACCTCCGTCAGCCACGTGGCCGTGGACGCCGGCCTCACGCGCGACGTGTGGAGCGCCATCGCCCCCGACATCTCCACCCCCGCGCTGCAGCGGATCGTGACGATCGCCAACGAGAAGATCCCGATCGTGCGCCCCGACGAGGGCCTGATCGCGATCGCGGTGCTCGCGCGCGCCTACTTGCAGGCACCGCCTCCGGCGGCCTTCCGCTTCGAGGTCTCGCCGCTTGTGATGTGGATCTGGATCGGCGGCGCCATCGTCTTCTTCGGCGGCCTAGTCGCGCTGTGGCCTGCGGGTGGGCGGGCCTCCTATCCTTGGCGGCGGCGCGTCACCGTGCGCTCGCGCACGCGCCTGGGCTCCGAGCTCGAGGCCGCGCGCGAGGCCAAGTACCGCGAGCTGCGCGAGCTCGAGCTCGACTACGCCACGGGCAAGCTCTCCGAGGAGGACTACCGCGCGAGCGACGGCGTCCTGCGCACCGAGGCGCTGGCGATCCTCGATCGCCTGGAGGAGCTCGACGGGCTGGAGGCATCCAGCGGCGAAGCCGAGCCCCCGGCCGCGGAGGAGCCCGAACCCGTGGGGGCGGATCGAGTTTAGGAAGGACCCCACAAGGGGGTCCGCGGGAGCCGGTCGGTGGAGGGACGTGGCGGGCGCCACGCTACGCGGGACCTGCGCGCTGGGCCAGGGCTGACCGCTGGCCGAGCTGACGTGCCGGAAGCCCCGGTGAGGCTAGGCCCAGGGCTTCTTCAGTAGGACAATCGTGTTCCCGACAAAGAGGATCGCGAACACGACCGTCCAGCGATTGAGGTTGCGCTCGACCAGCGACCCGCCGCCCAGCGGACCCGTGCCGCTGCCCACACCGAAGGCGCCCGAGAGCCCGGCGTCCTTGCCCGAGTGCATCAGCACCAGGAAGATCAGCACGACGGCGATGATGACCTGAATGATCGAGAGGATCGCTTCCATGGCGCAAGGTTAGCGTGCTGGCGCGGTCTGTGGGAGCCTTCGCTTGCGCCCGCCGCTCGGCTCGTGCAACCGCCCAGTCAGCGCGCACCGCCCAGGTCGTGCGGGCCGCCTACCGCAGGCTGGTTATGGACAGCTGGCGGTCGCCGTGGTTTCGCTGGTCGACCCTTCCGCGAAGGTAAGCGCGGCGGCGAAGGGGAAGCCACTCGCGGGGCAGCTGGCGGGGATGCGCACCAGGCCGTGGTGAGCTGCGCGAAGCGTCAGCGAAAAGTCGACGATCGAGGCGTTCGGTTCGGTTGGCAGCGTGGGGATCGCAGGTATCGACATGACCATCTTCAGCCCGTAGGGCCGCTGGTCGGGCTCCAGCACGCCGACCACGACGATCCGCTCGATCAGCGGAGTCAGGCCCTGGCCAGCGATCTCCAGGGTGGGGAACCCGTTGTGGTTTGGCCCACGGTACGCGCTCACCGCCGCGCTCTCCCGGATCGTTTCCGAGCCGAGATGCGCCTCCGCCACGGCACTGCCCGCCCCCACCTTCGCGGAGGCCGGGCAGGAGGCGCTGCTCACGCCCGAGTGCGAGCAGACGCTCACGCCGCGCAGGTCGACCGTGAACCCCGCCGGCAGCTGCACCACGGCATTGCTCACCGCCGCCGGCACGCCGCCCTGTTCGTTGGCGAAGCTGACCTTGATCGTGAACGCCGTAAGACCGCCGAGCCGATCGGGGGAGAACGACGGGGCGATTCTCACCGCGGTACCCGCCTGTGCGACCGCCGGGAGGGCGGTGGCGCAGAGGGCCAGTGCGGCGCATATGTAGCGAATTCTGCGCATCGTCCGCTCCCGGCTACTTCTTCTTCTTGCTGGGCGGGCACGGGACGGTGGTCTTCACCGCGTTGGTCGTGCCGTCCTCGAATGTGAATTCCGACTCGAATGGGAAGCCTCCGCGGGGGCATGTCTTGGGGACGATGAGCCCCTTGATGTGCACCAGCTTGCGCTTTCCGTGGACCTTCTCGAAGTACGCCGCGTTTGACGCCCCGATCGTGACATGGGCGTTGAGCACCGCGGCGTCTGAGGCTCCGGGGAGCGTTGGGATGAGGGGGATGTTGAAGTGGAAGCCGAGTCCGTATGGCTTGGGCTCGTTGACGACATTGGCCGTGAACACGAGCTGAATCGAGACCGGGGAGATGGCTTCGACATACAGCAGAATCTGGATGTGCCCGGGCTTGTTGTCTCCGAGGAAGAAGTCGAGCGTGAAGGGCTCTTCGATGATCTGCGTGCCGAGCTTCAGCGCGCCCATGCCACCACCGAACCCGGCCCTGGATTCCTTGGGGCATGAGCTGGGGCCGCCGTTGCCTTCGAGGGCAGCCGCGGTGCAGGTCTTGGTGCCGACGGTGTTGATACCCAGCCCCGCCGGTCCCTTCACGGTAAAACCGGTCGTCGGTTCGGGCAGTTCCCCGGGGATGGTCGAGGCGAACGAGGCGCCGCCGGAGGCATTGGTGGGCGAACCCAACACATCGGGCGTGAAGGCAACGTGGAAGTTCGAGATGCTCTCCGCCGCCTGTGCAGTGGCGGCACCGAGGAGACACGCGCACCCCACGAGCACGGTCAACAGAACCCTAAACCTAAACATGAGCATGACCCTCCATCCCCTTTTTCGGACTACCCTCTTGATTTAGGCGGGCACTTTACCCGCTCGGTGGACATCGTTGCAAATCTCATAACCCGGCGGGGTCCGCAACGGAGCGGTCGGGCTTGGCGAGCGCTAGCCGAGGCGGCGAGGGCGCGCGCTCGCCGGGGCGCGAGGAGAAGCATCGAGTCGAACAGCACCGCGCCGCTGGAGGCCTTTTCGGCATCGCGGTGAGCCTCTGTCTGGCTGTCTGGCCAGACTGCCATGAAGTCCGCTACTCTTTGCCCGTGAGCGTCGCCGCCCCGTCCAGGTCGAGGTCGACCGCCGCGATTGCCGGCGCGCCCCGGCTGCCGCCCGGCCCGCGCATGCCCCCGGCGTTGCAGACGCTCGGCTGGGGTGCCCGGCCGCTGCCCTTCATGGAGCGCTGCCGTGAGCGCTACGGCGATGTGTTCACGCTGAAGATCCGCAACGAGAACACCTGGGTGTTCCTGTGCGATCCGGAGGACGTCAAGCGCGTCTTCACCGGTGACCCGGCAGTGCTTCGCGCCGGCGAAGCCAATGCGATACTCGAGCCGGTCGTCGGCCCGCGCTCGGTGCTGCTGCTGGACGAGCCCTCGCACATGGCCGACCGCAAGCTTATGTTGCCGCCCTTCCACGGCGAGCGTATGCAGCGCTACGACCGCCTGATGGTCGACCTCGCACGCGAGAACATCGCACGCTGGCCCGTGGGTGAGCCGTTTGCGCTGCTGAGGCGCATGCAGGAGATCATGCTCGAGGTGATCATGCAGGCGGTCTTCGGCATCGTCGAGGGTCCGAGCCTTGAGCGCATGCGCGAGCTGCTGCGCGGCATGATCGACTGGGTCACCAACCCCAGGCGCCTGGCCACCCTGGCAGTGCTCGGCCCCGCACGCATCGAACGCAACCGCGGCTTCCGCGGACTGATGGACCCCGTGGACGAGGCGGTGCTGGCGGAGATCCGCCGCCGGCGCACCGAGCCGGATCTAGCCGAGCGCGAGGACATTCTCTCGATGCTCGTCCAGGCGCGCTACGAGGACGGTGGGGCGATGAGCGATCTGGAGCTGCGCGACGAGCTGATGACGCTGCTGGTGGCCGGACACGAGACGACGGCCACCTCGCTCTCGTGGGCGCTGGAGCGTCTGCTGCGCCACCCCGAGAAGCTCGAGCGCCTGCGCGATGAGACACTGAGGGGGGAGGAGGAGTACCTGGATGCCGTCGTCAAGGAGACCCTGCGCCTGCGTCCCGTGCTGCCGATCGTGCTTCGCAAGCTCAGCGAGCCGATGGAGTTCGGCGGCTATGTGATCCCCGCCGGTGTGGCGGTCGCGCCCTGTATCTATCTGCTCCACCGCCGCGAGGACATCTACCCCAACCCCCGTGCCTTCCTGCCCGAGCGCTTCTTGGAGCGACCCGCGGGCACCTACACGTGGATCCCCTTCGGCGGCGGCGTGCGCCGCTGTCTGGGCGCGAGCTTCGCGCAGCTGGAGATGAAGCGGGTCCTGCAGACTGTCCTAGCTGAGGTCGAGCTGGCGCCTGGGCAGCCCCACTCGGAGCGGGTCGTGAGGCGCTCGATCACACTCAACCCCGAGCACGGTGGGCGGGTGGTGGTGCGCCGCCGCCTATCCTCGGGTGGGGGGATTGAGCCCGGCGGGGCGTCTTCGCCTCTGCGTCGCTTGCCAGCCGCCGTCTCCGCCTGAAGGGCGCTGCGCCCCGCATGCTTCCCTGTCCGATGGCGGCTGGCCGGGCGCGGTCTTGGTCGGCGGGAGGGCGCGGTGCAAGAGATTCTGCAAACGCGCGGGCAGGGAATCGGCGGATTCCGCCTAAGAGGTCTTTAGAGTCCAGGCATACCTGGCCACCACAATGGCTTCGCCGCGCCCCTCCGGTGGCCCGGTTTACGCTGGGATTACGAACCCTTTACCGATTCTTGCTTGCCTGCCGATATGACAGGGAAAGGGGGCTGGCTCGCAGTCGCGAGCAGTCCGTGCGACTACGACCATGGAAAGTCACGACGACTACGGCCTGCCGAGGCCGCCGATGAATAGCTCGCGCCGCCGTCTGCGGCGCGCGATGCTTGCGCTAGCCGGGGGTGGATTGACAGCCGCGGGGCTCGGTGGCCCATTGAGCGCCGGCGCGCTTCTCGCAAGCGCGCAGGCCGCGACAGCCGGCACGCCCGCGGGGGCGGGTGGATCGACCGAAGACACGGTCACCTCCTCGAGCGCCTCGACACCGGCACCGAGCGGGCCCGCGCAGGGGAGTGGCGGCGAAACGACGACGACCACCACCTCCGCGAGCACCCCGGTGGCGCCCACGAGCACCACGACGACCCCGACGGCCACCGCGACTCCCGCTCCGACGCCGCCACCCGCCACCGGCTCGTCCTCTGGTCCCGCCCCGTCTGCTCCCGCTGGCTCGGCCGCGAACCCCTCGGGTCCGGCTGTGAACGCGCCGACGGTGGTGGTGCAGCGCACCCAGCCCGCCCGTCCCAAGCGTCGCGGCTCAAAGGCCGGGGGCGCGCAGGGCGGCTCCTCAGTCCAGGGCCAGCAGGGCACCGGTCAGCAGGGGCCCGGTGCTCAGCAGGGCACCGGCGGGGCAACCGCGGGCAAGGGAGCCGGCGCCAATTCACCGGCGACTGTCCCGCCGGGGACACCCAACGGTGTCGCCCAGCCCCCGCAGGTCGTCGCCGCGCAGGCGGGCACGCTGGCCTCGCTGCTTGGCCAGTCGACGGTCTCCGCACAGGCGCTCGAATTTTACCGAGTGCCGCTCTTTCTGCTGCCCATCTACCAGGCCGCCGGCATCCAATACGGCGTGCCGTGGCAGATCCTCGCGGCGATCAACGAGGTTGAGACCGACTACGGCAACGACCTCTCCGTGTCGACCGCCGGCGCGGTGGGGTGGATGCAGTTCATGCCCGAGACCTGGCTGCAGTACGGGGTCGACGCGCTGGGGGCGGGCTACGCGGACCCCTACAACCCGGTCGATGCGATCTTCGCCGCCGCGCGCTATCTGCACGCGGCCGGTGCGTCGAGCAACCTGCATACCGCGATCCTCGCCTACAACCACTCCGAAGCGTACGTCGAATCGGTGCTGCTGCGCGCCAAGCTGATCGCCTCCTACCCGCAGTCGGTGATCGCCACCCTCACCGGTCTCACCGAGGGGCGCCTGCCGGTCGCGGGCGCGCGTATCGTGCAGGATCCCGCCACCGCGTCGCTGGGGCTCTCGTCCTCCAGTGCCACCGCGGGCGCGGTCGCCGTGGAAGGCGGGGCGAGCGCCTCCCTCGGGACGGCCGGATCCGCCGCCAGCGCGAGTGACCCCGCGGCGGGATCTGCGTCCGGCACGGGCTCACAGGGGGCGGGCACAGGCTCACAGGCCGCGGGTGCACAGGGCTCGACCGCCGCCACGCCGACCCCCGGCAGCACCGACGCCCCGACTCCCGCCGCGGCGGCATCGGGGCTGAACGTCACGGCGAGCCCCGCCTCCCCAGCCCAGGGCTCCGCGGGCGAGGGCTCCGGCAAGCGTCGCAAGCCGCAGGAAGAACTGCGCTTTGTCGACCTGCTCGGCACGCCTGAGGAGGCGGTGACGGCGGTTGAGGACGGTCGCATCGTCAAGCTCGGCCGCTCGCACCGGTTGGGCAACTACGTGGCGCTGCAGGACATCTATGGCGACATCTTCACCTATGCCGGGCTGGGGTCGATCGCGCCCCGCTACCACGTGCCCGATCTCGCCGGCCTCGCCACACCAGTCGCCTCTGCCGGCCACGCCGGCCAGAAGTCCGCGCTGCGGGCGCCGGACAGCGCCGGCGCCACCGGCGTCGTCGCCACCCCCGCCGTGCCTCTGCCACTTGCCGCGGTGGCTGCCAAGACGGATGGCCACTCGCCCAAGCCCGTGCTGCCCGCCAGCGCCGGCAGCCAGCCGCCGCTGACGCTGCACGTCAAGGCTCCTCACACGCACGCGGTCGAATCCGAAGCCGAAGAACAGCCGTCCGCGGCGGGCTCCGGGGCGGTGCCAGCCGGCATGGGCAAGGTGCACCTCTACGCGCATCCCGGTAACCCGGTCGCGCGGGTGGCCGCGGTGCGTGCCGCCCAGAACAGCGCGAAGGACACTCGCGGACCCTGGCTCCCGTTGCGCGTGGGATCGGTGGTATCGCAGGGCACGGTGCTGGGGCACCTGAGGGGCCTCCCGGGCCAGAGCGCCGCCGCGCTGAACGTGCCGCTCGGCTCGCAGGCCGTGGCCAGCCTCGGCGCGGCTCCTGGCGCGCGGACGGTGCGCCTGCGTTTCGCGATCCGCCCGGCCGGCGACAGCACGACGGTCGACGCGCAGCCGATCCTCGAGAACTGGCGCCAGCTTGCCGTTGCCCTGCACCCCAAGGGCTCCAAGGGCACACTCGATCTGCTCGACGCGACGGCGGGGCAGGTCTTTCTGATGAGCCAGAGCGAACTGGAGCGCACGGTGCTCTCGGATCCCGGCATCGACCTCCGCGGCTGCGATCGTCAGGACGTCGCCTCCGGCGCGGTCGATGCGCGGGTGCTGGCAGCACTGGAGTTCCTCTCGCGCAGCGGACTGCGCCCCACGGTCGGCGCCCTGCGCTGCACCGACAGTAGGCTCGCCGCGGCGAGCAGTATCGACGCCGCGCACCAGCTGGGCGCGGCGGTCGACATCTCGGCGATCAACGGCATCCCGATCGCCGGCCACCAGGGCGCAGGATCGATCACCGACCTCACGATCCGTACGCTGCTGACGCTCCAGGGGCGCTTCAAGCCCCGTCAGATCCTCAGCCTCATGAGATACCCCGACGCACACAACACACTCGCGGACGCCACGCAGTGGAATCGCATCCACATCGACTTCCGCCCGCTCAGCGGCACCGTGGTACCCAACTCGGCGGCGAGCGCCACGGTGGCTCACTCCGCCGGCGCGGCCGGCCAGCCGGCTCCCGCGCCGCAGGCTGTGACCCCGGAATTGAGCCCCGCGCAGTGGGACGCCCTGATCGTGCGCATCGGCTCGCTGCAGGAGCCCACGGTGTCGGCCAAGCCGAGCGCCTCGGCGATCCGCGATCCCCAGGCCACGGCGGGCAACCGCGGCCTGGGCTCGAGCGCGCTGCCATTCGGCAGCGGCTCCGAAGGCGGATCGGGCGAATAGCGCGAGCGACGATCGGTCCGTGGCCCTGGGTGACCTCGGGGCGACGCGGCTACGCCGCCCCGAATCGTCGCACGCCCCCGTCGGCGTCGCTAGGCGCCGCCACCTCCCGCGCCTGCAGCTCTGCCGGGACGCGCGTAGGCGCCCGCGAGCTTGCTCTGGCACTTGCTCCTGGCAGCGGTGAACTGCGGGCTGGCCGTGTTAATGCCCTTGGTGTCGAACACCGGGCCCGTACCCGAGGTGTTCGGTACCGGCAGGGCGACACCGTTCTGGCGCATACATTCCGCAAACGCGGCCAGCGCGGTGCGGTACGCGGGGCTGTTGAATCGTCCTGCTCCGCGCCCAGCGAAGCCGCGCCCGCCGCCGCACTTCTTCAGGGCCGCTTCGAACTGTGCGCGGGTGACGCCCTTGGGCAGCTGCGGACCGGCGCCTCCGCCAAGGAATCCACCGGCGCCGGGCGTTCGCGGCTGGCCCGGAGTACGGATCGGCAGGGTGATGCCTTCCTTCTGCAGACATGCGCGCAGCGCGGCGAACCTCCCGGTTCGCGCTCCCGGCGCAGCGCCGGAGCCGGTCGCGGTCGTGGAGGTATTGGCCGCGTTGGTCGTCGACGTCGAGGAGGATGAGCTGCCAGAGGAGCCGCACGCCGCCAGGCCGAGACAGGCAAGGACCATCACCAGCACTCCGGCGAGGAGCGGCTTGCGACTGTGATCATGGATGAGAGACATGTAGTTCCTTTTTTGTGTTGAGATTGATTATCCGCCGAAGAGACTCGGGTTTCCGCTACTGCCACCCTTGGAACCGCTGCCCGAACCGCCGCCAGCGCCGCTGCCAGAACCGCCGCCAGTACCGCTGCTCGAGCCGCCGCCGAACAGCGAGGAGAGACCTCCGCCGCCCGCCGCGCCGGCGGCGCTGACGCTGACAGATTCGGCGCTGACGGCTCCACCTGAACTCTTGGCGCCACGGACGACGACGGTTTCGCCGGGGTGGATACCGTGTACGTCGCTCTTGACGGTCTTGGTGATCGAGGATGCGGGGGACGTGATGACCTTGACGGTATTGCCTTCGGAGCTGGTCACGTACAGGGTGTCGCCGGCTACGAAGGACACTTCGCCGATCGTGGCGCTAGCCGCGCCCGCTCCCCCGAGGCCGCCCAGACGGCCCGCGAGTCCACCCGCCCCGCCGCCGCTAGCGCCGCTGCTGCCCGTGGTGGATCCGCCGGCGGCTGAGCCCCGCAGGGCCGCGAATCTGGAGGCCAGGCCGGAGGCTGCCGTGCTGCCGCTGGAGGAGGTCTGCCCCTTCTGGACGAGCACGCCGCCGATGAAGCCGCAGGCGATCAGCAGCACGCCGATCAGTGCGACGGGGATTGGATTCACGCCTGCCCCGAGCAGGCGCCGGCGCGGCCGCGGTGGCAGCTGCTCGGGCTCCTCCAGCCAGTCGTCCTCCTCTCCGTCGGCGAGCGGCTCGTAGTCGTCCTCCTCGGTGATCGGCGCATAGTCCGGCTGCTGTGCCGGGGACGTCTGCTGCGCATAAGCCGGCTGCCGCGCCGGGGCCGGCTCGTGCGCCGGGGCGGCTGTGTCGCCGGCGACGGCGCCGTGGCTGATGGACTGCTCGTCGGGCATGGCGGGCTCCTGGTTGGAGAGGGGTGGCTCACTCATAACGCAGCGCTTCGATCGGTCGCAGGGCGGCGGCGCGGGCGGCGGGGTAAGTACCGAAGAACAGACCCGAGAGGCCCGCGGCGCCGAAGGCGAGGGGGAGGGAGTAGGTGGCGATCTCGGGCTGCACCCCGGCGATCTTGAACTGGCTGCCGAGCACGCCGGCGAGCACGCCAGTGAGCCCTCCGATCAGCGAGACGAGCAGCGCCTCGGTGAGGAACTGGGTGAGGATGTCGCTGCGCCGCGCGCCGATCGCCTTGCGGATGCCGATCTCGCGGGTGCGCTCGGTGACGGACACGAGCATGATGTTCATCACACCGATCCCACCGACGAGCAGCGAGATCGCGGCGACCTCGCCGAGCAGCGTGGTGAAGACGCCGCTGGTCGAGCTCGAGGCTTCCAGCAGCGATCCCTGATTGAGGACCGAGAAGCCCGGTTCGGAGGTGTTCTTGACCTTGTGGCGTTCCTCGATGATCTGGGAGATCTCCGATTCGGCGTCGTTGAGCGTTGAAGAGGTGCTCGCCTCGACGGTGATCGAGTTGATCGGCCCGGGGCCGCTGAGGGAATCCTGGACGGTGGTGATGGGAGCCATCACGACGTCGTCCTCGTTGGTCGTGCCGTTCGATCCCTTGGAGGCGAGCACTCCGATTACCTCGAAGTTCGAGCCATTTACCTTGAGATTCTGCCCGACCGCGCTCTGCCCGGAGAACAGTTCTTCCTCGACCGTCTGGCCGATCACCGCGACGCGCCGGTGCATACTGACGTCTTCGCTCGTGAATGAGGCGCCTTCGGCGACCTTGTAGCTGTGGGCCGTGAGGTAGGAGGGGGTGGTGCCGACGAATGAGGACGGTTCAAAGCTCGTGCTGCCGTAGACCAGCTTTGTGTCTGTTGCGTTCACGACCGGAGAGGCACTCTTGACGTCAGGCGCGAGGCTCTTGTCCTGCAGCGCTTCGGCGTCCGCCTTGGTCAGCGAGATGCTGGTGGCGGCGCTCGCGCGCGCGCCGCCGCGGAACCCGCCGCTGCCCATCACGACGAGCACGTTCGTGCCGAGACTGTCGATGCTCGACTGCACCGCCTTCGAGGAGCCGTTGCCGACCGCGATCAGGATGATCACCGAGGCCACGCCGATCGTCATCCCGAGGATCGTCAGACCGGAGCGGAGCTTGTTCGTGGTAATCCCGCCCCACGCGATGCGCAGTGTCTCCGCCCCGATCATGGTCGTGCCTCGGTGACGCTCTGATCCAGGCCGTGGTGGGTGGACCCCACGGCTTGCTCCGCGGACCCGGTGCCGTGGTGGGTGGCCCCCGCACCGTGGGCAGATCCCGCGCCGTGGTGGGCAGACGCCACCCCGTGGTGGGCGGACTTCTGGCTGTGAAGCACGGGCGGAGGATCGTGCACGCCGGCCAGGCGCTCGTCTTCGACGATCTCGCCGTCGCTCAACCGGATCGTCCGCTTGGCCTGGTCGGCGACGTCGGGCTCGTGGGTGATCAGCACGACCGTCCGGCCCTCTTCGTTGAGGCGCGCGAAGATCGCAAGGACATCCTCGGTGGAGTGTGAGTCGAGGTTCCCGGTCGGCTCGTCGGCGAGGATCAGCGAGGGATTGGTTACGATCGCGCGGGCGACCGCAACCCGCTGCTGCTGGCCGCCGGAGAGCTCGGGTGGCTGGTGGTGCAGCCGGTTGGCCATGCCCATCGCGCCGAGCGCATCCGCGGCGCGGGCGCGGCGCTCTGCGTGGCTCACGCCGGCGTAGGAGAGCGGCAATTCGACGTTGGCGATTGCGCTGGTGCGGGCCACGAGGTTGAAGCTCTGAAAGACGAAGCCGATCTTGCGGTTACGCAGATCGGAGAGATCGTCCTCGTCCATCAGGCTGACGTCGGTGCCATCGATCTCGTAGCGACCGCTTGTGGCGACGTCGAGGCAGCCGAGGATGTTCATGAGCGTGCTCTTGCCGCTGCCCGAGCTGCCCATGATCGCCACGAAGTCGCCGCGCTCGATGCGCAGTGAGACGTTGCGCAGCGCGTGCACCTTGACCTGACCCAGGTCGAAAGTCTTCGTGACGTCGTGCACCTGTATGACCGGCGGGCGCCGCCGGCGGTGGCTTGCGCGTCGTCGCGGCGGTTGCATCATCCGCTGCCTCTGAAGAAGGCGCCCCCGCCCCCGCCCCCGCCGCCGAGGCCGCCGCCAAGGCCCCCACCGCCGAGGCGCCCGGCGAGTCTGGAGGTGAGGCTAGTGGCGCTGCTGGTGCTCGTCACCGGCAGCGCGATTTCTTCTCCCGCTTTCAGGCCGCTGAGGATGATCGTCGTACTGTTGCCCGCCAGTCCTGTGACGACGCGCCGGCGCACCTGCTTGCCGTTCTGCACGACCGTCACCGATCCCGCGGTGATCGCGCTCGTCGGCACGTTCACGCCTTCTTCCTGGTTGACGACCACTTCAGCGGTGGCGCTCATGCCTGGCTTCATGCCGGATGCCACCTGATCGAGCTGGAAGGTGACGTCATAGCTCACCACTCCGCTGTTGCTCGTCGAGAGAACCGCCACGCTCAGGACGTGAGCCGCGAACTTGCGGCCTTCGAGCGCTTCGACGGTCACGGTGGCTAGCTGCCCCGGGTGCACGTGGACGATTTCGGACTCGCTCAGCGGCACTACCAGCTGGTATCCCGATAGGTCGGTCAGTTCGATGAAAGAACTGCTGCTGGTGCTGCTGCTTTCGCTGCTCGTGCCGGTGCCGCTGGCGCTGCTGCCGGTCCCGCCGCTGCCGGCGCCCGCGCCCGTGGCGGCGATGTCGTGAAAGCTCGTGGCCGCGATGTCGTGAAAGCTGCCACCGTCGCTATCGCCTGTAGTCGTCCCGCCGCCCGTGGCGCCGCCGATTCCGCTGGCACCGGTCCCGCTGCCTGCTGTACCGGTCCCGCTGCCGACTCCGCTGGTGCTGCCGGCGCCGGTTCCGCTACCGCCGGTCCCACTGCCGGAGGCGCCGGTTCCGCTGGCGCCGGTGCCGCTGGTGCTGCCGCCGGTTCCCCCACCGACTGCACCGGTGCTGCTCCCGCGGTTCCCGCTGCTGGCCGCGCCGCCGACGCCGCCGGCTGCGCTGGTGCCGCTGCCGGTCGCGCCGGTGCTGCTGGCATTTGCGCTGCTGCTGCCGCCGCTGCTCGTGCTGGAGCCGCTGCCGTGGGCAGCGCTGCTGCTTGTGGCGCCGCTGGTGCTCGCTTCGGTGGATGACGAGCCGGTGCTCGACCCTGTGCCCGAGACGGCTTCGCCGACCGAGTTCTTGATCGACGCGACGACGCCGTCGGCCGGCGCGTAGAGCTTCGTCTCCGCCAGCGTCTTGCGCGCGTTTTCGACCGTCAGCTGCGCGCTCTTGACGCCGTTTTCGGCGCTCACGACGGTCGCGCGGGTCGGAGGCGTCGCCTTGGCTTCGTTGGCGGCGAGCGTGGCCTGCAGCGACTGCTGGGCGGTGGCGAGGCTGGTTCGTGCCTGTGCGATCGACTGGTTATCCTTGAGTTTGGTGGCCGACCGACTCTGCCCGTCGTTGGCGACGGTGTTGCGGGCGCTAACGATCGACGCCTGGCCCTTGAGCGCCGAGGCCGACTGGTTGTTCTGTGCGCTGAGGATCGAGTTGTTGTCCTGCGTCACCTTGGACTGGGCGGACTTGACCGCGGCTTCGGCGGAAGCCACCTTGGATTCGGCGGAGCTGACACCGGACTGACCGGACTGGCCGCTGGAGGGCTTGGATTCGCCGGCAGCTTTGGCCCTTTCGCTGGCAAGCGCAGACCTGGCTTCTTCAAGCTGGGACTGGGCTTCGGTGATCGCCTTTTCATCGGTGCCGCGCTGGTTGATCGCCTCGTTGACGGCATCCTGCTGAGCGCTCGCTTCGAGCTTGACCGACTGTTCGGTCTCCTTCAGGCTGACTTCAGACTGCGCCACCGACGCGCGGGCGGTGGCTGCGTCCGATCTCGCCGTTTCTTCTGTCTCCTTCAGCGACTGCTGCGCGGATCTCACCGACGCGCGTGACTGCGCTGCGCTGATCTCGTTCTCGCGTATCTCCACGGGCGTGAGTCCTTCGACCGCGGCCTGATAGGAGGCTTCCTCATTCGCCAAGCTCATTTCCGCCGAGCGGAGGCTCGATTCGGCGCTGCTCGGGTCGATTTCGGCCAGCAGCTCACCGCTGATAACGTGCTCGCCGACGCTCACGAAGAGCTGCGTGAGCGTCCCGCTGGTCGCGAAATTGACGCCGACCTTTGTCGCGGGCGCAAGTGTTCCGCTGCCCGAAACGGTGGACTGGACGACTCCCTGCTGGACCTTGACGATCCGGCTGCGCGTTTCCGCGGACTGGGCCGGCGCTCCCACCACCAGGTAGGCGGCCACGACGGCGCCCACGCATAGGGCTCCCAATATGTAGAGGAGCCAGGGAGCTCCCGCACGGTCGGACATATGTCAGTGGGATATAACGCGGCCCTCGTAAGACCTGCTAAAGGCAGGCTAAGGAGCGATAAAGGGCAGTGGCCGGTTCGCGCGGGCCGCCGTCGCGGGCCCCAAGGGTCGGCCGTGTGTCTCAGGAGTGAGGTTAGGCGTGCGTCTTCAGGAGCGAGGTTCGCCGTGCCTCGGGAGAGATAGTTCGCCGTGCGTCCTCCGGCCGGTGCTCTAACGTTAGGGGTGCATTGCCCCAGCCCGTCGTGCACCTATCCGCGGTCCTGCGCAGTCCGCTGCTCGATCGCACCGGGGAGAGACTCGGGCGCGTGGAAGATCTGATCGTGCGCCTGGCCGACGGCGGCTACCCGCCCGTGACCGGCCTGAAGGCTCGCATCGGCGGACGCGAGCTGTTCGTTCCGATCGACAAGGTTGCCTCCCTGGAGGCGGGCGCGGTGCGGCTCTCGGGCCAGAAGCTCAGCCTGGGCCGCTTCGAGCGGCGCGTGGGGGAGGTGCTGCTGCGCCAGGACGTGCTCTCGCGCAAGCTCGTCAACGTCGAGGCCGAGCCGCCGCGCCTGGTCACCGCACACGAGATCGAGTTGGCATGCATTGAGGGCTGGTGGCGTGTGGTGGGTGTGGACCCGAGCCCGCAGGCGCAGCTGCGCCGTGCGCTGCCGCGCCCGCTCAAGCGCCTGGTCGGTGATCGGCCATTCCTCGACTGGGCGGACATGGAGCCCTTCGTCGGCCATGTGCCGACGGCGCGGCTGCGTTTCTCCCACCGCAAGCTCGCCAACCTGCATCCCGCGGAGATCGCCGACCTGGTGGAGGCCGCCTCGCACGAGGAGGGCGAGGAGTTGATCGAGGCGATTGGCCAGGACCGCGAGCTCGAGGCCGACGTCTTCGAGGAGCTCGAACGAGCATCACCAACTCGAGTTCATCCGCGAGCGTCCCGACACGCAGGTTGCGGCCGTGATTGCGCGCATGGCCGCCGACGATGCGGCTGACCTGATCGAGGAGATCGACCAGGAGCGGCGCGCGCGCATTCTCGCGTTGCTGCCCCCGACCCAGCAGCAGCAGATCGAAAACCTGCTCGGCTACAACCCATCGACGGCCGGCGGGATGATGAGCCCGGAGTTCATTGACCTGCCCGTGCAGGCCACCGTGGGTGAGGCGCTTGACGCGATGCGCTCTGGCGATGCGGTGTCGCAGACGCTGACCACCATCTACCTGCACGACGAGGAGGGCAGGCTATGCGGCTCGGTGGCGCTCGTCCTGCTGATCCGCGCCGCCGCGCCCGACGTGCCGCTCGGTGAAATCGCCGAGCATGAGCCCGTATCGGTCAACACCGACGCGGAGCTCCCCGAGGTGGCGCGCACGATGACCGACTACAACCTCACGATGCTGCCCGTCGTAGAGGAGGAGCAACATGTCGTCGGCGTCATCACCGTCGATGACGTGCTCGAGTTGACGCTCCCACCGGGCTGGCGGCGGCGCTTTGGACTGGTCAGCGACTGAGGGTCCGCGAATCAACATCTGACGGTCCGGATGCACTCGCCTGGCGGCGCCAGGCGCCACCCACGATGCTCGACGTACTACCGGTACGCCTGCGCTCGCGTGCGGTGTCTGGCATTCACCATCCGAGCACCCCGATCCCGCCATCTTGATTCGCGGGCCCCGACCGTCGGTGCTAGGCTCTGCGGGCTTCAACGAGCCCTCACGGTAAGCGCGCGGAAGGAGGCTGGAATGGATCGAGAACCCCCGCGAAGTACCCAGCCGGCCACGCGCTCGCCGGGCTTGTCCCTCCTCGCCTAAGCGTCTCTGGGACTGCCTCCTCGGGCGCGTGTGTCACCCGCACGCCCGAACAAGGAAAGGAGGTTGACCCCGATGAGCGAGAACCCTACGACGCTGGACCAGGAGCCGGTAAACGAGTCCGTGCCGCCCGTCCTCGACGAGGCGCACATCGGGGACATCCGTGGGGCGCTGGGCACGATCAAGATGGGCGATTCAGGCGAGCGCCACGGCTGGCGCTCGCGCGCGATGGCGCTGCTGGCGATCATGGGCCCCGGCCTGATCGTGATGGTCGGCGACAATGACGCCGGCGGGGTCTCGACCTACGCCCAGGCTGGTCAGAACTACGGCACCACGCTGCTGTGGACGCTCGTCCTTTTGATCCCTGTGCTGATCGTCAACCAGGAGATGGTGATTCGTCTGGGGGCCGTCACCGGAGTTGGTCACGCGCGGCTGATCAACGAGCGCTTCGGGCGCTTCTGGGGGTGGTTCTCGGTGGGCGACCTGTTCATCCTGAACTTCCTCACGATCGTCACCGAGTTCATCGGTGTGAGCCTCGCGCTGGGCTATTTCGGGGTCAGTAAGTATCTGGCGGTTCCGATCGCGGCGATGGTGCTGGTGGGAATCACCTCGACGGGCAGCTTCCGCAGCTGGGAGCGCTTCATGTATGTGTTCATCGTTGCCAATGTGCTGGTGGTGCCGCTTGTCATCCTCTCGCACCCGAAGGTGAGCGCTGTGCTTCACCATGCCTTCGTGCCCGGGATCCAGGGCGGTGCCAGCTCGACCGCCGTGCTCCTGATCATCGCGATCGTCGGCACCACCGTTGCGCCCTGGCAGCTGTTCTTCCAGCAGTCGAACATCATCGACAAGCGGATCACGCCGCGCTGGATCAACTACGAGCGCGCCGACACGGTGATCGGCGCGTTCGTGGTCGTCATCGGTGCGGGCGCTCTGATTGCGCTGACGGCCTTCGCCTTCGGCGGCACCTCCTATGCGGGCCACTTCAGCGACGCCGGCATGGTTGCCACAGAGCTGAGCCGGACGCTCGGCTCCACGGCGGGTGCGTTCTTCGCGCTCGTGCTGCTCAACGCCTCGCTGATCGGCGCCGCCGCGGTCACGCTGTCGACTTCCTACGCATTCGGGGACGTATTCGGGGCCAAGCACTCCCTGCACCGCGGCTTCGCCGACGCCAAGGTCTTCTACGCGAGCTTCACCGCAATGGTGCTCGCGGCAGCCGGCATCGTGCTCATCCCGGGCGCGCCCCTGGGCCTGATCACCACCTCGGTGCAGGCGCTGGCCGGCGTGCTGCTGCCGAGCGCCACCGTGTTCCTATTGTTGCTCTGCAACGACCGCGAGGTGCTGGGGCCGTGGGTCAACCCCACGTGGCTGAACGCCATCGCCGGCGTGATCGTGGCGATCCTCGTCGAGCTCTCGCTGATCCTGATGGCCTCGACGATGTTCCCCAACGTCGATGTGGCACAGCTGTTCGTGTACCTCTCGCTCGGCATGGTCCTCGCGCTTGGCGCAATGGGGATCTATGTCCTACACGGCGGGGGCGCCGGCGTGGAGGTCATGACACCGGAGATCCCTCGCGAGCGGCGCCACACGTGGACGATGCCGCCGCTGGCGCTGCTGCAGCGACCCGTGTGGTCGCCGGGGCGCAAGGCGGCGATGCTGACGCTGCGGGGGTACCTGGTGATCGCGGTGCTGCTGCTCGTGGTCAAGACCGTCCAGCTCGGGCATTAACCGTCCGTCCAGTGGGCGGCCAACCCCGCGGCGCCTACGCTCCTAGCGACGCTGACCTTGCCTGCCGGCAGACCACGCCAGCGGTCCACACCGCCGTCTATCCCCCGCTGAGGTCGGTGGGTACCGGCTGTCCGGGGGGCGGCGGATCGTCGAGCAGCAGCTGAGGAACGGTCACCGGTCGCAGTCCCCGCGCGCGCAGGCCCTGCACGATCGCCGGGAGCGCCGCAATCGTCTCTTCGCGATTGCCGCCCGCGTCGTGCATCAGAATGATCGCGCCCGGGTGGGCGCCGGCGAGCGCGCGCTGGACGATCGTCTGCACGCCGGGGCGGGTGTAGTCGCCGGTGTCGGTGCTCCAAAGGATCATCAGCAGGTGCAGCCGCTTCAGTTCCCGGAAGGTGGTCGCGTCGAATGAGCCATAGGGTGGGCGGAACAGCCGCGGTGTCGGCCCGCCGAGCAGCTGGATGCGGTAAATCTGTTCCTGCAGCTGTTCGCGCTGGTCGTGCGCGGAGAGCTGGGCCAGCATCGGGTGTGTCTCGGTGTGGTCGCCCACGATGTCGCCGGAGTGCAACTCAAGCAGAGTGCCTTCCGAGAAGTAGCGCTCCTCCATGCCGATCGCGAAGAAGGTGGCCTGGACGTGCAGGGCGTTGAGCGTGCGCACGAGCTGCTGGGTGTATGGGCCGGGGCCGTCGTCGAAGGTCAGCGCGACCTCGTTGCCCCTGGTGCCTCCCTGCACCACCGCCGGGGTATAGGCGAGGACGGAGTCGATCGCCTCTTCTTGCCTGCGGGAGGCCAGCGCCTGCGTCTGCGCGGCGGTCGGCTGGGCTTTCGCGGTACGCGGCGAGGATCGAGGCTTGGGCGGGTGGCTCGTGCCGCCGGAGGCCAGCGCGCCGATCAGCAGCGCCAGGATCGTCACGAGCACCAGCGCCGCTCCAGCACGGCGGCGGCGATATTGCCGCCGCTTCATCGTCGGCCTCCGGTGCTGGCGAGCGCCTGGTCGATCGGACCTTCAAGCGATGCGCTGGAGAGGTCGGTCGCGGGCAGTACCTGCTCGGTCTGGCCTGGACCTTCCTGGCCTCCGCGCACAAGCACGAACGACGGCGTACTCTGCAAGTGAAGCTGCTGAGCCGAAGCGCGAGCCTGGTCGATCTGGCCTTCCACCGTCGCGGAGGACCGGGCGCCCAGCGCGCGGCTCACGTCCACGCCGGGGATCGCCGCGGCGAGCGCTTGCAGGTAGCGGTTGGTTACGTAACCGGTGTTCTCCGCCCCCTGGTTCTTGTACATCAGATCGATGAACTCCCACAAGTGGTTCTGCTCGGCCAAGGCCCCGGCCATGCGCGCGGCACGGGCGGAGTCCGACCCAATCGAGTCCAGATTGCGGAACTCTAGCCGCACGTGGCCATCGCGCACGTAGCGGTTGACGATGCTCGGCAGGGCGTCTTCGGCGTAGGCCGCACACACCGGGCACTGCAGATCGCCGAACTCCTCGAGCGTCACGGGCGCGCTCGGGTTGCCCAGCGCGATCCCGCTCTGGGGTATTCCAGCGAACAACGCCAGTGTCTGGGCGGTTCCAGGCACCGGCTTGCCGGGGGTCAGCTGCGCGGTGCTACCGCTGGTAAGCACCGCGATCGCCACGGCGCCGACGGCGCACACGCTGACGAGCAGCGCCGCCAGCTGGTAGAGGCGCGTGCGTCGCGTGTCCCTTTCGATCCGTCTGTTTTCCTCGTCCACCCCTTGAGCGGGCTCCTGTGTCGAGGGCGCAGCCATGTCTGTCTTCTATCGCACCGCGCGGCCGTGCATAGCTATTTTCAATCCTGTGCTTCCCTTCTGGATCTCAATCGCTGTGCTGTCGCTTGTGCAGGGCGCTGTCGTGGCCCTGCCTTCCCAGCACGCGGTGGCGGCCCTGAAGCGGTTGCACAGTCCGCTGTGGGCGGTGATCCCGCCAGCCTCGGTGGTGGCCTTCGTGCTGATCGCGCGTCAGGCTGAGAATCCCAGCGCCGAGACGCTCACCTATCTCGCGTTGATCGCGGTGCCGGCGCTGGCGGCGCTGGCACTTGGCTGGGCGGTGTGGACGCGTCCCCGCGGCCATCTGGCGATAGCCATCCTGATCGTCCCGCTGTTCGCGCTCGCCTGGGCAGATCGCAGCGGGCTCGCGGGCGAGGCGGCGGCGGTGGCGCTCTCGGCGCTCAGCTGCGTGACACTGGGGGTGCTGCTCGCGGCTGTGACCCCCGCACGGTGGCTGGTCGTAGGGATCGTGCTGATGGCGATGGCCGACACTGCGCTCGTGGTCTCAGAACTGCTGCAGCATCCCAACGACGTGCTCAATGCCGCTCACCCTGCGGCGGGCCTGCCGAGGCTTCAGTCGGAGACGTTCGGCACTGCGGTGATGGGCTATGGCGACCTGTTCGTCGCGGGGCTCCTCGGCGGGCTGCTTGCCGCTGGGCGCGATCGCTCACGCCAGCTGATCGGGGCGGCGCTCACGGCCGGACTGGCGGTGGGCTTCGATCTGCTGTTCTTTGCAGTTCAGGAGCTTCCGGCGACGGTGCCGGTGGCGCTCGCCACGATCCTCATGACGCTGGGCGGCGCTCGCCGCGTGGCAGGCGAGGGGGCGAGCAGCGGCGAGGCTGCCGGCGCTACCGGGCGTGGCGAACCCCTACCGCGAGCGCAGCCTATGGTTGACCCGGAGGAGTCAGCGCGGGCGCCGGATGGCCGTTCGGTGCCCGGTGAATCGAAAGCTCGCCCTCGATCTGCGGCTCGCCTTCGAGGCGAGCCGTGAGTGGGCGCGTGGTGGTGTCGATTGCAGGGGGTGCGGCCACCTCGCGCTCGGAGGCCGCGCCGGCCTCCTCGATGCGGCGCAGTTGGGGGACCACGCGCGTGTCGAACGAGCCGACCGCCTGGTTGTAGGCGCCGACCGCGGAGTCAAGCTGGCGGCCGACTTTGGCGAGCGGCTCGGCGAAGCGGCCCAGGCGGCGGTGCAGCTCGCGGGCGGACTCGGCGATCTCGCGCGCGGACTGCGCGATCAGCTCTTGACGCCAGCCGTAGTGGATCGCGCGCAGCAGCCCGATCAGCGTCGTCGGGGTCGCCATCAGCACCTGCTGCTGGATCCCGTATTCGATCAACGAGGGATCCTCGGCCAGCGCCGCCTGGTAGATGCCGTCGGAGGGCACGAACATCACGACGAGCTCGGGCGTGGAGTCGAACTGGTTCTGGTAGCCCTTGGAGGCGAGCTTGGTGATGTGCTCGCGCGTCTGCCTAGCGTGGCGGGCGATGTGCAGGGCGCGCTCCTGGTCGTCGGTGGTCTCGAGGTGGGCGAGGTAGGCGTCGAGCGGCACCTTGGAGTCGACCACCACCACCTTGCCGCCCGGAAGGCGCACGAGCACGTCCGGTCGCAGGCGGCCGTCGTCTGTGTGGATCGTGCTCTGCTCGACGAAGTCACAGCGATCGACCATGCCGGCCATCTCGATGACATTGCGCAGTTGGATCTCCCCCCAGGAGCCACGTGTGGAGGGGCGTTTGAGCGCCGATACGAGGTTGCCCGTCTCCTGGCGCAGGCCGCCGACGCCCTCATGCAGCTGGCGGATCATCTCCGCGAGGCGGCCCTGGGCCTCCTTGCGCTCGCGCTCCAGGCGCCCGATCTCGCTCTCCATGCGGCCAAGCTTCTCCTGCACTGGGACCATCACGCCCTTGAGCTCCTCGGCGCGGCGGGCCATCTCGCCGCTGGCGCGCTCCTCCCGGCGGGCCATCTCAGCCGCGGCTCGCTCCTCACGGCGGATGATCTCGGCCGCGGCGCGCTCCTCCTCGGCGCGGCGCTGGTCGGCCAGGCGCTGCGCGAGCGAGTCGCTCGTCTGCTGGAGGACGTCGACGGAGATCGACTTCAGTTCGTCGCGCATGCGCGCGCGGTTGGGGCGCGCGAGCAGGGTCGCGCCGAGGGCGCCGAGCAGCAGCCCTGCCATGAACAGCAGGATGCTCATGTCTTGGGGTGGGGGACGGGGAGAGCGATGATCAAAAGGTCCCACCTGCTCCGGACGGGAGAATTGGCCGAGAGATCTGGGCCGGAAACCTCTACGATGACTCGATGGCAATAGAGGGAAGCTCATCGGAGACGGTCGGCGGCGAGGCACCGGTCTCTGGCGAGGCGCCCCTCACACACGGCGAGGCGCAGGTGGGCGGCGGGATCCGCCTGCACTACGTCGAGGCGGGCGAAGGGCCGCTGGTCGTGCTGCTGCACGGCTTCCCTGAGTTCTGGTACAGCTGGCGCCACCAGATCCCCGTGCTCGCGGCGGCCGGCTACCACGTGGTTGCGCCCGACCTGCGGGGCTACAACCTCTCGGACAAGCCGCTGGGATGGCGCGCGTACGACGCCGAACACCTCGCGCGCGACATAGCCGGCCTGATCGGCCACTTCGGCGTCGAGCGGGCCTATGTGGTGGGGCACGACTGGGGTGCGGCCGTGGCCTACACCGTGGCGATGCGCCACCCCGAGGTCGTGGAGAAGCTCGCGATTCTCAACGTGCCGCACACCGAGCGGATGCTCGCCGGGTTCCGCACCGCTCGCCAGTTGCGCAAGAGCTGGTACATGTTCTTCTTCCAGATTCCCTGGCTGCCGGAGAGGGCGATCGCACGCGACAATTTCTCTTTCGCCAAGCGCTCGCTACGGGCCGACTCGCGCGAGGCGTTCAGCGACAGCGACCTCGAGCGCTACGTCGAGGCCTGGTCGCGCCCGGGCGCGCTGACGGGGATGATCAACTACTATCGCGCGGCGCTGCGGCGCTCACCCAGGGCCACCCTGGCGGGGCTGCGTCCGATCGAGGCGCCGACGATGGTGATCTGGGGCGAGCGCGATCGGCACCTCGGCGCGGAGCTCGCCGAACCGCTGCCGCAGTGGGTGCCCAACCTGCGCATGGAGCGCATCCCCGAGGCTACCCACTGGGTTCAGCACGATGCTCCCGAGCGAGTGAACCAGCTGCTTGCAGAGTTCTTCGGCGCAGCACAGACAGCCCCAGGAGCGCCGCCAGCAGGCACGTGATCGCGCCCACGCCGAGGCCTGCGCGGGCACCGGCCTGGACCATCACCCAGCCGATGATCGGCCCACCGATCGGCGTGGAGCCCTGAAAGGCGACGAACCACAGCGACATCACCCGTCCGCGCATCATCGGCTCGGCGGTCAGCTGAAGCGTGGAGTTGCCGGTGGCCATGAAGGAGATGCTCGCCCAGCCGGTCAGCGCGAGTGCCACCAGCTCGACGGGCAGGGTGGGGGCGAGGGCGGCAAGCCCCAGGACGATGCCAAAGGCCGTCGAGGCCAGGATGAGCGTTGGCATGCCGGTGCGTCCCAGCGTCGCCACCACCAGCCCGCCGGCCACCGCGCCGATGCCCATCGCGGCGGTCATGAAGCCGTAGCCGGCTGCCCCGACGTGGAGTCCCTGGCGTGCCATCACAGGGAGTGAGACCTGGAACTCGTAGGCCAGGCAGCCCACGAGCGCCATCATCGCGAGCGGCACGGCCAGTTCGGGTGTGTGCCTGACGTAGCGCAAGCCTTCGCGCAGCTGTCCCGGTGCCCGGCCGCTCGGCGGGCTGGGGCGCAGCGCGGAGCGGTCGAGGAGCATGAGCGACGTGACCACGGCGATGAACGAGGCGGCGTTGAGCAGGAAGCACACACCCTCGCCGACGGTCGCGATCAGCACACCCGCCACGGCCGGGCCGATCGAGCGCGCGACGTTGACGAGCACCGAGTTGAGGCTCACGGCGTTGCGCAGGTCATCCTCGCCGACGAGCTCCAGCATGAACGACTGGCGTGCGGGGTTCTCGAAGGCGTTGTTGAGCCCAAGGAGCATCGCCAGCGCGGCGATCTGCCACAGCTGTACCGCTCCCGTGACGGTTAGCACGCCGAGGATCAGCGCCTGAACGCCCATGGCGCTCTGCAGTAGGACCATCATGCGGCGCTTGTCGACGCGATCGGCCACCACCCCGCCATAGGGACCGAGCAGCAGCACGGGTAGCGTCTGCAGGGCGACGACCAGGCCCAGCTTGGCGGGCGAATGGGTGATGCTCAACACGAGCCACGCCTGGGCTGTCATCTGCATCCAGGTGCCGGTCAGCGAGATGGCCTGGCCGCGGAAGTAGAGCCGGTAGTTGGGGTTAGCCAGTGCGGCGAACGTGGCGCTCCTGGTGCGCAGGCGGGTCATGGGCGGAGCTCGCATAACGTCGATCTCAGCGGGGGCACGGCGCGGCGGACCGTCACGCCGACGCCCGGGCTGCTGAGAGCCAGGCGAACAGCTCGAGCGTGGCGGCGTCGGTTTGCAGCATGTTGGGCTGGGCTTCGTGGGCGGTAATCGAGGTGCCGTCCCACGCGCGCAGGTACAGATCCTGCTGGGGTTCGAAAGCGTAGGTGCGGGCGTCGGCTGCCATCTCCGTGGCCAGCATAGGCCAGCGCTCGTCCCCCGTCTGGGCTGCATAGACAAGCATCCAGTGCAGGTAGATCGTGTCGTACTGCGGCCCCATGTTCAGCCGTGCTTGGAAGCGCTGCCAGCAGGCATCGGCTAGCGCTTGCGCACGCACGCAGGCCGCCTGCTCGCCGGCCTGGCAGAGCAGCTCGTGGGCCTCGACCAGGGCGCCCTCGACGTAGGGCGTGGGGGTCGGGTCAGATTCCGTGCGCGCGTAGAGGCCGAGTTCAGTCTGAAAGTGCGCGTCGGCCCACGTCAGGTACCGCTGCACTTCGTCAAGGTAGGACGTGCGCCCGGTGTCGCGGTAGAGCAGCGTCCCGAGCAGGGTGTCGGCGGCGAGCGCCTCGCCCGCACGGTAGGTGTGGGCGGTGTTCCACCACAGCCCACCTCCCCCCGCTGTGTCCCAGCCCTGGGCGGCGATGAACGCGAAGGCGCGCTCGGCGTCGCGCAGGTAACGCGCGCGGCCGGTCGCGCGGAAGGCGTCCACGAACGCGGTGCCCCACCAGCCGTTGTCGTCGAACCACGTCTCGGCCTGGCCGCGGTCGCCCGGATAGGGGGCGTAGCCAGGCGTGGGACGCAGGCCGGCGTCGTAGTAGCGCTCGGCTCCGTCGGCGAAGGCGACGACGGCGGCGCGGTGGGCCGAGGAGGGCGCCGCGATGGCGACGGCGTCGAGCGCTTCGAACAGCGGCACGGCGCCCCAGATTGTGGCGAGGGGGTAGCGCGCGCCGTCGTGCAGGCGTTCGTCATACCAGCCCAGGCGTCGGTCGCGCCAGAGACGCTCGGCGCGCAGAACGCCCGCCTCGGCGAGGCGCAGGTATGAGATGGGAGGAGTGGCCGGGAGGGGAGAAGAAGGGCTCGACAGGGGAGTGGGGCTCGAAAAAGGAAAGGAGGAGGAGAGGGAGCCGCGCGCGGCGGGCAGGGCGGCGGGGAGCGGCCGAATCGATGACGTTGACGTGCGCGAGTGCGCTTGGGCTCCGTTTGGGAGTGCCAGGCAGAGCAGAACGAGGATCGGGAGCGCAAGCAACACCTCAGGGCGGCCACGGGGAGAACGCACAGCTTGGCCGTGAGGAGTCACTGATTCGATGCTATCGGCCGCCTTCTGGCGTCCGGCCACTTCCGCGACGGTCCACCTCCGACCGGCCACCTCCACGATGGTCCACCTCCGATCGGTCACCTCCGCCTATCGGCCGTCTCCCTGCGCTCGGTCGCTGGCAAGCTCGTCGGCGAGCAGATCCATCAGCAGCCCATCGCGCCAGCCCTCGCCGGCAGGGTCACGCTCATAGCGCCGCATCACGCCCACCGCCCGGAAGCCGACCTTTTCATACGAGCGGATGGCCGCGGTATTGCCCACCGACGGGTCGATCGTGACGCGGTGATGGCCGCGATCCACGATCAGGTGCACCACTACGCGCCTGAGTGCCTCGGTGCCGAAGCCGCGGCCGTGCAGGGCGGGGTCGAGGAATAGGTCGACTGCGGCGTGACGATATCTTGGCTCCGGCTCCTCGGAGAACTGGATCAAGCCCGCGATGGCGCCATCGAGGACGATCGTCATGCTCGTCGAGGCGGGCTCGTCCCACGGAAAGCCATCGGCTGGCTCACCCCACCAGCGCGCTACCTCGGGGGTGCGGTGGATGCGCAGTAGCTCCGCCTCGTCGCCCTCGGCGAGCGGACGGAGGATCATGCGCTCGGCCCCGCTCTTGTCTTCGGTGAGCACGCGCCTGAGCGTAGTCGTCGAGGGGCATCCCTGCTCCGGCGGAACCATCCACGGCTCCGCCATCGACGGCGCTGCGACCATCTACTTGTCACGCCGTCTCTTTAGTGGCGCCGCCGGTGGGCGAGCGAACAGCTGCTGCCCGTACCGAGTGAGGCGTATTCCTGCTGTTGGTCTTGCGCCTCGGCCGTCGCGAGTCGCCGGACTGATCGCAAGCGACGGCTCGCGCCACAGCTGGACGCTCAACAAAGAGATGTAGGATGTTGGAATGAGGCCACGTCTCGCCGACGCGATGGCGTTGGCCAGTGTCGCCCTGGCATTCGGATGTGTCGTGGCGCCCGCGTACGCGGGCACGCCTGGGTGGGCGGTCAGCTCGGCGTCGTCCCCGACGAACTTCGCGAAAGGGGATGAAACGGGCGACGACATGTATGTGTTGACGGTTGTGGACAACGGCGGCGGATCGACGACGCCCGGGAGTCCGATCGAGATCACCGATGCGCTGCCGAGCGGTCTGGCGGCGAGCGGCATTTCCGGCAGTGATCTTGGAAACGGACAGGCGTTGTCGTGCAGGTTAACCCCGACGTTGGGCTGCAGCTACGAAGGCTTCGAAGTGGCTCCCGGGGATGTGCTGCAGGTCGAGATCCGCGTGAAGGTGGGGTCCGGGGTTGGGGCCTCTGTGGTGAACTCCGCGGCGGTGACGGGCGGCGGTGCGCCCGCCGCCGGCGCCGAAGACCCGACGACGATCGGCTCCGAGGGGGCGGAATTTGGGCTGTCCGGCTACGCGACGGCGTGGTCGGGGATGCAGGCCGGCGCTGCCGTGAACCTGACCACGGGGTTCACCCTCAACCAAGTCGTGAGCGGCGGCGAAATCGTCCCGGCGGGGGATGCGAAGGAAGTGGCGATGAATCTGCCGCCGGGTTTCGTCGCAAACCCCGCCGCCGTGTCCGAGTGCAGCGTGAGCGAAGCGGAGGACGAGAGCTGTCCGGAGAGCGCGGCGGTCGGGGTCGCGTTCAGCTCGGGCAGATCCGAAGTCGGCGGTGAGCCAATGCCCTATTCGAGCATCGTGTACAACTTGGCTCCATCCCCGGGCGAACCCGGCGCGCTGGTCTTGTTCTTGCCGAGCGGCCCGGTGCGGCTTGGGTTTGCGCTTCGCACGGACGGCGGCTACGGGCTGCACATAGCGGCGAGCGATCTCAGCGAGGTCGATGCGCTGATCTCGCTGACGCTGACGTTGTGGGGCGATCCGGGAGCCTACAACGGCTTCGGGTCGGGACCGGACCACGTCGTCGCCAACGGGGCACCCTCATTCGGCAGCCCACGCGGGTCGCCGGGGCGGTTTCTGACCAGCGCTGGGACGTGCGGAGGCGCGTTGCCGGACAGCACGCTGTCGGCTGACTCTTGGGCCGCGCCGGAAGTGTTCGTCGAAGCTGTCTCGACGACCCCCGCGTTGACGGGCTGCGACAGGCTTGGGTTCGAACCGTCGCTGTTAGTCGCTCCCGATGTCGTCGAGACCAACGTGCCTTCCGGCTACGAGCTCGACCTGAATGTTCCCCAACCCGAAAACCCAGAAGGGCTTGCGGGCGCCGATCTCAAGGAAGCTGCGGTGACGCTGCCAGAAGGCGCAGGCATCTCGCTCTCGTCGGCTGACGGGCTGCAGGCGTGCACCGAGGCGCAAGTCGGGCTGGCCTCGTCTACGCCGGCGAGCTGCCCGGAAGCTTCGAAGGTGGGGGACGTCGAGGTGGAGACACCGCTGCTTGTCAATCCGCTCGAGGGAGCGGTCTATCTGGCGGCGCCTCGCGAAAACCCGTTCGGTTCGCCTTTCGCGGTGTACATCGTCGCGGAAGACCCGGTATCGGGTGTGCAGGTCAAGGTCGCGGGTCAGCTGACGCCAAACCCTGTGACGGGGCGCCTGACGATCGTGTTGCGTGAACTGCCGCAGCTGCCGATCAGCGGGTGGAAACTGCACTTCTTCGGGGGCACGCGGGCGTTGCTGAGCACGCCTCCCGTGTGTGGCCTGGCGACGAGCATGGGAGAATTGACGCCGTGGAGCGCGAACACGGCCGCCGTGGCCTCCAGCACCTTCGAACTCAATTCAGGGCCGAACGGGGCACCGTGCCCAGAGACGCAGCCGTTCAGCCCAGTGTTCCAGTCAGAGAGTACGACAGCCGGTGAAACCGACGCGTACGGTTCACTAACGCTGCTGGTCTCGCGGACTGTTCGGGAAGAACAGGTGGGCACGATCGCGATACAGGCCCCGCCGGCCGTCCAGGAAATGTTCGAGGGCGTGCCGACGTGCGGCGAACCGCAGGCCTCGGAGGGCACATGCCCGGCGGCCAGCGAGATTGGAAACTTCGCCGCAAGGGCCGGTCTTGGCCCCGATCCGGCCGACCTGAACGGCGCTGTCTATCTGACCGGCCCCTATGGCGGCGCGTCGCAGGGCCTGTCGATCGCGCTGCCGGTCGACCCTGGCCCGTTCGAGCTCGGTGACGTGGTCGTGCGCGCGAGCGAGCAGATCGACCCCCAGACCGGGCGCACGACGATCGTCACCGACCGGCTGCCGACTGTCCTGGACGGTGTCCCGCTGCAGTTGACCGCGATTCTCCTGCGGCTCGATCGGGGCGAGTTCCGGGTCGCCCCCGACGGCTGCGAATCGCTGATAGCCACGGGCACGATCACGGGCGCGCAGGGCAGCTCCGTCGCGATTGCCAGCGAACCGCTGGGCGCGTCCTCTTCCTCATGCCCGCCGCAGGCGGCCTCCCCTCCTACCGCGATACCCGGAGCAGGCACGTCGGCGGCCACTGGCGGCGTGTTGCTCGCAGGCACACGCATCGTGACGACGGCCGGCGGCGAGGCAGCCGTCGAGCTGACCTGCACGGGCACCGGAACATGCAGCGGCAAGCTGACCCTGGCGGCCAAGAGCAGGTCGAAGAAGGGCAGGAAGGCGAAGATGGAGACCATCGGCACGGCCGTGTTCTCGATCGCGCCGGGCAAGACGGCAGCGATTGATGTCAAGCTCAATGCCGCTGGACGTGCGCTGCTCAAAGCGGACCGCGGGCGTTTCAGCGCGAGCTTGGCGCTTCTCGAGCTGGCGCCTGGCCCTCAGGGCACAAAGAATGAGACGGTGCGGATCGTGAAGCAGAAAGCCGCCGGGGCGAGAGCGCTAAAGAGACCTTGAAGGCCAATTCTACGAGCACGGCCGCCACAAAGTCGGCGGTTCAAAGCACGCCAAGTGGCGCTGGCAGAATAACAATGCTTCGGCTATCGCCGCGCCACAAGGAGATCGGGCCGGCCCTCGCCCGAACCACATGCGAGCAAGTCGGCGTTCCGGCACCCGCGAGCACGTGCTGAGGGCTTCTAAAGCGCCTGAGCCGAGACGCGAGTCGCAGGGCACCACCCGGACGCAAGCGGGGACGCAGTTGCTGGGAGTGAGCGTCTGCGATCACAAACACTGCACGATCCCCCAAAGACCTGAATATCCAGCACCGATGCGGATGAGAGGACTCGAACCTCCACCTGGTCACCCAGACACGGACCTGAACCGTGCGCGTCTACCAATTCCGCCACATCCGCGTGGGGTTGCTGCGAAGATATCGTACCTGCGCTCCGTCATGCGAGCCAGTGCGGGAGGCTGCCAGAGGGTGGCCCTTTGATAGCCTCGATGGGTCGTCACGCATCGCGCCGCCATCGTCTAGGGGACTAGGACGCCGCCCTCTCACGGCGGTAACACGGGTTCGAATCCCGTTGGCGGTACTCGAAGAAGCCCTGCAAATCGCAGGGTTTTTTCGTTCTCATAGGGCCTGTGCGCCAGTATGCGCGCCAGTCGTGTGGGACGGAGGGCTCGATGGGGGATGCCGGCACGCCGTGGCGCTGCAATCGCCGACGACGGGTTACCCCGCCGCTGGGGCCGCGAACAGGACCCCAACGCAGTCGAGCGCGCTCACCTCCAAACAGCCTCCAGGCCATCGAGCGCGAGCTGACGACAACCCTAACCGACCGTGCCCGCCACGAACGCGACCTCGGAGCCAACCCAGCGGAAGCCCGCACCGAACGCGACGCCGTCAAGCAGGCTCTCACAAGACTGACCCGCGAGCAGCGGACCCTCGAAGCCCAAACCCCCACCAAGCGCCACCACGACCGCACCCTGACCACCGAGCGCGACACCACCCTCGACCTCAGGCTCTGACGGCCTACCACTGAAATCCCGCAAGCCCGGTTTGCGCGACACCCACCGCCCAATGCGAGAGCCTCCTCCAGCGTTGATGGCACGCTCCCATTGCTGCGGAACGCGAAAGTGTCGTCGATCTGCGAACACCGCCCGACCGCACTATTTCGTCAACGGCCAGGCCTTGAGTTGCGTGCGAGCTGTTCCGCTGTTGCCGAGGTGATAGACAGCTAGGCTCGCCGGGTGAACCGGAAATGCGTCGAATGGCTCGGCTTCGATGGTCTTGAGGTCATCGAGCGTGGCGAAGCCGACGGTGATGTGGGCGATGTATTTGCCTGCGCCGACTTGAGCGGGCACGAAGCCCTCGACCCAGTCCATGGTGCTCTGGCTGATCTCTTCGCCGGGGTCGCGCACGAACGCAGCGACGGTGCCTTTGGACTCGACGAACGGTGTGATGGCTGCTAGCAGGCTGGCCTGGAAGTCGAGCACCTCGGGGCTCGGCTGTACGAGCAGCACGGCGAGGCCCTGGCCCGGCACGTCCCAGTCGCCGTGCCGAATCGCGATCGCCTGGTACGACAGCGAACTCATGTCGGTCTTGGCCACGGTCTCGCCGACAGCCTCGAACACGTCGTTCACCTCGGCGCTGCGAACGTAGCGCTGAAGGGTCGTTATGTGTGGCTGGTGGGTCGCGTCGATTGCGTACCCGTCGGGACGCTCTGGCGCATCCGCGCGTTGACCTTGCGGGCGTGCTCGATCGTGGCCTCGTCGGGGTTGATCAGGATGTCGATCGCGGTCAGCTCGCTCATCGCAAATTCTCCTCTCGGCTTGGCGTTCTAAAGGCCCGGCTCGGCAAACACACTCTTCCAGTCGTCCTTCATGCTCACGACCGTCCATCCCCGCTTGGCTGCCTCGGCCATGGCGTTCTCGGCGAGTTCGGTGTATGCGAACTCGCGCTCGCCGTCATCGTGGTTCACCAGGAGGCTAAATCGCGCGACCTCAAGCATCGCCTGATCGCCGTTGGTGTTGCCTGCCGCGAAGAGCGGCTTTCGCCCGGTGCGAGTCCAGATGTGGACGGGCTTGCCGCCGTGTTCGTCAAACGGCTCTTCGACGCCCTTGGTGCGGTAGACGTCGCCTTCGCGATACTCAAGCGTGGTTCCTGAGCCGATCACGTGCTCGCGGGGGATGCCAAACATCTGCTCGCTCACGACGCGCACGAAATCCCGACCGCCCCCAGAGCAGACGTAGACCGTGAAGTCATGCGCGCGCAGCAGCTCGACGAGCTCGCGCATCGGCTGATAGCCGACGCTCGTGTACGGCACGCCGAGCGTCGGGTGCGTGGCGCTGGCAAAGAACGTCTCGACCGCCTGCTCGAATGCGTCCGTTGTGATGTCCGCGTAGGCCTCCGTGACGCCCTTGGCGAGCTCGGCGGCATGCTCAAGTAGATGGCCGAGGAAGTCCTCGTCGTTCTCGGCGATCGCCTTGAACGGCTGTTCCTTCGCCAGCTCGGGTTTCGCCTCGATCATCTCTCGCATCCGCCTGAGGAAGAAGTCCGCCTGTACGTAGCTCGGCTTCTCGCACCACAGTGTGCCGTCGTAGTCGAACGTCGCGATCCGGTCGGTCGGCTCGACGAACCCGGGCCCCGGCTGGGTCGCCGAGGCAACAAAGTCGATGATTGTCTTCTTCGCTTGGCCCTCATTCCAGCTTGCGAGCACGTCGGTCACGGGTTGGTTCCTCCTTGTCAAATTGGGCGATAGCGGAATGAGTCGCGTCTCGGCTCAGTGGTCTGGTCCCGGCTGTTGGGTCTCGGTGAACAGCGCACCTTGTCCTGCTCCCGACCCGGAGGCACCACCGCCGCGGCCGCGCAGCACGAACGCAATGAAGACCGCTGCGGCAGCCCCGGCGATCGGCCCCGCCACATAGACGAGGTAGTGGGAGAACTTCCCTCCGACCAGGTCTGGACCGAACGTGCGGGCCGGGTTCATCGAGGCGCCCGAGATCGGGCTTCCCCAAAGCCCCGCGAGAGCGATGTAGCCGCCGACGCCGAACGCGCCAAACAGGCCGACGTTCTGCGCGCCCGACGCGGTGCCCAGAATCACACTGACCAGGCCAACAGTCAGGATGAACTCCATCCAGAACGCTGCGCCCGCCGAATAGGAGGCGGCCGGATAGTTCGATCCGAAGGTAGCCGGCACATTGACGACCGCATGCAGGAACAGCGCGGCGAGCGTTGCGCCCGCCAGCTGCACGACGATGTAGCCGGGCACGCGTTTCCACGGGAAGTCGCGGCGCAGGGCGAACGCGATGCTGACCGCCGGGTTCAGATGCGCGCCCGAAACCTTGCCCATGAACAGGATGATGGCCATCACCGTCAGCGCCGGCGCGACGACAGCATCCGTATGAGAGATCACGCCCGGAAAGGCATGACCCATCATGCCGCCACCCGCCGCCGCGAGCACCAGAAAGAACGTGCCGAGTAGCTCAGAAAACAGACGCCGCCACTCCTGGCGAGGATCCTTGAAGTCTTCGACCCGGTCGCTGAACTCCCGCTCGTAGCGCGCGATCAGGCCCTGCGTCTGAGCGCCCAGGCTCACGGAAGTCGGTGCTGTTGCCATCGAAGCTCCCCCTTCGTTGCGAAACGTGCAGTCGCATCCTGGCAAATCGCTCGCAGCCGCGCGGCAGCGAGATTGCATGAGCTCCCGGGACCAGGCGTCGGCAGGAGCGCGATGTATCTCACGTCGCGCTCGAAGAGCTGCTGGACTGTGCGCGTATCTGGCTTCATGGCTTCTGGCGGGGAGCCAGATTACTGCCTTCGATCCGGTCCGACCGTCGACAACACCAGCCGTCTTGTGGCAGACATCGTCGACGTCTGAACGGCCTTCTCACAGCTAGCGTCTGCGGCCCTGCGCGACGAGCTCATTTGAATTGGCCATGATCTGAAACACGCTGATGTACAGCTCGAAGAGCAGGCGTGTGTAGGTGAGCCAGAACAGCGAGAAGATCGGCGCGACCACGAACAGCACGACAATCCCCGCGCCGCTGCTCTGGTGAAACGCACCGATCACGAAAAGCAGTGCGATCAGCCCAATCACAATCATCGACAGCACGTAGAGGAGTCGCACGATCTTGGTTCCTGCCAGCGAGGTGAAGGTGGTGTCGAAGAGCGTCGCCAGCAGACCCCGCTGTGTAAGCGAGGCAGAGTGCTCTCCGATGACGAAGTTCTCCAGCCGGTACTGCGATCCAGTGTGTGGCGACTGATGTGACTGGGGCGGCGGCTGCGTATACGGTGGTTGGGTTGGCATCTGCGGCGGCGGCGGTGGTGGCATATGTGCCGAGGGTGGTATCTGCCCAGGGGGCGGTGTCTGGGGTGGCGTCCCAGCGGCGTGGCCAGGCGACTGGGTCTCCATCTGCCCTGCTGCACCGCAGTACACGCAAAAGGCGTTGCTCGCACCCATCGGCCGGCCGCAGCTGCCGCAATGCACCACATTCTCTGTCATCGGCTTGTCGTCCTCCTGGTTTTCGTTGAGTATCTACGGTACGCGAAGCACCCGACGTATCCCCGGACAGTCCTTATGCTCATCCTTTTGCTCCAGTCGAGAATGCGGTCAGCCGGGAGGCGTCCAAAAAAGAAGCCCTATAAGATCGGTGCCGATGCCGATCCATTCAGGGGGCTGGCATAACAGATCGCGGCGGACTGAGAGGTCAAAATGGGATCGGAAGAGCACACAGCGTCTCACGGCCACTGCCCAAACTGCGGAACGCCCTATGGCGCAGAAGATCGCTTCTGCGGATCCTGCGGGGCGACTCGTCTTCCACAACAGCCGGCCACGGTCAGCCATGCCGTCTCTGCCTCCGCTCGCCTGCGCCTGTCAAGCGCCGAGACGCCTTGGCTGATCGGTGGGGCTGTGGCGGTCGCTCTTGCGGTGGGTGTGGGTGTGGTCCTGCTGACCTCAGGAGGCGGTAAAGGCGCTTCGCCGGGCAAGCTGCCGCCGAACGCTGTGGCGCCGTTGGCAGCGTCGACTGGCACAAACCCGGAAACGAGCGCCTCAGAAGCGGATGTCTCGGAAACGAGTACGAGCACCTACGACGGATCGAGCACATCGGTTGAATCGCCGGCGGACGCGCAGCAGGAAGCCGATTCCAGCTCCACGACCGCCTCGGAATCGCAAGACTCCTCCTCGCCGGTGGGGGTACTGGACAGCTATTGGGCGGACATCCAAGCTCATCATTTCTCTGGGGCGTACGGTTTTCTGGCGTCTGGGTCAGCTGGCCTGAGCGAAACGCAGTTCGTCACCGGCGAGCGAGAAGCGAAGATCAAGAGCGTGCGGTTCGACGGTGAAATGACCTCTGACTCTGGGTCGAGCGCCACTGTCGCTGTGGTGTCGCTTGTCACGCACGACGCCAAGTACGGCTGCCGTACGTGGAGCGGCTCTTACACAATGACGGAAGCTGGCGAAGGCTGGCGCATCGAACACGCTGCCCTGACTCCCCGCGCGTGCTCGGGCTAAACGTCGTGTGCTCGGACCACGCCATGTGCTCGGGCTGACGTCGTGTACTCGGGATGGCTCAACTCGGAGCAAGCCGGTGGATCCGGACCGGGACAGTGGTCAGGCTGAAATATCGACGGCCACGCTCCTCGTCCGCGGCCCGGCGCGCGCCCGTCCTCGTACCGGTGCTCCTTGGGGGCTTCATCTGCGCCGGTGCGGCTGTGTTGATCGGCGTGGGCCTCGGTCGGCGTGGCGGCGGCGAAGGCGCCCACCACACCGAGGCTCGCGGGAAGCAAGCAGCGGAGAGCTCCCCGCTGCGCGGAGTTCCACCACGTGTCGTGAGCGGGCAACACTCGCCCTCGGCGCTATTGTCGGCGCGCGCGCCCGCGGCGCTTTTGTCGGCGCGGACATCCGCGCCGACAGCGGCGCTTTCGCCTGGGGATACGGCGACCGTGCAGCGGTCGGTCGTGCAGCAGCTCTCGCTGGAGCAGCTCGCCGGCCAGCGTATCGTCTACGCATACTCCGGCCTTACGCCGCCGCCCTCTCTGTTGGTGCGTGTCGAGCGCGGCGAAGCCGCCGGGGTGATCTTCTTCGCGACGAACATCGCGAGCCTGCCGCAGCTGCACGCGGCCATCGACCGGCTGCAGGCCGCCAATGCCAAGAGCCCTGTGCACGAGCCGTTGCTGATGCTCACCGATCAGGAGGGGGGGCTGGTGCGCCGCCTACCGGGTGCCCCGCGGCTCTCCGAGCAGCAGATCGGAGAGGGTGTCGATCCACTCGCGCTCGCCGAACAGGCAGGTCGCGGCGCTGGCGCGGAGCTGGCGCGGGTTGGCGTCAACGTCGATCTCGCGCCGGTGCTCGACGTATCACGGAGCCCTGGTGGCTTCATCGAGGAGTATCAGCGTTCATATGGTGCGGACCCCGAGCTGGATGCTGAGCTGGGCGGCGCTTTCGTCGCCGCTCTGCAAGGTGCCGGCGTGGCCGCAACCGCCAAGCACTTTCCCGGTCTGGGGGCGGCGAGGGCCTCTCAGAACACCGACGAGCAGCCGGTGACGCTAGGGCTGTCCCTGTCTCAGCTGCATCGGATCGACGAGCGCCCCTATCGCACTGCGATTGCGGCAGGAGTGCGTCTGGTGATGACCTCATGGGCCACCTATCCGGCGCTTGATCCGCTGGCTCCTGGTGGTCTGTCTGCGCGGGTGATCCAAGATGAGCTGCGCGACCGGCTGGGCTTTCGCGGCGTAACCATCACCGACAGTCTCGCCGCGGGAGCGCTGCAGGCCTACGGCACGGTTGCCCAGCGCGGAGTGCTTGCCGCGAAAGCTGGCGCCGATCTGCTGCTGTGCTCGGCATCGAACCCCGAAGCAGCAAGTCCGGTTGAGGGAGACTCCGTGCTCGCTGCGCTCGCTCATGCCTTGGGCAGCGGTGAGCTTGCTCGCGGCGGCTCTGAAGCAGCGGCCGAGCGAGTGATCGTGCTGCGCGCGGCACTCGCTCGATGAGTCTCCTCGCTGGAGGGCTCCCTTGCGGCGTGCTGTGAGCTGGCGACCTGCGGGTGGCAGTCCACGTTCCAGGTGACGCGCCGGCCGCCGGGGAGCACCTCGACATAGATCATCTCCGTCAGCGGCAGGCCCATCAGCTCCTGTGGCTCGATCAGCGCTTCGCGCACACGCTCGCTGCCCACGGTGTATTGCACGCTCTGCCCGAAGGTCTCGCTGTAGGAGCGAGCGGTGCCCTGTGTGAACCCCACTGAACCGGTGAGTGGCATGCCAACGTTCAATGAGGCTGAGCGAGTTCGCTCCCAGCCCCGCGCCTGCGCGAGCGATTCGCCGGCGGAGACGGTCTCCTGGGCGATCACCAGACGGTGCTCGGATCCAATGAAGCTGGTTGCCTCCGCTGCCTCCTGGTGGTTGCCCAATCTGAAGAATGCCGCGGCTGCTCCTCCCGCTCCCACGAGCCTGATGGCGTCGTCGCGGAGGTGCTCGAAGAACATGAACGCGCTGATTTCGCGGGCCTCGGCAGTGCTCAGCAGCGACTCTAATTTGTGCGCCTGGAAGCGGTCGGCGCCGAGCAGCACGAGCACGTCGATCGGCATCTGCCCGTGGCGCAGCTTACGTGTGAGGAGCTCAAGCAGCAACCCCGCAACGCGTTCGCCTCGCAGCTCGTCCTCGCGTTGGTCGACGCCGATCGCAAGCAGGCTGGCGCGGCCATCCTGGGCGTGTTGACCACGACCTCCGGGTTGTGCCGGCTCGCTCACCGGGATGGCAGCACGCCCAGACACATCCATACCCCTCAAAGCGCGCTCGATGCGAGTGATGCGCTCAAGTGTCTGGGTTTGCTCGGAGCGCAGACGTTCGCCTAACCTCAGCAGACTGTCGCACTCTGCCTGCTGGAGCGCGGCGGCTCCCGCGGTTCCCTCCCCCTCGCGCAGTAGGCGAAGGGCGCTGCGCAGACGAGCGATCGACGCTGGGCGACTGCCGTCGAGGCAGTCGGCCACCTCACGGATCACTCCCTGATCTTCCTGTCGCTCGGTCTGCGAGGTATGGCGATCTCGCTGCGCCGCGTGCAGCACCTCGACCAGCACGCTGGCGAGCTCCTCCCAGTCGAGACCGGCGAGCAGACTGTCGGCGAGCGCGCTCCCTGGAAATGGCGCAGCCAAAGTCTGAATGCCTGTGGATAGGCACAGCTCACACAGCTCATCCACGGTCGATTGTCCGGTGAGGTCGACGATCGCGACGCGATGCATGCTGCCCAGCAGCGAAGCGCCGAGTGTGGTGAGCGCCGCTGTCCACGATCTGGCAGTACCACCGAACACGCACGTCGTGCGTACGGCGCTCGAGATGGGCACGGGCCGCCAGCGGGGCGCGGCCGTCCATCGTTGGGCTTCGGCGGTCTCGAAATCCGTGATCCTCTGCTGCCAGGCGGCGAGTGCGGTGGTGTGCTCGTCGCGCGCCCGCTCGGCGTCGCGTGGGTCGGGGACGAGATCGTCGGCTCCGACGATCGTGCGGCGCCAACCCACGAATGCCACGATGGCAAGCACCACGTAGGGAACGTAAAAGCATATGAACGCAACCACCGCGGGTGCCACATAGCGGCGCAGTGCCTGTGGTGCGGAGTTGAGCGCACGAGGTGTGTTCTGCTCCATCAGTACCCGGGTTGTCCAGAACGCCACTGCCGCGCTGAGGAGGCTGGCGATCACGATCGTTGCGGTGGCGATCACTCCGTTTGCTCCACCGATCGAGAACGCACCCAGAGAAGAGTCCAGCAGGAGGATGCAGACCGTACCCGCCGCTGCGAGCGCCGCGGCGCGGGACACGCCGGTAGCGTGCGTTCGTGACACCATGCGCACCTCGCGCTCCACCGGAGGGTGGCCGCGCTCGGGGGACTGTGCCGGCTGGGGAGGCTCGCTGTATCCATAACCCCATCGTGGGGGAGGCTGCAGCAGGTGTCGGGCATCGATATATAGGCGCCCATCGTGCATGTTGAGTTGGTCCGGGGACATCCAATAGCGAGAATAAGGCCATAGAGTTGCCTTTGCGTTCTGTACCGGCCCGCTACTTGGCCGCGATTCAAAGCCGGCCGACACGCAGGCGACAGCTCGCGTTGCCCAGCGCGGTCACCGCCGGGCCTGTCCGAAGAGGGGGCGAAAAGGAGAGGCGGGGTCGGACACGTTTGTCCCGACCCCGCCTACAGCTAGGGCGATCCGCTCAGGCCGTCTCGGGCTCGCCGAGAACTACCAGCCCGTGGATGCAGACCAGGCAGATGGCAAACACGCCGAGCGACCACCACGGGTGTGCGCCGCCGACGTCCAGCAGGGCGCCGATCGCGCCCAGCGTGGCTGCCACCAGTCCGACCACGCGGCCATAGGCACCGCCGCCGAACAGCGAGAAGGCGGCGGTCAACTCGATGACGCCCAGGATGATCGTGATCCACCCCCACGTGTGGAGGCTCGAGAAAATGAACTGCGTGTCGTTGACATAGAAGTGTGCGTTGCCAACGGCCGCGATGCCGTAAACGATGTTGAGGACTCCCGCGACCATCAGCAGGATTCCCACGAACAATGCACTACCGACTCCTCGCATCTTCTCCCCTTCCGTTACGAGCACCGTGCGATGCCCTCCAAGAAGTGTATGGCGAAGTACCGCAAGACGGACTATGGTAAAGCCCTGAATCCAAACTTGCAGGTGGAAGGCGATCGTAAACCTGCGTCTCGGCTCGGCTCCCCGCCGGCTTGTCAGGCTCGGGTTGACCATGGCATCACGACGGTTGCCGCGCAGCGAGGCTCTTCTGCGCGGCGATGACCGACGAGTTCCTGTGCGGCGAGGACCGCCAACGCCGCGACGATCTCTTACTGGTTGAGCCCGAGGGTTTCGAGCAGCGTGTCCCAGTCGTTGAAGCCCGTTACCGTTTCGATGTGTTCGAGCTTGGTTTCCAGTTGCGTCGTGCGTTCGACGATGCTCCTGTCGCCAGGGCGCTCATAGGGAGCCAGCAGGCGCGGGGCGATCGTGTGCCCTTCGATCGCTTCGACATGTCTGTCGAAGCTGGTCGTGGTCGCAGGGAGCGTCCGAAAGCCGCCGGCGCTCCAGGTTCGCACGTCTGCGCAGAGATCGGGCAGGACCAGGGTTGAGAGCTCGTGCAGGCTTCGCGCGTAGGTCTGGGCGGCGTGGGTGAGCTCGGGGTTGCCCCATCTCAGCGGCGCGACGGCGCGTACGAAGGCGCGGATCGGTCCGGCGTCGGCTCCGTAGACGACCGACCAGAGCGCCCCGGCGGCCTCATAGCTGACCTTCTGGGATTCTTCGTTCTCAGGCGATCCAGCGCCCGCGTCGCGGCATTCCCGCGCGACCCTGCTGGTGAGGCGGACGGTTGCGGCCTGCGCGATCGCCGCCCTCGCCTGCGAGGCTTTTGCGAACGTGAAGTTCGCATCGATGTAGGCATGCGTTGCGGCCACGTCCTGTGGCATGGCGAGCGCTCGGGTGGGCGTCACGGCGAGCGCCAGCGCGGGCGTCCCGGCAAGAGCCAGCAATACGAGAAGGATCATCGAGCGCCCGAGCATCGTGGTCTCAGAGTAGCTTGCCGGCTGGCGCTAGCATCACGGTGATGCTAGCGCTCACAGCCGCCCCGGGCGCTCCCGGGAATATCGAGTTGCGCGAGGCGTCAGACCCGCGACCGCTCTCCGGCGAGGCGCTCGTGCGCGTGAGCGCCTTCTCGCTGAACCGCGGCGAGAGCGTCCGTCTGGCGGAGATGGACGACGGGGCGCTCACCGGCTGGGACCTGGCCGGGGTAGTCGAGCGGGCCGCAGCCGACGGCTCCGGGCCGGCGGTGGGCACACGTGTGGTCGGTCTCGTGCGGCAGGGAGCCTGGGCACAGCTCGCGGCGGTCGACACCGGCATGCTCGCTGCGTTGCCGGGGGGTGTCTCCGACGCTCAGGCGGCGACGCTGCCCGTCGCCGGTCTGACGGCGCTGAAGGCGCTGGATATCGTCGGCCCCGTCCTGGCACGCAGTGTGCTCGTCACGGGTGCGAGCGGCGGTGTGGGCCGCTTCGCGGTGCAGCTGGCGAAGCTCGGAGGTGCGCGCGTCAGTGGCGTGTCGGCGAACGTAGAGCGGGCACGGGGGCTGGTCGAGCTCGGTGTGGAGGAGGTGCTGAGCGAGCTTACGCCAGAGGGTCCGGAGTTCGATGCGATCGTGGAGGGCGTGGGTGGAGCCACGCTCGCGGCCGCACTCCAGCGGGTCGCGCCCTTCGGTGCGGTCGTGTCGTTCGCCTCCAGTGACAGAACGCCGGTGCGGTTCCCCACACGAGCGTTCTTCGCGCGCGCGCCGGGTGCGCGCCTGCAGGGGCTTTTCATCTTCGCCCAGCTGCAACGGGAGTCCTCCGGTGAGCGTGACCTGGGTCGGCTCGCGGCACTCGTCGCCGAGGGACGTCTGGAGTGCTCGATCGCCCACGAGGCGTCCTGGCGTGCCGCTGCCGAGGCGATTGCCGCGCTGCTCGATCGTCGCGTGGCGGGTAAGGCGGTGCTGCATGTCGACTGACGCTCAAGCGGCGCGTTGATGGAACCCTCTCGGGTTTCGCGGCCAAGCCGCTCAGCGGTCTACGGCTTTCGCGAGTAGCAGCCGTCCCTTGTGGGGGTCTGTCGGCACAAGCGGTGCAGCGGCTTACGCCCCGCCAAAGAGGTGAAAAACGCGTGAAGCCAGGGTGAAAAACAGTGCGGCTCAGACAGTCCACGGAGGATGTCTCATTGCCTGCATATCGCCTTGTGGATTTTCCATGACAGAGGGGTCGTCCGGTAAGTAGGAGACGAGGCTCGACATTTCGCGAGCAACCCGCAACGCTCTTCTGGCCGCGTTCAGATGGATCCTCTCGCCACGCCTCGGGTGAGACGGTCCGGCGAGTGCCGCGACTCCGAGGGGGACTGGTGCCCTCTGCATTCGACTGTGTACAAGGATTGGTAGGCGGAGATAGATGGCTTCCAAGGCTTCCAGGACTTCCAGGGACAGGGCACGTTCAGGCACGCCACGGCTGCGGCCGGGCCCCAATGGCCTGCCGCGCGGACAAGTCACCGAGATTCAGCGCGGCAGGATGCTCACCGCGACCGTGGAAGCGGTCGAGGAAGTTGGGTATGCGCGGCTGACCGTCGCACAGGTGATCGGCCGCGCAAAGGTATCGCGCAAGACCTTCTATGACGTGTTCCTCGACCGCGAGGACTGCTTTCTTGCGGCCTTCAACGAAGCGATCGACCGCATGGAGGCGATTGCGAGCGAAGCTTACGAGGCTGAGGACGGATGGCGTGAGGGGATGCGCGCCGGACTGATAGCGCTGTTGGCGTTCCTCAACGCTGAGCCGGGGCTGGCCCGTCTGTGCATCGTGGAGGCGTTGGGTGCCGGCCCAAGGGTGCTGGAGCGTCGCGCCGAAGTGCTCGAGCAGCTTAAGGCGGTGGTCGATCGTGGCCGTGAGGCCGGGAGCGGACGTGCGAACCGCACGAGCGCCGCCAAGCGCTCGCGAGCTTCCCGAGAGCCGGCCGAAATCACCGCCGAAGGCGTCGTCGGCGCGGTGTTCGCCGTGCTGCATACGCGGCTCTTGGCAGGCGGTAAGCGGCCGCTCACCGATCTGGTCGGTCCGCTGATGAGCATGATCGTGCTGCCCTATCTCGGCGCGCGGGTCGCCAGCAACGAACTCACCAAGCCCGCCCCGAAGCTCCCCAAGCCGGGTCGCGGAGGACAGGCGCTGCGCAAGGATCCGCTCGAGGGACTTGACATGCGGCTCACCTATCGCACGGTTCGCGTGCTCTCGGTCATCGGCGAGAACGCGGGAGCGAGCAATCGCGAGGTCGCCGAGGGCTCGGGCATCGCCGATCAGGGCCAGATCTCCAAGCTGCTGGCACGATTGGAACGCTTGCAGCTGATCGAGAATACGGGAGGCGGTCAGATGAAGGGAGCGTCCAATGCGTGGCGGCTCACCGAGCGTGGGGCTCAGGTGGAGCGCGCGACTCGCCCGCGGTGAGTGGCGGAGTCAGTGGCCGGTCGATGGAGAGCGGCAGAGTGTGCACCTCGCCCGCGGTGAGCGCCCGGTGACAGCAACATAGTTGCTCTAACGTGAGCGGGGTTGATGCTCGCGAGGACAGAGCGGCAGTACGAGGTGCGTGAGCTGCTGGCGGTCGCCGGCGCTGTGCTCGACGCCTCGCTGGACCCGCAGCAGACGATGAGGACGATCGCGCGGATGGCGATCCCCCGGCTGGCTGAGCTGTGTGTGATCGACCTCGTCCGCGAGGATGGCCTGCTCGGCGATTCGGTTGCCGCCGCGGCGGACGAGCGGCTGGCGCGAGGACTGGAGGAGCTGCGTGCGCGCCAGCCGCTCCCCCTCGGTGGAGATCATCCCGTGGCGCGCGCACTGCGCTCGCGCGAGCCCGTGGTGGTCCCCGACCTTGCCGCCGCTGAGGAGCTCGAAGCGATTGCGCCCAGCGCCGGCTACAAGCGGCTCCTGCACGAAGGAGGCTGGCGCTCGGCCGTCGTGATCCGGCTGGCGGCGCGCGGGCGGGTGCTCGGCGCGCTGTCGCTGTTGTGGACCAGTGCGGCTCCCGATGTCGACGCCGATCGCCTGGCGCTGATGCAGGATCTTGCCGACCGCGCGGCGATGGCGCTGGACAACGCGAATCTCTACTCCGAAAGGACGCGTGTGGCCGAGACACTGCAGCACAGCCTGCTGCCCGACGATCTGCCCGAGGTGGCCGGACTGCAGCTCGCGTCCGTCTACCGCCCAGTCGGTCAGAGCAGCGAGGCGGGCGGGGACTTCTACGACGCATTCGAGACCCCCTCGGGGTGCTGGCTGGCGGTCGGCGACGTCTGCGGCAAGGGCACGGAGGCCGCTGGGGTGACGGCGATGGTGAGGCACGGCATCCGCGCGCTGGCCTTTCAGCAGACGAGCCCCGCAGAGGTGCTCAGGACCGTCAACGACGTGATGCTCAGCCACGAGCTCGGCGGACGCTTTGCGACGGCGATCGTGGCGCGGATCGACCTCGGCGAAGGACAGTGCAGAGCGACCCTCGCGAGTGCTGGGCACCCTCCGCCGGTATTGGTCGGCGGCAGCGGCGCGCGCAGCGTGGAGGTACGCGGCCCGCTGCTCGGTGTGGTGCCGGCGCTGAGTCCGGCGGAGGTTGAGATAACGCTGAGCCCGGGGGAGACGCTGATCCTGCACACCGACGGGCTGACGGATGCAGGAGCGCCGCGGCGGGGGCTCACGCAGGAGGATCTCTGTCGACATCTAGCCGAGCAGGCCGGGTGTTCACCGCGGGTGCTCGTCAGGCGACTGGAGGATCTCGCGGTCTCCCAGGGGACAGTGCGGCTGCGCGACGACATCGCGATCCTCGCGGCCCGCGTCGAGCCCTAGCGAGCCGGCCCTGTCCCGTCCGCCGCGCGGCGGTCGGAGAAGAGGAGCAGGGTGGTTCGTTTTCTTCTATGGCGCATGCTCGGAGCACTCGCCGGCCTGCTGGCCGTCGGTGTGGTGCTGTGGATGCTCGACGGAGGCATAGGCAGGGCGCTGCGTGGGAGTCCGTCCGGAGCGGTCGTCGGTGACCACCTCGGCCGCGTCCGTCTTCAGGCGCCGTCCGCCGCGCAATCGGCACATCTTGTCGTGTGGCTGATGCCACCGGCACTGTCCGCGGTCTTGGTCCTTGCAGGCGTGCTGTTGGCCAGCATGACTCTGCTCGCCGGCGTGGTGATCGGAGCAGTCAGGTGGCACGCGAGGCGCCGCCGCCGCTATGTGCGGCTGCGGGTGGAGCCATACCGCACCGACACTGCCAGCGCGGAGGCGGTGGTGGCGATGTTCGAGTCACTGCACAAGCGCTTGCTGGTGCGCTGGTGGCGGCGGCTCCTGTTCGGGCAGCCATCGGCGGCGCTGGAGGTGCACAGCGCGCTCGTCAGCGCTGGGAGTACAAGCGTCTCGGCGATGGCACTGAGCGCCTCGGCGATGGCACCGAGCGCCCCCGCCATGACACTCCCCGATTCCGCCGAGACCCGAGGCGCCACGGCCGGGACGCCAGGCGTGTGGCTTGAGCTCACCTGCCCGGCGGGCGAGCAGGAGATGGTGCAGGCGGCGCTGCGCAGCGCGTACCCAAACTGCCGCCTCACGCCGTCGCGGACGAAGGTGGGCAACCCGCCTGCGGTGGTGCGGCTGAAGAAGCATGCGGAGTTCATCAAGCGGGTGAAGGTGGCCGACCACTTCGAGCACGAGCGCGAGCCCGCGATGAACCGCTTGATGACGGCCTTCGCGGCGGCCGGCGGGCCGGCGATCGTGCAGATCGCCATGACCCCCACGCCGGCTGCCTTCGAGCGGCACGCAAAGAGCGTGTACAAGCACCACGAGGCACGGCTCGCGCGGCGCCGGCGCGAGGGGATGAGAGTGGTGAGGGACCGCTCGCTGGTGGATGAGAGCGAGCTGCGCGGTGGGCTCGACGTACAGCACCGCCCTCTCTTCTTCACCGACGTCAGAGTCGTGGCGGGCGAGCGCAGGACCTGCGAGCGGATCGCCTCGGAGCTGCGGGCAATGGGCGCGGAGAACCATCTGGTGGAACGCGGGACGACGGTGCGGCACGGACTCCTGGGCCTCTACCGCAGGCGGGTCGCACGGGGCGAGGGCAATCCGTGGCCCTCCTGGCGCAAGGGCGTGCTGGCGAGCACGGAGCTGGCGGCGCTGTGGCACCTGCCCTCGGTGGGGTATCTGGCTGTGCCATTCGCACGCGCGGCCGTCGCGGCGGCGCCCGCTCCGCCCGCTATCCTGCGTTCGCGCTACGGGGAGGGGACGCTCCACGACGCGCTCGGGCCGGTGACGCTGCACGAGCGGATGCGCCGCCAGAACACCGCGGTGCCGGGAACGGTGGAGCAGGGCAAGACGAGCTACCTGGTGGCGACCGTAGCCGAGGACCTGCGCAGGGAGAACTGCGCGGTGATCGTGCTCGATCCCAAGGGTGATGCGGCGGAGGCGGCGGTGAGCATGGTGCCGGCGGAGCGCACGTGCACGCTGCTGGACTTCTCACACCCGACATGCGGGTTCAACCCCCTGGCGGTGCAGGCGCCGGCGGACACGATCGCCGACTACGTCGTGGGAGCGCTAAAAAATCTCTTCACCGACGCAGACATCCGCGCGTCGTCGGACAGATATCTGCGCAACGCGCTGATCGCGGTGCTCGCATACGACCGCCGCGCCACGCTGTGGGACGCGGCGCGGCTGCTGTCGGTGGGCGAGGAGGGGTACGCGTACCGCGCACGCGTGGGCGCGCGTGTGAGAGAGCTGCCGGAGTTCAAGGAGATCTCAGAGTTCTTCACGGCGGAGCTGGCGGCGCAGCTGGCGGACGCGCGCAGCATGACTACGGCGAAGCTCGACGCGCCCGTGAACAAGCTCGCGCGGCTGCTCAATTCGCCCTCCATCAAGCGGGTACTGCTCAACGACTCGCTCACGATCGACTTCGACCGGCTGATCGCCCAGCGCGAGGTGCTGGTGGTGCGCGGCGCGCTGGGTCGCATGGGCGCGGGCAACACGTCCGTGCTAATGCAGCTGCTGGTGGGCATGCTCGATGCGGCGCTCGCTCGCCAACAGGACATGGTGGCGGCGGAGCAGCGGGTGAGCGTGGCGCTGAAGGTGGATGAGGCGCCGCTGGTGCTCAACCGCGGGTTCGCCGAGACGCTAGCGCTGAAGCGCTCGGCGGGCCTGGAGACTGTGGCGTGCTGGCAGACCGAGGCGCAGTGGCAGGAACGCGAGGTGCGTGACCAGCTCGACGCCCTGTTCGCCCACCGTGTGTATTTCGCAACGGCCTCGGTGGCTGACGCGCGCGCCTCGGCGAGCCTCGCGATGGCGGAGTTCTCAGACGTGGTGCGCCCGGGGGAGAGCCTCTCGGCGCTGGGCAACCCGGATGCGCGCCTGCGCCTGCCCAAAAACCACGCGATCGTCAGCTGGAGCACCCCTGAGGGTCGCCAGCCGCCGTTCGTGGCACAGACGATCCCGATGCGGGTCGACCGCGAGCGGCTTGCGCGGCACGCGGCGCGCCAGGCCGAGCGCGGAGGGCGGCACCTTGCCGATTTGACGCAGCCGCACTGGGACCGACGCGAGTCGACTCAGAGCGCGCGCGTGCAGGTCGAAGGTCCGCGCGGAGCGGAGGCAGATAGGGAGGAGGAGGGAGCCGCACAGCGTGGGGCGGGGGAGGCTGCCGAAACGAGCGCACCACTCACTCCGCACGCGCCTCCGGCCACGGCTGCGCTCCCGCCGGTCGCGGCGGAGAGCTACCGCGAGCTGGTCTCCCTCGACGGGGCGCAGCGAGTGCGGTGGACAAAGGCCCCTGCCTCGCCACGCGCGGTAGAGCCCGATCGTCTGGATATCGAGATTTTGGCGCTGGTGGCCGATATGCGGCATGTGCTTTCCAGCCAGATTCACCGGCGGTTCAATCCCGCTCGTGCGAACACGACTACGCAGCGGCGCCTGAAGCGTCTGTCCGACGCCGGGTGGGTGCGGCGGCTGCAGTTCCATCGCCACGATGGGGGTGGGACGCCTATGTGTTACGCGATCTCGGGGGCGGGGATGGAGTTGCTGCATGCGCACGGGCGCCTCGACGGATCGCTCGAGCGGAGCTCCGACGGACACGCTGAGGAGGAGCGGCGGCTGCGCCAGGCGCGCCACCACGTGCACGTCGCCGGCTGGGTGCTCGCTCTGGAGCAAGCGCTGGGCGGTCCCGCGCGGGGGCTGCGGCTGCGCGGGGCGGAGAGCTCGGTGCTCTCGCCGCCGCTGCGCTCCACGCCCGAGGGGCGCACGGCGCTTGGGCCGAGCGGGCTGCGGCTGCCGGGCGGGCGCACCCCGCACGAGTTCCTCAACACCGACGGTGCGGGCGGCCGTAGCGAGGTGGAGCGGTTCGAGACCGTGCGGCCCGACGCCGCCGTCGAGGTGCCGGCGTCGCTGCTCGACGGTGACCCCTTGTCTCTCGACGGTGCCCCAGTGCTCGACAGCCGTCTCTCGGCGCTCGACGTACGCATCTCGGCGCTTGGACACGCCTCGGCCCCAAACGGTTCGCCACAGGCAATAAAGCGGGAAACGTCCGACCAGCGACGTCGATCCCTCGTGGTGGCGCCGCCGACCGGCCTCGACGTGCTCGTCGAGCTCGACGACCGCCTGCCCACCGGCCGCGGGGCGGCGAAGCTGGAGCGCTACGACCATCTGCTGGCCGGCTGGAGCGTGTGCCTCAAACGCTATGGCTCGCGACCGCTGGCGATCCCGCTCGTGGTGTTTGTCTGCCGCGATCGCGCCCGCGCGCGCGAGTGCGCGCGACGCGCCGACGGTGTGCTCACTGCGTGTCGCGCCTACGCCGGCGAGTACCCCGCCGACTGGGAGTACCCCGGGCGCGCCGGGGTGGTGTGGGCCGCCGAGCGCGACATCCACGAGGGTGTGGCGCACGCCTACGGGGTGCCCCGTCTGCCGCCGGAGGTACGTGTGGCCGCGGCCCACGGCGATCCGCACGCGCGCGAGGCTGCGGTGCGGGCAACGAGCATCCTGCCGATCGGAGACAAGGGGCGTGGCGCAAGCTGAAGCTGAAGCTGCGCTGCGCTGTCGAGTGCGGCAGATGCAGATCGGCTCTGCCGTCCGGTGCCCACGCCTGGTGGGACACGGCGACGAAGAAGGTCACCTGCCCACGGTGTCGAGCGAGCGGACTCGGGACGCCGGCCGAGCCTGCGCAGCTCGATCGTGGCCGGCCCGGTGTGAGCGTGGGGCGGGAGTATCTGCGGCGCAGGCACGCTCACTTGGCGGGAAATCGTTCCTGCAAAGGCCCTCCGCAAAGCGCAGCTGCCCCCACACAGCGTGCAGCTGCCACCCCCCTTTGCCGGCCATATCGCGCAGTTGCCCTTTGGCAAGGAGGTCGGGTGACTGCCTTGTCGTGCCGTCGATTTTGGCTCTGCAGAGCCAAACTGCACGGACTCAGAGGGAGAGTGCGCGTCGAACCCGGGGCTCTCGGTCCACTTCAGGTGGCGCACGACGAGCGACCTCCCCGTGAACGGCTAGGCTGGCGGCCTTCCTTTTTCCCTTCCCTGAGCCATTCGGCTAACGCCGCCTCACATAGCTTCTCGCCAGAGCCGTCGAAGCTTTCTCAGTAAGACCAAAATCCGGACAGCTTCGTCTGCTCGGGATCGCTTGTCCGTGCCCGCTCCGAGAACCCCGTAGGGGTCTCGGAGGGTTCGCCGGCCTCGCTCGACCGCGCTCTCACCCGCTTGACGCCCGCGAGGCCGAGGCCCTACAAGCCACGGCCTCACCCACCCGCAAACCTGGCCGCCGGCCTGTGTCAAGGAGGACTCCATGACTCCCACCGCCTCATCCATATCTGTCGTCGACTCGCAGGCTGCCGCTCTCGCGAAGGTTGCGGCTGTCGATTCGCAGGTGGTCCGCCGCCGGCGCAAGAAGGCCCGCTCTCGTCCCCGAGCGGACACCGACGGGCACGCGGTGCTCGGCCGCTACGTCGCCGATGGTCGTCTGCGCGAGGTGCTCGCCCAGCCGGGCGCCGCGGGCAGCGTGCTGGTGGTCGACCGCGATGTCGCCAGCGATGGCGACCTGTGCCTGGTGGCGCACCTGGGCGCTGACGAGCCGGCCGGCAACGCAGTTCTGGCGTGCCGCGACTATTTGCGCTACCCGTCGCACCGCTGGTGCCGGCGTCTGACGGCTGAGGACCTGCTGGTGGCACCCTTCGGCGAACGGCCCGCGCGGCCTGACACGACCGTAAGGGGTGTCGAGGAGCCCGCTGGGTTCGTCGTGGGCCGCGGCTGTGCTTCGGCCGGGCAGGAGGTCGGCGAGATGCCGGCAGAAGCGGGCTTGCCCGCGCCGCTGCGCGACGGTCACGGGTGTACCTATCGGCTGGGACCGGCCGACACCGGCATGACGATTCCCCAGCTGCGCTGGCTCCGCCTCACCGCGGACGGCTCTGAGGTTGCCGAGCCCGTCGGCGTGCGCAACGTCGTCGGCTCGCTGGAGCGCTACGAGCCGGTGCGCGCGCTCACCATCCGTGCGCTGGACCGCCACCGCGGCGATCAGCGGGTCTCCACGTACGCGCTCGGCGCCGAGCTGGAGCGGCTGGACTCCAGCCGCATCGTGCTCAACCGCGGTCTGCGCGAAGCGGTCGTCGCGGCCGTCGACTCGGGCGTGAGCATGAGCGAGATCACCGTGCGCTGCGGGCGGCTGAAGCGCAGCGGTGGCACGGCGGCCGGCGGCGACACCTCGTGGCTGGCGCGCCGCGTCGGCCTGATGCCCGAGGGTGGACGCGGGGGCCGGCCCACGCCGTGGGTTCACAGTGAGGTGCTGGCGCTGATCGCCCGTCGCGGTCTTGGCATCAGCCCGCGTGAGGTCGAGCTGGGGTGATGTTCGCCGACGGCCCCTTCGTGCTTGTGCTGGAGCCCGACCCCGAGCCGGCTGGGGCACTTCTCGAGCAGCTCACGGCGGACGGCTGCCACGCCCGCATTGCGCTTACGGCCGAGCATGCCCGCGCGCTCGCTCGCGCCCATCCTCCGGACGCGATGCTGCTCGGTGCGCTCGACCCGCCGCGCGGCGCGCTGGAGCTGCTTGCCGAGATTCGCCTGAGCGTCTCGCCCTGGGTGGACGGCCTGCCGGTGCTCGTTCTCGGTTCGCCTTCCGTCCTCGATCTGGTGCGCGCCTTCGAGGCGGGCGCCGACGACTTCCTCGCACGGCCCGTCGTCTACCTGGAGCTGCGCGCGCGTCTGCGCGCTCTTCTGCGCCGCGCCGGTCGGGGGTGTGCATCTCTCGAGGTTGGCCCTCTGCGTCTTGATGCCCGCTCGCGCGTCGTCACCCTGGATGGGCGGCCCGTGTTGCTTTGCCGGCTCGAGTTCCAGCTGCTTCTGCACCTTGCCTCGGAGCCCACCCGCGTGTTCACGCGCGCCGAGCTGCTGCGCGCCGTCTGGGGCTTCCCGGATACGGGCACCACGCGCACGCTCGACAGCCACGCCAGCCGCCTGCGCCGCAAGCTTGCCGGCGAGGGCCGCCGCTGGGTGGTCTCGGTGCGGGGCGTCGGCTACCGGCTGACCTGAGTTCTTCGCGCCCTCGCGCGCTCACATCGTTGACGGCCTCCACGGCCTGTCTTCGGCAGCACATCTCAACGGCGAGCCCAGGGCTCGCCGTTGCTCGTTAACCACGGGCCGGTTCGCGCTGGCCCCTCATGAAAGGAGGGCTCATGCCCTTCTCCTCGTCTCATCCTGTTCACGGGCCGGAGCTTCAGGCCCACCTCGAATCGGGAGCCGTGTCGTTCGGCTCCGAACCGCTGGTCGATCCGCTGGCCCCGGTGGACCAGCTCTTCCAGTGGCTTGCCCAGACGGCCGTCCACGTCGGCGAGGGCGTCGTGCTCGGGCTGCTCGCCGCTCCCCTCATGCGCCACCGCCACCTGCACTGGTCCTGGGCAGCTGCTGCGTTCGCGCTGATCCTCGCCGCGCGGGGTTCCCTTGGGCCGCTGGCTCCGACACTGGCCACGGCTGCGCTCACCGCCACGGTGCGCGGGCGGCGCTGGCACGGGGAAGACCTCGAGGCCGGTGCCGACCTCACGGACCTTGCGGGGGAGCGGTTCACGCCGGTCGACGGTCTGCGCTCGATCCTCCGCCAGTTCGGGCAGGTGGAGCTGGGCTCGGTCCCGGCCCACGGGTCCGATGTGGACTCGGCCGGGCTCGGCGAGTCGCGTCGGTCCTCTCTCGGCTGGCTCGGGCGCGGCGCCCGCCTCGCGCCCGGCGCGCTCGTCGTCGGCGAGGACCGTCGTTCGCGGCCTGTCTCGTTGCCTCTTTGCGACTCCGGCGGCGGCGTTCATACGCTCGTCCTCGGCGCCACCGGCTCGGGCAAGACCGTCACGCAGACGCTGCTCGCCACCGCCGCCGTGCAGCGGGAAATGGCGGTTGTCGTAGTCGACCCCAAGGAGGACTCCTTCATGCGCACCGAGCTCGCGCGCGCCGCGCGTCTCATGGGGCGGCCATTCATTCAGTGGACCCCCGAGGGGCACTCCGTCTACAACCCGTTCGCCCACGGCTCGCCCACCGAGATCGCCGACCGCGCGCTGGCCGGTGAGCGGTTCACCGAGCCGCACTACCTGCGCCAGGCCCAGCGCTACCTCGGCTTCGCCGTTCGCTCGCTGCGCGCCTGTGGGCGTGTGGTGAGTCTGGCCGAGCTGGTGGCCGTGCTCGATCCGGAGGTGCTCGGTGTGCTGGAGCGCAGCATCCCAGACCCCGCGCGCGCACAGGAGGTTCACGCCTACCTGGGCACACTCTCACCGCGCCAGCTCACCGACCTCGGTGGGATGCGCGACCGCCTGGCGATCATGGCCGAGTCGGACGTTGGTCCCTGGCTCGACCCGCGCACGGACGGTCTCGTGTTCGATCTGCCGGGAGCCCTGCGTGAGCGGGCCGTCGTCTACTTCGGCCTGCGCGCCGACCGGCGGCCGCTCGTCACCGAAATGCTCGGTGCCGCGATCGTGCAGGACCTGCTCAGCGCAGTCGCCGGCCTGCAGGACGAGCCGGTGCCGTCGCTGGTCGCGCTCGACGAGTTCTCGGCGCTCGGCGCTTCGCACGTCACGCGGCTGTTCGGGCGCGCGCGTTCGGCCGGCATGTCACTGGTCCTCGGCACACAGGAGCTCTCCGACCTGCGCGCCGCCGGCCACGATGGCCTGCTGGAGCAGATCCTCGGCAACCTCACCACGCTCGTCGCGCACCGGCAGGTCGTCCCCGACTCGGCCGACCTCGTCGCGCGCCTGGCGGGCACCCGCGGCGCCTGGCACACCTCGGTCAGCTCCACTGGCCAGCGCACGCGCACGAGGGTGCGCGAGTACCGCTTCTCCCCGCAGCACCTGCTGGACATGCCGCGCGGCTGCGCGGCCGTTTTCTCGCTCACCGGCGGCGTCGCCGACGCTGCGCGCGTGCGCATCGCGCGGATGTTCTCGCCCCAGCGATAGCCCCGCCGGGTCGCATTCGCGAGCTGCCCCGAGTTCAACGCGCGGCTCGCGGGCTCGCCTGTCTCGGCGTCGGTGCCGTTTGCCCACGCCGTCGTCCCGCCACACGCGGCCCCCTCAGGACCCCCTTGTGGGGTCCATATCAAAACCAAAAGGAGTTCTCATGTCTCGTTCGATTCCAATTCCCGCCCCCGAGCGCGCGGCGCTCGTTCAGTGGGTTGCAGGCCTCGGCGCCGTTACGGCCGAGGCGCTCGCGCTGCGTCTCGATGTCTCGCTCGCCTCGGCGCGCGGGCGTCTGTATGCGGCTGTCGGTGCCGGTCTGCTCGCCGTTCACCGTGTCGGGCCCGTCCTGTTCACCGTCACACCCGCCGGGTTTCGTGCGTGCTGTGAGCCCGGCCTGGAGGTCGCTCGCGTCAGTCCCGTCTCAGCACGTCACCTCGCGGTCTGTGCGCGGGTCGCCGCCGCGCTCGAGCTGTGTTATCCGGAGTGCTCGGTGCTCGGCGAGCGTCCGCTGCGTCTGCGCGAGCGGGGCGTTGGCGCTCTGGCCAGCGCGCGCCTCGGTCTGACGCCCGGCGGCGACCCCGCTCTGCATCGGCCCGACCTCGTGCTGTGGCCCTTGGCTGCTGAGGAGCTGCCCGTCGCCGTCGAGGTCGAGCTGACCGTCAAGGCCCCCGCGCGGCTGCTCGAGATCTGCAGCGCCTGGGCGCGCTCGCGGTGCGTCGCGGGTGTGCTCTATCTCGCGCCGCCTGAGGTTCGCCCCGCCGTGCAGCGTGCCATCGCGCGTGCGCGCGCCCAGGAGGAGGTGGTGGTGCTCGGGTTCGACTCCGTTCCCGAGCTGGAGGACCCGATCCACTGAAGTCTCTCCGGTGGCGCGTACCTTCTGCATTGGGGGTGTCCTCTCTAGCCAAAAGGAGCACCATGTCCTACGCCAACACCAACCGCGTTATCCTCGTCGGCCGCCTCACCCGCGACCCTGAGCTGCGCGCTCTGCCCTCGGGCAGCACCGTCTGCGGCCTGCGCCTCGCCTGCAACGGCCTGCGCAAGGACGGTGAGGTCTATCAGGAGCGTCCCAACTATTTCGACGTCTCCGTGTTCGGTCCCCAGGGCGAGAACGTCGAGCGCTACCTGCGCAAGGGCTCGCGCCTGGCGATCGACGGTCGCCTGGAGTGGCGCGAGTGGGAGGCCGGCGACGCCAAGCGCCAGTCGGTCTCGATCGTCGCCGAATCGGTCGAGTTCCTCGACTCGCCCGGCTCCGCCCCCCAGCACGAGCACCTCGACGGTGACGGCGAGTCCGGCACCGAGGAGGGCGAGCTCGTCGGCGCCGGCGTCGGCGGCGAGAGCGAGCTCGTTTTCTGAGGCCCTCGGGAGGGCGTCGGGATGAGCGATCGTCTCGAGGCACTCCTCTGCATTTGCTGTGTCGGCGCCTGCCCCAGGGGCGTTGGCACAGCATCAGCACTCACAGTCCTCGGACCGCCGGCTCTCGCTGGTGGCCCGGGGGCTCTTTTTGTGTTAAGGGTTCGCCTCGAGCCGGTCGAGCCCATCTAGCCGCCATGAGGCGGGAGGTGGTTCTCGGCGAGCTGAAGTCGACCTTCCCGACGCTCGTTGGTGACTAGGGCAGTGGCCCGAGCGGGTTCTCCCACTGCAGTTGAGGGAAGCGGGCGAAGTCGGTGTCGTTCGAGTAGAGGGTGACGCCGTGCTCGATCGCCAGCGCGGCGAGCTGGGCGTCGGTGACGAGGTTGCCGCTGACGTCGTGGTCGGTGATCAGCTCCCCGAGGGTGCGGGCGTACTCGGGTCCCGGCTGGGGGATCCAGGCGACCGGTGTGGCGAGCCAGTCGCTGACGCGCTCCCACGCGGTTGTCGGGGCGAGCGGCCGCCGGAAGGCGCGGGGGTGCGTGGAGATGCGCAGGAACGCCGCGAGGCTCTGCCACGGCAGGCCGACTCGCCGGGAGCCATTGAGCTGTGCGGTCAGCCACTCTGCTGCCGCCTCGTGTTGGGGGGTGCCTTCGTGGACTGCGTAGAGGAGCAGGTTGGCGTCGAGCAGCATCAGCGGGCCGCGGGCCCGTCGAGCGTCTCGAGTGCGTCGGCCACGTTGGAGAAGTCGATGCCGCGGCCGAGGTCGTGTGTCGTCTGGCGAAACGGCTTGGTGGGGCGGGGCGCGGTGAGGCCGGCGCGCACGAGGTCGTTTACCGCCTCGCTGAGCCCGATCGAGCGTTCGCGGCGTAGCTGCTCGACGGCCGCCGCCACGTCGTCGGAGAGGGTGACGGTCGTGCGCATCATTCAAGCCTAGCGCACCTGGCGCATCTTGATGCTGATATCGGTGCATCCAGGTGCGAGGCCGAGCGCCGCGCCAAGCCCAGGAAGAAGAAGGAGCGCGTCCTTGGTGCACAATGCGGCCCGTAGGCGGAGCCCCTTTGGGGCGTAGCCCTTAAGGTCGTGGGTCTCATGGCACGGGCCTTGTGTCGTCGCTGACAGTAGACTGCCCGGCCGACACTACGCGCAAAGGAGCCCGACTCGGTGCCAGTGAATACGCAGGCGATTGGCAAGACGTACGAGCCCACGCTGTATGCCGTGGGCCGCGAGAAGATCAGGGAGTACGCCCGGGCTGTGGGCGAGACTTCGCCGCTGTGCCTGGAGGTGGAGGCCGCGCGCGCGGCCGGCTACGCGGATCTGGTCGCGCCGCCGATGTTCGCCGTCGTCTACTCCGCGCCCTCCGTCGGGCCGCCGATCTTCGACCCCGAGATCGAGCTGAACTTCGCGATGATGGTGCATGGGGGGCAGGAGTTCGAGTGGGGCCCCGTCGTCGTCGCCGGCGATGAGATCACGACCACCGCGTCGGTCAAGGACATTTCCGAGAAGGACGGGCGCGGGTATTACGTTTTCGAGTCGATCTCCACCAACCAGCGCGGCGAGCAGGTCGTGCGCGGGACGTGGACCAACATCGTGCGAGGTGTCTGATGGCCGATCTTTCCGTGGGCGCGTCGATCCCTGAGGTTCGCGTCACGCCCGACAAGTATCTGACGGCTCGCTATGCGGGGGCCTCGGGCGATTTCAACCCGATCCACATCGACGAGGAGTTTGCGCGCGCCGTCGGCCTCCCGGGTCGCATCCTGCACGGCCTGTGGTCGATGGCGCAGGTCGCGCGCGCGCAGACCGAGGCCGCGGGTGGGCCCGAGCATCTCAAGCGCCTCTCGGTGCAGTTTCGCGGGATGGGCGTTCCTGAGCAGGAGGTGGTGGTCACCGGCACCGTGCGCGAGGTCTCCGATGGTCTCGCGACGATCGACACCGTCGCCGAGCAGGACGGCAAGCAGATCATTCGCAACGCCGAGGCCGTCGTCACGGTCTGAGGGCGAATGGGGCGCGGCGCGGTGCGGCTGGGCGCGGCTCGACGGGTGTCCGACGGGCCCGCCCGGCGCTCCTGGGCGGGACCTGTCATCCGGTCCCATCCAGCTCTAAGCCTACAATCAAGCCATGTTGACGGCGCGCCAGGAGCGCATTCTCTGCAAGGTCATCGACGGCTATCTGCTCACCGGCGAACCGGTGCCCTCGAAGGCGATCGCCGCGGACCCCGAGCTCGACTGCGGGTCCTCGACCGTGCGCAACGAGCTCGCGCAGCTGGAGGAGCTCGGGCTGCTCGCGCACCCGCACACCTCTGCGGGCCGCGTGCCGACCGATTCGGGGCACCGCCACGTGGTCGATCGCATGCTCTACACCGGCCAGGGTCTTGTCCCGGCGCCGCGTCTCGAGTTGTCGGTCACCCAGCGCGAGGTCGAGGAGGCGATGCGGGTCACGACCGAGACGCTCTCGCAGTTCACGAACCTGCTCGCGGTCGTCTCCGCGCCGTCGCCCTCCACGGCCACGATCCGCCACGTCGAGGTGCTCGCTTTGCAGCCGCACGTCGTGATGGCCGTGATCATCACGTCCACCGGCGGGGTCTCCAAGGTCCTCGCGACGCTGGAGGGCGCGGCAGACCCGGGCCTGTTGGCGTGGGCGGGGGAGTACCTCAACGAGCGCCTTATCGGGTTGCACCTGGGCGCGCGCATGCTCCACCAGCGGCTCTCGGACCCCACGCTGCCCGCGACAGAGCGCGCGTTTCTCGACCGCCTCGCGCCTGGGATCGCCGCGCTCGGCTCCGAGGCCGAGGACACCCTCTACGTCGAGGGCACCGCGCGCCTCTTCTCTGAGGAGCGGCCCGGGGATCTGTCCCAGGTCAACGAGCTGATGGACCTGCTGGAGCGGCGCGTCGCGCTGCTCGACGTGCTGCGCGCCGCGCTCTCGAAGCCCGGGGTGTATGTGCGCATCGGGCATGAGAACCCGCTGCCGGCGATGCGCTCGCTCGCACTGGTCGCCGCCGGCTACGGGGTCGCTCAGCGCAAGCTCGGCACCGTCTCTGTCATCGGCCCCGTCCGCATGGACTACGCCCAGGCGATCCCCACGGTGCGCGAGGCCGCGTTTGAGCTCTCGCGCTTCGTCGAAGACGCCTACGCCGAGAACTGACGGAGGCTGAGTGTTGGCTGGGACGTGCCGCTGTATTCCCGTCTGCCTGTGCCCCTGGGCGTCGGGCTTGACTGGATAGGCTCTCCCCTCTATGCCCCGCGATCCCTATGACGTGCTTGGCGTCCAGCGCGACGCCACCGAGCAGCAGGTCAAGAAGGCTTTCCGCCAGCAGGCGCGCGAGCTGCACCCCGACGTCAACGCGCACGACCCACAGGCCGAGGAGAAGTTCAAGGAGGCCGCGGAGGCGTACGAGATCCTCTCCGACCCCGAGCGTCGCGCGACGTACGACCGCTACGGCCACGAGGGTTTGCGCTCAGGCGGCTACGCGCCGAACTTCGACGCCTTTGGCTCGATCGGGGATCTGTTCGACGCGTTCTTCGGTGGCAACTCGCCCTTCGGGGGCGGCGGACGCGGCGGGCCCGCCGCCGGCGAGGACGTCGCGGTGGCGGTGCAGATCGATCTCTTGCAGGCCGCGCAGGGCGCCAGGGTCGAGGTCTCATTCGAGGCCGTCGAGCGCTGCGAGCACTGCCACGGCAACGGCGCCGAGCCGGGCACTCCGATCGAGACGTGCTCGCGCTGCGGGGGCGCCGGCCAGCTGCAGGCGGTCACGCGCACGCCCTTCGGGCAGATGATGCGCAATGTTGTGTGCGATACCTGCCACGGCGATGGGCGCGTGCCAAAGAAGCCCTGCGCGGAGTGCCGCGGGCGGGGGCGCGTCGCCGCCACGCGCACCCTGGACGTCGACATCCCGATCGGCATCTCCGACGGTCAGCGCATCCGTCTCACCGGCAAGGGGCACGCCGGGGGATTCGGACCCCACCCACCCGCGCCCGCGGGGGATCTGTACGTGCTTGTGCGCGTAGGCGCGGATGAGCGCTTCGTGCGCGAGGGCGACGACCTGATCACGCTGCTCGACGTGCCCGCGCCGCTGGCTGCGCTCGGCGCGACGCTGGACGTCCCTACGCTGGGCGAGCCCACGCCGCTGGAGATTCCCGCGGGCACCCAGGCGGGCGAGGTGATCGTCTTGCGCGGCCAGGGCATGCCCGCTTTGCGCCGGGGCCGGCATGGGGATCTGCGCGTCGTCGTCAACATTGTCATCCCGCGCCGGCTGTCCTCCGAGCAGCGCGATTTGCTGGAGCGCTTCAGCGAGACGCTCACCGAGGAGAACCTGCGCTCGGAGGAATCGATGTTCGCCAAGCTGCGCCGCGCGCTGCACAGCCGGGCCGCGTGAGGCGGCCGGGCGACGAGGCCGGCGGCTCTCGCACGTGCGTCTGGGCGCTGAGAGGCGGAGCCGCGTGATCCGCCTCGCGCTGCGCGTCCACCGGGAGGATGCGGAGGTCGCGCTGGCGGAGCTGCTGGAGCTGGCGCCCTCGGGGGTCGAGGAGACCGCGGTGGGGGAGTGGGTCGAGTTCGCGGTTTACGGCGCGCCGGGGGAGCTGCCCGAGCTGCCGGATCTGCGCGCGGCCGTGGGTGGGACGCTGGTGGAGGTCACCACGAGCGAGCTTCCCGACGACTGGGGCGAGCGCTGGAAGGCGTTTCACCGGCCCGTCGTGATCGCCGGGCCGGGCGGTGGGATGGGGACATCCGATCACGACGGTGAAATGCAATTGTATATACGTCCGTCCTGGGAGCAGCCGAACTGACGACGCTCCGGGGGCCATCGATATCGTGATCGACCCGGGCCAGGCGTTTGGCACCGGCGCGCATCACACCACGCGCATGTGCCTGGAGCTGCTGCTGGAGCTTGCCTCGTGCGAGCCGGGGCGCGGTCGCCGTGGTGGACGTGGGCTGCGGATCGGGCGTGCTCGCGATCGCCGCGGCTCGGCTCGGCTACGCGCCTGTGCTTGGGCTCGACCACGAGGCCGAGAGCGTGCAGGCCGCCGCTGAGAACGCCATCGTCAACGGCGTTGGTGGGGGCGTCGAGGTGCGCCGCTTCGATCTGCGCCGCGAGGCGCTCCCGATAGGCGGTGAGCCGGCATCGACCCGGAGGCCGATCGTGCTCGCCAACCTCGTCCGGCCGCTGCTGCTGGACCTCGCCGAATCGATGGGCAATTCGCGGTACATGCCCGCGCACCTGATCGCCAGCGGGCTGCTGCGCGAGGAGGCCGATGAGGTCGCGGCTGCCTTTCGAGATCGAGTCGGCCTGGGCGAGCGCGCAAGACGCCACGGCGGCGAGTGGGCCGCGGTGTGGCTGACATCGGGCTGAGACGGGCGATTGAGACGGGCGCCGTACGCTCAGGCCGGCTCTGAGAACTCGGTCGCGGCGACGGCCATCGAGCGGAACAAAAGGTCGATCGCCGCGGACGCGCCGCCCTCGGTTCCGAGCAGCGCGCGAGCGGCGGTGAGCGCAGCGCCGATTACCTCCAGCGCCTCGCCGACGGCACCCGGCTCGGGGTCGCGGCAGGCGGCGGCTGCCATGTCGACCATCGCCGCGGCCTGTCCGGGCACGCCTGCGAACAGCGCGGGGCCGGCGAGGCTACCGTAGCCGTAGACGCGCGCGAGGCGCCCCTCCAGTGTGATTGTCGAGCCCTGCCGCGGTGGTGTCACGGCAGGCAGCCCCTGTCCGTCGAACAGCCCGGCGACGGTCCCGCCCAGCATCGCCCGCGTGGCGGCCTCATCCAGGCCCACGTAGCGTGCGACGCGCAGCGCCATGTGCAGTCCCGTCGCGGTGCGCCCGTAGGGCGGGTCGGTGGCGAACACGATCCGCTCGACGGGGACGCGCGCGAACAGCTCGATCACGTCGAGCGTGAAGAAGCAGGAGATGTCATACAGGACGCCCGGATGCTCGGCCAGGCGCGAGGTAAGAATGCCCTGGTCGCAGATCGCGCCATGGGCGAGGATCAGCACGACCTCGGGGTGGCGCAAGGCGACGTTCGCGAGGCCGTCGGCGACCGGGGGCATGCCGCGCCCGGCGTGGATCAGGATCGGCACGCCAGCTTCGCCCGCCAGCGCGAAGATGCCGTCCATCTCCGGGCCGTCGAAGGAGAAGGCCTGCGCGCGCGGGTGCAGCTTGATCCCGCGCGCGCCTGCCGCCAGGCAGCGTTTCCCCTCGGCGATGGGGTCTTCGGATGGGTCCAGGCGGCAGAAGGGCAACAGGCGCCCCTCGCTTTCCCCGGCCCACCGCAGCACGCGGTCATTGGGCACGCGGTAGCCGGGACGGCGCTCGGGGTCGTGCAGCGGGAACGTGCACGCGCGGCGCGCGCCTGCCCGGTCGAGCATCTCCAGGAGGCCTGCCAGGGAGAGCGAGCGCCCGTCCTCGTCGAGCCCCAGGTGGGTGTGGCAGTCGAACACTTCCGCGCCGGGCGGGCGCAGCTGCTCGGTTTCGGCGAGGAAGGGGGCGAGGGCGTCGCGGTACAGGGATGCGCTCATGGCGGGGACCTTATTAGGTCGTCCATGCCCACGCAGGACGCGTGGATCGTACGTCCATCGAGTCGGGCGGCTTGCTCGTCCAAAGGCGACTCGCCAGATCGGCAGGAGAGCTTGTAACACGCTTGTGACATTGGTCTCTTCCGTCCAATGGGTCTAGCCTCGACAGAGTGTCCTGGCACGTGGTGATAGCCGGAGGCGGCTTCGGCGGGTTCTACGCGGCGCGTGCGCTGGAGCGCGTGCTGCCCGCGCACAGCGCGCGGGTGACGCTGGTGAACGACGCCAACTTCATGCTCTACACCCCGCTGCTGCCGGGCGCGGCGGGGGCGACGCTCGACCCGCGCCACGTGATCGTGCCGCTGCGCTCGCAGCTGAAGCACACGGACCTTTTGATCGGGCGGGTCGCAGCCGCGGACCCCGAGGCGCGGACGCTCACGGCGTGCCGGATCGACGGCGAGCCGGTGACGCTCGGCTACGACCGGCTGATCGTGGCGTTGGGCTCCGTGTCTCGCACCCTGCCGATCCCGGGCCTCGCCGAGCACGCGATCGGGCTGAAGTCCTTGACGGACGCCACGGCGCTGCGCAATCAGGTGCTGAGCTGCCTGGACATCGCGGAGTCCCTCGAGGATCCCGTCGAGCGCGCGGAGTACCTCGGGTTCGTGTTCGTCGGCGCCGGATACGCGGGCGTGGAGGGGCTGGCCGAGCTGCAGGACTTCGCGGCGCGCGTGATCGACCTGTACCCGCGCTGCGGCACGCAGGGGATGCGCTGGGTGTTGGTGGAGGCGCAGAAGCGGATCATGGGCGAGGTGTCGCGGGGGCTCTCCCGCTTCGCCAGGCGCGAGCTCGAGGGCCGCGGGATCGAGGTGTACGCCGGGACAACCCTCAGCAGCCTGACCGATCGCCACGCGAAGCTGTCCGATGGGCAGTGCATCCCGACGCGCACGGTGGTGTGGACGGCAGGCGTGAAGCCCGCGCCCGCGGTCGCGATGCTGGGATTGCCGCTCACCGACGGCGGGCGCATCAAGGCGGACTCGCGCATGCGCGTCGAGGGCCAACACGGCCAGGTGTGGGCGATTGGGGATTGCGCCGCCGTCCCCGACCCCGCGCACCGCGGGCGGCCCTGCCCGCCGACGGCCCAGCACGCGCTGCGCCAGGGTCGGCGCGTGGCTCACAACGTGGCGGCGAGCCTCGGCAACGGCCACGAACGCCCCTTTCGCTGGCGCACGCTGGGGGTCGTGGCGGAGCTGGGGCACAACCAGGCGGTGGCGATCACCGCGGGCATCCGCTGGCGCGGGCTGCCGGCGTGGTTCATCGCACGGACCTACCACCTGCTCTTGATGCCCGGCATCGGGCGCAAGCTGCGGCTCCTGGTGGACTGGAACGTGGCGCTGATCTTCGGGCGGGACGCCTCGGATCCCGGGCGATTGGGGAGCCGGACACCCCTTGAATACAGCGACGCCGGCGAGTCGGCGTATCCTGAGTCATAGATGGCGATAGTCGACCAGGTCAGCGCGGACGTGAAGACGGCGATGCGCGCGGGGGAAAAGGAGCGCGTGGGCGCCCTTCGCCTGGTGCTGTCCGAGTTGCAGAAGGCGGCGAAGGAGGACGGGAGCGACGAGTTGGCGGTGCTGCGGCGCGAGCGCAAGCGCCGCGTGGAGGCAGCGGGCGCCTACCGCGAGGCCGGGCGCACGGACCTGGCGGATGGCGAGGAGAAGGAGGCCCAGCTGATCGCCACGTATCTGCCGGCGGAGCTCACCGAGCCCGAGCTCGAAGCGATCGTGGAGCAGGCGGTGCGCGAGAGCGGCGCGAGCACGGTGAGAGACATGGGCGGGGCGATGAAGGCCGCGATGGCGGCGGTCGATGGCCGCGCCGACGGGAAGCGGGTATCGGGAATGGTCAAGGCGGCGCTAGATGGATAGGGGCCATCTGCCTGTTCAGCTGTGCATCCTTGCCGAGAGAGGCCGCGGGGCTTGAGGACCCAGATCGAGTTGCCGGCCGATGTGGCGGCCGAGCTGGCGGGCACGCAGGATGCGGTGCTGCGCGCGCTGGAGGGGCACCTGAACTGCAACGTGTATCTGCGCGGGAACCTGTTGACGCTCGACGGCCCGGAGAGCGAGACGCGCGCGGGAGAGCGTGTGGTGCGCGAGGTGTCAGACCTGATCGAGCGCGGGCACGAGATCGGCCCGGGGACGATCGGCGCGGTGACGGGGGCGCTCGACGCGCACGAAAGCCCGGCGAAGGTGCTGGAGGACGTGGTGTGGCGCCATCGCAGCCTGCGGGTGGCGCCAAAGACGGTCAATCAGAAGCGCTACGTGGACTGCATCCGCAAGGCCACCGTCACCTTTGGCGTGGGTCCGGCTGGCACGGGCAAGACGTTCCTGGCGGTCGCGATGGCCGCGGCGGCGCTGAGCCGCAACGAGGTGAATCGCATCATTTTGACCCGCCCGGCGGTCGAGGCGGGCGAGCGCCTGGGGTTCCTGCCGGGGGACCTGATGGCCAAGGTCGATCCCTACCTACGGCCGCTGTTCGACGCGCTGCACGACATGCTGGACCCCGAGAAGGTCAGCCAGCACCTGGAGCGCGGAGTGATCGAGATAGCGCCGCTGGCGTTCATGCGCGGGCGCACGCTGAACGACAGCTTCGTGATCCTCGACGAGGCGCAGAACACGACGCCGGAGCAGATGAAGATGTTCCTGACGCGCCTGGGGTTCGGCTCGAAAATGGTCGTGACGGGCGACGTGACCCAGGTGGACTTGCCACGCGAGCAGCGCTCGGGATTGGTGGTTGTGGGCGAGGTGCTGGACAGCATCGAGGGCATCGAGTTCGTGCGCTTCGGCGGCGAGGACGTGGTGCGCCACAAGCTCGTGCAGCGGATCGTGGAGGCGTACGACGAGCACGCACAGCGCGATGCGCCGGAGCTGCACGCGGCCGAACGCCGACGCGCGTAGGCACGCTACGGCGGCCTGGCGATGACAGTCTTTCTTTTTGAGGAGGACCCCACAAGGGGGTCCGGGATGGGGTGCTGAGTGGCTGGGGTAGAGGTGGAGGCGATTTGCACGCGGCCCAACACCGACGCGCCGCCCCTCGCGCAGGTAGAACGCCTGTGTGCGGTGGCGGTCGCCGCGGCGGGCGTACAGGACGGGCACCTGGCGGTCGAATATGTCGACGTGCAGCGGATCGCTGAGCTGAACGCCGAGTACCGCGGCAAGGACGAACCGACAGATGTATTGTCGTTCCCGATCGACGGAGCGGAGGCGTTGGCGCTCGACGGCACCGCGCCCTGGATGGTGAGCGAGGCGACGCTTCACCCAAGCGTCCCGCGCGAGCTGGGGGATGTCGTGATCTGCCCCGAACACACCGCCGATCTGTGCGAGGCGATCGTCCACGGCACACTGCACCTGGTGGGGATGGATCACGAGACCGACGACGGCCAGATGCTGGCACTGCAGGCCGAGATCCTGCGCTGGGAGCGCGAATATGACACTCCGGTACCGCAGCACCCAGAGCCCACGCATACGCAAAGGCGCCCTGCCGGAGCGCCCGTGGAGGAGGGCGAGGCGTGACGCGTAGCGGGTTCGTCGCACTCGCCGGCCGCCCCAATGTCGGCAAGTCAACACTCACAAACGCGGTAGTCGGAAACAAAGTGGCGATCGTTTCCGACCGCCCCCAGACGACACGGCGGGCGATCCGCGGGATCTGCACAAGCGGCGAGAACCAGCTCGTGCTGGTGGACCTACCGGGGGTGCAGCGCCCGCGCGATGCGCTGACGGCGCGGACGGCAAGAAGGGTGACGCAGGAGCTGGACGGCGCGGACGCGGCGCTGTTGATCCTCAACGGAGTGCAGGGGGTGGGCCCGGGCGACCGCTACATCGCACAAACTCTGGCCGAGGCGAAGACCCCGGTGACCACGGCGGTGAACAAGGTCGACCGCCTCAGCCGCGCGCAGACCCTGGATGTGCTCAGCGAGGCCGCCGAGCTGCCGGTGGGGGAGGAGGTATTCCCCGTCTCGGCGCGCACGGGCGAGGGAGTGCAGGCGCTCGTGGAGCACCTGGCTGGACAGATGCCCAAGGGGCCCTTCATGTTCGACGCGGTGCAGAGCACCGACCAGCCGCAGGAGCTCATGCTGGCGGAGCTGATCCGCGAGGCGGTGATCAGGCGAACTTTCCACGAGCTGCCCCATGCGGTCGAGGTGGTGATTGAGGAGATCGAGTACCCACGAGCGGAGCTCGCTCGTGTCAGAGCCCTGATCTGGGTGGAGAGCGACTCCCAGAAGGGCATTCTGATCGGTGCGCACGGGCGCATGATCAAGGCGATCGGAACAGCTGCCAGACGGGAGTGCCAGCGCGAGCTGGGTTGCCATGTGCACCTCGATCTGGCGGTGCGCGTACGGCGTGAGTGGCGAGCGGACGAGGGCCTGCTCGACCGTCTGGGCATCTCCTAGTAGTGCTTTGTCAACTTGCCTCGATTGGCCGGATTTGGCTCGACACGACATCGATGGCGAGAGTCCTGCATTGGTTTGGTTGAGCGGGATCTTGAGGTCCGATATGCCTGGGAATCGGCCCAAAGCACCAACCCGACAAAGCACTACTAGGGCCTATCCCGCCAGGCCCGCACGTCTGGATGCGGCCGATGGGCCGGCCCTTACGGCACCCGTCACCACCTCGGACTCGACTTGGGGCCACCAAGCCTTCGTCCTTGCGTCCTCGGCCCACTCGACCCTCGACCACCCCACCGATCGAAGATCGGCCAGCACGTCCCTGTCGGGATAGGCCTTGAGGAGGCTTGACTTCAGGACCATCCTACCGTTCGAGATGCCAATTTATTGGAATGGTTCTGCTTAAGATGCGCAACAGCGCAAGATGGTGTACCGTCCCGAGCCCTGGTAACGAAGGTCGCAAGGAGTGCTCGCAAGATGTCAGCGAAGATCGCTGTACTGGGATTGGTCATTGAGGAATCCAGTCCGCCGCACAGGCTGACCGCGAAACTGCGTCAACGTTTGAGCTCGGCCGAGTTCGTGGACTCGAACGTATACTCGGCGCTCAACCGTCTGGAGCGCGAGGGGCTGGTGCGCGCCGGTGAGGACGAGGCCGCCTACGAGGCGACCGAGGAGGGTGTGCGCCATTTCGAGCAGTGGCTGTTCGCCTCCTCCTCGGCGCCGCCGCTGCGCGACGAGCTGCACATGAAGGTCGCGCTCTGCCAGCCGCAGAACCTGCCGCGGATGATCGAGCTGGTGTATGGGCAGGAGCTCGTGTGCCTGGCGCGCGTGCAGGAGCTGAAGGCGTGCTTCGAAAAGCTGCGGCCGCCCGACCCTCATCGCTGGTCTGGTTTGGTGATGACGCTCGTGCGGGATGCCGAGCTGGCCTTCTGGGAGGCGCGCCTGAGCTGGCTGCAGGGCGTGCGCGAGTCGCTGGAGCGCATGGGCGCCGAGTTCGAGGGTGGCGCGACCGGCCGCCAGGCCGGCGAGCCGGGCCCCTCGCTTTCCCAGTCCAAGCGTGCCGACCGGCGCGGGCTAGGGACACGCGCGGATGCCGAGTTCGAGGGTGCCGGTGGGCGCCGGCCGAGGAAACCCATGGACGGCGAGTTCGAGGGCGCCGGTAGGCGCAGACGGATAGCGTAGGAAGTCGTTCGAGATGAGCTCCGCTCGGTCCTCGACTGCCCCAGCCGCACGCCCATCTCGAAAGACCTTCTTGACGTGACCGCGCTGCTTTCGCTGGAGGCAGTGGGCAAGAGCTACCTGCGGGGCGAGCACCGGCTGCGGGTCCTCAAGGAGGTGTCCCTCGACGTCGAGATCGGCCAACTCGTCGCGGTGTGGGGCAAACGCGGCGCCGGCAAGACGACGCTGCTGAAGATCGCCGCGCGCCTGGAGACGCCCGACCAGGGCGTGGTGCGCTTCGAGGGCGTCGATCTGGCGACGCTGCGGGAGTCCGAACACACGCGGCTGATGCTGGAGAAGATCGGTTGGGTGAGGCGTGCCGGACCCAAGAGCGACCTGCGGATCGTCGACTACGTGGCGCTGCCACGACTGGTCGAGCGGGGCAGGCGCGGGGCCTATGCGCTTGCCGCGGAGGCGCTGGAGCGCGTGGGGATGTCCGAATGCGCCGGTCAGCATTGGGGCAGCCTCTCCGACGGCGAGCGCTCGCTGGTCGCGATCGCGCACGGGATCGTGCGGGCGCCGAGGCTCCTACTGGTGGACGACCCGACCGCCAACCTGGACGTGCTCGAGCGCGAAGACGTCACCCAGCTGTTGCGCTCGCTGGCGGATGAGGAAGGCATCGCGGTGCTAATGACGGTGCCGGACATGCCGGGTGTGATGCGCGCACACCACATCGCCTCACTCAGCGGCGGTCGCCTATCGACTCCACCGACCGAAGAATCCGAACCGCCGCCACCAGAGGAAGAGGGCAAGGTGATCCACCTGCGCGGCCGCGAGCAGTCGGCGTGAGCGGTTTGCCGGGCAGCGCTTGTCCCCTCGTCGCCGGGACAGCCGCGATCGGGATGCGCATCTGCTCTGGAATGGGGGCGGCGTGCTCGAGCTGAACACGGTCGTCAAGCACTATCGGATCGGTGAGTCTGAGCCGGTGCGGGCCGTCGACGGCGTGTCGCTGAGCGTCAAGCGGGGCGAGTTGATCGCGCTGTATGGACCCAGCGGCTCGGGCAAGACGACGCTGTTGATGCTGATGGCCGCGCTGCTGCGCCCCGACGCCGGCTCGGTGAAGCTCGACGGGCGTGAGATCTCGACGCTGTCCGAGCGGGAGGCGTCGCGCTACCGTCTCAGCGAAATGGGGTTCGTGCGCCAGACGCTCAACCTGATCCCCGGCCTCAGCGCGCTCGACAACGCGGCACTGAAGCTGCTCGGCATGGACGTGCGGGCGCGCGAGGCACGCGAACGTGTGACCCCGCTGCTGGACCGGCTGGGGCTCGAGCAGCGTCTGCGCCACCGCTCCGAGCAGCTCTCGATGGGCGAGCGCCAGCGGGTGATGATCGCCCGCGCGCTGTCGACTGGCCCGAAGCTGCTGCTCGCGGACGAGCCGACGGGCAGCCTCGACAGTCGCCGCGGACGCGAGGTCCTCGACCTGTTGACGGGGATCTGCCGCGAGCGCGAGCTGGCGGCGGTGCTCGTCACCCACGACCCGCAGGCGGCGGCGTATGCCGACCGCGTGCATACGCTGCGCGACGGGCGGCTCAGAGACTATGAGCCCGACCCGCTGGTGGCTTCCAGCGTCGGCTGACGCGATGAGGCTGTCGAGCGTTCTCCTGCTTCACCGTGTGCGTCTGCGCACCAGGTGGGTCCAGGAGCTGTTCGCGGTCGCCGGGATCGCTGTGGGTGTCGCACTGCTGTTCGCCTCGCAGATCGCGAGCACGAGCCTCGACAGCTCGGTACAGCAGATCACGGCGGGAATCGTCGGCGACATGCGCTTCCAGCTCGCCGCGCGTAGTTCCGAAGGGTTGGACCAGTCGATGCTGGCTCGGGTGCAGGACCTCCCCGGAGTGAGCGCCGCCGAGCCGGTGCTCGAAGCGCATGTCAACGTACTCGGTCCTGCCGGCCAGCGGGCAGTGACGCTGGTGGGCACCGATCCACGTTTTGCGCATCTGGGGGGACCGTTACTACGGCATTTCACGGCTGCGCAGCTGGAACACGAGCAGGCACTGGCGCTGCCTGCGCCGCTGGCCCAGTCGATCGGACTCCTCTCCTTGCAGTCCGTGGATCTGCAGATCGGCGCGCGCGTGGTGCAGGGGTTCCTCGGTGCCGAGCTGCTCGAAAGCGACATCGGCCGGCTCGTCGACAGCCCTGTGGCGGTTGCTCCGCTTGTCTACGCACAGCAGCTCACAGACATGCCAGGACGCGTGAGCAGGATCTTCGTCCGCTCCGCGCCCGGACGCGATCGCGAAGTGCACGAAGGCATGGTCCGTCTGGCCGGGAATCGCTTCAACGTGCGCCCCGCAGACTTCGATTCCACATTGTTCAACCAGGCCGCCGGACCCACCAACCAGTCCGCGTTGCTGTTCTCCGCGATCAGCGCGCTGGTGGGGTTCCTTTTCGCGTTCAACGCGATCCTGCTGACCGTTCCACAGCGCCGACATCTGGTCGAAGACCTGCGCCTGGATGGCTATTCACGCCGGACGATCCTGGAGGTGCTGCTATTCGACGCCCTGATTCTCGGCGTCGTCGCATCTGCATTGGGGCTGTTGCTCGGCGATCTGGTGTCGCTCGCTGTCTTCCGGGCCAATCCGGGCTACCTGTCGTTCGCGTTCCCTATCGGAGCTCAGCGGATCGTGACTCGCCAGAGCGTCGAGATCGCCGTAGGCGGGGGTGTGCTGGCTGCATGTGTTGGTGTTCTAATGCCACTGAGAGCGGACGTCTTTTCGCACCTGTCGCTCGCGGCATCGTCGCACCCGCCGCGTCTCGACAGGACGAGTATCGCGATCGGCGGGGGGGTGGTCTGTCTGGCGATCACGACGGTCATCCTGCTCGTCGCTCCGAGCGCGGCGATCGTTGGGATCGTGAGCTTGGTGGCTGCGCTGCTGCTGCTACTGCCGGCAATGGTTTCGGGAGTGGTACATCTGTTCGATCGTGCTCAGGGCCAGTTCAAGGGCGTGGCTCCGTACCTTGCGGTGATTGAGCTGCGTTCGAGTGCCAACCGGCCGCGCTCACTGGCAATCGCCGCGACGGGGGCAGTTGCCGTGTTCGGCAGCGTCGCGATCCAAGGAGCGCACGCGAACCTTCAGCGTGGGCTGGACCGTGCCTCACACGACCTCGCCTCGGTTGCCGACGTCTGGGTGACCGCGGGCGGGTCGCAAAACCTGCTCGCGACAACGCCATTTCAGCCCACGGCAACGGGCGCCCTGAGGCGTCTGCCGGGCGTGCTGACCGTCCGTCTGTACCGGTCGGGCTTCCTGGACTACGGCGATCGCAGGGTGTGGGTGGTGGCCCCTCCGAAGGCTTCGTCGGCCCCGATTCCTGCAAGCCAGCTCGTCACCGGGGATCTCCTCGCCGCGACGGCCAGATTTCGACAGGACGGGTGGGCCGTCATCTCGAAGGCGATCGCCGACGAACTGAAGCTGCGGATCGGTCAGTCCTTCACGCTGCCCTCGCCTCGCCCGATGACTTTGCGAGTGGCGGCGCTCAGCACCAACGCGGGCTGGCCACCGGGGGTGGTGATTCTGAATGCCGAGGACTATGCTCGTGGATGGGGCAGCGCGCAGGTGAGCGCCTACAACGTGACGCTCGGCCCTGGTGTCGATGCCGAAACGGCTAGCCGCGAGATTCAGCGGGCGCTCGGGCCGACGTCGGGGCTGCGCGCCGAAACGGCGCTCAACCGTGAACGTAGACAGCGTGCGACGAGTCGTCAGGGTCTCTCGCGTCTGACGCAGATTGCCACGCTGGTGCTGATCGCGGCGGTGCTTGCAACCGCCGCCGCCATGGGAGCCATGATCTGGCAGCGTCGTCCGACGCTCGCCGACATGAAGGTCGACGGGTTCGGCAGAGGCATCCTCTTGCGCTCGCTCGTGGTGGAGAGCGCTCTTCTCTTGGGCGCCGGCTGCTCGATCGGCGCTGTGTTTGGGATCTATGGGCAGCTGCTGCTGAGTCACGCGCTCGCGGCCGTCACGGGGTTCCCCGTGGTCGCCTCGGTCGGGGCGCTGGCGGCGATCGGCAGTCTGGTGCTTGTCACTGCGATAGCCGTGCTGATCGTTGCCCTTCCCGGCTATCTCGCCGTGCGCGTAAGACCTGCGCTCAGCTTGCAGGACTGAGCGGCCGCGAAAGCGGATTCATCGCCGTGCGCGTAAGACCTGCGCTCAGCCTGTGGGACTGAGCGGCCGCGAAAGCGGATTCAAGATCGGGCACGCGCTCGGGTCTGTTCGGCCTTCTGATATTCGGGCGGCGTGGCGTATGTTCGAAATTGCCGCGATCCCGTTCTCATCTGCGGACTGGGACCGACCGATCGACTGGCTAGCGTCCAAAATATCGTGCCGCTTTTTGGACGAATGTATGAGTCGGTCTCCCACTGTTTGGCTCAGGTGGGGGTGCTCCTGGGGGCCGTCGCACACGAGTTGCTGTGGGGCTTGCCGAGCGTCGCCCGAGACGCTCGTGCGTGGCGAGGGAGAGCGTTGACGATCCCCGATGCGGCATTGCGCGAGGACGCACTCGAGCTGTTCTCCGGCACCCGCGCCAACGCGGACGGCGCGGCTCTGTTCTCGATTCTCGCCCGCGGACGAAATCTCCGGTTGCTGCGTGTGCTCGTAGCGTACGAGTTCATGGCTGACTTCCTCGACAGCGTCGATGAGCGCAGCGTGTTCGCGGGTGCCCCGATCGGGCGGTGGTTGCACCGCGCGATGGTCGATGCGCTCGACTTCGAGCGCATCTCCAACGACTACTACTGTCGCCGATGGGAGGACGGTGGCTACCTGCATGCGCTCATCGGCAGCTGCCGGGAGAACGTTGCCTCACTGCCCTCATACACCGATGTGCATGCGCTGGTCAAGCGCGTGGCGACACTCGCGCAGGTCCAGAGCTTCAACCACGAGCCCGACCCGCGGCAACGCGATACCGCGCTCAGGCAGTGGGCCGCGAGGGAGTTCCCTGGCGAGCGAGGGTTGAGCTGGTTCGAGCTGACAGGCTCGGCCAGCGCGTGGCTCGGCGTCCACGCGCTGCTGGCGTTGGCGGCCGAGCCGACGGTTGGCGAGCGCGATGGGGCGGTGGTTCTGGCCGCCTACCGATGGATATCGCTGGCGGGCACGATGCTCGACAGTCTCGGTGACCTGGAGGAGGACTTGGCGCGAGGGGTCCACAGCTACATTGCGCACTACCCCAGCCAGGAGATCGCGACACGACGCGTCTGCGAGTTCCTGAGGCGCTCGACTCAGGGCGCGCGCACGCTGCCAAACCCGCACCGCCACGCCGTGATCGTCGCGTGCATGATGGCCATGTATCTGTCCAAGGACTCGACGCGGACCTCCCAGATGCGGGCGTCGACCGCCAGCCTGGTCCGAGCTGGCGGCGCGCTTGCCGAACTGCTCGTGCCGGTGCTGCGCCTGTGGCGCGTCGCCTATGGCCAACAGGACGCCTAAGAGAGACCCTAAGGGGTCTCCAAATGTCGGCATCGTCCAGTTATGCGACCAAAGACCCCCTGCACGAATTTTTCACCTGTGTATTGAGAGCGACCGGACCTTTGACCATGATGCAGCGTAAGGCAATGCGGGACAAACACACCAGTCGGGTCGAAGCTGTAGAGCACGCGGAGGAGGGGCACCGTGCGTGCAGCCCTGCCAGGAATGGCAAGCCCGGAGTCCTGCTCCTTCGAGGCGCTCCACCACGGGCCGGGCGCACGCGCCCGGCCCGTGCTATGCGCTGCGGACGAGAGGTGGCTTGCAGTGGGCGCGGCGCCGCGCGGGGTGAGCCACAGAGATCTGCCGCATGGGGTGCGTCGCGGGCGTGGGATCGGCGATGCTGACCCGCGCGCGACAGATCGAGCAGGAGGCGACGTGGGCGCCTGATGAGAGCAGGCTTGTCCACTCGCTGATCGGCCTGCCGCTGCCCTCGCTGCGGCTGTCCTCCACGACGGGCGGAGATCTCGATCTGGCGATGCTCACCGCGCAGCCGGTGGTTGTGTACGTGCACCCCGGGACAGAGACGTTGTACGAGGTGCCAGAGGACCCCGACGGGCTGCTCGCAAGCGGATGTACCGTCCAGAGCCGGGTGTTTCGCGAGCACGCCCCCCGTTTCGCTGCACGGAGATTCCAGGTCCTCGGCATCAGCGGCTCTGAGCCGCGCGCGCAACGGCTGTTCGCGCGGCGCGAGCGCCTCGCCTTCCCGCTGTTGAGCGATTCGCGACTGGAGTTGGCGGAGGCGATCGAACTGCCCACCACGCTTAAAGCCGACGGCCGGCGCGTATATAACCGGTTGACTTTCATCGCTCACGAAGGCGTGATCGACACCGTGTTCTACCCCGTGCCGATCCCCAGGCGCAACGCCATAGATGTGTTGGCGTGGCTTGCCAAGCAGGGCACCGTCCTGTAACGCTGACGCTGCGCAGGGTCGCGCGCAAGCCGCTGCGCGAGCTGCGTGCCCAGACCGGGCGCACCGTCTCGAGTGCATCGCCGCGCTCGCGCAGGAGCAGTAGCTCAGACCAGGACTCAGAGTCGTGCTTAGAACCGCTGAAACCGGTTCTTAGAGTCCGCGGCGCAGATGCTGGGCGATGCGCTCGAGGCTCGCCCGATCGAGCTTCGCCTGAAACATGAATGGCACACGCAGCACCGGCAGTTCCCGACGTCTCAGGCGGGCGATCTGATTCTGCTGCGAGCGGCCGCGCTCGTGCACGGCGCGCGCGGCGAGCCGCGCCGAGCGGACAGCCGCGTGGGTCGAGTGCAGGTCAGCGAGTCGCCGCAGCTCCCGCTCGTCAAAGCGCCGGGGCAGCGTGGCGTTGACGACGACGGCGTCGAGCTCCTGTCCCAGCTGCTCGCGCAGGCCGTCGCGTAACTGGAGGGTCTCCGAAACAGCCATCTCGGTACCGTGCGCCACGGCCACATACCCCGTGCGCGCCGGATCTTCCAGCAGCTCCTGGACGTTGCGCGACTGGTTGGCGATCGGTCCCACACGGGCAAGCGCGGCGAACGTCTGCGGGGAGCCGAGCATCGCAAGCGCATGGCCGGTTGCCGGTGCGTCGAGGATCACGAGGTCTGGGCCGCCGCGCCCGCGTCGGCCGCCGCGACCGGCGTGTCGCTCCTCGGTGAGTTCGAAGACCTTCACCATGCTCAGGATCTCCCTGGCGCCGGGTGCGGCGGCGACGAAATACTGAAATGTCGAGCTGGAGGTGAGGACGTGTGCCGACACGCGTCCTCCGAGCGCTCGAAGCCAGCCGGCGAGCACTCTGTCGGGGTCGATCGAAAGTGTCGAGAGCCGCTCCGTCAGCTGCACCTCGCTTCCGTTCTCAGCCGACGCGCTCCCGTTCAGAGCCGACTGCTCGGCGCCGAGCAGCGCCGTCAGCTGCGTGCGGTCGCCAACCTCGACGACGATCGCGCGGCGGCCCTCCCGCGCCGCGGCAAGGCCCAGTGCGCCGGCGATGGTCGTCTTGCCGACGCCGCCCTTTCCGGTGACCACTATCAGTCTGCGATCGAGCAGCGATGTCATGGCGACAGCATGACGCCTTCGCCGGGGTCCCTCCTACACCTACAATTGCCCGGTGAGCACATCTGTCAGTGAGGGATTCGACGTGCCGCTCGCCTACGACGAGCGCGGGTTGGTGCCGTGCGTGGTGCAGGATTGGCACAGCGGCGAGGTGCTGACGGTGGCCTATATGAACGCCGAGGCGTTGGCGCGCACGCGCGCGACGGGCGAGCTGCACCTGTGGAGCCGCTCGCGCGGGGAGCTGTGGCACAAGGGCGCGACATCGGGCAATACCCAGGCGGTCAAGGCGCTGCGCGTGGACTGCGACGGAGACACGGTGCTCGCGCTGGTGGTTCCCTCCGGCCCGGCGTGTCACACGGGCGAGCGCACCTGCTTTCACCGCGGCGAGCTCGAGCCGGCGGCACCGCACGAGGTGCTGCCAACGCTTGAGCGCAGGCTTCGCCAGCGCGCGACCGAGCGACCCGAAGGTTCATATACCGTCGCGCTGCTCGAGGACCCGCCGCTGATCGGCGCGAAGGTGATGGAGGAGGCCGAGGAGGTCGCGCGCGCCGCGCGCGAGGAGTCCGATGCGCGCGTGGACGAAGAGGCAGCCGATGTGCTCTACCACCTGCTCGTGCTAGTGCACTCGCGGGGACGCACGCTGGCCGACGCCGAGCGGGTGCTCGATGCCCGTCGCAGATGACCGGGAATACCAAGGGGCGCGGCCGAAGCCGGGAGACACGCCCCCGGGCGAGTCCCCGTTTCAGCCAGCCGGCCTGCGGCCGGCTGCGCCACCCTCTGGGTCGGTGGACAATCTGATCCCGGTCTGCGAGAGCTTCATCGCCGACTGCGAGACGCCCGTGTCGGCTTTCCTGAAGCTGCGTGCGCTCGCGCCGGGCGAGCCATGCTTCCTGCTGGAGTCAGCCGAGCAGGGGCAGCGCATGGGCCGCTTCTCGTTCATCGGCTTCCAGCCGCGCTCAGTGCTGCGCTGGTCGCTGGGGGACGAGGGTGATCCATATGAGCTGGCGGCCGCGCAGGTGCGCCGCTTTCGTCAGGCGCCGCTGGACGGGACAGGCGGCGGAGGGTCTGGGGCTGCGGCCGCGGCCGAGATTCCCTTCCTGGGCGGCGCGGTCGGCTTCTTCGGCTACGACCTGGTGCGCACGGTAGAGCCGCTTGGACCCGGGCCTGCCGATCCGCTCGGCCTGCCCGACATGGCGCTGATGCTCTCCGATGTGCTGGTCGTCTTCGACCACCTCAAGCACACGGTGACGATTGTCGCCAACGCGGACCTCGAGGCCGAGCCCGACGTGGAGCGCGCCTACGCCGCCGCCCGGCAGAGCATCGCCGATGTCAAGGCGCGCCTAGCCGGTCCCGTGCCGCCCGCGCCGCACGCCGTGGCCCCCCGCGAGGTGCCCCGCTTTCAGTCGAACATGTCCCGCGCGGACTTCGAAGGCATGGTGGAGCGCATCGTGCGGTACATCTTCGCCGGCGACGCCTTTCAGGTCGTGCCCTCCCAGCGCTGGTCCGCGCCGGTGCCGGTGGAGGCCTTCTCGATCTACCGCGGACTGCGCGCGGTGAACCCCTCCCCGTACATGTACTTCCTCGACTTCGGCGACTTCCAGGTGGCGGGCGCCTCGCCGGAGCCGCTGCTGACGGTCACCGGCAGCCATGTCTCGACGCGTCCGATCGCCGGCACGCGCCCGCGCGGCGCCACGCCCGAGGAGGACCGCCGCATCGCCGGCGAGCTGCTGGCCGACGAGAAGGAGCGCGCCGAGCACGTGATGCTCGTCGACCTCGGCCGCAACGACCTCGGCCGCGTGTGCGAGTACGGCTCGGTCACCGTCGATGAGCTGATGGAGATCGAGTCCTACAGTCACGTCATGCACATCGTCTCCTCCGTCTCGGGCACGCTGCGCGAGGGGGTGGGGGGGATGGACGCGCTGCGCTCGGTGCTGCCCGCGGGCACACTCTCGGGCGCGCCGAAGGTGCGCGCGATGCAGATCATCGACGAGCTCGAGCCCGTCAAGCGCGGCGGCTACGGCGGCGCGATCGGCTACCTCTCCTACAACGGCGACCTCGACACCGCGATCCACATTCGCACCGTGGTGGTCAAGGACGGCGTCGCGCACGTGCAGGCCGGTGGGGGCACCGTTGCCGACGCCAAGCCGGCGTACGAGTACGAGGAGTCCGTCGCCAAGTCCACTGCCGCGATGAGCGCGATCGAGCTGGCGTGCCAGCAGGAGGACTGGGGATGAGCGGGGTTAGGAGGACCGGCGGGCCCGGTTACGGTTGCCCGGACGCCTCTCCGGGACCCGTCACACGTGGGGCCGGCTGGATGGCCTGTCTCAGAAAGGGGGAGGTCCGAGCATGAAAGTCCTGGTGGTCGACAACTACGACTCCTTCACCTACAACCTCGTGCAGTACCTCGGTGAGCTGGGGGCCGATGTGGAGACGGTGCGCAACGACCGCGCCACCGTGGAGGATCTCCTGGCGGGCGGGTACGAGCGCTGCGTGGTCTCGCCCGGCCCGTGCACGCCCAACGAGGCAGGCATCTCGCTCGAGGTCGTGCGGCGGATGCCCGAGGCGGGTGTGCCCACGCTGGGCGTGTGTCTCGGCCATCAGGCGATGGCGCAGGCGTTTGGTGGGCGCGTGACGCTGCACCCGCCCGTGCACGGCAAGGCCACGACGATCGAGCACGACGGGCGCACGATCTTCGAGGGGCTCTCCACGCCGCTGACCGTAGGGCGCTACCACTCGCTCGTGGTCGAGGACGACCTGCCGGCGTGTCTTGAGTCCTCCGCGCGGGGCGGAGGCGTGCTGATGGCGCTGCGCCACCGCGAACTGCCCGCGGAGGGCGTGCAGTTCCATCCCGAGTCCGTGCTCACCGACGAGGGTAAGACCCTACTCGCGAACTTTCTCGCCTGAGCCCGATGCCAAACGATGTCCTCACCCGCGCGATCGACGCGCTCGCCTCCCGCCGCGATCTGAGCGCCGACGAGGCGGCGGAGGTGCTCGCCGAGATCATGGCCGGTCAGGTCTCCGAGACGCAGATCGCGGGCTTCCTGATCGCGCTGCGTACCAAGGGCGAGACGGTGGAGGAGCTGGCTGGCCTCGCGCGCACGATGCGCGCGCTCGCGGCCGCGGTGCCGACCGAGCGGACCGATCTGCTCGACACCTCCGGCACGGGCGGCGGGCGGCGCACGTTCAATGTCTCCACCACGGCCGCCCTGATCGCGGCCGGCGCCGGCTGCGCGGTCGCCAAGCACGGCAACCGCTCGGCCACGACCTCCTCGGGCTCGGCCGATGTGCTTGAGGCGCTGGGCGCGCGCATCGACCTCGACCCGGCCGGGGTGGCGGCGTGCATCGAAGAGGCGGGCTTCGGCTTCATGTTCGCGCCCGCCCACCACGCCGCCACGCGCTTCGTGGTGCCGGTGCGCCACGAGCTGGCGGTGCGCACCGTGTTCAACCTGCTCGGTCCCCTCACCAACCCTGCGGGCGCGAGCAGGCAGCTGATCGGCGTTGCCGACCCCGCCTTCCAGGAGACGGTCGCCGGCGCGCTGGCGCTGCTGGGCGTCGAGCGCGCGCTCGTCGTCAGCAGCGAGGACGGCCTGGATGAGATCTCGACCTCGTCCGCCACGCGCATGATCGAGGTCTCAGGCGGCGCGCTGCGCGCCTTCACGTTGGCCCCCGGCGATGTGGGGATCGAGCTGGCCCCACGCGACTACGAGGGCGGCACGCCGGCGCAGAACGCGGAGGTGACGCGCGCCATTCTGGAGGGGGAGTCGGTGGGGGGCTGGTCCGGCTCGCGCGCCGACCTCGCGGTCATCAATGCCGGTGCCGCGATCTACGTGGGCGGGCGAGCCGACTCGATCGGGGAGGGTGTGCAAGCCGCGCGGGCCGCGCTCGCAGAGGGCGCCGCGGCACGCGCGCTGGAGGGGTATGTGCAGGCCAGTCGGAGACATGCACCTGCGGGGACGCCGACAGGAGCGTCGCCGGGGGCACCGTCATGAGACGCCTTCCCGATGCCGCTCAGGGGGCCTGACGTGAGCGCAACCGTTCTCGAGCAGATCCTGGCCAGCACGCGTAGCGAAGTAGAGCGGCGCATGCAGGAACTGCCCGTCGAGGAGTTGCGGCGTCGCGATAGACCTCCTCGCCGCGGCTTCCGCGAGGCGCTGGGTGCCCCCGGCATCGCGGTGATCGCCGAGTTCAAGCGCCGCTCACCCTCGGCGGGGCGCCTGCGCGAGCACGCCGACGTCGCCACGATGGTCGGTGCGTATGAGCGCGGCGGTGCCGCCGCGCTGTCGATCCTTACCGAGGGTCCCCACTTCGAAGGCTCGCTGGAGGATCTGGGCGCGGCGCGCGCGGCGAGCACGCTGCCGGTGCTGCGCAAGGATTTCATCGTCCATCCCTACCAGGTGCACGAGGCACGCGCTGCCGGTGCCGACGCGGTGCTGCTGATCGTCGCGGCGCTTCCCTCGCCGCGGTTGTCCGGCCTGTATGAAGAGGCGCGCGGGCTGGGGCTGGACGTGCTGGTCGAGGTGCACGACTCCGCAGAGCTCGAAGCGGCGCTCGACGTCAGGGCGAACCTGATCGGGATCAACAACCGCGACCTGCACGACTTCAGCGTCGACGTGCGGCGCACCTCGCGGCTGCTGACCGACATTCCGGCGGGCACGGTGGTCGTCTCGGAGTCGGGGATCGCAACCTCCGAGCAGCTACGCGACCTGGAGGAGCAGGGCGTCCATGCCGTGTTGGTGGGAGAGTCGCTGATGCGAGCCGAGGATCCCGAGCACGCGCTGCGCGAGCTGTGTAGCTTTAGCGACCCCCCGGAGCCATTTAGCGACTCCGATGAGAGCCTTTAGATCGCCTTCATAGCGGTCGGGCATCCTCTATGAGGGTGGCTCGCCTGCTGGCGAGCCGGGCCCCTCAACTTTTCAATCATCATGAAGCGCATGTACGCCATCCCCTTTGTCTCGGCCCTCGTGGGCGGCGCGCTGGTCGCCGCGGTGATCGCGATCGCCGGTGGGCTGGGGTCCTCCAAGACGGTGACCACGGTTGAGGCCGCAGCGACACCGCTGGCTCCCTCCAACGCCTCGGTGGAAACGAAGGGGCTGACGCCACACGACATCTACGTGCGCGACGCGCCCGGCGTGGCCTTTGTGACCTCCACGATCGTCAAGCAGACCGAATCGCCCTTCGGGCTCTTCGGCGGCAGCGGCGAATCCCAGCAGCAGCAGGGCACCGCCACGGGCTCGGGCATCGTGATCAGCTCGAGCGGCACCATCTTGACCAACTGGCATGTGGTCGAGAACGCCGTCAAGGTGACCGTGAGCCTCGAAGAAGGCAAGACGGTCAACGCGCAGGTGGTCGGCAAGGATCCCTCCAACGACCTTGCCGTTCTGCACATCCCGACCGAAGGCCTCACGCTGCACCCTCTGACGCTCGGCGATTCGAGCACCGTGCAGGTCGGCGACCCGGTGCTGGCGATCGGCAATCCGTTCGACCTGGAACGCACGCTGACGACTGGCGTGATCTCGGCGCTACAGCGCCACATCACTGCACCCAACGGATTCACGATCTCGAACGTGCTGCAGACCGACGCGCCGATCAATCCCGGCAACTCCGGCGGTCCGCTGCTGAACGCCGAGGGCCAGGTGATCGGTATCAACTCGCAGATCGAGACCGGCGGCAGCGGCGACGGCAGCGTGGGCATCGGCTTCGCGGTGCCGATTAACACCGCCAAGTCCGAGCTGCCTCAGCTGGAGAAGGGCGGCACCGTGCGTGGCGCCTACCTCGGTCTCACCTCACTGACCGTAGATGACTCTCTTGCCGCGCTGAACCTGCCGGTCAAGAGCGGCGCGCTCGTGCAGAGCGTCCAGCCCGGCACCCCCGCCGCGAAGGCGGGCATCCGCGGCGGCAGCATCAGCGGTCAGGTCGCCGGCGGCCAGGTCGCGGTCGGCGGAGACATCATCGTGGGGGTCGACGGCAAGCCGGTAAATAGCTCCGAAGATCTCGGCACCGCCATCTCGTCCAAGAAGCCCGGCGACACGGTGTCGATCGAACTGGAACGCGCCAAGGGCAACGGCAAGTACGAACACAAGACCATCACGGTCAAGCTCGCCGAACGCCCCAACTCGGTCGCCAACCCGAACACGCCTGAATAGCTCTTAGGCTCTAACGTGAGGGGTATGACCCCGCACGTGAAGATCTGTGGCATCACCCGCTTGGAGGACGCCGAGCTGGCCGCCGAGCTGGGCGCGTGGGCGGTGGGCATGGTCTTCTACGAGCCGAGCCCGCGCCGCTGCTCGCTGGAGGAGGCTGGCCGCATCGCCGCGACACTGCGTCGTCGCGTCGAGTTATGCGGGGTGTTCGTCAACGCCCCTTTGGAGGAGGTCGAGCGCACCAGCGAGGAGCTCGGGCTGAGCATGATCCAGCTGCACGGCGATGAGGGACCCGCGTTCTGCGAGGAGGTGGGGCGGCGCACAGGCGCGAAGATCATCAAGGCCGTGCAGGTGGCCGGTGAGTGGGACATCAGGGACGTGGAGCGCTTCCACACCGACTACCACCTGCTCGACGCGCACGCTCCCACTCTGCGCGGCGGCACCGGCGAGACCTTCGAGTGGGGCCTGCTCGCCACGCGGCACTCGACGGTGCCGCTGATCCTCAGTGGCGGGCTGCGACCCGAGAACGTCGCCGAGGCGATCGCGACGGTGCGGCCTTTCGCGGTCGACACGGCCAGCGGCACCGAGGCGGCGCCGGGACGCAAGGATCCGGAGAAGCTCAGGGCTTTCTTCGCGCAGGCACGTCCGCTCTCAGATGTCTCGTCTGCCTCGGAGGTCCCGCCTGCCTCGAAAGTCTCGTCTGCCTCAGAGGTCTCACCTGCCTCGGAAGTCTCGCCTGCCTCGGTAATCTCGCCCGCGTGAGCACGATCGAGCATCGCTTCGGGCGCTACGGCGGCCAGTTCGTCCCCGAGACGCTGATGCCCGCACTGGCCGAACTGGAGCGCGAGTGGCTCGCCGCGCGCGCTGACCCCGCCTACCGCGGCGAGCTGGAGGGGCTGCTGCGCGACTTCGGCGGGCGTCCGACGCCGCTGTATCGCGCGCGGCGGCTGTCCGAGCGCGTGGGCCGGCCGGTGTATCTCAAGCGCGAGGACCTCAACCACACCGGCTCGCACAAGCTCAACAATGCGCTCGGTCAGGCGCTGCTGGCGCGGCGCATGGGCAAGCGGCGGATCATCGCGGAGACCGGCGCCGGGCAGCACGGAGTCGCGACGGCCACCGTCTGCGCGCTGTTGGGACTGGAGTGCAAGATCTACATGGGCACCGAGGACACGCGCCGCCAGCGCCCCAACGTGCAGCGCATGGAGCTGCTGGGCGCCACAGTGGAGCCTGTGAGCGCCGGCGCGCGGACGCTCAAGGAGGCCACCTCGGCGGCGATTCGCGACTGGGTCACGAACGTCGCCGACACCCATTATGTGATTGGCTCGGCTGTTGGCCCGGCGCCATATCCGGCGCTGGTGCGCGACCTGCAGCGCGTGATCGGCGACGAGGCACGCGCGCAGGTGCTCGAGCACGAGGGGCGTCTGCCCACGCGCGTCGTGGCTTGCGTGGGTGGCGGCTCCAACGCGATCGGCACGTTCACGGCCTTCCTGGAGGACACGCACGTGGAACTAGTCGGTGTGGAGGCCGGGGGGGAGGGGATAGACACGCCGCGCCACGGTGCGCCGCTGACGGTCGGCGGGCGGGCGGGGGTGCTGCACGGCTCCCTCTCGGCGATTATGCAGGACGAGGAGGGGCAGATCGTCGAAGCCCATTCGGTCTCCGCGGGCCTCGACTATCCCGGCACAGGTCCCCAGCACGCCTACCTGCGCGACACGGGGCGCGCTCGGTATGTCGCGGTCACCGATGCGCAGGCGCTGGCGGCGTTCCGCGAGGTGACGCGCCTGGAGGGCATCATCCCGGCGCTCGAGAGCGCACATGCGCTGGCGTGGACGCTCGCGCAGAGCGAGGGCGACCTCGACCTTGTGTGCCTGTCCGGGCGCGGCGACAAGGATCTGGCCGAGGTGCTGGCGCTCACATGAGACGTGTATCGACCGGAGCGATCGGATGAGCGACCCGGCGGAGTCGGTCGTAGAGGGCGCGGATTTGCCGCCGGATGCGGCCGGTGGAGATATACGCCGAAGCGGTGTCGAGCGCATCGCCCGGGCGTTTGCCGTGCACGGCAAGCGCGCCGCCCTGATGCCCTACATGATGGGCGGCTATCCGACGCTCGATGAGTCGCTGCGCATCGGCGAAGCATGTGTCAGCGCGGGCGCGGACATCATCGAGCTGGGGATGCCCTACTCGGACCCGCTCGCCGACGGACCTGTGATCCACGAGGCGGGCACGCGGGCGCTGGCCGCCGGGGCGAACGTCGCTGGTGTGCTGGAGGTGGCGCGTGCTCTCTCGCCAGGCGTCCCGGTTGTACTGATGTGTTACGCCAACATGGTCATGGCTCCCGGGGTGGAGGCGTTCGTGGAGCGCCTTGCCCAGACCGGCGCGAGCGGCCTGATCGTGCCGGATCTGCCCCTGGAGGAGATAGACGAGGCACTTGGCGCTTGTGAGCGAGCTGGGCTGGCGCTCGTGCCACTGGTCGCACCGACGACCCCGCCCGAGCGCCTGGCGCAGATCGGCGCGCGGGCGCGCGGCTTCCTCTACGCGGTCTCGGTCGTTGGCATCACGGGCGAGCGCGCGGCGCTGTCAGAGCGCTTCGCGCAGGTCGTCGCGGGCGCGAAGGCCGCCACGCGGGCGCCGGTGGCGCTCGGCTTCGGGATCTCGACGCCCGAGCAGGCCCGCGAGGCGGCCGAGGCGGGCGCTGACGGGGTGATCGTCGGCACACGGCTGGTGCGCGCCGCGGGGGAGTTTCAAGACCCTGCCGGGGGGTGCCAAGACCCTGCCGGGAGGTGGGAGGATCCGGCCGGAGCCGTGGGTGCGCTGGTGGCCGAGTTGGCGGCTGGGCTGGCTGCCTGAGCCTTGTCCTGTACGCCGACGTGCAGCGCCTAGCGGAGCATCCGTGTTTACAGCCCTATAAGATGCTCGCCCAATGGGACTGATTCTCACCGTCACGAGCGGCCTCGTCGTCTGGATCGTGCTGTGGGCGCTGGGCGCGAAGGGCTTCGACGCGTTCATGCTGGCCGGCGCCATCATCCTCGTCGGTGCGTGCCTGAAGATTGTCTCGGGCTACCTCCCCGGCCGCCGTTCTTAGCCCGCCGGTGCGCGCGGGCGGGCACCGGGATCTGGGGCGCCTGGCGCTCGCGAATCGACACTCCCTGTGCCTCGCCGGCCTGGCTGCGGTTTGCGCGGGCCTTGCGGTCTGCGCCTCTGGCTGCGGAGGCGTGAGTGTCTCGGGCGCTCAGGCCAATGTCAACGACCAACTGACGGTCTATTCGAGCCTGCCTCTGCAGGGGCCGTCGGCCGCCGCCTCGACGCAGATCGTCAATGGCGAGAAGCTGGCGCTGGCCGAGGCCGGGGGGCACATCGGGCCGTTCAAGATCAGCTACTACTCGATGGACGACGCCAACCCCAAGACGGGCCAGTGGGATCCCGGCATCACCAGCGCGGACGCGAAGACCGCCGCCCAGGACAACGATGCGATCGCCTACCTGGGGGACTACAACTCGGGGGCCAGCGCCGTGTCGTTGCCGCTGATCAACGCGGCGGGCATTTTGCAGGTGAGCCCCGCAAGCCCCTACGTGGGGCTGACGGCCTCGCTCGACGCCGGGCAGTATGAGCCCGAGCGCTTCTACCCGACCGGCAAGCGCAACTTTGCGCGCCTGATGCCGGCGGACCCGGTGGAGGCGGCCGCCCAGGTGCAGCTCATGCAGGCGCTGAAGGTGGCGCGCGTGTATGTGCTCAACGACGAAGACCCCTTTCAGGTGCCGCTCGCGGAGCTCGTTGTCGGCGATGCGGAAACGGCGGGGTTGAAGGTACTGGGCGACGACGGCGTGAACACCACCGACGGCACCGAATTCGCCTCGGAGGTGCAGAAGGTGAGCCAGAGTGGGGCTCAGGCGGTGTTCTTCAGTGGGGGTACCTCCGCATCGGTGGTGACGCTGTGGCGGGAACTGCACAGCGCCGATCCCCACCTGCTGCTGCTGGGGCCGAGCACGATGGTCAATGCGGGCTTCGCCACCCAGATTGGCCAGGCCGCTCAGGACACCTACCTGAGCACGCCGCTGTTGCCCACGAGCTTGTATCCGCCCTCCGCGCAGCGGCTGTTCGCGGACTACAGCCGGCACTTCCACGAAACCCCGACGGCGGATGCCCTGTATGGGTATGAGGCGATGAGCGTGGCGCTGGACGCGATCCGCAGGGCTGGCACGCGGGGCAACAGCCGCCAGGCGGTGATCGACCAGCTCTTCGCCACCAAGGATCGCGATTCGGTACTGGGGCGCTACTCGATCCAGCCCAGCGGCGACACCACGCTCTCGCGCTATGGAACGGACCGGATCGCGAACGGGCAACTCGTCTTCTACAAGGCCTTTGAAGTCTCACCCCAGGGCTGAGCAGCGCGGCGACTGGGAGGCGGCCGCTTTTAAGAGGCCCCCACAGGGGGGGGCCGAGAGGGGCCGGTGGTCGTGTGACTTTGCGCGACGCCGCACCCGGGGCGCCCTGCAGATGCGGGACACGCTCAGCTGAGGGCCGAGCGCAGCGCCTCGTCCAGCTGTGCGTGACGAAAGGCGTAGCCGAGCATCAGCGGCTTGGCCGGCAGCGCGCGCGCGCCGGTCGTGACGATCTCTGCCATCTCCCCGTAGAGCAGGCGCAGCGCGATCCCCGGTACGGGCAGGAGCGAGGGGCGATGCAGCGCGCGGCCCAGCGCGTGGGAGAACTTGGCGTTGCTGATCGGTTCGGGCGCCGTCGCGTTGATCGGGCCCGACCAGCTGTCGTCCTGGAGTGCGGCGAGCATCATGCCCACGAGGTCGGCGCGGTGAATCCACGACATGTACTGGCGTCCGCCCGCGACCGGGCCGCCGACACCGAGACGGAACGGGGGCAGCATCTTCGCGAGTGCGCCGCCGGCGCGGTCGAGGACGACGCCGGTGCGGACCTGCACGACGCGCAGGCCGAGCTCGCTCGCCGCGTGCGCCTCGGCCTCCCATGCCGCGCAGACCTGTGCGAGGAAGTCGCTCCCCGCCGGGGCCTCCTCGTCGAGGGGCTCATCGCCATGCGGCCCGTAGTAGCCGATTGCGGAGGCGCTGATGAGGATGCGCGGGCGGGCATGTCGCGGCGGGCCTTCGCCGGTCGGGCTCGTGGCGGACAGGCCCGAGACGAGGTTGCGGGTGCCGGCCACGCGGCTTTCGCGGATCGCCCGCTTGGCGGCCGAGGTCCAGCGCTGGGCGACGGGCTCGCCGGCGAGGTGGACGACGGCGTCGCGTCCGGCGAGGGCGTCCGCGGGCGCCGCTTCGCCCGTCGAGTCCCAGCGCGTCGCCTCGACTCCCAGCCGGGCGCGTGCTGCGTCCGGGTCGCGCGAGAGGACCGTGACGTCATCGCCCCGGGACTTCAACTCGCCGACGAGCGACGAGCCGATCAGCCCGGTCGCGCCCGTCACCGTCACCCGCACGCGCTCACCATCCCATCAGCTTGACACCTGCGCCAAGCTGACGCCCGTCTCAGCTCGCCGTCTGCACGCGGTGCTCGCCCGTCTGAGTCATCGCCGTGGCCTGCCCGCCGGAGTGCGGGGCGAATGTGTCGCCCTGGGCGAACCCCACCTCGTGGCCGGCCAGCGCGGTGCCGCTCGCACGCGCCTCGTCGGCCACCGCGGCGGCCACCGAGGGCGCCACGTCGCGGTTGAAAACGGAGGGGATGATGTAGTCCTCGCGCAGCTCCTCCGCGGGGACAATGTCGGCGATCGCCTGCGCGGCGGCCATCTTCATCGCCTCGGTGATGCTGGGGGCGCGCACGTCCAGCGCACCGCGGAAGATGCCCGGGAAGCAGAGGACGTTGTTGATCTGGTTGGGGTAGTCCGAGCGCCCGGTGGCCATGATGCGCACGTAGGGCGCGGCTTCCTCGGGGTTGACCTCAGGGTTGGGGTTGGCCATCGCGAAGACCATCGCGTCGTGGTTCATGCGCGCGAGCGCCTCGGCCGGCAGCGCCTTCGCGCCGGACAGCCCGATCAAGAGGTCGGCGCCGTCGATCACGTCCGCCGGCTTGCCGTCGCGGCAGTCGGGGTTGGTCGATTCGGCGAACCAGCGCTTGACGGGGTTCATCGTGCCGTCGAGGTAGTCGGCGCGCTTGACGTGCAGCGCGCCGCGCGAGTCGGCGCCGACGATGTGGCGCACGCCGGCGGCGAGCAGGATCTTCGTGACCGCGACGCCGGCGGCGCCCAGGCCGATGACGAGCACGCGCAGGTCCTCCATGCGCCGGTCGGTCAGCTTGACCGCGTTCAGGAGCGCCGCCATCACGACCACCGCGGTGCCGTGCTGGTCGTCGTGGAAGACGGGGATGTCGAGCGTCTGCTTGAGGCGGTCCTCGATCTCGAAGCAGCGCGGTGCAGAGATGTCCTCGAGGTTGATGCCGCCGAGGCCGGGCGCCAGCAGCTGCACGGTGCGCACGATCTCATCGGGGTCCTTGGTGTCGAGGCAGATCGGAAAGGCGTCGACGCCCGCGAACTCCTTGAACAGGCAGCACTTGCCCTCCATCACCGGCATCGCCGCGGCCGGCCCGATGTCACCCAAACCGAGCACTGCCGTGCCATCTGAGACGACGGCCACGGTGTTGCGCTTGATCGTGTACTGGAAGGCCTTGTCGGGGTCATCGCGGATCGCGATACACACACGCGCCACGCCGGGGGTGTAGGCCATCGAGAGGTCGTCGCGTGTTTTCAGCGGGTGCTTGTTGTGCTGTTCGATCTTGCCGCCTACGTGCAGCATGAACGTGCGGTCGGTGGTATCCACCACCTGGACTCCCGTAAGCGCCTCGATCGCCGCGAGGATGCGACCCCAGTGTTCGCGGTTGGTGGCGTCGACCACGATGTCCCTGACGCTGCCGCCCGAGTCGGCCTCGACCAGGTCAACGGCGCCGACCATCCCGCCGGCCTCGCCGATCGCGGTCGTCACCTGCCCGACAACGCCGGGTGTGTCGTCCATGCGGACGCGGATCGTCAGGCGATACTGCGCGCTGGGGGTGATGCTCACGGTCTCTCGCTCTCTCGATTGTTGGGCTGCCATGTTATTGCTAGCGGGCCGCCTGGCGCCTGCCCTAAAGTCCTCGGCGATGAGCGAGGCGAATAACGAGAGCGCGGCGGAGCGACGGCTCTTCCTGATCGACGGCCCGAGCCTTGTCTACCGCGCCTTCTACGCGCTACCCGAGTCGATCGCGACCTCCACCGGGGTGCCGACGAACGCGATCTTCGGGTTCGCCTCGATGCTCGTGAAGATCGTGACCGAGTACGGCGTGTGTCCGACCGTGGTGGCGTGGGACGCCGGCATGTCGGGGCGCACGGAGCTGTTCTCCGAGTACAAGGCCCAGCGCCGCTCGCGCCCGGATCTGCTCAAACAGCAGTGGCCGGCGATGGAACCGCTGACGGAGTCCTTCGGCTATCGCAACATCAAGGTCGAGGGGTACGAGGCCGACGACGTGATCGCCACGCTCGCCGACCGGGCCCGCGCGGCGAGCGTGCCCGTGATGATCGTGACCGGCGATCGCGATGTCTTCCAGCTGATCGACGAGGAGGGTCTCGTGAAGGTGATGGCGACCTCGCGCGGCATCACCGACACGAAGATCTACGACCGCCAGGCGGTGATCGACCGCTACGGCATCCCGCCCGAGCTGATCCCCGACTTCTACGGGCTGAAGGGCGACACCTCCGACAACATCCCCGGCGTCCCTGGCATCGGCGACAAGACCGCAAGCGACCTGATCCAGCGCTTCGGCTCGCTCGAGGGCGTGCTCGGGCACGTGCGCGAGATCGGCGGCGCCAAGCGCAAGCAGAACCTGCTCGACCACGCCGAGGACGCACGCGTCTCGATGCAGCTGGCGACGGTGCAGCGCGATGTCGAGATCGACTTCGACCCGACGGCCGAGGCGGCGCGCGAGCCCGACCGCTCGCGTGTGCGCGAGGTGTTCCGCGAGTACGAGCTGCGCGACCCGCTGCGTCGCCTTGAGGAGGCGCTCGGCGACCCCGAGTTGGCCGCGCCCGCGCCGGCGGCGGAGGTGAAGCTGACGGCGACCGTCAGGCGGGGCAGGCCCGCGGACATCGCGAAGTTCGCCGGGCGAGGCCCCGGCGGGCGGGACGCAGGGACCGCGGAGGACGCAAGGGCCGGGGTCGGGAGTGCGAAGGTGGGGAAGACGAAAGGGGCTGCCGACCAGGAGCTATGCGTGGTGGTCACTCCCAGCGAGGTGCCCGAGGGCGCTCTGTTCGCCGAGGGTCCGGCGTGGCGGTTCGCGGTGGCGTGTGACGGCAACATTCTCGCCGGTGACTGCGCGGGACCGCAGGAGGTCGTGCAGGCCTGCGGCAAGCGTGCCGTGGTGGCCCACGACGCCAAGGCCCTGCAGACGGTGCCGCCGGGCCTCGTGCACGACACGCTGCTCGGTGCCTACCTGCTCGAGCCCGCGCGCCGTGGCTACCCCTTCGCGGAGCTCTGCGAAGAGCGGGGCCTCTCGAGCGACCTGGAGGATCCCGTGGCCGCGCGGGCGCTGCTCGTCGGTGCGCTCGCGCGGTGGCAGCGTGAGCAGATCGCCGAGCGCGAGCTGGAGGGAGTGATGCGCGACATCGAGCTGCCACTCGTGGCGGTGCTGCGCGACATGGAGGTCTCGGGGGTGCGCCTGAACGTGCCGCGCCTGCAGGAGGTCGCCCAGCGCGTACGCGAGGAGATCCTCGAGCTCGAACAAGAAATCTTCGCGCTCGCGGGCACAGAGTTCCTGATCGCTTCGCCCGCGCAGGTGGGGGAGATCCTATTCGAGAAGCTCGGGCTCTCGCGCAAGCGGCGCGGCAAGACCGGCTACTCGACCGACGCGCGCGTTTTGCAGGCGATCCGCGAGGAGCACGTGATCGTGCCGCGCATCGAGCGCTGGCGCGAGCTCTCGACGTTGATCAAGACCTACCTCGACGTCCTGCCCCAGGAGGTGGACGAGCGCTCCCGCATCCACACGACCTTCCTGCAGACGGTCGCACAGACAGGGCGGCTATCGAGCACCAACCCGAACATGCAGAACGTCCCGATCCGCACCGAGCTCGGGCGCGAGATCCGCGGCTGCTTCGAGGCCGAGGAGGGTCACGTGCTGATCTCCGCTGACTACTCGCAGATCGAGCTGCGCGTGCTTGCCCATGCCGCCGACGAGCCGGTGCTCAAAGAGATCTTCCGCAACGACGAGGACGTGCACACGGCGACCGCCGCGCAGGTCTTCGGAGTGGCGCCCGAGCAGATCGACCCTGGCATGCGCTCGAAATCGAAGATGATCAACTATGGCATCGTCTACGGACTCTCGGACTTCGGCCTCGCCGACCGCCTGAACATCCCGCGCGAGGAGGCCAAGGAGTTCATCGACGCCTACCTCGCGCGCTTCCCGCGCGTGGCGCAGTTCATGCTCGACACGATCGACCAGGCCAGGGAGGAGGGCCACGTCAAGACGCTGTGGGGCCGCCGGCGGCAGATCCCCGAGCTGCGGGCGCGCAACTACCAGGTGCGCACGCTCGGCGAGCGCCTTGCGGTCAACACGGTCATCCAGGGCACCGCGGCGGACGTGATCAAGCTCGCGATGGTGCACTGCCACCACTCCCTGGAGGTCGCGGGCCTGCAGACCAGACAGATCCTCACAATCCACGACGAGCTGCTGTTCGAGGGGCCGCCCGAGGAGGTGCCGGTGGCGCGCGAGCTGATCGAACGGGAGATGGTGGGCGTGTGGGAGTACGACCCGCCGCTCGCGGTGGACGTGGGCGTGGGACGCAACTGGCTGGAGGCGAAGTGAGGATGGCGGCGGCGTCGTTCGGCGCTGCGGGGCGCTCGCTGCGCCGGTGGCCGACTTCGGCAGAGGTCAAGCGGTGAGCCGCGGCCTGGCGATCCTGCTCGCCGCCGGCGCCGGGTGCCTGGTTGGCATGCAGGCGCCGGTCAACTCGCGCCTGGCGCGCTCGCTGGGTGAGAGCCTGCCGGCGGCGCTGCTCTCATTCGTCGTGGGCACGCTGGCGTTGGTGCTCGTCACGAGCGTCTCCAAGAACGGCATCTCGAGCATCCGCAACGTCGGCAACGCACCCTGGTGGGCGCTCGTCGGCGGGCTGTTCGGCGCGGCCTACGTGACGGTCGCGATCCTCACGGTGCGCACGCTCGGGGCCAGCGGCCTGACGGCGGCGGTGATCGGTGGTCAGCTCGCGATGTCGGTCGTGATCGACCGCTTCGGGCTGCTCGGCATCCCGCGCCAGTCGGTCGGCGCCGGACGCCTACTGGGGCTGGTTCTGCTCGTGGTGGGCGTGGCGCTCGTCGTGCGCCGGTAGCTCACCCCAGCGCGGTGCGAAACCCCTCGCGCCAGCTCGGCAGCTGCGGCTCCCAGCCAAGGTCCTGCTTGACATTGGTGTTGGAGGCGCCCTGCGCCTTGACCATGAAGAGCACGCCGAGCGGTCCGGCTATCGCGCGGGCGATCGGTGTGGGCACGCGCAACGGACGCGGCGCTCCGACGGCGGTGGCGAGCGCCGGCAGCCACTCGCGCACTGGGGCGGGGTCGTCGTCGACGACGTTATAGATGTGCGCCTCGTCGTCCCGCTGGTTCAACGCGAGGACGATCGCCCGAGCGGCGTCGTCGATGTGCACGAACGACCACACGCCCTCGCCGTGGCCGACGATCGGCATGCGGCGGCGGCGCAGATCCTCGGCGACCGTGCCCGCGCGCGCGATCGAGGTGCCGGGGCCGTAGAGATAGCCGAAGCGCAGCACCGTGCCCTGCACGCCGCGCACCGCGCACTCCAGCTCGTGCAGCGCCCCGGCGGTGCGCCGGAAGGACTTGGGTCCGTCGAGGTGGAGCACTTCGGTCTCGGTGTGCAGGGTGCCGGGCGGACCGGGGAAATAGGCGAAGGCGATGCTCTGCGCGACGATCCGCTTGGTGTGAGCGGCCTCGGCGGCGGCGAGCAGGTCGCGCGTGCCACGGCCGCGCAGGCGGTCGTTGACGGCGAAATCGCGCTTGACCTTGCGCGGGTCGATGCGCGCCGGCAGCGCGGTCAGCAGATGGACGATCGCCTCGGGGCGGGCACTCACGACGGCCGCCTTCAGCGCCTGGGCGTCGAGCGCATCGCACACCACGGGCTCCGCGCCCGCCGCGCTCAGCGTCGAGACCTTCTCCGGGGAGCGCGTCATGCCCGTGACCTCGTGGCCCGCCGCCACGAGCATCGGCACCACGCTGCGGCCCAGCACGCCGGTGGCGCCGGCGACGAAGACCCTCATGCGCTGCTCTCCCGTGCGGCTTCTCGCCATAACCATGCAAGCAGCACTGTCAAGATGGCCAGCGAGAAGAAGTCGAAGTAGCCAGCCCAGGCGGGGTGAGCCTTGCCGATGTCCACCAGATGGTTGACGCTGTGCAGCGCGAACTGGACTGTCGTCAGCGCCAGGACCGGGACACGCCAGGAGGGGCGGCGCACGGCCACGGCGAAGGCAAACGCAAGGGCTGCGTTGTAGGTGGCCACGTCGCGGATGTAGTGGTCGTTGGCCACGCCGAACGGACCGATATCGACGTAGAAGGCATGGGGAGCTGCCGCCATGAAGAGCGCCAGCGCGAGATGGTAGACGGCGAATGCGCCCAGCCCGACCGTGAGCACGGACGGGGACGGGCGCGGCAGTGGCGCCGCGCCAGAGAGCTGTCCTGTGCCGGACGCCATTGACTAACCATATGGATCACCTCGCGCTCGGTAAAGGGCCATTTGACGATGGACGGCAAAGGCCAGTGGGCTACCCCACGGTCGCAAGCGCCTGCGCGATCAGGCGCACTCCCTGCTCGATCGCCGGCTCGGAGAGGTTGCCGTAGCCGAGCAGCACACCCGGAGGGCCGCCGTGGGCGAAGCGGTGCCACGCGAGGCCCTCCATGCCGACGCCGCGCCGTGCCGCGGTGGCGAGCAGGGCGGCCTCGTCGAGGCCGTCGGGCAGCAGCACCAGCTCATACAACCCCGCCGCGTCCCTACGTGGGCGGCCCTCGGGCAGCCACTGCACGAGCGCCCCCAGCAGCGCCTCGCGGCGGCGGGAATAGCGCAGGCGCATACGCCGTACGTGGCGGTCGAGCTCGCCGCGCGCGATGAAGTCCGACAGCGCGAGCTGGCCGACGACCTCCGAGCCGCCGTCCTCGATTGCCTTGGCGGAGATCAGCTGCCAGGCAAGCCACGAGGGGAGCAGCAGCCAGCCCAGGCGCATGCCGGGGGCCAGGCGCTTAGAGGCGGAACCGATATAGAGCACCCGCTCGGGCGCGAGCCCCTGCAGCGCGCCGACGGCTACGCGGTCGTAGCGGAACTCCGAGTCGTAGTCGTCCTCGACGATCAGCCCCTCCTCTTCCTCGGCCCATTCGATCAGCGCGGCCCGCCGCTCGCGGCTGAGGACGCTGCCGGTGGGGAACTGGTGCGCCGGCGTCACGAGCACGGCCTTGGCGCCGGCGGCGGCGAGCGCGTCCACGCACAGACCCTCCTCGTCCACCGGCACGGGAAGCATCTGTAGGCCCGCCTGCTCGGCGATCAGGCGGTGCACCTGCCAGCCGGGATCCTCCACGGCGATCCGCTCCAGTCCCTGCGCGTGCAGCCAGCGGCAGACCAGCGAGAAACCCTGCATGAAGCCGGTGCAGAGGAGCGTGTGCTCGGGGTCGGCGGCCGTGCCACGCACGCGGCCGAGGTAGTCAGCGAGCACTTCGCGCAGCTCGGGCACGCCGCGCGGGTCGCCGTAACCCACGGCCCCCAGCGGCGACTCGCGCAGCGCGGCGCGCAGCGAACGCAGCCATGCCTCGCGCGGGAAGCCCGCGAGGTCGGGTAGCCCCGGATGGAAGTGGTAGGGGTACGTGGGCAGCAGCGAGCGGGCGGGCGCGCGGGGGACCGGGGCGCGCACGGCCCGAGCGACGCGCACCGCGGCGCCCTGGCGGCTCTCCAGGTAGCCCTCGGCCGCGAGTTGGCCGTAGGCCTCTGTGACCACGCCGCGCGAGACGCCCAGCTCGGCAGCGAGCGCGCGCGTGGAGAGCAGACGCGCGCCGCCCGGCAGGCCCCCGCGGCGGATGTTCTCGCGCAGCGAGCGCTCCAGCTGCTCGTGCAGGGGCAGCTCGCTGGAGCGATCGATCTCGATCAACAGCTCCGGGCCCGCAACTGGCCCTGACAAGAGCGTCATTACTGGAACTGTATACCGGACCAGTGAGGGCGTAGGGTGAGAGCAGTAGAAGAACCAGAAGCGGGGCGGAGGACACCAAGCGGACAACGAGAGCGATAGCCGAGCGGAAGCAGAAGACCGAGTACCACCAAGGCATCGAAGGAACAGCCGGAAGCAACCGAAGCGACCCTTACGACCCCAGGAGGACGCCATGAGCCAGCGCAACGGAAACTCGAGCCCCGTGACCATCATCGGGGGAGGACTCGCGGGACTCACCGCCGCGATCACCTGCGCCGAGGGCGGCGCAGCGGTGAGGCTGCTGGAGCGCAGCAGCACACTGGGCGGGCACGCGCGCAGCAGCGACGGTCCCTACAAGACCAACATGGGACCGCACGCCTTCTACAAGGACGGCCCCTTCTGGGCGTGGCTCGCCGAACGCAACCTGCTTCCGCCATACAGGGGCGTGCCGCTGGCGCCGGTGCGCTTTCGCTGGCAGGGCAAGGTGCGGCGCACCCCGCCCCTGGGGGCACTGCCGGCGGTGCTGCGTCTGCGCGGGCGCGAGGCGCCCGTCGACGTGGACTTCCGCACGTGGGCCGCGAGTCATACCGACGAGGCCACTGCGGCGATGCTTTCGGCGGCGGCAGGCGTGTATACGTTTCACCACGATCCCGGCGGGCTGTCGGCTGCGTTCGTGTGGAGGCACACGGTGCGGGTCTTCCTCAGCCCACCGCCGCCGGCGCGCTACTTCGTGGGCGGCTGGAACGCGCTGGTGGACAGCCTTGAGAGGCGCGCGCGCGAGCTGGGCGTGAACATCGAGATGGGCCAGGCCGTCAATGAGTTGCCACCCACCCCGACGATCCTCGCCACCGAGTTGAGTGCCGCGCGGGAGCTGCTGAAAGACGACTCCCTACAGTGGCCGAGCGGGCGCACGGTGTGCCTGGACCTCGGCCTGCGCCACCGCCGCGGCGATCCGTTCGCGATTTCAGATCTCGACGAGGCCGGCTGGATCGAGCGCTTCAGCGCGGCCGACGCGACGCTCGCGCCCAAGGGCGAGGAGCTGGTGCAGGCGCAGATGCCGATCCGCCCGCAGGAGAGCGTCGATCGGGCCGCGGCACGCCTGGAGGCACTGATCGACGCCTCGCTGCCGCAGTGGCGCGAGCGCGAGACGTGGCGTCGGCGGCAGGTGATGGACGGGCGCAGCGGCGCGCTCGACATGCCCGGATCGAGCTGGCGGGAGCGACCGGCCGTCGATCGCGGCGACGGCGTGTTCCTGGCGGGCGACATGGTCGCCGCGCCGGGGCTGCTCTCAGAGGTGTCCTGGGCGAGCGCCCTGGAGGCCGGCCGGCTCGCGCTGGAGCTGCTCGGCGCCGGGAACGCCGGCCGTCCGCGGCTGCGCGAGGTTGCTTGAATCGGTCAGGCAGGGTGAGGTGAGCGCCTTGACCGGCATGGCCGGGACCGGCATGGGCCGGGTGGGGCCGGCTCAGGCCGTCACGGTGGCGTGCAGCTTGGTGTCCGCGGTGGACAGGCGCGAACCGGAGCCGCCCACGAACGAGGGCGGGGCGATCGCGAGATAGTGGTTGAAGGACCACGTTGCGAACCCCTGGTGCTCGAGCGCGCGCGCGAGCACGGTGGGCGCGCGTGTGAGGGTGAGCTGACCCACGGCGCGCTGCACGCGCAACAGCCAGCGGAACTCGCGGGCGTGGCCGTCAGAGAAGGCGCCGTAACGCGCGAGCGCCTGCGCGCGGGTGGCGCGACCCTCGACGACGGCGCGCAGCTCGCGTCCGCAGGCGAGGCCGAAGTAGAGCGCGGTGCGGATGCCCTCGGCGGTCAGCGGCAGGCAGTGGCCGGCGGAGTCGCCCGCGAAGAACACCTGGTCCTCGACGGCGGCGCGCAGCTGGTGGGGGATCCAGTTGCCCTGGTAGCCCTCGGGCGCCACCCCCAGCTCGCCGGCGAGGCGCACGGTGGGCTCCTTGACGTGGTGGGTCGGCCAGAAGGAGCCCGCGCCGATGCGCAGCTCGTCTCGAGCGGGGAAGTTCCAGCCGTAGCCCGCGCGCACGTAGGAGGCGTCGATCCACAGCTCCATCTCCTTGCCGCTGCCCACGGGATGGACCTCCAGACCGCGTGAGAGACGCGCATTGGGGGGCTGGATGGCAGTCGCGTTGGAAAGCACGCGGCGCCAGCCGAGCGCGTCGACGATCAGCGGCGCGCGCAAGTCGCCACGGTCGGTGTGCACCACGTGGCCGTCCCGCCCGGTGACGACGGCGGTCTCGAACTCCAGCTCGTCGTGCGCGCCCGAGGGCGAGGAAGAAGAGGGGGAGGGCGGGTGGGACTCCGACTTAAGGTCCGGCGAGGGTCGCGCAATGTGGGCCTGCTCGAAGAGCAGGGCACAGAGCTCGCGATAGTCGAAAGTCGAAAACGTCCAGGGCAAGCTCCAGCGGGCGGTGCGCCACGGCGTGTGCACCACGAGCTCGTCGAAGGTCTGACGCAGCGAGGACTCCAGGTCGAGCGCCTGCAGCCATAGCGTCGGCATTGCGCAGGCCGAAGTCTGACGCTCACCGATGTCGTACCGGTCGATCATCAGTACGCGGGCGCCGGACCCCGCCAGCTCGCGCGCCACGGCGAGGCCGGCGAAGGAGGCGCCGCAGATCAGTACGTCGCAGTCGCGCTTCAGGGGGGTGCGCTCGGCACCGCGCTTGGTCGCTCGCACAGGCATGGGCACTGGGAATGATACGAGTGGGGTCGCGCCGGGGATAGGAGCTGGTTGCGCATCGCCCTTCATGCCCAAGCCTTCCGCCCGACGGGCCCTGGATGAACCCCTTGGGCGCGCGCCAATCCCGCGGCGGCCCGGCCTGCGCTAGGCTTCGAGCGGTGCAAGCACTGATCGACAATCCCCAGGCCCACGTGGTCGAGGGGTCGGGCGGACTCCTGCTGGAAGTGGACGGGCAGGTGATCCCCAACTACGACGCCACGATGCGACCGATCGAGGAGGGCGAGGTCGTCACCGGCCACGTCGTGCGCATCGACAAGGACGAGGTGCTGGTCGACATCGGCTACAAGTCCGAGGGCGTCATCCCCGCGAACGAGCTGTCGATCCGCAAGTCGGTGGATCCGCACGACGAGGTGGACCTCGGCGAGGAGGTCGACGCGCTGGTGCTCACCAAGGAGGACCAGGACGGCCGCCTGATCATGTCCAAGAAGCGCGCCCGCTTCGAGAAGGCGTGGCGGCGCATCGAGGCCTCGGCGGAGTCCGGTGAAGCCGTCGAGGGCACCGTCATCGAGGTCGTCAAGGGTGGGCTGATCATCGACCTGGGTGTGCGCGGCTTCTTGCCCGCCTCGCTGGTCGATATCCGCCGCGTGCCGAACCTCGACGAGTACATGGGCACGAAGATCGAGACCAAGGTGATCGAGCTCAACCGCTCGCGCAACAACGTCGTGCTCTCGCGCCGCGCGGTACTCGAGGAGGAGCGCAAGGAGGTGCGCCAGCAGATCCTCGACCGCCTGCAGCCCGGCCTCGTGGTGGAGGGCCAGATCTCCAACATCGTCGACTTCGGCGCGTTCGTCGACCTCGACGGCATCGATGGCCTGATCCACATCTCAGAGCTCTCCTGGTCACACGTGAATCACCCCTCGGAGATCCTCAACATCGGCGACACGGTGCAGGTGAAGGTGCTCGACATCGACCGCGACCGCCAGCGCATCTCGCTGGGGCTCAAGCAGACCCAGGAAGACCCCTGGCAGCGGATCATGGACACCTACAACATCAACGATGAGCTCGAGGGCAAGGTCACGAAGGTAGTCACGTTCGGCGCGTTCGTGGAGATTCTCGACGGCGTCGAGGGGCTCGTGCATATCTCCGAGCTGGCCGCCCATCACGTGGAAAGCCCGCGCGAGGTGGTCCATCCGGGCGATGAGATTCGCGTGAAGATCCTCGAGATCGACAGTGAGCGCCGGCGCCTGTCGCTGTCGGCCAAGCGCGTGGAGGACCAGATCCTGCCGCTGCCCCGCGCGGGCGTCGAGGCGCCGAGCGCGCCGGCGACCGAGGGCGAGCCCACGCCTGACGGTGGAGCGCCGGCGGCCGAGGCCGAGGCGCCGGCGGCACCGGCTTCCGAGGCTGCTGTGGAGACTCCCGCGGCACCGGCTTCCGAGGCTGCTGTGGAGACTCCGGCGGCACCGGCTTCCGAGGCTGCCGTGGAGACCCCCGAGGCGCCCGCGGTCGAGGCAGCCGCAGTCGAGGCGCCCGCGGCCGAGACGGTTGCGGCACCGGCCGCACCCGAAGCCGACGTGGCTGAGATGTCACAGGACGCCGCCGTTGAGGCTCCCCTTGCGGAGGCCTCCGAGGCCCAGGCGGGCGAGGGGGCTTCCGAGGCATCGGCGCCGGAGACTCCCGCAGTCGAGTCGCCCGCGACGCCCGAGACACCGTCCGTCGGGGAGGTGCCTGTCGCGCAGGCCGAGCCCGAGGCGCCCGTCGAGGACGTGCCCGTTGCGCAGGCCGAGCCCGAGGCGCCCGTCGAGGACGCGCCCGTCGCGCAGGCCGAGCATGAGCCACGGGTCGAGTCTGAGGAGTCCGCCGAGGAGCTCGACCCGCAGCTGCAGCCGGCCGTCGAGCCCTCGCGCGACTGAGTCCCGCGCGGAGGGGCCGTGCCTGAGGTCGTGCCTCTCATCGGGCTCACCGGAGGGATGGGCGCCGGCAAGTCCACCGCGCTCGCGGCCCTGGAGCGACTGGGCGCGGCCGTGCTCTCGACCGACGCCGTCGTGCACGATCTGTACACGAGCGAGCCCGTGCGCGCCTCAGTCGTGGAGCGCTGGGGCGAGGACGTGGCGCCCGCGGGGGTCGTGGACCGCGCGACGGTCGCCGCCCACGTCTTCAAGGACGAGGGCGAGCGCAAATGGCTGGAGGGAATCCTGTGGCCGCTCGTCGGCCAACGCATCGCCGAGTGGGTGCAGGAAGCGCGCGCGCGCCGGCCCGCTCCCCGCGCGGCCGTCGTGGAGGTGCCACTTCTATTCGAGGCGGGCATGGCGCCCGCGTTCGACGCCACCGTGGCGGTGGTCGCGGAGGAGTCCCTGCGCCAGGCCCGTGCCGCGGGTCGCGGGCACGCGCTGGCTGCGGAGCGCGACACACGCCAGCTACCCCAGGACGAGAAGGCGCGGCAGGCCACATTCGCCGTCCACAACGACGGCTCGGTGGAGGACTTGCAGCGCGAGCTGTCGGGCATCCTTGACAAGCTGGAGGGATGAGGGGAAGCGAGGGTTCGCGTGGGCCCTAATCACCACCGCCGCGCGCTCGGTACGCTCGTGGCCATCGCGCTCATCGTGCTCGTCGTGGGTGGTCTCCTGAGCCGACTCCAGCAGGTGGCCTCCGGACCGCAGCTGCCGCTGGCCGACGCGAGCGTGATCCGCACGCAGGCCGCGGCCAAGGGCCTTGACCCTGCGCTGATCGCGGCGGTGATCTACGCCGAGACGAAGTTCGAACCGCGCACCTCCTCCGCCGGGGCGCTCGGGCTGATGCAGATCCTGCCCGAAACAGCCCTCTACCTTGCACGGCTCTCCGGTGGCAGCCGCTTCACCACGGCCGACCTCGCCACGCCCGCCGTCAACGTGGCCTACGGCAGCTACTACCTGCGCTACCTGCTCGACCACTACGACGGCAACGAGATGCTGGCAGTGGCCGCCTACAACGCGGGGCTCTCCAACGTCGATCGCTGGGTCGCCAGCGCCGACGGGTCGCTGACGGTGGCACAAATTCCCTTCCCCGAGACGCAGGCCTATGTGGAACGGGTGCTGACGGCGCAGCGGGAATACCGCGCGACCTATGCGCGGCAGCTCGGGTTGAGTTGAGCGGCGGAGGTGGCGCGGCCGCTTGCCCGCCATCCACCTGTTTGAGCTCGGTTTGGATTGGCCTGTGTTGGCGGCGAGGCCCGCTCGCCATCGCTCGGCTCGAATGAGCTCGGTTGGATTGACCTGCGTGGGCGGCGCGGCCGTTTGCTCTCCACTTACCGGCCCTCGCCGGACCCCCTTGTGGGGTCCTTCTCCTTATCGACGGCCGTCGGCTCCGCGCTCGCTACCGTAGATGCTTCGCCGATGCCCGATTTCCGTCTCGACTCCGCCTTCACGCCAGCCGCCGACCAGCCCAAGGCGATCGCCTCGCTCTCCGAGGGCGTGCTTGCGGGGGAGCGCTTTCAGACGCTGCTGGGGGCGACCGGGACGGGCAAGACGATGGCCATGGCCGGGGTCATCGAGGCCGTGCAGCGCCCCACGCTCGTGATCGCGCACAACAAGACGCTTGCCGCGCAGCTCTGCAACGAGTTCCGCACCTTCTTCCCCGACAACTCCGTCGAGTACTTCGTCTCCTACTACGACTACTACCAGCCCGAGGCCTACGTGCCCTCGCGCGACCTGTATATCGAGAAGGACTCCGCCATCAACCAAGAGGTCGACCGGCTGCGCCACGCCGCCACCGCCGCCGTGTTCGCACGGCGCGACGTGATCGTCGTCGCCTCCGTCTCCTGCATCTACGGCCTCGGCTCGCCCGAGGTGTACGAGATGAACATGCAGATCCTTCGCCGCGGCGAGCTCATCGACCGCGAGCGCCTTTTGCGCAAGCTCGTCTCGATCCAGTACACCCGTAACGACACGGTCCTCTCGCGCGGCACCTTCCGCGTGCGGGGGGAGACGCTCGAGATATTCCCCGCCTACGCCGAGACTGCCTACCGCGCTTCGCTGTTCGGCGACGAGGTCGAGCGCCTCGCGCAGTTCGATCCGCTCACCGGTGAGCTTTTGGAGGACGACCTCGAGCACGTCGCCATCTGGCCCGCTACGCACTACAACGTCAAGGAGGGCACCATCGAGGACGGCGTCGCCGCCATCGGCGCTGAACTGGAGGCTCGCTGCACACAGCTGGAGGCCGACGGCAAGCCGCTGGAGTCCCACCGTCTGCGTCAGCGCACCCAGTACGACATGGAGATGCTCCGCGAGATGGGCTTCTGCTCGGGGATCGAGAACTACTCGCGCATCCTCGACGGCCGTCAGCCGGGCGAGCGGCCCTACTGCCTGATCGACTACTTCCCCAAGGACTTCATCTGCTTCATCGACGAGTCCCACCAGACCGTCCCGCAGATCGGCGGCATGTTCGAGGGCGACCGCTCGCGCAAGAACACCCTCGTCGACTACGGCTTTCGCCTCCCGAGCGCGCTCGACAATCGTCCCCAGACCTTCGAAGAGTTCCTCTCCATCACCCCGCAGTTGCTGTTTGTCTCTGCCACACCGGGCGAGTACGAGCGTACGCGCTCGGGGCGCATCGTCGAGCAGATCGTCCGTCCCACCGGCATCGTCGACCCCGAGGTGCACGTCCGCGCCACGCGCAACCAGATCGACGACCTCATGAACGAGATCAGGGGGCGCGTCGCCGTCAACGAGCGCGTGCTCGTCACCACGCTCACCAAGAAGATGTCCGAGGACCTCTCCCAGTATCTCCTTGAGATGGGCTTCAAGGTGCGCTACCTGCACTCCGAGATCGACACCCTCGAGCGCATCCAGATCATCCGCGACCTGCGCCTCGGCGAGTACGACGTGCTCGTCGGCGTCAACCTCCTGCGCGAGGGCCTCGACCTCCCCGAGGTCTCGCTTGTCGCCATCCTCGATGCCGACAAGGAGGGCTTCCTGCGCGGGGAGACCTCCCTCATCCAGACCATCGGACGCGCCGCGCGCAACATCCGCGGCACCGTCCTCATGTACGCCGACAAGGAGACCCGCGCCATGCGCGCCGCCCTGGAGGAGACCGACCGTCGGCGCGCCATCCAGCTCGCCTACAACGTCGAGCACGGCATCACCGCCGCGAGCATCGTCAAGGGCGTCTCGGACATCGCCGAGTTCCTCCAGGGCGAGTCCAAGGTCCCGCGCAAGCGCCGTCGCACGCGCGGCGCTCGCGCCAAGAGCGAGGAGATGCCGCGCCACGAGCTCGAACGCATGGCCGTCGAGCTCGAGGAGGAGATGCTCGCCGCCGCCGAGGACCTCCGCTTCGAGTACGCCGCCCAGCTGCGCGACGAGATCCGCGAGCTGCGCCGCGACCTGCGCGAGGCTCAGGCCGGAGAGGCGCCGGGCGGCGACCGGGCGGGCGAGGGCGCGCGCGCCGGCGTCGAGGAGAGCGAGCCGGTGCAGGAGCCCGCGTAGGGGGCCTGCCGGGCCTCCGTCGTCGAGAGCCTGCGCTGTGAGGCGTGATTCCACCGCGCCTCGACGAACCTGGCCATGAGCAGGCATGCCTGCGGCGAGTGTCGGCCTGACCGTCCGCTACGCTTCGCCCTCAGTGGAGCTCGACCGTCAGAGCGTCGAACGACGCGACTTTCCGATCTCCCGTCGCGGGTATGACCCGGCGGCGGTCGACGCCCATCTGCGCGCCCTTGCCGTCGAGATCGAGGAGCTCGAGCACTCGCTGGAAACGCGCGGCGGCGAGACGCTCGGCTCGGCCGCCGCCACGCAGGTCCAGTCGATCCTCGAGGCCGCCGAGTCCACCGCCGCCTCGATCGAGCAGCAGGCCGCCGCCGAGGCCGCGCAGACCCGCGAGGACGCCGCCCGCGACGCCGAGCGCACACGCTCCGAGGCCGTCGCGCGGGCCCAGCGCCACGTACAGGCAGTCTCTGAGGCCACCGCCGTCCTGCGCGAGCGGGTCGAGTCGATGGATGGTGAGGTCTCCGCCCTGGTCCAGTCGCTGCGCGCCGGCGCCGGGCGGCTAGCCGCGGACCTTGGGTCGGTGGAGACGAACATGGGCGAGCTATATGACGCCGCCTCCGGCGCCGCTCCCCCGGCCGAGGCCGCCTCCGCCGGCGAGCAGGTCTTCGCCGGCGAGCCGCCCGACGCACTCGATCTGGAGGAGCACTGGCCGGTGGGCTCCGACGCGCCGCTCTCCGGGGGTCCGACCGTCAAGGGGGGCAGTCCGCGGGTCACGCGCAACAGTGGCGCACACAGTGGCGGCGCGGCCGGATCGGCAGTCGGTAGGCCCGGTACAGCCGACTCTGCTGGTTCCGCCCCCGCCCCCGTCTCCGCCTCGGCCGGCTTCGCCAAGGAAGGCTCTACGGCCGACGAGGACCTCGACGGCGCGCGGCTGATCGCGTTGAATATGGCGCTCAACGGCGAATCGCGCGAGCAGGCCGGTCGCTACCTCGCCGAGAACTTCGAGCTCGCCGACCGCGAGAAACTGCTCGACGAGGTCTACACCGCAATCGAGGGCTGAGCGGGCCGGGACGTGCCGCTAGCCGGGCGCGGCGCGACCAACTAGAATGCCGCTGTCTCGCCACGCGCCTGTAGCTCAGTGGTCAACGGCAACCTACGGGGTGCCAAAGAGCAGCGGTCTTTCAAACCGCAGGTCGGGGGTTCGATTCCCCCCAGGCGCATCGCACAAAAACCCTGCAAACCGAACGAATCGCAGCGTAGCATGGGGAGCGGATGAAGCCGGCGATTTCCCTAGCGATTTCCCTGGAGGGCCGCTCCGGGGGCGCGGAGGGGCAAAACTGGCTCTGGAGCGGTGATCGAAGGGGCTCCCGTGAGCCGAGAAGAACGCGCCGGCGGGGGCACGCGGCGCCGGACAAAACTCGTTGGCCGCCCTGCTGCCTTGGTGGTCAGTGATAGGGATGGACGGACAAGCAACTGGAGTGGATCCCGTCTGACGGACAGTTGAGCGCTTGATTGGCTTGGACGCGAAAGGATGTGTTCATGCCGCGAACGAAGCCGCCGTATCCGCCGGAGTTCCGCCGCCAGGCTGTCGAGCTGGTGCTCGCTGGCCGGGCGGTGAAGGATGTGGCTGAGAGCCTGGGTTGCAGCGATCAGTCGCTGCATAACTGGGTCAAGCAGCGCCAGCTCGATCATCGGGAGCGCGATGACGGGCTGACGAGCGCGGAGCGCGAAGAGCTCCGTGAGCTGCGCAAGCGGGTCAAACGCTTGGAGCAGGAGCGCGAGATCCTCAAGCGAGCCGCGGTCCTTTTCGCAGCGGAGACCGAGACCCGGTGAGCGCCTACCGGATCATCTCGGCGGAGAGGGCCAGTTTCCCAGTCTCTGTGATGTGCGAGGTCCTCGGTGTGAGCCGTTCTGGCTACCACGGGTGGGAGCGCAGGGTCCCAAGCGACAGGGCGCTCTCCGATGCGTGGCTGACCTCGAGGATCAAGGAGATCCACGAGCAGGCCAGGGGCGTCTACGGCTCCCGGCGGGTAGCGGCCGAGCTGCGCCTGGGAGATGGCATCCAGGTCTCGCGCAAGCGGGTGCGGCGCCTTATGCGCCGGGCCGGGATCTCAGGGCTGGTGCGGGTCAAACGCGGGAAGACGACGATCAGGGTGCCAGGTGTCAGGGTCGCCGATGATCTGGTCGACCGGCAGTTCACCCCGGCCGCCCCGAACGTGCTGTGGGTCGCGGACCTTACGTATCTGCGAACGTGGGAGGGCTGGCTCTACCTCGCCGCCGTCCAAGACACGTTCTCGCGGATGATCGTGGGGTGGGCGATGGCCGAGCACATGCGCTCAGAGCTCGTCGTCGAGGCGCTGCAGATGGCGCTCGCCCGCCGGCGCCCCGCGCCCGGTCTCGTGCATCACAGCGATATGGGCTCGCAATACGTCAGTCTTGCGTTCGGGCAGCAAGCCCGCGACGCCGGGATCGCCGTCTCGATGGGCTCCAAGGGCGACGCCTACGACAACGCCGTCGCCGAGAGCTTCTTCGCCACCATCAAGAAAGAGCTCGTGCACCGCCAACCCTGGCCCACCAGACGCGACCTCAGCTCCGCCGTCTTCGAGTACATCGAGGCGTTCTACAACAGACAACGACGACACTCCACCCTCGGCTACCTCTCCCCAGAGGCATACGAGAGAGAGATAATCACCCCCACAAACAAAACCTAGCCAGCCAAGCCCGCGACTGTCCGCGAAACCGGGTCCACTCCAAACAGCCAACCTGCCGACCGCGCTAGTGGAAGATCGACTCCTGCGCCCGGAGCAGGCTGCTTGGTATCTCAACGTCAAGACGAGCTGGGTCTATGAGGCCGTGCGCGCTGGTCGCCTACCTTGCCATCGGGTAGGACGGCACATCCGCTTCACGCGCGTCATGCTCGATAACTGGCTCGCCGAGCAGCCGCGACAGTAGCAGCTAGTGCGTCGTGACGTATCCAGCGCTGATCCGTTTTGTAGCAGTTCTCAGCTCGAGTTCGGGTGCCCATGGGATCGGCGCCGATGCGCGCTCTGACGCTTGGCTTGGCATGGAACGACGGTTGATGCCGAGGTCCCTGGCGCGTCTTCGAATGCGAACGATGCGCTGAACGGGAATCCTCCGTGGGGGCAGCGGCTGGGCAGCAGGATGCCCTGGGGATGGTATTCGACAAGTTCGCCGTGGATTTCTTCGTAGTAGGTGAGCCCGCGCGCGCCGATCATGACCTGCAGCTGCACGACGGCGACGTTGGGCGAGCCGGCAACGCCCGGTACGAGTGGTACGTCGATGTGCAGGGTTCCTTCGTCTGCCCCTGGACCTGGAAGCAGGACACCGGAGAACACGATCTGGGCATTGACCGGCCACCCGGCATTGACGTAGAAGAGCAGACCCAGATGGCCTTCTTGCTGCGGGCCGCGGACGATCGTGACTTCGGCGGCCTCGTCGAGGACGATCGGCCCAATCGGGACCGCTGCGACCGCGCTGCCCTGCCCCATCTGGGAGTCGGCGGGGCAGCCTTCGGGGCCTTCTGCTTCAAGGCTCTTCGCGGAGCAACGGGTGAGCCCCAGGCCGCTTGTGGCGATACCGAGGTCGCGTGGGTAGTGCACGTCGAGTGTGGTTAGCGGGGACGGGACCAATCCCGTGGGAGTCGAGATCTGTGCGCTGAAGTCGATCGTCGTGCCGTGCCCCAGCAGTGGGGGAATGAATGCGACATGCAGGCTTGCCGTCTGTGTGGCCTCCGCGCTGGCAGGCAGGCAGCACGCGCAGGCAAGAAGCAGGACGAGGTGGCGGGCTCCGAGCAAAGCTGCTCTGCGTTTTATAGATGACCTGCTACAACCCGCGTGCTCGGCCTCTCATCTGCACGACGAGGACGTAGTTGCGGCGATTGAGCGCTCCGTACAGCTTCCCCGATCCCGAGGCGTGGGCGTAGTGGCCCGTGCCACGGTCGATCCACAGTTCTCCGCTGAAGCTTTCCCAGCCTTCCCTCCCCATGGTTGCTCTCCCGTTCGCGTGGCCTAGCAGGTCTCCGCCCGACAAGTACATGGCGAAGTGAGATGTTGCGCTGCTTGATTCGGCTTCGAGGTTGAGGCGTATCCTGATGCGGCCCCTGAGCGTTCCTTCGGCGTTGCCTTCCTCGATCAGAGTGTTGCCGATCGTCTGGACGCGATGCAGCGTGGACTTGTCGTTGATAGAGGTCGAGCGCGCGACCGTCGCGCCCAGTGATCTCGGCGTGGCGCGGGCGCCTGGCGCGGGGGCTGCCGGGAACGTGCCGAGGAGGACTGCTGCGCAGGTGCAGAGGCGGCGGGTCCCCGACCAGAGTGCAGACGCTCGCGCGCGGGCACCAGGCAGCACCGCGGACCGTTCGACATGGTTGCGCAGTCTCTGATCTATAGCGAGCACTGAGCACAGAGGCTACCCCTGCTAGGCGCTCTCATACAAGTGATCGCTAGCGTGGGCTGTCGAGGATGTTCATCAAGCGGCTGCATCTCTGCGCGTGGACTGAGCATCGGTTTCCCGCGAGGGGTCCTGGGAGTGCTCCGAGAGTCGGTGCTCGACGCGCAGGCGCAGGTTCTTTAGCCATTCAAGCTTTCCGTGCAGTCGGGTGGTCACGTCTTCGTCGATCGCCTCGCGGGCTAGCATCTCCCACTCGCTGGCGTTTGCGGGTAGAGGAGTGTTTTCGGTGGTGTAGGCGCTCAATCGATCGACGCAGGCCTGTTCTTCGATCTCGATGTCCTTCAGCAGGCGGCGCGCGTCTTGGGGCCCCGCCAGCGCGAGCTTGAGGTGGAGCGTTTCGCGGTGGGGGGATGAGCGGTGGAAAGGTTTGGCGAGCCACTCCGCGAACGCGCGTTCTCCCTGATGCGTGATCCGATAGCTCCGTGAGTCCCGTGGGGTCTCTGGTGGGTCCAGTGGCTCCACCCAGCCGTTGCGCTCGAGGGTGCCGAGCATGTCGTACACCTGCCCCCGGTTGATCGCCCATCCCGGCCCGAATCGCTCACCGAAGCGGGTCGCGAGCTCATAGCCGTGGCTCGGTCCTTGCAGCAGCAAGCCCAAGATCGCATATCGGGTGTCTGGGACCATAGCGAAGCGGCCCCCTGCGCTTCCGCGGGCCGGAACAGTACTATATTGATTCCGTCAGGTAAGAGTTCCAGCCTTGTAGATCGCTCTGCCTATTATTTTTGTCGCGTCGCGCGCGGTATCGTAGGCGGGTCGTGGTGCTTGAGCTTCAGGATGTCGGCAAGGTCTTCAGACGGGGCGAGCGCCTGGTCGTGGCACTCGACCGCGTTTGTCTCGCTGTCGAGCGGGGCGAGTGCGTCGCCGTCTATGGAGCGAGCCGTTCGGGCAAGACCACGCTGCTGCGCCTTGCGGCCGGTGAGGAGACGCCCACCTCGGGATCGGTGCGCTACGACAGCAAGGACTTGAGCACTCTCGGCGACGGTTGGCGTTCGAGCCTCTTGCGCTCCGAGGTCTCCTGGGTGCCGGCGTCGCTGGACTTCCACCCCGGGCTGAGCGTGCTTGAGCAGATCACGCTGGCTGGCTATGTGGGATCACGCGACCACTCCCGTTCGAAGAAGAACGCCCGCGAGGTGATAAAGACAGCGGGGATCGAGCAGTGCGCCGAAGCGAAGCCTTGCGAACTCTCCGACGGCGAGCTACGGCTCACAGCGCTGGCGCAGGGGATCGTGAAGCGCCCACGCCTGCTGCTCGCCGATGTGCCGGCGAGCGGCCTCGATCCGGTCGAGTGCGACCGCATCCTTGAGCTTCTGGGCAGCTATGCCTCGGAGCGCGGCGCCGCGGTGCTGTTCAGCGCCGCCCACGCCGATGAGACGCGTCGCTGTACTCGGCTTGTGCGGCTCGATTCAGGGCGCCTGACTGTCCCCTCACCGCCGCTGGCGGGCGGCGAGGTCATCGAGTTTCCTGCGCGCAGGGCGACTGGCGATGGCTCCCATGCTTGAGCTCGACGGAGTGTGCAAGTCCTACCGCACGCCCGCCGAGGTTGTCGTCGCTCTGCACGAGGTTTCGCTCGTGGTCGAACCAGGCGAAGTCGTGGCGGTGCTGGGGCCAAGCGGCTCGGGCAAGAGCACACTGTTGCTGCTGATCGGAGCGATGCTCTCGCCGGATGCGGGCTTCATCCGCTTTCGGGGTCGTGATCTGGGCGCGATGTCAGAGCGTGAGCAGGCTCGTCATCGGCGCTCGGATGTGGGATTCGTCTTTCAGGACCACAACCTGTTCCCTAGCATGAGCGCGCAGGAGAATGTGGCCTTCCCGCTGTGGCTGAACCGTGTCGGGTGGCGTGAGTCCCAGGCGCAGGCGAGCGCGCTGATCGAGCAGGTGGAGCTCTCCCACCGTGCCAGCTTTCTACCAGCGCGCCTGTCCGGCGGCGAGCGCCAGCGCGTCGCGGTCGCGCGTGCGCTCGCGATCAAACCGAGTTTGGTGCTCGCCGATGAGCCCACCGGCAACCTCGACACCGCGCGCGGCGAGCAGGTCCTGTCCGCGCTGCGCGAGCTCGCACGCGGCCAGGACACGGCCGTGATCTTGGTGACTCATGACACGCGTGCGAGCGGCTATGCCGACCGCGTCTGCGAGCTGGTGGACGGGCGCCTGCAAGAGCGTGTGGACGACGAGCCGCTTGCGATGGGCTAGCCGACGTGGAAGCGAGCAACGTCAAGGAGCTTGCGGCCAAGACGGACTCGCCTCCGCCGCAGGCGCCCGGTGCAGGGGAGGGATCTCGCCGTTACCGACTTCGCTTCATACCGATGCTCTTGCGTATGTACTGGTACCGGCTGCGGCAGCAGCCGGCGCAGGAGGCGCTGGCTCTAGCTGGCATCGCGGCTGGTGTAGCGCTGATCTTTGCTGTGGAGATCGCCAATACTTCTGTCCCGGCCTCCGTGCGGGATCTCGAGCGCGGCATCGCTGGCGGCGCAAGCCTTGAAGTCGCTGCTCGCTCGCCGGAAGGCTTTGATCAGGGGCTCGTGGCCAAGGTCGGGGAAGTTCCCGGAGTCCTCGGCGCCTCTGGCATTCTCGATGCCCGCGTCACCGTGATCGGCCCTCACGGTCAGCTCCCTCTGACTCTGGTGGGCGCCGATGCCGGCCTCAGCGTGATCGGTGGGCCACTCGCACGCAATTTCCCGTGGCGGACGCTTGTGGGCAGTGCCGCGGGGGGCGTGCAGCCCGCTGTGCTCGCCAGCCGGCTGCAGGGTGCCCATGTGGACACGATCGCTCTCCCCGAAGGCGCTGCGCACGCTATGGGTGCCTCTGTTGGCCAGCTGCTTTCGATCAATGTTGGGGGGCGCTCGGTCGTTGTGCTCTGCGGCGGGATCTTTGGCGCTCGGCAAGTGGGTGCTGCGGCCGAAAGCCCGATCGCGGTCGCATTGCTACCCGCGGTGCAGAGGATCACAGGCCTCGCGCACCGCATCACTCGCATCCTGGTCTTGCCCCAGCACGGAGGGGAAGCGCACGCGAGGCGCACCCTGACGCGGCTCCTCGGCAGCACACTCAACGTGCGCTCGAGCGACAGCGAGGTCAGCCTGCTGGAAGCGGCGACACGCTCCTCAAACCAGGTCGCGACCCTGTTCACCGTGCTGAGCGTGATCGTGGGGGTGTTGTTCGCCTACAACGCGATGCTGCTGTCGCTTCGCGGGCGGCGGCGTTACGTGACGCGTCTGCGCGGCGAGGGCGCGTATCGCTACGAGCTCGCCAGCCTGATGGCGCTTGAAGTCCTTGCTCTGGGAGTTGTAGCTTCGCTCGTTGGGCTTGTTCTTGGTGATCTGCTTGCGAGAAGCGTATTTGGGTCGGTGCCCGGTTATCTCGCGGCCGGCTTTGCGATTGGGACCCAGCGCGTGATCACACCGGTGGCGGTACTTGTCTCGATCGGTGGTGGCCTGCTCGCGGCGGTTGTTGCAGCCGTCGGTCCGGCGATCGGTACGCTGCGAGGGCGACCATTGGAACAGGCAAGCGAGTCCGGGGAGGCCTTGATCACGCTTGGGTGGCTCTCGGACCGTGTGGGGCTCGCCGTTGGGATCGCTGTGATCGTCGTGACGATTGCGGTTGCGCTACTCGTTCCCGGCAGCAGTCTTGTCGCGGTTGGCGCGTTGGCGGTCGGGCTCGGCTTCGTGCTTGCGCCGACCGTGCCGTGGCTTATCCAGCGCTGCGTTGGAGTGGCGATTCGTCTGCGCAGCCCGGCTGCTTATGTCGCCGCGACCGAGCTGAAAGCCGCACCCATGCGGGCCACGGCGGTAGCTGCGACCAGTGCGATCGCGGTCTATGCGATCGTCGCGATTGGCGGCACACTCAATGACATTCGGCGAGGCGCAGAAGCGGCCACGCGAGACATCGTGGGCGCTGCGCCGGTTGGAGTCTTGGCAACTAAACTGGAAGATGATCCGTTCCCGGTGCAGCAGTTCAAACCGGCGCCGGCGCTGGCGCGTCTTCGATCGGTGAAGGATGTTGCTTGGACTGAACTGCTCCAGGGCTCGTTTCTTGACGCTGGCGACCGACGTCTTCTCGTGATCGCCAAGCCACCAGATGATCCGAGCCCGGTGCCCTCCTCGCAGATCATCGCAGGATCAGCGAGTAGAGCGGCGAGCTTGCTCAGGCGAGGGGGCTGGGCAGTGTTGTCCGCGACGGTTGCGTCTGAACGGGACCTTCATCTTGGCGATCCATTTGTGTTGCCTACCCCGTCGGGATATGAGACGTTTCGACTGGCGGCGACCATTACCAACTACGGGTGGCCGCCTGGCGCAATCTTGCTGAATAGCAAGGATTACACTCGTTTATGGCAGACAAAGAGCGTCACGGCTATACGTGTTGGCTTGCGCTCGGGGGTGGGCGCCGAACAGGGTCGCCGGGTCGTCGAAGGGGCGCTTGGAGGAATGGGTCTGACGGTCAGGACAGGCCGCCAGGATGAGGCTAGTGTCCGTGCCGTTACAAGCCAGGGGCTTGCGCAGCTGGGCCAGATCTCCACGCTCCTGCTGATCAGCGCGGTGCTTGCGGTCGTAGCGGTGATGTCAGGGTCGATCTGGCAGCGACGGGGACGGCTGGCCACGTTGAAGCGACTGGGGATGTCCAGAAGCGAACTGGTGGGCACTATATACATCGAGACAGGAATAGTCGTTTTGCTCGGGTGTGCGATCGGCGCCGTTTTCGGCCTGGGGGCTGAGCCGCTTGCCACGCATTACATACGCGAGAGCACCGGGTTTCCTGAGAGTTTCTCGCCAGCGTTTGGGCTTGGCTTTGAGGTGCTCGCGGTGTCTACAGCTTTGGCGATGATTGCTACAGGAGTGCTAGGCTATTTCGCGACACGTCGCTCGGTCGTGTGGGCGTCCGTCCCATAAGGAGGGGGTGATGGTGGAGCTTGCGAGTCTTGACGTAGGACTACGGACGGACGCTCTTAATGAGATATGGCATTATGCGGTGGGCGGCTCCAGCAAGCAGACGCGCTCGAAGGTCCTGCTGGCTGCTGAGGCTGCGGCGCGCGCAGGTGTCGGCGACCCGTGTGCACATGCTGACATCGCAGCAGCAGCCGTTGAGATGTTCCATCTCGCCACTCTCCCTCATGATGATGTGATAGACGACAGCAGCGTCAGGCGCGGGGTGGTGAGCCTACCCGCTCGCTACGGAGCGCCACTCGCCGCCGCAGCCGGTTGCCTGTTCTTCGGGAGAGCGTTGACACTGTTTGCCCGTTGCGGACAGGATGCCGTAGTGATCGCTGTGAAGGCGGCCGAGCGTGTGTGCACAGGTCAGATGCTTGAGCTGCGGGACAGGTATAACACCGCCAGGACGCCGGCCAGCTACCTCGAAGCAATCGAGGGCAAGACGGCAGGTATGTTTCGGCTTGCTGCCGAACTCGGAGCGATACTCGGCGGCGCCGATGAAACAGTCAAACATCATCTCAAACAGTTCGGTAGGACCTTGGGAATTGGGTTCCAGCTCATCGACGACATCCTTGATCTCACGGGGAATCAGGAGCAGATGGGCAAGCAGTGCGACAGTGATCTAAGCAACGGCAACTACACGTTGCCGTTGATCTACGCACTTGAGAGATCTCCAAAAATCGGCTCGCTCTTGCGAGAAGGTGCACCGATCGAGAATGTGGTTAATCAGATACTCGAAACAGACGCTATTGCACGTGCGAGCGTTGACGCGCAAGACTGGATTTCCCAGGCTAAGGATGCTGTGCGGATATTGCCGGAAGCGCGAGGGCTGCTCATGACAGCGGACGCCGAGTTTGAGCGGTTGAGCGCGTACTCATGACGGCGGACGCGCCTATTCTAGATGAGGCAGAAATCGCCGTTGTCGGTGCTGGCCCAGCGGGATCAATTGCTGCGTTCACGTTGGCGGAGCGCGGGCATGACGTGATCCTGATCGATAAGTGTTCCTTCCCACGGGACAAGGCGTGCGGCGACGGTCTGACCAGTTCGGCAGTTGCTTTTCTGCACGAACTCGGGCTGGAGCGGGTTCTCGCTGGCGCACACCCGATCGACGCTGTGCGAGTCTTCGTAGATTGGCGAGAGCGTGAATACATCACGATGAACCCTGGCTCGGCCTGTCGGACGCATCAGTCGTGCTGTATCCCTCGTAAACAGCTCGATCATGCACTGGTCGAAATGGCCTGCGCCGCAGGAGCGCGTCTGGTGCATGGATATGTGAAGCAGCCCTTGCGGAGCGATGGGAGCGTGGTTGGCGTCGAGCTCACGCGCGGAGCTAGGCAGCTAGCCATTAATGCGCGCTACGTCGTAGCCGCCGACGGTGCCACCTCACGGCTGCGTCATCAGCTGAGTGGACAGCTCCCCCAGTCAAGGACATTTGCGTATGCAGTACGCCGGTATATTCACTGCGACCAGCCACTCACTCCATCATTTGAGATCTATGCGCCCCTCCCGGACGGTGTGATGAATTACGGCTATGGTTGGGTTTTCCCGGTTGATGAGAGAGTCGCAAATGCAGGCGTCGGCTACCTGGGCACCCGGGGTCTACCGCATCCACGGTCCATCAACGAGCTTCTGGATTCATTCTTGGTGGCATTGCAGCGATATCAGGGTGATCGTCTGGGCAGCCTTGATCCGGTCGGACGAGCGATCGGCGGTTTGTTTGGCGGCGATTTCGCGGCCGAGCGCTGCCAGCTTGACGGGATCATCTTCCTGGGTGATGCGGCGCAGACGACGGACCCTATCACGGGCGAGGGCATCGATCAGGCGATGAGAAGCGCCTACACCGCTGCTATCACCCTCGATAAAGCAATACGGCGACATGCAAGACAGATAGAGGTTGGCCGGACGATCGGGCGCGCGAATCTCAGACTCGGTCAGGATAGCTCCATGATGGCCCGCATGGCACATGAGCTACTGAAGCGACGTGCCACTCAGCCGGTGGACTCGGCGGACCTGCTGGGCGCCTCCGGTCCACTGCTCTCAACCGCGGTCGCGATGCTGACTGCGGGCATAGCGCATCCCTCGCCGATGGCTACGCCCGCTGGAGAACTCGCGTTACAGCTTGGCTGCATAGATCAGCTCGTTGCATTCGACGAGCTACTGCGCGAGAAGATCCACAGCGAGTTCACCCTGGCCGCAGAGCTGCTCCAGCGCGAGGTGTGCGCCGGCCTAGGACCGATTGCTGCACTCACGGTCATCGCCAGCGAGCTTGCCTATGGGTCAAAGCCGGACAGCCAGTCGCTTGACGCTGCACTATGTGCTGAGCTGCTTGCCGTCTTCCCCACGATGCTAAGCCGCGTGAGCGCCGCGGACACCCGATATGCGAGCACGAACAATGCGCTGGCAGTGATGATTAGTGATTACAGCCTGTCCTGTGCGCTAATCGCGGCTCCCGCCGGTCTTGACGCGGAGGTCAGCGAAGCTATCGGTGAGGCAATCGAAGCCATCAGCGAGGGGACGGCACTGCTCGCACGCGACCAGGCCCAGGTGACGCGTTCGATAGATCGCTACATCGAATGGGCGCGTCTCACCCACGGCACCAATCTTTCACTCGCCGCTGGTCTTGGCGCCCATTTGGCCGGCGCTGACTCCGCGGCTTGGGACGCTTTACGAGCCGCTGGCGAGAGTCTCGGGATCGCGGTGCAGATCTGCGAGGACATCCTCGCACTGGCAGGAGACGACCCCGTGACAGGTCGTCATCCTCGCAATGCTCTGGAAGAAGGCCATTTTTCACTGCCAGTCCTACTTGCGCTTGCGGACGATTCGCGTCTAGCCCCTCTCTTGGTTGGCAAAAAGGAGAGTGCGGAGTGGGATGAGGTAGTGGACTTCATTAGACAAGGACGAGGACTAGCTCGGGCTGCCGAGATCTGCAAACAATACGCCGAGCGAGCCAAGAAAACAGTGGTCGAAGTGGCAGGCTATAACAGCCCGCTCGCGACCTTGTGTAAGCTGCCGGAGCAGCGCCTTGCCACCACTCACCTCGCTACTGCTTTGTTGAGCCCGAGTGCCACAAGACCGTGGGCCGCCGTTCACATGCCTGACCGGGTAAGTACCAGTAGCTCTACCGGATAGGGCTACTGGATAGCCCTATCGGATAGCCCTACATCTTGACGTGGATGCTGATGGCACCTAGCGTCAGTGGATATGAATGCACACGGCCGGGAGCAAGTACCGCCGGAGAATGACGGGTGGCGAAGATGGACTTGACGGTCACGGGCGGCGTGGGCAACCCGCGAGGCGCCGCTCGAGTCCGCGCGGGCACCGCTTGCCCAGGTGCCCGTGGAGGGGACGGGCGACCTATGTCGACGGCAGCCTGTAGCCGTCGCGCTCACTGGGGTCGCCGGTCAGAGGGTGGGCCGGGCGTCCACGAGGCGTCCCTGGCGCCAGATGCCCGGCCCACCCGGGGTTCATTTGCGGAAGAGACACTACGCCGGCCTTCGGCAGGCAATCAATCGTTCTGCGCAGGCATGGCAACTGGCGCAGCTGGCGTGGCGATCTACAGACTCGCGCTTCTGTGCCTTCCAAGCTCCAGTGCCCTCATCCCCACAGATGCAGGTGCTGGTAGGCCATCATCGGGGCGATCTCCCTCAGTCTCGGTGACGGCGAATGGTGGCCGCGGCTCACCCGGTCGGGACCGCCAGGGAAGGAGGGGTCCTCGGGGGAGACGAGGTCCTCCTTCCTTCCTACTGCAGCGAGGCTCGTGATGTCGTCGCGGCCATCAATATTGCGGCCCATTCCTCGATGATCCCTCTTGAGGAGTTGGTAGCTGCACTAAGCCCGCACCTAGGTTTCAACGGCTGATCGTTATGATTCCGACAGTCACCAAAGCAACCAACTCTACGACGTACAGCTCTTCCGATCGAACGCAATGGGGGGCACAGGTAGTAGAACGGTTGATCGCCCGGCTATCCGAGATCGCCAGCGTGACGTTGTCTCGGATCGAGACACGGGCTCCGGTCCGTTTGCGGGTTGACGAAGCCGAGTACGCGATGGGTTTGCGTTCGGCCATAGACACGGCGCTCAAATGGACGCTTGAGGGGCTCGGTGCCGACCTAGATCAACGGCGCGCGATCCCGGAGGCGCTGATTGCCCAGGCGCGCCGTGCGGCCCAAGCCGGAGTTGCAATCGAGACCGTGCAGCGCCGGTGTCTAATCGGTGCTGAGGTTCTCAGCGAGTTCATTCGCCAGGAGGCTGCCGCGGTGCCAGTAGGGCTGCTCGAGGACGTTTTCCGTAGGCAATCTGAACAAATCGACCGGCTGTCAACAGAGGTCGCGCGCGCACACAGAAAGGAGCTTCAGCGGATAGCGGATTCGCCGGAGGACCTACGCGCTCAAAAGGTTCGCCTGCTGCTCGCTGGCGGCAACATCGACCCGAGCGACTTGGACTACAGCTTCGAAGGCTGGCATCTCGCCATCATCGCCCATGGCGCTCGCGCACACCGGGCGATGCTGCGTATCGCGGACCAGCTCGGCAGCGAGCTGCTCCGCGTCCGTCCTGGCCGTCACACGGTATGGGCTTGGCTTCGTTTCTGGCGCATCCCGGTCGCAGCTGACCTTGACGACATCCTCGGCAAGATCACTGAGGATCAGCTTCTGCTCGCGGTTGGAGAGTGGCAGGCCGAACTCGACGGCTTACGCTTGGGCCATCGTCAAGCCCAGGCGGCACTGCGGGTCGGTCTTGTCACACATGCGCCGCTTACGCGTTATCGGGACGTGCTCGTTCTCTCAGCGATCCTACGCGACGAGACCGCGTCGCGCTCTTTGAGGGAACTCTATCTGGAGCCCATGCGCGGCCTGCGAACGGATGATGACGCGCCGTGCGAAACCCTACGCGCCTTTCTCGGGGCGCGAGGTAATGCCGTCTCGGCGGCTTCCGCGCTCCGGGTCGAGCGGCGCACGGTCACCCAGCGCGTTCACGCGATTGAACAGCGCGTCAAGCGCGCGGTTGATCCCAGTCAGCCGGAGTTTGCGGCGGCGCTTCAATTCGATGAGCTTGGGCTTTCCTTGACGAAAGGGGACAGGAAGGATACCTCGCGCGGGTAAGATCAGCCATGTTGGCGTATACAACGTATCCTAACTCGCCACATTGGCGGTATCAGGTGGCCTCCTAGCTTGGTACTAATACTGCCGAAGGCCGGGCCTACCTGCTGGGTAGGCCATTTAGTACCACAAAGATGGAAGAAGATGACCCTAGCGAAAGGTAGACAAGTTATGAAGCGACTTGCGCTCGTCTTCAGCATGGTAGCTGTGCTCGCAGCCAGTGCTGCTCCGGCGTATTCTGCCGTCCGTCACCCGTCCGGTCCGTCCGGCCCGTCCGGCGCAAAGCCGGCGTATACCTACGAAAACGCCATTCGCCGCAGCTACGAATGGGCGAATTACGACTGGGGTGGTCTCGCCGAATACACGACCCACTGCACAGGTCCGTACGAAAACGCCCACGGTAGGACGCAGTGGGCGTGCTATGGTGGTTACGACTATGCCGAAAGCTGGCAGGTGAACATCGATGCTTACGGTGAACAGACGTACCACGCAGTACTCTAGGAAAGTCCTGGGGTAACCGAAAGCGTTATCAGGAGTGGGTGCCGGCCAGACCGGCACCCACTCCTCCACCAAGCTCAGCACCCATCCGCAGATGAAACCTTCCAGAGCATCCACAGTCACCTCAAGACGTCTAGGTACCACCCGGCAGGGTCACGCTCGAATCGGACTAGTGCTAGGCGGCGGTCCGCACACATGGGTACAGATTGGCTTGGCGGCGGTTCTCATCGTTTCAATCGCACTCGCCGGGCCAGTGGGAGCCGTAGCCGGCGTGATGCCGACGACGCGCATCGAACGTGCCTGCAACCCGCCACCGTCTCGCGGACTGGCGCGATGCGCGAGCACCATCTCGGTGCCAGCCAACCAGGCTGCTGTATCCCCGCAGGTTGCGCAAACCCAGCCTACTGAAGCCCCGGCACAGGGCAGTACCCCGAATGTTGTGTTCGAACACCCGTTTTCAGTCAGTCTAACTCCCGACGACCTTCATGCGGCATATTCGTTGCCCGACGAAACCAGCGGCGCCTCGACCCAAACGATCGCACTAATCGACGCGTTCAACGATCCTACCGCCGAACACGATCTCGCTGTCTTCGATTCCCAGTTCGGGTTGCCGGCCTGCACCGCCGCGAATGGGTGCCTTCGGACGATCAATGAGCATGGCGGCATCGCGCCTCCTTCACGAACCGAAGGCGGATGGGCTTACGAGACGTCCATCGACATTGAGCTTGCCCATGCGATCTGTCAGAGCTGCCATCTACTATTGGTCGAGGCTCGAACTGAAGAATTCAGCGATCTCGGGGCCGCAGTCAATGCAGCGGCAGGTGCTGGCGCTACGGAGATCAGCAACTCCTACGAATCGGTCGCTGAAGAAGTGGAACAAGCCCCGATTCTGAGTGCTCAGTATTACCAGCACCCAGGCGTCGTGGTGACTGCGAGCGCGGGCGACTGCGGCTATCTCGGCCGATCGCCTGAATGTGAAGGAACCCCGGCCGGAGTCAGCTTTCCAGCGTCGTCCCTCGATGTCGTGGCAGTAGGCGGCACCGCACTGAGTGAAAAGGAAGGAACGTGGTCGAGCACAGTCTGGTCTGGAAGCGGCGGCGGCTGCAGCTCGGTGTTCGCTGCACCAACATGGCAGACCGAAGCAGGCACCTGGATCGCAACGGGGTGCGCCACGGCGCGTCTTGTAGCTGATGTTGCTGCTGTTGGCGATCCACGAACCGGCGTGGCGATCTACGACAGCACACCGCTCCGTCCGGGAGGACCCCGATTCGGTTGGAGTATAGCCGGTGGCACGTCCGTGTCAGCGCCGATCGTCGCTGCGGAGTTCGCTCTCGCCGGCGGAGGGCACGCTGTTACTTACCCAAGCCGCACGCTCTACTCCCATATCGGTGACTCGGAAGCTCTCTACGACGTGGTAACGGGAACCAACGGCATCTGTGGCGGCGCCCTTTCGTGCCAAGCCGCGGCCGGCTACGATGGACCTTCGGGTGTGGGAGTTCCCCTCGGGCTTGCGGCATTCTCACCGTCCGGGATTCCAATCAACAACTTGCCTCCGACTCTAACCGGTGCTGCCCAGCGCGGGCAGATTCTGACCGTAGCGCACGGAGAATGGACAAACAGCCCCACCGAATACGGAGAGCAATGGCAGCGCTGCGATCGTACAGGCGCTGCGTGTGCCCCGATACAGAATGCCAGGGGTAGTAGCTACCTCCTGAGCGTTGCTGACATCGGCTCGACTATCCGCGTTGAAGAGATCGCGAGCAATTCCGCCGGAGCAAGCTCACCCATTCTTTCGGCGCCTACCAAAGTAGTGATCCGAAGGCGCGCCCGTTAGCGCCTGCTTCAGGTCGTCGACCGACTGGCAGTCGAGGCCCAGCAGGTGATCGTACGATAGGTGCACGCCCTCTCCTCATCGATCACGATCACCGCGCGCTTTGGTCATCCCCAGACGCAGGGCGTGGCTCTGCGCGGAACCGTCGGCCGGCAGCGCCGCAAAGTCCTCGACGGGGATATGGGCTCTCAGTCCCCCAGGCGAGTCGCAGGGGGCGGCCATCTAGTCAATGGCTGTCGTAGCCAAATGCACGGGTGGCCTTCCCGCTAGGCGCTTCCACCCGAGCCTGTCCCGATCACATAACCTTACAAGCGCGGCCGGACAAAGGCCCAAGCGCATTTCATGCCCGTGGGTCTGTGCCGGCAGTTGTGCTGTTCGGCGCGCGCCCTCTCGGAGCTCGCCGCGCTATGTTGGGCGGCAGGAGCCAAGCAAAGTTGACGCCGAAAACCAAAATCATGCTCACTGTAGAAGAGTCCACCCGAGATGTCGACCTGATTGTCTTGGGCTGCGCGCTACGCGGGCCGGGTGACCGCGCTGGGATGACACAGGAGCAGCTAGCGGGCCATCTCCAGACGGACCCGACCTATGTCTCGCTCGTTGAGCGAGGACATCGCGGCGCTCAATGGTTCACTGTCAATGGGCACGCTCGATCCTCGTACAAGTCTTGAACGTCGCGACCACTTGGCTCGGTAGGTTGCCCTCGCTCAGCCGATGCCGTGTCGGAGCGTATGCAGGCTTGACGGCTGTCTTGGGGGTCGCTCTCGGGCTTCGTTTGTGGGGAGTCAAACAGGGTCTCCCGTTTGTCTACAACACAGACGAGGGGACCCTGTTCCTTAGAAGGGCCGTTGACATGTTCGGCCACGGTCTCAATCCCCACTACTTCGAGAATCCGCCGGCCTTCACCTACGCATTGCATCTGCTCCTCGCCGTCTTCGCCAGCGGCAATAGTGGCGTCGCTCATAAGTACGCGACCGACCCCACCGGGCTCTATATCCTCGCGCGCTGCCTCGTTGCTGTACTGGGCACTGTGGCGGTGTGGCTGCTTTATCTCACTGGCGCCCGATTGTTTCGGCGAGCAGTAGGTCTGCTCGCCGCCGCTGTCATGGCAGTGGCTTTCCTGCCCGTCTTCTACGCTCATCTGGCACTCAACGACGTACCGACCCTCGTGCCGGTCACGCTGGCACTATTCGGTGCCGCGGGCGTGTTGAAGCGCGGTCGTCTTGTCGACTACGCCGTGGCGGGGCTGGGTCTTGGACTGGCGAGCGCGACAAAGTACACCGGCGGCATCGTCATTGTCCCGGTTGTCGCGGCCGGACTGATCCAGGGGCTTCGCCCCTCCGATCGAGCGACCGCCGTCGCTGGTTTCGCGGTCGCGGGCACTATCGCGTTGGTTGCGTTTGTTGCGGCCGATCCATACTCGGTGTTGGCGTTCAGCGAATTTCGGGCAGGGATCATGCATCAGTCGGCACTGTCATCAGAAGCCCAAGGTAAGCTAGGTGCCCCGCCGGATGGTGGGTTCATCTACTATCTCTGGACCCTGACTTGGGGGCTCGGTTGGGTGCCTAGTCTGGCTGCCCTTGGCGGAGCGTTGACCATCTGGCGCTATGAGCGGCGAGTCGGCTTTGTTCTTGTGCCAACGGTGGTGATCTTCCTTGTTTTTATGGGGCTTGAGACCCGCTACTTCGGGCGTTGGATGCTGCCAATCTTCCCGATCGTCTGCCTGCTGGGAGCCTACTTTGCATTGCAGCAGTTGGACCTGGCCGCTACCTGGTTAGAGAGCCGCGGACTCTCGATCGCCCGTCCGCTTGCTGCTGGCCTGGTCACACTAATGATGTGCACCCAGGGTCTGGTGTACAGCATCCATTCAGGGATCATTCTTTCGCGTCCGTTCACATCCGAACTAGCGCGTCGTTGGATGATTGCGCATGTGCCGGCGGGCAGTCGCGTCGTCGTCGAGCCGATTGCGCCCAATGCGTGGCTGGAATACTTGCCAGGGTCAGCCGAGCGTGCTGCTAGCAAGCGCGCGATTTGGCTCAAGCTGCCGGCACTCCGGCAGCTGATCCTGCCAAACGGCCAAGTCTCGCCGAACCCGGCCCCTGAGCTGAGCGTCGAGGATTACGAGCGAACTCTACGCCCAGCCCTAATCCCCTACTACGAGCGCCTTGGCTACTGCTGGGTGTTGACTGGCTCCACTCAGTCCGATAGAGCCTTTGCCGACCCGAACGCTGTTCCGGAAGCCATCGCTTACTACCGCGCGCTGGCTGCCGCTGGTACAGTCGCCTACCATGTGACTCCGTACGTCCACGGCCAAGTCGCCTTCAACTTCGACTGGAGCTTCGACTACTACCCATTGGCTTACCACGATCCTGGGCCCGAAATAACGATCTATCGGCTCCGCGGTGGTAGCTGCAGCACAGGACCCCCGGAGCAATTGTCAAAAATGTTGTGGCGGCGCCGGGATTCGTGAAGATTTGGGTGGCCTCGTAATTACTCGCCGGCCCACTCCGGGGGCGTTGCGCCGGGCTTCCACTGCTTTGTGGTGCCGCCGCCTTGCTGGCGTAGAAGCTGGGAGTAGTCGGTGAGCTGGTTCTTGAAGGCGAGCTCGTCGCGCGGGTCTGTGCCGGCGTCGTCGAGTTCGGCTCGCCACACGGCGAGCGCGCACAGTGTCTCCGTTGTGAACTCATCGGTCCACCATTTCTCCTTGAGCGCTTCGAGCTGCGTGGGGTAGCGGCCGTGCAGCGCGACGATCGCGCCCCACATCTGCCGGCGCCACTCGCTATCGCCGCCGTAGGGCTCAAGCCAGGGCGCGCGCTCGCCGTTCTCACCGCCGACGAGCACGGCGGTTGGGCGCAGCGGTCGGACCTTGCCGTCCTTGACTGCCTGGGCGACACCGGCTTGCACCATCTGCGCGGCGAGCGTGGAGGGTGGCGTGTCGGCGCCGGCGGCCAGCTCGCGTAGCTGCTGGTCTACGGGGTCGGGGAGAACGATCTGGCGTCGTTGGCTCATCGTGTTCGCTCCTGTGCTGGTGGGTTGACGATCCGGTTGATCGCACGGACGATCCCCGGTATGCGGCTGGTGCGGCTGGGTGCGATCGAGCGGTGAAAATGGGTGCCGTAGTCGCGGTCGGGCAGCTCGGGGTGCGCAAGTGATGGCGTCTGCGCGTGGCTGCGGCGCATGTTCTGCGCGAGGCGCTGGATGCGGTCGGTGTCGTGCCCTTCAACGCCGAGATCCTCGCGCGAGACGAACCACTCGGTGCCCTGGCGGGCACGGGACGCCTCGACATAGGCGGGCTCCTTGCTGGTCTGCCAGCCGCCGGTCACGACGAGGGTCCTTGTGACGGTTGCGCCCTGGGCGCGGTGGATGTGCTGGGCGTAGCCGAGGCGTAGGCGGCCGAGGTCATCGCCGGCCAATGTTCGCTTGCGGCCGGTCACGTCGAACTCGATCAGCACCTCGCCGGCCTGGGTGATGTCGAGGACTTCGCCGCGGCTGCCGTTCTCGATGCGCTCGACGCCCGGCTCGTGGTGCTGGTCGATCAGCGCCACGCGGTCGCCCTGGCGGATGCCGTAGTGGACGCCGGGCACCGGGACTTCGAGGTCGCCGAGTTCGCCGCGCTCGGCTCGGAAGTGCTGGGCGCGGGCGTTGAGCCGGTTGATCTCCTGGTTTGAGGCGTCTGAGATGAGGGCGACCTCGCTGGGGTCGTGGGTCTCGGTGAGCGCCGCCCAGCTCTGCGCGGCCTGCTCGACGGCCTCATCGCGGGTGTCCTCCATGTGCAGCTGCCCGCGCGAGTGGTAGTGGGCCATCGCGCGGTCGGAGCGCCCGGCCCGCAGGTCCGCCCATGCGCGCTGTTCGTCGGGGTCGAGGGTCCGGCGGATGTTCGAGAGCTCGGCGCTCGGGGCGATGTCTGAGAGGCGCTCGAACATGCCGCCTGCGCCGATCGAGGGGAGCTGGGCGGCATCGCCGATCGCCACGAGCTTTGACCCACTGTGCTCCACGACTTCGGTGAGCCGCTCAAGGCGGTCGGTGTCGGCCATGCCCGCCTCATCGAAGTAGATCGTGGTGTCCTGGCCGACGGCGAGCTGGCCGCGGTCGACGCGGGAGACGAGCGCGTCGAGGGTCAGGGTGTGCCCGGCGAGCGCGGGGCTGTCTTGGCCGAGGCGCTGCGCGGTGGACCCGGACACGGCGATCCCCAAGGTCTGGTGGCCGCCGTACTGCTCGGCGCGGGCGGCGGCGTCGATGACGACGCCCTTGCCGGTGCCGGCGGGGCCGACGAGGATCGCGGCGCGCTCGGGGCCGGTGATGACCTGCAGAGCGTGGGCCTGCTCCCCTGAGAGGCGTCCGCCGATGCGCTCGGCGATCTGATCGCTGGCGAGCGCGCGGGCCTCGACCCCAACGTCTCGGCCGCCGCCGGCGGCGAGCGTGGTGAACCTGCGCTCGATCGCCTGCTCGCGCGCACGCACGGCGAGCGTGGTCATCAGACCGCCCTCCAGGGGGAGCACGCGGCGTTCGGCGATCATCGCCCGCGAGAGGTCGAGGGCCTCGCGGGGTGAGAGTTCGCCGACGGACTGCTCAAGCAGGACTGCCCGGAACTCGCCGGGCTCGAAGGTCGCGGTGCGCTCGGTGAGGCGCTGCTCGACGCGATCCTCAAGCGGCGCCTGCACCGCTGCCCCCGCCTCCGCGATGGAGCGCTGTCCGGGCTGCCGGGCGGTGAAGTCGAAGCGGGCGGCGGTGTCGTTCCATGCTTGCTGCAGGTCGGTGCGGGTGACGAGCACCTTGGCCTTGCGGTTCTCCAGCTTGAGTGCTCGCAGCTCCCCGCGCTCTGGCGCGCGGCCCCACTGTGCGCGGAAGCGCTCGGCGGCTCTGGCTACCTCGCGGCTGCGGGCGGAGAAGGCGTCCAGCAGGCCGCGCGGCACACCGGCTATCTCGAAGTAGCGGCCATGTTTGCCGGTGCCCTGCTCGATCGCATACCCGCGCTGCTGGAGTTGGTGCGCGAGCGCCGAGCGGTAGTAGCCGCCAAGCTCGCGGGCCGAGCGGAAGATCGGACGCGACGCGACCGCGACGATCCGCCCGTCGTCGCGGATCGCGCTGGTGATGACCACATGGCTGTGGAGCTGTGGGTCGGGTACGTCACCCTCGAGGACGCCGCGGGCGGTGGTGTGGCGGTACTCGGCGGCCACCACGTCGCGGGCCGGCTCCTCGACCACCTGCCCGCGGTAGCGGCGCCGGACGGTCGGCACCGTCTCGGTCAGGTGGCCGATCGTCTCGCTGACGGCGGCGGCGTGCGCGGCCTCGATCTCACGGCGCTGGGTCTCGCCGGCGAGCGCCCACACCGCGGACACCGACTTCGGAGCGCTGAACGTCAGGTCGATCCCGGCGGCCCGACCGCCGTTGGAGCCCGCGCGGCGCAGGAACCTTCCCGACCGCGGGTGCTTGCCTTCCATCAGCGCGATGAAGTCGTGGCCCTCGACGGTGCTGCCTTCGATGCCGAGCCGCGCGAGCGTGTCGGGGGTGGCAAGCCACTGGCCGGGCGCCTGCACAGGCTCTCCCTCGGGGCTCAGGTAGTAGTCGCCGCGCTCAGGCTCGATCGTCTTGCTCTCGAGGTAGCGCGCGTACCCGCCGCCCTTGGCGGCACCGATGCTGGCTGTGGTCATCACACCCGATACAGACCACGACCCCCCGAGACCGGCCAACGAGTTGCACAGCGCTCACACAGCGCTCGCACGGGTGTGCATCTAGTCTGTCCGGGCTTGGTGCTGTACGCCGGGCGCGCGAGCCGCGGGCGCAGCCGTCAGGCAAAGCCGGCGGCGGGCGCGCAGGCCGAAGGGATGCGAAGGCAGCCGCGAAGCGGCGAGCCGTGCTGGCTGGCGGCTGCAAGCCGGCAGTCCAGCGCGCAGACCGTAGGCCGCAGGCGTGCGGCATCGGGATCGGAATGAGAGCCGACAGGATGAGAGGCTCGGTTACAGCGGGCGAAGCCCGCGTGCTATCTGGCCGGTCGCCGTTCGACCCGGCGGCAGTCCTCGCGGGGGGTTGGTGTCGCAGCCGAAGGCTGCAAGGAGGGTGGGCGCGAGCCCACGCGAAGGCCATCGCGTCTGCCGAGTCGGAGCGTCAGCGACCGACGTGGCAGACGCAGTTACACCTGGCTCGATCGGAGCGCCTTCGGCTGGCTCCAGTACCCGTACACGCAGCGCGTCCCGCCGCGGCTGGGATCGTGAGTGTCGTGGATCACCCCGTCGATGACCGCGCACAGGTGTTTGGAGACCCTGACGATGAGCCGGCCGCCCGGCAGCTCGTCGGCGCGTAGATGGACGGTGCAGCCCTGGCCGACCTTCATGGTCGGCGTCCAAGTCCAGCCGCGCTCGGCGAGGTAGCGGTCGTAGACGCGGCGGTGGACGCCGAAGCGTGGGCTGGCGTGGGCGCGTGCGCGGGGTCCGTAGCGGCGTTCGCGCTGTCGCCGCAGCCAAGTATCGGCGAGGGTCGCCTCGTGGAGCGCGCGGTAAACCTCGGCGTAGGGCATCTCGCTGGCGATGGCGATGGCGCGCACCACGCAGTCGCCGGCGTGGCCGGCGAAGCCCGCTGCCTCTCGTCCACCGTCGTCGCCAATCCACATCAGGCGGCGCTCCGCTCCAGCTCGTCGGCGGTGTCCCGGTCGAGGCCGGGCAGCGCGACCCGCGGCGGGGCGCTCGCGGCCTGGAGACCTTTCGGTAGCCGGATGTCGCGCCAGCGCATCCAGCCGGTGCCGTCGATGCTGTCGCAGCCAATCTCGGCGGCGTAGGCGATCCGCTTGACGCTGTTGACGCGACCCATGTGGACCCACAGGCCCCGGCGCTTGGCTTCGCGGACGAGGGCACGCGCCGCCGGCCCGAGCTTCCACTCAGTCGAGCCGCCGATGAACAGCGCGTCGATGCGCGGCCACACCATGCTCATCCACTGGCCCATGTGCTCAAGGCCGTCCTGCGCGACCAGCGCGGCGGGCAGGCCGCGGCGGGTGGGTCCGGTCCACCAGCGCTCGAACTGCCGCGCGGTCGCGTAGGCGTCGGCCACGACGTCGGGCACGGCCACGAACAGACACCGGCCGCCGATGTGGTGCAGGCGGTCGAGCATCGCGTAGTAGGCGTGTGCGTCGAGGCCCGGTAGCAGTCGTTATCGGCTGCCCACGGCACGCCGCGCGCGATCGTCGCCGGCAGGGCGTTGTAGTGCCGCGGCTGGACGAGCCTGCCGAGGTTCGGGTGAGCGTGCTCGACCATCTGCGGCTCTGCCTGTGTGGCGAGCAGCAGCATCAGCTCATCGCCAGCGTCAATTGCTCATGCCCGCGGGCGTGGCCGCTGCTCTCAAGGATCGCGCCGGCGCCTATCTCGATCGGGTCGAGGCTGTCAACGTGAAGTGCCACATCGGCGAGCCAGTCGATCGCCTGCGGCGATTTGAGATCCCGGCCGCAGTCAAGGCCCGAGCGCATGAGCCGACTGGCAGCCTTGCGGGCGGCGTTTCGCCGTGCGGTAAGGGTGCTCACAGTTCCACCTCGCGGGGGCAGATGCCGAGCCCGTCCCTGGCGATGAGCGCCAGCACGTCGCTGTGAACCCAGGGGCAGGGCTTCTGCTCGCCTCCCTCGGGCATCTCGCCGATGCGGCGCGCGACCCAGCTCGTTTCGCCGGTGGAGCCACCTGGACAGTTGCTCCTGACGCGACCACAGCGCAGGGCGATCTCACCCAGCGTCAGTACGCCGAGCCGACGCTCCCGCTGGACGGCTTCGCGCAGGCCCCGGTTGAGCACGATCGCGCTGTCCTCCAGCCGCTGGGACTCCTCGCGCAGACGCCGGTCACAGGTACCCGCAGGGCAACACGCGAGCGCCTCGCGCGTCAGTGTGCGCGCCGGCTCATAGGCTTCAAGGTTGCCGACTACCTCGCGGAGCGTCACAACGTCCAAGGGGTCACGACCGCCGGGAACACGCGAACGGGTCCAGCGCAGTTCGCGGCGGGGCTCACCGAAAGGCACCCGAACAAGCAGGCTGCAAGTACGGTAAATGTGACCGGCGGCGTCCTGCAGTCGGCCGGACGGCCTCGGCCCGTGGTCGCTGGACGGGGATGGGGTGACGTGCCGGGTGGCGTTGAAGTCTGCGGGTGTCACCGCGCGGCAGCGACCCCGGCGCTCATCATCGGCGAGGTACAGGTCACAGACGATCCGCGCGTTGCAAGCGGGCTCATCGTGCGCCAGGTGCGCCACCAGGCGTCCGTCGCTGAGGGTGCCGAGCTGGTGGTCGACGACGAGAGTGCTCCCGTCAGGTCGTGGGAGGCTCACGACTTCGCGCGTCTGTTCGTTGTCGAGCGCGATGTATCTGCCGAGGCTTCGGGTGCGACGAGCGCCCGACTCGGTTTGTAGAGGAGCTGCCTCCCCGACATCGGGAGGCGTTGCTGTGGTGGTGCTCATGGTTCTCCTTTCGCAGGGGTATGAGCCCGCCGGGCGCGGGCCGTTGCCCCACTCCCGCGCACGCGCAGCGTGCGATCATCGGGAGGGGCGAGGCCCAGCAGGCGCCGCTCAGGCGCTACGTCCGCCGGCAAGCACGCGCAGCTCGCCGTGCCCGTCGGGAGCGAGGCGATAGCCAACGCCTCGAATTGCTGTCAGCCACCCACCGGCGCCGGCGCGCGCGAGCGAGCGCCGCAGGCGGCAAACGTGGGTGTCCACGGTTCGCGTAGCGCCCTGGCAGCGATAGCCCCACAGGTCGCGCAGCAGCTCGTCCTTGGTGTAGACGCGGCTGGGGTCACGCGCGAGATGAACCAGCAGCGCGTATTCCAGGCGCCGCAGCTGAAGCGGCGTCGATCCGAACGTCGCCTTGTGAGCTGTCGTGTCGATCCGCAGCGCTCCGAACTGGATCATGGCCGAGGTGCTGACCATGTTGCGGCGCAGCAGCGCTCGCACGCGGGCGAGCAGCTCCGCGTAGACGAATGGCGATCGGATCGCATCGTCGGCGCCGGCCTCGAATGCGCGTAGCACCTCGGCTACCTCTTTGGTCGCGCTGACCCACAGGACACGCGCGTCCGCGTTGACCTCGGGCGCGAGCTCGCCCGTGCGCAACGCGCGCAGGGCATGAAGTCTCTCGCCCTGGTGGGATGCGGGACCAGGATGATGAGGTCGACGTCGCCCGGCGTGGAGCGGGCGCGGAGTTCCGGCTGGTCGGTGGCGCGACGTAGCTGGTAGCCGTCGAGCGCGAGCTCCTCGGCGAGCGAGTCGTTTTCGTGCCCCTGACCAACGACGAGAAGTACCTCGGGACTGCGGCTCATTGCAGGGCCTCCGATCAGGACTCGGGCCCCGCCCGGTGTGGGGCCGCGGAGCCCGATCCCCGGCACGCCCTCCGGGCGTGCCACGATGCGGAGGGCGACGGCCCCCGGTCTGGCCCCCCCGAGTAGAGAAACCCGCGGGGGTGCAGCCAACGCCTCGGACGCGCTAAGCATCTGCAGCCACCTGCCCACGCTTGCGGCGAGAGGTCTTTGCCATCGGGATGCGCTCGAGGTGCTCAGCCTGCACGATGTAGTCCGCGACCAGCGCCTTGATTTCGCCGTAGCCTCCCTTCTCGCACAGTTCCTCCTCGACTGTGTAGATGCGTCCCCGGTCCCCGGCTGCCGCGTCGATGATCCGCGGCCTGCCCCCAACGCGGATGCCATAGAGCGCCCGCTTCTCTCCCGCCTTGGTTTCATAGTGCCCCAGCTCAAACGGCTCGCCCTCGGCTCGTCGTGGCGCCGACGCCGAGCACCGCGGGGCTGGGTCCCCGCGTCTTGCGCTTGACCCGTAGCCGCTGACCTCGCCAGGCTTCTGCTCGGTCGCGTAGGGCTGCTCGGCTGGGTCCGGGTGGTGCCGGGAACTTCCAAGTGCGTGCCTCGGGTTGCCTTCAGCCCTTTGAGCCGCTCGATTTCGCAGCTCGCGTGGCATCGCGTCCTGGGAAGGCTGAAAGTTGTGCCGGTCTGGGTGGCGAGGTTCCTGAGATATGAAAGCTGCCTGGAGGTTGCTGCGCTGCGTGTTGACGCGTGAGGGCTCATGGTGTGCTGTGCCTTTCTCTTGTTGTGAGCTTGCGAACTTGCCCTCTGCTCATCACGCCCCGGAAGGAGAGTCAAGCAATTGATAATGTGAAATCAGTGCTCCCCCGTCAGGGGGAGATTCTCAATTGCTTGAAGGCGTAAGCCGATCTCTCAGGGAGGGGTGTGATAGGACCCTCGTGCTAGACGCCGAAAGAGCGAAAAGTTATGGGGAAGCAATCCCGGCTCGTCCACCATCGCGCGGTTTGCCGGCAGCAGTGTTTACCTGGCTGCGGCTGACTGGCCGCTCAGCGCAGCGTTGATCTCGCCGGCCATGAACTCCAGCGCGCCCCTGACCACGTTCGCGTCGTTGTCGTCGCGGTCGTCTTCACGCTCACGGGCGAGATTGGTGACGTCGCGCCACCCGCAGGTAACGCCGGCGCGACGGTCGCCTGCCGGATACGCCACGAGGACGAAGCCACCGCCGTCGCGATCGTCGTCGCCGTAGCAATCAACGACGAGACCGTCGGGAATGACAAGTGCCCCTTGAGACTCGGCCAGGTTGAACAGCCCGGCGGCCACCTGACCCTGCAAGTCATCAGCATAGAGCGCGCCGTCATGGCCGACGTTGGGTACGAACATCTCCTCGGTGATCTGCTCGGGGTCTACCCGTACAGGGTCGCCGGTGTAGATGATGGTGAGAGATCGCTTAACGCTCATCGGCTGACTCCCGCCAGCCGCAAGCTGGTCCTCGCGTCCAAGACATCCTGTGAGAGTTCCTCCGCATCGGTCGTGTCGTCATGGAGGAAGTAACCGTGGGCGGTGAACGATTCACGGCAGTACTCGCAACGTGACGGCATCTGGTCACGCTGTATGGGCTGTATGTGCCCGCAACGCATACAAACGAGGTTCGTGTGAGCGATCATGCGCTCGCCCCTTTCTTTTAGTGGCATCCGCCTATCTGCGGGTGTCGGTGGCAGCCGTTCCCGCACCCCGTAGGGGTGCGATCCTTGAGGCTGCCGGCACCCTGAAGAATCTGTGCTTGTCGTCAAGCGTTGGAGGGGCCCGCCGCGTTGAGCGGCAGGCCACCGCGCGCCTTCGCCCTCGCCTTTCGTCTGCTCGCGTTCATCTCAACCGCACGAGCATTCGCTGTGACAGGGAGCGTTTTCGTTGGGCGAAGCACACAACCGAAGAAACTGTGATTGCCGCCGCGCAGCGGCGGCCCGCGTTTGGCGAGCGCCAAGGGGGTGCCTTCGCTGTGGCGAGAGGGAATGTTCGGCGAGACCACGGGTGCTCGCCCGAAGCGATCCGGGCGACCCCCTGCGTGGTGTCAGTTGTCTTAGGCGGCAGCCTCGATGATGCGGTCTATCTCGGTGGGACCCAACGGGACGCTCCCGAGCCGGTTGACCTGACGGATGTAGTCCGCGACCAGCATGTCGAGTTCTCCGCAGGTCTTCAGGCCGTCCGTCCTGTCCGCCACCAGATAGCGCTTGCCGTTCCCATCGGCTGGCAGGTCGCCAATGCTGATCTTTCCCCCGATGCGCTGCACGACGATCATCCGCCGCTCTGTGCCGACGCTGTAGCAGAGAAACGGGTTGGGCTTGTCCTTGCCCGGTGTCTCAGGCTCGGGGGTTCTCGGCAGCCGGACGTTGGACAGCCGAACCAGGACATCGCCGTGGCAAGCCCTCGGCGCACACCAGCACCCGAGCACCTTCCCGCGCAGTTCGGGAAGCTGGCGCATCAACTCGGGCTGGTCAAGCAGCCATCGCTCATACTTGGCGATGACCTCCTCCCGTGTGCCGTCACGGCCAGACTTGAACGGGTTGCCCCAACGACCGTCCGAGCCGGGACCGGCGCCCTCCGGGGCGGGAAGACGGCCGATATACACGTCGAAGGAATCGCGCTTGCAATGCACGATCCTGGGGTCGCCCTCTTCAACGGGCGGCGCCCATGTGGCGCTTGACCCGTATCCCGCAAGCTCCCGGTCGCTGACCTTCGCGGAGTCGCCCCGCTTGGTTGCCATGTCATAGGAGACCTCGCGCTGTTCCCGTGCGATCTCTCGCCGGGAGGTGCGCCGCCTACCCTTCATCTGGTCAATCATGGCCCGCGCCTGCGCGTTGCTTCTCGGGGGCGTAAACGTGGTCCCGGTCCTGTCGGCAAGAGAGCGCAGATAGCGCAACTGCCTGGGTGTCGGCGGGTTGAGCGTCTTGGCCTGGGGCATCGTTTCTCCTTGGGTTTGGTTTCACCGCAGCTGCCTGTGCCTTGCCCTGGCGGGCTCGGCGCAGCCGAGATGAGAGCCCCGCGCCACACCCTGGAGGAGATGTCAAGCAATTGGTAATGAAACCCGCAGTACGCCCGCAGGGCGGCCCCCAATTGCTTGAGACACGCCGAATGGCGTGGCCTCGCATCTCTGGAAGGGTGTGGTACCCAACCGCACCCATACGTCCACAGCACGCCGCGCAGAGCGCCACTGTGGCTCCTTGTGACCCAGCGGTCGAAGGTCACTACGCCACGGTGAACTGGAGATCCTGCCAGTAGCGAATGTGACACTCACAACCGTTGTCGGCGCGGAACCGTGAACTTGCCATCATGGAATGGTCGACCGGCCACCGCGACACTTGCGGGCCGCTCGGTTGAGCCCTGCCAAGGATCACGCGGCGAGGATTTCTGCGGGTGCGTTGCAATCGTCCGCCGGGGGCTCCTCGATGGGCGCGGCCTCGACCGGCGCCTGAGTCGACGGCTCGCCATCGGGCTCGGGGAGCTCCACGAGCTTGCGGCCCTGCTCGGGTGGTAGGGCGCGGAATCCGTACTCGCGGCGCAGCCTTTGTATCTCTGCGTGGCGCTCGTCGCAGGTCAAGTTCGGGGCCTGTTCGATGAAGGCTGCGACGACCGTATCGCGCTCGCGCTCGCGGCGTTCCTCCTCTGCGCGGTGAGCTTCGCGGCGTTCCTTGGCCGCCCGGATCGGGTCGGCGACTTCGGGAGGCAGCTTCTCGATCATGATTTCATCGAGCAGGTCTTCGACCTCATCGCGCCAGGGCATCCCACGGTCGCCAAGGATGTTCACGAGCCTCAGCGTGTAGCCGCTGGCGTTCGAGTTGGAGACCGCGTACTGCTCCTTGGCCCAGCGGGCAGCGGCGAGCAGCGCGAGCGTGCGCCCCGCGATCTCTGCCGCTGAGCTTGCGCCGAGCAGGAACTCGCGGGCCTTCGCTTCCCCGTTGGAGTAGTCCAGGTACTCGGCCTTGGTGGAACCGTTCTTGCGAGTAGAGAGCTCCGCCCAGCCGGGGAACGCGAGGCGCGCTCCGCGCGCTGTGATCCTGCCGAGGTCCGCGGCGAGCGGCGCGGCGGTCAGGATCTTAAGGACGCGCTCGTCGACCTTGATCTTGCCGCAGTGCTTGATGAGTGCGGCGCCGAGCCGCTGGTTTGCGGCGATCGTCTCGTCACGCAGACGGCGATCTTCTTCAAGCGCACGCTTGCGGCCCGCCTCGATCTGCTCGTCTGATGGCGACTGGATAGGCCCTTCGGACTTGCCGCCCACGGTTACGTAGATACGGGGAGCGTTCATGCGCGTGAGACGCTCATGTTCGGCGTGCTCGCGCTTGCGCTGGATCTCAAGGCACTTCGTGATGTAGTCGCAGGCAAGCTGACTGGCGACCTCGACGCCGACGATGATCGCTTCGGTCTGGTTCACCGAAAGGTGCGCAGCGTTCAATGCGCGCGCCTGCTCTACCAGATCGCGGTCAAAGCGCACCTGGAAGCGCTCGGGCTCGGTCTGCAAGAGTTTGCACAACTCGGCCAGAGCCTCGGTTGTCTTCCCGTCGAGCCCGAGCTGTGAAATCGGGTAGTTGCAGCCGGCGACGAACACTTCGCTGGGCAAGTCCGCGAGCTGCTCCTCATAGCCACCGATGAGCACGGAGATCGGGTCCGCGGCCACGTCCTCCCATGTCGTGGGCTCATCCCAGTCTTGGAACGGGCCGCCGAGTACGCGCTTGATGGCAACCTCGGGCAGATCGGCGTGAATGTGCGTGAGGGCGATGAGTGTCTTGACGGCGATCAGTGGGACGATCCCGGCGGCTACCTGATGGCGCAGCTTCTCGGGCAGGTCGAGGATGAGCAGCCGCTCGCGGACTCGCGCTGGGGGGATCTTGAACGCCTCGGCGATCCCTTTGCGGGTGTAGCCGTGATCGCTGATGAGCGTCTGATAGCCGAGTGCCTCCTCGAGCACGTCCAGGGAGATGCCAAGGCCGTTGGCAAGCATGGCATCGAGCAGATCGGCGCCTGGCGTGCTCGGGCGCGTCTTGACGAGCGCGGGGATCAGCTGAACCTCCGCCTGCTGGGCGGCACGCCAGCGCCGCTCACCGTCGATGATCTCGTAGTAGCCCTCCCGCTCGGTCGGCTTGACGAGGATCGGGTGGTCAAACCCACGGGTCGCCATTGCGTGCGCCAAGCGTTCGAGCTCCTGCTCGTCGAACTGCTTGCGCGGATTGTTCTCAGAGACCACAAGGTGACTCACGGGAACCTCACACAGTGCGTATGTGACTTGTGTTGCCTGTTGCTCGGCTGGCTCAGTTTGGGCCTTGGTCGGCATATCGCCCTCCATTTGGGAATCGCAGACCCACCTCGGCGGCGGGCCCTGTGCGACCCCCCGGCACGCCGGCAGGCGTGCCAACATAGGGGAGCCCAGGGCACCCGCCGCCGGGCGGCAGCACGACCCGCCCCCTGCGGCGAACCGGACGCGCGATCAGTGGCGCGCTCAGACCGCTGCCTTCACTTCGGTGAGAGCTCCGCACGCGGATCGTTCACCAATGCCCGCTCAAGCATGGCCGCCACGTCCTCGATCGTGCCGGCGTGCCACTCATAGGTCGGCACGTCTTCATAGCGCTCGGGGAACAGGTAGCGGTGAAGCGCGAGCAAGGCGTCGGGCTGGAAGTCAAGGCGCTCCTCGATCTCCTGCAGAAATGCACGAGCGTCGCCGAGCGTCCGTGCGAGCACAACGCCGCTGCCGTCGGGATCAGGCCCGTCGAGCTCCCACGAGAAGTCCACCATCGAGGTCTTTTTGACCTCGACTCCGAGACGCTCGTGCCGATAGGTTCCCTCGTAGATACGCCTCAGCGCTGTCTTCACGACAGATCACCCCCTTCCTGTGACTCCTCAAACCCGGGCCGCCCGTGGTCATAAAAGTCGGTGCCGTTAAGTGTGACTAGCAGGACCGGCTCCGCCTCACCAGATCGCGCGTCCATCTCCTTTGTGTCGATGGAGACCTCCCAACGGTCGTGCTCGGGCATGAAGCGCACCGAGATCGACGGCCCCCCAGACGGGGTAAAGGTGCATCCGCCCGGCAGACGATCAGGGACGCCGAGCATGACCCGCAAGCGTTGGATGATCGCGATCGGCTCGCTGGCGTCCTCGGCGTCGAATTCACCGCTGATGCGCAGGATCAGACGATCCAGGTCCGCGCCAGCTCGCACATCGTCAGCGACGCTCGCCCACCCGGCATGGCTGAGAGCCCGAGCGAGCCTCGCGCGGACCTCATGGATCTGTGATGAGACGCTCATGTCAAGAGACCTCCAGTTGAGTTGGGACCCGCCCCGGCGGCGAGCCCTGGGCGACTCCGCCGGCACGCCCAAGGGGCGTGCCATCATCGGGGAGCCAGGCACCGCCGTCCCCGAGCACCCCGCGCGAGGCGCCGCCGGATGAAGCCACTACCCTTCTGATGAAGTCCCTTACAGCCCCCTCCGCCGTCGCGCGGTACACGTCGAAATAAACCTCAGCAAGAGGCTTTTCCTCGACCTCAGCACGGTTCCCCAGAATCTCTTCGGCTTCACCGAAAGCCGCCTCATCCGAGGGATGCCGTACAAAATGGTACGTACGTCCACGCTCGTCGACGAGCTTGTAATAGTTCACCTTGGACATGAGACGTCATCCTTCCTTGCTGCCGAGAAGGACTCCTCTGGCTCGTCGTCCTGGATGACGATGGTAAGCGTGTCGGGCTCCAGCTCCCCGACTGTCTCAGGCTTGGGTAGACGCAGCCACTTCCGCACCTCACAGAGCAGCGCCTCGGCCGTGCCGAAGTGCTCGAAGGCGTCGAGGTCGCTTGAGGTGAGTACCGGCTCGCCGTCGGCCATTACGGTGAACTCTCGCTCCACGTCACTCTCGGGGTCATAGAAGCGCGCGGGGCCTGCGATCTCGGTCTTCCCGGTGCCCCACGCGACGTAGCTCAGGCCCGCCCAGTCGCGCCGTGGCGAGGACCGCTTCGAGGTCGGTGAGCCCGCAAGGGCAGTCACCGAACGAGAGTTCGAGAACCACAGTGTCATCGGCGGTGCGGTGGGCGGTGAACCACCCGTCCTTCACCTTCTTTGCCGAGAGGTCAACTCCCACACCGCGTAGCTGGTGTGCCACGCTCGCTGGCAGCGGCGTGGCGGGCCAAAGGATAAGAGTTGCGTTGTAGGACTCGTGCATCGCGAGTGTCCTTTCTGGTCCTGGCTTCCGCTCCGGTGCGGGCGCCGGTGGCAGCCTTCCCGCACCCCGCAGGGGTGCGATCATGGGGCTGCCGGCGCTCGCCGACTGCGCGTGGGCGTGTAACTCTTGGGCCGGGGTTCGCTCGCCTACGTCAGCGAGTGTCAACTGGCGTAGCGCTGGACAGGCATCGCGAAGCAAGGCGGATTCGTTGAGCGACTCATCAGCACAAGGGCTCTATCCGCCGGGCGGATAGGAGCGCAGGACGCGCTCGCCGCCGGCGGCGCGGTAGAGCGAGATCCAGTCCGCGGCCATCTCGTGTTGCAGGCGGGCCAGGGGTATGCGACCGGCACAGGCCATCCGCGCGGCCCAGGTCTCAAGCTCGTCCTTCTGCTCGGCGTTGTAGGGGCCGCTGCGCGGCTCGGGCCAGAGGTTCGCCGGGTCCCTCGGCGCACCACCGATCGACAGCGCCACGAGGTGGTCCTCCTCGTAGTCGCGTGCTGATCCGGGCAGGCCGTAGGCGCGCATCTGACGGAGCTTCAACGGCTCGGTGTAGCTCTCCGGCGGGCGGACGGAGCGGCTGTAGCCGTAACCGCAGATCGTGGCGAATGTCAGCCCGGCGCGGATCGCGCCCGGCGTACACCGCGCATCCGGCAGACCGCCACGCTCCCCGCACCCCCGGCCGGACACCGGCCGCGGCCAGCGGGTGCCAGCCGGGTCTTCCCCGGCGGGCAGCGACCCACAGCCGGCCAACAGCATGACGGCGATGACCAGCACAGCCGAGGCTCCGCGCCGGCTCCGCCGGATGCTTGGACAAGTCATCTCGGCGAGGATGCTCTCGCGCGCATCGCCGCTCTGCTTGATCGCCGACATCACGGGCCTCCAGTTGGTTGTGGTGCGATTCCGAACGTCGCTGCCAGACGCCGGCGGAGCTCAAGGAAGTCCCCCTCGCGGGTGCCCATCCTCCCCCTTTATCCGGCTAATACGGTGGCGGTCGGCGCCCAGGGTGGGCGCTTGGAGCTGGGAGCGTTGTCGCACTCGTCGACCGCCTCGACGTGATCATCGCCAAGACCAATTAGAATCGCCCTGTGCCCGATTACCACGTCTTCCGGCGCGACGAGATGGAGTTCACGCCGTCGAGCACGGGCGATCAGACTCGCGGCCTGCAGCGTTTGTCGCCCGTGCTGACGACCATGAGAGCGAACGTGTGGCTGATGCCGCCCGGCAGCCGAGGGCGACGACACCGCGAGACCGATCAGGAGGAGTTGTTCGTTGCCCTGGAGGGGACGGCAATGCTTCTCTTGGGCGAGCCCCCGGAGACGGTCGTGGTTCCATCCGGATCGGTAGTGGTGGTGCCGGTGGGAACGCCGGCCCAGCTGGTCAACGAGGGAGACGAGGATTCACTGGTTCTGATCGTGGGCGCGCCCCCGATCGGGTATCCAGGGGAGTACCTCCCGGATGTGCCGCCACCGGGGTCGACCTGAAACTGACCCGCTAACCAAAGCCGCATCAACGATCTCGCTCACGCGGCGGCGTCCTCGCCGAGGAACATCACCAGCAGACGCCGGCGAACCTCGACGAACTGTCGGCCTCGCAGCGGTACGTCCGCAGATTGGCCGGATAACCACAGGGCGGCGGCGAAGTCGAAGATCGTCCCGCCCTTCTTGCACTTGCGCCCGAAGCAGTAGAAGCTCCCGTCGGGGTAGAGCTGAAGACTGGGATCGGTCTCTGTATGGAAGGGGCAGAGCACCTTGCCGGCCCTGTTGGGCACGAGGTCCGCCAGAACGCGAACGTACTCGGCGGCCGGGATCGCCAGCAGTTCGCGATCAAGCGCGGTGCGCGCGGCCCGCCGAGGCGCCGGCCGCGCACCGGGGACGTAGCCAGGGTGTGGGTCTTTGGGAAGGCTGTCCGTCAGTTCTGCGAGCAGGTAGCGGGCGTCGAGATTGTGCGCCAGGAGCCTGACCGGGACCGGCGGGTCGTGCTTGTGGTTCATGCTGGTGGGCGGTCTGAGCAGCCGCACGATGTCCACGCAGCCGGACTCTCCGTGCAGGGCCAGAGCGAGCCGGCGGTTGGCGCTCTCGACCTGAGCGCTGCTCGCGCGTTCGTGCAGGCACCAGTAGATGTGCAGATGCCCGGGTGAGCCGGAGGCGACGATCATCGACGGCGAGTAGGCGAAGTCCTCCAGGCGCTCGCCAGCGTCCGGGCTATCGCACTCGATGTAGAGCAGGCGCGAGCCGCTGATCGCGCTCTTGCCGCCGTAGGCGCGGTCGCGCAGCGCGACGCCAACGTACACGTCCGTCCAGCGGGCCAAGTGGGTGATTCGCCGCGCGATCTGATGGATGCGCAGCACGGAGATGAACCGCTGTCGCATCCCGCCGCCCGGCGTGGCATAGCGCATGTCGAAGAACTGGCCGCGCTCCGAGTCGCCCGCCAGCATCCGTAGGTAGGCGAGCAGATCGCTGGTGGGATGCTCAGGCATCGCCGCGATGCGCTGGGCCGGAGTCACCTGCCTCAGTGCGCGCAGCCGCGCGTCTCGCGCGCTGAGGTCTTGGAGGATCTGGTCGATGAGGAGGTTCTGGCTCACGGCCGCGCTCCGTCGTGGGCTGGTGGCCCGCGCCCCCGGTCGGGACGCGGGCCCTGAGCCCTAGAACGGGATGTCCTCCTCGGCGCCGACACCCGCCGGCACAACCTCGGAGGCGCCGTTCTCGCTGGATGCGCCACCGCCGTTGCCGCTGCCCAGGAACTGCACCGACTCGGCGATGATGTCCACCGCCTGGCGCTTGTTCCCCTCCTGGGTCTCCCACTCCCGCCACTCCAGGCGCCCGTCGACCGCGACCGGGCGGCCCTTGGAGAGATACCGGGCGACGTTCTCGCCCTGCGCGCCCCAGACGGTGATGTTGAAGTAGTTGGGCTTGTCGACCCACTCGCCGGTGCTCTGGTCCTTGCGCCTGGTGTTGCAAGCGATCCGCAGGCTGCACACCGGGGTCCCGCTCGGCGTCGAGCGCAGGTCGGGATCGGCGGTCAGGTTCCCCGTCATAACGACTCGATTGATGTTGTTCATTGCTGTTCCTCCTGTTGGTGGTTGGTGGTGCTAGTGACGCAGCCCAAAAAAGACGCCGACCGGCGCGCGGAGCCGGAGCCCGCAGGGCGCAGGGAAGCCCCCCGCAGGGGGGCCGAAGCGCCAGTCCGGCGGTGTCCAAAATGGGGCAAGACACGACGCGCCGACAACCACGAGGAGCTGCCTGAACAGCCAGTCAGCCCACCTTCTCTCAGCTGGCTTTGACCTATTCCTGGTCGTTGTCTGTGGAGCATCGTGTGTGTCTCCTTGCGTGTTCTGGCCACGGGTTCTTCCGCGGCTTTCCTGGGTCACTGACCACGACTGCTCGGCAGCGGCCAACGAATTCGCGCAAGGGTTCAAGAACGGCTCCGGGGCCTGCAAGTCGTTGGCCGGTCTGAGCCGCTGGTGGTCAGGACCACCGATGAAAGGCACAGCACCACCGATTGCTGGGGCGCTTGCGAAGCGCACTCCGCCAGCGAGGAGGGGGACCCTGTGAGGGTTCACGCGGTCGGGCGCCGTCCCGCCATGAGACTGCTCCTCTGCGCGCTGGGCGTGCTCGCTCTCGCTGGTGTCCTGAGCGGTGCCCTGGCATGGTGCTGGACGCAGGCCGCGTGCCTGCTCTCCCTGCGCGCACCGATGCGCCTGCCGGCCGGCGACGGCGCGCACGCGATGTGGCGACTGCTCCTGCGCGGCGGCTGGAGCACGCCCTACCGAGCGTTCCCGACTGCGGCCGAGCGGGCCACGGCCCCCGGAGCGCTGGCGTATGTGATCGTCGCGGCTTGCTTGCTCGCGCTCTTGGGCCGGGCGGGATGGCGCCTTTACCGGCGGGTGCGCGCGTGGCGGGCAGGGTCCCCTTTGGGCAAGGATCAGCGCACCGTCGGTCGCCGGGCGGTCGACCGGGGCTGGGTGCGCCAACGCACCTGGGCGCTGCCCGCGGACCTGCGGCGCCTGTGGGTGCCGGGCCCGGTATCGGGCCGCCCGTACCTCGGCATGATCGGCCGGGTGCCGGCGCGCACGTTGGCGGCTGAGCTTGAGGTGCAGCCGATGGTCGTGGCGCCCCCGCGCTCCGGGAAGTCCAGCGGGTTCGTCGTGCCGTGGCTCTTGGATCACCGAGGGCCGGCGCTGGTCCTCTCGACCAAGCGCGACATCTACGACGCGACCGCTCCGTACCGCCGCGGCCTCGGCCGTGTGTGGGTGTACGACCCGTTCGGGGATCGCGCGAGCGCCGGGTTCACGCCGCTGATCCCGGCAAGGACCTGGCCGGGCGCGATCCGTGCCGGCGAAGCGCTGGCCTCAGCCGCGCATCCCGACAGCAGCAACGCCGCGAACGAGTTTTGGGACAAGGAGGCGGCGAGCATGTTGGCGCCCCTGCTCCACGCCGCTGCCATCGCCGGCGAGAGCATGAGCGAGCTCGTGCGCTGGCTTGACGCGCGTGACTTCACCGGCGCGATCGGCGTCCTGAAGGGCGCGGGCGCCGCGGCTGCCGCGGATCAGCTTGAGGGCGTCAGTCGCCGCGATGAGCGCAACCGCGAGACGACGGTGATGAGCGCGCTCAACCTCCTGCGCGCCTACCGCTACCCCCAGGTCGCCGCTTGCGCGACCGGGGATCTCACGCCTGAGAGGTTCCTCGACGGGCAGGCGAACACGATCTATGTGGTGGCCGCCGGCCACGACCAGGAGGCGCTTCGGCCCGTGATCCTCGCGCTGGTCGCCGCGATGTATGAGGCGGCGATCGTCAAGGCCCGCAGGCACGGCGCTCTGGACCCCCGCCTGTTCATCCTGATGGACGAGGCCGCGAACATCGCCCCGGTGCGCAACCTCGCGCCGTGGCTCTCCCAATGCGGAGACCACGGCATCTTGATCGCGACGATCTGGCAGTCGATCGCGCAGATCGACCAGCGCTATGGCCGCGCTGCCCGCGATGCGATCTGCGCTGCGTCGACCGCCCAGGTCTTCATCCCGCCGCTGGCCGAGCCAACGAGCGCTGGGTATCTCACCGAGCTGCTCGGCGAGGAGCCGGTCGCCAACGCTTCGAGCTCGACCGGGCTCGCGCGGCATACCCTGAGCGTCGGCCATCAGAAGGCCGGGCCCTCGCCGTGGTTGAGACAGATCGGCCGCGGGCGCGCGGTGCTGGTCTACCGCGACCTGCCACCCGCGATCGTCCGCGCCCCCGGATGGTTCGAGGACCCCCGGTTCGCACGCTACGCCCGGCTGCTCGCGGCACGCGGCTGAGGGTCTGCCGTTCAAGGGTGGGGCTGTCTGCGGGGAGCCCTGCGGGCTGCCTGCGCCGGACACGGCCAGCGCCTCCACCGACCCCCTGAGAAACTGGTCTTTGGCGTTTTGTCAAGTTTTGTTTTGGCAGGGGTATTCGTCCGTGCTGTCGGCGCGGTTGCGGGTGTGGCTGGCTGTGCGCTTCGCGGGTGTTTTGTGAGCGGTGGGGTGGCACGCCGTGGCCTGATTAGGTGCGCTTGCGGCTTTGGTGGCCGGGGGTCTTGTGCGGTCTTTGGCGTGCGCAGGGGCCCTTGTTTGCGGAGCGAGCTCGAAGGCTCGAAATTACGAATGCGGGCTTGCGCTCGAACGGTCTCGTGAGGCGGCAGCCGGTGACGGCGTGTGGGCTATCGGTTCAGGGCAGGGGCGACCTTCGCGGGGTTGTAGTCGACGTCGCTGTTGACCATGCGCCAGATCACGCGCAGCAGCCGGTTCGCGCAGGCGATCACGGCTTGTGTGGCGGTGAGCCGCTGGCGCAGCGTGTGGTAGAGCGCCCTGAACGCTGGGCAGGCACGAACGATGCGTCGCGTGGCTTGGAACGCGGCGTCGCGCAGCTGGTAGCGGCAGCGCTCGGAGATCTTGCGTCTGGGGGCGCTTTGCCCGGAGTCGCGGGCAATCGGTGCGCAGCCGCCGAGCTTGCCGAGCGCGCGGGGGGAGCGGAGCCTGCGAACATCTCCTGCGGCGGCGAGGAGAAGCGCGCGGTCGAGTTCTCTCAGGCCCGGCAGGCTGCGCAGTCGTTGCGCTCCGGGCAGCCGAGGGTAGAGGCACAGGAGCTCTTCCTCGAGCGTCTCGAGCTGGCCTTCGACGAGCGCGCGGCGTCGCATCAGACGCTGCAGCCGGGCGGCGTAGGCGGTCCTGGCAGCGCGATATCCGACGGGGCGGCTGGTCTTCTCAATCAGCTGCTTGATCTTGTTGTGGCCGATATGGCGTCCGGGTGCGGCGGCTCGGACTCGACGCTCGAAGCTCTTGCGCGCCGAGCCTGGTTGCGCGTGCGGGGTCCCCGCCAGTGACAGCGATCACGGCGCGTGCTGTGATGCCTCGCTCACCGCCACGAAAGGTCTGCAGAAACTCGGGCCAGATCGTGTCCAGGCAAACCTTCACGGCGCCGCGAAGCCGGCGGCGCTCGCGGCGTACACGCAGCCGCTCCAAGCACAGCGCGTGCGCGCACGCCACCACCGGTGCGTCGGGCCGCACGAGATGGGAGTAGCCGGCCGCGCCGGCGAGGGTGCGCGCGTCCACACGATCAGACTTCGCGCCCGTGACATCGAGTGCACCGCGGAGCTTCGCGACGGTCGCTGCGTGAACCTGGCGCACCTCAACGCCCTCACCGGAGAGCTCCTCCGCGAGCGCCTGCCAGCGCGTCGCGGTCGGCTCGATGATCACCAGGACGCGACCCTCAAGCCCGGCGAGCTCGCCGACGAACCCGTCGATGTCATCGCGGGAATGCTTGAACCTGAGTCGCCGATCGGTCCCGTCGGGTGCGCGCAACACCGCTTCGTGCGCGGCGCGGCGTCCGAGATCGATGCCGACTGTCCACGCGGGCTCGCCCGCGTGGACAGTCGCAGTCACGTCCGTCATCCTCTGCATCCAGCCTCCTCCGACAGTGGTTTAAGCCCGCACACACCTGGGCCAATGAGCTACTCGAAGAGGAGGCTGACCTACACCCCGGCGGCGACAGACACACCCCAACTTCCGCGCCAACCTAATTCGTTGGCCGGTCTGTGCTGGTCGTGGTCAGCAACCACGATGAGCGACAGAACCGCAACGCCAGCGCGCGGGACTCAGCGCGCGAAAACTGCCCGCCGAGGCAGCCCATCGGGCCGCCTGGTGGTGGGCGAATACGTGGGCCAGGCCGCGGGAGACGCCGCCCAGGCCGTCCGCCGTGCCGGGCTGCGCCCCGGCCTAGATCGCTCGTTCGGCTGCGAGGCCGAGCTGATCGGACTGGTCGTCGCGCAGGAGCCGGCGGCGGGCGGCGACCTGGCGCGCAACGGGATGGTGACGCTGTACGTCGCGGCGCCCGGGAGCGCGCCGGTGGACGAGGACGCCGACGCGCCCGACTCTCCGGCGCCAGCGCCAGCCGCATCGGCGCAGGCTGACGTAGCGCAGGCCGAGGCACCGAGCGCGTCGGCGAGAGCGCGCCGGCCGCGCAAGCCCGGCCTTGCCGGGCGCGAGGCGCAGGTCTTTGATCCTCCGCCGGCTCCCGTCCTCCCTGACCGCGGACCAGCGGACGACCCGCCCGCGGCCCCGGTCACACAGGTTCCACCCACGGAGACGTGGGGCTCGCCGGATGAAGCCTGCACGCCGGATGGCGAGGATCTCGATGAGGGAGTCCTTGACGATCGAGGCGAGGACGAGTTCTCGCACGACGAGTTCGTGGTGCATGTGGACGACGTGCTCGCCGGGCGGGCTGGCTGGCCGCCCGCGTGGCGCAGGGTCTATCCCCGCAGGCGCACGTCCGGGGCGCTCGTCGGCGGCCACGGTGTCCGTGCGCGCTTGGCCGAGCATCTGCGGCTGGTCAAGGCCGTGGGCGCTGCGCTCGCCGTGTGGGTCGTTGTAGGGCTCGCTGCGGCGCTCGACGGCCACCACGGGCGCACCCCTGCCGCGAGCGTCATCGCAGGCAACAACCGGCCTACCGGGACGTACACGGCCGGGACACCCGACCGGGCGGCCACGCCGAGCGTGAGGGCCGTCCGTCCGCCGGCCCGTTGGCCGCGGCCTCACACCACTTCCCAGCACAGCGAGACGCCACGGCGCCGTCGAACACGGCCACCCGCGAGAGAGGCTGCCGCGCGGCCCGAAGGGCGCGTGCAGGCGGCGCCACCGCCGCGGCCCACTCCTCCAGCTCCCGCGAGCACACCGCCCCCGCCTGCACCGGAGCAGACGCAAGGGGGGCCGTTCTCGCCGTGAGCTTGCAAACCAACACAAAGGAGGTGAGGCCAGTGATGGCGCTCACATTCAGGCGGGCAGATGCCCGTCGAGAGGGGCATGTCCTAGTCGCTGTGGGTGCTCTGATGGGACTGCTCATCGGAGTCGCGGTCGGGGGGATGTTCCCCGACGCCCACGCGCACGCACTGAACGCGGCTGGTGCATTTCACGGGACGGCGATCAGCGGGGTGCAGAACTTCGTTGAAAAGCTGAAGGGCAGCATCGTGTGGCTCGGCGGCACGGCGATGAGCCTGGTGATCGCGGTCGTGGGGATCATGTTCATGGCCGGTCACAGCCGGGCGCATGATCTGGCGATCAAGACTGTCGCGGGCCTTGCGATCCTCGCGTCGATCAGCGGGATCGTGGCGTAGGGGGCCGGGTGATGCGCCGCCGCACCGCGTGGATGCTGCCGGCCGTGACGACGGGCGTGCTCGCCTGTGCGCTCGTTCTCGCGCCGGCAGCGTGCGCGGCGTCCAGTCCGAGGTCGATTGTGCCGCTCGGGTTCCTCGGCATCGAATTCCCCTCGTTGCACAGCATCATCAAGGCGATTGCCGAAGGGTTCTTCGGAGCGCTCGCGGGCGCGCTCGTCCCCGGCTGGCTCAAGCACGGCACGGTCTCGATGATCCAGGCTCTCGTGGCGCTGCCGGACCCCGCGAGGTGGGGTCACGTCAGCGAACTGGAGGGCGACATGACCTACCTCGGCATGTCGCTGATGCCCGTCACGTTGGCGGTCTGCACGCTGCGCTACTGGATGATGGGCCTGACCGGCGCCGCGCATCCGGTCGCGGCGATCGGACGGTGCGCCGGCGCGACCGGCGTGCTCGTCATGTACCGCTGGCTGGTGGAGCAGGTGGTCGCCGCGACGAACACCCTGACGCACGCGATCCTCGGGTTCCCGGTCGTCGCGAACGGACTGGCGAGCATCATCACCGTCCTGTTCGGCGGCGCGCTGCTGCTCGGCGCCGGCGGCGTCTTCGGCGCGTTCTTGGTGTTCGTCGGCGTGGCGTTCGCCGCCGGCCTGTTCGCGTCAAAGGAGGCGCTGACCGTTCTTTTGGCGCTGGTGTTCTGTGCGGGGCCGCCGTTCATCGCGCTTGCGCCGATCCCCGAGCTCTCGCATCTGGCGAGGGTGTGGGCGCACGCCCTCATGGCGATCATGCTCGTCCCGATCGGCTGGACGATGTTGTTCGCCGTCGCGGGCGCGCTGACCTTGGACGCGACCAGCTTCTCCGGCGGCGCGAGTGGCGGTGTACCCGGTCATATCGAGGCTGCGTTCGCCGGGCTCATCACCTTCGTGATCGCGGTGAAGCTGCCGCTGATGCTGTTCGGGGAGCTGCGGAACATCCTCGGCGGCGCCCTTCGGGGAGGCAGCGGGGGCGCGAGCGGTGCGCAGGGGCAGGCCGCGATGCCGGGCGCACAGCGGATGCAGGCAGCGCACGCCCGCTTTCGTAACGCCGCGTTTGTGGGAGGGCCTTCGCTTGGGCGCAGCGCCGGTCGTGCTGCGGGCGCGATGGGCGCTCCCGCTGGGGGGCCTGTCGGTGCTGCTCGCCGGGGTTTGGCTGGCGCGGCACGCCGTGGCGGCGTCCTGCCGGGTGTGGCGGCGAGCGCCGCGGGAGGCTCGCTCGCAGGAGCGGCGGCGGCCCGGCGTGGCGCGGGCGCGGTGAAGCGTGGGCGTGGCGGTCTGCGCGAACGCCTCTCGCGCGCCGGGACGATCCTCGCCAATGCCCCGAGCGACGCGCGTGTGGCGATGGCGGCCAGCACCCGCCGGGCGACAAGGGGGCCGGCACGCAGCGCTGCAACACGAGGGGCAGCGCGCGGCGCGAGCAGCGCCACCGGCAAGACGCCCGCAAACGTGGCCGCCGCAGGGACACGGGGCCGCCGTGCCGGCGGACAGGCTTCGGTAGGCAGCCCACGAACGACACGGGGCGCTTCCGCACGCACGGCGCCAAAGGTCGCGCCCAAACCGCGTACGGGGCCGCCGCCGGGCGGGCAGGCGCGGGCTGGGAAGGTAACGCCGGGTCCAGCGGGTGGCGCGCACCCAGGGCGCAAGGTCACGACCAACGCGCGCCGCGAAGCGGCCACCCCCGCCAAGCCACCGAAGCCCACGAAGCCCGCGGGGGCTGCTCCACCGCCACCCATGAAGAAGCGTAGGCAACGTCCTCGGAGCGGGCCGTGATCCACCGCACCTTCAGGTCACTGGATGACCCGCCGAAGCTGGTCGGCTTCACCATCAAGCAGTGGGCGACGCTGATCGCGGGCGCAAGCGCGGTCCTCGGCGTGGTCTACGTGGCGCACCTGCCGACGAAGCCCGCGATCACGCTCTGCGTGTTCGTCATCGGCCTGCCCGCCGCGCTGACCTATGTCTCTGAGAGCGGCGGTCTGCATCTCGGCGTGCTGCTGCGCGATATGTGGCGCTGGCGCTGGAGCGCACACACGCTCCCGGCCGCCTCACCGCACGGCAAGCGTGCGCGAGGGCTACTGGTGCTCGCGGCTGCTGAGGAGTCCCTACAAGAGCGCTCCACTGTGGGTCAGGGGGTCGCGGAAGAGGACACGGCCTTTTGGGAGCGCTGGGGCTGATGGGCGCAAAGCGCTGTGCCGCGGACTTGCTGGGTGTCGCCGCGATCGAGCCGGACGGGCTGCTGATTGCGGAGGACGGGACCCACGTCCGCTACCTGGAGGTCGGCGCCGTGAACCCCCTTGTGGTCGACCAGGCCGAGGGTGAGCGGATCTCCGCCGCGTTCGGGCAGATCGCCGCGCGGCTGCCCGACCGCCAGTCGATCCAGCTCTACGTGCAGGGCACGCCGCTCGCGCTCGAGGAGATCCTGGCGGATGAGACGCACCGCTGCGAGCAGGCAGCCGGGGCGGCGCAGGACATCGGCGAGCACGAGCGCGCGAAGGCGATCCGCAGGCTGGGGATCGCCCAGGAGCAGTCGATCCGCAACACCGCGCAGACGGTCGCCCCGCTGTATCTGCGCTACCTCGTGGTGTGCCCCTGGCAGCCCACGGGCCGCAGCGCCCTGTTCGCGGGGCGGGGCTCCCGTGGAGCGTTGCGTGTCAAGGCTGAGATTCACGAGCGCGCGATCCGCGACTCGCTGCGCCACCTCGAAGGAGTCCGCGCGGACGTCGAGGCGATGGGTCTGGGGGCCCGGCCCCTGGCGGGCCATGAGGTGCTCGACCTGCTGCACGGCCGCTTTGACCCCGACGCGCAGGTGGCGGGCGGGCTGCCCGCCAGCTTCATGTGCCCGGAGGTCGTGGCACCGCTGATCCCCGGCGAGTCCGCGGAGCAGGCCAGCGGGCGCGCGCAGGCGCTCGCGGAGGCGATCTGCACAGCGCCGGTGAGCCTCGCCGATCGCAGTCACCTTCAGGTCGGGGAGTGCCTGGAGGAGGTCTTCTACGTCAGCTTGGCGCCGGAGCAGACGTGGCTCGGATGGCTGCTTCACATGATGCAGGCCCCGCGCCCGTTCACCGTGAGCGTGCATGTTCAGGCGACCGAGCGCTACCGCGAGCGGATGGCGCAGAAGCGCCGCTACAAGCGCCTCTACGGGGTCAACCGCGGCGTCGAGCAGCGCGGACGCCCACTGGACCCCGACGCGAGAGTGCAGGAGGAGGAGGCCGCGGAACTCAACGACGAGCTCGCCACGAGCGCGGGCGCCGGGATCTACCGCGTGAGCATCTACGGCGCGCTGTCAGAGCCCGCGCCGGACCCGGACTCCGAGGCTCTGCACGAGTGCTGCCGGGCCACCGCGCGGGAGGTCACGATGGCCTGCGACGCCCGCATCCAACACGGCCTGTTCGCTCAGGGCCAGCTCTGGCAGTCAACGCTCCCGCTCGGGCGCGATGTCGCACAGCGACGACGCAAGTACGTCAGTCGCAATGTCGGTGACACCTTCCCTCTGTGCGGCACGAGCTGTGGGAGCCCCGAGGGCATCCCGCTCGGCTACGCGCTGCCCGGCCGCACGCTGGAGCGCCTGGACCCGTTTGACCCCGAGCACCCCAACCACCTGCTGCTTATCAACGGCATGTCGGGAGCGGGCAAGACGATGGCCGCGATCATCCTTTTGATCGGCGCGCTCGCGCAGGGTGCGACCGGGTTCATCATCGACCGCGCCGGGCACTTCAGCTTCTTGGCGAGCCTGATCCCCGGCGCTGCGTCGGTGGAGATCGGCGGCGAGCAGCACGCGATCAACTCCTGGGACGTCGAGAACCCCGCAAGGGTGGGCGCGGAGAAGATCGACTACCTGCTCGGGCTGCACGCGCTCCTGCTGGGCGAGCACCACGCCGCCCGGGACTCCTACGGGCTCACCGACCTTGAGAGCAACCTGCTCGGCCTGGCGATAGCCGAGGTGTATGAGCGCTGCGCGCTGACCGGCGAGGAACCCCGCGAGCTGCTGCTCCAAGAGGAGCTTGAGCGCCGCTACCACCAGGAGCGGGCCGAGGGTTCGGTCGGGATCGCCGAGGCGCTGCGCAACCTCTCGATGCGCCTGAACAACTACGTCGGCGAGGGTCCCTACGCCTACCTCACCGACCGGCCGACGACGATCCCCCAGGACGCGCCGCTGGTCGTCTTTGACACCCGCCTGATCCCCGACGCGAAGGCCGCGGCGGCGCTGTTCGTGATCTGCGAGCACGTCCGCTGCCGGATCGCGCGCACCCGCCGCGAGCACCTCTCAGGCGAGGGGCCCAAGCACGCCTGGGCGGGCCGCTCGTTCCTGGTGATCGACGAGGCGTGGAAGCTGATCGAGCGACCCAGCACCGGAAGGTGGTTCAACGAGTTTGTCCGCAGATCGCGCCACTACGCGCTGTGGCTCATCGCGATCAGCCAGCAGCTCTCAGACTTCGACAACGAGTACGGCAAGGCGCTCTTGGCGAACGCCGCGATGCGGCTGTTCCTGCGCCAAGAGGCCCGCGAGCTCGCCTACGTCAAGGGGACGGTGGTACTCACCGACGAGGCGATCGACGCGATCTCATCGCTGAAGACCGTCCGCGGCCAGTTCTCCACGGCGTACCTGATGAACGGCTCACGCGGACAGGGAACGCTTCAGATCGGCGTCGGGCCACTTGTGTATTGGATCGCCAGCTCCGACCCGGCGCGCGATGAGCACATCCGTCGCCGCGCCCTGCGCGAGACAGACGAGCAGGGCTGGCCAGCGCTCCAGCTGCTCATCAACGACGAGTGGCAGCAAGCCGCGGCGGCCGATCTTCAGGTGGCTGCGTAATGCAGGCCAAGATCGCCCTGGAGCTTCTGCGCAACCGCCACGTCAGGGGCGCGCTCGTGGCAGCCGCCCTCCTGGTTCTCCTGATGCCCGTGATCGTTGCGGCGGGCGTCGTCGGCTTGCTCGCCCAGCAGGCAGAAGCCTCCTGCGAAGGTGGGGGCGCCGGCGCGATCAACCAGCCCGCCGGCGGCGGGCCAGTCGCACAGGGGCTCTACGCGGCTCCGCTGGAACTGGCGCCGGGCCGCTGGTATGAAGTCGGCGCGACCGCCTACGGCGGCCCAGGTGACGGAACGAGCGACTACGGCTCGATCCCTAACCCCGGCGAGTCCTATCTGCCCGCGCACCCCGACTCGTTCGCTGAGCTGTCGGTGCTCGACAGCAACCCGGCCAGCTTCACGTTTGCCGACGCGAACGCGCTGAGTGCCCTTCCGTATCTGAGCGGGCTTCGTGTCGCCCATGATGGCCGCGAGAGGCTGCTGCTCAAGCGTGATGTGGGCTACGGCCAGGGGCCGGGCCAGTTCATCGCAAACGGCCAGCCCTACCGGCTCGACGTGTGGTGGCAGGCCGCACAGCCATTGGGGATCAGCAAGAGCGCGGTGAGGGTGCAGCTCGCGCCGGGCACGGGCACGGCGGCGACGCTCGGCGCGCTGCCCTCCTCCAGCGAAGCGAGCGGTGCTGGCGAAGCAGGCGAAGCCTGTCCGGCGGTTGAAGGCGCGGGCAGCATCCCCCTGCCGCTGACGCCGGGCACGCAGACGAAGATCCTGCGGCCAAGCGGGCTGGCCGCCGCCGGTGAAGAAGCCCCGGCCGCGGTGAAGCTCATGGTCGCGGCCGGCAACCGTCTGTTTCACGCGGCCTACCTCTACGGAGGCGCACACGGCACCCCTTTGAGCCAACTGGAGCCGGCTTACGACTGCTCCTCGGCAGTCAGCTACGTCCTGCACGCCGGCGGGGTGTTCGGCGAATACGCCGAGGGCTCGAGCGAACTTGAGTCCTATGGCGAACCCGGCCCCGGCCGCTACGTCTCGATCTACGCCAACGCCGTCCATGCGTTCATGTACGTGGGCGGTCTTCGGTTCGACACCGTGGAAAAGGCTGAATACGACAGCGGCCCGAACTCGGGCAAGCCCGGCCCGAAGTGGCGCGTCTCGGCGTCGGTTCCCAACTGGTCTACCTGGACCGTCCGGCATCCCCGCGGCCTATGACCAGCACGCGGAGAAAAGCACTGATCGCGGCGTGCCTGGTGGCTGTCGTGGTCGCGCTGGCCGGATGCACCAACCCCGACGCGCCCAGCGCCGTGCAGGGCACCACCTCAACCGCCTCGCCGCAGAACCCCGGCGAGCCGCCTGCTCCCGGACCTCCATCACCCGCAGCGCAGGCGCCGGCCGGAGTGCAGCCGACGCCTGCGAAGGCCCTCGCGGCGTTCGCCGAGCTCTACGTCAACTGGACCTACCGCACGCTGAGCTCAAACCAGCGCACGCTCGCCGCGATGTCCGTCGCAGCGGCGCGACTCGCCGAGCAGCAGGCCGCCGCGAGCAGCCATGCGGATACGACGATCACCCGCGGGCACATCTACAACAGCGGCCAGATCAGCAGCATCGCCCCCGACTTCTCACAGCCGGATTTGTGGGTGATCGTCACCCACGAGCAGACCGGCGGCGACACGCAGTACGAAGGGCTGCCAGCCACCTACCACGTCACCCTCGCACAGCTCGCCAGCGTCCCCGGCGGCTACGCGGTAAGCCGATGGCTGCCACAGAACTGACCAGATTGTCCGGGCGGATCGGCCGCCGCTGGCTGCCGGCGGGTCTCACCGTGGCGTGGTTGTATGCCTACGCTGCGGTCTGGATAGCCACGCTGGTTCCGGCTGGGCTCGTCGCACTCGCCGGGCGAGCGCTGGCTCTCCCCGTCCGGCACCTGCTCGCCCTGGCGCTCACGGCGCACCACAATTCCCCGCCTCGTATCGCACACGTTCTCGCGCTGGCCGCCCACAACATCCCGATCGCCGCCTGGCCGCTGCTGCTCGGCCTCACGGGAGTCCACCGCCACCGCCTCGCCACACACATCGCGGACGGCGCCCTGCTGGCGTGCATCATCCTCAACACGCTGCCCGTCGGCGCCGCCGTCGGCGCCTATGGAACCGCCGCGCTGCCCTACCTTCCCAACGTGCCGCTGGAGTGGGCGGGGCTTGCACTCGGCGCGAGCGCCTGGCTCGTGCAGCGACGCCGGGCGCTCACCATCCCCGAAGGGCTCGGGCTGCTCGCGCTGATCGTCGCTGTGCTGCTCAGCGCTGCGGCTCTGGAGACCGTCGCCGTACCACACCGATGAGACCGCGACGAGCCGAAAAACCCATGCCGGATGAGTTTTGCCCCGCAGGATTGGACAACCGTCTGACTGACCCTCACCGCTTGCAAGAAAAATTGCAAGTAAGGTGGCGCTCTACGGAATCGTTCTGTATTGCTGCAATATTTCGCAGGGGTCAAGGCTGACCTGGAGATCGTGAGTATGGATATTCGAGCGCGGAAAAGGGGGGCTAGACGGCCCGGTGCATCAGGGGGAGCGGTCGCTCTTGCGCCTGGTCCGGGCGTGCAGCTGACATTCGACTCAGAGCGGGTCGGTCAGATCCTCGGGGAATGGCAGTCCCGCGAGCTGCGGGTCGCCCGCGGCTTCGCGGAGTGCCGGGGACTGAGCACCGAGCAGCTTGAGGACATCTACCAAGAAACGGCGCTGGCTCTCTACAGCCGGCCGTATGACAGCGAGGAGCATCTTCGCAACGCTCTGCGGACGGGATTGAAGCACCGTGCTCTGCGGATGCACCGCGACGAACGGCGCCGCGGCCAGATCCTTGCGCGCAGCGCTCCCGGCCTGCGTCTCATGGCTCAAGCGAGCGAGGAGCAGAATGCCCCCGAGCCCGCCGCGCTTGCTCGCGAGGACCGCCTGATCGCCTCGGAGTTTCGAACCGAACTGACCGAGGACGAGCAGCGCGTCTTCGGGTGGCTCGCGGAGGGGTTGCAGTACCGGGCTGTCGCCGCTGTGCTTGATATCCCGGTCAACGAGGCGCGCAACACTGCCCGTTCGTGCGAGCGAAAGCGCGAGCGCTTCCAACTGCTCTACGACACCGGCCGGTTGTGCGGGTACAGAGCGGGGACAATCCGTGCGCTGCAAAGTGGCGAGGCGGCCAGCGAGGAGCTGGCCGAGCGCGCCTTCGCGCACCTTGAGAGCTGCGCGCACTGCCGCACCGAGCACAAGACGAACGCCAAGCGACTGCGGCGCAGCTTCCGCGACCAGGCCGCGGCACTGCTGCCACCCGTGTTCATCGGTCATCTCGGCTGGCTGGCGAGGCTCGGCGTGCGAGCCAGGACTCTCCAGCACCGCCTTGCAGTGGATGGCGTGCCGCTCGGGCAGGGTGAGGTCCGCGAACGTGCCGCCGCGCTGTTGGCGGGCGGTGGCATCGGCGCCAAGGTCGCTACCGGAGTCTTGACCGTCGCGGTGATCGCGGGAGGAGCGGTTGCCACGCATGTGCTCGACCATCCGTCAGCGCATCGCTCCCACCACGCCACACCCAGTGCAGCCGCGACACCCAGCGCAACATCGGCTCCGGTGGCGCTTATTGGGGCATCGCCCGCGCTGTCGCTGGGCGTGAGCGTCCACCGAACCGTGCATACCTCCAGGCGCCCGCGGCCCTTCCCCGCCGGCCGTGTGCTCGCCGCCACCCATCACGCGAGCAGGTCGAGCGCTGCCTCCCAGCGCGAACCGGGCGGGTTCGCCTACCTCGGGGTGCCCACGGGGAACAGCGCTCCCGCGAGCGCCCCCGAACAGGTCCATACCGCCGCCCACAGCAGCGGAGGTCCGTTCAGCCCATGAGCTCCAGAAATTTCGTTGGCCGGTATGTGGCCGTCGCGGTCATAGACCCCGAAAGCCCCCACCAGAAGGGGCCTGAACAGGGATGGACGCGACGATGACCAGACACCTCACCGAACCTCACGACACCGAAACGAAGGCGGCGATCCATAGGCGCCGCTGGACGCGCACTGCAATCACGCTCGCCTGCGCGGTCCTGTATGTGGCAAGCATGACGATGTTGCTCAGCAGCACCCCCGCCCAGGCGGCCAACTGGATGGAGGTCTCCTGCGAGAACCCGAACCTATCGGCGGCGCCGAGCGAAGGCTGGACGAGCTTTGCGGCCGGAGGTGGGTACGGGTCCAACAACGGCACCGGCTGTGGGCCGGGCAGTCCGATGTTCGCGATCCTCAGCACAGACGCGGCCGTGGGCGTGGGCTCCGCGGAGACCCTTCAGTACACGCCGCCGGGCGGATCGACACTGATCGGCGGCTCGGTTGACGTGAGCATGTATGCCGACGGCGGCGGCTACAACGCCTCCGGCACGGCGGTCGCCTACACGCCGAACTACGCCTACGACAGCTCGGATGTCTTCTTCCAGTGCGCCTCCGGCCTGCCGCCATGCGCGAACGGGACCTACGACTTCGCGGGCGTGCTCGGGATTCCCGGTGGCCGCGGCGGGAACCTCTACCTCAGCGCCGGATGCGGCGGACACGAAGGCTACGCCTGCAACAGCGGAGGCAGCGAAGGCGCCTGGTCGCTCGTGCGGCTGTGGTGGGCGAATCTCCTGCTCTCTGACGGCGCGACGCCCGCGGCGAGCGGGGTCGGCGGGACGCTGTTGAGCCCTGGTGCCCGCGGCACTCAGGAACTCACGTTCACGGCGAGCGACCCGGGAGGTCCGGGTGTCTACGTCGTGACGGCGCAGGTAGATGGCAAAGCGCTCTACTCGGGCACACCCGACAACAACGGCGGGAAGTGCGTTCCCGTGGGTTCGAGCGGCGGCGCGCTGATGTTCGACTACAGCCAGCCGTGCAGGGCCAGCGAGTCGGTGGACCTGCCGATCAACACGGCGTCTGTGGCCGATGGGCAGCACACGTTGAAGGTCACGGTCCAGGACGCGGCGCAGAACTCAGGCGTCGTCTACGACGGCACGATCACGACCAAGAACGCACCGGCGAACACCTCAGCTCCGACGGTCCTCGCGCCAAGCCAGGTATTCGTCGGAGCGGCGCTCTCGACGCACCCCGGCGCCTGGTCGGCGCCCACCGGAGCCGGTGCCACCGCCTACGGGTATCAGTGGGAGGACTGCGACGTCCAAGCCAACAACTGCCAGACGATCGCCGGCGCGCAGAACGCGACGTATACCCCCACCCCTGCAGATGTCGGGCACACGCTTCGCCTGACCGTCAACGCCAGCGACAATGACGGGCTCACTGCCGCCACGAGCACCGCGACGAGCGTAGTCCTCTCCTCGCAAGGCACACTCGGAGCGTCCAACGGGCCGGGAACCCGCGCCGGCGGCAGCAGCAGCAGCACGATCGTCGGGCAGGGCACCCCGAACGGCAGCGGCGCGAGCGAGACGGCAGTGATCCGACTCGGTATTCGCCACACGATCATGCGGCCGTTCTCCCGCCGCGCGTTCAAGCTCGCCGGACGCTTGCTCGACAGCCACGGGCACCCGATCAGGGCGGCGAGCCTCGACATCCTGCAGCAAACCGTTGACGGTGGCTCGTTGCGGCTGATCGCGCACGCCAAGACCCGCGCGGATGGGTCCTTCATCGTGCGGCTCGGAGCCGCGCCATCGCGGCTGGTCGAGGTCGCCTACCGCGCCTTCTCGTCCGACACGAACTACACGGCACAGGCGAAGATCACCGAGCTCGTGCGCGCGGGTGTGCGCCTTGAAATCGCGCCGCAAAAGGCCAGCGCGAACGGGACGATCGTGCTTACCGGCCAAGTGCTCGGCCCGGTCCCCGCCCAGGGCGTCGTCGTGGAGCTGCTTGTCCACTATCGCGGCCGGTGGGAGCCATTCCGTGACCCTCGCACCGATTCGAGCGGCCACTTCCGCGTCGTCTACCAATTCGAGGGCGGCATCGGAAACTTCCCGTTCCGCGCAGAAGTGCTCGGCGGGCAAGCCTCTTTCCCATTCATCCACGGAGAAAGCGGGGCGGTTGATGTCACCACGTACTGAGACACCCGCGATGCGTGGCTTCACCCACGCAGTAGTGACAGTCCTCGTCGCTGGGGCGCTCGCGCTCGTTCTCGCTTCGCCCGCGAGCGCCGGGACCTACCCGATGTACCAGTGCTCGCCCGGCGCCGAGGCGGTCTCACCCGGATGGTACGTGGCAGCCGCATCCGACTCCAGCGCAGCGACAGTCCTGACCAACAACTGCGCAACCGGCGGTGCGCTCGGCGACTACGTGTCCTCGAACGAAACGCCCGGCCTGGTCACAGAGAACGGGCACAGCGGTAGCGAGGTCACGCTCGCGCTAAGCGTGCCCGGCAGCGCGCCGGACGTGACGATCCAGTCGATTTCGGCGAAGGTCACTGCATCCTCGGCGACGGGCGATGATGCGTTTCTCGGCTTCACATCAGACGGCCAAGAGCTGCCCGGTGGGGTGGAGCTGCCCTACGGCACCGGGAGCGACTACATCGCCGACGATAGCTGGACGCTGCCCGAAAGCGCCCGCGACTTCGGGGCGGACGTCACCTGCACTACCGACCGCAGCTCTCCGACGTGCGACTTCGCGGACGCCGTCAGCGTCCCGGCGCTGAGCGACATCACCCTCACTCTCTCCGAGAATACCCCGCCGGCGATCACGGCCGTCTCCGGGGCATTGGCGAGCGCTGCCGCAGCGAAGGGAACCGTCACGGGCTCTCAACCGATCAACTTCACCGGCACTGACGCCGACAGCGGTGTCCGCTCAGCCGTCCTGACGCTCACACCGCAAAGCGGCGGTGCGCCTTACACCCACACGTTCGATTTCTCCGCACAGTGCTCGTATCAGTCATGGAACGCCTGTCCTCTCACACAGGTCGTGAGCGGATTCGCAGTGAACACCTCGTCGCTGAAAGACGACAGCTACGCGGTGAACCTAAGCGTCACCGACGCCGCCGGAAACGTCGCCAGCAGTCCGCTCGGGACGATCGTCAGCCACAACGCGCCAGCGAACACCTCAGCCCCGACGATCCTTGTCCCCGGCGAGGTGCTCGTCGGCTCAGCGCTCGCGACGCATCCGGGAAGCTGGACCGCGCCGGGCGGCGCCGGGGCCATGACCTACGCCTACCAGTGGGAGCAGTGCGATACCCAAGGGAACAACTGCCAGTTGATCGCGGGCGCTCAGAACCCGAGCTACACCCCGACACCGGCGGACATCGGACACACACTGCGGGTAATCGTCAGCGCGAGCGATAGCGACGGGACCACACCGGCCCTCAGCACGGCGACGAGCACGGTCCTGTCCGAGCAGGGGACTCTCGGAGCGCTACCCGGTCCCGGCACGGACACTACCGCCACGGCCGCCGCCGCGGCGCTGATCGTAGTCGGCGTCGGCACCCCGAACGGCACCGCCGCGAGCGAGTCCGCGACGATCCGCCTCGGCGTCCGCCACGCGATCACGCGCACGTTCACGCACCGCGCGCTGAAGATCCCCGGCCGGCTACTCGACAGCCACGGCCACCCGATCGCCTCCGCAGAACTCGACGTACTCCAAAAAATAGCGGGCAGTACCGCCCTGCAAGCCATCGGTCACACGAGGACGGGGGCGGACGGAACCTTCCTCGCGCGCGTGCCGGCCGGGCCATCGAGGCTCGTGGAGGTTGCCTACCGCGCGTTCTCGGCCGACACGAACTACACGACCACGGGCGAGATCACTGAGTCCGTCGCTGCCGGCGTGCAGCTCACAATCGCACCGCGCCGGACAAGCTCGAACGGGATGATCGTGCTCACCGGCCAAGTGCTCGGGCCAGTCCCACGACGAGGCACGATCGTCGATCTGCTCGTGCATTATCGCGGCCAGTGGGAGCCCTTCCGCACGCCGCGGACGGACGCTCACGGGCACTTCGAGGTCGTCTACCAGTTCGAGGGCGGCATCGGACGCTTCCCGTTCCGCGCCTCCGTACCCGCGGGCCAAGCAGGCTTCCCGTTCTCAAGCGGGTATAGCAAGGTGGTCGATGTCACGACAGGCTAGGAGACCACGACTCGCACGGCTCTGGCGGTACGCGAGCATCGCGGCGCTCGCGCTGCTCCTCGCGTGCGCCGTCGCACCGGGGATCAGCCGAGCCGAGACCATTCCTACCGCGGAGGCCGTGGCGGACGACGGCACGTTCCTTCCCACCGTGCCGCGACCCGCCCAGCCTGCGGGGCTCTGTCTAGTGGATACCGGCGTCAACCTCAACCCCGACACCGAAAACGTCGTCGTTGACCGAACCGCGATCGATGGCGGCTCCGGTAACGACGTCTCGCCGACCTCACACGGAACCCTGCTCGCGATGCTGGCCGGCGCCTCCGAGAACGGATGGGGCATGGTCGGGACCGCCCCACGATCCATCCAAATCGTCTCCGTGCGAATCCTAGAGCCAGGACAAACCACGTTCCCATTTGGCTACTACACAGACGGGATAACCACCTGCCTACAGCTTGAGCAGAAGTACCGCATTAAGGTAATCGACCTCTCACTTGGCAGTTCTGCCGTTCCATCGAATCAGGACTACGAAGCAATCACCAACGCACTACAAGAGGCAAATAACTACGGCGTAGCGGTGGTAGCCGCCGCCGGCAATGATGACGGCGGCCAGGTTGACTACCCAGCTGCGTATCCCTCAGTTCTCTCGGTTGGCGCGGCGGATACTCAGGGAGGCGCGTTCTGCGCGTTTGCGAACCGTGGCGAAGATCTACGTCTTATCGCGCCAGGCTGCGACCTTGACGCAGCCGATCCCACCAGCGGCGAAGCCGACTACAACTACTGGCAGGGGTCAAGCGAGTCCTCGGACATCGCGGCGTCCGCGCTCGACGCTTTCATGTCCTACCGGCCCGAACTCTCGCCGCAAGCGGCCGAGGAATACGTGACGGGCGCGCACGCCGGCGCACTCGACATCGCACAGGCGTTCCGCAACGCCGGCCTCGGCCAACTCGTAGCCGAAGGCGAAGCGGCTGAGCCAGGCGGGAAACCGTCCTCGGGGTCCAGTCCAGCACTCCCTCCGCAAGCCGTGGCACCATCAGGACCCATGAATCTCATCGCCCCCTTCGCACGGCCTCACGCGCGACTCAGACGAGTCAAAGGCCGCACCATCCTGATCTTGACGGGGCGCCCGAGCGGAGCTCAGGTGCAGGTGCGCTACCTCGGACGCCGAGGCCGCTCTCGGCATCTGAGCACCCTGCGAACGATAGACGGCCCGCTGAACACGATCGCTATTCCGACCGCAGGTGTCGCCGAGGTCTCGGTGCGCTACACCGACCCCTATGACGTTGAGCGCGCAAGTCCTTGGGTCACGCTGAAAGTCGCCCGCCTAGCGTCATCCAAGAGCGTCAGGGTGAGGCGCGCTCGATGACGCGCAGACGCCTCGCGATCATCGGATTGCTCTCCGTGCTTGGCGTCGTGCCAGCGTGCGCCAGCGCGAGCCGGACCTACGAAGTCACGGCCTGCAACAGCGCGCCGGAAGCGGTCAACAACTCGTGGACCTGGGGCACGACTGATGCCTCCCAACCCTCGCATTACGCCGAGCACGCCACATGCCCCTACCGCAGTCCTGGGGGAACGGGAGGCAAGACCGACCAAGAGGGCGGCCTATCAACGACCGATGCGCTGGGCCTCGCCACGGGCGCTCCCCCAGGCACAAGCGCAGGCTGGACATTCACTGCCCCAGCAGGAACCACGGTGGCAGCAATCAACTACGAACGGTATCTCGGTCACGAAAACGACACAAGCAACTCTTGGTCGCCAGCGCTTCGCGCGGACGGGAACATTGTCGGTGGCGAGACCTGCACCGTTGCCTTCCCCAACGTCGGCTGCTTGCTCGGCGGCCCGCCTGGTCAGGGAGGCGAACCCGGCATCGTTACCGGGCTCGCGGCTCACCAGTTGACATTTGGCGTCGTCTGCCAAGCCCCCTCCGAACAGACGTGCGTTACTGGCGCCACGGAGCACTCCGTTTGGGCCGCGATGTATGGCGCGAGCGTGACGGTAAGCGATCCGACGCCGCCGACGCTCAGCGCACCGTCGGGCGCACTTTGGGAGCCAGGCGCACACGGCGACTTCCACAAGGGGACCGAGGCCGTTACGACCTCAGCGCAAGATGTAGGGGGCGGCGTTCAGAGCATCACCCTCTCGGCCGACGGTCATCCCGTCGCTACCTACAGCGCAGCGTGCAACTTCACGTTCCCGCAGCCCTGTCCGCTCTCGACCGGCCCACAGACGTTGACTTTGGCAACGCAGGATCTCACAGACGGCACGCATACCCTGACGCTCGCGGCGACGGACGCTGCGGGCAACGAATCGACCGTGGCCTCAGAGCAGATCGCGATTGATAACAACCCACCACCGCCGCCCGTTGGCCTCGTGGCTGCCGCCACTCAGGCCGGTGGCTCCACGTTCACCGCGACCTGGAGCGACCCGTTGGGTCAGGTGGCGCCAATCACCGCTGCGATCTATCAGGTTTGTCCCGCAAGCGGCTCGGGTGCCTGTAGCGCGCCGGCCGCGGCGCCTGCAGAAGGACCGGCGATGGTGACAGTGCCCGGTCCTGGGACCTGGACGCTTGCGGTATGGCTGACGAACGCTGCGGACAACGGCAGTCCCGCCAACGCAGCCCATACGACGTTGACGGTTCCGGCCGGTGGAGCGAGCGGAGGCGGTTCCGGCGGCGGTGGATCGGGCGGTTCGGGCTCGGGAGGCTCAGGGTCGGGCGGTAGTCACGGCGGCTCCACGGCAACGATCCATCTGAGCGAGACGCTGCATGGTCGCGAGCTAGTCGTGAAGGTCAGCGGCCCCGTGACGGGAGAGGTTCGTGTCGGCTTCACCGGCAGGCTCAAAGGCCGGACGGTCGCCTCGTGCGCGAAGACCGTGGCGCTCAGGCATGGAAGGCTGACGACGATCTTCAAGCTCGGGCCCCGCACGGCCACTCACGCCGCGATCCGGGTCAGCGCGAAGCTCGATCACGAGCTCGCCGTGACAAGCACGCTCCACCGACGGTCGCGAAGATCGAAGCGAAGCGATAACCGCGTCGCGTAAGCGGCGGGGCGCTCACCAGATGGCGCGCTTGCCGAGTGCCTGCTGGATGCGAGCGTCGGCAGTGACGAGCGGTAGTCCGGTGAGCAGCGCGGCGGCTGCGATTATGCGGTCAAACGGATCGGGCACCTGCTCGCGGGGAACCTCGCGCATTGCGCGATGACAGGCGAGGTCGAGCGGGACGATCGAGAACGCCTGCTGTTGGACAATCTGCTCCGCGGCGTCGAGTGCGCTCTCGGGCAGGCGCCCGGCGTCGACCAGGTAGCGTAGGTCCAGGAACGATCCGATCGAGACGCGCACGGTTCTCTCGGAAACCGCGTCTGCGACGTAACGAGCTGCCGTCGATGAGCGTCGTGGCAGCGTGCCGTCGAGCATCCACAGCAGGACATGGGTGTCGATCAGGGCGCCAGCCACTCGCGGCCGTCAGCGAGCCTTGCCCTGCAGAGCAGCGCTGCGGGCGGCCTTGATGTCGTCGATCTCAAGCTCGGGCAGCGTTCCTGCCAGTGCACCGAACGGCTCAGGCCAGTCGCGTACTCCATCGACATGGCTGCGGTGAACCTCGACGTCCGCACCGACATCCAGATCGCGGGCTTCGTCTGGCGAAACCTCGACGAGGGCCACTCCGTCAGGGCGCTTGTCAATCACCTTAGCCATTGTGCTGATTCTACAGCGTCGCGCTACCTCTACGCCGCGAATAGCTCCATCTGCACGGTTTCCCCGAGCGGCTCGATCGGCTCGAAGGGCTTGGGGCGTGGCACGAAGGGGATGACGTTCGTGGTGGCCTCCCATGCTGCGCGCAGCTCGGCCTCGGCGATCTCCTCCCCGGTGAGGGGTACGCCCTGGGCCTGGAGATCCTTGAGGACCTGCTCCAGGGAGATGGGCTCCTCGCGCTCGTCCATGAGCTGCCCATCGAGGGCGAGGTCCGCGGCGGCTGCCTTGGCGGAGAGAAGCTCCCACTTCTTCTCGTCCAGCGAGCCCTTGGTCAGCATCACGTAAACGGTGACGGGCCTGCGGGAGGACAGCCGGTGGGCACGGGCGATGAACTGGTCGAACATCTCATAGCTGAACACGAGCCCGTTGACCACGACGACCGAGGCGGTGTCGAGGTTGTGCCCGAGGCGGATCGCGGGGATACCGCAGAGCAGCACTTGCAGATCGCCGTGGCGGAAGTCGCGCATCACGACCGCGCGCTTCTTGGGGTTCACGGTCGCGGGCTTGCCGTTTCGCTCCTCGACGATATGCCCGGCGCGCACGCCCTTTTCCAGCAGGCGGTCACACAGCCAGCGGCCGGTCTCGATGAGGTCCGAGCCGACGAGGATCTTCTCGCCTGCCTTGGCGTGCTGGAGGATCAGCTCCAGCGTCTTCATGTTCTTCGGCGTCCAGTTGGAGTGCTCCAGTCCGGCCAGGCCGGGCCACTCGCGGTCGGTCGCGGCCTCCGGTGCGGTGGTCGCGTACTCGAGCTTCGTGAGCTGTCCGCACCCGGCGGCGAACCGCTCGATCAGGCCGCTTTCCACGAGCTTGTGGTCGGGGTACTTCCAGGTGAAGAACGACGCGAACCTGGCCTTGCTCAGCCAGTGCTTGTAGAGCTCGTGCTGGGCGACGCCCATCGGGGTGCTGACGGTCTTCAGGGTGCAGGGGACGATCGGCTCGCCGAAGTCGCGCTTGCGGCGGCGGATCATCGCGGCGGCGCTCAGCCTCCAAAAGCGGCTGACGTTCGTGATCTGCGGGAGCACCTTGCGCTTCTCGCGCCGGTGGGCCGTCTGCGATCCCCTGCGGCCGTAGGTGTACTCGATGACGCAGAAGTCGGCCTCGAACGCGGCGAGCCCCCCGTCGTAGCTGTAGGGGAAGCGCAGGCTACTGTCGCCCAGGCACCACCACATCAGCCAGTAGATCTGGTTGACGTAGTTGGAGATCGGTGTGCCGGTCGCCAGCAGCCTGTTGCGTGCCTTCAGCCCGCGGATCGCCTTGCTGCGCTGCGACTGATCGCCCTTGATGAGGGTTCCCTCGTCGATGCAGATCACGCCGTCTGCGAACGCGCCGGCGAGGTGGTGCGCGGCGCTCTTGATCCGCAGGCGCTTGTGGACGTAGGAGCAGCTGCGTTCCCGTCCGGTGATCTCGTCGGTGTGGCGGGCCGAGCAGACCAGCGGGCTGTGCTTCTGCCAGCCGCCGTAGTGGGAGGCACGGCAGGCCGGGCAGAACTCTGAGGAGTCCAGCATAACCCGCTCCTCGTGCGCGCCGCGAACGGGTATCTCCACGACCGGCAATGGCTCGTTCTTGACGCCGAGCAGCGAGAGCACCTCGTAGTGGGTGATGTACCAGCCCTCCCCGCCGGCGCGCAGGTGCTTTGCCACACGGCGGGCGTGGGCAGGCGTCGTGATGTGCTCGACCTCGATCCCGAGCTTCTCGGATATGTCCTGGCGGTACTGCGGGATGAGATCCTGCGGGACGATGAACAGGACTTGGTTGCGGGCGCCGTTGCGCACCGCGCCCTGCGCGTAGCCGGCGGCACCGAGGGTCTTGCCGCCGCCCTGCTCCCAGCTGAGGATGAACCCGCCACCATCCTTGGTCTTGGTCAGCGCGCGAGCCAAGTCCTCGCGCTGAAAGCGCTTCCACTCAAACCCGGTGTCGCTCCCACTCGCGCGGCCGTCGGCGGCGATCTCATCGAGCAACTCCCGCTGGCGCTGCACCTCCTCGGGGAACCGCGTCGCGATGTCCCCGGGGTTGGGGATCTCGAAGTGCCCAAGGAGGTACTGGATGTCCTCGGTGGACTCCGTGAACTCCTCCTCGGCGACCCGGATGACGAGAACCTTGGCCTCCTCCTCGTACTTGCGCACAACGGGCTCGCCGTCCTTGTTGCGCGTGATCTTCTCGCCGCTCCTTACGTTGATCCGCGAGTCCGTGCGCAGCGGGTAGCGCGTGCCCTCCTGAAAGCCGCGCTCGGGGTCTGAGCTCGTGCAGAGAATCGAGTCCAGATCCGTGAGATATCCCAAGCGCATCTGCGGGCGGACCTCATACAGCGGGATCACCTCCAGCTCCGCGGCCGAGGCGACATTCGTGACTGCCTCGCGCACCCCGGGAGCGATGCTCAAGTCGCACTCCTGCTCCAGCTCTCCGAGCATCCGCCAGTCCAGGGCGTTCAGCGCGAAGTGCCCGACGGGCTGGTTGTGCAGTGTTTCGACCAGCTTCAGCCGTCCGGCCTTCGCGAGCGCCTGGCGCACGAACGGCCCCGGGCGAATCGACAGCCGATCACCGGCGCCGAGTTCGATGTCATAGGTGGGCCGCTCGCTGGCCTGCTCGCGGCGACGGCGCTCAAGCTCGCGCTCCACGACCTTCCACGGCAACACCGGGCCGACACGCGGACGGGAGAACGCGCCCTCGTAGTGGCCCGCCTGACGCAGCGCATCTTTGATCTCCTGGCTAAGGGCGCGCTCGCCGAGCTCCTCCTTCGGGGACTCGGCCTCGACCACCAGGCCCTCGCCGATGCGGTCCTCCGCGCCCACGAAGAAAGCGATCAGGCAGGGCAGGGCCACGCCCTCAAACAGGTCGTTGCACTCAACAGTCGCGAACACACCCGCCGCGTCCTCACGCGAGAGGACCTCGCGGCGGAAACGATCACGTCCGCAGATGAACGCGCCGACGCCCTCGGGGGCCAGCAGCGCGAGGCTCATGCGCCACACCCCAACCGTGCTGTTCTCCGGCCGCCCGGCGCCGTCGGTCCACGTCAGGCCAAACGGCGGGTTGGCAACGACCCGCGGAAACTGCACGCCGAGCTTGCGCAGCATCGGGTAGGCACGCTGCAGGTCGCCCTTGATCGCCTGGTAGTCCCCAGTTCGCACCTGATCGCCGTCGATCTCCACCCCGAAGCGCTGTTCGCGCGGCCACGGCGCCAACAGAGCCCCGTTGCCCGCCGTCGGGTCGAGCACCGGCAACCGCCCCAACGGGTCGATCGCGGCCTTGACGAACTCGGCCGCCTCCCGTGGCGTGTAGAACTGCTGCAACCCACGCAGGTCGCCACCACGGGTAGCGCCAAGCACGCTCCGAGATGAATCCAGCGCTTCATCGGTGAGCGCACCGCCGAACAACTCGCCGCGCTTGCCGTCCTCAACGGGATTCGCGACCGCAACCGACTGAGACATGAGCGTCCTTTCGCAAGGGCCCCACCCCGTGCAGGGCCGATGCCCCATGCGCCGCACGCCCTTTTGGGCGTGCAAAAATGGCGCGGGCACGGCCTCGCACGGGAGTCGCGGCTCCCGAACCCCCCTAGATCGGGCTGCCGGCAGGACCCGCCGGCACGAGAGGGAGTTAGCTACTCGGAAGCAAATGGATCAACGGGCAGGCGTTGGTATCACCGAAAGGTGATGCCCGACCCCTGAGCCCCTATTGGGAGGGTTCTGCTCGCCAGTGGCCGAGAGCTGCGCGCCTGTCTCTGCGTAGAGCCGCTGGACCTCCCGCAACCACTTGGCTGGAATCTCCTCCTCCAAGCGCTCAAGGAACGCCGCCGTTGCATCCCCAGATGTAGGACGGATCGGCACGACGTTCTCGGGGAGGCTGTGGGGATCGAGCGCCCGCGTGATCTGACTGGCGAGCTCTGGCCGTGGCGCGTAGGCCATGTACTGTTCGGTCGTGTTCAGGCGGGTGTGGCGCATGAGCGCCTGAATCGTCCTCACGTCTACGCCCTTGGCGGCCAGGCTCGTGCCGAACGAGTGGCGAAGGTTATACATCTTGATCGGCTTCAGGCCAGCGTTCTGCCGCGCGAGCTTGAACGCTTCGCGCAGCGGCCCCTCGGGCACAGGCCGCTCGGGGATCAGCTCGGACACGAACACGAAATCCTCATCGCCGGTCGCGTAGCTTCGCTGCTTGAGCTTCGTCAAGGCGCGAGTCAGCCGGGGCGTCATGGGGATGGCCTCCGAGTCGGAGGTCTTGGTCGTGTCGAGCGCGCCCAGCACCCAATTGTCGTAGGGCCGGATTACGCCAGCCTGGAAGTCCACGGCACCCCACTTCATGCCCAGGGCCTCGCCAGGCAGACGTAGGCCGGCGTGGCCTCCGCACAGGTAGAACGCTTCCTCGAAGATGCCGGGGGCGTATGCGAGGAGACGGTCGATCTCGTCGGGGTCGTAGAAGTCCTCGCGGCGTAGGATGCGTTCGCGCTCCTCGCGCTTGCTCATGCGCTTGACCTCTACTAGCGCGTTCGACGGCGCCCAGTGCCGGCGCACGGCATAGTTGAGGCACGCTGAGAAGATGTCCCGGTACTCGTTGCGAGTCTGTGCTGCCGCTGATGCGACGAGCATCCACAGCTTTTTCTTGCGGCGAGCGATGATCCAGCCCTCGGCTTCGAGTTCCTTCGCTTTGGCGAAGGTCACGCATTTAGGGCGCCGGGCGTCGAGTGGAACGACGCGATAGGCGCCGCGACGCACATGCTTCCAGTTGCCCGGCATCTCATCGGCGAGCCGCACGGCCTCGGCCTTCGTGGCGACCTCGACCGCTGCACTGCCCGACGGCTGCGCCGTCCAGCGCTCGACCTCGATCCGGCGAACGTCCTTGCCTTCGGCGCGGGCTTTCTCTGCGGTCTTCTCGCCGATGACCTTGTAGGACTTGAAGTCGTCGAAGTAGGCGCAGAGGCGGCCGTCGGCGAAGTCGCGGACGGGTGTATCGGCCCCAAGATCGCGGTACAGGCGCTCGAATATAACCTCGTAGCCAGCGAGCGTTGAGCGCTTCAAGTCCTTGTCTCGCTTACGCTCGGCCACCCAGCCCTGGGTTGCCTGTCTGAGCGTCCCCTGCTGCTCATTGGGGTGGGCAGGCTCGGCCTTGCCCTCCAGCTCGCGCAGGATCGCGTCCAGACGTTCCTCGGCATCCCTGGGCGTAAGATGCTCAAGCGTTGGGCGGGGTCCGTGGCCCGCTCGCCAGATGATCGCGCCGCGTGGAGTCCGGCGACCTGAGTCTCGGACGTGCGCTGGGCCGAGCTGGCGGCCCCCTCGCTCGCCATTCTGGTCTCGCCAGAACGCCCAGTACGACCGTGTGTGGCCGTTCCGGTCGGTCCTGACCTGGAGATGCCCTGTAGGACGGGATATTGCGCTCATGATGTCTATAGACCTCCTTCAACTCGAACCGGCAAATGAGTTCGGCAGAGGGCCCGAGCGATTTCCCTACGATTTCCCTAGCGGGCCAAGCGAAGGCTCGAAAAGGCCCTTATTTCTTGGGCCAAACCGCCTCAACTAAGCCAATCTGGGCTGGAACCAAGCGACTTTCAAACCGCAGGTCGGGGGTTCGATTCCCCCCAGGCGCATCGCAGGGAGGCCCCAAGTTTTGGGGCTTTTCTGCGTTTTAGGGGCGGGTCCAGAGATGTCCGAGTGTGGGGGTGGCAATGGAAGTGGCAATAGCGGGCACGAGATACATGCTCGGTCGTGGGAGGCGTCAAAGGCCCTCGGCATCTACACCTAAGGGTGCGTCCACAATGCGATCAAGAACCCCGACTTGTTTGCCCATCCACCGCATTTCACGACCCATGAAGTCAGGGGCCGATGCCTGATCGACTTCACGCCGAGCACCGCCGGGCAGCCGCAGCTCATGATCGTCCCATTTGGTTTCAAGCTCGTTCCTTCCCTGCACGAGGACCCCAGCGAACAACAGGTACTCCCACCACTGCGGACGCTCGTTGACCAGTCTTGCCTGTTCTTCAGCAGTGCTGGGAATCGTCAGCCGCGAGCCACGGCCCTCGGGCTCCACCGCTTGCACGATGGGCTCCGGGCTCAGCCCGGCAGAAGCACGAACGCCTGCGCGCTCCAGGGTAAGCGAGATCTTGTCCGCGACCTGTTCTACCCCAAAGTTGGTCAGAGCACCAAGGCGGTCGGCCAGGATCGGTGAGCGCCGCGCAATGTAGTGGCGGTCGATGCCGTGCCAGACAGGGAGGATTACCTTCGATCCAGCATCCACCTCGCGTGCTGCAAGCCCCGCGAGCTCTCGTTGGGGCCACGGCTTGGCAAAGAACGCGGGGCTGAGCACCACCACACCGAAGCGACTCCGTGCGAGCGCAGCGTCAATACGACCACTGAGGCTGTCGCAGCGGACGCCGCGTTTGCCTCGCTCGATGCGGCTGACGAAGGTCGCGTCGGAGCCACGCCGGGGCCGCGCACGGAAAGGACATGCTTCCCATGCCAAGTGAGCGTAGTAGTTGTGTGTCGGAGCGTGGATGGGGCATCTACCGCAGCACCGAGGGGTGCGTGTGGTGGCGTCCATTTCGTGGCCGTTGGGTCGCTCGGTTAGGCAATCCACCCCGTGGAGGAAGCGTCGCTCCCACTGGGCGCCGGTGGAATCTCTTTGCACGGAGCGCGTTCAGCTCGGCTTACACATATAGAGCCGACGCAACAACCGGGAGCACAACGATGAAGGCCGACAACATCGAACTGAAGGTCCCCGACGTATTCGTACAGGCCATCGCCGAGCGCGTTGCGGACCTGCTCGCGAATGCGCCTCAGTCGGATGGCAAGCCCGAGCCGTGGATCGGGGTGGATAAGGCTGCGGAACACCTCGCCTGTCCCACGAGCCGCATCTATGACCTTGTGAGCCAGCGGCGCCTCGTGCCCCGCCGCGACGGCCGCAGGCTGCTTTTCAAGCGCTCCCACCTCGATGCGGCTATCGAGGCGAGCAACGAGCAGGACTCGCGCAGAAAGGCAAGCTGATGGCTGCACGGATGGTCAGGACCAAGACGCCCGGCGTTTACAAGCGCGGGAGCCGCTACGTAGTCGTCTACTACGTGGAAGGCCGCCAGCGCAAGGAGGCCGCGCGCACTCTCGAAGACGCCCGCGCGTTGAAGGCGAAGCGAGAGGCGGGGGTGGACAGCGGCGAGTTCCACGAGCACGCCCGAGCGACCCTGTACGAGTACGCCCGCGAGTGGGCGGAGCGCTACCAGGGACGCGGGCGCCGCGGGGTTCCGCGAGGGCACCCGCGAGGACTACCAACGGATGCTCAACTAGTACGCGCTGAAGCACTTCCCGGCGCGGCTGCGGCTATCCGAGGTCACACCTGCGAGAGTTGCCGGGTTCGTAGCTTGGCTCTGCGATGAGGAGGCGCAGGGGCAGGCGCTCTCGGACAACACCGTGCGGAACATCGTGACGCCGCTGCGGGCGTGCCTGGCAACGGCAGTACGCGAGGGCATGATTCGCAACAACCCGGCACGGGACGTGGACCTGCCGCACCAGCCGACCGCTGAGGATGTCGAGGACGAAGAGGCCAAGGCGATGGGCCGCGACGAGCTGGCGAGGCTACTGACGCTGCTCCCCGAGCGCTGGCGGTTGTTCTTCTGGTTTCTGGCCGCCACGGGGCTGCGGATCAGCGAGGCCATCGCCCTGCAATGGCACCACGTACAGCTTGACGGACCCAACCCGCACGTCAAGATCCGCCGTGGGCTTGTGAAGGGTCGCATCGGACCTCCCAAGAGCCGCCACGGTCGCCGGGACGTGCCGATCGACCCCGCACTTGTGCGAGCGCTCCGCAAGCACCACCAGGAAACGGAGTGGTCGGGAGACGCGCATCCCCTGTTCGCCGCCATCAACGGGTCGCCGCTCATGCCGGGAAACGTCTACCGACGAGTCCTCCAGCCAGCCCGCGAGGCGGCAAGCCTCCCGTGGGTCGGTTTTCATGCCTTCCGCCACACCTGCGCCACGCTCCTGTTCGCCGAAGGCCGCAACGCTGTCCAGGTTCAGCGGTGGCTCGGCCATCACTCCGCTGCGTTCACGCTCGCCACCTACGTCCACCTGCTCGACGGAGACCTGGGCGGGCCGCTGAGCTTGAGCGTGAGCGTGGACGACGGGATGGACCATTAAGTGCCTGCCTCACCGACCGACTCCTGCCAGGGATACAATGCGAGCATGAGCGCAGCGAGGCCCAAGACTCCGACCGTGCCGAAGGCGAGCCCGCCACCGGCGAAGCGGCAGGATCTCGCACGCGGGCTCCCGGGCACCGACCGCGAGCGCGCCGAGCAGCGCCGCCGGTTCGCCGAGGAGCACCGCGAGACGCTGCGCCGCTTGGGCAAGTAGGACGTGGCGGTCAACTATCCGGAGTTCGGCGACTTCTGCGACGTCGCTGCTGAAATCCTCGGCACCACGCCCGAGCAGATCGCTCGCCTTTCAAACGTGGGCCTCGCCGAGTCGGCGCTGGCCGCACCGCGCGGGTTTCGGCGATGTGGAGGTTTACCCGACGATCCTTGAGAAAGCCGCGATCCTGGTGGCTCGCTTGGCGCGGAATCACCCGCTGCCGGACGGCAACAAGCGAACCGCCTTCTTCCTGATGGGCGTATTCCTGGATGACAACGGCTCGCCGCTCAACGGCTCCCTGCCGGATGTGGATGTGCCGATGGTCGAGCGGATTGCCTCTGGTCAGGCCGATCACGATGAAGTCCTCACGTGGCTGTCTGAGCGCATTACCTGAGCAGCTGAGCATCTTATGAAGTCGCCCGGGGGTGGCAATAAGGTGGCAACCGGAGCCACGGCAGCTGCGCTCCCGGGATTCGGAGGCTCTGGCGCCAACCACCACCCCGCCTGGCTGGACCGGACTCCACGACAACGAGCCTGAACGTCTGAGGGTTCTTTCAAACCGCAGGTCGGGGGTTCGATTCCCCCCAGGCGCACTACTCCAACAGCTACTTTTCGTGCTTAAGTGACTGGCCAGAGCAGCTGAGTGCAGTCTACGTCCGTCACAGGGCCCACGACTTGGTCGCGGCGGGTCTGCGGGGCTGGGCGCTGACCCAGTACAGGACTACCCCCGATGGGCGGGAGGCGGCGCGTATCGAGGCTGCGCTTGTCCGGGTGCATGCACCCAACCAGAGCTGAGAGAGAGGACACGAAACGCAGAGCCCGATTCGGGGGAAGGGATCTGAGAACATGACCACCATGCCCAGAACGTCGGTGACTTCTCAAGCAGACTGGGCCGCGCTACGCCCCGGGCTGCGGCGCGTCGCCGCAGTCCTCGCGCTCGTCGCGCCCGTCGCGATGGCCGTGGTGGCTGCCGTCGCGCTGGCGGGCGACGTCCCCGTCGCCGTGCTCGCGATCGGGCTTGTCCTGTTGGCGAACGCCGCGATCTGGTTCGCCTTGACAGAGCGCGGCGCGCTGCGTGCCCTCGGCGCAGTGGTCACGGTCCTCGCTGGAGCCGGCCTAGTCGTGGTGCTCGCGACCCACTGGCAAGGGCTGCTGGTGCTGGCCGCGCTGCTCCTGCTGCTCGCTCTGTTCGGATTGGCCTCGCGCTACGCACTGGGACGGACCGGAGAGGCAGCGCTCGGAAGGCTGGCCACCGCTGTCGTGCCGGTGGGTGCCACCGGCTCGGGGGCGCTGATCATCAACCTGAAGTCGGGCGGCGGAAAGGCGGAGCGCTTCGATCTCGCCGGGGAGGCTCGGCGGCGAGGCATCGAGCCGATCGTCCTCGAGCCGGGCGACAATCTGCTCGAGCTCGCCGAGAGCGCCATCGCGCGGGGCGCGGAGGTCATCGGAATGGCTGGAGGCGACGGGTCGCAGGCACTCGTGGCGACGGTCGCCGCACGACGCGGCATTGCCCACGTTTGCATCCCGGCGGGAACGCGAAACCACTTTGCGCTCGACCTCGGCCTGGATCGGGAGGACGTCGTGGGTGCGCTGGACGCGTTCACTGATGGCGTCGAGCGGCGCATCGACCTAGCGTGCGTGAATGACCGCGTGTTCGTCAACAACGCGTCGCTGGGGCTCTACGCGAAGGTCGTCCAGTCCGGGGCCTATCGCGACGCCAAGCTCGGGACATGGACGGACATGCTGCCGGACCTGCTCGGCCCAGACGCTGAGGCGATCGACCTCGAGCTCACCGCCCCGGACGGGACCGACTGCGACGATGCCCCGCTCGTGCTGGTATCGAATAACCCGTATGAGCTCACGCACCTCTCGGGTGCAGGCACACGCAAGCGGATCGACACGGGCCTGCTGGGCATCGTGGCCGCCCGGGTGCGGGGCACAGACGTCTCAAAGCTCGTCGCGCTCGAGCTGGTTGGCCAGGCGGCGCGCTACCCCGGCCTACTGGCCTGGTCTGCACCGGAGTTCGAGGTCCGCTCCAGTGGCCCCGTCGAGGTCGGCCTCGACGGCGAGGCACTCCTCCTGGACCCGCCGTTGCATTTCGCATCGCTGCCCGGGGCGCTGCGCGTGTGGCTACCCCGCAGCGCAGGCCTGTCGCCATCAGCCCGCGCGGTCGCACTTACCATGGAGAACCTGGGCACGCTGGTCCGGGTCGCCGCAGGCCGGCGAGCGTGAGGTTCAATGACGATGTGGCGTCGCGTTCAGCATCTGGACCGCCGACTCATGAAGCGCTCGTTTGGGACTCGCTCACCCGCACTGGATCGCACCCTCATCGCCATCACGCGGGCCGCGAACTACTCCCGACTGTGGCTTGTGGTCGCTGGCGCACTCGCAGTGTTCGGCGGGGGGCAAGGACGCAAGGCGGCAGAGCGCGGCCTCATTGCCATCGCGATCGCGGCGGGGGTGGCCAACGGCCCGGCAAAGCTGCTCGCGCGCCGACGTCGGCCCTCCTCGCGGTCGCACCCGACGCTCATTCATACACCGCGGTCAACGTCGTTTCCTTCAGGCCACAGCGCAGCAGCATTCGCGTTTGTCACCGGCGCCTGCGCTGAGCTGCCAATGCTGGCCCCGGCCCTGGTGCCGTTGGCAGGGGCCGTTGCCTATTCGCGCGTGCACGCCGGCGTTCACTACCCAAGCGATGTCGCGGCCGGCATGGGGATCGGGATTGGATCGGGCCTACTGGCCGCGCACTGGCCGTGGCCATTTCACGCGCCACTGGCTGACTGGTGTAACTGTCGTTTCGACGTCTCCCGGATGCTTGATTAGATGAGATTGCGAGCGTCAACACGAACACCACACGATGGCGTGCGAGCACCCCGAGCACTGCGATGTCGCGGCTGAAATTCTCAGCACTACGCCCGAGCAGATCGCTCGGCTTCCAAACGTCGGGCTCGCCGAGTCAGCGCTTGCCGCGCTCTGCGTCGGCTTCGGCGTCGGCGTCGGCTTCGGCGACATGGAGGTACCGCGTTCAGCGCTTGAGGGCCGGCATCAGGGCGGCTGGCCACTAATGAGAGCGCCGAGGGGGAGTGCGCAGGAAACGCAGCAACACCCGGTAGAGCACGAAGAGAGCAACGATGGCCGCCACCACCCAGCCGATCTCGTTTGAGAATTCAGTCGTGATGTGTGAACCGAGGAAATATGCACCCAAGCCAAGTGGTACAGCCCAGATGAGCGCAGACAAAGCATTTAGAGGAGCGTACAGGCGCCAGCGCACCCTCTCGATCCCAGCCGCCCACGACGGCGTTAGCACGATCGCGAGAGAGGGATGCAGGTAGTAGACCTCCTCGCTGTGCTCGAGCATTCTGGTGCGAAAATGGAATAGGGGTCCGGAAGCTGTCAAGAGACGACGTCCTGCCTGCCAGCCGAGTAGCCAACCGATCATGCCGCCCAGTATCGCTCCCAGCCAGGCAATCAAGAGCACAGGTTCAATGGGGAGCTTGTGATTAGCAACGTATACCCCCGCGCCGAGGAGCGCTACCTCGCCGAATCCGTTAATTCCCACGCCACTGAGTACCGCAAAAAGAAAAAGCGCCACGTAGTCTAGCGGCGGACCCTGTGGGCGAAGATGGGGGTGAATATGGATCCCTAAGATGCGAAAACCGTGGCGGACGTGGGCCTTCGAGACGGAGGACCGGTGGTGGAGATGCGCGTGGACCGTCGAGATGGGGTGATACGGTCGGGGGCGAGCTGCGCTGATCGCGCCTATGAGAAGATGATCCACGTCCTCTTATCTTATCGGCAGGGTTGCAAGAAAGTATCGGCCGGGTTTGCCAAAAAGATAATGGAGGTGGGCCGCGGCCAGTCGCGTCGCCCAGCGCCTCGAGCACGTTGCCGGTCTCGCCAATCTCCGAATCTGCCTCAGCCCAGCTGCGCCGTCGGTCGCACGAGAATCTCATTCAGCGTCATACGCCGCGGGCGCGTGACGGCAAACGCGATGACCGCGGCGATGTCCTCGGGGGTGATGGCGAGATCCTTGACGAACTCCTGCGCACAGGACATCGCTTACGTGCCCTATTTCCCGCTTGGCGGCTTTACGCCGCTCCAGTCAGGCACGCTGGACTCGCTCGCGGCCCGTCTCGACGCCACGCCGATGGCCGTCGCGCTGCATGGCTGCTGCGACGCTCGGAAAACATCCTGCTCATCCCCGGCACTTCGTCCGTCGCGCATCTGCTCGAGAACGTCAGTGGGGCGGCGCTGGTCCTTTCTGAGGACGACCTGGTCGAGCTGACAGCATCGCCTGATCCGGCTGACTCAGGCCGCGTCGCCCAGTGCCTCGAACACGTTGCGGGCTTCGGAGAATATCTGCACGTGGGCAACGAGGCCGGCGCGGAACTTGAAGACCCACGTGGTGGGCGCGTCCTCGAAGGAGCCCGCGCGACCGCTGCCGCTGACGAGGCCCAGTGCGACTGCGGCCTCTCCGGCCTCGCGTATCTGGGTCGGATGAAGGGTCAGCTCGTCCCATTGTGCCTCGACGTCGGCCGCGTAGCGGCGGATGCCATCGTGGCCGCGATAGGGCTCGCCCGCCTGGGTGACCTGCGCGGTCATCGGCTGGAAGACGATGTCCGCGTCCAGCAGTCCGAGCACGCTCTCGACCTCGCGTCGGCTGAAGGCCTCGAACAGGCAGGTCACGGTGTCCTCCATGGACAGCCGGGAAGTGCCGTCCACGGCATCTGTGCCTGCCATGGGCGAGGCTGTCCCCGCGGGAGTTAGTGTGCTGGTTGCGTCAATCACTGCTGCTCTCCATCAGTTCATTCTCTCGCATGCATTTCGTGAGTCAAGATACCCCGCTGGCCACGTCCACCCGCCGAGCGGTGCCACGGGTCTCCTTATTACCCGCTGCTCGGGTACCCAAAACGTGAGGACCGAGCGTCTGCTGCTGCGGCGTTGGCGCGACGAGGACCGCCGGCCCTTCGCGGCCTTGAATGCCGATCCCGAAGTGATGGAGTATCTCCCCGGCACGCTCTCGATGGCCCAGAGCGACGCTCTGATCAGACGGATCGAGGTGGGTTTCCAGGCCCACGGCTATGGGCTGTGGGCGGTCGAGCTGCCGGGGGAGGCGCCCTTTATCGGCTTCGTCGGTCTCGCGCGGGTCGACTTCGACGTCTTCTTCGCGCCGACGGTAGAGGTCGGCTGGCGCCTGGCGCGACCCTTCTGGGGCCGGGGGTTCGCAAGCGAGGCGGCGCGGGCGGCCCTTGCGTTCGGCTTCGAGCAGTGTGGACTGGCGGAGGCCGTGTCGTTCACCGCGGAGGGCAACGCCCGCTCGCGGGCTGTGATGGAGCGCTTGGGGATGCGCCGCGATCCGGGAGAGGACTTCGACCATCCGCTGCTCGCCGAGGATGATCCGCTGCGCCGCCACGTGCTCTACCGGGCGGATCGGGCGGGCCCTGACGCTCGAAGTGCTCCCGCAGCTCATCGGTGATGGTCATCAGCTCGCCGAGCCTTACGTGTAATCCCTTGCTGAGGCGAAGCAGGGTGGTATAGGTCGGGTTGCCCCGGCCTCGCACGAAGGTATTGACCTGCCTGACGTTCAGGTCACTCTCCAGTGCGACCGAATCCTGGCTCATCCGCTCGTCCTGGGCGATCAGGAGCTCGATCGCCCGTGCGAGTGCGGCGTGGTCCGGGCTGAGCGGCTTGGACTTCCTCCTGGGTGGCACGGCCGGCAGCCTTTATGCACCCGGAGCGAAGGGGTTAGGCCATATCTGTGGTAACGTTTCAGCAGACAACTGTCAGCACCAAATTGGAGCGTACTCCTGCCTGTGGACGGTCTCGGGCGGGGGACGCTGACGACCTCAGGCCATGCAGTCTGGCTTGCGGTGCCAGCCGCGACCGACAGCCTCGATCGAACTTGACGAACGACCCTGCCTCTACAATGACCGTATGTCAACAGCCGCTGTCACGCCGCTGCCGCTCCACCGGCTCGACGTCGAGACGTACGGCCGGATGGTTGCATCAGGAGCGCTCGAGGGCGAGCCGGTCGAGCTGCTGGAGGGATGGCTCGTCGACGTGAGCCCGCAAAATCCCGACCACTCTGCTGTTGTCAGGCGGCTGACGCGCCACCTGGCCCGTGCGCCTTCGTGGCTGCACGTGCAGCTCCCATTGGAGATACCCCCCGATTCGGTACCCGAGCCGGACTTGGCGCTCATCGAGTCGGAGCCCTCACCCGATCGGCATCCGCGTACCGCGCTGCTCGTGGTCGAGGTGGCCGTCAGCTCGCATGTAATCGATCGTGGTGTGAAGGCGAGCTTGTATGCGCGGGCGGGCGTTCCCACCTACTGGCTCGTTGATGTGCCCGGTAGGGCCGTCGAGGTGCGGACGGACCCCGGATCCGAGGGTGGCGCAGCCGGCCGTCAGGCCGGCGAGCCGGGCCCCTCGCTTTCCCAATCCGAGGTTTACCGCAAGTGCGAGACTTACGGGATGGGCGCTCGGATCCCAGCCCCCGCGCCGGGTGTGCACGAGCTCGACGTCGGCTGGCTGCTGGAGCGGGTCGGCGGCTGAGCATCCAGTCAGGCGGTCTCCGGGCGAACGTCTGTTCGTACACGTATCATAGGGGCAGATGCCCTCCAGCAATCAGATCGTCGTAAGCGGCGCGCGCGAGCACAACCTCAAGGACATCTCTCTGAGCCTGCCGCGCGACGCGCTCGTCGTGATCACCGGCCTGTCCGGCTCGGGCAAGAGCTCGCTCGCCTTCGACACGATCTACGCGGAGGGCCAGCGCCGCTACGTCGAGTCGCTGTCGGCCTACGCGCGCCAGTTCCTCGGGCAGATGGACAAGCCCGATGTCGACTCGATTGAGGGGCTCTCGCCGGCGATCTCGATCGACCAGAAGACGACCTCGCGCAACCCGCGCTCGACGGTGGGGACGGTGACCGAGATCTACGACTACCTGCGCCTCTTGTGGTCGCGCGTGGGCAAGCCCCACTGTCCGATCTGCGGGCGCCCGATTGTGGGGCAGTCGGCGGAGCAGATCATCGACCAGGTGATGGAGCTGCCGGAGGGGGCGCGCTTCATGGTGATGGCGCCGGTGGTGCGCGGGCGCAAGGGCGAGTACGGCAAGCTGCTCGACGAGCTGCGCGCTGACGGCTTCGCGCGCGTGAAGATCGACGGGCGCGTGCGCATGCTCGAAGAGTCGATCGTGCTCGACAAGCGCTACAAACACGACGTCGCGGTGGTGATCGACCGCCTGGCGATGCGCCACGACCTGCGCAAGCGGCTGGCCGACTCGATCGAGGCGGCGGTGGGGCTGGCCGACGGGCTGGTGGAGATCGAAATCGTTGAAGGAGGGAAAGGCTCCGCCCCACAAGGGGGCTCCGCCGATGAGTCGCGCACGGCGGAGGAGGGCGCGCAGGGGAAGGCGGCGGCCAACGGGGGCAAGAAGGCGATCCGAACAGCAGCACAGGGCCATTCGAGCGGCGCCTTGGGCGTACGGGCGGCGGCGAGCCAGATTGTGCCCGGCGAGATGCCCGAGCCCGGCACGCTCTACACCTTCTCGGAGAAGTTCGCCTGCCCCGAGCACGGGCCCTCGCTCGTGGAGCTGGAGCCCAGGATCTTCTCCTTCAACTCTCCGCACGGCGCGTGCGAGCGGTGCACCGGACTGGGGTCCCAGATGGAGATCGACCCCGAGCTGGTCGTCCCCAACCCCGCGCTGTCGGTGGGCGAGGGCGCGATCGCGCCGTGGGCGAACAGCGCGTCGAACTACTACGAGCAGGTGACCGAAGCGATCGCCAAGCGCTACAAGGTCGACCTGTCGGCTCCCTGGGAGGAGCTGAGCGAGGAACAGCAGGACCTCTTCCTGTACGGGACGAACGGGGAGAAGCTGCAGATCGAATACCGCAACCGCTTCGGGCGCACCCGCAATTACGCCACTCGCTTCGAGGGCGTGGTGGCGAACCTCGAGCGCCGCTACCGCGAGACGGACTCCGAGTGGACGCGCGAGCGGATCGAGGAGTACATGTCGCTGCGCGCGTGCCCGGTGTGCCACGGCGCGCGGTTGCGCGCGGAGTCGCGCGCGGTGCTCGTGGCGGGGACGCGGATAGAGGACTTCTGTGCGCTCAGCGCGCGCCGCGCGCTGCAGTGGTTACAGGACATCGAGCTGTCCGAGACCGACCGCCACGTCGCGCGGCTGATCCTGCGCGAGATCTCCGAGCGGCTGCAGTTCCTGGAGAACGTGGGGATCGGCTACCTGTCGATGGACCGCGCGGCGGCGACGCTGTCGGGGGGTGAGGCGCAGCGGATCCGCCTGGCGACGCAGATCGGCAGCTCGCTCGTGGGGGTGCTGTACATCCTCGACGAGCCCTCGATCGGGCTGCACCAGCGCGACAACTCGAAGCTGATCGGCACGCTGGAGCGGCTGCGCGACCTGGGCAACACGGTGATCGTGGTGGAGCACGACGAGCAGACGATGCGCGCTGCCGATCACCTCGTGGACCTCGGCCCCGGCGCGGGCGAACACGGCGGTCGCATCGTCGCGCAGGGCACGGCGGCGCAGGTGCAGCGCGTGAAGGACTCGCTCACCGGGCAGTACCTCGCGGGCACGCGCACGGTAGAGGTACCGGCCAACCGGCGGACTCCCACCGGGTACATCGAGATCACGGGCGCGAGCCAGCACAACCTGAGGGACATCGACGTGCACGTGCCGCTCGGCACGCTCACCTGCGTGACGGGAGTATCGGGCTCGGGCAAGTCGACGCTCGTAAACGAGGTGCTGCTGAAGGCGGTCGCCGCGCGCCTGCACCGCGCGCGCCAGCGCCCGGGGGCGCACCGCGCGATCCACGGGTTGGAGCAGCTGGACAAGATCATCGCCGTGGACCAGTCGCCGATCGGGCGCACGCCGCGCTCGAACCCCGCCACCTACACGGGCCTGTTCGACGTGATCCGCGACCTCTTCTCAAAGACGCAGGAGGCGCGCGCGCGCGGGTACAAGCCCGGGCGCTTCAGCTTCAACGTGAAGGGCGGGCGCTGCGAGGTGTGCCGCGGCGACGGACAGATCAAGATCGAGATGCACTTCCTGCCCGACGTGTACGTGCCGTGCGAGCAGTGCCACGGCAAGCGCTACAACCGCGAGACGCTGGAGGTGCGTTTCAAGGGCAAGAGCATCGCCGACGTGCTCGACATGCCGATTGAGGAAGCGGTGGAGTTCTTCACGCACATTCCCAAGGTGCGCCGGCGCCTTGAGACCCTGCACGCGGTGGGCCTCGGCTACGTGCGCCTCGGCCAGCCCGCGACGACGCTGTCCGGCGGAGAGGCGCAGCGCGTGAAGCTCGCGACGGAGCTCTCAAAGGTGGCGACGGGCCGCACGCTGTACATCCTCGACGAGCCCACCACGGGGCTGCACTTCGCCGACGTGCAGCGCCTGTTGGAGGTGCTGCAGCGCCTGGTCGACGCGGGCAACAGCGTGGTCGTGATCGAGCACAACCTCGACGTGATCAAGTGCGCGGATCGCCTGATCGACATGGGGCCGGAGGGCGGGGAGGAGGGCGGGATGGTGATCGCCGCGGGCACGCCCGAGGAGGTGGCGGGCGAGCCGGCGTCGCACACGGGCCAGTTCCTCGCCGAGATACTCACGCCGGCCACGAAGAAAAAGCCCAAGGCCCCCGCGCGCAAACGCCGCGCGAAGGTCGCCGCGTGACATGAGCCAGCTGTGCCGCTCGCGTTGTTGCGACGTGCGCTCTGGGCGCGCTCTCCGCAAAGGCTCGGCGTGAGCGATGTGGTCTTGCAGGCGCGCCTATGGGCGCAGAAGTGGCGCTGGTACGAGCGCAACTCGCTGCCGTGGAACCGTGCTCAGATTCACCTTCACTTCATGCGCAGCGAAGCGTTCGTGCGCTGGCCGGTGCACGGCAACGTGCTGGAGGCGATGCGAGAGGGCAGGTTGCAGATCGGGACGGGGGCGCTGCTGGAGCCAAACGTCTGGATCACCGCACCGGACAGAGCAAAGGTTAAAATCGGCAAGGGCACGTTTCTGAACATGGGCGTGATGATCGCCTCAGAGCAGCTGGTCGAGATCGGCGAACACTGCATGCTGGCGAACGGCTGCTTCGTAAGCGATTCGAGCCACCGTTACGATGATCCTGACAAACCCATCACCTGGCAGGGATTCACCTCCAAGGGCCCAACGCGTATCGGTGACAACTGTTGGCTGGGAGCCAACGTGGTCGTGACGAGCGGCGTCACGATCGGCGAGCGTTGCGTGGTGGGCGCCAACAGCGTCGTCACCCACGACATCGAGCCGTTCTCCGTCGCGGCGGGCTCACCCGCGAAGGTGCTAAGACAAATCCGTTGATCGCAATACCATTGCTACCTTAACTCAACAACGAAGACACACAACCCCCGCCTTTACAAACGATTGACGGCCGCTCCTCGGCGGTCGTGGCCGACGAGCGATGGACTTGACCTGCAGGCTCGGGCAATGTCGCTCAGGCCAGCAGCTCGTGCAGCTCCGCCAGCTCTGAAGGGTCGATCGAGTAGGTGTGCTCCGGGCCGGGGTAGCGCCGCTCGCGCACGTCCTCGGCATACGCGGCGACACCCGCGTTCATATCGTCCTGCAGCGAGGCGTAGCGCTTGACGAAGCGCGGTCCGAGACCGTCGCGGATGCCGAGCAGGTCGTGGAACACGAGCACCTGCCCGTCGGTGGCGGGACCGGCGCCGATGCCGATGATGGGCACCTCCATGTGCGGCATCAGCTCCTCGGTGACGGCCGCGGGGATCGCCTCGAAGACGATCGCGAAACAGCCGGCCTCCTGCAAAGCCAGCGCCTCGGCGGCGATGCGGGCGGCGGCGGAGGCGGTGCGACCCTGCGCCTTCCAGCCGCCGAGCGCGGTGGAGGACTGAGGGGTCAGCCCGACGTGGCCCATCACGGGGATGCCGGCGCCGACGATCGCGCGCGCGCGGCTGACTGGAGCGGCGCCGCCGCCCTCGAGCTTGACGGCGTCCGCGCCGGCCTCCTTGACCATGCGCACCGCCGTGGTGAGCGCCTGCTCGTCGGAGATCTCATAGGAGCCGAACGGCAGGTCGCCGATCATCAGCGGCGTTGAGAGCCCGCGGCGCACGGCGCGCTGGAGCACCATCATGTCCTCCAGGGCGACCGGAGTGGTGGCGGAGTAGCCGAGCACGGTCGTGGCGGCGGAGTCGCCCACCAGCACGAGGTCCACGCCGGCGGACTCAGCCGCGCGCGCGGAGGGGTAGTCATAGGCGGTGACCATCACGAGCGGCTCGCCGAGGCGCTTCTTTTCGGCCAGCAGCGGCAGCGTCATCGGCAGGCGCCCCGGGTCGGAGGGGACGCTCAGCTTGGCGTGACCGGTGGCGTGCGGGGAGCGACCGGGGTTTGAGGAGGGAGTGGCGGGGTGGCTTGACATGGGGGAATCCTCTCTCTGACTTGGTTGACGCCCTGGCCGCCCTCAGGCCTCTCGCGAGACCGGGCCGGACAAAAGGGTCGCCACCGCGTCGTCGACGGTGATGATGCGGTTGGTGGAAGCCTCGACGTGCACTACGCGCGGCTCGTACTGCTCCAGCTCCTCACGGTCGTACTGGCCGTAGGAGATGACGATGATGGTGTCGCCGTGGTGCACGAGGCGCGCGGCGGCGCCGTTGACCTTCATGGCGCCCGATCCACGCGCGCCCGCGATCGTGTACGTCTCAAAGCGCGCGCCGTTGTCGACGTCGACCACGTGCACCTGCTCGTGCTCGAGGATGTCGGCTGCCTCCAGCAGGTCGGGGTCGATCGTGATCGAGCCGACGTAGTGAAGGTCACAGTCGGTGACCGTCGCGCGGTGGATCTTCGACTTGAGCATCACGCGCTGCATACTGGGGTCCTCTCGCTCTCTGTGTCAGGGGTTATCTGCTCGTCATCTGCCTCGGAGGTCGTCCTCTCGCTCTCAGAGCCAGCGGCGATTGATGGAAGGGGAGAGGAGGGGGCCGCGCTGTGCGCGGGCTGGAGCTGAAGGTTGTCGATCAGGCGCACGCCCCCAACATGCGCGGCAACGGCCAGCAGGGCCGCCGCGCGCAGCTGCGACACCGGCTCCAGCGTGTCGGGCGCGACCAGGGCGAGGTAGTCGGGGACCACATCGGACTTGGCCAGCTCGGCGCGCGCGGCGTCGAGCAGAGCCTCAACCGAGCGCTCACCGCCGCCGGCGCGGACCTCGGCGGCGCGCAGCCCGCGGTACAGCGCCCGCGCGCGCACACGCGAGGCGGGGTCGAGGCGCACATTGCGGCTGGAGAGCGCCAGCCCGTCCGGCTCGCGCAGCGTTGGGCAGATCTCGACGCGCACCGGAAGGTTCAGATCGGCCACCAGGCGCCTAATGACCATCACCTGCTGGGCGTCCTTCTGGCCAAAGTAAGCCACGTCGGGCTGGGCCATGCCGAGCAGCTTGGCGACCACAGTCGTGACCCCGTGGAAGTGCCCGGGTCCGCGCACCGCGCCCTCCAAGCGGTCGGTCAGCTCCAGCACCTGCACCTGCGTGGCGAAGCCAGCCGGATAGACCTCCTCGCCCGACGGCGCGAACACGAGGTCGGCGCCGGCTTCGGCCGCCAGCGCGCTGTCACGCGCCTCCTGGCGCGGATAGCGCTCCAGGTCGCCGCGGTCCTCGAACTGCGAGGGGTTGACGAACACCGAGACAACCACCGTGTCGCACTCCTCGCGAGCGCGCCGAATCAGCGACAGATGCCCCTCGTGCAGTGCGCCCATCGTCGGCACGAGCCCGATCGACCGTCCGTCCCGGCGCGTGGGCACCAGCGCGGCTCTCAGCTCGCGGACGGTGCGTAGGGTGGGGATGTGGTTCACAGCTCTCGGTCCAGTTCCCGGGGGATACCGGCGCGACAGGGCGAAACGGACAAGGCGACGAAGAAGGACTATGCAGGTCCATCCCGAATCCACGGTGACGGCCTACTGCAATGATACCGCCAGGCGCGACCTTATAGGTCGGCGCTGTTGCCCATGTGTGCAGGTGGACACACAAGCGATGGTCACGGTCGGGGCGTGGACGAACGGTGTGGAGCCAGTCGACGTGCGCCGCGAGGCAGCCTCTGGGGTCGTCAGGGGCTAGGATCGGCGGCGAATGCCATCCGTGGAGAGCCCGCAACCGGAGTCGGCGGCCGAGCGTCGCGAGGCGCTCAAGACGGTGCTCGCCGAGGTCAGGGGCTGCGTGCGTTGCAGCGAGCTGGCCGCCGCGCGCAAGAACGTTGTGTTCGGCGCGGGGAACGCAGACGCCGACCTGATGTTCGTCGGCGAGGCGCCCGGCGCCAGCGAGGACGAGCAGGGACTGCCGTTCGTGGGGCGCGCCGGCAAGTTACTCGAGACGCTGCTGGGGGAGATCGGCATGACGCGCGCGGAGGTGTTCATCGCGAACACACTCAAATGCAGACCTCCTGGCAACCGCGATCCGCTGCCGGTGGAGATCGAGAACTGTCACGAGTACCTGTACCGCCAGGTCGAGCTGATCCAGCCGAAGGTGATCTGCTCGTTGGGCAACTTCTCGACGAAGCTCTTGCGCGGCGATCCGACGGGGATCACGCGCCTGCACGGCCAGCCGCAGCCGCTGACGCTGGGACGGCGCACGGTGCGGCTGTATCCGATCTTCCACCCGGCGGCGGCGCTGTACACGCCGCGGATGCTGGAGACCCTGCGCGAGGACTTCGCCCGGCTGCCGGCGCTGCTGGCGATCGACGAGCTGGAGCAGCCGGAGGTGTTGGAGGTTCCGGAGCCCGAGCCCGAGCCCGATCTCCAGGAGGCCCCGACGGCTGCGGCCCCTGACGAGGCGAATCAGCTCGGGCTGTTCTAAGCGCAGGCGGGGAGAGCCGGCTGGGGACAGCTGGCGCGGCGTGTTCTAGACGCCGCGCCCCTTCGCTCAAGCGTTCGGCCGCGGCTGCCGATACCGAAAGCGTCTCCAACCCTCCCAGTAGTACGGCCGGTCCACTCTCTCTCGGTGGGCCGGCCGTTTTTTTGGCCTCGTGTCTTTGTCTGCGGTCGCTGCATGCGCGCGGCTAAAGTAGCCATGTGCAGGTTGTCGAGACCTCGGACCCCGCCGAGACCGAGGCGCTGGGCGCGGAGCTGGCCAAGCGCCTGTGCGAGGGCGACGTCGTGCTCGTGCAGGGCGAGCTCGGGGCGGGCAAGACGACGCTCGTGCGCGGTGCCGCGCGGGCGCTGGGCGTCACCGACCCGGTGACCTCGCCGACGTTCTCGATCGGCCATCGCTATGGGGGGGACGGGGTGACCGTCTCACACCTGGATCTGTACCGCCTGGGCTCGCTCGACGGCGAGGACCCGGGGCTGCTGTCCGACTATCTGGGGGCGGGGCGAATCGCATTCGTGGAGTGGCCCGCCGGCGACAGTCAGGAGCTGGCCGCGGCGCGGATGCGGGTGACGCTCTCCCATAGAGGCGGCGATTGCAGGCGGATCGAGGTCGTGGAGGGGCCGGACGTCCAGCTCGCCAAGATTCCCTCCATGCCCGACGGCGACGCGCCGGCTGACACGAAGGGCGCGCGAGCGTGATCGTGCTGGGCTTCGACACCGCCACCCCGGCCACTGCCGTGGGACTGCGGCTTGCCGACGGCAGCGTGCTGGAGGCATACGACGACCCCAACACGGACGAGCGTCCGGGACACGCGACGCGCCTGTTGCCGCTGGCCGACGGCCTGCTCGCACAGGCCGGACTCGACTGGCAGCAGCTGGAGCGAATCGCGGTGGGGGTCGGCCCCGGCACATTCACCGGCTTGCGCATCGGTGTCGCGACGGCGCGCGGCCTCGCCCAGTCGCTGGGCGTCGAGCTGGTCGGGGTCAGCACACTGCGCGCACTGGCCCACGGTGTTCTGCGGGCTCCCTTCGAGGGCGAGCGCGAGGTGCTGGCCACGATCGACGCCCGCCGGGGAGAGGTGTTCGTGGGTGGCTATGCGCCTGGACGCCAGCTGTTCCCCCCACGTGCGCTGGCCCCGTCGGCTCTGGCGTCGCTGCTCACCCCGGGTGGCCTGGCCGTGGGGGATGGGGCGGTCCGCTATCGCACCCATCTGGAGGATTTGGGGATCGAGGTTCCGGAGGATTCCTCGGCGCTTCACCGGGTGCGTGGCGCCTGCATCTGCGAGCTTGCCGCCCACGCCTCCCCAGTGGAGTCCGGGAATGTCCTGCCCGACTATCTGCGCCGGCCCGATGCGGAGCTCGCCCTCGAGGCCGCGGCGAAGTAGCGATGGCGGCCGTTCAACGCATCCCCGAGCTCTCGCCGGTGCAGATCCGCCGCTTGGCCTACCCGGACCTGCCGCAAGTCATCGCGATCGAGCGCCGCGCGTTCCCCACGCCGTGGTCACTGGCGATGTTCGTGCTGGAGCTCTCCAAACCGTCGGGCATCTGCCTTGCGGCGGCGCTTCCCTCCGAACGCCGCCAGTTGGCTGGCTACCTGATCTGCTCGCGCTATGACACCGTCTGGCACGTGATGAACATCGCCGTCGACCCCTCCCGCCGCCGGGTGGGCGTCGCCTCGGCGCTGCTCGCCGAGCTGTATGCGCGCGTGGACGACCACCAGGCGCGCTACACGCTGGAGGTGCGCCAGTCAAACCACCAGGCCATCCACCTGTATGAACGCGAAGGCTTTCGCGCGGCCGGTGTGCGCCGTCGCTATTACCAGGACAACGGGGAGGACGCGCTGATCATGTGGCGCACGCCCGCAACGCTCGACGGGTCGCTCGCCGACGTGCCCAACCCGCCGCGATGAGCGACCGGCGCTCGGCAGAACCGCCGGTGGGGCTCGACCCGCCGGCCTTGAGCGGCCAGTCCGCGGGGGCTGGGCGCGGCTCCATGGCGGCCGGAGGCCGCCTCTCCTCCTTTCCCATCCTCGCAATCGAGACCAGCTGTGACGATACGTGCGCGGCGGTCATCGACGGGTCCGGCCATGTGCGCTCGAACGCGATCTCCTCACAGGTGCACGACCGCTTCGGCGGCGTGGTGCCCGAGATCGCCTCGCGTCAGCATCTCGAGCTCGTCAATCTCGTCGTCGTGCGTGCCCTGGAGGAGGCCGACCTGACGCTCGACGACGTTGGGCTCGTCGCCGCGACGCGCGGGCCGGGGCTCGTGGGGGCGCTGCTCGTGGGGCTCTCCACGGCCAAGGCGCTCGCCTGCGCGAGGCGGCTGCCGCTCGCGGCTGTCGACCACCTGCAGGGCCACGTCGCGGCGAACTTCCTGCGCCTCGGCGAGGCCGAGCCGTTCGAGCCGCCCTTTCTGTGCCTGATCGCCTCGGGCGGGCACACGCTGCTCGCGCACGTGCGCGAGCACGATGGCTTCGAGGTGCTCGGCCGCACGCTCGACGACGCCGCCGGCGAGGCTTTCGACAAGGGCGCGCGCATGCTTGGCCTCGGCTATCCGGGTGGCGCGGCACTGGAGCGTCTCGCCGCCGGTGGCGACCCGCGGACGTTCGAGTTTCCGGCGGGCGGCGCGCGCCCGCGCGCAGGGATGGGCCCCGGACGCGTGCGCTTCGCGCGGTCGCTCGACTTCTCCTTCGCCGGCCTGAAGACCGCGCTGCTCTACCGCGTGCGCGAGCTGGGCGAGGCGCAGGCGGCCGCGCGCGCGGCGGACCTCGCGGCCTCCTACCAGCACGCGATCGTCGAGTCGCTGCTCGCGCGCTGCGCGCAGGCGCTCGAGGCGACGGGCCTGCAACGTTTGGCGATCGGCGGGGGCGTGGCAGCGAACGGGGTCCTGCGCCGGCGCCTATCGGAGCTTGGGGTGCAAGTGCACCTGCCCGAGCGCGAGCTGTGCACGGACAACGCCGCGATGATCGCCTCCGCCGCGCGCTATGCCCCAAGGCTGGCCTACCCGGACTATCTCTCACTCGACGTGTACGCCACGGGCGAATCGCCGGCGTGAGCGAGCCGGACGCATCGAGGGTCCGCCCGACCAACGCAAGGGCTCGGTCCGCGCCCGGCGCCGATGCGCCGCTCGTCACTGTCTACTCCAAGCCGGGCTGCCACCTCTGCGAGAACGCGATGGCCGAGCTGCGGCGGTTGCGCCCGGAGCTGGAGTTTGAACTCGAGGAGCGCGACATCCTCCAGGACGACGCGCTGCACCGCGCCTACTTCGAGCGCATCCCCGTCGTGGCGCTCGATGGCGAGGAGCTGTTCGACTACTTCGTCGACGAGGCGCTCCTGCGCGAGCGGCTGGCTGGTGCCCGAGACGCGGGCCGGCCTCGCTAGAGTCACGGTCGATGACCTACCAGGAGCTGAACGGCCCGACGGCCACGGTGCAGGGGGAGGAGGCGGCGGTCCTCGAGCGTTTGTCCCTCGGTGTGGCGGCGCGTCTCTCGCGTTACCTGCAGGTGCTCACGCAGGCGAAGAAGATGGGCAAGGAGACGATCTCCTCACAGGAACTCTCCGACTACACGCACGTCAACTCCACCCAGATCCGCCGCGACCTGTCCGGTTTCGGCAAGTTCGGCAAGCGGGGCGTGGGCTACAACGTCGAGTCGCTGGTCTCGCAGATCCGCAAGATCCTGCGCACCGCCGGCCAGCACAACATCGCGCTGTTCGGCGCGGGGCACCTGGGCAAGGCGATCGCCTCCTCTGACATCTTCGCCGACCACGGCTTTCGCGTGGTGGCGATCTTCGACGTGGACTCTGAGCGGGTCGGTACGACGGTGGGCAATCAGGTCGTGCGCCATGCGCGCGAGCTGCGCCAGGTGGTAGAGGACGAGGACATCGTCGTAGGCGTGCTTGCTGTCCCTACCTCCGCGGCCCAGCCGCTTGCCGACGAGCTGGTGGCGGCGGGGGTGAAGATCATCTTCAACTACTCCGAGTCGCTGCTGGCGGTGCCGCCGGAGGTGACGGTGCACACGTCGAGCCCGGCCGTGGACCTGCTGTATGCGCTGTACTTCTATCTGACCTGATCTGATCCGCTCCCCCCCGACCGTGTTTCTAAGCTGAGCTGATGTCAGGGCGTTTTCGTGCCTCTCACGACACTCTTCACACAATGACCGGGCTCGACCTCGACCAGGCCGTCGACACCTTCGCGCGCGCCACCGACCTGACGGTGGGCCTGGAGGAGGAGTTCGCGATCCTCGACCCCGTCTCGCTCGAACTGATCCCGCGCTACGAGGAGCTGCGCGCCGCCGCCGCGAGCGACGCGATCCTCAACGAGAGCGTTTGCGGCGAGCTGATCTCCTCGGAGGTCGAGATCGTCTCGGGCGTCGGCGCGGACGTACACGACGCGTTCGCCCGCCAGCGCGAGCGCCGGCGGCGGCTGTTCGCACTCGCGCACGCGCAGGGCGTGGCGCTCGGCGCGAGCGGCACGCACCCATGGGCGGACTATCGCCGTCAGCCGATCATCGACACCGAGCACTACCGCCGCGTGGAGGAGGGGCTGAAGTACGTGGCCTGGCGCAACAACACCTTCTCGATGCACGTGCACATGGGGATGCGCGATCTGGATCGCGCGGTGCGCGTGTGCGACCGTCTGCGCCCCGTTTTGCCGCTGCTGCTGGCGATCTCAGCCAACTCGCCCTACCTCGACGGCCAGGACACGGGGCTGCACAGCGCGCGCACGCAGTCCTTCACCAAGAGCTTCCCCCGCTGTGGCGTGCCCGACGCGTTCGGCGGCTGGCCCGCTTACCGCGAGTACATCGAGTTCCTCGTGCGCACGAGTTCGATCGTAGAGTTCACACAGGTGTGGTGGTCGGTGCGCCCGCACTTCCGCTTCGGCACCGTCGAGGTGCGCATCTGCGACGCCCAGTCCACAGCACAGGAGTCCGAGGCGCTCGCGGCGCTGATGGTCGCATGCGTGGCGCAGGCCGCGCGCGACGTCGACGAGGGCGTCCCGTTCGCCGACCCGGCGCCGCGGCTGGTGGAGGAGAACATGTGGCGCGCGATCCGCTTCGGCCTCGACGGGCGCCTGCTCGACTTGGAGCGCGGCGAGGAGTATCCCGCGCGCGAGGCGATCGAGCGCCTCGCCGCGTGGACGGCGCCCGTGCGCGGCGAGCTGGGCATCGAGCCGGTCTTCCCCGAGCGCAACGGCGCCCAGCGCCAGCGCGCGCTGATCGAGGCGGGGTCCACCCGCGAGGAGGTCTTTGCGGCCTCGGTGGCCGAGACATTGAACACTTACGCACAGGAGGTTGCCGTATGAGCACAGAGAGTCCGCTGGATACAGAAGAGAAGGACCTGGGTGGGGGGGATCCCCAGTCTGTTGGGTCCGATGGGGCCGCGTTGGGCGGAGTCGGCGCCGGCTCCGAACCAACGGAAGAGGAACTTCGCCGCGCCTATGAGGAGGAACTGGCGCGCATCACGAGCACCGACATGCTGCTGCAGACGGCGGCCTCGCTGTTGAACATCGGCGGTCTGCGCCTGGGGCTCGTGCCGGACGCGACGGTGGAGCGCGATCTGGATCAGGTGCGCGACGCGATCGACGGGGTGCGCGCGCTGCTGCCGATCCTCGAGCGTCACTCGCTGCCGCAGCTGCGCCCGCTGCGCGACGCGCTGTCGCAGCTGCAGATGGCCTACACGCGCGAGGTTCAGAGCGCCACAGAGAGCGAGGCCGGCGAGAATGCCGCGCCGCCCGCTGCCGAGGGTCCGGCTCCGACCGCCGAGCCGACCGCGTCCGCACAGCCCAAGCAGCCGTCCGCGGCCAAGCCAACTGATGACTCCTCCGGTCCCGGTCCCGCGGAGTCGAGCGGGCGGCTGTGGGTACCGGGCCGCTGATCGGGCGAGCAGTCGAGCGGCAGGCTGTGGGTGCCCGGCCGCTGATCGGGCGAGGCGGTCCCGTTTGCGTGCAGTGGCGCGGCGCGAGGAGACAGCGTCGCCGCCGCCCGGCGCGATAGGATGCCCCCGCCTTTGGCCGGGCCCCGCTCGACGCTGGGCATGCCCGGGGAGAACAGTTCGCGCGAATCCTCGCGCGGCACACCAATCAGACCGCGGAGGATTTTCAGTTGAGTAGCTTTCTGACCGACCATGGGGTCGTCGTTGCCCTGGTGTGCGCCGCCTGTGCGGTGGTATACGGCCTCGTGACCACCCGGGCCCTACTCGCGCTCTCGCCCGGCAACGAGAAGATGCAGAGTATTTCGCTGGCCGTGCAGCAGGGTGCGCGCGCGTACCTGAACCGCCAGTACACGACGATTGCCGCCGTTGGCGTGGTGCTGTTCATCGCGTTGATCTTCATCCAGAACTTCGCCGTGGCCTGCGGCTTTGCGGTCGGCGGGCTCTTCTCCGGCGCGGCCGGCTACATCGGCATGAACGTGTCGGTGCGCGCGAATGCGCGTGTGGCGGAGTCCGCACGCGGCGGCGTCTCGCCGGCCCTGAGCGCGGCCTTCCGCGGCGGCGCGATCACCGGCATGCTGGTTGTCGGGCTGGCGCTGCTGGGCGTCTCTGGCTACTACGGCCTGCTGACCGCCGTCGTCGGCGAAAGCCAGCGCACGGCAGTCAACGCGTTGATCGGCCTGGGCTTCGGCGGCTCGCTGATCTCCGTGTTCGCCAGGCTGGGCGGCGGCATCTTCACGAAGGCCGCCGACGTCGGCGCCGATCTTGTGGGTAAGGTCGAGGCCGGGATCCCCGAGGACGACCCGCGCAACCCGGCGACGATCGCCGACAACGTGGGCGACAACGTCGGCGACTGCGCCGGCATGGCCGCCGACCTGTTCGAGACCTACGCGGTCACCGCCGTCGCGGTGATCCTGCTCGGCGTGCTGACCTTCCACGAGTCCACGCAGGTGGCGCTCTACCCGATGGCGCTCGGCGCGGTGGCGATCATCGCCTCGATCATTGGCACCTTCGCGGTGCGCTCGGCGAGCGGCAATGTCGAGCGCGCTCTCTACCAGGGACTGGCGGTCGCGGGTCTGCTTTCCGCCGCTGCGTTCTACCCGATCACGAAGTGGCTGATGAGCAACATCAGCTACAAGGCGACCAACGGTCTGGTGCAGACCCCGAGCGTCGGCGACCTGTATCTGTGCTCGGTGATCGGCATCGCCGTCACCGCGTGTCTGTTCGTTATCACCGACTACTACACCTCCACGCGCTTCGGGCCGGTGAAGAAGACCGCGAAGGCCTCGATCACTGGCCACGCGACGAACATCATCCAGGGCTTCGGCTCCGGGCTGCAGGCCACGGCGGCCCCAGCGATCGTGCTGGCGCTCGGCGTGCTTGGCTCGTGGAAGCTCGCGGGTGGCGGCACGCAGGGGATCTACGGCATCGGCGTCGCAGCCATGGGCATGCTCTCGCTGGCCGGCCTGATCGTCGCGCTCGACGCGTTCGGGCCGATCACCGACAACGCGGGCGGCATCGCCGAGATGGCCGATCTGCCCGAGGAGGTGCGCAAGGTCACCGATCGCCTGGACGCAGTGGGCAACACGACCAAGGCCGTCACCAAGGGCTATGCGATTGGCTCGGCGGTGCTCGCGGGGCTCGTACTGTTCGCCGACTTCCAGCAGGTGCTCGGCGAAAGCAGCCACGAAGCGATCAATTTCGGCATCAACGAACCACCTGTGCTGATCGGCCTCCTGCTGGGCGGGCTGATGGTGTGCCTGTTCGCCTCGCTCTCGATCGAAGCGGTGGGCCGCGCCGGCGGCGCGGTCGTCGAGGAGGTGCGCCGTCAGTTCCGCGAGAAGCCGGGGATCATGGAGGGCACCGAAGAGCCCGACTACGCGACCTGCGTGGACATCGTGACGCGCACCGCGCAGCGCGAGATGATCCTGCCCTCGCTGCTGCCGATCGTGCTGACGCTTGTGATCGGCCTGATCGACCAGCAGGCGCTGGGCGGGCTGTTGATCGGCGTGATCGTCGTGGGTCTGTTCTTCGCCGTCTTGATGACGGCGGGCGGCGGCGCGTGGGACAACGCGAAGAAGCTGATCGAGGACGGAGCTTTCGGCGGCAAGGGCTCGGAGGCGCACGCGGCCTCGGTCACGGGCGACACGGTCGGAGACCCCTTCAAGGACACCGCCGGACCCGCGATCAACCCGATGATCAAGGTTGCCAACATCGTGGCAATCCTGATCATCCCGCTCATCACCTGATTTAGCGGCGGCGGCCGGGCGGAGCGCCGCGAGGCGGCGTCCGCCCGGGCCCATCGGAGGGCAGACGGATCCCAACCGGAGCGAGACCCGCTCTAAGCTCACCATGAGATGACCGGAAGAGGCCTCCACCGCTCCACGACCGTCGTCCTTTCGCTGCTGATGGTCGCGATCGGCGTGGCGCTCGTGGCTCAGGGGGCGGGCGGCCACGGCTCCGGCATCACGGGACGTCTACTGTTGGGCGTGCTGTTCTTGGCTGCGGGCGTGGGGCGACTTTATCTGGAGTCCAGAAGGAGTCGGCGCGAGTGAGCACCATCGAGGAGGGGCCAGCCGGCACGACGCCGGCGACGCGCCGGCGCGTGATCCTGCGCCAGAGCATTGGCTCGCCGATGCTGTTCACGGTCGTGTACGCGTCGCTGGCGAGCGCGATCTACTTCTCGCTGGGGGTCGTCGCGGGGCACGCACTCGGCCTGACCCCGGTGGTGTTCCTGGTGGCGGCGCTTGTGTTCGGGCTCACCGCGATGACCTACGTAGAGGGTGCGTCTCTGCACCCGGAGCGGGGCGGGGCGACAGTGTTCGCGCGCTACGCCTTCAACGAGCTAGTGAGCTTCGTCGCCGGCTGGGCGATCCTGCTGGATTACATAATCCTGATCGCCGTGACATGCTACACGGCGACGCAGTACCTAAAGGTGTTCTGGCACCCGCTCGGCCACTACACCGAGTCGCTGCTGTTGGCTCTAGCGTTCATCGCCTTCGTCGTGCTGGTGAACATCCGCGGTTTCAGCGGCGGGCGCAGCGTGCGGCGCCTGGGCATGCTCGTCGCCGGGGATCTGGCGCTGCAGCTGCTGATCGTGGTGCTCGGGCTGGCGCTGTTCTTTAACCCGCATACCCTCGTAGATCCGATCCACCTCGGCTCGACGCCCACCTGGTCGGGGCTTGTGTTCGCGCTGACGGTGACGACCATCGCCTTCACGAACGTCGAGTCCGCCGCGGGGCTAGCCGGCGAAGTGCGGGCCGGGCGCGGCGCGCTGCGGCGTCTTATCGCCAGCGGCATGGCACTCGTGCTCGTCGGGTACGTGGGTATCGCGCTGGTGGCCGTCACGGCGCTGCCGGTGCACGACGGGCACACGGCGCTCGGCGGGCGCTACCTGAACGACCCGGTGATCGGGATCGTCACGCAGGTGCACCCGCACTGGCTCGCGCAGACACTGCGCTACCTGGTGGGGGCGATGGCGACCGTCACGCTCGTGGCGGCCGCGAGCGCGGCGATGCTCGGGCTCTCGCGGCTGGCGTACTCGCTGTCGACGAACCGTCAGATCCCCAGCGGCCTCGGCCGATTGCACCCCACGCGCGCGACGCCGTACGTGTTGATCTGCCTCGCGGGGCTGCTCGCGGCGGCGCTCGTGGTGCCCGAGGATCTCGACTTCCTGACGGGCATCTACGCGTTCGGCGCGATGCTCGCGTTTACGCTTGCGCACCTGTCGGTGTGTCGTCTGCGCTACACAGAGCCCGACCGCGATCGGCCCTACCGCATACCGCTGTCAGTGCGCGTGCGCGGCGGGTCGCTGCCGATCCCGGCTGTGCTCGGCGCACTCGTCTCAGGCGCGGGGTGGCTGGCGGTAATGGTGCTGCACGAACCAGCGCGCTACGTGGGCCTGGGGTGGATGGCGGGCGGGCTGGTGCTGTATGTGGTGTATCGCCGCGCCGATGAGAGCTCGCTGCTGCGTCGCGTGACCGTCGCGCCGCAGATGCTGAGCCCGGAGAAGCCCAAGCCCGGCGAACGCGATTACGGCTCGATCCTCGTGCCGCTGTTCGGGACGAAGCTCGACGACGACATCGTCCAGACGGCCGCACTGCTCGCCTCGGGCGAGCCGACGGACGCCGCGGCGATCGACACGGCCACGATCGAGGCGGTGTGGATCTTCGAAATGCCGATGGCCCTGCCGCTGGAGGCGCGCCTGCCCGAGGCGCAGATCAAGCACGCGCGCCAGGCGCTGGCGCGCGCCAAGGCGGTGGGTGAGGAGTACGCGGGTGTGCACGTCGCTACGGCGACGATCCGCTCGCGCCGCGCGGGCTACGCGATCGTCGAGGAGGCGCGCAGGCGTGGCGTCGAAGCGATCGTGCTCGGCGCCGAGGAGCCCTCGCGCATCCGCGGCGGCGCACGCCTGGGGGGGCGCGGGGGGCCGCTCGAGAATTTCGTGGGCGACGTGACGAAGTACGTCGTCAGCAAGGCGAGCTGCCGCGTGATCGTCACGGCTCCTCCGGAGCAAGATTCGGAGTCATACGCCCACTTGCCCTCCGCCGAGGAGGTCTCGGCGGCGCGTTGAGGCGGTGGCGCTCTTCGACTCAGTCTCGGGGCGCCCCGCGGCCGAGAATCGAGATGGTGCGAGGGTGACGTTCGGCGAAGACCAACTCGTAGCGTCGCAGCGTTACGCGTTCGTGTCAGCCAGTTGCCGCTCCCAGTTGGCGGCTAGCAGCGCGATGAACTCGAGGCGGCGAGCGTCGTCGGTCAAGATATAGCGCACCCGGCAGCCATTGCCCTCGCTGCGGGCGAGGATGCCATCGAGCACAAGCGAGCGAAGTCTTCGGCGGATCGCCGAGTGGCTGAGGCTGACCAGACGGCGATGGAGGTCGATCGGGCGCAACGGGCCGTCGGAGAGCTCAAGCATGATCGTCCTGGTGTGTTCGTCGGCGAGCAGCCGCAGGGCCAAGGTATCGGGGTCATCGCGCGATGCCACTAGCGACCTAGCCCGCATCCAGCGCGCGGACGCCTCAAATATCTGTAGGAGGGCTTCTCCTCGGCGAGCCAGCGAATAGTAAGCGCGTGGCGGTACCGCCACGATGCGCTCGTGCCTCACGGCTCCGGTCAGCGCGAGCTCAGCCAGCCGCCGCATCAGTGCGGAGTGCGGGACGCTGGGTAGTTGCTGCTCGAGCTCGCTTGGCCTCAATCGACGATCGTCGAGCTCTCTCAGTATCTCGATGGTCGATTTCTCGGTGAGCAGATGTAGAGCCGATATGCCCGGGCTTTCGCTATCTGCGGTCATTGGGCTGACCGGCTCCTCTCCCGACCCAATGCGCTAGCCGCGCCATGCGTTTTGCATCCGTGGTGCCCATATACCCAATTTAGATCGAAGATAAACACGTCCCCGATCCGTCGATGACTTGTAGGCGCCGCACAGTCGGAAGACCTTGGTCTTGTGGCCAGGTTCGAGTCGTTTTGTTTCCGACTTTGGCGAGGCCAAGAAACGGGCAGCTATCTAAAGATTGTCTAAATCTTTTTTGTTGACATGGAATACGTCCTGCGGTCCCATGGAGCCTTGTCGTTTTTTGGACTTTTGCGCGTCACGGGCGCTTGCATGACTTGAGTGCGCGTCACGGCTACCTAAGGTCTCATAATCCCGATTAATAAAACATTTAAGGACTTGCAAACCCCTGCGTCTTCGTGCTAGAACGATGCTAAGTCCCGCTCACGGACAACCTAGTCCCGCGGCGAGTGCCATCCAGTCGAGGGGAGGCGACACAGCAGATACCGACAGTGCTTGGCAGGCCCGTCTGAGTCGTCTTCACGGCTGGCTCCCCCACAAGTCTCTAGGAAGTCTATGTGTGACGGAGCGCGGTTGATCGACCGTGGCGTTACCTGATTTCAGGTCATGGCCATACGCCGGTGAGACCGCCTAGATAACAATAATTATAAACCATAATATAAGGAGTAGCTATGTTGAAGTTGAGGATGGTGTGTGGGTTTGCAGTCATGGTGTGTGCCCTGGCGGCCTTCGCATCACCGGCGTTGGCGTTCAAAGAATTCACGGGTAAAGAAGGAAAAGTTGCAACAAGCACAACGCAGGTGTTTACCGCAGCTGGAGTCGAAGTCAAATGTGCCAGCGTGACGGGTACTGCTGGAAAAGAATCTAAAGAACAAGTGAAAACGATGGGTATCAATTATGAAAAATGTTTTATCGGAGAACATGCAGCGACGGTCTCGGGATGTATATATAATTTCCATATAAACGGGACGGTAAGTTTGGTCGGGAACTTATGTACTGTATCTGCCGGGGCGACGTGTACACTCAAAATCGAAGAAGGCCTAAATAAAGAACTCAAAGCAGTGGAATATAAAAGCCTGGGCGCAGAAGAAAGCGAACTAAAAGCTAACGTGACCAGTATATCGGCTGTGGGTTCAGGTGAACTCTGTAAAGGCATAAAAACCAAAACGGCTACATATGTTGGCGCCATTACTATAAAAGGTATCGACGTCGCATAGCTGCGCTTCGGGTTATAGTGCTGGGCGTTCTCGGAATTTCGGGGGCGCCCATCTACTAGAACCACGGAAAAATAAATAAAGAACCCAAAGGGGTGAGCTATGCGAGTCTGGTCACGGGGGGGAAATAAAGCCAACGTGAGCAGTTAGTTCCGGTGAGCTCTGTTCGACATAAAAAGTAATGCAGCTACCCACACAGCAACTATTGTTGCAGCAGGTATCTGCTTCGCAGGTGCATTTCGGCAGAAACAGCGCGGTGCGCCCTTGGAATCTTGGGGTGCTCATCTCCTAGAACCTCGCAGGACGGCAACCGGATCGGCAGCCAAGTGAGAAACAGCGTGACGTGACCGAAGGCAGGCAGTTAAACCATTAAAATATGGAAGACTTGTAGAAGAGCGACTTAGTCTTGTGTCATAGTGGCACGGGTGGTACGGAGGAGAGAGCTCGATGGCAGAGATCGTACACCGTGGAAGGGGGGGTCAGAAGGCTCGTTCGTCCGTTGGTCTACATCGCCAGCAAAAGTGCGGCGGTCGCGGTGCATTTGTGGCGTTCTTTGTGTCGCTGGTCGGAGTGGCTCTTGTCAGTGCTCCCGCGCTCGCCGCCACTGCACATGTCTTCCATTCTTCATTCGGGTCGTTCGCCAGACCCAACGATGTGGCGGTCGACCAGTCCACGGGCGACGTGTATGTCATCGACGTCGGCAGGGAGACGGTGGAACGATTTAATTCAAACGGAGAACCAGCAAATTTCTCCGCCCTGGGGACGAATGTCCTGGATGGTGCTTCAGGATCCGACCTGACTCCCCAGGGCTCTTTCGACTTCGACGTGTTTGGCGCCGCCCAGGTCGCGGTCGACGACTCTGGAGGTGCGACCAATGGCGACATCTACGTGACCGATTCGCGGAACAGCGTCGTCGATGTATTCAGCGCTACGGGCGCCTATCTCGGCCAGCTGGATGGCTCGGGCGCGCCACAGCTTGGCGAGTTGTGCGGGGTCGCCGTTGGACCCTCGGGGAATGTTTATGTCGGCAACTACGAAGGAAACACCGTTGAGAAGTATGTTCCCTCGGCGAACCCCGTGAAGAACAGCGACTTCGTTTCGCAGATCTCCGGCGTGCCGAGTCCGTGCCAGGTGGCGGTGGACTCGGCGGGCAACGTGTATGCAGCGAGCTATGAGGGGGCAGTCAGGAAGTACAACTCGCGGGGCGAATCGCTGGGGATAATCGATCCCAACAACACGTTAAGTATCGCCGTCGATCCTGCCACACAGGACGTATATGCAGATGAAGGCGCTAGGATCGCCCAGTACGATTCGTCGGGAACACTGCTCGACACGTTCCCTACACTCGCCACCGGAGGCAACTCCTACGGGGTAGCGGAGGACGGCGCGAGCGGCTATGTCTACGTTTCTGATGAAGAACACGCTCTTGTCGACACCTACGAAGTGCCGCCGCCCCTGCCGCCGGTCGTGGACAGCACCTTCGCCAAGGGCGTGTTGACAGAATCGGGTGAAATAGGAGCAAGCATAAACCCGCGTTACTACGACACCCACTATCGCTTCCAGTACGGTCTCGACACCTCCTACGGAGCCACCGCTCCCGCTGCTCCGGCGGGGGTCGATCTCGGCTCTGAGGACGTCGATCAGAGCGCCTACGCGACGCTTGAGGGTCTGCGTCCGGGCACCCCCTACCACTACCGCGTCGTAGCTGAAAATGCTGCCGGCGTCGTGTATGGGCAGGACCATACATTCACGACTTATCCCAGCACTCAGCCGAGTCTCCCTGACGCCAGAGCTTGGGAGATGGTGTCTCCGCTTGAAAAGGGTGGAGGCGAAATAGCGCCGATTGTCGATGCGCGCGCTGGCGAAGGCGTGCTTTCCGGAGGAGGCGTGGCGCAGGCCGCCGAAGACGGTAACGCGGTCACCTATCTGTCAAGCACCGCCTTTGCGGAACCGGCAGCGGCACCGCGCGGCAGCCAGTATCTATCCTTGCGCACCTCAACCGGCTGGTCGACACGGGACATCACGACTCCAGAGAACTCCGAGTCCTACGGTCCCATCGGCGTTGGACCTCCCTACTACGCTTTTTCGGCAGATCTTTCCAGCTGGTTGATGCGCAGTGGAGATCGAGGTTCGCTATCGGTTGCGAACCCGGTGCCCGCTCCGGGGGGCCCGCCGGGGTACGCAAACTTCTTCCTCGCCCAGGACGGCGTCTTTCAGCCTCTGATCCTCGATGCCGATGCTCCCTCCCATCGGACGATCGACGAATTCGTTTTGGAATATGGCGCCGCCACGCCCGATCTGCGCCATATTGTCTTTGCCGCCGACGACGGATTGACAGCGCTGCGTGTCGACCCGGGGCAGGGCGGAAGAGATCTCTACGAGTGGAGCGAAGGCCAGCTCTGGCCAGTGAACATACTGCCGGGGGGCATTGCAGAGACGTCAGGCGCCGAATTGGGCAGCGGATACGCAGGCTCAAGCGTGACTCATGCGATCTCCGACGACGGTTCACGTATCTTCTGGACAAACGGGCCCAGCGGAAATCTCTACTTACGCGAGCATGCCGACCGGCCCGAAAGTCCGCTCAACGGTAGCGGCGAATGTATCGATCCCAACGACGCATGCACGATCCAGGTCGACGCCGCCCGAGGCGGTGTGGGCTCTGGTGAAGGACTATTTTTGACCGCCAGCGCCGACGGTTCGAAGGTCTTCTTCATCGATCGCCAGCAGTTGACTGAAGAATCAACAGCGGGCATCCACGGAAATTATGATCTTTATGAATTCGACGTCGAAGACCACTCCCTGGTCGATTTGACAGTCGACAAGGCCGACGCCGAAGGTGCCGCTGTGCAAGGGGTGCTCGGAGCAAGCGCCGACGGCTCCTACGTGTATTTTGTCGCCAGGGGCGACCTCGCGCTAGGCGCAGAATCGGGTCAGTACAATCTTTACTTCTCGCATGAAGGCAAGACCACGTTCATCGCTCGCCTTTCGCCAGACGATGGAACCGATTGGACGAAGGAAGATGTGTCTCGTACCGCTGAGGTAACCGCCGATGGGCATCGCGTGACATTCATGTCGGACGCCAAGCTCACGGAATATGACAACACCGACGCCAAGGTCGAACGTCCCGATATGGAGGTCTATATCTTCGACGCCACCAGAGCCCTGGGGAAAGACAACCCCCTATGCGTGTCCTGCAACCCCAGTGGCGCACGCCCGGTTGGCGGCCCAGATCCAGGCGGTGATTCGTTCGGCGTTGCGGCGAGCATACCGGCTGGAACGCCGTTTAGGCTGAATTATTCTGCCTATCGGTCGCGCTATCTGACCGACGAAGGAGACAGGCTGTTCTTCGACGCCATCGACCCGCTTTCGCCACAGGCCACGAATGGCCAGCAGAATGTCTATGAGTGGGAGGAATACGACACCGGCAGCTGTCGCACCTCCGGCGGCTGCGTGTACTTAATCTCAGGTGGCACGAGTGTCGATGGGTCGAGCTTCATCGACGCCAGCGCCACCGGAAACGACGTGTTCTTCATCACTCGCTCGCAGTTGGTGCCGCAGGACACCGATCAGCTCGTCGATCTCTACGACGCTCGCGTGGAAGGAGGCTTTCCGGCCCCCCCAGCCACGCCGGCGCCGTGCAGTGGCGAAGCGTGCAGGCCGGCCGCGGCGAGCGCTCCCGCCCCGCTTTTGCTCGTCACGTCTCTGAGCGGCGCCTCGGGAAACCTGCGTCCGACGGCAATCACCAAGCCGAAGCCGAAGGCCAAGGTGAAGAAGCACAAAGCCAAGAAGGATAAGGGACGGAACAAGAAGCGTCGTGCCCGGTCCAGGAGATCGACCATAAGCAGGGGCCAGTCCCGTCTGCGGACGAGCCGATAGGGAGGAGAGGATCATGCACGGGAAGATCATGGCGGGAATTCTGGGCATGGTTGTCGCCGTAGCACTCGGCCCCGCCCCCTGTGCCTGGGCGGGATTCGGATTCTCAAGCGCAGACAACACCATCACCAAGCAGGATGGATCCCCGGCGACCCAGGCGGGCTCCCATCCTTACGAGATGACGACGAGCTTCACGCTGAACATGATCATCGACCCCGAACGCGGCCTGATCTCCGAAGGGGGCGATCTGAAGGACATCCGCACGGAACTGCCAGCCGGTCTGGTCGGCAACCCGAACGCGGTGTCGGCCTGTCCCATGCAGCAGTTCGATAGGGCGCTGAAGGACGTCCTCGGGACGCCTGTCGAAGCCTGCCCCGACGCCAGCCAGATCGGAATCGCCACTGTCTACCTGGTCCCACCCGAGGGGAAGGAAGGCTTCACGACCTACACCGTCCCGCTCTACAACCTCGTGCCCAGGCCGGGTATCCCGGCAGAGTTCGGGGCCGCCGTCATCGGGATTCCCCTGATCCTCACCCCATCAGTGCGCACCGGCGGGGACTACGGGCTGACCCTTCAGATCAGCAACATCTCCCAGCTGGAGGTCGTTCGCGGAGGCTCCGTGACGGTGTGGGGCGTGCCCGCTGAATCGGGGCACGACAGCGAGCGCGGTATCTGCGCCTATGAAAGCGGACATATCTGTCCCGCAAGCGAGCCGGAAACCCCGTTCCTCACGCTTCCCACCAACTGCTCGGACGGGCCGTTTGCCACCACGCTGAGCATCGACTCATGGCAGCACCCCGAAGAAGTTGTCCCCCCGCGTAGCATCGTCAACCACGACAACGTCGGCGACCCCCTCGGCATGACCGGCTGCGAACGACTCGAATTCAACCCCTCGATCGCCGTCGATCCCGGCACCTCCACCGCCAGCTCGCCTGCCGCTCCGACGGTCGAACTGCGTGTGCCCCAGAACGAAAACAGCAACGAGCTGGCCGAGGCCGACCTACGGAACGCGGTTGTGACGCTGCCGCCCGGCATGTCGGTCGATCCCTCCTCGGCCAATGGGCTCGCGGCCTGCTCGGAAGGGCAGATAGGCCTCAGCAACGGAAACCCGCCGACGTGTCCCGACGCCTCGAAGATCGGTAGTGTCGAGGTGGATTCGCCGCTGCTGTCCACGCCGTTGAAGGGCTACGCGTACCTCGCCCAGCAGGGCGCCAATAAGTTCGGGACGCTGCTCGCGATCTATCTCACCGCCGAAGCCGATGGGGTGTGGATAAAGCTCGCCGGGCGCGTCGAAGCGAACCCGCTCACCGGGCAGCTCACCACGACCTTCGAAGAAAACCCGCAGCTGCCGTTCACCGATCTGAAGCTCGAATTCTTCGGGGGTCCGCGCGCGGCTCTGTCGACTCCTTCGGCTTGCGGCACGTATGAAACGACCACTTCGCTGACGCCCTGGTCGGCGCCCGAATCGGGTCCGCCGGCCACGCCCTCGTCGAGCTTTGCCATCGACTCGGGGTGCTCCGGAGGATTCTCGCCCTCATTCGCCGCGGGGATGGAGGGCAGTGCCCAGGCCGGCGGGTTCAGCTCCTTCGCCACGAGCTTCGCGCGCAGCGATCGGGACCAGACGTTCGGCACGATCTCCGTGCACACTCCGCCCGGGCTGCTCGGAGTGCTCGCCCACGTGCCGCTCTGCCCCGAACCGCAGGCCGTCCAGGGAACGTGCGGCCAGCAGAGCCTGATCGGCCATACGACGGTTGAGGCCGGGCTCGGGTCCGATCCGGTCGAGGTGGAAGGGCAGGTGTTCCTTACGGGCCCCTACGGAGGTGCGCCCTTCGGGCTGTCGGTCGTGGTGCCTGCCGTCGCCGGACCCTTCAACCTCGGAACGGTCGTCGTGCGCGCGAAGATTGCCGTGGACCCTCACACCTCCCAGCTAACGATCACAACCGGCTCCTTGCCACAGATCCTGCAGGGCATTCCCCTGCAGGTCAAGAGAATCGACGTAACGGTTGACCGCATCGGGTTCACGTTCAACCCGACGAACTGTGAAGCGCTAAGTTCCGGCGCCACCGTCACCAGCGCTCAGGGCGTCGACGTAGCGCTCACGAGTCCCTTCCAGGCCGCCAACTGCGCGACGCTGCCGTTCAAGCCAGGGTTTACGATCGCCACCGCGGGTAAGGCAAGCAAGGCCGGCGGTGCCAGCCTGGACGTGAAGGTCACCTCCAGGGGCGGCCCGCAGCTAGGTGGAGGGGAAGCCGATATCAGGTCCGTCAAGGTCGATCTGCCCAAGCAGCTGCCCTCCCGACTCACGACCCTGCAGAAGGCATGCGTGGCGAGCATATTTGAAGCGAACCCCGCTGGATGCGCCAAGGAATCTGATGTGGGCACCGCCACAGCTTCGACGCCGATTCTTACGCATCCTTTGACGGGGCCTGCCTACCTGGTCAGCCATGGTAGCGCGGCGTTCCCCGACCTCGAGATCAGTCCTCCAGGGCGAAGGGGTGACGCTGATCCTCGACGGGAACACAAACATCAAGAAGGGTGTCACCTCGAGCACCTTCAGGGCGGTGCCCGACGCGCCGATCAGCGCGTTTGAGCTGAAGCTGCCGATGGGAAAATACTCGGTTCTGACGACAGATCTTCCCGCCAAGGCCAGGTACAACTTTTGTGGCCGGAACCTTGTCGCTCCCATCGCGATCACCGGCCAGAACGGTGCAGCGATCAACGAGAACATCAAGGTCGCGGTCAGCGGCTGCCCAAGGCCGAAGGCGCATAAAGCTCGCAAGGCCAGTCGCCGCAAGCGCTGATCCGGTGCCGTGCGCACCGATTGTCGGACTCTGAGGCGGCACCGGTCGGCCATCGCGAGGTCGGCGGATCTTCTGGACCGCACGTTTGGTAAGAGTCGGAAACATGCGGAACTCAGGCGGGTGGGTGTCCGATCCAGTCTCTGCCTATAGAACGCAATTATTTGCAGGCTCTCTGTTGCGCTCCCCCAGTGTCCCTGGAATCTCTTCGACGGCCACGGTGTTCACTGGCCCCAGCGCGTGCCCGAAAAACGCCAGCATCCGACCCCAGGCGTCGCGCGCTGCCTCCCGACGATAGCTGGGCCGCGTGTCGTTGAAGAACGCATGGCCCGTCTCGGGGTAGATTCGCAACTCGCTGTCCACACCAGCCTCGCGCAGTGCCGCGTCGAAGGCCGGCAGCCCGGAGACGATGCGCGGGTCCTCGCGCCCATAGAACCCCCGCACGGGGCAGCGGATCGAAGCGACCTTCTCAGCATCGGGCGAGGACCCGTAGAAGATCACCGCCGCGTCAAGCTCCGGCTCCTCGCAGGCCAGCAGTGCGGAGAGCCCGCCGCCCAGACAGAAGCCCACTGAGCCGACCGCGCGCCCTGCGCATGCCGGATGCGCGCGCGTGTGGGCCACGGCCGCGCGCAGGACCTGCAGGTGGCGCGCGGTATCGCCGCCCGCGCCGCCGAACAGCCCCGCAAGCGTCTCCGCGACCTCGCGGGCTTCCTCCTCGGGCAGCGCCCCTAGCGCCTGCGCCCGCTGGGCCTCGTCGCCGAGCACCGACATCCACTGTCCTGTGGGAAGCGTGTTCAGAAAGGCCTTCGCCCGCTGCACGCGTACCGCCTCCAGCACCGCCGGGCGACCGCCACCGGCGGAGTAGAGATCCGGTGCGACGGCGAGGTACCCGGCACTGGCCATCCGCTCGACCACGTCCGTGATGTGCCCGTCGACGCCCCAGACCTCCTGGATGACAAGCACCGCGGGCACCGGTCCGTCAGCCGCGAGAGGCCGTGCGAGATACGCGGCCACCGCCCCGAAGGGGCTCTCATAATCGATCCATTTGGCTACTAGCTCCATCTGTGCCTCCGCATCTCGCGATGGTATCTCGCCGGTCGGTGCCCCGGCGCGGTGGTGGCGCCCGGCATCGTCTAATCTCCGCCCCATGTTCGTCCTGATCGTGGGAGCAGGCCGCGTGGGTTCCGCGGTGGCCAAGTCAGCCCTGGCCGCCGGCCACGAAGTATCCGTGCTCGACGAGGATCCGCTCTCGCATGAGCGCCTGGACGCCGGGCAGAGCAAGAGCTGGGAGGACGCCGATGGACAGTTCACCGTCGGTACTGCGCTCGAGGTCGACGCGCTGATGCAGGCTGGCATCGAGCGCGCCGACGTCTTCATCGCCTCCACCGACGGCGACAACACCAACCTGATCATCGCCCAGATTGCCCAGAAGCGCTTCGGCGTACAGAAGGTGCTCGCGCGCGTCATGGACCCCGCGCGCGCCGGCTGGTATGGCGAGCAGGGCCTGCACACGATCTCCCCAACCCGGCACGCGATCGAGATGTTCGAGAGTGCCCTGGCCCTCGAGCACGCCTGAGGGAATAGGAGCCCGCCGACCCGTGTACGCGATCATCGTCGGTGCCGGCAAGGTGGGGCGCGCCCTCTCGCGCGAGCTCATCGCCAAGGGGCACGAGGTCACGCTGATCGAGTCCTCGCGCGCCCGCTACCTTGCGATCGAGGAAGAGTTCGAGCACGCCGTGCAGTACGGTGACGCCACCGAGCTCTGGGTGCTCGAGCGCTCGGGCATCCAGCGCGCCGACCTCGTCATTGCCGTCACCGGCGATGACGAGGACAACATGCTCGTCTGTCAGGTCGCCAAGGAGAAGTACCTCTGCGACCGCATCATCGCTCGCGTCAACAATCCGCGCAATCTCGACCACTTCAAGCTGCTCGGTATCCAGCCCGCCGTCTCCGCCACCGACCTGATCCTGCGCCTGATCGAGCACGAGGTGCCCCGCTACGGGCTCGTCCACCTGCTCGCCCTCGAGGAGGAGCGCCTTGAGATCATCGAGCTCGAGGTCTCCGTCGGCGCCTCCGCCGTCGGCCAGTCCGTCGCTGAGGTAGACCTGCCCGAAGGCAGCCTCATCATCTCCGTGCTGCGTGACGGCTCGGGCTTCGTGCCCAAGGCCGACACCGTCATCCAGGCCGGTGACGAGGTGCTGCTCGTGCTCGACCCCGGGCTCGAGGAGACCATCACCGCCTTCTTCGCGCCCAACGGCACCCGTCCGCAGGGCTGACGCCGCAGGGGCCAAGTCGCGGGCCGCGGCCGACCGCGACCCAAGCTATTCTTGGGCTTCTGTCCGGGATGGTGTAATTGGCAACACGCGTGCCTCTGGAGCACGAGTTTGGGGTTCGAGTCCCTGTCCCGGAGTACGCTTGCGCCCTGTGTTTACGGGGCGTTTCGCGTTTCAGGGGGCCGCTCGTGCCAGGATTCGTGCCAGTCGTGCGATCGTACCTTGGGCGAGGCGCCCCGGAGCGGGTATCGTGAGCGCGTGTTCGATGACGCGGTGATAGCGGAGGCTGGCCGTCGGTTGTCAGAGGCGGCGCCGCCGAGCTCACGGGTGATCCTGTTTGGCTCGGCTGCCCGTGGGGAGCTGACGCGGGACAGCGATCTGGACTTCTTGGTGATCGAGCCGGAGGTCGAGAATCCCGCCTTGGAGTCGGTGCGGCTGCGCAGGGTACTGGCGGATGTGCTGGTCCCGATGGACATCATCGTCGCGAGCGAGCACAGGGTGCAGGAGTGGCGCGACGTGCGCGGCAGCCTCATTCACGCGGCACTGACTGGCGGCCGGGAGCTTGTTGCCTGATGGCGAGCGAGCAGGACCTCGCAGAGCAGCTCCTACGCCGCGCTGACGAGGACGCGGCCGGGGCCGGGGCCATGCTGCCGATCGACGAAGTAGCGGACGTGCTCGTCTGCTTTCACGCCCAGCAGGCCGTCGAGAAGGCGCTCAAGGCCGTGCTGGCCGCGCATGGGGTGGAGTTCGCCCACCGGCATGACCTGCGAGTGCTCATAGGGCAATGCGAGAACGCGGGCGTGCCGCTGCCGGAGGAGCTTGCCGAGGTGGACTTGCTCTCGCCCTACGCGGCGGGACTTCGCTATGACGACGACACGGTGCACGCCGTCGAGCGTGAGACGGCATCGAGGTGGGCGACCGCCGCGGTCCGATGGGCGCGGGGCCTGGTTGAGGAGGCTGAGGGTGGACAGGAGTCCTCAGCTGAGCCCGAAGTCATTGATGGAGGCTGAGAGGCGCAGGGCGTCCCTGAATGTTCGAGGGGTGCGTCGTAGGGCACCTGCGGCGGGCTCCAACGCCAGCTCTCAGTTGCGGGGCTACTCGTGAGACGGCCAGAGCTGCGGCAGCTCGAACAGATCAGCTGGAGTGCGGGTGGCCTCGCTTGTGCTGATGTGCCCGTCCTCCGCGATGTCGTGCGTGCGCTAGGGCAGCGCGGCGGTGAACGAGCGGGCGGCCCAAGGATTGAGCCAAACGGTGGGCTCGACGGCGGTGATCGACCACGACGAGAGCTGTGGGATCGTGACGACGGCGGAGACACTGGTGTTCTGCGGGCCGCTGGGTCCGTGCCAGAAGCCGTCGGGTTGACGAACTGTGCGGGTCTCCAGGGTGGTCGGGTTGTACTGGATCGCGGTAGCGCCCAGGAGGGCATCGGCGATGTCCTTGTCGTCGGCGAAGTCTCCGGCACAGAGCAGCGCGACGACATAGGGCAGTTCGAGCGCACCGTAGCGGCCTGCCTTCCGCTTGAGCTTTCGGCGCAGCGTGGTAGCGTCATCGAGTGCGGCGAAGCCCTCGGAGTAGCTGCCGATCACACGATGGTCGGGGCTGCCGCGGTGCTCGGGGCTGATGGGAGATGCCATGCACTCGACCTCTCATCCGTCGAACCTCAAGACCTTCCGAGGCACGTCCCTGGTCGTCTCATATTCGGCGATCACCGCATCTGGGTCCAGGCCGTCAAGCCACTGCTGGATCGGATCTGTGACCTGTCGCCGTCCCGGCGTGTGCTCGCCACACGCACTGACATCCACCCCAACGAAGAAGTTGGGCGCTTTCACCCGTTCGATCGTCTCCCGGAGCGCTGCTGCCCGCGCTTGGCTCGACTGGTCTCCGAGCACGCTCGCGCCGAGTGCGGCGGTCGCCTCCAGGAGAAGCCAACATCGCCCTGTGCGAGCAGGAAGTCGGGTCGGGGATGGTCAGGATTCTCGCGGCCGATATCGAGATCGACTTCATATCCGAGCCCGCGGAACATCTCGTGCAAGTAGATCTCCCACAAGGCGCCGAGGTGGTGTCCCGGATCGATGTCGGCGAAGCGGACGCGGATGCTCGCACGGGCCTCGATCGGAAGATTGGAGTACCACTCGTCCAGCAGCTCACGGACGCGCTCACACGGGTGGCGGGCCGATCTGTCAAGGAACGCATGACGGGGTCCCTGTGAAGTGGTCCAGGCTGGATGCGTGGTCGTGTTTCCCGTGATGGGATGGAAGGATGGACACGATCATGAAGCGACACAGGCACACGCCGGAGCAGGCAGTCAGGAAGATCAGGGAGGGCGAGTGGTTGTTGAATGAGGGCCGCGAGCTGGTGGAGGTATTGCGCCAGCTGGAGGTCAGCGAGGCGACGTGGAACCGCTGGCGTGCGCAGTACGGTGGGATGAAGGCCGATGAAGCGAAGCGGCTGAAGCACCTGGAGGGCGAGAACCAGCGGTTGAAGAAGCTGGTCGCGGAGCAGGCGCTGGATATCGACATGCTCAAGGAGCTGGCGGAGGGAAACTTTTGACCCCGGGACGCCGGCGTAGGGCCGTCGGCACTTTGCAGGAGCGCTTCGGGGTCTCAGAGCGCAGGGCGTGCCGTGTGGCGGGTCAGCACCGCTCCACGCAGCGCAAACAGCCGCGGCCAGGACGCAGTGAGAATGAACGCTTGGCGGGCCGGCTGCGGGAGATCGCGGGGGAGCACCCGAGGTGGGGGTGGAAGACCGCGCACACGATCCTGCTGCGGGAGGGCTGGAGCATGAACCGCAAGCGGACCCGTCGGATCTGGCGCCAGGAGGGCCTGCGACGGCCCGTGAAGACCCGTAAGCGCCGCCGGCTGGGGACCGCGCAGGCAGCGCGTTTGAGGGCGAGCAGGCCAAACGAGGTGTGGGCATTTGATTTCCAGTTCGATGAGACCTCCGACCGGCGCAGGATCAAGCTTTGCAACATCGTCGACGAGTACACCCGCGAGGCCCTGGCGATCAGAGTCGCGCGCAACTGCACCGCCGAGGACGTCATCACCATCCTCGAGCGGCTCGTCGCCGATCGCGGCGCCCCCACGTACCTGCGGGCTGACAACGGCCCGGAGATGATCGCCTGGACCCTCCGCGACTACTGCCGCCTCAAGGGAACCCGAACCGCCTACATCGAGCCGGGATCACCCTGGGAGAACCCGTTCGTGGAGTCATTCAACGGCAGACTCCGCGACGAGCTACTGAACATCGAGGAGTTCGCCTGCCTCACCGAGGCGAAGGTCATCATCGAAGACTGGCGCATCCAGTACAACACCTACAGGCCACACTCAGCCCTAGGAAGCCTCACGCCCGCCGAGTACGCAGAAAGAGAAACCAACCACAACCAACCAGACCACGCATAGACCCTGGACCACCTACAGGGACCCCCTCACTCCGTCGAAGCGCTCGACGATGCCGGCGCCAGGATTCTCGGTGTCGTGCTCGCCTCCCTGGGAATCGCGATCACCTCGGTCGCCCAGTTTGCGATGGGCGACGCCTGGCGGATCGGCGTCGATCCCGCCGAGCGCACCGAGCTGGTCATCCACGGCCCCTTCTCGCTCGTGCGCAACCCGATCTACGCAGCGATGATCCCCTCCTTCATCGGCATCGCCTTACTCGCGCCAAACGCCGTGACACTCATCGGAGCGATCCTTCTGATGGTGGCCCTTGAGCTGCAGACGCGGCTCATAGAGGAGCCATACCTCACAAGGGTTCACGGCGAGCAATACACCGTCTATGCCGCCCGGGTCGGCCGCTTCCTGCCAGGAATCGGTCGCCTGCGGCGTATCAGCTCCGCTCAGCCCGGTACTTGATCGACGACAACAGGCGGCGGACGACTCCTTACGTGTACGCCGGTGGCAATCACGGCTTTTCGGTACAGACGGCCGGCGCGGCCCAGAACACCGCCCTGGTTTCGGCAGTCACGATGCACGAAGAACCTTCGGCGGGCTCGATCCGGAGGGTGAGCGTGTAGCGCGAGAAGCGATGCTCGCCCTTCAGCGCGATCAGCGACGGTCGCTCGGCTCGCGCCACGCGAAAGCCCATCATCGCCGCGGGGGCTCCCGGCCCGGTGGCGGCGCGTCAATTCAGGTGAACTCGCCTCCAGCATCGTCAGTGAACCTTTGCCCGTCAGGCCAGATGACCTCGACCGGATTCCAGCGGACTCGGCCGGATCGTTGCTCCCAGCGTTTTCCCCTGTAACAGAGCCAGTTTTGGCTCTATCCTGGTGATCCGGCCGGGGCCTTCACGCGGTTCGAGTCCCTGTCCCGGAGCTGCTTGAGGCCCCGTGGTTACGGGGCCTTTGCGTTCTTGGGGTGCTGCGCCAGTATTCGCGCCAGTTGTGCGACCGTGGGGCTAATCGCTGGTCTCGAGCTCTCCTGCCTGCTTTGCGAGTCCCCACAGCTCCAGTTCCAGGGCTTTGGCGATTCGCTCGACGAGGCCGTAGCTGGGGTTTGTCCCCGGCGTTCTCGATCCTGGATATACGCGCCTGGTCGGTGCCGACCGCGGGCGCTAGCTGCTCCTGCTTGAGCCCGAGCTCCTCGCGACGGCTGGCGATGACCCGCCCAAGAGCGACCTGGGGTTCTGCGTGGCGTGCCACCGCCCACGCCTCAAGGCACAGAGCTATAATTACCACGCGTCTACGACATATGATGTTTTGGTTCTGAACACGATGCACCGTGGGTGCTGGTACGGTCCCTGCGGGTCGGAGGCATATGGAGCGCGATTTGAGACTGACAGTCGTTCGCAAGGTCACATCGAGGGCGGCCTCTTTGCGGGGGGGTTGTCAGCCTGCCCACAGCAGCGTGTGTGCTGGCGGACGCCACACCAGCGTTGGCGTCGCCCTCCGTCGCGTCGGTCGGGGGGAAAGCCGCGCAGGTTAGCCGGACCCGCGCCGGTCGGCTCAGTCGCTTGCTCTCGTGCCCGCATTCTCTGAGCCCGGTCCAATGTCGATTGTCCATCATGCCTCACCGCGGGTTGAGGCTCATTCAGGGGGTCTCATAGTGTCGAGCAGAGCCGTCGTTTCGCGTGCTGTACTCGCCACGTTGGCGCCTTTGTACGCAACGCTGGCCGTGTTGGCGCTGGGAAGCGCGAGCGCATTCGCCTCGCCCCCCAGCCATACGCAGGCGATCGACTCCCCCAACAGTCTGCACGCCGTCTCGTGCGCGCCGCGGACGACAGACTGCGTGGTCAGCGACAGCGAAGGCAACGCGCTGTACTCGACGGACGTGAGCGTGAGCTCGGCGGCCACCTGGACACCGTGGACCGGGCCGGCTCCCACCGAATCGAGCGAGGCTGTGGCGTGTCCCTCGACCTCGCTGTGCGCGATTGCCGCAGGCTCCGCCGGACAACACGGCACCGGCGGCAGGGTGTATTACGCGACCTCGCTAGGCGGCGCCTGGACAAAGGCATCTGAACCGTTCTGGGGGGTGCACGCGATCTCGTGCGGGTCCGCCTCCCAGTGCGTCGCGGGACAGGCGGCCGGCTTTATCAGCGAGACGACCAATCCGGCCTCGGCCGAATGGTTCCCGGTGGAAGTTGTGGAACTTGGAGTACAAACAATGACGGCCGTCGACTGCCTCACCGTGTCGTTCTGTGCCGTCGCGGACAGCAAAGGAAACATCCACATCGCTAACACCGAAGCGAAGATCAAGACATTGTCAAACTCAGGCTGGAAGTCCACGGACGTTGACGGCACAACCGCACTCCACGGTATCGCGTGCACGTCGAGGACATCCTGCTTCGCCGTCGACAGCGAAGGCAACGTGCTCGACCTCGCGATCAACGGGATCGGTGAAGCGACGGTGTCCAAGCACGATATCGACGCCACGAACGACCTGACCGCGATCACGTGCACGGGCTTCAGCTGCGCGACCGTCGACAATCAGGGCGACGTGTTCGTGTCGGGCAACGGCGGCGTCAGCTGGAGCAGAGAGCTCGAAACCGGCACGATCCTCACGGGCGTCTCGTGCGCGTCGAGCGCATTGTGTGTCACGGCAGACACGACGGGCAACGTCACCGCGTTTGCCGCCCCGTCGTCTGAATACGCGCTGAGCGTGTTCGTAACGGGGGAAGGCAAGGTCGAATCTAACCCGGCTGGTATCGCGTGCGAAGCCGAAGAATGCTCGCATCAGTTCGAAGGCGCTGTGACGCTGACGGCCACGCCCAAGCCAGACTCGGGCTATGTGTTCGCCGGCTGGTTGGGCTGCAAACACGCCGAAGCGGACACTTGTGACATCACGGTGCCCACGAGCGAAGTGACGGCGGCGTTCGTCAAGCAGGGGACCGAAGGTAAGGAAGGCAAAGAAGGACCCACCGGCAAAGAAGGCGCCCCCGGCGCAACGGGCACTGCCGGCGCCACTGGCCCTGCTGGCCCAACCGGTTCGCAGGGCCCAGCCGGTCCGGCGGGCAAGGAAGGCCCCCAGGGTAGGGTCGAGCTGGTGACGTGCACGAAGGTGGGCAAGAAGCAGAAGTGCACGGCAAAGCTCGTCTCGGGCACGGTCAAGTTCACGGCGGGAGCGGCGCGGGCGAGGCTCTCTCGTCATGGTGTGCTCTATGCCGCTGGAACGGCGCGTCGCCTGCGTGGGCGCATGAGCCTGCAGCTGATCGCGGTTCGCTCCCTGCGTCCGGGCCGCTACATGCTCACATTGACCACCGGCTCCGGACGGCACAAATCCATCCAGACCGAGCCCTTCACGTTCACTGGTTGATCATGGTCCACCGCAGCCGAAACGGACGCTTGCGAAGGCTCACCGCGGCGGTGGGGCTCGCGGCGCTCGCCGTCTTTGGGTCTTACGCCGCGCCCGCGTTGGCGGCTTCGCCGGAAGAACCCTTGATGCTTGCAGTGACCACGTTTACGGGGACTACCGCGACGTTTGAAGGTGAGCCGAATCCGACCACGGTGGAGAAGGCTGGTTATGAATTCTTGTACGTGCCCGGCAACACTGTCTGTCAGGGGTCGATAACTCCGCCGGGCCCGGAAATCTCGCGTCCGGCGGGGACGAAGGTGTCAGAACCGGTTGTTGGCTTGGAGGGTTCGACGACATACACGGTGTGTATGGATGCGAGCATCACGGAAGGCGCGGCTACGGAAAGGACGGCCAGCAATACGGTCACGTTCAAAACCCTTCCGGAAAAGCCGTTGGTGATTCTCGAGCAGTCGAAAGTGCGCTCACCGTCCGAAACGACCGTTGAAGCTCAAGTGAATCCTGAGAATCAGCCCACGACGTCTTGCGTGTTCGAATACAAACAGGGCACCGAAGCGGCGAAAACGGCCGTTTGTGAACAGCCTTTGGGTGGCTCGGGTCTTGAAATCGCGTCGGCGAAGTTGCCGGGGTTGCTGGGGGGTAAGACGTACAGCTACCACGTGATCATCAAAAATGCGACAGGCAAAGCAGAAGGAGCCGTCGAAGACTTCACCACCCTGACCGGCGAATCCCACACACAGTCCATCGACCCGGGGAACAGCATCAACGCCGTCTCGTGCGTGCCACAGAGTGCCGACTGCGTGGTCACCGACAGCGTAGGCAACGCGCTCTACTCGACGGACGTGAGCGTGAGCGCGTCGGCGACGTGGACACCGTGGAGCGGTCCGGCCGGTATCGAACCGAGCGAGGCCGTGGCGTGTCCCGCCGCCTCGCTCTGCACGATCGCCGCAGGCCACGCCGAAGAACCTGGCGCCGGCGGCAGCGTGTATTACGCGACCTCGTTGGGCGGAGCCTGGACCAAAGCGTTCGAGCCGACATATGGGGTAGACGCCATCTCGTGCGCGTCCACGTCCCGGTGCGTCGCAGGACAGTTACTAGGCTTTATCAACTACACGATGAAGCCCGCCTCGGGCGAATGGTTTGCGCTGGAAAAAATGGGGTCGGGCGCGATGACCGCCGTTGATTGCTTCACTTCGTCGTTCTGTGCGACCGTCGACAGCGCCGGGCACGTTCACGTCGCCAACACCGCCGCGAAAATCGACGAACAGGCTGGCTGGAAGTCGACGGACGTCGACGGCACAACCGCACTCAACGGTATCGCTTGCACGTCGAGGACATCCTGCTTCGCCGTCGACGGCGAAGGCAACGTTCTTGACCTTAGGATCAACGGCAGCGGCGAAGCGACGGTGTCCATGCACAACATCGACGCCACGAACGACCTGACCGCGATCACGTGCACGGGCTTCACCTGCGCGACAGTGGACAATCAGGGCAACGTGCTCGTGTCGGGCAACGGCGGCGTCAGCTGGAGCAGAGAGCTCGAAACCGGCACGGACCTCACGAGCGTCTCCTGCGCGTCGAGCGCCCTATGCCTCACAGCCGACACGACGGGCAACGTCGTTGCGTTCACGGCTCCGTCCTCCGAATATGAGCTGAGCGTGTTCGTGAGCGGGGAAGGCAAGGTCGAATCGAGCCCGGCTGGGATCGTGTGCGAAGCCGAAGCATGCCCCTCGCACCAGTTCGAAGGCGCTGTGACGCTCACGGCCACACCCAAGCCGGGGTATGTGCTCGCCGGCTGGCTGGGATGCAAACACTCAGGGCCCGATACTTGCGAAATCGCGACGCCCACGAGCGAAGTGACGGCGGTGTTCGTCAAGCAGGGGACCGAAGGTAAGGAAGGCAAAGCCGGTAAAGAAGGTCCCGCCGGCAACGAAGGCAAAGCGGGTGCCACCGGCCTTGCCGGCGAAAAGGGCGCCACCGGCGCGCAGGGACCCGCCGGCCCCTCCGGTGAGGAAGGTCCCGCGGGCAAGGTAGAGCTCGTCACGTGCACCAAGAAGGGCAAGAAGCAGCACTGCACGAGCAAGACGGAGTCGGGCACGGTTTCGTTCACGACCAGTTCAGAGCACGCGACGCTCTCGCGCCACGCCGCGGTGTACGCCATCGGCAGCGCCGCGAGCGTGCGCGGTCACCTGAACCTGCGGCTGCTGCCGCTGCGCTCACTGCGACCGGGCAAATACACGCTCACGCTGATCAGCGGAGCCGGGAAGCACGAGACGATCCGAAGTGAGTCGTTCGCGCTGAGCTAAAGAGAGCCTGTAGTGGAGCAAGATTTGGCTCTATCACTGGTGATCATGGCTAGCCTCACCCACGCTTCGAGTCCCTGCCCCGGAGCTGCGCGTGCGGTGCTAGGCGGCCTGTGCGGCCCAGTCCCGGTACAGCTTGTAGTAGCGGCCCTCGGCGTCGATCAGCTCGTCGTGCGTGCCCTGCTCGACGATGCGGCCGTGTTCGAGCACGACGATGCGCCCGGCGCGGCGGATCGTCGAGAGGCGGTGGGCGATGACGATTGCGGTGCGCCCGGCGAGCAGGCGGCGCAGGCCGTCCTCGATCCGTCCCTCGGTGTGCAGGTCCACGTTCGAGGTCGCCTCGTCGAGGATCAGGATGCGCGGGTCGGCCGCCAGTGCGCGCGCGAAGGCGATCAGCTGGCGCTGGCCGGCCGACAGCTGGGCGCCGCGCTCGCCGACCTCGGTGTCATAGCCCTGTTCGAGCTCGGAGATGAACTCGTCCGCGCCCACCGCCGCGGCGGCCTGACGGATGTCGGCGTCCTGTGCGTCGGGGCGTCCGAAGGCGATGTTCTCGCCGATCGTCCCGGAGAACAGGAACGCCTCCTGGGGCACAATCCCCAGCTGCGAGCGCAGCGATGCACTGGTGATCTCACGCAGGTCGTGGCCGTCGACCAGCACGCGCCCTGCGGTGGGGTCGTAGAAGCGGGCGACCAGCTTGGCCATCGTGGACTTGCCTGCCCCGGTGGCGCCGACGAGCGCGATGGTCTGGCCGGGCGGGATGTCGAGGTCGATGCCATCGAGCGCCAGCACCTCCTCCTCGACCGGGAGCCCTGGCGCGGCGGTCCCATCGTCTCGCGCGCGGTCCCGGCGCGGGCGGTACGCGAACGACACGCCGTCGAAGCGCACCTCCCCGCGGATCCGCTCCAGCGCCACTGCGTCCGGGCGGTCGATCGTGGTCGGCGCGGTGTCGAGCAGCTGGAAGATCTTCTCGAGCGCCGCCATACCCGACTGGTAGGTCGTGTAGAGCTGCGAGAGCTGCTGGATCGGTTCGAACAGATACGAGAGCGTCGCCACGAACGCCACCACCGTGCCGGCCGTGATGTGCCCGTCGATCGCCTGGTAGCCGCCGTACAGGACGATCATCGAGAGCGCCACGCCGGAGAGCATTTCCACCGCCGGGAAGTACGCGGCGTTGAGGCGCACCGTGACCATGTTCGCGTCGCAGTTGTCCTCGTTCAGCTCGGCGAAGCGCGCGACGTGGTGGGCCTCGTGCCCGAAGCTGCGCACCACGCGGATGCCTGAGAGCGTCTCCTGCAGGTAGGCCGTCAGCGAGCCGATCGTCTCGCGCGTGCGCCGGAACGCGCCTGCGGAGGTGAGGCGAAACCAGATGCTGAGGCCCGCCACGAACGGGACGATGCCGAACGTCAGGAGCGCCAGCGTCGGATCTAGGTAGAGCAGCACGCCGATCGCCCCGATCAGCGTGAGACCCGACTGGAAGAGCGTCACGACCGAGTCGGTCACGAGGCTTTCCAGCGCCTCCACGTCGTTGGTCATGCGCGAGATCAGCACCCCCGCCGGGCGGCTCTCATAGAAGCCGATCGGCTGGCGCTGCAGGTGGGTGAAAATGCGAATGCGCAGGTCCGCCAGCGCGCGCTGCCCGACCCAGCCGACGAGGTAGGTCTGGATGTAGGTCATCGCCCATACGAGCCCCGCAGCGACGAGGAACGCAATCACCACGAGCACGAGCGCGTGGCTGTCGTGCTTGTCGATGCCCTGGTCGATCGCCTGCCGGGCCAAGAGCGGCGGTGCCAGTGCCGCGGCCGTGCCCAGCACGAGCGCCGTGAGCATCCCCGCGACGCGCAGGCGGTACGGTCGTAGCAGCTCCAGCAGGCCGCGCAGGTTGCGCCCGCGGTTCTCCTTGTTCGCGCGCTCACCCGTCCACTGTGAGCCGCCGCGACCCATGCCCGGTCCGAGGCCGCGTCCGCCACTGCCGCCCATGCGACCGCCGCCGCCCATGCCCGTGCCGCCACGCGCGCTCATCGCTCGACCTCACAGGCGCGGGGCGCCATACGTTCGGCGTACCGAGTCGGGCTCGGGCGTGAGGCGCGCCGCGGGCAGGTGTTCATATCCCGCTCACCTCCGGCTCGCGCTCGCGCGTCTCCTTTGTGAGGAACACGTGCTCGGGCAGGCCCTTTTCGACGATCTCTCGATACAGCTCGGAGACCTCCAGCAGCTCGTGATGTGAGCCGTGGACGACGATCTCCCCGTGGTCGAGCACCACGATCTCATCCGCCAGCGAGATGGTCGAAAGGCGGTGGGCGATCACGAACGTCGTGCGCCCGGCCATCGCCTCGGCGAGCGCCAGCTTGATCGACTGCTCGGTCGAGGCGTCCACTGAGGATGTGGCGTCGTCCAGCACGAGCACGCGCGGGTTGGCGAGCAGCGCCCGGGCGATCGCCAGGCGCTGGCGCTGGCCGCCGGACAGCGAAAGGCCGCGCTCGCCGATCTGCGTCTGGAACTGCTGCGGCAGACGCATCACGAAGTCATACGCCTGCGCGCGCCGCGCGGCCTCTTCGACCTCTTCCAGTGGGGCGTCGGGGCGGGCGTAGGCAATGTTTTCCGCCACCGATGCGCTGAACAGGAAGGGGTCGTCGCTCACGACCGCCACCGCTTCGCGCAGCACGCGCAGATCGACCGTGCGCACGTCGGCGCCGTCGAGCAGTACGGTCCCGGCCACCGGGTCATATAGCCGTGAGATCAGCGCCACCAGCGAGGTCTTGCCCGAACCGGTGGCGCCCACGAGGGCGACGGTGCGTCCGGCGGGGACGTCGAGATCGATGTCGCGCAGCACAGTCCGCGCCCGGCCGGCGGTCGGGGTGGCGCCGTTGGCCGATGGCGGAGTGTCGAGGGGCGCGGCGGGAGCGCCGTTGAGCGAAGCGGTCACGACCCCGGGCGCCCGCTCAGACGCCGTGGCCGGATTGGTTGCCGCGGCCCCGAACTCGTCGCGCGGGTCGTCGTAGCGCAGCGTCACACCCCGCAGCTGCACATGCCCGTTGCCGGGTGGCAGCGCCGGCGCGCCCTGGGGTGCCACCAGACGCGGCTCGCGGTCTAGCAGCTGGAAGATGCGCGCGCCCGAGGCCGTCGCGCGCTGGGCGAGGTTGAGCGTCACGCCGAGCGAGCGCATCGGGCCCACGAGCATGTTCAGGTAGAGGTAGAACGAGGTGAACTGACCGAGCTTAAGGTGCGAGTTGATCACCGCTTCGCCGCCCACCAGCAGCACGGCGGCGAGGCCGAGCTGGGGGAGGAAGCCGATGATTGGGTTATACGTGGCTTCAAGGCGTGTAGCGACCATCGCCTGGTCGAACGTGCGCCCGACGGTGCGCCGGAAGCGCTCCAGCTGGCGGGGCTCGCGTGCGAAGGACTTCACGACGCGCACGCCCGAGATGTTCTCCTCGGCGTCGGCCGTTAGCTCGGCGATGCGCTGCTGCACTTCCTGGATCGCGGGCCGCGCGCGGCGGCCATAGCGGTAGGAAATCGCGACCACGAACGGCACCGGCACGAGCGCCAGCAGGCCGAGGCCGGGGGAGATCACGATCATCACTGCGCCCGCCAGCACGATCGTGAGAACGAACTGCAGGATGAACACAAGCCCGTAGCCGAGGAAGAAGCGCACGGCCTGCAGGTCGACGGTGGCGCGAGACATCAGCTGTCCCGTCTGCTGGTGGTCGAAGAAGCCGAGCTCCAGGCGCTGGAGCTGGCCGTAGAGGCGCTCGCGCAGATCGTATTCGACGCCTAGCGACACGCGCCCGGCGATCAGCCGCCGCCAGTAGGTGAGCCCCCAGCGCAGCAGCACCGCCACGAGGATCACGAGCGCGATGTCGAGCAGCCGATTGCGGTCGTGCGCGTGCAGCGCCGTTTCGTGGTGGATTGTGTGGCGCGCGCCAGTGTCGATCGCTTCCACCGCGTAGCCGGTGAGCAGCGGCAGCAGCACGGTCATCGCCATCGCGCCCGAGGCCAGCAGCCAGGAGGCGGTCAGTCCGCGCCGGTAGGGCGACAGGAATCCAAGCAGTCGGTAGAAAATCCTCATAGTTGCTTAGTCAACAATTATGGCAGTTGTAGGGTGCGGGTGTGTGCCCGTCCTCGCCAGCTTCGGGAAATCCAGAGGCCTCGTCGCACCAGCATCCGGCGCCTGTGAACGGGCCCTCGCCCGCGAAGCCGACACCCCCGCGGCCTCGCGATGGACCCTCGGTGGGGCTGTGCGACAGCTGCGGCCACCAACAGGTCGTGCCCAACACGCGCGGCTCGCGCTTCTCGCTGTGCACCCGCTCGCGAACCGACCCCGCCTACCCGCGCTACCCGCGCCTTCCGGTGTTGAGTTGCCCCGGCTATGAGTCACGCCGAGGCGGCGGGAAGAGGGACCTCGAGCTCGCGTAGGCGCCGGCGCACGCGCTGGCGAGTATCCGAGAGCTCCTCCTTGAGCTTGGCTAGCTCCAGCGCGCGGTGCTCCACCAGATCCAGCTGGCGTTCGATGTGACCGAGGGACTCGGTGAGTAGCTCGCGCCGGCGCGCGGAGTCGACATCGTCGCGGCGCAGCTGCGCGCGCACCTCCGCGCGGGCCTCCTCGGCGCTAAGCAGCGTCTTGAGCTCCTCAAGTGACACGCCCAGCAGATGCTTCAGGCGCATGACCTCGCGCAGGCGCTCGACCTCGGCCTCGGTGTAGAGGCGGTGCTGGCCGGATACGCGCGCGGGGGAGGCGGGGACCGCAAGCAGCCCGATCTCCTCGTAGTAGCGGATCGTGCGCGGCGTGGTGCCGACGAGACGCGCGACATCGCCGATGCGCAGCGGCGACGTGGGGGAGACGGGCGCGGGAGAAGCGGCAGGGGGAGGGACCGTCGTGCTGCTCATCGCATCACGCCTGCGCTCCGGCGTGCAGCTGGCGCTCCGAGCCCTCCGCGGCACGCTGCGCGGCGTCCGCGCCCGCGGTGGTCTCGGCGTAGCGTGGACGTGCCAGGCACACAAGCGCACCGACGAACGACGTGCCGGCGAGCACCCACAGCGCGAGATGCATGTTGTCGATGAACGGCGCCAGGCGCTCTTCGGACAGACCCTTGGCCAGTCCTGAGAAGACCGCGAACAGCGTTGCCTTGGGCACCGCCGAGGTGACGATCGCCAGCACGAACGCGATCGACAGCACCGCGCCGGTGTTCTGCAGGAGCGTGCGCGCGCCGGCGGCGATACCGCGGCGGTTGGCGGGGACCGTGCCCATCATCGCGGCGGTGTTGGGGCTGTTGAACATGCCCGAGCCGGCACCCACGATGAACAGCCAGAGCGTGCTCTGCCAGTAGGGCGAGTGCACTTGGAGCGTCGTCATCAGCGCGAGACCCGTGCCCGTGACGACCATGCCTAGCGAGGCCAACATGCGCGAGCCGTGGCGGTCCGCGTAGATGCCCGCCAGGGGCGAGGCGATCAGCATGCCCAGCGCGAGCGGGATCAGCTTGATGCCCGCCGTGATCGGATTGTCGCCCTGGGCGCCCTGGAAGTAGAAGACGAACAGGAACATCAGCGCGAAGCGCGCCAGGCCGTTGATGAAGGCGGCGGCGCTCGCGGCGGCGAACAGGCGGTTCTTGAACAGGCGCAGGTCGAGCATCGGCGCGCGCGAGCGACTCTCGATCAGCACCCACAGCGGCAACAGCACCGCCGCGAGCGCAAGGCCCACGATCGTCACGGTGTCCGTCCAGCCCGAGAGGCCGCCGCGCGAGACGCCCAGCACCAACCCGGTCAGCCCGATGACGAAGGTGATCGTGCCCAGCGCGTCGTAGCCGCGCACCGAGTCGGGCTTTGCCAGCTCACGCAGGATCAAGGCGCCCCACAGCGCGCCCGTGAGCGCCAGCGGCACGTTGAACCAGAACACCCAGTGCCAGCTGATCGCCACCAGCGCACCACCGAGCACCGGCCCAAGCACGAGACCGATCGCGGCGATCATCGTGTTCGCGCCCATCGCCAGCCCGAGCTGCTCTAGCGGGAACGCATCGGTGACGAGCGCGGCGGCGTTCGCGAACAGGAACGCCGAGCCGATGCCCTGCAGCACACGCCAGAGGATCAGCACGGTGGCGTTGGGCGCGAAGCCCGCGCCGAGCGAGGCGAAGGCGAACACGAGAAAGCCGCCCACGTAGGCGCGCTTGCGCCCGAACAGATCGCTGAGCCGCCCCGCCGTGAGCACGAGCACGGTGGCGGCGATCAGATACGCGAGGATCACCCACACGAGCGCGAGCAGGCTGGCGTGCAGCGAGCGCTCGAGGTCGGGCAGCGCGATGATCAGCGTGCCCGAGTTAGTGGCCGCGAGCAGCATGCCGAGGCTCGTGCACGATAGGGCCCACCACTTGTAGTTCTCATGGCCGGCGGCTACGCCGAAGCGATGTGGGGAAGTTGACGTGAACGTAAAGATAAGGATAGCAGGAGCCGCGTGGTGAGGGGAGCGGGAGGGTGCTCGCAAGCGAGGCGGCGCGAAGCGCATGCCGCACGCGCGGGGACACGGGTGCGTATCGGCGGTCGGTGCTCGAATGGCGAAGGACGAGTGGGCAGCACGCGGGTCGGGGGGTGCTAGAACAGAAGGCATGAGCGAGCCCGAGGTGGCCAAGACAGAGCAGCAGTGGAAGACGGAGCTGACGCCCGCGCAGTACGACGTGCTGCGCAAGGCCGGCACCGAGCCGCCGTTTACGGGGGAGTACGTCTACATCAAGGACAGCGGCAGCTACCGCTGCGCGGGCTGCGGGGCGGAGCTGTTCGGCTCGGACACCAAGTTCGAGTCGGGCACCGGCTGGCCGAGCTTCACCGAGCCGATGGTCGCCGAAGCCGTCGAGCTGCGCCCCGACAATGGCCTATTCATGCGCCGCACCGAGGTCGTGTGTCGTCGCTGCGGTGGGCACCTGGGCCACGTGTTCGACGACGGGCCGGGCCCCAGCGGCCAGCGCTACTGCATCAACTCGGCGGCGCTGCAGTTCGCGCCCGAGTCCGCGCCTGACGCCTAGAGCGCTCGGCTGCCGGGTTCGCCTCTGCGCTGACACGGCGCCCTGCCGTGCCGAGCCGCGCGCCTAAACTCCAGGCCATGATCATGATGGACCAGTCCAAGCGGCTGTCCGAGCCGCTGCGCTGGGGGCGCCGCGAGAAGACGGCGGTCGCTGCGCTGCTGGTGTGCGTGGCGCTCGCCGCGGCGGGGCTGCTCGCCTACGGTCTCACGAGCGGCTCCCCGGCGCGCGCGGATTGCATCGAAGTGACTTTCCCGAGCACGCTCGGCGGCGCGGAGTTGCACGCCTGCGGCGCTCAGGCACGGCGGATCTGCGCCGCCGGCGGCTACAAGGGCCTGGAAGACGCAACGCGCACGGCGTGCAGTGGCGCGGGCTTCGCCTACCGCCCGGCGGTGGCGTCTGGGGGCGTCTCCCGATAGGGCCGCGCAGGCCGCCGGCGCCCTGGCGTCAGGTCGGGTTGTGGTTGCGCTGAATCTCGGGCGCCTGGCGCTCCCGGGGCCGTCTCGACAGATGTCGAAAGAGGCCGGCCAAGTGTTGGCCACGATGGCCCTAGCGGCCCCTCTGCAAGCCGAGTTTCATATCCGGAGGCAATTGGCACACCAGGTTCGCTCCGCCGGCTGCGAAGCGAACCGCATCTACAAACTGAGAGAAACGGAGGCATATGACACCGACGTGGCTGGCATATCCACACTGGTTGAATGCAGGAGACAACGCCTGGCAGATGACCGCGGCGACGTTCGTCGGGCTGATGAGCCTGCCGGGCCTAGCGGTCCTGTACGGCGGCGTCATGCAGAAGCGCTGGTCGGTCAACAGCATGATGCTCACGTTTGTCGCCTTCTCGCTCGTGCTGGTCGCGTGGTGCCTGTGGGCGTTCAAGATGGGCTTCGGCAGCCCGATCGCGAAGAGCGGTGGGGGTATCTTCGGCACGAAGGGGTTCCTCGGCACGGCGCTCGGAGAGCCGGGCAGCGTGTTGGGACACGCCGCTGAGGAGGGGCAGGCGATCATCCCGTCTATCACCACGGGCCCGGAATTCCACTTCCCGGAGTCCTCGCTCGTGTACTTCCAGTTCGTGTTCGCGGCGATCACCCCGATCCTGATGCTCGGGTCGGTGCTCGGGCGGATCAGCTTCAAGGCATGGATCCCGTTCGTGCTGCTGTGGATCACGTTCGTCTACACCGTCAACGCGTTCCTGATCTGGGGCGGCGGCTACTTCGCGGCGCACGGCGCGCTGGACTACTCCGGTGGTTACGTGATCCACCTGGCAGCCGGCATCTCAGGGTTCGTGGCGGCGGCGGTGATCGGACCACGGCTGCAGCGAGACCGTGAGGTCGACGCGCCGAACAACCTGCTGATGGTCGCGGCCGGCGCGGGTCTCTTGTGGCTCGGCTGGAACGGCTTCAACGGTGGAGACTCCTACTATGCGGGCGCCAACGCCTCGGCGGCGGTGCTGAACACCAACCTGTGCACCGCCGTGGCGATGCTGGTGTGGATCGCGTGGGACTACATCTTCCGCGACAAGCCCTCGCTGATCGGGTCGGTCAACGGCATGATCACCGGCCTCGTGGGTATCACCCCCGCGGCCGGCTTCGTCAACGGCTACGGGGCGATCGTGATCGGCGTTGTGGCCTCCACGATCGTGTGGATGTCGATCCGCTTCCTCAGCCGCGCGCCCGTGTTCCGTCACGTCGACGACACGCTGGGCGTGATCTACACCCACGGCATAGCGGGCCTCTGCGGAGGGCTTCTCGTCGGGGTGCTGGCCGACCCCCACATCGTCGAGTACATCGGCAACGGGGGCGGTGCGACGAATCTGCCGGGAGTCTCAGGCGTCGTACACGGCAGCTGGACGCTCTTGCGCTGGCAGGCCGAGACGGCCGCCTGGGTGATCGTGTTCAGCGGCGTGATGACGTTCATCCTGCTGAAGCTGGTCGGGATCTTCGTGCCCCTGCGTCTCTCCGACGAGGAGCTCGAGATCGGCGATCACGCGATCCACGGCAACGAGGTGTACCCCTCGGATGTGCCCACGCTTGGGGGCCCCCACGCCCCGGCGTGGCAGCCGAACCCGGCGGTACCAGCGCCGGCGGGGGGTGCCGCATAGGCAGGGATGCCTGCCAGCGGGCTGCGCGCTGTCTCCTCGGCGCAGGCTCGATTCAGGACGGCACTGCGGCCCCGCTTCGGCGGGGTCGTGGTGTTTAAGCCCTCAATCCGACCGGGCAGGCGACGCCGGTGCCGCCCAGCCCGCAATATCCACCGGGGTTGGACGGCGCGGGTTTCGGAGCACGGCCTTGTGTTGCCCGCGTTCGTTGCCGCGAAAGACGAAGACCGCCCGTTACGGCGATCCTCGCGCAAGTCCGCTCGGCTGGTGGTCCAGGGCGGTGTTGCCGAAGGGTAGCGCTCGCCGACAACCTCGTTGAGAGCCCCACTCTGCCGACTGCGACGCGGAGGTATGCCTCAGTCACGTAGACGAGGCTGGCACCGGAACCTGATTGGCACACAGCCTGAGCCGGTGGGCGCGAGGAGACGAGCTTCGATCCGGCATGGAGCGATGCGGCCACGCGCAAGGATGCTCGGGCGACAGCGGCTAGCGCCGACGAGGGGAATCCGTTGACCGCCTGGGCCGCGACCGCACAAGAGCGTGAGGGCGCGCGGTGGAGCAAGGGGACGACGAGGCTAAGATCGGGTCGATGTTCTTCACCCCCTGAACTTCTCTCCTTCAGGGATCACAGAAGACCATCGCTCCACCTGCCGCTTCAGCCCTGCCAACAGAGGGAGAGTCGGACTATGGGCGTTCAGGGTGAGGGTTCCAGAGGATGCCCATGCCGGTCCGATGAAGTTCGACTGAGCGGACGACTACGCTGGCCTTCGATGCTCGCATCCTTCAATGGCACGTGGGATTGGACGGCGATTGGGACGCTGGCGCTCGCGCTCGTCACCGGAATCTCACTCGTGTTTGGCTGGAACGCACTCAGGCAAGGGCAGCGAGAGGTCGAAGAAGCGCACCGGCCTGTCGTGGTGCCAATCGCCGATCAACGCAGGATAGAACCTGCCAGACCTAACGTGCCCGCCGGTAGATCCGCGAGGCCGTGGGTCAATCCTCCTGCCTTGTACGTGCCCATCGAGAACGTCGGCACCGGCCCGGCGCTGAAGATCGAGGCGACTGTCGAACTGCTCAACAGCGCGGGCGGCTGGTCGGGGGCGGCGGGTGGTGAGCAGCCGGGCGCGACTGTGGCGTTGGGCGCTTCGAGCAGCAGCGCCGTAGAGATGCAGGTCCCCGGGTTGGCCGACCTCACCGGCTTCTGGTTGAGCCTGACCTATGACGACGTGGCGGGCAAGGGATGGATCACAAAGGCGCGTTACGTCCCCGACCACAATCGGTACGAGGACTTGACCGTCAACACACAGAAGGAAGGCGCCTACGGACTGCGGCAAGGCTCTCAGCTCGTCAATCTGGTCTCGTGGAGGCGCTTCGGCCGACGTCGGTGACTGAACGGCTACAGGCGTCGGGGGCTGCGGGTAGTCTCGGCACCCCGGATGACCTGGAGCGCAGAACAAACGAAGGCCCCACACGCTGATGCGCAGTGGCGACCTGGGCGGTGCGCCGTCTGGGCCGGCGAGGATGTGGCGGGCGAGCTGTTGGGCGTCGGGACATGAGTCAGCGCTACCGCGACGTGCTCGATTATGAGATCGGTGCGCGCATCGTCGTGGAGTTCACGACGCGAGGGCGCGACGTTGTGGACTACGCGGTGGTTCTGACCGTCGATGACGAGGAGGACCAGTCGGTGACGGTGCGCGTGTACGACGGCGCGCACGGCGTCAACGACATGCACCGGCACGACCGATCCGGCGAGAAGGCGCCGGCGGAGACGTTCCATGCCGGTACTCTTGGGGAAGGGATGCGGGCCGCGATCACCGCGGTGCGCACCGGCTACAAGGAGATGATCGACGCATGGCGAGCAACGTGAACCCTGCCGAGTCGCCCACAGCGAAGGCGATGGACCGCGCGATCGACCTGGCGATCGAGGGCAACTCGCCCTATCCCGAGCACGCCGCGTTCGTGGACGCCGACTCGCCCCACGCAGGGCATGAGATTACGCGGGCGCTCGATGAGGGCTATGCCGTCGTGCTCGTATCCGCAGACGGGCGCGAGCGGGTCATCACCGCCAAGACACTTGCGGCGAGCCGCTGACGCGGCCAGGTTTATTCCTGTAGAGACGCGGATTAGGTTGGGCTGTCTTCACGTGAGGCGCTGATATTGACCCTGATGGGGAGGCGCGCGGAGTCCCCTTCGGTGACGTTGACGTGGGTGAACATTCGCAGTCGGCGGTCCCACTTCGCGTCGGTGGTGTAGCTCCGTCCAGCCGCGTCCTTATAGGTCACCTTGAGGCTGAGCAAGTCGCGGAGTGGTACGCCCGCACCATTGAATCGCAGGGCGGGGTTCCCGCCAGCCGCCGTGCCGGGCAGGACGCTGTGAGGAAAGCGACCCAGGACTTCCGGGGGCATGTTGCGGGTCTGCGCGCAACGTAGATGAGGAGTGCTGGACCGACCCCGATGTTGCGCACCGGGATCACGAGATCGCCGTCTTCCTCACTGGGGTCCTCCGGTAGAAGGAGCGGTCGGTGCGCCTCCTGTAGTTGCCGCTCAGCGAGTCTTGCCGAGTCGGCTGCCGCCTCGGCTGAGGCACGACCAGCCCGCACCGCAGAGTAGGTGAGGACAACAAGGACGATCGTCGTGATACCGCTAACGAGGCTGACCACATCGCCAAAGTGGATGGCTGCCAAAGCGAACGACACGGACGCGATCATGGCGCTGGAACCGGACAGTCGAACCCTCCGACGACCCGGTTACAGCCCGTCGAGTAGATCGCCGGCGGGGATGCCGAGTGCCTTGGCGAGCTTGACGATCGTGAGCAGACCGGGGTTGCGTCGGCCGCGCTCGATGCGGTTGACCTCGGTGGGATGGAACTCCGCGCGATGGCCGAGGGCTTCTTGAGTCAGATCGGCGCGTTCGCGGGCTGCTCGGAGGTTGGCGCCAAACGTGGTGCGTGGGTCCTCGTGATCGGGCTCGGGCATAGCCTGGCACCCTCGACGGACCTGACCGATACCTCAATAGGGAATCTGTCAGGATGCCGTCGTGGTTGGTCGCAGATTGGATTCGCTACAGAGGAGGCCGTGATGCCCTTTGGCGTGTTTGTGAGCTTCGGGACGCTCATCAGCGGTGACGCCGTGGTCGTAGGGGTCGTCATCCTCGCCGTCGTGCTGGTATGGCTGGTGCCAGCGTGGTTCGTGGCGATGCACGCGGAGAGGAAGGGCTACTCATTTTGGGGGTTCCTCGTGATCGCCTTGTTCGTGAGCTGGGTACTCGCGCTCGCGGCGGCGCTCTTGCTCAACGATCGCGCGGCACGCGGCCCGACGATGCGCTGCCCCGAGTGCGCGGAGACGATCCTCGCCGCGGCGCGCGTCTGTAAGCATTGCGGGCATCGCCTGGAGCCGACGACGATCGGCACCGCGGGCTGAGGGCCGAGACGACTGGGATTGAGGGGTCAGCCGGGTCGCGGGCCGGTAGCGTGTAGATCGTGGCAACGACCGGCGATTCAACCTCCGGGGAAACGAGGCTGCGGCGACCGTCCAAGCCGCCGGCGAAGAAGGCCACGAGGACGCCGCGATCTTCGCGCTCGGCGGTGCGCGGGAAGATCAAGAGTGGGTGGCGCCGCAACGTCGCGGACAGGTGGGTCATTCATTGGCGCGTGGCGGAACGGCTGCCGTGGAGTGAGATCGTCGCCAGGGACGGCCGAGCAGAGCGCACGCTGCGCGGCGTCGTAAACGACTACCTGAAGCACGTCGAGGAGGGCGACTTCATGCGGACGTTGGATCGTGACCCGGTGGAGTTGGTCGAGTCGATGCTGAGCGAACTGACGGTGATGCGGGACACGATGGTCGGGCTCGTGCAGAGCAGCGACAACGAGGCGGTGGTGGTCGCGGCCGGCCGGGAGTGGCGTCGGCTCGTGAAGGAAGTGCGGGAGCTCCTACAAGCGGTCGGGAAGCTCCCGCGTGAGCTCGGCACGATGCGTCATTTGGTCGAAATCAGGGAGCTCGCGGACGTGCTAGGGCGCTTGCTCGATGGGTTGGAAGAGGGCACCGTGACCCCCCAGGAGGTTCGTATGCAGGTCGCGGAGTGGGCTGGCGTTGAGGTTCCGCGTCCGCAGCTTCCTTCGCCAGCGCGGGTCGCGGCGTAACCAACGCTCTGCACCGGAGGGCGCCCAGCCGCGCGGCCGTGATCAGCGCTTGCGTTGCGGCGTGGTGTCGCTTCCTTCGATCGCGGCCGTGAGGTCGCCAAGGCTGGCGTCGAGCGCGCGTAGGAAGCGCAGGACGGTATGCCAGCGCACGCCGCGCTTGCCGCGCTCCACGCGGGACACGTAGGTGAGGTCGATGCCGATGCGGTCGGCCAGCTCCCCTTGCGTGATCCCTGCGCGGTCGCGTAGTTCGCGGAGCGCACGTCCGAGGGCCACCTGATCGCGGACGGCATCGGTGGTGTCTGCGGTGTCGTCATCCATCCGTCCGACCCTCCCAAATTCCTATGGCACTTTTGGTCTAAATACGCTAGTCTCACTCTACGAAATCAAGTGCCCCCGCGCCGCGTCAACGGCCGGGGGCGTGGCACCGAGAGTGACGACCTCCCGGCACGCCAGCCAAGCTACCAGTCCGGCGGCGTGGCTTCCTTGCCAGAGCAGTTCTCTCGGGCCTCCAACGACAAGGAGACCCGACATGACCACCGTCGCAATCACGGCCCCGCTGGTGGGCACCGTGCGCTCCGCCCTGCTCAGTGAGCTGGGCGGGGTCGCCGGCCTGATCGACGGCGCTTCGATGAGGGCCGATAGGGAGCAGCACTACGAGTGGTTCGAGCAGCCGGTCGAGCAGTTCGACGCCTACCGGGAACTGCTCGATCTGGTCGGCTGGAGCGACCCCGAGCAGGAGGCCACGCGCCTGATCCACCTGGACGTGCATCGCTGGGCGCTGACGGCGGCGCTGGAGGCACGGCTGGCGATCGAGCGGGAATACGCGGAAGTCGAGCCGCACCTGAAGGGCGCCGCCGAGCAGAAGCAGAGCGCCGAGCAGTACGTCAGGGAAATCGAGACGTTCCTCGCCGGGTTGCCCGAGGTCGAGCGATGACCGCCGGTAGCTACACCGACCCGGACGGGATCGAGCGCGCGATCGTCCTTCAGGTGCTCCGCGACGACCACGACGAGCGTTGGTCACGCACGGAACTGGAGGTCGAGCTGCGCGACGTGGAGCCGCAGGCAGTCACCGACGCGCTGGAGTCTCTGCGGCAGGAGGGCGCGCTGCACCTGTCGGGTGATCTGGTGTGGGCGTCGCGGTGCGCCCGGCGCCTTAGCGACCTGGGGATGGTGAGCATATGAGCGCCGTAGCGAACCCCGACCCGGCTGTTCTGCTCGGGGCCACAATCCGGCGCCTACGGCTAGAGCGCGGGATCTCGCAGGGGAGGCTGGCAGTCGAGGCCGATGTCACGGTCAAGACCGTCGGGTGCGTCGAGAGGGGTAAGGGCAACCCGCGCCTGGAGACGCTTTGGGCGATAGCGGCGGCGCTCGACACCACCCTGGGCGAGCTGGTCTGCGCAACGAAAGGCGACGCACAATGAGCCCGAGGACACCGGATCCCGCCGGGGCGGTGGTGCGTCGCCTGCGCGTGGAGAGCGGGATCACTCAGGAAGCGCTCGCGTTCAAGGCCAACGTGACCATCGCCACGCTGTCGCGGATCGAACGCGGTGTGACCGAGCCGGGGGTCAGGACGCTACGGAAGATCGCCACGGCCCTCGGCGTGAGCCTGGCGGAGTTGGTCGCCGTGTCGGAGGCGTCCTGCATCCCCGGCGCATAAAGGCTGCCGACAATGCCACCCAAGAGAAAATCCAAACCGCTTAGCCCGGACCATGCCGCGCTCGCGCAGGCCATTGAACTTCTCATATCCGAAGACCCGCAGTTGAGTCGGAAGTCTGTCGCCGTCGAGAGTGGCCTGAATATCAGACAGGTCAGCGCCTTCGCCCGAGGCCAAGGCAACCCGACCTATTCGACCCTGCTACGTCTCTGCGAGGGATTGCATGTAAGGCCCAGTGAACTCATGACTCTCACGGATGAGATGGGTGAGATTGGCCGGCTGGCGGACGCGCTCGACACGACGCTGGAAGGCGACGCGCGTGATTGACCCTGCTGGGACTGCCATCCACCACTTGCGCCTAGAGCGCGGGATCACGCAGGAAGCGCTGGGGTTCAAGTCTGGCGTCAAGATCGCCACTCTCTCCCGTATCGAACGGGGAGAGACCGAGCCGAAGATCGGCGCGCTGAGGAAGATCGCCGCCGCGCTCGACATGAGCCTGGCGGAGCTGGTCGCCGTGCCGGAAGGCGGTGGTGAGTGATGCTCGGTGCCGCGGTCGAGTACCGCAGAACAGGCATTACGGGGTATCCCACGGACGACCCCTCCGAGCGCACGACAGGGGCGGCGCTGGCGCTCGTCAGGAAGCCCGGCGAGGCCGCGTCTCCGCTGCGCAGCGCCGACGACGTGGCGGCGGCATTCCTTGCCGGCTACGGCCCCGCGACGCGCGAGGCATATGCGCGGGACCTGCGCGCGTGGGGTGGCTTCCTCGCCCCCCTCGATGTCGAAGTCCTGGCCGCTCACCGTGTTCACGTCGATGCGTTCGTGCGGGAGGGCGAGGAGGCGGGCGTGTCGCCGGCCACGGTCGCGCGGCGTCTGTCGGCGCTGAGCGGCTTCTACGCCTACGCGCTTGACGAGGGTCTGATCGCACGCTCACCTGTCGCGCAGGTACGCCGGCCGCGCGTGAGCCACGAGTCGCCGCGTCTCGGCGTGGATCGCGCGGGGCTGCGCGCGCTGCTTGACGCTGCGCAGGCATCCGGGGAGCGTGACCACGCGCTCGCGTGTCTGCTCGCGCTTAGCGGCCTGCGGGTTTCCGAGACGCTTGCGGCGGACGTGGCGGACCTGGCGCATGAGCGCGGGCATCGCACGCTCAGATTGCGCCGCAAGGGTGGGAAGCGGCAGACGGTGGCGCTCGCGCCGCGCACGGCCGCCGCGCTCGACGTGATGCTCGGCGGCAGGAGCTCCGGGCCGCTGTTCGCCACGCGCAGCGGCCGGCGGATGGATCGCCACGCGGCGCTGAAGGTCGTGCGGCGCCTGGCGCGCGCGGCGGGGATCGGGCACGTCGTCTCGCCTCACTCGCTACGCCACGGGTTCGTCACGGCGGCGCTCGATGCCGGCGTGCCGCTCCGCGATGTGCAGGACGCGGCCGGGCACGCCGACCCCCGCACGACGCGGCGCTATGACCGCGGCCGGCACTCGCTCGATCGGGCAGCGACATACACCGTGGCGAGCTATCTGGCCGCGTAGACATCGGGACGCGACCGCCAGCGATGGGACACTTTGCTTACGTCCGCGTCGTCCATCCTTGCAGGTTGGCTTCGCGTTCTCCGTGCCTCGCTCGCTCATTGTGGCGGGCGGGGCACGGTCCCGTTTTGGGCGTCCTACGCGAGCGCAATGATTCGCCTCGAAGTCGGTTGACTTCCGGGACCGTAGGAGAATGCCATGCAAGGCAGTGAGCAACCCCGCCTGATACCGGCGGTGGTCTACGCCGCAAAGAGCACGGACGACGTGCGTGGCTCGATCGCTACACAAATCAAGGACGCCACCGCAATGGCGACTGGCGAGGGCTGGACGGTATCGGGCACGTACAGCGACGAGGCCAAGAGCGCATACAGCGGGAGTCGCGGCAACGGACTGGTGCAAGCGCGCGAGCACGCCGCACATCTTGCCGCAGAGCACGGCGAGTCCATGTTGGTCGTCCAGCACACTGACCGGCTCGCGCGCGGTGACGGTGTGGTCGCTCAGCATCTTGTCGAGGTTCTGCTTTGGGCTCGCAAGGCAGGTGTCCGCGTCCGTTCGGTGCAGGACGACTCGACCGGCGAGAACATCCTCATGGCCGCCATGATGGGCGAGCGCAACTTCGAGGACTCCAGGCGCAAGGCGGCGGCGACCGCGGCGGGTAAGCGACGCGCGGCCGAACGTGGCGAATGGTGCGGGCCGGTGCCGGATGGTTACGACATCGAGCGCGTCCCCCACAGTGCGGAGATTGTCCGGTGCGTTGTGATGCACCCGGAGCGTAGAGGCGTTTACCGGCTGCTGTGGGACATGGCGATCGACGGCGCGACGGTCAACAGCATCGTGCGCGAGCTTGCGGCCCGCGGCTATCGGACGGCGCCCGCTCGCACTCGCCCGCGGCCGTTCGATGCGACGCGCGTTGGGAAGGTGATCGTCAACCCCTTCTATGCCGGGCTCGTCGTCTCACGCCGCGAGATCATTGGCGCCGGTAACTGGCCGGCGTACGTCGAACCGGACATCTGGCATCGGCTACGGCGGGAGCGCAGCGAACGTGCGCGATATCGGCCGGAGCCTGTTGGCCGACCGCCCGGTGGGCTACTCGCGCGCCTCGCACGATGCGAATGTGGCGCGGCTGCGGTCCAGCAGCGCGGCGGCCAGCGCAAGGACGGCAGCCGGAAGCGGACCTACGTCTGTATCACCCACATGCACCGCCGGGACGGCTGCTCGGCTCTCCCCTACGACGCGGAGCAGGTCGAGCGTATGGTTCTCGGTGGCCTTAATGATCTGCTTGGCGATGCGGGTGCATGGGCGGATGCACTTCTCGCTGGCCGTGAGGCCGAGCGCGCCCGCCTGACGGCCGCGGTCGAGGAGGCGGCGCAGGAGGCGCGGGAGTGCGAGCGCGCGATCGAACGGCTCGTTGCCAAGTACGACGCTGCCGTAATTGCAGGCGATGAGGCCGAGGTCGCGCTAGCCAAGAAGGCGTGGATGGAACGCAGCCAGACGGCCAAGCGCGCCGCGCTGCGCCAGCAGGCCGCCGCAGATGCGCTCGCCTCCGAGGCCGAACAGCCCGAGGGCGACGCTGACCTAGCGCTCGCGCGCATGTGGGAGGCGTTGTCCGGCGAGCTGGGTGCGGTAAAGGAGGAGACGGCGGCGCTGAACTCAGCGCTCAGACGGTGGTTTGAGCGCTTCGAGTTCCACCGCGACCCGGATGGCTGCCTCCAGGTGGTGCCGGTACTCAGCGTGGACGCTGCTCGGGAGCTTGTGCGCCAGTACCCGCCAGGCAGTCCGCACGAGGACGATGGCCCGGCACGCAAAACGTGTGTGTCTGCGTTCACGCCCGGTCACGGTCCGCACGAAGAGGTCAAGTCCGACGAGCAGGTGGTCGGCTACGTTCCGAACGCGAGTTGGGGCACCGACTGGCCGTTGCCCGTTGATGAGCTGGCGGACGAGCCGGGCGAGGGGCCGCAGTTCAGGATCAGCGTGACGACGGATGCGCTGACTGCTGAGACGTCAGGCCAACTGGGCAAGCAACGCCGGTCCCACCTACCCCACAATACGCGCCCGGGTTCTTCGCGAGGTACTGCTGGTGGTATGCCTCGGCGTAGTAGAACGGGTGGGAGGGGGGCCCTTCAACCACCTCGGTTGTGATCTGGCCGTGACCGGCCGCCGAGAGGACCTGCTGGTAGGCGCGCAGCGACTCCTCGGCCTGCTGGTGCTGGGCGTCCCCGCTCCAGAGAATCGCCGAGCGGTACTGCGTGCCGCGGTCGTTGCCCTGGCGCATGCCCTGCGTCGGATCGTGGCCCTCCCAGAACAGCTTCAACATCTCCGTGTAGGAGGTGACGGCGGTGTCGAAGGCGACGAGCACCGCCTCGGTGTGGCCGGTGCGCCCCGAGCAGACCTCCTCGTAGGTGGGGTTCGGGGTGTACCCGCCCGCATACCCAACGGCGGTGGTGTAGACGCCCGGGGCCTGCCAGAAGACGCGCTCGGCACCCCAGAAGCAGCCCATGCCGAAGACGGCCTGCTCGATGACCCGCTCGCCGTCGCGCCACGGTCCCTGCAGCGGCGTGCCGAGCACCTCGTGACGCGCGGGCACGGCCACCGGCGTCTCACGGCCTGGCAGCGCTGTGGCGGCGTCGACCATCGGCGGCTTGGGGTTGAGGTAGTCCAGCAGGCCCATGTCTCCAGGATAGGGCCTCGATCAAGCTCCGCGCGGGGCTCGCGCGCGAGTTGTCGGTGCACGGCCGGCAGGCTTCGAAGGATGGCACCCTGGCGAGGAGCTGCGGACGTGTCTAGCACGAGCCGACCACGATATCTACGGCATAAAGGACTTTCTACCTCGCGAGCCCGCGCGAGGGATGCCTGCAGGGTCGTTGCCGCCGTCGAGCCAAGCCCCGCCGGGCCGTGTGCGTCGCCGCTGGCCCTCTCGATCCGAGCCGGCCGATTCGCCCCTGTGTCCATTTCGGTTGAACAGAGCCCGTGAGTTGTTTCTCATTTGCGTTTGGCTTTGGCTCATTCGGGCAACATCGCTATGAGGAGCAATCCCTCCCTCATCCCTCCCAGATCGGCCCGCCTCCCCCCGGCGGGTCGATCGACTTAAGCGCCTGTGGCGGATGCGTGGCTCTTCGAGACCCGGATGAGGGACTCGGCGTCCAACGATTCCCGTAGAGTGGGATGCCGTCCGCGAGGATGCCGAGGAGGCAGAAGGCTCGGGTGGGCCGCTGCGGGTAGAATGAGCGGAACGCGCGGATGTAGCTCAGCTGGCTAGAGCGTCGCCTTGCCATGGCGAAGGTCGAGGGTTCGAATCCCTTCATCCGCTTTACGCAAGCGCCCCTTGTAGACGCTTGGCTTCAAAGGCGGCTGGGTGGCGGACGCCGAAGGCGAACGCTCGCAGAGCGAGCGGCCGGCTGGCATGAGCGACGGTGAGCATGACGAGCCCGAATGGTCCTGTGGGCCCTCAGCACGGCGCGACGAGCTCAGCGACATCGAAGCCGAGATCCCGGCGTGCACTACGGCATCCGCGCCGGCGATCGGGTAGCCATGATCGACCAACACCCGCTCCCAAACGCCCATTCATCCGGCCGAGCTATGCCACAGAATCCAGCCGGCATCCTATTTCTGGCACTTGTAGTCTCTGGCAAAGCCCTTGAATGCTTCTTTTCTTCCTTCGCATTCTTTCTTGCAGATTTCTTCATTTAGCCCTTCGAAGCATTCTTTTTCGCATACGCAGCAAGTCGTGTTTTCCTTTTTTTCACAGCCAGCTATTTCCCCCGAGCTGGCCATTGCTGGCGTCGCGGCAGTCGCGGAGACGACCAGCGGCACAGCGGCGGCGGCGGCGTAGCGCGCGACCCGGCCGATCGCTTCTCGGCGAGATTCACCGGGGATGGTGCTCTGCATGAGTGTGGGATCGGCGACGAGGAGATCCTTCTCGCGCAGCTCGTGGAGCGCGTCGGCGACCAGGTTCTCGCTTGCCCCGGCGAGCTGGGCAAGCTCAGTCACGTCACGCTCGCCGTCGCAATGCCGCCAGACGCAGGCTGCGATCGGGCTCAAGCAATGAGCGGTGTGGCTGTTCTGATCGTAGATGAGGATCTCCTCGCCGACCGTCTCTTCGAGGAGATCGTCTTTACGTGCTCTCGGCAGCGATCCGTGTTCGTGCATCGATTAGCCCTCCGTCCAGTCTCCTTACATGTTGCATGGCTAGATATGGGTCCTTCGCTCATCTAGTCTCAACTGCCAACGCTCTGCGTCAAGTAGCCCACATACTTCGCCCTTGACACGGAGGAAAAAATGGCCTATTCAAGCGAGATCGCTATCTCGTGGCGGCTGCTGAGATGGCGCCTTTGTTTCTTATACGCGGCAGGATGATCGCCGAGTGCAGCCATGACATGTCCAAGCGTCTGGCCTTCGCCGCGTCTACACCCAGTCCCGCCGCGGGGCGCCGATCCTTCCGTCTTCCCGGCGGCGCATAATGCCGCGTCCATGACGAAGGTGATCGTTCACGTCGACGGCGGCGCCCGCGGAAACCCCGGTCCGGCCGCGGCGGCCAGCGTGGTGTCCGCGCCCGACGGTGCGGTGCTCGACGAGGCGACGGAGCTGCTGGGGAGCGTGACCAACAACGTGGCCGAGTACCGCGCGCTGCTGCTCGGCCTCGCGCGGGCCCGGGCGCTGGGGGCCGGCGAGGTGGAGGTGGTCAACGACTCCGAGCTGATCGCCAAGCAGGTGCAGGGTCAGTACAAGGTCAAGCACAAGGACATGAAGCCGCTGCACGCCAGCGCGATGGCGGCGCTGAGCGAGTTCGAGCGGTGGTCGATCCGCTCGGTGCCGCGCGCGCAGAACGCCGACGCCGACGCACTGGTCAACCAGGCGCTGGACGCGGCGCGGATGTAGGCCGGTGCTCGGGTCTACATCGATCGGCTCGACAGGGGGGTTGTAGCCACGTGGATCGACCGCGCCGGTGCGGCGGGCTGCCGCGTCGCGTCGCGTCCCGCTCAGTGCAGCGGGTGTGCCGACTGCGCGATGTTGATCATCTGCGGGTTTGAGAGTTCCTCGAGCAGGGTGTTGTTGACCCAGTAGAGGACGCCTCCCTCGCGCCAGGCGACGACGTGGATGTGTTCGCCGTCCTCTACGAACATGTAGTGGCGTCCGCCGAGCGAGACTTCCTGGTTGATGTGGTTGATGAGCGGCGGGTTGGTCCAGTCCATGCCCTCGACGTCGTAGTAGCCGCCCTGGGTGTTCTGCTGGAAGACCTCGATGAAGGCGTGGTGGAGGTGGCCCTGCTGGTCTTTGAGCGTGTAGGCGCGGATGCCCTGGAAGGTGGCCGGCCCCGCTCTGCAGGGTGGGGAAGATAACGGGGAAGGGCACTCCCACGGCCGCGCTGAAGACTTCGGGGCGGGCGCCCGACGAGGTGGGGTAGAGGCCGATCTGCGCGGGTGTGAACGCCGCCGCATGGCCGTGGCGCGGCGGTGCGGTGGAGGCCAGATGGTGGGGGACGGCGACGTGCTGGTCGCCGTGCAGGAAGTCGGCGACCGTTTCCTGGATGTCCTGCGGCGTGGCGGTCACGTAGTCGACCTTGTTGATCATCGTGTTGTCGGTGGCGAAGCGGAACTTGACCTGGCGCAGGGGCTTTTCCTGAGAGAAGACGATCAGCTTGGTGAGCTTGATCAGCTCCGAGGCCGAGGCGGGGAAGGTGGTGGTGATGGCCCTGCCGACGGCCTTTGAGACCTTGTCTATTTCACCGAGCAGGTTGCCGGTGGAGACCTGCTCGCGCAGGTTGCGGATGAAGTCCTGCTGGCGCGCGACGCGCACGAAGTCCGAGTCGTCGTGGCGGTAGCGCACATAGGCGAGGGCGTTTTCGTAGCACAGCTGCTGGTAGCCGGGCTGGAGGTTGATTTCCGAATAATCTTCGCCTTCGGCGGCGGAGTGGTAGTAGCGGTGGTCGACATTGATGTAGACGCAGCCGAGCGAGTCGACCACTTCGATGAAGCCCTTGAAGGTGGCGTCGACGATGCCGTTGATCTTGATGCCCAGCAGGTGCTCGATCGTTTCGGCCGCCAGCCGCGCGCCGCCGTCGGTGCCCCTCAGCTCGCTGCCGATCGTATAGGCGGCGTTGATCTTTTCCGGGTAGTACACCTGCCCGCCCGGCGTGACGATACGGGCGAGCAGGTCGCGCGGGATCGAGAGCACCGAGGTCTGTCCCTGGTTGGGATCCAGGCGCACCAGCAGCATGGTGTCCGAGTGGGGGGGTCTTCGCGGTCGAAGACGTCGTGGGACTTGGCGCGCTTGTCCGAGCCGATCAAAAGGAAGGTCTGCGGCGAGCCGTCGTAGCCTTCGGCGATCACGCCGCCGGGGGCGTGGATTCGGTTGGCGTCCGGGAACACCTCGTTGGCGATCGTCGTGACCTTGTTGAGCGCGACTGTGGCCGTGGCGCCGCCACTGAGCAGCACAATGGCCACGCTGCCGATCAGGAAGCGCTTCCACACGTCTTCAAGGGTACTGAGGCGCCCGGCGCTGACGCGCCGGGACGAGGGGAGGCGCCCGGCGCTGACGCGCCGGGACGAGGGGAGGCGCCCGGCGCTGACGCGCCGGGACCGCGGGTACGCTCAACCGATGCTCAAGCCCCGCAATCGCGAGCTGCTGGGTTTGATTCCGGCGGCGCTGTTGGTGACGGCGGGGTTCACGGCGATCTTCGTGCAGGAGCAGAACACGGCGCAGAGTGCGGATACGAACCTCGTGCTGGGACACGCCTCGAGCGTGTCGCTGACGTATGGGGCGATATTCCTGGGGCTGTGCGTGGCGGCGCACCTGGTGATCCGCTATGCGCTGCCCAATGCCGACCCCTATCTGTTCCCGCTGGCGGCGGTGCTGTCGAGCGTGGGGATCGTGATGGTGTACCGCATCAACCCGGTGCTGGCGCGCCAGCAGGCGCAGTGGATGGTGGTGGGGCTGGTGGGCTTCTCGGCGACGATCCTCGCGCTGCGCCGCCGCGGGGTGGGGGTGCTGGAGCGCTACCGCTACACGATCGCGGCGGTGGGGATCGGGCTGGCTGTGCTGCCGCGCCTACCGGGGATCGGCGAGCAGGTGAACGGGGCGTACCTGAACATCCACGTGGGCTCGATCTCCTTCCAGCCCGCGGAGGCCGCAAAGATCGCGATCGTGATCTTCCTGGCGAGCTACCTGCACGACAACCGCCAGGTGCTCGTCACGGCGGGCCGCCGCGTGGCGGGGATGACACTGCCGCCGATGAAGCAGTTCGGCCCGATGCTGGTCGTTTGGGGCGCGGCGATGGCGACGCTGCTGTTGACGCGCGAGCTGGGCACCTCGCTGATGTTCTACGGCGCCTTCCTGGCGCTGCTGTACGTGGCGACGGGGCGCCTCTCGTTCCCGTTGATCGGGCTCGTGTTGTTCGCCGCGGGCGCGTGGTTCGTGGCGACGCACGTGGGCCACGTGCACGCGCGCGTGCTCGCCTGGGAACACCCCTTCGAGGAAGCGCTCTACAACGCGGAAGGCGGCAGCTACCAGCTGGCGCAGTCGCTGTTCGCGCAGGCCGACGGGGGGCTGCTGGGCACCGGCTTCGACCAGTCGCTGCTGCTGATCCATACAGGCGCGGGGCACACGGTGCCGCTGCTGCCGGTCCCCGAGAGCGACATGATCTACGCGGTGATCGTCAACGAGCTGGGCCTCGTGGGGGCGGCGGCGCTGCTCTTGACCTACCTGCTGTTCGTGGCGCGCGGTCTGAAGGTGGCGATGCTGGCGCGCGACTCCTTCTCAAAGCTCCTGGCCACCGGCCTCGCCTTCATCGTGGCGATGCAGGTGTTCGTGATCGTGGGAGGCGTGACGCGCGTGATCCCGCTGACGGGCGTGACGCTGCCGTTCGTCGCCTACGGCGGCAGCTCGGTGGTCATGAACTTCGTGCTGCTCGGCCTGCTGCTCGTGATCTCCGACCGCGCGCGGCGGACCGTTTAGGTAAGGAGAAGGCCCCCACAGAGGGGGGCCAGCATGAGCCGCAGCAAGTAGATTCTGACTGTTGGTGCGCGCTGCGCGCCCCCCCAGGTGCAGCTTTTGCGTAGGTTTGGCGCAGATTCCCCGCGCAAACCTGCGCAAAGACGCACATCACCCTCATGTCGCTCGCCGGCTATCGAATAATCGCCATGTCGCCTCCGACACCCGCGCAGATGCCCACCTCGACTGCCCCCACACTCCACCGCTTCGTACTCGACACGGGGCAACGCTCCCCGCACCTGCCCTGGTCGGGCGAACTGGGTGGGCTGTGGTCGGGCGAGCGCGGCGGCCTGGATTCGAGCGCCGGGCTCCCGCGGCGGTCGTGGCTGAACCGGTTGCGCCGCGCGCTGCGCGAGGACCTGTTCGTGCTGCACTATCAGCCGATCCTATCGCTGCGCGACGGCACGGTCGACCACTACGAGGCGCTCGTGCGCCTCGCCGACGACCCCGACGCGCCGCCGCTTGCGCCGGGTGCGTGGCTGCCGGCGGCTGAGCGCTACGGGCTGATCCGCGAGATCGACCGCCTCGTCGTGAGCAAGGCCGTGGGCCTACTTGCCGAGGAGCTCGAGAGCGACGTGTCGATCGCCGTCAACCTGTCTGCGCTGTCGATTGTCGACCGGGGGATGCTGGCGCATGTCGAGCGCGAGCTCGTCCGCCATTGCGTGGCCCCCGAACGATTGACGATCGAGGTGACCGAGACGGCGGCCATCTCCGACATGGCGCGCGCGGTGACCTTCTGCAGGGACGCCGCCGCGCTCGGCTGCGCGCTCGCGCTGGATGACTTCGGCGTGGGCTTCGGCTCCTTCCACTATGTGAAGCTACTGCCCTTCAGCCATCTGAAGATCGACGGCGAGTTCATCCGCGGGCTGTGTGCCTCCGCGCACGACCGCCTGATGGTCGAAGCGCTCGTGCGGGTCGCCCGCGGGATGGGTATGCGCACGATCGCGGAGTTCGTCGGCGATGGCGCGACACTGGAGTTGCTGTGCGCGCTCGGCGTCGACTACGCGCAGGGGTTCCATGTGGGGCGGCCCGAACCAGAGATCGACTGGACCCCTGAGATTCGCTGCGCGCGGCTCTGATCAGTGCGGCTGCGGGAACTGCGTGCGCATCATCGCGTCCCACACCCGATCGGGCGTCAGCTTGCGCTGCAGGATCGTCAGCTTCGCCGACGGCGTCACCGTCACCCGCGTGGGCGCGCGCCTGCGCTTGAGCGACTTCTCGATCGCCTTCGCCACGACCTCCGGACCACCGCCGAGGTGGCGCATCGGGCCGCGGTAGGCGTCCACCGTCAGCGCCGCGACCTTCGCGTCGAAGTCCTTGTAGGGGCCCTCGGCGAGCGTCTCCGAAGACGCCGCCACCGCGTTCTTGGCGAACTCTGTAGTGATCAATCCGGGCTCCATGAGCACGACGTCGACGCCAAAGCCCTTGACCTCGAAGCGCAGCGCGTCGCTGATCGCCTCCAGCGCGTACTTCGTGGCGTGGTAGAGCCCGCCGCCGGGGAACGTCAGGCGTCCGCCCATCGAGCCGATGTTGACGATCTTGCCCCACCGCTGTGCGCGCATGCCGGGCAGCACGAGCTGGGCCATGCGGATTGCGCCGAACACGTTGGTCTCGAACTGGCGGCGCACCGTCTCGGGCGGGATCTGCTCCAGGGCGCCGCCCTGTGAGTAGCCGGCATTGTTGACGAGCACACCCACCGCGCCCTCCGCCTGCGCGACCGCATCGACGGCGGCCTGCATCGAGTCCTCGTCAGTGACGTCCAGCGCGAGCGTGTGGCAGCCCTCGGCGACGAGGCGCTCGATCGACTCGGGCCGGCGCGCGGTCGCGTAGACGGTCCACCCGCCGCGGGCCAGGCGCAGCGCGGTGGCCTCGCCGATGCCAGAGGAGCAGCCGGTGATGAGCGCGGCCCTTGACTCGTTCCCCATGCGCGGCAGCATACGCGCTGGGCGCCTCGGCGTCCCGCGGCTCGTCTCCGATGCCGGCCACGGCGCGGGCACCTGGGTGGGGGAGGGGCGCGCCTGCATCCAGCGGGTGGGCGGTAGGGTTGCGGGCGATGCGCGCCGTCACCTTCCAGGCCCCCAACGAGGTACGTGTAGAGGACGTCCCCGAGCCCATCCTGCTTGACGCGGGCGACGCGATCGTGCGCATCGAGGCCACGGGGGTGTGTGGCTCCGATCTGCACATCTACCACGGCCGCGTGAAGATCGAACCGGGCTTCACGATCGGCCACGAGTACGTCGGCACGGTGCTCGCCGTCGGCGATGCCGTCCACGACGTGAAGGTCGGAGACCGTGTGCTGGGCTGCTTTCAGACCGCCTGCGGTCACTGCTTCTTCTGCCGCCGCGGCCTCTTTCACAAGTGCGACTCCTCGCGCACGTTCGGCCACGGCGCCGCGCTCGGCTCGCTGCAGGGCACCCAGGCCGAGCAGGCGCTCGTGCCGAGCGCCGACCTCGTGCTGCGGCGCGTGCCCGAGGGCATGAGCGACGAGATGGCGCTGTTCGCGGGCGACGTGATGGGCACCGGCTACCACGCTGTGGTGGACTCCGGGCTTCACCCTGGAGACACCGTCGCCGTGCTGGGCCTCGGGCCGGTGGGGCTGTGCGCGGTGCAGGCCGCGCGCGCCTGCGGCGCCGCTCAGGTCGTGGCGGTGGACTCCGTGGCCGAGCGCCTGGCGATGGCCGAATCCTTCGGCGCGCAGGCGGTCCACCTGGAAGAGGGCGACCCGCGCGCGGTCGTGCGCGAGGCCACCGCCGGGCGTGGGGTGGACCTGTGCATCGACGCCGTCGGGCACCCCTCGGCGCTCGATCTGGCGGTGCGCCTCACGCGCAAGTGCGGCACCGTGCAGACCGTCGGGGTGTATGCCGAGCGCGTCGAGCTGCACATGGGCCTCGTCTGGATCAAGGCGCTGCGCCTGTGCACGGGTCACGCCAATGTGCTCGCCCACGTGGACCCAGTGCTCGCGATGATGTCCGCCGGCCTGCTCGACCCGACGCCGCTCGTGACCCATCACATGGGCCTCGACGAAGCGCCGGAGGCGTACGCGCTATACGATCGTCGCGAGGCGCTGAAGATCCTCCTGCGACCGTGACGATCCCTTGCCACGGTAAGCCCTTCGGCGGCCGTCAGCTCCCTCCGCGGGCGGGGTTCGGCGCCACAGCTATGTACAAGACCACCGGCCCCTCTTATCCTTACTTCGACCACGCGTCCGGCGACGCTGTGCCACGTCATGAGCACCGCCACTAACTCCCCATCCCTGCCCGACGCGCTTGGCGACGCCGCGCGGGGGTTCCTGTCGGGTGAGCTGCGGTTGGTCGTCGGCTCGGAGCGTCCCGCCGCCGCGGACGGGCGCACGTTCGCGACGTTCGACCCCGCGACGGGCGGCGAGATCGCGCAGGTGCCGTTCGCCGGTCCCGCCGACGTCGAGGCTGCGGTCGCGGCCGCGCGCGCCGCGCTCGAGGGGTCATGGGCCTCGTTGCCGCCCTCCGCGCGGGGGCAGCTGCTGGAGGCGCTCGCCGCCGCTCTGGAAGCGCACGCCGAGGAGCTCGCGCAGCTGGAGTCGCTCGACAACGGCAAGCCTGTCAAGCTCGCGCAGTTCGTCGACGTGCTCGGCACCGCCGCGCACCTGCACTACTTCGCCGGCTGGCCCACCAAGATCGAGGGCTCGGTGCTGCCCGTGACGGCGCCCAACATGCACTGCTACACGCGCCGCGAGCCCGTCGGCGTGTGCGCGCAGATCGTCCCCTGGAACTTCCCGCTGCTGATGTCCGCCTGGAAGATCGCCCCCGCGCTCGCCGCCGGCTGCACCGTGGTGCTCAAGCCGGCCGAGCAGACGCCGCTCACGGCGCTGCGCCTCGGCGAGCTGGCGCTCGAGGTCGGTTTCCCGCCGGGTGTGCTGAACGTGCTGACGGGCGACGGCACCACCGGCGCCGCGCTCGTCGTCCACCCCGGCGTCGACAAGGTCGCCTTCACCGGCTCCACCGCCGTCGGGCGCGAGATCGGCGCCGTCGCGGGGCGCGCGCTCAAGCGCATGACGCTCGAGCTCGGCGGCAAGTCGCCGAATGTGATCCTCCCCGACGCCGACCTGGAGGCCGCCGTGAAGGGCTCCTACCAGGCGATCTACTTCAACTCCGGCCAGGCCTGCAACGCCGGCTCGCGCCTGTTCATTCCCGCCTCCCGCTTCGACGAGGTGGTCTCTGCGCTGGCCGAGCGCGCCGCCGCCACCCGCCTGGGGCCCGGCCTTGACCCCGCCACCCAGCTCGGGCCCTTGATCTCTGCCGAGCAGCGCGAGCGCGTGCTCGGCTACATCGACTCCGGCCACTCCGAGGGCGCCGAGCTCGTGAGCGGCGGCGGGGCGGCGCTGAGCGAGTCCGGTGGCTACTTCGTGGAGCCAACGCTCTTCAGTGCCACCTCCGACGATCTGCGCATCGCGCGGGAGGAGATCTTCGGCCCGGTGCTCGTCGCCTCGCCATACGACACCCTCGAGGAGGTCGCCGCCCGCGCGAACGCCGGCGACTACGGGCTAGCAGCGGGGGTGTGGACGCGCGATGTCGCCTCCGCCCACAGTCTTGCCGCGATGCTGCACGCCGGCTCGGTCTACATAAACCACTGGGGCGGCTCCGATCCGGCCGCACCGTTCGGCGGTTTCAAGGCCTCGGGCGTCGGTCGCGAGCACGGCCACGACGGTCTGGACTCCTACCTGGAGACCAAGACAGTTTGGACATCTCTTACATAAGGCCCGCCCGGCCAGGCGCTTGTATCGAAGTACACTGACTAGAGGCCGGCTGGCCGAAACGGGGACCGATCAGGGAGACACGCGCTCCGCTCGCATCCCCGAATCGGCCAGCGCCGGAGGCGCGTGTCTCCCGGCTTCGGTCGGGCCCCTCTCTATTCCCAATCAAAGCTATGAGCGAATATCTTCCCCCGCCCGGACCCCTGGTCATCTCGTGCGTGGTGGACAACGGCACCGCCTCGCTCGCCCTCGAGGGCGAGCTGGATCTTGCCAACGCCCCGCAGCTGGAGCAGCGTCTAGCCGACGTCGAGGGTCGCGCGCCCACGCGCGTTGTCGTCGACCTCGGCCGCCTCGCTTTCATTGACTCAACCGGCCTGCGCGTGCTGCTACAGGCCGACGCCCGGGCGCGCGCGCACGGACGCGAGTTGACGCTGCGCCCCGGCGACGCCACCGTACAGCGCGCCTTCGAGATCACCGGCGCGCTCGACATCCTGAGCTTCGAGTCGCTGCCCGCCTGACGGGCCGGATGCACTCGCCTGCCGGCGCCAGCCGCCACCCACGGTGCTAGAAGCCTCCGGCACCCGTTACCGGCTGCGCTGGTGTGCGGCGTCTGGCATCCACCACTCGAGCACCCCGATCCCGCCAGCCTGGTTCCTGTGCCCTGACGCCCGCACGCCTGGTCATCTGGCAGGCTTCGGGGCGCCTTGAGCTCCCTCGCCGCGCACCCACCCCAACCGATGCCCGCGCGCACGCGTGACGGGGGCGTCCGTCGCTGGGCGCCCGCGCTCGCCGGGCTCTGCACGCTCGTGCTAGTCGCCGCGACTGCCGAGATCGTGTTCGACGGCGCGCTTGGGCACTCGCCGCTGATCCCCAAGTCGCCGTCGATTGCCGGCTGGCTCTCGGGTATCGGCGAGCGCCTCGGCTACCGCGTCTTTTTGATTGCGCTGCTCGCGTTCACCGCCGCCTACGGGGTGCTCCTGCTGCTGTGCACCGGCGCGCGCCTGGGTCGCTTATGGAAGCGCTGGGCGATCGCGCTCGTGGCGGTGCTGCAGCTGCTGATCTTCGCTGGCCCGATCCTGCTCTCAACCGATGTCTTCAGCTACATCGCCTACGCGCGCATGGGCGTCGAGCACGGCCTGAACCCCTATCTGCAGGGTCCCGTTGCAATCGCTGGGGATCCGGTCTTCAAGTACGTCGGTCTGGACTGGATCCATGTCGCCACCGCCTACGGTCCGCTCTACACCCTCATCTCCTACCCGCTAGCGCCCCTCGGCGTGATGGGGGCGCTATGGGGCATGAAGCTGATGGCGCTGCTCGCATCCGCCGGCACGCTCGCGTTGACCTGGCGCTGCGCGCGGCTGCGCGGCTTTGATCCCGTGCTGGCGCTGCTACTGGTCGGCGCCAACCCGGTGTATGTGATCTACGGGCTGGGCGGCGCTCACAACGATCTCCTGCTGATGCTGCTCACGATGGCCGCCATCGCCCTGACGCTCGCGAGCGCGGGGAGCGTGGAGGCGGAAGCCAGCGGCGCGGACGGCTCCGCTCGCGCCGGCGCCGTCGCGGGGAAGAATGCTGGCGGCGCACATGCCGACGCCCAGGCTGATGGCGGAGACGGTACTCGCGAAGCGTGGGCCGGAGCGGCGATTATGGCCGGCGCGCTGATTAAGGCCACCGGCGGCGTGCCGCTGCCATTTCTGGTGCTCTCACGACGGCGCTGGGGACCCGTCATCGGTGCGGCTGCTGCTGCGGTCGTGGGGGCGCTCGCCGCCTACGTCGCCTTCGGCATCCACGGCGTGGACATCGTCTCCGCACTGAACCGCGACTCGGCGTTCGTCTCCACTGACTCCTTCCCCACGGAGGTCGCTCATCTGTTCGGCAAGCGCGGCGTTTTCCCCGTCGACCACACGCTGCTGAAGCTCGCGCTGGCCGGAATCGTGCTGTATCTGATGTGGGGCACCTGGCGAGGTTATGACTGGGTGTCCGCCTCCGGCTGGGCGCTGCTCGCGATCGCCGTCACCTCGACGTGGCTGCTTGCCTGGTACACGCTATGGTCGCTGCCGCTCGCTGCCGTCGGGCGCGACCGCCGGTTGTTGTATGTCACGCTCGGGGTGCAGCTGCTGTTCATCTTCCACCAGACCGCGCCCCTGTTCGCCCCCGTGTCATGAGCGCGCCCGCTGCTACTCCCGCCACGCCTGCTTCTGCGCCGTGGGGCAACCGTCGCCTGATCGAGACCACCCTGCTCGTGCTCGTCGGCGTGCTGTTGGCGGTGGGCACCATCTATGACGTCTCGCGCCAGGTCGGCGTCAACCATCGCCTGATCGCCGACCTCGCCACGTGGCGTGCGGTCAGCGGCCGCCACTACCACAACCTCACGATCGAGCAGGACCAGACCGGCGCCACGACGCGCGACGTGATCTGCGGCAACGTCTCTCCGGGCGCCCCCAAGGAACGCACGCAGCTTTGTTTCGTGATGACTGGGCCAGTCGTGCACGGTCGCCGTGCGGTGCACGGTGGCTACTACCTGCCGCCGCGGCTCGTTTTCGACGTACCCTCCAAGCGCTACGCCTGTTTCGGTACGGCGGTGGAAGAAGAACTCTGCGCCGGCTCCGCGCCCCATTCGGGGACGGGTTGATGCAGGCCACCACGGCGACCCCCGCCGACGCCTCACACCGGGCGGCGCGCACGTCGGTGTGGGCCGCCTGGTGCCCCTGGCCACTGGCGGCGATCCTGCTGCTCGCCGCGACGCTGCGCCTGCCCACGCTCGGATCCCAGAGCCTCTGGTACGACGAGGCCTTCACCCCCGTGCACGTCCTGCACGCGAGCCTCGGCGCGACGCTGCACTCGGTCTCGCAGACCGAGAACTCCCCACCGCTGTGGTACGTGTTGGAGTGGGACTTCACGCGTGTGCTCGGCACCGGCGCGGTCGCGCTGCGGCTGCTCTCCGCGCTGGCGGGGCTTGCGACCGTGCCGCTCGCATGGGGCGTGGGCCGCGAGCTGGCGGGACGCCGAGCGGCGATTGCCACCGCACTGCTCGTGGCGGTCAACCCGCTGTTCGTCTGGTACTCCCAGGAGGCGCGCGTGTACGGGCTGTTCGTGTTCACGGCCACGCTCGCGCTGTGGTGCTTCTTGCGCGCGCTAGACGACCCCACGCTGCGTCGCCTGGCCGCGTTCGCCGTGAGTGGCGCGCTGGCGCTGTTGACGCACTACTTCGCGGTCTTCCTACTGGCGCCGATGTGCCTGTGGCTGCTGTTCGCCACTCGTTCGGCCGACCCCACTCGCCCTGCCGTGCGGGCTCGTCCAGCCGATCCCGATCCCCTCGACGCAGCCCCCACGGTGGAGCTCGAGCGTCGGCTGCCCAGTCGCGGAGCGCTCGCGGCCGTCGCGGCGATTGCGCTCGTGGGTCTCGCACTGCTGCCCTTGATCTCTGCCCAGGGCGGGCACGGCACGCAGTGGATCGGCCGCTGGGCGCTGTCCTCCCGCCTGCAGGTGATCCCGCAGTACTACCTCACCGACTACTACGGCTCGGCGCTGGGTCACGGGGTGGAGCTGCTCGTCGCGCTGCCGATCCTCGCCGGTGTCTTCTTCGGTCTGTGGCGCGGCCTGACTCACGAGGAGGAGCGCGGCGCGCTGCTGGCGCTGGTGGTGTGCGCGTGCGGTGTGTTTATTCCCATCCTGCTCGTCGCCTTCGGCGCGGACTACCTCGCGCCGCGCAACCTGGTCGCCGCGATGGTCCCGCTCACCGCGCTGCTGGCGGTGGTGGTGGTCGCACGGCGCACCGGCCGGATCGGCCCTGCGCTGGCTGGTGTGATCGCGCTGGGCTTCCTGGCGGTCACGGTCGATGTGAGCCTCTCCCCGCGCCTGCAGCGCGGCGACTGGCGCGGACTGGCGGCGGCGATCCGCGCTGCGCCCGGCGTGCCGGTCCGGAGCTCGGCGCGCGTCATCACGACGGTCGAGCTTGGCTCGGCTCCGCTGGAGTACTACCTGCCGCCGCTGCACAACCTCGCGCTGGGTACCACGCTCACCGTGAGTGAGATCGACGAGACCGGCTACGCGCCGCTACGCGAAGGCGCGCGCGCGCCGCCCGCTCCGGGCTTTCGCCTGGTTCAGAGCAGCGATATCCACGGTCTGATCCTCTACCGCTTCGTCTCTCCGGCGCCGCGCGCGGTGTCAGAGGCTGCGCTGCGCCGGCACGTGATTACGCTCGAACATCCAGAGGTGCTCGTCCGATAGGAGTACACCCGGCCGGATGCCGGCCGTGCTCCCCGGATCTGGGCGCGAGCGTGCGCGGGGACGCCGCCGCCGGAAAAGTTCTAGCTTGTTCGCGATGTCGTCGTCTTCGGTGGATGTACGCAGCAAGGCGCAGTTGACGCTGGAGCGGGCCTGCGAGCGGCTGCTCTCCTTGCAGGACGATGCCGGCTGGTGGAAGGGGGAGCTGCAGACCAACGTCACGATGGACGCGGAGGACATGCTGCTGCGCGAGTTCCTCGGCATCCGCCGTGTCGAGCAGAGTGAGCGCCAGGCGGCGTGGATCCGCTCGCAGCAGCGCGCGGACGGCACGTGGACGAACTTCCACGGCGGCCCCGGTGAGCTGTCGACCACGATCGAGGCCTACTGGGCACTGCGCTTGGCGGGTGACTCGACAGAGGCTGAGCACATGCTCCGCGCCGCGCACTTCATCCGTGCGCAGGGCGGTCTGGAGCAGGCGCGCGTGTTCACGCACGTGTGGCTCGCGCTATTCGGGCTGTGGCCGTGGGAGCGCATCCCGGCGTTGCCTGCGGAGCTCGTGCTGCTGCCACCACAGGTGCCGCTGAACGTCTACGACTTCGCCTGCTGGGCGCGCCAGACGATCGTCGCGCTGGCGGTGGTCAGCGCCCACCGTCCCTGCCGGGAGTTGCCCTTCGATCTGGAGGAGCTGCGCGGTCAGCACCCGTGGGCTCTACGCCCGCCGCGCTCGCCGGCGGGGGCGTGGCTCGCGAGACTGGATCGCCTGCTGCATGCCTACGAGCGGCGGCCGCTTGCTCCCCTGCGCCGCCTGGCACTGGCACGGGCCGAGCGCTGGATCGTGCGCCGCCAGGAGACCGACGGCTCGTGGGGCGGGATCCAGCCGCCGTGGGTCTACTCGCTGATCGCGCTGCACCTGCTCGGCTATCCGCTGGATCACCCCGTGATGCAGCGCGGCCTGGAGGGTATGGAGGGCTTCATGATCGAGGAGGGCTCCGCTTCAGCGAAGCTCGCGGCGGCAGAACAGGCGAACGAGGCCGAGCGTGGAGCCTCATCGCCTGCCGTCAGACGGTTGGAGGCGTGCCAGTCGCCGGTGTGGGACACCGCCCTTGCGATGGTCGCCTTGAGCGATGCCGGCTTCGAGGGCGAGCACCCCGTGATGGCGCGGGCGAGCCGGTGGCTGCTGGGGGAGGAGGTGCGGATGCGCGGCGACTGGTCGGTTGCCCGGCCGCAGCTCGAGCCGGGAGGGTGGGCATTCGAGTTCGCCAACGTCAACTACCCGGACGTCGACGACACGGCCGAGGTGGTGCTTGCACTGGGTCGCATAGTGCCGGCCAGTCCGCCCTCCGCCGGCTCCACCTCACCCGACTCCATGCCTGGCCAGGCGAACGGGCGTATCGCCGCCGCCGAGCGCTCGTCCGTGCAGGGTGCCATCGAGCGGGCCGTGAGTTGGGTGCGTGGCATGCAGAGCGCCGACGGTGGATGGGGGGCGTTCGACGTTGAGAACACCCGCGCGCTGGTGCGCGAGCTGCCGTTCCTGGACTTCGGCGAGGTGATCGACGAGCCGAGCGCCGACGTAACCGCGCACGCGCTGGAGATGCTCGCAGCACTAGGACTGTCCGAGACCGCCGAGGCGCGTGTGGGGCTGCGCTGGCTACTCGATCAGCAGGAGCCCGACGGCTCGTGGTTCGGGCGCTGGGGGGTCAACTACGTGTATGGCACGGGCGCGGCCGTGCCCGCGCTCGTTGCCGCCGGCGTCGCGCCCGCCGAGCCATGCGTGTGTCGCGCGGTCGCGTGGTTACAGGCGCACCAGAACGAAGACGGAGGATGGGGGGAGGACCCCCGCTCCTACGACGACCCCGCCTGGGTCGGCCGCGGCCCCTCGACCGCCTCGCAGACGGCGTGGGCGCTGCTCGCGCTGCACGCCGCGGGCGAGCACGGCCCGGCCATGGCGCGCGGGGTGGCATGGCTCATCGACACCCAGCTGCCCGACGGCGGCTGGGATGAGCCGCAGTACACCGGCACGGGCTTCCCCTCCGACTACTACATCAACTACCACCTCTACCGCCTCACGTTCCCGATCATGGCGCTCGGCCGCTGCGTGCAGAGCGGCGCGATTCGATGATGCAGGGCCACGCGGTCGATGACCTTGCCCCGGTGGATGACCTTGCCCCGGTGGATGACCTTGCCCCGGTGGATGACCTTGCCCCGGTGGATGACCTTGCCCCGGCCGATACCTTCGCCCTCAATTCGATGATCTTGCCCTCGATTCGATGATCTTGCGCCCGATTCGATGACCACGCCCGCAGATGCCTCTTCGAGGGCGGGTGATCCCCGCTCGCCGGACGTTCCCTTTTCGATGGTCACGGGCGCTCCCACGACGGCCGACGCCTACCGCGAGTGCGAGCGGCTGACTCGCGGGGAGACGGACAACTTCTACTACGGCATCCGTCTGCTCCCGCGCCGCAAGCGCCTCGCTGTGTGCGCGGTGTACGCGTTCGCGCGCCGCGTGAAAGGCATCGGCGACGGCCAGCTGGACGCTCAGGAGAAGCTACGCCGGCTGGTCGACGTCCAGGTGGCGCTGGGTGCGCTGCGCGCGGGGGCGCCGCGAGGCGAGGACGTGCTGGCGGACGCCGACCTCGTGATAATGGCGCTGGGCGACGCGCACGCACGCTTCGAGTTACCGCTGCAGGCGCTGGAGGAGCTGATCGCGGGCGTACGCATGGACGTCGAGGGGGCCGACTACGAGAGTTTCGAGGATCTACTGCTCTATTGCCGGCGCGTGGCCGGCTCGATCGGACGGCTGTGCGTGGCGATCTTCGGCAGCCGCGATCCGCGCGCCGCAGTGAGACTCGCCGAAGATCTCGGCGTGGCGCTGCAGCTTATGCGCATCGCGCGCGATCTGCGCGAGGACGCCGAGCGGGGCCGGGTCTACCTGCCGGCGCAGGACCTGATGCGCTATCACCTGCACGACGACGGCGCACTCGACGCGGCTGCGCTCGCGCGGCTCATGAGCGAAGGGACCAGCGCCCAGCCGTCGGTGATCGAAGGCCTCGACGGTGGCGACGTCGGTCAGCTCTATGCGTTGATGCGCTTTCAGGTGCTGCGCTCGCGCGACTGGTTTCACCGCGGCCTGCCGCTCGTGCTGCTGCTGGATCGGCGCAGCGCGGCATGCACGATGGCGATGACCGGCACCTGCATGCGTCTGGGCAGACGCATCGAGAAACGTCCCGACCGCGCGCTCGCCACGCGCGCGACGCTTTTGCCGCGCGAGAAGGCAGTGGTCGTCGCGCGGGCGCTGCTAAGACCCCGCCGAGTGCCTGAGCAGCACCCGGCGGAACGGCTGTCGTGAGCGTCTTGATCGCCGCCCCCGTGTGGCTGGAGGCCTGTGCGATCTCCGCGGGCGGGCCGCCGGCGATCGTGCACAGGACCGGGATGGGACCCCGGCGCTCGCGCGCCGCCGTCCCGACTCTGCTGGCGGCGCCCGGCGAGGCATTGCTCGTGCTGGGCTTCGGCGGGGGTCTCTCCAAGGACGCCCAGGCGGGCGACGTGGTGGTTGCGCGGGACGTTCGCGGCCCCGGCGGCGAGCGTGTGGAGTGCGCCGGCGCTGAGGGGCTCGCCGCTGTCCTGGAAATGCAGGAGCTCCCCGTGGCGTGCGGAACGGTGCTGTCGGTTACGCGCCCGGCGGTCGGCAAGACCCGGGCCAAGCTGTGCGAGACGGGCGCGCTGGCGGCCGATATGGAGTCGCTGTGGCTTGCGCCCGGCGCGGGGGCGCGACCGTTCGCCGTGGTGCGCGTGCTGAGCGACACACCCGCCCGCGAGCTGACCCGTCCGCTGTTGACGGTGGCCGGCGCCGTGCGTGCGTTGACGATGTTGCGCAGGGTTGCTGCAGCGCTTCACGAGTGGACGCCCTGGGAATAAGGTAGGCACGATGCCGGGGATTAAAATGGCAGAGAGGCTCGGCTCGGCGGCCTCCGGCCGCCTGCCTGCCTGTGCCCGTCAGGGTATGCCCGAATGGGTGCGCCACCCTCTAGGTGTACGACAGGGCACCCGCATGGGCTGGTACCTCTTTCGCCAGCGGCTGGCGCGCCGCGAGAAGTTCCCGCTGATCGTCGAGCTGGAGCCGCTGTTCCAGTGCAACTTGGCGTGCTCGGGCTGCGGCAAGATCCAGCACCCCGAGTATGTGCTGCGTCGCCGCATGAGCGTCGAGCAGGCGGTGGGGGCGATCGAGGAGAGCGGCGCGCCGATGGTCTCGATCGCGGGCGGCGAGCCGCTGATCCATCCCGAGATCCACCTGATCGCGGGTGAGCTCGTCAAGCGCAAGCGGTTCGTCTACCTGTGCACCAACGCGCTGCTGCTCGAGAAGAAGCTCGCGAACTTCAAACCCAGCCCCTACTTCGCGTGGGCGATCCACATGGATGGCCTGCGCGAGCGCCACGACGCCTCCGTCGAGCGGGCGGGCACGTTCGATAAGGCGGTGGCCGCGATCGGAGCCGCCAAGGCCGCTGGTTTTCGTGTCACCACCAACACGACGTTCTTCACGCACGACTCCCCCAAGACGGTGCGCGAGGTGCTCGATTACCTCAACGACGATCTCGGCGTCGACGAAATGATGATCTCGCCCGCCTACGCGTACGAGAAGGCGCCCGACCAGGAGCACTTCCTCGGCGTGACCCAGACGCGCGAACTGTTCAGCGCCGCTTTCGCGGGGGGCCGGCGCAAGCGCTGGCGTCTGAACCACAGCCCGCTGTTCCTCGACTTCCTCGAGGGCAAGGCCGAATTTGACTGCACCGCCTGGGGGATCCCGAGCTATTCGCTGTTCGGCTGGCAGCGGCCCTGCTATCTCATGTCAGACGGTTATGCGAAAACGTATGAGGAGTTGATTGAGACGACTGATTGGTCGAAGTACGGGCGAGGGCGCGATCCGCGTTGTGAGAACTGCATGGCGCACTGCGGCTATGAGCCGACGGCAGTCCTGCAGACGACCCACTCGCTGCGCCAGTCGCTGCGGGCGCTGGTAGCGCGATGAGCACCAGCGAGGCGACCACGACGAGCGGCGACATCGTCCAGACCTATGACGTCAGCCGCCGCTACGGCGAGGGCGAGGCCGCCGTCGACGCGCTGCGCGAAGTCAGTGTCGGCTTTCCGGCAGGGCGCTTCGCGGCGATCATGGGTCCGTCGGGTTCTGGCAAGTCGACACTGATGCACGTGCTCGCCGGTCTCGACAGGCCGACCGCCGGTACGGTCACGCTCGACGGTGTCGAGTTGACGGGTCTCGACGACCGGCGCCTGACGCAGCTGCGGCGCGACCGCGTTGGCTTTATCTTCCAGACGTTTAACCTGCTGCCGGTGCTGAACGCCGAAGAGAATATTCTTTTGCCGCTCTCGATCGCCGGGCGCAAGCCCGACCGCGAGTGGTTCGACCGCCTGATCGACACGATCGGGATCCGCGACCGTCTCGGTCACCGCCCTGCGGAGATGAGCGGTGGCCAGCAGCAGCGCGTCGCGGTGGTGCGCGCGTTGATCTCGCGTCCCGCGGTCGTATTTGCAGACGAGCCCACCGGCAACCTCGACTCCAAGGCCTCGGGCGATGTGCTCGATCTGCTGCGCCATGCGGTCGATGACTTCGACCAGACGGTCATCATGGTAACCCACGACGCGCACGCCGCCTCCTACGCCGACCGCCTGCTGATGCTCGCCGACGGGCGCATCGCCCACGACGGCGAGGCCGCCAGCGCCGAGCAGGCGCTCGACCTGCTGAAGACCGCGGGCTGATGCCTGGGCAGGCAGGGACGGCGGGAGGGCTGCTCGTCTCGGGGCGGACATCCACGTTGCAAGGGCCGCTCACCTCGACGCGGACATCCACGCTGCAAGGGCCGCTCACCTCGACGCGGAAGCGGCAGACACGAGGGCGGCGTCGATGACCGCCCTGATGCTGCGCGGCTTCATGCAGCGCAAGCTGCGCGTGGCGTTGACGGCGATCGCGATCGCGCTCGGCGTGGCGCTGATGGCGGGCACCTACATACTCACCGACACGATCAACAACTCCTTCGCCGGCGTCTTCAAGACCGCCAACGAAGGCCATGCGGTCGTGATCACGCCTGCACAGAAGCTTGGGCGCGAAGTCCGCAGTCAGATATCGCCGATCGACGAAGCGATGCTTGCGCGCGTGCGCGCGACGCACGGGGTAGCGCAGGCCGCCGGCTCGATCTTCACTCCGGTGACGTTCCTTGACACCGGTGGCAAACGCCTGACGACGATGCACGCGCCGGCCTTCGCAAGCAGCGTGCTGCCGCCGGTGTTCGAGTCCTTCAAGCCGGTGCAGGGGCGCTTCCCGAACGGCCCCGACGAAGTCGCGGTCGACCAGGCGACGGCCGAACGAGCAAACCTGAAGATCGGCCAGCGGATGCTGATCGCCGGCATCACGCCGGTCAAGCGCTATCTGATCGTCGGCATCGTCAGCTTCGCCGGTGGACAGTCCTTCGGCGGCGCCGGCATCGGCATCCTCACACCGGCGGAGGCGCAGCGTGTCGTCGGCGAGCCGGGCCGCTTCGATCAGATCGACGTCGCCGCCACCGCCGGTACGACCCCTGAAGAGCTGCGCACGCGCATCCGCGCCGAGCTGCCGTCCACCGTGGAAGTGCGCACCGGCGCGCAGCAGGCCAAGCAGGAGAGCGCCGACCTGGAAAGCAACCTCAGCGCGCTGCGCACCTTTCTTTTGGTGTTCGCCTATGTCTCGTTGTTCGTCGGCGCCTTCATCATCTTCAACACCTTCTCGATCACCGTCGCGCAGCGCACGCGCGAGTTCGGCCTGCTGCGCACGCTGGGTGCCTCGCGCAGGCAGATCATGCGCGCGGTGGTCTTTGAAGGGGTGCTGCTCGGCGCCTGCGGCGCCGTCCTCGGCCTGCTCGGCGGGATCGCGCTGGCGCCGGCGCTGGACCAGCTTTTCAAGGCGTTCGGCGCCAACCTGCCCGACAGCGGCACCGTGATCGAGACGCGCACGATCGTCGTCTCGCTACTCGCCGGGATGATCGTGACGTTGCTCGCCGGTGCGATGCCCGCGCTGCGCGCCACGCGTGTGCCGCCGATTGCGGCGTTGCGCGAGGGGGTGGAGATCCCGCCGCGCACGCCGATCACGCGCGGGCGCTACGCCGTGCCAATTCTGCTGGCGCTGATCCTCCTGCGCCTGGTGATCGCGATCGCGCAGGGCGAGCCGTTCAGCTCGATCGCCGGTCTGATCGTGCTGAGCGTCGTCTTCACCTATATCCGCCTACGCCAGCGCAAGCGCGGGCGTCGCTACCGCGTGGTGCCGGCGATGGCCAGCGCTCTCGGTGCGCTCGTCGCCTGGCGCGGTATCACCGGGCGACTTGCGCGCGAAAACGCCAAGCGACAGCCCGGCCGCACGATGGTCACCGCCGCCGCGCTGATGATCGGCCTCGCGCTCGTCACCTTCGTGGCGGTGCTCGCGGCGAGCTTCAAGACCTCGATCGACCATGCCGTCGACCGCTCCTTCGCCGGCAATCTGATCGTCGAGAACTCGCAGTCCGGCGGCCGCCAGCAGGGCATCCCCGCGCTGGTCGCGCCCGCGCTGCGGCGCGTGCCCGGCGTCGCGAGCGTCACGCCGATTGCCTTTACCGTCGCTCGCCAGCACGGCTACAGCGAAAACTCGTCGGTCACCGCGCTTGAACCAGCCAGCTTCGAACGTGTCTATCGCATCGAATGGGAACAGGGCTCGCCCGCGACGCTGCAGGCGCTCGTCGACACCGGCGCGATCGTCACCAAGGAATTCGCCAAATCCCATCACGTGAAGATCGGGCAGCGGATCACGCTGCTCACCCCAAGCGAACGGAACGTGACGCTCACCGTCAGCGGTATCGCCTCCGACGAAGCGCGCCTGCTCGGCGACCTGACGATCTCACTGCTGCTCGCTCGCGCGGCCTTCGGTCAGCGCGAAGACGCCGTCGACTTCGTCTCCTACGCCCCCGCCGTGTCCAACGCACAGGTGCAGCCAACCGTCGATCGTCTCCTGAGTGTCTATTTCCCGCAGGCGCAGTCGCGCACGGCCGCGCAGTTCAAGGAAGAACAGGCCGGGCAGATCAACTCGCTGCTGACGCTCATCTACGTGCTGCTCGCGCTGTCGGTGATCGTCTCGCTGTTCGGCATCGTCAACACGCTGATCCTCTCGATCTACGAGCGCCTGCGCGAGCTCGGCATGATGCGGGCGATCGGCGCCTCGCGTAAGCAGCTGCGCCAGATGATCCGCTACGAGTCGATCATTACCGCGCTGATGGGCGGCGTGCTGGGACTCGTCATCGGTGTGGCCGGAGCCCTCATCACGCTGCTGGCGACCGGCGGCAAGGGGTTGGCGATCTCGATCCCCGTCGGCACCCTTGTCGTGCTGTTGATCGCCGCCGCGTTGGCCGGTGTGATCGCAGCCTGGCCACCCGCGCGGCGCGCGGCCAGGCTGGACGTGCTGGAGGCGCTGGGGAGCGAGTAGGCGTTGAGCGCGATCCGCTCGCGGATAGCCTGCACGACCGACAGGCAGCGGATGCCCATGTCCAGGTCGACCTCAGGCACGGTGCGCTCGCGCACGCAGTGCAGGAACGAGCGCAGCTGTGCCACCAGCGGCTCCTCGATCGGCACGAACACACGCTCCAGGAGGCTCTCCTGGCGATAGGTGCGCGAACCGCCGCCGTCGAGTTCCAGGTGCGTGGAGCGGCACCGTTCGACCGTGCGGCGCAGGTAGTCGACAGTTACGTGCGACTGCTCGGTTGTGGCAGACAGGCGGCGGATCTTCTCCTCGGTGACGCGGCTTGCCACGAGCGTTCCGATCAGGCCGTCCTCGAAGGTGAGGGTCGCGACAGCGTAGTCGTCGAGCACGGGTGAGCGTACGCGCCGGCCGACGGCATGCACCTCGCGCAGCTCCCGCCCTGCGGCGAGCGTGAGCAACACGTGGACGTCGTGCAGCATCAGGTCCTGCACCACATCGGCGTCGACGATGCGTCCGTCGAATGGGCTCAGACGCTGCAGCTCCAGGGCCACAATGCACTCGCCCTCCAACAGCTTCGAGACCTCGCGCACGGCCGGATTGAAGTGCTCGATATGCCCCACCTGGACAACCGGCCGCCGCGCGCACGCGGCGACGGTGTCGCGCAGCGCCTGGCCGTGCTCGACGGTCAGCGCTACGGGTTTCTCAATGAGCACGTCAACCCCGGCGCGCAGGGCGAGCAGGGCATGCTCGACGTGCAGCGCGCTGGGGGTGCAGATCGAGATCGCCCCGACCTCCTCCAGCAACTCCTGTGCGCTCGCGAAAGGGCGCGTGTCGAACTGCCTGGCGACGGCGGCGCAGCGCTCGGGGTCGGCGTCGTAGATGCCGCGCAGCTCACAGATCCCCCCGAGCGAACTGTAGGTGCGGACGTGGTGGGAGCCCATGTTGCCGGCGCCGATCACGCCGACTGGGATCGGGTCGCTGTGGCGTCGCCCGCCGCGGCGACGCTCAGATGGGAAGGCCGGCATCGATCAGCTCATTTCCACGTAGCCGGTCGCTTCGCCGGGGGGCCGTTCGTTCAGTGCGACCTTATTTTCGTAGTTGCCCTCGATCGTCTGGATCTTGCCGTTGGGGAGTACCCCTCGGACGATGCCCACGTGCTCGCCGCCGAACACGATCAGGTCCCCGGGCCTGGGTGTCACACCGGGGCCGTTGGGTATGGCCCGGCCGGTGCTCTGCGCCCACGACCAGATCCCCGAGACCGAGCCCAGCCCTTCGCCCTGGGCGCCGAGCGGCTCGCCCGCCTGGCGCGCGGCCCAGGAGGCGAAGTAGGCGCACCAGGGCGCTCCGGGGACGGCTCCGACTGTGGCGCTGCGGTATTGGGCGATGGCGGGTGATTCGTTGGAGCCTGGAGGCTGCTCGGTCTGGCCGACCTGGGTTTCGGCGGCGGCGACTAATTGGGCGCCGGGGCTGCTGCTGGAATTGGGCGAGCCAAGCAGGGTGGGGGAGCCGGCCAGGGCAGGTGAGCCAACCAGGGCGGGAGAGTCTGACAGGGTGGGGGAGCCGGCCGGCGTGGAAGAGCCGAGGACGGGCGTGCTCAGCGGCGTTGTAGCGCTCGCCTGAGCAAGCGTGGTTGCGAACGTCGGTCCGGTGGTTGGCGCTTCGGCACTGGGTGCGGCGGTCCCGCCCGTGAGCGCGACTGTCGGGTTTGAGAGGACCTGGTTGATCGTTGCGACGCGTTGCAGCGTGGAGGCGATCGACATTGCAACCGGGTGATCGGCTGCGCGCCGTTAGGGTTGAGGACTGAATGGGAACGTGACGAGCGAGTTGCGGTGGTGGACCCTGGTCAAAGGAAGAGTGGCGACTAAAAGGTCTGGGCGGGTCGGACCTGATTAAGGAGGGGAGGCGGCCCAGAGGGCCGCCTCCCCGACCACCGTTCCCTCGATGAATCGGCGGTATGTAGCTTCTGCCGGCCTTCCCTGACCGCGCGAAGCGTTGTTACCCACCCCGGGGTGGTCTCCCACCCCCGGGCGGGCTTCGCTGCAGCGGTGGCGCCAGTGACGCCACCGCTGAGGAAGTGTTGGACTACTGCAGGAGCTTGAGGACTGCCTGCGGGATCTGGTTGGCCTGCGAGAGTACCGCGGTACCAGCCTGCATCAGGATCTGGTCCTTGGTGTAGTTCGTCATTTCAGACGCCATGTCGACATCGACGATGGAGCTCTGCGCCGCAGACAGGTTCTGGTCATAGGTGGCCAGGTTGTTCTGCGTGTACTGCAGGCGGTTCTGGACGGCGCCGAAGTTACCGGCGGCGGCCGCGACCTTGCCGATCGAGGTGTCGATTTCTTCCAGCGACGTGGCCTTTGCAAGGCTGATCGCGCCGACAGAAGCACCGAGGCTGATCGTGCCGACGGTGATCACTTCACCGTCGTTGGCGCCAACCTGGAAGGTGATCGTGTTGGCTTCCTTCAGCAGGTTGATGCCGTTGAACTGAGTCGTCGTGCCGACTCGTTCGATCTCGGAGCTCAGCTGTCCGACCTCGGACACGATCGCTTCCTTGCTGGCTTCCGAGTTGGTGCCGTTCTTGTACTGCACCGCGAGCTCGCGCACACGCTGGAGCATCTGCTCCACCTCGTTGAGCGAACCCTGCGCCGTCTGCGACAGCGAGACAGCGTCCTGCGTGTTCTGCTGCGCCTGGCCCAAACCGTTGATCTGGCCCTGCAGCGTCTGGCTGATGGCGTAGCCGGCGACGTCGTCGGCGGCCGTGTTGATCCTCAGACCCGAGGACAGACGTTCCATCGATGTGGCCATCGAGCCCTCGGTCATGTTGAGGTTGCGCTGAGCATCCAGCGCCTCGATGTTGGTGTTGACTGTCAGGGACATGCGTTCATCTCCTTGATGACGGTTGGTTGATAGTCCCGAGCCGACTCCATGTCAGCTCTTCCTTCACGCCGGTTATCGTCAGTGCGCCGGGGAACTTGAGAGCGACGTAGGTGCATTGGCCACCCCGGCCGTGAAGCGCCGCAGGCTGGACTGGTGCGGCACGGGCGTGCTGTGGGCGTAGGCCCACAGCTCATTGCTCGGGCAGTAGCGTCCGCTGTGGCAGGCGTGCGGATCGAAGTAGAAGCGCACCCGGCCCGCGGCCACCTGGGCTTGGAGATTAGCGGTGCGCGTGAGCGATCCATCGACGCTGTTGAGCACGAGCACCGGCAGCCCGTCGCGAGCGATCAGCCCGATCACGTCGTTGACGTTGGCGCTCGCGACCTCGTAGCGTGCGCCATCGCGATGGGCGCGCAGATAACGGCTCAGCGAGGGGGTGCTGTAGTCGGTCAGCAGCGAGTCTGTGCGCGCGCGGTGGATCACATACGCGTCCTTGCTCAGAGATGCGACCACCAGTCCGAGCGCGACGCATCCGAGGAAAACCCGCAGCGCCCGGAGCCCGCGCGAACCCGGCAGGCCACGCCAGAGGACGCTCAGCGAGAGCCCCAGCACCGCGCACACAGCTGGCGCGAAAGCCTCCAGGTAGCGAACCTGGAGACGTTGCATCGCGCTGAACGCGACCAACCCTGTCAGAAACCACACGACGATCCCGACCCCGAAGCGGCCCGGTGGGCTGTTCAGCGTCTCGCGCAAGTGCTCGCGCCCGCTCACAAGCAGCACCGCCAGGGCTCCGAGGCTCAACAGCGAGGTGGCCAGCAGCACAAATCCGAGCAGGCTCCAGTACTGCATCGGGCCTGCGCTCAGCAGTCGCAGGGGACCAGCGCCGCCTTCGGCCGTTCCGGTCGCACCGTTGCTGGAGAGGCGGTCGAGACCGTTATAGACAAGCGTCACGTGCCAGATGCTTCCGTTGGCCGAGCCGATCGGGAACGGCCGCTTGTCGGTGGGCGTGAGCGCCGCGATCGCCGTCCACGACAGCGCCACCACGAGAAATGCCACAGCGGTCGCCGCGACCATACGCAGACGAGCTCCGGGCTTCGCGGCCCACAGCCACAGCAGCGCCATCGCGGGCAGTGCGATCAGCATCTCGCCGAGCTTCACGTTGAAGGCCGCGCCCAGCAGCGCGGCGGCGAGTACCGACCAGCGCATGCGCCCGCTCTCCAGCGCGCGCCACGACAGCCACAGCGCACCGACCTCGAGCGCGGCGAGCACCGAGTCCATCGTGTCGCTGCGCGCCGTCAGCACCGACACGGGGAGCATCGCCAGCGCAAGGGCGCTCGCGAACGCCGCGCCGAAGTCGAACGGGCGGCGCAGGGCGCCGAACAGGAGTCCGCACGTCAACACGCCGGCCAGAGCCTCGGGCAGGTGCAGACCGACCAAGCCGAACCCCAGCACGCGGGTGCTTGCGACCTGCAGCCACAGGTCCACCGGTGGCTTGTCGATCGAGACCATCCCGCTGGGCTCGAGTGCACCGAAGAAGAAGTCGTGCCAGGAGGCACCCATGCTGCGCACGGCAGCGTCGTAGAAGACGTTGCCGGGGACATCGCGGATCATCCACAGGCGCAGTCCCGCGGCCAGCAGGAGCATCGCGCTCACGCACAGCCACTCGACGCGGCTATCAATCGTGTGCCGTCGGTTTGGGTGGTGTTCAGTCGACGGTGGATCAGGCGCGTACGTCGATGTGGTGGGGTCCGTCATCGTCGGGAGAGTACGGGGAGTTGCTCTCGTGCTGCGGTCCACGGCGCTGACGCTCGCGCTGTTCCTGCTCTCTGCGCCGCTGCTCGCGGCGGTCGCGAGCAGCGCGGTCGCTGGGGGCCGGTGCTACTGGAGCAAGCGCCGGAGGGCGGGGGGTAATGGGATGGATCGGATCCATCGTGGGCTATTCGCTCAGCGCCGCCTCGCCAGCTTGGCCTGCAGCAGCTCGTGCTGGCGCGTGCGCAGCTCGGCCACAACCAGATGGCGCCACAGGAACACCGCACCGGCCCACACAGCCACGTAGCAGACGACCCCGGCGATCAGCGCGTGCAGGCCGGTGCCCGCGAGCGTGTTCGTGGGCAGCGAGAGGTAGCCGCCCACCAGGAACCCGACGAGGCCGCCCCAGCCCTTGGCCCGCGCGACGGCCCGCGCGGCCCGTGGGTGCGCGGCGATGCTGAGACCCGAGCCTCCTACCGCGCCGGCCACTTCCCGCTTGGGCTTCTTCTTGGGCTCCTTGCCCCTCTCCTTCTGCTTTGACCCCTTGGCCTGTTTGGTCTTGGCCTCGGAGTCCATTGCATCCGCGCCACTGGCATCAGCGCCCGTGTGCGGGGCCGCTGCGCGCCCCGCGGCCACCGGCTCCGTGGCCGGCTCGATCGTGTCGCTCTCAGCCATGACCTTCCTCCTGCTCAAGGCCCCGGCGCCGCTCGGCGCGCTGGCACTCGAAGATGAAGCGCACCAGCCGGCGGTGGTCGCCCTCGCCGATCTCGTCGAAGCAGATCGCACGGTGTCCGCGCGAGTCGGTGCGCACGACGGTGCCGCTGCCGAGGATCGGCGCCCCGCCTGGGGTGGTGCTCAGGCGGAAATCGACCCGCTCGCCGATCTTCAGCGTGTTGGGTCCTGCCAGCAGCATCCCACCGCCGCTGAGATCCACCGAGTAACTCTGCACCGTCCCCTGACTGCCCCCCGTGCACACCATCACCGGCCGTGTCGCGCGCACGCGCACGTACTCCCGCTCTTGGAGCACCTCCACCGAGCACAGCTCGCGGAAGCGCAGCAGATCGCGATCCTCAAGCGTGACGGTTCCGCGTAGGCGCACGCGCCCGCGGCCGCTCGCGTACTCGAGCACGATGTCATCGAGGCTGCCTTCGTTGAGTGGGCGCTCGGTGCGGAACATGACACCCACCAGCAGCGAGTCCGCCTCGCGCTCGGCCACACGTGCCTGGATGCGCTCGCCCGAGCCGCGCACGAGCGTAACCGTCGCCGAGCGCTTGGGCAGCTTCAGCGCCTCCTTGTCCTCGGCGTTGCGGCGTAGCAGTCTCATCGCGAGCAGGGTGTGTGCGAACGGCGGCAGCCGGTCGGGGAGCTGTCTGGGTGGCGAGGAGCGGGCTTCATGGCAAAAGACGATCCGCCAAGTGGGTCGGGTCGATCCGCGTCAGCCCCCCACGAACGCGCCCGCGATCCAACAGATATTCGGGCGCCAGGCCGAACGTGCAGGCGGCCTCGACGGCCACCCCGATCTGGTCTGTCTCGTCGGCGTGCGTGATCGCCAGTCCGCCGGTGCCCAGCGGACGTAGTGCCTCCAGCAGCTGGGCAGCGGCGCGCGCACCGAGCGTCGCCGGCAGCGCCACCACGACGCGATCGGGCTTCAGCTCGTCGAGCAGGCCGGCGATCATGCGGATCGTGGGGCGCTCGGCGGGGGAGAGGGCCGGCAGGTCGAGTAGCAGCAGCCCTTCGCTTCGTGCTTCAGCCAGTACCTCGCGCGCGCGAGCGGAGCCGAGCGACGCCGGCTCCATGATGTATGGGCTCAACAGCATCGTCGGCTGCTTGTGCTCTGAGTCGAGCATGATGCTCGCGCAGCTCGCCGGCAGCGTCCCCGCCCGGCGGTAGGCGCCCAGCACTGCCGCGCAGCAGCTCGTCTTGCCGCTGCCGCCCGGTCCCACCACGGCGACGGTGGCCCCCTGGGCGGGGAGCAGAGGGTTGACCGGCATCCGCGCCACGAGCGCGCCGTGCACCGCCCGTGCGAGACCGATGCGCGGCGCGAAAGGCACAGCATGGGCGATCGCGGAGTCGATCAGCTCTTCTGCCAGCTCCTCGCTGACGCCGAGTCCGGTCATGCTGCGCTGGATGTTCGCGCGCAGACGTTCCCAGCGTGGCGTTGTCGAGCGTGGCGTGGGCGCCTGTACTCGCGGGCGCATGACCGACAGCCTGGGCACATCTTGGCTCATGTCGTCCTCGATCCGCTCAAGCTCGCTCTCCAGTGCGACCGACTGGACCGAGGGTAGGCTGGCGGGCGTGGTCTGCGGGGATGCAGGTGTGGCCTGTGGGGCGACAGGTGTGGCCTCCGGCGATGCAGGTGTGGCCTGTGGGGCGACAGGTGTGGCCTGCGGGGCGACAGGGAGCGGGTGGGCCATCTCGGCTGCAGCCAGCGCCGCTCCGAAAGTGTCCGGGGTCAGCTCGCGAAACTCCTCCACCGGCGCGGGCGCAGCCGGACGTGGTGGGTCTTCGACGGTTGGCTCAGGGCTCCCGGCCGCGGCGATCGAAGCAAGCGTGTCAGTTACGTAGGCGCCCGCGGGGCGGCGGACTGCCGGCGTCGGAGCGCTCTGTAGCGCCGGTGGCAGCGCGGGAGCGCCGGAGTCCTCGTCATAGACATCGATGCCCGGACCCCCAGGCTTGGCCTCGATCTCCACATAGGGTCGCTGGAAGAAGCCGCCGATGCCGCCCTCCAGGCCGCGCTTGCGGCGCACGACGATCGCATCGAGGCCGAGCTCGGCCTCGATCTTGGGGATCAGCTCGTCGATCGAGCGCCCGCGGTAAAGACGCGTCCCGCCGTCGCCTTCGGGCAGGCCAAGCGCTTGCTCCTCGGTGGGGCGCGGGGTGTTCAGCAGGGCGCTCAGGGTGCTCATGCGTGGATGACTCCAATCGTCTCGACGTTGACGCCCGGCGCGATCTCGTTGTAGGAGCACACCGGGAGGTGGGGCTGGGCTTGGGCGATCAGGCGGCGCAGATGGCGGCGCACGCGCGCCGAGCACAAGAGGACGGGTCCGCGTCCGCTCCCTGGGCCGGAGGAACCGGCTCCGAGGCTCATCGCGTTGGCGTGCTCGACCTGGGCGCGCAGCGCGTTGACGATCGCGTGCGCGCGGGGCGGGTCCATCGCCAGGTACTCGCCATCTGTGGTCTGGGTGATCGAGGTGGCCACCTCCTGCTCGATCGCAGGATCCAGGGTGATCGCCTGCAGCCGCAGTTGCTCGTCCAGGTGCGGCGCCGTGATCGCGCGGCCCAGCGCCTGGCGGGCGTACTCCGAAAGCAGGCTCGTATCCCGCGTTATTCGCGCCTTGTCGCCGATTGCCTCCACGATCGTGCCGAGATCGCGGATCGCGATGCCTTCGGTGAGCAGCGACTGCAGCACGCGCTGGATCTCGCCAAGCGAGAGCAGCTCGGGCACGACCTCCTCGACGACCGCCGCGTTGGTCTCCTTGAGCTGCTCCAAGAGCGCCTTGACGTCCTGGCGGGTGAGCAGCTCGGCGGCGTGGTCGCGGATCATCTCGGTCAGATGGGTGACGATCACCGACTCGGCGTCCACGACTGTGTAGCCGAGCGTCTCGGCTTCAGCGCGCGCCGATTCGTGCACCCACGTCGCCGGCAGCCCGAAGGCGGGCTCGGTCGTGGGGATGCCCTGCAGGCTGCCGGCTGCGTCGCCCGGGTCCATCGCCAGCAGATGACCGGGCATGATGCGCCCGCGCGCGACCTCTGCGCCGCGCACCTTCAGCACGTACTCGTGGGACTCCATGCCGAGCTCGTCGTGGATCCGCACGGCGGGGACCACAACGCCTAGCTCGCTTGCGATCTGGCGGCGGATCATGCTCACCCGGCGCAGCAGAGATTGGGTCCCCCCCGATCCTCCTTCGACGAGCGGCACCAGGCCGAAGCCGATCGCGAGCTCCAGCGCATCCAGTGGGGTGCGCTCGACGCCCTTCTCGCTCTCGCCCGCGGGCAGTCCGGCGGGCGTCTTGGCGCCTGAGAGCGCGAGCTCGGTGGAATGCTCCGCGCCGGGCATCCCGTGGCGCACGCTCCAGCCGATTGCCCCGAAGATCGCCGCGACGAGGAGGAACGGCAGCTTCGGCAGCCCGGGGATCAGCGCGAACAGCCCGATCGCCGAGGCGGCTACCAGCGGCGCCTTGCGCTGGCCGAGGATCTGGTGGGCGATGTCCGAGCCGAGGTCGCGCTCGGAGGCCGAGCGAGTCACGATGATGCCCGTCGCCACCGAGATCAACAGCGCCGGGATCTGCGCGGCCAGGCCGTCGCCGACGGTCAGCAGCGAGAACTGGTGCGTGGCTTCAGAGAAGGCCAGGTGGTGCTGGACGACGCCCACGACGATGCCGCCGATGAGGTTGATCGCGGTGATGATCACCGCCGCCATCGCGTCGCCCTTGACGAACTTCGACGCGCCGTCCATCGCGCCGTAGAAGTCCGCTTCGCGGGCGATCTCCGAGCGGCGCGCCCGCGCCACGTCGTCGGTGATCAGGCCCGCGTTGAGGTCCGCGTCGATCGCCATCTGCTTGCCCGGCATCGCGTCGAGCGTGAAGCGCGCGCCGACCTCCGCCACGCGCCCGGCGCCGTTGGTGACGACCACGAACTGGATCACCACGAGGATCAGGAAGATCACGAGCCCCACGACGACGTTGCCGCCGACGACGAACTGCCCGAAGGACTTCACCACAGTCCCGGCGTCGCCGGTGGTGAGGATCAGACGCGTGACCGACACGTTGATCGCCAGGCGGAACATCGTCGTCAGCAGGAGCAGCGAGGGGAACGAGGAGAAGTCGAGCGCCTTGTTGAGATACATCGTCGCGACCACGATCGTCAGCGCCGCGGAGATGTTCAGCGTGATCAGGAGATCCAGCAGCGCCGAGGGCAGCGGCACGACCAGCATCGTCACCACCATCACCACCGCCACGGCGGCCAGGAGGTCTGTGTGGCGCAGCATCCGGCGCGCGAAGCTCATACCGCTCGCCTCCCGTGTCTCGGCCGGGTGAGCTGCCGTGCCCGGCGGATGCTCGGAGCATTCAGGTTTGCTCGCCTGGAGTCATACCGGCCTTGAAAACCGGTGGGGGGGTTTAGCGGGACGCTCAGATGCCTCATACCGCGCGCCTCCTCTGCGCCGCCATGCGGTAGACGAACGCCAGCACCTGCGCGACGGCCGCATATAGCTCCTCAGGGATAACCTGTCCGATTTCCGTGGAGCCGTGCAGCGCGCGCGCCAGCGGCGGATCGGGGATCACCGGCACGTCGTTCTCTTCTGCGACCTTGCGGATCTGTGCGGCGATCAGGTCCTGGCCCTTGGCCACCACCTCCGGCGCGGTCCGGGTGCCGTCGTAGCGCAGCGCCACCGCATAATGCGTTGGGTTCGTGACAACCACGTCGGCCTCCGGGACGGCCGCCATCATGCGCGCTCTGGCGGCCTGCAGCTGGCGGCGGCGCAGCGCGGAGCGCACCTCCGCGGAGACGCTGTACTGGCGCTGCTCATCCTTGACCTCCTGCTTGGTCATGCGCAGCTGCTTGGCGTGCCGGTGGCGCTGCCAGATGAGGTCGATCGCGCCGATCGCCAGATAGGCGTAGGCGGCGTGCTGGGCGACGCTCATCGCGCGCTGGCCCATCACCTTGCCCAGTGCGCCCGGGGGGATGCCGACGAGCGAGGCCAGCCCACCGACGCCGGGCACCACCGCGAGCGCCGCGACCGCTCCCACGGCGCTGACCTTCGCGACGGCCTTCAACGCCTCGAACGCGAGGTTCGGGCTGAGCAGGTTGCGCATCCCCGAGATCGGGTTGATCCGGTGGAAGTCGGGCGTCAGCGCCTTGGGCGAGGGGTGAAAGCCGACCTGCGCGACGCCCGCCGCCACCCCGGTGGCCATGCAGATCCCCGCGATCGGACCGACCGTGATGGCCATCGTTTCGATCATCCCGTGCAGCAGCGCCTCCAGGCCCGCGGCCGAGGTGGCCCGCGCGGGGTCGGCGATCTGGGCGAGTATGTGCCTGAACGATTCGGCGGCTGCATCGACGATCTGCGGACCCAGCAGCGTCAGCCCGAACAGGCCGGCCATCAGCACGAGCGACCCGCCTGCGTCGGCCGAGCGCGCGACCTGGCCCTTCTCGCGCGCGCGCTCGATCTGCTTGGGGGTGGCCTTCTCGGTGCGATCCTGTTGTGCCATGGGCGGGTGGGTCCTGTTTCTAGGCCACGTGCAGCGCGCCGAGCGCGGCCGCCACGGAGGTAGAGATTTCGTTCGACATCCAGCCGGCCATGAACGGCAGCGAGGCGCCCACGACCAGCAGCGCGACGGACACCTTGGCGGGGAAGCCGACCGCGAACACGCTGATCTGTGGCACCACGCGCGAGACCACACCGAAGGCCACGTCGGTGATGAGGAGCGCCACCACCACCGGCGCGGCGATCTCGAGCGTCGCCACGAAGATGGTGGCGAACACCTGCTCGGCGCCTCCGACCAGCGAGGAGAGCTTCGGGGCAGAGGTGAGTGGCACAAGTTGAAAGGTGCGCGCCAGACCCCGCAGCACCCAGGCTTCGCCGCCGATCGCGAGGAAGATCATCGTGCCCACCAGCGAATAGAATTGCGACAGCACGCCACCGGCGTTGCCGCTCATCGGGTCGATCAGCTGGCCGAAGGAGAACCCAGCCAGCACGTCCGCCAGCGACCCGGCGGATTCCACGGCGGCCATCAGCGCCGCCAGCCCGAAGGCGAAGCCGAAGCCCACGAGCAGCCCCTCGATCACCAGCCCGGCGAGGCTCAGCGCGTCGCTCGGGATGTGCTGGCCTTGCAGCGCCACGGGCGCAAGCCCCATCGACAGGGCGACCGCCACGATCCCGCGCACGCGCGCGGGGATCATCTTCGAGGAGAACAGCGGCGCCAGGAAGAACAGCGGGGTCACCCGCGCCAGCACGAGGATGAACCCGGCCAGCTGGTTGCCGGCGAGCTGGGCGAGCAGCTGGCTCACTAGCCCACCATCGAGGGGATTGAGGTGTACAGGTTGGTCGTGTAGGCCACCAGCTGCCCCAGCATCCAGGGCCCGAGCACGACGACCACGACGGCCACGCCGAGGATCTTCGGGATCAGCGTGAGGCTCTGCTCCTGGATCTGCGTGACGGCCTGGAAGACGCTCACCAAAAGGCCGATCACGAGGCCGACCAGCAGCAGTGGCCCGGCGACCTTCAGCGCGAGGCTCATGGCCTGCGAGGCGAGGTTGACGACGGTGTCCTGGTTCATCTGCGACTCCTAGTGGAAGCTCTGGACGAGCGCTTTGATTACGAGGTCCCAGCCGTCCACCAACACGAACAGCAGCACCTTGAACGGCAGCGAGATGAAGGTCGGCGGCAGCATGATCATCCCCATGCTCATCAGCGTCGAGGAGACGATCAGGTCGATGATCAAGAACGGCAGGAAGATCAAAAAGCCGATCTGGAAGGCGTCCTTGAGCTCGGAGACGATGAACGCCGGGATCAGCACCTCCGTCGGCACTTCCGCGCGCGTCTTCGGCGGCTTCGAGTGCGCGAGGCTGACGAACAGCGAGATGTCCTGCACGCTCGTCTGGCGGAACATGAAGTCGCGCAGCGGTTCCTCCGCGCGGGCGATTGCCGTCGAGGTGCTGATCTTGTGAGCGGTGAGCGGTTCGATCGCATCGCGCTTGATCTGGCTGACGGTCGGCGCCATCACGAACACCGTCAGGAACAGTGCGATCCCCACCAGCACCTGGTTGGGCGGCGCGTTGGACGTGCCCACTGCGGTGCGGATGAAGCCCAGCACGATCAGGATGCGGCTGAAGCCCGTGACCGTGAACAGCAGCGCCGGCACGAGCGTCAGCCCGCCCACCAGCAGCAGGATCTGCACGGCCGTGGACGAGCTCACCCCGTTCACTTGCGTACCGTCCATTCGCGCAGACGCTCGACCAGACCGCTGCTCTGGCCGGGGATCTGGATCGGCCGTGCGCCGCGCGACGTAGGCCCGGGCTCATCGTCGGACGGTTCGCCATCGTCGATCAGCCCCGCTTCGCGCGCCTGCTGTTCGGTGTAGCGGTGGATCGGCGCCACACCGTGCTCGGCGCTGCCCACGAGCAGATAGTCCGCGCCCGCGCGCACCAAATGCAGCGAGCGGCCCGAGCCGAGCGGCAGGGTGGCGAGGTTGCGCAGCCCCTCGCCGGCCGAGCGACTCTCGCGTCCGGACTTGACCTGGCGCAGGATCCAGCTGAGCCCCCAGATCACTGCGATCACGATCAACAGCCCGACGATCGTGCGGATGATCGAAGGCCCGCCCGCCCCGCTGGAGGTCGTATGCGTGCCGACCTGCGAGGGGGTGAGGCTAAGCGGCGTGCTTTCCGCGCTGGACTTGTGTGCGGCCGGCGCAGGGGTGAACGCTTGCGCGGCGGCAGGGACCAAGGCCAGCGCCAGAGTGCAGGCAGGGGCCAGCGCCAGCGCGCCAAGCACGAGTGTTACGGCCCGTACGGCCGTACGCGAAAACGGGAAGGACTTGATCATCGAGGGACGACTCCGAGGGAGAGTCGCCCGGTTTATCGACGCTCGCGCGTGCGGCTTTAGACCAGCGCCTGGACTTGCACGGCCCACTCGCCGTCGTCGCCTACGACGAGGCTGCCGTGCGCGAAGGCGAGGCCTTCGGCGAACAGTTCGATCGGCGCCTGAGCGCCCTGGTCGAGCTCCACGACGGCGCCCGGCGGCAGTTCCAGGGCGTGGCCCAGCGGCATGTGGGTGCGTCCCAGCTCAGCCCACACCCGCACCGGCACGCCGGCCATCCGCTCCAGTCCATGCAACTGTGCCTCGGCGCCGCTCGCGCGGCTCCCTGGCCGAATTGAGGTCGGCCCGGCCCGGCCCAGCCGCCGGCCCTCCTCATTTTCGTTCGCGTGGGGGGTGCTCGGGGCGCTGTCCGTGCCCATCGCGCTGCCCGCCACCGAGGCGCGCAGGCGCCTGACTGCGCTAGGGACGTCGGTGCTCGTCAGCTTGACCGCGCGCCGCGCGCCGCTCAGGCCGGGACGTCCACGGCCGAGGGGGACGCCCTCGGCGAACAGCGCCACGCCGTCCTCCGCGCGATCCTCCAGCGCCAGCACGCTGCCAGGGGCGAGCGCGATCATCTGCTCGATCGGCATCTGCACCGAGCCCACCTCGGCGCGCAGTTGCACCTCGGCTGTGGCCAGGCCGCGCTGGATCGCCGACTGCTCGTACGGGTCTTCCGTGGAGGAGGGCTGCTCGGCGCCGAGCAGCTCGCCCGCGACCGGCTCGATCGCCGACCACGGGATCAGCAGCGTCATGCTGGAGGGTTGCCCGTCGATGCGGCACTCCAGCGTGAGCGAGAACGTGGGCTCGCCGATCGGCATGCTCACGCCCGCGTCGCCCTCCTCTTCGAGCTGCCCGAACGTCAGCTCCAATCCGGCGAGGTCGCGCCAGGCGAGCGCCAGCTGGCTCACGATCGCCTCCACTAAGCCGCGCGTCAGCCCCCAGTCGATCTCGCTCAGATTGCGCTCGCGCGGCGCCTGGGCGGCACTCCCGCCGAGCAGGCATTCCAGCGACTGCAGCACCATCGGCAGCTCGATCTCGAGCAGCATCTGGCGTTCGATCGGCCGCACATTGAGCGCCACCGACACCGACTGCGCGGGCAGCTGCGCGCGCGCCGCCGACCACGTCAGCTGGCTGGAGTCGCTCACGCGCAGCTCCACCGGGGCACGCAGCTCGACCGACAGGCGGTTGCCCACCGCCTCGCAGAACGGCCCCAGCAGACGCCCCACGCGCCGGCGGAAGTCAGCGGTGAACTTCGTGGGCTGAGAGAAGTCGATCGTGCGTATGCGCCGCTCGCGCCCGCGCTCGTCCACGTGCGCCTCGCGGGGCTCCTCGGCGAGCAGGTCGTGATCGGCCTCGATGGTCTCGGCCTGCGCGGTCTCGCTCACGTCAGACCCCCGGCGTCTCGTCGCCGTCTGGGCTCGCTTGCTCAGGCGGTGTCGCTGGGGCGTTGCCCACCGCAGCAGGCTGGCCGGCTCCCTCGCCCTCCACTATCTGTGTGACGCGCAGGCCGAACTGCTCGTCCACGACGACCACCTCTCCCCGTGCGATCGGAGTGCCGTTGACAAGCAGGTCCACCGGTTCGCCGGCGAGGCGGTCGAGCGTGATGACCGACCCGGCGCGCAGCTGCAGCGTCTCCCCCACGGTGATGTGGGTGCGGCCGATCTCCACGCTCAGCTCCATCGGCACCTCGCTGAGGCGGCGCAGGTCGGACTCGACGGCAACTGCGCTGCCGTTCGTGCCGGGCGCGGCCTGGTCGAACTGCTCGTCGAGCACCGTCTCGGTTGTGCCGTCGGCCGGATCGATGGGGTCGGGGTCGCTCATGGGATCTCCTATTGCACGGTGAGGTCGGGGAACAGCACCCGTTCGACCTTCACGTCGGTCTGCTGTCGGATGGCGTCGAGGATTTCGTGTTTGACCTTGTCGCGGCCGCTCTCTTCGGAGAGGGTCGTGCTGCTCTCGTTGGTCATCAGATTCGTCACGATGTCGCGGATCACTGCTTCCTCGGGCAAAGTTCCCACGCCGCCTTCGCTCGGCGAGGAGCCGCCGGCAGCGGCGGCGCCGCTGCTCTGGCCGGGCGCCAGCACCAAGGCGAGCGTGAGCTTGGCGAAGTGGCCGTCGCTGAGGTTCAGCAGGAAGCTCGACGGCAGCACGTAGACGGAGCCCTGGATCTTGTCCTTCACGACGACCTTCGGCTTGGTCATCGAGTAGCCCTCGAACGCCACCAGCAGGAGCACCACCAGGCCGATCAGCACCTTCTTGTTCTTGAGCATCGCTAGCCCCCTTCCCCGCCGGAGCTCGCCTGCGCGCCACTCGACTGCGTTTCGGTGACGGGCTGCCCCCCGCCGCCGTACAGACGCTGGAGCACGATTTCCACGCGCCGGTTGCGCGCCCTGCCGGCGGCGCTTGAGTTGCTGTCGATCGGGCGCAGGTCGGCGTAGCCCGAGGCGCTCAGGCGCGTGGGGTACACGCCCTGGCCGATCAAGAAGCGCACGACCATGCTCGCGCGCGCGGTCGAGAGCTCCCAGTTGCTGGGGAAGCTTCCACTGTGGATGGGCACGTCGTCGGTGTTCCCTTCCACCGCCACCGGGTGTGTGCGATCGACGTTTACGAGCCCCGCGATCTCGCTCAACAGCGGATATGCCTGGGGAATCAGCGTCGCGCTGCCCGAGGCGAATAGCAGGCGGTCGGTCAGCACGCGGATCACGAGGCCGCGCCGCTGGATCGAGGTGTTCACGTCGCTCGAGAATCCATGGCTGGCCGCGTAGGCGTCGAGCTCGTGCTTGAGGTGTTCGAAGTTGCTCTGCTCCTGCTGGGCCTGGCTGACGTTGGCGGCGGCCGCCTGCGCGGCGCTCGAGGAGCTTTCCAGGCTCGTGGCAGCATGGGGGCTGAGCGGCACGATCGACGACACTTCCTTGGTCGCCGCGGGTGCGTGCGCAGCGGCGGTGGACCCCTGCTGGGCGATGTCCTTGCCGCCCGGCAGGATGTTGTCGGGCGAGAAGGCCGCACGCAGCGACTTCTGCAGCGCCTGGATCTTCGAGATGTTCACCGAGGAGATCGAGAAGAGCACCATGAATAGCGCCATCAGCAGCGTGATCATGTCGGCGTAGGTGAGCAGCCAGCGCTCGCCGTCCTCGTGCCCGCCGCCGCCGTGGGCGCCGCGCCTGCCTCCTCTGCGGCTGCGTGCTCGCGACATCGCCTACGCCGCCTCGCGTTGAGCCGCGCCGGAGCCTGCGCCGTCCTCCTCGGAGGCGCGCTCGGCAGGGGGCAGGTAGGACATCAGCTTGTCGGCCACCAGCCGCGGGTTATCGCCGGCCTGGATCGAGAGGATGCCCTCGAGCGTCATCATGCGCAGCTCCGTCTCTTCGGCTGAGATCGCCTTCAGGCGGTTGGCGATCGGCAGGAAGATCACATTCGCCGAGCCCACGCCCATCAGCGTGGCGAGGAAGGCCGAGGAGATCGAGGGCCCCAGCGTCGAGGGCGCGGCGAGGTTCTGCAGCACGTGCACGAGCCCCATCACGGTGCCGATGATGCCCATCGTGGGCGCAAACCCACCGGCTTTTTCAAACGGCGAGGCGGCGGCGGCGTGGCGCGCAGCCATGCCGTCGACCTCGGCCTCGAGGATCGCGTGCACCATCTCCGGGTCGGTGCCATCGACCACCAGCTGCAGTGCGTTGCGCGTGAACATGTCCTCCACCTCGCCGAGCTGTGCGTCGAGTGCCAACAGGCCCTCGCGGCGGGCCTGGTCGGCGAGGCCCACGAGCTGATCCAGGCGCCCGCGCATGTCTGGCGGTTCGCTTGAGAAGACCATCTTGTAGAGCGAGGGGATGCGCTTCATCGAGGCCATGCCCACGCTCGCGAGCGTCACACCGCCGGTGCCGCCGATGATGATGATCAGCGCCGGGATGTTCATGAAGACAGCCGGGCTCGTGCCATCCATCATGGCGCTGAGCATCAGCGCGCCCAGGGCGACTCCGATCCCGATGGCTGTTGCAGCTTTCATCGCCCTCGTTCATCGGCCGCTGGGGCTGATCCTTCAATGGGGGCGGGGCGCACCCGGACACGAGGCGCCCGCGTTCTGACCCTTGGACCGGGCTCAGCGCAGCGCGCGCGGTTCGGAGGGGTCGCGCTCGGGCCTGCGGTTGCGCATCGCCTCGGAGAGCACCTCGACGCGCCAGGCGCGCACGAGGTCGGCGACCTCCGCGGGCGTCTCAGCCACGACGACCTTCGCGGTCGTGGCCAGCGTGATGACGGTATCGGGGGTCGACTCGATCGTGACGATCAGGTCTGGGTTCAGCTGGAATGGCTCGTCGGTGTGACCGAGTCGGTGCAGGGTGATCATCTGAAGGTCTCCTCCCTCGGGTGGCATCGGACTCGCTGCGACCGGTATGTAAAGGCGAGGATGTGTTGTTTCATTTTTTTAAGTGGGTATAGCAATGGTATTTACATAAGATGTATATACCATTGCACACAAGCTTCAAAATTACAACCACTCAACCAGCCCCTCATACAATCGTATGCGCCTTCAAAGGGCCGATCGGTGATCGTAGCCGTAGGGTGAGACGACTGACCGTGCCTGTCGCTCGTCGCCTCACCCCGGCTCCTCGGATTCGTCCCGGGGGTTCCTCGACCCCTGGGTACTGGGGCTCATGCCCCCGCGCGCTTAGCCCTGGACCATAGTCACCGCCGTCTGCAGCATTTCGTCGGCCGTGGTGATCACACGCGAGTTGGCCTGGTAGCCGCGCTCGGCGGTGATCATGTTGGTCATCTCGCTGGCCAGGTCGACGTTTGACATCTCGAGCTCGCCGCCCACGGTCGCGCCGAAGGAACCTGTGTCGGGGGTGCCCACGATCGGCGCGCCCGAGTTGGCGGTTTGTGCCCATAGCGAGCCGCCGAGGCGTTCGAGCCCCGACTGGTTGGCGAACTGCGCCAGCGAGAGGTAGCCGGCGGTGACCTGCTGCTGGTAGGTCGGCGAGGCCGGGTTCTCGTTCTCGTAGGTGACTGCGCCGTCCTGGCCGATCGACACGTTGGCCGAGCCGGGCGGGATCACCAGGTAGCTGTCTTCGGTGCCCGGCGCGTAGGTCGTGCCACCCGGAGTGACGGTGGCCACGGCGTTGCGCCCGATCACGTAGTCGCCGGCCTGGGTCGTCAGGAAGCCCTTCGTGTTCGTAGTTAGGTTGCCCGCACGGGTGTAGTCCATCTGCTTGGGCACCGCGGCGGTGTAGGGGGGTTCGGCGGGCGGCGTGCCGGTGCCGACGCGCAGGAATCCCTGACCCTCGATCGCCACGTTGAGGGGGTCGTTGGTGGACTGGAAGGAGCCCTCGGACATTTCCGATTCGGTCGCCGCCACCTGCACGCCGAGGCCGACCTGCAGCGGGTTTGAGCCGCCGTTGGAGACCGTCGAGCCGGAGGCTCCGCGCAGCACCTGCGTGAGCGAGTCTGAGAAGCTCACACGTGAGGACTTGTAGCCCACGGTGTTCACGTTGGCCAGGTCGTTGGCCGTCTCGTTGAGCATCGTCTGGTTTGCGTCGAGGCCGCTGATCGCGGCATACATTCCACCCATCATCTTGGATGCACTTCCTTTCGCGGCCTCCTCGATGAGGTCCGGCCGTGGTTGCTTGTCTGTTGTCTTACCGGCCTCGCGGCCTGGTCTGTCAGGGTCTGGTTCGTGAAGTCGGGTCGTTGGCCGGTCGGGTCTCCGCTCCTTCCCGCGTCACGCGATCACGGCGGAGTCGATGTTGGTGAACACGTGCTCGCGCATGTGTTCGGCGCCGACCGCCGTGACGACGGTGCGGCTGCCCACGGCCACCACAAAAGCGGTGCCGTCGACGAGGACGACGGAGTCGCGCGAGCCCTTGCCGGCCGCGCGGTCCACTCCGTCGTGAAGTCTGTTCATCGTTGCTTGGTTCAGGTCGATGCCCCTCCGCTGCACGCGCTCCAGTGCGTGGCGAGAGAAGTGCAGTGGCTGCGCTGTGGTGCTCCCAGCGCTCTGCGGAGCGGCGCTCGCCGCGGCAGGTACGGCCGGAGCGCTGGTCTTCTGCAGGACCTCCGCGAACGACGGCCCTGCGGGCGGCGCGGGCGAACCGCCCGGCTGGGGGCCGGGTGCGCTCGGCACGGGGGGCGCGGCCCCGGGCCCGGCGGGCCCCGCGGGCAGCGCGCCGGGCGGCAGCAGCGCGGCGTTGGCGAGCGGACTCACGTCAGGAGACCTTGGTGATCGACGACGGTTCGATTCCGGTGTGGCCTTCGACGGTGAGGGTGGCGCCGGAGGAGGTGATCTCCACGTTCTGGACCTTCCCCTGCGCCACGGCCCCGGTCGCCGGGTCGGTGTAGGAGACGGTCTGGCCGATCAGCGCCACGGCCTGGGCGACCTGCTGGGCGGAGGCCGCCTGGGAGCTTGTCTGCGCCAGGTTGGTGACCTGCTCGAGCTCGGTGAACTGCGCGAGCTCGCCGACGTAGGCGGAGCTTTCGGTCGGCTGCAGCGGGTCTTGGGACTGCAGCTGGGCGACCATCAGCTTCAGGAAGCCTTCCTTGCCGAGCGTGCCGTTGGGGTTCGTCGGGGCCGTTTCGGCACTGGCCTTGGAAGTGGTCGTGGGGGCTGTCGGTGAGGCGGCGGGCGGCGTGCTCGCCGGGGTGGCTGCTGTGGTTATGGACACTGGGGGCTCCTCAGGCGAGCACGTCGACGAGCGCGCCGCGGGATGACCGTGGGGCGCCCGACGGCGAGTCGGGTAGTTGGGTGGTGTCGGTGTCTGACTCGGAGTCGGTATCCCCGCCCTCGCCTTCGCCCGTCCGGGCACGCCGGGCGAGGCCGGGGTCGAGCGAGCGCTGCGCGGACTGGTGGGCCTGACCGTGGGCGCCGGATTGGAAGGCGCTCGTGTCGAGGTGCATCGCCGAGAGGCCGAGCGAGGAGAGCGAGGAGCGCAGCTCGGCACGCCCTTCGTTCAGCGCCTGGGCGCCGGCGGAGGTGTCCGCGGTGAGGCGCGCCACGAGGCCCGAGGCGCTCTGGCTGAGGTGGATGCGGATCTCGCCCAGCTCCGCGGGTGCCAGCGCGATGCGCGCCTGCGAGAGACCCTGGCGGGTGGCCAGTTCGATCGTGGTGTGAACGGCCTCGATCGTCTGCTGCAGGTCGACGCCGTAACCGGACGCGGGGGTGGGATCGTCGCTGGGTGCCGACGCGGGCTGCGCCGGGGCGAACGAGTCGGCGAGGGGCGCCGCGTCGCCGGGCGGGGGCGCGACCGCGGGCGTGGCAACGCTCTGTCCGGTCCCGCTCGCGGCAGGCGTCGAGGACGCGGCGGCGGGGTCTACCGTCTGGGTCAATGCCGGCATGGACCCCGTCGGAGTTGCGGGGGAACCCGGCGCGGCGGGGGCGGCGGGCGCTGTGGGTGCGTCGGAGGCGACGTCGAGGCGCAGCCCACGTGCCGAAGTGGCGCTGGATGCCCCGCGGGGTGGAGTTGGGATGGAGGGGGCCGCGGCGAGGGGGGCGGCGGCTGGGTGGGCGCTGCGCGCCGCCGACGCGTCCGCGCCCGGGGCGCCGGCGGCCGGTGCCGGAACACCCGTGGTGGGCGTGTTCGGCTGCGGGGTGGGGAGGGCGGAGGTCGAGCTCGCGTTGCTCGTGCCGGCGGCGGGCGCGGTGGACGGCGCGCTCGCAACGACCGGCGTGCTCGAAGGCGGGCTGGCGAGCTCTGGGGCGCCGGCTGTCGTTGGCTCGCCATGCGCGTTGGCAGTGGCAGGGAGCGCGCCGGATTCGGCCGACGACGACATGCCAGCTGACGGCGTGGCGATGGAATCGGCTGCCGTGGCGGACGGCTCCGGGGTGACTGCCGTAGGAGCCGCTGCCATGGCGGGAAGCTTCGTACCCGTTCGGGTGCCGGCCGGCGTGGTGCCGGAGAGACCCGTGACTGACGCATTTCCCGCGGCCGCGAGGGGGAGGGCCGCGGCTGACTGCTCGCCTGCGATGGTGGGCCCCGGAGTCGTGGCTGGTGAGTCCGAGGTAGCTGGTTCAGGAACCGGCGTGCTCTGAGCGGTGCCCGCGGGAGTCGCAGCGGTGGTATGTGAGTCGGCGCCTGGCCGCACGAACGAAGCCCCGGCGAAGGCGGACTCCCCACGTGCGTGGCGGGCGCCCGAGGATGCGCTCGCCTTGGCATCGGCTGGCTGTGAGAAGGCGGCGGCGTGGCGTCCGCCGGAGAGACTCTGGCGGCTCTGCTGCTGGCCTTCCGCGGATGCGGTCCGGGCCGATTCCTCGAGCGCGCTCTGAAAGGGCGGCCCGTCGGGCGGGGCGCCCGGTGGAGCCGCACCGCCCGAGGGTGGGGCCACGCGCGGGGGGGTGAGGGTGGAGGAGGCCGGGGCGGGGGCGGTCATGTGATCGACCCAGTGGCCGGAGGGGTGGCGGGCGTGGCGATCTGGCCAGCGGGCTGTGTGGTGACTGTCCCCGCGCCGGCCGCGGCGGGGAGCGACTGACGGCAGGCGTTGGCGTAGCCGAGCACCTTGCTCACGTATTCCTGGGTTTCGGCGTAGGGCGGCACGCCGCCGTAGTGGCTCACGGCGCCGGGTCCGGCGTTGTAGGCGGCCAGCGCGTCGGCGGTGTTGCCGCCGAAGCGGGCGAGCATCTCGCTGAGGTAGTGAGCGCCGCCTTCGATCGACTGGGTCGGGTCGAGCGGTTCGGAGACGCCGAGCGAGGACGCGGTGCCCGGCATCAGCTGCGTCAGGCCGAGCGCGCCGGAGCTCGAACGGGCGTTGGGATCGAAGCCGGACTCCTGCTGGATGAGGCCGTGCAGCAGGGCCGGTTCGATGCCGTAGCGCGCTGCGGACTGGGCGATCGTGGCGTCGTAGGTGGAGGAGCCCGCGCTTTCGTCAGTCGCAAGGACGGTACTCGCAGGCAGGGAGGCAGTGGCGGGGGCAGCGTAGGTAGGGGGAACGTAGGCGGCGGTGGTGGCCGTCGGTGCCGCGGAGCTCTGTCCCGCCTGGGCGCTCGCGCCTTCTTCGGTCGGCGTCGTGCCCTGACCAGCGGTGCTCGAGGCGCCAGAGGCCGCATTCAGCGCGGCGGCAAAGCTTGCTGTCGACCCGGAGGCGGCCTGGGCGAGGAGCGTCTGCAGCTGCTGCACCCGCTGACTGGCACTGGCTACGTCGGCGAGTCCGCCTTCGGTGCTCGTGGGTTCGATCGCCAGCGCGCTCATGCGGCGCTCCGGCGGAAGCGGTCGAGGGCGATCTCGTCCAGCGCGCCGCTTTCCTGGCGTTCTAGCTCACGGTGGTGCTCGGCACGCTGGCGCTCCTTCAAGCGCTCGAGCATCTGCCGGTCGCGGGCGGCGAGTCCGAGGTCGGTGTCGCGGTCGCTCACTTCGCCATCGTGGCGCTCGAGCTCGCGTAGACCAGCGAGGCGCTGGGTCTCGACGTGCTCGACGAACGCCTGGCGGGCCAGGAGCTCGGCTGCCGTGGCGCTGGCCGCCGGTCCCGCGGCCTGACGCTGCTGGGTGCGGGCCTCTTCCAGATGCACCTCCACCCGCTCGAGGTGGGCGCGGCTGTCCGAGCGCCGTTCGAGTGCCTGCGCGAGCGCCTGCCGAGCGAGGTCCTCCCTGCGCTCGCGCAGGGCACGGACACGCTCCAGGCGGAAGCGGAATGAAGGTCCGGTCACGGCCTGGTAATCGGACGCCGCGTGCCGTCCTTGAGGCTCGCGGCAAATTCTTTCAAGCAAAGTCTAAGAATCTTCTTAGGCGGCCAGAAAATGTGATCCGACTGGCCCAATTATTCGCAAAGGGAATATTCGCCTCGTGTCTAGGCGAATCCTACGTCAATGTCAAACTATTCTGTTAGTCGAATCGAATGAACCCGGAAGGCCCATCAAAGCCCCGATGACGCCAATCCCCGCCTGTGCGAAGGGATCGCCGCCATCCTGGCGATGTGGCGCAAGGTGCTGATCGAACATCCAAAGTGCTCCTATAATCAAGACTGCGAGAGACGCTATGCCTACGAAGACGACTAAGACCAAGAAGGATGAGGAAATCTCAATCACCCTCTCCCCGGTGCAGGTCGAGCAGGTGATGCGACTGGCCGGCCAGAGTCGAAACGGGACCGTATCGAACCTGCTGCTCGCGGCGCTCGACAACGCCTACAAGCCCAGCAACGGCGCCGGCAAGCGCAACAAGACGAAGTCGCTGCAGAAGGCCACCCAAGAGGCGCTCGAGGACGCGCTGACCGATCCCCAGCTCTCGCAGTCCCTGCTGCGTGGTCTGGCGATCCTGTCCTCATACGGACCCGAGCGGCCGTGGCGCGCGATAATCGACCTTGCTCATCAGTTGAGCATGTCACCGTCGACGACACACCGGTATGTGAAGACGCTGCGGGCGGTGGGGCTGTTGGAGCAGAATCCGACGACCCGCGAATACCGGCCAGTCGCACCCTGACATTTCGGCTGACGAAGTCGTACAGCAGCGCTAAAAACCGCATAGTTGAGCTGATCGGGCGCTCAGAAGCAATGTCAATCGCCCAGGCTGCGCCTGGGAAGCGAGAGTTAGGCGCTTAGCGTCCATTGGTGCTCAGAGGTTGCGTCGGAATGGCCGGATCGGCTCAGACGCCCCATCAGACGCTCAAATGGAGCGCCGGGATCGCCGAAGGCCCTGGCTCGTGAGTAGCGGACGCCTGCGGGTCGTGCCCTGCCTCTTCGCCGTCGAGAATCTCGCCGTGCTGTGCCTGCAGCGTCCGCTCCAACGAGTCGGCGAGCTCGATCAACTGTCCGTCGGCGCTTGCCGGGTCTGAGCGCTCGACCGTGGCCTGGCGCAGGAACGCCTCGATCCGGGGGCGGTGCGCCAGCGCGGCGTCGAGCGCCGGATCGCTGCCCGAGGAGTAGGCGCCGATCGCGATCAGATCCTCCTTCTCGCGCAGCGAGGCCAACGCACCGCGCAGCCGTTGCCCGGCGTGAACTACCTGATCAGAAACAATTTCGCCGATCAGACGCGAAACGCTCTGCAGCACGTCGATCGCTGGATAGTGCCCCGCGTGGGCCAGTGCGCGGGTCAGCACGACGTGGCCATCGAGGATCGAGCGCACCGCGTCGGCGATCGGCTCGTTCATGTCGTCGCCGTCGACCAGCACCGTGTATAGCCCCGTGATCGAGCCGCGTGGGCTCGTGCCGGCGCGCTCGAGCAGTCGCGGCAGGAGCGCGAACACAGATGGTGTGTAGCCGCGCGTGGCGGGCGGCTCGCCGATCGCCAGCCCGATCTCGCGCTGGGCCATCGCAAAGCGGGTGACGGAGTCCATCATCAGCATTACGTCGTGCCCCTCGTCGCGGAAGTACTCGGCGATCGTCGTGGCGGTGAGCGCCGCCTTGATCCGCACGAGCGCGGGCTGATCGGAGGTCGCGACAACCACAACCGAATGCTCCAGCGCGTCGCCGAGGTCCCGCTCGATGAACTCGCGCACCTCGCGTCCACGCTCGCCGACAAGCGCGATCACGTTCACCGAGGCGGACGTGGAGCGGGCGATCATCCCCAACAGCGAGGACTTGCCCACGCCCGAGCCGGCGAAGATCCCCAGACGCTGCCCGAGTCCGCAGGGCACGAGCGAGTCGAGCGCGCGCACGCCCAAGCCGACGCGCTGCTCGATGCGGGGGCGACTCATCGCGCTGGGTGGCGAGGCGACGGTGGAGCGCGGGGGGCCGGCGGCGCGCGGCGCCTCCAGTTCGTCAAGCGGCGCACCCAACCCGTCGATCACGCGCCCGAGCAGGCTCGGTCCGACGTCGATGCGAAACGGCGCGCCCGTCGCCAGCACCCTCGTGCCGGGGCCGATGCCCTGCATCTCACCGAGCGGCATCAGCAGCGTGCGCCCTTCGCGAAACCCGACCACCTCAGCGGAGACCGCCGAGGAGGCGCGGTCGGCCTGGATCAGGCACACCTCGCCGACCTCGGCCTCCAGGCCAGTGACCTCGACGATCAGGCCAATCAGGTTGCTCACGAAGCCGTGGCGCTGGGCGAGGTCGGCCGATTGAAGAGCTGCTCTGGCGTCTGCGAGCGGTGTCATGCGGCCTGCTCGTCGGCCGCCGACTCGAAGTCCGCGCTCGCCTGCTCATCAAGGCGCTCGTCGGCGAGCATCAGCTCCCGCGCGCGTTCCAGCTGTGTCTTGACGGTCGCGTCGATCTCGCCTTCGACTGTGCGCACCACGGCGCCGCCGCGCCCGACTCGGCGGTCGGCCTGTACGTCGCAGGTCTCTATGCCGCCCACCTGGGCACGCAGGTCGCCGACGGCGGCGCTCACCACGTCGAGGTCGGCGGGGTCGACGAGCACGACGATCTGGCGGCGGTCGCTGATGCGGCGCAGCGCGCCGCGCACGACATCGACGACCCGCTCGGGCCGCGCCTTCAACTCGCCGGCGAGGATCTTCGCGGCGAGCGCGAGCGCGAGTTCGACGGCGTCGTGCTCGACCGCTTCGGCGGTCTCATGGCACAGCGCCTGCAGCGCGCTTACCGCCTCGCCCATTGCGCCGGCGGCGGCGGTGGTCTCGACGAGCCCGTCGCGATGCCCTTGCGCGCGGCCCTCGGCGTGACCTTCGGCGCGGGCCTCCTCACGAATGCGTTCCGCTTCTTCGCGTGCGCGCGCGAGGATCCGGTCGGGGGCGTCGCGCGGCAGCGGGGAGGAGGGCTCGAGCTGCTCGAAGGGATAACCACCGAGTTCTGTCGACGCAGGCTCGGGTGACGTCGGTGGCGTGGGTTTGGCGAGCGCCTCGGGTTCGCGCGCGATGGTGGCTGCGTCAGACAACCGCTTCGCTCTCCTCGTCCCCCTCGCCCGAGAGGACGATCGTGCCGGCCTCCTCCAGGCGGCGGACGACCGCGACGATGCGGCTCTGCGCCTCGTCGACGTCGCGCTTGCGCTGGGGCTGCTGGACCTCCATCTCCTCCGCCAGCATCGCCGCGCCGCGCTCAGACATGTTGGCCATCACGATCTCCTTGACCGCGTCGGGTGCGCCGCGCAGGGCTAGCACGAGGTCCTTCTGGTTGGCCTCGCGCAGCACCTGCTGGATCGCGCGCTCCTCGAGCTTGACGATGTCCTCGAAGACGAACAGCATGCGCCGCACCTGCTCGGCGAGGCCCTGGTCGGTCGCGCCGAGGTGGTCGAGCACGTTGCGCTCGGTCGAGCGGTCGGCGTGGTTGAGGATGTTCGCGAGCGCCTTGGTGCCGCCCGCCGAGGAGTACTCCTGCTCGACGAGCGTGCTCAGCTTCTGGCGCATGATCTCCTCGACCTGGTGGATCACGCGGGGGGAGGTCTCGCCCATGCGCGCGATCCGCAGCGCCACGTCGGGCTGGGACTCCTCGGGCACCTGGGCCAGCACCTGGGCGGCCAGCACGGTGTGCAGATTGGCGATCACCAGTGCCATCGTCTGCGGGGACTCGGTGCGCAGGAAAGCGACGATCTGCTCGGGCGGCGTGCGGCGCAGGAACTCGAAGGGGCGCATCTCGATGACCGTCGAGAGCCGGCCGATCAGTTCCTCGGCGCGCTCGGCTCCGAGCGCACGCTCCAGCACGTCGCGCGCGAAGTCGATGCCGCCGGAGACATCGGCCAGGCCACCCTCGGACTCGGTGACGGCGGCCAGCTCGTTGAAGATCGACTCGGCGGTCTCTTCCTCGACGGTGCTGAGCTTGGCCATCTCCAGTGAGAGCCCCTCGATGTCCTCCTCGCGCATGTGCTGCATCACGCCCGCGGCGCGCTCTGAGCCGAGCGCCGCCATCAACACGGCGGCCTTGCGGCGCCCGGGCAGGCGCGCCGCGGTGCGCTGGGGCAGTCCCGCGAGCGCAGGGGATTCCTCGGCGGTGGGCAGCTCGATGGCCATCAGGCTTGCCTCACGATCATGCCAGCTTGGATGCAGCCGGGATCGCTCGAGCTCTGGTCAGCCGGCGTGATCGCTAGCCCGATCATCTAGTCCTCCTGCATCCAGGTGCGCAACTGCTGGGCGACCCGGTCGGGGTTGCTCTCGGCTAGCTGCTCCACGCGCTGGCGCACCGGGGCGTCACCCCCGCCCATGCCGCCCATGGTCACTGCGACGGGTGGAGGCTGCTGGGGGGCCGCGGGCGTCGAGGTTTCGCGCTCGAGCTCGGACAGACGCACGGGCAGCTCCAGTTCGCGCAGCCACACGGGCTCGTTGTCGATGTCTGCCTCCTCGCGCTTGCGCAGCGAGCGGGTCGTGAAGAACAGGAACAGCAGCGAGGCCAGGCCGATCAGCGCGTACTTGGCGTAGCCGAGCATCCCGCTCGTTGCGCTCGCGGCGGGGGCGGCCGTCTTCGCGAACGCCATCTGGCCGACCGAAAGCGTGTCGCCGCGCTTGGTCTGCAGGCCGGCGGCGTTGGTCACGGCTTCGCGGATCGCCGGCAGCGAGGCGGCGGGGACGGACTTGTCGAGCAGCACCGAGACGTGCTCGTTTTCGATTTCCCCAGGCGCCACCGTGGAGTGGGTGACTGTCTTGTTCACGCCGAGTGAGGTGTTGGTGATTTCGTGCTTGTAGTTGGACTTGCCGCCCGAGCCCGTGCCGGTGTAGGCGGGAATGTTGGCGGTCCCCGTCGCGCCGGCACCGCCACTGCCGCTGCCGGTCAGGGTCTCGAGGTCCTTGCTCTGCGTCAGCGGCACACCGGCCTTGCCATAGGTGAGCGTTTCCTGGGTGGTCTGGTTCACATTCAGGTTGGCCGCGACCTGCACCTGCGCCTTGCCTGGGCCGAGCGTCTGGGCGAGCATCGCGTTGAGATTGGCCGCCGTGTTCGCGTCATAGCGCGCCTCGGCCGCCTGCTTGCCGGATTCGCCGGCGCCCGCTCCTTCGCCTCCCGGCGCGGGCCACAGCAGCTGGCCGGTGCCGTCGGTGATCGTGACCTTGCTCACCGACAGGCCGGGGACCGAGGAGGCCACCAGCTGCGCGATGCCCTTCACCGACGACGGTTCAAGCGAGGTGGTGCCCGACAGCAGCACCGCCGCCGAGGCGGGGGTCTGGCTGGAGGCGAACAGCTCCGACTGGGGCGAGGGCAGCACGAGCTGCACCTGCGCGCCGGAGACCCCCTGGACGTTGTCGATCGTTTCTTCAAGCTGCCCCTGCATTGCTCGCTGGTAGTTGACCTGCTGCTGGAAGTTGCTTTCGCCGAGGCTCTGTTTTTCAAACAGCGAGAGGTTGGTGTGACTGGAGCCGAGCACGCCGGCGCTGGCCAGCGCCACGCGCGCCTTCGCGGTCTCGTTCGAGGGCACCGCCAGTGCGGTGCCGTTGTTCTGCAGCTCATAGCCGATGCCCTGTTGATCGAGCGCGCCCGTCATCTTGCCCGTCTGCGCCGGGTTCAGGCCGCTCGCCAGCGTCGAGTAGCTGGGCTGGGAGACCATGTGCAGGAACAGGTAGATGACGATCACCGACCCGACGAGCGAGCCGCCTGCGACCAACCATCCGCGCGGTGAGAGTCTTGAGGCGAGCTGGGCTACTGGCATCGATTACACCTGTGTCTGGAAGATGGACTGGGCTGCTTCGGCGGCCTTCGTACGGATCTGGGAGGCGAGCTGCATCTCAAGCTGCGCGTCCTGCACGGTCACCACGGCGCTCTCCGGGTCGCTGACGGTGCCGGTGGCCAAGCCCTGTGCGGCGCTGTCGGCGCTCTGCTGGGAGGACTCGAGCGAGGAGATCGCGCCCGACAGCGCGCTGCTGAAGCCGCCGGAGGGGCCGGCGCCGGCGGCGCCGCCGAGCGGCGGTTCGCTCTGGCCGATCGCGCCGCTCTGACCGACACCTTCGCTCGTGCCGACACCTTCGCTTGGGCTGAGACCCTGGCTGGCGCCCAGGCCTTCGCTCTGGCTAAGGCCCGGGGCCTGGGCGGCGCTCGCGTTCGAGCCCGTGCCCGCGCTTTGGCTGAGATAGCCGATCTGGCCCACGCTGCCCAATCCGCCGACGGGGGGGATCATGACTTCAGGAGCCCCAGGGTGGAGTTGAACATCGACTTGGCAGTCTGCATCGCGGTCACGTCGGACTGGTAGGAGCGCGACTCGGAGATCAGGTCGACCATTTCGGTGACGGTGTTGACGTTGGGCATCTTTACGTACCCCTGCGCGTTGGCTTCGGGGCTGCCGGGGTTGTAGACCTCCTGGTCGGGCGTGGAGTCGGCGACGATGCCCGCCACCTTCACGCCACCCGGCGTCTGGGCGCCTCCGCCTTCGTCCATCGCGCCGGCAAGCGTTTCGCCGAAGCCGGCGGTGCCGACCTGCTGCAGCTCGACCTCCTGGCGCTGGTAGGGCTGGCCGCCGGCGCCGCGCGTGGTCTGCGCGTTGGCGAGGTTCTCGGAGGTCACGTCCATGCGCACGCGTTCGGCGGACAGCCCGCTGCCGGCGATGTCGATCGCATCGAAGAGACCCATGACGTCAGCTGACTCCCATCGCGGCTCGTAGGATCGCGTCGCGCGCGCCCAGCACCTGCGTCATCGCCTCATAGTCCAGGCCGTTCTCGGCGATCTGTGCGGATTCCTCATCCACATCGACGCCATTGCCTTCGGGGCCGGCGGCGCCCGGCTGCACTTCGGGCTGGAAGTGCACCTGTTCGAGCGCCGATTCGCCGCCTTCCATCGCCCCGCGCAGCGTCGTCTGGAAGTTCACGTCCTCACGCTTGTAGCCAGGTGTGTCGGCGTTGGCGATGTTGTTGGTCAGCAGCGTCTGGCGCATCCACGCGCCGCGCATGCCGGCCTCGAGGGTCATCTGGGTGGGGTCAAGGAGGGACAAGGTGCCAAAGGCTCTTTGTGCTGCCCTCCGTGGGCCGGATCCGACTTCCGTCCTTGAAAGCCGTCGCCTGATAGCTCAGGTCCCACCCGTCATCGGTCGCCGTGGGGGAACCTTTAGCGGTGCTCTGGGCGATGCGGCGTGCGCGGCGACGGTCCTCGCGCGCGAACCTGGCGGTGCTAGGCGCTGCGGTCGATGCGGCGTGCGCGGCGACGGTCCTCGCGCGCATAGCCGTGCGCGGCGCGGCTGGCACGCGCGGTGGTGCGCATGTCACACAGCATCGCCTCGCGCAGGCGCAGCAGCTCGATGTGGGTGCGCTCGTGCGCGAGGGCAGCGCGCTCCAGCAGCGGGCGGGCGGCATCCGGGGGACGCTCGGGCAGCTCGGCGACGAGCGCACGCCACTCCTCGCCGAGGGCGTGAAGGTCGTCGATGCGGCCCATCCCGGCGAGCTCCAGCTCGCGCTCTGAGAGCTGGAGGATTGCCGCGTAGGGATCGAGTGTGGTGTCGGTGGCGGTCATCTGACACCCGCTTGCACGGGTGCTTCGGGCCTGCTTGCCACCTCGGCCCACGCCTCGCGCAGCTCGCCCAGAAGCCGGCCAACCTCCTCGAGCATCCGCGTGTCCTGAGCCATCCGGCCGCGGTTGAGGTGGGCCAGGCAGAACTGGTAGATCGAGTGCAGCCGCTCGGTCAGCTGGCCCTGGTCCTCCAGGGTGCCGTCGAGGTGGCCAACGATCAGTTCGGCCCGCCGCAACGCGTTGTGTGCGCGCTCGATCTCGCCGTTTTCCATCGCGCCGGCCGCTTGACGCAAGAAGCGGCGCGCGCCGTCATAGAGCATCACCACGAGCTCGCCCGGTGAGGCCGAGAGCACCAGGTTCTGCCGGTATGCCTGCGGCGATGCCGTGACGGGGGCCATCCTGCTCTGGTAATCGGCTGGGCGGCAGAGAAATTGAGCTGCCGGATTTCAGAGAAATTGAATTGCCGGATGCTTTGAGACAGGCGCTTAGTTAGGCCACTGAGGCGGCCGAGTTGGCTTCCATCGCCGTCAGCTGGCCCGTCAGCCACGCGCTCTGCGACTTGTTGTCCTGGACGATCTTTTCCATGGCGATGTATTCTTCCTGCAGCGCCTTCTGGCGCACGGCGAGCATTTCGTTCATGGTGGTGATCTGTTCGCCGAGTTCGGTGAGGCGGCTGCCTTCGCCGGTGATGCGCGTTTCCAGCGTGCCGCCCGGTTCGGCGGATACGTCGATGGTCTTTTGGAAGCTCTGACCCCACGCCTGCAGCATCTTTTCCACGCCCGCTGGGTTGGTCTGGATCGCCTTGGCCAGTTCGGTCTTGTTGATCGTCAGTTCGCCTTCCAGGGAGGACTGGGAGGGGGCGGCGCTGCCCGAGGCGGCGCCTGTGGAGATGCCGATGTCGGCGAGGCTCGCCATTCCTTCGGGCAGCCCGGCGACGGGGGTGTAGATCGCCTGGCGCATGCTGTTGGTCAGTTCCACCAGTTCGCTGTCGCCGAACAGCGCCCCGGTCCCCAGTTCGCTCGCGCTCTGCGGGTTTTCGGGGGGCTTGGTGGCGGTCAGATTGTGGATCTGGCCGACCGTCGAGTTGTAGAGCTTCACGAACGATTCGACCTGGCTCGTGATCGCGCTGACGCTCGGTTCGGGCGCTTCCACCTCGATCGTCACCGGGCCGCTCGTGGTGGTCAGCGCGCTGAGCTTCAGCGTAACGCCGGCGATCGCGTTGGTGACGGTGTTCGTGGTCGAGGTGCCGTCCACGCCGTCGACACTGTATTCGGCGTCCTTGCCTTGCTTGGCGGTGCCCGCGACTTCGGTCAGCGTTGCGCCCGGGTCGGTCACGGCGATGAAGCCTTCGCCGGTGTTGCCGGTGGCGCGGTCGGACAGCACGATCTTGCCGCCTTCGACGGCCGCCGCGTATACCGTGGCCTTGCTGTCGGAGTTGATCGCGTTGGCGAGTTCCTGTGCCGTGGCACCCGCCTTGACGGCGATTTCCTGCCCATCGATCGTGATTGTGTCCGCAGTCGCGGGGCTGGCGAAGGTGAAGGTGCGCTGGGCGGAGTTGGCGAGCTGTGTGACGTTCACCTGGTAGCCGCCGACGCCCGCCCCGTCGGTGCTGAGGGCGGTGATCTGGTTGGTGTCGCTGGAGGTGACAGTCTGGCTGGTCGCGAACAGCGTCGGCGAGGAGAGTTCGGCCGCCGAGAACGCCAGCTGTTGAAGGCTGCTCTGTGCCGTGCGCAGCTGTGTCTGCTCGGCCTGCAGCTTGGTCTGCTCGTTGCTCAGGTGCGTCACCGGCTCACGCTCGACGTTCATCAGGGCGCTGATGATTTCGGTCGTGTTCAACCCCGAGGACAGGCCGGTGAGGTTGATCGGTGCTGTTGGGCTGCCGCTCGATCCGCCGATTGATTGGGTGGACATCGTGCTCCTACTCCAGTGGCTTTCCGGCCGCGACCTGCAGCGCCTCGGAGGGGGAGAGCGTGCGCAGCACGTTGCCGCCGGTGTCGCGCACCTCGATCGTCATCCGCCCGCTTGTCCCGTCGTGGGCGAAGTGCAGTTCGCGTCCCCGCACGTGCAACTCGTCATAGACACGCGCTGCGTGGCCCATCTGTTCAAGCACCTCTTGCGGCGGCGAGCTCATGCTGTGTTCCTCCTGAACGCATTGACGACGGTCCCGTCCCTGGGCCGCCTCGCTCTTTGACTTGTCCACGTGATCGACCGCCTCCCCATGAAGCTTTAGGCCGCCACGCGTCGCTCGACACTCTCGTCGTTTCCCCGAACGCGCGCCAGCAGCTCGGCCGCGCCCGCGTGCTCGCCCTCCAGGCGCAGCGCGCCCTGGGCGAAGTCGAGCGCCTCCACCGGCATCCCCTGGCGCTCGGCCACGCGCGCCAGCCCGTACAGCGCGCGCGCGTCGGGCTGCTCGTGGCAGACCGCCATCCACTCGCGTGCGGCCGAGGCGAGAAAACCGCGGCGCAGGTACAGCTCGGCGACGCCCTCGCGGCGCTCGCGCTCGGAGAGGGGTGTGCGCTCCAGGAGCGCCACCGTCACCTCGAAGGCTTCGAACTCGTGCACGCGCAGGAGCGCTTCGAGGATCGTGCCCAGCAGCTCCAGCACCTCGCCGGAGAGCTCGACGGCGGTCTGCCCGCGGTGGGCCAGCTCGTACCACGCGGTGAACAGGTCGAGCTCGGCGGCGCTCATCCCGGCGCCCTGGGCACGCGCGAGCGCCGCTCCCGCCGCGATGTGTGCGCCGCCCACGATGCGCGCGAACAGCTCGCTGCGGCAGGCCATCACCGCGAGCGAGTCCTCGGTGTGGATCTCGCACAGCACCTCCGCCGCCTCCTCGTAGCGCCGCTGGGCGAGCAGCGTCTCACCGAGCGCCACGCGCGCGCGGCCCGAGTGGGGTTGGCTCGCCAGCACGGCGCGGAACTGTGCCTCGCCGGCCTGGGTGGCGCCGCCCTCATACAGCGCGGTCCCCAGCAGGAAGCGCGCCGCGGGCGGCGGATCGGGGATATGCCGCTGCACCTCTGCCACCACATCCTCAGGCTTGGTGCCGGCGGCGAGCAGCGCCGAGGCGTAGGGCAGCACCGAGCCGATGAACGTGGGGTGCTCGCGCACGCAGTGCTCCAACAGTTCCACCGCCTGCTCGACCTCGCCGCGCGCGTGACGCAGCTCGCCGAGCGCGATGCGCGGCAGGTAGCTGCCGCAGCCGACCGTGGCTGTGTAGCGGCGGGGGGCGTCGCCCATCGCGATGCACTGCTCGTACAGCTCGATCGCGCGCTCCTCCTCGCCCATGCTCGCGCTCGCGGCGGCCTGCTCGAGGACCAGATCGGTGAAGCCGGGGAAGCGCTCGAGCGCGTCCTGCGCGCGTACGCGCGCGTCCTCGGGGCGTCCGCACGCGCGCAGCGCGCGCACCAGGCGGTTGGCCAGCGCGGGTGCGAACTGCAGCACCTCGCGGTCGGGGTCGACCTCCATCAGCTCCCACGCGCGCTCGAACTCCACGAGTGCCGCCTCAGGGACGCCGGCGACGGCGTACTCGGCGCCGAGGTTGTAGTGCAGGAAGGCGGTCGGCTCGCTCTCGGCCTGCTGCATGCGCAGGAGCTCGATGTTGCGGCGCGACTTCTCACGGCTGTCGCGCACCGCCCCCAGATAGCCATAGTGCTCGATGCGCACATTGGTGTACTCCACGCGCTCAGACAGGTACGCCGGGAGGGTATCGGCGATCTGCTCGTGCAGGCGCCCCGAGTAGCGGTACTGCGGGCGGTTGCGGAACATCCGCAGCGTGTTGTGTGTGACGGCGCTACCCGCGTCGAGGTCGCCGGTGTAGTTGGTCTCCGCTACGTAGAACGCCTCGCGCCAGGTACGCCCGGTGAGCGAGCGCAAAAGCTCCACGTCCTCGGCCACGAGCAGCTCGTCCGCGTCGAGCACGAGCGTCCAGTCGCCGGTGGCGGCGTCGAAGGCGACGTTGCGCGCCTCGCCGAAGGACCCCGTCCATTCGCGCTCGATCACGTGCGCCCCGTATGAGCGCGCGATCTCGATCGTCGCGTCGAGCGAGCCGGTGTCGACGATCACCATCTCATCGACCGCGTCGGCCACGGCGGCCAGGCAGCGCGGCAGCATCTCCTGCTCGTCGCGCACGATCATGCACAGGCTCAATCGCAAGCCCTCGGTGGGGTGGGCCTGCTCGGCGATCGCCAGCGCGCGGCGCTCCAACTCTGGCAGCGCGGGGTGCAGTGCCTGCGACTGCTCGCGTCGCCAGCTCGCCCCGACCGCGCGGCGGCGGTGGCCGACCTGGGCGAGGTTGCGCGACACCTCCCCGAGGGCCGGGTCAAGGCGCGCGGCCCCCTCGAACAGCGCGCGCGCGGCCTGCAGGCTCCACAGCTCGTACAGCGCGACGCCCGCGTAGTTGAGTAGCCGCGGCTCGCGCGGCTCGCGCTCGAGCGCCTCGATGGCACCGGTGGCCAGCGCGGCGTAGATCTTCACCAGGCGCGCGCCGCGCGCCTGCGCGGCAGCCGCGAAGCCGTGCTCGATCAGCTTCAGCGTCGCCTGGTAGTTGCGGTTGGGGTCCTCGATGCGCGCGCCGCGCGCGAACAACGCGAGGTAGCCGTCGAGATCCCCTGCCCGCAGCAGTGCCGCCGCGCGCGCGGGCAGCTCGGGCGCCTCGGTGAGGTCGGGGTCGTTCTCGGGCGGGGCCATGCGTCGTTGATCGGCCGCACCGGGCGATACCTGAGCGCCAGTCAGCCAGCTGCGCGCACGGGCATCCCACGTAGGGGCGTTCCACGGCATCCCACACTCCGAGCGCGCCCGATCTTCTGAAAGCGCCGATCCGGGGCTCAAGCCCGGCGAGGAAGGCTCCGATGTGGACGACTGTCTCCCCCTGGAGACCTGACCACTTCCCTCGAGTCGGAGCTGATATGCAAGCAAAGGAGCAGGGTGCCACCCGTGTCTCGGCCGCTGAGGTGCTGTCGCTGTGGCAGCGCTATGAGCGCACGCGCGACGTCAAGTTGCGCGACCGGCTGGTTTTCATCTTCACGCCGATGGTCCGCTACATCGTCTACCGCAAGGTGCGCGAGGTGCCGGCGCAGTGCGATGTGGAGGACTTCCTCTCCTGTGGCCTGGAGGCCCTGATCCGCTCGATCGACCGCTACGACCCGTCCAAGGGGGCGACCCTGGAGCAGTTTGCGTGGACGCGTATCCACGGCGCCGTGCTGGACGAGCTGCGCCGCCACGACTGGGCGCCGCGTTCGCTGCGTCGCGCCGAGCGCACGATCGCCGGTGCGCGCGAGAGCTTCCTCTCCCAGCACGAGCGCCAGCCCACGCCCGCGGAGCTGGCCGCGGCCACGGGCATGGCCCCCGCCGAGCTGGCCCGCCGCCTGGATGAGATTGCGCTCGCGGACGTGGCCTCGCTGAACAAGACGGTCCGCTCGGAGGACTCCACCACGATCGAGCGCATCGACACGCTGGAGAGCCCCGACGAGGACTCCGACCCCGGCCTCTCAGCCGAGCGGCGCGAGGCCAAGGAGCGCTTTCGCCAGGCCTTCGCCAAGCTCCCCGCACGCGAGCGCCAGGTGGCGGTCGCGCTGTATGTGGAGGGCCGCACGCTGCGCGAGATCGGCGCCCGCCTCGGCGTGAGCGAGAGCCGCGTCTCGCAGATCCACTCCGAGCTGCGCCGGCGCCTGCGCGAGCAGCTGGCGGCGGATGCCTCGCTGTTCACGGCGGTCTAAAGAATCCATGGCTCTGGCCGAACACGAGGGGTGAGATGGATCTTGGCCTCAACATCGCCGCGACGGGCATGGTCGCCGAGGAAACCCGGCAGAACCAGATCTCAAACGACCTCGCCAACGCGTCGACGCCCGGCTACAAGCCCGACCACTCAACGCAGAGCAGCTTCGGGGAAATGCTGCTGTCGAACTCGACCACGGGTCTGCCGATCGGCGCGATCGACGAAGGCGTGGCGCTCGGCAAGACCGTCACCGACATGACCCCCGCGGGGATGCAGGAAACGGGCGAGCCGCTCGACTTCGGGATCGTCGGGCAGGGGTTCTTCGCCGTGCAGACCCCGCAGGGCGTGCGCTACACGCGCGACGGCCAGTTCACGACTTCGGCCAAGGGCCAGCTCACCGACGCCGCCGGCGATGCGGTGCTCGATCAGCAGGGCCACCCGATCCCCGTGGGTGCCTCTGGCAGCGTGGCGGCCTCGGCGCTCGGGGTCTACGAAGTGCCCGGTGCCGTCAAGCAGGGCGAAACGCTCTTCAGCGGCACCGCCTCCGGGCGCGCGACCGGCACCGTACGCCAGGGGGCGCTCGAGCTCTCGGGCGTGGACGCTGCCAAGGCGATGGTCGAAATGATCGGCGCGATGCGCACCTACCAATCGGGCCAGCAGGCGATCCAGGCGATCGACCAGACCCTGCAGGAGGCCTCCACCCAGGTCGGCTCACTCACCGGCTCACCCTAAGGAAGAGCGATGCTTGAAGGTCTCTACGCGGCCGCCGCCGGCATGTCCGCCCAGCAGCAGCAGATGGATGCGATCGGCAACGACCTCGCCAACGTCTCGACCACCGGCTACCGCTCCGAGCGCGTGGGCTTCCAGGATCTGCTCTACAACCAGGTCAACCAGGCCGGCACCGCCACCACGACCGGCGCTGGCGCGCGCGCGCAGACGATCGGCTGGAACCCCGCGCAGGGTGCGCTGCAGCAGACGGGCGACCCGCTCGACCTGGCGATCGGAGGCGAAGGGTTCTTTCAGATCAAGGGCGCCGACGGCAAGCCGGCGCTGACGCGCGACGGGGCGTTCACCGTCGATGGCAAGGGCAACGTGGTGACAGCGGACGGCTCGCAGCTGGAACCGCCGCTCACGCTGCCGGCCGGCGTCACTCCCGGCGAAGTGAGCATCGCGGGCGACGGCACCGTGCGCGCCGGCACGCGCTCGCTGGGCCAGATCAAGCTGGTCACGGTCGCCTCGCCCGACCACCTGCTCGCCGACGGCTCGGGTGCCTTCACGCCGACTGCCGCCTCGGGTGCGCCGCAGGCCACCACCGGCGCCACGATCCACCAGGGCGCGCTGGAGGGCTCGAACGTGAACATGGCCGACGCGATGACCACGATGGTCGCCACGCAGCGCAACTACCAGCTCGCCTCCACCGCGATCCAGACCCAGAACCAGATGCTGGGGATCGCCAACCAGCTCGTCTCCCCGGCATGAGCACGCTCGCGCCAGTCGCATCGCTCGCGCCGACCGCGTCGTCCCCGGCGGCCGCATCGTCCGCCGCCACGCCGGGGCTGCCGCTCGTCAACCAGGCGCTGGAGCCCGCGTCGGTGCGCAACGGCTCACCGGCGGTGCAGAAGGCCTACGCCAGCGCGCTCGACTTCGAAGAGATGCTGGTGCAGCAGCTCTCGCAGTCGCTCACGCAGGGCACGGGTCTCGGCGGGGGCGAAGAAGGCTCTGAAGAAAGCTTGGAAGGAGCCCCCGAAGGGGGCTCGGAAGGGGCCGCGTCGTCCGCAGGCGGCGGCGCCGCGAGCGGTCAGCTCGCCTCGCTGCTGCCCCAGGCGCTGACAGAAGGCGTGATGCGCCAAGGCGGGCTGGGCATGGCCTCACAGCTGCTGGGGTCGCTTGCCCCGACCCCGCTCGCCCCGGCCATGGCCGGCACCGGCGCGGGTGCGGGCTCCTCGGCCGGCGGCGTTACCTCGGCCGGCGGAACCCCCGTTGCCACCGCAGGCACGCCGACCGTGCCCACCGACGCGGCGCGCGCGCCCGCCGCCGCCACTGCGATCGCATCCACCGGAGGAGTGCAGGCGTGATCGCCACCCCGCCCCCGGCGCCCGAGCTGCTCGACGACGACCGCACGCTTACGCGCGACGTGCTCGCGCACCTCGACGCCCAGATCGCCTCCGCGCAGCGGCTTTTGGAGACGGTGCTCGAACAGGGCGCCGCGATCCGTGCGCGCGACGTGCACACGGTCGTGCGTCTGGCGGGGATGCTGCACGGCGAGATGAGCCGTCGCGGACTGCTCGAGGTTGAGCGCTCGCGCCTGCTCGCAGCCAGCGGCGCACGGCTTGGGGTGCCCCCGGAGACCGTCACTCTCACGCGCCTGGCCACGCTGATGGAGCCCGCCGGCGCCGGGTTGGCGCTCGACCGCTCCGCGCAGCTGCGCGGCCTCCTGCATGAGCTGCAGCGCGAGCACGCCTGCAACCGCGCGCTGATGCGCCTGGAGCTGTCGTTCCTGGACCATCTGATGACCTCGCTCGCGCTCGACGGCGCGCACGGCTATGACCCGCGCGGCTCCTCCTCGGCGCCGCCGCGCGCGCGGGGCGCGCTGCACGTACTGGACCTGCGAGCCTGACATGTCGATCCCGACGCTGCAAGGACTCCAGACGGCGCTGAGCGGGTTGATCGCAAACCAGGAGGCGATCGACACCACTGGGCACAACATCACCAACGCCAACACCCCCGGCTACTCGCGCCAGACGGCGGTGATGGAGACCAACGACCCGCTGCCGATCGCCGCGATGTCACAGATCACGGGCGCCGGCGGGCAGCTGGGCACGGGCGTCAACGTCGACACCTTCACGCGCATCCGCAACACCTACCTGGATGCCCAGTACCGCACGCAGAACGGCAAGCTCGGCGAAGCCTCCACCGAAACCGAAGAGCTCAAGCAGGCCCAGAGCGCGTTCGACGAGCCCTCGGAATCGGGTATCTCTAGTCAGCTCTCGGCGTTCTGGAGCGCATGGGGGTCGCTCGCGACCGCGCCCTCCAGCGAAGCCGCGCGCGAGGGGGTCGTGAGCACGGGTGCCCAGCTGGCCACCACTTTGAACCAGCTCTCCACGCAACTGACGACGATCTCAACGCAGGCCACCCAGCAGTACGCCGCCGTCACTGGCCCCACGGGCGAAGTGCAGGACGACGCCAAGCAGGTAGCCGAACTCAACCAGCAGATCAAGCTCGCCGAACAGGCCGGCCAGTCGCCCAACGATCTGCTCGACACGCGCGACGAGCTGCTGGACAAGCTCTCCTCGCTGGCTAACGTGACGGTGACCAAGGCGCCCGACGGCACCGACACGGTGTCCTTCGGCGACGCCGCCAAGCCGCTCGTGGAAGGCGCTACCGTCAACTGGCCCCAGGCGCTCACGCCGGCAGCGGGCGGTCAGTTGGGGGCGCTGCTCAGTCTCGCCAGCCCCACGGGCAAACTCGCGGCGTTCCAGACCTCGCTGAACGAAGTGGCCGCTCAGCTTGCTTCTTCGATCAACGCGCTGCACACCGCCACGCCATTCTTCAAGGGCACGACCGCCGCCACCATCGCTGTGGCCGTGAAGCCCTCAGAAGTGCAGACCTCCTCGACGGTCGCTGCCGGGGGCAACAATGTTGCGCTGGCGATCGCCGCGCTGCGCGGGGGCGCGGCTGAACGCACATACACGGGGCTCGTGGCGCAGGTCGGCAGCGACGTGCAGACCGCCCAGAGCGACCAGAGCACATCCCAGGCCGTCGTCAGCGCGATCGAAGGCCAGCGCCAGTCCGTCTCGGGGGTCTCGCTGGATGAAGAAATGACCAACCTCATCAGCTTCCAGCGTGGGTACGAGTCATCCGCGCGCACGATGACGGCGATGGACGAAATGCTCGACACACTGATCAATCACACCGGTCAGGCGGGGCTGTAGGGATGCGGCGGGCACACCACCTTTCGAGCTCGATCGCGGCAACCGGTCGGAACCGGGGCGACTCGGCGGAAGTGCGGCTATGAGCGAGCGCATCACCACCGCGATGATCACCGGGCCGATGCTGACGGACATCAACGCTTCGCTGAGCGCGATGCAGCGCTCGGAGAGCGAACTGGCGTCGGGCAAGACGATCCAGGAACCCTCGGACAACCCCTACGGCGCGAGCCGCGCGATCGAACTGCAGAGCACGATCGACGGGCTCACCTCCTACGGAGCCAGCGCGAAGGATGGCATGGCCTGGACGCAGACCGCCTCGAGCGCCCTGGCGAACGTCAACGAACTGGGCCAGCGCGTGCGCGAGCTCGTGGTGCAGGCATCGAACGGGGTCAACAACTCGGTGGACCGCGAAGCGATCGCCGAAGAGGTCGACCAGATCACCGCGACCATTAAGAACGACGCCAATACGCAGTATGCCGGCCAGTACATCTTCTCCGGCACCGCCACCGCCACGGCGCCCTACGCGCAGGGGGCCGAAGACGAATACAAGGGCAACGCCGAAGCGATCACCCGCGCGATCGCGCCGGGGGCCTCGGTGCAGGTCAACACCAACATCTCCTCCGTCCTGGGCAACGGTCAGGGCTCGGGCGACGGCGAGCTGCTGGACACGCTGCGCACGATCGCCCAGCACCTGCGCGGCGGCACGCCCGCCGAACTGGAAGCGCTGGGGACGACGGACCTGAAGAACCTCAGCTCAAACCTCGACGCGCTCAACTCGATGCAGGCCGGCGTGGGCGCCGTGACAGACCAGCTGCAGGTGGCCTCGACGCGCGTGCAGGACCTGCAGGACACCGCCACCGAAGCGCTCTCGAACACCGAGGATGCCAACATCGCCCAGGTGTCGATCGACTACTCCAACGAGCAGGCCGCCTACACCGCCGCGCTGCACGCAGGCGCCAGCATCGTGCAGATGTCCCTGCTTGAATTCCTGCACTAGCCGCTTTCATGACCGTCATTCACCGGCTTCTTCCAAACCGCCAATCCACCCCGCTTTCACGACCGTCCGTCCATCAACCGCTTCCATGACCAGTCAAATCGAGGATCGAGAGAACCAGCACGTGACGCTCACCATCGACAGCTCCCGCTTCGGGTCCGTACAGGTCGCCGCCGAGGAGGTCATCGAGTTCCCCCTCGGCCTGATCGGCCTGGGAGGCTCGCGCTACACGCTGCTCGACCGCAACCCCGGCAGCGGCTTTCTGTGGCTGCACTCGCTCGAGGATCCCTCGCTGGCGCTGCCGGTGGTGGACCCGCGGCGCTTCTTCCCGGCCTTCGAGTTGGAGCTGACCGAGGAGGAGCGCGAGCGCATCGGCGTCGACGATCCGGCCTCCGTGCAGCTGTATGTGACGGTACGCGCCGCGCCCGATCCCGCCGACGTAGTCGTCAACCTGCGCGCGCCGCTGGTGGTCGCCGAGGGCGTCGGGCACCAGGCGCTGAACACGGCCCCCGGGGCCGAGTTGCAGGCTCCGCTGTTCGCACGCGCCGCGGATTCCCCGGCGGCCGGATAGACGCTGCGGCCGCACGCCGCACCGGCTCCGCTGTGCGGTACTGCATAATCTCCTCATGCTGATCCTCACACGGCGTCCTGGCGAGCGGGTCGTGATCGGCGACGACATTCTCGTCACCGTCATGGAGGTATCCGGCCAGACCGTGCGCCTGGGCATCGCCGCGCCCGAGGCGCTGCCGATTTATCGCGAGGAGATCTGGCTGGCGGTCAAAGAGGAGAATCGCGCGGCGGCCGCTGCCGCGGTGGACGCGCTGCCGGCTCAGCGACCCGTGTAGGTCGCCTTCCCGGGACCCTGCTCCAGGAAGGAGCGCACTGCGCCTTTCAGGTCCTCGGTCGCGAATAGCTCGCCCGCCAAGTCCGGCACGAGCGCGTCCGCGGCGCGGGCGCCGCCGTCCTCGCGCACGGCGCGCACGATCTCCTTGGTGGCGGTGTGGGCGCGCGTGGGACCTTCGGCCAGCTTCAGGGCGAAGGCACGCGCGGTCTCGTCGAAGCCCTCGTCGGGGAGCACGCGGTTGACGACGCCCCAGCGCTCCAGCGTGGCGGCGTCGTACAGCTCGCCGGTCATCACCAGCTCACGCGCACGTGCCGGGCCGGCGCGCTCGGCCAGGCGCTGCGTGCCGCCCATCGCCGGGGTCAGTCCCACCACCGTCTCGACCAGCCCGAAGCGGGCCGACTGTGCCGCCAGCAGCAGGTCGCAGCCGAGCGAGAACTCGAATGCGGCTGTCAGGCACAGGCCGTGCGCGGCGAACACGGTCGGGAGTGGCAGCTCCTCGACGCGGTGGATCAGCCCCAGCAGGCGCTCCCACAGCTCGGCGCCGCGCTTGGGCGTGAGGCCGTCGAACTCGTGCACGTCCACGCCGCCGCTCACCACGTGGCCCTCGGCGCGGACCAAGAGCCCGCGCGGCGGGTCGGCTACGAGCGCGTCCACGGCGTCGATCAGCTCGCCGATCAGCTCGTGCTCGAACAGGTTCAGCGGCGGGCTGTCGAGCGTGAGCACTCGCAGCGGGCCGTCGTCTTCGATGCGTACCTTGCTCATCGGTCTGGGACCTCGCGCCAGATATTGTTTATGAGGCGACGGCCTTGCGCTGCATCTTGGGCGTCGCGCGGGCGACCTCGGGGGGATCTGCTCGCCATTCTTCCTCCAGCCTACCGGCCGCTCCCGCGCGGGAACATCTCGGCGCCGGCTGGAGTCTGTCTTGCACGGCCTCACGCCGCCCTCGCCTGGGAGTATGCTCGGCGCGGGTTCAGACAATGCGACATGAGTTGGAGGTTCGCGATGGACAGGCTTGCTCTACGTAACACACCCGTTTTCCGGCTGCTGGCGGCGGGGGCGCTTGTCGCGGGACTCGCCGGCTGCGGCAGCTCCGGCAGCTCGAGCACGAGCAGCACGACCGAATCCAGTACCGCGCCGAGCGCCTCGACGACCGCTTCCTCCAGCGCCACCACGGCCAGCGGCTCCTCCACCTCGGCCGCGGGCACTCCCGCGAGCGGGGCCGCGCAGGTCGTCAAGCTGGCCGCCAACCCCGAAGGGTCGCTCGCCTATAGCACAACCACGCTGACCGCTCACCCTGGCAAGGTGACGATCGAATTCACCAACATGGCGCCGCTGCAGCACAACGTGACGGTCGAATCTGGTTCGGGCAGTGGCAAGATCCTGGGGTCCACGCCCACCTTCGACGGCGGTACGAAGACGGTGACGCTCGACCTGAAGGCTGGTACGTACACGTTCTTCTGCTCGGTTCCCGGCCACCGTCAGGCGGGGATGCAGGGCACGCTGACCGTGCAGTAGGGCCTGGGCAGCGGGCCCCCCAAATGTTCTAGTGCGCTAGCACTCTATATGTTATGATCTTCCGCATCGTCTCCTGGCCAGGAGTAAAGGTTCTAGACGAGGAGCGGAGAGCATGTTTTCGAGAACGCGGGTTCTTGCCGCTGTGCTGTTCTGTTTTGCCTGCATTGGGATCGTCGCGACCGCGTGGGCGGCGCAGACGCTGACTGTCCAGGCCTGGTTCACCCCCGACAAGCTGGGTGCGCCGGCGAATCTCTCGGCCACCGCGAAGTTCGCCGCAACCGGCGGCGGCGTGCCGTCACCGCTCACCAAGAACGCGGCCTACGGGCCGGCAGGCATGGAAGTCGACGTGCGCGGTGCCGGCACCTGCGCGGCGGCGACGCTGGAAGCGTCCGGTCCGAGCGCCTGTCCTGCCAACTCCCGCATCGGCTTCGGCGGTGGCGTGGGGCTGCTGGAACTGGCCAAGGAAATCATCCACGAGCCGTTCACGATGGACTTCTTCGTCGGTCCGAGGGAAACCGGGCACCTGGAGCTGCTGATCTACGTCGAAGGCTCGAGCCCGGTCTCTTTTCAGCTGGTCCTGGTGGCCAAGGAAGTCTATGCGCCAAAGCCCTACGGCTGGGGTGTGACGATCGACATTCCGCCGATCCCCACGCTTCCCGGGGCGTCCTACGCGGCGGTGGAAAACCTCCACTTCACGGTCGGCGATTCGAACTCCGCCTACTACGAGACGGTGCACGGCAAGCGCACGCTCGAGCGCATGCGGGGCCTGGTCGTCCCCAAGAAGTGCTCTCCGGGAGGCTTCCCATACGAGGTGCAGGTCGGCTTCGAAGATGGCACGAGCGACACCTACAAGGGCGCCCTTCCCTGTCCGCGTCGGTAGCGCGATCGGGTTCGGCTGGGGCCCGCGCGCAGGGTCGGCGCGCGCGGGGTTGGGGGCCGCGACCTGGGTCGCGGCCCCCGGCAGTTGAGATGGGAGCCGCTCGTCGAGAGAACAAAGGTGGGAGCCGATCGTCAGGAGAACAGCGACGTGTCGGCCCGGCTCTTCTGGTCGGAGGGCCGGGCGGTGAGCATCTTGGCCTGCTTGTCCAGATCATCGAGATAGGGCGCCAGGTAGCGCGAGGCGATCTTGCTCGGCGGCGACCACGTCGGTGTGTCGGTCACTTCGGAGCTGAACCCCTGCCCGCCGGCGATGCGGGCGGTCAGGTAGCGCGGCTTCTCGGGGGTGAGCAGCATGCCACGGATCACCGGGCGAAACGGCTCGGGCTTGATCGCGGTCCCGGCCAGCGCGGCGATCGACTGCGCAGCGGCGTCGGCCTGCTGGGAGCCGAGCCCGCCGTGCTTGATGGGGAAGTCGATCGCGTCGCCGGCGGCGAAGATTGGTCCGGCGTCATACACATGCCCATGGGGGTTGACGCGGATGAAGCCGTGTTCGCCGAGCGGGATGCCGCGTACGCATGGTCCGTAGAGCTCGGGCAGCGCGATCACCCGGTCGACGCTGAGGTGCTGCTCGCCTGGGTTGATCGTCACCTCACGGGAGCTGGGGACCTCCGCGTAAGCGGACTCGATCACCTCGATGCCTGCCTGCGCGAGCAGCTCGGCGACGGCTTCGCTGGCGGTCGAGCCGAACACTGCCAGCGGGCTGTCCTCGGGGGTCACGATCGTCGTCGCCAACTCGATACCCATGTCGTACGCGCGTCCCGCCGTCATTAGCGCCAGCTCATACAGCGGCAGCGGCCAGGCCATGCGCCCCGGGGCGACGAATGCGAGGCTGTGGATATAGCCGCCCTCGATGTCCTGGATGAGGCCGTGCAGAGTGTCGTCCAGGCGGCGATCGTCGATCGTTAGTGCGTGCTTGTAGCGCTCGCTGGGGCGGGCGCCGAGCGCGAGCACGAGCGCGTCGTACTCGATCGTCTCCTCCGCCTTGGTGTGCACGATCTGCCGGTCGGGATCCACCCAGCCAAGCTCGTCGACGAGCAGCGTCGCACCAGCGTCCTCGACGATCTGCACGATAGGGTAGCGTCGCGCGCGGCCGTAGGCGAATGGCTCACGGACCGCCAGCGGACGGTAGTAGAAGTCGGGCCCTGGCGCGATCAGGGTCACATCGGTGTGCTCGCGTGCGAGGTGCGCCAGGGCGAGCATGCTCTCCAGTGCCGCCACGCCGCCGCCGGCGATCACCACACGAAGCTTCTCGGTATTTGGGCTGTCGGTAGTCATAGATAGAAGCGTAAGACTCCAGATCGAGCCCGTCAGCCGAGAAAAGCCGCCGTGCTTGTCGGGAAAACTACGGAGCTGCGCTGAGAGTCACCGCTCCGCGCACGGGCACTTGATGCGGAGCTGGCGCATGATCGACTCCACAGCGTTATGGCCCATAACGATCTGGCGGCCATGCCGAAGCTCAGCCTTCACGCGCCGGGCGCCGTAGGTGCCGCTCGAATCTTTGTGAACCTCGGCGATCTCGCTGGCCCGCCAGATCCGCCGCAGGGTTCTCGGCGGCGGCAGATCAGGAGAAAGGTAGGAGCCGGCATGAGGGATTTCGGTGCCGTGCCGAACCCGGATGGGAGCTTTCTCATGCTGCTGTTAAGGGCTCGTTAGAGAGCATGCCGACACTTCTCGTGTGACGTTTGGAAGCCAAACGCGCGAGGACGCTCAGTCGCGACAGGCCGGCCTTGCTCCCCAGCACGGCGGCGCCTCGCAAGCCCTCGCCGCGGATGGCGCCGGGGGTGGCTCGCTGCTCGCCCGCCTCACAGCCGGTGGCACCGATGGCAACGAGTGCCTGACGACGCTCTACTGGCGTGGTGCTGCTCGTGCTGCTGGCCGCGCTGGGGGTCACGATCGTGCGCGTGCACCCGCTGCTCGAAGAGCACATGTTCCTCGGAATGCTGCTGCTGGGTCCGGTGGCGCTGAAGATGGGAAGCACCGGGTACCGCTTCGTGCGCTACTACACCGCCGAGCCCCGCTACCGACGCAAGGGGCCGCCGGAGCTGGCGCTGCGCGTGCTGGCGCCGCTTGTAGTGCTCAGCACTGTGGTCGTGTTCGGCACCGGGGTGCTGCTGCTGCTCGCCGGCCCGAGCTCACGGCCGACGTGGTTTCCGATCCATAAGGACAGCTTCTTCGTGTGGCTCGCCGCGATGGCCCTGCACGTGCTCGGACACCTGGCCGATTTGCCACGCGTGCTCGCGCCGAGTGAGAGCGGGATCGCCGAGCTGGATGCACGTCGCGCGGGGCGCGGCGGACGCGCGCTCGCGCTGGGCGGCATGCTCGTGGCGGGCCTCGTGCTGGGAGTGATCTCGATCTCCCAGTTCGCGCCGTGGGCGAGCGCCCACTTCCCGCATCATTGAGTTCCCGGGCAGGACCGGGTTGAGCCACCGGGCGCCCGGCGTCGGTCTCGCTCCGTGCGTAGAGCTGCTCTGACCCGCAGGGCCGCGGGGTCCGCATCGACCAGCCGCGGCGCGCGGTGGGCCACCCATGCGTGGGAGAGGCCGTGAAAGCCGTAGCGGCGCAGCCCCCACCGCTCGCGCCACCGGGCGGGCACGGCGTAGGTCGCCGCGGCGGGGGAGAGGGTCGTGTGAAACGCGGTGTCGAAAGACGCCACCGTAGGCACGTCGGGCAGCGCTTCGGTGAGGGCATCCAGCGCGGCGAGCGACTTGGGCTGGTGCAGCGGCGCCAGGTCTACAAGCTCCTCCAGTGCGGCGCGCACGTCCGCCTCGATCCGCACAGCCTTGTTGAAATGCTCGCCTCCGTGGACGATCCGGTGGCCCAAAGCGTCGGCGTTACCCAGCTCGCCGTGCAGTGCCGCGTGCAGTCCCTTCACGTCCACCTGTGCGCGTGGGGCGCTAAGCTCCCGCTCGGCGATGTCTGGTCCTTGCCGTCGCCACCCCTTGAGGGAGCAGGCGGGAGAGCAGTGTCAGCTTGAGGCTGCTGGAGCCAGCGTTGACGACGGGCACGCGCTCGCTCGTCTTTCGCTTGGTCATCGGCTGTTTGGCCCCGACTCGCCGAGAGCGGCTTTCACGCGGGCGCTCACACTCCGCTCGGCCATCAGGAGTCCCGCCGCGACTCGCCAGAACAGGCTCCCTTCTCTCCTGCACCATTCACCCCACCTGGCCACACCCAGTCGCGCAGCTCGGCGGGATCCTCGCCGTGTTCGCGGGTGTATGTGCGGTGGCGCAACCGCTCGTCGGTCATGTGCTGGCGCAGGTGCGCCGCCTGCTCGCCGAGGCTCTCCACGCGGTCGATTACGTCCATCACGAGGTGAAAGCGGGCCCACCGACAGGTAGTTGGCCGCGCGCCAGTACCCGTCGATGGCGTCGAGCTCTTCCTTCGTCAAGCTTCCTGCTGTGCGCGGTAGTGCTCTTTCCAGATCAGCCTGTGGATCGGGATGCGCCGGGGGATGCCGCGGATGCCGGGGATGAATGGGATGCATATGAACAACAGGCTCAGCACGCCCATCACCATCATCACGAGGATGTCGGCGTTGGCCGATGCCTTGAAGGGTTCGACCTGATACCAGAGCGTATAGAGCCATAGCCACACCTGTCCCGGGTAGCTGCCGGTCTCGTTCATCATGCCCCACTGCTCGCCCAGCAGGTGCTCCTTTTCCGCGCGCCCTTCGAGCAGACCGCCGTCGGCCATGAACAAGAGCGGCTTGGTGTAATCGGTCTGGTAGAACTGGTTGCTGCTCAGCAGCGCGCCGTCTAATCCGCCGCTCTGGGCCAGTGCCAGCAGGCTGTTCATCATCACCGGCACCGGCCCGTATTCGCCGTGCGCCACCTTGATCTGACCGTTCGAGCCGACCGCGGCGTTTTCGACCGCCTTGGCGTACGCGTCGGTCCATGCCTTCTGGGTGGTCGCGGGCGCGGCCCGGTAGTTGGCGATCGATGCCTGTAGCTGCGGGTCGTTGGGCACGCTGCGCAGCGGGTCGATCACGTAGTCGTTGGCGGTGTTGATGGGGTGACTGACGCCGAGCCACTTCTGCAGTTCGATGAACGCCGCGTGCTGGCCCGAGCCGTTGTGGTTATAAGGCGGCCCGTATTCGGCGGTCCCACTCGTGCCCGCAAGCTCCGCGGTGGCCGTCGTCACGAAGTCGGCCGGCATCTGCTGCGACCACTGCGCGATCGTGCTCGGCTTCTCGTCGGGCGAGGAGAACAGCACCGTCAACACGATCGCGAGCAGTGCCATGACGCCGACGGCGATGCACAGCTCCTTGATGAGGTCATACGGGGCGTAGGGGCCGGTCCAGGGCTTCGTGTCGTCCTTCGCGCGCAGGCTCATGAGCGTGCCCCGTCGGCGGGCGAGAGTTCGCCACTCGTGGACGCAAGCTCAAACGGGGGCACCACGCCGTGGCGGCGCACCAGCAGCACGTGCGCGCTCACGAGCAGCACCACCGCCACCGGCAGCAGCAGCACGTGGTAGCTGTACATCTGCCCGAAGTTGGTCACGTTGAAAAACGCTCCCACACCGACCGAGTTCAGTCCGTCCTTGGCCTGCGTGGAGATCCACTGCGAATCGAAGTTCTGCTGAGAGACGTAGCCGGTGAGCGCCGTGGGCACCGCCACCAGGAAGGTGATCGCGCCGGTCACCCACACGCGCGTGCGCCCGCCGCGCCAGGCGGCCATCCAGTACTTGCCCCACAGGTGCACCACCATCACGAAGAAGAACAGCTCCACCGACCACAGGTGGATCGAGTTGAAGAAGTGCCCCACGCCGGTGTAGTGCCACCAGGCGGGACCCTTCAGCGCGAGGATCATGCCCGAGCCGATGGTCACGATCAGCGCCGCGATGCTGGCCACGCCGAACACGTAGATCCAGGAGGCGACATATGTGGGCTGGCCGTCGGGCAGCAGCTTCTCCGGCGGCAGGTTTTCCACCGCCACTTCGCGCGTGCGCACGGTCCACGAGCCATCGCGGCGGGGGGTTCCGGCGGATGGCTTCCCAGGCTGTGTTCTGCGGGGCGGGGCTACGCTCATGAGCGGCTCTCCCTCCGGCGCGCGGCGCCCGGGAACGGCAGCAGGATCGCGGCGAAGAAAACGACGAACATCAGTCCGATCACGACGATGTTCGACACCGACAGCTGGATGAAGTGCCAGCTCACCACGTGCGCGGGGTTGTTGAGGTTGAAGATCGCGCCCGTCACAGCCGTGCTCATGAGATTCAAGACCTACCTCCCGATCTGAAAGCGCTCGCGCGCCAGTCGCCATGCCGTCGTGGGGAACTCGACGGTTTTGGTGCCTTCGTGGAACACCGTCCGTGCATCGAAGCCGTCGCGGAAGACATGCGGCATCTCAGCGTTCTCGGGCAGCACCTCGGCGGTTAACTTGGCGATGCCGCGCTCAGCGGCTACCTCGGCGAGCCGCTCGATCAGGATCGTCCCCAGACCGCGGCCGTGCAGGTGGTCGGCGACCTCCACTGCCACTTCCGCGCGGGCCTCGTCGATTGGGACGTAGGCCGCGTGCGCCACGAGCAGGCCCAACTGGTCGTGCGCCACCAGCCCAAAGTAGTTGGTGTGCAGATCCGCCGCCTCGTGGGCGGCTCTGCCCATGTCGGCTGCTCCCGTGAAGAAGCGCAGGCGCTGCGCCTCCGGACACAGTCCCATCAGGAACATGCGCAGCGGCGCCTCGTCGCCGGCCCGCAGCGGGCGAACGGTCACCGGCGTGCGGTCGCGCAGTTTCACGAGCGTCGGGGCCGCGGGGCTCGGCTCAGGGACCCTCGCGGGCGATGCGATGGTGTGTGCGCTTCTCACGATGCCCAAAGACTCGCGCCTGCGGCTTATCCGGACATCCGAGCTTGACCGTGGGTGCGCGGCGGGAAACTACGTAAATGCCCCTACAGCTGCCAGTAGTGGCCGATGTGCGCGGCCGCGCGCGAGGTCAGCAGCGCCTCGGGCGCGGCGGAGTGGGCCGGCTCATCGCTGTCGAGCGCAGCCAGCGTCGCCTGCACGCAGCGCGCCAGCGCAGCCGGTTCATAGCCTCCCTCCAGCACCACGCCGAGCGGCACATCGAGCTGATCGGCCAGGCCGCGCACGTGGCGCGTGAGCTCCGCGAACGACTCGTCCTCCAAGCGGCAGCCGGCCAGCGGGTCTTCGCGGTGCGCGTCGTACCCCGCCGACACCAGCACGAGATCGGGTGCGAAGGACTGCGCGGCGGGCAGCACGATGTGCTCCAGCAGCGACAGCCACAGTTCATCTTCAGAGCCCGCTGGGACGGGCAGGTTGATCGTGTACCCCTCGCCGGGACCTGTCCCAACATCGCTCAGCTCGCCCGTCCCCGGGTAGATGCCCAACTGGTGGATGCTCGCAAATAGCACATCCGCGCGCTGGCGAAACGCGGCGGCGGTGCCGTTGCCGTGGTGCACGTCCCAGTCGAGCACGAACACGCGCTCGGCGCCCGCTGCGCTGATTGCCTCCTGCGCGGCGAGCGCAACGTTGTTGAACAGGCAGAAGCCCATCGCGCGATCCGGTTCGGCGTGGTGTCCGGAGGGCCGCACGCCACAGAAAGCCCGTCGCGTCTCGCCGACCATCAGCGCGCGGGCCATCTCACACGCCCCGCCCGCCGCGTGCAGCGCTGCGCGGTAGGAGGGCTCGCCGACGTAGGTGTCCGCGTCGATGCTGCCGCCGCCGGCCAGTGACAGCTCCCTGATGTGCTGCACGTGGCGGGCGCTGTGCACCAGTTCCAGCTGGGCCTCTGTCGCAGGCGGGGCCGCACGCCGCTCCCAGTCGAGCCAGTCCTCCGCGGCGAGTGCCCGCTCGAGCGTCAGCAGCCGCTCCGGCGTGTCCGGGTGCCCAGGCACGTTCGCGCTCGGATCGTGTTTCAGGGATGCCGGGTGGCTGAAGTAAAGAGGCCGCACCGCCCGGAGCCTATTGGGTCGGTCGGGCCGGTCGGCGTGATTGGGGCTGGTCGCCACTCGGGCTATAGGGTCAGGCGGCTATTGGTTCGGTCGGGCCCACTCGGCGTCTTTTTGGGATACCCGATGGGCCACGAAAGCGCTGGTGCCCATCAGCACCGCGGCCAGCGCGATAGGCGCCACCAGGTCGACATTGAGCACCAGCAGCGCGCCCACGAGGGCTCCGCAGAACATCGCGCCGACGGAGATCAACCGCCGGCTCGGGTGGGCTCCGACTCGTCCCGCCAGTCGTGAATCCGCGGCGATCCCCGTCAGCGTCAGTGTCAGCACCGTGGTTGGCAGGTCGGGCACCGCCAGCCGCCGCGCGGTCGCGTTCTGGATCCCCAGCGCCAGCGCCAGCGGCACGATCACCGCGTAGCGCGCGCCACTCGACACCGGCTGGCCGACGATAGCCGCGACGACGCCCGCCAGCAGCAGGGGCAGAACGGCGATCGCGCTCGCCGTGCGCAGGTGCCGTCCACGGTGCTTGGCCGTCATCACCCCGATCCGCCCGCCCGCCAGCGCGCCGGTCAGGAACGCGCCAAGCGCCGCCAGCGACGCCAGCGCCGAGAGGCCGGACGCCCCCGCGAGCGCGAACCCCAGGAACACGATGTTGCCCGTCATGTTCGCCACGAACACATGCCCGAGCGCGATGTAGCTCACCGCGTCGACGACCCCGGTGACCACCGTCAGCATCACCAGCAGCTGGGGTAGGGGTCCGTTGCCACTGTCGGCCCATGGCCAGCGCACTCGCATCGGCCCACTTTACGGGCTGTCGCGGCATCGCAGCCGCCACCGGTGAGTCCCTGACGCGCTATCCGAGTCTCCTCCAGCGCAGCTCCGCGCCGATTCCTCGCCGCTTCTGAGCCTTTGGTCAGAGCGCAGCTCCACGCCGACTCTCAACGCGCGGCCCTCTGCCGTAGAGGGATCAAGGCCCACCCACCCGGAGGCCTTAATATCCTGTCCTCGCCACCTACTTGGCAGGGGCGCGCATACGCAGACCTACGATTGACCAACGATGAAAGGACGAACGATGACATTGCAGCTAGGCGACATCGCCCCAGACTTCGAGGCGGACACCAGCGAGGGTCCCATCCATTTCCACGACTGGCTCGGCGGCTCGTGGGCGGTGCTGTTCTCGCACCCCAAGGACTTCACTCCGGTCTGCACGACCGAGCTTGGCTACATGGCGAAGATCAAGCCCGAGTTCGACCGCCGCGGCGTGAAGATCATCGGCCTGTCGGTCGACCAGACGGGCAAGCACGCCCAGTGGGCAAGCGACATCGAGGAGACCCAGGGACAGGCGCCCAACTACCCCATCATCGGCGACTCCGACTTCAACGTCTCAAAGCTCTACGGCATGCTCCCGGCGAGCACCTCAGGCGACTCTGACGTCAGGACGCCAGCCGACAACCAGACCGTGCGCAACGTCTTCGTGATCGGCCCCGACAAGAAGATCAAGCTGATCCTCGTCTATCCCATGACCACCGGGCGCAACTTCGACGAGGTGCTGCGCGTGATCGACTCGCTGCAGCTCACCGCCACCCACAAGGTCGCCACGCCCGTCAACTGGCAGCCCGGCGAAGATGTCATCATCGCCGGCTCGGTCTCCGACGAGGAAGCCAAGGCCACCTACCCCGACGGGTGGGAGACGCCCAAGCCGTACATTCGCATCGTGCCCCAGCCACGCTGAGGCGCCGGCCCGCTCAGCCGCCGGGGGTCCCGAGGATGAAATAGCCGTAGCTCTGGCCGACCTTCTCCACGCCGCGCCTATCCACGACTTCCTTGCCTTCGTACTCGTAACGCAGCGTCAGCCGCGTGAAATGGCCCGCGTGGGGAGCGAACGCGCGGACCTTCACCGCATACGAGTGAAAGGTTCCCCCGGCGCAGCTCGGTTCGCAATCGTCGAGCCACACCGCGCCTGTCCCCCGTGCCTGGCGGGGGTCCCAAGTGGACCAGCTCAAGCTGCCGAAGCGCGGGTAGGTGCCCGTGCCGCTGAAGCCGCCGAGCACGCCCGACCCATCGCCGGTGTAGACGATCTGCGCTGGGCGCACTGCAAAGGGTGACCCGTGGCCCATCTGGGTTAACAGGCCAGGCAGGGCCTGTGCCGTTGTTGCAAGTAGCGAAAAGAGGACGGCGGTGAGTGCGACTGCGCGTGAGGTCATGCTCGTAGCCTAGCTGTAGTTCCTGACCTAGCCTTTGGGCGACAGATCGTTGCTTGGGGCCTCCCCGAGCGGGCGTGCGGGGCTTATCGGGATAGGCCCTGGGGATGGCTGACGGTGACGAGCGCGGCGCTGCCTGGCGTCAGCTCGACTGCCACTGTCCCTGCGTGTGCGGCCACGCTCTGCGTTGCCACCGGGTCGCTCCAGGTGCCGCTGGCCGCGACTGCGTGCCCCGCCAGCAACACGCCGGCGGTGGCGTTCTGCGAGGGCGCCGTCAGGCGCTGCACGCTCGCCGCGCCGAGGCCCGCCCCCACGTCCAGCCGCAGCGCCAGTGGGCTCGTGCCCGGCTGTTCGTCGTCGACGAGCACCACCTTCAGGGAGTGGTCGGGCTGCGAGAACGCCGCGGCCACGAGGTCGGGCTCCCTCTTGGCTGGGGTGGTTTCGGCTGGGGCGGTCGGTTCGGCCGAGTCCGTCGTCGTTTCGGTTGAGCTCCTCGTCGTTTCGGCTGAGACGGTGACCGGCAGCGGCCGCGCGCCAACCAGCGAGCGGTCCAGCAGCAGCGCGTACCACTCCGGCTCGGCACGCAGCTCGCCACTCGCAAGGTCGGCCGGGCTGGGTGCGCATAGGGGGGTGTAGCCGGCGCAGTTGGCCGGGTTTCCCTCGAGGTTGATGCCAGCTGTACCGTCCGACATCGCCTGGGTGATGTATCCGGTTGCCCACAGTGCCGAGGCGAACGTATTGCTGATCCCCGGCACTCCGCCGCAGGACACGGTGTTGGTCTCGTCGATGCGCAGCGGTATGTCGCGCGCATGTGCCACGGCCATATACGTAGCCAGCGAGTGCGCCTCGCGCCCGCGTGTCGTCGCGCTCAGCAGCGTTTCGATCGACGGCGGGGGCGTCTGCGCGCAGCCAAGCGGATAGTGGTGTCCGGTGAGCATCGCTGGGGTCTGTGAGAGCGCCTCCTCTTCGCCCCATTCGGCGAACGCCCCCGAACCCGACACGTCGGGGCCGGCGATCGGCACGCCCGGGGTGAGCGCTTCGATCGCTTCGCGATAGCTGCTCACCTCTTCCTCGTAGCCCTGCGCGATCCAGGGCAGCGTGCGGAACCCATGGTTGCCGTACGAGTCGGGCTCGTTGCCGATCTCCACCGCCGCGAGGTAGGACCCCAGCGCGGCATGGGCGGCGGCCACCTCGCGTGCGGCTGCCGCGGGTTCGTAGTGGGCCATCCCGACCGTGAGCATCACGCGCCACCCGCTGCGTCGTGCCAGCACGGCGAGCGCGCGCAACTCCGCTGGGTCGATCGCGCTCGATGCCCACAGCGGCCGTGGTGTCGTGGCGTCGGTCCAGCCGACGTTCTCATCCGCGGTGATCCCACCGAACCGCAGCAGCCCCGGTCCCAGCGAGCGCAGCAGCTGGACCATGTCGCCGCGATACCCATACTGCGAGATCTGGCCAAGCGCCGCCGCCTCGAAAGAGAGTCCGAGGAAGCGTTCGGGTACGGGCAGGCCGGGGTCGAACCTGTCGATGCTCACCGTCACTGGTGGTGGGGACTGTGGCGGTGCGGGTTGTGGCGTCGCGGGCTGGGGCGCCGGTGTTTGCGGCGGGGGAGCCTGGCTCGTCACGGAGGCGATGCCCGCTGCGGCGAGCATCGGGAGGTGGGGGCGGTTGGTCTGGACTCTGGCCTCTACGGCTGTGCTCCAGAGGCCGAGGAGCAGCGCGGCAGCCAGTGCGATCGACAGCGCTCGCACCGTCCGTCTGTGCGGGAGTGGACGCATCATCAGAACTCGCTGAAGCTGTGTGTCGGCGCGAGTGATGTATGAGAGTATGCCCGTCTGTGAGACGTTCTCGACCGAACCGCGCCGTGCTGGTGCTGACTGCCGCGATGGTCATCGCGGGGCTGCTCGGCAAGCTCAAGCGCTTTGATCGGCCCGTCCGCTGTGGGGAGGGCCATCTCTTCACGACGATCTGGATCCCGCTCGCCTCGCTGAAGGCGCTCCGATTCGGCAAGCGGCGCTTTCAGCGCTGCCCCGTCGGTCATCACTGGAGCATCGTTGCCCCGCTTGATGCCTCGGCTGGTGCGGCGGATCTCGAGCTGGCCGCGGCCGTGCACGACCTTCGCATTCCCTGAGTCTGTCTGTCTCCGAGCCGGTGAGGGCCTGGGTTGAGTACTCCCGGAGCCGGCGAGTGCCCGGCTTGCGTGCTTCCTAGGAGCCCGCGAGTGCCCGGCTTTGCTGACTTAAGCGCAGTGAGAGTCGCTCATGCCGATGGGTCGAGGTACTCCTGGGGATCTTCTTCGCCGTACCTGTAGGCAATCGCGGCGCCGCCTGCCCCTGTTCCAGCGATCACTGCGTTTGTGCCCTTTATGCCGGTTTCCTCGGGGGCCTGCCAGCCCGCGCCGTGCGTGTTGCTGTAGTCGAGCATCACGCCGCGCTTGTCGGCCCAGGCTGCGTAGACGCCGCCTGTCGCGTCCTGGGAGGTGCTCAGCGCTTCGGCGCCGATGTAGCTCACCAGCGTCTCGTTGGAGATTTCCACCGGAGCTTCGAAGGTCTTGGTGGTGGTGTTAAAAGGGCGATAGTACACGCCGACCGAGTCGCTGCTGCCGCCGAGGCCCAGGCCTTCGTCCTGGAGCAGGCCGATGCCGGCGTTCCCACCGCTCAGCACTGGCGCGAACGCGTCGCAGGCGATCTGCTTGAAGTAGCCCGTCTTCGGCCACCTCGCCTGATCCTGGAGTTCGACGGGAGTACCGGTCGCGTAGCTGTAGCCGGTCGCATCTTCGGAGGCGCAACTCGCCTCGCCGGCGGCGCCGACGACGACCGCTATGTAGGAGCCGGGGACGCCCGGGTCGGGAATCGCCGCCACCTGGCTTCCGGTCGTCAGCTCATATGCGTCGTAGTCTCCGCTCGGGTCAACCGTCGGAGTGGTCTTCGGGGCCTCGGTCGTGAGGGTGAAGTCCGTGAAGCCGCTGCCGCCCGTGTCGTTGCCGTAGACGGCGATCCCTTCCGAACCGAGCGTTATTGCGCCGTTCTGGGGCATGTCGCCGGCGCTCTGGCTGGAGGCGAGGAGGACTCCACCGTTGGCGACACTCCAGGCTCCGCCGCCCGCCGGCGAGCTCCAGGCGACGACCCCGTCGGCCGGGTAGCCCGACGGTACGGCCGCCGAGGCGACCCCTTCCAGCTCGTCGAGGACGACCACCGTTCCGTCGCTCTCGACCACCACGCGCGGTGAGATTTCATACTGAGCGCCCGCCCCCGCCTTGGAGTCGGTCAGGGTGTGGGGTCCGGCGCCGCCGTTGCACGCATCGCCGCCCGCCACCACCGTGCACACCTCGATCGCGTGCCCATTTGCGGCCGTCCACGCGACGTACGTGTCGCCCGTGCCCGGGTCGTGGGCGATGGCCGGCTGGTTGTCGCCCGGCCCCAGGTCAATCCCCGGGTTCGGGGGTGGTGGAGGTGGCGGCGGCGGGGGTGGTGGGGGAGGCGGCGTGGTGGGTGTCGTCGTTGTCTGCGTGGGTGTCGAGGAGGTCGACCCGGACGTCGTCCCCGAGCCCGCAGGGGGCGGGTACAGCGGCGGTCCCGGGCCGGTCACTTCCTGGGTCCGCGCGTCACCCTTGGCGTAGGTGCGGTTGCCGGTCACGCCGACGTCGTACTGGCAGTCCTGCAGCACCGCGCGGTTGGTGATGCCTTCTTCGGTGCACGCCGTGGTGGCGCTCTGCGCCTTGACTGGCGGCTCGGTGCCGAGGTTGAACGCCTGCTGGGGGAAGTCGGTGATGGTGTAGGACTTCGTGCTCTTGTGGGGCGCGTAGGTGAACAGCGATTCGTGCTGGGCTATCCGCCAACTCGCGCCGTACTCGCCGTAGAGCACCTTTTCGTCGTATTCGATGTTTTCGTAGGTGTAGCGCGTGCCGTTGCGCCCGTGAAACTCGTCGCTCAGTGGCTCTCCGGTGTTGCCCAACAGCCCTGTGGTGTGCCCTAGGCGGTCGTGCGCGAGGTTGACCGTAAGCCACAGCCACGGGGTGTAGATCCCGCCGGTGCCCGCGCCGATGCGTATGCCCAGCAGGGTCTTTGCCGTCACGCTCGACCCGTCCGCCCAGCGCACTGTGGTGGTGCTCATCTCAATGCCCCCCCGCAACGGTTCCTCGCCGATCTTCAGCGAGCCGCCGCCCGCCAACTTGGCGCTAGTCTCGTGCGTGGCGTGGTGGTTGACATACACCTTCAGGCTGAGCCCGTTGGTGACGTCGACCTCGACGGTGGCCTGCCCCACGCGCATCGCCACGGCGCTGACGTAGGCGACCGTCTTGGAGTGCGGGATCGGCTGCTGGCGCGCCTGGACTTCGAGGTCCTTGCTGGTGGTGGACTTCACGAGCGTAAACTCCCCCGCGGCCTGGAAGTCGAACGCCTTCAGACCGAAGGCGAAGTTGTGCGGGTCCCCGCCACTGGAGGCCTTGGCCCCGCTGGAGCCCCCCGTCTTGCTCGGCGGCGGCTGGGGGCAGAAGCCGCTGTTCTGCGCCGCGAAGTAGCTGATCTCCACCGAGCCCTTGAACTCTCCTGTTGCGAGCCCCAGCATCGGTTCGGCCGGCAGCGGCGTCAGCGGCGGCAGCGTGCCCGGCGAGCCGCCTTCACAGGAGGCGGCCGGCGAGGTGCACCCTTCACCCGAGCAGAACACCTTGCCCTTCAGGGCGCTGTCCACGTAGTTGTTGTGCACGCCGAAGCGCCCGTGCACGTCGGGGCCGAGGTGAATCTCGATCAGCGGCTCCAGTGCATTGGGCTTGACCTCATACTGCGCGGTGCTGTAGGGCTCCAGCACGACCCCCGCCGGCGCGTCCACCGTCTGCACTGGAGCCTCGGGGTAACTGGAGCCAAGCGACCCCGTCAGAGGGCTGTCGGCGCGCCATTCCGCAGGGGCGCCGGGGAGGTTGAAGGCGCTCGACCCCCAGCTGTCGAGCACGCTGGTTTCTTCGCCGCGCACCGCGGCGTGGAACGCACTGCCGTCGGCGAGCCCAACTCCCGCTATCAGGATCGCCGGGATGCGCGACCACAGCGCGCCGGTCACGTCCTGCAGGTGCCCCCAGAAGCCGACGGCGTCGTAGCTGCGCGTGAACAGGTCCGTAGCGCTCGAGCTGCTGTATTCGGTGACCGCCTTGAACGCGTAGGGGATGGGGGTGCTCGGGTAGAGCGTCAGGTCCACCCACCGCGCCAGCCCCTCGATGATCCACTTGTTCTCGTTGCTCTCGTTTTCGGCGGTCACCACGCCCGGCTCGATCTGGTGCTCGAAGCAGTGGAACACCTCGTGCACAAGCACCTCCTGCTCGGCCGTCGGCTGCGGCAGGGAGTCCAACCAGGCCTTGTTCACGGCGATCTGGCAGATCGAGCCCGCTCGCTCGAACGGGCCGTTCACCTTGTCCTTGACGTTGGTCAGCGCGGACTTGTTGAAAAAGGGATCGCTTGCCCACCCCACCGCGAGCTTCAGCTTCAGGGGGACGCCCAGGTGCGCGCTGATGAGGCCGGCCTGCGCCTGTGCAACCGCCTGCAGCGCGGGGTCCGGTGTGATGCTCAACCCGTCGGCCTGCGCAGCGCTGGCGGGCACGAGGAGAACCGCGACGAGCGCCAGTGCACCGCTGAAACGTCTTCCGTTGCCCACCTGGAGCGGAGTCTAACTCGCCGTTGAGCGCCGGGGGTCAGCGGCGAGCCGCTGTGGGGCGGGGGTTGCACTCCGCGCTCGCGGAGGCTCAGCCGTGGGGGCAGGGGGTCTGGATGAGAGTGCACACGCGGGACGCTCAGCGGTGAGCGCTGTGGGGCGTGAGATGCGCGGTGCGCCTGCCGACGACCACCGCGCCGCGATCGTCGACCGCCACACATAGGTCGCCCGACGCGCAGGAGACTCCCTCCAGCGTGCGGCTACCGTCGATCGCGCTGCCCGCGTAGTGGGCGTGCGGGCTCGCCGGGTCGAGCGAGACCGCCACGTTTTCGTTGTCTCGGCGTCCACCTCCGATACCGGCGACGCCCGCGAGCACGCACAGCGAGTCCGACGGGCACGCCACCGCGTCGATCGGCAGCACCCCTCCGCTCCCACTCATCAGCTTCCATCTCCGCCGCCCACCCGTGGGATCGGTCGAGGTGATGACGTTGGCAAAGCGGTCGGCCGCCACGCACAGCTTCACCGAGGGGCAGGCGACGACTTCCAGTTCCGGCACGCCCTCGGCCATCGTCGAGGGGTCGATCTGCGTGGCCTTCCACGTTGCGCGGGGCGCGGTGGGGTGGGTCGAGAAGACCCCCTGCCCCGCTTCGTTGACCCCCACACACAGCTGAGCCGACGGGCAGGACAGCGAATCAATCGAGGGAGCTGGGCCGGTGACCGTCCAGCGTGCCGTGGCGCCCGCGGCTGGGTCGCTGGAGACCACGGCATGGCCTGACCTGTCGATCGCCACGCACAGCTGTGCCGACCGACAGGAGACCACTGCGACTGGAGAGCCCGCGCCGAGATTCGCATCGACCGGCGTCAATGTCCAGGCGCCAGCTCCGCCGGCGGGGTCAGTGCTGCTGAGGATGCCCTGCGCGCCCCACGCCACACAGAGCGTCGCCTTGGGGCATCTCACGCCGCGCAGTTCGAACACGCCCGCTGGGTGCGCCGTCTGCCATCGCGCCTTGGCGGCGCTCGGGTCGGTGCTGCTCACCACGTCGCCGGCGTCGTCCACTGCCACGCACAGCCTCGCCGAGGGGCACGACACCCCGGTGAAAGAGCTCTCGCCGGAGATGCGCGCGGCGCTCCACGCTCCGCTTCCCCCTAGCGGGCTGGTGGCGGTGAGCGCGTCGCCCGTGTCGTTCACCGCCACGCACAGTGAGGCGCTGGGACAGGAGAGCGCCGTGGGCCTGCTGGGGGAGGCGATGCCCACCACGCTCCACGCGGCCGCGGCGCCGGTGGGGTCGGTCGTGCTCGCCAGCGCGCCCGTGGCGCCGGTGGCCACGCACAGCGAGACCGACGCACAGGAGAGAGCGGAGAGTTCCTGGTGGCCGAGCGCCGGCAGCGGTGTGACGCTCCAGGCCGCCGCGCCGCCCGTGGGGTTGTTCGAGCTCACGACGTCGCCCTTGTCGTCCGCCGCGACGCACTCGGTGCTTGACGGACACGACAGCTCGTCCAGGTCGAGCTGCGGGTTGATGCTCCCCACACTCCACGCGCCCGCGCCGCCGGTCGGGTCGGCCGAGCTGAGCACCTTGCCCGCCGTGCCCACCGCGACGCAAAGCGCGCTGGACGTACACGCCACGCTCGTGAGCACGCTCGTCGTCAACTGCGCGGCGCTCCACGCCGGCGCGCCTGCTGTGGGGTCGGTGCTGCTGAGCGCTTCGCCGTTGGCGTCCACCGCCACGCACAGCGCACTCGACGGACAGGACACCGCCTCGATGTTGTGTTCGGTGGGCAGCTGCGTCACGCGCCACGCGCCGGCGCCCCCCGTCGGATTGTTGCTGGCCAGGACGTCGCCGTCGTTGCCGACCGCCACGCACAGCGCCGCCGAGGCGCACGCCACGTCGTTGAGGGCGTTCTTGGTGCTGTCCACGTGCGCCACGCTCCACGCCGCCGCTCCGCCGGTGGGGTTGGTGCTGGTCAGGACGTCGCCCTGGCTGTCGATCGCCACGCACAGTGAGGCCGTGGGGCAGGACACGCCGCTCAGTTCGCTGCTCCCTGCCGGCGAGCGCTGGTGGATCAGCGGTTGCGCCTTTGACCAGGAGAAGGGTGCCGCTGCCAGCGTTGGGGCGGCCGGCGCTGCGAGGGCGCTCGTCGTCGCCACGAGTGCGAGTGACCAAACGGTACGCCTCACTGTCCCGACGTGTTTGGACACTGGCAGGAGACTAACCAGTCTGGCAACTGCGAAGGGCGTCGCAGCGGCGGCGCGCGGCTGGCTACGGTGCCTGGCAGCTGGAGCGCGAGCCAGTACGCCTCGCTTCGAGTGCACCGCGCCTGGTTGGTATCGGCTATCGGATGCCCCATGATGCGCCCGAACATCGCGAGCTGTCAAGGAGTGGGCCGGCGAGTAGGGGAGCGACCCAGCTCTCCCGGCTCGGCTCCTGCGGCTAGGGAACGAGCCTGAATGCCTCGATATGGCGTGGCCGCACGACACTGAAATGCCGCTGGTCGAGCGTGGCGATCACGTCCACCTCACGCCGCTCGGCCAGCGCGATCACCGAAGCGTCGACCGTCCCCAGCGGTAGGTCGAGATACTGCTCCATCAGCTCGCAGATACGAGGCCAGTCCGAGTCGGCGACTGGCTCGACGATCAGCTCGCCGTCCGCGAGCGCACGGCCAAACGCAAGCTCCGCGTGAGCGCCGATCCGGTCGGCGAGCAGATAGGCAACCTCTGTCACCACGAGCGCGGGGACGAGCAGGGGCCGCGGGCTGCTGGAGAGCAACGCGACGGCGCGCTCGTGGTGCTTGTCGCGCTTGGCCGCCGCCGCATACAGCGGGCCGGCGTCCACGATCAGCACTACCGGCGCGCGGCGCGACGCCTAGCCACGCTCTTGCCGACCAGCTCGTCGACCCGCTCAGAAGCATCCCGCGGCGAGCCATCCCCAACCGCGAAGAAGCTCAACCGCCCGTCGGGCTGAGCCGGCAGCTGCTTCTCGATCGCCTCACGAGCGACCTCGGCCACCGAGGTACCGCGCCGACGCGCCTCCAGCCGCAACCGCACATCGACCTCCTCGGGCAGCATGATCGTCGTCCGCTTCACACATACATCCTAACGCATCACGAGGACCGCACCACCCACTTGCGTTAGGACTCGTCTGCAGGACGGTCCTCAGCAGCTGCGTCGAGGCGCGCTCTACGGCGCAGGGGCAATAGGAACCACAACAGCAGCAATGGAAGGGCGCCAAGAATCACCGTAATAGCGCCCACCGTAGGACCAAAGAGCTTTGTTGCCACCAGCAGTAATGCTCCGCACATCGCCAGTGCCAGGAAGGCGAGTCCCGCGATCACGATCCGGTTCGAGGCGAACACGAGATGTCGCTTGTCGTCGTGGCGAAAGAGAAAGCGATGCTGTGCGGAGGGCGCGATCGTGCACGCCGCGGATAGCGCCGCCAGGAGCAGCGTGACGAAGTACACCGTGCGCTCGAAGCTGCCGATGTGCGCGAATCCAGTGTCGAAAGGGACGATCAGCAAGAACGCGAACAGCACCTGCACGCCTGTCACGACCACGCGCAGCTCGCCAGTCATTTCTTCCAGATTGCGGTCTAGTCGTTCATGGCTTGTCTCGTGGCGCTCGGAACCAGCGACGCGATTCTCGCTATCGGCGTCGTTGGCGGGTGGCTGAGCGGAGGCGGTCATCTACTTCTCCCTACCAGTCGTCAGTCGCGGCGGGGGATACAGCTGATCTTTCCATCGTTCTCGAGGATCGCCAATTGGATATCGGCGACTGTAGTGATCTGGGCTTGCCAGGCCTTCTCTTGGATATCGGGGAGCGTGATGCGCTCCCGCCGCAGGTTGCGCTCGATCGGCTGGCCATCTTGTACGAGCACGATCGGCTCGCCCTCGGTGATCAGACGAGCGCAGGCAGAACGGAAGGAGATCCAGCTCACGGCTACCGAGGAAGGGGCGATCGAGGTCCATGAGCTAAGGGAAGATCGTCAGCGGGATGCTCACGAGCGGGGCTTCCCCGCCATCTACCTCGACGTCTTCGCGGCGCTTGTCGACGTCAGTGGCTTGGCGATGTTCTCAAGGCTTTCGCGCTCCGCCTTCACACCAAACGCCAGCTCTGCCAGATTGTCCCAGCCTCAACGCCCTCGCTCATCAAAAGACCCCTCGTCGAAGATCACAGCCGCGCCAACACACATCGAACATCTACCCAACCGCCCGGCCCGTCAATCCGTCGCCGCAGGCGAGAGGCCACCGAGGTTCAGCTGCCGCCCGCCGCATCCTCGAGCAGCTTCAGCACAGTGCTCTCCACTCGCGCCCGAACCCTCGTCTTGCTCAGATCCGGTCCAGCACGGCCGATCGCCGCAGCGATCGTCGCCCCAGCCTGAAAGCGGTCGATCACCCTCGGGTCCACATAGGAGGCGCGGCACACTGCGGGCGTATTCCCCAAATATGCGGCGACGGTCTTGATCGCCTGTGTGACCGCACGCTCCCGCGCAGCACGCCCTTGAGTCTCCTCGACGCCCGCCAACGCGGCCGCGGCAAGGACGGTCGCGTTCCAAGTGCGGAAGTCCTTGGCAGTGAAGTCGCCACCCGAAAGACGCTTCAGGTAAGCGTTCACCTCCTCTGCGCTCAGCTCCCTCCAACCATCGTCGAAACGGTAGGCCAACAAGTGTGAGCCCGTGCGTCGCCGCTTCAGCGCAGCGAGCATCGCGAGCGCCTCCGGGTCGGCGATCGCCTGCACCCTGCGCTGCCCCGACTTCGCCGGGAAATCGAAGATCACCTCGCGCTCGCCGACACTCACATGCTCGCGCAGCATCGTCGTCAGCCCATATGACTCGTTGCGCTCCGCGTAATCCTCCGAGCCGATACGAAAGAACCCCACATCCAGCAGCCTCACCGCCAAGGCCAACACCCGCGGCTCAGTCAGCTGTGCGACCTCGACGCCCGCGCCGTCGCGGGGGAGTCGCAAGTCGCGTACTACGCGGCTACGTAGCCGCGGCAAAGCTGTCCCGAACGCGACCATCGAGTCGAACTTGCGCCGGTCTCGGTGAGCGCGCCAACGCTCATGGTAAAGGTACTGCTTGCGGCCAGCCGCGTCGATGCCGGTGGCCTGCAGATGCCCGAGCGGGTCCATGCATACCCACACATCGCGCCATGCGGGCGGGACCGCAAGCTCCGCGATCCGCTCCAGCAACTCAGGATCGTCGACATGCTCCCCGTCCGGGTCCAGGTACTCAAAGCCACGGCCACGCCGCCGGCGCGCGATGCCCGCAGCTGCACAATTACTACGCCTCAACCGCGCGATCTCGTCCCTCCATCCGGTCTTGCCCGCCTCCCGAACATCTCGCTTGGGCATACCCGGCGCTCCACAAGCACCAAACACGCGCTCAACGTCCCCGCCCGCCTGACCCGTGACGGGCAGAGAGGGATCTCGCCGGTTGCGTCCAGCCACCACCGGGTAAGCGTCCTCCACGTAGCCGACCAAGACGAACGGAGCCCCCATGTCAGCAGTCCAAAGCAGCACCGGCATTCTCGCCGAGGACGCCCGCAAGGATCGTGAGCGGATCGTCGAGATGCTCACCAAGGCGTACTGGATGGAGATCGAGACCGTGATGAGCTACCTCGCCAACTCCGTCAACCCCGACGGGGTGCGCGCCCAAGAGATCATCAAGTCGCTGCGGGAGGACATTCAGGAGGAGCTCGGGCACGCCACCCAGTTCGCCAACCGCATCAAGGAGCTCTACGGGATCGTGCCTGGCTCGATGGACTTCCAAGCCGAACAGTCCTACCTGCAGCCACCCGAGCATCAGACCGACATCGTGCACGTCATCAAGGGCGTGATCGAGGCAGAGACCGGGGCGATCGACTACTACAACCAGATCATCGAGGCGACCGAGGAGGCCGACCCCGTCACCAACGACATGGTGATCGCGATCCTCCACGACGAGGAAGGCCACCGCCGCCTGTTCGAGGGCTTCCTGCGCGAGTACCAAGACTAGTCGTGAGCAACCCAGTTCCCGCCGGCCTCGCTCCCGACAGAGCAGACGTGCCACGCGCCCTGAGCCTCACTTTCGATGATGGCCCCGACGCCACCTGGACGCCGCTTGTGCTGGAGCAGCTTGCGTACTGCCAGGTCGCGGCGACGTTCTTCATGGTGGGCGAGCGAGTGCTCGCCCACCCCGATCTTGCACGGAAAGTGTTCGCCGCCGGACACGACATACAGCTTCACTGTCACCGCCATGTCCGTCACACCGAGCTTACGGAAGCAGAGCTGCAGCGCGACAGTGAGTCGGCTCTCGCGGCACTAGAGAGCGTCGGGGTACGTCCGCGGCTGTGGCGCGCGCCGTGGGGCGTCTGCACGGATGCGAGCCATCGTGTCGCCGAGCGGCTGGGGCTACAGCTCGTGCGCTGGTCGATCGACACCCACGACTGGCGCGGAGATGAGCCGCAGGCAATGCTCGACCACACGCGCTCCCAGCTCACCGACGGCGGCGCAGTCCTGATGCACGACGCCCTTGGGCCCGGAGCGAGGCGAGCCGGCTGTCAGAACACCATCACGTTGTTGCCCGCGCTCACAACCGCCGCTCGCGCCCAAGATCTCGCCCTCGGGCCGATGCCCCACCACGACATCCAAGCCGTTAGTCAGCTTACAAGCGGGGTGGCGGTATGAGCGTCCAAGAGCTGCCGATACGGATGACCACGGGGCGCCTGCAGGATGCGCTCGCGCGCATCGCCGAGCGAGCCGGCGGGCTTGATCGCGAACCACGGTTCCCCATCGAGAACTTCACTGACCTCGCCGCCGCCGGCGCGCTCACACCGCCCCCGGACGGGCTCGCCGGCGAAGTGCAGCTCGTGCGGGCGGTCGCAGCCGCAGACGCCTCGACCGCGCGCGTCCTCGACGGGCACCTCAACGGCATCGAGCGCCTGACCCTCACCGGCTCCGAGCCGCTGCGCTCCACCGAGCTCACACAGATACAAGAAGGCAGGCTGCTGCTCGGCGTGTGGGGCGCCGACCCAGCTCCCGGCGAGGGGCCGCCCGCCCGCCTCGACTACACCGACGGTCGGCTCATGCTGCGCGGCGTCAAGACGTTCTGCTCCGGCGCCGGAGGCGTGCAGCGCGCGCTCGTACTAGCCGCCGAGCGCGATGGCTCCCGCCGCCTGGTCTATCTGGACACCACCAGCAGCGCGGTCAGCATCGACCGCGGCTGGTATCACGCGTCGGGTCTGCGCGCCTCTGAGAGCCACCGCGTCGAGTTCCACGACGCGGCGGTGCTCGCGCTGCTTGGTGGCCCCGGCGAGCTCTCACGCGAGCCCTTCTTCTCCCGTGACGGCATCCGCACCTCCGCGACCTGGGCCGGGCTCGCCGACAGCATCATGCGCCAAACCATCGCAGCGCTCGACCCCGAGCGCGTCGATGCGGTGCAAGCCCACGCGCTCGGCAGGATGCGCGTCGCGCAAAGCACCATCGATCGTTGGCTCGAGCACACCACCGCCAGCCTCAGCCGGCCAGAGGACCCCTGGCCTGAGCTCGACCCGGCCGTACTCGCGCTCGAATGCCGCGTCGCGCTCTACGACGCCGCCCGGCTCATCTCAAGCCACGCCGCCCAGGTCTGCGGGTCGCGGGCGCTGATCGGCGCGAGCCCCCTCGACCGTGCTCGCCGCGACCTCGACCTGTTCCTGCTGCAGCACCGGCTGGACCCCAAGCTCACAAAGCTCGGCACACACACGCTCACCACGGAGAGAACGTGAGCGCTACCGCAGACCTCCAGCGCTTCGAGCGGCTTTACCACGAAAGCCCCGACCCCTGGGGCTATCGCACCAGCAGCTACGAGCAGCAAAAGTACGCGGCGACCCTCGCGGCCCTACCAAGACGATCGCATGGCCTCACCCTCGAGGTCGGCTGCTCGATCGGCGTATTCACTCGTCTGCTCGCCGCGCGCTGTCAGCACGTCGTCGCGGTCGACTTCTCCCTGAGTGCCCTGGAGCTTGCCCGCCGCAGCCTGCAAGATCTGAGCAACGTCGATCTGCTGCGGGCCAGCTTCCCAGAGGAAGCCCCGCCCGGCTCCTGGGATCTGATCATCTGCTCGGAGGTTCTCTACTACCTGCAAAGGCCAGCGTTCGACGAAGCCATCTCTTGGATCAAAGCGCAGCTCTCCTTTGGTGCGAGCGTGCTCGCTGTCAGCTGGCGCGGCGTCGGGCGCGATGAGCCCCTGACGGGCGATGAGGTGCACGACAGGCTCACACGCGAACTCGCAGACTGGCATGCCCTCGACGCACGTCAAGACGCCTACAGGCTCGACCGCTTCGACGGCCGATGAGCCACGACCAAGACCTTCGGGCCGCGCCAGCACACGACGACCTCGCACCCCCACACCCTCGCCTGCAGGCGATCGTCGTCATCCCCGCCCGCGATGAGGCGCCACGCATCGCAGCATGCCTACAAGCGCTCGCCAATCAGCGCGACATGCCGGATGGCAGCTACGAGGTGATCGTGATCCTCGACGGCTGCCGCGACTGCACGCTGGAGGTCATCCAGCAGATCGCGCGGTCGCACGAGCAGCCCGCCATCCATACCGTCACCCTCCCGCTAGCGCAAGGCGTGGGACGCGCCCGACGTCTGGGCATGGACATCGCCTGCCGGCGGCTCACGCAAATCGAAAGGCAAGACGGGCTGATCGCCAGCAGCGACGCCGACACGACCGTCGCCGCCGACTGGCTCTCCGCACAGCTCACACTCGCAAGAACGGGGGCCGCGGCGATCGGCGGTCTGATCGAGCTCGACCCAGCCGAGCAAGACACGCTCGACCCGCACACCGTCGCCCTGCGAGACCAGACCGCCATCCAACGGCTCGCCCGCGCCGTCGAGCAGACCGCGGGCGCCGCGACCGTCGAGCATCCACACTTCTCCGGCGCATCGCTCGCGCTGACCGCCGCCGCGTATCAGCGCTGTGGCGGGCTGCCGGTACGCGCAGCACTAGAGGACGAGGCACTAGCCCACGCGCTCACCAGGCAGGGCATCGCCATTCACCGCCCTCGTCACGTCCGGGTAAGGACCTCCGCCCGCACCGACGGGCGCGCGCCACGCGGTCTCGCCCAAGACCTCGCCCGTGCCGACTGGCGAGCCCGACGCACCTACCACGCAAACGAGTTCCCGCTGGAGCGGCTGCTCGCGGCGAAGCAGAACACCATCGCCCTGCTGCTGCCCGCCCGCGAGGTCGCGCAGACGATCGGCGCGATCGCCCACACCGCCGTTCAGCTCAAAGACGCCGGCCTGTTCGATGAGGTGCTCGTCATCGACGCCGCCTCCCAGGACGACACCGCCGAGATCGCCGGCCAAGCGGGGCTCCAGGTCGCCCAGGAGAGCGCGCTGATCAGCGAGTACGGGCCCGCGCAGGGCAAGGGCGACGCGATGTGGCGCGGGCTCGCCGCGACTAGCGGCGAAATCGTCGTGTTCGCCGACACCGACACCGAGCACTTTCACGAGGGGTTCCTCCTGGGTCTGGTCGGCCCGCTGCTCTGTGACGACGACATCCAGCTCGTCAAGGGCACCTTCCGCCGCCCCTTCCGCAACGGCGACAGCGTGCTCGCCGAAGGCGGCGGGCGCGTCACCGAGCTGATGGCAAGGCCGCTGCTGAACCTGCACGCCCCCGAGCTAGCCGTCTTCGACCAGCCGCTTGCGGGGGAGACCGCCGTCCGCCGCGCATTGCTTGAACAGATCCCCTTCAGCGCCGGCTACGGCGTCGAGATAGCGATGCTGATCGACTGCTGGCGAACCTGCGGGCTAGACGCTCTCGCGCAAGTCGACCTTGGCGAACGACAGAACCGCCACCAGCCCCTGCGAGACCTCTCCGCGATGGCCTACGCCGTGCTCCTTGCCGCCCAAACCCGCTTCCTCGGCCCAGCGTTCGCCGACAGCCACGCCTGCAGCTCCATCATCCTGCCACCCACCAGCAGCTCCCCCGAGTGGATGGAGACCCGCCAGGTCACCGTCGAGGAACGCCCAACGCTCTCAGAGCATCGTCGCCGCGAACACGCCGGCGTTCCCGCCGCCTGAACCGCGCTGGCACTCCTTCAATGCACGCCAAAGCGCCCACGCGGCGGCGCCTGGTTCATCACCCGCTCAGCTGGGTAGAGACCTCACAGACCGTCGGAGCACAAGAGGAGACAATGGGCGACCGTATACAACGAACGCAAGGCAAGGCAGGCCAACGCGAGAAAACACAAAGTCGCGGCGAGACGGGGGCCACAGACGTTTCGATGCTGCCCGAGCGCCACCAGCGTCCCGCGCTCGAGTCGGCGTTCGTCCGCGTGATCGCCACCAGCGGAATCGTCGGGATCGGCGTGGCGCTCGGCGCGATCCTCGTCTCACAAAAGGTCGCGGGCTGGATTACCGGCCTCGTAGTCGCGCTCGTCTGCGTGACCCTCAGCGCAATCCTCTGGTCCTCACGCCGACTATGAGCTCGCCCCCCGCTGCACAAGCTTCTCGCAGGCGTAAGCACGTCTCTCGACGCACGGCGCCCGGCGCAGGACGTGTATAACCGACCTGTGGACGCCCAACAGCTGGAGAGCGAGAAGAAAAACGGGCGGCCCACCGGCGCCGCGGCTGAACCGTCTCCGTCCGCCGCATCTGTATCGCAGAGCCGCCGCAGCCACTTGCTCAGCATCACTGACTCTGCGCTCGGATACATGTCCTTGGAGGACATGCTCTCCGAGTTGCTGGAGCGCATCCGCAGCTCACTGAAGGTCGACACCGCGGCAGTGCTGTTGCTCGACGACGATCGTGGCGTCCTCGTCGCACGCGCTGCACGGGGGCTGGAGGAGGAGGTCCGCCAGGGCATCCAGGTGCCGCTCGCCCGTGGCTTCGCGGGCCGCATAGCCGCCGAGGCGCGTCCCATCATCATCGAGGATCTCGACCACGCTGAGGTCGTCAACCCGATCCTCCGGCAGAAGGGCATCCGCTCGATGCTCGGCGTGCCCATCCACGTCGAGGGCCGCGTCATCGGCGTGATGCACATCGGCACGCTCGTCCTCCGCAGCTTCGACGAGGACGAAGTGACGCTGCTGCAGCTCGCCGCCGAACGCGCCGCGCTCGCGATCGACAACGCTCGCATCTCAGAGCAGCGCTCCGTCACCGCGATCATGCAGCGCGCACTCCTGCCCGACGCGCTGCCGGAGATACCAGGTATGCGCTTCAGCGCCAAGTACCTGCCGGCCGGCTCCGGCATCAAGATCGGCGGGGACTGGTACGACGTCTTCCCGCTCAAGAATGGCCGCGTCGCGTTCGTGATCGGCGATGTCGTCGGCCGCGGCGTGCTCGCCGCCTCGGCGATGGCCGAAATCCGTGTCGCCCTGCGCGCCTACATGGCGCAGGGACACAAGCTCACCGAGGTCGTGACGATGCTCAACGATCTGCTCGTCTCGATGGGCCGCAACCGTGGGGCCACCCTCTCGATCCTCGAACTCGACCCCGAGGCCGAAGAACTCGAAGCCGTCACCGCCGGGCACCTGCCGCCGCTGCTGATCGAGCCAGACGGCCGCCCCCGGCTGCTCGAGCAGAGGCACGGCCTGCCCGTCGGCGTGCGCATCGGACACGCCTACGAAGCCTTCCGTTATCCTTTCCCGACCGGCAGCAGCCTCCTGCTCTACACCGACGGTCTCATCGAGCGACGCGACGAGTCGATCGATGACGGCTTCCAGCGGCTCACCGCCGCCGCCCTGGACGCCGCAGAGGGCACCGGCTCCTCCCTCGCCGACCGCATATATCGCGCGCTGCTCGATGAGACCCCGCGCGAGGACGACATAGCGCTCCTCGCCGTCGAGACTGCGCCGCTGGAAGACACACTCGAAATGACCCTCCCGGCCCATCCAAACGTGCTCGGCGGGCTGCGCAATACACTCGGCCGCTGGCTGCAGGCCGCTGGCGCCAACGAAAACGACCTATTCGACATCACCCTCTCTGCCTCCGAGGCAGCCACCAACGCGATCGAGCACGCCTACGGCGCTCGCGAGGCCACCTTCACCATCCGCTGCGAACACGACGACCAGCAGGTGAGAATCACCATCCGCGACGTCGGCCGATGGCGCACCACCCGCCCACACAGCGGTGGCCGAGGACTCGAAATCATCCGCTCTCTCGTCGATGACATAAACATCAACAGCGACCAACAAGGAACTGTCGTGACCATGACCAAGCGACTCTCCCGCCAAGTATGAGCCCGCTTGACATCGAACGGATCGACGGAGTGCCGATCGCGCACGTCCACGAAGACATCGACGCCGCCAACGTCGCCGCCGTCCAACAGCGGCTAGCCGACGCGCTCGGCCCCGACGCCTCCAGCCTCGTCATCGATCTCAGCGACATCCGCTACCTCGACAGCGCAGGCATCGACATGCTGCTACGCCTCAGCGACCGCCTCGACCACCGCCGCGCCAAGCTTATCCTCGTCATCCCCGACACCTCACAGCTCAAGCGCCTGGCCACGATCGTCGGCCTGTTTGACGCAATCGCCATCCACCCGAGCCTCCCCGTAGCGCTGCAAGAGGCCGCCAAGCGCCCGCCGGCGCCGGTCGCCGCGCCACACTCCGCCACTGGCGAACCCCCCACCGGCTGACCCAAGCCTCCGACGACGGTTCCACCCCGGCCGCACCAGGCGTCGTGGCACAACCACGGAGACGAGCAACGCCTACCCGCGTACAATCCGCAGGCGAAGTGCGCTTGCCTCACGACAGAGGGTCAAAGTGAATAGTCAGCATCCCTACCTGACCATCGAGGTGACGAACGCACCCGAGGCCCACACTGTCGTCCTGATCGGCGAAGCGGGCCTCTTGGGCGCCCCCAACATTGAGGCGGCCCTCGCAGATGCCGCCACATGCGAAGCACAACGCATAGTCGTCGACCTCAGAAACCTCACGTTCATCGACTCAAGCTGCCTACGTGCGCTCATGAAAGGTCATGAAACAGTGCGTCGCACGAGGCCACGAGCTGCGGATCATCCCGGGCTCAGCGAATGTACAGCGCCTGTTCGAGCTCAGCGGGATGAACGAGGTCTTCCCCTTCTGCGATGCCGAACTCGCCAGCGACGCCCCGCCAGCCGACGACGCTGCCGGCCATCGCCGTCGCGCCAGCGCGCCTCCCACGAACCCCTGGTCAGGCTGTAGCTCATCTCACGCCTCCGGGCTGCTCGCTTGAAGGACGGGCACGGCGTCGGTGAGCGCGCTGCCCGTGGCACATCTGGCACATCTCGTTTGGCTCCGCGTGGTTGGAAGGGGCTCTCAGCTGCGTAGGTATTTGACCCCTGAAGCCGAACATCGGCACACGAAATGTTCGGCAAATTGTTTGGTTGTGCCATTGGCACAAAACCGAACAATCGCCCTGCGCCCGATCGAGACCAGCTTAACGACGAAAGCCCTGATTTGCAGGGCTTTTCGTATGCGCCCGAGTGGACTCGAACCACCACGGACCATACAGTCCACAAGGCCCTCAACCTCATTCGACGGTGCCATATAGGTCCGCCCGCGTCCAGATCGTCCGTTTTGTGGGGGATCGCGGACGCATGGGACACATCGGACAAAATGACTTGGGCCAAAGATGGGTCACGGCGCGGCACGTACTTGGCCGGGGAATTTGGACGAGTTGCGGCTCGGCTGGTGCCCCGTGTGCCGCGTCGCTCGTGTGATCACGTGGGTGTGTTGCGTGTCCGGCCTCGCGGGCGTGGTGGGCGGTAGGTGAGTTGGCGTCTGAGGTATTCGTCGAAGCGCGGGACCGTGAAGTCGATGTGGCCGTAGTCCTCGGTGGCGTAGATGAGGCCCTTTGAGAGCAGGCTTTGGCGTACGGGGGAGAGGGCGGTTGTCGGCTTTCCGGTTGCGTGGGCGACGTCGCCGGTGCGGTAGGGGCCGGGTCCGAGCTCGGCCATTGCGCGCATGTAGCGTTGCTCGGTTTTGGTGGCGCGCTGCATTCTGACCTCGTACATGGTCTGGTCGAGCGCGGCCTGGGCGGTCGGCTTGGCGTCTTCGATGACGGTTAGGGAGATGGGCGAGGCTGGTGCGCGGTTCCAGGCGTGCTTGCCGAGTTGCTGTATGTAGAAGGGGTAGCCGGCGGTCCAGTCGAGTGCCGCGGCGATGGCGTCCTTCTCGAAGGCCACATCATGTGCCTGTGCGGGTTCTACTAGTGCGGCTTCGGCGTCGTCCTGTGAGAGGTTGCCGATTACGGGGAACGTGAAGAGTCGCTCCGCGTAGCTGCGTGCCTCACCGGTGAGCTTCGGGATCTGCGGTAGGCCGGCGGCAGCGAGTGTTATGGGCAGGCTGCGCTGGGTCGCTCTGTGTAGTGCGCTGATCATCCCGCGAAACTGGGCGGGCTCAGCGAACTGGACCTCGTCGAGCAGGAATACAACTCCGCTGTTGGCCTCGCGTGCGGCATGGCCGAGCTGGAGAAAGAGCTCGGTGAGGTCACTCGCCAGTGTCGCTTCATCGGCGTTGCGCATGTCGATCGATAGGCTGATTCCTTCTGGGCCGGAGAGCTTGATCGACTGTAGCTGTCCGAGTGCGCTGCGGATTGTGGCGAGCATTTTTGCGGTGAGCTTCAGACGGGAGAGCGCCAGGTGGGCGTCGCGCGCCAGCTCGCTAGCAAGACCGGTCTGGGGTGTCAGCTCGTGGTAGAAGGTCAGGAAGCCGGCGTTCTCAGCTTGGTCCTCGAAGATATTCAGCAGCGCGGTCTTGCCAACGCCTCGCAGGCCACGGATGATCATGCTTTGCTCGGTTGCACCGCGCGCCAAGCGTCCTAGGAGGACGCGAAACTGCTCGAGCTCCGCGTGGCGGCCGGCGAGTGCTGGGGGCCGCGAGCCGGCGTTTGGGGTGTAGGGGTTCTTGATCGGGTCCATGCTATGAAAGATTATAGATACTTATAGCATAAGTCTTTATATGCATCAATAATTGTTTAGAACTCGTGAGCGTTCTGTCGCCGACAGATCGCGCCGTTCTATGGCGCATGATGGTCACCAGTGGCCATGAGGAGCGCGCATCGCGGCTGAAGATCCTCGCCGCGGAGATCCTAGAGAGCCACCGCCTGGACCTCTCTAGGGGGAAAGCTCGAGCACAATAGGGGGAAACGCGGCGTGAGGCGCCATGCCTGCTCGGAGCCGTAGGGGGCCGCAGGTTCGAATTCGGGCGCCTCGACTGTGTTGTGTGTCGGGACATCGGAGACCGATGTCCCGGGGATGGTAGACGTTTCAGGCTGTGATGGGTTGGTAGTCGCGGGTGGGGTCGGGGGTGAGTTCGCGGATGAGCTGGCCGGTGTCTGTGTCGATGATGCGGATGTTTTGGTCGGCGATCAGGGGCTTGATCTCTCGTCCTTTGTGGGCTCTGCCGATGCCGATGTGGTGGAGTCGGCTGTTGTGGCGCGGCGTGACTCGGCCGGTCTTGTCGACCTTGTCTTGGCGGACCCGGAAATGGGTTGCTGGAGGCGCTTGGGTAGTGGTGGGTCTGGCTTTGATCCGGGTGCTGTAGGCCTGTAGGGGTGTGCGGCCGTGGAGTGCCCTGTGGGGTCTGATCGTGTTGTAGTAGTGGGGAACGCGTCGGGCTGGTGTTGGGGCTCTCTGAGGGTCTTTGCGGCGGGTTGGCGGGCGAGGTAGCGCTTCAGCGTCTGGTGCAGCCGCTCGATCTTCCCGCAGGTCTGGGGGTGGTAGGGCCGTGAGTTCTTGTTGGCGATCCCGAGCCGCTCTAGTTCTGTTTGCAAGAGCACCTTGCCTTTGCGTGGCGTCGCGGTGAAGACGGCGCCGTTGTCGCTGAGCAGGCACGCCGGGAGTCCGTGCAGGCTCGCGGCCTTGTGGAAGACGTCGACTACGTCCTTGGCTTTGGTCGTCGTGAACGCCTGGGAGGCGATGAACGGGCGGGAGTGATCGTCGATCACGTTCAGGATCTCCACGTGTTGCTCATCCTGGAGCTGCCAGTGGGTGATGTCGGTCTGCCACGTCTCGTTGGGTAGCTCTGCTTCGAAGCGGATCAGGCTGCTGCGAGGCCGCTTCTGGGGTTGCGCGAGGACCAAGCCTTGCCGTCCCAAGATCCGCCAGATCGTTGAGGCAGACGGCGCCCCCTCGATCTCTTGGGTGAGGTGGTAGGCGATCGTCGCCGCCCCAGCATCGTGGCCTTCCCACTGCAGTGAGGTTGTCCCGTTCGCCGTAGAAGTTCGTGGTGGCGGCCGGGTGTGATGGTTACACGGTTGCTGCGGTGGGCGTGTTCTCCTTGGTCGTGGTGTGAGTGGGCGCGTGCTGTGCCGCGAGGTCTCGTTCGACGGCGAGGGCGAGCTTCGCGAGGTCGGTGTAGCCGACGACCTTACGGAACTGGGTCTCGGCCTCGAGCATCCCGGCGGCGGTCCATCGGAGGCACATGTCTCCGTTTTGCCAGCGCTTCACGTTGCGTGAGGTGCGTCGGATGATCTCGATCATCGACTCGATCGGGTTCGTCGAGGCGAGCGTCTTCTTCAGGCGCCCACGGACCCCGAGGCGTGTGAGGGTGAGGGTCTCCTCCAAGCCCTCGGCGAGCGACGCGGCCGCTCCGGGATGGGAGTGTTCGAGCTCTGATGCGAGGATCCGCAGACCGTCCAGCGCGCGCGCGTGGTTATCGCTGGACCACGCGCGCCGCAAGCGCGCCTTCACGGCGGGGCGGTCGCGCTCGGGGAGGTGATCCAGGACGTTGCGTTCCTTGTGACGAACACATCGCTGCACCGGCACGGGGCCGAAGATCTCATCAACGGCTGCCCGCAGTGCCTTACTGCCGTCCAGGACGACAAGGACGCCCTGCTCGACGTCAAGGCCACGGCTGACGAGATCGGCGAGGAGGTGAGCGGTGACTGTCTTGTTCTCCGTGGAGCCATCCCATAATCCCAGCGGGATCTTCACTCCCTCGGTGCTGACGCCGAGCGCGACGATCGCGCAGCGGCCCTTCAGCTCGATCCCGTCGACCATCAACGCCGCGAGGCGCACGTCTCCCAGATCGCGGCTCATCAGTGCGTCCAGGTGCTCACGCGTGCGGCCAACGAACTCGCGGCTGACCGCTGACTTCGACGCCGAGCGCTCACTGGCTCTCACCTGCTCCCCAACGGGCTCACGGGTTCTTGAGAACCGGCGGGTGCTGACACCCGCGAGCATCTGCTCCAACACGACACGCGTCAACGGGTCACGGTCAGCGAAATACGCGTACGTCGCCAACGGCACCTCGTGCTCCCCATCAGCGCTCCTGGCACGCGGACGCTTCACCGCGACCCGCCGGCCACCAAGAGTGACCTCGCCATCCTCGTGACCGTGACGCACCGCGGTGCGCTCCGGGATCATGGCGTGCTTGGCGCCGACGACCTCATCCAGCTCGGCCTCCATCATCTCGCTGAGCACCCCCAGCCCAACACCGACGCTCAACGCGAGCAGCCCGTCCTTCGCCGCACCAGCCAGCTCCCCCAGCGCATCCAGCACCCCTGGCGGCAACACATGCTCTGGGCGTGCGTCCTGCTCCTGCTCTACGGTCATCATGGCGGTTCCTCTCGTCTCAATGGACTTGTTCGCACTCGCCACGGTCCCAGCGGGACCGGACGAGGCGAGAGAACCGCCACCTACGAACTTCTACACGCTACGGGACAACCTCACTGCAGTTGCTCCCGGAGCTTGACGATCCTCTTCACGAAGGTCTGTGCGGCGAACGTAAGGATGAGCCTTGAGCTGATAGATGGTACTCGGAGGGCGTCTTGTGCGCTGGCGACGACGAAAGGTGAGGACTGACGTGCGTTGCGACGTTTGAACCGCCGGACTGCGCGGTTGCTCGGGCTGGTGAGGTGCGGGAGGGGCGCGTCGTCGCCTTCGCAGATGAGGACATGACCGTTCGTGGTCTTCTGGCGGAGAAGCTAACCGCTGTAGCCGCGGACGGACCGAGCTGGGCGCTGGATGAGGTTACGCTCTTAGCGCCGCTCATCCCTCGCGCGATTTTCGGTATTGGGATGAATTACGCCGACCAGTTTGCTGGCACAGGGCGAGAGCGCCCGGAACGCCCGCTTCTGTTCACAAAGCTGCCGTCGGCCGCTGCGCCACCAAACGCTCCGGTGCGCCGCCCTGAGATCGTCCAGCGGCTCGATTACGAGGGAGAGTTGGTTGTGGTTATGGGTATCGGCGGAACCATCGCCGGGTACGCGGTAGCCAACGACCTGAGCGCTCGCGACCTGCAGGATGACGAGGCCCAATGGACCCGCGCCAAGAGTGCCGACGGCTTCTGTCCCTATGGTCCGTGGATCACCACGGTCGATGAGGTGCCTGACCCTCACGCTCTCCTTCTATGCACATGGGTCAACGGCGAGCTGCGCCAGAACTCAAGTACAGCCAATGTGATCTTCAACATCCCGCAAATTGTCACCTTCATAGGCGAGACGTGCACCTTGGAGCCGGGCGACCTCATCCTCACCGGCACCCCTGCGGGTGTCGGCGTCGCGCTCGACCCACCACGCTTCCTGACATCAGGGGATCGTGTGCAGATTGAGATTGAGCTCCTGGGAGCGATCGAGCATGTCATCGAGTAAGCGATGTCCAGTGCAGAGCAAGGCCGTGGGTACAGGGAGACGAAGGTCCTGACGACGTAGCGGCTTGGCGGCATCGCGCCCGGCGCCCACCTTCTACTTCGACGGTTTGACGCAGCACGCCGAAGACCTCGATAGCGGGCGCTGAGAGCAGCGCAACCGCGACATGCAGGGAGTTCGATCTCGGCCACCGGTTGGGAACGGCGGTCTGATCTGGCCCCACTGCGGCGGTCTGATCTGGCCCCATCTCTGTCCGACTTGCGGTTGACTGTTCGGTGTTCGTGGAGCTCGAGCGGGAGGCGGCGGAAGGAGTGGGATCATGTATGGAGACGTTCGAGCAGATCAGGAGGGACCGGGATCGAGAGGGCTTGTCGATCAGGGCGCTGGCGGAGTGTCATGGTGTTCATCGCCGCGCGGTGCGCTAAGCGTTGGCCTCGCCGTTGCCGCCTGTCAAGCGGACGCCGGTCAGCCGGCCGGCACCGAAGCTGGGGGCCTATGAGGGGCTGATCGACTCTTGGCTCTAGGGCGACCGTGAGGCGCCGCGCAAGCAGCGCCATACCGCCAGGCGGATCTGGGAACGACTGCGTGATGAGTACGCGGCTGATGTCGCTGAGCGCACGGTCAGGGAGTACGTTCATCGTGCTCGCCGGGAGCGCGGAGAGGGCGTTGAGGCGTTCGTGCCGCAGGTCCGTGAGGCGGGCGTAGAGGGCGAGGTCGACTGGGGTGAGGCGCAGGTCGCGATGGCTGGTGGGGCGAGCAAGGTCTTCGTGTTCCACATGCGTGCGTGTCATTCGGGTGCGGCGTTCGCGATGGCGTTTCCGCACTGTTCTCAGCAGGCGTTTCTGGAGGCTCACGTGGAGGCGTTTGACTGGTTCGGTGGGGTGTTCGGCTTGGTGCGCTACGACAATCTCGCCAGTGCGGTCAAGCAGGTGCTTAGGGGCCGTCAGCGTGTGCAGACCGACCGGTTCATCGCGTTGCGCTCGCACTATCTCTATGAGTCGCAGTTCACGATTGCGGGGGTCGAGGGGGCGCACGAAAAGGGCGGCGTGGAGGGGGAGGTGGGTCGTTTCCGCCGCCGTCATCTCGTGCCCGTCCCCGAGGTCGCGACGCTTGGCGAGCTCAACGCGCGGATGCTCGCCGGCTGCGAGGCGGATCTCGCACGCCGGATCGCTGGGCGCCAGGAGACCGTGGGTGAGTCCTTCGCGAGGGAGCGCCCGCTGCTGCGCGGCCTGCCGGCGGAGAGGGCATCCACGGCAGAGGAGGCCACACCGCGGGTGAACACCAAGGCGCTGGTCACGATCAAGCAGAACAACTACTCGGTCCCCGTGCGCCTGGCTGGGCTACGCGTTCACTCACGCGTGGGTGCCCGCGAGATCGAGCTGCATCACGGTGGTGGGCTGGTCGCTGTCCACGAGCGTCTGCAGGGCCGCTACGGCGTGTCGGCCTCACTCGACCACTACCTGGAGCTGTTGGCACGCAAGCCGGGCGCGCTGACTGGCTCAGTCGCTCTCTCGCAGGAACGCGAGCGCGGCGCCTGGCCCTCATGCTTCGATGAGCTGTGGGGAAAGATCACCGAGCGCTACGGAGCGTCGGAGGCCGCGCGGCAGATGGTCGACGTGTTGATGCTCGCCCGCGAGCACAGCGCCAGAGAGATCGAGCTCGCCGTCCGTGGTGCTCTGGCCGCGGGCGCCCACGACGGACGCGCGGTCGCGGTGCTGGTGAGCCGCGGTGCCCGCGTGGAGCCCGCGACGCTCGATGATCTCCCCTCGCGCCTCACCGGGCTCGGGGCGCCACCGCCGACGCTCGCACACTACGACGAGTTGCTCGGGACGGGGGCGAGTCGATGAGCGCCCCGGCGAAGGTCCAAGCGATGGAAGCACTAATCGACGCGCACGCCCGCGAGCTTCACCTCCCAACAGTCCGGGCACGCTTCCGAGGGCTCGCCGAAGAGGCCACACGCGACCAGCAGACCCAACCGCATACCTCGCGGCGCTCCTAGAGGCCGAGGTCACAGAGCGCGCTGAGCGCCGCGAACGCCGAAGGCTCATCGACGCCCGCTTCCCGCTCACCAAACGCCTGGAGGATTTCCGCTTCGAGGAGAACCCAAAGATCCCCCAGGCCACGATCGCCGCGCTCGCCCAAGGCACCTGGATCGATGACCGCGAGAGCGTCATCCTCCTCGGCGACAGCGGTACCGGCAAAACACACCTCGCGATCTCACTCGCGGTACTCGCCTGCCAGCAAGGACGCCGCGTGCGGTTCACCACCCCCGCCGCGCTGGCGAACGAGCTGCAAGCGGCCGAGAGCCGCCGCGAGCTCGGCCGTGTCATCGCAAGATACGCCCGCACCGAGCTCGTTGTCCTTGACGAGCTCGGGTACCTCGCGCTGCCCGAGGGAGCCACGGAGCTCGTCTTCCAGGTCATCTCCGAGCGCAACGAGCGCGCCAGCTTGATCGTCACGACCAACCCCCCGTTCGGTGAGTAGACCAAGGTCTTCCCCGACGCCCGCCTCGCCAAGGCAGTCGTGGATCGCATCACCCACCGAGCACACATCATCGACACCAGCGCAGAGTCTTGGCGCTTCCGCCACGACCCCACCCGCACCAAGAAAGGAGCCGCCTAACCCCCACCACGATCGCCCTGGTGGCGTCTCGCTCCGCTACGCGCTACGCGCTCCGCTCCACGAGACGCCACCAGAACCCCTAATCAGAGAAGATCAATCACACACAACAACCGACACGAAGTGGAGCCACTTCAAACCACCGCGCCGGGGCCAACGCAAGCCGCCGCTCCCAGATGGGTCCGGGGGTGTCCAGATCGTCCATTTTGCTGGGGTTGGCGGGCGCGTTGGACCGGTCTGGAGGGGTGGATGTTCTCAAAGTGTTCTCACGACACGGCGGCCTGATCCGGCTGTTGCGTTGGCCGTGCGTGCGCGCTACTCGCGGGCCACCAGCTTCAGCACGCGGCTCTCAGTGGCCTGCTGTGAGGGGAATGACGCACGCATGGACCCGAAGAGCATCGCTCCACCAAGCCCTGGTGGGCAGTCCCCAACGGCAATCCCGAGCACACAATTTATTGCTGAGCAGCCGCTGATGGTGTTGTGATTATTTGCCAGCAGTAGCCGCTCCGGGGCAATATCCAACTCGATGCCATTCCGCCAAATGTGGCCTTTGTCGATGGCGACACGTGCGGGGGGCTCGAACTTCATCCGCACGAAAATGTCGCCGGGTCCACCGCGAACCGTGAGTTGTCGCCCGACGAACTCAACGTCCCAGGGTGCCGCTGAGAAGACTAGCTGATTGTCAATGATCTGCACGAGCAGTTCGTTCTTTTCATTGAAGAGCTGCACACTCAGGAGGAGGTGGCCGTCCTCGGCTCGGAAGAGCACGATCGGAGTGTCATCCACTATGAGCGGCACTGTGAACATTTCATCCGCAAGGGAGGGCCAAACGTGTAAGTTTGACCCGATGACCGCCTCACAGTGACTACCTGAATAGTAAAGATCATACGGATGAGATTCGCCCGTACGCAGGTTACGTGGGTCTTTGCTGGCTCTTGCGACGGTATCGACGGGAAGCAATCCCGAAGTCTTCTCTCGGTGGTGCTGGTCGCAGAGAAGGAGGATGTTGTCGGCGTCGTGCTCGTGCACCTCGCTCCACGGAACGAGATGGTCGTACTCGTAAAGCGGCAGTCCACAAATGACGCAGCCAAAGCCACATCGTTGGCGTACAGCGCCCTTGACCGGATCCGGGATTTGGGGTCTTCCGTCGGCCATGGGTAGCCCATCATAAGTGGTTGCGTCTGAATGAACGGAAGTGTTCGGGCCGCAGCGAAAGGGACCGTGTTGTCAGCGGCTGCCGACAGATGGATCGTAGATGCTGGGTGGCCACATCTCAGTCGTGAGGTCTGCTTCCTCTCGCTCGTGCAGAGGTAGGTCGTCCGCGTTGACGACCGCTCGGCCCCAGTAGGCGGCGAGCTTGATCTTGAGCTGACGGCGCGCGGGTGGCTGGAGTTGGGCGACGCGCCGGGGCGGGTCGCGCAATAGATCGTCGGAGACGAGCGTGGGGGGGAAGAGGCAGGCCACTTGCTCGCCCTCAAAGATGCCTGGGAGCGGTGGCAGATACATGTAGGGCGTGATCGCGTCACGGCCACGCAAAAGGCCGAGGCTCTTCTCGATCGCGGCTGTCTGTTCGACCACGAGATCGAGTGGCAAAACCGGAACCAGCACGCGGTAGGGGTGCGCTGCCAGGCTTGTCCCATGCTGCTCGGCCATGTCGCAAGTAGGCGTGATGAGCAGGCCGTAGCCGAACGCGACCTCGCCCAGGAAGTGCTTGCCCGACGCCTCGCCGTGCTCGGCGGTGTAGACGACGGTCGGCTGATCGCCGAAGGGGATGGCCTCGAAGAGGTCACCGGCGAAGAGCGTGCGCGCCCACGGGCGCTGCCAATACTCGCTGTCGTGTGGTCGATGCTCGCCGGGTCCCATGATCGTCGTCCGCGTGGGCGGGATGGCGAAGGGTAGTCCGGCGTGCGGAGGCTCTGTTCAGTCGATCGAGTACGCGCGGACGGGGACTACGTCGTCGTCGGCGCGCATTGGAGCGAAGCCGCTGAACATCTGCGCGCGCATGGCCTCGACATCCTCGGCACGGAAGCGCCGAACGCCGCTCGGCAATCGGACGGCGTGCAGCAAGCCTCGTTCCTCCCAGCGGCGTACGGTGTTCTCGTGAACGCCGAGCGTTCGGGCGACCTGGCGGACCTGCATTAGCTGTGCCATCGACACTCCTTTCGTCTCTCAGGCTACGCCCCTTGAGCCAGAATGTCAAGAAGGTAGACGTGGTGGACTTTAAAGAAATGGGCCGCTCGTTCGCAGGCGATCACATCGAAGCGCCGTCGGCAGCCTCGCCGGCCCTGCTTCCAGTCGCCGGGCATCCGTAAGTTTGCTCGTCCGCTCCCCTGGCTGCCAACAGTTCTCGTCCGGCCACCCCGCCGTGTGCCACAAGCCGCGCAGCCCTCAGCACGGCATAACAGCCACACAGACTATATGCACGTCCGTGCGGACACAGACAGTTGTCTGCCGATTTTCAAAAGTTCTTGGCCGGTCTGCCGGGTTCGCGGTCAATAACCCCGTGAGCCCAGAACGCCAGTCCTCCCAGGTGCCCCTGTTGAAGCCTTCCGAGGTGGCTGCCCAGCTTGGCGTGTCGCGCTCGTGGCTATACGACGCGGCCAAGACGGGGCGCATCCCGTCGATTCGGATCGGTGGGGAGGAGGGGCCGCTGCGTTTCGTTCCGGAGGACATCGAGCGCTGGATCGATGACGCCCGCGCCAGGTGGATACCAGGCCGCCCCACGGTTGCCACCCGCCGTCCGGCGGTCTTCGGAGGGGACGGGCGCGACAGGCGGCCACAGGCCTCCCATAAGCCTCCCAGCGGCCAGCAGGGGCTCTTCAGCGATGCTTGACGGCGCGGGCGATGGATTCCTCGGTCGCGGCCGCCCCGGCGGCGAGGACGTTGCGCTCCAGGTGGCCGTAGTAGTGCTCGGTGGTGCCGATGTCCGCGTGTCCGAGTTGGCGCTGCGCGTACATCAGCGAGTTGCCCGCCGCCAGCCACGCCGCCGCTGCGGTGTGCCGCAGCGCGTGCAAGGGCATGTCGCGCAGGGCGGCGTCCTGCAGCGCCGTCTTGTGCCAGTCCCGCGAGACGGTTGTGCGGTCCATCGCCTCGCCTGCGCCATCACCCTCCCAGCGTCCCTGCTCGCGCTTGCGCGCTCGCACGGGCATCACGAACAGGTGTGCGCGGCCCTGGTCATCAGGGGCCATCTCGGCGCGGCGGGCCAGGTGGTCGCGGAGCACGCGCGAGAGGCTTGGGCCGATCTCTACCGAGCGGAAGCGGTCGGACTTGGTCGACCCGACGGTCTCGCCGCGCTTGCGCGAGCGGTAGACGATGATCGTGCCGCCGGTGTCTTCGAGCTCCAGGTCACCCACGCGCAGTGACAGCGCCTCGGAGATGCGCAGGCCGCTACCGATCAGCAGCTCGGCCACGGGGCGGTAGAGGCGCGAGCACGAATCGAGGTAGAGCGTGATCTCGTGCAGCCGCAGATAGTCGCGCTCGATGTGCGCGGGCGGCAGTCGCGGCACCCGCAGCGCCGGGTTGGCCGCAAGCAGGCCGTCCTCAGCGGCGGCGTTCAGGCACACGACCAGCGTGCCCAGCGTGTTGTTGACGGTCTTGGGCGCGATCTCGCCGGCGTCCACGGCCTCGGCCTGCTCTTCCATCCACGCGCGCACCTGCTCGACGCCCAGACGTCCGAGCGGGATCGACTCGAAGGCGGGGAGCAGTCGCTTGCGCCCGTCAATCTCGTAGGCACGCCAGGTGCCCGGCTCCAGATAGGGCTTGCGCCGGGCGAGCCAGCGCTGCCAGTGCTCGCCGAGGGACTCGCGCGTGTGGCGTACCTCGCCGCGCTCCACCTGCTCGACGAGCCGCCGCTTGGCGTCGCGTGCGGCCTTCTCGCTCGTGAAGCCGCGCCTGGTCGTCTGTCGGCCGCTGCTGTCGCGGACCTTGAAGTACCAGCGGGCGCCCCGCTTGGTGGGGTAGGGGTAGACGCCGCCGGCCCGCTGCGCGCCGTCGGTTCGGCGCTCGCGGGGCGAGACCTCGCGCAGTCCGGCGTCGAACGCGCGTGCCGACGCCTCGCTCTCGAAGCGCCGCCCGCGCTGGCGGCCGGAGCCGTCGCGCCAGCGCACGACCCAGCGCTCGCGATCGGCCTGCACGCTCATCGCGTGCCCCTCAAGGTGTGCACAGGACGGTGCATAGTTCTCACGTGAGAATACTGTGCACACGGACAGAACGCGCCAGATCCGGCCCAACACAAAGAGAAAACCCCGCAATGCAGGGTTTTCTCAATGCGCCAGGTTGGACCCGGATCAAACCGTCAAGCACAGGTCGAGACTATCGTACGACTTCTGCTCGATCCTGTCGAGCGCAGGGCGCGGCAGAAGCTACTTGGGTTGCTCCGTGTATAGGGTCGTCCCGAGCACTGGGGAGTTCGGGACGACCTGCGAACCCCGTTGCCAACCTGGACAGGCTGCTCGAGCTTCTCATGGAGCCGGTCGGGCGACAAGCGCGACGGCGAGCAGCAGAGGCGATCCGCGATGAGGCTTGAGGCGTCGTGTCTAGCGGTCCCCCGACTCAGCCTCCATCTCAGCGATGCCTTTCAACGCCTCAAGAGCTGAGATCGCAGCTTCGAGCAGCTTGTTGAAGCCCTCCCGTCTGCCGAGTTCGCCAATTGCAACCGTGATATCGAAGCTTGACCCCTTGCGATGTGCGGCGCTTCGACTTCGGAGGCCTTGAACGTCCGCCAGCGGTTTCAGGAGCGCTCGAGCATCGGCTACCCCTTGGTGCTCAAGAAGGCGTTGCAGCTTCGCCAAGCCCTTCTCGTCTTTGGGTCCGTCGGCGGCATTGGTTAGGGCCTGCTCGTTGAGCGAATCCACCAGTAGCTTCGCCAGATACAGGATTTGCTCATCGAACTCAGCTTGCCCGTCACCGACCGGCGTATGCAGCTTACTCAGTACATGTCGGTCATCCTCGTGCAGCGGCTTGAATAGCTGCGCACCAAAGCGTTCTTGCCACGCGTCATTCGTAGCGCCATAGATACGCGAGAACTTGAGGTCAGCAGACTTAGGATCGGCAAACTCGGCACCAAACGCCCTACGAACGAGTGTCTCACTTGGTCCCTCCTCGGGTGGAGGGATGTTGAAGCTCTTCCAGTATTGCGCCTCGCTAAACGGTATGTCTCGGCCGAGATCACCGAGGAAGACCATAATGTGGCCTGGCTGATCGTTGTCTAGTCGGAGTCCCCAAAGCCCTGCACAACGCAGATAGCCGTCCTCGACGGAGTAGCGGTCTGGCTCTGCATAGTACTTATTCAGCACCTCGCGCCGAAAGTAAACCGGCGTCAGATAATGAGGACTGTCCGGATTTGCGCCGAAGTAGTTTGCGAGCGTGTCCGGGTCTGATGTGTGGATGATCTCTTTGCCGTCCGGTGTAGCGCCAATGATGAATTTCTCGAAACGCTCGGCTTGCTCAAACGGCCACAAATCGCACTCCTCTTGTGGGGGTGGCGAAAATATCCGCTTTCCAAGAAGGCGAGAAAACTTGCGCGAACTAACATCGGGGTGCTCCCGAAGGTACTCAAATCGGCTCGTGTCGTCCTCATGCTTCCAGTTCTCGCGGGCGTTCGGCAGATCGCTAGAGAAGTGCGTCGAGTCTGAGTACAGGGCCAGATGAAGTTGCTTAGCAGCCTGATAACGCCGCAGTAGGCTCGTAAGCACGCGGACTTGGCGCGGCTCAACGGTCGCCGCCTTGACTGCATTACCGGCGTCATCGAAGTAGTAATAAGTCCGAGTCGCCCGATCTTCCCATAGATTAAAAAGCAAGCGAAACTCTTCGACCAGCTCTAGTTCATTGGGGCGTATTCCGTGAAAGGTCCGCGATATAATCAGCAGTTCGACGCCATTGTCGGGGAATCGTTCGTAGGTCGTCGTCGTGGTGCCGTCATCATAGCCTTGAGAGAAACCGAACCCGCCTTGGCCGATATGTACCTCCCAACTAGAGTTTTTCAGTGCTCTCTCGATGCGGGGCTCGGGCAAGAGCGCCGAGTATTGGGCTCCGCTGAAGTCACCGATCTCGCCCCATGATCGGTAGACGCATGTCCATTGCGCCGTCATCTCCTTCTCAAAGGCCAGGTATGCCTGCCACTGCTGGGGATCAGACGTAGCCCATGCCGGCGTATTCTCGTCACTCATGCTGTTCATAGCACTAGTATCTCAAAGCAATCAAGTTAGAGATAGGGGGTCGCACAAGCGGCATTGTCCGCAACTGCTGACATCTATTTGCTTGCACGAGTACTTTTCGACTGGCGTCGCCGCGCAACAGTGGTCCGTCGTGGCCCGCTACGCTCTTTCGGTGTGCGCCCATAGCGTAGCCAGTCATAGAGGCACACCATCTTCCTCCATTGAGACTCATGCGACGTGCCAGCGGCGTGTTTTGCGAGAAACGCCTGTAGATCGTCCGCGCTTACGGTCTCATCGGCGAGACCAGGAATGGTGTACAGCACCTCGTGAGCCTTCATCGCTGCTCTAAGCTCGTCGAGGGTCGGGTGCGCTCGTATTGATTTTGCCACCCACGCCTTCTGAGAAGTTGGAACGCCGAGACGTTCAACCCGTGACTCGGCATGTTTCCGCACTTTGGGATCGACGCTACTGGGATCTGAGAGGCTGCCGTCGTCGTCGAGCAGGTTTGCGGCGCGCAGATACTTGTAGATAGGCACGTTTCCTGGGTGGGTCAGGATAGCTGGCAAAGCCTCTTGAACAACTCGAACCGCGTTGAATCGGGCCCCACCGTCCAGCACATCCTTGATGAGATCGTCTCGGGTAAGTCCCGCGTACGCTGTCAGCCGCTCGATCGCCCCTATCCCGAACACGACGTCTACCTCACGCGGATCTTGGCCCGGGTCGAGCGCTTGTACGTGCAGACGATCCTTTGGATCTCTCTCCAACACTAATTCGTACACGTGCTCCTTGAGTTGGCGCAGCAGCTTCGCCGGGAACGTGCGCTTGAGCTGGCTCAACACCGTAAAGACGTCCACGAAGTCTGGCACCGTCACAGTCAGTACCGGGATCTGGTTACCCTCGATCGGGATCACTGTGTGGGCCTTGGTGGGCTCGGTGACACCATCGTTCCAGTCAACGAAGATCATGCGATCCGCGAGCTTGGAGATACGCTCCTTAGTCTTCAGACACGATACGATGGCCTGAAGAATGGACGCTACGTTCTCGTCGCTTAGCGAGTACCCGAGGAAGATGATCGGATGCTCCACAAAAATCGTCATGAGCTTCGCGGCAAGATAGGGGTTGTTCTCGTGAAACTGGTCGTAGTCGCGCCGCGTAAGCACAAGCGAATCCGGCGTCTCATGGCTTCCGTGGATCTTGTATAGCTCCCCTATACCTTGAGGATCCTCAAACAAGAGTTCCTCTTGCCCCACAAATACGCGGAAGTCAGGGAATAATGTCTCGAGGAGAGGATCAAAATTTGTAGTGATCACCCCGTCGACGATGACGTTGCGCAATAGTTCCAGTTCGGTCGCTAGTGGTCCTTTTGTGGGGAGAGCGTTTAGGCTCTGCGCGAGATACTGACTTGCCTCAGCCTTTAGTGCCGACTCCCGGGTGTGAAGCGTTCCCTCATACTTGGCGCGACTAGCCGCGAAGCGCTTTTCGCGCCACCACGGATCATGCAACTCCTCAGCGATAAGACCCGCAACGGTCGGAAGGTCTCCGTTGGCGCTGGCCAAGTAATAGTCGTATGGTCTTCCCGTAAGCGCAGCCAGCCGCCGCAGCAGACCATTCCAGTCGTCGAGCCCGAGGTATCTCCGCGAGACGCCAGCACCGACAACCAAGAACGGAGCAGCCCGGAACGGCGTGAGATGATCCTGAAGTTCTCGGCGAAAGTCGGCCATAACCTCAGCGTACGCTACCTGATCGGCTCATGACAAGCCCGTTACTACCCACTATGCGAGTTCCAGGAGCGAACAGCTGGAATAGCGTCGCACAATCGGCGTTGAGCGAACCTAGAGCCTGCGTCCCACACCTTGCCATATCGCTGGCGCTCATGGCTTCATTGGGTCTTCCGTAAATAGTGGCGGGGGTTGCCGCTGGTGGCCCTGGCCTTGGCCCGATGGAGGCTTGTGGATGGGTATATTTTTGGTTGATTCTCAGCGTGATGATCTGTACCAGTATCTCTTGGTTGATGTGGGTGGTATTGCGGATTTGACTACTCTCATTCGTGGTGGCGAGGTGCTGCTCGCCCGGCGGTTGCGGGCGCGGTTTGAGGAGGATATGCGGTTGTTGGATCAGATCGGATGGGAGCCGAAGGGTAAAAGGGAGGTGTATGCGATCACGCTGGCGTCGGATGAGATCCGGGCGATCTTTCGGCGGCTGTTGGCGCACGCGATACAGCTCATTGAGCAGCCGCCGGCGAAGTCCACCCAAGTGCTGAGGATGGCAGCGAGCGTGGCCGAGACCGCAAGGATCGTGCTCAACGAGCTGCCAGGGGGGAGAAGGTGAGCACAACAATTCAAATGAAGCGGGCCATGAAGCCATCTGCAAAGGTAGACCCCACGTTCGGGCTGGCTGTTCGGCACGCTCGGTTTGAGCGCGATATGACGCAGGAAGATTTGGCGTTCGATGCCGGCCTGTCGGTGTCTTGCTTGGGGCACATCGAACGCGGTGAGAGTACGGCGAGTCTGAGTTCGGCTGAGGCGATCGCGGGAGCGTTGGGGCTGTCGGTCAGGGACTTGGTTCCGGCGCGACCGCTACCTCCGAGGCGGAAGCGGCCTGCTCCTGGGCGGGTGGGCTTGGCTGTGGGGGCGACGGTGCGCCTCCTACGCAGGCAGCGCGGGTTGAGCTTGCAAGGGCTGGCGGAAGAGGCGCGTCTCACGGTGGAGTCGGTCGGCCGTCTTGAGCGGGGGAGCTGTTCCCCGCGTCTGGACACTATGCAGGCAATCGCGGACGGGTTGGCGCTGACTCTGCCCCAACTGATCGAGGCTGTGGAGAAGGCACGAGCTGAAGCCGCCGCACCCTGAGTAGGAGCGACGCAGCGGCTTCTCGGGTGTCACGGGCCTCAAGTCTCTACGTCCTGGTCTGGCCGGTTGGGTGTGAGGCGTACCAGCTCGCCCAATCTGAGGATGAGGCCAGAGGCTTCGAGGGTGTCTAGGGCGTCGGCGGCACGGGCGACGCTGCCGACCTCGGCGGCGATCTTTCGGGCGGTGTAGGGGTGCTCGGGGTCGCGGTCGAGCAGGAGGTCGAGGACGGCCCACTCTGCGGATGAGGCGAAGTGCAGGTTTGGTTGGCGTATGTGTTGGATGCTTGGCATTGGAAGGGCTCTCCTTGGTTTCGGCTACTGAGGAGAGTGCCGCGCCCTGATGCGAGCGGCGCGGCACTCTCGCTAGGCGTTGGCTATATGGCGATCTCGCCCGCGCGGATGGCTGCGCGGGTGGCCCACACGAACTCGCCCAGGCGGTGGATGAGTCCAAAGGCGTGCAGGCGGTTCAAGGCATCGATGGCATTGGCACGGTCGCCCAGTTCGCGGGTGATCTCATCGACCGACCAGGGGCGCTGCTCGTCATCGAGGGTGAGCCAGAGCAGGACGACGCCATCGGTGTTTTGCTCCTGCTCGGCCGGGCTGAGGGTAGGCTTCTCGTCAGGCATGGGAGACATTCCTCCTGTGTCCAGGCTCCGGCGCTGGGATACCGCCCGGCGTCGGAGCCGCTTTGATTGAGCGCCCCAAGCTAGGAGTGTGATTCCTGCTACGTCAAGATGTGCGTTGTCACCATCGAGGTGGATGATCAAAGGGGGGCGCCGGGAGCGTGGCCGACTCTGTGAGAGTGCTGGATACCGCGGTGGTCGAACACAACGGCCCGGAATCCTTTTACAAGGAAGTGAGCTATCCGGTGACTATCAGCCCGCATGGCGGGGTGTCGCACCCGGTGACGGTTCCGGCAGGATTCGATGCCCCCAAGGCAAAGGTCACCGGCCGGCTGGGGTAGAAGCTGGACGCGCGTATAGATAATTGCGGTGTGTCCCCGATGAGCCGGTTGAGGTTCATCGGGGACGGGTTACGGCAACCCGGTTTAGGGGTCCGGGGTCCGGCCGAGGTACGCCCACCAGGGGTCTCTGAGCGCTCCTTCGATCTTTCTGGCCGTGCGTAGGATTATCCGCCACTCTCGGGCGGTGAAGTAGCCGACGGTGTCCGCTATCGGCTCTGGCCAGTGCTCCTCCGGTATCTCCAGCAGAGCCTCCATGTTGAGTATCTGACTTGCGGCGATGGCGGTGCTAGCGCCGATCTGTTCGCCTGAGGTGCGGCGAGTGACGTACTCGCTCAACCACTCAGATACTCGATTGGCGAACTCGCTCCTGAGCCAGCGGGCTGCTCGTCGCAGACAATTCATAACGGCTCCCTTCTATATCTCGCGGGTTGCAGCTACCGACACCAAGAGCGGTGCAGGCAGGTGTACCGGCGAGACACAGAAGAACCATTATTTTACCTTAAATAGCCATAAAGTCAATGGAGAACCGCTCAGGAGACGGAGTCAAAGGAGCGCCAATTTTCCGGCGGTCGCTCAGACGAGTCTCGCCACCCAGGATTGTTATGGTCGCCCCACGCAATGATTTGATCCGCCAGTGCGGTAATTACTTTTTCTCGCACACCGTTCCAGCGCCGAACCGTAGATTGCGCCGGTTCGTCGTCTAGGCTTTCACCGGCTATCTTTTCCCGCTCACCAGCACTCCGGCCAACGGTATCAACCGTCAAACCAAAAAGGTGTCCGGCAAATAGCCGCCACTCATTAGTGGGCAAAAACCCGATCTGCTCTTCGATTAGCGCGCGGATCGCACCACACGCCGCCCGCTCTTTGGTGTTGGGGTTGGAATACCCGCCAGCGAGCGGTATCGCCGAAAGCTGCCTGAGCCGAAAGCGGCGAAAACCGATCCTGATGATCTTCTGGAGGTCCTCGTATATACCAACCTCGGCCAGTGACTGCCTATACAACTCGATCGACATCAAAACCCCTATCAAAATCGCTAACAAAGCCCTATGTAGCGTATCGACGCAGGGTCATGGAGACACCCGTAGACCCCGTCAACCATTCATAGGAGCCCCATGTCCAACTACCACCCTGAGCCCCACAACGGCCTCTTCCCGGTCCGCGTCAACCACAAGCTCGGCAGACAGCTAGAGCGCATGGACGCCCAGGCCCTCGCCGTCCAGCACGCCGATCAGCTCCACATCGGCCGCGTCGAACAGGCCACCGCGCGCGGCCTGGTGGCGGTGGCCCAGCTTTCGAGCTTGGAGGCGGTGCTGGTACGAGCAGCGCCCCACGCCGAAGGTCGCCTCCGGGCCGTAGCCGACGCCGGGACCATCTCCATCGCGGGCATCGTGGCTCGCTCGGGGTTCTAGTCATGGCGGTCTACGTCGTCATCGGCCTGTTCATCCCGTGGTGGTACGCGGTCGCCGTCGCGAAGGAGATGCACGCCCAGGCAAGGGATCGCCGCGACGACCGCATCATGGCTGCCTATCTACAGCGGGAGGACATACGGATGCACGCCTGGAACCTGGCGAGCATCGAGCGGGTGCGGCAGGCCACCGTCGAGGAAATGATCCTTGCCGCCGGTGAAGCCAGCGGCGGCATCACCAAGCAGGCGGCGATCAGAGGGAGGCGGCGATGACCAAACTCACTCAGATCATCTTCCTAGCGATCGTGGTGGTGGTGATTATCACCGCGGCAGCGCCGGCGCTTAGCGGGCTCACCCACGCTCTTATTCCCTTCATTGCGACACTCGTGGTCTGCATCGCGTTGCTACGAGCTGTCTGGTTTTTCACTAGATAACGAGTCACGTAGAGAAACGCCTTGTGCTTGACCGTGCCTGAAAGTTGAGTGACAATCAAGAGGTTCACTACCGAACATAAACCGAACAACCACAAGGAGGTTCAGATGTAACAACTAACGCGGAAGGAGGTCATCACCTATGGCACGACGTATCAAGGTAAAGGGTATTAGAAAGAGCGAGATTGACACCGAGCAGCTCGCCCTTATTTATTGGCTTCAGGCTAAGCGGGTGCTTCGTGAGCGCCGGGAACGCGAAGCTCAGGAAAAGGCTAAGCGCCGGGAGCCTAAGAATGAACGGTGATCTCGTACCGGCCGTGGTTGCCGCCGGGGGCGGATCAGCGATGGCTGCTGGCATTTGGTGGCGTGAGCGCCGGATCGATGAGGCGATGCGCGCGAGCCGGGTACGCCTCGGCCTTCGGTTTCCGATCGCGCTTGATCCTCTGCTCGCCAAGGCGGGGCTGAGCGGACTCTCGGGCTTGGCTCCGGGCAAAGCGGAGCTGGTGTTCGAGGTCACGGCGAGCGCCGAGGGCATCAAGCACGCGGTATGGCTGCCAGAAGCGGTGCGGGCCTCAGCCACGGCGACCTTGACCGGCGCGCTGCCCGGCCTGCGAGTGACAGAAGCTCCCGCGCCGACTGGGCGGACCACGCTCGCGCTGCGTCTGTTCGTCGCGACCCCGACCGTGCTCGCGGCAGATAATCCGGTGGCTGTTTCGCGGACGCTGCTCTCCGGGTTGGCTGCGCTCTCAGATGAGCAGGTCGTGATCCGTTGGGCGCTTCGTCCTGGGTCTGCGCCGCCGCTGCGCACCCCTGAGCCGATGGACCGCGCAGCTAAGGAGATCGAGCGGGTATGGCGGCAGAAGTCGGCGGCACCCGGCTTCCAGGCGTCCGGCTTGGTGCTTGTGCAGGCTGGAACGGTAGCTCGTGCCCGTGAACTGGCCGAGCACGTCGCCAGTTCTCTACGCAGCCAGAGGGGCAGCGTTGGCGGTGTCCGCATCACCTCAGAGCGCGGCAATCGCAGCCTGGCATCGGTTCCCAAGACGACGCGTAGCAGCGGCTGGGTAAATACGAACGAGCTGCTGGGGTTGCTCGGCTGGCCGCTGGGCGATGAGCCGATCCCCGGCGTGGAGAGCGGCACCGCCCGCGAGCTGCTCGTCCCGCGCCACGTTCCCCGCGAGGGCCGTCGCCTGTTCGTCGGGCGCGACGGTAGCGGCGAGCGGCCGGTGATGTTGAGCCCCGACGCCGCCCGGCTACACATGGCCGTCATCGCAGCGACCGGCGCGGGGAAGTCCGCGCTGCTGATGCGCTGCATCTTGTGTGACCTGCCGCGCTATGGCGGCGTCTTGATCGACCCGAAGAACGATCTCGCCACCGACCTCATCGACCGCATTCCGGCTGAGCACGCCGAGCGCGTTGTGTTCCTCGACCCGGCCACGTCCGGGCCGATGCCGGGCTTGAACCTGTTCGGTAGCGGCGATCCCGACATGCGCGCCGACGTGATCCTCTCCGCGCTGAAGGGCATCTACAAGGACGCCTGGGGCGTGCGTATCAGCAGCTATCTGCACTTGGGCTTGAGGACCGTCGCGGGGCTGCCTAACCCGGTGCTCTCAGACTGGATCGGCCTCTATACCGACCCGGCGCTCAGAGCCCGTGCGGTCGGCCGTCTGCGTGACCCGATCCTGGTCGGACAGTGGCGCAGCTACGAAGCCTTGAGCGCCGCCGAGCAGTACCAGCACGTCGCCCCGGCGCTCTCGCGTATCAGCGCCCTGCTCTCGCGTCCGGCGCTACGCAACGTCCTGAACCAGACCGACTCCCGGCTGGACATCGCGCGGCTACTGGCCGAACGCAAGTGGCTGATCGTCAGCCTCTCACCCGGCACGCTCGGGGAGGCTGCGGCGCATCTCCTCGGCGCGCTGGTCGGGTATCTCGTATGGACCGCGATCGAGGCGCGCGTCACGCTGCCAGTGGAGCAGCGCCACCCCGTTTTTCTCTACTTCGATGAGTTGCAGTCGCTCACGACGCTGCCGGTTGGCCTGGAGCGGTTCTTCGAGCGCTCGCGTGGCCTCGGCTGCGGGGTGGTGGTCGCAACCCAGAGCCTCGCGCGGTTGCCTGAGAGCACCCGCCAGTCGCTGCTCGGCAACGTCGGCAGCCTCATCGCGTTCAGAGCCGGGGCCGATGAGGCCGCCCGCATCGCCCGCGAGCTCCCAGGTCTCCAGGCGAGCGACATCATGGGGCTCGCACGCTTTGAAGTTGCCGCGCGCATCAGCACCGGAGGGCTCGGCAGCGGCACGGCCGTCGTCACCGGACGCACCGAGGGACCGCCGCAGGTCACCGGCCAGGCGGCCGTTATCCGCAGGCTCACCGCCGAGCGCTACGGCCGTGATCCCCGCGAGATTGAGGAGGAGCTGCGCCGCCGCATCGAGGGCCAGAACGCGGGTAGCGAGACTCCGCTCGGTCGGACTCGGAGGCAGGCGTAATGCGTCCGGTCGCTCGTCCGCTCGCGTTGAGCAGCCCGCCCCACGGCGCTAGGGCTGGTGCGGATTCCCGCGAAATAAGGATGCCGAAAGACTGGCCCTCGCAGTCCTCCTTGTCTCGCATCTCCTCGGCTCGTCTGGACCTCATCGCCTCCAATCTCAATCAGAACGATCGGGCGGTGTTGCGGTTCGTCGCGCGCACGCGGTTGTGTTCAGGAGCCCAGCTTGAGCGGCTGTTCTGGCACGAAGGCAATCCCGAGTCTCGCGCTCGGCAGGCTCGACGCGCACTCGGCCAGCTCGTCGCGTGGCGGGTCCTCGCACGACTGCCCCGCTCAGTCGGTGGACGGCGCGCTGGCTCCCGTGGGTTCATCTACAGCGTCGGGCCATCCGGTGCGCGACTGCTCGCCCGCGAAAACGGTGTGCGAGTTCGCCGCCTCAGCGCCCCCGGTGATCGCTACGTCGCCCACACCCTCGCCATCACCGAGCTGGTCGTCCAGCTTCAAGAGGCCGACCGCGCCGGCGTACTGGAGACCATCGAGATACAGACCGAGCCGGAATGCTGGCGCGGGTATCTCGGACCCTTTGCACGCCGCCGCGTCCTGAAGCCCGACCTGTTCGTGCGTGTAGGGGTCGGGGCGCTTGAGGACCGCTGGATGATCGAGGTGGACCTGGCGACAGAGGCCAGCGGCACGCTGCTCGCCAAGACCAACCGCTACGTCGAGCACCACCGCTCTGGCCGTGAGCAGCACGAGCACGGCATCTACCCGCGCGTCCTCTTCGCCGTTCCCGACGCACACCGCGAAGCACAGGTCGATGGCGTCCTCCAGCAGCTATCCGCTCAGTCCCGGCGTCTGTTCACGATCTGCCGGCTGACCACGGTGGTCGAGCGGCTGGCGACGGAGGCCAGCTCGTGAGCGCCACCAAGCTCGCGCTCTACGAGGACGCCACCCGTGCCTGGGGGCTCATCGAGGGCGACGCGCTGATGGTGCTCGCCAAGCTGCCTGACGCCTGCGTCGACGCGATCGTCACCGATCCCCCATACGGGATCGAAGCGATGGGCCAATCCTGGGACGGCAAGGCCCTCCGCCAAGCCGTCCGCCACGACAACGAAACACTCAGCACCGGCGAAGCGCTGGAGCGCTGGACACGCGTCTGGGCAACCGAAGTGAAGCGGGTACTCAAGCCCGGCGGACACCTGATCGCCTTCAGCGCGCCACGCACCGTTCACCGGCTCGTCGCGGGCGTCGAGACGGCAGGGCTTGAGATCCGCGATCAGCTGCTCTGGCTGCACGCCCAGGGGATACCCAAGTCACAGAAGCTGCCCGGCGGGTTGGGCACAGCGCTCAAGCCAGCGTATGAGCCGATCCTGCTCGCCCGCGCACCGTTCAATGGCAGCACGGCAAAGAACCTTGAGCGGTTCGGGACCGGCACACTGAACATCGACGCGACACGGGCCGGCGAGCCGGGCTACTGGCCCGCACACGTCGCACTCTCCCACGCTCCCGGCTGCGACGCGACCTGCGCGAGCGACTGTCCCACTCGGCTGGTTGACGCGGCTCGTCCTGACCGATCTCCCAGTCGACTGTTCTTCTGCGCCAAGGCGACACGCCGCGAGCGTGAAGCCGGATGCGAGCAGCTGCCTGAGCGGTTGGTGCCGCTCTACATCGGACCCAGCCGTTCTCCACGCCTGCGGCGCAACACCCACCCAACCGTCAAGCCGGTGGAGCTGATGCGCTGGCTGGTACGGCTCATCACGCCGCCGGGCGGACTGGTCCTCGACCCGTTCACCGGCAGCGGTACGACGGGGATCGCGGCGGTGCTCGAAGGACGACTGTTCCTCGGGCTCGAGCGACAGGGCGAGTATGTGGATGTTGCCTGCGCGCGCCTCACTCACTGGGCGCACGAGGCTGCGAAGGAACTGACGTGAGGGCTCCTCGTGGATGGCCCCACGGCGAGCGGAAGGACCCCGGTCTTTCTGCCCGCCATCAAGGCCATCCAACCAACAGGAGGAACCCACTCATGGCAACCACCAAGGCGCAGGAAATCTATGACAAGGTGAACGAGCTGGTCGAGTCCGGCGTCGAGAAGGCAGAGGCTTTCAAGCAACTGTCCGCGACCCTCGGCCGTCCCTACGACAGCGTGAGAGGTAGCTACTACTCACACAAGACCAAGATCGAGGGCGGCAGGACCAACTCACGCCCCCGACGGCGCGAGACCACCCCGGAGGACGCGCTGGCCGACGCCCGCGCCGCGCTGGAACGCTCGATTACCAACATAGACAAGGAGGTCGAAACGGCCAAGGGTCGAGCAGATGAGGCCAAGGCCGAGTACGAAGCCCTCAAAGCCAGTGCCGCCTCAAGGAAGCAGGCCATCACCGAGCGCCTAGAGGCGCTGAAGTGAGACAACGCGGGCCGGTCGGGGGTTACACACCTTGACCGGCCTGCACCTACTAATTATCACATTGCTTAAATCACGACTTAACGCGAAAATCGTTAAGCCAGTTAACCAAGAAAGGAGGAATAGTGCTCGTATCCAGCCCCGACATTATTAGTAAGCAATCCGCTGATGATGCTGCCACGGCGACGGCTGTGATCTACCTGCGCGTCTCAAGTGATGGTCAGGTCAACAAGGCGCACGACCCGGAGGGTTACTCGATCCCCGGCCAGCGAGAGGCATGTGAGCATCGCGCTGGGTTGTTGGTGGCTAACGTCGTCGCGGAGTACGTCGAGTACGGCGTGACCGGGCGTAATGTGCGGCGGCCGGCGTTGCAGCGGATGCTCGGAGAGCTTGAGTTGCTGCGCCCTGACTATGTGATCGTCTATGACATCTCGCGCTTGGCGCGCAACCGCCTCGATGATGCCAACCTCCTTCTACGGATCGAGCAGTCGGGTGCTCGGCTGGTCTCGGTACTTGAGAACATCGACGCGACCCCGGCGGGTCGCCTGACTCATGGTGTGTTGGCTGCCGTCAACGAGTTCCGCTCGGCGGGGGATGCCGAGAAGGTCAAGATGGGCATGGCGCGCAAGCACGCCGACGGCGGCACCGTTGGCAAGGCCCCGATCGGATATCTGAACACCGTCGATCGGGTTGAAGGCCGCGAGGTTCGCGTCGTCAAGGTCGATCCTGAGCGCGCACCCCTGGTCAAGCTCGCGTTCGATGCCTTCGCGACCGGCAACTATTCGATCGCGTCGTTGTGCGAAATGCTCGATGAGGCCGGGCTCCGTACCCCGCCAACGCGCAAGCGAGCGCCGGGTCCGCCTTGCCGCGCCAACGTCCACTACATGCTGCGCCGCGAGTACTACATCGGGGTCGTGACCTGGCGGGGCGCGAAAAACCCAGCCGGTCGCCATGAGGCATTGATCGACGAGGCAACCTTCAAGCGGGTTCAGGAGATCCTCGACGCGCACGCCCACAGCGGAGATCGCACCCACAAGCACCACCACCATCTCAAGGGCTCGATCTTCTGCGGGTACTGCGGCCGTCGCCTGATCTTCAGTCGCGTTCGTAGCCGCTCGGGCGAGTTCTATGAGTACTTCGGCTGCATCAGCCGTCCCGGCCGCGGGGAGCGCTGCGACAGCCGTCATATGCCGACCCATCAGGTCGAGCAGGCAATCGAGCGCTACTACGTCAGCGTGCGCCTAACGCCCCGTCAGCGGGAGGTGATCCGTGGCGAGGTCGAGCGGTATGCCGGTGCCCTGATGGAGAACGCCGAGAAGGAGTCCGGACGCCATACCGCTCGCCTGCTCGAACTCCAGAACCAGCAGCAGAAGCTCCTGCACCTGCACTACCAGGGCAAGGTCGACGAGGAGGTGCTGGGCTCCGAGCAGCAGCGGATCGACCGCGAGCGCGCCGATGCCCGCAAGTGGGCCGACGCCGCCACCCACGACGCGGGGGAGATCATGCAGGCCCTCGATGAGGCGCTAACGCTCCTCACGGACCCGCAGATCGCCTACACCCAGGCAACTCCCCACACCCAGCGACTGCTCAACCAGGCGCTCTTTGAAGCGCTGCTCATCCTCGATGACTGGGTGGTCGAGTCGGAGCAGACCCCGTGGGTCACGGCCCTGCACCGCCTCGCGCAGACCGCGACCCGTCCGTCCCCGAACGGCCAGGACGGCGCAGAACCCCAGCAAGCGCCCCAAAACGACCACGACCCCCAAAAAGGGGGCCGCGGTTTGAACGACTACAAAATGGTGCGCCCGAGTGGACTCGAACCACCACGGAGAACAATCTCCACAAGGCCCTCAACCTTGCGCGTCTACCAATTCCGCCACGGGCGCAGAGAGGCGCGGAGTATAGCCCGCGGCCACAGGCTCGCGCTGGTGTCGGCCCAGCGAGTAGATCCTCGGCCTGCCCGGCACCGCCACTGCCGCGCTTGCATCCGTCCAGGGCGGGCGCTAGTGTACGAACACATGTTCGTTGCCCGACCTCATCCACCTGAACCGGGAGCTCACTGGAAATGGATCTGACCAAGCGGCAGCAGGAGATCTTCGACTTCATCCGCAAGTACTCCGCCAAGTACGGCTACCCGCCGACGGTGCGCGACATCGGCAAGGCCGTCGGGCTGGCGTCCTCCTCGACCGTACACGCCCATCTGGCCAATCTCGAGAAGATCGGCCTCTTGCGCAGGGACCCCTCCAAGCCGCGCGCGATCGAGCTGCTCGACCGGGCGATGGAGAGCGCCGTGGACAGCGTGCGCTCGATCGTGCGCCCTGAGGGTCTGCCCCTCGTGGGCTCGGTCGCCGCCGGCCAGCCGGTGCTGGCCGAAGAGAACGTCGAGGAGTTCGTCCCCGTCCCCGACGCCGCCGGCGGCGCCAAGGGCGAGTACTTGCTGCGCATTCGCGGCGACTCGATGAAGAACGTGGGCATCCTCGAAGGCGACCTGGTCGTGGTCTCCCCGCAGGATACCGCCCGTGACGGCGAGATCGTCGTTGCGTTACTTGGCGAGGAGGCGACCGTCAAGCGCTTCTTCCGCGAACCAGACCATATTCGCCTGCAGCCCGAGAACGAGACAATGAAGCCGATCCGCAGCAAGGAGGTCAAGGTGCTCGGTCGCGTGGTGGGACTCTTGCGGAGTATGTAGGCGCTACCCTCTGTGGTGCAGGCCAAGCAGCCGCGGACGCCTAAGGCGTTCGAGGAAAGTCCGGACATCGAAGGGCAGGGTGGTCGAGGAATCGACCCGGGGAAACTCGCGGGAAAGTGCCACAGAAACAAACCGCCTCTGGCCGTCCCACGTGAACGGCCGGCGGCAAGGGTGAAATGGTGCGGTAAGAGCGCACCAGCGTCGCGGTGACGCGGCGGCTGGGCAAACCCCACCCGATGCAAGGCCAAACAGGACCGCCTGCAGGCTGCCCGCCAAGGTCCAGGTAGGCCGCTCAGATGGATGGCTGCTCACGACAGGATCCGGCTTACGGCACTGCTAAGGAAAAGCCCCGCTCCGGCGGGGCTTTTCTATTGATGTGGTGTGTGCGGCACCTACGTGCGGACCAGCTCATCGTGCTGGAACTCTTCCAGCACGCCCAGCATCACATCCGCCTCGCACTCCACCATCGAGGGCCATTTCTTTTCGGGGTGCTCGTCGAGCGTCTTCAGGCCGTTGCCGGTGATCATCGCCACCACCGTCTCATCGGGGTCGAGCACGCCGGTGATCGCCAGCTGCTTGAGCACCGCGATCGTGGTGCCCCCGGCGGGCTCGGTGAGGATGCCCTCCGTTTCGGCCAGCAGGTCGATGCCCGCGAAAATCTGCTCATCGCTAACCGCACCCGCCGAGCCGTGACGGGTGGCCACGGCGTCGATCACCAGGCCGCCGTCGCCCGGCGAGCCAATCGCCAGCGAGTGAGCCATCGTCGTCGGCTTGCAGGGATGGATTTTCGAGTCGTGTTCGAGGATTGCCTCGGCGATCGGCGCGCAACCCTGCGGCTGGGCGATGTGCAGCTTCGTCCCGTCCGTCTGTGCAAGCCCCACCGTCTGCAGCTCCTGCAGCCCCTTGTGGATGCGCGAGGACAGCGTGCCGCCGGCGGCGGCCGTGACGATGTGCTGGGGTGCGTGCCAGCCGAGCTGCTCCACGATCTCATAGGCCACCGTCTTGGCGCCCTCCGCGTAGAAGGGGCGCAAGGTGATGTTCGCGAACTCGAGCCCGCTCATCGCCGCGACCGCGCGGCACTGGCGGTTGGCTTCGTCGTAGTTGCCCTCCACCTGGCACACCTTCGCGCCGAGCGCCCGACAGGCACGCGCCTTCGTGGCCTCGAGGCGGTTCGGGTAGAAGACGTACGCCGTTACACCGGCCTTCGCGGCCAGCGACGCCACGGCTGTGCCGACGTTGCCCGTGGACACGCAGCCAATCTCCTTCTTGCCCAGCTCCAAGAGGCGCGCCACGGCCATCGAGACGACGCGGTCCTTGTAGGAGAGGCTTGGGCGGGAGGTCGAGTCGTCCTTGATGTAGAGCCTGCGCAGCCCCAGCTTCGCGCCGAGCTGGTCGGCGGGGATCAGGGGCGTGAACCCCGCGAACTGTCCCACCCGCGCCTCGGCGCCCCGGTGGAGGATCGGCAGCAGCTCCTCCAGGCGCCAGATATTCAAAGGACGCGATCCATCCTCCTTCAAGTCCTTCAGGGCGTCCCGCGCGCGCGCGTAGTCGTAGTCGATGTCATAGCAGCGGCCGCACTGCGGGCAGAACGCCTCGGTGTGCGTGATCGGGAAGTGCTCATCGCAGCTGCGACACACCAATCCGGTGACGCAGGAGCGCGTGCGCGGTGGGCCGTCGGTGGGGGGGAGTGGTGCCGTGCTCATCCTGTTGCCCTGTCCCACATGATCGCAGCTTGCCCGGCCGAGTTGGGGGCGTAGGTGTAAACGCTTGAGCGGGAGGGACACATCGCGTGACAGACCTTAGATCTGCGCGCCTGGCGCACTTGTGACTGTTTCTATTACCACTGCCGCCTCTCCTGGCTCCCGCGCCCCAGTGTTTCGCTGCGGCTGCGCGCGCCCGTCAGTCCGCGGCGCCATTCCCTCCTCGCCCTCCGGCCACGGAACGTCCACCGTCTCATCGCCGTGCCCCGAGGCCAGCCACAGCTCCTCGCCGGTGTGCGGCGCAAACGGCGTGAGCATCTGCGCCAGGAGCGCCAGCGCGCGCACCAGCGCCTCGTGGTTCTCCCGACCGAGCGGGCCGCCGGTGCGCTCGCGCACGCGTGTGTCGTAGTCCTTGAGGCGGTCGAACAGCCGCATCGTATTACGCACAGCTTTGTGCATCTCTAGCCCAGCCATGTCCTGTGTGATCTTCTCCACCGCCGTCGCGCACCATTTCTCCAGGCGCGCGCGCAGGAACTCCGTACGGTAGGCCGTCGCAGCATCCAGCGGCTCGTGTTTGGCGGCGAACTGGGCGTGCGCGAACTGCCACAGCCCACGCAGGAAGCGGTGGCAGTGCTGCACCGTGCTGTCGTCCCAGTTCAGCGACTTCTGCGGGCGCGCCGCATACAGCACCGCTAGGCGCAGCGTGTCCGCCCCGAAGCGCTGCAGCAGCTCGTCGGGGTCGACGACATTGCCGAGGTGCTTGCTCATCTTGCGCCCCTCGCGGATCACCATCTCGTGGAACAGGCAGCCCGCGAACGGCTCGCCGTCGGCGAGGAAGTCGAGCGGGCCGATGTCGCGCAACGCCTTGGTCACCACGCGCTGGTCGAATACGAAGTTGCCGCTGTCGGTGCCCGCCACCAGGCGCTCGGAGGGCAGCCAGTAGCGCAGATCCGGCAGGGCGAGGATCTCCTCCAGCGGTCGCGCGCGCTCGGGCAGGGGCACACACGCGGGGACCCACAGCCACAGCGCGTCGAAGTGGCAGTCAAGCGTGTCTGTCTCGCGCCGTGCGGGCTCCCCGCACGCGGGGCAGACGGTATTGACGAAGTCCTCCCTTTCGGCGAGCGGGTTGCCTGTGCCTGTGGGCTTGAGGTCGAGTGGCAACTCTACTGGCAGCTGCTCCACGGGCACCGGCACCGCGCCGCAGGTCTCGCAGTAGACAATCGGGATCGGTGTGCCCCACGAGCGCTGGCGCGAGACGGTGAAGTCACCAGCGCGATAGCGCACGGCCGGACGCGCTGCTGTGGACGCCTGCAATGAAGGAGGGGAGGGGGCCGCTGGAGGCGGCCCAGATGGGTCGGTTTGTGTGCTGGCCAAGCGCTGCGCGATTACCGCGTCGGTGCGATCCCGCTCGGGGATCCCCAGCACGGCCGTGGCCCCGAAGCGCCCGTCGACCACGGGCGAGACGAGCAGCGGCAACGGCTCGCCGCCGCCAGAGGCCCGCAGCGTGCGGCCCGTATCCACGAGCGGCGCCACCTCGGCGTCGCGCGCGCTGCGCTCACCGCCGCCCGAGCGCAACTCCTCAAGCTGCTCTTGTATCTCCGTGCCCGTGGCCCACTCCTCGACGGCGGGGTATTTGGGTGAGATCAGCACGAACCGCGCCTGCTCCACGGCGTCGGCGTGGGGCGTGAACACGGTCAGCTCCCGTCCGTCCTCCGCGGTGAGCTCGAGCTCCACCCCATCGACGCGCCCGAGCACGAAGTGCTGGCTCGCGAGCGAGGTGTCGTCCCAGTTGCGCAGCTCTGCCAGACGGCGGTCGTTCTCCTCGACATAGGCGCTCACGCGCAAAAACCACTCCGGGCGCTGGATCAGCCGCACGGGGTTGTGGCAGCGCCAGCAGGTCCCGTCCTCGACCTGGATCGTGGCGAGCGTCGTCTGACAGGTGTCGCACCAGTCGACGGTACCGACCCCGTGGTAGATCAGCCCATGCTCGCGCAGCGTGAGAAAGAGCCACTGCGACCAGCGATACATCACCGGGTCCGAGCTCATGAACGTGCGCTCCCAGTCGAAGCTGAACCCCAATCGCTCCAGCTGGCCCGTCATGTGCGTGGCGCAGCGCTCCACCCACTCGCTCGGCGACTCGCCGCCGGCGATCGCTCCCAGCTCGGCGGGCAGGCCGAAGGCGTCGAAGCCGAACGCGAACAGCACCTTCTCCCCGCGCCCGCGCTGAAAGCGCGCGTAGGCATCGCCGATCGCGTAGCTGCGCACGTGTCCGATGTGAATGTTTCCAGAGGTGAATGGCGCCGAGGGCTTGATGTACTCGCCCGCGCTCGCCTGCCCCTCATCGATCGCAGGCGTACGAAAGGCGTCGCGCTCGCGCCACGCCTGCTGGCGGCGTGCCTCGATCGCGCTGGGCTCGTAGGTAGGGAGGGCACCAGGGCTCATGCAATCGAGCATATCCAAGGCCCCCGGACGCAACGATTGGCTCGGCCTTAGCGCGGGTTGCCGACGCTCGCGCGCGTGGGTGACCTGGGGCTCGCGGCTCGCCACGCCTAGCGCCGTGCCCGTCCACTGTGGCTGTCATGATGCCCTAATGGACGTGGAAATCGGACGCGGTAAGACCGGCCGCCGCGCATACGGCTTCGATGACATCGCGATCGTGCCTTCACGGCGCACGCGCGACCCTGACGACATCGACATCTCCTGGAAGCTCGGTCCCTATCAGTTCGAGCTGCCGATGATGGCCTCTGCGATGGATGGCGTCGTCTCACCTACCACCGCGGGCCTCGTGGGACGCCTCGGCGGACTGGCGGTGCTCAACCTGGAGGGCGTCTTCACGCGCTACGAGGACGCCGAGGAGCAGCTGCGCCGGATCGCCGAGCTGCCCAAGGATGTGGCGACGCGCGAGATGCAGGAGATCTACCGCGCGCCCGTCCAGCCCGAGCTGATCGCCCAGCGCATCCGCGAGATCAAGGAGCACAAGGTTGTCGTCGCGGCGTCTCTGACTCCCCAGCGCGTGCGCGACCACTACGAGCTCGCGCTCGAGGCCGGCCTCGACGTGCTCGTGATCCAGGGCACGGTCGTCTCTGGCGAACATGTCTCGACCGTTTCCGAGCCGCTGAACCTGAAGGAGTTCATCCCCTCGCTGGAGGTTCCCGTTGTGGTCGGAGGCTGCGCCTCCTATCACACCGGTCTGCACCTGATGCGCACCGGCGCAGCCGGCGTGCTCGTCGGGGTGGGACCAGGTGCGGCGTGTACGACGCGCGGGGTGCTCGGCATCGGTGTGCCGCAGGCAACCGCGATCGCCGACGTGGCGCACGCGCGCTCCACGCACATGCTGGAGACCGGCGAGTACTGCCAGGTGATCGCCGACGGCGGCATGCGCAATGGGGGGGACGTCTCCAAGGCGATTGCCCTCGGCGCCGACGCCGTGATGATCGGCTCGCCGCTGGCGCGCGCCCACGAGGCCCCTGGCCGCGGCTATCACTGGGGGATGGCCACCTTTCATCCCACGCTCCCGCGTGGCGCGCGCGTGGCGACGACGCAGAACGGCACGCTCGAGGAGATCCTCGTGGGTCCGGCGCGCGAGAACGACGGCACGTTCAACCTCTTCGGCGGGCTGCGCACCTCGATGGCCACCTGCGGACACAAGGACCTCGCCGAGTTCAACCGCGCCGAGGTCGTCATTGCGCCGAGCCTGCAGACCGAGGGCAAGCAGCTGCAGCGCGACCAGGCCGTGGGGATGGGCTCCAACGGGAAGGCCGCCGCAGCCGCTGTCGTCAATGACTGACACGGCCGTCACGGCTCCCAAACCGCCGCCTACCGCGGAGTCGCACGCCGCGCCTGCCATCGAGTCCGACGCGCCTACCACAGGGTTGCACGCGGCGCCTGCCGCGGACTCTCATGCTGCGTCCGCCACAGAGTCACATGTTGCGCCTGCCACGGAGTCCGATGCGGCGCCTGGCGCACACCTGCCCTCGGTGCCAGCTGCCACCGAAGAGATCGTCGTTCTCGACTACGGAGGCCAGTACTCGCAGCTGATCGCGCGCCGCGTGCGCGACTGCGGCGTGTTCTCCGAGCTGCTTCCCCACCACGTCGGCCTAGAGGAGGTCGCCAAGCGCAAGCCGCGCGGCATCATCCTCTCCGGCGGCCCTGCGTCGGTGTACGAGCCTGGGGCGCCGCACCTGGAGCGCGGTCTGCTTGAGCTCGGCGTCCCCGTGCTGGGCATCTGTTACGGCATGCAGCTGCTCGTCCACGAGCTCGGCGGTCGCGTCGAGCAGGCCGAGGTGGGGGAGTTCGGCCGCTCCGACCTTTCCGTCTCAGAGCCCGGGGTGCTGCTGGCCGGGATGCCGCGCGAACAGACCTGCTGGATGTCCCACCGCGACACCGTCTTTGCGCCGCCTCCCGGGTTCACCGCGCTGGCCTCCTCGTCTGTTTCGCCGGTCGCCGCTGTGGAGGATGTGCAGCGCGGCATCTATGGCATCCAGTTTCACCCCGAGGTCGTGCATACGCCCTACGGCCAGGAGATCCTTACGCGCTTTCTCACCGAGATCTGCGGCTGCGAGCGCACCTGGTCGGCGGCGTCGATCGCCGAGGAGCAGATCGCGCGCATCCGCGCTCAGGTCGGTACGGGCAGGGTCATCTGCGGACTCTCCGGTGGTGTCGACTCCTCGGTTGCCGCGCTGCTCGTGCACCGCGCGGTGGGCGATCAGCTGACGTGCGTCTTCGTCGACCACGGACTGATGCGCAAGGACGAGGGCGAGCAGGTCGTGAGCGCCTTCCGCGACACCTTCAAGGTGCCGCTTGTCGCGGTCGACGCCGAGCGGCGCTTCCTGGAGCGCCTGCGCGGGGTGACCGAGCCCGAGGCCAAGCGCAAGGCGATCGGCGCGGAGTTCATCCGCGTCTTCGAGGAGGAGGCCGCCCGCCTCGACGCCACCCACGGCGAGGGCGTGCGCTTTCTGGTGCAAGGCACCCTCTACTCCGACGTGATCGAGTCCGGCGGCGGCACGGGCGCGGCCACGATCAAGTCCCACCACAACGTCGGCGGCCTGCCCGACGACCTCGAGTTCGAGCTCGTCGAGCCGCTGCGCACCCTCTTCAAGGATGAGGTGCGCGCGGTGGGCGCTGAGCTGGGCCTGCCCGAGCGCTTGGTCTGGCGCCAGCCCTTCCCGGGGCCGGGTCTCGCGATCCGCGTCGTCGGCGGGGAAGCCACCAAGGAACGACTGGACGTGCTGCGCGAGGCCGACCACATCCTGCAGGAGGAGATCCGCAAGGCCGGGCTCTACCGCGAGCTGTGGCAGTCCTTCTGCGTGCTCCCCGACGTGCGCACCGTCGGTGTGCAGGGGGACGAACGCACCTACGGCTATGTCGTCGTCATCCGCGCGGTGACCAGCGACGACGCGATGACCGCCGACTGGGCACGCCTGCCGTACGACCTGCTGGAGACGATCGCCTCGCGCATGATCAACGAGCTGCGCGAGGTCAATCGGGTGGTCCTGGACATCACCAGCAAGCCACCAGGAACGATTGAGTGGGAGTGAGCGTCGTCTTGCCAACGCCAAACAACGCGAAAGGCGACTAAACAGCCCATTTTTGGCCTTTCGCGCTCTGGCTAATTTTGCCAAGTTGGCTAACTTTGCGTGTTTGGCTATGATGTTGACCGCGCCGCGCGTAGTGTTCACGCGTGGCCTTTTTCACGCCATGAAGACCTACGTCGCCAAGCCCACAGACCGCGAGCGCAACTGGCTCGTCATCGATGCCAACGGCAAGACCCTTGGCCGCATGGCGACGCAGATCGCCGACGCGCTGCGCGGCAAGCGCAAGCCCGAGTACACACCGCACATCGATACCGGTGACTTCGTCGTCGTCGTCAACGCCGAGAAGGTCGCCGTCACCGGCAACAAGCGTGCCGACAAGCGCTACTACCGTCACTCCGGCTACCCGGGCGGTCTGCGCTCGCGCAGCTTCGAGGAGATGCAGGCCCGCCGCCCGGAGGAGATCATCCGCCTGGCCGTCAAGGGCATGATGCCCCGCAATCGCCTCGCGCGTAAACAGATCACCAAGCTCAAGGTGTACGCCGGGCCAGATCACCCGCACGTGGCGCAGAAGCCCGTGCCGATGGAGGTCGAGGCGTGATGGCCGACGAGACACCGGGTACACCCGAGGAGCCAACCGCCGTCCCCAGCGAGGAGGCCGCCGAGATCGCCGGCTCCGTGGAGGACGCTGCGCTCGAGGCCTTTGAGGAGGCCGCCGGTTCCACGCCCGAGCCGCCCGAGCTTGTCACCGAGGTCGGTGGACCCGCCGTGCCCACCGAGGACGCAGCAGAGATCGCCGGGGTGACCGAGGATGCCGCCCTGGAGGCCTTCGACGAGGCCCACGCGCCCACCGAGGCTGCCACCGCGCCCGCTGAGGTCGCCGCCTCCGAGACTGCTCCTCCCACCGAGGCCGCGCCTGCCGAGGTCGCGGCCTCCGAGACTGCTGTGCCCGTTGAGGCCGCCGCGCCCACCGAGGCAGCCGCCGACGAGGCCGAGCCCGCCGAGGACGAGGACGAAGAGGAGCCCGCCCCGCGCGTCAGGCCCGCCGTGCCAGGGGCGCACCTCGAGGTGGACATCGTCCCCGAGGGCGCCGACCCGCTCGGCCGCAGCAGCGAGCCCGCCGACCCCTACGCGCTCGAGGAGGAGCCGCAGATCGAGGCCGAGACGGCGGAGGAGCCGCTAGCCGAGCCGATCTCCACCGCCGCGATCGATCTCGCCGCCGGCGCGCGCTACCGCGCCACGGGCAAGCGCAAGACCGCCATCGCCCGCGTCACCCTGCGCCCCGGCACCGGCACCTACGTCGTCAACGGACGCACCCTCGAGCAGCACTTCACGCGCGACACCCTCCAGCGCAACATTCGTCAGCCACTGGAGACGGTGGGCTATCAGGACCGTATGGACGTCGTCGCGCGCCTGCACGGCGGCGGCATCTCCGCGCAGGCCGGCGCCCTGCGCCACGGCGTCTCCCGCGCGCTGCTCGAGGCCGATCCCAATCTGCGCGGCGAGCTCAAGCGCCGCGGCTTCCTCACGCGCGACTCGCGCGCCAAGGAGCGCAAGAAGGCCGGCCTGAAGAAGGCGCGCAAGCGTCCGCAGTTCTCCAAGCGCTAGACGGGTCATGGCGGGACGTCTGTTTGGGACCGACGGCGTTCGCGGCGTCGCCGGGGAGTTGCTCAGCCCCGAGCTTGCGCTCGCGCTCGGCCGCGCTGCTACCCACCAGACCGGCGCCGAGCGTCCGCAGGTACTCATCATCCGCGACACCCGTGAGTCTGGCGAGATGCTGCAGGCCGCCATGGCCGCCGGCATCAGCTTCGCCGGCGGGGACACACTGCTCGGCGGTGTGCTGCCCACTCCCGCCGCGCCGCTGTTGATCGCCCGCTATGGCTTCGACCTCGCGGTCGTGCTCTCTGCCTCGCACAACCCCTACCACGACAACGGCATCAAGTTCTTCGCCGCCGACGGCTTCAAGTTGAGCGACGCCGCCGAGGAAGCGATCGAAGCCGAGCTGGCCCAGCCCGTGTCGTCCGACGAGTCTGGCGTAGGTGCCTTCGGTCACGTGCGCGAGCTGCGCGGCACCGGCGAGGACTATCTTCGCGAGCTGCACGCTCGCTTCCGGGACCTCGACCTCGGCGGGCTGGACGTGCTCCTTGACTGCGCCAACGGCGCCACCCATCGCGTCGCGCCCGAGATCTTCAGGCGCTTGGGTGCCACCGTCCATGTGATCGCCGACGCTCCAGACGGGCGCAACATCAACGCCGGTTGTGGCTCCACCCACGTCGAGCAGCTCGCCGCGCGGGTCCGCGAGAGCGGCCACGCGATCGGCTTCGCCTTCGACGGCGACGGTGACCGCGTGCTCGCTGTCGACGGCAACGGTCAGGTCGTCGACGGCGACGAGTTGATGGCGCTTGCAGCACTACACCTGCACCGTGCGGGAAGGCTGCCCGGTGGAGGCGTCGCGGTGACGGTGATGACCAACTTCGGCTTTCACACGGCGATGGCGCAGGCAGGGATCACCGTAGCGAGCACCAGCGTCGGCGACCGCTACGTCCTGGAGGAGCTGCGCACGCGCGGCTGGGTGCTCGGCGGCGAGCAGTCCGGCCACATCATCGAGATGGGCTTCAATCGCTCCGGCGACGGCATCGCCAGTGCGCTGCTCGTCCTGGAGGCGCTTTCAGGGCGCGCACTAGCCGAACGCGACGCGATGGCGAAACTTCCCCAGCGCCTAGTCGGCATCCGCGTGAAGGACCGCAGCGCCTACGAGCACGCCGAGGACGTCAAAGCCGCCGTGGCCAGCGCCGACGAGGAGCTTGCCGGGCGCGGGCGCGTGCTCGTGCGCCCCAGCGGCACCGAGCCGCTGATCCGCGTGATGGTCGAGGCTCCGACCGACGAGGAGGCCGACGCGGTGTGCACGCATCTCGCTTCGCTCGTCGAGCGCGCGCTGGCCTGAGCCTGCCCGTCCAAACGTGTCCATGCGAATGCAGTCGAGCACGCGGCCGCTGGTATCGTCGGGCGCGTGTGCGGCATCGTTGGCTACGTCGGCGGCCGGCCCGTGCGGGACTTGCTGCTCGCCGGCCTGCGCCGTCTGGAGTACCGGGGCTATGACAGCGCCGGCATCTCCGTGCTCGTCGAGGACCGCATCGAGGCCGTTCGCGCCGTCGGCAATCTCGACGCGCTGCAGGCCAAGCTGGGCGCCCAGACAGGCGAGCGCGAGGGTGGCGGCGTAGCGCTTGCCACTCGCCCCGCAACGATCGGCATCGGCCACACCCGCTGGGCCACCCATGGGCGCGTCAGCGAAGAGAACGCGCACCCCCACTATGACAGCGGCGACCGCGTCCACGTTGTCGTCAATGGCATCGTCGAGAACTACATGGCGCTCAAGGAGCGTCTCCTCGGCGAAGGTTGCAGCTTCACCTCCGAAACCGACGCCGAGGTGATCGCGCACCTGATCGCCCACCACCACGATGGCGATCTCGCCGCCGCCGTACGCTCCGCCTACTCTGAGCTCGAGGGTCACTACGCGTTCGTGGCGATGTCCCTGGACGAGCCCGACACGCTCGTCGGCGCGCGCAAGGAGTGCCCGCTCGTCGTGGGCCTTGGCGAGAGCGAGCAGTTTGTCGCCTCGGCCGTCTCCGCCTTCCTCGCGCAGACCCGCACCGTGCAGTACGTCGAGAACGGCGAGATCGTCGTGCTCACGCCCGCGGGTGTGCGCATCGAAACAGCCGACGGCCGCGAGGTCGTACGCGCGCCTGTCGAGGTCGACTGGGACGAGGACACAGCCGAGAAGGGCGGCTTCCAGACCTTCATGCTCAAGGAGATCCACGAGCAGGCCGACGTCGTCGCCGAGGCCATCGCCGACCGCACCGCCCGCGGGGACGGCGTGGACCTGGACGAGGAGGGCGCCCTGCAGGAGCGCATCCTCGCCGGAGTCAAGCGCATTGTCGTCGTCGCCTGCGGCACCTCCTACCACGCCGGGCAGATCGCTCGCTACGCGATCGAGGAGTGGGCGCGCATTCCCGTCGAGGTCGATGTCGCCTCCGAGTACCGCTACCGCAACCCCGTCGTCGGCCCCGGCGACCTCGTGATCGGCATCACCCAGTCCGGCGAGACCGCCGACACGCTCGCTGCCATGCGCCTCGCACGCGAGCGTGGTGCCACCGTCCTTGCGATCACTAACGTGATGGGCTCGCAGGCCACGCGCGAGGCCGACGGCGTGCTCTTCACGCGCGCTGGCCTCGAGATCGGCGTGGCCGCGACCAAGACCTTCGTCTGCCAGGTCGCCGTCATCTACCTGCTCGGCCTGCGCCTGGCCGAGCTGCGCGGCACGCTCCCGCGTGAGCGCATCGCCGAGCTCGTCTCAGAGATCAAGCGCCTGCCGCACTGCATCTCGCAGATCACCGGCTCAGCAGAGCTGGCCGAGCAGATCGCCCACATCGCCGACGCCGAGTTCGACAAGGACTTCTTCCTCTACATCGGCCGTCACGTCGGCCTGCCCGCGGCCCTCGAGGGCGCGCTGAAGCTCAAGGAGATCTCCTACATCGCCACCGACGCCTACGCCGCCGGCGAGATGAAGCACGGGCCGATCGCGCTGCTGGACGACTCCACGCCGGTGGTCTGCGTCGCCACCGACTCGCCCGTGCTGGAGAAGCTCATCTCCAACATGCAGGAGGTCCGCGCGCGCGGGGCCCACGTCATCGCCGTCACCACGGCCGGCAACGAGGCCGTCGTCAAGCACGTTGACGTCGCCCTCACCGTGCCCTCCGTCGACTGGATCCTGCAACCCATCCTCGCCGTGATTCCGCTGCAGCTGCTCGCCTATGAGATCGCCCGCCGGCGCGGCCTGAATGTCGATCAGCCGCGCAACCTCGCCAAGACGGTGACCGTCGAGTAGGCGCGTTAGCATCGCCAGGATGACACTGCCAGATTGGCTGCTCCCGCTCCTCGACGCCGAGCAGATGCGAGCAGTCGATCGTTGGGCGATCGAAGAGCAGGGTGTTCCCTCGCTGGATCTGATGGAGCGTGCGGGTGAAGCCGTCTGTCGGGCGGTCGAAGATCTGGTTCATACGGACGAAGATCTGGTTTCGAACGGCCCGGTGCTGGTGGTTTGCGGCAAGGGCAACAACGGCGGCGACGGTCTAGTTGTTGCGCGTCTGCTGTACGAGGCAGGCCTCGAAGTGACGGTGCTTTCTACCGCGCCGGCGGACGAGTTCTCCGGCGACGCCGCCACCAATCTGGCTCGCCTGCCGGATGAGCCGCCGCTTCAGCTGCTCGGCGAGGCCGGCGGGGAGCAAGTGGACGGCGGGAGCGCCGTCCACGACAGTGGCGTCGCCGCGGCGAGTCTGACCGCTGGCGGTCAGTCGTTGGCGGGTCTGCTCGACGACGCGGCGGTGATCGTGGACGCGCTGCTCGGCACGGGCTTCGAGGGCGTTCCGCGCGGCGTCGTGGCGGCGGCGATTGACGCGCTGGCGTGCGCCCGTGCGCCCGTGGTAAGCGTGGACGTGCCCAGCGGCGTTGATGCCTCCACGGGCGTCGTCTGCGGTACGGCCGTCCGTGCCACGCTCACCGTTACCTTCCACGCGGCCAAGCCCGGCCTGTGGATCCACCCGGGCAAGGCCCATGCGGGACGCGTGCTCACGGAAGACATCTGCATTCCACGCGGGGCCCCGGGCGTGTCCACGAGCGGACTGCTGCAGGACTCGCTCGCGCGCGAGCTGCCCCGGCGGGACGCCTCATCCACCAAGTTCTCCAGTGGCCACGTCGTCGTGGCGGGCGGTTCGCGCGAGCTGACCGGCGCGCCACGCATGACGGCGCTCGCGAGCGCGCGCGCCGGTGCCGGCTATGTCACCGCCTGCCTGCCCGCATCCGTGCAGCCGCTGCTCGCCGTCGCGCTGCTCGAGGTGATGACCCGCGCGCTGCCCGACGACGCCGGCGAACTGACCGCGGAAGGGGCTCCGGCGGTGCTCGGGCTGCTGGAGCGCGAGGGCGCGCTGGTCCTCGGCCCGGGCCTCGGGCGCGGTCCAGGGGCGGCGGCCTTCGCGCGCGAGCTGGCCGTGCAGGCTCCTGTCGCGATCGTGCTCGACGCGGACGGTTTGAACGCTCATGCCGGCCGGTTGGACGAGCTGGCCGGTAGGCAGGCCCCGACCGTGTTGACCCCGCACACCGGGGAGTTGGCCAGGCTGCTTGACCGCGACTCCGCGGAGATCGCTCGCGAGCGCCTGTCAAGCGTGCGCGAGGCCTCTCAGCGGAGCCAGGCCGTGGTGGTGCTCAAGGGAGATGACACACTCATCGCTGCCCCCTCCGGGTGTGTAGCCATCAGCCGCGGCGACAGTCCCGCGCTGGCCACGGCTGGCACCGGCGACGTGCTGAGCGGCGTCATCGCCGCGCTGCTCGCGCAAGGACTCGACGCATTCACAGCCGCCTGCGCCGGAGTTTGGCTGCACGTGCGCGCCGGGCGCCTGGCGGCGCGCACGCAGGGATCGGCCGAGGGCGTGATCGCCTCCGACGTGATCGCCGCACTGGCAGGCGCGAGGACGGTGGAGAGCCTATCTTGACCAAAGCAGTAGTCAACCTCGCGGCTATCGAACGCAACTGCCGACGCCTGCTCGCCGAGCTGCAGGCGCCCACAGGCCTGTGCGCCGTCGTGAAGGCCGACGGCTATGGCCACGGCGTCGCGCGCTGCGCCCGCGCCGCACTCGCCGCCGGCGCCACCTGCCTGGCTGTGGCCAGCCTCGACGAGGCGCGCGAGCTGAGCGACGAGGAGTACGAGCACCTGCTCGTGATGGGGCCGATCCCGGTGGGCGACCTCGAGGAGGCCGTCGTACTCGGCGTCGACATGGTTATCTGGCGCGAGGAGATCGTGCGCTGGGTCGAGGAGCTCGCCGCCGAGATCGGCACGCGCGCCCGCGTGCACGTCAAGCTCGACACCGGCATGGGGCGCTTTGGCACGCGCGACCCCGCCGAGGCCTCGCGCGTGGTCGCCGCCGCCCACGCCGCCGCGAACGTGGATCTGGTTGGCCTCATGACCCATTTCGCCACCGCTGACGAGCCGGGCGACGACTTCTTCGAGGAGCAGCTGCAGCGCTTCGAGCACTGGGCCGTGCCGATCAAGCAGAAGCACCCCGAGGTGCTGCTGCACGCCGCCAACTCCGCCGCCACGCTGCGCGATCCCCGCGCGCACTTTGACATGGTGCGCTGCGGGATCGCGCTGTATGGGATGGATCCCTTCGGCGAGGACCCCGAGCGCCGGGGTCTGGAGCCAGCACTCGAGCTCGGCTCCTACCTCGCCGAGATCAAGCGCTGCGCCGTGGGGGAGAGCACCGGCTACGGTCGCGACTACCTCGCCCGAAGCGACACCCACCTGGGGGTGCTCCCCACCGGCTATGGGGACGGCTGGCGCCGAACGCTCTCGGGCAAAGGCGAGGTGCTGGTCGCCGGCCACCGCTACCCGTTGGTGGGACGAATCAGCATGGACAGCCTGGCCGTCGACCTCGGCCCCGATCCCGACGTCAGAGCGCTGCTGCGCGAGGACGCCATATTGATCGGCCGTCAAGGGCCAGAGCGGATCACCGCCGAGCAGGTGGCCGCGCGACTGGACACGATCAACTACGAGGTCACCTGCGGGCTGACAAGTCGCGTGGAGCGCTGGTATCACCACGACGGCGGACGCTGAAGTGAGCGACGACACGCTGCTGGCCGCGCGCGCAGTGCTGGCCGACCACGCAGCATGGCTGGTGGGCGGAGCGGTCCGGGACCGTCTGCTGGGGCGCCCCACCGCGGACCTCGATCTCGTGATCGACGGCGACCCAGCGGACACCGCGCGCGCACTGGCCCGCGCCTGCGGGCCAGCCGCCTGCTTTGCCCTCTCCGAGGAGTTCGGCGCCTGGCGCGTGGTCGCGCGCGACGGGTCCTGGCAGATCGACGTGGAGCGTCTGCGCGGCCTCTCGCTCGACGACGATCTCCGGCTGCGCGACTTTACCGTCAACGCGATTGCCGAGCCGCTGCCCGGGGGTGCGCCGGTCGATCCGTTCGGGGGCCTGCAGGACCTCGAGCAGCGGCGCCTGCGCATGGTCGCCAGCGAGGCGTTCGCCGCCGATCCGCTGCGAGTGCTGCGCCTCGTGCGCCTCGCCGTGGAGCTCGATCTAGCCCCTGAGCGCGAGACGCTGCTCAGCGCTCGTGCCGCAGCACCGGGGCTCGAGTCCGTCTCGGCCGAGCGGGTGTTCATGGAGCTGCGTCGCATCCTCGACGCCTCCAGGGCGCTGCCTGGCCTGAATCTGATGCGCGAGGTTGGTGCCACTGCGGTGGTGCTCCCCGAGCTTGAAGCACTGCGCGGCGTGCAGCAGAGCCGCTATCACGATCGCGACGTACATGACCACACGCTGGCGGTGCTGGAGCAGACGATTGCGCTGCAGGAGGACTCGGCCTCGCTGTTCGGCGAGGCGAGCGCGGCAGGCGTGCGCGCATTGCTCGCCGAGCCGCTGGCCGATGGACTCTCGCGTGGTGGTGCCCTGCGCTGGGGCGCGCTGCTGCACGACGCCGCCAAGCCCGCCACGCGCGCCGTGCGCACGGACGGTCGGGTGACGTTCATGGGCCACGACGTCGGCGGGGCCGCCCTGGCGCGGAAGGTACTCGGCAGGTTGAGGGCCAGCGAGCGCCTACAGGCCCACGTCGCTGCTCTGGTACGCCATCACCTGCGCCTGGGCTTCCTCGTGCACGAGCCCCAGCCGCTCGCGCGCGAGACGGTCTTCGTCTACTTGCGCGCCGCCGAGCCGGTGGAGGTCGACGTCACGCTGCTGTCGGTTGCCGACCGTCTCGCCACCCGCGGGGCCAAGGCTGCGGAGGCGATCGAGATGCACATGCGTTTGGCGTGCGCGATGCTCGACGACGCCCTCGACTGGCGCGCACAGGGGGGCTCTCCGCGTGCGCTCGTGCGAGGCGATGAGCTGGCGCGCGAGCTCGACATCCAGCTAGGGCCCCGTGTCGGCGAGCTGCTGGAAGAGCTTGCGCGGGCACAGTACACCGGACGGGTGCAGACCCGCGGACAGGCGCTCGATTTCGCTCGATCCCTCCTGGGCTAGGATGCGCCCGTGAGCAGCGAATCTGATTGCATCTTCTGCAAGATCCTTGTCGGCGCCCTGCCGGCCACGATCGTCGATGAAGACGAGCGCACCGTGGCCTTCATGGACATCAACCCCGCCACGCGCGGCCACGCGCTGGTGATCCCGCGCACACACGCCCGCGACCTGCTGACTGTCGACCCGGAGGATTTGAAGGCCGTCGCGGTCGCCGCTCAGCGCCTTGCGGGCCGCATGAGCGAGCGCCTGGGCGCCGAAGGGGTCAACGTCATTAACTCCTGCGGTGCCGTGGCCTGGCAGACGGTGTTTCATTTCCACGTTCACGTGATCCCGCGCTATGCGACGGACCCGCTGCTGTTGCCGTGGACCCCCTCGCCGGGCGATCCTGACCAGATCGCTGAGGCCGCCACGGAATTGAAGGGGGAATAGCGGCTTCCGCGTCGAACCGCTACATCGTCCCCTTCCCCGTGTTCAATGCCCATATGAGATCACCCCGCGCACCACTCGCCCTGGCTCTGGGCCTGCTTCTCCTGCTCGCCCTTCCCACCGGCTCGCTCGCGACGCTCGCCGAAGTCGGCGTGCTGCCCGCCACGACGCCCGAAACACCGGCCACCCCGCCTAGCTGTCCGGGGAGCCCCTGTCTGGCCGTGAGCCGCACGACTGGATTCCAGGTCAAAGTCGGCACGTTGCACAACCCGGTTTCGGCCCCGCGCGAAGGCTCGATCGTGGCGTGGACGGTCACTCTCGGCAAGCCCACGGCCACGCAGGTCAAGTTCTTCAACGCCAACGAGGGCGGCGAAGCGACCGCGGGGATCGCGATCCTGCGCGCCCAGCGCTCGCCCAACCTCACCTACAAGCTGATCGCGCAGAGCCCGCTCGTCAAGCTCGAACCGTACTTCGGCAAGACCGCCCAGTTCCCGCTGGCGAGCACGATTCCCGTCAAGAAGGGCGACATCGTGGCGCTCACCGTTCCCTCCTGGGCACCCGCGCTCGCGCTGAGCTACCCCAACACGACCTCCTGGCGCGCCAGCCGTCCCAAGGCACAGTGCACCAGCACCAGCGCGCAGACCACGCAGACGGCGATCGGCTCCGCGGTTCAGTACTACTGCCTGTATCGCACCGCGCGCCTGACCTACAGTGCGACGCTGATCTCCACTCCGTAGGGTCCAGAGCCAGACGTCAGCCCGAGGGGGCGCCCGCGCCGCCGGTGGGGCTGCTCGTCGCGCCCGATCCGCTGGAGCCACCGCCAGTGGAGCTGTTACCAGAGCCTCCCGAAGACGAGGAGCCGCCGCCCGCGGAAGTGCCACCCCCAGCGGAAGAGCTACCGCCGGAGCTACCGCCGCCGGAGGCGCCCGTGCCTCCACTCGCGCCGCTGCCGGAGAGTTCTTCTGACGGGCTGCTCGATTCGTTGGCGCCGCTCGCTTCGGTGCTCCCGCTGCCGCTGGAGGAGGTCTTCGTCGAGGTCGTGGTGCTAGTGGCCGCGGACGCTTGAGCTTCGTTTTCGGCGGACGTGTCGGTCGGCGGGATGATGTTCGGCGTACTCTTGGGCACCGCGTCAGCGGCGTTCGAGCCGCCTCCGCAGGCGCTGAGCGTCAGGGGACAGAGGATCAGCAGAAAACTCGCCGCGGCAGCGGCGCGGGAGGGAGCGAGACGTCTGCGCACGCGCCCCGCGCGAATCTTGGCCGAGACGTGAGGGGCACCGCTCACGCTCAAAGCGGCCCCATGCGGCGGCCGCAGGTCGGGCAGTCGTTGAGGTCCTTCTGCGCGAGCTGCTCACACCACGGGCAGAAGCGCAGGTTCTCAACCGCCCAAGGCAGCCTGGAAGCGGATGGGGCCAGCGGCAGCAGCTTGCCAACGATCTCCATCGGCGCGCCCGAGTCGCGATCCACGTAAATCTCACCGGGCTCGGCTGCGAGCACAATCTCGCGCCCGCTCGCCGGGTTGCGCAGGCGATAGCGCTGGCCGTTGTTCACGCGCGAGACTCTAGCGAAGCGCTCGGCCACAGGGTCGCGCCGCCATCGCTGCCTGCGTCGAGGCGAGGTTCGCACATGCGCGCCGTCCCTGCCGTCCGACGATCTGGCGGTTCCGGGACACGTTCGGATAGAGTTCGCGCGCGGATGCTGGACAGGACATTCAGAGGGATCCGGCTGGTGAGCGTGCTGGCTGGTACGGGTGGCCTCGCGCTTTTCTGCGCGGGCTGCTCGATCAAGCGCGAGTCGAATCCAAACCTGATCCTCGGCAAGCAGGAGTTCGTCGCCAAGTGCGGCTCCTGCCACACGCTCGCGCGCGCCAACACGAAGGGCATCGTCGGGCCGAACCTGGACGAAGCCTTCCGCGCGAGCATCGCCGAAGGGCTCAAGCGCAGCACGATCCAGGGCGTCGTATACGGGCAGGTGCTAGACCCCAATTCGCACGGCGTGATGCCCAAGGAACTGCTCAACGGCTCCACGCTCGAAGACGTCGCCGCCTATGTCGCCCAGTCGGCCGCCCAGCCCACGCCCGACACGGGCCTGTTGGCAACCGCAGTGGCTCCCGCTGGCGCAGGCAAGCCCGCAGTCGAGAAGGCCGGCAAGCTCTCGATCGAAGCCAACCCGGCCGGCCAGCTGGCCTACGTCTCGAACAAGGCAACCGCCACAGCGGGCGCCGTGGCGGTCGAAATGCCCAACATGTCGGGTGTCACGCACAACCTCGCGATCCAGTCGGGCACCGGTCCCTCGGGGCCGATTCTCGGCGCCACGAAGTTCATCAGCAAGGGTGTCGCCTCGGTGACCGTCACGCTGAAGCCCGGCACCTACACCTTCTTCTGCCAGGTGCCCGGCCATAGGCAGGCGGGTATGGAAGGCACGATCACCGTGAAGTAGGAGCCGCGCTCAGGTGAGCGCGCGCACGATCACGATGATCGCCACGATCGCGACGAACACAGCGATCACGTAGAGCAGCAGGCGAAACGCCTCGGCCTCGGAGCGCAGCGGGTTCAGCACCGGCTCTGGCGGCCGTATGCGCTGCGCATGCCGGCGTCCTCGATCGCTTGCGTGCCAAGCACGCCACGCTCACTGCGTCCTTGGCCTGCTTGGCCTACGACCACCAGAGCAGCTGGAATGGTCAAATCACGTAGACCGTTAGGTACACGACGATCCACATGGCATCGACGAAGTGCCAGTAGATCCCCGGCACTTCCACACCGCGGTGTTCCTCGGCGGAGTAGTGCCCGCGGAAGGCGCGGATGCACACGATCAGCAGCAAGATCAGGCCGATCGTGACGTGCGCGCCATGCAGGCCCGTGAGGCCGTAGAAGATCGTGGCCTGGGCGGTGTTCTGGGGGGCGAAGCCGATGTTGGCGTACTCGTTGATCTGGATGAATAGGAAGGTGGCGCCGAGCAGGAACGTCATCACCATGCCGGCCTTGAACGCGAAGCGGTTGTCCTTCTTGAGCGCCGTCTCCGCCCAGTGCAGTGTGAACGAGGAGGACACGAGGATCGCCGTGTTGAACCCGGCCACCGCGACCGGCAGATGCGTGCCCGTCGCGGGCCACGGATCGCCCTGGGCGACGCGGATGAAGAAGTACGCCGTGAAGAAGGCCCCGAAGACCATCACCTCGGAGATGATGAAAAGCAGCATCCCCAGCAGCTGGGGCTCCACGCGCGAGCTGCGATTGGCCGGGGGCGGCCCGTGGTGCTCTGCGTGCGCGTCGGCGCCGTGAGCGCCCACTCCTGGGTGGCCCTGTGCGCCCGCGCTCGCGTGCCCGATGCTGGCCGCCTCCATCGCGCTCGCTCAGCTCCCGACCGGGGTTGCGGCCGCCGGTGCGTTGACGTCTACTTCGATGTGCTCGACCGTCACCGAGGTGGCGCCGCGCACGCGCTGGACGAGCCGCGCGCGCATCCAGCCCGAACGCTCGCCGGGCAGCGTGGAGATCACGATGTCGTCCACCCTGAACAGCTCGAGCGCGTTCATCACCGCGGTAAAGGGGTCGGGGTCGCCGATCATGCCAGCACCGAGCAACCCGGCGGCGTGCATGCGGTCGAGCATCGCGGCGAGGCGGATGCGCGCCTCGCGCGGCGCCGTGCCGCGGCCGTCCTGCTGGGGCACCACCGCGATGAACAGGTGGCGCTCGCCCCCGCCGGCGGCTTTGGCGTGCAGATGCTCGATCAGCTCCTCGCCGCTGGAGGTCTTGTTGGCGACCACGAGCGTCACTGCGAACGGTAGTCCCTCGTGCTCTAGGTCCGTCACGATGTGCTCCACTGGCAGGCCCGAGGCGTTGTGGATGCGCTCGATCAAATCGCGCCGCAGCCAGCCCGACTGGGAGGCCGGATGGGTCGAGACGATGATCTGGTCGGGGCGGCGCACGGCGATCGCGTCCATCGTCGCCGAGAAGGGGTCGGGGTCGCCCAGTTCGCCGGTCGCCTGGATGCCCTCGCTGGCGAGAAACGACATTGCGAGGTCCACGCGCACCTGCGCTGATTCGCGCACCGCCTCGTCGTAGATCACGAGACCCGCGGTCGGCTTGCTCTGGGGGACGACGAGGCGGAAGCGCACGTCGCCCTCGACTGCCAGCTCGCGCACCCGCTCATATAGCTTTGCGCCACCCAGCGTGCGGTTGGCCACTCCAAGTATTTCCTTCATCGCGCTCGCTCCCTATCCGTATCCGAGACAGACATCTCCGGTCCTTACTCCTCGCCGAACGGGTTGGCGCTGCCACCGAGGCTCGCACCGTCACCGCCCCCACTGCCGCCGCCACCGCCCGCCAGCGCTCCAGATCCGGCGCCGACATTGATGGGAGCCCCACCCGCCCGGGTGGGCGGGGCGAAGATGCCGTGCACCGCACCGGGCACTCCATACTCGTAGGGGCCGCCCACGACAGTCGGAACGTGGTCGAAGTTGAAGATCGGCGGCGGCGAGGAGACCTGCCACTCGAGCGTCATCCCGCGCCACGGGTTGGCCACCGCGCGCGGGCCGCCGCGCCAGCTCGTGATCATGTTGTAGACGAAGATCAGCGTGGTTGCTCCCAGCGCGAAGCTGGCGAGCGAGATAAGCAGGTTGGCGGTGGCGAACTGCGCCGAATAGGTGGCCACGCGCCGGGGCATGCCCTCCAGGCCGAGCACGTGCATCGGCGCGAAGGTGAGGTTGAAGAAGATGAAGGTCAGCCAGAAGTGCCACTTGCCCAGGCGCTCGTCGTACATGCGGCCGGTCATCTTCGGGAACCAGTAGTAGACGCCCGCGAAGATCGTCATAAGCGAGCCGCCAAATAGGACGTAGTGGATGTGCGCGACAACGAAGTAGGTGGCACTCACATGGATATCGAAGGGCACCATCGCGAGCATCACGCCACTGATGCCGCCCGCGGTGAAGGTGATCAGGAAGCCGAGCGCGAATAGCATCGGCGTGTCCACGTGCAGCACCCCGCGCCACAGCGTCGCCAGCCAGGAAAAGATCTTGATGCCGGTGGGGATCGCGATGATCGCCGTGGTGATCGCCATCGGGATGCGGATCCAGGAGGCCATCCCAGAGGTGAACATGTGGTGCGCCCACACCGTGAAGCCCAGCATCACGATCGCCAGCAGCGAGAAGGCCATCATGCGGTAGCCGAAGATCGGCTTGCGCGCCTTCACGGCGAGGATTTCGCTGATGATCCCAAAGCCCGGCAGCATCATGATGTAGACCGCAGGGTGCGAGTAGAACCAGAAGACGTGCTGGTACATCAGCACGTCGCCGCCGTTGGCCGAGTTGAAGAAGTTGAAGCCCAGCGAGCGGTCGAGCAGGATGAAGAACTGCGAGGCCGCCACGAACGGCGTGGCGATCACGACCAGCAGCGACGTGGCGAAGTTGGCCCACACCAAGAGCGGCATGCGGAAGAAGCTCATCCCCGGCGCGCGCATCGTGATGATCGTCACGAGGAAGTTCAGCGCGGTCATGATCGAGGAGGCGCCCGCGAACTGCACTCCGATCGTGAAGAAGTCCTGGCCGATCGGCGCATCGACCGACAGCGGCGTGTAGGCGGTCCAGCCGTCCGCGAACGCCCCGCCGGGCGCCAGGAAGCTCGAGAGCATCATCAGCCCGGCGATCGGCAAGAGCCAGTAGGAGAGCGCGTTCAGGCGAGGGAACGCCATGTCCGGCGCGCCGATCATCAGCGGCAGCACGAAGTTCGCGAGGCCCGCGAAGACGGGGATGATGAACAGGAAGATGAGCAGCGACGCGTGGACGGAGAAGAGGCCGTTGTAGGTGTTCGCGTCCACGAACTGCGCGCCCGGCTGGGCGAGCTCGGCGCGCATCAGCATCGCCAACAGACCGCCCACGAGTAGGAAGAAGAACGAGGTGACCGTGTACTGGATGCCGATCACCTTGTGGTCGGTGTTGATGCGGAAGTAGTCCTGCCACTTGGTCGCGCCGTGGCCGGAGTGGTCCTCGGGACGTGTCGGGCGACCGGCGGCCCAGTAGAGCCAGTAGTCGAAGCCGCCGAAGCCCACCAGGAAGAACAGCGGCGCGGCGAGCAGCGACACCGTCAGGATCGCTTCGCCCTTGAGGTAGTGCGGGTAGGTCGTGTGGCCCGTGCTCATGCGCACCAGCCACGTGACGGCCACCGCGAAGGTGATGCCGAGCAGGAAACCCAGCCCGCCGCGATAGAAGCCCGGTGCGCGAAACTTGGCGATCATCGGCTCGTCACTTTACTCCCGCGGCGGCGGCTGTCTGACTCTTCAGCCACGACTGGAAGATGGCCGGCCGCACGACGTGGATCGTGGAGCGCATCAGCGAGTGGCCCACCCCGCAGAGCAGGTTGCATACGACCGGGTAGCTGCCCAGTCGGTCGGGCGTGGCGCGCCAGTGCGTGGTGATACCGGGCACGGCGTCGATCTGCAGGCGGAAGGCGGGCACCCAGAAGGCGTGGATCACGTCGACGCTGCGGATGTTGAAATAGACCGACTCGTTGTCGGGCACGTACAGTTGGGTGGTCTTCAAAGGCGCCCCGCCCGTGAGCGAGGAGGGATATTCGTAGCGCCAGAAGAACTGCTGGCCGGTCACGTTGATCTGGATTTCGGGGCCCTTGGGCTTCTCTTCGTTCTTGTGCAGCACCACGAAGGAGTAGGCGACAAGGCCCGTCAGGAGGATCGCCGGAACGGTGGTCCACGCTATCTCCAGGCGGGTGTTGCCGTGGATCGGCGGGCCATCCTTGAGCTCCTCGCCGGGCTTCATGCGGAACTTCCAGACGCTGTAGAGGATGACCGTCACCACCAGCACGAAGATCGGGATCGAGGCGATCACCAGCACGTGGTAGAGGCGGTCGGTGTTGTGCGCCTGCGTCGAGGCCTGCACCGGGAACCAGTGGATGACATAGCTCAGCCAGATGCCGATCGCCGTGGCGATGACCGCGGCGATCGCGGTTCCGATGATCGAGCGCCTAGACATACGCGCAGGTTGCTCCGGGGGGCGCTGCGGGTATCTCTGAGGTGATGCAGACCATCGAGGGGCGTGATCCTAATGCCTGGAGGGGCGTCTCGCCATCCGATGCGTTTCGATACGCACGATCTCCTCGGTCTTGCGTGTCTGACTCGCTTGACGCGTGCCTCTCGCGCGAGTACATTGATACAATCGTTGCAAGGAAAGGAGCCGTGTAATGCAGGTGCACGAGGGAATGAGCCCCATGGTCCTCTCGGTCGGTCCAGGTCATACGCTGCGGGCCGCCGCGTGCCTGATGTCCGAACGCCACGTCGGCGCCGCCGTCGTCAACGACCCCGACGGTCACGGCCCGGGAATCCTCACCGAGCGCGACATCCTGGTCTCGATCGGCGCCGGCCAGGACCCCGACACCGAGCTGGTGGGCGGGCACCTGACCAGAGATGTCGTCTACGCCTCGCCCGAGTGGTCGCTGGAGGAGGCCGCCTCGGCGATGGTGCACGGCAGCTTCCGGCACCTGATCGTGGTCGAGGGCGGAGAGACCGTCGGCATCCTCTCGGTGCGCGACATAGTCCGCTGCTGGACCGACGACGGCGCGATCTGCCCGGTGCCCGCGAGCGCGACCGCGTGAACGCCCGGCACGGTGCTCGCGAGCGCGGCGGCGGCGGCTCTCCTGAGACGCCGGGGCGGGTCGCCGGTCAGCCTCAGCCCGGCGGCAGCTCGTCGACTTCGTGGCGCGTATCGGCGATCCAGCGCGCCACGCACACGATCGTCAAGAGCGAGCCGGCGATCACGAAGATAAGGCTGATCGTGATGCCGATCACCGCCAGCGTGATGCCAACGGAAGTAAGCAGCGGCAAGATACTCGGGCCAGGGAGATGGATCTCCTCGCCGGTAGGCGGCACCTGAGGATCAAGCGGGCTCATGACACGTAGATCGCGGCCACGATGAACGTGATCGCGAAGATGAACATACAGAGCGCTCCCACGATCACTCCGGTGCGGATGTTCTTGCGTGCGAGTCGGCGAGTCATCATTGCGGTGCGAAGTTTATAGATGTACGTCGATGACCATGCTGCAGAACAGAAGCGCGAGGTAGGCCAGCGAGAAAAGGTAGAGCTGCAGCGCGCTGCGGCGATCCGCACGCCGGTAAAGCCGCACCGCCCCGGCAATGAACCCGAACCCAAGCACCAGCGAGGCCGCCAGGTAGGCGCCGCCCAGCGCGCCGGTGCAGAACGGCAGCTGCGTCACGGCATACAGCAGCACCGTGTAGAGCAGTATCTGCCGCCGCGTCTCGGCCTCGCCGCGCACCACCGGAAGCATCGGCACACCGACCTTCTTGTACTCGTCCTTCATCAAAAGCGACAGCGCCCAGAAGTGCGGCGGGGTCCAGAAGAAGACGATGAAGAAGAGGATCACCGCGAGGCCGCCCACCGAGCCGCGCACGGCCGCCCAGCCGACCAGCGGCGGCACGGCGCCGGCGGCACCGCCGATCACGATGTTCTGCGGGGTGCGCCGCTTGAGCCACAGCGTGTAGACGAACACGTAGCCAAGGAACCCTGCGAAGGAGAGGCCGGCGGCAAGCGGGTTGACGGTCAGCGAGAGCTCCAAGAGCGAGAGCGCCGCGAGCGTGCAGCCAAAGAGCAGTGCCGCGCGCGGGGACACGCGGCCCGCTGGGATCGGCCGCGTCGCGGTGCGGGCCATCTGCGCGTCGATGTCGCGGTCGAACCAATGGTTAACGGCACCGGCGCCGCCTGCGGAGAGGTAGCCGCCGAGGCAGGTGAGCGCCACCAGCAGCGGCGAGGGATCGCCGGCGACATACATCGTGGTGATCGTCGTCAGCAATAGCAGCGACTGCACCTTGGGCTTGGTCAGCTCGACGTAGTCTCCGATCAGCTGACGTGCGGGCGAGAGGGGGCGGGCTGGGGAAAGCGGATGGGCGGAGGTGGAGGCGCCCGCAAGTGTGTCCGTCGCGGCGCCGACCTGCGTGGGAGAGGGCAGCACCGCCGCGGCGGTGCCGGCCTGGGAGTCCGTCAGGCGCGCGTCGAGAGCCACCGCGACACCCTACACCCCGACTTGCGTGGCGCCCGCCGGTACGGTAGCTCCGCCGTAGGCGCCCTCGCCCGCGGCGGCCGAAGAGCGTCGCTCCACCTCGCTGCGGATGTCCTTCATCGGTTCGACCGAGCGGATGCGCGGGACGATGTCGAAGTTGTTGACCGGCGGGGGAGAGGCCGTGAACCACTCAAGGGTGTTGGCCTTCCACGGGTCCGGTCCGGCGATAACGCCGACCTTGACGCTGCGCGCCACGTTGATCACCGTGGCGAGCACGCCCGCGGCGAGGATGAAGGAGCCGATCGTGGAGATCAGGTTGTAGAGGGCGAGGTTGCCGACGTTGTCGTACTCGTACACGCGGCGGGGCATGCCGTCGAGGCCCATCACGTGCTGGATCAGGAAGGTCGCGAGGAAGCCCACGAACATCAGCCAGAAGGAGAGCTTGCCGAGGCTCTCGCTGAGCATGCGCCCGGTGATCTTCGGGAACCAGTAGTAGATGGCGGCGAAGATCGTGAACACGGCGCCCCCCATCAGCACGAAGTGGATGTGGGCGACGACGAAATAGCTTTCGTTGAGCTGCCAGTCGACGGGGAAGACGGCCAGGAAGATGCCCGAGATGCCGCCGATGATGAACAGCGCCATGAAGCCCGCGCAGAACAGCAGCGGGGTCTTGAATTCGATCGTGCCGTGCCACAGGGTGGCGATCCAGTTGAAGATCTTCACACCCGTGGGGATCGCGATCAAGAACGAGCTGAGCATCACGAAGACCAGGATCGCCTCGGGGATCGGCGTGGCGAACATGTGGTGCGCCCAGGTGAGGAAGCCGAGGAAGGCGATCGCCACGGTGGACGCCGCGATCGCCTTGTAGCCGAAGATCGGCTTGCGCGCGAATACGGGCAGGATCTCCGAGACGACGCCGAAGCCGGGCAGCACCATGATGTAGACCTCGGGGTGCCCGAAGAACCAGAACAGGTGCTGCCAGAGCAGCGCCGAGCCACCATTGGAGGGGTCGAAGAAGTGGGTGCCGAAGTGACGGTCGGTCAGCAGCATCGTTACCGCCGCGGCGATCACCGGCAGCGCGACGATTAGAAGGACCGAGTAGGTGAGGATCGCCCACACGAACAGCGGCAGGCGCCCCCATGACATGCCGGGGGAGCGCATGTTGACGATCGTCGCGTAGAGGTTGATCGCGCCGATGATCGAGGAGAGCCCCGTCAGGTGGATCAGGTAGATCCAGGCGTCCTGGCCGCCGCCGGGGGAGAAGAAGGAGTTCGACAGTGGCACATAGCTCGTCCAGCCGGCTTCGGGCGGGTTCCAGAAGATCGAGGCGTAGAAGACGATGCCGCCGGCCAAGAGCAGCCAGTAGGACATCGCGTTCAGGCGCGGGAAGGCCATGTCGCGCGCGCCGATCATCAGCGGCACGAAGTAGTTGGCGAGACCCGCCATCATCGGCACGATGAACAGGAACACCATCGTGGTGCCGTGCATCGTGAAGAGCTCGTTGTAGACCTGCGGGGTGACGAGCGTGTTGTCGGGTGCGCCCAGCTGCAGGCGCATCATCAGCGCCTCGACGCCACCCAGCAGGAAGAAGACGAACGTCGTGACCATGTACATGATCCCGATGCGCTTGTGGTCGGTCGTGGTGAACCAGCTCGTCCAGCCGCTCGCCTCATGCTCGGCGTGGTGGGCTGTGATCTGGGGGATGGGGGCTGTATAGGTGGCCATTGGCGATTGCTTGGGCTTTCGGCGGTTTGGCTGGGCTCGGGCGGTTGTTTGGCTGGAGGCGGTTGCTGGGCTCTGCTCGCGGCTAAGGGTTCTCGACCTGTCCGGCGCCGACCTGCTTGCCGAGTTTCGCGCGCGCCGTCTGGGCGAGGGCGTTGGCTTCGGCGATCAGCTTCTTCTGGTAGGCCAGCCACGCGTCGAACTGCGCGGGCGGCACTGCCTTGACGGTCGCGATCATACGCGCGTGGCCGCGACCGCAGAGATTCGCGCACTGCCCGCGCCAGACCCCCGGGTGGGGGATCTTGAACCAGGTGTAGGAGTGGTAGCCGGGCACTGCCTGCACCTTGCCACCGAGCGCGGGGACCCACCAGGAGTGCACGACATCCGCGGAGACGACGTCGAGTGTGACGGTCGTTTCGGTGGGCACCACCAGTTCCTCGTACGAGTAGGGCGCCCCCAGGCCGTCGGGTTCGTTGGCGCCGGGGTAGACGAACTGCCAGATGTACTGGCGCCCGATCACGTTGATGTTGAGCGAGCGGCCGTTGGGCGGCAGGTGCTTGGCGGCGGTGGCGTACAGCGTGCCCTGCGCGGCCAGCGCGTCGCCTTCGGGGCCCGAGTTGGGGGGGTCCTGGATCGAAGAGAGCTTGGCGAACGTGATCCCCGCGAGGATCACGAGAATCACGGCTGCGCCGACCGTCCAGCCGATCTCCAGGCGCGTATTGCCATGGATCTGGGCCGCCACGGCGCCCTTGCGCTTGCGATAGCGCCACAGCACGTAGACGAGGGCGCCCTCGACGAGCACGAAGATCACTAGCGCGAAGTAGAGGGTGATCTTGTAAAGGCCGTTGATCTGTTCGGCGTTGGGCGAGCCGCTGCCGGACTGGGGCGTGAAGAACGCCAGATGGGGGACGAGGAAGCTCAACGCGGGCGAGATTCTATTCAGGCCGGGGCGGAACGCGCTTCAACGGGGGTGGACGAGGCTCTCAGCGACCCGTAAATCGGGGCGGGCGCCTCTCCAGGCGCGTGGTCGGTGCTCCGCCCTCACCGTCCGGTGAACCTTGGCGCGCGCTTCTCCAGGAAGGACATCGTGCCCTCCACGAAATCGTCTGACTCGGCCATTTCTCCCTGTAGCCGCGCCTCGAGCTCAAGCTGCTCGGACATTCCTGAATAGAGCCATGCGTTGAGCTGGCGCTTGGCTCCGGCGTAGGCGCCCGTGGGGCCGGCGGCGAGGCGCGCCGCGAGAGCGGCGGCCTCCTCTCGCAGGGCCCCATCGGGCAGTACGCGGTTGACGAGCCCCCAGGCGAGCGCCTGCTCGGCGCCGATGCGTTCGCCGAGCAGCGCCATCTCGCTGGCGCGCGTCATGCCCACGCGCGTGGGCACGAACAGCGAGGAGCCGCCGTCGGGCACGAGGCCAATGTTGACGAAGGCGAGCAGGAAGTAGGCGTTCTCCGAGGCCAGGATCAAATCGCAGCACAGCGCGAGCGAACAACCGATGCCGACCGCGGGGCCGTTGACGGCGGCGATCACGGGCTTGGGCATCTCTCGGATGGCGTGCATGATCGGGTGATAGCGCTCGGTCAGCGTGGTGTAGACGTCGGGGCGCCCCGAGGGGGTGAGCTGGCCGCCGCTCACGTCCTTCAGGTCGGCGCCCGAGGAGAAGGCGCGCCCAGCGCCGGTGATGAGCACCGCGCGCACCGCGTCGTCGGCGGCGACGGCCTGCAATGCAGTCAACAGGTCGTGCCCGAACTGGTGGTTCCAGGCGTTGAGCGCCTGTGGACGGTTGAGCTCAATCGTGGACGCGCCGTCGAGGATGGAGACATTGACGGTCTCGAGCGTGGTGGTGGGCTGGCTCATCTGGACCTCTCCTAGCGCGTGTATGACTTGTGATGCAGCGCTCCTCGCCGCTCATAGTGCGGGGCGTGAAGTCTGCTGGGAGTCTGCCCGATGCAGGGCGGGCTGCCAGATCCTATGGTGTATGGATGGCCAGGCCAAAGATCGGCGTCTGCACAGCCCTGGAGCGGGCACAGTGGAGCGTGTGGGACCAGCAGGCGGTGCTGCTGCCGCGCAGCTATGTGGACGCGGTGCAGCGGGCGGGAGCGTTCGCGGTGCTGCTGGCGCCGGACGCGTACTTGACCGAAGACCCGAGCGAAGCGCTGGATCTGATCGACGGGCTGCTGCTGGCGGGCGGCGCGGACATCGACCCGGCGAGCTACGGCGAGCCCGCGCACGCGGAGACGTTCGGCACGGTGCCCGAGCGCGACGCCTTCGAGATCGCGCTCGTGCGCGCGGCGATCGCGCGGGAGCTGCCGGTGCTGGGGATCTGCCGGGGGATGCAGCTGATCAATGTTGCCCACGGGGGCACGCTCTCCCAGCACCTGCCCGAGCTGATGGGCCACCACGAGCACTGCCGCGAGCCAGGGACCTTCGACAATGCCGATCACGACGTGCGCCTGACGGAGGGCTCGCTGGCGGCACGCGCGGCGGGCGAGACGGCGCACGCGACCAAGTCCCACCACCACCAGGGCGTGGATCGTGTGGGGGAGGGCCTGCAGGTGAGCGGCTGGTCAACCGTGGACGATCTGCCCGAGGCGATCGAGCTGCCCGGGCCCGCCTGGGTGCTGGGCGTGCAGTGGCACCCGGAGGCCGACCCGGCGAGCACGGTGGTCAAAGCGCTCGTCGAGGCCGCGGGCGTAAGAGTCGCCTGAGGGCGCGCATATACTCGCCCACGGTGCGCGGCGCGAGGGCCATTCGAGCAACGGCCTGGGCGGTGGTGGCGGCCGGTGTGGTGGCGCCTGTGGTGCGTAGGCGACTGAAGGCGCCGCCGCTGTTGGTGCAGAGCGTGGCATTCGCGGCGCCCGTGGGACTGTCGGTTGCGCTACCTCGCTCGCGCAGGCGCGACGTGGCGGTGTGCTGCCTGCAGATGTGGGCTTACGTCGCGGCCTACAAGACCCCCAACGACGACTCGGAGCGCCAGGAGCGGCGGGTGCGGATCGACTACCCGATCGATATCGACCGGGTGCTGGGTCTGGGCGAGCTGCCGACGGTGCGCCTGCAGCGGAGGCTCGCGCGCACCGGCGCCGCCGGCGTGGAATGGCGCGAGCTGGACAGGGTCCTGGTGTGGGCGCACTGGGTGTGGTTCCTGGTGCCCCATGGCACGCTGGCTTACATCCTGGTACGCCATCCGGGACGCTTCCCGCGCGCGGCGGTGATGACCTACGCGGTGTTCGACATCGGCGCGATGATCTACTGGGTGCTGCCGACCGCGCCGCCGTGGTATGCGGCGTCGGTGGCCGGCCGCGACGTCGCCCACCACCCCTCTGTGCGGCGCTTGATGGTCGAATACGGGGAGGATTTCTGGAAAGACGGCTGGGGGCCCCTCTACAGTGTGCTTGGAGGCAACCCATTGGCCGCAATGCCCTCATTGCACTTCGCCACGTCCGTGATGGCCGCGTCCCTGCTCGCGGAGAGTGGGCCGTGGGCCGGCGCGCTGGGCTGGGCGTACGCCTCGACGCTGGGCTTCGCGCTGGTGTACCTCGGCGAGCACTATGTGATCGACCTGCTCGCTGGGGCTGCGTTGACAGGCGGGGTGCGCCGCTGGGGGCCGCGAGCGGGACCGGCGCTCGAATTGGTGGGGCGTGGGCTCGCAGCGCTGGAGGCGGCCGCGCATGGAGGGCGGCAGGTGGTTTGAATGGAGGAGAGGAGGGGCCGCGAAGTGGAGGGATCGGGCGCAGCACCGAAGCGGTGGCGCTGCGAGAGGCGAACGGAGGGGCTGCGAAGTGAGCGTCGATAGCGTGCAGCCGGAGACGGAGCCCCAGGCAAGCACCCGGGCAGGGACCGAGGGAGTGGACGGTCTGGCGCAGGCGAGCGCCCGTCCCGAGTCTGAAGGAGCAGAGCCAACCCAGCCGTCGGACCCCGAGCAGATGGTCCACGACGAGGAGATGCCGAGCGTCCAGCTCACGCGCAGGCGCGTGATCTCGGGCGTGCTGTTCGTGCTCTCGGCGATCGGCTTCTTCTACTTCGTGCTGCCGAAGATCTCGAGCGTCGGCACGACCGTGCACGGCATCGAGGGCGCCGAGCGCTGGTGGATCGCCGCAGGAGTGGTGCTGGAGGCGGCGTCGTTCGCGGCGTACGTGGTGCTCTTCCAAGCGGTGTTCGTGCGCCCGGACGAGCGGAGCCGGATCGGCTGGCGCGAGAGCTACCTGATCACGATGACGGGCGTGGTCGCTACACGGCTGTTCGCGACGGCGGGCGCGGGGGGAGTGGCGCTGACAGCGTGGGCGCTGCGGCGTTCGGGCATGGAGGCACGGCTGGTGGCCTGCCGGATGGTCGCGTTCCTGGTGCTCTTGTACGTGGTCTACGCAGTCTCACTCGTGCTGGCTGGCGTGGGTTTGGGGACGGGTTTGCTCCCCGGTGGCGGGTCGTTCGCGATCACGATCGTGCCCGCGATCATCGGCGGGCTCTTGCTGGCCGCGGGCGGCGCGGCCGCGCTGCTGCCCCAGGACATCGAGCGACGCCTCGCGCGCTGGGCAGAAGGATCGGGGCGCCTCGCTCACTGGATGGCGAGCGCGGTGACGGTGCCGGCGCTGGCGGCGAGCGGGGTGCGCACCGCGATCGCGCTGGTGCGCACGCGCGACCTTCGCCTGCTCGGAGCGCCGGCGTGGTGGGGCTTTGAAATCTGCGTGCTGTGGGCGTGCTTTCACGCGTTTGGGCAGGCGCCGCCGTTCACGGTGCTGTGGATGGCCTACTTCGTGGGGATGTTCGGCAATCTGCTGCCGGTGCCGGGCGGCATCGGTGGCGTGGAGGGCGGCATGATCGGCGCGCTGGTGGCGTTTGGGGTCGAATTCAACCTGGCGGTGCTGGCGGTGCTCGCCTACCGCGGCATCTCCTTCTGGCTGCCCACAATCCCGGGCGTGGTGGCGTACTTCCAGCTGCGACGCACGGTGGCGCGCTGGCGCGAAGATCCCTGCGGACGACCGCCGGCGCCGAAGCGGGACGCGGCGATCGAGGCCGGACCGCTACATGCCTAGCAGAGACGGGAGGCCACTCCAAGCGTGAGTTGGACGGGTCGTATCCGCAGGGGCTGGGGGCCGGCGACGTTTGCCCACGGAGATCCCGATGCGTTGCACCCCCCCGCCCCGAGGGTCTATACTTTACAAAGTAAAGCGACACCACTGGAGACGGAGATGGCAGACGACATCGAGAATGTGATCGTGATCGGCAGTGGTCCCGCCGGCTACACGGCGGCGCTGTACACCTCGCGCGCGAATCTCAACCCGCTTGTGATCGAGGGCTGGGCGTGGGGTGGGCTGTTGCAGCAGACGACCGACGTCGAGAACTACCCCGGCTTCCCTGAGGGGATCATGGGGCCGGAGATGATGCAGAAGCTGCGCGACCAGGCCGAGCGCTTCGGTGCGCGCCTCGTGACCGAGCAGGCAGAGCGCGTCGAGCTGGCCACCAAGCCCGGCGGCATCCACCGCGTGTGGGTGGGCAACACCGAGCACCGTGCACGCACCGTGATCCTGGCGATGGGCGCCGAGCACAAGAAGCTCGGAATCCCCGGCGAGGAGGAGCTGGGCGGGCGCGGGGTGAGCTACTGCGCGACCTGCGACGCCGCCTTCTTTCGTGAGGCGCAGACGATCATCGTCGGCGGCGGGGACTCGGCGATGGAGGAGGCGATCTTCCTCTCGAAGTTCGCCGGCAAGGTCACCGTGGTGCACCGCCGCGAGGAGTTCCGCGCCTCGAAGATCATGCTGGAGCGCGCCCGCGCGCAGTCGAACATCGAGCTGCTGACGCCTTACACAGTCAAGAGCTTCCACGCCGGCGAGAGCGGCGTGCTGGTGCACGCGGCGCTCGAGAACACCGAGACGGGCGAGGCGCGCGAGCTGGAGGCGACGGGCGCGTTCATCGCGATCGGCCACGAGCCCCAGTCGGCGCTGGTGGCCGGCCAGATCGACCTCGACGACGAGGGGTACGTGAAGGTGGAGGGCCGCTCCACGCGCACGAACCTGCCGGGCGTGTTCGGCGCGGGCGACCTCGTGGACCACACCTACCGCCAGGCCGTCACGGCCGCCGGCTCGGGCTGCCAGGCGGCGCTCGACGCCGAGTGGTACCTGCGCGACACGCCGGGGATCCCGGCGCCGCAGGGGATGCCGGTGGGCGACCCGGCGGAAGCGCAGTACGCACCGGTGGACGCCTCGCCGGCTCGGTGAGCAGGGGTGGACCTGGGTCCATAGTCGGGTCCTCCGGGCCTGACGAATCCCGAAGTTAGGTACCTACTTGGAAAGCTACCTGGCAAGATAGGGTACTTAGTTTGGGCGCGTCCATGGTATCCATGGGTGCTCGGGGAGGCGGCACGATCACCTTGCACTGCCACAGCCCTTCGCGGGATTCGCACGGGCCATCGACCCCTCGATTCCCGTGTCCCCGGAGCTGACAGTGGCGGAACTCCTCGCTCCGGAGGGACGGGAGGTGCTGATGGGCGCGAGGCTGCACGGTCCGGCACTCGCCGACGCCTTGGATCGCTATTTGTCCTTTGGCGGCCTGCCGGCGGCTGCGGCCGAGGCCGTCGCGGGGGCTCACGCGCCCTCTGAAGAGGTCAAGCGCGTTGCTGTATGACTCGCTCGTCAGAGAGGTGCAGCGCAAGGGAGCGGGCATCTCAGCGACACATGCGCTGCTGGAGCGCGTCCTGCGCTCGCTGGGCTCGAAAACGAACTGGAGCACGATGGCGCGGGAGATGGACGTCCCCTTGGGCCGGGGAAGAGCGGCCGCCGGCCATCAGACGCTGCGCGACTACATCGAGTTGCTCGCCGGCGGTTACTTCCTCTTCATCGTCTACTTCTGGAGAGCCGATCGGCAGACGAACCGCCTCTCCAGCGAGAAGAAGGTCTTTTTCGCCGATCCGCTCCTGCACACGATCGCGCTCGATCACGCTCCTGGCTATGCGCCAAACATCCCGGCCCTGGTTGAGAATATGGTGGGCCTCGCGCTCTACCGGCGCTATGAGCCGCCCCAGCGCTTGATCGAAACCTTCGACTCTCCCGAACGGATTCACATCTGGCAGATCGCCAAAGGCGGAGAGGTCGATTTCGTGGCCGGCCGCCGCGGCGCGCTCGACGCGATCGAGGTCAAGCACCGCAACCACATCGATCTACGTGGCCCTGCCGCGATTGCCAAGGCTCACCCGGGACGTCCGGTCGTTGTGACCACCAAAGACGATCTGCGCTTCGCCGACGCTTATTCCCTAGTGCCGGCACACCTGTTGCTCTGGGCCCTCGGATAGTGAGCTATCTGCGGCCACGTATCGCCTTCGTATAAATGAACGAATTCGGTTAAACCCGATGACCAAAGGTCAGCATTTGGCCGCCCTTCAGAGTGACGTCTGTTGTCTGATATAGGCTCTTTCTTCGATTGGTCCCGCTAGCAGGAATCGCGGGAGAAACTCGCCCTGGGCCGCGACCGAACCCGGCGAAGTGTCGCTCGACGGCTCAACCATCGCCGTACGGGGCGCCGTTGCCCTGGTACGTCTGACATGCGCGGGCGGCGAACCCTGCGACGGGAAGCTCACGCTCACCGCGACCTCGCGGCCACACAACGACAAGAAGCACACCACGGTCGTAGTCGGCCTCGCGAAGCTCTCGATCGCAACCGACAAGACCGCCATAATCAAGGTTGCCCTGAACTCCGCCGGACGCGCGTTGCTCGCCGGCGAGCACGGGCGTCTCGCCTTGCACCTGACCGTGCGCGAAGTGGTCTCCGGGGTGACCCAGACCCACGTCATGAGCGTGCGATTGGTGCGTGCGCCACGGTGGACCAAAAGGCCCGTGGCGGGATGCGTCCGATCGCACGGGCCTCCGAGAAGGTCTGCCCGGGCGAGCGGATCGACGTCCTGCCGCGGGCCGCCCGACGTCTCGAGGACGCCCGCTGGTCGGCTGCCGTAGCAGGCACTCGTCGGTCGCGGCGGCAGTTATCTCATTTCGTTGAGAAGTGTCCGCTCAGACGAACGTGCCGGCCATCGTGCTGAATCTGTGAGCGCAATCCATTGCGTTCACACACTGCAACACTACGCAGATTGTCCTGAGCGACGATGGTTGTGAGCACTGGATAACGCCGAGTATCCAGTGCATGGTGGATCACGGTACGCATCAATGCGTCGGACAATCGGGTGCCGTCCTTCAGCCTGCGCCCTTGGTCGGTTACCGCAATCGCCAAGACCTGCAGGCGAGTCGCGAGGATGAGAGCAGCGCTCGCTCGTATCAATCCCTCGGGATAGTGGGCCATGCAGCCGACTAACCGCTTACCGTCTAGGGCAACCAGAAGAGAGTAGGTATCCGGTGTAGCGAGTAGCTGGCCCAGGGCGCGCCGGCGGAGGTAGTCCTCGACATCCTGCTCATACCACGGACCGGTCGAGCATCTGAAGGCGCTCAGCGCCTCGGCGTCTCCCGTGGTTGCATCCCGGACAACAACCTCGTCGATCGACCTGGCCATCACATGATCGGCAGCGGCGAGGCGAGAATCGCGGTGGGCTCTCGGGCTAGCTCCCGATCTATCCACCGGGCGTCGCGATCCTGTAGGCGCGACACCATCACTATGCCATCTTCAGGCAACTCTGTTTCCCACGGAGACTCAATACTCTCAAAGGACATCTGCTCCATCGCCACGGCAGGCATCGGCAAGCTGTAGGAACCCCCATTGGGGAGCACCTCGCGCAGCACCGCTACGGGTTGGCCGAGCACCGCGAGCCCCTGGCGCTCCATGTCATCGCGTGCAATTAGCAGCGCTTGGTCGCCAACGCCTTCGACCTCCACTGCGTGGACATCCATGCGGCGCACCACGCCGTAGAAAGTGCTGACCGTGGAAGCGTCGTCCCCAAGGACATCCTCACGTGCCTGGCATGCCGCTCGGTCGAGATCCGCCGCTGCCTCGACCAAGACATCGCGATGCTCCAGTTCCGACATCAACCAGGCGTCGGAGCGGGATAGCCACTCACGCACCAGTCCCTGGCTGTCAAGGCCCTTCCAGTGAGCGCGTTTGCGCAAGCCCAGGTACCGTCGCAGGGCTGCAGGAGCCTCCGGCGCCAGGGGATCGATCGGTAGACGACTGGCCATCGAGGCGACCGCCTCGCGGATAAGCTGCGCCGGCGAAGACCGCTCGATCGCGAAGGCTCGTTCTGCGAGCTCCTTCGCGATCTCGGAATGCTGCAGTCGATACGCTCGAGCTGCATCGGCATTGAGGCTGCTGTAGAGCTGGATGCGGCCAAGCACATGGCCGCCGGGCGTGCGGATGCGCACCGCCAGACCCTCCGATGCAGCTCCGCGCTCGCGCAGGGTTCTGAAGGGACGCTCAGTTGTCATCTCACCCGGTCGCAGCACGGACAAGACTGCCTCACGGGTCAAGAAAGGCTCCTCAATCACCCGCATGCCGACAAGGATATCAACCGACGTGACAGATTGTTGTGTCGGTGGCCGATGGCGGACGGATTGCAGCTTCAGTGTTTACAGATGGCCGCCCGCTTTACGCCGTGACTTGGTGCACGAAGGTGTGAGCCTGCAGCATGTTTCGTCGTCGGATTGCCGTGCCGAGCTCAAAGCTCTGGTGTGAGGGCTCCCTCCAGCTCCAGCAACCACCGCTTTCTGTCGAGCCCACCGCCATAGCCGCCGAGGTTGCCGCCCGTGCGCAGCACGCGGTGGCACGGCACGATCACGGGGATCGGGTTCGAGCCCAGCGCGTTGCCCGCCGCGCGCGAGCCGCGCGGGCTGCCTGCCGCGGTGGCCATTTCGGTGTAGGTGCTCACGCTGCCGTAGGGGATCGCGCTGGTGGCCGCGAGCACGCGCTTGGCGAACGCGCTCATGAGGACCCGGTCGAGCGGCACCTCGAAGTCGCGGCGTCTGCCACTGAAGTACTCGTCAAGCTCGCGCCGCACCCGCTCGAAGCGGGTCGGCTCCTCCACGATGCGGGGTGAGAGCTTGGCGGCAAGGCGGTCGAGCACTTCGTCGAGCGGCTCCTCGGGGAAGGCCAGGCGCACGAGGCCCCTGTCGGTCGCGGCGGCCGTGAGCGTGCCCCAGGGCGAGTCGACGACGCCGTAGGCGATGTCGGCCAGTCCTTCTCTGATTACGCGTGCGTTGAACGTCTGGGTCGCCTGCATGGCCTGAGCCTCCTCCTCGTGGACTGGTGTGGACAGGGCGCCGTCGCGCAGCATCTGCTCGAGGGACGCAGTCCCGGTTACGGGCGCCTGGAGGGCGCCCGTCTCATCAGAGCGGCGGCTGGATGCCGACGCGGGCAGTCTGTCTCTCATGCGATCACGACCTCTCTGAGCTTCATCAGGCCCTCGTGCAGCGAGCGCCGGGCGGCGTCCTCCGAGCAGCCGATCGCCTTGGCGATGTCGCGGTGGGGGAGGTCGCCGACATAGCGCAGCAGCACAGCCGAGCGCTGGCGTGGAGGCAGCTCGTGCACGGCGTTCCACAGGCCGTCGTCGCGCAGCGAGTCCGGTGGCGGCTCAGCCGCGGCGTTGGTCCGGGCGCCACGCGCGGTGCCGCGGCGCGATGCCAATGCCCCGCTCTCGTCGACCGCCTCTGCAACCTCGGCGACGGGGAGCGCGTGACGGGCGCCTCGGCGGTGCACGTCGAGCGCCTTGTGGTGGGCGATCGTCAGCACCCACGCGCGCAGGTTGGAGTCCGCGCGCAAGCGAGGGTAGGCGTCGAGCGCCGAGATGAACGTCTCCTGAAAGCAGTCCTCAGCGTCGGTGGGGCCGACGGAGGCGACGAGGAAGCGCCACACCTCGTCGCGATGGGCGTCGAGGAAGCGCTGGAAGGGGGGGAGCGGTGCGCTCACAGATGTATAACGCGGCTGCCCGGCCGAACGTGAGGTGGCGTGCGCGAATCGGGTCGAGGCTCAGTCCTCGTAGTCGAAGAACCCCGCGCCCACATCGCGCCCCAGGCGTTCGGAGAGCACCAGCTTCTGCAGCGCCGGGGCGGGGCGATAGCGCTCCTCGCGGTACTCCTCGCAGAGCGCCTCCAGCACGTTCAGTACATGATCGAGCCCGATCTCATCCGCCCACGAGAGAGGGCCGCGGGGGTGGTTCATGCCAAGTGTCATGCCCGTGTCGATGTCCTCTGCGCTGCCCACCCCTTCGCCGAGTGCGAACGCCGACTCGTTGATCACCTGGCACACGATCCGGCCCAGCACGAGCCCAGGTGCGTCGCCCACCCACACGGTGTGCTTGCCGAGCGCCGCGAAGAATCGCTCCGCGCGCGGGGCGGCAACGGGGGAGGAGGTTTCGCTGCGCGTCAGCTCCACGAGCCCCGTCTGCGCGAAGGGCGGCAGCACGTGAAAGCCCACCGACGGTCCGCCCGGGTCAAGGGCGGCAAGCGAGCCGCTGTCGCACAGCACGAGCCGCGGGGCACCGCGGGGCGGGTCGTCGTCTTCCAGGCCGCACTCGACAATCAGCGCCGGCAACTCGCGCTGGGTGTCGTGCGGGCCGCGCACCTCATAGCCTGCCTCGGTGGCCGCTGTGCGCAGCTCGCCCGCGAGCACGCCCTCGCCGCAGACGACCACCAGGCCCTCGCCCTCGCCCTGATCAGGAGCCCGCCCGCCCTCCGGTGGGGCTGGGTCCTCGGGGCGATGGGCGTCGGGTGGGTGGGTCCCGTACTCGTAGTACCCGCGCCCGCTCTTGCGCCCGTGCAGCCCCGCCGCGACCATCCGCGCCTGGATCGGCGAGGGGCGCCAGCGCGGCTCGCCGAACCCCAGCTCATAGAAACTCTTGGAGACGTCGAACCCCGTGTCCACGCCGACCAGGTCGCTCAGCTCGAACGGGCCCATGCGAAAGCCGCCCTCCTGACGCACGATGCGGTCGATCGTGGGCACGTCGGCGATCCGCTCCTGCAGCATCCGCAGCGCCTCCAGGCCGAAGGGGCGGTTGCAGCGGTTGACGAGGAACCCCGGCCCGTCGCTCGCGCGGATCACGATCTTGCCCATCGCCCTGCCCGTGGCGGTCGCCAGCGCCAGTGCATGCTCGTTCGAGCGCATCCCCGCGATCACCTCCACAAGGCGCATCAGCGGCGCGGGGTTGAAGAAGTGCATACCCACCACCCGCTCGGGGTGGGTTGCCGCGGCGGCCACCGCCGTCACGGGCAACGAGGAGGTGTTGGTGGCGAGCACGCACTCCTCGCTCACCACCTCGCAAAGCCGTCGATACAGCTCGTTCTTCAGCTCCAGACGCTCGGGCGCGGCCTCGATCACAAGGTCACAGGGAGCGAGCGCCTCGAAGCTGTCGACGGCCTCCAGTCGGTCTGCCGCGGCCAGTGCGTCGGCGTCGCTCAGCTTGCCCTTCGCCGCTTCCTTCTGCAGCCCTCCGCGCGCGCGTTCTGCTCCGCGCTCCAGCGCCTCGGGGATCGGGTCGTGCAGCAGCGTTCTTGCTCCGGACTTTGCGGCGAGCTGGGCGATGCCCGAGCCCATCGTGCCGGCGCCGAGCACGCCGATCGTCTGCGCTTTGTCGGTGGCCATCGGGGCGGCAGCCTACCGCTTGTCCCGGGCGGCGTTCTTGGCGCGCGCCGTGCCGACCGCCGGGGGTCTGTCGCCGCCGGCTTCCCCCGGCCGATCGCAGGGCCACACGCGGCTCCCTGCCGGCTCTGCCGGCCTCCTCCTTATCTTTTGCGCCTCAGGACGGCACGAGCGCGTTGATCCCCGTCATCGCGCGTCCGATTATGAGCTTCTGGATCTGCGAAGTGCCCTCGTACAGGGTCGTCACGCGCACGTCGCGGAAGTAGCGCTCCACCGGGTGGTCGTCGACGTAGCCCGCGCCGCCGTGCACCTGGATCGCGGTGTTCGCGCACTCCACGGCCGCCTCGGTGGCGTGTAGCTTGGCGACCGACGTCTCCAGCGTGTTCGGGCGCCCCTTGTCCTTGAGGAACCCCGCACGGTAGACCAGCATGCGCGAGGCGTCCGTCTTCAGCACCATGTCCGCGATCATCGCCTGCACCAGCTGGAAGCTCGCGATCGGCTTGCCGAACTGTTCGCGCTCCTTCGCGTAGTTCACTGACTCCTCGACGCAGCCCGCGCAGATTCCCACGCAGCCGGCGGCCACCGAGAAGCGCCCTGAGTCGAGCGCGCTCATCGCCACCTTGAAGCCGTCGCCCACCTCGCCGAGGATGTCCTCGGGGCCGACCTTCACTTCGTCGAGACCGATCGACGCGGTGTCGCTTGCGTGCAACCCCATCTTGTGCTCGATCGTCTGCGCCTGGTAGCCGGGCTGGTCGGTGTCCACGAGGAAGCACGCCAGGCCGCGGTGACGGGTGGGTGGGTCCAAATCCGGATCGGTCTGCGCGAAGATCAGCGCCACCTTCGCGTAGTTGCCCATCGAGATCCACATCTTCGCGCCGTTGATGCTCCAGCCGTCTGCCGTCTTCGTCGCGCGCGTGCGCTGGTTGGCGGCGTCGCTGCCCGTGTCGGGCTCGGTCAACCCGAAGCACCCCAGCCACTCGCCGCTGCACAGCTTCGGCAGGTAGTGCTGCTTCTGCTCCTCCGTCCCCCACTTGAGGATCGCGCTGCACACGAGCGAGGTCTGCACGCTGATGACGGTTCGCACGGAGCTGCACCCACGGCCGATCTCCTCCACCACGAGCCCGTAGTCGATGTACCCGAGCCCCGCGCCGCCGTACTCGCGCGGCACGATTGCGCCCAGGTAGCCCTGGTCGGCGATCTTCTTCACCAGCTCCAGGTCGAAGTGGTGGTTGCGGGCGTTTTCGCGCGCCTGCAGCACGATCTCCTTGTCGGTGAACTCGCGCGCGGTGTCCTTGATGAGTCGCTGCTCGTCGGTCAGATCGAAGTCCATAGGTCTCCTTCGGTTGTGGCGGGGTGGCTGGTGCGGGCGGCCTGTCGGGAGGCCGGGACGCGGGTGGGCGGGACGCTATCGATTTATGGCACCCTCAGCCAAGCTTGGGCGTCTTCCAAGGCGCGCTCAGGCGCCGCTCGATGTTCTCGGCCACCTCGTCGATCGCCACGCGCTCCTGGGCGAGCGAGTCGCGGTCGCGCAGGGTGACCGTGCGGTCTTCCAGGCTCTGGTGGTCGATGGTCAGGCAGTACGGCGTGCCGATCTCGTCCTGGCGCCGGTAGCGCTTGCCGATCGACCCGCCCTCGTCGTACTCGACGATGCCGATCCCCGTGCGCCCGCGCAGGGCCCTGTGGACCTCGTGGGCCAACTCGGGCTGTCCGTCCTTCTTCAGGAGGGGCATCACGGCCGCCTTGACGGGCGCCAGGCGAGGGTGCAGACGCAGCAGGGTGCGCGTCTCGCCCGCCCCGGCCCCCTTGTCCTTCGCTTCGCCGCCGTCCTGTACTTCGGCTCCCTCGGGGGCCGCCACCACTTCCTCGTCGTAAGCGTCCACGAGGAATGCCAGCGTCGCGCGGTCCGCCCCCGCGGCGGGCTCGATCACATGCGGCACGTACCGCTCGCCGGTCGCCTGGTCGAAGTACTCCAGCTTCTCGCCCGAGTACTCCGCGTGCTGCGTCAGGTCGAATTCGCCGCGGTTGGCGATCCCCTCAAGCTCCGACCATCCGATCGGGAACAGGTACTCCACGTCACTCGTCTGCGAGGAATAGTGCGACAGCTCATCCTGCTCGTGCGCGCGCAGGCGCAGGTGGTCGGGGCGGATGCCCAGCTCGGTGTACCACCGCTCGCGCTCTTCCAGCCAGTGCGCGAACCACGTCTGCGCCTCGGTCGGGGGCACGAAGTACTCCATCTCCATCTGCTCGAACTCCCTGGTGCGGAAGATGAAGTTGCCGGGCGTGATCTCGTTACGGAAGCTCTTGCCCACCTGCGCGATCCCGAACGGCGGCTTCTTGCGCGAGAACTGCAGCACGTTCTTGAAGTTGATGAAGATCCCCTGCGCCGTCTCCGGGCGCAGGTACGCGGTGGAACCTGACTCCTTGACGGGGCCGATGGTCGTCTCGAACATCAGGTTGAAGTCGCGTGCCTGCGTCAGGTCGCACTCCGGCGTCTCGCCAGGGTGCTTCGATGGTCTGCGCCCGCAGGGCAGATCCGCCAGATGGTCGGCGCGGAAGCGCTGTCCGCATGTGCGGCAGTCCACCAGGGGATCGGTGAACCCGGCGAGGTGCCCTGAGGCCTCCCACACGCGCGGGTGCTGCAGGATCGCCGAGTCGAGCGCCACGATATCCTCGCGTTCGTTCAGCATCGCCCGCCACCACTCGTTCTTGACGTTGCCCTTCAGCAGCACCCCGTAGTGGCCATAGTCGTATGTCGAGCCAACCCCGCCGTAGATCTCCGAGGAGGGGAAGATGAAGCCGCGGCGCTTGCACAGCGCGACGACCTTCTCCATCGTTACGACATCGCCGCCGGAGGCTGGGGTAAGGGGAGCGGTCTCGGCCATTCACCGGGCATGGTATTCGAGTGCCCACCCGCACTCGCCGCGGGTCGTTTGGCTTGTCGGCGACGGTGGTCCTGGATCGTTTCCACATCTCCCTTGACAAATCTGTTCATCTGTGTTTCCCTTGTTTCATTCGAGCGTCGCTACCCATACCTCTCCAGCGGCGCTCGAACTTAACTTGACGTAGCATCCCCGGCCGTGGCGCGTCTTTTGATCCTCGGCGGTGGCTGCCGCGGAAGGCAGCTGGCCGCCGAGGTGCTCCGCAAAGGGCACGCGGCACGTATCGTCACCCGCTCGGAGGCCGGCCGCGGGGCGATCGAGGCGACAGGGTCCGAATGCTTCCTCGGAGACCCCAACCGCCTCGGCACGCTGCGGGGTGCGCTGGAGGGCGTGGCGGTTGTGTGCTGGCTGCTGGCCGCCGCCACGGGTCCCCCTGAAGAGCTGCAAGACCTCTACATGTCCCGTCTTCCCGCATTCCTGGGGGCGGCCGTGGACTCGACCATGCGGGGCTTTCTCTACGAGGCTCCTCCTGAGGGCGCTCCACATGTGGAGGAGATCGCACGTCGCAACGCGATCCGCGCCACTGCGCTCACGGCCGATCCGCACGATGTGGACTTATGGATGCAGGCGGCACGCGCTACGCTGTCCCTATATCTCTAAAACCCGATCGGGATTGCCCTAATATCTAGACGGGAGGCTCACATTGTCCGAGTACGCGAACGAGGTGCTTGTCGAGCCCGACTGGCTTCTGGCCCACCTCGATGACCCCACCATCCGCATCGTCGAGGTCGACGAGAACCCGCAGCTATACGCCGAGGCCCACATTCCCGGGGCTATCGGCCTGGACTGGCGAGCTGATCTGCAGGACCAGGTCCGCCGCGACTTCCTCGGCCCCGAGGACTTCGGTGAGCTGTTCAGGCGCCACGGTGTCTCTGACGAGCACACCGTCGTCCTCTACGGCGACCGCAACAACTGGTTCGCCGCCTACACCTACTGGTACCTGAAGTACTACGGCCACGACCGTGTCCTGCTGCTCAACGGACCCCGTGAAAAGTGGATCGCCGACGGGCACCCCACGAGCAACGATGTGCCCACGCACCCCGCCGCGAGTTTCACCGCGAAGCCCGGCGATGACGCGATCCGCGCCCGTCGCGAGGAGGTGCTCGGCGCCCTCGGCAGCGCCACTAAGCTCGTCGACGTCCGCTCACCCGCGGAGTTCTCCGGCGAGCTGATCTCACCCGCCGGCTACGAGCAGGAGGGCGCCCAGCGCGGCGGCCACATCCCCGGCGCCGCCTCGGTCCCGTGGGCGCAGGCCGTCAAGGAGGACGGCACCTTCAAGTCCGCCGAGGAGCTGCGCGACCTCTACGGCGGCAAGGGCGTCCTCGACGGCGAGGACATAATCGCCTACTGCCGCATCGGCGAGCGCTCCGCGCACACCTGGTTCGTCCTGCACGAGCTGCTTGGCCAGTCGCGCGTCAAGAACTACGACGGCTCGTGGACGGAGTGGGGGAATCTCGTGGGGGTGCCCGTGGAGGTTGGGGCCTGAGACGCGGCCGGCGACGGCGGGGGCGCTGATTTGGACCTGACCGGGGAGTCGCCGGTCGGCCGGGTTCTCGGCGTGCCTGCCGCTCAGCGGCCGATCAGCTCCTCGAGCCGCTCCAGCAGCTCTTCGAGGATGCGTGCCGTCGCACCCCAGATGAGGTGCTCTCCGAGGACGTAGGCATCGGTTTCAAAGGAGATCCCGCGCCGCTCCAGGCGCGTGCGCGTCCTGCTTTCCCGCAGGGCGTGCAGCGGCAGCTCCAGCACGGCGTCGACCTCGCGCGGCGAGACCTCCCACACCCGTTCCGGCGGCACGAGGCCGACGAAGGGGTGGATCACGTAGTTGGTCACGAACGTCGGCGTCGGCTCGAGCGTCCCCAGCAGCTGCACGTCGGTGCGCGGCAGGCCGATCTCCTCCTCGGCCTCGCGCAGCGCCGTGTCGCTCAGGTCGACGTCCTCAGGGTCGCGCCGCCCGCCGGGAAAGCTGATCTCCCCGGCGTGTCTGCGCAGGCCGGTGCCCCGGCGGGTGAACACCGCGTGGGGCTCCTCGCCGGCGGCGAGGAATAGCGGCACCAGCACCGCCGCGGGGATGAGACCCGTGGTGGACATCCGCTCCGCTGGACCCTGTCCATCGGAGGAGGAGCCGGCGGTGTGCGCCGGCTCCGCGTCTCCAGTCCGGTTATCGCTGTTGCTCAGCGTCCCAGCTCGGACGCCAGGTGGACGTGCTCGACGCGCTCGCAGAACATCACCTCGCCGTCCAGTGCCCGATGCACCGGGCACTTGGCGGCAATCACCTGCAGCCGCTCCACCTGCTCCGGCGGCAGGTCGTCGGGCAGCCGCAGCACAAGATCGAAGCGCGTCGGGCAGCCGCGCTCGGCGGGGCTGTACTGCGCCTCCACCTCCACGTGCCCGATGTCCCAGCCCTTGCGCGCGGCGTACATCTCCATCGTGATCGCCGTGCACGAGGCCAGGCTCGCCGCGAGCAGCTCCTGCGGGTCCGGTCCGGCGTCGTCCCCTCCGGACTCCAGTGGCTCATCGACGAGCACCTGGTGGTCGCGCACCTGGATGGTGTGCTTGAAACTACCGTCGTTGCGTCGTGCGGTGGCTTTCATCCTGATCAGCCCCTCCATCTCATAGCCTCCTCTGATCCTCCCCAACTCACATGGTACTCCGGTGAGGGCTCGGCGAAGGGGGGTACGGGGGCCATCGTGAACAGGGGACGCGGAGCCATCGCGCAAGGGGGAGGGGGAGTCGTCGCTGACGGGAGCCGCGGAGCCATCGCGCAAGGGGGAGTGCGGGCGATCACGAGAGTGGGTTGAACAGCAGCCCGGTTAGCAGCTTCGGGAAGAAGAACGTCGACTTCGGCGGCATGTTCTCGCCCGCCTGCGCCACCGCCTGCACCTGCTCGACCGGCGTCGGGCGCATCAGGAAGGCGACGTCGTACTCGCCGCTCTCCACGAGCGCCCGCGCCTGCTCGGACGTGCGCGCGTAGCCGAAGTCATGCAGGTGAGAGATGTCCTCGTCGCTCAACCCCAGCGCCCCCTTCAGCAGCAATGTCTCCAATATCCCCGTGTCGAGGTGGCGGTAGGCCTCACTGTGCCCCTCCAGCCCCGCGTCGGCGATCGCCTGGTCCTTCAGCGTCAAGCGCGTCGGCCGCTTGGAGGCGGTGTCGATGTATCCGAGCTGCAGCGGGCCCGTGCCGGGCGGCGGTGCCAGCTCGGCGGCGTCCACCTGCGTGGCCTCGAAGTCCCGCTCCAGCGCGGCGGCGAGCGCGCGCATCCGCTCTGCGTCCAGCCCCCTGACCAGGCGATGTGTCGGAAACACCGTCAGCCCAGGGTCCTCCAGCGCGACTAGGCACATCAGCACGTAGCGATGCTCGCCGTCTCCCCCGACCTCCTCGGCGTAGGCACGCGCCGTCTCATAGCGGTGGTGCCCATCGGCGATCAACAGCTCCTTCCCGCGCGTCGCGCCCTGCACTGCGGCGATCGCCTGGGGGTCGCCCACGCGCCACACGCGGTGCACCGTTCCCTCCGCATCCTCGGCCTCGCCCCACGGTGCCTGAGCGGTCGCCGCGCGAAGGGCCTCCCAAGCCACGCCTGCCGGGTCCGAATACAGCGAGAAGATCGGCGACATGTTCGCCCGCGTGGCGCGGGTCAGGCGCAGGCGATCCTCCTTCGGTCCGGGGTGTGTGCGCTCGTGCGGACGCACCCCTCCCGGTCCGTACTCCTCGATGCGCACCCGGCAGAAGAATCCGCGGCGTGTCTGACTGACCCCATCGGGCCCGGTGTACTCCTGGGTGTGCGCCCAGATGGCCGGCTCCTCATCGCGGGTCACCGCGCCCTGCAGCTGCCAGCTGTCGAAGCGGTCGCCCGCCGAGGCGTAAGGATCCCCGCCGCCGGGCTCAGCCTGGGGGAGGTCGACAGCCGCGACGTTGTAGGGGGAGCGGGCCAGCAGTTCCTCGCGCTGCGCGCCGTCGATCACGTCGTAGGGCGGCGCCACGACGTTCGCCAGGGGTCCCACCTGGGCGAGGTTGTAGTGGAGCGCGCGCAGGGGCTGTATGTCGGCCATGACGGGGCGGGACCCTAGCAGCGGCCCGTCGAGACGGTAGACTCGAATGCCACGCACGGGGCGTGGCGCAGCCTGGTAGCGCGCACCGTTTGGGTCGGTGAGGTCCCCAGTTCGAATCTGGGCGCCCCGATGTTCCGCAAGTCCGCGTACAGCGGTGAGGCGGTGGATACAGGCGGACAGCCGCGTACAGGCGGACAGCCGCGAAAAAGGCTAGGCGTTGCGTGGTCGCTGGTCGCAGCTATGCGGAGAGCTCGAGCAAGAGCTCCTTGGGGACTGCCTGCATGCCGGTATTGATCGTGACCAATCCTCCCTGGACACGCTCTAGTGGGATTCGCTTCAGGTAAATCGCGCCAATGCCGCCTGCGCGGCACCGTTTCGATCGACAAACAGGCGCGTGGCGGTGATGCCCATGGCTCCCAGATCGGCTATCGCTTGCTCGGACTCCGATCGGGGCATCACGAACTTCCAAAGAGCAATCTCGTCCCCCGGGCAAGCAGCCAGGTAATCCTCAAGCGATGCGAAAGGAGCTTGGAGATAGCTGAACAGTCCACGTTGCCGACGCACCCGCTCATCGTCCCTGCGAGACGGCCGGAGTATCTTGGCGCCCATGCTGCCGTTCCACGCTGGATGCTGCAGATTGAGCGCCCAGACAGCCGCGGTCGACGCTTCCCTAACTCCGACGGCCGAGGCTCCGAAGTATGCAAAGAAGGCCGCTACATATGGACTCTCGCTCCAGTCGAGGGCTCGAGTAGGAAGTCCATGGTGCTGGGCAACCGCAATCTGATCCTCAACCTTCACTGGGCACGGCGTGATCGAATCGTCGTCGTCACACTCCTCCACGAACAGACGAAGAAGCTGCTCAGCTGCCTCTCTTCGCTCTCCGAGTTCCATGGTCGAGGCTCTCCGATCGAAGCTGCTGATCAGCTTCCACGACTCATCGGCCATGCCCCGGAAGGCGAAGCGATTCTCATGAAAACGATCGTCGCCAAATAGCGTTGGGTAGAGGACAGTCTTGAACTCGGTCCAGCCGGTCAGCCTGAGTGACTCGATCCTGGCCATTACCCCAACCCTCGGCGCCATGGTCTGACGGGCTTCGTGCCGGAGCCGGAGCCCCGAAAGCCGAGCGCATCCAGAAGGCATGGATGTAGTGCGTATCGCTCGCGGTCGAGAGGAATAAATAGGCGATCTACGTCCTCGACTCCATGGAACACCCACTCGTCGCTGTTGAGACTGGCGTCGCCAAACCCCAACAGTCCATTTTGCCACAACACCGCTGTGAGATCGACAGCCTCGCCCAGGGCCGCGCGTCCCTGCTCGGCCAGTCCGGCAAGTACGTCTGAATCGAATTGATCGGTTCCCACCGAGCGCACGAGCTCGCCTATGCGCTCGTATACATGCTCCTCACTAGCAGCGTCGTCTATGCCACTGCCGTAAGGCAGGCCGCCGAGGATCTGATTGCCGCAAACGAACAGCTGCTCGTTGCCGCACCATGCGGCAACCCGACTTACGGCGTGCCTGATACGTTCTTCAGGAACAGACGTCCGCCCTTCGCTCTTGGCTTTGGTCACCTCTTCGGTCAGCTCGTTGCCCATTAGCACGATGTCTCGTGGAAGCATGCGCGTATGACGAACGATGTAGTCTTCGACGTCCTCGTCGTGGTCCCGCATGGTGTTGGTGATCTGCGCATGCCCGAGCCAGGCGGCTGTTGTCCTACGAGAATGCGGGTACATCACGTGTTGGTGTGAAAGTCGTTCGAGCTTGCGTGCGAGAAAGAACCTGACCGCGGGGCGATCCCACGCGAGCATGCGAATATGGGGGTCGGTCCGATAACGAGTCGCATGCTCGCTGCGAAGCACCGAGGCGAAGACATTGTCCCGTATCGCGATAACAATGTGAAGTCGCCCGCCAAAGTCTGGATCGCGCAAAAAGCGCATAACCTGATAGAAGAGACCCTTCTGACAGCGCAGCCAGTCGCTGGGAGCCGTCGCGTACTCCTCGTCTACGGCGTCGAGATAGAAGAAAATCGGCGGGGCTACTAAGATAATCTTCCGTAGCCAGTACTCGAGGTCGGCCCAGAGCCCGCTGTGGAGCGCGGAGTCGAACGTCTGCCGGTTGCGATAGGTATTTATCATCGAGCCCAGCTGGTCATAAACGCTTCGCGGCGTCCCGACGTCCGGCATGGCCTCACTCGCAAGTCTGCGGAGCGTTTTCCTCTCGGGGATCAGGCCATATCCACTCAACGTCCGCTCGAACAGGAGATGGGAGCAGAGTGACCGGAGTATGGCGACACGCCAAGCCATGCTCCAGCGCTCTGTGATATCGTCGCCCCGATACCATTTGCTAAATCTTGTAACGTCAGCGGTCGCTGGGGACTCTGGGTCGACACTGCTGGCGTAGACCGAGTCCTCATCGTTCGCGGCCGCCTGGAACCGTCGCAGGTAGATGGTCTTACCGGATCCCTTCTTTCCCACGAAGACGCGTACCGCTCGGTCGGCAGGGTCCGACACGAGCCCGGTCTGCACAATCGCAGGATCCAATTCGACAAATGTCGGCACGTCGATCTCCGCTCGACTGCCGTCGGGAATGCCGAACGCGCCCTGCCGCTCGAGTTTGACGCTGCTACCCGTCATACCTTGCCGGCTATGAAAAACGGAACCACCGGCACCGGGCCCGCCGGCGTCACCCCGACCGCATCAATCAGGAATGGGTGCAGCGCCACGTACTTTCCCTTTCCCTCCGGAGGGAGATCGGTCGTGCTTGAAAGTGAGAAGCAAAAGGGCCCCTCGAGATGGTTGCCCCATCCCACGAGTCCGTGACGCCAGAGCAGTGGGCCAAATCGAGAGTGTATGCCAAACTTCTCGCGCGCGGCGTCCCCAAATTCACGAAAGCGATCATAAGGGATCACGTCCTGCTCGCAGCTGCGCAGCAGTTGAATTAAGGTCTCGGTGGCGCGAATCGCGGCGTCCTCATCCGGTAGAATTTCTCGTCGCTCGACCGGCGACCGGCTTTCGGCGAGTTGGGTCGAAACGATCTCGAGCCCACACCACTGCAGCTCCTCCGCTGCAGAAAGGCGTGCCGACTCGGCCACGGCTGTACGTATTTCGTCATCTGACAGCCGGACGGCTTCGCGATTGCGGGCCGCGACCGTCGCTGTGGCAAGCAGGTTTCCGAGTGTAACGATATCTCTCGGTATGAGGCGCGTGTGCCGCAAGAGATACTGAGTCACGTCCTCATCGACTTCACGCGCGCGGTTGTTCACCACCCCGCTACCCAGCCACGCCGTAACCAGCGCTTTCGTGTCATCTGCTCCGGCGGCGTCTTGCATGTAGTAGATGTCCGAAAGGCGTCGCAGCTTGCGGCCGAGAAAGCTCATTACGAACTGGGCATCCCATCTGAGCACGCGAACTCGGGGATGCATCTCGAGTGTCGGCGGTGAGGCGCGCTTCTTTAGCTCGCTCCAGGTTTGGTCGCGTATGGCGACATGGATGCGCAAATTATCTGCGAGCATCGAGTTTGTGGAGAATCGAAGAACCTCAGAAACCAGGCCCTTTTGGCACCATAGCCAGTAAAGCGGCGAGCGTGCTGAGTTGTCCTCGACCATATCGAGGAAGAAACACAAAGGGCGTGCACGCGTATCCATCTTTTGCTCGAATTCGCGGTAAGTGTGATCCCACGACTTGTCGCCCAGAAGTGCCCGGAGTTGGGTGACCGTCGGATGGTCTTGGAGGATGCGGCCGAATTCCCGGTAGATCGAGCGCCGGGGGGCATCGTCGCCGGTCCATGAGAGTGCGGACCCAACAATCGCGCGTTCCCAAACCTTGTTCCAGACCTCAGCCCGCTCAACCGGGTCGGCGCTCAGGTCCTCGGCGAGCCTGGTGACGTGAGTCAGGCTCGGCAGATCGGACTCCATTGGTGCAATGTCGCAGAATCCCTCCGCGAAAAGCCGATCGCGAAGCTCGATCAGATGTCGCGTCTTGCCTGACCCCATGCGCCCGACGAGTATCCGCGCAATTGGGTCGCCCTCGCCGGTCGCGAGAAGCGCCTGCGCGGGTAGTTCTGTTGGCTCGAAGGGCGGTCGAGGCAGTACGTCGCTGCTCGCATCGGGTGCGCCGAATGGAGTTTGCGTGGAGTACGGGGTGGGCTGGCTGGACGCTGACACGGCATTTGCTCTTACGGAAAAGTTGGTCAGGGGTCTTGTTATCGCGGGGGATGGCCGACAGAAGTAAAGCGAGTTGTCGCTGCAGCGCGCAGGCCGCCCCCTCTCATTACACGAGAATACACAAAATGCGTCGGATTCGCTTTGATGAATTGGACTCTTCGGGAATGAATTTGGGTGGAAAACCTCGTAGTGTTCCTCATCAGGCGAGGTGTTGCGGGTCGCGTTTCTCACTAAGAAGGTCTTTCAAAATGAGGGGTGCGGCTGGGATGGGTCCGAGGGTCGAGTGGAGCAAAAATCGAAAACCCACCGGGGGACGGTGCGAGCACATCGAAGTGCCAGTCGGCGTCGTGGACGGGACGCGGCCATAATCGCTTCGTGAGCGCAGCCACGACCGAGGCGAGAAGCGAAGCCGCCCGCACCGCCTGGACGCGGAACATGGCGGCCCCGGTGCGCGACTTCCTGGGCACCGAAACGGGCAGCGCGTTGTTCCTGCTGGTCGCGACCGGCCTCGCGCTCGCGTGGGCCAACTCACCCTGGTCGCACTCCTACGAGTCGCTCTGGAGCACCACGCTCTCGATCAGGGTTGGCAGCGGCGGGATCTCGACGGACCTGCGCCACTGGGTGAACGAGGGGTTGATGACGTTCTTCTTCCTCGTCGTCGGTCTCGAGGCCAAGCGCGAGCTCGATCTCGGCGAACTGCGCGAGCGTCGGCGCGTGGCGATCCCGCTGCTCTCCGTGCTCGGCGGCATGGCGGTACCCGTAGCGATCTACCTCGCCTTCAACGCTGGCGGTCCCGGCGCTCACGGCTGGGGGGCCGCCATCTCCACCGACACCGCCTTCGCGCTCGGCGCGCTCGCGCTGCTCACCCCGCGTGCCGCCACCCGGCTGCGCGTCTTCCTGCTCACCCTGGCGGTCGTCGACGACCTCTGCGCGCTGCTTGTGATCGCGATCGTCTATACCAGCCACGTTTCGATCCTCGCGCTCGTGGTTGCGCTCGTGCTGTTCGGTGGCCTGCTCGCGCTGCGCTACGCACCACGGCGGCTGCGTCCTGTATCCGTCGTTCTGGCGCTCGGCGTGTGGGTAGCGATGTTCGAATCGGGCATCGACCCGGTGATCTCTGGGCTCGCGATCGGGCTTGCGAGCAGCGCCTATACGCCCTCGCGCGATGACCTCGAGCGTGCGACGGCGCTGACGCGCTCGTTTCGCGAGCAGCCCACCCCGGAGCTCGCGCGCTCGGCACAGGAGGGGGTCATGTCGGCGATCTCACCCAACGAGCGCCTGCAGTACGTCCTGCATCCGTGGACCGCCTACGTCGTGGTGCCGCTGTTCGCGCTTGCCAACGCCGGTGTCCATCTGAGCGGCACGCTGATCGACCAGGCGGTCAGCTCGCCGATCACGCTCGGCATCCTGCTCGGCTACGTAGTGGGCAAGCCGCTGGGGATCTCCGCCGCCTCCTGGCTCGCCTCGCGCCCGACGCTGCGCGGTCCGCGCTCGCCGCTCAGCCGTCCGCTCGTCATTGCTGGGGGCGCCTTCGCCGGAGTCGGCTTCACCGTCTCGCTGTTGATCTCGAGTCTCGCCTTCTCAGGCCAGCAGCTCGACGAGGCCAAGCTCGGCGCGCTCGGCTCGGTGCTCATTGCGCCGCTCGTGGGCTGGAGTGTCCTGCGGATCGTCAGGGCGCTGCCAGCAAGCGTTCGCGCGCGTCAGCTCGCCGGCACGGCCGATGACATCCTCGACCTCTCCGAAGACGTCGACCCAGATCGCGACCACATCCGCGGTCCCGAGGACGCGCCGGTCACACTCGTGGAGTACGGCGACTTCGAGTGCCCCTACTGTGGCCGGGCCGAGGGCGCCATCCGCGAGCTGCTCGCCTCCTTCGGCGACGAGGTCCGCTACGTCTGGCGTCACCTCCCGCTCAACGACGTCCACCCGCATGCGCAGCTCGCCGCGGAGGCCGCCGAGGCGGCTGCCGCGCAGGGGCGCTTCTGGGAGATGCACGACACGCTCCTACGTCATCAGGGAGCACTGAGTACAAATCATCTCAGCACCTATGCACTGGAGCTGGGACTCGACGGCGCCCGCCTGCTCGAGGATCTGCGTCATCGCAAGTACGAGCCGCGCGTAAGCGACGACGTGGCGAGCGCGGACGAAAGCGGTGTCTCGGGCACGCCCACGTTCTTCGTCAATGGCCGTCGTCACTACGGCGCCTATGACATCGCCACGCTCACCGACACGGTGCGCGCGATGCGAGGACGCGCGCGGCTGTTGGCAGCCGGGTGACAGCGAGGAGTCGGAGACGCAGCTTGCGCTCGCCTGCTCTCGCACGGCCCCCTCTCTATCCCAATCCTCTTCCTCGTCCGGTCCGGCGCCCGGTTCTCTGCGCTGCCGCTGCCTAGAATGGTGCGTCGATCCGGCGCCGTCGAGGAAGCCGGTAAGCCGGTCCCCGTGGCGAGGTGGCCGAAAAAAGGAGAGTGCTCGGTTGATCCGAACGATCAGGGCCACCATGTTGCTCGCCGACCACGTGCAGGCCGCCGAGGGCAAGCTGAACCTGCTGGGCGGGGGCTGGCGCTGGACCGGTCCGGACCCCTCCACGTTCGGCATCGGCGTGGTGATCGAGTTTCCCTGGGAGGCCGTCGGGGAGGAGCACACCGTCAAGCTGGACTTGATCGACGGCGACGGCGCGCCGGTCGAGCTGCCGCAGGGCGACGGCGATGCCGCGCCATTCGGCTTCGAGGCTACGCTGCCCGTTGCCGCGCCGCCCGGTTCTAAGCGCGGCACGCCGATCAACGTCTGCATCGGCGTCAACGTGGTGCAGCTGCAGTTCCCGCCCGCGGGCAGCTTCGAATTCCGCATGGAGATCGACGGCGAAGCTCACGAAGAGTGGCGCATCGGCTTCAACACCCGGCCGGCGCCGCAGTCGCACGAGGCGTGAATCGCGGTAGGTGGTGGCGTGGATCGGTCCGGGACGGCGGCGCTCGCGGGGGCGGCGCACAGTGGGATGCTCGCGGAGCACGCGGCGCCCGCCCTGCCGCTGCCGAGGCTCCGCGGACCCCGGAGAGGTAGGGTGCTGCTGGTGAAGCGCGTGCTGCTCGTCTCCTGGGAGTATCCTCCTGTGATCGAGGGAGGCCTCGCGCGGCATGTGCGCAAGCTCTCGGAGGAGCTCGTCCGTCAGGGCGTCGCAGTCGATGTCCTCACCCGTGGCGCCGGCGGTACCGAGGGCGGTCCCGCCGAGGTACGCCAGCGCGGCGGTGTCACCGTCCATCGGGTCCGTGAGCCCGGCTGGCCGCGTGACCTGGACCGCTTCGTGGGTTGGGTGGAGCGTATGAACCACGACATGCTCGTGGCCGGCGAGGCGCTCGCCGAGGAGTACTCCTACGACCTCATCCATGGACACGATTGGCTGGTCGCACATGCTTGTGCAGCACTCGCCGACGGCCTCGGGCTGCCCTACGTAACGACCATCCACGCCACCGAGCACGGTCGCCATCAGGGCTGGGTTGACAAGCCGCCGCAGTCGCACATCCACGCCGTGGAGCGCTGGATGGCCCAGCGCGCAGACTCCGTGATCACCTGCTCGCACTACATGCGCGGCCACGTCGCCGACATCTTCGACATCGAGGAGGACCGCATCACGGTGATCCCCAACGGGATCGACCCGCGCGATTTGCGCCCTGTCGGCGACCTGAAGGCGCTGCGGGCCGAGTTTGCCGCGCCGCACGAGCGCCTCGTGCTGCTCGTCGGGCGGCTCGTCTACGAGAAGGGGTTCCAGCTCGCCCTCGACGCGCTCCCGGGCGTGATCGAGCGGGTGGGCGACGTCCGTTTCCTGGTTGCCGGCTCGGGTACGCACGAGGCCGAGCTCAAAGCGCAAGCCGAGCGCCTGGGCCTCACCAACCAGGGCACCTTCCTCGGCTGGATCGGTGACGACGCGCTGCACTCGCTCTACCGCATCGCCGACCTGTGCGTGGTCCCCTCGATCTACGAGCCCTTCGGGCTGGTCGCCCTGGAGGCGATGGCCTCCGGCTGTCCCTGCATCGTCGCCGACACCGGCGGTCTGCGCGAGGTGGTTCCCTCCGGCGAGCGCGTCGGTCTGCGCTTCAACGGCGGCGACGCCGAGCACCTGGGGGTGATGATCGAACGTCTGCTCATCGATGACGCGCTGCGCGACCGTCTCGTCGCCGAGGCCTCAGAGCATGTCCTCAGCTTCGACTGGTCGGACGTAGCCCGGCGCACCCGCGCGATCTACCGCCAGCTAGCGGGCTCGCCCGCCCGCCAGCGGGCGTGAGGCTCCGGCTGCGATGGCGTATGGCGCGCGCGTGGGCGCGCTGCGACTGCTCTACCGCGTCGCTTTTCGCCTCGCGCAAGCACGCGCGCTTGCGCTGCCCGGCAAAGGGCGTGGTGTCAAGTGCCTGCTCACGCATGGCGACGAGGTCCTGCTCGTGCGTCACACCTATGGACCACGCCGGCTGTGGGTGCTGCCCGGCGGTTCCGCGCATCGCGGCGAGCCCCCGGCAAGCGTCGCCGCGCGCGAGATGCACGAGGAGCTCGGTCTGCGCGACGCCGACTGGCGCGAGCTCGTCACGCTCGATATTCGCCTAGAGCACATGCCAGTGCACCTGACCTGCCTGCACGCCGAGCTTCCCGACCCGACCGTTCGCCCCGATCCGGTCGAGATCGAGGAGGCGCGCTGGTTTGCCATGGACGAGCTCCCCGCGCGGCTGGGCTCGGAAGTCGAGCAGATGCTGGACCGGCTCTACAGTCGTTCCTTATGATGTCCGGGATGCTCGAAGGTCTGATGCAGGATGACTTCCCGCTGACGCTGCATCATCCGCTGCGACGGATGCGTAGCGTGCACCCCGACGCCGAGGTCCTCACGCTCACGTCCGCCGGCTCGACGGTGCGGGCCTCTTTCGGTGAGGTCGCCGAGCGCGTCGATCGACTGGCCCGAGTTCTCGAGCGCCTCGGGGTGCGTCCGGGGGAGCGCGTCGGCACATTCGCCTGGAACAACCAGCGCCACCTCGAGCTCTACATGGCGATCCCCTGCGTGGGCGCCGTCCTGCACACACTCAACGTGCGCCTCTTCAGCGAGCAGCTCGTCTACATCGTCAACCACGCCGAGGATGGTGTGATCTTCGTGGACGACTCGCTCGTGCCGCTGCTTCAGGCGCTCGCCCCGCAGCTTCCCGGCGTGCGCCATTACGTCGTGATGGGCGATGGCGATATGGGTTCTCTGCCGGGCGCGCTGCGCTATGAGGACCTGCTCGCGGACGCCGGCCCGGGCACGTTCGACTACCCAGCGGTGGACGAGCGCCAGGCGGCGGCCCTCTGCTACACGAGCGGCACCACCGGCAATCCCAAGGGCGTGCTCTACTCACACCGCTCGATCTGCCTGCATTCCACGGCCTCGCTGATGACCGACGCGTTAGGTCTCTCCCGCCGCGATCGCGCACTTGTCGTGGTGCCGATGTTCCACGCCAACGCCTGGGGCATCCCGCACGGCGCCGCCCTGTCGGGCAGCGACCTGATCATGCCCGACCGCTTCCTGCAGGCCGAGCCATTGGCGCGCCTGATCGAGGCCGAGCGTCCCACGGTGATGGGCTGCGTGCCGACGATCTTCTCCGATCTGCTGCGCTACGCCGACGAGCACGACGTCGACCTTTCGTCGCTGAAGAATGCCGCCTGCGGGGGTTCCGCCGTGCCCTGCCAGCTCATGAAGGACTTCCAGGAGCGCCACGACGTGCGCATCTTCCAGGCCTGGGGGATGACCGAGACGAGTCCCGTCGCGACCTACTCGCGCCCCGAAGAAGGCCACGACGATGCCTACTGGGACGCGCGCGCCAAGCAGGGCGTCCCGCTGCCGTGGGTCGAGCTGCGCCTCGTCGGCGACGGCGAGCAGGAGGTCCCCTGGGACGGCCGGTCCACGGGCGAGGTGCAGGTGCGCGGCCCGTGGATCGCCTCGCGCTACTACAACGACACCTCCGGTGAGGAGCGCTTCGCGCAGGGCTGGCTGTGCACCGGCGACATTGCCGCCGTCGACGAGAAGGGCTTCATGCAGATCACCGACCGCTCCAAGGACGTGATCAAGTCAGGCGGTGAGTGGATCTCATCGGTGGAGCTCGAGAACGAGGTCATGGCCCACCCCGACGTGATCGAGGCTGCCGTGATCGCCAAGCCCGACGAGCGTTGGGCCGAGCGGCCGCTGTGCTGTGTGGTGCTGCGCGAGGGCTCCACGCTGGAAGCGCAGGACCTCGTGGAGCACCTGCGCGGGCGCGTCGCCAAGTGGTGGCTTCCCGACGAGTTCGCGTTCATCGCCGAGGTTCCCAAGACGAGTGTGGGCAAGTTCGACAAGAAGGTTCTGCGCGGCCAGCTGCACGACGACGCGCTGCCGGGGCGCGTCAGAGTGCAGGAAAACGCCAGATGAGAGACAATCAGTAAGGGCCACAGACCCCAGTGCCGACAAAGACTTGATGACGGGTCCCTTTGGGACTGTCAAAACTTGACCACCAGAAAAAGGTAGGTGTCCATGACTAGGATGTCTCGCGCCCTTCTTGCATTGCCCATCGTCGTGGCGCTCGCACTTGCGAGCACACCCGCCCTGGCGGCCACGACGACCACCACAAGCAGCAGCACCGCTGGCTATTACACGACTCCCCCCAAGCCCGCGCCTCCTGCTCCAGCAAGCGGCACCGCGCCGTCGAAGGAATCCTCCAAGCCGAGGACCACGAGCTCGCCGACGAGCACCGGGCCGACGACGTCTCCCTCGGCATCGACGACGACGCCGAGCACCACCACCTCGACCGCGAGCCACACGCTGCCCTTCACGGGTCTTGACCTGCGTTGGGTGGTCGGTCTTGGTGCGCTGCTGCTCGCCGCCGGGCTGTCGATCCAGATGACCCAGCGCCGCCGGCGCCACTTCAACCGCTGAGAGGTTCGTCGAGTCGCGCCTGGCCGGGTGCCTATGCGCACCCGGCGGCGCGGCGAAGTGGCATTCTTGGCGCGGACGATCCGCTGCGCCACTGTCGCCTCGCTCGCGAGAAAGGCGCGCGATCTCCTTCGTGCTGAGGCCTCGAGCAGGCGCAGCGTGAGCGCGACGCGCGCCTCGGTCGAGAGGACAGGGTGCAAGGCCGAGGTCGCGCACGATCCGGGCGAGCCCGGCGATCGGCCGTGGGGACTCGACTCGCCAGATCGCCTCGATCGTGCGATGGGTGTCGCGTAAGGCCGCCTGCCTGCGGCTAGCCCGCGGTCTCGGGGATGTAGGCGGCGTCCTGGACCTCGGGCGAAAAGTCGCTCATCTCATACACCTGGCGCACCTCGATCACGTGGCCGTCGTCGGCCGGGCAGCGCGAGGCCCACTCGACGGCCTCCTCCTTGGACTTCGCCTGGATCAGCCAGTAGCCGCCGATCATCTCCTTGGCCTCGGTGAACGGACCGTCCTTGACCGTGGCCTTGCCGTCGGCGAAGGACACCCGCGCGCCCTTCGAGGTCGGGTGCAGGCCGTCGAGCGAGAGCAGCACGCCCGCCTTGGTCAGCTCCTCGTTGTAGGCGCCCATCGCGGCGGCTGCCTCGGGCGTCGGACCCCAGTTCTCCTCGCTGATGTTCGGGATCATGATCATCATGAATCGCATTGTCGTCTCCTGTTTCGTTGTTGTTGGCTTCTCGCTGGGCATCGGCCGGTCGATGGCCCTGAACCCTGCTTTTACCCTGACGTCGAACGGACTTCGTCGAGATCGACACGCTTGACTATTTTTTTCTAAAGACTCCCCGGCTGGCGAGACCAGCCGCCGAGTAGGCCGCGGCCGTCGGCTGCGGCGGCCGTTCTGACGCGCGACGAGGGCCGAGGCTGTCTGCTCAGCGCGGCGCGCGCGACGGCAGTTTCACGATGCCGATGAAGAAGTCGTCGATCTGCTGCACGATGTCTTTGAAGCGCTCGAAGTCGACCGGCTTGGTGATGTAGGCGTTGGCGTGCATCCGGTAGGAGCGCAGCACGTCCTCCTCCGCCTCGGATGTCGTGAGCACGATCACGGGGATCGTCGCCAGCTCCGGATCGCCCTTGATCTCGGCGAGCACCTCGGCGCCGCTTTTGCGCGGCAGGTTGAGGTCGAGCAGCACGAGGTCCGGACGCTCGGCCGCGGCGTACTCGCCTTCGCCACGGATGAAACGCATCGCCTCGACGCCGTCGCTGACCGTGGACAGCATGTTGCCGACCTTCTGCTCGGCGAGTGCCTCGCGGATCAGCAGCACGTCTCCAGGGTCGTCCTCCACGAGCAGCACGGAAATCAGGTTGGCGTTCATCAAGCGGTCTCCTTGGCGATCGGCAGCGTGAAGCGAAAGCTTGCTCCGCCAGAGTATTCGGTGTCGAGCCACATTCGTCCTCCGTGATACTCGACGATCTTGCGGCACAGCGCGAGCCCGATGCCGCTGCCCCCGTAGGCCTCCCTGGAGTGCAGACGCTGGAAGATCAGGAAGATTCGCTCTGCGTATTCGGGTTCGACGCCGATCCCGTTGTCAGAGCAGCTCAGCTGCCACTCTCCGTCGCTGCGGACGGCCTCGATGCGCACCAGCGGCGGGTCGGCGCCACGGAACTTCACCGCGTTGGCGAGCAGGTTCTGAAACAGGGAGGTCAGCTGTGTGCGGTCGCCGCGGATGGCCGGGAGCTCGCTCGCCTGCACCTGGGCGCCGCTCTCGGCGATGGCTTGCGCGAGGGCCGCCTGGGCCGCGGCGAGCACATCCTCAAGCTCGACCGTCTCCTGCGGACGCCCGCTGCGCCCGACGCGTGAGAAGGCGAGGAGGTCGTTGATCAGCGTCTGCATGCGCTTGGCGCCGTCCACGGCAAAATCGATGTACTGGTCGGCGCGCTCGTCGAGCTGGCCCTGATAGCGGGCCTGCAGCGCCTGGCAGAAACTCGCGATCTTGCGCAGCGGCTCCTGCAGGTCGTGCGAGGCAACGTAGGCGAACTGCTCGAGGTCGGCGTTGGAGCGCCTCAGCTCGATCGCCTGCGCCTCAAGCTGAACGCGCGCCGTATCGACGGACTTCAGCTCGTCGACGATTCGCTCGCGCATCGCGTCGATCTCAACGCCGACCTCGGCAATCTCGCGCGCCCCGTCGGCGATCGCGAGCGGCTTGACGAACTCTCCGCCGGCCACGCGGTGGGCTTCTGAGCCCAGCCGCTGGAGCGGTCGGGTGATCGTGCGGCGCAGCAGAAAGCCGGCTCCGGCGATGCCGCCCACGATCAGCGCCGCGGCGAGCGCCAGCAGGAGGTTCAGGTTGGAGGCGGCGTTGTCGAGCTGGGTGCGAGTCTGCGATTCTCGCTTGAGAATCGAGGATTGCAGGTGCGCCAGCGCGCGCCGTACGTCGTCGAACAGCCGCTTACCGTCCACGTCGGCGGCGATAGACTCGCCCTCCGAGCGCCTGCCACGAGCCAGCGCGGGTGCGACGAAGGCCCTCTTCCAGGTTTGCGCCCGTGCGCGGACAATCGCCACGTCGGCTGCGATCGCCGGTCCGATCGCCCGCTCGCTCGCGTCAAGGTGGGCATAGGCGAGAGCTTCGCTTTTCAGTCCGCCGTCATAGGGCTCGAGGAACTGCCGCTGGCCGGTGAGCGCGTATCCGCGCACGCCGGTCTCCTGGTTGACGAGCGCGCTTTCCAGGGTCAGCGCGGCGCGCAGCGCGGGCTCGACCTGATCCAGCAGCAGGCGGCGGTTGCGTCCCAGCTGCGCGTTGGCGAGCAGCGCGAGGCCGATCCCGACCACGGCGAGCAAGAGCAGCAGACCGATCGTCGTCGCGAGCAGCCCGCCGACGCTCATGTCGGACGGCCGCGGCAGTCCGCGACGCGGGCGATCGGTGGCGCTCACCGCTCGTCAGCGTCCTCGCGCACCCCGACGAGCAGCATCGCCACATCGTCGCTGAGCGCGTCGCCGTTCAGGCGCTCGGCACCCGCGATCAGCTCGTCCAGCAACGCCCGTGGTTGCTCGCGCCAGTCCGGGGTCTGCGCGATCTGCTCGGCGAGCATGCCGTGCAGACCCATTTCGCCCAGACGCTTTGAGCCGAGACCGACGCGTCCCTCGATGAGCCCATCGGTGTAGAGAAGGATCGTCCAGCCCGCGGGCAGGTGCACCGGCGCCGAGCGCCAGTCGCCGTGGCCGATCCCGATGCCCGCACCCGCGCGCTCTTGCGAGAGGCCTGAGACGGAGGTTCCATCTATCAGTACCGGCAATGGATGGCCGGCGCGGATCATCGACGCCGAGCGTCGACTCGGCTGGATCTCGAGCATGCAGAGCGTGGCGAACAGCGCGGGGAGATGGCGCTCGTGCTCAAACACCTGCTGCAGCGTGCGCAGGACCATCTCCGGCGGGTCGCCCGCCAGGACGAGCGCTCGCCAGGCGGCGCGCAGGCTGACGCCGATCGCGGCTTCGTCGGGTCCCTGCCCGCAGACATCGCCGACGACGACGTACAGGCGATCCTCAGCGCTCTGCACGAGGTCGAAGAAGTCGCCGCCCAGCAGCGCACGACTACGGCCCGCGCGATAGCAGGAGGCGACCCACACCGCGCCGCTCTCGATCAACGGTTTCGGTGCGAGGCCCTTTTCCAGGCGGCTCGTCTCGCGCGCCTGCGCCTCCGCCAGAATCAGGTCGCGCTCTGTCTCGTCCGCCTGACGGCGCCCGATCGAGTAGCGGATCGAGCGCGCGAGCTGTTCGCCGTCCACGTTGCCCTTGACGAGATAGTCCTGCGCGCCGGCTTCGACGGCGGCCACGCCCGCCGCCTCGTCCGCCAGGCCCGTGAGGACGATCAGTGGAACCCCCGGCAGGCGCGCGCGAAGCCTTGCGACGGCGTCCAACCCCGAGGCGTCGGGTAGCCCGAGGTCAAGCAGCACGCAGTCGATCGCCGGGCCGAGCAGCGCGAGCGCCTCCTTCAGCATGCGGCAGCGCACCATGCGCGCGCGCGGGAGCCTCTCAGCAAGCTCGTCCTGGACCAGCAGCGCGTCACCCTCGTCGTCCTCGACGAGCAGCAGGCCGATCTCTTCGGGTGTCTTCCGCTGTCCGTCGCCGGGGGTCATGGCCCGGCCGTGATGCAGTTGGACCGATGGCGATGCCCCCACATCGGGGCCATCTTATTGTCGTGGCGGCCCTCACAGTGCTGATGCTCTTCGGAACGTATCCCACTGACGCAGGAGCAGGCGAACGGCGGCCGAAGCTAAACTGCGCGCTCCCCGCCGGAGTAGCTCAGCTGGTTAGAGCAGCGGAATCATAATCCGCGTGTCGGGGGTTCGAGTCCCTCCTCCGGCATCTGGTTCAGGCACGGCACGCATTGCTCCCTTTGCTCGCAGTCCCCAACGTCTCCGAGGGTCGCGACGATGCGACGCTGGGGGCGATCCAGGCGGCGTTCACGGCGGGTGACACCATGCGGCTGCTCGACAGGCACGCCGACCTGGATCACCACCGTGCGGTGTACACCTTAGTGAGCAGCTTGAGTGGCCCGGGCGGCGGCTCACATGGCGTGGTCGACGCGCTCCTCGCCGGCGCGCGCGAGGCGGTCGCGCGGATCGATGTCATGGCGGATGCGACGCGCGGGCAGCGGCGCGGGGAGCACCCACACGTGGGGGCCGTCGATGTAATGCCGCTCATATATCTGGACCCGGCGATGCGCGGGGCAGCGTGCGCCGCGGCGCTCGTCGTGGCCGATCGGATCGGCTGTGAGCTCGAGGTGCCGGTGTTCTTGTATGGCGAGCTGGCGGGCGGGCGCACGCGCGCGGAGCTGCGCCGTGGAGGAGTCGAGGGCCTGCGCACGCGCATGGCGAGCGGCGAGCAGCGCCCTGACTTCGGCCCGCCGGCGCTGCACGCCACAGCCGGCGCGACGCTCGTGGCCGCGCGCGAGCCGCTGGTGGCGTTCAACGTGGAGCTCGCGCCCCCGGCAAGCGTGGACGATGCGCGGCGGATCGCCGCCCTGATCCGCGGGGGTGGGGCGGAGGGGCTGCCCGGGCTGCGAGCTATCGGCGTCGCGCTGAGCATGGGCGAGGGCAGACTCGACCCAGAGAATCGGCTCTCCGCGGAGTCCGGGCTCCCGGAGCAGGAGGGAGTCCTGAAGCCCCGGACTTTTAATCCGGCGGGCGGAGATCGCAAGGCGGACCATGTGGCTCAGGTATCGATGAACGTCGAGCGTCCCATGGAGCTGCCACTGCGCAGGATCGTCGAGGCGATCCAGCGACACGCACCCGTGGCGGCGGCCGAGCTGGTTGGCCTCGCGCCTCGAGCGGCCCTCGTGGACTTCCCCCAGGACGTGCCGCTGCGCGGCGACCCCGAGCGCCAGACGATCGAGGACGCGCTGGCTCGCGACGCGCCAGCCGTGACAGAGCGCGCGCAGTAGGCTAAGGGCATGGCCCAGACCAAGCGCAAACGTCAGACCAAGCACCGCGGCAACGCCGCCGGGGTGGTGGAGGCGCGCGGGCGCACAGGACGCAAGCCGACGGCCGCGGAGAAGAGCCCGGAGGGCCGCGAGAAGGCGCGGGCGAAGGCGGAGCGCGGGAATCGCCTGGACCGCCCGCCTACCTGGACGACGGCGTTCTACAAGTCGATGGCGGCGGCCGTGGTGCTGCTGCTGGCGTGCCTGCTACTGGGGCTGAGGGGGACGGAGGTGATCGCGTTCTTCCCGATCGCGCTGTTGCTGTACACGCCGGTGAGCTACTACACGGACCTGTGGATGTACAGGCGGCGGATGCGCAATAAGGCCAAGGCGGCGGGGTAGCGATGAGCGTCGATGGTCCCGCGAGCGCCGGCTGCCGATGAGCGCGGACGTACGCATGTTCACGGTGGGTCCGGTGCAGGAGAACGCCTACATCGTGCGCGCCTCGAGCACCAGCGTGCGCGCGGTGATGGTGGATCCCGGCGATGAGCCGGAGCGGCTGCTGCGGGCGGCGCAGGAGCTCGGAGTGACGATCGAGGCGATCCTGATCACCCACTGCCACTTCGACCACATCGGGGCCGTGGCGCCTGTGGCGCGCGCGACGGGAGCGCCGGTGTGGTGCCCGGAGTGGGAGCGGCCGCTGCTGAGCGACATCATGCGCTGGGTGCCACCCGGGTTCGGTCCGTTCGAGAACTACGAGCCCGAGCACACCGTCAAGGGCGGCGAGCGGATAGAGGTGGCGGGTATGGCGTTCGACGTGGTGTCGACACCCGGTCACAGCCCTGGGCACGTGACATACGTGCTCGAGTCCAAGACCAACGCGCAGGGTGGGGCCGGCGAGCAGGACGCTGCGGCAGGCGCCGGCGAGGCGCCGCTGCTGCTCTCCGGTGACGTGCTCTTCCAGGGGTCGGTCGGCCGGGTCGACCTGCCGGGGGGCGACTGGAACACACTGGAGCGCTCGATTGCGGAGTTGATCCGACGCTACCCATCGCAGACGGTGGTCTATCCGGGTCACATGGGCGTGACGACGCTGGGGCGCGAGCTGAGCACGAACCCCTTCCTCAGCGAGCTGCGTGTGCCGGTCGCCACGCCGGCCGCACCGCCCGAGCCACCGAAGGCGGTCCAGTCCCCGGCGCCCGAGCGCGGCTCCGGCGGACAGTGAGGTGAGCGCCGCCAAGGTTCAGGCCCCGAAGGGCACGGCGGATGTACTCGGCGAGCAGGCAAGGCTGCGCGCGGTGCTCGAGGAGCGCGCCACGAACATCCTCCAGGGCGCCGGATACGAGCGGATCGAGACTCCCACGCTCGAGGCCACTGAGCTGTTCGCGCGCGGCGTGGGCAGCTCGACGGACATCGTGCAGAAGGAGATGTACACGCTGACCGACGGCGGCGGGCGATCGCTCACACTGCGCCCGGAGGGAACCGCGCCGGTGTGCCGGGCGTATGTGGAACACGGGATGCACAAGCGCGCGCAGCCGGTGAAGCTGTGGTACCTGTCGAGCTTCTTCCGCTACGAGCGCGCGCAGGCGGGCAGGTACAGGCAGTTCTGGCAGGTGGGGGCGGAGGCGCTGGGCAGCGAGGACCCGGCGCTCGACGCGGAGTCGATCGTGCTGCTCGGAGCGCTGCTGGGCGAGATGGGCGTGCAGGCGCGACTACGGATCGGAAGCCTCGGCAGCGGCGAGAGCCGGGCCGAGCATCGGGCGCGGCTGCAGGAGCACCTGCGCGCGCACACCGCGGAGCTCTCCGAGGAGGTGCGGGAGCGCATCGAGCTAAACCCGCTGCGCGCGTTCGACTCAGACCACGAGGGCACGCGCAGGGTGATGCAGAGCGCGCCGCGCCTGCTGGAGCACCTGAGTGTCGAGGACGCGGAGCACTTCGCGGAGGTGCGGGCGCTGCTGGATGAGACGGGGACGGCCTACGAGGTCGACACGACGCTGGTGCGCGGCCTCGACTACTACACGCGCACGGTGTTCGAGTTCACCTCCGAGAGCCTCGGCGCGCAGAGCGGCGTGGGCGGGGGGGGGCGCTACGACGGACTGGTGGCCCAGCTCGGTGGGCCATCGACGCCCGGCATGGGTTGGGCCGCGGGCGTCGAGCGCATCATGTTGGCGGGAAAACTGCCCGTGCGGCGGAGCCCGGGGCTGGACTTATACGTGGCGACGGATTTTAAGAGCCCCCCACAAGGGGGGGCGCGGGAGTCGCGCGCGGCGAGTCGCAAGCTTGCGTTCGGGCTCCTAAGCGAGGCGCGAGTGGCCGGGATGAGCGCGCAGATGGAGTTGGCGGGACGCTCGTTGAAGGGCCAGCTCGGACAGGCGGGGAAGCTCGGTGCTCGGTGGGTGGCGATCGTCGAGGGCGAGCAGACGGTGCTCAGGGACATGCACGGAGGCTCGGAGCGGGAACTCGCCACCGAGAAGGTAATCGCGGCACTCGCAGGAGATCCGCCGCGTCCCGGACCGGGTGAAGACCATGCAGCCAGAGTGGGCTAGATCGAAGGCAGTCATGCGGCGGGGCTCTGGCTCTCAGTCCAAGGCCCACTGCAGGGCTCAACTTAAGCGCGCGAAATGCCGAATGCAGGGGCGATGGCTCAGGTGTCACGTCCCTTTCAGATTGCGCTGGCGGCGTTCGTGCTGTTCGCGGGCGTGTGGTTCATCGCGCTGCACAGGCCGGGCTCCTCGAGCTCCGGTCCGGGTAGCTCCCCCTCGAGTCCCGCACCCGCGAGCCCGGCGGCCTCCACGCCGAAGGTCTCGGCCAATGGCGCTGGATCGCCGGGGGCGAGCACTCCCGTCTACCACGGGGCGGCGCCGGGCGTCGAAGGGTTGACGCGCGCGATCGATCGTGCGCACGGGGCGGTGGCTGAGTCCGAACAGAACGCCCACCAGCTGCAGCAGAACTCCGCCAAGGCATCGGAATCGACCCCGGCCGAAGCCTCGAACGTCGCAGCACCGAGCGCCGCGGCACCACCGAGCGCCGCGGCATCACATACCGCGGCGCCAAGCACCTCCACCACCGTGCATCATTCCGCAGCGGGGACCACTACAACCGTACGGCACTCCGCCACGAAGACTTCCGTCACGGTGCACAGGACGGTGGCCCCCAAGGCCCATCAAGTGAGTGCGGCGGCACTCACGAACGTCACGGCCGCCGTGTTGAAGGCCGAGATCAACAGCGGCCGCACGGTGCTGCTGCTGTTCTGGAACCCGAAGTCAAGCGACGACGTGGCGGTGTTCAAGGAAACCCTGAAGGTCGTCGCGCACGGCAAGGGCAAGCTGGTGCTGAACGTGGCGACGGCCGAACAGGTGAGCCAGTACGGGTCGGTGACGCGCGGCGTGCAGGTCTACCAGACGCCCACGCTGCTGCTGTTCGACAAGAAGGGGCTGGCGGTGACCCTGACGGGGCTGGTCGACGGGTATGCGATCGAACAGGGCATCGCCGAAGCCAAGAGCGGCTCGGTCGGCGCGTAGCGTCGCGGTCACGCACGGCTCTGCGGGTCTTGCGCACGCACGCTTCTCCTCGTCGTTCCACCTGGCAGACCTACGCTTGAATTCGGGCACCGCAGTGCGGGTGAACGTCGACGGCGCCTTACACTCGACGGACATGTCCGTCGAGGAGTTGACCCGGCATCTGGAAGCACCCACCGGCCGCGGGCACACACCTGCGCACGCGCACACAGGTGCGGCCGGCGGCGCGGCATGCGGGGATCTGGTGCGCGTGTCGCTGCAGATCGACTCCACCGACCCCGACGGGAGGGTGCTGGACGCTGGCTTTGACGCGCACGGCTGCGGTGCGGCGATCGCGGCGGGCAGCGCGGCGGTGGAGTTACTGCGTGAGACGCCGCTACTGCAGGCCGCGCGCATCGGTGTCAAGGAGATCGCCGACGAGCTCGGGGGGCTGAGCCCCGCCAAGTGGCACGCGGCGGAGCTGGCGGCCGACGCGCTGCACCGCGCGCTGGGGAGCGCCGCACGCGCGCAGGCGCACCTGGCGCCCGCACCCGAGCGCAGCGTGGTGGCGATGAGCGGTGGCGTCGACAGCGCGGTCGCGGCGCTGCTCACCGCGCGCGCGGGGCGCGAGGTCGTGGCGGTGACACTTGAGCTGTGGTCGGACCCGGAGAACGACGGCGAGCGCAGCTGTTGCTCGGCGCAGGCGGTGCGCGGCGCGCGCGAGGCGGCCCACCGCATGGGGGCGCCGCACCTGTCGATCGACCTGCGCGAGGAGTTCCGCGCGGGCGTGGTGGACCATTGGCTGGCGGGACACGCTGCGGGGGAGACGCCAAACCCGTGCGTCCGCTGCAATGGAGACGTGCGCCTGGAGGCGATGATCGAGCTGGGTGAGCGGCTGGGCAGCCAGACGCTTGTGACAGGGCACTACGCGCAGATCGAGTGGGATGAGGATCCCGCATCGTCGGTCACCGCCTCGCCGTCACCGGACGGTGCGTCAACGCGGCCCGGCACCAGCTCGGCCGTGGCGCGCGGACCGCTGCTGCGGATGGCCGTGGATCCCGTGAAGGACCAGAGCTATGTGCTTGCGGGCCTGGCACCCGAGTCGCTGGCGCGCCTGCGCTTCCCGCTGGGTGCGATGCACAAGCGCGAGGTGCGCGAGATCGCTGAGCGTGAGGGGTTGACGGTGGCGCGCAAGCCCGACTCGCAGGATCTGTGTTTCCTCGCGGGCACCGGGCTGCAGCGCTTCCTGGAGCGCCATGGGGAACTCGATGGTGCGCCGGGACTGATCCTCGACGTGCAGGGTCGGGAGTTGGGCAAGCACGCGGGTAGCCGCTCGGTGACGATCGGTCAGCGCCATGGTCTTGGGCTGAGTGCCGGCGAGCCGCTGTATGTGCTGGCGACGGACGCCGAGGCGAACACCGTCACGGTGGGGCCGCGCGCGGCGCTGCGCACGGACAGGATCGCGGTGCGGGAGGTCACGCTGCGCCGCCCGGCGAGTGTCGTCGACCACGTGAAGATCCGCTCGCGCGGGCGGCGCGTCGCCTGCCGTGTGGCACAGCAGGTCGAGCCGGGACGCCACGCGGGCATCGAGGTGGAGCTGGAGGAGGCGATCGAGCGCACCGCGCCGGGTCAGATCGCGTGCCTGTTCGCGGGCGATGTGATCGTCGGCTACGGCACGATCGCCTCACGCGAGCCTGCCTGAGCGCCCCCGGGCCAGCTCGTGGTCCGTTGACCTGAGCGCGGAGCCGCGCATTGGTGGCTCCTGAGCCCAGACGCGTGCGGCGAGACTCAGCGACGATGCTTGTGGCGCTGCGGCGGGGCCGGCTTCAGCGTGAGCGAGACGCTCGCGTCGAAGGGCAGCGTCGTTCCGGCTCTGACGCTCTGCGCGCTGACTACGAGTCGCTTGGAGTGCCGGTAGCGCTTGGCGACGTTCACCTTGCCGGCTCGGCAGTGCGCGCTTGAGAGGCGGTGCTCGGCGGCACTGCTGCTGAGACCCTTGAGGCTCGGCACGTGACACCTGACGGGAAGCGGAGCCGGGGGACACGATCCACCAGCCGTGCTCGATCCTGTGGCGCACGCAACGAGTGGAGGAGTCGGCGCGGGCAGCACGGTGATCCGCGTCCCCTCGGTCGTGGTGTTGCCCACGAGGTCGGTGGCGGTGGCGAAGACGGTGTAGGTGCCGGGGGCGGTGTAGATGTGTGAGGGCGAGATCCCCGTGGCGCCGGCGCCGTCGCCGAAGGACCACGTCGTGGAGCCCACCCCGGCGAAGAGATCCTTCGCTGAAGAGGTGAAGGTGACCGACTGTCCCGCGATCGAGGTCGCGGGAACTTCGAGCTTCAGGAGGGGACCGGAGGCATCGTAGACGCGCGCCATGATGGTGTGTTCGGCGGAGCCTTCCCAGCCAACGAGGGCGTCGCCCGCGCTGTCCATGCCCACCGTGGTTGCAAACGTGATGTCCAGCGGGTCGATCTTTTCCTTCGGTGCGCTCAGGGCGATTTCAGGCGACACCGTTCCGCCGGCCGCCCGAGTGACCGCGTCGATGCTTTCAATTTCTCCGAGCGAGTCGATGCCCCACGCGATGACCGCATTTCCCGCCGCATCCGTTGCAACCCGGGGTACTCCCACGCTCCCGCCGGCACTCACGGCAGTCGCTGCTCCGAGGTCGACGCCAGCCATGGCGCTGGCGGCGTCGACCGCATTGGTCGTTCCCCAGTGCTCCCAGGTAGCCACGACCTCGCCGTTGCCGCCGACGGCGATCGCGGGATATTCGTTGTTGCTCGAGGGCGGCGAGATGACCTGTGGAGCACCCAGCGGGTCCGACGGGCCGGGGCTGGTGCTCGCTTCGACGGTGTAGGGGGGCGAGACGCCGCCGCGCTGCCAGATGACGGCGGGCTGTCCGCCGGCGCCGATGGCGGCTGCGACGTTGAAGTCGTATTCGGGGCCGCTCGCGGTCAGGTTCTGCGCGGCGCTGAAGGCGCCACCGGCGGGACGGGTAATCACGCGCGCAATGTCGTGCGGGCCGGCGGACTTGTCATACCAGGCGATCACGGCGTCGCCGGCTCCGTCCATCGCCACGACGGGGGCGCTCGGTTCGTTGCTCGCTTCGCTGATCGTCGTCTCGCTGAACGAGCTGCCGGCGGGGAGCCAGGCATACACGGCCTTGTATCCGCCGGACGCTTCCACGGCCTCGCCCACGAGCACGTCGCCCGCATTGTCGATCGCCACCGAGGTGCTGTCCGGCAGCGTGCCGCCGGTCGGCCCGGCGTCGATCCGCGTCAAGAAGGCTTCTCCGCGCCGGTGGATGGCGACCTGGTAGCGGTCGGTGGTGTGGTCGACCCAGGCGACCACGACCGTGCCCGAGGCGCTGACGGCGACGCTCGATCCGCCCGCGCTGTCTTCGGGCGCGGACAAAAGCTGTTCGGAGGACGAGCCGTATGCCGCACGGCTGCTCGCGTGGACGCCGTCGCCGGCGTCGATCCAGGTCGCGGCGATGTCCCCGCTGGGGCCCATCGTCACCTTCGGTTCGATCCTGTTGGCGAGTTCGGCGGGAGACGAGAGGAGCTGCGCCGGCAGCCACGTCGGCGAGGCATTGGCGGCTGGGGCGACCCAGGCCAGGAGACAGAGGCAAGCTGCTATCGGGACAGTTCGACGCGGCACGTTCGCTGTCTCTACGGCTCCGCGGCGGCATAGCATGATTTCTGCAAGGCAACGGCCGGACAGGCGTCCACGCGGGGTCGATCCTCGTCCTAGCCTCTGTCCCAATCCTCATCCTCGATCCTCGTCCCGATACCCTCAGATGCCGATGCCGGCTATGAGCACCGACGAGATCCGCGAGCGCTATCTGGGCTTCTTCGAGGAGCGCGGCCACCGCCGCATACCCTCGGCCTCGCTCGTGCCCTCCGCGCACGACCCCTCGGCGCTGTTGACGGTTGCGGGGATGCACCCGCTGAAGCCCTACTTCCTCGGCCAGGAGGCGCCGCCGGCGCCGCGGCTGACGAGCTGCCAGAAGTGCTTTCGCACAGTGGACATCGGCAACGTCGGCAACACCGCGCGCCACCTCACCTTCTTCGAGATGCTCGGGAACTTCTCGATCGGCGACTACTTCAAGGACGCGGCGATCCGCTTCGCCTGGGAGCTGTCGCTGGAGGTGTTCGGCTTCGACCCGCAGGACATCTGGGTGACGGTGTTCGAGGGCGACGAGCAGCTCGGGCTGGGAGCGGACGAGGAGGCGATCGAGCTGTGGGAGAGCGTTGGCGTGCCCGGCGAGCGGATCGTGCGCTGCCCGCGCTCGGAGAACTTTTGGCAGGGCGGCCCCACGGGCCCGTGTGGGCCGTGCTCGGAGCTCTACATCGACCGGGGAGTGCAGTTCGGCGGCGAGGATGACCTCCCGGGGGGCGAGAACGAGCGCTTCCTGGAGTACTGGAACCTGGTGTTCATGCAGTTCAATCTCGCTATCGCGAAGGACGCCGCCCCTGGTGCCGCGGCTGGAGGTGGAGAAGCGGGAGGGGATGCCGCCGCAGCTGACGCGAGAACGGCCGAAAGGGCGGATGCCCAGGCGCTCACTGAGCTGCCCGCGCGCAACATCGACACCGGCCTCGGCCTGAACCGCATGGCCGCGATCCTCCAGGACAAGGCGTCGGTGTTCGAAACCGACCACTTCCAGCCGCTGCTCGACCTGGGCCAGGAGCTGAGCGGGCGCACCTATGGCGCAGATCGGGCGGCGGACCGCTCGCTGCGGATCCTCGCCGACCACACACGCGCGATGACGTTCCTCGTCGCCGATGGCGTGGTGCCCTCCAACGAGGATCGCGGCTACGTGCTGCGACGGGTGATGCGCCGCGCGATCCAGCACGGAAGGGCGCTCGAGATGGCGCCCGGCTTCCTCACGCGCTACTCCGCGGCGGTCACGGAGATCATGGGCGGCGCCTACCCCGAGCTGGTCGAGCAGCACGAGTCGATCGCCAAGTGGCTGGCCGCGGAGGAGGAGGGGTTCGGGCGCACGCTCGCGCAGGGCACCAAACTGCTCGAGGAGCTGATCGACGCCGCCCGGCGGGAGGGGCTCGAGGGCATCGGCGCGCAGGACGCCTTCACGCTGCACGACACCTTCGGCTTCCCCTTCGAGCTGACTACGGAGCTGGCGGCCGAGCAGGGGCTGGGCGTGGACGAGGAGGGCTTCGAGCTGCTGATGGAGCGCCAGCGCGCGCGGGCCCGCGCAGCGAGTGTGGGTGCAGCGGCGGGCGCCGGCGACGCGCGCGAGCTGGCCCGTGAGCTGGCCGAGGGCGCGGGCTTTCAGACTCGTTTCACGGGTTATGAGACCGACGAGCAGCGCACGACGGTAGGCGCGCTGGTGCAGGTCAACTGCTCGACGCCCGGCGCGCACGTGGAGAGTGACCCCGGCGGCGGAGCGGAGAATGAGGACGGTATCCCCACTGACTCGGTCCCAACGGGCGGCGTTGCGGTAGGCGGCCACTTCCTGCTGAAGCTCGCCGAGTCACCCTTCTATGCGGCTGGCGGCGGGCAGGTGTCGGACGCGGGCACGCTCGAATGTCTCGGCGGGGACTGCCGAGCGCGCGTGGAGAGCGTCTATCGCCTCGGCGAAGACCAGGTGTTGACGGTGGTCGTGGAGCGCGGCTTGCTTGACCCGCAGGAGCCAGTGCTCGCTCGCATCGACCGTGCCGCGCGGCGCGCGACCGAGCGCAACCACACCGCCACGCACCTGCTGCACGCGGCGCTGCGCGCGCGCCTGGGGGGGCATGTGCGCCAGGCCGGCTCCTACGTGGGGCCGGACAAGCTGCGCTTCGACTTCAGCCACTCACAGGCGATGACCGCGGAAGAGTTGCGCGATGTCGAGGATCAGGTAAATGCGTGGATCGCCCAGGGCGACCCGGTGCGACCGATCACCACCACGCTGGACGAGGCCAGGCAGCTCGGCGCGATGGCGCTGTTCGGCGAGAAGTATGGCGATGTCGTGCGCATGGTGCAGATCGGCGAGGGGGAGTACTCGCGCGAGCTGTGCGGCGGTACGCATGTGCGCACCACTGCCGAGATAGGTCCCTTCCGCGTCCTGTCGGAGACCTCGAGCGCCGCCAACGTGCGTCGCATCGAGGTGCTCACGGGCGCCGCCGCAGTGGAGCTCCTGCGCGAGCACGACCGCTGGCTGGGGGAGATCGCCTCCACGCTGCGCACCCGGCCGGAGGGCGCCCCGGAGGCCGTGCGCGAGCGCGAGGCCGAGCGCAAGCGCCTGGAGAAGGCGCTGAAGAGCGGCGGCCCCGGCGGGGGGGGTGTCGGCGCGGGCGCGCGCGCACTCGATCTCGATGCGCTCGTGGGGTGCGCAGAGGAGGTGGCAGGAGTATCGGTGCTCGCAACCACCGTCGAGGTCACAGACGCCAAGGCGCTGCTCGAGGTGCTCGACCATGCGAGGGGCCGCCTGCCCGATGCCGCGATCCTGCTCGGCACCGCCGTCGACGGTCGCGTGCACCTCCTCGCCGGAGTCAGCCCCGCGCTGGTCGAGCGAGGTATCAAGGCCGGAGCGGTCGTGAAGGTGGCCGCTGAGGTCGCGGGCGGCGGTGGCGGCGGGCGCGACACCGTCGCGCAGGCGGGCGGGCGCCATCCCGAGAAGCTCGATGAGGCGATCGCGGCTGGGCGGGCGGCGATCGAGACGGCCCTGGTGGGCTGATGGCCTGCGCTCCGGTGAACCTGAAGGGAGCAGGGGCATGGACGTCGGAGTCACGCTGATGCGGGTGCTGGGCCTGGACTATGGCAGCGCCCGCTGCGGCGCTGCCATCAGCGACCCCACCGGGACGATCGTGACACCGCTGCGGGCCGTGCCCCGGCCGCTGACCCGGCGTGGAATGGCCACGTTGAAGGCGCTCCTCGCTGACCGCGAGGTCGAGCGGATCGTGGTGGGCCTGCCGTTGTCGCTGCGCGGGAGGGACACCACGCAGACGCGCGAGACCCGGGAGTTCGTGCAGCGCCTGGAACGAGAGCTGGGTGAGAGGACCCCCGTGGAGATGCACGACGAGCGCTTCACCACGCGCATGGCCCAGCGCATGGAGGGCGCCACCGCAGATGAGGACTCGCGCGCGGCCGCGCATATGCTCGAGGGCTGGCTGGCCGCGTGGCACCGCGAACGTGGCTCGGCTTCACCAGGCTAGGCTTGAGCTTCTGTGTTCAAAGGCAAGAGATCGCAGTCCGGCGGCGAACGGACCGAGGAAGAGCGCCGGCTCGCGCGCGAAGAGCGCGAACGCCGTCGAGGGGCGTCGGTGTCATCAGATCCGCCGGTCGAAGGGCCCTCTCCAGCTCAGCCAATTGGGGGAGAGGTCGGTGAGCCAAGCGGCGGGGAGGGCGGTGCGCAGACAGCAGAGGAGGCGCCCCCGACGGTCGAACACGCGATGCCCGAGCCCAATGAGCCACTCGCGCTCGCCGAGCAGTCAGAGCTTACGGAGCCATTCGGGCCGCTCGTGGAGCCATTCTCCGAAGAGCCCATACCAGCCTCGCCATCCGAAGCTCCGATGCCGATTGAGCACGCTGAGCCTGAAGAACCTCCTTCGGAGGAGCTTCCGGCTCAGCCGCCCTCCGTCAAGCCAGTCGTGCCCGCCGCGCCGCGCAATCCGCGGGTCGCGCACCGCGTGAATCGGCTGCGCCGGCAGCGTGCCTCCTCGCACCGCTGGTATCGGCGCTGGGCGATTCGCATCCTCGCGCTGCTGGCACTGGCCGCCGTGGTCGTCGCGGTGCTGACGCTCGCCCAGTCCCCAGGCGACCCCAAGCCTGCGCCGGTGCTTCCGAAGATCGTGAGGGTGACGATCCCCGAGGGCTTCACGCGCGCGCAGATCGCGGCGCTCGCCAAGGCCGACGGATTGCAGGGGAGCTACCTGGCCGCGTCTGTGCGCTCCTCGCTGCTGCACCCGGCGCGCTATGGGGCGCCGAGCGGGACGCAAACGCTTGAGGGCTTCCTGTTCCCCGCCACCTACGAACTCTACGCGGGCGTGCCCGCCACGCACCTGGTCGACGAGCAGCTGCTGGCGTTTCGCGAAAACTTCAACGACGTCGAGATCCGTCGCGCCCGCGCGCTCGGCCTGACGCCGTACCAGCTGCTGACGGTGGCCTCGATGGTCGAGCGCGAGGCGGCCACCGCGCACGATCGGCCGCTCGTCGCGGCGGTCGTCTACAACCGTCTGCGTCTGAACATGCCGCTGGGGATCGACGCGACGATCCGATACGCGCTGAACGACTTCTCGAAGCCGCTCACCGAAGCGCAGCTGCACGACCCCTCGCCGTACAACACGCGTCTGCACACGGGGCTGCCGCCGACCCCGATCAGCAACCCCGGCGCGGCCTCGATCCACGCGGCGGCGCACCCTGCGCACGTCAGCTATCTGTATTACGTGGCGGGCGCCGACGGCTGCGGCGAGCTGGTCTTCTCGAGCGGCATCGCCGAATTCGAACGCAACGCCGCGGCCTACCGCGAAGCGATCGCCAAGAACCACGGGCAGGTGCCCACCTGCCACAAGAAGTGATGGCGGACGGAGGCGGGGCCGGCAGGACGCCGGGCGGGGGCGGCCCCGCCGGGTCTGGTTTCGCCGATCGTGGCGAGCGTGGGAGTAGGCGCCTGGGCGTGCTCGGCTGGCCGGTCGCGCACAGCCGCTCGCCGACGATGCACAACGCCGCCTTCGCGGCACTGGGGATGGGGGGCTGGCGCTACCAGCTCCTGCCCGTCCCGCCCGAGCTGTTCGAGGAGACGACCCGCGCGCTCGGGGCGGCGGGATTCATGGGCGCCAACGTGACGATCCCGCACAAGGAGGCGGCGCTCGCGCTCGCCGAGGAAATCTCCACGACCGCCCAGGCGGTGGGCGCGGCCAACACGCTCACGTTCGCCCCCGACGGAACCATCTCCGCCGAGAACACCGACGCCCCCGGCCTGATCGCCGCGCTGAACGTGCCCATGAAGGGGCGGAGCGCCGTCGTGCTCGGCGCTGGCGGCAGCGCCCGCGCGGCCGTCTGGGCGCTGCGCGAGGCCGGTGCCGAGGTGTCGATCTGGAATCGCACGGCCGCCCGCGCATCAGCCCTGGCGGACGAGTTCCAAGTGCGCGCCGTTGCGCGTCCGGGCGCGGCCGACGTGCTCGTGAACTGCACCTCCGTGGGCCTACAACGGTCGGCTAAAGAAACGACAGCTCCCTTGCAGGAACTGGGTCTGCTGCACGATCAGGTCATTGAGTACTCCTATGTTGTCGACCTCGTCTACCGAGACACCACCACGCCATTGCTTGCCGCCGCTCAGGCCGCGGGTGCGCGGACGGTGGATGGGCTGGAGATCCTCGTCGCGCAGGGTGCGCTCAGCTTCGAGTCGTGGACCGGCCGGCAGGCGCCGCGCGAGGTCATGCTCCGCGCGGCGTGCGGGGGCATTCCTTAGTCGATCGGGGCCTGGGCCGTGAGCGAGCAGAGCCCCGACCTGCACGCCATTTTCGGTATGGAAGAGTCCGCCTCGGCAGGGGTCGACTCCGTCATTGGTCTGGCGCCGGTCCAGGACGAGCCCGTTGTCGACCTTGCGCCGAGCGAGCTCCCGGCCGTCGAGCCCGCGGTCCCGCGCGACACACCACCGTCTGGGTCCTCGGAGCCATCCCGTCCGCATACCGCCGGAGGGGGTAGCGGTGGGGAAGCCGGGGAGGAGGGGGGACGCGCCGGGCTGACCAAGCCCTCGCGCCGCGGCTCCTCCTCGCGCTTCCTCACCGACGTGATCGTCGATATGGGCCTCGCCCCGCGCGCGCGGGTCGAGGAAGCGATCGAGTCCTCGCGCTCGACGGGCACCACCCCCGAGCGGGTGCTCGTGAGCGACGGCGCGCTCACCACCGACGGGCTAGCGCGGGCGCTGGCCGAGCGCTACGGCCTCGACCACCTCGACCTGTCGGTGTTCTCGGTCGACATGGGCGCCGCCAACCTCGTCACCACGGCAGCCGCCAAGCGCTATCAGGCGGTGCCGGTGGCGTTCATCGACAAGCGCACCCTGCTCGTCGCGATGACCGACCCCTCCAACGTGCTGGCGGTCGACGACATCGCGATCATGACCGGCTACGAGGTGCGGGTCGGCGTCGCCGCGCCGGAGGACATCGAAAGCCTGATCTCGCGCCTGGATCGTCTTGAGGACGTCGTCTCCGGGACGGAGGCGGCGCGCGAGGCCGAAGCCGAGGAAGCCGCCGAAGTCGTCGACCTGCGCGAGACCGCGGATGACGCGCCCGTCATCAAGCTCGTCAACCAGATCGTCGCGCAGGCGGTGGAGCTGCACGCCTCGGACATCCATCTCGCCCCCGACGGCAAGGAGGTGCGCGTGCGCTTCCGTGTCGACGGTGTTCTGCAGGACATCACGACCGTCCCGCGCCGCATGGCCGCGGGCGTCGTCTCACGCGTGAAGATCATGGCCGAACTGGATATCTCCGAGAAGCGCATCCCCCAGGACGGTCGCATCGGGCTGAGCGTCGACAGCCGTCACGTCGACCTGCGCGTCGTGACGCTGCCGAGCGTGCACGGCGAGTCGATCGTGATGCGCATCCTCGATAAGGACTCGGTCGTGATGAAGCTCGAGAAGCTCGGCATGGCCGACTCCGAGCGCGACCGCTTCGAGCACGCCTTCGCGCAGGCACACGGCGCGGTGCTCGTCACCGGGCCGACCGGCTCAGGCAAGTCGACCACCCTCTACGCGGCGCTGCTCGCACTGAACACGCCCGAGAAGAACATCATCACCGTCGAGGACCCCGTCGAGTACCAGGTCGACGGCATCACCCAGGTGCAGGTCTCCCCGAAAGCCGGCCTCACGTTTGCCACGGGCCTGCGCGCGATGGTGCGCGCCGACCCCGACGTGATCATGGTGGGCGAGATCCGCGACCGCGAGACCGCGCAGATCGCGGTCGAGTCCGCGCTCACCGGCCATCTGGTCCTCTCAACGCTGCACACCAACGACGCTCCCTCCGCGATCACACGTCTGGTGGAGATGGGCATCGAGCCGTTCCTCGTCGCCTCGGCGCTCGACTGTGTGCTCGCCCAGCGCCTCGTGCGCATGCTCTGCTCCAACTGCAAGCGCCGCACGATCATCACCGCGGATGTGCTGCGCGAGAACGGCTACAAGGCGCTCGTCGACCTCGAGGCCTACGAGCCGGTCGGCTGCCGGCGCTGCGGCGGCTCGGGCTATCGCGGCCGAGGCGGCATCTACGAGGTGATGACCGTGACCTCCGAGGTCCGCTCACTCGCGCTGGAACGGCGCTCAGCCGACGACCTGCGCGAGGTCGCCGTGCGCCAAGGCATGCGCCGGCTGCGCGACGACGGACTCGACAAGGTCCGCCAGGGCCGCACCTCGATGGCCGAGATCGCTCGGGTCATCGGGTCGAACTGAGTTGAGTTCACTTGAGCTGCGCGGCCCATCAGCCCCCCTTGTGGGGGCTTTCTAAAATATTCGTCCACTAACCGTCCACGGTGCGCGTCGCCACGACCTGCCCTGACGATGCGGCGGTCGTGGACATTGACTTCGCCGAGCTCCTCATGGAGGTCGTCTCGCGGCGCGCCTCCGACCTGCACATCAGTGCCGGCGCGCACCCGACGATCCGTGTACGCGGGCGTCTCACCTCGCTCGACGACTACCCGGTGCTCACCGGCAACGCCACGCGCGAGATCGTCTACTCGATCCTCACCGGTGACCAGCGTCAGCGTCTTGAGACCGACTGGCAGCTCGATTTTGCCTACTCGGTGCCCGGCCACGCGCGCTTTCGCGTCAACGCCTACTACCAGCGCGGGGCGATCGGCGCCGCCTTCCGGCTGATCCCGGTCGACCTCACGTCGATCGACCAGCTCGGGCTGCCCCCGGCAGTGCACGACTTCACGCGCCGCCCGCGCGGCTTCGTGCTCGTCACCGGGCCCACCGGCTCGGGCAAGAGCACCTCGCTGGCGGCGATGATCGATGAGATCAACGCCACGCGCGAGGAGCACATCATGACGATCGAGGACCCGATCGAGTTCCTGCACGGGCACAAAAAGTGCCTGGTCAACCAGCGCGAGCTGGGCTCCGACGCGCAGTCCTTCGGCGACGCGCTGAAGGCCGCCCTGCGCCAGGACCCCGACGTGATCCTGGTGGGGGAGATGCGCGACCTCGAGACGATCTCCACCGCGCTGACGGCGGCTGAGACCGGGCACCTGGTGTTCGCCACGCTGCACACCCAGGACTGCGCGCAGACGATCGACCGCGTGATCGACGTTTTCCCCGCCCACCAGCAGGGCCAGGTGCGCGTGCAGCTGTCGGTCGCCCTGCAGGGCATCATGACCCAGCAGCTGCTCCCCACCGCCGACGGCTCGGGCCGCGCGGTGGCGTGCGAGGTACTCGTGCCAACCCCCGCGGTGCGCAATCTGATCCGCGAGGGCAAGACCCACCAGATCTACTCGGTCCTGCAGACCGGCTCCGCACAGGGCATGCAGACGATGGACGCCTCGCTGGCGATGCTCGTACGCCACAGCAAGATCACCCAGAAGATGGCCGAATCGCGCTCCTCCACCCCGGAGGAGCTCAGGCGCCTGCTGGGGGCGGGCTCGCTGGCGGCCTAGCCGCCGGCACACGGTCATGAGCACGTACGTCTTCAAGGCGATGGACGTGGCCGGCGTGAAGGCTCGCGGCGAGGTAGAAGCCGACTCCAAGCAGGCCGTCGCCGAGCAGCTGAAGTCGCGCGGCATGATCGTGCTGGAGATCGCCGACAAGCACGCCTCGCGCCAGATCGAGCTGAGCTTCATGCAGCGCGTGAAGGCACAGGACCTGGCGGTCTTCTCGCGCCAGCTCGCCACGATGATCTCCTCCGGCATGAGCATCCTGCGCGCGCTGTATGTGCTTGAGGAACAGACCGAGAGCAAGTTCCTCAAGGCTACGCTCGTGGCGGTGCGCAAGGACGTCGAGGCGGGGCTCTCGCTGAGCGACTCGATGGCGCGCCACCCGAAGGTGTTCAACCCGCTGTTCATCGCGATGACGCGTGCGGGGGAGGCCGGTGGCGTGCTCGAGGGCTCGCTGCTGCGCGTCGCCGACCAGCTCGAGAAGGACGCCTCGCTGCGCCGCCAGATCCGCTCGGCGATGATCTACCCGATCCTCGTTATCGTCTTTGCGGTCGGCATCATGATGGCGCTCGTCGCTTTCCTCGTGCCCGTCTTCCTCGGCGTGTTCAAGACCTTCGGCGGCGAACTGCCCGCCATCACCAAGGTCTCGGTGGCGCTTTCCCACGCCGTAACCGGCTACTGGTGGGCGATCTTCGGGAGCTGGGCTCTGCTCATCGTCGCGTTCATCAAGTGGAAGTCCACCAGCTGGGGGCGCCCGCAGTGGGACCGCTTCCGTCTGCACGTGCCGATGAAGATCGGCACGATCGTCCAGGAGGTCGCGATCGCGCGCTGGTCGCGCACGCTCGCCTCGCTCACGGCCGCCGGCGTACCGCTGCTGCTGGCGCTCGACATCGTCGGGCAGACGGGCGGCAACGTGGCGATCGAGGACGCGATGGCAAGTGTCGTGGACTCCGTCACGCGCGGCGGCACGATCGCCGCGCCGCTCGCGAATGAGCCGATCTTCCCGATGATGGTCACCCACATGGTCGGGGTGGGCGAGGAGACGGGCGCGCTCGACGCGATGCTCGACAAGATCGCCGACTTCTACGAGGACCGCGTCGACGCCTCCGTAAAGGCCCTCACCTCGATCCTCGAGCCGATCATGATCATCGTGATCGGCGGCATCGTCGGCTTCATCGTCGTCTCGATGTACATGCCGCTATTCACGGTCTACAACCAGATCGGGAACTGACTGGAGGGTGGCGCAGCCGGCCGAAGGCCGCGAGCTGGCGCATCTTCATTAATCGTTTTCAGAGGGACGGCCGGGCCGGCCCGCGAGGGCCGCAGGGTGGCGAGTCTGCTGCTGGTTCGCAGGGGGCGGCCGGCTCAGGCGATGCGTAGGCGCCCGTCGGCGACCGACAGCGACACCGCGCCGTTCAGCAGCTCCAGCAGCTCGCCCCCGACCAACTCGCGCCGCCAGCCGCGCAGGGTGCGCACGTCGGCCTCCTGGCCGCCGCCGCGCCAGGCGGTGACGATCGCCTGCAGGTCCGCGCGGGCCGCGACCAGCTCGTAAGCCAGGTCGGCCTCCTGGGTGCGCTCGCGTACCAGCGCTTCCGTCAGCGCGATCAGCGGCGCGTCGGCGGGGTCCGGGGGCCGCGAGCGGGTGCCGTCATGGAGCGGCTCGTGGGGGCGCTCACGACCGCGCGCGACAGCCTCGAGCACCTCCTCGCTGCGCCGGCGCACGCTACTCTGCGCGGCGCCGCGGATGTCGTGCAGCTGCTTTGCGTTCGTCGGCCGGCGCTTGGCGATCTCCACGAGCACCGCGTCGGCGAGCACGCTCTGCACGGTGCGGTCCTGTGCGGCGGCCGTCTGCTCGCGCCAGGCCACCAACTCGCGCGCCACCGCCTGGGACGCGACGTTGAGATTGCGCACCCGCGGCAGGCGGGCGAAGACGGTCTCCAGGTCGCGCTCGTCGCTGGAGCGCTCCAGCGACTCGCACTCCTGGCGTGCCCACTCCAGCCGGCCCAGCGCCTTCAGTCGTCGTTTCAGCTCGGCCGCCAGCTCCAGCAGGTGGACCACGTCCTCGCGCGCGTAGCCCAGCTGCTCGGGCGAGAGCGGTCGCGCGTCCCAGCGCGTGAAGCTCGCGCTCTTGGCCAGCCGTACGTCGAGCATCCTGCTGAGCAGCGAGTCATACGAGGACTGTGCGGGCATCCCCGCAAAGCCCGCCGCTACCTGCGTGTCGAACACGTTGCGCACCTCCGCCCCGAAGCGCCGGCGCAGGAGCGCGATGTCCTGGCGCCCCGCATGGACCACGACCTCGAGGGTGGGGTCGGCCAGCACGTCGGCAAGCGGCGCGCCGTCGATGCTCTCGTCCAGCGGGTCGATCAGCTCTATGCGGCTCGGTTGGGTGGATGGCGATCCGGATCGCTCGATCGCGGGCGCCGCCAGCTGCACGAGGCATAGCAGGGTGCGGTAGCGGCCCTCACCCATGAACTCGGTGTCGAGCGCCAGCTCGCCGCCCGCGCGGGCCTGTTCCATCAGCTCGGGCAGCGCGGTGGCACCCTCGTTCACAGTGACGCTCACCGCGCTCACGCTATCGCCCCGGGCAGCAGCCACAGCACCTTGTCGTGTTCGAGGCCCACCTGGCGCGAGACGTCTTTCGCGTGCGCCCTCACCCACAGCGCCGCGGGCGAGCAGGCGGCGTTCGTGCGCGCGGTGTGCGCCCCGCACAATCCCGTCAGTAGCGCGTAGCGCACTTCCCCGCGCGCGATCAGCCGCTGCAGCTGCGCGACGGTCGTGAGCGGGCGCGCTTCGTAGGTCGTCAGGACGACAACCGGCAGTCCGTCGTGCACGATCAGCGCACCCGCCTTCGTCGCCGAGTCGACCGCCGCCTCATAGCGCGCGCTGCCGCGGTGGGCGCGCAGGTAGGAGCTCAGCAGGCGCAGTTCTCCGGGGGGCAGCGAGCCGACGTTGCCGGCGTCGGAGACGCTCAGGCGGACCGCGCGGATGCTCGCCTGGGTGGGGATCGCCAGCACCGCGACGAGCGCCAGTAGGACCGCGATCACACCCGTGTCGACGCGGTCGACCCACGCCGCCGCGATCGCGCCCAGCGCGCAAGCCAGCATCAGCCACCAGATCGCCGGCAGCCCATACAGCAGGTGTGCCGCGTATCCGAGCAGCGCGGCGAACGCGACCGCGAGGAACAGTAGGCGCACGCGGCCGTGCGGCTGCGTGGCCCACGCAATGCCGATGCCCACGAGTGCCGCCACGGCGGGGGTGAACCCCTCCACGTAGCGGGGGTGCAGGCGCGCCATCTGGCTGAACAGCACGAGCCCTGTTGCCAGCCACAGCACGAGCCCCAGCCCGACCGCCCGCCGCAACCTCACCGCCCGCTGCGATCCCACCCAACGCAGGCTCAGCACCACCGCGGGTAGCCCGAGCAGCAGCGCGATCAGCGCCTCGATTCCGAGCCGTTCGCCGGACAGCGGCCCGACACGTTCCAGCAGACGCGTGGGGGATGGTGGCGTGATCGAGATCCGTTCGCGCTCCGCGAGCGTCGCCTGTGGCGAGTGGCCGGCGCTCTGCGCGCTGGGCTGGGATCCTTCGATCGCCTTGCCTTCGATGCGATCGAGGCCGTTGAAAACGAACGCCGCGTTCCACGCGCTGCCGTTGGTCGAGCCGATCGCGTAGGGGCGCTCGTGCGCGGGGAAGGCCAGCGTCGCGGTCAGCCAGGCGAGCGCCACCACCACGAACACGAGCGCCGCGCCGGCCAGCGGGATCACGCGTCCCTGCAACACGCCCAGCTCGCGCTTGCCTCGGGGCTCGGACGTGACCTCGCCCGTCTCGTCGTCTGCCCGTGGTTCTCCCTCGCCGGTTGCTGGAGAGTGCGCCTCCCGCTCTGGGGTGCGGCGGCGAAACCCCAGCAGCGCGATCAGTCCGAGCCCCGGCAACGCCACGACCGACTCCAGCAGCTTTACATCGAAGGCGACTCCCAGCGCGGCGGCTGCGGCCAGCAGCCAGCCGACGCTCCCGCGCTCGCACGCCCGCACGATGCACAGCAGCGCGATGACCAGCAGCAGCATCATCACTGCGTCCATCGTGTCGCTGCGCGCGGTGATCACCTCGATCGGCATCACTGCGAGCGCGAGCGCGGCCCCGAGTCCGGCGGCGATCCCGAACACGCGTCGCACGGGCACGTAGATCAGTCCGACGGCGGCCGTCCCCGCCAGCGCCTGGGGCAGCTTCAGCGAGGTCGAGTTGAAGCCGAAGATCTTCACGCTCGCGACCTGCAGCCAAAGGTCGACGGGCGGCTTGTCGATCGACACGCTCCCGCCCGGCTCGAACGCGCCAAAGAAGAAGTTGTGCCACGACATCCCCATGCTGCGCACGGCCGCGTCGTAGAAGGGGTCGAGGGCCACCTTGCCGAGTCCGATCAGCCGCAGCGCGCCGGCGCCCGCGACGATCAGCGCAAGCGCCACCCACTCCCACCTGAGGCCCTTCTTGTGTTCTCGCGCCGCCTCGCTCATGCGCGGAGCGCTAGTCTCGCCTTATGGCAGACGACGACGGAAGCGGCGAGGCGGAGGGGTCCCACGGGCCGCAGGAGTGTATGCCCTGCCGGGGCACCGGCAAGGTCATCTCCGGCCTCGGCGGCAAGAACGCCAAGATCACCTGTCCCTGGTGCGAAGGCGACGGGGAGCGCAAGCCGGAGGTCGATGCGCAGGCGCGTTGGTCGAATGGTGGGGAGGCCGCGGCGGCGCCTGCCACCGACGAGGCAGCGTAGAGGCGTCAGCCGAGCCTCGAACGCCCGTCCGGTTCGCGTGAGGCCGCCTCATCCGGTTTGCATGAGGCCGCCCGTCCGGTTCGCGTGAGGCCACCGCCCATGCGTCCAACCGTGCTTGCAGTGCTTCAGGCCCCGAGGCCCGCGGCCGATTCCCCGGCTGACAATAGCCAGCGCTGAGGTGCCAAGGCAACGCCCAAGAGCGGGTGTTTAGCAAAGCCGGCGGCTCTCGCAAGAGGGACGCATCGCCAATGGAGGCGGTGGAACCAGAGGGCTGGCGCCCTGTAAAACGGATCCTAGGAGGATCGAAATGTTGTATCGACTGCGCCAGCGCTCGAAGGATGAGGGTGGTTTCACGCTCATCGAGCTTCTGGTTGTGATCCTGATCATCGGCATCCTGGCCGCGATCGCCATTCCGGCGTTCTTGAACCAGAAGAGCAAGGCCAACGACGCGGCTGCGAAGACGCAGGTGCGTACGGCTGAGACGGCTGCCGAGACGTACTCGACCGAAAACAACGGCAACTATGCCGGTATCTCGAAGGCAAAGCTGGAAGCGATCGAGCCGACGCTCAAGGAAACGAGCCAGGTGACGATGGGAACACCGACCGAAGTCAGCTCCGGAGTTGGCTACACCGTCTCCTCGACGGACAACACGACGCATAACGTCTTCACAATCGAACGCAATGCCTCTGGTGAAGTGAGGCGTACCTGCACCACTGCCGGTACCGGTGGCTGTCCCACGGGCGGCACCTGGTAGCAGCAGTATCGCCTGGGCTTTGTAGCTCAAGGCGGGATGCACGCAGTAGAGAGGGGCGGCTCCAATGGGCCGCCCCTCCGGCGTGACAGCGGGCGTAGGTCCGTACACGGCAAATAATTCTCAAGTCGGATGATCCAGCTGCCGAGACTTAGGGTGACGTTCCACAACTGGATTCAGGAGGACTCAATGTCGCATCGATCGCGGGGGGATTTCGATGATGAGGGTGGTTTTACGCTCATCGAGCTTCTGGTTGTGATCCTGATCATCGGCATCCTGGCCGCGATCGCCATTCCGGCGTTCTTGAACCAGAAGAGCAAGGCCAACGACGCGGCTGCGAAGACGCAGGTGCGTACGGCTGAGACGGCTGCCGAGACGTACTCGACCGAAAACAACGGCAACTATGCCGGTATCTCGAAGGCAAAGCTGGAAGCGATCGAGCCGACGCTCAAGGAAACGAGCCAGGTGACGATGGGAACACCGACCGAAGTCAGCGCGGGTGTCGGCTATACCGTGAGGTCGACGGACAACACGACGCATAACGTCTTCACGATCGAACGCAATGCCTCTGGTGAAGTGAGGCGTACCTGCACCACTGCCGGCACAGGGGGTTGTCCCACGGGCGGCACCTGGTAGCTGGTGCACGACCGGTGGATCGGAACGACGACATGCCGTACTCACTGCATAAAAACTCAAGAGACGAGGGTGGCTTCACGCTTATCGAGCTTCTGGTTGTGATCCTGATCATCGGCATCCTCGCGGCGATCGCGATCCCGGCATTCCTGAACCAGAAGAGCAAAGCGATCGACGCCGCAGCCAAGGTCCAGGTTCGCGATGCCGAGACGGCGGCTGAGACGTACTCGACTGAAAACAACGGCTTCTACAAGGAAATCTCGCCGGCGAAGCTGAAGGCCATCGAACCGACGCTCAACGACGTCTCACAGACCACGTTGACCCTTGCTGAAGAAAAGAGCTCCGGCAAGGGCTACCTGGTCACCGTGACCTCCAGATCGGGCGCGACCTACTCGATCGAACGCCTGGAAAATGGCGAAGTCAAGCGCACCTGCACCCAACCGAGCGGGACCAACCTGGGTGGCTGTCCGGCCGGGAACACCTGGTAGTCGCCACTCAGGCAATCCGAGTCACCGTTCAAGGCGGGTGGCTCGCCGGTCGATCAGGTCTCCATGGAGGCAACCTTCGCAGGCGTGCTCGGCGCGATCTTTGGGTCGTTCCTGAACGTCGTCGCCTACCGCCTGCCCCGTCGTGAGTCGCTGATCACCCCGGCCTCGCACTGCCCGAGCTGCGGCACGGCCGTCCGGCCCTACGACAACGTGCCGATCCTCTCCTGGCTGTTGCTGCGGGGACACTGCCGCAGCTGCAAGGCGCGGATATCGCCGCGCTATCCGCTGATCGAGGTGGGCGCGGCGCTGCTGTGCATCGGCGCTGTGCTGACCCACGACACGGCGGCGGGGATCGCGCTGTCGATCGTGCTCGTGCTGCTGCTCGTTCCGATCGCGGCGATCGACCTGGAACACCGCATCATCCCCAACAAGCTGACCGCGACCGGGGCGGTGCTGGCACTTGTGATCGGCACTGCGCTCGATCCGTCAGGTGAGCCGGCGCGGCTGATCGCGGGCGCGGCGGCGGGTGTGTTCTTCCTGCTCGCGGCGCTGGCCTATCCCGGCGGCATGGGCATGGGCGACGTCAAGCTGGCGGCGATGATGGGTCTCTTCCTCGGCGCTGCGGTGGCCCCCGCAATCCTGATCGCGCTGATCGCCGGTGTGAGCGTGGGCGCGGTGATCGTCGCGCGCAAAGGACAGAAGGCGGGACGCAAGACGGCGGTTCCTTTTGGTCCCTTCCTAGCCTTGGGGGGTTTCGTCGCGGTGCTTGCGGGTCAGCCGATCGTCGATTGGTACACGACCCACTTCCTGCACTGACCGGGCCGAAGGATGGCCACGCACGATCTCCGACCGGCCTACGCGCCTCGCACGACGGTGGCGCGGCGCGGGTTGTTCCCGCCGCTGGCGGCACTCACTGTGCTGGCCATATCCTGGTGGAGCGCGTGGTTTGGCGGTGTCTGGCAGGCAACGGGCGGCGATAACGCGACCGTCTACGCGCCGGCGATGAATGCGCTGCTGGACGCCCACCTCGGCGCCTTCTTCGCCAACCTGCCGGTCAACGGGGCCGGGGGCTCGGTGCTACTGCGCGCGCCGTTTGCACTGGTCGGTGGGTGTCGCGCAAAGGTGCGATGGGCGCCTGGGTGGTAGCCGTGGTCCGGGCTCGCGCTCGGCCCGCTGGCAGCGTTGATCCCGTCTGAGGCCTTTTCAGGCCTCCGCGGCGGCTATTTGGTGTTTGTGGAGCTTCATCAGGTTGTGGGTTGCGGTGATTAGCCGCCATTCCGAGCGTGCGGCGGATCTGCCTCGTCGCTGGAACTGGTTGATGCGCCGGTTGTGCTTGGTTTGAGCGAACACGGGCTCGACCATCGCCTTGCGTTTTCGGTAAAGCCCGCCGCCAAGCTCGCTGGCGAGCACGGTGCGCATGAAGGTGTAGCGGCCGCCGTCCCAGCCGCGGCGCGGTGTGTCGCGCTTGCCGGCATCGGGCGGGATCAGGACCTGGGTGCCGTTGCTGACGACGTTGTCGATTTGATTTTCATGCCAGTAGCCGCTGTCGGCAACTGCGACCCCGGGCGTGTCGCTCACACCGATCTGCTCAAGCTCGCGCTGGGTGGCTTTGATCATCGGCTCGAGCTGCCCGAAGTCTGGTGAGGTGAGCGTGACCTCAGCCGCCAAGACGATCTGATGCTCGTTCACCGCGGCCTGCGTGTTGTAACCCTGGGTGTAGCTGCGCGGCGTCTTGACGTTGCGTGAATCGAGGTCGGTAACGTTGATCTTCCCCGGCGGCACCTCTGGTGCCACGTAGGGGTTCGGACGTGCCCCGAACCGCCGGCCGTCCTTCGTCACCGCAGTCGCGCGGTGATGCTCATAAGCCTCGTTGGCCTCGCGCTCGACCCGCAGATTCTCCTGAAGCCGCTGCTCTGCTTGCAGCAGCCGCGCGGCTCGCGAGCGTGGAATCGGCTGAGCCTGTAGCCGCCGGTGCTCCTCAAGCTGGTGACGCGCCTCGCGCACCCACCCCTGACGCCCATGCATCCGGGCGACGATCACCTCGGGATCAAGCACGAGCTCCACACCCTGCGGTTCCGCGTCAGCCCTCACCTTCGCGTCTTGCCTGCCTGCACGCTCGCTCGCGAGCTTCGCCTTGGCTTCGCGCAGCGCAGCACGCCGCCCCTCACTGGTTCGCAAATGCTCAGGCAGCTCATCGCCGCGCTCCTCCCCGTAGAGCTCGTCCTCGGCGGCATCGATCTCGCCCGCCTCCTTCAGGATCTCGCGGGCGAGCTGCTCGTAGTCCAGGTTGCAGTGATGCGACGCGTTCGCATGCACCTTCGTCCCGTCGATCGCGATCACCCCGACCTTCACCAGCCCCGACTCCCGACAGAGACCCAGCACCTCGCTGAACAAGCCCGCCAGGGCCGCCTCGTGGCGCACACGAAACCGCGCGATCGTCGCGTGATCGGGAGCCTGCTGCGCAGCGATCACCCGGTAGGCGACATCCTCAACACACCGGCGCTCGATCACCCTCGAGGACCGCTCACCACGCGCGTACGCATACAAAAGCAGCGCCACCATCATCCCCGGCTCAAACGCCGCGCGGCCCCACCCATCCTGGCGATAGGAGCCATAGAACGCTGCGAGATCCATCTCCTGCACCGACGCCAACACAAACCACGCCAAATGACCCTCCGGCAACCAATCACGAGGGTCCGGCGGCATCAAGAACACCTGCTCACGATCACACTCAAGAAAGTTCTGGGGCATACCCAGAATTGTCTTAACCACGCCGGACAGACCGGGGGTTTGCGCGACACCCACGTCGGCAAGGAAGTGGTCGGCGGTCAGCTCGCGATTTTCCGCTTCGGGACACTGGCATGCCTCCTGGCCCTCGGCGCGCTGGGTCTTTGGCTCGTCCAGGGTGTGTATCGCCGCGGGGCCTCGCCGCTGACGTGCGTCGGCGTCGTGGCGCTCTACGCCTGCGCCCCGGCACTACTGGAGGCGGTGTTCTACGGTCATCCCGAGGAGCCGCTGGGCGCCGCCCTGTGTATCGCCGCGGTGCTGCTGGCAGGAGCGGACCGCCCGCAGCTCGCCGGAGCGCTGCTGGGAGCGGCGGTCATCAATAAGGCGTGGGGCGTGCTCGCGTTTGGCCCCGTGCTGCTCTGTGTCTCCCCAGGCCAGCGACTCCGCGTCCTCCTGCCCGCCGGGGCGATCGTCGGCGGTTGGCTGCTCAGCGGCGCGTTGATCGACCCTGCGCGGCTGTGGTTCTCCATCACCGCGACGGAGAACTCGCTTGTGGCACATCCGCAGGACCTATGGTGGCCGTTGGCCCACACTGTCGGCCTCTACCCTCGACCGCCGGCACTCATCGGCGCCCACGCCCGGCAGCTGGCTCTCGCACTCGCTCTGACCAGCGCGGGCGCTCTCGCCGTACGCGCTTCGCTCGCCATGGGCTCACCTCGCGTAGGGGCACCACCTGACCACACAGGGACACGGCTCGGCACCGAGCGCTGCCTTGCGCTGCTCGCCTTCGGCTTCGCGCTGCGCTGCCTGCTCGAGCCGGCCCCGCATGACTACTACCTGTTGCCGTTCGTCGTCGCGCTCGGCGCGTGGGAGGTGCGCGCGCGCGGCTCGGTATCGATATCGCTGGTGGCAGCGATCCTGCTCGCGCTGGATTTCAGGCGACTCAACGAATTCACCCCGGCCATTCCCTTCCTGGTGTATCTGGCGGTCCTGCTGCCGATTTGCGCGCTTCTGTTGAGGAGCATGTTCAGCAATTCGGCTCGCGCTTGCCGGGTGGGCGAGGCGGCGCGGAGATAGTGGCCTGGCCTGCGACCCGTCGCCGGTCTGCGCTAGCACGGTTCGTTGCACGGCCGCGCAGCGATGGACGAATGGCCAGGCGCCCAAATTGCCCCTTCAGGGAAACGGCCGAAAGGCCGATGACCCGAGCGTGTCCCGCAAGGCGCGGAACCTGCCTTCCAAGATGCCCAGAATCTCGAAACCAAACCTTTCAATGAGCTTCCGCCGCAGCAGCGGCGGGGCTGATCTGGTTGGGCTTGACATCCAGCCCGGATATGTGGCGGCGGTGCAGGCGCAGGTGAACGGCTCGATTGTGCTGCGACACGCCGCGGCAGCTCCGCTTGCGGCGGACACGATCCGCGAGGGCGAAGTTCTGGACGAGGGGCTTTTGACCGAGACGCTGCGCGAGGTGTTTCGCGACGAGCGGCTCGGTAAGCGCGTGCGCATCGGCGTCGCCAACCAGCGCACCGTCCTGCGCGTGCTCGAGCTGCCGCCTGTCACCGACCGTAAGGAGCTCGACGCGGCGGTGCGCTTCCAGGCTGAGGATCAGATTCCGATGCCGCTGTCGAACGCCGTGCTCGACTACCAATCGCTCGGCGAAGTGGACACGCCAAACGGGATGCGCCAGCGCGTGATCGTCGTGGCCGCCCAGCGCGACATGGTCGAAAAGCTGCTGTCCGCCGTGCGCGAGGCCGGGCTGCGCCCCGAGGGCGTCGATCTTTCCGCGTTCGCGCTGATCCGCTCGCTGTATCACAGCGAAGGCGAATCGCAGGGCCGCGTGCTCTACCTGAACGTGGGGGGCCTCACGAATATGGCGATTGCCGAGGGGCTCATCTGCCGCTTCACTCGCGTCGTCGGCGGAGGCCTCGAGGCGATGGCCTCCGAAGTGGCCGAGCGCCGCGGCATCCCGCTGGTGGAGGCGCGTGCGCTGCTCGCCGCGCTCGACCTGCGCCCCGCCGAGCCGGAGCCTCTGCCCGAGCTCGAGCCTGAGGTGCACGCGCACGAGGAGCCCAACGCCGTCGAGGGCCAGACCGAGGATGATGAGCAGCTGGTCGATTTCCACGAGGGCTTCGGCACACCGCCCGAGGCCGAGCCGGTCGAGACCTGGGCGCTTGCGCAGGCCCCGCACGCCGGCGGTGCGGACGGCGAGTCGCCAGCGGACGCCGCGGCTGAGGCCAAGTCTCGAGAGGACGCCGAGGCACGCGAGCGCGAGGCGCAGGAGGGCAGCGAGCTGAGCCCAAAGCCCACTGACGCCGCCGACGAGGACGTGCGCACGGTGCTCGAGAACGGCATCCGCGAGATCGTCGGCGATGTGCGCAACTCACTCGACTTCCACCGCTCCCAGGACGGGGGTGGCGACGTCACGAGCGTCGTGCTGAGCGGACCGGCGCTGCAGATCCCCGGCTTCGCCGACATGCTCGAGGCCGACCTCGGGCTGGCGGTGCGCCGCCAGAGCGTGCAGCTCGCCGACCAGGGCGGGCTCGGCGGACTGTCGGCCGACCACCTCACGATCGCCACCGGACTCGCCGCGGAGGAGGTGCACTCGTGAAGGCTGTGAACCTGATCCCCTCCGAGCAGCGCTCGGGTGGCGGCAGCGTCGCCGGCGACTCCGACGGCGGCGCGTTTCTCGTGATCGGCCTGCTCGTCGGGCTGGCGGTGCTGGCGCTCCTGTACGGCATCGCCCGTCATCAGGTCGCAGGTCGCCAGAGCGAAGTGGCGAGCATCAGCGTGCAGGCGCAGGCCACCTCGGCACGCGCCAGCGAACTGGCGCCGTACGTGAGCTTCAAGTCGCTCTACCAGGCACGCCTGAAGATCGTCTCAGAACTCGTCGGCACCCGCTTTGACTGGGCGCATGCCTTCCACGAGCTGGGCCGTGTGCTGCCCGCCGGCGCTTCGCTCAGCTCGGTGCACGGCACGATCGGTTCGGCCACCGGCACGAGCTCGTCCTCGAGCGCCGCTCCCAGCACAGGCTCGGCGACTCCCGCCGGGACCGTGCCCATCTTCTCGCTCGCCGGCTGTGCGACCAGCCAGTCCGAGGTCGCCGAGACCTTGCAGCGCCTGCGCCTGATGGACGGCGTCAGCGCGGTCACGCTGCAGAGCTCCGTCAAGTCCACGACGGGCTCCGGTGGCGGCGGCAGCTGTCCTCCGCACGGGCCTACGTTTGCGGTGCAGGTCACTTTCTCACCGTTGCCGACCCCGGCGGCAACGCCCGGCGCGTCCACGACGACCGCGGCAGCCACGTCCGGTGCTGCTGCGACCCCCGGCGCGGCCGGCTCCTCCACGGGCTCCACTGCGGCGGGGTCCACCAGCGGGGGAGGAACCTGATGACAACGCGCGATCGTCTTGTGCTGATGAGCCTCGTCGTACTCGGCCTGCTCGCCGCCGGCTGGCTGATGGAGGTATCCCCTGAGCGCAGCAAGGCCGCCTCGCTCGACGCACAGGTGAGCGCCGCCAAGGCGCAGCTCGCGACTGCCCAGTCCCAGCTCGCCGAAGCGAAGGGCGCCCAGGCGCAGTACGGGACCGCCTACGCCTCGATCGTGCGTCTCGGCCAGGCCGTGCCGGCCGACCAGCAGGTGCCTTCGCTCGTGTACGAGCTCGACCAGGCATCCAACGGCAAGAACGTCGAATTCAACTCGATCACCTCCAGTGCGACCGGGAGCGGCCCATCCTCGAGCGCGTCATCGAGCTCCGCGAGCGTAGCCGCGAGCACGGGCTTCACCCAGATGCCGTTCACATTCATCTTCGAAGGCACCTACGTCGACCTCTACCACCTGCTCAACCAGGTACAGGGCTTCACCGTGCAGACCTCCGCCGGTGCGATCCAGGTCAGCGGGCGCCTGCTGACGATCCAGGGCGCGAGCCTCGAACTCCCCAGCAGCAGCACCGAAACCACCAAGCCAGGCGCCAAGAGCAACGGCCCCACCGCCAAGGAATCCGAACAGTCGAAGCTGAAGGGCACGATCACGGCGACCGCGTACGTGCTGCCCGCCAGCCAGGGCCTGACCGGAGGCGCGACGGCCGCCGGCCCCGCCGGTGCGACCACCCAGGCGACATCCGGCCCCAGCGCTTCGAGTCCTTCGACCGCCCCGGCGGCAGTAATAAAGGTGGCGCCATGATGAACGTGCTCAACTCACTGAAGAAGGACCTACTCGGCAGGCGGCTGCTGCCGTTCGTGATCTTGGCGGTCGTGGTGCTTGCCGGCGGCGTCGCGTATGCCGTGCTCGGCGGGGGGGGCTCCAGCTCCCCGAGCAGCGTAGCCTCGGTGGCGCCGGCGCTGCCCCCGGCTCCGACGACAGTCGCGACAGCGGCGCCGGCGAACCCCAACGTCGCGGTCTCCGAGACCACGAGTGGGGCGAGCCATCAGAGCAGTGGGGCCACGCGCGACCCGTTCGTGCCGCTGCCCCAGCCGAAGTCGAAGACCACTTCCGCGACGGGTGCCACTCCTTCCTCATCCTCTTCTTCCTCCACCACCTCCAGCAGTGGCGCGGGCAGCTCAAGCGGGTCGAAGTCCTCCAGCGGCGCGGGCAGCGGTGGCAGCACGCCCACCACGCCGACAACCACGCCGACGCCGACGACGCCGAGCCCCACGCCGGCACCCAAGAAGTCCCCGCCCGTGTATGAGGTGGCGCTGCTGTTCGGCCTAGCGCCCCCGGCCGGCCAGAATCCTCAGCTGACGCCCTATGAGCATCTGATGAGCCTCACGCTGCTGCCCTCCAAGCAGAACCAGCTGCTGGCGTACTCGGGCGTCGGACCGACCGGCAAGGGCGCGCTCTTCACGCTGCTGCAGCCGGCGATCCTGAAGGGCCCCGGAACCTGCCTGCCGAGCACGACGCAGTGCGAAAGGCTCGACCTGGAAGCGGGCAAGACCGAGGAACTCAGCTACGTCGGGGAAACCGGCCAGCCCACCGTGTACCAGCTGCAGGTCGTGAGCATCGTCAAGAAGGAAGCCTCGGCGCACACCGCGACTGCGCGGGCGTCCAATACGCTAGGCGCACATGCTGCGACTGATCACCGCCGGAGAGTCTCACGGTCCCGGGCTGACCTGCATCGTCGAGGGCCTGCCGGCGGGTCTTCAGCTGCGCGCTGAGGACATCGACGCCGACATGGCGCGCCGCCAGCTTGGCCATGGCCGGGGCGGGCGCATGAAGATCGAGCGCGACGCAGCGGAGGTGACGGGCGGGGTGCGCCACGGACAGACGCTGGGCGGTCCGGTGGCACTGCGCGTCGCCAACCGCGACTACGCCAACTGGGAAGAGCGCATGAACCCGTGGCCGGTTTCGGATCCCACCCACCCGGTGGCCGAGGTGCACCTGCCGCGCCCCGGCCACGCTGACCTAGTGGGCACCTGGAAGTACCGCCAGAGCGATGTGCGCAACGTCCTCGAGCGCGCCTCCGCGCGTGAGACTGCGGCGCGCGTGGCGGGCGGAGCGCTCGCGAAGGCGTTCCTCGCAGCACTGGACGTGCAGGTGCGTTCGCACGTGGTGCAGATCGCCTCGGTGCATGTGTCCGCCCCGCCTGAGGGGACGCAGCTGAGCGTGGCGGACTTCGCGGAGGTCGACACCTCGCCGGTGCGCTGTCTGGATGCGGAAACGAGCCGCGCGATGGTCGCTGAGATCAACCGCCTGCGCAAGGCGAACGAGTCACTCGGGGGCGTTTTCGAGGTGCAGGCCTTCGGCCTCACTCCCGGCCTGGGGTCCTATGTGTCCTGGGAGGAGCGTCTGGACGGGCGCCTGGCCGGCGCGATCCTCTCGATCCAGGCGCTCAAGGGCGTCTCGATCGGCGACGCGTTCACCGTCGCCGGTGTGCCTGGGTCGGAGGCGCACGACGAGATCTTCTACTCCCCCGAGCGGGGCTACTACCGCGAGACAAACCGCGCGGGCGGACTGGAGGGCGGCATGACCAACGGCCAGCCACTGGTGGTGCGCGGCGCGATGAAGCCCCTGCCGACGCTCACCAAGCCGCTGCGCTCGGTCGACATCGCCACGCGCGAGCCGGCGGAGGCGCTGCGTGAGCGTACCGACTCGTGCACCGTCCCGGCCGCGGGTGTCGTCGGCGAGGCGATGGTCGCATTCGTGCTCGCCGATGCCTACAGGGCGAAGTTCGGCGGCGACCATATCGACGATGTACGGGAGGCTCTTCGCGCCTACGAGGAGCGGATTGGGTGGCAAAGGTAGGAAAAGAGGAGGGAAGGGAGCCGGTGGATGGCGCGTTGGGGGAGGGCGCCGCACCCGCATTGCGGTGGGGAGGCGCACTGGTATTGGTTGGGTTCATGGGCGCCGGCAAGTCCCGTGCCGCGCAGATGCTCGCCGCCGCGCGGGGCGTGCAGGCGCTTGACAGCGACGCCCTGCTTGAGGAGGGGCTCGGGCACTCAATCGCGCGGGAGTTCGAGCTGCATGGCGAGACCGTCTTTCGCGCACAGGAGGAGGAGGTTGTGTGTCGGCTGCTCGCGAATGCCCGACCTGGCTCGGTGATCTCGCTAGGCGGCGGCGCTGTGCTCTCCGAGCGAGTGCGCGCTGCGCTGGCCGGCCACACGACGGTGCTCGCGGATGTCGACCCCGAGACCGCCTGGGCGCGGGCGCGCGGTGCCGAGCGTCCCCTGGCACGTGAGCGAGAGGGCTTCTTCGGCCTGTACGAGACCCGTAGGCCGCTGTACGAGAGCGTCGCGGACGCGCACCTCCTATGGGCCGCGGCCGCGTCGGGCGAGTACCCGGTGTTCGTGGGCTCGGGCCTCTTGGGCGGCCCTGGCTGGTCGGACGCTGTGTGGCCCTTGAACCGCCGCGCATCGCGCGCGTGGTGTGTCAGCGACGAGACCATCGTCGCCCTGCACGCCCCACCGCCCGACGCCGTGCAGGGGGTCGTGCAGATCCAGCCCGGCGAGACACACAAGACGCTGGCCACGGCCGAGGGCGTATGGCAGGCATTGGTCGACGGCGGTATGACCCGCGCCGATCATCTGGTGGCGCTCGGCGGCGGCGTCGTCGGCGACCTGGCCGGCTTCTGCGCCGCGACCTATCAGCGCGGAGTGCCCGTCGTACAGGTGCCGACGACGCTCGTGGCGCAGGTCGACTCAGCCTACGGAGGCAAGACAGGGGTGGATCTGCCACAGGCCAAGAACTATGTCGGGGCCTACCACCAGCCGGCGGCGGTGATCGTCGATCCGGCCGTGCTCGAGACACTCCCCGAGGCGGAGTTTTATGCAGGTTGGGTGGAGGTGCTGAAGACTGCGCTGATCACTGGCGGCGAGCTATGGGCGCGCGTCGCCGCGGATGAGCCGGTCGATGCCCAGACGATCCTCGCGTGCGTGCGCACGAAGCTCGCGATCGTGGCCGAGGACGAGCGCGACGACGGCGCACGCCAGAAGCTCAACCTCGGGCACACCGTGGGTCACGCAATCGAGACCGCCACAGGCTACGCGCGCTACCGCCATGGCGAAGCCGTCGGGCTGGGACTGCTCGCCGCGCTGCGCCTGTCCGAGCAGCCGGCGTTGCGCGCTCAGGTGCATGAGCTACTCGTGGCCCATGGCCTGCCGGTGGTACTGGAGGGCGCCGCCCCCGAGCGGGTGGTGGAGCTGACCGCGCGCGACAAGAAGCGCCTCGGCACAGACGCATCGGTGCCGTTCGTTCTCGTCAATGCTCCAGGCGAAGTGCGTATCGGATGCCACATACCGCACGACGCGCTGCGCGCTGCCGTGGCAGAGTTGGTGTGATGGCGGCGGACGCCCCTTACATTGCGGTCCTGCACGGCGTCAACGTGAATATGCTGGGCAAGCGCGACCCCGCGCATTACGGCACGCTGACGTTGATGGAGTTGGAGGAGCAGATCGCAGAGTGGGCCGCGGAGCTGAATCTCGAGGTGGGGTTCATGCAAACGAACGCCGAGTCGCGGTTCGTGGAGCACCTGCACGGAGCGAAGGACGTGTACGACGGACTGATCCTCAACCCGGGCGCGTGGACGCATTATGCGTGGGCGATCCATGACGCGCTCGAGATCGCCGCGCTGCCCACCGTCGAGGTGCACTTGTCGGACGTCAAGGCCCGCGAGCCGTGGCGGACGGTGTCGGTGATCGAGGATCTCTGTGTGCTGAGCGTGAGCGGAAAGGGCCCCGAAGGCTACCGGCTCGCGCTGGAGCGCCTACGCAAGGAACTCTCGTGAAGAGCGGGGGTGACGGGCACGAGCTGGCATGCCCGGGGTGCACGCGGGGCAGCTGTCCGTGTGCGTTGTGGCGTCTTGGCGAGGGGCTCGCATGAGGCCCGAACTGGCACGCACGGAGCGCCTGACGATGAACCTTGCCGAGCACGAGATCGAGGTGCTGTTGGTGGGCGGCGCGGTCGATGTGCGCTATCTATCCGGCTTCACTGGCACCAACGGACTGGTGCTGATCTCGGGCGAGCCCGACCGCGCCCCGCGCTTCTACACCGACTTCCGCTATGCCACCCAGTCCGCCGAGCAGGTGCCTGATCGGTTCGTGCGCGAGGTCGTCTCGATCGACCTGCTGGAGGCGGCCATGGCGGGACTGGAAGGCCAGGGCGCGGACGGCAACGGCGCGGGGCCCAAGGGCCTCGGTGTCAAGAGCTCCGGCGCCAAGGGCACGGGCGTGAGGCGGCTGGGGTTCGACGAGACGGCGCTGACGGTCAGGCAGCACCGGCGCCTGCGCGAGCTGCTGCCTGACGGGTGGGAGCTTGCCGGCGTCAGCGGCCTGGTGGGCGCCCTGCGCGAGATCAAGGACGCGGGTGAGGTGGCGCGCATTCGCGCGGCCGCCGAGCTCGCCGACCGAGCGCTCGTCGAGGTGCTCGAGCAGGGCGTCGTCGAGCGTACCGAGCGCGAGGTGGCGATTGCTCTGGAGTTCGCGATGCGCCGTCTCGGCGCGGAGGCCCCGAGCTTCCCCTCGATTGTGGCGGCAGGCGAGCATTCCGCGCTGCCCCACGCCGAGCCGCGCGCCACCACGATCCCGCCGGACACGCTGCTGACGATCGACTGGGGAGCACAGCTGGAGGGCTACTGCTCGGACTGCACGCGCACCTATGCCACGGGTACGCTCACCGCGGAGCAGCGCGAGGTCTACGAGCTCGTGCGCCGCGCACAGGCAGAGGCACAGGCCGCACTGAAGCCCGGCCCCAGCGGGCGCGAGATCGACGCCGTGGCCCGGGCGATCATCGAACAGGATGGCCACGGCGAGCACTTCGGCCACGGCGTCGGCCACGGCGTGGGCCTCGAGATCCACGAGGCGCCGCGCCTCTCGCGCACCGCCTCCGAGCAGCCGCTGCGCGCGGGCAACGTGGTGACGATCGAGCCCGGCGTCTACCTGCCGGGACGCTTCGGCGTGCGCATCGAGGATCTCCTCGTCGTGGGCGAGAACGGGGGAGAGGCTCTCAACGGGCTGCCCAAGGAGCTGATCGAGATCGCCTGAGCGCGCCGTCGGGCGAGGTCAGCGACCCGGCGTGGCGCAGCACACCCTGGGCGCGCTGGAGCACACGTGCCGCCTTCGCGGGTGCGTACAGGCGCAGCGAAAGCGATGCGACGAGCGGCAGTGTCCAGGCGAGGAAGAGCGCCGACTGGGCGTCGGCCGAGACGTAGGCGGGCAGCCACTGGAAGCTGACCCACGCCAGCGCCGTGCACGCCGACGCGAGCAGCGGCAGGCGTGTCGAAGGCGGAGGGGAGGCCGGTTGGGGGAGCCGCTCCCCGGCGGGGGCGTCGCGCGCAACCGAGCTGAGGGGCTCGCTGTGGATCTCCCATGCAAGCAGCGCGAGCACGCACGGAAGCATGTAGTAGCTGGTATCCCAGGTGTCGAGCACGCAGCGCAGTAACAGCAGCAGCGCCAGCAGCCCGAGGGCATCGTTGCCACCACGTCGGCGCCACCAGAACAGTCCAGTCAGCGGTAGCGCAAGGGCGACGATCAGCGGGTGGCTGACACGCCCAACCCAGCCCGGCGCGGTGCGGTAGCCAACCTTCACGTTCCCGAGCAGGCCCCGCACTACGGGCCCATGGTGGCCGAAAAACCACCACGCCTGCCACGGCTGGAAGATCGTGCTCGTGGGCGCAGCGGTGCCACGCGCGGAGGCGAGGAAGTTACCTGCGTGTACGAACACCAGCGGCGCCAGCACCGCGCCGGCGACTGCCGTAGCCGTCGCCAAGCAGAGCGCGCGCCGCGAAGGCAGCGCGAGCAGGACTGGTCCAACGGCGAGCACGGCCCACTCTTTGTTGGCGATCGCCGCGCCGAGCAGCAGCCCGGCCCACAGCGGCCGCCCACGCAGCGCGAAAAGCACCGCGGCAACGCACAGCACCCCGCCGAGCAGGTCCTCCGGGTGGCCGAGTTCAAGCGCACGCACCGTCAGTGGGTTGGCGAGACAGACCCCCACGGCGATTGCCCGCGCCAGCGTCGAGCGCCTGAGCGCGCGCATGTCCGCCGCGAGCCACACGGCGAGCACCGTGACGGCCAGCAGGCAGGGCAGCGCGACCAGCCGGTAGACCGCCAGTTCCCCGCCGCCCCACAGGCTCGGAATCAGCGCAAACGGCGCTCGCTCGACGAACGACCCGCCGTAGACGGGCGCTGAGCGCAGGAACAGTTCGAGGTGACCGTGCACGAGCGCCGAGAACGCCGGTTGCGCCTCGACTTCGTAGTCGTTCCAGGCAAAGCCATAGAGGCCGAGCCACGTCATCACGGCGGTGGCGAGCAATCCCAGGGACCCGACCAGGGCGTTCTCGCGCACGCGTCGCGGCATGGCCACTCATCGGCAAGAGGGCGGCTGCGCTTGAAGGGTGGGCGCTCGGTCGCGTGGCGAGAAGGATTCAAGACGCCACACAGCGATGCACTATGAGTTGTATCGTTCGCGCATCATGAAAAGGGATGTCGTGGCGTGAGGGTTGGTTCTCGGAATAGTCCCGAGCACTACGATCGCCTGCGTGAGGTCCTGGGGGCCATGCGGCTGGCACTCACCTCAACGCTGGTGGCGGTCGGGTTCGCGGCGGTTGGTATCTCCGGTCGCGTGTGGGCGTTCATCCCGGCGGCCCTTGCGGCGCTCTTTGCGGCGGTGGACGCGCCGCTGGCCTGGCGCGCCTATCGGGCGGCCGAGGCGAGGGAACTGGCAGAGCTGCTCTCGGGAAACATCTGCCGCGCGGCGGACGCCCGCGCTACCGAGTACGGCGTGGATCCCGAGGTGCTGCCGCGGGGACAGGAGTGGCACTACGTACACCGGGATTTCGAGCACGATCTCCGGCGGGCGGTCCTCGCGGCGCTCTCAGGAGAGGGACCGCGCCTGGTGATGCTCTGCGGTAAGCGCAAGTCGGGCAAGACACGCACCGCCTTCCAGGCGCTCGAGTGCGACGAGCTGCGGCAGGCGTGGCTCGCGGTGCCGCGAGACGGTGCGAGTGTCGAAGCACTGCTACGCCCCGGCACCCTGAGGCGTCACTTCACGCCGCTGATCGTCTGGCTCGACGGTCTCGAGCGGTTTGCGTCTGTCGATGCCGCTGGATTGCACGAGGGCACGTTTCGCAACATGCAGTGCGATCGGCCGGTCGTGCTGCTCGCCACCACTGGAGGCCGGCGCTCTGGGAACACGCTGGGAGAGCTGATTGACCCTGTCGAGCAGATGGAGAGCCTGGCGGTTTGCATTGACGTCCCTGTCAAGCTGACCGCCACTGAGCTCGAGGGCGCCGAACGGGTATATACGCGAGGCGTCGTTGAGGAGATCAAGCAGATGGGCCTGGGCCGTCGCATGGTCGCAATGCACGAGCTCAGAGATAGGCTCGCACGCTCGCACAATCGCTGCCGCGAGGGTATCGCCGTGGCAAGGGCGGCGATCGACTGGCGCAGAGCGGGCGTCCTACGCCCCCTCAGCGCCGATCGGCTCGGCTTGCTCTATCGGCACTATCTGCCCGACGATCTCGATCCCAGCGATGAGCTTTTCGCCGCCGGCCTGAAGTGGGCGCGCGAACCGTTGCCAAACACCGAGATAGCCCTGTTGCGCAAGGTCACGCACGGCTCTGCCACCGACGAGTCCGCCACGCACGGCTCTACTATCCACGACTCCGCCTATGAACCTTACGGCCTGGCGGTCGAGGTCGCGTCACAGGAGTGGCCGCTGTTGGAGGAGGCGACAGTGAGGCGGATCGGCGGGCTCGCGAAGGCGGAGGACTGCTTTCAGATGGCCGGCGTCGCATTCGATGCTGGAAATCTCAAATTGGCGTTGGAGTTGTTGGGTCTCGCGGAACGCACCGAGGACAGCCGGCTGGCGACGGCAAGCGCGTTCAATATGGGAGTTCTGCTGGCGCGCCTCGATGACCTGGACGGGGCGGAGGCCGCCTATCGTAGGGCCGATGCTGCCGGCGGCATGCGTGGCGCGTATAACCTTGGGCAGCTGCTCAGGCATCGCGGCGAGTTGGGCGAGGCCGAGAATGCCTACCGGCGAGCCGACGAACGCGGCAGCGCCGAGGGAGCGGTGAACCACGGCGCGCTGCTCGAGCGGCGCGGCGAGGGGGCTGCGGCGGAGGCGGCGTATCGCCGAGCACGGGAGCGTGGCAGCGATACGGGTGAGCGCAACCTCGGTAGGCTGCTAGCAGGACTGGTCATCTGTGCGCTGGCGGTGTTTGGATGTTCGATATTTTCAAGTCGGTCGTCTGCGGCCGGCTTGCCGGGCTCAATCGAAGAGTTCCCGATCGAAACCACTTACGAAGGTTCGCTCGGAGCAATCGCCACGGGCCCCGAAGGAAGCATTTGGGTCGATCAGCAGTCGTACAGTCCCTACGCACCTCGCACTGGGGTCATCGAGAGGATGAGTCTCAATGGACTGCTCACCGGCTATTACCCACTCTCCCTGGGCGTCATCCCGCTGGACCTCGAGCGTGGCGTGGGCGGCGATATGTGGTACACAGGCGCACGGGTCATTCCCGACAACGAACCGTTCACGATCGGGCAGATCACTCCGGCAGGCGCGATCACGGAATTTCCGATCACGGTGGGTACGCCGAGACCGTACGCTGAATCCGAATACACCGGCCCGACCAGCATCGCGCAGGGCTCCGACGGCAACATGTGGTTCACAGATCAGTACCGAAACAGCGAAGGCAGGAGATTCGTTGGCCGCATCACGGCTTCCGGCAGCATCACCGAATTTTGGATTCCGATAGGGAGACGAGCGGATCTACCCGAAACCAGTGTCCCTGGAGGTATCGCGCTGGGCGCCGACGGCAGTATGTGGTTCACCGACGACGGCACCAACACGGCGGGCAGGAATCTGATTGGGCGAATCACCACTTCAGGTGTCATCACTGAGTATCCAATCCCGACTCCGGGCAGCATGCCGGGGGCGATTGTGCTTGGCTCCGATGGCAACATGTGGTTCTCAGAGCCCGGCGTGAACCGGATTGGAAGCATTACTCCCACCGGCGAAATCGCGGAATATCCAACGCCGGGCGTAAGCGGTGACATCACGCTCGGTCCGGACGGCAATATCTGGTTTATGGGGCGCCCTGAAGTGGATCCCATCGGCTGGATCGCTCCAGGCGGGCTCGTCAGAACCCTTCCACCGACCCTGCTCGGTAACGCATCGCTGGGAGGGATCGTCGCCGGAGCAGACGGCAACATCTGGTACACCGACGCAAGACTCTCCGAAAGGGAACACGTGATCGGCTCCTTTATCGGGCGGATCATCACGCCTTACGCACCTAGGAGTGTCGAGGCTCCGGTCATGTCTGGCGAGGCCGCGGAAGGGGGCGTACTGTCGGTCTCGGCTGGCGTCTGGGAAAACACCCCTATGGCGTTTTCGTATCAGTGGCAGCGTTGTGACCCACAGCTCCTCAGCTGTGAAGCTATAAGCGGCGCTTCTCAGGCTACATATTTTGCGGTAGCTCGCGATGCCAATCAGGTTTTGCGTGCAATCGTGACCGCGAGCAATGTCGGCGGAGAAGCTTCGGCCGTTTCAGACGCCTCGCCGATCGTTCAGGGCACGCCGCCACAGATTGCTCATACAGTCTCACCGCCGCAGGCGACGAGGCCTCCTGTCATAGCCGCAACGATGACGTGGAGATTTGCGCCGTCGCGAGGATACACGATCGTGCGCTCGCTGGTGGTGCACGGCCTGCCGACTGGAGGCTTCGCCGACACGACGTGCAGAGGGCGGGGATGCGCATTTGTGCACGTTCACTCTGTGCCGGTGGCTACTCGGCGATCGTGCCGTAAGCATGTGTGTGTCATGAAAAGGATATCTGGTGTGCACGATGACCTCGACCTGACTGGCTTGTTCAAGGCCCGGCGCCTGAGGCCCGGTGTGCGTATTTCGGTTGCTGTCGGTAAGTCTGGCTGGGTGGGTAGGTCGTTCAACTTTCTCATCGCCAGAGGTGGCGCACCGAGCGTAAGCGTCCTCTGCCTGGCTCCGGGGCTCATATCGGATTCGATTCCATGTTGAGGCGTCCATGTTGAGGCGGGTTTCGGGGCATCTGCCGGAGGCACTCAGCGTGGTGTTCGCCGTTTTGGCGTTTGGGTTATGGGGCGTGTGGTGTACGGCGGCCGTCGCCGACGAAGGGTTGGTCACGCTTCCGAGCGGAGCGCTCGAAGAATTCTCAATCGCAGGCGAAAGTGCCGCGTGGACAGGGTTGGCCGCGGGCTCCGAAGGCAATATGTGGTTTACCGAGATAAATCCTGCAAGGATAATGCGCATGACGCCGACGGGCATAATCACGGGCGAATTCTCCCAGGCTGCTTCGGGGGAACTCTTCGAAACGGCGGGGCTGACCCTTGGGCTCGATGGCAACATGTGGTTCGCCGGTGGCCTGCTTCTCAACTCCAACGATGAATTTCAAGGTCGCGTGGGCTATGTGACGCCCGCTGGCTCGGTCACGGAGTTCTCGACACCCACCGTCGAGGGCGGTCCCGTCCAGATCGCCTCCGATGGCCTTGGAAACATATGGTTCACGACGATCTCGGAAATCGGCCGCATGACCGAAGACGGAACCGTAAATGGAGTCTTTCCCGTTGATGCCGGCAATGGAGGCCTGCCCGAACTGACTGCGATCGCACGTGGCGTGGGGGGCGACATGTGGTTTGCGGCTCGCTCGTCCGAATTCGACGGCAGGTATTTTGTCGGCCGCGTCACGCCTACTGGTGACGTCAAGACATTTCCGATCCCGGCGCCATATAGGGCTGCCGAGTCTCTCGAGCTGGGCGCCGATGGCAATATGTGGTTCACTCAGAGTCCTGCGACAATCGGGCGGATAACACCCAGCGGCACGGTGTCGGAGTTTGCCGTGCCCGCTGTCAGCGGATCGTATAACGGGCTCGTTCTGGGGCCCGATGGCAACCTGTGGTTCACGGAGGGTTCGGGGACGGTCGGCCGGATAACGCCGGAAGGCGTCGTGACGAGCTTCTCGCTGGGCTCCGCGCACAACGGACTGCTGCTGGCCCTCGCGCAAGGCGAAGATGGCGACCTGTGGTATTCGGCAAAGAGCGATATCGGTCGCATCGCGACTCCGCTGGCGCCGGTGAACGAAGGATCCCCGGCCATCTCCGGTCAGAGCGTCGAAGGACAGACGCTCTCGGTTTCGGTCGGCAGCTGGATGCACAACCCGAGCACGTTCGCATACCAGTGGCAGATCTGTGAAGGGTCGGGCCTCGGCTGCAAGGACATCGCCAACGATCGCGAAGCCACACACGTCCTGACGACCGCCGAAGTCGGTTACACCGTGCGTGCGATAGTGACTGCGAGCAACGTGGGCGGCGCCACGACAGTTGCCTCAGCGGTGTCGGGTGTCGTGCAGGCCACCCCGCGGTCTACAGCGGTTGTTGGCAAGCGCCCCGCTGTCAACGAACCGCTGCCCGTGGTGACATCGGCGATGACATGGAAGTTTGGTTGGGTGCGAACCTATACCGTGGTCGAATCCTTGGTGGTCCGCGGTATCCCCGCCGGGGCGGTCATCGATGTGGCCTGTCTTGGCCACGGCTGCGCATTTGCGCACTGGCACTCCGGGGAGGCTGTGCACCGCGTGCGATGCGGCCGCCGGACGTGCAAGGCCGCGAGCCCGGTGCTCTCGCGCGGAGCGTTAAGCCTGAATGGTCTGTTTGGCGGCCGACATCTGAAGGTCGGCGCCCGCGTCGTCGTCAGCGTTCTGAAGCCCGGTTCGATCGGCAAGTCGTTCACGTTCACGATCCGTGCGAATAGGCCTCCCCGCGTGCAGATTACCTGTCTCGGCGCCGGCCCAAGCAACCCCGCGGGCGAATGCTGATGGCTTCGCGGGCGAGAGCCGAGTCCCGATGAGCGCACGCTCGGGCGAGATCGGCGTACGCAGAGGTGTGGAGCCGCGGTCCGGTGGTCGCCCTCGGTCGCTGGTCCTGCTGGCTGTGCTCGCCGCAGCCAGCCTCGGGACGGGTTTTGCGATAGGACTGCTGTTCAAGGGTGGTGCGCACAATCGGCGGGTGCCCTCTGTGCCCGTGGTGAGTTCCGGCCTGCACAGCAAGACAATCCCGGCTGTGCCGGCGCTTCGCACGGTCGTCGCGCTGCCCGCGCTGCTTACCAGACCGAAGACCCACCGGGCGTCCGCGGGCGCAGCCAGCGGCTCACCTGCGACCAGCTCAGGGGCGACTGGCTCGACCTCCGCGTCGAACGCCCCAGCGGTCGTGAGCTCCCAGCCGTCCTCCAGCGTGTCATCTGCGCCCAGCGCCTCGCCGACGCGGACCACGGCGCTCAAGCAGCCCGCACCTTCCCATAGCAAAAGCAGCGAAGTGCACCACGAAAACGGCGGCGGAGCCTAGCTGCGGTCGATCGCGGGTGGATCGCAGCAGACGCTGACAGACGCGCTCGGCCACTGGGCTATTGGCGTCAGGGCGTGGCTGGGTGGGGGCGCTCAGCCGCCGAGCGATTGGCGTCGATGTGCGGCTGGGTGGGGGCGCTCAGCCGTCGAGCGGGTAGCCCAGCCTGTGCAGCACCGCGAACGCCGCGCTCAGCGACGCCGTTGCGCTCCTGACCGCTGAGCGACCGCTGTCAAAGCCGTGGCGATCTTCGCGCCGCGCGGCATTCGCCATGGTGGAGTAGCCGCGTCCGATCTCGGCCAGCGCGCTCGCGATGGCGGTATTCGCGGCCCGCGCTGGCGGACTCACGGGGGCGCTCCGCAGGGCGGCCGCCGCGTGCTCGTGGGCCTGGGCAAGCATTTGCGCGGCTGTGGCCTGCGCGTGGGCTGTGGCTGCGCGCGCCAGCCGTGACCCGTCCGTGGAGCGTTCGCTGTTGAGCTTTGACATCACGTTGCTCAGGGTGACCGCGTAGGCGCGAGCGGGTGCGGATGCGAGCGCCAACTCGGAGCTCTTGCCGGTACGCGAGGAAGAACTGGCTGTCTTGCCCGATGGCGCGAGCGCATAGCCACCAGCTGCTGTGAGCACCGCGAGCAGTGCGACAGCCCCCAGCGAACGGACGCGAGGTCTCGATGCTGCTCCGGTTCGTAGAGGAGCGCGCGGGGCGGACTCCGCCAAATCCTCCCCATGCGCCGAGACGGGCGGCTCCAGAGAGCGCTCCTTGGGGGGCGCCGGCTGGGAGGGCGAGGCTCCTGTCAGCGCGCGCCCGTAGGAGAGAAAGCCGGACTCGATCTCTGGGGGGCCGGAGCTGGCCTCCCTGGGGGCGCGGGCACGATGGCTCTCGAGCGGCGCAGGCATCGGTGGCTCGGGGTTCTTTGAGGAGGAGTCGCGCGCGGGCAGAAGCGCATCGCGTCGCCAGCGCGGACCAAGGAGCTCGAGGATGATCTCCTCGAGCTCCTCCCACGCCTGTGCAGCGCTCCGCGTCCGCTCGGAGGGTTCCTTGAGGAGCAGGCGACCGACCCACTCCGAGAGGGCGGGATCGAGATCCGGGCGGCTGTCGAGCACCGGCGGTATCGGGTCGTTGACGTGGCGCAGCAGGATTGCCATTGGGATGGTGCTGTCGTTGAACGGCAGGTGACCGACAAGCTGCTCGTAGGTCATGACTCCCACCGAGTAGAGGTCCGTCCAGGGCCCGATCTCCTGTGAGAGGGCCTGCTCGGGCGCCATGTAGGCGGGCGTGCCGACCGTCGTGCCGGTCGCCGTCATGAAGCTCGCCACGCCGGCGCTCTGGGTGGTCTTGGCGACGCCGAAGTCGGCGATCTTGACGCCTCCGTCGGCGGCAACCATGACGTTCTCGGGCTTGAGGTCGCGGTGCACGATGCCCGAGGGCTCGACGGCGGCCAGCCCGGCGAGCAGGCCGTCGAGGACGCCGGCGAGCTGCGCCAGCGACAGACTCCCTACCCAAGGTCTCAGCGAGCCGCGCGGCATGTACTCCATCGCGATGTAGGGGGTCCCATCCTCTTCGACGTAGTCGTGGACGGTGACGATGTTCCGGTGGTTCAGCGAGCCTGCGAGATGCGACTCGCGGACGAAGCGCTGGACGATGTCGGGCGCGCTTGCGTGGATGACGTGCAGTTCCTTGAGGGCCACCAGACGATCGAGGCCGTGCTGGCGGGCCAGGTAGACGATGCCCATTCCACCGCGACCGATCTCTTTGAGAATCTCGTAGCGGCCAATCGATTTCATGGCTGCATGGTCGACAAGTTCCAAAACATAAGAGTGGCCACATCGTACGTCCACGCACGGTGGGTCGAGATGGACGAGTCGATCAGGCCCCAAGCCAGTGCCAGGATGTCTTCACATGGGCAGGGGTCGAGTAGCTCTCCATGCCCTCTATGCTGCCAGCACATGATCAGCACCAACCAGTTCCGCAATGGCAGCCATATCGAGATCGACGGGATCATCTTCAAGATCCTCGAGTTCCAGCATGTGAAGCCCGGCAAGGGCGGGGCGTTCGTGCGCACGAAGCTGCGGCGCGTGTCCGACGGTGCGCAGATCGACCGCACGTTCCGCGCCGGGGAGAAGTTCCGGCCCGTGCACACCGAGGCGCGCAAGATGCAGTTCCTCTACAGCGACGGCTCAGAGGCGCATTTCATGGACACCGAGTCCTTCGAGCAGATCGCGGTGCCCGAGGGCACCGTCGCGCAGGCGCTGCGCTTCACAAAGCCCTCGAGCGAGGTCGACGTGCTGTTCATCGACGGGGCGCCGTCTGACGTGCAGCTGCCACCGGCGGTGGATCTGGAGATCACCGAGACCGAGCCGGGACTGCGTGGCGACACTGCCTCGGGCGGTGGCACGAAGCCCGCGACACTCGAGACGGGGGCCGCGATCCAGGTGCCGCTGTTCATCGAGGTCGGCCAGCACATCCGTGTGGACACGCGCACGGGCGACTATATGTCGCGCGCCTGAGTCCGATGCGACGCTCAGAGCAGAGGCGGGCGGCGGTGTTCGCTCTCTACCAGCACGACCTCACAGGCCAGTCGCTGGGGCAGATGCTCGGCAACGACGCCTCGCTTTTCGCCCGTGCTTTGGCGCACGCCGCGGCCGATCGCGCGGAGGAGCTCGACGAGGTGATCGGCCGCCACGCGCACGGCTGGTCGGTGGGCCGGCTGCAGCCGCTGGAGCGCTCGATCATGCGGGTGGCGCTGATCGAGATGCTGCACCCCGACGCTGCGCCGGGGGACACGCCGATCCCGCCGGAGGGCGCGATCGAGGAGGCGGTGGAGAGCGCGAAGGTGTTCTGCGGCAGCGAGGCTCCCGGGTTCGTCAACGGCGTCCTGGCGGCGGTGTTGCGCGAGGTGCGTGAGAATGATCCGGACAGCTCGGTCGTGAGCGCTTCCACCGTGCCCCCGGCGAGCGGGTCCGCTGCGAGTGCTGCCGCAGCAAACACAGTGAACACCCCGACCGTCCCCGCAGCGAACACCCCCACGGCCCCCACAGCGAAACCCACACGAGAGGCTGCCCGATGAACGCGATCGACCCCTTGGACCCGCTGGACGACCTGATCGGCCGCCTCGAGCGCGCCGCCGAGCAGCTGCGCTCGGGTGAGCTGTCCGCCGATGCGGCGGCGACGCTGGTCGAGGACTGCGCCTCGCTGGCCACGCAGGCGAGCGGCGAGCTCGAGCGCCGGGCGCGTAGCGAGCTCCACGCCCCCGTTCCGGGGCAGGACTCGCTGCTGTAGTGGCCTACCCGGACCACCTGCGCCTTGAGGTGGAGGCCCACCTGGAGGCGATGCGCTTCTCCGAGGAGACCTCGACGGCGGGTCTCGAAGAGGCGATGCGCTATTCGCTGCTGGCCGGCGGCAAGCGCATCCGCCCGGTGCTGGCGCTGGCCACCTCGCGCGCGGTGGGACTCGAGCACCGTGATGTGCTGCCGCTGGCGGGGGCGCTCGAGCTGATCCATACCTACTCGCTGATCCACGACGATCTGCCGGCGATGGACGACGATGCGCTGCGGCGCGGGCAGCCCACCTGCCACGTGCGCTTCGGCGAGGATGTCGCGATCCTCGCCGGCGACGGGCTCTATGCCGAGGCGTTTCACCAGCTGCTGACCATGCAGCGCTCGAGCCCCGAGTTGGTGTTGGGCGCCGCGGCGGAGCTCGCGGCGGCAACGGGGGTCAACGGGATGGTGGGCGGTCAGTACGTCGACGTCCAGGGGCTCGTCTCGACCGGGCCAGAGGGCTTGCGGCGCCTGCACGAGCTGAAGACTGGGCGCCTGATCGCGGCATCGGTCAAGTGCGTACTGATCCTGGCCGACGTGGACGGACCTGCGACAATCAGCTTGCGTCGTTTCGCGGCAGAGTTGGGTGTGCTGTTCCAGATCGTCGACGACATCCTCGACGTGACCGGGACCGACCAGGCGCTCGGCAAGCCGCGGGGAAGCGACGAGCGTCATGGCAAGCGAACCTACGTGAGCGAGTTTGGAATCGAACAGGCGAAGGTCATGGCCACGGAGTCCCACCGCATGGCGCGCGAGGCGCTGGCGCAGGCGGCTGCCGACGGAGCCACGGAGCCCCACGCAGACAGCGAGCTGGAACAGGTGACCGACTTCATCTACACCCGCACCTCATGAGCCGCACGGATCGCCATCGGCGACTCCAGATGCCCGACACGCGACCCGGCGTCGCGCGGGAGCGGGGCGTATGAGCAAGGCGGTCCTCCCCGGCATCGACGGTCCCGAGGACCTCAAGGATCTTTCTGAGGAGCAGCTCCAGCAGCTCGCGCAGGAGGTGCGCGAGCACATCATCGACACGGTGGGGGAGATCGGCGGCCATTTCGGCGCCAACCTCGGCACGTGCGAGCTGGCGGTGGCGCTGCACTCGGTGCTGGAGTCTCCGCGCGACAAGATCCTCTGGGACGTGGGCCACCAGGCCTACCCGCACAAGGTGCTCACGGGACGCCGCTCTGAGCTGCACACGATCCGCAAATACGGCGGCCTCGCGCCGTTCTGCTCGCGCGAGGAGTCCCCACACGACGCGATGGGCGCCGGACACGCCTCGACATCGATCGGATATGCCGTGGGGGTCAAGGAGGGGATGCGCCACCTGGCCCGCGTTCAGGCTGAGAGCGGCGAGGTGGCTGCGGCCGATGGAAAGGCGGTTGACGGCAGGGGGGTGACGGCGGACGGCAAGGCGATGACGGTCGACGGCAAGGTCGTGGCGGTGATCGGCGACGGCGCGATGACGGGCGGCGTGGCGTTTGAGGCGATCGGCCAGGCCGGCGGTCTGGGGACGCCGATCGTGGTGGTGCTCAACGACAACGGCATGTCGATTGCTCCCAACGTGGGGGCGCTGTCGCGGTACTTCAACCGCGTGCGGCTGAACCCCAAGCTGTGGCACGCGCGCGAGGGCGTGGAGGGCGGGCTGATGCGCCTGCCGGGGGGGATCGGCTCGGCATTCGAGCGCCTCGGCCCGCAGCTGAAGGAGTCGATCAAGGCGTTCTGGGCGCCCGGGCTGTGGTGGGAGGAGCTCGACTGGGCCTACATGGGCGTCGTCGATGGCCACGACACGCGCGCGCTGCGTGAGGCGCTGCGCGAGGCGCTGGCCGCGGAACGGCCCGTGGTGGTGCACATCGCCACCGTCAAGGGCAAGGGCTTCGCGCCCGCCGAGGAGGGCGGGCTTGAGGGCATGGAGAAGTGGCACGCGGCGAAGCCGAACTCGATTTTGAATGGCATGCCCACCCACCCAACCCCCGCCACCAATCCAGCCACCGTACCCGCAGCCGCCGAGCGCGGCGCCCGGATCGCCAAGGCGCCGGCGAGGGCGCCGGCTGGTGCGGGTGGGCTCCCATACACCCAGGTGTTCGGCGAGGCGCTGGTCCGCGAATGCGAGCGCGACCCGCGCGTGGTGGGGATCACGGCGGCGATGAACAGCGGTACGGGGCTGAACATCCTGCAGAAGGCGCTGCCCGAGCGCTACTTCGATGTGGGCATCGCCGAGCAGCAGGCGATCCTGTTCGCTGCCGGGCTGGCGCTTGAGGGCTGCAAGCCGGTGGCGGCGATCTACTCGACGTTCCTGCAGCGCGCGTACGACCAGATCATCCACGACGTCTGCCTACAGCGGCTGAACGTGGTGTTCGCGATGGACCGCGCGGGGCTGGTGGGCGACGACGGACCGACCCACCACGGAGCGTTCGACATCCCCTACCTGCGCTGTCTGCCGAACATCGTGCTGATGGCGCCGCGCGACGAGTCGATGCTGGTGCACATGCTGCACACGGCGCTGGTCTACGACGACGGGCCGATCGCCCTGCGCTACCCGCGTGGGACGGGCGAGGGCGCGGTGCTGCCCGCCGAGCCGCAGGCGCTGCGGATCGGCACGGGCGAGATACTGCGCACCGGCGGGGTCGCGAAGCATTCAAACCCCACCCACCCGCGGGTGGCGCTGATCGGCTACGGCACCGGCGTTGCCAGGGCGCTGGCGGCGGCCGAGCTCCTGGCCGAGCACAACATCCAGGCGACAGTCGCCGACGCGCGCTTCGCCAAGCCGATCGACGCCGGTCTGATGGCCCAGCTGGCGGCTGAGCACGACCTGCTCGTAACGGTCGAGGAGGGCGTGCTGGCGGGCGGCTTCGGCTCGGCCGTATGGGAGACGCTCAACGAGACCGGCACGACGGGGGCGGGTGGGGTCCGAATCCTGCGTGTGGGGCTGCCCGACCGCTATGTGACGCACGGCGCGCCAGCACTGCTGCACGAGGAGGTCGGCTTCACACCGCAGCGCATCGCCGAACGGATCGAGGCCGCGATCCTCGACCGCCGCTCGACGGCGGTCGAGGCATAGCGCGGGCTCATAGCGAAGCGGTTAAATGAAACGGCCCGCGAGGGAAGCGGGCCGTTTCGGGGAGGAGGGATGCTGCTGTACTTCGGGTCGCTCACTATCTTGCACGTACCCGAAGGCTTTGTGTGTGATCTTGCGCACATATATGCCGTCAGGGTATGTATAATGTGGGTGTGGCCGCGAATGACAGGAACAACCCTTTTCGCCGGGAGTCCTCTGAGTCGTCGTTTTCGATGATGGAGTTCATGCAGGCGTACCCGGATGATGTGGCGTGTCTGGATCGGCTGTGGCGCGCGAGGTTCGCGCCGGACGGCCACCACGCTAAGTGTCCGAGGTGTGAGCGGGAGCGCAAGTTCCACCGGACGAGGACGCGGGCGGCGTACACGTGCGATACGTGTGGGCTGCACCTGCACCCGATGAAGGGCACGATCTTCGAGAAGTCCACGACGTCGCTGCACCTGTGGTTCTACGCGATGTACTTGATGACGAGCACTCGCTGCGGGATCTCCGCGAAGCAGCTGGAGCGTGAGCTCGGCGTGACGTATAAGACGGCGTGGAGGATATTCAACAAGATACGCAACGAGCTGATGGACGATGACGACGAGCCGCTACGGGGCGACATAGAGGCCGATGAGACCTCCGTGGATGGGAAGCCCCGTAAGCCGCACGGCAAGAACACCCAGATCGCCATAGGGCCGCCTGTCAACCGGCGCTCAGAGGCGCAGAAGCTCCGGGAGCGTAGTAGAGCAACGGTGTTCGCGGCCGTCGAACGTGGCGGCCGTGTCAGGGCCACGGTCCTGCCGTCCCGCCGTGGGCCACGCTTGAAGGAAACCCTGATCGAGTGGGTCGAGCCCGAGTCGATCATCATCACCGACGAGTGGCCCGCCTACAACGGCCTCGACCAGCACTTCATCGCGCATAGTCGAATCAACCACTCCACCGGGGTATACGTCCAGGGCGACACGCACACGAACACGATCGAGGGGTTCTTCGGGCACCTGAAGCCCGCGATCAAGGGGACCTACCGCAAGGTGTCCCACCGTTGGCTCCAGGGGTACCTCAACGAGTTCACATGGCGCCGCAACGCCCGCCTGGAGCCTGGCTCGATGTTCGAGCAGCTACTCCAGCGCGCCGCCGGCCTCACGTAGACACCGGCGACCAGAGGGAAGTACGCTCAGAAGTCGTGGGATCCTCGAGCCTCATCAACTTCGCGGGCCATGAGTCCGAGGATCTCGACGAGCGTCAGGGTGATGTCGGCAACGCCAGCCAGGAGCGCGTGATCGGGCACGTCGTCGAGGGTGATCGTGCCCCGTCGGTATGGGGCGACCCATGGGACTCCCGCGAGCGTTGCCGCCAGCATGTCGTTGACACGATTCTCAAAATCGCCGATTTGGCGGACTCTAGCCGTTCCGCTGTTTGAGGGGGACTGAGTGCTATTCGGCTCCTCCTGCGCAGGAGGAGCCGCCCAGTGCCAGCTTCAAGCTGGGAATGTCGAAGCCGGTGGGATGGCCGAACATGTTGTACTTCGTGATCCCCGGCGCGATCTGCGCCATCAGTTCTAGAATCCGGGCCTGTTCTCCCGTGGTTGCGTGCAGGTATTCACGCAGCAGACCACAGAGCCGTTCGGCGCGGAGAGTGGTTTCTCGTTCGATGCGCTGTTCAGCGGCCTTTTGTTCGGCTTCCTTGGTTGCCTTCTGTTCAGCGGCGTGCTGTTCAGCAGTTCGTCGTTCGACTTCTTCCCGGTGCTGGCGCTGTTCGTATGCCGTGAGGTTCTTCCCGCAGTAGACGATGCCCGCGCTCTTTGTGGCGCACGCGGTGTAGTTCAACTCGATCTTGTAGAGCGTCGAGTCGAGGGTCCCCGTGAAGTACAGGGCCGCGAACCCGGCGAGCACGATGGCACCGAGGCCGCCCACGGCCCAACGCCTACTCACGGCGCAGTCTGGCCAGCCTCGGCGGGTGGTGTCCAGGGCCGGGTGCCCTTCCGCGAGTTGTGCTCACGGCAGAGAACCTGCAGGTTCTCGGGGTCCGTGCTCGACCCGCCCTGCGACCACGGGATGAGCTTGTGGTCGATCGTGAGGTCCTCCGTCGCGCCGCACTCTTGGCAGCAGTACCCGTCGCGCTCCAGTACGGCCGTGCGGACGTCCTTGGGGATCTTCCCGCTATCGATGTAGGGCCGGGCGAGCACCGCGGCCCTGAAGCGCTCCGCGGCGGACGAGAGGCCAGCGGCGCACGCCACGTCATATAGCTCCTGTAGGTACTCGTCGTCGAAGGTCTTGTAGAGCGTCCGCTCATCGAGCTGCGTGAGCGCCACGGCGGCTAGCTCTGCCGGGAAACCCCGGCCGGCTTCTTCAGCGAACGCCGCGAGTTCTTCACGGTCGCTGCGGTTGCCTTGCGCGAGATAGTCGATCCACCGCCTGACGCCTGTCGCGATCGTTACGTCGTCTGGTACGCCCACCTGGGCCTCCTATCCGTTCCTTGTGGCCCACCCGGGCCGGCACGCCCAACCAGCAACACGGTTGGGCTGTAGAACCTAACACGGTTAGGCTGCAACGTGTCGGGTTGTGCCCACCCACGACCCACTCCTCGTCGGTCTCGGCAACGCCATCCGCGACCTACGCGACGAGCAACGAATCTCCCAGGAGCGCCTCGGCCTCGACTCCGGCGTCCACCGCAACTACATCGGCGGGATCGAGCGAGCCGAGCGCCGCCCAACACTCACGACCATCGCGACGCTCGCCCGCACGCTCGGCGTATCCCCGTCCGAGCTCATAGCCCGAGCCGAACGCTCCTACGCCACGCCGGGCGCCTCGCCGCCGTCCTGATCGTCGGCGTCGGGGGCCTTCGCGGCCCTTGTGACGAGCTGCTCGAAGTCACCGCGTTTAGGGACGGGGATCTCGATCGGCTTGCCCTTCTTCGGCTGGGAGAGCTGAGTAGCCTCCCGCTCTTGCTCCTCCTCGGCCATCCAGAGGGAGGGTAGCGCGCTGGGCACCCCATCTCATCGTCTCAAGCTCCAGCGGGCCGAGAAGCACCTCAGCGACCTCAAGGCGCTCGTCGCCGGGTCCGAAGAACGCCGCCGATACCCGGTGCTCGAGACGGCTAAGCCCAAGCGCGAGCACACGGAGTGGAGCTACCGCCTCAGTCTTGACCCGGTCGAGCCCGACGAGACGTTCCCGATCGTCCTCGGCGACTTCCTCTTCAACGTACGCTCGGCCCTTGACCATCTCGTCATCGCGATCGCTCCGAGCAAGCGCAAAAGCAAGGCCAGCTTCCCCATCTTCACGAAGGACCCGCTCGCGACAGACAAGACGAGCGGGGACTATCTGGACACTGATGCAGCTCGGAAGTGGCTCTCGTGGACCGACGGCCTGCCACGGGGTTGCCTCGCAGCGCTCCGCGCCCTGCAACCATACGAGACGGCACGAAACTTCTCGATACCAGTCAAGGACCAGCCCCTGGCGCTCCTCAGCGCCCTCCATAACGCCGACAAGCACCGCAACCTCGTCGGCGTCGGCACCGGGCTCCGGCACGCAGAGATAACCATCGGGGAACGCTCCTTCTCGCACGTCCCGGTACTCAAGAACGGCGCACTGATCCACACCTCTCGAACGCAAGTGCAGATGCAGATCGAAGGCGCCGCCGTTATAGGAGTCGGCGGAGCCAACGAACCACGGGACTTCCACGAAGTCGCGAACGCCATCCTCGGCTTCGTCAACATCGAGATCCTGCCCCGCCTCGAGCGATTCCTGAGATAGCACCCCAGGCGGCGTCTGCTTGCCATGCGCTGAGCGATGATACATACCTTGAAGGGACATATGTGATCTTGCGCACACATGTTCGGGGGCACGCATGTTCGTGTTCGACGCGCGATATTTCGCGAGTGTGGCCAGCCTGGCGGTAAGGAGCAACACGGGTCGCGAGAGCGAGAAGGCCAGGAAGTAGACCCCGGTTGCTCGCCATACTTGTAGGGGAGCGTGGTGGGACGCCCTGGGCGGATACCGTTCGGGGCGTGGCAACCAAGCAGCGTCTGGACACCCTGCTGGCCGAGCGCGGCCTGTTCCCCTCGCGCAGCCGCGCCGCGGCGTCGGTGATGGCGGGCGAGGTTTACCTGGACGCCACCCTCCCGGGCCGGCGGCGGGCGTCCAAGCCCGGGGAGATGGTCGAGGTCGACGCAGTGGTCGATGTGCGCGAGCAGCCTCGCTATGTCTCGCGCGGCGGGATCAAGCTCGCCAACGCGCTGGCCGCGTTCGGCGTGGAGACGGAGGGCCGCCGGGCGCTTGATGTGGCGGGCCGGCGCGCGCTCGATGTCGGCGCCTCGACGGGCGGCTTCAGCGACTGCCTGCTGCAGGCCGGCGCGCTGGAGGTGGTCACCGTGGACGTGGGCTACGGCGAGCTCGACTACGGGTTGCGCCGCGACGTGCGGGTGCACGTGCTGGAGCGCACGAACGCCCGCACGCTGACAGCGGGGATGCTGCCATACCGCTCCGAGGTGGCGGTCGTGGACGTGTCGTTCATCTCGTTGAGCAAGGTGCTGCCGGCAGTCCTGGGGTGCATGGAGGCCGAGTACGACGTCCTGGCACTCGTTAAGCCCCAGTTCGAGGTCGGGCGCGAGCGGGTCGGCAAGGGTGGGGTCGTGCGCAACGCAGGCGAGCGCCGGGCCGCGCTAACTGCCGTGGGTACGGCGGCGTGCGCGATGGGCGCGGCGGTGCTGGACTTCTGCTCCTCGGGGCTGCCCGGCCCGAAGGGCAACCGCGAGAGCTTCGTGTGGCTGGCCGAGCCGGGACGAGCGGGGGAAGCCGAGAGCGACGAGGAGATCGCGGCGATGGCGGCGGAGGTGGAGCCGTGAGTGCGAGTACGAGCAGGGCCGGTGAGGTCCGCCCGGCCGATGCCGGCGAGCAGCCCGGCGACGTTTGTCCGGCCGACGCCGGCGACGAGTCCGGCGGGGCGCGGTCGGACACGAGAGCAAGACGTATGACGGTGCTCACCCACCACCGTGTGGCGGACACCGCGGCGGCCCTGAAGCGCCTGATCGAGCAGGCCGGCAAGGCCGGCGTGACGCTGCGCTTCAACGCCGAGGAGACCCGCAAGCACGGCCTCGCGGCGGCGCCCGGCGTGGAGGTGGACGCCGAGCTGCGCTCCGAGGTCGAGCTGTGCGTGGTGCTCGGCGGCGACGGCACCATTCTGCGCGCGCTGCGCTGCTACGCGGGCACGGGGGTGCCCGTGTTCGCCGTCAACTTCGGCGAGATCGGGTTTCTGGCGACGGTTGAGCCGGAGGAGCTCGGCAGCGGCATCGCGCGAGCGCTGAGCGGCGACTTCGAGCTGCTGCGCCTACCCGCGATCGTGGTCGGCACGGGTGGGCTGGGATCGTTCGTCGAGGCCAGGGCGATCAACGACGTCGCGATACACCGCAAGGCGGGCGAGCGTGTGGCCGAGCTGGCGCTCACGCTCGACGGCGAGGACGTCGGCTCGGTGCGCTGCGACGGGCTCGTCGTCGCCACCCCGGCGGGGTCCACCGGCTACAACCTGGCCAACGGCGGTCCGGTGATGGCGTGGGGGGTGGAGGGGTTTGTGGTGTCGTTCATCGCGCCTCACTCGCTCACCGCGCGCACGCTGGTCGTGGCGCCCAGCGGCGTGCTGGAGATCCACAACCGCTCGCGCGAGGCGCTCGACGTCTCCGTCGACGGCCGGCCGCTGTGGGAGATCCCCGCGGCGGGCACCGTCGTGGCGCGCTTCGAAGACGAGGTGGGCACGATCGCGCAGCTGCCGGGCTCTTCGTTCTACCGCCGCCTGCGCGAGAAGTTCGGCCGCCTCGCGCGCTGAGGGTTGGTCACCTGGCTTGCTGAGGTTTGCCACCTGGCGCTGAGGGCCGCCGCCTGGCCGGCGTGCCGACCGAACAGCGGGATCGGGCGAGGCTCGGCTGACGGTTCGTGGCTCAGGCCGCGCGCGAGGTGCTGTGGCCGCTGTGCTCCAGCGAGGCGATGAAGTCGTCCAGCTGATCGCGCGAGAAGCGACGCTGGTCGCCTGGCGTGCGGTAGCAGCTGAGGTGGCCGGCGTCGGCCCAGCGGCGGATGGTGGCCAGCGAGACGCCTAGATAGCGCGCGGCCTGGGAGCTCGTGAAGACGAGCTGGCGGTCATGGGGGGCGAGTGTCGGTGCGAGGGGCATGGTTGCTCTCTGTTCGTTCGTGGGGCTCTTGCTGATCTCTTCGGCCGTCTGGGCGCAGAAGTTGAGCGCCGCGCAGGTTTATGGACGTTTGCTGGCCGCTGCTCGCTCATGAGCTGGTCCTACCCGCCGACCGCGCCTAAAACAGCTCAAAAACCCCTGCAAGAACCACATGGTTGGGACGCTCGCAAGCAGCGGGAGGTCGGCTTGGACGAATGGCGTTCTGCAATTCGGCGTGCAAAATCGTCCCCGTCCCTGCATATTTCGTCGCATCCCGTTAGTATCCTTCGCAAACCTACTCAAAGGTGGCGGTTATCGGGTTGGACCGGCGACCGCTCCAACCCGGGTCATCTGGACCCCGAGCAGAAGGAGCAGAAATGCCCTGGAGGCTTTAATCCCCAGTTGAAGGAGAGGATGCAGCTGTCTTTTGGCTGCTTCAGGTCGCAAGATTTTCAGGCAGGAGGCGTCGCGCATTTGGCTGGCGGCGCCTTCGGCCGTTAAGGCGTGGCTCCCCTCAGTGGCCCTCGCCGGACCACCGATTAGGGCCCGCCCACCCCTCTTAGAAACCCGGTCCTACACGGCCGGCTGGGCGATGGCGCGCGCGCGGCGCTCGAAGGACAGCTCGGCCTCGAAGTCGATCTCGGTGCCCTGCTCGAAGATCTTCGGCCCTTCGCGCTCGAGCATCGCCACGAACTTGTCGACCAGCTCGCTGTCGAACTGGCGCCCGGCCATCCTTCGTAGCTCGCTCATCGCGTCCTGGGGGGTCATCGGCGAGCGGTAGCTGTCGCGCGCGGTCATCGTGTCATAGGCACTGCAGATCGCGATGATGCGCGAAAGCAGGGGGATCTCATCCGCGATCAGCCCCGCCGGGTAGCCGCCGCCGTCGACGCTCTCGTGGTGATAGAGGATCGCGTCGGCCACCGGCCCGTAGCCGTCCAGGCGCCCCACGAGCGTCGCACCCTCCTGGGGGTGGCGGCGAATCACCGCCCAGTCCTCGTCGGAGAGGATCTCGGCATTGAGGATACGGTCGGGCAGGGCGAACTTGCCGATGTCATGCAGCAGGCCCGCGGTGTGCGCCACGTCCTGGTCGGCCTCGCTGCATCCGGCCTCGCGCGCCAGCGCCCGCGCGTAGCTGGCCACCGCGGCGGCGTGGCGCGCGGTGCCGCGGTCGCGCAGCGCGAGGGTCTCGACGAGCGTCACGAGGACCCCCAGTTGCAGAGAGGCAAGGCGCATCGAGCGCGCCTCCAGCTGTTCGGCGCGGTCCTCCGAGCGCACCAGGGCGCGCAGCAGGTATTGGAAGATCAGGATCGCCAGCACGAGCCCCAAGAGGGCGGGGTAGCCGAGGTTCGTGTAGGCGACAGCCAGGAGCGCCGCGAGCGCCGCCGCGGCGACCTGCCCGGGCAGGATCGGCATGAACAGGTAGCGCATCTGGTCGATCAGCCCGCGTCCGCTCAGCACTTTCTTGTGCAGCGCGATCAAGGCGAAGTTGATCAGGTTGGTCGCGATGTAGATGCCGAACACCAGTAGCGCAAACGTCACGCCACGGATCGTCGCCAGTTGGGCGGGGTCGTGGACGTTGCCCACCGCCACGCGCGTGAGCAGCGCGCCGGTGACGAGGAACACCGCGTACGTGGAGAGGTTCGTGCGCCAGCTCGCTGCCGGCAGCTTGCGGATGATCGCGTCGGGCACGGCCAGCGCCATCCCGATCACGAGCGCCGGCAGCGGCCCCAGCAGCGTCATCGCCAAGACAAGCGCGACGAAGGCCGCCGAGAGTTCCTGGTTGCGCACCGTGAAGGTCAGCCGATCGGCGAACGCGCTCAGTGCGAGCAGCAGCACGAACAGCTGGATCGGCTGCCAGTCCTGTGCGTGCGTGAACAGCACTGCAACCACAATCGACCCGCCCAGCAGGATGAAATCGAAGGCCGCGTATGCGCGTTGAATGTTGGTACGAGACATGCAGATCACCCTGTCGTCCTTAACGGCGGATCGAGCGTCGTCCTTAAGGGCCGCCCTCCGGCACCCGGACGCGGGGGTTGGACAGGTGCTCTGGATTCAGCGCCGCCAGTCCCTCCAGGCCAGCGTTGGCAGTCGCTGAGCCGCGCACACCGGAGTAAGAGGGCGTTTCCTCACCCTCACCGGTCGTCTGGACGCTGTCGTCTGAATCGGGCATGTCCTCGCTGTCGGGCAGCGCCAGCCCGTGCATCGTCACGCGCATGAACACCCCCGTCAGCCCCGTCGCGACGATCCCCGCGATCAGCAGCGCCACGCGCGGCGAGCTCAGCGCCGTCACTGCCCCGCCGAGCGAGAACCCGATCGCCGGGCACAGCCCGCCGATCGATTCGACCGTGCCCATCAGTCGCCCCTGCAGCGCGCTCGGGGTCAACTTCTGCACCGCGCTGATCAGCGCCGGCCACTGCACGCTGTTGCCCGCGCCGCCGAACACGCACGCCGCGCAGGCGATCGCGAGCGTCGGCGCGGCGGCCAGGCCGATGTAGGAGAGGCCCACCACGAGCGTCCCCACGACGAGCATCGGCCCGAGCGGGCGGCGCACGGCGCGTGCGAAGAACACGCTCCCGGCGACCATCCCCAGGCCCCACGTGGCCAGCAGGAGCCCGAAGCCGCTGTTGCCGGAGTGCAGCGTCTGCTTGACGTAGACGATCTCGATCGGCTCTGCCGAGGCGAAGAACACGACCGCCACCGCCTCGGTGAGCAGCAGCGCGCGCAGCTGGGGCACCTCGTGCAGGTACTCCCAGGCGGCCCGCAGTCGCTCGCGCACCGTTGCGGCGGCCTCCTCGATGTGCGGGCGCACGCCCAGCAGCAGCACTGCGCAGATCGCGAACGTAGAGGCATCCAGGTAGAGGGCCGCCTGGCCACCCGCTGCCGCCACGAACCCGCCCGCGAGCGCCGGGCCAAGGGTCACTGCGCCCGTGAAGGCCACGTTCAGCGCGGCGTTGGCCTTGCGCTGGGCCACCTCGACGTCCTCAGGGGCCTCCTCCGCGGCTATGTGCGCGACCGCGGCGCGCAGCAGCGCGTTCGCGGCGAGGGCCGCGGTGCCGTCGATCGCCACCAGAACGAGCACCGCCGGCAGCAGCAGGTGGGGGAGTTGTAGAGCCAGTGCGACTGATGTGACGACCTCGATCGCATACAGCCGGCTGAGGCCACCGCGCGCGGTGGAGGCCTCGACGCGCGCTACGAGCGCCGGCGTCAGCAGCGCGGGGAACAGGCGGCCTGAGATGAACAGTCCCGCGACCGCGACGGCGCTGTGGGTGTGGTCGTAGACGGCGACCGCCAGTGCTACATAGCCAAACCAGGTCCCCAGCTCGTTGACGGTGTATGCGAGAAGGATCCGGCGTAGTCGCGCGGATTTTGGTAGGGACGGCACGCCGTCACGCTAACGTCTGTTGCGGCTGGGAGCCAGTAGTGCACGCTCTCTGGCTCCCTGCCGGCGCGTAGCCGGCCATCGCGCGGCTTGATCTCCAGATCCTTGCGTGTGCGCGCCAATGCGCTCGCGGACAGCACAAGGAAGGCGACGCTTGCAAGCGCCACCCATGCCAGTCCGACGCTCAATGTGCTCATCGGGGGACTCCTTGGTCTTGTGTGCGGTTGAAGTTGCCGTGTGTGTCCATTTCCCACCTCCAGCGGTCGGCGCGTGTGTACGTTTCCCACCTGCGGCCCTGACAGTCATTTCGATACGACAATGGTGAGGCCCGCGGGGCCGTTTGTCTGTCGTACGGGGGGTGCAGATCGTGTCGTCCCAAAGGTGCCGATCGGTGTAGTCCCTTTGGGTCCTCGCAGGCGCCGGGGGCAGCCGTGCGGCGAGGCGGGGCGGGCAATTCGCCCTGGCTGGGCGGGCAATTCGCCCTTTCAGGAGCGGGGATCGGCCCGCCGGGCGGCGTCCGCCGCGCCCGCTACGGTGTGCCGATGGACCAGGGCACGCAGGAGGCCGCGCCGGAGCGCACCCGCGAGGGCATTCCGGGCGTGGACCGGCCGATCGAGACGATCATCGCCGACGACCACACCGTGGTGCGCGACGGCATCCGCACCGTGCTGGAGCGCCAGACCGATGAGTTCGTGGTGGTCGCGGAGGCCGCCGACGTGCCCTCGACGATCCGCGAAGTGCGCGCCCACAAGCCCGACCTGCTGACGCTCGATTTGACGATGCCCGGTGGGTCTAGCCTCGCCGCGCTGCCGTCGTGCTTCGTCGCGCACCCGACGCTGGCGGTGGCGATCCTGACGATGCGCGAGGACCCCGAGTACGCGCGCCAGGCGCTACGCGCGGGGGCTCGCAGCTACGTGCTCAAAGAGGCCGAGCCCTCCGAGCTGTTGCAAGCCTTCCGCTTGGCGGTGGCGGGCGGCAACTACCTGCACCCGCGCCTCGGCGCGCTGATGGCCACCGGCGATGGCACGCAGGCGGGCGAGGTCGCGCTGAGCGAGCGCGAGCGCGAGGTGATCCGCCTGATCGCCCTCGGCCACACCAACCCGCAGATCGCCGAGCAGCTGCACGTGGCCGAGCGCACCGTGAAGACCTACCGTGCGCGGGCGATCGAGAAGCTTGGATTCTCCTCGCGCGCGGAGATCACCGCCTACGTGCGACGCCTGGGCTTGATGGATTCAGCGACTTAAGGGAGCCGCAGCGTGGCGAGTCAGCGGCTGGCTGAGCTGCGCTAGTCGGCTGCTTTATGGTAGACGCCGGTCTCGCGGGAGGAGATACATCTCTCGCGGGGAGATGCGCCTTCACAGAGATTGCGCGCCACCTTGTGAGGCGCGTGGGATGAATGTCTCTTTTTGAGTTGAGGTAGCAATAGCATCTACTCAGTGGAGGGAGCTGGCAGCCTGCCCGGCCCCGACGGGGGTGTCCGCGCGTGGGCGCCCAGCCAGCGGCACTGTCAGGCGCACTGTGGTGCCCTGTCCTGGCGCAGGCGCGAGCTCGAGCTCTCCGCCGACCAGCTCGGCGCGCTCGCGCATCCCAGAGAGGCCGAATCCGCCCTGCAGGCCGTCGCCGCGCGGGCCGCGGGGCGCCCCGCCCGCGGGGAGCCCCTGGCCGTCGTCGGTCACCGCCACACGGATCGTGCCCTCGCGGCTTGAGATGCTCACGAGTGCGTTGGTGGCCTTGGCGTGGCGCGAGACGTTGGTGAGCGCCTCCTGCACGACGCGATAGACGGTACTCTCGAGCTCGGCGTCCAGCCGCTCATCGGGTCCGAGGTCGAGGTCGATCTCGACCTGCACATCCAGCCCGTCGATCGCCTGCGCGCGGCGTGCGAGCGCCTCCAACGCGGGCACGAGGCCTAGGTCGTCGAGTGCCGCGGGGCGAAGCTCGGTGATCAGGTGGCGCAGCCCTTCGATCTCGATGCCCAGGCCGTCCAGTACGTCGCCCACGGCCTCCTGCAGGGCTTGTGATTCGTGCAGGTCCCGCGCGTTGGCGAGCCTTAGGCGCAGCGCGCCGAGGCCCTGGACGGTCTCGTCGTGGATCTCGCGCGCCCAGCGGGTACGCTCGCGCTCGCGCGCCTCCATGCCGTAGCGCAGCCGTTCGATCTCCACCGAGCGCTCGGCCGCGAGGCGCTGGGTGACGCTTAGCGCGAACGCGTTCAGCGCGCGCCGGTCGGGCTCGCGGAAGGTGCCCTCCTCGCGCAGCGCGATCACGAGGCCACCGTCCTGGCCCTCCATCTTCAGCGGCTCGACGAGCACACTGCGCGCTTCGAAGCCGAGCTCGTGCAGCCACCCGGCTTCCGGCCCGCGGGGACGGTCAAGCGCGAGCGACTCGCCCGTGCGGTAGAGGGCGCCGAGCGCGCTGCCCTCCACGGGCAGGATGCGCACACGCGGAGAGCCCTGGCCGCTGGCGGCAGCCACGCGCAGCTCGCCACGCTCCTCGATCACCATCAGGAGCGTGCCTGCGTCGAGCAGCGCCAGGCCGCGGTCGGCCATCAGGCGCAGCAGCCAGAGCTCAGAGCCAGAGAGCATCGGCGGGGCCTTTTTGGATGGTCTCCGCGGACAGCGGGGACGAAGGGGTCAGCTGAGGAGCCTCAGATCTGCAGAGCATCCTTGAAACCTAGTGGACCGCTCGGCAGCGGCGTGTTCCCCGGCGCGGGGCGACCGGTGGCGGCGCGCGCGGCGGCGAGCAGCTGACCGGCCGTCAGGCCCTCCTGCCAGGTGGCGATGCCAACGGCCACGTGCAGCGCGCGTCGCTCGCCGCGGGCCTCCAGCTTGATCGCTCGCAGGCGCAGGAGCGTGCGTCGCGCGACGATCTCGCCGCGTGTGCCGTCGGCGCCGGGGAGCACCACCGCGAACTCGCGCTCGCTCGGGCGCCCCACGCGGTCGAAGCGGCGGAACTCACGACGCAGCGCCGAGGCTACGTATGCAAGTGCCTGCTCGGCGAGCTCATGCCCGTGGGCGCGCTCGATCGCGCGCAGGTCCTCCAGCCCGACGAGCAGGCAGCTGAGCGGGGTGCGCTGGCGCTCGGCGCGCGCGACCTCCTCCTCGACGCGATCGGTGAGGGCGTCTGAGGACAAGCACTCGCCGCCACGGCGGGAGGGCCGGTTGGAATGATCGTCGCTGGCAGCCATGCCTTTGGACACAATGAGGGTAGGCGCGGTACGCTTCGCGCTACTTCACAGAGTATCGGTCGGGCGCATTGTTCGATCCTCCCCAAGGGCCGATCCCCAAAGGGCCGCACGTCTGGATGCGGCCGATGGCCTTCGCGAGGCTTTGTCCTCGGGCTCGACTTGGGCCCACCAAGCCTTCGCTCTTGCGTCCGTGCCTCGCTCGACCCTCGACCACCCCACCGATCGAAGATCGGCCAGCACACCCCTTCCGGGATCGGCCCAAGCGATCCGTCGCCGCTCGCTGATACACCTGCACGTGTGTTGAAGGAGCTGTCAGTCGAGAATCTGCTGCTGATCGAGCGTGCCCAGCTCGATCTGGCCGCTGGCCTGAACGTGCTCACAGGGGAGACCGGCGCGGGCAAGACGGTGCTGGCACACGCGCTCGACCTGTTGCTGGGTGGCCGTCCGCGCGCGGGGATCGTGCGGCCGGGCGCCGCCGAGGCGTATGTCGAGGGCGTCTTCACGCTGCCGGCCGAGCTCCAGAGCGAGTGCGGCGAGCGCCTGCCCGCCGACGCGGATGAGGTGGTCCTGGCGAGACGTGTGGGGGCCGACGGCCGTACGCGCGCTTACGTGAACGGCCGTAGCGCCGCCGTCGGCGACCTGCGCGCGCTGGGCGAGCAGCTCGTCGCCTTCTACGGCCAGCACGAGCACCGCAAGCTGACCCTCGCCGCCGCGCAGCTGCAGATCCTCGACGACTTCTGCGGCCCCGCGCAGAGCGAGCGGCTGCGCGAGTGCGCAGAGGCCCACCACGAGGTGCGCCGCCTGGAGGAGGAGCTCGAGGGGCTGCGCGAGTTGGGAGACGCGCGCGAGCGCGAGCTCGACCTGCTGGAGCACGAGCTCACGGAGATCGACGCCGCCGAGCCGCAGGAGGGGGAGGAGGATCGCCTGCGCGCCGCGCGCGAGCGCCTGCGCCGGCTCGACGCGCTGCGCCTCGCGGCGGGCCAGGGGGCGGAGGCGCTGAGCCCCGAATCCTCCGTGGATGCCTCCGGCGCCCAGGCGCTACTGGCCCAGGCCGCCGCGTGCCTGGAGGCCCCGGCGGGCGCGGATCCAGTGCTCGACGTGCTCGCCGAGCGGTCCCGCGCGCTGGCGATCGAGGCGGGGGACCTGGCCGGCGCGCTGCGCGACTACGGCCAGTCGCTGGAGGGCGAGGACGGCTCCCTGGAGGAGGTCGAAGAGCGCCTGCAGCTGCTCGAGCGCCTGCAGCGCAAGCACGGTGGCTCGATCGCGGCCGTGCTGACATACGCCGCCAAGGCGCGCGAGCGACGCGAGCAGCTGCTAGGGGCGGAGGTGGCATTCGCGCAGACCTCGGACTCGCTGCAGGCCGCGCGCGAAGTATTCGACGGCCACGTGGCGGCGCTGCGCGCGGCGCGCGAAGAGGCGGCCCCGCACCTCACCGAGGCCGTCGGCGCACAGCTCGCGGCGCTGGCGATGAGCGAGGCGACCTTCGCCGTCGAGCTCTCCCCGCGCGAGGGCCGTCTCAGCGGCGGCGACGCGGTCGAATTCCTGATCGCGCCGAACCCTGGCGTGGCCGCCGGCCCGCTGCGCGAGATCGCCTCCGGTGGCGAGCTCTCGCGCGTGATGCTCGCGCTCATGAGCGTCGCCAACGCAGGGTCTGAGGCGGCGCTCGTGTTCGACGAGGTGGACGCCGGCATCGGCGGGCACACGGCGCGCGCGGTCGGCGAGCGCCTGCGCGAGCTGGCGGGCGCGCGCCAGGTGATCTGCATCACCCACCTGCCCCAGATCGCCTCGCTCGCGCAGCGGCACTTCTCGGTGGTCAAGGACACTGCCGCGGACCCCACCTGCGCCACGGTGGTCCAGCTCGGCGAGCGCCAGACGGTCTCAGAGCTCGTGCGGATGCTGGGCGCCGCCGAGGACGACGCGGGCGCGCGCAGGCACGCACGGGAGCTGCGAAAGGCGGCCTGAGGAGCGCCAAGCGGTTACCCTCGCTGTAATGGCCGCCATCCAGCAGCAGCCGAGTGTGCCGGCAGCAGGGGCACCACCGGGGACGCGCACGGTGAGGGGATCGGTGCGCCTGGGGCGCAAGACGAAGGTGATGGTCAAACACCTGCGCGCGGGCGAGGTGGCGGTGATTGACCACCTCGACATCGACCGCGTGTCAGCCGAGGAGCTGATCGTGGCCGAGGTGGCGGCGGTGCTCAACTGCAAGGCGTCGACCAGCGGCTCATACCCGAACCTGGGGCCGCAGCTGCTGGTGGAGGCCGGTGTGCTGCTCGTCGATCTGCCCGACGACGCGCTGTTCGCGGCGCTGTCGGAGGGCGACGCGGTGACCGTGCTAGTCGACGCACAGAGCAGCGGCGATGACGCGCGGGGCAGCGGCGAGGCGGCTCACAACGGCCAGGTACTCCACAAGGGCAGGGTGCTGGCGCGCGGCAGGGTGCTCGACCTGGCAACCGTGCGCGCCGAGACCGAGGCGCGCCGCCTGGAGATCGGCGAGGCGCTCGAGCGCTTCGCGCACAACACGATCGAGCACATGCGCGAGGAGCGCGAGCTGCTCGCCGGCAAGATCGAGCTGCCGCGCTTCGCGACCGACTTCCGCGATCGGCCCGCGCTCGTGGTCGTGCGCGGGGTCGACCACCAGCGCGACCTGCGCGCGCTGCGGCCGTTCATCCGCGACGTGCACCCCGCCCTGGTGGCTGTCGACGGGGGAGCCGACGCGCTGCTCGAGGTCGGCCTGACGCCGCACATGATCGTCGGCGACATGGACTCCGCGAGCGAACCCACACTGCGCGCCGCGGTGGCGGGCGGGGCGGAGCTCGTGGTGCACTCCTACCCAGACGGGCGCGCGCCGGGCCGCCACCGCCTGGAGGAGATGGGCGTCCCCTACAAGCTCGTCCCCGCGCCGGGCACGAGCCAGGACGTCGCGATGCTGATCGCCGCCGAGAAGGGCGCCCGCCTGATCGTTTCCGTCGGCTCCCAGTTCAACCTCGTCGAGTTCCTCGATCGCAACCGCCGCGGCATGTCCTCGACCTTCCTAACGCGCCTGCGCATCGGCGAGATCCTCGTCGACGCCAAGGGCGTGAGCCGGTTGTATCGCCCACAGCCGGGGCTCACGCCGCTCTTGGTGGTGATCGTCGCGGGGCTCGTGGCGATGGCCGCGGTCATCTGGCTCACCCCTGCGCTGCGCGACGTCGCGGAACTGCTCTGGCTGAAGCTGCAACTCTTGCTCGGCTGACAGGAGCCTTTCCGCGGGCGCCAGACGGCCCTACCTCCCTTTGCCCAGCACCATCTATCCTGGCGGGGTCCAGGGCGGCGGGGGTCCCGAGGCACCCATCCTATGTTCGACTACCGCTACCACGCGCTTTCACTGGCGGCTGTCCTGCTGGCGCTGGCGGTGGGCGTCCTCATCGGGGTCGCGATCGGCGACTCCAACCTCGTGTCCTCGGCAAAGAACGGCGTCGTGCGCGACCTAAGCTCAGAAGTCAACGGAGCCAACCGCCAAGCAGCCCAAATGCGAGCAAGGCTAGCGAGCCAGGAAACCGTGGAGAACGGCCTCTATGAGATCGCGGTACACGGCCTGTTGAGTGGCCGCCGCGTCGGCCTCGTGTTCCTGGGCGGCTCCTCCGACCGGATCGACGGGCTGGTGCACGAAGCGGTAGCCCAGGCGGGCGGAAACCTGGTGACGGTGGTGGCGGTGAACGAGCCGCTGAACCTCGCCGGCCTGGCTCAGCAGGCCGGCGGAACGCCCTACGCCCTGCTCAACACCCAGCCAAGCCTCGTGACCCACTTCGGCATTAGAATCGCCAGGCAGCTCGTGGGCAGCGACCACCGCCTGCTGACCCGCCTGCAGGGAAAGCTCCTGAGTTCCTTCGATGGCCAGCTCGAAGGGCTCGAAGGACTGGTCGTCGTGCGCAGCGAGCCCGAAGGCATGACCCCGATCGAGGCCAAGGTCGCCGCCGAATTCGAGGCGGGTCTGATCGAAGGGGCGGTCACCGCAGGGGTCCCCACCGTGGGAGTCGAGCTGAGCGCGACCAACCCCTCGCAGATCACCTGGTATCGAAGCCGCGACATCTCGAGCGTAGACGACCTGGACAGCACGGCGGGGCGCGCCGCGCTGGTGTTCACGCTCGCGGGTGTGCACGGCACCTATGGCGAAAAGTCCACGGCCGAATCGGGCTTGCTGCCGCGGGTGGTTGGCGGGACTTCACTGCCGTGAGAGAGTTCTCCGGCCAGGTGCCGTCGCGTGAAGACACGAAACCACCACCAATCCCGCTAACCAGCCAGATAACACGAAAGTGGGTCCGGCGCCTATGCGACAATCCGGCACGAATCCCATGTCCTACCCCGACCCTACCGCTCAAGCACTACTCGCCGACATCGAGCTTCGGCAAGAGGCTCTTGCCGAGACCCTTGACCGGCGTCGCCGTGCGTGGCTCGGCCAGTTCTTCACCCCAGCGCCGGCGGCCCGCATCATTGCGGGTATGCTTGGGACGCCTGAGAGAGAGTCGATTCGCGTACTCGATCCGGGCGCTGGAGTTGGCATTCTATGCGCGGCGGCGGTCGTCCATCTCGTTATGCGTCAGCGTCGCCTCAAGAGCATCGAGCTGGTTGCGTACGAGCTTGATACTCGGCTTGATAACGATCTCCGCAAGACGCTTAATGCATGCGAGCTTTGGGCACGAGCCACAGGTATCGATCTATCGTGGGAACTTCGAGCCAGCGATTATGTCGCTGATGTGGGGTTGCTCTTTGGCGAAAGCCCTGGAGAGCAATTCGACGTCGTCATAATGAACCCTCCATATCGCAAGATCAGGACCGACTCAGACGAGCGCGCGGCGTTGGAGGCGATTGGGCTCCGCGTCTCCAATCTTTATACGGCTTTCTTGGCGCTGGCTGTGACGCACCTTAGACCATCCGGCGTGCTGTCCGCGATTACGCCGCGCTCCTTTGCTAATGGTCTCTACCACGAGCCATTTCGGCGGTTCTTCTTTGATCGGATTGGGATAGAGCGGCTTCACGTCTTTGAATCGCGTGGCCACGTGTTCGCCAATGCCGATGTACTCCAAGAGAACATCATCGTCGCGGGAACCCGTGGAGCGATGCCGAACACCACGACGCTCTCGGTCAGCTATGCCGCCGACGAGGAGCCCCGACTGCGTAAGGTTCCTTACGCAGAGATCATCCACCCTGGGGATAGACGCCAGTTCCTTCGCATCCCCACCACCGAGGACGATACTGGCATCGCTGAGAGAATGGTTGCGTTGCCAGCTTCTGTGGGTGATCTTGGCGTCGTCGTATCGACTGGTCGCGTGGTTGATTTTCGCGCGAAGGAGTATCTTCGTCAGGACCCATCCGGCGATACTGTGCCACTGATTTATCCTGGGCACCTGCGTAGCCGAGCCGTGGTATGGCCGGCCGCAGACGGCGGGCGCAAGCCAAATGCTCTCCAGCGTGCTCCAGACACCATAAAGCTGCTCCTGCCCAATGAGACGTATGTGCTCGTAAAGCGTTTTACTACCAAGGAGGAGCGCAGGCGTGTTGTTGCAGCGGTCATTTCGGCAGCCGATGTGCCTGGGGATGCGGTGGCGATCGAGAATCATCTGAACGTCTACCACCGTGACGGTCGTGGGTTGCCGCCAGACCTCGCTCACGGCCTCGCGGCTTATCTGAACTCCAGCTTCGTCGACCGCTATGTGCGGCAGTTCAGCGGCCACACGCAGATCAATGCGACCGATTTGCGCCATCTTCGTTACCCACCTTACGACCAGCTCTGCGCACTTGGGAGATTGGTTGGAGATGGGCGTCCGGAAAAACGGGACGCGCTCGATCGCTACGTAGAGTCTATGCTTGCAGAGACAAATAAATACATTGATGACACGCAGCGATACAAAGTACCAGTGGTCGCGCAATCAATAGCGTGAACGACGTTCAGAAAGTCCAAGTTGCACGCGCTCGTCGAGCGCTTGCGTTGCTTAAATTCGACTCAGAGCGCACGAACGAGCGTTCCGCACTTGTCTTGCTCGCACTACTGCATCTCGCGCCCAACAGGGATTGGGTCGATGCAACGAACCCGAGCCTGAGAACGGTTGAGATCATGGAGTGGCTGAGGCAAGAATACGACCGGGACTACAAGCCGAATACTCGTGAGACAATCCGACGTCAGACGCTGCATCAATTCGTCGACGCCGGCCTGATTGCGCTGAACCCTGACGATCCAAGTCGCGCAGTCAACTCGCCGAAGAGTTGCTACCAGGTTAGCCCACGCGCACTGGAGCTCTTGCGGTCGTATGAATATGAAAGCGATCGATGGGATGAGCTTCTCAACGGCTATCTGATCGACCTGCCCGGTCTGCGTGCGCAATACGAGCGCACTCGAGTGCTTCGGCAGATTCCTGTAACGCTGCCTGACGGCTCGGCGATCGTGCTGACACCTGGTGGCCAGAATATCTTGATCAAGCAGATGCTTGAGGAGTTCTGCCCAAGGTTTACACCCGGTGGCCACGTGTTGTATGTCGGCGACGCCGGCAAGGACGATCCGATCTATTGCTACAACGAGCTTCGCGCTCTCGGCGTGACGCTGGATAAACACGGAAAGCTCCCCGACCTCATGGTCCATCTGCCGGATCGCGATTGGCTTGTTCTCATGGAGGCAGCCTCAAGCCACGGTCCGGTTGACGGTAAGCGCTATAGGGAGCTGCACGACCTTTTTGCCTCGGCACGACCAGGGTGCGTACTTATCTCGTGCTTTCCCTCGCGGGCTGAGATGCGCAAATATTTGAGCGTTATCGCGTGGGAGACGGACGTTTGGTGTGCCGATGACCCCTCGCACATGATCCATTTCAATGGCGAGCGCTTTCTTGGGCCGTATGAGGACGATCCGGGCGCCGACCGCCGGTCCGCCGCGCCGCGACTACCTGGCGGCCGGTAGGCCGCCCTTAAAGCTTCTCCTCGTCCGCGTGCGTCGCTAGGTTCGCTTCAGTGCACGCGCTGCCGATCCTGCTCGCCTTCCCGGCAGCCCTGCTGCTGGCCCCCGGCGTGCTGCGCATGCTCGCGGAGGGAGGCCACACGCGCGTCAACTATCGCGGGCGTACGTTGCCGTTCCCGCTTGGTGTGCTTGTGATTGCCGCCGCGCTGCTCGCGCTCGTGCCGCTGGTGCTGGTCGAACGCATCGCGAGCGCCGAAGTGTTCGAGCCGCAGCTGGTGCTCACGCTGGTCTACGTGCTCGGCGTGGCGTGCCTCGGGCTGATCGACGACGCTTACGGCGCGGCTCGGGCGAGCGGACCAGGCTCTGTCAAATCCGAGGGGGCCGGCGGACCCGAGCGCTCCGACGCATTGGACAAGACCAGCGAACCCTCATCGGGCAAGGCAGGCGGATGTGTGTACCCCCGCGGATGGCGCGGGCACGCGCGCGCGGTGCTCCGGGGCGAGCTCTCGACCGGCGCGCTCAAGGCCGGCGGCTCGCTCGGGCTGGCGCTGGTCCTGATGAGCTTCGCCGAGCGCTCGACCGGCACGTGGCTGTTGGCGAGCGCGGTGCTGGTGCTCGCGACGAACCTCTTCAACCTGCTCGACCTGCGCCCGGGGCGCGCGGTCAAGGCGTTTGTGCTGCTCGGCGCGGGTCTCACCGTCGGCTCGGGCGAATTGCTGGGGCTGTGGGCGCTCGGCCTGTTCGCCGGCCCCGCGCTCGTCGCCGGCGCCTATGACGTGCGCGAGCGGGCGATGCTCGGCGACACCGGCGCGAACCTCATCGGCGCGCTCGCGGGCCTGTGGATGGTGCTCGTGCTCTCGACCACGGGCCTTGAGATCGCGCTCGCGCTGCTGCTCCTTTGCACGGTGTACGGGGAGTTTCGCTCGATCTCCGCGCTCCTGGAAAAGACTCCGGGGGTGCGCTGGCTAGACTCCCTGGGCAGGCCCTCATGATCCCGCATTCGCCCGAGCGTCACATCGAGACCAACCCCAAGACCCGGTTCATCTTCGTCACCGGCGGCGTCGTCTCCTCGCTCGGCAAGGGCATTGCGGCGGCCTCGATCGGGCGCCTGCTCGTCTCGCGCGGTCTGACCGTGGGGCTGCAGAAGTTCGACCCCTACATCAACGTCGACCCGGGCACGATGTCGCCCTACCAGCACGGCGAGGTGTTCGTGACCGAGGACGGCGCCGAGACCGACCTCGACCTCGGCCACTACGAGCGCTTCACCGACGTCAACACGAGTCGCGCCTCGAACGTCACCGCGGGCGGCATCTACAACACCGTGATCCGCCGCGAGCGCCGCGGGGACTACCTCGGCGGGACCGTGCAGGTGGTGCCGCACATCACCGACGAGATCAAGCAGCGCATCGTGCTGATCGCCCAGTCCACCGACGTCGACTTCGTGATCACCGAGATCGGCGGCACCGTCGGGGACATCGAGTCGCTGCCCTTCCTCGAGGCCATCCGCCAGTTCCCCGTCGACGTGGGCCGCCGGCGCTGCATGTTTATTCATTTGACGCTCGTCCCCTACATCGGCCACGCCGGCGAGCTGAAGACCAAGCCCACCCAGCACTCCGTCAACGAGCTGCGCCGCATCGGCATCGCGCCGGACATGCTCATGTGTCGCTCGGAGGGCTCGCTCTCGCAGGAGATCCGCAAGAAGATCGCGCTGTTCGCGTCCCTGCCGACGAGCGCGATCGTCTCGGCCTGCGACGTCGACAACATCTACAAGGTCCCGCTCGTCTTCCGCGAGCAGGGTGTCGATGACTTCATCCTCGACCACTTCGGCCTGGAGGCCAGCGAACCGGATCTCTCCAGCTGGCAGGAGCCGATCGCCCGCGCCGAGCACGCCTCGCGCACCGTGAGGATTGCGCTCGTGGGCAAGTACGTCGAGCTCGAGGACGCCTACCTGTCGGTCTCCGAGGCGCTACGCCACGCCGCCGCACTCAAGGATGCGCGGGTGCAGATCGACTGGGTCGATTCCGAACAGCTGGAGGAGGGCGCGAGTGCGGAGAACCCCGAGGACAGCGCCCATGCGCGCCAGTTGCTGCACGACGCCGACGGCATCCTGATCCCCGGCGGCTTCGGCGGGCGCGGGATCGAGGGCAAGATCGTCGCCGCGCGGATCGCGCGAGAGGAGCGCATCCCCTACCTGGGAATCTGCCTGGGGATGCAGATCGCCGTCGCCGAGTTCGCGCGCAACGTCGCGGGCATGGAGGGCGCCAACTCGACCGAGTTCGACCTCGAGACGCCCTACCCGGTGATCGACCTGCTCCCCGAGCAGAAGGAGGTCGCCGACCTCGGCGGCACGATGCGCCTGGGCGCCGACCCGATCAAGCTGCACGCGGGCTCGCGGGCCAGGGAGATCTACGGCGAAGCGGTCATCTACGAGCGCCACCGCCACCGCTATGAGGTCAACAACCTGCTGCGCAAGCGTCTCACCGACCTGCCCGCGGGCGCCGGTCCCGGACTACGCATCTCCGGCACATCCCCCGACGAGCGCCTGGTCGAGGTCGTCGAGCTCGACGAGCACCCCTTCTTCGTCGCCTCGCAGTTCCACCCCGAGTTCAAGTCGCGCCCGGAGCGCCCCGCGCCGCTGTTCCGTGGCTTCGTCGCGGCCGCGCTGGTGCGCACATGCGGCGATGACGCTGACAGCGATGTCGCTGACGGCGATGTCGCACCAGAGGCCCACGACGCCCGTGCGGCCAGTCACAGCTAGCGCCAACGAGCGCCGCCGGCTCAGCGAACTGTTCGAGGAGCTCTGCCGCATCGAAAGTCCGTCCAGGAGCGAGCGCGCGTGCGCCGAGCGCGTCATCGCGGAGCTGCGCGGGCTGGGTCTGGAGGTATACGAGGACGATGCGGCCATCGAGGCCGGATCTGAGTGCGGCAACCTGCTGGCCCGCATCCCCGCCCAAGTGGGGACCCACCCCGGCGGGAGCTTCGGCGGCGAGCAGACTTCCCCAAGCGCAATCGCCGAAGAACGGCGGGCGCCCAGCATGCTCCTCTGCGCCCACCTCGACACGGTTCCGCCGCAGGCACCAGTCGAGCCCGTCCTGGTCGACGGCGGCTGGGAGAACGCCAACGAGGGCATCCTCGGCGCCGACAACAAGGCCGCGGTGGCCGTGCTGCTGGTGCTCGCGCGGCGGATCCTCGCCGAGGGTGCACCCGTGGACGTAGAGTTGCTGTTCACCGTCTGCGAGGAGCGCTCGCTGGCGGGGGCCCACGCACTTGACCGGGCGCGCCTGCGCAGCGAGGTCGGCTACGTCTTCGACCACGCCTCGCCGATCGGTGAGATCGTGGTCGCCTCGCCCTGTCATTTTCGCCTCGATATCGAGTTCCGCGGCACGGCGGCGCACGCCGGGGTGCGCCCCGAGGACGGGTCGAGCGCAATCCTCGCCGCCGCCCGTGCCGTGGCGGACATGCCGCTCGGGCGCATCGACGCCATGACGACGGCGAACGTGGGGAGGATCGGCGGGGGGAGCGCCATCAACGTGGTGCCCGAGCGCTGCACGCTCGCCGCGGAGGTGCGCAGCCTGCGCGAGGAGACGGCCGAGGCGACGGTCGCGGAAATCGTCGACTGCGTGCACGAGGCCGCCAACCTGCCCGACTGCGACTGCGACGTGGATATCGGCGTGCAGCGCACCTTCTCCGGCTACACCGTGCCCGCGAGTGCGCCAGCGGTGCAGGCAGCCGAGCTCGCGCTGCGCCGCTGCGGCTACAGCCCGACTCGAATCTTCGAGCGGAGGCGCATCGGACGCCAATGCGCTGATCGCCAAGGGCCTTACGGTCGTGAACCTGGCCAACGGTACCGAGCGCCCGCACGAGCCCGGCGAGCGGGTCAGCACGGCGGCGCTCGAGGGCATGCTCGAAGTGGCACTGGCGCTGCCCGGCGCGGTGGCGGCACGATCAGAACCCGCCACGCGATAGCTTCCCAGCCCATGCTGAAGCTGCGTCGCGCAATCGTTGTAGAAGTCAACCCGCCGGGCGGCCCCGAGCAGGAGCTCGCCGTCGTCCTCGTGCACGCCTCCGCTCAGGGTCCCGCACGGACAGCCATCGCCGACGTCGGCCTGGTGGGCGCCGCGGAGGTCGGCGACGAGGTGGTGGTGAACGTGCAGGCGCGCGACCTGGGCCTCGACTCCGGCGGGTTTGACATTGTCCATGTGAACCTCACACGGGGCCTGGCGGACGAGGAAGATCAGGATCCCGCCCACCCCGCCCGCCCGCACGTGATGAAGCTCAACTACACGAGCCTCCAGCACGCCGTGCGGCCCGTCGAGGACGCCCATGTGGAGCTGCCGCTGACCCGTCCGGTCGGCGTGCTCGCGCTGCACGGCCAGCTCGCCGCCGTGGCATGGGCCTTCGCGCAGGCGGCGCCCGAGAGGCGACTTGGATACGTGCAGAGCGAGGGCGGCGCGCTGCCCGGCAGCCACTCACGTGTCGTCGGGGAGCTGCGCAGGCGCGGCCTACTCGCCGGGCACCTGACGGCGGGCGCCGCCTTCGGCGGTGAGGGCGAGGCGGTGACGGTCATCGGCGCACTACACCACGGCCTGCACACGCTGGGCTGGGATGCGGTGGTGTGCGGTCCGGGGCCGGGGATAATCGGCTCGGGATCCCCGCTCGGGCACGGCGGCATGACGGCGCTCGACTGCGCCCACGCCGCCCTGGCGCTCGGCGCGCCCACGCTGCTTGTCGCCCGGATGTCCTCCGGCGACTTGCGCGAGCGCCATCGCGGGATCTCCCACCACACGCTGACGGTGCTCGACCTGCTGCTGGAGCCGGTCACGGTGGCCCTGCCTGCGGGCATGCGCTCGCCGGTGGGCGCCGACCTGCGCGCTGGGCTCGGCTCGGTCTTCGGGATCCCGGCCGCCCGCCCGCAGCTGGAACTGAACGTGGACCGTCCCGCGCGCATCGCCCGCCATGACTGGCGCCACGCCAAGGTGGATCTGCCGGGCTACGCGGCCAGCGGGCTGCCGGCACAGACGATGGGCCGCGGCCTCACCGAGGACCCGCTGTTCTTCGGTGCCGCGCTGGCGGGGGGCGCCGCGCTGGCGAAGCTGCTGGCGCGCGACGACGAGCGCGAGAGCCAGGCCGAGGAGGCCGCGTAGAAACCGGTTCCTAGATAGGCCACGAGTGGTTCCTTCGCTGAACGTCGCCTTGCACAGTCAAGGAGGGCGCCGGGGCGAGGCGAAGCTGCAATGAGTGAGCACACCCGCCCTTTCCGCCCTTCACGCGCCGCCGGAGGTCAGCGACCGACCGCGGGTTGACGCCGGCGCGGATATCGAGCGGCTGGCGCTCGACTTCCTCGCCTACCTGGAGCTCGAGCGCGGGCTCTCGCGCAACACGCTCGAGGCATATCGCTTGGACCTGCTCCAGTTCGGCGATTTCCTGCACCGCCGCAAGCTCGATGCGCTGATGGTCAGACACGGCGATCTCGCAGCGTTCCTCGCCGAGCTCGCCGGTGGCGCGGAGGGACGACCCCCAGTCGCGGCGGCGACGCTGCAGCGCAAAGCGGCTTGCCTGCGCTCCTTCTACCGCCACCTGCGCCGGGAGGGGTTGATCGAGCACGACCCCACGGCCGAGCTGCGTGGCCCGCCGAAGACCAGGCGTCTGCCGATGGTGCTCTCGCGCGAGGAGGTCGCCAAGCTGCTGGGTGAACCCACCGGCGGCGATCCTCGCGCGCTGCGCGATCGGGCGCTGCTCGAGGTTATGTATGCGTGTGGGCTCCGCGCCTCTGAGGTGGTCGGCCTCGAACTCGCCGACGTGGACCTCGAGGAGGGTCTGCTGTGTGCGCGCGGCAAGGGCTCCAAGGAGCGGATCGTGCCAATCGGGCGCCAGGCGGTGGCCGCACTGCGGGAATATGTCCAGCGGGGACGCCCGGTGCTCGTCGAGATGAGAGTCGAGTCGCGTCTGTTCGTCAACAGCCGCGGAGCGGGACTGACGCGACAGGGCCTCTACAAGATCATCCAGGGCCACGCGAGCAGGGCGGGATTGGCGGAGAAGATGAGTCCACACACACTCCGTCACACCTTCGCCACGCACCTGCTCGACGGAGGATGCGACCTGCGCTCGCTGCAGGAGATGCTCGGACACGCCGACCTGGCCACCACACAGGTGTACACGCACCTTTCCGCCGAGCGCCTGAAGGACGCCTACTTCAGCGCCCACCCACGCGCCTCGCGCTGAGCGCATCTCGAGCCGGCGGGTTCTTGGACCCAGCGAGGCCCCCGGAGGGCTGCGCGGTCATCAGATTCGCTTCCGAGCTCGCGGCGGGCTCGGCGGTCTGCGGCTAGGCTGGGCGCAGCATGCCCGAGCTGCCAGAGGTGGAGACGATCAGGCGCCAGCTCGCCCCGCTGGTCGAGGGGCGACGACTGCACGCCATGGAGATACTCGATCCGCGCTGGTCGCGACCGCTCGCCCCCGAGGAGCTGCGGGACGCGCTGCTCGGACGGCGCATCGAGACCCTGGGCCGTAGGGGCAAGTATCTGGTGTGGAGCCTGCAGGGCGATGTCCATCTCGTGCAGCACCTGCGCATGACCGGCGCGGTGCTGTGTGAACCGAAGCCCGAGCCCGTGCACGTGCGGGTACGCATCCAACTAAGACCGAAGCGGCTGCTCGTGATCGTCGATCCGCGCCGCTTCGGCACGGGAGAGCTGCTTCTGGGCAGACCGGCGCTGGAGGAGTTCTTCACGCGCCGCCTGGGGCTCGAGCCCCTGGACGAGCGCTTCACTGTTGCGCACCTGGGTGCGGTCATGCGTGGGCGCAGCGCGCCCATCAAGGCGCTGCTGCTCGACCAGAGGAGGATCGCGGGGGTGGGCAACATCTACGCCGACGAGGCCCTGCACCGCGCCGGCATCCATCCGCTGCGAGCCGCAGGCGCGCTGTCGGTGGAGCAGCGCACCCGCCTTCACGGCGCCGTGATAGACGCGCTGCACGCAGGGATCGACGCGCAGGGTGCGACAATTGACGATTTCCGTCATGTGGACGGAGTGCGCGGTTCCTTCCAGGATCAGTTCCTCGTACACCGTCGGGCAGACGAGCCCTGCGCAAAGTGCGGTACGCGAATTGTGAAGATGGTGGTTGCCGGGCGCGGCACCTACGTGTGTGAGTCCTGCCAGCCGCGTCCTCGCAACAGACGTGTCAAAGTCGCAGGCAGCGCCCTGCGCAGTTGAGGGCTGCCCTACGCAGCTGAGAGCTCGTCCAGTCGACCGCTCTCTGCGGCCGCGAGCATCTCGGAGAAGCCTCCCATTAATTCGCCGTCTATCAATATCTGGGGAAAGCTCATCATGCCGGTACGACGCACGAGCTCCGCGCGGCCCTCGGGGTCCTTGCCGAGATTCACCTCTGTGAAGGGCAGGCCCCGGGACTTCAAAAGACCCTTCACGCGCGCGCAAAACGAGCATGGCTCGGTCGTGTATACGGTGATCTGACTCATTACTTCAGAAAGTATAGCGCTACCCAGCGCGTTCGTTCGCTATCCGGCGCGTTCGTCTGCTGCTTCGGCTGCCTCGGCCAGATCGGCCAGCGAGATCTTCGAGCGCTTGGGCGATCTTCTTGATGGTAGTCCACGTCGGGTTGGTCTTACCTCGCTCGATGTGGCCGTAGGTTCCGGAGGTCAGGCTGGCGGCGTAGGCGATGTCTTCCTGTGTGAACCCGCGCTCTTCGCGCAAGCGGCGGATCGTGAACGCAAGGGACTGATCGGCTGATTCGGAGGGGGGCATCTTCATAAACATCGCCTACCGCATATGGCAAAGTCCATATGGCAAACACCAGTTGGTTTAGATAGGTAGACTTTTGTCTGCTGGGGTGTCATCCCCACCGATTGCCCCAGCAGGCCGGTGCCGACACGCTCCAACATGTCGGCGCCGGCCAAGTTATCGGGTTTCGCTATTGGGAGTCTGTCCGAAACTCGGGTGCGTGGATGGCGTGTGCATGACCAAGTGCCGCTAGGACGCAGGACCGAAGGCTTGGTGGGTGCCAAGTCGAGGTCCGAGGACGCCGCGGCACGCCGCGTCAGGTGCCGCCAGGCGCGTGCACGAGTTTTCGGACAGCTCTAAGGCTGGTCCGGTCTGCCGCCAACGCTCCTAGACTCGGTGCAGATGGCGGGTCCTGTCAAGACCGAGGCGGTGGTGCTGCGCTCGATGCGCTACGGCGAGGCCGATCGGATCCTGCACGTCTACACGCCCCATCGCGGGCGCGTGAGCGCGATCGCAAAGGGCGTGCGGCGCGCTCGCAGCCGCTTTGGCGGGCGCCTGGAGCCGTTCTTTCGCCTGCGCCTGGAGCTCCACGAAGGGCGGGGCGAGCTGCTGACGGTGACCGGGGCGCAGACCGTCGACGGCCATGCCCAGCTGCGCGGCGACGCGGGGGCGCTCGACGCGGCCGCGCGCGCCTGCGACGCGGTGGGGCGTCTGTTCGAGACCGCAGAGCCCCATCCCGGTGTGTTCAACCTGCTGTGCCGCAAGCTCTCGCTGCTCGACCGCGAGCCCGCGAGCGCCACGCGCGCCGGGGGATTGGCGTTCCGTCTGAAGCTGCTCGTCGCGGCCGGGCTGGCACCGCAGCTGGGGGCCTGCGCGTGCTGCGGCGAGCACGAGCACCTGATGGGTTTCTCCGGCGCCGCCGGCGGAGTGGTGTGCGGCGCGTGCGAGGCCGCCTCCTTCGCCCTCGGCGCACAGGCCTACCAGTTCATGACGGCGGCGCTCGGCAGCCCCCTCAGCGAGGTGCCCGACGCGCCCGCGCAGGCGCTCGGCCAGGTCGAACGCGCGATCTCAGAGACACTTGAGCACCACGCGCACCTACGCCTGATGCCTGTATCGTGAGCTGGAATGGACGAGGGTCTGCCAGTCGCCTACGGCGTGCTCGAGGACGGGGTGCCGGTGATGGCATCCGACGGCACGCAGGTCGGCACCGTGCACCACGTAGTGGCGGCACCCGAGAAGGACATCTTCCACGGGATCGTCTTCACCGGGCCGGGCCGCTCGCGCCACTTCGTTGCCGCGGAAGACGTGCAGTCGCTGCACGAGCACGGCGTGGACCTGCGGATCGACGCAGCTGCCGCTGCGATCCTGCCCGCGCCGGGCGGCGGCGCGCCGGTGTACGACGAGGATCCCGCGACGATCAACAAGTGGAGCCACTGGGCGCACCGCCTGACGCTGCGCAAAGACTGGCATCGCGAGAGTTGACGGACGCCTTCGCTGAGAGGCGCCGCGCGCTGGAGGAGAGCATGCTCTCATCGCTCGCCGTGCGCTCCTACCCGGCGCGGCGAGCACACTCCGAGGAGGACTGTGGCCTGCGCACGCCCTTTCAGCGCGACCGCGACAGGATCGTGCACTGCAAGGCGTTTCGCCGCCTGACGCATAAGACCCAGGTGTTTGTGGCGCCGGAGGGGGACCACTACCGCACGCGCCTCACGCACACCCTGGAGGTGACACAGATCTCGCGCACCGTGGCCCGCGCGCTCGGACTCAACGAGGATCTGACCGAGGCGATCGGACTGGGCCATGACCTAGGGCACCCACCCTTCGGGCACATCGGCGAGGAGGTGCTCGACAACTGTCTACGCGAGCGCTTTGGTACGGGCTTTCGCCACTACGAGCACTCGCTGCGGGTCGTTGAGCATCTGGAGCGCGAGGGGCGGGGCCTGAACCTCACAGAACAGGTGCGCGAAGGGATCGCGCAGCACTCCAGTCGGGCGCCCGAGCCCGCGACGCTGGAGGGCCAGATCGTGCGGGTAATGGATCGCGTGGCCTACATCAACCACGACATCGACGACGCGCTGCGTGCCGGGGTACTACGCGAGGAGCAGCTTCCGGCGAGCCCGCTCGCGGTGCTGGGCGACACGGGCTCTCGGCGCATCGATGCTCTGGTGCACGACATGGTCGATCACTCCGCGCGGGCCGGGTCAATCGTGCAGGGTCAGGCGGCGGGCGAGGCGATGGCGCAGCTGCGCAAGTTCATGTTCGAGCACGTATACCTGGGTCCGGCGGTGCGCGCCGAGCACGAGCGCATCGCCGGGGTGGTGCGCCGGCTATTCGAGCACTACGTCGAGCATCCAGAGGCGCTGCCCGTCGAGGTGAAGGAGGGTGAGCTCGCGCGCACCGTGACCGACTATCTGGCGGGTATGACCGACCGCTACTGCATCCGCGCCTATACCGAGCTGCAAGTGCCGCGCGCGTTCGCGCGCTAGCGTTGCTCGGAATGGCCCTCTACACACAGGAGTCCCGCGAACAGGTGCGCGATGCGGTGGACTTCATCGAGCTCGTCTCCGCGCGCACGGAGCTGCGCCGCGCCGGGCCGAGCAGCTACGAGGGGCTGTGCCCCTTCCACGACGAGCGCACGCCATCCTTCGGGATCGACCCCGTGCAGAAGGTGTACTACTGCTTCGGCTGCCAGGCCAAGGGTGACGTGTTCACCTTCGTACAGGAGACCGAGGGCGTGGACTTCAAGGCGGCGCTGGAGCTGCTGGCGGATCGCTGCGGAGTGGAGCTGCAGCGCGAGGCCGAGGACCCCCGCGCCGCTGAGCGCCGGCGCAAGCGTGAACGGCTGCTCGAGCTGCTAGGGCGCACCGCGGCCTACTACGAGCGCCAGCTGTGGGAGGCAGGGGAGGCTCGCCACGCGCGAGAGTATCTACTGGGACGGGGCCTCTCCGGGGAGACATTGCGCGACGTTTCGCGTGGGCTACTCCCCGAGCGCCTGGGATCGCGTGCTCGTCGCCTCGCGCCGCGCGGGGTTCTCCGAGCAGGAGCTCTACGCGACGGGTCTCGCCCAGCGCTCCAAGCAGGACGGGCGCATGTATGACCGCTTTCGCGGGCGCATCATGTTCCCGCTGGCCGACATCCGCGGCCGGGTGCTCGGCTTCGGCGCGCGCGCGCTGGGCGAGGAGCGGGCTGCCGCGGGCGCCGCGAAGCGGCCGAAATATCTGAACACCTCCGACAACGACCTGTATCACAAGGGGCTGCACCTGTACGGGGCCGACCTGGCGCGAGCCCACGCCACACGCGCAGGGGAGGTCGTGCTGTGTGAGGGCTACACCGACGTGATCGCCCTGCACCAGGCGGGGATGACAAATGCCGTGGGGCTGATGGGCACCGCGCTCACCGACGAGCAGGTGGGGGAGCTGGCGCGGATGGCCTCCACGGTGCTGCTCGCGCTCGATGCCGACAGTGCCGGCCAGGAGGCGATGTTGCGCGCCTCGCGCATGGCCGCCAAGCGCAAGCTCGAGCTGCGCGTGGTGGGGCTCCCCGCCGGCGCCGACCCGGCCGATGTCGTGCAGCGCGAGGGCGGGGTGGAGCAAATGCGGACGGCGATCGCGACGGCGGTGCCGTTCGTGCGCTTTCGCGTGGAGCGTGCGCTCGCGCAGGGCGACTACGGCAGCCCCGAGGGTCGCGACCGCGTCGTCGGGGAGCTGCGGCCGGTGTTCGCGACGCTCCCTCCGAGCGCGATGCGCATGGAGCTGACGCGCCTGGTGAGCGGGCGCCTTGAGCTGCCCGACAGCGTGACCGAGCGGCTGCTCGCACCGGAGCAGCCCCAGGCCCGGGCTCGTCCCGTCGCTGGCGTGCTCTCGCGGCGCGAGGAGACCGAGCGCTCCTTTCTCGTCCTGTGCCTGGCCTCGCCCGAGGAGGGTGCCAGGGCGCTCGCGGAGGTGGACATGGAGGGCCACTTCACCAGCGCGCATTTGCGACGCGTGGCAGAGCGCCTGCGCAGCGGCGACCTACGCGAGCCGATGAAGGGAGATTCCGATCTGGCCGGGGTGCTCGCGGAGCTCGTCGTGGAGGCTGGCCGCGAGCAGGCCCAGCCGGCGATGCTCGAGGTGCAGCGCCTGCAGCTGGAGCTGGCCCGGGTCGATCGCCAGATCCAAGCCGCGCGCGGACAGGGCGCCGGCGACGTGAGCGATCTCGCGCAACGCCGGGGACAGATCAAGCGCGAGTTCGACGGTGCCTACGAGCGCGCCCTGAACCAGACGGGGGCATAGCCGCCCAACTATGCTCTAATGCGACCGCGACCGCGCGATCTGGGGTAGCTCAATTGGCAGAGCATTCGGCTGTTAACCGAAGGGTTGTGGGTTCGAGTCCCACCCCCAGAGCCTCAACCAGACGCGCGGCGTCCCCCGGCGGATCGTGTGTGGCGGCCCAGTCGGCCAACTCGCGCGCACGTGCCCGGATCGAGGGCTCGGCGAGTGCCTCCTCGACTGCGAGGCGGACATGGCGGGGCGAGATGAAGCGCCGCGGCAGGCGCACGCCCGCACCCGTCCAGTCCACGCGCGCGGCGTTCTCGTTCATGTCTCCCACGGCGGGGCAGGCGACGACCGCACAACCGCAGGCCAGCGCCCGCGCCAGCGTGCCGTGGCCGGCGTGGCAGAGCACCACGTCGCAGTGGGGCATCGTGCGCGCGTAGGACACCCAGTCGACTACGTGCGCGTTGGCCGGCACGGGCAGGGGCGAGGACGGTAGGCGCCGATTCCAAGTGGCCAGCACGCGCACGGGGGCGTCGGCCAGCCCGCGCAACGCCGCCTGCAGCAGCCGGTGCTCGGGGTCCTGCGACGTCGAGGGCGCCACCAGCACGAGCGGGTCGCGACCGGGCGGCAGCTGGACCTCGTCGGTCGGTGGCTCCCACATCAGCGGCCCAACCACGTGGACGTGCGTCGGCCACGAGCGCGGGTACTCGAGCTGAGGAAAGCTCGCCACGAGCGCCAGCTGACGGCTCGTGCCCCCGTGGACATGCTGCAGCGGCGGCAGACCCAATCGCTCGCGCGTGGCGTTGAGCTCGGTCCGCCCCAGCTCGAGGCCCTGCTCGACCCGTGTGTGCGCGCGACGCCACAGCGCGCGCCCGACCGGCGTGCGGGGCAGGCGCGCGCCGATCGAGTAGATCGGAAAGTGCGGAGCCGTGTGGGGATAGATGTGAGGAATGAGGGTCGCGTAGGGCACACCCTGAAGCTCCGCGCAGAGCGCGGGCGCGAGCGTGAGGATGTCGGCCACCACCACAGCCGGGCGCAGCTCGCGCACGAGCGGGAGGGTGTCGTTGGCGGCGTGCACCACCGCCTCATAGAAATCCATGGGCTCGGGGCCAGAGGGAAACACGGTGTACTCCGGGGCAGCGGCAAACGTCATGCCCTCCGCCTCGACGTGGGTGGCCCAGCGCGCCCACGTCTGCAGCGTCACGTCGTGCCCGCGCGTCGCCAGCGCCCTGCCGAGGGCGATCATCGGGAAGGCATGGCCGGGGTCGCCGAAGGCGCCCAGCAGGATGCGGAGGCTACGCGGCGGCAAGCTCGGCGACGAGGCGCAGCTGGGTGAGGCGGTCCTCGGCGGTGAAGGCGACCGGCGTGACGCCCAATGTGCCGACGCCCGCGTCGCGGTAGATGGCCAGGCGCTCGCGCACCACATCCGGCGGCCCGCACAGCGAGACGCTGTCGATCAGCCGCTCGGGCAGCGCGGCCATCGCCTCCTCGCGCTTGCCTTCCAGGTAGAGATCCTGGACGGTCTTAGCCTCGGCCTCGAAGCCGTAGCGCTGCACGAGGTTGTTGTAGAAATTCTGCTTGCGCGACCCCATCCCGCCGACATAGAGGGCGATAAACGGACGCATCGCGTTGCGCGCGGCCTCGAGGTCCTCGGTGATGAATACGTTGACGGTGGGGGCGATGTCAAAGCCCTCGAGCGAACGCCCGGAGCGGGCGGCGCCCTCCTGTAGCAGGGGCGTGAGCTCAGAGAGGTGCTCGGGGGAGAGGAGCGTGGGAATCCAGCCGTCGGCGATCTCACCGGCGAGGGCGGTGTTCTTGGGGCCGATCGCGGCTAGATAGATCGGGATCTGCCCCTGCACGGGAGCGATCGTGAGCTTGAGCGCCTTGCCGGGGCCGTCGGGCAATGGGAGCTCGAGCGTCTCGCCGTGGAACTCCACGCGCTCGCGGGCAAGGGCCATGCGCACGACGGCCACGTACTCGCGCGTGCGCTGTAGCTGGCGGGCGAAGCGCTGGCCGTGCCAGCCCTCGGCGACCTGCGGGCCGGAGGAGCCGATGCCGAGGATCATGCGGCCCTCAGAGAGCTGATCGATCGTGGCGGCCGTCATCGCAGTCATCGTGGCCGAGCGACCCGGCATCTGGAAGATGCCGGAGCCGAGACGGATCTTCGAGGTCTGTCCGGCGAGCCAGCCGAGGATCGTGGCGGCGTCGGAGCCGTATGCCTCGGCGGTCCACACCGAGTCATAGCCCAGGCGCTCGGCCTCCTGGACGATGTGCAGCTGGTCCTGCGAGGAGAGGCCAAGGCCCCAATAGCCGATGTGCACGCCGAGCTTCATTACGCAAGGATCCTTTCAGCGGAAGGGAAAGCTTTGCCGAGCGCGACTCATGCCCTACGCTGGGTGCGCTCGCCCGACGGCCATGGGGGCCGCCGGCAGGACACAGCCTAATGCCACTTCGCCGCCAGCGCCATACCCGAGCCGTCGAGGACCTGCGCCTGGCGATCGACTGCCTGCCCGTGCGCACGCGCGAAGCGATGCTGCGGGGCGTGCTAAGCGAGCGCCACATCATCGTCGGCGCCTATGTCGACGGTGAAGGCGGAGTGTGTCCGATGCTTGCCGCCCACCGCCGCGGCGGGCGCACCGACCTGCTGTCGTTTGCGCGCTCCTGGGACCGCTTCACGCGCGCCGGCCGGCGCGCACGCAGAGCGACCGAGCGCGAGCGCTGCATACTCGTCGGCCAGCTGCAGGCCAGCCTCGCTGGCGAGGGCAGGGTGGACCTGGCGGGGGCGATCTCCGAGCACCGCGAGCTGCATGCCCGCCGAGCGCTCGCGCGCAAGCGGCATGACGCCGTGCGCGAAGCTGACCCGACGGGGGAGATCGTGGTGCGTCGGCTGCGACGCCCGCACCTGCGACGCCGACGCGAGCACGCCGACGCGCTCGTCCGCTAGAGCGATCCCCGCCAGCTAGAGCGAATCTCCGGGCCGCACGAACATCATCTCCGGGACCACGCAGGCGGGGGAGACGCGCAGCATGAAGCGCACGGCCTCGGCGATGTCCTCGGGGCGGATCATCTCCTCGGCCTTGACCTGTCCCTTGACGAAGTCGGTCATCGGCGTGTCGACGAAGGCCGGACAGAGCGCGATCGACTTGATGCCCTGCTGACCGAGCTCCTTGTTCATCGCTTCCGTCCAGCCCACGACGCCGTGCTTGGAGGCCGAATAGATCGACAGCCATGCCTCCGCGCGCTTGCCAGAGATCGAAGAAGTGTTGACGACCAGCGCATTTGCGTGCTCGGCGCCGGCGGCCTGCAGGAGCGGGAGACATTCGCGGTAGAACAGGACGATCGAGCGGAGGTTGATGTCGAGCTGCATGTCCAGGTGCTTGGTCTGGATGTCCGCCAGCGGAGCTCCGATGCCGACGCCGGCGTTGTTGACGAGCACGTCGAGGCGCTCATAGCGCTCGCGGTGTGCGCCCACAACCTTCTGGATCTCCGACTCCTCGGCGACGTTCGCGGCGATGCCGTGCACGTCGAGACCCTCGGCCTCCAGTCCGACGACGGCCTCCCTCAGCTTCTCGGCTCGCCTAGCGGCCATCGTGACTGCAAACCCTTCCCGTCCGAGCATCCTGGCGATCGCCAGGCCGATCCCGCTCGATGCTCCCGTGACGATCGCTGCGCGCTCTGGCATCTGCTTCCCTCCGGTCGTGGACGGCGCAATCAAATCACTCGCGCCGCCGGATCACAATTCCGGGCTCTATGGCGCACCGGTCAGTTCGTATTTCCGCGCCGTCCGGATCGCGTTGCGCGCGGCGCTGGTAGCGTCTCGGTTCGCCGCGCGCTCGCGTGCGGAGCGGGCCCGTAGCTCAGCTGGTTAGAGCTGGCGACTCATAATCGCTAGGTCGCAGGTTCGAGTCCTGCCGGGCCCATAGCGGGAAGTTTCTCCTCGACGTCGACAGCGGCCGGGGATGAGATGTCCTCCAGCCGATTTCCTCCAGTACCTCTGGGCGTGATCGTGGAGCATGAGTCACGGCTGGTATGCCTCTCTTGGCTGTTCGCTGATGAATTCTGTCAGGTCTCCGACCCTCGTTGAGACAAGCCCCAACCCAATGAGCTGCCCGCCTCGCAAATCTGCCTCCAGCTCGGCGGCCATTTGACTCACGCGGGATTCCCGCTCTGTGGGCCGAGCGCGAGGCGATACCGGCGCTTGCCGGGGACCTGTTCGATGAGTCCTAGCAGTACGAGGGTGCGCAGGTATCGGTGGATTGTGCTGGTGCCGACCCCGAGTTCTGCAGCGATCTCGGTCGCCCCGACTTCCCTGCCGAGAGGCGTGAGTGTGCAGAGCGCCACGAAGCCTTTGACCATCCCCTGCGAGATTCCTGGGTCGTCCAGCAGAGGGTCATTCAGGACGTCCGCGAGCGCCTTTCGAACCTCTCCGTTGCCGATCTGCGTGAACAGGAACTCCCGCATTCCGCCATCGCGCGATGCCTCTCTGAACACTCGCGAGACCTGTGCGCTTGAGAGTTCGACCCAGACGGATGGCCGCCTCTTTGCGGACCTCGCTCCATCTGGTCGCTGGGCCGGGTTCACGGTCTCGCCCCGGAGACGGTGCGACTACAGGCGGAGCGGCGCAGGCCGGGTTCACCATCCCTCTGGCTCGCGCCGCTCCGGGTCCTGCGTCTCAAACGCGCGACCTCAGACGTGACCCTGCGTGTCTGGCCAAGGAGCTGGCTGGACACACGGTGCCGACCCTCCCAAGGAAAGATGTGCCGGCGTGTGTTGCAGGTACCATCCATCGCGCGGCACCATCTTGCCGTCGTCTGCCGTGTTCGACTATTCCTACTCGGAAGGATTGCTGAAGGGGAACAGCGCGCGCTATTTGGTCAGATATAGGGACAGTCGTGATGGTTGACCAAGCGGCTGGTCTCACGTCGCGCGCGCAGCACGAGCATAGTTGGCGTCGCGAGGTTGCCGACTGCGCCGAGGACGGCGCTTGAGATCGGCTGTGCGGGGGTTAGGGATGCCTCCGGGGCTGACAGGTAGAAGCTCGTCATGCTGGCGAGGATCAGCGCGTGGCGGTTTCCTTTCGGCGTGGCCTGGGCGAGGCGGCGTGCCTGGGTGGCCACCCCGCAGTACAACGGCAAAGAGTACGCCAATGCGATCGCGGAAGTGCTCAGCCAGGCGTCGACGGCCGGCATTCCACTTAGCGATATTTACGTGGGCGCCATCGGCAAGAAATGGGTGTCGGGCATGTACGAAGCGCAGCCAAAGCTAGAGACGGAAATACAAGGCTGGTATCTCCACCCCTACGGGCCACCTAGTGGTACACACGAAGAAATAGCGAGGGCATCCAGTCTCTTCCCTATGTACAGGCTGAAATGACGTCCGGTCAGAACAATCTCATCGTCTCTGAGGTCGGCTACTGTAATAACGAACTAAACAGAACACTTGAAAATCCACCATGCAATGAAGAAGGCGAAGAAGGAACGAAGACGGCCACAAACTTGACGACGAAGCTTGACAATGCCGTACCTTACAGGGAAGCAGGATGGTTACGAGCGCTTATAGTTTACTCCCGTAACGCTGGCGGCTGGGCAATGCAGGAATATCCGAGCAAGGTACTCAGCAAGGGAGGAGAAGCCCCGGATGCGTTTGCGGGTGAGTTTGGGCTGACTTGGATGGTTCAGTCGACGCCTAATCCGAGTGGGGCGACTGCTAGCAGACTGCTTGATACATCCTGTGCCTCGTCTAATGCGTGTATGGCCGTCGGATATTTTATCGACAGCGGTATCGACTCAGGCCTTGTGGAGCGATGGAACGGCACTGAATGGTCCAATCTATGGATCCCCACACCAGCAGGAGCATCGTCCAGCGTCCTGCGCAGCATCTCGTGCATCTCCTCGACCTCATGCATCGCCGTAGGCAACTACACTAATAGTTCGGGAGTAGAAGTCACTTTCGCTCTGGATTGGAACGGCAAAGAATGGGCGATCCAAACAACACCTAATCCCGCAGGATCGACCCTAAGCCGGCTAAACGGAGTGTCCTGTACATCCTCAACCGCGTGTACCGCAGTCGGCCTCTACCACAACAATTCCAGCGTCGAAGTCACACTCGCCGAGACGTGGAACGGCACCACCTGGACAACCCAAACAACCCCCAACCCCACAGGGACCCTAGCCACAGCCCTCGACGGGAGTTTCATGCACATCCTCAACCGCATGCACCGCAGTCCAAGACTACGAGAACAGCTCGGGCACAATCGTGACACTCGCCGAGCGGTGGAATGGCACGTCGTGGGCTATTCAGTCGACGCCTAATCCAACGGAGGCTACGGCTAGTAAACTGCTTGATACGTCCTGTTCGTCGTCTAGTGCATGTGTGGCCATCGGGTATTCTGTCAACGGTAGTGCCGACTCGGCTCTTGCGGAGCGGTGGAACGGCACAGAATGGTCTATTCAGTGGGTGCCCAGTCCGACGGGTGCCACAGGCAGCATTCTGAACGGGGTGTCATGTACGTCTTCAACGACGTGCACTGCAGTGGGTAACTACACAAACAGTTTTGGTGTCGAAGTAACGTTAGCCGAGGCATGGAATGGCACAGCGTGGTCAATTCAATCGACACCCAACCCAACGGGCGCAACACTCACCCGACTCGATGGACTGTCATGCACATCTTCTACTGCCTGTACGGCGGTGGGTTTCTATCACAACAGTTTGGGTTTCGAAGTATCGCTAGCTGAGACCTGGAATGGCACGGCGTGGTCAATTCAATCGACACCCAACCCAACCGGCTCACAAGCCACTGCCTTATACGGCGTATCGTGCACATCCTCTACCGCATGCACCGCCGTACAAGATTATCTCAACAGCTCCGGTACAATCGTGACACTCGCTGAGTCGTCAGTTTGAAGCAGATGAGTTTATTGGAATTGACCGATATAATGGGGAGTCGCGATTGGAGCAACAGCGCCTGAGCTATCAGTCAGCGAGCCGCATCGGCTTATCTGACCTTTACCCACTGGAGGACCTCTATCGGCTCTACGTAAGAGTGTCGCCAGGCGTGACCGGGTTGCTACCGCGAACCACGCATGCGGGGACGGCTGCTAGGTGGCCGGGGCAGGGGAGACACTTGAGTAGGCACCCATCAAAGCACCCGTCCATAAGGTCCTGTAGCTTGCTTTTGTGCCAAAATCAGTGATCGACGAGAGGCCTCGAAAGCAGCCGAATCCTACGGCGGATCAAGAAGGGCGCTCGATGAGAAGCCCAACTGCAACGCTCACCGAGCGCCCGAGGCTTGTCGGCGGTATATTCGTGGCTGGCACTGGGGCGGTTGCGGTGGCGCTCGTCGCCAACGTGCTCGGCCTCGCGGCGTCCTCCGCGTTCGGTTGGAAGAAGGCGACGCTGCTAATTGTCGGCTGCGATCTGCTGATCGCCGCGCTGGTTATGGGCACGCGCCGCACTCCTGCCGTCGAGGCAACCGACGAGGATATGGGGTCGTTGCTGGTGGGCGCGATCGCGGACGGCGTGATGATGTTCGTGATCGCCGCGGCGGCTGTGATTGTATTGTTTGGCCAGAGCAAACCGATCGAGCGTCTGGGCTTCTTCCTCGCGATCCTCGTCGTCGTGCCACTCAGCGTGACGCTCGCGTGGCGCCGTCAGCGTATGAGTGTGACGGGGAAGCGCCAGTGGCTCGCCGCCTTCGCCACGCTCCTGTCCAGCGCTGCCGTGCTGTGTCTGGCACGCCTGCTGGCGCTATCGCCCTCGGCGACGCTCGACACGTCCCTCTTCGTGCTGCTCGCGTTGGTCTTGTGCCGCGCCGCGATAGTGCTATCAGCCCGATTCCTGCCGGTGACCTGGCCGCAGAGGGTTTCGACTGGGGCGGTGCTCGCCGCGATGCCCCTCGTCCTGGCGGCAGCCGCGGCGCCATTCGTTCCCGCCGGCACGTTCGGCGTCCTCAATATCGCCGTGGCGTTTGCGGCTGGACTAGCGACCTTCAATCTGGTCAGAGCCTTCGGGGGCCGTCGAAATCTACCGCGTGCATGGATGCGAGTACTCGATGTGGGTGTCGTGTTGACCTGCGTACTCGGCGTGATGTACCTTGGCGCCTCAGAATTCCCCACCGCCGGCTTGTCCGTAGCTGGCAACCAGAACTACTTCCTCGGACCCGCCCTCGATGTGCTCCACGGTCATCCGATGCTGGTCGGCACGTTCTCGCAGTACGGCATCGGTGAGATCGACGCACTAGCAGCGGTCTTCCTCGTCGTGCCGATCGGCTACGGCACATTCACCCTGCTGTTGTCCGTCTCGACAGCACTGCTGTTTGTGGTTGTCTATCTCGTCCTGCGCTGGAGCACGGACTCGCTACTCATCGCCGCACTAGGCGTAACGGCGGCGGTCGTTCTTGGCACGTTCGGCACCATTGGCTACTACGCGTGGGCACCGAGCACCGGTGTGTTGCGGTTCGGTCTGCCGTGGCTCGTGATTCTGTTCTCGCTTGCGTCGGCCAGGACAGCCAACCACAAGGGGCTTTTCGATGCGTTGGTGCTCGCCATCGTTGCCCTCGCAGCTGTGTGGAGCGGAGAAGCCGGCGTCTATTGCCTTGGAACCGCCGTCGCGCTCGCGTGCATCGACGCGGCTACGGCGGACGTCCGCGATCGCACGCGTATGGCCGCCCACCGCGTCGCACAACTCGTCCTCACAAGCGTCCTTGCTCTCGTTACTTTCACGCTGCTGACGCGAGCGCTGGCAGGCGTGTGGCCGGACTGGGGCGCCTATCTCTACTACATCCGCCTGTACACCACGGGCGGGCTGGGCAACCAACCGATTGGTGCCTGGTCGCCGGGCCTAGCGCTTGGGGCGATGTACGCGGTATCGGCGATCGTGGTCGTGCTGCTGGTCCTGGTCCGACCAGCATTCGTACGCGAACGGCTCGTCGCATTTCGTGCCGCCACTGGTCTCACAGTGCTTGGCGCGATTGTTTACACATATTTCCTTGGTCGCGCCAACCCAAACAACCTCTACCACATCTCGCCGCCTGCAGTCGCGCTTGTATTTGTGTGGCTGGGCATCGTACGCTCCACATTCAACAGCCGCACCGCCATTGCGACAGCGAGTGCCACGGTGGTCTTTGCCGCTGCGATGATCGTGACGAATGAAAGTGGTACTCTCAACAGGAAGTACCCAACGACCGGACTCGCCGCGGTGTTGGGGAGCGCGCCATCGCTTACGAGCGGGATCAGCGCACTGTGGCATAATCCGCTCATTGCCACGGAATCCGCTCACGTCGCCGAGTTCGTCTCCTCACTCGCGCCCAAGCACGTCGGTCTGACTCTTCTACTGACACCCAATGTCGAGACGGAGGTACTGCTGCGCCTTGACGATGCAAACGCCGTGGGCTCGAGCCAGCCGTGCCAGGAATCGCTTTCCAGCGAGGGGCCACCGCGTGTGGCGAAAGAGGTTAAGGCACTTGCACCCGGCGGGATCGTAGTCACGAGCAGCAGCCCGACCGACTCTGGTGTATTGCTGCCGATCCAGACATATACCCTCAGGCTTCTACAAGATCGCTTCATATCCCGCGAAATCGCCGCAGACGGCCAAGGCCTGCGAGCATTCCAGACGATCCGACTCGCTCCCTCCACGGCACGTCCTCCTTCCGCTCCGTTGCCAATCCGGGAACTTCCTCCAGTTGGCTGTGCTTAATGACCTGGCTTGTATCACTCACGTGACAGCCCTGATCTTCCCCTGCTTTGGTGGAACTCCACATGCCGAGCTGACCGCGGCGAGAAAGCGGATGCGCCAACTCAAGGCGGAGCTTGAGACCATGCGCAAGGCGGCGGAGGTATTCGACAGCCAGAACATTTCCCCAAAAGGATCTACCAGGTGATCGAGAGCCTGCTGAAATCGAAATCGGAGCCTGGCTTCAGCAGGTTTCCATACCTGGACAGGCTTCGGCGTGCTGGTCGCGGCCAGCACAGACGCTCATTCGCAGCGGAGGCGCTGTGGGCGGTCGGAGCGATGGCTTTGAGCCCGGTGATCGCTGCACTTGTCCTTGAACTCTGGCACGCCGACCTCAGCGTGCCGCTCTTCCGGAACTACAGCGACGAGACGACGGCGCATCAATAGCTCGCCGAGTGCAGTCAATCACAGGCGCAGTGCCCGTCGCCGAGCCTGACGGCAAGGCCTATTTCTTCGATCTGCTCCCGTATGGTGCGGGGTTGCGCGCCAGGATCCCCCTTGCGGCGCTTGCGAGGATGGCGAAGACTACCGTCAGACCCGAATAGCGCGAGGCAAACGTGGACGTTGCCAGATCGGCCGAACCCCTGAGTGTTGACGGGGTCCCTGTGAAGTGGTCCAGGCTGGATGCGTGGTCGTGTTTCCCGTGATGGGATGGAAGGATGGACACGATCATGAAGCGACACAGGCACACGCCGGAGCAGGCAGTCAGGAAGATCAGGGAGGGCGAGTGGTTGTTGAATGAGGGCCGCGAGCTGGTGGAGGTATTGCGCCAGCTGGAGGTCAGCGAGGCGACGTGGAACCGCTGGCGTGCGCAGTACGGTGGGATGAAGGCCGATGAAGCGAAGCGGCTGAAGCACCTGGAGGGCGAGAACCAGCGGTTGAAGAAGCTGGTCGCGGAGCAGGCGCTGGATATCGACATGCTCAAGGAGCTGGCGGAGGGAAACTTTTGACCCCGGGACGCCGGCGTAGGGCCGTCGGCACTTTGCAGGAGCGCTTCGGGGTCTCAGAGCGCAGGGCGTGCCGTGTGGCGGGTCAGCACCGCTCCACGCAGCGCAAACAGCCGCGGCCAGGACGCAGTGAGAATGAACGCTTGGCGGGCCGGCTGCGGGAGATCGCGGGGGAGCACCCGAGGTGGGGGTGGAAGACCGCGCACACGATCCTGCTGCGGGAGGGCTGGAGCATGAACCGCAAGCGGACCCGTCGGATCTGGCGCCAGGAGGGCCTGCGACGGCCCGTGAAGACCCGTAAGCGCCGCCGGCTGGGGACCGCGCAGGCAGCGCGTTGAGGGCGAGCAGGCCAAACGAGGTGTGGGCATTTGATTTCCAGTTCGATGAGACCTCCGACCGGCGCAGGATCAAGCTTTGCAACATCGTCGACGAGTACACCCGCGAGGCCCTGGCGATCAGAGTCGCGCGCAACTGCACCGCCGAGGACGTCATCACCATCCTCGAGCGGCTCGTCGCCGATCGCGGCGCCCCCACGTACCTGCGGGCTGACAACGGCCCGGAGATGATCGCCTGGACCCTCCGCGACTACTGCCGCCTCAAGGGAACCCGAACCGCCTACATCGAGCCGGGATCACCCTGGGAGAACCCGTTCGTGGAGTCATTCAACGGCAGACTCCGCGACGAGCTACTGAACATCGAGGAGTTCGCCTGCCTCACCGAGGCGAAGGTCATCATCGAAGACTGGCGCATCCAGTACAACACCTACAGGCCACACTCAGCCCTAGGAAGCCTCACGCCCGCCGAGTACGCAGAAAGAGAAACCAACCACAACCAACCAGACCACGCATAGACCCTGGACCACCTACAGGGACCCCCTCAGCGTCTTATGCGTCTGCGCGTTGGCCTTCTCAAACCAAGCGTCGAGCTACAGCGCGGGTCGGTCGGCAGCCCTGATCGGGCGATGACATGGTGGATGGTTGTGTCAATTGGTACGGTGTGTCGTCATGAGTTTCAGGCTCGCCCACCGGGACGATTGCGAGACCGCTGGCAACTGGCAGCTCGTTCGCCGCACCCTTGAGCTGGGGGCATTTGGGATCAATGTCGTTGAGATCCCTCCCGGCGAGCAGATCCCCGAGCACAACGAGACCGACCGCGATCAAGAGGAGGTGTTCTACGTCCTCAGCGGCAGTCCGACGCTGGTGATCGACAGCGAGGAGCATCCCATGCGTGCCGGGACGTTCGCGCGGCTCGACCCCGAGCACAGGCGCACCGTGCGCAACAACGGCGACGAGCAGACGAGCATGCTCATCATCTCGGCGCCAACGTCGAGTGGATACAGACCCATGGATTGGGCATGAGTAGCGCAACGGAACAGCTGGGGGAGACGATCGCCGCCTACAACGACGCTTGGAACGCGCATGACGTAGAGCGGATCGCGTCGATGCACGCGCCGGACATGGTGTTCGAGAACCACACCGCTGGCGAGCGAGCCGAAGGCAAGGAGGCGCTCAGGCACATCGCCGACATTTTCGAGTCGTGGCCCGACATCGAGTTCCAGACCCGCCGGCTTTACGTCCGCGAGGACCTCGTGGTGCAGGAGTGGACTGCCAGGGCGACCCACGTCAAGCCACTGCATCGCGGCGAGATCGTTGCTGAACCATCGGGTAAGTGCATCGAATGGAAGGGCATGGACGTGATCCCCTTCGAGGATGGCAAGGTCAAGCGCAAGGACGTCTACTCAGACTCGGTGTCAATCCTTCGTCAGGTTGGGCTGCTGTAACCCGGACCTATGGGGCGACCTCGCGTGCTCGCATCTCGGTTTGCTAGCCGAGCGGCTTGCTAGCCGGGAATGCGCGCGAACCGCACGGCGTTCTCGAAGTGTGGAGCCCACGGCTGCGCGGAGCGCGTCCAGATCTCGACCGTCGGCTCGATCCACGACGTATCGTCGATCGACCCCGCCTTGAGGAAGGCCAGTCCCGGCATCGACTCGATCGTGCTAAATAGCGGCGATCCGCAGGCCGAGCAGAACCGTCGCTCTGTTGTGCTTTCGTAGCCCTCGCTGGCGGTCTTGAATGAGGCGAGTGTGTCGCCCTGGACTATTAGCGTCTTGCTCGGTACGCCGACGATCACTGAGAACGCCGTGGCCGTCTGGCGCTGGCAGTTCGCGCAGTAGCAGGCGCCCTGCCAGACCGGCTCGGCGTCGACGCTATATGTCACGCCGCCGCACAGGCAGCGTCCCGTGATGGGTTTGGGTGCATTTGCCACGTACCCGACACCCTACATAGGAGACCGTCGATCTGGGAGGTCCAATCTGGGTTGGGCCTCAATTCGGGGCGGCACCGTCGATCTGGATCGCGATCACGTCGAGTAGCTGTGACACACTGCGCACAGTTGCCCATGCCCCTGGTCACCGCGCACAGCTCCCACGGCGTGACCAGCACGGTGGACCGCCTGGTCGCTGCGCTGGAGCGTCGCGGCATCGCCGTGTTCGCGCGGATCGATCACAGCGGTGGGGCCCGGGGCGCTGGACTCGAGCTCGCGGCTGAGGAAGTACTCGTCTTCGGTGACCCGCGCGTCGGGACGTTGCTCATGCAGGAGGATCCCGAGATCGGCTACGAGCTGCCTCTGCGGGTGCTCGTACGGGATGCGGGTGGTCAGACGACGGTTGGCTATCGCTCGCCGACCGAGCTTGCAGAGAGCTACGCGGTCGCAAAGCGCGCGGAGATCCTTCAGAAGATGGATGCGCTTCTCCAGGCGCTCGTCGGCGAGTGCACGGCACCTGAGGGTGCCGCACCGCGATAGATTTCGCCCAGTTCGACATAATGGACGAGCGTATGCACCGGCTTCTGCTCATCCATTCAAAGCCCGAGCACCCCGAGAAGTTCCTCGTCACAGGCGATAGCGCCCGTCCAAAGGTCTCAAAAGAGAACCCTGCGACGTTCGAGAGCGCGGGGGCGACGCCGTGGCACCAGAAGGGCGCCACCCCCGGCTATGACGCGCCCTCGGCGATTCTGTCGTGCACCGGGTCGCTTTTAGGGCTGAGCCTCTGGCATTCCAGGAAGACCGGCGTGCCACTCGACTACGATTTCGCTGCGGCGGGCGTCTCCGAGATGAAGGTCGTGACATGCGGCGAGCTGCACGTCGAGCACGAAGGCCGCGAGTACATCGCGCGGGCGGGCGACACGATGATGTACTTGACAGACCCCAATGATCGGGACGAGGACGGACAGCTGCGCCCGTTCGTCGTGCGCTTCCTCTCCGATCACGAGTGCACCACGGTATGGACCGATTTCGCCGTCAGCGACTCGGCCGATCCTGCTCTGGGTTTCATCTGAGGACCGATCCAGCTCTGAGCTTCTTCTGAGCGACCGACCCGCTCACTTGACGAGCGCGCCGAGATCGACCGGCAATGAGATACCGGTGACGTAGCGAGCTTCCTCTGAGGCGAGGAAGAGGGCGGCGTTGGCGACGTCGAGCGGCTCGACCATCGCGACAGGGATGGCGTGCGCTTCGCGCAGCTTCTCGAGCGCGGTCTGCTCGGTCCCGCCCTCACGCCCGGCAAAGCGGTGCAGCTGGGAGAGCAGCAGATCGGTGGCTGTTGCGGTCGGCGCCACCATGTTCACTCGGATCATGTGCGGCCCGAGTTCGAGGGCAAGGGCTCGCGTGAGACCTAGCACGGCATGCTTGGCGGCAGTGTAATGACCGTATCCGGCGGTGGGGCGGTGACTGTTCTCCGACCCGATGAGCACGAGCGAGCCCCCGCCGCGCGTGAGCATGTGAGGGACGGTGGATCTCACCGTCTGCCAGACACCGGTGAGGTTCACATCCACTACCGTGTCCCACTGCTTGCGTGTCAGCTCCCACATTGAGCCAAAAGACTCGAGACCTGCGGCGGCCACGAGGACATCGATTGCGCCCAGCTCGGCAATGGTGCTCTCGACGGCGGTGGTCATGCGCTCGGCGTCCCGGACGTCGGCCACGAATGACAGTGCTCGCCCGCCGAGTGCCCGCACCTCGTCGGTTGTCAAGTGAAGCTGACTCTCGCTGGGGCCGGCGTAGGGGACCGTCTCGATATCGCGTGCCGCGTCGACCAAGGCGATGTCGGCGCCCTCTTCGGCGAAGCGCAGGGCGCACGCACGACCGATGCCACGCGCACCGCCGGTGATCAGCGCGACCTTTCCCGACAGCCGACCCTGCACCTATGACTCCCCCAGCGAGGGCACACCCGCGAAATGACACCAGACGTCCTGGCCCGGGCCGACCTCGACGCGCGGCGGATCGACAGCCGCGCAGATCGCCTCGGCGCGGGGACACCTGTTCCTGAAGCGGCAGCCCGAAGGGATTGCGAGCGGCGAGGGGACTTCGCCGTGCAGCGCCGGCGCCCTGCGGTGCGCGCGGCGGTGCGCGCCGGGCATCGCCGCGAGCAGGCCAACTGTGTAGGGATGACCTGGGGTGCGGAGCACGCCAGCGGTCGGTCCCGACTCGAGCACCCGACCGAGGTACATGATCAGCACCCTGTCCGCGAGGCGCGCGAGGACCGAGGTCTGGTGGGAGATCAGCAGGACGCCGAGGCCCCGGTCGTCCCTGAGACCGGCGAGCAGGTCGAGGATCCTTGTCTGGGCCGCGACGTCGAGCCCGCTCACCGCCTCGTCGGCGATCAGTAGATCGGGCTGTACCGCCATTGCACGGGCGATCGCCACACGCTGGCGCTGCCCCCCGGAGAGCTCTCCGGGACGCCTGACGGCGATGTCCGTATCGAGGCCGACGAGACTGAGCATCTCTTGCGCAAACGCGTGCCGGTCGTGGCGCTCGATCAGACCATGCACCCAGGCGGGTTCGGCAATCGCTTCTCCGACGCTCAAGAGCGGGTTCAGCGAGGAGTAGGGGTTCTGGTAGACGAGCTGCATACCGCGTCGCAGAACCTCCAGCTGTCTCCCACTGGCCCCTCCCACCTCGACGCCGCGAAAGTGGATCCTGCCGGTATCGGGCCGCAGCAGTCCCACGAGGCACTTGGCAAGGGTGCTCTTGCCACACCCAGACTCTCCTGCGATGCCGAGGATCTCTCCCTCCCGGAGCTGGAGGTGCAGGCCGTCGAGAGCTGTCAGCTTCGAGGTGTGGCTTGCGCGGCGAACAGACAGTGTGGGCCGGCGCGCCGTGAAGCGCTTGTGGAGCCCATCGACTTTCAGCATCGGCTGGACCTCAGGCATCGACGGGCACCTCCAGTGCACCCTCGACCGCCGATTTGCCCCCGACCACGTCTAGCTCCTTTTTTCCATCGATCATCCGCCCACCCTCGATCGCGAGCACCCGATCGGCGTACTGGGCGATGATGTCCAAGTCGTGAGAGACGAGCACGATCGCCATGTCAAGGTCGTCCTGGAGCTCCACCAAGAGACTGAGGATCTGATCCTGGATTGTCAGATCGAGCGCCGTGGTGGGCTCGTCAGCAAGCAGCAACATGGGGGAGCACGCGATCGCCAGTGCGATCGTCACGCGCTGGCGCATGCCGCCGCTCAACTGGTGGGGATAGTCACCAAGCCGCCGCTGGGCGGCCGGGATGTGGACGCGCTCGAGCAGGCGCACCGCCTCACGGCGGGCGGCTGCTCTTGAAAGGCCGCGGCGCAGCCGGAGCACCTCTCGCAGCTGAGAGCCGATCGAGAACAGTGGATCGAGGCTTTCTAGTGGGTCCTGGAAGATCATCGTGATCTGCGTCCCGCACAGTCTGCGCAGGCGCGCACGCGGCATCTGGAGTAGATCGTCGCGTTCTCGCCAGCGGGCCTCGCCTGCCTCGACGCGCCCCGGTGCCGAGACCAATCCGAGCAGCGCCTTCAGAGTCGTGCTCTTGCCACAGCCCGACGGCCCGACGAGGCCGACCGTCTCGCCGCAGCTCACATTGAAGGACACACGGTCGACTGCGAGAGCTCTTCGCTCCCGCGAGGGATACGAGACCGTCAAATCCCGCACTTCGAGCAGCGTGCTCATCGCAAGACCTCTCGCGCAGGCCCAGCCGGGCACCCTAGGGGCGATCGATCGCGCGCCGAGTGGTTACAGCGCCGCTCACTCACCGCAAGAGCTCCCGTCGCACGCGCAAGCGGTCAGCCAGACCGTCGCCGATCAGGACGAGCCCCACCCCGACCGTCACGACCACCAGGCCTGGCAGTGTCGAGATCCACCACGCCGTGAGCAAGTACTGCTGGCCGCCAGAGATGATCGCCCCCCACTCGGGTGTCGGCGGCTGCACCCCCAGCCCCAGATAGGAGAGCGAGGCGATGTAGAGGATGTTGAGCACCATGTCCGACACCGAGTAGGTGAGGCTCGGCCTGAGGATGTTCGGCAGGGCGTGGCGCAGCAAAACCCGCCTGCGGGAGAAGCCAAGGGTCTGCGCCGCGAGGATGAACTCGCGCTCGCGCAGGCTCAGCATCTCGGCACGGGCAAAGCGCGCGTAGAAGGCCCAGCCGGCGGCAACAAGCCCGATCGCCACACCCTCGATACCGGGTCCGATCACGGCGACGATCGCGATCACGAGCACGATGAAGGGAAAGGCGATCGTCAGATCGGTCAGGCGCATGATGACGCGCTCGGGCCACCCTCTCGCGTAGCCCGCCAGCGCGCCCAGCAACACCCCGATGAGCACCCCGGCGTAGGTGGCGCCAAACGCGACCCCGAGGTCCAGCCACGTCGCGGCAAGCGTGCGGCTCAGGACGTCGCGCCCAAGATCGTCGGTGCCGAACGGGTGGTGCAGCGAGGGAGCGGCAAGCGTCGATTCCAGATTCAGCGCGGTGGGGGAGGGCAGCGCGAAGTGACCCAGCACGCTGGCCAGCACAACGGCGCCGAGAAGCACGAGACCGATGGCGCCGCCGCGCCGGGCGCCCGTCCCACGGTATCCTCGGAGCAGAGAACTGTTGCGTAGGCGTGGTAAGCGCAAGCTTCGCGGGAAGGCGCGTCCGGTCTCGAGCGGGACCGAGTTCGCGGACGTGCTCGCACAGTCGACGGGCGAGGAGTCGATCGGGCTCGTAGGGCACCCTTTGGTCGCCTCGGCGGCCGCCGGGTGAGAGCCGATCGTGCTCACAGGCGTACCCGCGGATCGATCGCCCCATAGGCGAGGTCGGCGAGCAGTCCGGCAAGCACCACGGCGACTCCAAAAACGACCGTCAGGGCCTGGATGACGGGGAAGTCGCGCGCGCTCACCGAGCTCACCAGCAGCGATCCCAGACCGGGGATCGCGAACACGTTTTCGATTACCACTGCGCCGCTCAAGAGGACGGCGAACAGCAGGCTGAGCAGCGTGACGGCGGATGTCAGCGAGTTGCGCAGCACGTGCTTGGCCAGGACGCGCCGCTCGGCCAGGCCACGTGCGCGGGCCGCCTGGATGTACTCGGCGCCCAGCGTGTCGATCAGGCTCGAGCGCAGCACGCGGATCAACAGCGGCGCGAGTGAGATCGCGAGCGTGATCGCGGGCAGGGTGAGGCCCTGCAGATGCCCGAGCAAGCTCGTGCCATAGCCAGAGGGGGGTAGCCAGCCCAGCTTCAGGCTGAGCAGCAGCGCCAGCATCAGCCCGATCCAGAAGCTCGGCATGGCGAAGGCCACCGTGCTCGTGAGGCGAATCGCGTGATCGCGCGGGCGATCGCGCGCAAGCGCCGCGGCGAAGGCGAGCGGCACGGCGATCAGGATCGCAAGCACCAGTGCATAGCAGGTGAGTAGCAGGCTCACGACGATGCGTGGTGCCACGATCGCGCCGACTGACGTGCGGTACTCGTAGGATTCTCCGAAGGAGAACGTCGCGGCGCCTCGCAGGAACCGCCAGTACTGCTCAGGCAGTGAGCGGTCCAGGCCGAGCTGGTGTCTGAGCGCGGCAACGTTGGCCGGCGTGGCGTGACCCTGCAGGAGGATCAGCACGGGGTCGCCGGGCGCAAGGCGAATCAGTGCAAAGGAGAAGAGCGTGATCCCGATCAGGACCGGGATGGCATCGAGCAGTCGCCTCAGTAGAAATGCCCTCATCGCGCTCTTCGCTCGCCACTAGTGGCTCAGCCAGACCTTCTGCAGCGGGTACCAGCCGACGAGCACATAGCTGAAACCGTGCACGTTGGCGGTCACCGCAGCGCGAAACGGGGCCCACACGAGCGGGATCGAGGGGACCGCGGCCATCGTGACTTCCTGGAGCTTGTCGAACGCGCCCCGCCGTGCGGCTTCGTTGGTCGCGGTCAGACCCGCGACCGCGAGCCTCTGCGCAATAGGGTTCTGGTAGTAGGAGTACAGGTTCCTATCGGCGGCGTAGTTGTCGAACAGGCCGTGTGCGTACTCGTCGTCCACCGGCAGGTCGCTCGTGTCGGCGTCGGGCACCAGCAGGGTGCTCTGGTATTCGCCCGCCGCCCAGCGGCTCTGCACGGTGCCGTAGTCGTACTCCTGGATCTTCACCTTGACGCCGATCTGTGCCCAGCTGGCCTGGATGATCTGCGCTGTCTGCAGCGAGGGCGTATCCGATCCGTCGACGCTCAGCGTGAGCGCGAACCCGCGCGGGTAGGGGCTCTGCGCGAGCAGCTGCCGGGCACGCGCCAGGTCGTAGGGGTAGGGTCGCACGGCCGGGTTCCAGTACTTCAGCTTGGGCATCACCGTGTTCATCACCGGCGCGAGGCCCGCGAACACGGACTTGGCGATCGCCTGTACAGGGGTCGCGTAGGCGAGGGCCCGGCGGACTGTCAGATTGCCGAGCGGCGCGTAGGAGTTGTTGAGGATGACGGTGTCGATCGCCGAGGAGGGCTGCACGAGCACGCGGATGCCCTCGTCTTCCAGGCTCTTCACCTGCGAGAAGGGGATCTCGTCCGCGATGTCCACCGCACCGGTGCGTATGTTCAGGATGCGCGTGTCGTCGTTGGGCACGTACAGCATGCGCACGGCGCTCAGGTAGGGCAGGCCGGTCTGCCAGTAGTAGGGGTTGGGGGCGAGGTCGAGCTCCTGTCCATGCAGCCAGCGCGTGACCACAAATGGACCGGAGCCCACGGGGTGCTGGCTGAACGCCGTGTCTCCCTCTTTCTTGACGAGCGCCTCGGGAACGATCGAGGCGGCTGGAAAGCCAAGGGCATAGATCAGCCCCGGGGCCGGCGTCTTCAGGCGCAGGATGACCGTGCGCGAGCTCGGCGTTTCGATCGAAGAGATCGGATATAGCCCGCCATAGGAGGACGTGGGGTCGCTTGCGCGGGCGAGGCTGTACTTGACGTCCTGGGCGGTGAGGAGCTGGCCGTTTGAGAATCTGGCGGCTCGGAGCTTGAACGTGTAGGTCCTGCCATTTGGGCTGACCGTCCAGCTCGTCGCCAGATCGGGCACGGGAGTGGCGCTCGCATCGGGCGTGGCGTAGCTGACGAGCGTGTCGAAGACCTCCACCATGACCTGCAGCGACCCGTTGTCGCAAGCGCAGGTGAGGGGGTTCAGGCTCTGCGGGTCGTAGGAGCGCGCGATCGTCAGCGTCCCGCCGTGGATCGGACCTGTAACGGTCGGGCTCGTCGCTCCCGTCGAGCCCGCGGGTCTGATCGTCTCCGAGGTCGCGCTCCCGCCGCAGGCCGCCAGCAGACAGCCCGCAAGAGTCCCGGCCAGGATGGCCGCCATTGCTCGCCTGTGCGCGACCGCAACAGCCCCGGCCAGCGTGGCCACTATCGCTCGCCTGTGCACGGCATGCAGACGCTCTGGCTTCATCCCCTGGCTCTCCATTGCAAGTCCGTTTGTTGGCGGTGAACCGTCTCTCGGGCCGATCGGGAGAGGAGTGCCTTTCCGTGCCCGTCGCCCCCTGTCCTGAAAATACCAGGAATTCTAAGTACACGGCATAAATCGGCAAATGGAGTTCGCGTAGCGGGTCGTTTCTCTCGTCTGCCTTGCGATAGGAAGTCCCCCGGCCCGGGAAATACGCTCTCTGCATGGGACCAAGCGAACGTCTTGCGGTGATCGACCTCGGCTCCAACTCCTTTCGTCTGGTCGTCTTCACGGCAGCGAGCGGGTGGTGGCGGCGCACGGATGAGATCTATGAGCCCGTGCGCATCGGCGAGGGCATGGCGGCGACGGGCAGACTGGGGGAGAGGCCGATCGAGCGAGCGCTGGCGACGCTCGACGTGTTCGCCCACTTCTGCAGGGCCGGCGGACTGGGGGCCAACGCCGTCGACGCCGTGGCGACCAGCGCGATCCGCGACGCCGAGAACGCCGAGGACTTCCTGGCCCTGGCGCGCGGACGCAGCGGTCTGCCGATCAGGGTTCTCAGCGGCGAGCAGGAGGCGCGCTACGGGTACCTGGCGGCGATCAACTCGACCACGCTGCGCGACGGCTGCGTGCTGGACCTGGGTGGAGGCTCGCTGCAGCTCGTGGCCGTCGCCTCGCGCCAGGCCGTGCACTCTGGCTCCTGGCGCGTGGGGGCGGTGCGGATGACCGAGCGCTTCCTGCCGGGGGCCGAGCCAGCCAAGCGCAGGCAGCTCGACGATCTGCGCGCCCACGTGGCCGGCGAACTGCAGAGCGCCGCCTGGCTGCCGCGGGCCGGGGGCCGGCTGGTGGGGATCGGCGGCACCGTCCGCAACCTCGCCGCGGCGGCGCAGCGGGCCGCCGGGATGCCCTCCAACGGAGTGCAGGGTGTGACGATCTCCCGGGCCGCGCTCGAGCAGCTGGTGGCCCGCCTGGCGGAGCTGCCGGCGCCGCAGCGCAGCCGCGTGCCAGGCATCAAGCCGGCGCGCGCCGATCTGATCCTGGCGGGGGCGATCGTGGTTCAGGAGGCCCTGCGCGCAGGCGGTTTCGAGGAGATCGAGGTCACCGAGGCCGGGTTGCGCGAGGGGGTGTTCTTCGAACGCCATCTCGCCGAGCGCCAGCCACCCCTGTTCGAGGATGTCAGACGTGCGAGTGTGCTGAACCTGGCGGGCCGCTATCACATGGACATCGCCCACACGCGGCACGTCGCGAAGCTTGCACTGAGCATGTTCGACCAGCTCGCCGGGCTGGGGCTTCACGCAGGCGACCCTCACGAGCGCGAGCTCCTGTGGGCCGCGTGCGAGCTGCATGACATCGGCATGTCGGTCGACTACGACGACCACCACAAGCACTCGCGTTACCTGATCCTCAACGGCGGGCTGCCCGGATTCTCGCCCGTGGAGGTCGCGATCGTCGCACAGGCCGCGCGCTACCACCGCAAGGGCATGCCCGAGCCCGGTCCGCTGGCGCCGCTGTTCGGCGAACAGGAGGTCGCGATGCTGGATCGCTGTGCGGTGCTATTGCGCCTCGCCGAGGACCTCGAGCGCTCGCGCGACCAGCTCGTGCGCGAGACTCAGCTCACGCTGGTCACACCCTCCGTCGAGGACTCAGGCGACGGCCCGGCGCGCGAGGTCCAGTTGCGCCTCATCGCTGATGGCGAAGCGGCGGTGCCGCGCTGGGCGGCGGGCCGGGAGACCGGGCTGTTCGCGCGCGCCTTCGGCTGCGAGCTGCGCGTGGTGGCGTGAGGTCCGTTCTCGACCCGACAGATGATCAAACCCCGGTCGACAGGCCGCTCATGGACGGCTCGGCAACGAGCCAGGCCGAAGGTCCTGAGGCGGCTCAGGATGCGGCCAACTTCCGTTCGCGCCCGGCGCAGTCATACAGCGCGAGGCTATAGGGGGTGAAGGCCATCTGGCCCCATTCTTCGCCTGGCACCTGCACGCACGCCAGCGGAACGGCGTTGATCGCGGCGTTGCCGCCACGCGTCGAGTAGGCGCCGCCGAGGACCACGTAGCGCGCTTCGCGACGCGCCACGAGCCGTGCCAGCGCGGCCGCGCTCATCGTCGGGTCGTCGGCGCTGTAGCCGCCTAGCGCGGCGGCGCGGGAGCCCAGCAGGATCATCGGAGCGGCGGTGTCCGAAGCCTCCGTAAGCACCGTCCAGCGCCTGGTGGCACCGTGCGTGCTCAGGTAGTGGATCAGCAACCGGTCGAGGCGGACCGTGGAGTCGAGCACGTCGAGTCCCCCGTAGCCCACGTTCTGCTGGGGCCCGGCAGCCGGGAACGTGCCCTCGACCGGTGCTTCCCAGGTCGTGGTGGCATATGCCCCGGGTGCGATTAGCAGCACAGCGAGGATCAGCGCCATCGCCGGCGCGGCGTGGCGGCGGGCGGCCAGGAAGACGAGGAAGACAACGACCCCGACCGCCGCACCGGCCACGAGCAGGGGCGGAAACCACTGCATGTAGTGCAGATGGTTTACTCGGTGCAGCAGCGTGCTCTGCACGAACACCGTCGCGCCCACGGCCAGCGGCAGCAGCACGAGCGAAGCGAGCGCCAGGGGACGCTCCCGGTGGCGGGCGAGCTCGATGAACGCGAGCGCACCGGCGCCGATCATAGCCGCCGCTCCCGGGCCTAGGGCGGAGATGTAATAAGGGTGCACGATGCCCTTGGAGGAGCTGAGCACGGCGTACTCCGCGAGGAACCAGCCGCCGAAGATCAGCAGCCCGGCTAGACGTGGGTCGCGCCGTCCCCACAGCGTCGTGCGCCGTCCGCCCGCCATCGCATGTTGCTCGCGCGGCTGGCCTCCGTCCGCGGCCGAGCTTTCGGTATCGCCCCGGAGTTCCGCCTCCGCGTCGGCGGTCTGCCTGGGCCGGCACAGCAGCAGGCTGAGCGCCACCGCCAAGAGACCGAGTAGCGCGAACGGCAACATCCAGCTTCCCTGGTCGCCCAGATCGGTGTCGAACAGGCGCAGGGGGCCGGTGGCGCCGCCGAAGGTCACCGGATTGCGGAAGCGTCCGTCGGGCAGGATCAGCGATGGGGTGACGGGAGCGTGGTGGCGGTGGGCCGCGTGAGCCCTCGCTCTGCCGTGGCGTGGTGGTGCGTGTGGACGCAGCAGCACGACCGGGACGTGCCCGGGACCGCCAACCTCGCCGCCGACTCGTCCCAGGCCGTTGTATTCGAAGGTCAGGCCAAGCTCGGTGTTGTTGACCGAGCCGCCGACATAGGGACGCTTGGATGCTGGAGTGAGTTCGACGAAGGCGATCCAGGCGAACGAGACCACGAGCATCATCGCGCCCGCCGCGAGCAGCTGCGCGCCGCGCCTCACGAGCGAACCCGGAGCTCCAACGGCGTAGGCCAGGCCGATGCCTGGCACGATCAGGTACGCCGCCAGCGTCTTGGTGTTGAAGGCTAGGCCGACGAGCACTGCGCAGCCGAGCAGCGTGCGCCAGCGCCCACTCTGCACCGCGCGCACGGCCACGCCGCAGGCGAGGACCATCAGCAGGATCAGGGTGGCGTCGAGATTGTTGTCACGCGATACGGCCACAAACGAAGGAAACACGGCCAGTGCGAGCGCGCCGGCGAGGGCCGCGAGGGGACCGAACGCGCGCGTCATCGCCCAGTACAGCGCCGCCACCGCGAGCACGCCGGCGATCGCCTCGGGCAAAAGCAGGCTGAGCGCAGAGAAGCCGAACAGCTTGGCGCTGGCGACCTGCAACCACAGGCCCAGCGGGGGCTTGTCGACGGTGATCATCCCGCCCGGGTCGAAGGAGACGAACAGGAAATCGTGCAGCGAGCCGAGCATCGACTTCACGCCGGCGGAGTAGAAGATGTTGGCGTAGCCGTTCTGGGCGATGCGGTGGGTGTTCAGCACGGTCGACAGCGCGAGGATCGCCACGAGCGCTAGACGCTGGGCGATCTCGGCAGCGGAGCTTCGTCTCAGGGCCTTCTCGCCGCGGGGGTCGCGCGCCAACTCACCCGTCTGGGAGGGGTGAGCAATGGTGCTCAAGGATCACCCACCGGGCGCCGGGGCAGCACCGATCGCGTCCAGCCGACTCTCTCGCGAGCAGCGCAGGTGTGTCTCATGACTGCTCGACGCGTCATGACAGCGCTGCGAGAAGGCGCTCGATGTCCTCCTCGTCGTTCCAGGCGCCCACTGAGGCTCGCAGCCAGGGGCGGCCGGGGATGTCGCGCAGGACGATCCCGTGCTCCAGGAGCCGTGCGCGCTCGGCGGCAGGATCGGGGCTCTGGAAGGAGACGAGCGTGCTTGGCCCGCGCGGCGCCACCCCGCGGCCCTGCTCGCCCAAGCGCTCGGCGAGGTGTGCCGCGAGCTTGCGCGAGCGTCTGTACACCGCCGGCCAGCCGCCACCCTCGGGCAGGCGCGCACTGGCCAGCACCCCCGCTGCCGCCAGTGCGCAGGCCAGCGCCTCGGCCCCGAGCGCGAAGGAGTCCAGGCGCCGGGCGTCTTCGTGCAGCCGTGCCTGTAGTCCTGTGTTTGGGTCCGCGAGGTTCCCGTAGCCGCGCCGGCTCACGGCGAGGCGCTCACGCAGCTCGGGCGTCGTGTGCAGCATGCCCGTGCCGTCTGGGCCGCACAGCCACTTCTGGCCCGCACCGGCGTAGGCGGCGCACCCGAGTGCCTGCAGATCGATGGGTACCGCGCCGACTCCCTGTGCGCCATCAAGCAGTACAGGCACCTCGACCTGCGCGAGCGCGTCGGGGGCAAGCGAGCCGCTTATCCAGCCCACGTGCGAGCACGCCACAAGACGCGTGCGGGGACCCACTGCATCCGCGAGCTCCGCCAGCGGTGCCATACGGATGGAGACGCCATGCAGTTGGTGTGCCGCGCCCAGGGCGCCCAGCAAGCCAGGGTGCTCCTCGTCGCTTGTGAGTATCTCCTCGCCGGCGCCCAACCCGAGTCCGTCGATCACCTGCGCGATCCCCTCGCTCGTGCAGGTGGTGAGCGCAATATCCTCGGCGGCGCAGCTCAGGATGGAGGCGTAGGCCGCTCTCAACGAAGCGCTCAACTCAGAGCGTCGCTCGAAATGGCTCTGGCCGCGTCCCTGCTCGGCCTCGCGCCGCAGCTCGATTGCCGATGCCTCGATGGCGGCGGTGGACAGCGGGCCGTCGGTGCCGGCATTGAGATACGCGCTCTCTCGCAGGACGGGAAATTGCTCGCGCAGCGCAGAGACCTCCACGAGCGCAGAGCATAGCCGTGCAAGGAGCTGGCAGTCCCCGCGCAGCGCCGCATTTTCGCAATGGCTGAATGAACTGCTATGAACTATTTATCCAACATTTATTCTGCGGGTGGCCGTGAGATCATTTGAGTACCGTGGGGGCCAATTTTTGGAGGGACGCATGATGTCCGGCACAGGCAAGCAGGAGCCGCTCTGGGAGCCGACGCCACAGGAGCGCGAGCGCGCGACCATGACGCGGTTCATGCAGTGGGCGGGCGAGCGCCACAGCCGACGCTTCGCCGACTACGAGGCGCTGCGCCGCTGGTCACTCTCGGAGCTCGAGGAGTTCTGGGCGGACATCTGGGAGTTCTGCTCGGTGCGCGCGTCCAAGCCGTATGAGCGGGTGCTCGACCAAAGCCGGGAGACACGCGCCTCCGGCGCTGGCCGATTCGGGGATGCTGGCCGAAACGGGGATGCTCGGCAAAGGCAAGCGTCCACCGGCTTCGGCGGAGCGAGTGTCCCCCGAATCAGTCCCCGTTTCGACCAGCGCGCGATGCCCGGCGCACGGTGGTTCGCTGGCGCCGAGCTCAACTACGCGGAGAACATGCTGCTGCGCGATCGTCGCCCGGAGGAGGTGGCGGTGCTGCACGCCTCCGAGCTGCGTCCACTGCAGGAGCTGACGTGGGGTGAGCTGAGCGAGCAGGTCGCGAGCGTCGCGGGTGGCCTGCGCGCGCTTGGTGTGGGACGCGGCGACCGGGTCGTGGCCTACATGCCGAACATCCCCGAGACGCTCGTCGCGTTCCTGGCGAGTGCCAGCATCGGCGCGATCTGGTCGAGCGCCGCCCCCGAGTTCGGCGCTCGGAGCGTGATCGATCGCTTCGCCCAGATCGAGCCGAAGGTGCTGCTGGCGGTCGACGGCTACCGACACGGGGGCAAGGATTTCGACCGCACCGAGGTCCTCGGGGGTATCCTCGCCGAGCTGCCCACGGTGCAGCATACGGTTCTGCTGTCCTACCTCGAGGCAAGCACGGCTGGGACGGACGCCGTGAGCACCGAGAACATCGACGGCCCCGCACGGGCAGGCCCGCCGAGCACTCGCGCCGTCCCTGGCGACTGGCCAGGTGGCCTTACCTGGAATGAGCTGTGCGAGCGCGGCGCGAACGTCGAGCTGGAGTTCGAGCAGGTTCCCTTCGAACACCCTCTATGGGTTCTGTACTCATCGGGCACCACCGGCCTGCCCAAGGCGATCGTGCACGGCCATGGGGGGATCCTGCTGGAGCAGCTGAAGAAGAGTCACCTGCACCTGGACCTGCACCGCGGCGACCGCATGTTCTGGTTCACGACGACGGGCTGGATGATGTGGAATTTCCTGATCGGCTGCATGTTCACCGAGGCCGCGGTCGTGCTCTATGACGGAAGCCCCGGCCACCCAGACCTGAGAAGGCTCTGGGAGCTGGCCGAGCGCACCGGCATGACATGCCTGGGGACGAGCGCTAGCTTCCTGACGAGCTGCGAAAAAGCCGGGCTGAAGCCGCGCGGCGAATACGATCTGAGCAGGTTGCGCAGCATCGGCTCGACCGGCTCGCCGCTCCCGCAGGAGGGCTTTCGCTGGGTGTACGAGCAGGTCAAGCCCGACGTGTGGCTGTTCTCGACGAGCGGTGGCACCGACGTATGCACCGCGTTCGTCGGCGGGTGTCCGTTGCTGCCCGTCTACATGGGCGAGCTGCAGTGCCGGGCTCTCGGCTGTGCGGTGGAGGCGTGGGACGAGCGGGGCAGCAGTGTCGTGGACGAGGTGGGGGAGCTCGTGCTTACCGAGCCGCTGCCCTCGATGCCGCTGTTTTTCTGGGGCGACGATGATGGAGGACGCGATGATGGAGGACGCTGCCGCGGGGTGGGGGTGGGCGAGCGCTACCGGGAGAGCTACTTCTCGATGTACCCGGGGATCTGGCGCCACGGAGACTGGATCCGGATCACGCCGCGCGGCGGCGCGGTCATCTACGGGCGCTCGGATGCGACGATCAACCGTCAGGGCGTGCGCATGGGCACGAGCGAGATCTACCGCGCGGCGGGGGCCGTCGAGGAGGTCGTCGACGCGCTCGTGGTCGATCTCCCACACGAGCAGCTGGAGCTGTGGATGCTGCTGTTCGTGGTCCTGCGCGACGGGGCGGTGCTGGACGAGGAGCTGAAGAAACGCATCGTCAGGCGGATCCGCGAGGACTGCTCGCCGCGCCATGCGCCCAACGAGATCATGCAGATCGAGGACGTGCCGCGAACGCTCTCGGGCAAGGTGCTGGAGGTGCCGGTGAAGCGCATCCTGATGGGCACGCCACCCGAGCAGGCGGCGAGCATCGACTCGCTCGCCAACCCGCGCTCGCTCGACTACTTCGTGGAGCTGGCCGAGAGGCTCAACAAAGTCTCCGCCGGTAGCAGCTCGGAGCGATAGCCGGGGCCGGCGATCGGCGCATGGACGCGCAGCTCTGAATCAGAGGCAGGGCCGGCGATCGGCGTCTGGATGCGCGGCTCGGAGCGATAGGCGGGCTTGGCCAGCAGCAGCTGCACGTCCTGGATGCGCCGCTCGCGAAAGCCGCCCTCGCAGTAGCAGAGATACAGCTCCCAGAGGCGGCGAAAGCGCTCGTCGTAGCCGAGATCGGCCAGGCGCGGGGAGGCTTCCAGGAAGCGCTCGCGCCAGCACGCGAGAGTCTGCGCGTAGTGCCGCGTGATGTCCTCCATTCCCACCTGGCGCAGGTCCGTTCCGCGCGCGAGCGAGCGGGAGATCGCCTCCAGCGAGGGCAGGCAGCCGCCCGGGAAAATGTAGGTGTTGATGAAGCTCTTGGAGGCCTTCTCGACGTGAAAGGCGCGATCGTCGATCACGATCGCCTGCAGCAGCATCGCGCCATCAGGACGCAATAGCTGCGAGCAGCGCTCGAAGAAGGTCCCCAGCAGCTGCCAGCCGACGGCCTCGATCATCTCGATCGAGACGAGCTTGTCGTAGGGGCCAAGGCGGTCGAGCTGTGCGCGGTCGCGGTAGTCGGCGAGCAGCACCGTGACGCGCTCCTCCAGGCCGGCCGCGCGCACCCGCGCCGAGGCGTAGTCGTGCTGCTCGCGCGAGATGGTCGTGGTGGTCACACGACAACCAAACTGCTCGGCGGCGTACACCGCGAAACCGCCCCAGCCGGTGCCGATCTCGAGCACGTGGTCCTCGGGGCGCAGAGCGAGCTTCGCGCAGACGCGCTCCAGCTTGCACAGCGACGCCTCCTCGAGACTCGCCTCGGGGCGCTCGAAGATCGCGCAGGAGTACATCATCGTGGGATCCAGGAACAGCGCGAAGAGTTCGTTGCCGAGGTCGTAGTGCGCGGCGATCTGCCGCCGCGAGCGCCGCGGCGTGTTGCGCGCCAGCCAGCGTGTCCAGCGCTGAAAAGGGATCAGCACCGGTGCGAGCACCCGCCGCGCGTCGTCGAGCGCGCGCACGTTGAGCGCAGCGATCCGGGTGAGCGCGACGAGATCGTCACAGTCCCACAGAGCGTCCATGTAGGACTCGCACAGGCCCACGCTGCCGCGCAGCAGGGCACGGTAAAAGCTGGGGGAGTGGACGTGCACCACGGCTAGCAGCGGGCGCCGGGGGTCGAGTGTGCCCAGGTGCAGTCGCTCATCGCCCTCGACGACCGTGAGCTCCGCGTGGCGCATGTGGGTCAGCACTCCCAGCACGAGCCGTCGCGCTGCGGCGTCGGCCCACTTCACATAGAACCGGCGCGACTGTCCACGTGCGTGAAGCGTCGGGTGCTTCATACAGCGTCCTCGGCCTGTCGGGATATGTGAATCAGTGTGTGCTTCACGCAACCACGGCCGGGCTGTCCGATTGTGTGCTTCATACAGTCCGCGGTCTGTCCGGGTATGTGAACCGCTGTGTGCTTCATATATCCCTGGCCGGCCTGTCCGGATGCGTGAACCACCGCGCCCCACGCAGGCGCAGACGCAGGGCGTGGACGTAGATACTCGCCTGCACGCGCACGGTCATCAGCGGGTGGCGCAGCAGCGCGCGGCGCAGCGATGCGGCGTCGATCTCCCGGCGCTCCAGCGAGAGGGTGGCGTCGAACACGCTCTCGCCCTCACTCGCCCGGGCCTCGATGTGCACGAGCAATCGCTCGGCGGGGACGGTGAGGCGCCAGTCGTAGCTGAGGTCCATCGCCATCAGGGGCGATACGTGGAGCTGCTTGGGCAATCGCTCGCGCATTACCGTCGCGCTGCCCCGACCGGAGGCCTCGGCGACCGACATCACATAGGCGTGGCGCTCGCCCCAGGGAGTGTTGGTGACCTCGGCGACGACAGCCTGCACGCGCTCGCCGGTGGTGTCGAAGCAGTAGTAGAAGCTGACGGGGTTGAAGCAGTGGCCGAGATAGCGCAGGTGGGTCAGCACTCGCACGGGCCCCTCGGGGCGTGCGCCGGTGCGCTCCTCGACGAGAGCCTGCACCGCGTCCTTCAGCGACACGCGGGGATCACCGAGGTAGTCGGCGCGGCGAAACCACGCCATCGCGGGGCGGCGGGCCGACCAGGCGAGGGACCCGTCGAAGAGGCCCGGCAGCTCGTCCAGATCGAGGTAGGCCATGAAAAGTCGGTGGTGGAACTCGCTCGGCAGGGCACCGCGGCGGCGGTGGCGCACGGTGCCCTCGTACAGGCAGGAGCGCCGGCGGGTGCCCGCGGCATGCTCCTGACGACGGCTCGTCTTTGGAGCCTCGCGGTGGGCTGTCTCCGCGGAAACCTTGCCGTGGGCCATCTGCGGAGGAGGCTCGTGTTGGGCCGTGGCCATGCTCAGAGCCCTACCCCGAAGGGAGCACAGGCACGCAGGGCACTGACGACGCCGTCCTCGTGAAAGCCCCAGCCCCAGTAGGCACCGCAGTAGTGCGTGCGCCGCTCGACGCCAGAGATCGCCGCGTGCTGGGACTGCGCGGCGACGCCCGCGGGCGTGTAGACCGGATGGGCGTAGGAGAGCCTGCGGATGACCTTTTCGGGGTCGATCGCCTCGCTGCGGTTGAGCGTCACACAGAAGTCGCTCTCGGCGCGCAGGCGCTGGAGGTGATTCATGTAGTAGGTCACGGTGCTCAGCGGCGGGGGATGGCGATGCAGGTGGAAGTTCCAGGCCGCGCGCGCGGCGTGACGGCGCGGCAGGAGCGAGGCGTCGGTGTGCAGCACGGCCTCGTTGCGCTGATAAGGGATCGCGCCCAGCACCTGACGCTCGCGCGTGGTGGGATCGGCGAGCAGCGAAAGCGCCTGATCGGAGTGGGTGGCGAGGACCACGTGGTCGTAGCGCTGTGGCTCGCTTCCGAGGACCCCGACCTCGACGTGCGTGGGGAAGCGGGCGACCCGACGCACCGGCGAGCGCAGACGCAGGCGCTCGGCGAAGGGCCGCGTGAGCGCCTCCACATAGCGCGCCGAGCCGCCGCTGACGGTTGCCCAGCGCGGACGATCGCGAAAGCCGAGCATGCCGTGGTTGGCGAAGAACTCGGCGAGGAAGCTCACCGGGAAGGAGCGCATCTGCTCGGGGTCGGCCGACCACACCGCCGAGACCTGAGGAACGATCAGGCGGCGCACGAAGGCGGGGGAGAAGCGGTGGCGCTCCAGGAAGGCCTGCAGCGACTCGCCCGCGTCCACGGCGCCGTGCGGCGACTCCCCAGGACCTACGGTGCCGCCCAGCGACTCGCCCGCGTCTACAGCGCCGTGCGGCGGCTGACCCGCGTCCACAGCGCCACCCAGTGACTCGCCGGCGTCGCCCGAGCCGTGCAGGACACGCCGCAGCTCACGGTTGAAGCGCGGGAGCTCGCCGAGCATGCGCAGGAACCAGGGGCGCAGGAGGTTGCGCGGCTGGCAGATGAGACCGCGGGGTGTGCCGGAGAACTCGAAGTCCTCCTCGACGGCGCTCACCGAGAAGCTCATGTGCGTGGGCTGCGTCGGCACTCCGAGCTTCTCCAGCAGGCGGCTGAAGTGGGGGTAGTTGCGGTCGTTCATCGCGATGAACCCCGTGTCGATGTGGTGGGTGGCGTGGGCGGTGTCGACGCGCACCGTGTGCGTGTGCCCGCCCGCGTAGGAGGCCGCCTCGTACACCGTCACCTCGTGCTCGCGCTGGAGGAGGTGTGCGGCCACGAGACCCGAGACGCCGGCGCCGACGATCGCGATCTTCATCGACGCACCGCGGTGGTGCTCGACAACGCCGGACATGTGAGCAGCGGCGAGTGTGGATGATCGAACGCCGGAGATGCGAGCAGCGGCGGGCATGGATGGCCGAATATGGGCAGACGCATGGCTCGGCTTGTTTGCGAGTTTTGCGCGCAAGTGGATCATTCGGGGGAGGAGTCCAAGACGCGGACGTCGAATGACAGCCGCGATGAAGCGTCTTGCCACCCCCACCGCCCCGCCGCCTGTGAACGGCTCCTCTGAGCACCAGAGCCTGTCCAGCTACATCCAGGCCCGATTCGACGAGTGCTCGCGCTCGCAGAAGGACGTGGCGCAGTACATCGTGGACCACCTCGACGAGGCGGCGTTCCAGACCGCGGAGGAGCTGGCGCGCCGCGCGAACACCTCCAGCTCGACGGTCGTGCGCTTCTCCCAGGCGCTCGGCTTCGAGGGCTTCCCCGAGCTGCAGGCCGCCGCGCGCGAGGAGTACCGGCGCGTGCACACCCGCGCGATCACCGGACCGGCCCGATCAAACGGCACGAGCGGGGGGGCGGGTGCCTCAAACAACGGCAGCGCCCCGCTGTTCTCGCTCGACCAGAACGAGTTCGAGACGGCCTTGGCGGCGGACCATCTGAACGTCGAGGAGACGGCCCGCAAGGTGTCGCGCAGCACTGTCGACGCCCTGATCGAGGCGATCGTGAACGCGGAGAAGGTGCTCGTGGCCGGCAGCGACCAGATGGCCTTCTTCGCCAGCTATCTGCGCCACCTCTTGATGCTGCTGGACCTGCGTGTGGATGTCGTCGCGAGCCCCTCGCAGGAGGCGCTCAGCCGGCTGGGGCGGATCGACGAAGCGACGCTCGTGATCGGCCTCTCGGCCGGCCGCCCACACCCGTTGGTGGTGAGAGCGATGAAGCTGGCGCGCCACCGCAAGGCGCGCACGGCGGCGATCACCGACGCGACGCTCTCAGAGGTCGCGAAGCTGGCGCAGCTGAAGCTGTACTACTCCTCCAACAGCCCGGCCTACGTGCGCTCGCACACGGCGCTGTTGAGCCTGATCCAGGCGCTGGCTTACGGCGTGTACGCGCGCGACACCGCGCAGTACGATGACCGTATTCGCGCTTTTAGGTTGAAGTAGTTCCACCCTGCACATGTGCAGGGTGGCCGGACCGTACATGTACGGTCCGGAGGAAGGCCGCATGCGGCCTTCCTTTCCCGGAAAGAAAGAAGATCGTGGCCGCCAGATAGACTGTGCCCCATGCGCGACGAGGCGACGTTCCGGGTCAAGAGCGGGTTGGCGGAGATGCTCAAGGGCGGCGTCATCATGGACGTCGTGACCCCCGAGCAGGCCAAGGTTGCCGAGGACGCCGGGGCCGCGGCGGTGATGGCGCTGGAGCGCGTGCCCGCGGACATCCGGCGCGACGGCGGCGTCGCGCGCATGTCGGACCCGGAGATGATCGTGGGCATCCAGGAGGCCGTGAGCATCCCGGTGATGGCCAAGGCCCGCATCGGCCACTACGTCGAGGCGCAGGTGCTGCAGGCGCTGGACGTGGACTACGTCGACGAGTCCGAGGTGCTCACGCCCGCGGACGAGAGCAACCACATCGACAAGTGGGCCTTCAAGGTGCCCTTCGTGTGCGGCGCCACCAACCTCGGCGAGGCGCTGCGGCGGATCGGCGAGGGCGCCGCGATGATCCGCTCCAAGGGCGAGGCCGGCACCGGGGACATCGTCGAGGCCGTGCGCCACATGCGTTCGGTCACCGGCGCAATCCGCCGCCTGGGCGCGCTGGACGAGGCCGAGCTGGCCACCGCCGCCAAGGAGCACGGCGCGCCGCTGGATCTCGTTCGGAGCGTGGCCGCCGCGGGCAAGCTGCCCGTGGTGCTCTTCTGCGCCGGGGGCATCGCCACGCCCGCCGATGCCGCCCTGATGATGTCGCTCGGCGCCGAAGGCGTCTTCGTGGGGTCGGGCATCTTCAAGTCAGAGGACCCGCCCGTGCGGGCGCGCGCGATCGTGGAGGCCACCACCCACTGGCGGGACCCCGCGCGCATCGCCCAGGCTTCGCGCGGGCTGGGCAGCGCGATGGTGAGCCTTGAGTCCTCGAAGTTGGAGGACGAGCAGCTTCTGGCCCATCGCGGTTGGTAGCTCCGGCCCTCGAAGTGCCGTCTCCGCTGATCGGCGTCCTCGCGCTGCAGGGTGACTTCGAGGCGCACGCCAGGGTACTGCGCCGGCTAGGTGCGAACGTGCGCGAGGTGCGCGTTCCCGCCGACCTCGATCGGCTGGAGGCACTCGTGGTGCCGGGCGGCGAGTCCACGACCATGACGCTCGGCATCGAGCGCGAGGGTCTTGCGCAGCCGCTACGTGAGCTTGCGAGCGCCGGTACGCCAGTGCTCGGCTCGTGCGCGGGATTGATCATGCTCGACCGCGAGCACCTCGGACTTATGGACATGCGCGCTGAGCGCAACGCCTTCGGCCGCCAGACACGCTCCTTCGAGGCCGACCTCGAAGTCGTCGGCCTGGATGGTGGGCCACTACGCGGCGTGTTCATCCGTGCTCCCTGGATCGCCGAGCACGGTCCAGGTCTACAGGTGCTGGCAGAGATCGATGGCCACCCCGTCGCGGCCCGCGAAGGCGACAGGCTGGTAGTGGCATTCCACAGCGAGCTGACCGGCGATGACCGCATCCACAAGCTGTTCCTGGCGGCGGTAGAGCGCAGGCGCTAGGTCCAGGTGGGCCGCGGTTCCCCCGCGACGGACGCCGGCGCCTCGCCGGGCAGCCCACCGTCGGTGGGCGGCAGCGGCGGCTCCTCCAGCAAGCGCAGCACCTCGGCGATCGCGGCGCGCACCTCCCCGGCGAGCAGCCCTATCTCGTCGAGCTCCTCCGCGTGCTCCAGCGACCAGAAACGCTTGACATGCATCCCCGGGCGCAGGTGCGCGAAGCGCCGGCCCAGTGAATCGACGAAGCCGCTCACCCCCTCCAGGTCGCTGGGCGAGGCGTAGCCGCGCGCGAGCAGCCACGGCCAGAGGTCGTCCAGGATGTGATTGCGGTGGTGGGCGCCCACGCGCTCCCAGTCCTCGCCCTGCCAGCGCTCGGCGTAGGTGGCGGCCGAGAGTGTGCACGTCAGATAGACCCGCGAGCGCACAGGGGCGTTGCGATAGCCCAGGAGCGGCTGGGGCTCCACGCTCCACGGCTGGCCCGGTCCGGCCAGCCCGCTCAATGCCAGCGCGTGCCCGTCGGCGTAAAGGTGCTCGGCCTGGTGCTTGAGTTCGCCCGGCCACACGTGCAGCACCAGCTGGTCGGCAACGAGGTCCAGGGCGACGCGCTGGAAGGAGTCGACGCCAAGCGCGGTGTCCAGGCGCACGTGCACGAGCGAGCCCCGCTCGACGGGCACGCCCGTGGCCTGTGCCAGCAGCGAGCGCAGCCGCCGCAGGCGGCGCGTGGGGTCCGTCCCAGCCCGACGCAGACTGCCGAAGGGCAGCAGATGGGCGAAGTCACGGTGGGCGTAGTCGAGCATGTCCTGCACGAGCGCCCGCTCGGCCGTGCCGAGCACGTCCAGCTCGATCAGCCGCATCCACGACTCCAGCAGGTCGTGCCACGGCAACAGGCAAGTGCGCTGCTCGGCAAAGCGCACGCCCTGCAGGTTCAGCTCGGCGGCGCGGTGCCCGTCGCGGCGCGCCCAGCGCTGGCAGACCTTGCTCTCGACGACCACCACGAGATCGGGATCGAAGCGCAGCACACCGTCGAAGCGCTGTCCGCGGTCGGTCTCGGAGACCTCTTCGGCAAGTGCGAAGGGCTCGATGTCGGGCGTGAGGAAGACGCTCACGAGTCGCCCCCGCGCGGGCGCGTCCTCGGAGCTCTCGCCGGGATCCACGACGTGCGTGGCCTGCATGTCGAGCGTGCACTCCGGCAGCCCGCTCTGCGAGCCCTCACCGATCGCGGCCAGCAGTGTCTCCCGCGCGAGGGGGACCATCCGCAGCACGATCATCGCCGCGCGCGTGAGCTGGTCCTCGTGGTGGCTCGCAAGGTCCCGATAGGGCTCGAATACGTTCAGATGCGGATTGGCCTGCGCAGCCTGCCCATCCATGTACATCCGCTAGACCACTCCCTCCTACACCCGATACCACATATCAAGGACTATACTGTACTAGATCGTTCCTGAGTGGATGGCTGGACAACGGCTGGCCGGCGCTGGGCGAGGCGACGCGGCAGCACTGTCCGAGCGGTTGCAAGCCGGGACCGTGCGAGGCGACGCGGCAGCACTGTCCGAGGCGGCAAGCCGGCGCTGCGCGTGACGGGCAGTGGCGCCGCTCCAACTCGAGGAAGGGGACGGCCCGGATTCCCCAAGCCGTCCCAGCCGATCCGCGGGGGTAGGTCTCGCGCCCCGCGGCGATCTCCAGTGGCGACTCAGCTGACGTTTTGCCCGACGTTCGTCACTTCCGCTTCGAGTTTGCCTTCTTTCGAGCTTTTGATGCCGACCACTTCGCAAAAGACGCTTGCGTTCTCCGTGATGCCCGTCGCATGGGCTTTGACTATGTCGTTCGTCCCGGAGTTCGCCACGTCGGCGGCTTTCAAGAGTTCTTTGTTGCCCGTCGTGGGAACTTTGATTTCGCAACCTTCGGTTTTGAGCACGCATTCTTTTTCGACGGCCCCAGTGAGTTCTTTGAACTGTTCGGCCTTCGATATGAGATGGAGGTTGCAGGCCGATACGGTGCCTTTCGTTTTCAAGCCACCTTTCGTAGCGAATTCACATTCAGTCGGGCCCTGTTCTTCGATGCCCTCCGTCTCGTGCTGGCCCTCTTTTTCCAAGCCTTGTTCTTCGTTGCTTTTTTTGATGAAATAATGTCCTTTGGGGTTCTGGCAGATGCCCACTCCGCCACCGAGTCCAAAGGTCACAGTTGACGCTTTCAGGGAGCCTTCGGGTTTGCCCGTTGTCGAGACGAACGTGGCCAACGCGGACGTCGCGGTGAGGGCGAGAACGCAAGCGGTCGTCGCAGCGCCCAAGAGAATCCTGGTCTTCATTTTATTGTCCTTTTCTGAGGTGCGGCGCGTCGATCGCTCTCGCGTTCCGCGCCACCGATTTGTCATGGATTCAAGCCAGCGGGATTCTGCGCCCGCCTGCTGCGTCTGTCAAGCGAGTCGGAGACAGTGTTCAATTGACTCAGGGCCTTTCGAGCGTGGCGTAGTCGGTGCGCTCACCGACTCCACATCACGATCACCGCTGTCCGCCGGGCCCTGTTGCCGGTATCGGTCTGAAACAATGCGCCGATGAGGATCGCGATCGCGGTGGATGAGCGAACGGGGATCGCCGATGACCTTCCCGTTGCGCTGGAGCGCCGTGGGCACCTCCTCGCCGCGCGTCACGGCGCACTCGCGAAGTCCGAGCGCGATGACTGGGCCTGGGCCGCGGAGGCCGCCGCGCGAGACGTAGCCGATGGGCGCGCCGATCAGGCGATCGTCTGCTGCTGGACCGGCACAGGCGCGTCGATCGCCGCCAACAAGGTCCCGGGGGTGCGCGCGGCGCTGTGCATCGACGCCCTCACCGCGGCGGGCGCACGGCGCTGGAACGACGCCAACATCTTGGCGCTCAGCCTGCGCACGACCTCGCAGGCGATGCTGGAGGAGATTCTCGACGCCTGGTTCGCGGGCGAGCCCAGCGCCGAGGAGGACGACCGGGCGAACATCGAGCACCTGGGGGAGATGGAGCGCTCTCAGGGCCCATCATCCCAATAGGGATCTGCGGGCCTGGAGGGATTGGCCCTTAGATAGAGAGCACTACTTAACGACAGCGAAGCGCACCACGTCGTCCTGCTCCTGCTCGACCACCTGCCCTTCGTTGATAAGCATGTCGGTATGGCCCAGCACCTCCGAGAGGGTCAGGTAGGCCTGGGTCACCGCGACGTTGCCCCACATCTCCTGGGCCACCTCGTGTGCGGTGCGGGGCTTGGCGGCGATCAGCGCCTGGATACGCTCTGCCCGGCGCCGGTGCATACGTTGGCGCAGCTCGATCAACGCTTTGTGGTCTGTGATCGGCGGGCCGTGGCCGGGTAGGACCAGGTCGAGGTCCATCGCGCGCGTCTGCTCCATCGAGGCGAGGAACCTCACGAGCGCCTGCGGGCGCGGGCCGGTGAAGTCTCTGCCCGCTCCCAGCGGGCGGGCGAGCAGCGGGTTGGAGGAGATGTGCTTGAGCAGGTGGTCGGCCACGAACAGCTGCGCGCGCGCCTCGTCCCAGAAGAGCGTGTCCGAGGGGCTATGACCGGGACGGTGCAGCACGCGCAGCGTGCGGTTCGCGAGCTCCAGCTCCTCGCCGTCGGTGAGCGTGCGCGTCACCTCGACCGTCGAGCCCCACGCGCGGAAGCTCGCGGACACGGCGCGCAGCGCGCCCACGATGTCGGCGGGGATCCCGTGGCGCAGCATCGTCTGCTCGGCGAACAGGTCGTCGAGCTCGGTTGCCTCGCGGAAGTTGCCCAGGTAATGGTCGAGGCCCGCGATCGCCGCCACCTCCGCGCCCGAGCGCCGTGCGAGGATCGAGGCGAGCCCGAAGTGGTCGATGTGCTGGTGGGTGATGACGAGCAGCTCGATGTCCTCGATCGCGTGGCCGCGCGCCTTTAGCGCCTGTTCCAACTCGTCGAGCGCCTTGGCCGAGTTGGGGCCTGAGTCGATCAGAGTCAGCGGCGAGTCCTCGATCAGGTACGCGTTCACGCGTCCCACCTGGAAGGGCGTGGGGATCGCCAGGCAGTGCACGCCCTCAGCGGCTGCGCCGGCCAGCATGGTGGCGTCCTCGCGCCGTTCGTCCTCGGTCGGCGAAAAGGGGGGCGGCGGGCTCACCGGTGGGTCCTTCGTAGCAGCGCCGGTGTGTCGCTGGACGGCTGCGGCCGCCCCACCTCACTCGGCCTGTCCGAGCGCTGGGCCGCCACCCCCGCGCCACGCTCGGGCGTCTCGGGCGGGGCCACGTCGCTCACGAGCGGATCAGCGCCAGCACCTCGTCGCGGCGGCGCTCCATGTCCTCGTGACTCTCCAGCGACTCCAGACACAACCGCAGCAGCGGCTCGGTGTTGGAAGGCCGCACGTTGAAGTGCCAGCGCTCGTAGTCCACCGAGATGCCGTCCAGGTGTGCCTGGCTGGCGTCTGAGTAGCGCTGTTCGATCTCCCTCATCTTTGCCTGCGGGTCGGCCACCTCAGAGTTGACCTCGCCGGAGATGAAGTACTTCTCGTGGTAGGGCGCCAGTAGCTCGGAGAGCTTCTTGCCGCCGCGCGAGAGCAGCTTGAGCATCAACAGCGCCGGCACGGTGCCGGAGTCCGCGCAGTAGAAGTCGCGAAAGTAGTAGTGACCGGACACCTCGCCGCCGAACAGCGACCCCTCCTTGTGCATGCGCGTCTTAAAGAACGCGTGTCCCACGCGGTTGACGTAGGGCGTGCCGCCCGCGCGCTTGACGGTGTCGGGCACCGCCCAGCTGGCGCGCACGTCGTACAGAATCGCTTCGCCGGGGTGCTTCTGGAGCAGCGACTCCGCCAGGAGCGCGGTGAGGAAATCGCCGTCCACGAACTCGCCCGTGTCGTCGATGAAGAAGCAGCGGTCGGCGTCCCCGTCCCAGGCGATCCCGAGGTCCGCACCGCTCTCGCGCACCCTGGCGATGATCGCCTCGCGGTTCTCGGGCAGCAGTGGGTTGGGCTCGTGGTCGGGGAACTCCCCATCGGGAGTCCAATACATCTCGATCGTCTCCAAACCCAGGCGCTCCAGCAGCGGCCCCACCATCGGCCCGGCCATGCCGTTGCCGCCGTCCACGACCACCTTCAACGGCTTCACCACAGCAGGGTCGATGAAGTGCAGCGCCGCCTCCTGGAACTCCTCGTAGACATCGACGTCCTCGACTGTGCCCGGCGTCCGGGCCGGCTCGCCCAGCCCCGCTTCGATCGTGCGCCGCACGTCCTGTATGCCCGCGTCGCCGCTCAGCGCGATCGCCCCCTCGCGCACGAGCTTGGCGCCCGTGTATGCCTTGGGGTTGTGCGATGCGGTGCACATCAATCCCCCGTCCAACCCACGCGATCCGACAAGGTAATAAAGCATCTCGCTGCCCACCTGCCCGGCGTCCACGACGTGCGCTCCCTCGGCGGTCATGCCGGTGCGGTAGCGCGCCGCCAGCTCCGGTGCGCTGAGGCGCATATCCCTGCCCAGCCCCACCTTCAGCTCGCTCACGGGCTTGCCCGCGAGCTCTCCCAGCACGCGCACGAACGCCCGCCCGACGGCCTCGGCCACGTCGCCGTCGATCTGCTCGCCGTAGAGCCCACGCACGTCGTACGCCTTGAATATCCCGGGGTCCAGGGTTCTCTTCATGGGCGGTCATCCTATGGGTCCGGCAATACCTCCTGCCTCGCGCAACGCGGCCCTCTCGGCGTAGCGGAGCGGAGCCTCTTAAGTCGTCGTCCGGAGCGCGACCCGCCGAAACACTATCTTTAGGGCATGTCCGGGCACTCCAAGTGGGCATCCATCAAGCACAAGAAGGCGATCGTCGACTCGCGTCGCGGGGCCGCCTTCACAAAGCTCGCGCGCGCCATCACGGTCGCCGCGCGCGATGGTGGGGGAGACCCCGACACGAATGCCTCGTTGGAGAACGCTGTGGCGAAGGCCAAGGCCGCCTCGATGCCCAAGGACAACATCGAACGCGCCATCGCCAAGGGCACGGGTGCCGGTGGCGACGCCGAGGCGCTTGAGTCAATCGTCTACGAAGGCTACGGTCCGGGCGGCGTCGCGCTGATGGTGGAGACGGTGACCGACAACCGCAACCGTACCGGCGCCGACGTCAAACACCTGTTCGTCAAGTTCGGCGGCTCGCTCGGCGAGCCCGGCTCGGTCGGCTACCTGTTCGACAAGAAGGGCGTCCTCCTGGTCGACGCCGCGCGCTACACCGAGGACGATCTGCTGGCTGCGATCGAGGCCGGCGCCGAGGACATCTCCGACGACGAGGGCGTCTTTGAGATCGTCACCGCGCTGGGCGACTTCGCCGCGGTGCGCCACGCACTGGAGTCTGCCGGGGTGGACCTGGAGTCTGCCGAGCTCGTCTACCGCCCCTCCTCGCTGGTGGAGATCCAGCACGAGGGGCAGGTCGCCAAGCTCATGCGCCTGATCGACGCGCTCGAAGATAACGACGACGTCGGCGCCGTCCACGCCAACTTCGACGTGCCCGCAGAGATGCTCGAACGGGCGGTCGGGTAAAATTCTCGGTGGCCACCGGGCCGGAATGGGCGGTCAGACCCCTCAGGGGTGTCCCGCCGGCAGCCCCGCCCGGCGCAGCAAGCGCGCGGCCCCATAGAAGCCGTTCTGGAAGTCCGTCAGCTTCTGCGGACGGGAGGGCGGTTCCAGCTGTGGCGCGAAGCGCCGTTCCTGCAGCGCGTTCGACCAACTCTGCATGCGTTCGATCAGCGAGCCATAGTCGCCGACTTCCGCGTCCATGCGCGCTTGCGTGCGGGTCAGCAGCGCGCCGAGGTGCTCCGCGGCGTTCACCCGCGGGCCCATATCCGGGATGCTCGGGGTCTGCTGTTCGCCGGAGCCCTCCTCACCGAGGCAGTTGCGCAACAGGATCGTCTTAATGATCGACGTGTGGTCGAACACCGTATGCGCCACCCCCCCGCGCTCGACCCACGGTGAGATCACCAGCGCCGGCACGCGCACGCCATAGCGATCGAACGGCGCCTTTTCGCCAGGGATCGGCGGCGGGGGGACATGGTCGTAGAAGCCCCCATGCTCGTCGTAGGTGACGATCATCAGCGTCTTCTTCCACGCTGGCCCCGCGCGCAGCGCGTGATACACGCTCAGCACCAAATGCTGCCCCGCCGTCACATCCGAGGGCGGGTGATCGTCATTGGAGTCCGGGCCCAATACGCGCAGGTCCTTGAAACGCGGGTCGATCCACGACACCGCCGGCAGCTTTCCCGCCGCCGCGTCCTCAAGGAAGGAGTCGCCGGCCTCCGTGAGCTCGCCAACCGCCTCTTCGACGGGCGTCAGCTTGCGCGTATCCACGAAGCCGAAGCGATCGTGGTGGGAGAAGCGGTACGCCGGGTCCACACAGCGCAGCGTCGCCGGGTCGAATGAATACCAGCGCCAGTCCTCTTCGCGCAGATAACGCACGAACGACGCCTGCGCGAACAGCGGCAGCCTTGGCAACTGCGGATCATCGCGCGTGCCTTCCGCCTGGCCCGCCACCGCGTACAGGCGGTTGGGCCAGGTCGCGCCCGGCACCGAGGAGAACCAGCGGTCGCACACGCAGAACTCTTCCGCCAAGTAGTCATACACCGGCAGCTGCTCGTGCGTGTAATAGCCCATCACCAACCTCGGATCGCGCGGAGGGATCCCCAGACGCCTCGCCGCCACTTCGTTGTAGCGCGCGAAGTTCGCCACAAAGCCGCCGTTGTCGCCTTCCAGCTGCTCATCCACGCTCCCGCCCGAGTGGTCGGGGTCTTCGGCCTCGCCTTCAAATGCCGTGAATCCCTCCAACGGATACACCGCGCGGCGGTGGCCATCGGGGGCCATATTGGTCTCGGCCCCCGTCAGCCCATCGATGTCCTCGCGTCCGCGCACCAGCTTCAGGTAGCCCAGCATATGATCGAATGAGCGGTTCTCCAGCATCACCACCACGATGTGATCCACCTTCTCGTACAGGTTCCGCACGTCCGCGTCCACCGTCACGCTCACCCTCCCGCCTGGTGTCCGCGGTGGCTTCACCGCCAGCTGGCGAGCCACTTCGCGCCACTTCGCCGGCAGCACCAATGACAGCAGCTTTGCCAGGGTTCTCAGCAGAGTTGACTTGAAGTCATTCATGGTCATACACCTCCTCAACGGGTGTTGTGGTGGCGGGGGCCAGGGCGGGTCTGACGTTCTCCGGGGCGGGTGTGGCGTCCGCGTGGGCTTCTCGGCCGTTCACGCTCGCATGCGAGCCCAAGCCGCGACCAGCTCCCAAGATCGCGCATACATTGCCGCACTCGCTGGGCGGGATGTCGGCCAGATGCCGCCCCACGTCGCTCAGTCGCTCGCCCCCAGCCCCAGCCCCATCTGTCGCAGGTTCGACATAACCGGCGGCTCGCGCCCAGCTCAGCAGGTAGCGGCGCTCGGATTCCGATATGGACTGGCGCGGGCGCGCGCCGGCGGCCGACCTTGTTGGAACGTAGGTTTCGCGCAGCACTCGCGGAGCATCGAGCAGAACGTGCGGCCCCGGCTCCCGCACCGGCGCGAGCGGCAGGAAGGTCAGCGCCTCACCCACGGCGTTGTCGAGCTCGGCTTCCCACATCGGCTTCTCCAGCGCTTCGCCGAGCTTCTGCATGGCGGTGCCCACGGTCTTCCACGTGATGCCAAGCGCGGCCGCCGCCGCGGCAATGCCAGTCGTCAACTGGGATGCGCCGCCGCTCGCGAGCCCCCACGCGAGCAGCACCACCGCCACCAGCCCGAGCAGCAGGAGCGCCACCCCCAACGCCGACCTGCTCATGAACCTCCACGCCAGCGCAAACGCTCGCTGGGTCATCGTGTCGGCGGCCTTCAGGTAGCTGTCCGTGTTCAGCGTGTCGCCGGCGTCCTTTTCGCCCGCAAGCACCGAGCGCCACATCTCGCCCTGGCGGTGCAGGGTGGTGTGAATCTCGCCAGCCGCCTCCTGCCATTCCGTATCGGGCTCTGATCCGGCGCCGAGGTTGGCGACCCACGCCTCCCAGCGGGCGAGCCCCGTCAGCACCGCCTTCGCGCCATGTCGGGGCAGCGTGGATGCGGAGTCGTTCAGCCAGCCGCGCAGGTTGTCGAGGCGGTAGCGACCGAAGCTCTCCTCCAGTTCTGCGCGGCTCTGCGAATCGCGGCAGGTGTCAGCGAGCGCGCGGCCGAGCCCGTATGCCTTGCCGAGCCGTACGTCCGCCGCCGTCAGGGCGCGCAGCAGCTCGAGGTGCAGCGCATAGATCGCCGCGCGCTTGCCGGCCTCCGTCTCCTCATAGCGCTGCGCATCGCGCAGGCCTCCCGTTTCTGGCACGCGCAGGCCGTGGCTCTCGATTGCGCCGGAGAGCGAGGACAGCGCCGCGTCGATCTGGTCGAGCCGCAGCAGGGCGCGCTGGGACGGGCTCAGCTTGCCTGCGCCCGGCAGGCGCTCGCGGGGCTTCGGCGGGTGCATCTGCGCGGGCATCCCCTGCTCGTAGAGGTCCGTCATCGTCCAGCCGAGCGAGAACGCTCGCGCTACGGCCATTTCGGGTGCTTCAAGCATCGCGGGCACCGTAGTCGGACTGCTCATATATGTCAACTGTCAGAACTGGAGTGAGGGCTCGTGAGCGTGACGTACGCGCCATATACACGCCATAATGCGCCGCGCATGTCCTGGCCCAACGAGAACCGCCCACCCGTCGTGATCCTCTGCGGCGGGCGCGGCGCGCGCCTGCAGGAGCACACCCGGGAGCTGCCCAAGCCGCTGGTGGAGATCGGCGGGCTGCCGATCCTCTGGCACGTGATCCAGCTGTACGCCGCGCAGGGCTTCGAGCGCTTCCTGCTGGCGACCGGCTACCGAGGGGATCTGATCGAGCGCTTCGCTGCCTCGTGCGATTGGCCGTCTGGAGTCGAGGTGCGCTGCATCGACACCGGGCTCGACACCCCCACGGGCGGGCGCGTTCACCTGCTTGGGCCACACCTCGGCGGCGAGCGGTTCTGCCTCACCTACGCCGACGGTCTCGCCGACATCGACCTGGGCGCCCTGCTGGCCTTCCACGATGCTCACTCGGCGCTGGCCACGATGACGGTCGTGCGCCCCGAGCTGCAGTTCGGCGTCACCGAGCTCGGCGACGAGGACGGGCGGGTGCTGGGCTTCCGCGAGAAACCGCGCTCAGAGCACTGGATCAACGGCGGGTTCTTCTGCATGGAGGCTCACGCGCTCGACTACATGGACCTCGACGCGGCGCTGGAGCGCCGCCCGCTTGAGCGTCTGGCGCAGGACGGCCAGCTCCACGCCTATCGCCACCATGGCTTCTGGGAGTGCATGGACACCTACAAGGACGCCATCGCGCTCAACGACCTTTGGGTCAAGGGTGCGCCTCCCTGGGGTCTACCGGCGACAGTCGCCTCCTGACGAACACCTGTTCCTGGCAGGCGTCCGACGCGCCACGCAGAATCACTGACTGTGATCGTTCTCGGCATCGACCCTGGCTTGGCTTCCACCGGCTACGGCGTAGTCACGCGCCGTCGCGGGCGCATGGCCGCGCTCGACGGCGGCGTGATCGAGACGCGCGCGGGAGTGGCGCTCGAGCGGCGCCTGGTCGACGTCTACGACGGTGTGGAGCGCTTATTGGAGGAGCACTCCCCCGACGCTGTCGCCCTGGAGGAGCTCTACTTCGGCCAGAACGTGCGCACCGCGTTCGCCGTCGGTCACGCGCGCGGCGCGGTGATGCTCGCCGCCGGGCGCCGCGGGCTGCCCTGCACCAGCTACACCCCGCAGAAGGTCAAGTCCTCGGTCTGCGGCCACGGCCGTGCGCAGAAGGACCAGGTCGCGCGCATGGTGCAGTCGCTGCTGGACCTGTCCGCCCTGCCGACGCCCGACCACGCGGCCGACGCGCTGGCCGTCGCGCTGTGCCACGCCAACTGTGCGCCGATGGCCACGGCGCTGGCGGGAGCGCTCGCGTGATCGTCCACGGTCCTCGCCTCGGCGCCTACCACCCTGCCTACGTCCCCCTTCCCGAGGGCTCAGCGTGATCGCGCTGCTGCGCGGGGAGGTGGCGGTGCGCCGCTCCGACCACGTCGTCGTGCTCTGCGGCGGTATCGGCCACCGCGTGGCCGTCTCCTCGGAGACGCTGCACCACGTCCCCGCGGTGGGCGGCGAGACGACGCTGCACACCCATCTGATCGTGCGCGACGACGCGCTGTCCCTCTACGGCTTTCACTCCGAGCCCGAGCGCGACCTGTTCCTGATGCTGCTCGCCGTGCAGTCCGTGGGGCCGAAGGTCGCCCTGGCGGTGCTCTCGGGCGGTCCCCCGCGCGAGCTGCTCGGCGCGATCGCCGCGGGCGACGCCGCGCGCTTTCAGGCCGTTCCTGGGATCGGCAAGCGCACGGCCGAGCGCATCATCGTCGAGTTGCGCGAGAAGGTCTCGCTCGCCGACGCTCCCCTCGCCAGCGCCGCGGGTGCGATCGTGGCGCGACGCGGACGCGGGCCGGCCTCTCCGAGGGCACTCGCGCGCGACGGGCTGGTGGAGCTCGGCTACAGCGCCGGCGAGGCCGAGGAGCTGCTGCGCGACGTCGAGGGCGACACGGCGGAGACGCTGCTGGCCAGCGCGCTGCGCGGGGCGCGGTCGTGAACCGCATCCAGACTCCCTACGCGGTCGAGGACGACGAGGAGGAGCTCGACCGCTCGCTGCGCCCGCGCCGTCTCGCGGACTTCGTCGGCCAGGACGGGCTGCGCGAGCAGCTGTCGGTGGCGATCGAGGCGGCCGCTGCGCGCGGGGACGCGCTCGACCACCTGCTGCTCGCCGGACCGCCTGGCCTCGGCAAGACCTCGCTCGCGCAGATCGTCGCCGGCGAGCTCGAGGTTCCCTTCGTGCAGACCGCCGGTCCAGCGCTGGAGCGAAAGGGAGACATTGCTGCCTTTCTCACGGCCCTGGAGCCACGCAGCGTCTTCTTCGTCGATGAGATCCACCGCCTGCCGCGCACCCTGGAGGAGACTTTCTACCCGGCAATGGAGGACCGTCGCCTGCCGATCACCGTCGGCCAGGGGGCCGGCGCGCGCGTGGTGACGCTCGAGCTCCCCCCCTTCACCCTCGTCGGCGCGACCACGCGCACGGGCCTGCTCACGACACCGCTGCGCGACCGCTTCGGCATCCAGGCGCGTCTGGAGACCTACTCCGAGGAGGACCTCGCGTCGATCGTCGCGCGCTCGGCCGGCATCCTCGAGATCCCCCTGGAGAGCGGCGGCGCGGCGGCGATCGCCGCGCGCTCACGGGGCACCCCGCGCGTCGCGAACCGGCTGCTCAAGCGCGTGCGCGACTACGCCGAGGTGCGCATGGGCGGCGTGCTCAGCGCGCAGACGGCACGCGCCGCGCTCGACCTGCTGGAGGTCGACGAGCGCGGGTTGGATCGTCTGGACCGCGAGATCCTGCGTGCCATCTGCGTCAAGTTCGCCGGCGGTCCCGTCGGCCTCTCCACGCTGGCGGTCGTCGTGGGGGAGGAGCAGGACACGCTCGAGGATGTCTACGAGCCCCATCTATTGCGCGAGGGACTGCTCAAGCGCACCCCTCGCGGGCGCGTCGCCACGTCCGCTGCCTTCGCACATCTGGGCCTCCCGCAGCCCGCGCCACAGGTCGATAACAGTACCGACCCTGCTCTGTTCTGATCGGAAAGAGCGAGGGGCCCGACCGAAGCCGGTAGACACGCGCCTTCGGCGCGAGTCCCCGTTTCGGCCAGCCGGCCTACGTCCGGCTGCCTGTGCCCTCTGGGTGTGCCACCCTCTTGGACCACTAATCTGTGGGCTCATGGCGCACCCCTTCATCTGCCCCAACTGCGGTCACCGCACCAGCGAGCTCGATCGTAATATCGGCTTCACGCGCCAGCCCAAGGGCTGCGCGAAGTGCGGCTTCGCCTTCCTCTTCGAGCTGCTCGACGACTACTACCCGGCCCCCGACGCGGCCTTCTTCGTATGCGACCACGAGGGCCGCGTGATCGGCTGCGGCAAGAACTCCTTCGCCTTCACGGGCCTCGAGGAGGAAGCGGTGATCGGCCAGCGCGTCGAGCAGGCTCTTGGCCTCAGCTTCGCCGACGACGAGCAGCCCGTTGCAACCGTGCTGGAGTGGGGAGTGCGCGCACTCGGCAAGCCCGTCCGCGTCAGCGGCGATCGCGATGTCGTGGCCAGCGCGAAGGCCGACATGTTTCCCGCCTACGACGAGGACGGCGGGCTGTTGCTGGTGCTCACCCCCGACAAGTAGTTGCGCCGCGGCTCTGGACAAGTAGTCTGAACGCATGACCGATCGTCGCCGCAACGCCTTCGTCCTCGCCATCGTCTTCGGGCTCGCGATCGCCTCGCTGATCGTGATCGTGGGGCTGCCGGGCGTGACCAAGCCGCAGAAGACCCGCCTGGGCCTCGACCTGAAGGGCGGCGTCGAACTGACCTACCTGGGCAAGCCCACGGCGGAGTCCAAGGTCACCTCCGAATCGCTGGACCGCGCGATCACGATCATGGAAAAGCGCATCAACCAGCTCGGCGTGTCCGAGCCGGAAATCCATCGCACCGGCGCCAACCAGATCGACGTGGCACTGCCCGACGTGAGCAACGCTGCGCGCGCCCAGGAACAGGTCGGCAAGACCGCGCAGATGTTCTTCTATGACTGGGAGACCAACGTGATCGGCCCCACCGGCAAGCCAGCCGGGCCCAACGAACCGACCGTCACGGGCGGCGCGAGCCCCGCCGGGCCGGAGACCGGCCTACCCGAGTACGAAGCGGTGCTGCGCGCTGCCAAGCGCCCGGCGATCCTCCGCCTCAACGACACCACGCTCGCGCCCGGCTGCACCCCCGCGCAGGTGCAGAACTGCATCTACGGCCAGTGGTATCTGCTCGACAACACCAACCGCAAGGTGCTGCGCGGCCCTGAGGACACCCGGGAAAACCTGTACGCCGACGGCTACAAGCCGCCGGCCGGCGCCAAAGTCCAGGAGATACGCGTCAATCCCGGCACCGTGCTCGCCCAGGCGCACCCCTCAGAAAGCACCGACGGCAAAGTCACGAACCCCTCGCCGAACAGCTGGTATGTGCTCAACGACAATCCGGTGCTGACCGGCAACGACGTCAAGAACCCCGCACAGGGATTCGAAAATGGGGCCGGCGGGACCGGCGCGCCGGATGTCACCTTCGACTTCACCTCGCACGGCGGCCAGGTCTTCGAAAAGGTCACCAAGGAAATCGCGCGCCGCGGCGAAAATGCGGCGCTCCCGGGCGCGGGCAAGACGCTGCAGCACTTCGCGATCGTCCTCGACAACCAGATCATCACGGCGCCGTCGATCGACTACACGCAGTACCCCGACGGCATCGACGCCACCAACGGCTCGGAGATCACCGGCGGCTTCACGATCACCTCCGCGCAGAACCTCGCCGACGAGCTGCAGTCCGGCGCTCTGCCGATCGAACTGGAACTGATCTCCCAGTCGCAGGTCTCGGCGACGCTCGGCAAGCAGGCACTCGAACAGGGCCTCGTCGCGATGCTGGCCGGCTTCGTCGCCGTGTGCCTGTTCCTACTGATCTTCTACCGCGTGCTCGGTGCGATCGCGATCGCCGGCCTGTTGATCTACAGCCTCTACTTCTTCGCGCTGATCAAGCTGATCCCCGTCACGCTCACGCTGCCGGGCATCGCCGGCCTGATTCTCACGATCGGCATCGCCGCCGACGCCAACATCGTGATCTTCGAGCGCGTCAAGGAGGAGATCCGCGGTGGGCGCTCGGTCACGGCCGGCATCGTCGTCGGCTACCGACGCGGGTTCGCGGCGATCGTCGACGCCAACGTGGTGACGTTCATGACGGCCTTCATCCTGTTCGCGCTCGCGACCTCCGAGGTCAAGGGGTTCGCCTTCACGCTAGGAATCGGCACGCTCTTGACGCTATTCACCGCCGTGCTGGCCACGCAGGCCGCGCTCGGCGCGATGGGTCGCTCGCGTGCGGTCTCGCACCCGGCGATGCTGGGCGCCGCCCGACGCGGCAAGGGCTGGACGTACGACTTCATGGGCGCTTCGAAGTGGTTCTTCTCGCTTTCGGGCACGATCCTCTTGATCGGCGCACTCGCGATCGGCGCCAGGGGGATCAACCTCGGCATCGACTTCAAGTCCGGCACCCGCATCCAGACGGGCTTCGTCAGGCCGATCAGCGAGGATCAGATCCGCTCGACGCTGCACAACGCCGGCTTCAACAACATCGTGGTGCAGAAGCTCAGCAATAAAAGTATCGGCGCCAACGGCTACCAGATCTCCACGAGCGACCTCAAGCCGGCCCAGGTGGTCAAGGCCGAGGAGGCGCTGAACGCCGTCGACACGCTGCGCAATAAGTCCGACACCTCGATCGGGCCGACGTTTGGCAAGGACGTCGCCAACAGCGCGATCATCGCGATCATCGCCTCGCTGCTGGTGATCTCCGTCTACATCGCGCTGCGCTTTGAGTGGAAGTACGCCGTGCCGGTTCTGATCGCGTTGATGCATGACCTGCTGATCACCTCCGGCGTCTACGCTCTCACCGGCCGGGTGGTGACTACGTCGACGGTCGCGGCGCTTCTCACGATCCTCGGGTATTCGATGTACGACACGATCATTGTGTTCGATCGTGTGCGCGAGAACGTGCCGCGCATGCCGCGCGCGGCGTTCTCGCAGATCGTCAACCGCTCGATGTCCGAGGTGCTGACGCGTTCGCTGGCGACCTCTTTCTGCACGCTGCTGCCGGTGCTGGCACTGCTGCTGTTCGGTGGGGAAACGCTCAAAGACTTCGCCTTCGCGCTGATGATCGGCATCGCCTCCGGCGCCTACTCCTCGATCTTCATCGCTTCGCCGGTGCTGACCCACTGGAAGGAGCGCGAGGGGGTCTACCGCAACCGGCGCATCCGCATCACCCGCGACCTCGGCTACGTGCCCGCCTACGCGACCGAAATGGGCGAGCTGCGCGCCGACGCCGAAGCCGAAGAAGCGCTGGGCGCAGGCAAGCGTCGCGGCCGAGGGCAGGGCAGGGGCCAGGGACGCCGTGTGCGGGGTGGGCGGGATCCTAAGTCCGGCCTGCTGACCCCCGAGGCGCCCGGCGAGCAGATCTCCAAGGACGAGTTCCAGGAACTCGTCGCCGACCTCGACATCGAGGGGGTCGGTCCCGCGGCGGCAGACCCGACGGCCGACCTGACGCCCGAGGACGTCGTGATGCCCTCCCAGCGGCGGGGCAACGGCACCGCAGCAGACGGAACCCCAGGTTCCTCCACGCGCAAGCAGCGCAAGGCGCGCAATCGACGCCACGGGAGGGCTCGATAATGGGGTTGCTCGCTTGGGTGATGATGGGCCTCGCGATCTGGCACTACACGATCTTCCTGCCCGACCGCTTCTGGGGCGGCATCGTGGGCGCCTTCATCGGCTCGCTGTTCGGCGCCATCGTCGTGGCGACGCTGATCTACAGCGTCAAGCACTCCGGGTTCGGGTTCCCCGGCGAAAAACAGACCGACGTCCTCGTTGTGCTCTACGCGGTCCCGGGCGCGTTGCTCGGCATCGCGGCCGTTTACTTCGAGGGCGCCCGCCGCGAAAAGGCCAAGCCTCGGCCCGCTGGGTTCGAGGACTAACCTCTTTCCGTCCCCCGCGGCCCGTAGTGTGGCTGGCGATGGGGGACCTCCGCAGCTTTCAGATCGCCGACTGCCCCGAGCAGGACATTCGCCGCCTTGAGCGTGAGCTCGGGGTCAGCGGCGCGATGGCGCAGGTGCTGGTGCGGCGTGGACTGGCCGCCCCCGACGCGGCGCGCGCCTTTCTGGACGCCGCCGAGGAGCACCCGCCCAGTGCGTTCGCGGGGATAGACCTGGCCGTCGAGCTGATCCTGCGCCATCTGCGCGAGCACACTCGCATCACCGTCCACGGTGACTACGACGTCGACGGAGTGTGCTCCACGGCGATCCTCGTGCGTGTGCTGAGGGCGCTGGGGGCCAACGTCGACTGGTACCTACCCGACCGCGCCACCGACGGCTACGGGCTGAACCCGAAGACCGTCGAGCGGCTCGCGGCACGGGGCACGCGCCTGCTGATCACGGCCGACTGCGCGATCACGGCCGTCGAGGAGGTGGCGGCCGCCCGGACACTCGGCATGGAGGTACTGGTCACAGACCACCACGCGCCGTGCGCCGACGGGACGCTGCCGGACGCTCCAATCGTCCACCCAGCGGTATGCGGCTACCCATGTGTCGACCTGTGCGCCACTGCAGTCGCCTACAAGCTCGCGCAGGCGCTGTGGGCGGCGGGGGGCGGGGGCGCCTACAGCGTGGAGGACGATTTGGACCTCGTCGCGCTGGCCACGATCGCCGATGTGGTGGCGCTCACCGGCGAGAACCGCACGCTTGTGCGTCGCGGCCTGCGCGCGCTCGCCACGACCGCCAAGCCAGGACTGCGCGCGCTGATGAAGGTCGCGCGTGTGGACCCGAGCCAGGTCGCCGAGCGGGCCGTGGGCTTCGCGCTGGCCCCGCGCCTGAATGCCGCCGGACGGCTGTATCGTGCGGATGCTGGACTGGAGCTGATCCTCACAGAGGACGCGATTCGCGCCGCGCAGATCGCCGAGGAGCTTGACCGCGCCAACCAGGAGCGCCGGCACACCGAGACGCGCATCCTGTTCGAGGCGCAGGCACAAGTGGCAAGTCTCGGCGAGAGCCCCGCATACGTGCTGGCCGGCGAGGGCTGGCACCCCGGCGTGATCGGCATCGTCGCCTCGCGCCTCGCCGAGCTGCACCACCGTCCTGTCGTGCTCATCGCCCTGGACGGAGACTCCGGCCGAGGCTCCGGTCGCAGCATCGAGGGCTTCGATCTGCTCGGCGGATTGCAGGCATCGGCCGGACACCTGCGCCGCCATGGCGGTCACCGCGCCGCGGCGGGCCTTGAGATCGAGCGCTCGCGCTTGGAGTCTTTCAGGGAGGCGTTCCTCGCCCACACGCGCGCGGTGCTCGGAGCAGAGCCGCCACCGCGCTCCGAGTGTGTGGACGCGGTGCTCGAGGGCGGCGAGCTGGGGATGGCGCTCGCCGAAGAGCTCCAGCGGCTGGCGCCGTTCGGGCGAGCCAACCCCACAGTGTCGCTGCTCGTGCGCGGCGCGCTACTCGCCGACCGCCGTCCGATGGGCGAGGGCAAGCACCTGCGGTTCACCGTTCAGGCGCCCTCGGGCGCCCGCGCTCGGGCCGTGGCATTCGGCAACGGCGGCCGTCTGGCGGTCGCCGATGAGGCGCTAGCCGACGCCACATTTACGCTCGAGGTGAACGAGTGGAAGGGCGTCTCAGAGCCCCGTCTCGTGCTGCGCCACGCTCAACCCTGTGCGCCGGTCGACGCGTCCCCTACTCTTAAAGAGCAATGGCAGCCAACCAGGATCGAAAGAGTGCATCAGCAGTTGGAGTTGGCGAGCTTCCAGTAAGCCCGCCGGCTGTCCACGCCGAGCTCAACGAGTTCGAGCGCAGGCTACTGGCCGACCTGTTCGCGATCGTCTCCGAGCACGCCGCCGATTCCGCTGTTGAGATCGACCGCGCACGTGTGGAAGATGCGTTCGTGTTCGCCTGCGAGCACCACGCCGATCAGCGCAGGCGCTCGGGCGAGGACTTCATCGTGCACCCCGTCGGCGTGGCGCGTATCTGCGCCGGTATGCGCCTGGACACCGAGACCCTGTGCGCAGCGCTGCTGCACGACACCGTGGAGGACACCTCGGCCTCGATCGACGAGGTATCCGAGCGCTTCGGCGAGGAAATCGCCGCGATCGTCGACGGCGTCACGAAGTTGACGGGCATCGTCTTCCAGTCGCGCGACGAGGCGCAGGCGGAGAACTACCGCAAGATGATGGTCGCGATGGCCACCGACGTGCGGGTCATCTTGATCAAGCTCGCCGACCGCCTGCACAACATGCGCACGATCGAGGCGCTACCCAAGCAGAAGCAGATCGACAAGGCTAGGGAGACGCTCGAGATCTATGCGCCGATCGCCCATCGCCTCGGCATCCACGCGATCAAGTGGGAGCTCGAGGACCTGGCGTTCGCCACACTCCACCCCCGCAAGTACCAGGAGATCAAGGGTCTCGTCTCCCAGCAGCGCGACGATCGCGAGCGCTACGTCTCAGAGGCCGGGGAGTACCTGACGAGCGAGCTCGCCAAACTCGGCATCGAGGTCCAGATCGCCGGGCGCGCCAAGCACTTCTACTCGATCTACTCGAAGATGACCAAGAAGGGGCGCGAGTTCAACGAGATCTACGACCTCACCGCGATGCGCGTGATCGTCGACTCGGTCAAGGACTGCTACGGCGCGATCGGGGTCGTCCACTCGCTGTGGAAGCCGCTGCCCGGGCGCTTCAAGGACTTCATCGCGATGCCCAAGTTCAACATGTACCAGTCGCTGCACACGACGATCATCGGGCCCGAGGGGCGGCCGCTGGAGATCCAGATCCGCACGCACGAGATGCACGAGATGGCGGAGTTCGGCGTGGCCGCGCACTGGATGTACAAGTCGCGCAACCCAGCCCACCCGAAGGACCCGGCTCACCCCAGGGACCCGGCGCTCAGGGACGGCACACCCCACCCCAAGTGGCTCGGCTCGATGATGGACTGGCAGAAGGAGCTCTCGGACCCGCACGAGTTCATGGAGAGCCTGAAGATCGACCTGTTCGAGGACGAGGTCTACGTGTTCACGCCCAAGGGCGAGGTCAAGTCGCTGGCCGCGGGCGCCACGCCGCTGGACTTCGCGTATGAGGTGCACACCGAAATCGGTCACCGCTGTGTCGGCGCGCGCGTGAACGGCAAGATCGTGCCACTGCACTACGAGCTGCGCAGCGGCGACATCGTCGAGATCCTCACCGCCAAGCGCGAGCGCGGTCCCTCGCGCGACTGGCTGGCGATGGTCAAGACCACACGCGCGCGCAACAAGATCAAGGCGTGGTTCAAGGCGGAGTCCCGACAGGACACCGAGCACACTGGGCGTGAGGTGCTGCAGGAGCACCTCAAGAAGCAGGGCCTGCCGGCCCAGAAGATCACCGGCTCGGCGCTGCTCGCCGACGTGATCCGCGAAATGGGCTACCGCAAGGCCGACGACTTCTACATCGCGCTCGGCGCCGCCAAGGTGTCCCCCAAAGTGGTTGTCAACAAGGTCATGCAGCGCCTCAAGCAGGGCGAGGCCGCCGACGGCGAGGCCACCGCCGCAGCGGATCTTTTGAAGGTGGGGCGCCCGCGCCGGCGGCCCACGAGCTCCTCCGCGCAGTACGGCATCCGCGTGCAGGGCGTCGATGACGTGATGCTGCGCCTAGCCAAGTGCTGTCGCCCGGTCCCGGGCGACCCGATCCTCGGCTATATCTCGCTCGGTCGCGGCATCACGATCCACCGTCAGGACTGCCCAAATTCGGCGCTCCTGCGCAAGAACCCCGAGCGCTTCACCGACGTCTACTGGGAGGGCGAGCAGTCGACCGCGTTCATCGTGGAGATCCAGGTCGACGCCTGGGATCGCCATCGTCTGCTCGAGGACCTCTCGCGCGTGTTCAGCGAGTCCGGCGCGAACATCATGGAAGCGCGTTGTCTGTCAAATCCACCGATGGTCAAGAACCGTTTCGTGGTGGAGGTCGCCGATACGCACTCGCTGAAGGGAGCCATCAACCGCCTGCGCAACACCGAGTCGGTGTTCGACGCCTACCGGGTCACGCCGGGAGCGGGCTAGAGAGGGTACGCAGCGGGCGGCACCCAAAAGGCACCGACAGGCCGCTGGGCCGGAACGGGGGCCGATCGGGGAGACACTCCGCTCCGCTCGGTCGGGCTTCTGATCAGGAGACGACGCTGAGCGCCAGCGGGCGGATCGAGTAGTCCGCGCGCGTGACCTCGCCCAGGTAGTCGCCGTCGACCTGCAGCGGCAGCAGCTTGCCGTCGGCGCTTTCGATGCTCAGCTCGGTAAGGCTGGTGAAGGGGGTGATGTGGCGATGGCGTGCCAGCTGCGCGCGCTGGGAGAAGGCGCGCCAGGCGATGAAGGGCATGTCGATCGGCCGTGCACGGTGCAGCACGCAGGCCGAGAGGGTACCCGAGTCAAGCGTCGCCTCCTGCGCGATCTCGATCGGACGGCTTAGAAAGTAAGTGAATGGCGAGCCGTTCTGGACGATCGCCGTGACGCCCTCGACTCGTTCGCCGGCGACGTCGGCAAGCAGACGCGGCGGGTGCAGGAGATAGCGTCGCGTGAAGGTATTGACCGCAGCCCACGTGAAGAAGTACGGCCCGAAGCGTGCCTTCAAGCGTGGGTTGGAGTCCACGCGCGCCACGACGCTTGCATCAAGGCCGACGCCAGAGGAGAACGCGAAGCAGCGGCCATTGACCACGCCCACGTCGACCCAGCGCGGACGCCAGTCGTCGGCCATCGCGAGGATGTGCTCGGTGGCGTCGATCGGATCGTTCGGAATGCCGAGCATACGCACGTAGACGTTGGTCGAGCCACCCGGTAGGGCACACAGGGGGGTGGGGGAGCCAACGAGGCCGTTGGCGGCCTCGTTTACGGTGCCATCTCCGCCGAAGGCGACCACCACGTCGTAGCCCTCGTGCGCGGCCTCGCGACATAGTTCGGTTGCGTGCCCGGGCGCCTCGGTGTCGACTGCGTCGACCTCGTAGCGCGCTTCCAGCGCGTGCAGGATGAGGTGGCGCAGCCGGTCGGAGACCGTCGTGGCATAGGGGTTGACGACGATCAGCATCCGCCGCTTGGTCGGCGTGGCGGCCGGCTCGAAGTCGCCGGCGGCCGTAATCGGCTCCCGCGATGAGAGGATGCTCATGCAGGGGCGTACACCGCCCGTGCAAGGGCGTTACCAAGATTTCACGCCCATTTGAGATTTTCCGCCGCGCATCCGATATAGTGCCTACGCAGCAACAGCAGTGCACATCCAGAGGGGTGGAGGGACTGGCCCTACGAAGCCCCGGCAACCACCGCGCCGCACGCGGGAAGGTGCCAATTCCAGTCAGATGTGTGGCGGGCTTCGTGTTCTTCGCCACACCGCGGTCAACGGCGAAGAAAACATAGGAGGCCCCAATGGCTGTCACCAACCTGAAGTGCCGAGAGTGTGCAACCGAGTACCCGCTGGAGGCGCTGTACGTGTGCGAGCGCTGCTTCGGCCCGCTGGAGGTCGTCTACGACCACAGCCGGCTGCTGTCCGGCGGCCCGCGCGATTCGACTGGCTCCAGCGGTGAGCTGGGCGGGGCTCGGCGCGGCGGCAATCCGAGCTCTACCCCCCCCGGCGGCAACGACATCGACGAGCTGCGCCGCCGCATCCAGGCGGGCCCGCAGAATATCTGGCGCTATGCCGACTTCCTGCCCGTCGTCGAGGGGCCCCCGGCGCCGTCGGGGCGTCTGGCCTCGCGCGCGGGACTGCCTGCGGGGTGCACGCCGCTGATCCGCGCCGACCGCCTGGCCCAGCGGCTGGGACTCAAGGAGGTGTGGGTCAAGAACGACGCCGCCAACCCCACCCACTCTTTCAAGGACCGCGTGGTGTCGGTCGCCGCGGCGCGCGCTCGCGAGCTCGGCTACCAGACGATCGCGTGCGCCTCCACGGGCAATCTCGCCAACTCGGTGGCCGCTCACGGCGCGGCGCTCGGACTCGACTCATATGTGTTCATCCCGTCCGATCTGGAGGAGCAGAAGGTGCTCGCCACCGGCATTTACGGCACGAAGCTCGTGGCGGTGAAGGGAAACTACGACGATGTCAACCGCCTCTGCACCGAGCTCTCCGCCGAGCGCGAGTGGGCGTTCGTGAACATCAACCTGCGCCCCTACTACGCCGAGGGATCGAAGACGCTGGCGTTCGAGATCGCCGAGCAGCTGGGGTTCGAGCTGCCCGACCGCTGTGTCGTGCCGATCGCCTCGGGCTCGCTGTTCACGAAGGTCGGCAAGGGCTTCTCCGAGTGGCGCGAGCTTGGGCTCATCGCAGGCGAGCTGCCGCGCATGAATGGCGCGCAGGCCGAGGGCTGCTCGCCAGTCGCCTCCGCGTTCGCCGACGGCCATGACGTGTGCCGGCCGGTCAAGCCGCACACGATCGCCAAGTCGCTGGCGATCGGCAACCCCGCCGACGGCCCCTATGCGCTCGACCTCGCACGCCGCACCGGCGGCGGCGTGGACAGCGTCAGCGACGACGAGATCCGCGCGGGCATCGCGCTGCTCGCGCAGACCACCGGCATCTTCACCGAGACCGCCGGCGGAGTCACGACCGCGGTGCTCGCCAAGCTCGCCGCGCGCGGGGACATCGATCACGAGGAGCGCGTTGTGCTGGTGATCACCGGCGAGGGTCTGAAGACGCTCGACGCGGTGCGCGGCACATTCGAGAGCTATGAGATCGAGCCGACCGTCGAAGCGTTCGAGGCGGGCGTTCCTGAGCAGAGTGAGACCGAGTTTGCCGGCCCGCTCAGGTCTTCAGCGGTGGGAGCGGCCGTCTGATGGCCGTAACGGTGAAGATCCCCACACAGCTGCGCGCAGCAGCGCAGGGCGAGAGCGAGACCCGGCTCGACGGCGCGACCGTGCAAGAGGTGCTCAATGGGTTGTATGAGCGCTTCGGCGAGCTGCGTGAGCGCATCTCCGACGACGATGGCTCACTGCGGCGCTTCGTCAACGTCTACGTCAGCGGCGAGGACATTCGCTTTCTCGATGGATTGCAGACCCCTGTCGCCGACGGTGCCGAGCTCACGATCCTGCCCGCCGTAGCCGGCGGCTGACGCGGGCTACAAGCCGCTCCCTATGATTCAAGGAAGGAATCCGGCGGGCGGATTCGTTCCTTCTTGGGGCGCCCGCGGCGCAGGGCGAGGACTCCGGCCAGGATCAATAGCGCGATGGGAAGGGCGAACAGCAGCGTCGCCGGTGGCCCGCTGCCGGCTCTCGACGGTGGAGGGATGGAGTGCATGAGAATCGGGTGCCCCCGGGCGCGGTTCAGTGCCAGGACCGCGAGGATCGCCGAGCGCGTCAGACCGGAGTTGGCGTGCCTAGTGTCGACGGGTACCGCGGCCAGTGCGCTCGGCTGCCCTGCTGCGATCGTGCCGTAGCCGGCGGCCATCACCACCAGCAACGGCTGCACCTGGTTGAAGGAGATCTCGCGGTCTAGATAGCGCGCATAGGCCCGGGGGTAGCCGAAGAACCGCGGGTCCAGGCCGAGGTCTTCGCGGGAGCCGATGATCGCCACCTTCAGCGGCAGACCGGCCTGGGCGGAGCGGCTCAGGGCTTCGTTCAGCGCTGTTTCAAGCGCAGGGGCGACCGGGGGCTGAAAGGGGTAGAAGGCGTTCTGGGCGAGCAACACGTCGCTGGCCGGGTCGCCATCGGCACGGGCGCGCTGGGCAGCGCTGAGTCCCGGCGCGAAAGCTGCCAAGACGATCAGATATTTCAGCAGCATTCCGCGGTGCCCTCCGCGGACGGCGAGTCGGCTCACGAGCCGTCCTCGCGCGCTGCGACGCGTTGCTCGATGCGGTTGCGCAGATCCGCGCCGCGCCCGGCGGCGACCGCGCGCGCGGCGCGCGCGTCGCTAAGCTCCATACCGTTGGCGCTCGCGAGGTCGAGCAAGTCCTGACGTTCCTCGCTTTCGCGCCCCACGCGCATGAACAGCCAGCAGAGCAGACCGAGCGTGAGGATGCTCTCCTCGATCATCATGATCGCCCCGGCGAGGTTCTGGTCGGCGATCGGTGAGATGTGCCAGACGGCATCGCCGTGGGTGTAGTACGGGTAGAAGGCGGTGCCCGACCACAGGAAGATGTTGCCCAGCAGCGAGCCCGTGAGGCGCACGGCGACGATGTAGAGGAGCTTGGCGAGGTTGCCGAACCATGCCGGCATCGGCAGCGGCCCGAACAGGCACATCCACATGTTGATGCCGAAGCCCAAGAACATCGCATGCTCGAGCGCGTGCACCCACGAGTGGCGCAGCGCCGCCTGATAGAGCACCGGCAGGTGCCACACATACAGGTCAACCGCCCACAGTGGAAAGGCCACCTGCGGGTAGGCGAGCAGGCGCAGACGGTCGAACAGCCTGATACGCAAGATCGGCGCGATCAATGGCCCGGTCAGACCGAGCACGATCAAAAGCGCCGCGATGTCCCCGAGCAGCAGATGCTCGACCATGTGCGCCGAGAGCAGTTCCTGGCTGTCCTTACCCAGCGAGGTAAGCGCCGCCCCGATCGTCACAAACCCGGCATAGAAGCACCCCTGGCGCCAGCCAGGCACCGGGTGTCCCTGCAGGGCGAGCGTGCGCACACGCCGCGCGTAGAGCACGCCCACGATCAGCAGTGGGCCGAGCTGGATGATGGATAGAGTCACGTGGCTAGCAGCGTAGACTGCCGCGTGCATGAGAGTTTCGCGTCGCTCGCCGCTCCTGCTCGTGGGCGGCCTGGTCATTGCGGCGCTGCTGTTCCCAGCCGAGGCTGCCGCGCACGGCATCGTCGGCAAGGCCAACCTGCCGATCCCCGTGTGGCTTTTCAGCTGGGCGGCGGCAATCGTGCTGGTGGTGTCCTTCGTGGCGCTCTCGACGCTGTGGACGGGACCCCAGCTGCAGGAGCAGCATCGCCGCCGACTGTTCGTGCTGCCCCAGGCGCTCGAGTGGCCGGTGGGCATATTCGGGGTGGGCGTGTTCGCGCTCGTGCTCTATAGCGGCTTCGACGGGGCGCAGGTCTACACGGCCAACTTCTCGGTGACCTTCATCTACGTGATCTTCTGGGTCGGCGTGCCCGTCGCCAGCGTGCTGCTGGGCGATATCTTTCGTCCTCTGAACCCGTGGCGCGCGTGCGGGCGGGTGCTGTGGTGGATCGGCAGAGCACTCGCGCCGCGCAAGCTCGCGAAGCCACCGCTCAGCTACCCGCGGTGGCTCGGAATGTGGCCGGCGATCACCGGCCTCATCGGCTTTGCGTGGCTCGAGCTCGTATACGTCAACCGGGACGAACCCTCAATCCTGGCGGCCCTGTCGCTCGCCTATTTCCTCGCGATGCTCGCCGGCATGCTCCTGTTCGGGGTGGAGGATTGGAGCGATCAGGGGGACGCCTTCGGGGTGTACTTCGGCCTGCTCGCCAGACTCTCGGCACTCGCGCGTGACGAGCAGGGGTACCTCTGTGTGCGCCGCCCGCTCAGTGGGCTTCCGGATCTTCCGATCCGCCGCGGCACGGTGGCGTTGATCTGCACGATGATCGGCACGACCACCTTCGATGGCTTCAGCAACGGCGGCATCTGGCGCAACAATGAGCCCAGCCTGGAGAGCTTGTTCGCAGACCTCGGCTTGCATCTCGTGCCGGCCCAGGAGCTCGCGTACTCGCTGGGGCTGGTGCTGTGCATCCTCCTGATCGCCGGCGTCTACCGGCTCGGCATCCTCGGCGTGCGCAGCGTCAGCGAGCGTTATGACACCCAGACGCTGACGCACAGTTTTGCCCACACGCTCGTGCCGATCGCTTTCGCCTATGTGCTGGCGCACTACTTCTCGCTGCTCCTGTGGCAGGGACAGGCGCTCGGCTACCTGATCTCCGATCCGCTCGGCAACGGCTCGAATATCTTCGGCACGAGCGGGGCGCAGATCGATTACCACATCATCTCCTACGCGGCCATCTGGTACGTGCAGGTGGCGGCGCTCCTCAGCGGCCACGTGGGGGGCTTGATACTGGCCCACGACCGGGCGCTGGTGCTCTATGAGGACCCGGTGGATGCGGTGCGCAGCCAGTACTGGATGCTCGCGGTGATGGTCGCGTTCACCAGCTTCGGACTGTGGCTGCTGTCTTCTGTGGGAACGTGAGGTAGAGTTACCCCGTCGTGGTTCACGCCGTCCTGTGTCTGCTGCCGGCTTTCGCGCTTGCGCTGCCGCTACTCGCACGGCGTTATCCAGGCGAGCGCGTGCTGCTCGCCCTCCGCGGCGAGAGGCGGACGCAGTGGTCGCGACCTTCCTCCAGCGCGCCGCCCTCCAGGCGTGTGCGCGCGGTTGCGGTGCGAGGGGGACTCCTGCTCGGACGCTCCCTGGCAGTGCGCCCGCCGCCACTGCAGTCTCACCCGGCGAGCTAGACCACTCCAGCGGAACACCGCGGGACATGGGCGGCTGCTCGCCGGGTCGATCGGTCAATCCAGCGATCCGTAAGGAGATCCATGTTCCGTCGTCTCGCCCTTGCCGCCATGCTCGGTGCCTTCACCCTGGCACCCGCACTCGTGGCGCACGCCCAGAGCGCAACCCAGCCGAACCTCACACAGGAGAGCGGCAACCCGATCAACGATCAGGGGAGCAACTACAACTACCGCTCGTACATCACGAGCGTCGCTCCCAGTGTGCCAGGCCTGAGTCTCGAAGTGCTCGAGTTCGCCGACCGGCTGGTGCTCGCCAACCACACGGGCAGGACGGTCACGGTGTATGGCTATGAAAACGAACCCTATGCCCGTGTGCAGGCTGACGGCACGGTCGAAGTCAACACGACCTCGCCGGCCTATTACCTGAACCAGAACTTCTACGCACAGGTGACGGTGCCCGCCTCAGCCAGCGCGCACGCCCCACCGCGCTGGACGGTGGTCGACCGCACCGGCCAGTTCGAATGGCACGACCACCGCATCCACTGGATGTCGCCCGTGCCGCCACCGCAGGTGAAGGACAAGAGCAGACGCACGAAGATCTTCGACTGGAAGGTGCCGATCCAGGTCGGTACTCAGATGGGGACAGTGAGCGGACAGCTTTTCTGGGTGCCCGAGGAAGGGGCGAAGACGCCGGTCGCGGCGATCGTGGCGTTGGTCGTGATCGTGCTGGCTGGGCTGGCGTTCGTCCTGTTCGTGCGCCGGCGTAGGCGAGGTGGTCCGCCTAGTCCCTCGTCTACTGGCGCCGACTCGGATGCTTCGGGTCGATCGCCAAAGCCGACCAAGGAAGCGTGGTGAGCGATGCGCCGGGACGAAGGACAAGGCGCCGTATGCCTTCGGTGATCTCTGCGCGACGCATCACGCCCGTGATTCCTAAGCGGTGTCTGATGCTCGTCCTGATGTCTGCCGCACTCCTCGTACTCGCAAATGCCCCCGCGGCTGGCGCGCACGCCCAGCTGCTCGGCACCTCACCGGCGTCGGGCTCGACGGTGGCGGTCCAGCCCAAGGAAGTGATCTTCGAGTTCAACCAGGACGTTGGGGGAACGCTCGGCGCTGTGCGGGTCTACGACGCACAGGGCAACGAGGTCGACGATCTAAACGTTACGCACTCCGACGGCAACGAGCGCTGGATGGGCGTCGGGTTGAAGGCGCATCTGCCGGATGGCACCTACACCGGCACCTATCGGGTGATCTCGGCCGACACGCACATCGTCTACGGCGGGCTGGTGTTCAACATCGGCCACGCGGGCGCCGCGCCGAAGTTCACCGTCGCCGGCCTGATCGGACGCAACGAGAGCGGCGAGGTGACCAGGCTCGCGTTCGGTGTCGTGCGCGCGCTCGACTATGTCTCGATCGCCCTGCTGCTGGGCGGGCTGGCATTTCTGCTCGTGGCGTGGCGTCCGCTGTTGGTCGACAGCCGGTTTCCATCCGTCCCCGAGCAGCGCCGGGCGGGTGCTGAACGTGCATTTGCGCAGCGCATGCGTCGGTTGCTCGCGGTGGCCGTCGTGCTTGGCGTGACGGTGAGCGTGCTCGGCGTGCTCCTGCAGGGCGCGAGCGCCGCCGGTGTGTCGCTGTGGTCTTCGCTGCAGAGCACGATCCTCAGAGACACCATCGAAAGCCGCTTTGGTGAGGTGTGGGGGTTGAGGGCGATCGACTGGCTGCTACTGGGCGGTCTGCTGCTCATCACAGGGAGGTGGCCAGCGCGCTGGCTGCTCGTGCTCGTGGGCCTCGGAGCGGCCTATCTGGCGGCAACCCCGGCGCTAGCGGGCCACGCGAGCATCCAGGGTCCCACGGCGGTGTTCTTTCCCTCCGACGTGCTGCACGTGCTGGCGGCGAGTGTGTGGGTGGGTGGGATCGCGTGCCTCCTATATGCGTTGCCGGGCGCGACGGGGAGGCTCGAGGGCCCTGAGCGCAGCCGGCTGCTGCTTGCGACGCTCGCGCGATTCTCGCCGCTCGCGCTGGGTGCGGTGGTAGTGATCGCCGCGACCGGGGTGATCCAGGCGTATATCGATGTGCGAACCGTCAGCGGGCTCCTGCACACGACCTACGGTCAGCTGATCGTCGTGAAGGTGGTGCTGTTGGCGTCGTTGATCGCGCTCGGCTGGGTCAACCGCGGACGGGTCATACCGACACTGGAGCGCGTGGTCGGCGCCGGGCGCGCACCCAGCGGGATTGGTGTGCTGGCTCGGCGCACGATGAGCGGGGAGCTCGCGCTGATGCTGTGCGTATTCGGTGTCACGGCGGCGCTCATCGGCTACGCGCCGCCGATCGACGCGGCGTCGGGGCCGTTCTCGACCAACACGTCGCTCGGCCCGGCCGAGCTCGAGATGACGGTGGAACCGGCGAAGGTTGGGCTGAACACGATCCACCTCTATCTCATCGACGCCAAGGACGGCAGCCAGTTCACCGCGACCAAGGAACTGACGGCCACCGCCCGGTTGCCCTCGAAGGGGATCGGACCGCTCGTGTTGAGACCCAATGTGGCGGGCCCGGGTCACTACGTCCTGAACTCCGCCGTGCTCAGCCCGGGGGGCACGTGGGAGATCGAAATAACCGATCGGGTGTCGGAATTCGAACAGTACTCGCAGACCGTGAAGGTCCCAATTAATTGACATGACAAGGAGATAGGCAAGGATGAAACTAAGAGCGACTATCTGCGTCACCTGCATGGCGCTGCTCGCGCCGGCGCTGGCGCAGGCACACATCAGCCTGCATCCGAATACGATTCCAGCGGGAGCCTTTGCCACGCTCGACGTGCGTGTGCCGGGCGAGCAGGAAGGCGCCTACGTGACGAAGGTCGACGTCCTGTTCCCGCAGGGGTTCACGGGGGTCGACTATGAAAACGTGCCCGGCTGGAGCACGAAGGTGATCGAAAGCAAGCTCGCGACGCCCATCACCGAAGACGGCGAAACGATCGACACCGAGGTCTCCCAGATCGTGTGGAGGTGGACTGGTCCGCTGGGTAGGGTAAACAACGGCCAGTTCATCCAGCTCCCGCTCTCCCTGGCGATCCCATCCGATGCCACGGGCAAGGCGCTTGAACTCAGGACCGTGCAGACCTACAGCAACGGGCAGGTTGTCCACTGGATCTCCCCGTCGCTCACCGCCGAACACCCCTCACCGAGGATCAATGTCACTGCCAAGGGCGGTGTGATCCAGGACGTCGCGGGCGACGAGGCCGGTCCGCAAGCCGGACAGACGGCCGCGAGCCCGCCCACCTCCACACCAGCTCCGGCGACGGTGACGCCGACGAGCAGCGGCGCGAGCAAGAGTCTCGGCATCGCCGCGCTGATTCTCGGTGCGCTGGGCCTAGTGGCGGGACTGGCGGCGCTCGCCGCTTCGCGCCGACGCACGGCGGTGGGAGGACGCTCAAAGAACCGATTGTGACGGCGGGCGAGCGTGGTAGCTTATGACCGTGCTCGCCTGCCTAATGCACTGGTACATCTCGATGCTTTACGTGGTGCCGGTCGCCGCCGTCGGCGGCTGGGGCTGGTGGAGTTCGCGGCGGATCTCACGCAACCGCAAGCCGCCCAGCTCGCCAGGCTCATCGCCCACCGCGGCCGGCCAGGCTTAGGCGTCCCGCCGAGCCGATGTCGGGGGAGCAGATGTCGGGGCCAGCTCAGGGAGAGCCAATGACCCAGCTCTCGGGAGAGTTGAATATCGAGCTCCCGCGTAGGCCGGTCAAGACCGAGCACCATCTCGCCAAGGCCTTGCATCCGACGCCGAGCGTGCTCAGGGAGGCGATGAGCCACGCCGAAGGGTTCAATGCCAAGTTCGCGGTGCTCATCACTCGGCTCGTGGGCACCATGTGGTGCGCCTACCTGTTCGCGATCATTGCGCTGATCGGGCTGGGCCCAGCGTTGAAGCCGGGCGGCGAGGGCATCATCGCGTGGATCGCGCAGACCTTCCTGCAGCTCGTGCTGCTGTCGGTCATCATGGTCGGACAGACCGTGCAGAGCCTCGCGGCGGACGCCCGCGCCACCAATACGTTCAAGGACGCAGAGGTGATCCTCGACCGCCTGGACGTGCGGACGCAGGGCGGTCTGAAGACGATCCTCGACCGCCTGGACGAACTTGCCCCGGTGGGACACGGGGGTCAGGAGCCGCCCGCCGCATCGGCGGAGAGCCGCCAGGCGTAGAGCAGTGCCGCCACCGAGGTGGCGAGGTTCAGACTTGACACTCCCGAGCGCATCGGCAGGCTCACGCTCGCCTGTGCGTGGGCGAGCAGCTCTTCGGAGAGGCCGTGGCGCTCGGTGCCGAAGGCAAGAATTGCGCGCGCGGGCAGCTCCCGCGGATGCACCGTCTCACCGCGCGTGTCCACTGCGATCAGCGGGCGGTCGCTGTCGAGTAGATCAGTGGTGACGGCACTGTCCGTGGCGCCCGCGATGCGCGCGACGGGAAGCGCGAACTGGAGCCCGACGCCGACACGCACCGCTGTCGGGCACCACGCGTCGTGGATGCCCGTCGTGAAGAGGCCGGCGACATCGGCGGCCGCCGCGGTGCGCACGCACCAGCCGATATTGCCGAGGCCGCGGGGGCGCTCGAGCAGGACCACCGGCGCCGGACGTGGGTCGGCGAGCGCAGCGGGTACATCAACGTCCGGACGCGGCGCCACGGCGAGCACGCCGGTGATGGGGGCCTTCAGGCCGGCCGCCCGCATACGCTCGGGTGAGACGACCGGGGTGTCGGCCGGCAGGCGCTCGAGGATGTCCGGCGCCAGCGCGACGGCGAGTTTGTGTACCTCTCCGGGATCGGTGATCGCCGCGCGCAGGATCTCCGCGCCGAAGCGCAGGGCGTGCTTGAGCGCGTGAAAGCCCTCGATCAGAACAAGGTCGGGGTCGCGCCGCGCCTGGCGCAGGGCGGCGAGCGGATCGGAGGGGAGACGCACGAGCGTCAATCCTCTCAAGCCCGCGCGCACAGCGGCTCAAAGATCCGCGCGACGCGAAAGCAGATCGCCGTCGGCGCGATGGAGCAAGGCCTCGGCGGTGTGCTCCTCGTCCAGTGCGGCAAGACCGACCGTGATTGAGCCGCCCGCGTCGGATTGCGTCAGCGCGTCGGAAACCTCGGCAAAACGCGTACGTGCATCGGCGAGGTCCGTGTCGGAGAGCGCACACACGAACTCATCGCCGCCGAAGCGCATGATCAAGTCGTATGAGCGTAGACACTCGCGCAGCGAATCGGCGGCAGCTACGAGCAGCGCGTCTCCGGCCAGGTGACCGTGGGTGTCGTTGACCTGCTTGAGGCCGTCGACGTCCACGAAGGCGACGATGAGCGTCTCGCTGGTGCGTCGCGCGCGATTGACTTCGCGCTGCAGCTGTTCCATCCCCGGGCCGCGACGGCGCACATGCGTCAGCTCGTCGATCTCCGAGGCGGCACGGTCAAGTGCCGCCTGCGCGCGGTCACGTGCCGCCTGGATGCGATCGTAGGCGGCCAGCGCGCGTTCTTCGGTCGCCTTCAGGCAGTCGGCTGCCGCGCTGGCACGATCATCTCGAGCCGGGGCCGGCTCGCGCGGCACGCCGAGCGCTCGCTCCGCACTTCGCGCCGATCTGAAGGACTGAAGATCCATCACGTCACGCCATAACGACTTACTGACATCAACGAAAGGTCTGCCGGCCCGCAGGGACGAGCTCGCCAGATCCGGGAAACATACTACAGAACGGAATAGTAGCCAAGCCCTGACTAGGCCAGCCTCGGGAGTATCTAGCGGGCGCGCGCATCCGCGAACGGGCGGATAGCCAACCTCGAGCCTGAGCTGGATGTTGCCGCGGCGGCGCGGCGGCTATGGCTGGATGGATAGACGAGCCGACTCTTTAAAACGCGCCCGGCGCGATTCGAACGCGCGACCTCTCGCTCCGGAGGCGAGCGCTCTATCCACTGAGCTACGGGCGCAAGCGACGCCGTGCGTACGGCGCCTCGATCTGGAGCTTAGCGCCGTCACCATGCGTGCATCGTGGGCATACGTCCCCGTAGTGGGCCGCACGGGCATCCACGCGCCGTAAGCCGCGCGCGATGCGTGCCCACGGCGCGAGCCGCCCACCGCTACCGTTGCCCCAATGGACCTATCCATCTTTTTCGCCGGAACCGGCGGCTCGGTGCCCGGCCCACGCCGCGGACTGCCCGCGATCCTCGTGCGGCGCGGATCCGAGCGGCTGCTGTTCGACTGCGGCGAGGGGACGCAGCGACAGCTGGTGCGCTCGGTGGGGCTGGCGGACCTGGACTGCGTGTACCTGACGCACTTCCACGCCGATCACTGGCTGGGGCTGCCGGGGATGTTGAAGTCGTTTGCGCTGCGCGACCGCGAGCAGTCTTTGACCATTTACGGGCCGCCCGGGCTGAACCGCCTGATGGACGATGCGCGCTTCATTTACGGGCGCCTTCCCTATGAGCTGAACGTCGTGGAGCTGGCGCCGGCCGAGGCCGTCAATTACGCAGGCTACAGGGTGGCCGCCGTGCCGGTTCGCCACCACCGCGGGACGGCGTTCGGGTATGTGCTGGTCGAGGACTCCCGCCCCGGACACCTGGATCCGGCGCTCGCCGAGCGCCTGGGTGTGACCCCCGGACCCGACCTCGGGCGCCTGCAGCGCGGGGAGACCGTGAGCGGAGTGACGCCCGAGCAGGTGATGGGCCCCACGCGCGAGGGGCGCAAGCTCGTCATCTCCGGGGACACCGCGCCCTGCGAGGCGCTGGCGATCGCCGCGCACGAAGCCGACGTGCTGGTGCACGAGGCGACGTTCACGGACGAGGACGCTGCGCGCGCGGCGGAGACCGGTCACAGCACGGCCCGCCAGGCGGCACAGCTCGCGTGCGATGCCGAGGTGCGGATGTTGGCACTCGTGCACCTCTCCACACGCCACTCGGCCGCGGACTGCAAGCGCGAGGCGAGGGCAGTGTTCGCGGCGAGCGAGGTGCCGCGCGACTTCGACACGATCGAGGTACCCTTCCCCGAGCGCGGGGCTGCACAGTTGGTGCGCTGGTCGGATCGGGTGCGCGAGCGGGAAGGCGTGCAGACGTCCGCCCTCACCTCAGACGTGGAGGAGGAGTCCGCGGCAGCGGATGTGGAGTCGCAGGCAGCGCCAGCTGATGTGGAACCCGTCGCGCCGCACTGAGACGCCAGGTCCGCTCGCCGGCCGTCGCCCCGCACTGATACATTTATCCCACCCAGTGATCCTTTAACTCGGTCCGGCGAGGCCAGGAAGGAAAGACGGTGAACAGAGAGAAGGTCGTCCTCAATGAGGACGACGTGCGGCGGGCGCTCGTGCGCATCGCCCATGAGATCGCCGAGCGCAACCCGCAGGCAGCCGGGGAGCCGCCGGAGTCACGGGGGGGTGGCAGCGACGGACGGGGCGATACCCTCGCGCTCGTCGGCATTCACCGTCGCGGCGCCTTCCTCGCGCGGCGCCTGCAGGGGCTGCTGGTGGAGCTGCTCGACACGGAGATCCCGCTGGGGGACCTCGACATCGGTTTCTATCGCGACGATGTAGCCAGCCGCCCCGAGGCGCCGGTGGTGCACGCCTCGCATGTCGACTTCGACGTCACCGGGCGCACCGTGGTGGTCGTCGATGACGTGCTCTTCACCGGGCGCACGGTGCGCGCGGCGATCGAGGCGCTGTTCGACTACGGGCGCCCGGCGCGGGTGCAACTGGCGGTGCTCGCCGATCGTGGCCATCGCGAGCTGCCGATCCGCCCTGACTATGTCGGCAAGAACCTGCCGACCTCGCGCGAGGAGCACGTCAATGTGCGCGTGCGCGAGCTCGACGATGTGGACGAGGTGGCGATTGCGGTAGCCGCGGCGGAGGCGGTCCGGTGAGGGCAGTGGACCCAAACGCGACGGCCCGCCAGGCCTTCCTCCGTGATCTGGCCCCAGGCCTGGCCGACTCGTCGGTCGGCCCTCGCCCGACGGAGGCACGAGCATGAACCACCTCCTCTCGATCGAGGATCTCGACCGTCCGGCGATCGAGCGGATCGTGGAGCAGGCCGAGCGCTTCGCGGAGGTGTCCGATCGCGAGATCAAGAAGGTGCCGGCGCTGCGCGGACGGATGGTGCTGAACCTGTTCTACGAGGCCTCCACGCGCACACGTAGCTCCTTCGAGCTGGCCGCCAAGCGCCTGTCCGCGGACGTCGTGAACTTCGCCGCGTCGGGGTCGAGCGTGGAGAAGGGGGAGTCGTTGAAGGACACCGTGCTGACGCTCTCCGCGCACAAGCCAGACGCGATCGTGATCCGCACGCCGTGGGCGGGGTCGGCGGAGCTCGTCTCGGGCTGGTGTGAGGCGGCGATCGTCAACGCGGGCGACGGCAAGCACGAGCACCCCACGCAGGCGCTGCTCGATGTCTACACCCTGCGCCGCCGCCTGGGCGCGCTCGACGGCGCTTCGATCTGGATCGTGGGCGACGTGGCGCACTCGCGCGTGGCGCGCTCGAACATCCTCGCCTTCCAGCGGATGGGCGCGAAGGTCACGGTGGCCGGCCCGCCAACGCTGATCCCGCGCGGGATCGAGGCGCTTGGGTGCGAGGTGCGCTTCACGCTGCGCGAGCTGCCCTCGGCAGATGTGGTGTATGCGCTGCGGCTACAAAGAGAGCGGATGACCGAGGCGTGGGTGCCCTCGCTGCGCGAGTACGTCGCCTGGTATCAGATCAACGGACGGCGCCTATCGCCGCGCCAGGTGCTGATGCACCCCGGCCCCGTCAATCGCGGCGTGGAGCTCTCAGGCGAGGTCGTGGACTCCCCGCAAGCCGTGATCACCGCGCAGGTCGAAGCGGGCGTGGTGGTGCGCATGGCGGTGCTGTACGAGCTGCTCGCCGGAAGCCCTGTGCCCACCCCCGCCCCGGAGCCTCAGCTGGCATGAGGGTCACACCCTTCTGGAGTGCTCCACGGTATCCACCGACCGGTGGATACTTTTGCGCACCAAGTTTGAAAACGAAAACCCCCAACCATCGCCCTGACGAAATCCAAACCTCGCCGAACCTCCCGTCGACTTGCCGGGGACGTCGTTGATGGCTGCCACGCCCCTCGTCCACGGCCCGCACATTGCAGCCGAGCTGCTCCTAGCGGACGTGCACGTGCTCGACCCCCGCACGGGCCTCGACGCGCGCCACGACGTGCGCGTGCGCGGCGGGGAGATCGCCGAGCTGGCGCCGGCCGGATCGCTTGCGCGCGAGAGCGGGGAGGAGGCGATCGAGGGCCGCGGACGGCGCCTGCTGCCGGCGTTCTTCGATCCGCACGTGCACCTGCGTACGCCAGGACAGGAGCACAAGGAGGACCTGGAGACCGGCACACGCGCGGCGGCCGCGGGGGGTTTCGGCGCGGTGATCGCGATGCCCAACACCAATCCGGTGATCGACTCGGCGCCGCTGCTGCGCTCGCTGCGCGACGCCGCCGCGCGCGAGGCGCGCGTGCCGGTGGGCTTCCTGCCGGCAATCACGCGTGGGCTGGAGGGCAAGGAGCTGAGCGAGATGGCCGAGCTGCGCGAGCAGGGCGCGCTCGGCTTCACTGACGACGGGCACCCGGTCGTGGACGCGGGGATGCTGCGCAAGGCACTGCGCTACCAGCGCCTGTGCGGGGGCGTGCTGGCGCTGCACGAGGAGGACCCCTCACTCTCGCACGGCGGCGCGATGCACGAGGGGCCCGTGAGCGCCGCGCTCGGCATCGGCGGGATACCGAGCGTGAGCGAGTCGACGATGGTCGCGCGCGACGCGACGCTCGCGGGGTACGAGGGGGGACGCGTGCACTTCCAGCACCTCTCCTGCATCGAGTCGGTGCAGGCCGTCGCGGCGGCCAAGGCGCGGGGGGTGAGGGTTAGCGCGGAGGTGACGCCGCACCACCTGTTGCTCACCGAAGAGGACGTGCGCACGCTCGACACGCGCATGAAGATGAATCCGCCGCTCGCCACGCCCGAGGACCGCGCGGCGCTCGTGGAGGGCCTGCGCGACGGGACGATCGACTGCGTGGCGACCGACCACGCGCCGCATGCGCGCGACGAGAAGGAAGTGCCCTTCGAGCAGGCCCCGATGGGCACCACGGGGCTGGAGAGCGCTTTCGCGGTGCTCTACACCGAGCTGGTGCTGCCGGGCGTGCTCACGCTGGAGCTGCTCGTGGAGCGCATGACGGCGGGGGCCGAGCTGTATGAGCTGCCGGCACCCCGCATAGCGGCGGGAGAGCCGGCCAACCTCACGCTGATCGACCTCGACACGGAGTGGATCCTCGGCGAGCACGGGTGGGAGAGCCGCTCGGAGAACTGCTGCTTTGGCGGGCGGCGCGTGCACGGGCGGGTGCTGCTGACGGTCGCGGCCGGCGCCGTCGCCTACCGCGAGCGGGCGTTCTCGGTGGTGGCGGCCTGATGGCCCCGAGCATGTGCGAAGGCGCCTACCGCAGAAATGTGGTCCCGTGCACGGCCGGGGGGAGGCGAGGCTGATGGGCCTGCTGTTAGGACCCCGGTCGATGCTCGTCGTGGTGGACGTCCAGGAGGCGTTCCGCGGCTATCCGTCTTTCGCCCCAGTCGCAGCGGCGTGCGCGAAGCTTGTGCAGGCCACGCGCATTCTTCAACTGCCCACCGTGGTGAGCGAGCAGTACCCGAAGGGGCTCGGCCACACCGCGCCCGAGGTGGGGCTCGAGGATGAGCCAGTGCTCGAGAAGAGCGTGTTCAGCGCCACGCGCGCGGAGGGCTTCGATGTCAAGGACCGCGATCAGATCATTGTGTGCGGAATCGAGACGCACGTGTGCGTCTCGCAGACGGTCCACGACCTGCTCTCGCAGGGAGTCGAAGTGCACGTGCCCGCCGACGCCGTCGGCTCGCGCCACCAGATCGACTATGAGCGCGGGTTGGAGCGTCTGGAGCGCGCGGGCGCGGTCGTCACAACCGTCGAGTCCGCGCTGTTCGAGCTGCTGGAGCGCGCGGGGACGCCGGAGTTCAAGGCTGTGCAGGCGCTCATCAAGTGACGCTTCTCATACCCGCATATACCATGGCTACCCCAACACAAAAACAAACACCCACAACCCCCGCCTTTACAAACCGTTTTCACAGCTCGCCCGCGGCGCGAGCGGACCGACGATGAAGGCCCCCACGGCATACGTGCTGCTGCAGGACGGCACGCGCTTCGACGGCGAGGCCTGCGGATTGGCGGATCCCACCCGCCCCGCGGTGGGGGAGGTGGTGTTCACGACGGGCATGAGCGGCTACCAGGAGTCGATGTCCGACCCCTCATTCGCGGGGCAGCTGATCACGTTCACCTACCCGCACATCGGCAACTACGGGGCGAGCGCGCGCGCGATGGAGTCAGAGCGCCCGTGGGCGCGTGCGGCGATCATGCGCGCGGCGAGGAACCGCGAAGACGCGCCCGAGGCCGAGCGCGGCTGGCTGGATTGGCTAAAGGATTGCGGCGTGCCGGGCATCACGGGCGTGGATACGCGCGAGCTCGTGCGCCACATCCGCGAGGCGGGCGCGATGCGCGGCGGGCTCTTCGGAGCCGAGACACCCCAGGCCGAGGCGCAGGCGATGATCGAGGCCGAGCCGCCGATGGACGGACAGGACCTCGCCGCGACGGTTACCCCGCGCGAAGTGACCCATCACGGAGGCCAGCCCAACGGGGTAGGCGGCAGCGGAGGCCCGCACATCGCGGTGCTAGACACGGGCATCAAGGCGTCGATCGTGCGCAACCTCGTGGCGCGCGGCGCACGCGTGAGCCTCTACCCCTGCACGACCCCAGCGCAGGAGCTGCTCGATAGCGACGCGGATGCCGTCTTCCTCTCCAACGGCCCGGGCGACCCCGCGGCGCTCGGCTACGTCGTCGACACGGTGCGTGAGCTCGTGGGCAGGCGCCCGGTGTGGGGCATCTGCCTCGGCCACCAGCTGCTGTGCCGCGCGATCGGCCTCGACACGTTCAAGCTGCCCTTCGGCCACCGCGGCGCCAACCACCCGGTGAAGGATCTGCAGACCGGTCGCATCGAGATCACCTCCCAGAACCACGGTTTCGCGGTCGTGGGCCCGGGCGGCGCACGCACGATCGAGACCGACGAGCCGGTGCGCTGGGAGACGGACTTCGGCACCGCGCAGCTCTCGCACGTCAACCTCTACGACCGCACTGTGGAGGGCCTCGAGCTACTCGACGTGCCCGGCGGCACGGTGCAGTACCACCCCGAGGCCGGGCCCGGCCCGCACGACAGCCTCTACCTCTTTGACCGCTTCCTGGAAAGAATTAAGGAGGACCCCACAAGGGGGTCCGGCGAGGGCCGCGCAGCCTGATGTCTCTGCGCAACGAAATCCATCGGTACATGAAGCGGAGAGTCCACTCCAATAGAAGGGCCGGCAAAGCCGGCCCGGTCACGAGCGACCGGAAGTCGCTCGTCTTAATCAAATCGACGAGCTGGAGGCCCGGCGGGGCACTTCAATGTCGGGGCGTCGGCGCGGTCCGCGCCTGGATGGAAACCTGACATGCCACGGCGCGATGACATCCACAAGATCCTGATCCTCGGCTCGGGCCCGATCGTGATCGGCCAGGCCGCGGAGTTCGACTACAGCGGCGTGCAGGCATGCAAGGTGCTGCGCGAGGAGGGCTACGAGGTCGTGCTCGTCAACTCGAACCCCGCGACGATCATGACCGACCCGGAGTTCGCCGACGCCACCTACGTCGAGCCGCTCCTACCCGGACCGGTGGCGCAGGTCATAGAGCGCGAGCGCCCCGACGCGCTCTTGCCCACCCTCGGCGGCCAGACCGCACTGAACCTCGCGAAGGCGCTGCACGACGACGGCACGCTGCAGCGCTTCGGCGTGGAGCTGATCGGCGCGAACTACGACGCGATCTCCTGCGCCGAGGACCGCCGCCTGTTCGGCGAGGCGATGGCCGCCGCAGGATTGAAGATGCCCGCGAGCGCAATCGCCACGAGCGTCGAGGGCGCGCTTGACGCGCTCCCCGAACTGGGCCTGCCGTGCATCGTGCGCCCCGCCTTCACGCTCGGCGGACGCGGCGGGGGCATCGCGCGCACACCCGAGCAGTTCCGCACGATCGTCGCCTCCGGCCTGGAAGCCTCGCCGATCGGCCAGATCCTGCTCGACCAGTCGGTGCTCGGCTGGGGCGAGTTCGAGCTGGAGGTGATGCGCGACGCCGCCGACAACGTCGTGATCGTCTGCTCGATCGAGAACATCGACCCGATGGGCGTCCACACGGGCGACTCGGTCACCGTCGCCCCGCAGCAGACGCTCACCGACTCGCTCTACCAGCAGCTGCGCGACCAGGCAATCGCCGTGATCCGCGCGGTGGGCGTCGAGACGGGCGGCTCGAACGTGCAGTTCGCGGTGAACCCCGACACCGAGGAGATCCTCGTGATCGAGATGAACCCGCGCGTCTCGCGCAGCTCGGCGCTCGCCTCGAAGGCCACGGGCTTCCCGATCGCGAAGATCGCGGCGCGCCTCGCGGTGGGCTACCGCCTGGAGGAGATCGACAACGACATTACGGGCGTCACCCCGGCGTCGTTCGAGCCGACACTCGACTACGTGGTCGTGAAGTGGCCGCGCTTCGCCTTCGAGAAGTTTCCCGGCGCCAATCCCGTGCTCTCGACACACATGAAGTCGGTGGGGGAGGCGATGGCGATCGGGCGCACGTTCGCGCAGGCGTTCGCCAAGGCGCTGCGCTCGCGCGAGCTGGACGACGCGCCGCGGCTGGCAGCGGTCTCGGACGCGGAGCTGCTGGAGGGGCTGGCCGAGCCCACGGCCGACCGCTATGAGGCGATCCTGGAGTTGTTCCGCCGAGGCGCCGCCGGGGCGCGATCCGCAGAGAACGGGTCGCCGGGTGGATCGGGGTCCGGCGGCGGGGTGACTGGCGGGGGTCGGCTGCCGACCCACTTCGAGGTCATCCACGAGCGCACGCGCATCGACCCGTGGTTCCTGCATGAGCTGGCTGCCCTCGCACTCGACCCCGATGCCCCCTTCCAGGGCGAGCGCTCGTTCAAGTCCGTCGACACCTGCGCCGCGGAGTTTCCCGCGCGCACCCCCTACTACTACTCGGGCTGGGAGCGCCTCCAGGCGCACGAGGTCCGCAGGGGAGAGCGCCCCTCGGTGGTGATCCTCGGCGCGGGTCCCAACCGCATCGGCCAGGGCATCGAGTTCGACTACTGCTGCGTGCACGCCGCGATGACCGTGCGCGAATCCGGGCGCGACGCGGTGATGATCAACTGCAACCCCGAGACGGTCTCCACCGACTACGACACCTCCGACCGCCTCTACTTCGAGCCGCTCACGCTCGAGGACGTGCTCGGCGTGATCGAGGTGGAGCGACCGGAGGGCGTCATCGTCCAGTTCGGCGGCCAGACGCCGCTGAAGCTCGCCGCGGGCCTGCAGGCCGCCGGCGTCCCCCTGCTGGGCACGAGCGTCGACGCGATCGACCTCGCCGAGGACCGTGGGCGCTTCGGCGCATTGCTCGACCGCGTGGGCCTGCAGGCGCCGCCCTACGCCACCGCCTGCTCGGTCGCGGAGGCACTTGAGTGCGGCGAGCAGGTCGGCTATCCGCTGCTCGTGCGTCCCTCCTACGTCCTGGGCGGCCGTGCCATGGAGATCGTCTACTCGCGCGAGGGACTGGCCGACTATCTGGTCCGCCAACACCACGGCGAGGACTCCAGCGCCGCGGCCGACACCGCAGACCCGAACCGCACGGGCTCCAGTCCCACAGCCGGCGAGTCGGCCCCCAGCGACGCGGCCCCCGCAGGGAGCCCTGCGGGCTCCCTCTTAAAAGAAGGCGCCTCGTCTCCCAGCGGCGCGATCTTCCTCGACCGGTTCCTGGAGAACGCGATCGAGGTCGACGTCGACGCGCTGTGCGACGGGCGCGAGGTGTGGATCGGCGGGATCATGCAGCACGTCGAGGAGGCCGGCGTGCACTCCGGCGACTCCGCCTGCGTGCTTCCGCCACACTCGCTGGGCGGGGAGATGCTCGAGCAGATCCGCGCCGCCACGCGCGCGATCGCGCTGGAGGTCGGCGTCGTGGGGCTGCTCAACGTGCAGTTTGCCGTGCACGGCGAGCGGCTATATGTGATCGAGGCCAACCCGCGCGCCTCGCGCACCGTACCGTTCGTCTCAAAGGCCGTCGGCGTGGCGCTGGCGAAGCTCGCCTGTCGCATCATGCTCGGCGAGCCGCTCGCCGAGCTCGGCCTCCCGCGCGAGCGCGAAGGGCTCGGCTTCGGCGATCACGTCTCCGTCAAGGAGGCCGTCATGCCGTTCGACCGCTTCGACGGCGCCGACGCCGTGCTCGGCCCCGAGATGCGCTCCACCGGCGAGGTCATGGGCATCGCGCGCGACTTCCCCACCGCCTTCGCCAAGGCGCAGGCCGCCGCTGGCGTGCCGCTCCCGCGCGAGGGCACCGCCTTCATCACCGTCACCGACTCCGACAAGGCCGGTGCCTTCGCGATCGCGCAGATCCTCCACGACGCCGGCTTTCGCATTCTCGCCACGCGCGGCACCGCCGAGGCGATCGCGCGCATGGGCGTCCCCGTGCAGCGGCTCAACAAACTGGGTGAGGGCTCCCCGCATGTGCTGGACTGGATCGAGCGCGGCGATGTGGACCTGGTCGTCAATACCCCCACCGGCTCGGGCGCGCGCACCGACGGCTGGGAGATCCGCCGCGCCGCCGTCGCCCGCGGCGTCCCCTGCCTGACGACCCTCTCCGCCGGAGTCTCCGCCGCGCGGGCGATCGCCCGCGCGCGGCAGGGCGGCGCCCCACCGGTGCTATGCCTGCAGGAGCTGCACGGCGGGCGCGTCGCGAGCGCCGCTGAAGGTTCCGATGCCGCGCGGGTGGCGTGAGTCCTCAGACGGCCCCCTTCGCCCGGCGGCTGCTGACGGTCACCGGCATGGACGAACTCGGCGCCTACCGTGTGCTGCGCGTGGCCGACGCCGGCCCCGCTCCGCAGCCAGGCCAGTTCGCGATGCTTGCCGCGGCGGAGGCCTGGGGGGCGGGGGAGGACGAGCGACCCTTCCTGCCCCGCGCCTTCTCCGTCGCGAGGTGGAGCGGGGGAGAGGCGCACTATCTGCTGGAGGACGTCGGCCCCGGCACGCACCGACTGTGTGCACTGCATGCGGGGGAGAAGCTCTGGGCGCTCGGCCCACTGGGTGTGGGTTTCAACGCGCCCAAGCCAGGCCTCGATCCCAGCCATCGTCCAGCCGCCGAGCCTGCCGCGACGCGACGCGCGATCCTACTCGGCGGTGGCGTCGGCATCGCGCCACTGGCCATCCTGCAAGATGCGCTGGGGGATGGCGCCACGGTACTCCTGGGCTTTCGAGACAACGCCCGTGCTGAGGGCGCCGCACTGCTGCGCGACGCCCGGGTGGCCACCGACGACGGCTCCGTCGGCCATCACGGCCTCGTCACCGACCTGCTCGCCGCCGAGCTCGACAGCGACGCGCATGCCACCGTCTACGCCTGCGGCCCCGCCCCGATGCTGGAGGCCACCCGCGCGCTGTGCACCGCCCTCGAAGTGCCCGCCCAGCTGGCGCTCGAGTCCGGCATGGCGTGTGGCTTCGGCGCCTGCTTCGGCTGTGTCGTGCCCGTGCGCAGCGGTGGCTACGCACGCGTGTGCGTCGAGGGCCCAGTGTTCGACGCCGCGCGCCTAGAGCATGTCGAGGCGCACGCAGGGTCACCGGCATGAGTGCCGGTAGGCTCGGTCAGTATCGCCCGGAGGGCGATAGATCGTCTCAGCAGGGCCGGCTGCATGCCGGCCCGAGCATCTCCTTCTGTGGTCTGGAGCTGGCGCACCCGATCATCAACGCCTCCGGCACCTTCGACCTGCTCGCCGCCCACGCCGCCTTCGGCGAGGCGCTGCTGGAGGACCTCCCCTTCGCAGCCTTCGTCTCCAAGACGATTACGCTGGCTCCGCGTGACGGCAACCCACCGCCGCGCCTGTGGGAGACCCCGGCTGGGATGGTCAACTCGATCGGCCTGCCCAACAAGGGCCTCGAGGGCTATCTCGACCATGACCTGCCGGTGCTGGCCGACCTCCTGGAGAGAATCGGCGCTCGTACGGGGGACCTCGCCCCACCGCTGATCACCAACGTGATGGGCTCGACGGCCACCGAGATCGCCCAGCTCTTGAGCGCGTGCGGGGAGCGCCCGGAGATCGCCGCCGTCGAGCTCAACGTATCCTGCCCCAACGTCAGGACGGGCCTTGACATCGGCGCCGACCCGGCCCAGCTGGAGGCGGTCGTGCGCGAGGTGCGCCCCCACCTGTCAAAGCCGCTGGTAGTCAAGCTGACCCCCAACACCGCCGACGTCGCCGCCTGCGCGCTGGCAGCTGAGCGCGGCGGCGCCGACGCCGTCTCGCTGATCAACACGCTGCGCGCCACCGTGCTCGACCCGCACACCTCGACCTACTGGCTCGGCGGCGTCACCGGTGGTCTTTCCGGGCCCGCGATTCGGTCGGTCGCGCTCGCCCAGGTCGCGGCCGTCGCCGCTCGCGTCGCAATCCCCGTGGTGGGCATGGGCGGGGTGCAGAACGCCCGCCACGCACGTGAGCTATTGAACGTCGGCGCCACTCTCGTGGCCGTCGGCACAGAGAGCTTTCGCGATCCCGCCGCAGGCCAACGCATCGCGCGCAACCTGGCCAATTCAGACTGAAAACAGACTGGAAAACCCCTGCAAACGGCCGTTCCCACCGTCCACTACCCTCGACATTACTGAACCTCAACTACAGGTTCAGGTCAATTCGTGACTTTCCTTTGCTCGCGACGCGCGGGTGTGTAGACTCGCCGCCCATGGCGATGGCAGCGGGCACGACGTCCCCACCTCACGCGGCGGCCCCTGAGCGCTCCCTGAATCAGAGGATGGATGCCCTCGCGCGAGCGAACCTGATTCGCACCAAGCGCGCCCAGCTCAAGCGCGATCTGCGCTCCGGCCGACTCTCGATCCACACGCTCCTTTTGAACCCCCCGGAGTACATCGAGACGGCCAAGGTATGCGACATGATGCTCGCCGTCCCCAAGTACGGTCGCGTCAAGGTCAACAAGATCCTCGCCCACTGCCGCATCTCGCCGAGCAAGACGATCGGCGGGCTCTCAGAGCGCCAGCGCTCGGAGCTCGTCTCACTGCTTCGACGCTGAGAGCCAGTGGCACGCGTCTTTGTGATCACTGGCCCCTCCGGGGTAGGCAAGGGGACATTGATCCGTGGACTGATGGAGCAGCTGCCAGAGCTCGAGCTGTCGATCTCAGCCACCACACGACCTCCGCGCCCCGGCGAGGAGGATGGTGTCGACTATTACTTCCTCTCTCCAGAGGATTTTCAACGACGGGTCGATGCCGGCGAGTTCGTCGAGCACGCCGACTACGCCGGACGCAGCTACGGCACGCTGCGCAGCGAGCTGGAACAGCGCATGGAGCACGGTGCCGCCGTCGTGCTCGAGATCGAGGTCGAGGGCGCGCGTCAGGTGCGCCGTTCGGTGCCCGACGCGGTGCAGGTGTTCATCGCGCCGCCCTCTCTGGATGCTCTGCGAACCCGCCTGATCGGGCGCGGCACCGACAAATCCGAGGAGGTCGAGCGGCGCCTGCGGGTGGCCGAGCACGAGCTGCAGGCGCAGCCCGAGTTCGAGCACGTCGTGACCAATGATCGCCTCGAAGAGGCCCTTGGCCGTCTGACCGAGATCGTCGCACTACACTTGGGGTCTGACTGAGAAAAGAGGGGCCCCGCCTCGCCGGCCTGCGGCCGGCTGCGCCACCCTCTAACCACGAAAGGCTCACCAAGTGATCTCACCCCGCATCGACCGTCTGCTCGAGAACGTCGACTCCAACTACGCCTCCGTGCTCGTCGCCGCCAAGCGCGCGCGTCAGATCAACAGCTACTACCACAATCTAGGTGAGGGCACCTTCGACGAGTTCCCCCCGCCGATGATCGAAACGGTCTCCAAGAACTACCTCACGATCGCCCTCGAGGAGGTAGCCGCAGGAAAGATCAAGTACCACTACAGATAGGCTAGGACGAGCGCTGAGCGGCGCGAGGCCGTGTCCTCGGTCGCTTGCGTGCTAAGCACGCTGCGCTCCCTGCCTCCTTGCCTCACTTGCCCATCGCCCGTCCTAGCTGCCCATGTCCCGCATACTCCTTGGCGTCACCGGTGGCATCGCCGCCTACAAGGCGCTTGAGTTCGTGCGCCTGGCGACCGCCGCGGGGCACGCTGTGCGGGTCGTGCAGACGCGCTCCAGCCAGAGCTTCGTCGGCGAGGCGTCCTTTGCGACGCTCACCGGCGCGCCGGTGCTCACCGATGAGTTGGGGCGCGACCCCATGCGTGGCGCGTTCCCCGGACAGACACCGCCCACGCACGAGCCGCTGAGCCACCTGGAGCTGGTGGCCAACGCCGACCTCTATCTGATCGCGCCAGCGTCGGCCAACACGCTGGCCAAGCTCGCCCACGGGCTGGCCGAGGATCTGCTCAGCATCTCCGCGCTGGCTGCCAAGTGCCCGCTGATGGTAGCGCCGGCGATGAACAACGCGATGTACGAACACCCCGCCACGCAGGCCAATCTGCAGATCCTGCGCGAGCGCGGCGTGCACGTCGTCGAGCCTGGCGTGGGGCGTCTTGCATCGAAGGGTGAGCACGGCATAGGGCGCCTGGCGGAGCCCCCTCAGCTGCTCGAGGCGTGCGAAGCACTGCTCGGCGCAGGCGAGTGGCGCGGCCTGAACGTGCTCGTCACCGCCGGCGGCACGCGCGAGCCGATCGACAGCGTGCGCTTCGTGGGCAACTGCTCCTCCGGGCGCATGGGGCTTGCCCTCGCACAGGCTGCCCACGCGCGCGGCGCGCACGTGACCGTCGTCGCAGCCAACGTCGCGCTGACCCGTCCGCCAGGAGTGACGTGGCGCGAGGCGCCCACCGCCGCCGAGCTGCAGGCCGCCTGCGAAGAGGAGTTCCCCGCGTGCGACGTGCTGCTGATGGCGGCGGCCGTCGCCGACTTCCGGCCCCCCGCGCCCGCCACCGGCAAGATCAAGAAGGCCGGGCAGGAGCGCCTGCGCCTGGAGCTCGAAGCGACGCCCGACGTGCTGTGCGGGCTGGCTGCCCAGCGGCGCGAGGGACAGACGCTCGTCGGATTCGCGGCCGAGCATGGGGAGGGGGCGATCGAGTACGGGCGCGGCAAGCTCGAGCAAAAGTGCCTGGATGTCGTCGTCGTCAACGACATATCGCGCTCGGACATCGGCTTTCAAGCCAAGGACAACGAGGTCACGATCATCACCGCCGCCGGCGAGCGACACGTTCCGCGGGCCGGGAAGGAGAGCGTCGCCGAGTCGATCCTCGACGCGGTCGCAGCGCTGCGTGCAAGCGCTTGAAGGCGCCGATGCTATTCTCGATCGACAGCTTTCGTGCCCGCGTGCAGACGCCGGCAGTCGTACCGGGAGTGGGCGGTGAGCCCGCTCTTTTTATTGTCAGGAGGAGTTCTATGAGCGCATTGCAGACAGAGATCGAAGAGCTTCTGGCCGAGGGCGAGCCCCAGGTCGAGGTGCTGCTGGCCGAGGTCGTCGGCGGCGGTACTCTGCGCGTGTTCATCGATCATCCCGAGGGCGTCACGCTCGCGCTGTGCGAGCGCGTCACGCTGGCGCTGGCTCCCTTGCGCGAGCGCTATGCGCTGGAGGTCTCCTCCCCGGGCACCGAGCGTCCGCTCACAAAGCCCGACCACTTCCGTCGCTTCGTGGGGCGCCGTGCACGGGTGCGCACGCGCGAGCCGAGGGGGTGGGTGGGGACCTATTCCACCCGGCGGCGCAGTTTCACCGGTGAGTTGGTGGGGGCCACCGACAGCGAGATCACGCTGGCCGCCGATGGGAGCATCATCGCGATCCCCTACGCGGAGATCCGTCGTTCGACCCTGGTTGAGGAGTAGCCCATGTCACGCGAAATCCTGGAAGCCATGCACGCGCTGGCGCGCGAGAAGGGCATCGAGCCCGAGAAGCTGATGATCGCGCTCGAGGACGCGCTGCTCTCCGCCTACAAGAAGCAGCCGGGCTCGGCCAAGTACGCGCGCGTGGAGATGGACCGCGAGACCGCCGACTTCCGCGTCATCGAACTGATCATTCCCGAGCGCCTGGAGGCGCACCTGATCGTCGAGACGATCGACGAGGGCACGGTGGTGGACCCCGAGACCGGCGAGCTGCGCGAACCGGAGGAGCCGGAAATCGACCCCGCCAAGTTCGAGGAGTACCGCGACCAGATCGGCGAACGCGACGTCACCCCCGACGACTTCGGGCGGATCGCCGCGCAGACCGCCAAGCAGGTCATCCTGCAGCGCATCCGCGAGGCCGAGCGCGACATGATGTTCGAGGAATACCGCGACCGCGTCGGCGAGCTGATCACAGGCATCGTGCAACAGTCCGACTCCCGCTACACGCTCGTGCAGCTGCGCGAGCGCGTGGAGGCGCTCCTCCCTAAGTCCGAGCAGGTCGAGGGCGAGCGCTACGACCACTCCCAGCGCATCAAGGCGGTCATCAAGGAGGTTTCGCCCTCCACCAAAGGCCCCTCGATCATCGTCTCTCGGCGCGACCCCGAGCTGATCAAGAAGCTGTTCGAGCTCGAGGTCCCGGAGATCGCCGACGGTCTCGTGGAGATCGCCAACGTCGCGCGCGAGCCCGGCTACCGCTCGAAGATCGCCGTCATCTCCCACACCGACGGCGTCGACCCCGTCGGCGCCTGCGTGGGCCCGCGCGGCTCGCGCGTGCGCATGGTCGTCTCCGAGCTGCGCGGCGAGAAGATCGACATCATCCCCTTCAACGACGAGCCCGCACGCTTTGTCGCCAAAGCCCTCTCGCCAGCTCGGGTGCGCGAGGTGCTCGTCGACGACGAGGCCAAGCAGGCCACCGTGATCGTGCCCGACGATCAGCTCTCGCTCGCCATCGGCCGTGAGGGGCAGAACGCGCGCCTGGCCGCGCGCCTGACCGGCTGGCGCGTGGACATCCGCTCGGAGACCGAATTCGCCGCCGAGGAGGCCGAGCACGGCTATGAGGAGGAGGAGGTCCAGGGGCGTTGCGCCGCCGTCCTCTCAAACGGTCGTCGCTGCCCCAACGCCTCGCTCCCCGGCTCGCGCTACTGCGGCATCGAGAGCCACCAGGCGCTCGCCGGGATCGCCTCGGACAACATCGCCGACCTCGCCCCGGAGACCGCGCCATAACCGGCCATGTGCCCCGGCGCCGGTGCGTCGGTTGCGGGCGCATCGCGCCGAAGCCCGAGCTGGTGCGCCTCGCCGCGAGCGGCGACGCCCGCCGGCGCGTCGCGGTGCTCGACCGTAAGGGCGTGCTGCCCGGACGCGGGGCCTACCTGTGTTGCAGTGCGAATGAGCTCAACTCCGAGTGCCTAAAGCTGGCCGAGCAACGCGGAGGTATTGCGCGGGCGTTGCGCTGCAAGGTGAGATTGGACCCTGAACTCGTAGAATTGGTTAATCCATGAAGAAGCGTGTGCACGAGATAGCAAAAGAGCAGGGCATTACGAGCAAGGAGCTGCTCGAGAAGCTCCATGCTGCCGGTGTCGATGCGAAGGCAGCTGCCTCGTCAATCGATGAGGCCGCCGCACTGAAGGTCCTTGGCTCAAACGGTGCATCGGCGCCCGCACCGCCTGCGGCGCCGCCACCACCGCCGCCTTCGCCTGTAGCGAGCGCTCCGGAGGCTCCGACCGACGCAGCCAAAGCCGAGGCCGAGCGGGTGCGCCCCACGCGCGATTCGCGCACAGGCGAGCGAGCACCGGCCGCCGCGGGACCGGGCGGACGCCGGCGTGTGGTGATCGACTCGCAGGCCTCGCGCCGTCAGCAGGGCGGACCCGCCAATCAGCCCCAGCGCCGTCCGCGGCGCGGACGCCGGCGGCGCGGGACCTACGACGAGACGATCGCCCCGATCGACACGGCCGCGATGGAGGCCACCGACACGATCCGCATCAACTCGGGCGCAACCGTCAAGGACGCCGCCGAGTACATGGGCGTGCCGGTGCCCGAGATCATCAAGAAGCTGATGTCGCTGGGGGAGATGGCGACGCTCACGCAGACGCTCTCCGATGAGGCGATCCAGGTGCTGGCGGAGGAGTTCGGTAAGGAGGTCGAGATCCTGCACGCCGCCGACGACGTCGAAGTCGAGCCGGTCTTCGAAGACGACGAGGCCGACCTGGTCGACCGCCCGCCGGTTGTCACGATCATGGGCCACGTCGACCACGGCAAGACCTCGCTGCTGGACGCGATCCGCAAGACCGAGGTCGCCGCCGGCGAGGCCGGTGGCATCACCCAGCACATCGGCGCCTACCAGGTGCGCCACGCCGGCAAAGAGATCACCTTCCTGGATACCCCCGGCCACGAGGCGTTCACCGCGATGCGCGCGCGCGGCGCACGCGTGACCGACCTCGCCGTGATCGTCGTCGCCGCCGACGACGGAGTCAAGCCCCAGACCGAGGAGGCGATCGACCACGCCAAGGCCGCGGAGGTGCCGATCATCGTGGCGGTCAACAAGATCGACAAGGAGGGCGCCAATCCCGAGCGCGTGCGCACCGAGATGACCCAGCGCGGCCTGCAGCCCGCGGAGTGGGGCGGGGAGATCGAGTTCGTCGACGTCTCCGCCAAGACGCGCGAGGGCCTCGACAGCCTGCTCGACACGATCCAGGTAGTCACCGACCTGGAGGAGCTGAAGGCAAACCGCGACGTCGAGGCATCCGGCACGGTGATCGAGTCAAAGCTCGATCCGGGCCGCGGCCCGGTCGTGAGCGTCCTGATCCAGCGCGGCACGCTGCGCGTCGGCGACGCGCTCGTCGCCGGAGCCCACTTCGGGCGCGTGCGCGCGATGCACGACTTCACCGGCACGCGCGTTAAGGCCGCCCGCCCCGGTGAGCCCGTCGAGGTGCTCGGCTTCGACGGCGTTCCCGAGGCAGGCGAGCTCGTGCGCGTCGTCGAGAACGAGCGCCGCGCGCGCCAGCTCGCGGGCGAACGCGCCAACCGCCTGAAGACCGAGGCGTTGGCCCGGCGCTCGGGGCGCAAGATGTCGCTGGAGGACGTCTTCAAGCTCGCCCAGGAGGGCGCGCTGAAGGAGCTCGGCCTGGTCGTCAAGGCCGACGTCGCCGGGTCGCTTGAGGCGATCGAGGACGAGATCGCCAAGCTGCCCCAGGACGAGGTCACCGTCAACATCATCCACCGCGCGGTGGGCGCCATCAACGAGTCCGACGTGATGCTCGCCGCCGCCTCCGACGGGGTGGTCATGGCCTTCAACGTGCGCCCCGTGGGGGACGCGCGCCAGCTGGCCGAGCGCGAAGGCGTCGAGATCCGCTCCTACTCGGTGATCTACCGCGCGATCGAGGAGCTGCGCGCCGCGATGCAGGGCATGCTCGAGCCCGAGCAGGTCGAGTCCACGCTCGGCCAGGCCGAGGTGCGCCAGCTGTTCCGCGCCTCGCGCATCGGCACGATCGCCGGCTCCTACGTCACCGAGGGCAAGGTCACGCGCGGCTCGCACGTGCGCGTCGTGCGCGAGGGCACCGTCATCTACGACACCACGATCGGCTCCCTGCGCCGTGTCAACGAGGACGTGCGCGAAGTCGCCACGGGCTTCGAGTGCGGCATCGTGCTCACCAACTTCCAGGACCTGCGCGAGGGCGACATCCTGGAGACGTACGAGACGCGCCAGGTGGAGCGTCAGCTCGCCTGAGGCCTCTCAGAACGCCGGACCCTCCGTCAATTGCGATTGAAACACCCTGCCCCTCGGTGGGACCCGAGGGGTAGGATGAGTAGGCAGGGATGAGTTCAGAACGTATGCGCCGCGTCGACGAGGCGATCCGTCAGGTGATCGGCGAGGCCGTGGCAGGAGAGCTGAAGGACCCGAGGGTGGGATTCATAACCGTGACCGATGTCAGGACAAGCGCCGACCTGAGCCATGCTCGTGTTTACGTGAGCGTGCTCGGCGGCCAGGAGCAGCGCGAATCCAGCATGGAGGGCCTGCGCAGCGCGCACGGCTACCTGCAGAGCCGCGTTGCCTCCCAGCTGCACCTCAAGCGCACCCCGACGCTCGACTTCACCTACGACGACACGCTCGACCGCGCGCTGCGGGTGGATGCCCTCTTAGAGGGTGGCGCAGACGGCCGCAGGCCGGCTGGCCGGGCTCCTCTTTCTCAGAAAAAGGAGATCGAGCAGCCGTGAGGAACGCACAGATATGAGCGTGGCGAACGGCACCCCGCACAACGGCAACGGCAACGGCACCATCCCGGACAGCCGTGCGTTGGTGCTGGAGCGCATCCGCGCTGACTCTCGCTTCGTGCTCGCCACGCACGAGAACATGGATGGCGACGCGCTAGGCTCGCTGGTGGCGATGCAGGGGCTGCTCACGGCACTGGGCAAGGACGCGCCGATGTTCATCGCGCCCAGCGAGCTGCCGCTGCCGCACGAGTACCGCTTCTTCGCGCTGGAGCACATGATCCAGGATGCGCCGAGCGATATCGCCGAGCGCACCGTCGTGTTCCTGGACTGCGGCAACATCGATCGCAACTCAGCCGAGGTGCTGCGCGCCGGCGCGCACCTGCTGAACATCGACCACCACCACGACAACACCCGCTTCGGCACGATCAACCACGTCGTGCCCTCCGCCTCGTGCACCGCGGAGATCGTGTGGGAGCTGATGGGCGAGCTTGGCGTCGCACCCACCCCGTCTGTGGCCGAGGCGCTGTACGTCGGGCTGATCACCGACACCGGGCGCTTCATGTATGAGAACACCGGTCCCCGCGCCCACGAGATGGCCGCGACGCTGATCGCGACAGGCGTGGATGTGCAGGAGGTCTACCGCCGCCTGTTCGAGGAGATGCCCTTCGCGAAGCTCACCCTATTCGCGCGAGCCCTCTCTCAGATCTGCCGTCACGACGACGGCGCGCTGACGCTCGCGTGGCTGAGTGCCGACGACTTCAACGAAGCGGGCGCCGAGGCGAGCTACTCCGAGGGCATCGTGGACATCCTACGCGCCGTGCAGGGCACGAAAGTGGCGGGCCTCGTGCGCGAGCTGCTCGACGCCGATCGTCGCGGGCAGTACAAGGTGTCGCTGCGCGCCACCGACGACGACGTCGACGTCTCGCTGATCGCGCGCGCCCAGGGCGGTGGCGGTCACCGCCGCGCCGCGGGCTTCTCCACGACGCTCGAGCTGGAGGAGCTGATCGCCTTCCTGCGGCGGGAGCTCGCCGCGCAGCTGCACCCCGCGCCGACGCCCGCCTGATCCCGCAGGCGCTCAGTACAGCGCGTACTGGAAACTCTTCGAGGTCGGTGCGCGCGATGATGAGAACATGGACGGAGTACTCCTGATCGACAAGCCCGCCGGCATCACCTCGCACGACGTGGTCGCCGCCGTACGCCGCGCCTTGGGCGGCGCGAAGACCGGGCACGCCGGCACCCTCGATCCGTTCGCCACCGGACTGCTGCTGGTGCTGGTCGGCAGAGCCACGCGCATCCAGCGCCACCTGATGGAGCTGCCCAAGCGCTATGTGACGGTCGCGCGTCTCGGTGCGGTCTCGAGCACTGGCGACACCGAGGGGGAGATCACCGAGACCGGGCGCATCCCGCCCGACCCACCCGCGCTACCGACGGGCGAGATCCGCCAGCGCCCCCCGATCTACTCGGCGGTGAAGATCCGTGGCGAGCGCGCCTACCGACGCGCGCGGCGCGGGGAGCAGTTCGAGATGCCCGAGCGGATCGTCACGATCCACCGCTTCGAGCAGCTGTGGCGCGAGCCGACGAGCGCCAGCTTCCTGATCGAATGCTCCTCGGGCACCTATGTGCGCTCGCTGATCGCCGACCTGGGCGACGCCTATTGCGAACAACTGCGACGCACGGCGATCGGGCCATTTGAGGTGCAGGACGCCATCGCGCCGCCGCTGGTCGAAACGGGGACCGATAAGGGAGACACTCGCTTCGCCGAAGCCGGCGGACGCTCGCCTTTGGCGAGCATCCCCGTTTCGGCCAGCATCCCCGAATCGGCCAGCCCCGAAGGGGCGTGTCTCCCGGATTCGGTTGGCGAGCAGTGGCAAGTAGTGGCCGAGAACCATCTCCTGTCCGCTCAGGATGCGATGGCCGCGCTCGCGCCGTAGGCTTCCCGCTCCGATGCAGATAACCCGTTTGAAGGACGTGGAGCGCCGTGAGCGCAAGGTCGCCGTCGGGACCTTCGACGGTGTGCACCTCGGCCACCAGGAGGTGATCCGCGGGGCCGACAGCGTGCTCACCTTCGAGCCTCACCCGGTGTCGGTGGTGGCGCCCCAGCACGCGCCCAAGCTGCTGACCCCGCTGGAGACGAAGGCAGAGCTGATCGCGGGGCTGGGAGTGCATGAGCTGATCGTGATCGGATTCGACCGCCACTTCGCTCAGCGCACAGCGAGCGAGTTCGTCGACGGAGTGCTCGTCGACGCGCTCGGCGCAACGAGAGTCTCGGTCGGCGAGAACTTCCGCTTTGGCCACAAGGCCCGCGGTGACACACGACTGCTGGCCGCGGATGCGCGCTTTCAGACCGTCGTGCACCCGCTGCTCGAGGTCGATGGGGAGATCGTCTCCTCCAGCCACATCCGTGGATTGGTGGCGGCCGGCGAGGTCGAGGAGGCCGCGCGGACGCTCGGCGCGGCCTTTCAGCTGCGCGGCGAGGTCACGCACGGGGACAAGCGCGGCCGCGAGCTGGGCTTTCCCACCGCGAACTTGATCCCCGACGATGCGCTTGTGTGCCCCGGCCACGGGGTCTACGCATGCCTCGCCGACGGACGGCCCGCGGCGGTGAGTATCGGCGTACGGCCGACGTTCACGACGGGACGCATCGAGCTGATCGAGGCATACCTCTTGGATTTCGACGGCGACCTCTACGGTCATGAGCTGCGCCTTGACTTCTTGGCGCGCCTGCGAGGCGAGCGGCGCTTCGATAGCGCCGAGGCGCTCATCGAACAGATGCACCGCGATGTCGAGGACACGCGCGCCGTTGTGGGCGCTCACTCGGGTCGCTAGAAGGAACTCCCCGCATCGACCCGATGAGCGGCCCGTCCGGGGTGCGGGTGTTCGTTTGCTAGCCTGTCCGACCCATGACCCTCACGACTGAGCGCAAGCGCGAGATCGCCGCCAAGTTCGGCGCCAACGAGCGCGACACAGGCAACACCAAGGTGCAGGTAGCCCTCCTCACCGAGCGCATCAACCACCTCACCGAGCACCTGCGCGAGCAGAAGCGAGACCACCACTCGCGCCGTGGCCTGCTGATGCTCGTCGGTCAGCGCCGGCGCTTCCTCGATTACCTGCGCCGCAACGACCTCGAGGGCTACCGGGCGCTAATCAAAGAGCTAGGTCTGCGCAAGTAAACGGCCGTGAGCGTTCTGGATCCTGGCACTCCCGCGCCCAGCTTCAGCCTGGGGGCCGAAAACGGCGAGCGCTTCTCAGAGCAGGACCTGCAGGGCAAGACCACCGTGCTGGTCTTCTACCCGTTCGCGTTCAGCCCCGTGTGCACCGACCAGCTGCAGGTGTATGAGAAGGAGCTTGCAGAGCCCCGTTCAGAGGGCGTCGAGGTGTACGGGGTGTCATGCGACTCCAGCTGGGCGCAGAAGGCGTTTCGCGAAAAGCTTGGCGTGAGCATCCCGCAGCTGTCGGACTTCGAGCCCAAGGGCGCTGCGTGCGCGGCATTCGGTGTGCTCAACGAGGGCGGGTTTCCTCAGCGTGCGCTGATCATCACCGGCCCCGACGGGGTTGTGCGCTGGAGCTATCAGACACCATCGCCAGCGGACTTGCCAGGCGCGCACATGATTCTCGGCGGCCTGAAAACGGTTTAGCGCCAGCGCTGCCGCAGCGGCTTCTCCGCTAAGCTGCTTCTCGTTCGGATAAAGAGATAAATAAAGATCGCGCCGCCGACCGAAGGGCGAGCGCCGAGAAGGGTAGGAACATATGAGCAGCAACGCCGTGACGCGGGTCTCCGTGGAGATCGCAGGTAGCGAGATCTCGTTTGAGACCGGCAGGATGGCCAAGCAGGCCTCCGGCGCAGTGGTCGTCCGCCAGGGCGACACGATGGTTCTCTCCACCGCCACCGCCGGCGGTCTGAGGGATGTTGACTTTCTTCCTCTGACGGTCGACGTCGAGGAGCGCATGTATGCCGCGGGCAAGATCCCCGGCTCGTTCTTCAAGCGCGAGGGGCGCTCGGGTGAGAAGGGCACGCTGACGGCGCGCATGATCGACCGTCCGCTGCGCCCGCTGTTCCCCAAGGGCTGGCGCTATGAGACGCAGCTGGTGGCGATCCCCATTTCGGTGGACCACGTCAACCCGTACGACATCCTCGCGATGAATGGCGCCTCGGCGGCGCTGATGATCTCAAACGTCCCCTTCGCCGGTCCCGTCGGCGCGGTGCGTATCGGCAAGATCGATGGCAACTTCGTGGTCAACCCCAACGAGGAGGACCTGCTGGAGAGCTCCGACCTCGACCTCGTCGTGGCCGGCTCCGATGACGCGATTCTGATGGTCGAGGCGGGAGCCAACGAGATCTCCGAGGCGGAGATCCTCGACGCGCTCGACATCGCCCACTCGGAGATCAAGAAGCTATGTCAGCTGCAGCGCGATCTCGCGGCGAAGGTCGGCAAGGAGAAGACGGCCGCGGAGGCTCCCGCGCTGGACGAGTCGCTGCTCGCCGAGATCCGCTCCTCCCACGGCTCCGCGCTCGACGCAGCCACCCAGGTGGAGGACAAGCTCGAGCGCCAGGACGCCTGCAAGGCCGTCGAGAGCGCGATCCTCGAGCAGTACGCCTCCGCCGTGAGCGAGGGCGCCTCAGAGGAGCAGCTCATCGAGGCCAAGGCGCGACGCGCAGCCGTGCAGATGGCTTTCGACAAGCTCGAGAAGTCGACCATCCGCCAGCGCATCGCCGTGCACAAGAAGCGCCCCGACGGCCGCGCCGAGAACGAGATCCGCGAGATCACGATCGAAGCGGGTGTGACGCCGCGCACGCACGGCTCCGCGCTGTTCACGCGCGGGCAGACGCAGGCGCTCAGCGTCGCCGCGCTGGGGACGCTCAAGGAGGAGATGCGCCTGGACACGCTCGGGTTGCAGACCAAGAAGTACTACTTCCACCACTACAACTTCCCGCCCTTCTCGGTGGGCGAGGCCGGACGCATCGGCCCCAAGCGCCGCGACATCGGTCACGGCGCGCTGGCCGAGCGGGCGCTCGTGCCGGTGGTGCCCTCGATCGAGGATTTCCCCTACACGATCCGCGTGGTCTCGGACATCTTCGAGTCAAACGGCTCCTCCTCGATGGCCTCGGTGTGCGGCTCCTCGCTGTCCTTGATGGACGCCGGCGTGCCGATCAAGCGCCCGGTGGCGGGCATCGCCATGGGTCTCATCAAGGAGGGCGATGACTACATCGTGCTCACCGACATCGCCGGTGTGGAGGACCACCTGGGGGACATGGACTTCAAGGTGGCCGGCACCGAGGAGGGCATCACCGCGCTGCAGATGGACATCAAGATCAGCGGCGTCACGTTCGATATCCTGCGCGACGCGCTCACGCAGGCCCACGCGGCGCGGACGTTCATCCTCGGCAAGATGGCCGACGTGATCGAGGGGCCGCGCGAGTCGCTCAGCCAGTTCGCCCCGCGCATCCAGACGATCCAGATCGACCCCTCGCAGATCGGCCTCCTGATCGGCAAGGGCGGGGAAACGATCAGAGGGCTCTCCGAGGAGTTCGAGTCCCAGATCGACGTCAACGACGACGGCCAGGTGCTGATCTACTCCGCCAACGGCGAGCTCGGCGACGCGCTGCTCGAGCGCGTGCGGATGATGATGAAGGAGGTCGAGGTCGGCGACGAGTACCTCGGCAAGGTCGTCAAGACGACCACCTTCGGCGCCTTCGTGGAGCTGGCGAAGGGCACCGACGGTCTCCTGCACATCTCCAACGTCTCGCCCGGACAGCGCGTGGACACCGTCGAGGACGTGCTCAACAAGGGCGATGAGATCAACGTGCGCGTGGTCGAGGTCGACCGCGAGCGCGGGCGCATCGGCCTGCGCCTGTCCGAGGACCCGGAGATCGCCGGCAAGAGCGCCGAGGAGCTCGCGGGCGTCGGCTCCGGCGGCGGCGGAGGACGGCCCTCGCGCAACGGCAGCGATCGTCCCGAGCGCGAGCGCGGCGGCTCACGCGGCGGGCGCCCGCGCGGTGGACGCGATCGCTGATCGGCTGGCGCTCGGCGGCCGCTGCCCAGCCGCCGCCGAGCAGATCGGATCCGCGATCGTCCTCACAGGACCGACAAAGAGTGCCCGTCTCAGAGCTTGAGCACCGCATAACCACACTGCCCTCCGGGGTGCGTGTGGTCACCGAGTGCATGCCTTCCGTGCGCTCGGTGGCGCTCGGCTTCCTGATCGACGCCGGCTCGGTGGGGGAGACCCACGAGGAGGCGGGCATCTCCCACCTCCTGGAGCACATGCTGTTCCGCGGCACCGAGCGCTACGGCTCGCAGGAGATCGATCAGATCTTCGACGCGATGGGCGCCGAGCTGAACGCGGGGACCGACAAGGAGAACACGTCCGTCTACACCCGAGTGCTCGACCAGCATCTGGAGAAGGCCTTCGATGTGATCGCCGACATGATCTGGCGCCCGCGTTTCGAGGAGCTCGAGACCGAGCGCGAGGTCGTGCTCGAAGAGATCGCGATGTATGAAGACGACCCGCAGGACAAGGTCTTCGACGTGCTCGGCGAGGCCGTCTACGGCACCCACCCGCTCGGGCGGCCGGTGATCGGCCGCGCCGAGGTCGTCGGCGCCGTTACCGAGGAGCAGCTGCGCGCCTTCCACGCGCGGCGCTATGACCCGCACAGCATCGTGATCGCGGCCGCCGGCTCGTGCGACCACGACGCGCTGGTCGAGCTGGCGCTCGCCGGCGGACCGCGGGTTGCCGCCGCGGTCAGCGAGGCCAGCAGCGATGTGCGAGCGTCGGCGAGGTCCACCGACGTTACACAGACCCAGGCTGGCGCCATTGCGCCCACGGACAGCGCCACCCCAGCATTGCCGCACCCGAGCTTCGAGCCGCGCGTGCGCTTCCTGTCCAAGGACACCGAGCAGTACCACGTGTGCCTCGGCGCGCCGGGGATCGCGCGCGAGGACGAGCGCCGCTACGCGCTGCGGGTACTCGACAATGTGCTCGGCGGCTCCTCCTCATCGCGCCTCTTCCAGGAGGTGCGCGAGCGGCGGGGGCTCGCCTATGCGGTGTTCTCGTTCGCGAACCTGCACGCGCACACCGGCGATGTTGGGCTGTACGTCGGCACGCGCCCGGAGAACCTGACCGAGGCGCTCTCGGTGCTCGCGCAGGAGCTGGAGCGCTTCGCCTCAGAGCCCGCCGACGAAGCCGAGCTGCACCGCTCGCGCGAGAACGCCAAGGGCCGCATCGCGCTCTCGCTGGAGTCCACCGGCGCGCGCATGAACCGCCTTGGTGCCTCCGTCCTGCACGGGCTGCCGATCCTCACCGTCGAGGAGGTCATGCAGAAGATTGACGCCGTCGGCCAGGATGACTTGCGCGCGCTCTCGGGCGAGCTGTTCGCACCCGAGCGCCTGTCCGCCGCTGCGATCGGCCCCGCCGAGGACGCCTTCGCCGAGGCGCTGGGATCGCTCAAGGCATTAGGAGCCGTGACCGCCCCATGAGCCCAGCGATCAAGGTCGTCGTGGCGGGAGCCGCCGGACGTATGGGACAGACCGTATGCGCCGCCGTCGAAGGCGCAGAGGACATGGAGCTGACGGGCCGTGCGGACCCTGTGCTTGGTGTCACGCTCGCCGAGGTGCTCGACGACGCGGAGGTCGTGGTCGACTTCACGCGGCCCGACACCGCCCTGGAGAACGCGCTGGCGTGCATCCAGGCGGGAGTGCACGTCGTGATCGGCACGACCGGCTTCGACGTCGAGCCGCTGCGCGCCGCGCACACGCCCGACGGACTCCCACCGGCAAAGGTCCTGATCGCCCCCAACTTCGCGATCGGCGCCGTGCTGATGATGCGCTTCGCCGCCGAGGCGGCCCGCCACATGGAGAAGGCCGAGATCATCGAGCTGCACCACGACCGCAAGCTCGACGCTCCCAGTGGCACCGCCGCCCGCACTGCGCGGCTGATGGCCGAGGCCTCCGGCGGCCCCGAGCCGCCGATCCACTCCGTGCGCCTGCCGGGCCTCGTAGCCCATCAGGAGGTGATCCTCGGGGACCTCGGAGAGACGCTCACGATCCGCCACGACTCGATCGACCGCGCCTCGTTCATGCCCGGGGTGCTGCTCGCCGTCAGGCGCGTGGCCGCTCTGGAGGTCTCGCCGCTCGTCGGCCTGGAGCACCTGCTCTTCGCTGAGGCGCCACCCTTGTATTGGCCGAGTAGACCCAGGGGCAAGCCCGCCATCGACCTTGAGGACAAGGAGACGCTGGGTCGCACACTCGATAGGGAGTATTTGGACAGGCTCGACCAGTGATGGCCGATGGCCTGCGCGACGTGGGATAATGCCCCCAATGCTTGATCTCGGGACCATCCTGACCGCGATCGTGACGCCCTTCGACGCCGAGTTGCGCGTCGACGAGGAGGCGTTTGTAGCGCTGATGCACTACCTAGGCGAGCACGGCTCGGATGGGTTCGTCGTGTGCGGGACGACAGGGGAGGCCTCAACGCTGACCGACGAGGAGCACCTCGGGCTGATCGAGCTGGCCGTCAAGGAGCGCCCGGCGGGCAAGAGCGTCGTGGGGGGCACGGGCTCGAACAACACGCTGCACGCGGCGCATCTGACCGAGCGGGCAACGGAAATGGGCGTCGACGCGACGCTGAGCGTGACTCCTTACTACAACCGGCCGAGCCCGCTTGGCCTCAAGCGCCACTACGAGGAGGTCGCCAGGGCGACCGATCGCCCGGTGCTGCTCTACAACATCCCGCACCGCACGGGCACGAACATCCCGCCCGCGCTGCTGGCGGAGCTCGCGCAGATCGAGCACATCGACGGGGTCAAGCAGGCCAACGCGGACGAGCTGCAGCTGATCGATGGACTGGAGCTGTTTGCGGGGGACGACGGGACGTTCGCGCGCACGCTCGACATGGGCGGCACGGGCGGCATTCTGGTCGCCAGCCACGTGGTCGGAGACGCGATGCGGCGAATGGTGGATGAGCCCGCGCGACGGCACGAGATCGATGCGAGCCTGCGCGACGTGTATAAGACACTGTTCATGACCGCCTCGCCCACGTGCACGAAGGCCGCGCTGAACCTGCTCGGCCTCCGCGCGGGGGGAGTACGCCTGCCGATCGTCGAGGCCACCGCCGAGGAGCTGACGGAGGTGCGTACCGTGCTCGAGCGCCACGGGCTGCTGGACGGCAAGAGCGGCGTAAGCGCAGCGTCGAGCACCGCCGCGCCCGGCGCAGCACAGGCATCCGGGGGCGCCCCGGGCGCCGACGCGCCGTCCATCCAGGTGCCCCAAGCGTGAGCAAGCTTCGGGTCCTGCCCCTGGGGGGGCTCGGAGAGATAGGCAAGAACATGACCGTCGTCGAGTACGACGGGCGGATCGTCGTGGTGGACGTCGGGCTGCGCTTCCCCACGCCGGAGATGGTCGGCATCGACCTCGTGTTGCCCGACTTCACCTACCTGCGCGAGCGCGCGAAGGACATCGAGGCGATCGTGATCACGCACGGTCACGAGGACCACCTCGGCGCGCTGCCGTGGGTGCTGCGCGAGCTGGGCGAGGAGGGCGAGACACCGCCCGTGTACGGCGGCGCCCTGACGATGGCGATGGCGAAGTCAAAGCTCGAGGAGCACCGCCTGAAGAACATCGAGCTGGTCGAGCTGGCCGCGGACGAAACGCTCGAGCTGGGGCCGTTCTCGACCGAGCTGGTCCACATGACCCACTCGATCCCCGACTCCTCCGCGGTGGCGCTCGGCACCGAGCTGGGGACGGTGCTGATCACCGGCGACTACAAGTTCGACCAGACCCCCGTCGACGGGCCGCCCGCCGACGTCTCGCGTCTGGCCGAGCTGGGCCGCGAGGGCGTGCTCTTGCTGTGCGGGGACTCCACGAACGTCGACCGCCCCGGTTTCTCGCCCTCGGAGTCGGTCGTCGGGCCGCACCTGGAGGAGGCGTTCGCGCGCTGCGAGGGTCGCATCGTTGTGACGAGCTTCGCCTCGAACATCCACCGCGTGCAGCAGGTGATGGACGCCGCGCACGCGCTCGACCGTAAGGTCTCGCTCGTGGGGCGCTCGATGCGCAAGAACGTCGCGATCGGACGCACGCTCGGCCACATCGACGTGCCCGATGGACTGATGGTGGGGCCGCGCGAGCTCGATGACCTGCCCGACGATCGTGTGGTGATCATCTCCACGGGCTCCCAGGGCGAGCCGCTCAGCGCGCTGCGGCGGATGGCCTACCGCGACCACCGCCAGGTGCAGCTGCGCGAGGGCGACACCGTGATCTTCTCGGCCACGCCGATCCCGGGCAACGAGCGCGCGGTGAACGAGACGATCGACCGGCTCTACCACATCGGCTGCGAGGTCGTGACCCCGCGTGAGGCGCCCGTGCACGCCTCCGGGCACGGCTACGCCGAGGAGGTCAAGCTGATGCTGAACCTCGTCAAGCCGCGCTACGTGATGCCCTTCCACGGCGACTTCAAGCGGCTGCGCCTGCACGCGCGTCTGGCCGAGGCCGTGGGCATCCCGCCGGAGGACATCTTCCAGGGCGACAACGGGCTGCCGCTCGACATCGACGCGCGGCGCGCGGGCTTCGGCGAGCGCGAGCAGGCGGGCATGGTGTTCGTGGATGGCGTGGAGATCGGCGACATGGCCGACGTCGCGCTGCGCGACCGGCGCATGCTCTCGGCAGACGGCATCTTCATCGTCGTCGCCACGATCGCCGAGGCGGATGGCTCCTCGGTGGCCGACCCCGAGGTGATCTTCAGGGGCGTGCCGTTCCTGGATGAGGCCGGCGAGCTGGTCGAGGAGATCCGCACGACGGTGGCGACGACGCTCAAGCGCGCGGCGAAGGAGCAGATCCACGAGGTCGACATGCTCCAGGAAGCGCTGCACGACGACCTGGCAGAGCTGGTGTACGACCGCCTGCGCCGCCGGCCGATGGTCCTGCCGGTCGTCGTCGAGGTCTAGTAAATACTATTGCAAGCTTAAACCAAAAAGAGACACCGACAACACGTCCCTTTACAAGACGTTTTCAATCGCCTGCTCGCTCTGGACGGGCGGACGGGCGGACGTTGACGCCAGCGGCAGCCGCACCGTGAACCGCGCGCCATAGGGCTCGGCTCGGCGGCCTTCGTCGGCGCCCCCGCTCCCGCCGTCGCCATCACTGTCGCCCTCACCGGCGCTCCCAGCCGGGTGCGTGTACTCAAGCGTGACGCTCCCGCCGTGCGACTCGGCCACCGCGCGCACGATCGCGAGGCCAAGACCGAACGATCCACCGCGATCCCCGGCCCCCCGCACAAAGCGCTCGAACAGGGTCCCACTCAGCTCCGGCGGCACCCCCGGCCCGTCGTCTTCCACGACGAGGACGGCCACGCCCTGCGCGGCTCCCGCGGCCCCAGGTGACTGGGGTCCCGCCAGGCCCGCCACCCAGCCGGGGGCCTCTTCCATACCAGTGCGAACGCGTATCTCGGTGCCCGCGGGCGTGTGGCGCAGCGCGTTCTCCAGCAGGTTGATGGTGACGCGGTGCAGCTCGTCGCGCGCGCCCTCGACCGGCGCGGCGCGCACGTCGAGGGTGATGTCGTGCTCGGCGCTCACGGGCCCCAGCTCGGCGGCGGCCTCGACGACGATCTGCGCGAGGTCGCAGGGCTCGTGTGCGACGACCCGCCCGACGTCCGTGCGCGCCAGCAGCAGCAGGTCGGCCACGAGCCGGCGCATGCGCTGGGAGGAGCGCAGCGCGCTGCGTGCCGCGTCGCCCTCTTCCCCGTGCAGCGATTCGGCGAGCAGCTCGAGGTTCGCGAGCACGCTCGTCAGGGGGGTGCGCAGCTCGTGCGAGGCGTCGGCCACGAAGCGCCGCTGGCGCACGAGCATCGCTTCGGTTTCGGTGTGCGCCGTATCGAGCTCGCGCAACATGCCCTCCAGCGTGCGCGCGAGCTCGGCGACCTCGTCGTCGGCGCGCGGCTGGGGGATCGTGCGGCTGGAGTCGCGTGTGCGCGCGATCTGCTCGGCGGCGGTGGTGAGCGCGGCGATCGGCGCCATCGCGCGGCGCGCGATCATGATGCCTGCGAGCAGCGCGAACGCGGAGCCCGCGAACGTGCCGAGCAGCAGCAGCAGCTCGACGCGCGCGATGGTGGCGTCGACGTCTGAGACGCGCCGGGCGTACTGCACGATCACCTGCCCGAGCGGGCGGTCGCTGCCGACGACGCGCACCACCGCGAGCTGACTCTCCACGCGGTAGCCGTCGGCTTCTGCCACCTGCGCGCCTTCGGGCGGCGGCGGGGGCAGCCTGGGGGCGTGCGTGGCGGGCGTCTGCGCGAACGGCGTCGTGCCGCCGATCGTGTAGAGCTTGATCACCGAGTGCGCCGGCACGCCCGGCAGATCGTCGAGCGCGGGCTGGATGCCGACGATGTTGTGCGTCACCGGGTCGATGTACACGTTCAGCTGCGCCGAGAGCTGCTGCGCGGTTTGGTCGACCTGGCGGTTGAAGTCCGAGCGGATGCGCCTGACCGTCAGCCCGCCGACGGCGAGCGCGAACGCGCACAGGATCACGAACGTCAAGAGCGCCGAGACGCCGGCGAGGCGCACGCGGATCGGCAGCCCGTCGAAGGCGCCCGATACGCGCTCCAGGAGGTTGGTGGCCGAGCGTCTCATGACCAGGCCGGACAACGCGGGACGCGGCGGGCCGTGCCGGCGACATGGCCAGGACGGCGGCACATGGCGCGGCGCCGCGTCGGGGGGCGTTCAGGCGCGTAGGACGTAGCCCGCTCCGCGGATCGTGTGCAATAGGCGCGGCTCGCCCTCGGCCTCGAGCTTGCGGCGCAGGTTCGAGACGAACACCTCGATCGTGTTGGTCGTCGAGAACGGGTCGTACCCCCACACCTCGTCGAGCAGGCGCTGGCGCGAGATCACGATCCGCTCGTTGCGCATGAGGTATTCAAGTAGTTCAAACTCGCGCTGGGTAAGGTCGATCGTGCGCGCCTCGCGCGTGACCTCGTGCGTGTCGGCGTTCAGCGACAGGTCGCCCACGCGCAGTGGCGCCGACCCGCGCGGCGGGCGCCGGCGCAACAGCGCGCGCATCCGCGCGAGCAGCTCCTGGCGCTCGAACGGCTTGACGAGGTAGTCGTCAGCGCCGGCGTCGAGCCCCTCCACGCGCGACTCCAGCGCATCGCGCGCGGTGAGAATCAGGATCGGCACGTCGTCGTTCTGGCGCAGGCTGCGCGCCACCTCCAGCCCGTCGACGCGCGGCAGCCCCAGGTCGAGGATCACCAGATCGGGCGCGAAGTGGTGCCCGTCCTCGAGCGCCTGCTGCCCGTCGGATGCGGCGCGCACCTCATACCCCTCCATGCGCAGCGAGCGCAGCAGCGCCTGGGCGATGTCGTCGTCGTCCTCGACCACCAGCACACGCGGGGCTCTTGAGAAATCGTTCATGTCTTTATGTTCGCGACGGGGACTAAACAGATGGTAAGGGTTTGCAGGGAGGTTCCTAAGCGCGCGCGTCGAAGTCACGCCGGAGATGCCGGCGACGACAAGGAAGAAGCGCCCCACCCACGCCCGCACCACGCGCAGACCACCGGCCCGTGGACGCCGTACGCGCGGGAGAGGAGGGAGAGCCGGCAGAGCCGGCCAGGGAGCCGCGCTGCGTCTACCCCAGCTTGACGAGCGTCAGCGCGATGTGCTCGCCCTGGGCTTAGTGGCCATTGGCGTGTTCATGGGTTTCGTTTTGTATGGCGGCTGGAATGGGGGACGCGCGGGCCACGGCCTCGCGGTCGCCCTCGGCTGGAGCATCGGCCGTGCCCGTGGTCTGGCGCCTATCGCCCTGATCGTGGGCGGCGCGGCGATGTTGATGGCCCCGGTCCTCCCGGCGCTGCGCCCACTGCGAACGGGCGGCGCGTGCGTATTCGCGGCCGTGACGCTGGCGCTCGCGGCCGGCACGCTCGGCGTCAGCGCGGGGACTCCCAACGGCGCGCAGTGGAGCACGACGTTCCTGAGCGCGCGCGGTGGGGCAGTGGGCCAGGTCGAGTACGTGGTCGCGCACCGGCTCGTACAGCAGGTCGGCGTGGACATCCTCGTCGTGTTCCTCCTGATTGTCGGCATCGTCTTGTTGACGGGCGCCTCGCTGGCGAGCGCGATCCGCGCGACGGGCGGCGGGGTGATGGACACGACGCGCATGCTGCGTACGCTGGCGAGCACCGACACGGGCAAGACCACCGCTCGTGGCCGCACGCCCGCGGATTCGTCTGAAGAGGTGCGGCCGTTCGAGCCGCTGCTGCCGCCCGACCCCGCGCCGGGCGAGGTGATCGTGCGCGCGACGCACGTCGAGGCGCCGTCGATCGACGGGACCTCGCTCGGGCCGGTCGACCCATGGGCCGCGGAAGCAGAGGCGGGGACGGGGGAGACCCACGACGCCGGCCACGACCCGGGCGATGCCGCCGGCGCCGAGGCCGAGGCACCGATCGATGACCCGGATGCCATGGACGAAGTCGAGCCCGACGAGGCCGAGGACATCTCCGGCGTCGCCCACGCCGCGGCCAGCGGCGTCGACGCCGAGCAGCTGACCCCGCAGGGACGCCTGCGCGACGCGGTGACCGACGACCCCGACTTCGAGTGGCACCTGCCGGAGGCCGGTCGCCTGCTCACGCGCTCCAGCGCCGAGCAGACGCGCCCAGACACCGCCGGGCAGACGCGCACCGCGACGAGCCTGGTGGAGGCGCTCGGTCACTTCGGCGTGCAGGCGAAGGTGATCGGCACGGTCGCCGGGCCGCACATCACGCGGTATGAGCTGCGCCTCGCACCGGGTACTAAGGTCGCGAAGGTCGCACAGCTGAAGGACGACCTCGCCTACGCGCTGGCCGCAACGGACATCCGCATCCTCGCGCCGATCCCCGGCAAGCAGGCGGTCGGCGTCGAGGTCCCCAACGCGAAGCGGCGGATCGTGCGCCTCGGTGACGTGTTCCAGGCCCCGCCCGCGGACTGGTCGCCTTTGACCGTCTGGCTCGGCAAGGACGTGGCGGGCAAGGCGATCGGCGCGGACCTCGCGAAGATGCCGCACCTGCTGGTGGCGGGCACGACGGGCGCGGGCAAGTCGGGCGCGATCAACGCGATGCTCTCGAGCGTGCTGTTGCGAGCAACGCCGCATGAGGTGCGCCTCGTGCTCGTGGACCCCAAGCAGGTCGAGCTCAACCACTACGAGTCGATTCCGCACCTGCTCACCCCTGTGATCACGAGCCCAAAGATGGCAGCGAACGCGCTGCAGAACCTCGTGCGCGAGATGGAGCAGCGCTACGGGATCATGTCGATGGCGCGCACGCGCTCGCTGATCGAGCTCAATCGCGCGCGCGCCGCGCGCCAGGAAGCGCCGCTGCCCTACATACTCTGCGTGATCGACGAGCTCGCGGACCTAATGATGGTCGCGCCGGCCGATGTCGAGGACTCGATCATCCGCCTCGCGCAGAAGGCGCGCGCTGTGGGGATTCACCTCGTGCTGGCAACGCAGTCTCCGCGCGTGGACGTGATCACGGGCATGATCAAGGCCAACGTGCCGTCGCGGATCGCGTTCGCCGTCTCCTCGCAGACGGACTCGCGCGTGATCCTCGATCAGAACGGCGCCGAGTCGCTGCTCGGCCAGGGCGACATGCTGTTCTCGCCCGTCGGCACCTCGCGCCTACAGCGCATTCAGGGCGCCTATATAGATGAGGCCCAGATCGCAAAGCTGACCGACCTGTGGCGCAAGCAGGGCGAGCCTGAACTGCGCGAGGAGCTGTTGCAGGAGGTCGAGCCCGCCGAGGGCGAGGGGAGCGAGCCGGACGAGTTCGACCCCGACGAGGATCCGCTGCTGAGTGACGCGATCCGCCTTGTCGCCGAGATGCAGACGGCCTCCACCTCGATGCTCCAGCGACGGCTACGCCTCGGTTACACGCGCGCGGGACGCCTGATCGACATGCTCGAGCGCCGCGGAGTCATCTCCGGCTACGAGGGATCCAAGCCCCGCCAGGTGCTCGTCACCGAGGCGGATCTGCCGCGCGTGCTGGCCGCGCTCAGCGAACGCGGTGGCGGCGCGGGGACGCCGGAGCCCGAGCAAATTGCGCTGCCGAGCACCGACAACGCCTGAGCTCGACTGGATGGCCCCGAGTCTCGGAGCCCTGACGCATCCGGACATGGTGCCGCCCGGCGGCGAGCAGGGCGCGTTGCAGGGATCGGAAGAAACGCCGCGCCCGCTAGCCTTCCCAGCCGATGCCTGAGATAGGAGCGACGCTGCGCGAGGCGCGGATGCGGGCTCGCATAGACGTATCGGAGATCGAGGCCCAGACGAAGATCCGGGCGAAATACCTGCGCGCGCTCGAGAACGAAGAGTGGGACCTGCTGCCGGGCCCCACGTTCGTGAAGACGTTCCTGCGCACCTATGCCCAGGCGCTCGACCTCGATGACAAGGCGCTCGTCGAAGAGTACCGCCAGTACTACGAGCGCCCCAACGAGGCGGAGCTTCAGCCGATCGTCTCACCGGGCCGCCGCCAGCCCAAGCAGCGCGGAGGCCGAGGCGCAGGGCGGGGGGTCTCGGCGCCCTCGCGCGGCTACACGATCGCGATCGCCGTGGTGAGCCTCTTGATCGTCGTGCTCGTCGTCGCGCTCTTGAGCGGCGGCGGCTCGGGCAACACGCCGTCGACCACCGTAAACGTTACGACGAAGCCTCATCGTCACGCGCATCACACGACGTCGACGCCGACTGGAACGACCCCGGCCGTGCATACGGACATCGTCGCGCTGTCGGTGCAGCCGATCGGGCCGGTCTACGTGTGTCTGCTCGGCGAAAACGAACGTAAGCTGATCCCGGGGGTGATCCTTAATCCGAACCCCACCCACCCCTCAGTCCAGCCGACGTTCCATTCAAAGCACTTCCTGCTGACGCTCGGCAACAACGCGGTGCACCTGCTGATCGACGGCAGCGTCCGCCCGGTGCCCGCTTCGAGTGCCTCGATCGGCTATTCGATCACGAAGGCCGGTGGACGCCACACTCTGCCGGCGAGCCAGCAGCCCACCTGCAAGTGACCCTGCGCGCCGGCATCGTCGTCACCGGCACCGAGGTGCTCACAGGCGTGATCGCAGACCGCAACGGCCCGTGGCTGTCGGACCGCCTGCGCGATCTGGGCGTCGACCTCGCGCACATCATGATCGTGGGTGACCGCCGTGAGGACATGCGCGCAGCGCTCGACTTCATGGCACGCGAGGGGATGGGCCTGATCGTCACGAGCGGCGGCCTCGGCCCGACTGCCGACGACCTTACCGCCGAGGTGGTCGGCGAGTTCCAGGGCCGTCCGATGGTCCTGGACGAGGCGCTGGAGGCACGCATCGCCGAGATCCTGCGCCCGCTCGCCAAGCGCTTCCCGAACCTCGACATGGACGCAATCCGCGCGGGCAACCGTAAGCAGGCGGTGATCCCGCAGGGCGCGACGATCCTCGACCCGGTGGGCACGGCCCCCGGCCTGATCGTGCCGCCTACCACCGAGGTAGTCCAGGGCGCACTTCACGCTCCACCTGACGGTGAGAGCGGGCGCGCCAGCCCCACTGTGCTGGTCCTACCGGGCCCCCCGCGCGAGCTGCAGCCGATGTGGGAGTCGGCCCTGCAGACCGACGCGATGTGCCAGGCTCTCGCGGGCGCGGGCGAGTACCGCGTGCGCACCCTGCGCATGTTCGGCATCCCCGAGTCCGAGATAGCCGAGACGCTGCGCGTCGCCGAACGCGAGGGCATCGAGCTGAATCGCTTGGAGATCACCACCTGCCTACGGCGGGGGGAGATCGAGGTCGTCACGCGCTACGAGCCGGCCGCGGAGGATGTGTACGAGGCGTTCGAGGCCGTGGTGCGGCGACGGCACAGCGACACCCTGTTCTCCGACGACGGCAGCACAATCGACCAGCAGGTGGCCTCGCTATTGCGCGGGGACGTGCCCCTGGGCTCGCGCTCCTCGGGCGCGGCTGATGACGCGCTCGCGCGAACACCGCACACGATCGCCGTGGCCGAGTCGTGCACCGGCGGCCTGCTCGCCGCCCGTCTGACCGATCCACCGGGCGCGTCGGTATACGTGCGCGGCGGCATCGTCGCCTACTCCAACGACGCCAAGATCACCCACGCAGAGGTGGACCCCAGGCTGATCGAGGACCACGGCGCCGTCTCGCCCGAGGTCGCCGAGGCGTTGGCCGAGGGAGCGCGCGCGGGCCTGCGCGCCGACGTAGGCGTCGGCATCACCGGAATCGCAGGCCCCGGCGGCGGCACAGAGGACAAGCCCGTCGGCCTCGTCTACTTCAGCGTCGCCGGCCCCGGAGACACCCACCTGACCCGCTCGATCACACTGCCAGGCGGCCGAGCGGACATCCGCGACCGCTCGACAACCGTCGCGATGCACCTGATCCGCCGCGCGCTCCTCGGCGCGCGAACGCCCTGAACACGGGCATATAGAGCTACCCAGACACGCTTCCCGACCCCCAACTCAACACGGGGTTTGACATGGCGGGCGTCTTGCGCTTATAGTCTTCGTGTCAGGGTTGGCTTAGAGACTTGCTGGCTGAGCGCGACCTCAACATAAATAGGTCTTGCTTTGGGTCCGCCTTCGGGTTCGACTTCAGCGCTGACGAGGGATAAATCGGGAGAGGGACTTGATCGTCTTGAGAAGAGATGAGCGATGAGCGACATTGCGAGCACCGCGCCAGGCGCGGCCACTGACCCTACGGCCCCTTCGGGGACCGTGACTAGATGCGTCAGCATTTTGCTGTCGCATCTCTCTCTCTCTCTCTCTCTCTCTGGCGGGGTTGGCCGGCTTCTAAGGCCTCGCCGTCGGTTCGCCGTCCTGGGTCGGGTACCCAGGACGGTCTTCTGCTGTCCGGATCTCCCGGGCGGTCGTGTTCATCACTGCTCCGGGAGGGGATGGGTTTGATGCGTCGAGTCGCGCTTGTGCAGGTGGGTGTGCTGGTGCTGTGTCTGATGGTCGGCGGGTTTGCCTTCAGCGGGGTGGCGTTGGCTGCCGCGCCCGAAGAACCGGTGACGGTCAGTCCGGCGAAGTCGATCACGTCGACCTCGGCGACGCTCGAAGGCGTGTTGAACCCGAACGCCGCGGGTGAAGCTGGACAGTACGGGTTCTTCTACAGGGCGTCTGCGTCGCAGTGCACCGAAGCCGGCGTCGCGCCGGAACCGGAAGGCATCGCGCTGGGCCTGAAAGGGGAAGCGGTGTCGACGGTGGTGACCGGTCTTCAGCCGGGGACGCAGTACACGTTCTGTGTGTTCGGGCGCAGCGCGTCGAGCCCGGAAGAACCGGCGATCGGGCAGCCGGTGACATTCACGACGCTGGCGGTCGCGCCGAGCGTGAGCGAAGAGTTTGTGACGGGTGTGGCATCGGATGGTGCGACCTTGCACGGGGAAGTCGACCCGGGTGGCGCGGCGACGACGTTCCATTTTGAATACGGCACGACCCCGGCGTACGGGCAGAGCACGCCCGAGTCGGGGTCGGTTGGCTCGGATGACGCGGGGCATGCGGCGATCGCGCACATCCAGGGGTTGCAAGCCGGCACGACCTACCACTATCGGATCGTCGCGAGCAACTCGGTCGCGCCGGGTGGCGTGGACGGGCCGGATCACACGTTCACGACGCAGACGGTGGGCGGCGAAGGGCTGCCCGACGGACGCCACTACGAGCTTGTGACCCCAGCCGACAAGGGAGACGGCAGCATTCCCAGCCCAAGACTCACAGGGCAAGAATCGATTGGAGCGGAAAAGATCTTTCAGGCTTCGACCAGCGGAGAAGGGCTTGCTTTCAGCGTGCGCCAGGCATTCCCGGGGGCGCAGTGGGGTTCGGTCGGAGACTATTTGGCCTCGCGCAGTCCAGGTGGATGGTCATCTCAATCCCTGATTCCACCTCAGGAAGACAGGTTCTCCTATGGTGGACCGCGTGTCTACTCGTTCTCTTCCGATCTTTCAAGATTCACGATGGCCGACGGCGGTGAGAACCACAGCTACGACGATCCGCCCCTGGTCAGCGGGGAGCCGGAAAACAACCAGAATCTTTTTCTGCATGAAATCTCTACGGGCTCATGGCAACTGATGAACCGCAGTCCCGGAAATGAAGGAAATATTACATACTTGGGAGCTTCGGCCGATCTGAGTCACGTTTTGTTCTATTCGCAAGGAGTGAGTGGTGCGTCCCTGTTTCAATGGGCTGGCGGTGTAGTCAGTTTGGTTGCGAATGGGGTTGGGCTTGGTGGGCCCAGTCCTGGAGAAGAAGTGCCACTGACCGCTGTGTCGAGCGACGGTTCTAGGATCGTTTTCACAGTGCCAACGTCGACCGAATCAGGGCACATCTACGTGCGAGAAAACAACACAACAACGACCCTGGTGGGCGAAGGTCGGTTCGTGGGAGCGACGCCCAGTGGATCCAAGATCTTCTTTACGAATGGCGATCTCTATGTATACGAAGTGGAAAGCGGTCACACGGTGAATCTGACACTCGGCGATAGCGTCCAGGGTCTGCTGGGCGTCAGCGAAGATGGATCGTACGTCTACTTTGTCGATGAATCTGATCGTCTTCTGCTCTGGCACGACGGGGTGACCACGCCGATAGCGACACTTGCAGGCGCTGACTCCTCTGACTGGATGCGTCGCGAAAAAAATCTGGGGTTCACGGCTCGAGTGACCCCGGACGGAACGCATCTCGCGTTCAATTCGGTGCGCAGTCTGACCGGCTTCGATAATCGCGATGTCGTAAGCGGCCAGCCCGATGACGAGATCTATCTCTATGACGCGACCACGAGCCAGCTGGTCTGTGCATCCTGCGATCCCAGCGGTGCTAGGCCGACTGGCGGGGCAAGTATTGCGGGGTCAGAGGTTTCAGTCTACCTGCCTGCCCATGGCTGGGAGGGGGACGAGTATCTTCCGCGCAACCTGTCCGAAGATGGCAGTCGCCTGTTCTTTGAAACGGCCGATGCACTGGTGCCTGGCGACACCAATGACCAGCAGGATGTGTATGAGTTCGAGGGTGGCCGACCGCATCTGATTTCGAGTGGGACGAGTGATGAACCGTCGTCTTTCCTGGATGCGAGCCCGAGTGGGGATGATGTGTTCTTTGAGACGCAGGCGCAGCTTGTGCCGCAGGATGTCGACCAGAGCTTCGATATTTACGACGCGCGTGTCGGTAGCAGGTTTCCCGCCCCGACGAGTTCGGCGACATGCGCGGGAGCAGGCTGTCAGGGGGCGCTGCCCGCGCCGTCCGCGTTCGCGGCGCCCATGAGTTCGACGTTCAGTGGCGCGGGGAACCTGCCTGCACCGGTGGTGTCGGGGGCGAAGCCAAAGGCGAAGGCCAAGCCAAAGTTGTGTAGGAGGGGATACATGAAGAAGAGGGGGAGATGCGTAAAGGAGTCCAGGCGCGCAAAGAAGGCGGCAGCCACTACAAGGAGGGGGAAGTGATCATGCTCAGGAGACTTGCTCCTTTTCTTGCGGTTGCAGCCGTGTCGTTGCTGGTGGTTGCGGCGCCCGCAATGGCGGGATTCGGCATCGAAGGTTTCAGCGGTTCTATCGTCAACCAGGACGGTTCGCCGGACACCCAGGCTGGTTCCCACCCGTACGCGATAGCGGCCACCGTCGACTTCAACAACGAAGTGAAGCCCCCCAGCGCAGGCGGCGGACTTATCGGCGAAGCATTCCCAGAAGGGAACGCTAAGGACGTGATTGTTAATCTGCCGGTGGGCCTTGTAGGCGATCCGACGGGGATCGCACAGTGCCCGCAGCAGGATCTGATAAGCAGGAGCGAACCTTTTCTCGGCAGCGAATGTCCGACGAACTCGCAGGTCGGCCAGCTGACGGTAGCCACTGTGGTCCTTGGGAATGTCACGATCCCGCTCTTTAACATAGTGCCGAGGCCGGGTGAGCCAGCTCAGCTAGCGGCGAATGTTGGGGGCTTCGCAATCACGATCGATGCCCATGTTCGCAGTGGCAGTGACTACGGCCTGACGACTTCTTCGAGCGATATCACCAACGAAGTGCCGTTGATCAGCCTCACGTTGACGGTGTGGGGTGTGCCCGCCGACCCGGGGCACGACGAAGCGCGCGGCGCGGTATGTGTTCATGGTGAATGCTTTGGTGGGGGCCATGCGGCGGGCTCGTTGCCGAGGCCGTTTCTGACGTTGCCGACGGCGTGTGTGGGTCCGCAGGAAGCGACGGTCAGCACAGACTCGTGGGAACACCCCGGGGACTTCGTGACAGCGAGTACGTTCCTGGACCATGACAGCTCAGGCACTCCGTTGGGGAACGACGGTTGTAACCGCCTTGATTTCAATCCGTCGTTGTCGGTAGCGCCGGAATCGACTGTGGCGGATTCCCCGACGGGTGTGGATGTCGATCTGCATGTCCCGCCGGCGGGGTTGCAGGATCCGGAAGGCCTCGCGGAGGCGAACTTGCGTAACGCTGTTGTCGCGCTTCCTGCGGGGGTGAGGTTGAACCCGTCGGTTGCGGGTGGCTTGGCTGCGTGTAGCCCGGCGCAGATCGCGTTGGGGAGCGGCGAACCGGCGTCGTGTCCTGGTGGTGCGAAGATCGGGACGGTCGAAGTCGACACACCGATCCTCTCGCACCCTTTGGATGGTGGGGTGTATGTCGCTGAACAGGGCAACAACCCGTTTGGGTCGCTGCTGGCGATCTACCTGGCGGTCGCGGACCCGGAAACGGGTGTGGTGGTGAAGCTCGCGGGTCATGTCGTGGCGGACCCGGTGACGGGGCAGTTGACGACGACGTTCATGGAAAACCCGCGGTTGCCGTTCACGGATCTAAAGCTCGACTTCTTCGGTGGCCCCAGGGGTGTGCTGGTTAACCCCGACAGCTGCGGATCCTATACCGCTACGAGCGTGTTGACGTCCTGGAGCAGCGAAACCCCGGCGGAACCATCCGGCGCGTTTGAAATCAACCAGGGCTGCCACGGCGCCCTGTTCGACCCCGCGTTCTCGGCGGGCACGACGAGCAACCAGGCGGGCGGGTTCGGCCCGCTGTCAGTGACGTTCTCCCGCCAGGATCAGGAAGAGGGGCTGGGTGCGATCACGCTGAAAACCCCACCGGGGCTCCTCGGCGTCCTCAAGAGCGTCCCGCTGTGCCCCGAACCACAAGCAGCACAGGGCACCTGCGGCACGGGAAGCCTGATCGGACACACCACCGCGCTGGCAGGCGCCGGCCCCGACCCCGTCAGCGTCACCGGACAGGTGTTCCTCACAGGCCCCTACAAGAGCGCCCCGTTCGGGCTCAGCATCGTCGTCCCCGCAGCCGTCGGCCCGTTCAACCTCGGCACCGTCGTCGTGAGGGCCGCAATCAACGTCGACCCGGCAACGACGGCGTTGACCGTCACCAGCGACCCGCTGCCGACGATCCTGCAAGGCATCCCCCTGCAGATCAAGACGGTGAACGTCACAGTCGACCGCACAGGGTTCACGTTCAACCCCACCAACTGCGAACCCCTCACGATCGCCGGGACACTAACCAGCACCCAGGGCGCACAGGCGCAGGTCTCAAACCGCTTCCAGGCTGCGGGCTGCGCGGGCCTCCCGTTCAAGCCGTCATTCACGGTCAGCACGCAGGCCGCGACGAGCAAGAAGCAGGGCGCGAGCCTCGACGTGAAGGTCGCCTACCCCACGGGGTCCGCGAACATCCACTCCGTCGCGGTGACACTCCCCAAGCAGCTGCCCGCACGGCTCTCCACGATCCAGCAGGCCTGCCCGCAAGCGACGTTCGCCGCGAACCCAGCAGCATGCCCCACGGGCTCACAGATCGGGACCGGGACCGCGATCACACCGATCCTCGCCAACCCCGTCACAGGACCCGCCTACCTCGTGTCCCACGGCGGCGCGTCGTTCCCCGACCTCGTCGTGATCCTCCAAGGCGAAGGCATCACACTGAACCTCGTCGGGAGCATCGACATCAAACACAACATCACCAGCTCGACATTCGCCTCCGTACCCGACGCACCGATCAGCTCATTCGAGCTGAAGCTCCCCGAGGGCCCACACTCAGGGCTCGCCGCAGTCCTCCCCCCCAGGGCTAAAGGCAACATGTGCGGCCAGGCCCTCACGATGCCCACGACGCTCACCGGACAGAACGGCGCCGCCGTCGAGCAGACCACCAAGGTCACGGTCGCCGGGTGCACCAAGGCAAAGAAGACAAAAAAGAGTAAGCCCAAGAAGCACCCCCAGGGCAAGAAGAAGTAGGGCGGTCGATGGCAGTGGGCACCCGCAACACCACGGCCGGGGCGCGCACCAAAGGCAAGCAGGAGCGCCCCGGCTCCCAGGCCCGCGACGCCGGCCAGGTCTCCCAGATCCAGCGCCAGCGCCTGTTGTCAGCCGCGGCCGAGGTGACGGCCGAGCGCGGCGCGGGGACGGTCACCGTCGCGCACGTCGTCGCGCGCAGCGGGGTCTCGCGGCGCACGTTCTACGAACTGTTCGCCGACCGCGAAGACTGCCTGCTCGCCGCGCTGGACCAGGCGATCGAGCGGGCGAGCGCGGCGGTGCTGCCCGCGTATGACCCCGCGCAGCGCTGGCCGGCGCGGATCCGCTCAGCGCTCGTCGCGCTGCTCGGCTTCATGGAAGAAGAGCCTGCGATGGCGCGGCTGTGCGTGGTCGAGTCGCTCGGCGCGGGCCCCCGCGCGCTGGAGCGCCGCGCGCGCGTCGTGGCCGAGCTGATCGCGGCGGTCGACGAGGGCCGTGAGGTCGTCAGGGCCGGCAAGCAGCCGCCGCCCCTCACGGCGGAGGGAGTCGTCGGCGCGGTGCTGGCGATTCTCCACACGCGCCTGCTGGAAGCGGGCAACGAACCCCTCTCGCGGCTGACGGGCCCGCTGATGGGCGCGATCGTGCTCCCCTACCTCGGGCAGCCGGCAGCCGAGAGGGAGCTGCAAAAACCGGCTCCCTCTCTCAATAAAAAGAAGAGTCCCGCCCGCCGCGACCCACTGGACGGGCTGGACATGCGACTCACCTATCGGACGGTGCGCGTGCTCGTCGCGATCGCCGCGATCCCGGGTGCCTCAAACCGGCAGGTCGCCGCGGAGGCCGGGATCGAGGACCAGGGCCAGATCTCCAAGCTGCTCGGCCGCCTGCAGAACCTCGGCCTGATCCAGAACACCGGCGCCGGCCAGATCAAGGGAGCGCCCAACGCCTGGGCTCTCACCGCGCGGGGGGAGGAGGTCGAGCGGTCGATGCGGACGGAGGCGTAGGGCTAAACCGCTTCGCGGGCGTCTGGAGACAACACCGTGATGCCGTGCTGCTTGGCGGCTGTGGTCAGTTGCCTGTCGTATGTCATGAGCGCGTCGAGCTCGCCCGCTTTGGCAAGGCGCACGGCGGTGGCGAGGTGGATTGCGTCCAGTGTGGCGACGGTTGATGGAGGAACTGTCTCTGCCGCTTTGAGAATCGACTCGTCAAGAGGGATCAGCGCCACTTCCGCCAGAAGCTCTCCGACTCCATCGAGCAGGTTCGTGCGGAGGCCGACCCGCCGCAACTCCACCCCCAACAGACGGCTGGCTACCCGCCTGTCATAAGCGCGGAGACTATCTTCGATCGCGCTCGCGTCGGGTTCGTCGAGCAGCATGCGTCCAAGCGCGCTTGTGTCGACGTAGACCGTGGCCATCTCTCAGATGCGCTCGCGACGACCCTCGGCGAGAATGGCATCCGTGGTGCCGGCGGGTATTCCCGATCCGAGACGGCCTTCGGCTCGCAGACGTTTGACGGTCTCCACCAAGTCGCCCTTCGGGATAGTTGCGCCGTACTTCTCGGCGAGCTCCAGGTAGCCAGGGTGCACATCCGGATGTGACGGCATGAGTCTCGCGACCTCGCGACCATGTTCTGTCACCGTCAGCGTCTCGCCCTCCTTGACACGCTTCAGGTAGCGGCTCAGATTCTGGCGCAGCTCCCGGACTCCCACCGTCTCAGTCGCAGGTGTTGGGTGTATAGTGGCCATTGTGCGTCACACTGTAGCACACATGCTCCTGGCGCTCTTTCCGACCGCTTCGCCCAGGCGCTAGAGTTGCCCGGCCGCGCGCTGCGGCGACCATGAGCGACGCCGTCCCCTATGCCAACTACCAGTACGAGATCTACCTGCACGGGATGGCTGGGCAGCGGCCCGCGCGCACATTGGATTGGCGCCAGCTCGAGGCCGACGCGTATGCGCTGCTCGCGCGCGGGCCCGCCGGCTACATCAAGGGCGGGGCGGGGCTGGGGGAGACGATGCGCGCCAACCGCCAGGCGTTCGACTCCTGGCGCATCCTGCCACGGATGCTGCGCGACGTCTCCGAGCGCTCGCTTGCGCGCACTGTCCTGGGAACCGAGCTGCCCGCGCCGCTGCTGCTCGCGCCGATCGGCGTGCAGACGCTCGCGCACCCCGAGGGGGAGCTGGCGGTTGCGCGCGGTGCCGCTGCTGCGGGGGTGCCGCTGGTGGCGTCCTCCGCCGCCTCGCACACGGTCGAGGAGATCGCGCAGGCGTGCGGCGAGTTGGCGCGCTGGTACCAGCTCTACTGGCCGAAGGACCGCGAGTTGGCCCGCTCGTTCGTGCAGCGCGCCGAGCGCGCCGGATACAGCGCAATCGTGGTGACGCTCGACACGTGGCTGCTGGGCTGGCGTCCGGCCGACCTGAGTGAGGGGTTCCTCCCGTTCCTGTGGGGCGAAGGGAATCGCAACTATTTCGCCGACCCCGTCTTCCAGGGGCTGTTGGAGGTCTCGCCCGAAGAGGATATGCAGGCCGCGGTGGGGCAGTGGGCGTGGCAATTCGCCAACCCCTCGGTCACGTGGGACGACCTCGCGTTCCTGCGCGAGTGCACCGAGCTGCCGATCGTGCTGAAGGGGATCCTGCACCCCGAGGACGCGCGCCTAGCGGTCGAGCACGGGGTGGAGGGCGTCCTCGTGTCGAACCACGGCGGTCGACAGGTGGACGGTGCGGTGGGCGCACTCGACGCACTGCCCAGCGTCATCGCGGCGGTGGACGGCCGCTGCGAGGTGCTGTTCGACAGCGGCATCCGCTCCGGAGCCGACGCGCTCAAGGCACTCGCGCTCGGCGCGCGAGCCGTGCTGCTCGGGCGCCCCTACATCTGGGGCCTCGCGCTCGGCGGCGAGCAGGGCGTCGTGGATGTGCTGCGTTCGTTCCTCGCGGACCTCGACCTGGCGATGGCGCTCAGCGGGTATGCCTCGATCGATGAAGTCGGCGCGGAGGCATTGGTCGCGCGCGGGGGCTGACGGCAGGGCGCCTACCAGCTCCCAGGACATGTGCTCGTGCCCATCTCAGCGGACGCCGGCTCGTGCGTTACCGCTGGCGCCGTGCCTCAGCCAGCTCGCGGATGCGCCGTTCGACCAGCAGGCGGGTGTCGAACCCGAAGCAGTCGATCACCCGCTCGCCCAGCACGCGCATCTCCTCGGTGCTCAGCGAGCCGAGCGAGCGCGCGGTGTCGATTGCGCTCAGGCCTACACGCACCATCGCGCTGACGAGCACGGCATTCTCATGTGGCAGGTCGAAGCGCTCGGGGGGCAGATGGAACAGCAGGGGGTCCTGCTGCTCACGCACGGTCTTCTGCTCCTGCGGCGAGAGCTTCGTGAAACGCATCAGGCGCAGCGCCACCAGCTCGTCGTGGCGCGGGGAGGGATCTGTGAGCACGAGCACGGGGCGCACCTTGCCGCTCACCAGAAAGCGCCACTCACTGTCGGCGCCGCGCTCGATCATCGCTTTCAGCGGCGCCTGGATCGGTGGGTGCTCGGTCCCCGCATACAGCTCGAACGGCGCCACCGGCGCGTAGGGGACGACCGCCCAGCGGATCGTGCCGGCGAGTGCGGGAGCGCTCAAAGGCCGAGGATCTGCTTGATCTGCACCGGGTCATCGACCGCGGGGCCGGCCGGGCGATCCTCTTCCGCGTGCGCCCTCAGCGCCAGATCCGAGGGGATGGTGCGGTCATCCCGCTCGAGCGCCGCGTCGAGCGCGGCGAGCCGGTGGAAGTCCTGGGGGTTGAGCACGACAGCCTGCTCCTTCTCGTAGCGTGTGAACGTGATCGCCTCCCCCACGTGAGGAGCGGGCACCCGCGCGGTCGATGCCTCACGGCGCTCCAGTCGCAGCGTGCTGTTCATGTCCTGCAAGTCTACACCACTTGTGGGACGAGACGCGGAGTATGTCGTCCAAGATGTTTATGGGACACTGCCGACGATGGACCTGACATTCAACGAGCGCGAGAGTGCCTTCCGCGAGGAGCTGCGGGGCTGGCTCGCCGCGAACCCGCCGGCCCCCGAACCGACGCAAGGCGGCGAAGACGCGCACTACGCGTGGCGGCGCGACTGGCAGCGGCGGCTGTATGACGCGGGGTGGGCGGCGCCGAGCTGGCCCGCGGAGTACGGCGGGCGCGGGGCAAGCCTGACCGAATCGGCGATCTACTTCGAGGAGATCGGCCGCGCGCGGGTGCCGATGGCGGCGAACGTGCTCGGGCTGCTGCTGGGCGGACCGACGCTGATGGTGTGGGGCACCGACGAGCAGAAGGAGCGCTACCTGCCGCCGATCCTCTCCGCGGAGGAGATCTGGTGCCAGGGGTTCTCAGAGCCCGATGCGGGGTCTGACCTGGCCGCGCTGAAGACGCGCGCGGTCAAGGATGGAGGTCCCGCCCACCCCGAGTGGGTAGTGACGGGGCAGAAGGTGTGGACGAGCGCGGCGCAGTACTCCAAGTGGTGCATGCTCGTGGCGCGCACCGACTCAGAGGCGCCCAAGCACAAGGGGTTGACGTACTTCCTGCTGGACATGGAGCAGGAGGGCGTGCAGGTGCGCCCCTTGCGCCAGATCACCGGTGAGGCGGAGTTCAACGAGCTGTTCATCGAGGAGGCGCGCATCCCGCAGGAGAATGTTGTGGGCGGCGAGGGCAACGGCTGGAAGGTCGCGCTGACGACGCTGATGAACGAGCGCGCCGGGTTGGGCTTCGCGTTGCAGGTGCGCCTGCGCCAGCTGCTCGACGACCTGATCGCCGCCGCGGCCGAGCGGGGGCTGCTGGAGAACCCGCTGTACGGCGACGCGCTCGCCGAGCTGCACGTGCGCTGCGAGTCGATTCGCCTGCTCGCGTGGAAGGGGCTGACGGACGTCGAACGCTACGGCCAGCCCGGCCCCGAGGGCTCGCTCGTGAAGTGGCTGTGGTCGGACACCAACCAGCGCCTCACCCAGCTCGCGGCGGACATCGTCGGCCCGCAAGCGCTCACGGCGGGCACGAGCTGGAGCTACGAGCTGCTGCGCGCGCGCGGCAACACGATCGAGGGCGGCACGACCGAGGTGCTGAAGAACATCGTCGCCGAGCGCGTGCTGGGACTGCCGCGCATGAAGGTGGCCTCTTGATGGAAGGAAAGGAAAGGCTCCGCCCCGGAGGGGCTCCGCCATGGGTCGCGCGGTGGGGGACGAGTGGCCACGCCGAACACGCCTCTCGTATGGATCGCACTGAGCCCGCCTGTCGAGTGAGAGCGTCCTGAAATGGACTTCGGCCTGAGCGACGACCAGCGCGAGATCCAGCGCACCGCGCGCGAGCTGCTGGCCGAGCGCGCAAAGCCCGAGCGCGTGCGCGAGCACGCTGAGGCGGGGCGCAGCGACGACGGCCTCTGGCGCGAGCTGTGCTCCCTCGGTTGGCCGGGGATTACCGTGTCCGAGCAGTACGGCGGCCAGGGGCTGGGGCGCGTGGAGCTGTCGATCCTGTGCGAGGAGCTGGGGCGCACCGTCGCGCCCGTGCCGTTCCTGCCGAGTGCCCTAGCGGCCACGCTGGTCGAGTACGCGGGCAGCGAGGAGCAGCGCGAGCGCTGGTTGCCGGGCCTCGCGAGCGGCGAGACGTTGGGCGCCGTCGGGACGGCGCGCGAGGGCGTGTGCGAGCTGATGGTCGGAGCGCCTGGCGCAGAGGTGCTGGTGCTCCTGGAGGGGGAGGGCGCAACCGTCACAGGCCCCGCTGAGACGGAGGTGGAAGAGGTGCCCTCGATCGATCCGACGCGCCCCACGGCGCGGGTGAGCGTCCCGGCCGGCGTGGGTGAGCCCCTTGCGGGGGAAGTGGCAGCGGGAGTGGATCGCGCACTGGTCGCCGTCGCCTCAGAGCTCGTGGGCGTGAGCGAGCGCGCGCTCGAGATGACCGTGGCGTATGTCAAGGAGCGCCGCCAGTTCGGCGTCCCCGTTGGGGCCTACCAGGCCGTGTCTCACCGCTGCGCGCAGATGCTGTTGGAGACAGAGCAGGCGCGCTCGCTGAGCGTCTATGCCGCGTGGACCGCCGATGCCGAGCCGCTGCGGCTGGCGGAAGCGGCGGCGATGGCCAAGGCCGCCGCGAGCGATGCGGGCAGGGACGTCACGGCGGGCGCGATCCAGGCGCACGGCGGCATCGGCTTCACGTGGGAGGCCGATGTGCACTGGCTCTACAAGCGCGCGCAGCTCGACGCGGCGCTGTTGGGCGGCGCCAAGGAGCAGCGCGCGCGGCTGGCGGGCATGCTGGGAAGGCTCAGCGCCGCAGTCGTCGCCTGACCGCACATCGGTTGAGCTCAGCGATGCAGTCCTGTTGTGCTGCACGTCGGCCCGGGACTCAGCGCCGCAGTCCCCATATGATGCCATTGACCCTGACTTCACCCGACGCCTCATCCTCGACGTCGATCGCCTCGTAGCCGGCCGCTTCGAGCAGCCTCCGCGCGGTGGCGCGAGGGTCGGGCGCGGGACACATCCGTCGGTGCCACTCGAGGACCAGCGCCCGCGCGGGGTGGCAGGCAAGGCGGGCGTCGCCCAGAATCGTCCACTCGGCCCCCTCGATGTCGATCTTCAGCAGGTCCACGGGCGACTGGGCGAAGAAGTCCACGACAGGCACCTCGATCCTCTGCGCGCCACCGATGCCCATGCCAACGGCGGCTGCGTCCTCTGGCGGCGTGCCACCGGTCGGACGGTCGCCCTCCGCGGCGAGGCGGCTCTCCGAGAGCATCCCCGTTTCAAACGTCGCGATGGTGTCGGTGTTGGCGACGGCCACCTGCGCAAGCTCCCACACTCCGGTGGCGTCGTTGGCGGCGATCGTCGCGCGCAGCAGCGCGGCGTTGGCGGGGTCGGGCTCGAATGAGCGCAGCGTGGCGAGCGGCCAGCGCCCCAGCGCGTAGACCCCGAACAGGCCGATGTTGCCGCCGAGGTCCGCGATACGCAACGATCCGAGCGCGTCGAGCGCCGCGGCGACCTGCGGCGGCGGCTCATAGGACTCCCGCCCCGCGCCGAAGATCTCGTTGAAGATCTCCACGTCGCGGCTGCCGTGGCGCAGGTGCAGGGACCTGCCGGTGCCCCTGATCCGATAGCACCCAAGCGCTCCGGCGCGCGCCTCCAACGCGAGAAAGCGCGCCTTCGGGCGCAGGACTCGCGCGGCGCGCTGAGCGGCGATCGCACGGCGCGCCGGGCGCGAGCGCAGCAGCGCGTGAAGAGCCGGCGAGGAGCGCCAGCCGCCGCGAGTGAGATCAGCGGCGTGGGGCAGCGAGGGGAACCTGACTTCCATGTCCGATGAAACGCCGCCATCTCGCGGTAAATTCCAGTCTTCGCCCCGGAGACATTCGCGAAGCCGCCATGGAGGTAGTCTCCAGGGACCATCCTTCGATCGAGGCGGTGACGATGTCTGAGAAGCCGACGCTGTATGTGTGTCACATCGACGATGGCGGCCCCCCACCGCATGCATGTCGGCGCGCGCAGCGCGCACTGCGCGACAGGGGCCACGACTTCGAGAAGAAGATCTTTGCTAAGGGCATCCCCTTTGGGCTGTTCACCAAGGGTCGCCGGCCCGAGCTGAAAGAGCTGAGCGGACAGGAGAAGCTGCCGGTGCTGAAGCTGGCAGACGGCACGACCATCAACGGCAGCGCCAAGATCATCGCCTGGGCAAAGGACAACGCTCCGGCTGCCGCCGGATAGGCAGCTCACTGAGGGGCTATGGCGCGGCCGGGACAACCGTCAACGGCCCATCCGCGACCGGCAACTCACTGGTGTCGAAGGCGGCACCGGACAGGCGCTCCACCCGCCCGGCGCGCTGCACGAATGCCTCCTCGCTCTCCAGGAAGCCGATGCGAGGCGTGCGGTAGTGCATCGGCACAACCCAGCGCGGGCTCAGGCTCGCGACGATCTCGGTGGCCTGCTCGGCGCCGATCGTGGGACCGCCGCCGACCGGGAGGAACAGCAGATCGACCTCGCCGATCGCCGCGGTCTGCTCGGGGCGCAGCTCGCTCTGGCCGAAGTCGCCGAAGTGGCAGACGCGCAGGCCGTCGAGCTCGAACACGAAGATCGTGTTGGGCCCGCGCGCGGTGCCCGCTTCCTCGTCGTGCTCGGAGGCGATCGCGGTGACCTCGCCGACGGGGGACTCCAGACGTCCTGCCGTGGAGCGCAGGACTGTGGGCTCGCCCGCGATCGCCTCGACGCCGTTGTGGTCGGCGTGCTCGTGGGTGACCAGCAGCAGATCGGCCTCGATGCCCTCGATCGGCGGGTAGTCAAACTGGATCCCGCGGCCGGTGAGCCCCGAGAGGTCGCCGAACGGGTCGATCGCGACGGTCGTGTCGGGGGTGCTCAGGCGAAAGGCGGACTGGCCGTACCACTCGACGTGCATGGGGTTCCTCTCCGGTTGGGGTTCAGCGGGGGGTTTGGTTCAGTGAGGGTTGGGTCCAGCGGGGCGATGCGCAAACGCTCACGCGGGCCGATCCGCCTCACGCGGGCACCGAGGTCGAACAGTGCCGAGCACTGTGATAGCGGAAGACCGACCCTCTCCGGGTCAACTATTCTCGAACGCCTTGAGCACGGACCCTGAGATCCAGTCGCCGTCCCCTCCCGGAAGCCCACCGCCGCATGCCGGGTTCGCGCCTGAGCGCGACCTGCACGCGCTTTACTACAAGCACTTTGGCGACCGCCGCAAGGAGCGCCAGCTGTTCTCCGCCGGCGCGTTCTTCACGACGTTCGCGGCGGTGCGCGCGATCACGCACGCGATCCGCGCCGAACGGGGACCGTTCCGGAACATCACTCCGGGGGGACGCCACATCCACCACCTGACCTTCGGGATCGCGGGGCTGCTGACGGTGGGATACCTGTGGCTGCTGGAGATCGGCATCGCCGAGGAACGTTGGTCCTCACGTGTGACGGCCATCGCGTTTGGCAGCGGCGCGGCGCTGACGCTCGACGAGTTCGCGCTGTGGCTGAACCTGGAAGACGTGTACTGGGCCAAGCAGGGCCGCGAGAGCATCGACGCAGTCGTCCTCTTCGGCTCGCTGCTCAGCCTGAGCGTTCTCGGCAAGGGTTTCTTCCACGACGTCATCCGAGCCGCGCGGCTCTGAAGCTCGCGCGCCGCCGGCGTGGGTTCGGCGGCTGCTTCGCCTGCGCGCTTGCCGAGACCATGGGCGAGCCGCTGCTTTTCAAAGGCCAGGCCTTCGTCCACACGGACGTCGCTTCGGCATTCAAGCCGCCTGCGCGACGAGGCTCTCGATCGTCAGCTCGCTTGCGATCGCCGCGCGTATCACCTGGAGCGCGTCGCCGCGGGCGCGGAGCTTGGTCGCCGCGTGTGCCTGTGGGTTGAGCGTCGCGAGCTCCACGGCCGCCTGGTGGCTAGCGTCGCGCAACTCCTCCGCGGGAAGCACACGATCGAGAAAGCCCGCGACCACCGCATCGGCGGGGCCATACATCGTGGCGCTGATCACGGCGCGGTCGAAGTGCGCTGGGTGCAGGCGCTGGCGCGCGAGCTCGATCGCGAAGGTGGGGACCGTCAGGCCGATCTTCACCTCGTTGAGGCCCATCTGAAAAGGGCCCTCGACGCCGATGCGCAAGTCTGCCGCCAGCAGCAGGAACGAGCCCGCGGCGACGGCGTGACCGGGACACGCAATGACGATCGGCGTGGGGAAGGAGAGCATCCGCTCGGTGAGCCCGGCCCCAAGCCGCAACATCTCGAGCACCCGCTCGGGATCCCCGCTGGCAAAGACCTCGAGGTCAAATCCTGCCGAGAGGAAGCTCTCACGGCCGGTGAGCACAACGACGGCGCGATCGCGCTCGGCCTGGTCGAGCCCGGCGTGGACCTGCTCGAGCATCGGGACCGAAAGCGCGTTGACCTTCCCGTCGTCCAGCACAATCGTCGCGATCGATCCGTCGAGCTCATATGTGGCGAGGCCGGTCATCTGATCTCCCTTGCGTTTGCTGACTCGTCCCGCCGCGCCAAATATGCACGACCAGACGCTGCCCGCGACTATAATGGAACAGTGTTCCGGAACAACGTTACAAGAGAATGGGATGTTTTGCTCACCAGGATCAAAGGTCACGAGGCCGGGCGGTCGGGGCATGGGTGCGCTGACGTAAGGTTCGGCCGTGCCGAGAGCTAAGCAGCGCACGCCCGAGCTGCGCGACCAGGTGCTGTCCGCCGCGGTCGCGCTGCTTGCCAGAGACGGCGTGGAAGGGTTCACGGCAAGGAGCGTCGCCCGTGAGGCACAGACCTCCACGCCCGCTGTCTATGAGCTCTTCGGCGACAAGGGCGGGCTTGTCCGCGAGGTGTTCTTTCAAGGGTTCCGGCTGCTACGCCGCGAGCTCGACGGCCTCGTGAAGTCGGAGGATCCCCGCGCGGACCTGGTCGAGTTGGTCGCGATCTACCGTCGCTTCGTAGGCAAGAACCCAGTCCTTTCACAGGTGATGTTCTCGCGCCCATTCACCGATTTCGATCCGAGCGGCTCGGAGCTGAGGGCCAGCGGCTCGGTCCGGAGCCTCATCGTCGAACGCGTGCGCCGTTGCATCGACGCCGGGCTGCTCCACGGCGATGAGACCGATATCGCCCACGTGCTGGTGGCGCTCACGCAGGGACTCGCGATGGCCGAGAGCTCGAGGCGCCTGGGCACCACACGGGAGTCGATCGAGCGACGTTGGTCGCTCGCGCTGGATGGAATCATCTACGGGCTGGGTAGCGCAAGCGATTCTGGGTAGCGCGAGATTGGTCGCCGGCTGGGGGCCCTGCCACTAGGCCACGGCTGGCAAGATCTGGCGATGCCCGACTCACTGCCCGAGCTGATCCTCCTCGACGCCGCCGCGTGGCGGGCGTGGCTGGAGGCCAACTACGAGGAGCCCGGCGTGTGGCTCGTGCTCGCCAAGAAGGGCCACACCGAGCCGACCGGGCTGATCTACGAGCAGGCACTCGACGAGGCTCTGTGTCACGGCTGGATCGACGGTCAGGTGCGCCGGCGCGACGAGCGCACCTACCGCCAGCGCTTCACGCCCCGGCGCCCGCGCAGCCAGTGGTCAGAGCGCAATGTCGGGAAGGTGCAGCGGCTGCTGGCCGAAGGGAGGATGCACCCAGCCGGCCTGGCGGCGGTCGCCCAGGCCAAGGCTCAGGGCAGCTGGGATGCGGCCTATCCAGGCCAGGCGTCCATCGAGGTGCCCACCGACCTGGCCGACGCCCTGGCGGCAGAGCCCGCGGCACAGGCCACCTTCGAGGTCCTATCCAGCCAGAACCGATACGCCGTGCTCTACCGGATTCACAGCGCCAAGCGCAGCGACACGAGGGCGCGCAGGATCGAACGATTCGTGGATATGCTCGCCCGCGGTGAAGTCATCCATCCGCAGTAACCGGCGTCGGGACGCCGGCGAACCCGCCCGCGCCAACTAGCCCACTTCGACGCAGATGCTTATCTGGGTGGGTGCAATCGAGCACGAACCGGCCCGCCGGGGGAGACACCGGTCAGGCTGGTGTGTATGTGATGACTAAGGCCCGTGCGGGTGTGCGCTTAGCCTCATAGACATGTGGCGTGTCGGCCGGGAAGGAGGCGTAGTCGCCAGTGCTCAGTTCGCTGATGCGCTCGATAGGGCCGGCGATCAGCTTGCCGTGCAGGACGAGCACCCCTTGGCGCGAGCCGGCTGTGCGCGGGGTCAGCTCGTGAAGGTGACGGGGGGGAAGGACGAGCTCGAAGATGTCGAGGCTTCCGTGCAGCTCGGTGGCCAGATCCAGCTGGCGTTGGTCCACGCTGTCAGCCGGCCGAGGCCCCGTCTGAGAGGCGCGCACGATGTGCACTTCGCCCAGCTGAATCTCCTCCAGTAGATCGGCGATTGAGACATGCAGGGCGTCGGCAAGCAGCGCGAGCGTCTCCACGGTCGGGTTCCCACGGCCGCTCTCGATCCCGGAGAGAGTGGCCTTGCTCATCGACGTGACGCGGGCGAGCTCTGAGAGGGAGAGATGGCGGGCAACACGCAGTCGGCGCATGTTCGCGGCCAGACGAATCTTGACGTCGTTGCCTGTGCTCTGAGGTGTCATCATAATGAACAGATCGTTTGTTATACTAGCCTGAGAGAGCGGACACCAAGATGCCACAGATAACCTTCTACTTCGACCTCGGGTCGCCCTTCGCCTACCTGGCAGCCGAGCGCCTGGATCAGATTCTGCCGGAGCCGACCACGTGGCAGCCGGTGTCGCTGGGCGCCCTGTTCAAACACACTGGACGATCGTCCTGGGCTCTCGGCGATCCCAGTAGTCGCCAAGGTGGGATGGCCGAGGTCGAGCGTCGCGCACAGTCCTATGACCTTGCGCCGATGCGCTGGCCGGACCCCTGGCCGACGAACTACCTGTACGCGATGCGAACAGCGACGTATGCCTTTCGAGCCGGCCACGGACGTCCGTTCACGATCGCGGCGTTCCGTCAAGCGTTCGCCCACGGGCACGACCTAGCCATCCCTGAGCACGTCCAGCAGGCCGCTGAGCAGGCCGGCCTCGATCCGCGCGCAGCGGACGAAGCGACCCGCGACCCCGAGATCAAGCTCGCGCTGCGAACAGCCACTGAGGCGGCCTACGATCTCGGAGTATTCGGTGTGCCCACAATCGCGATCGACGACGAGCTTTTCTGGGGAGACGATCGCCTGCAGGACGCCGCTGCGGCCCTCGCGCAGACGGGCAACCCTTAGAGACCGATGGCCGTCAGCTCTCGTCGGCTTCGGCAAAGGCGCTGTCGGTCAGCTGCGAGAGGTGTTGCCGAACCCACTCGCTCGCGCCGGGTCCCGACGTCGGCAGGATCTCGCCGAGCTCGATCGGCTCCCGGCAAGTTCGACAGATGAGCAGTGGATCGGCATCATCACCACAGCGGGTGTGCTTGAGGACAATCGAGGGGCCGCGTGAGCCGGCGAGATACTTGTCGCCCCACTGAAGCAGTGCTACGACGATCGGGAAGATGTCGCGTCCGGCTGCTGCCAGGCGGTACTCGTGACGCGCTTTGCTCGGGCCGTATGGGCGCTGTTCGAAGATTCCCTGCGCTACGAGCATCTTCAGCCGGTCGCTGAGGATGTTGCGCGAGAGCCCAAGGTTCTGCGCGAACTCGTTGAAGCGCCGCGTCCCAAAGAACGCCTCTCGGAGGATCAGGAATGTCCAGCGGTCGCCAAGCAGCTCGGTGGCCGCGCCGACCGAGTCTTCGAGGTTTTGCTCTCCAGGCATTGACTGAGGGTAGCGTCCCAATATCGATAGTGATACGCTACCGATAGCGAATCAATACTGATTTGCCTTGTCTGGGCGCGAGCTGCCACAGGCATGGAAAGAGAGATGAGTTGATCGACATCGATGCCCATCAACGACTCCGAACAACTTGGCGGGATCTCCGCTGAACGCGCCAACGCCGGTGATCTGGAGGGCGCAGCATTCGAGCAGCCCCTCTACGAGGAGGCCGCCGGGGGGTCTGGGTGGCGGGCCAGACTGCTGCCGATCCAGAATGTCCACGAGCGCGCGCTGCCGTCCGATGGCGCCTCGGCTGGGATGCTGATCGACGGTCTTGCTGGAGCCGACGATCGCCTTTGGCCGCACGACCGCTGGCCGTCGATCTGCTTCCGAGACGGTTTACGCGAGGGTAGCCAGGGCGGCCACGGGCCAATCCGCTACAGGGTTGTCGAGCATCAACCCGGCCGCCTTGTCCGTTTTCGCTTCACCGCACCGGCCGGGCTCGTCGGCGAGCACGGCTACGAGCTCGAGTCCGGCGAGCAGGCAATGTTCCTTCGTCATGTGCTGATCGGACATGTAGAGGGTCGAATGCTCTGGCAGTGGCCATTGCTGTTCCGTCCACTCCATGACGCGCTCATCGAGGATTCGCTCGACCACGCGGTCGCCGCGGTGTCCGGAGTGACATATGAGCCGGCTCGGTGGCCGAGGCCAGTACGAATTCTGCGCTGGCTTCTGAAGGGACTGCTGTAGATCGCTCATTTTGGTGGCAGGCCCCGGATGGTGACGTTGGACCGAGCGTGCACAAGGCTCACGTCGAGCGCAGCGCCGTGTCTGCCAATGGTGCCTGCCGCAAGCAGCGCTAGATTCGCTCACGGTGCCCGGCGAACCCTCCCAGCTCAATGTGGCGCACCTCGACGCCGATGCCTTCTACGTCTCGATCGAGCTGTTGCGCCATCCCGAGTTGCGTGGCAGGCCGGTGGTGGTCGCCGGCAGTAGCCCGCGGGCCGTGGTGACGACGGCCAGCTACGAGGCCAGGCAGTACGGAGTGGGCTCAGCGATGCCGGCGGCGCGGGCGCGACGGCTGTGCCCGCAGGCAGTGGTGCTAGCGCCGGATTTCCCCACCTACCGCGCCACCTCGCAGCGCATGATGGACATCGTGCGCGCGCACGTGGAGCGCGTGGAGGTGGTGGGGCTCGACGAGGCTTATCTGGACCTGCGGGGGCTGTTCAGCCCCCGCGCGGCGATGCGCCGGCTGGTGACGGAGGTTCAGGGGACGCTGGGGCTGACGTGCTCGGTGGGGATCGGACCGAACAAGCTCGTCGCCAAGGTGGCCTCCGACGCGGAGAAGCCGGCCGGGTTCGTGGTTCTGAGCCGCGCTGAGGCGTGCGCGCGCTTCGCGCAGGCGCCGCCCGGGCTCGTGCCGGGCATCGGGCCAAAGACCGCGGCACGGTTGGCCGAGCTGGGGCTCACCACGCTACAGGCCGTGGGCGCGGCGCCCGAGGGGCTGCTCACCGGGCGCTTCGGCCCTAATCTGGGGCGAGAGCTGGGACGGCGAGGGCGCTTTGAACACGACGGCGAGGTGGGCGCCGCACGCAAGGTCGTCTCGGAGTCGCGCGAGCGCACCTTCGACGAGGACATCGCCAACCCCGCGCAGCTGCGCGCGGCGCTGGAGCGGATGGCGGGCGAGCTGTGCGTGAGCCTCACCGCCAACGAACGGCGCGGACGCACGATCGGGATCAAGGTGCGCCTGGACGACTTCTCGACCGTGACGCGGGCGCATACGCTGCCCGAGCCCACGAGCGATGCCGCGCAGGTCACCGCGGTGGCGCTCGGGCTGCTCGACGCCTACGCACCGACGCGCCCCGTGCGCCTGCTGGGGGTGCGGGTGGCGGGACTTGTACAGGCATGCGCCTCCGACGTCGAGCCACGTAAAGCGACGACCGAGGACAAAGACCAGCTGGAGCTTCCCGTCTGATCCTTTGCGCACGCCTTGCGGCCATGCGCGGCCGCCACCTTGGCCTCCCGGGAGCGAAGTGGCGTGTAGGGTTCAGCCATGCCCGTGATTGACGCCGGCAACGTGCAGTTGAGCTACGAGCGCAGCGGCTCGGGTCCACCGCTGCTCTTGATCATGGGCCTGTCCGGAACGCTGCTGCACTGGAGCAAGCCGTTCATGGAGAGGTTGCGCGCCGACTTCGACGTGATCTCCTACGACCACCGCGGGGTGGGAGCCAGCAGCCGCGTGGAGGCGCCATTTTCGATCGCCGATCTCGCACAGGACGCCGCGGGGCTGCTCGGCGGGCTGGGCGTGGAGTCCGCCCACGTGATGGGCATCTCGATGGGGGGGATGATCGCCCAGGAGCTCGCGCTCGGGCATCCCGAGCTGCTGCGCACGCTGACACTCGGCTGCACCTACTGCGGCGGCCCGGACAGCAGCCTGCCCTCGCAGCCCGAGCTGGGCGCCGCGATCATGTCCGGCGACCGCGAGCGCGCGATAAGGGCGATGTGGGAGGCCAACGTGTCAGCTCGCTTCGCCCAGGACGATGAGGCGTACGCGCGCTTTCGAGCGATCGGCCTGGAGCGGGCGGTCGCGGTGACGGTGACGATGGAGCAGCTCTCAGCGATCACCCGTCACGACACCAGCGCGCGGCTTGGCAGCCTCGAGATGCCGACGCTCGTGGTGCACGGCACCGAGGACACCATCATCCCCGTCGAGAACGGCCGCATCGTCGCCGGCCTGATCCCCGATGCGCGCTTGGAGATCTGGCCCGACACAGGCCACCTGTTCTTCTGGGAGCAGCCACAGCGCTCGGCGGAAGTCGTTCGCGAACACACGCTGGTGCACGCCTAGCCCGGTGAGCGCTGCCCGCTCCTTCGAGGTCGAGACTCGCGGAGTGAGGCTCTCCGGCGAGGAAACCGGGGAGGGGCCGCCGGTGGTGCTGCTGCACGGACTCACGGCAACACGCCGCTACGTGGTGATGGGCTCGCGCACGCTGGAACGCTCCGGGTATCGCACGGTCGCCTATGACGCGCGCGGGCACGGCCGCTCCAGCCCCGCACCAAACGCCGGTGCTTACACCTACGCGCAGCTCGCCGAGGATCTCGCAGCGGTGCTGGACGAGCTCGAGATCGAGCGCGCCCTGCTGGCCGGCGCCTCGATGGGAGCACACACGGCGCTGCGCTTCGCGCTGCTGCACCCCGCGCGGGTGACGGCACTGGGACTCGTAACGCCGTCGTTCGACCCTCATGCGGCCGGCTCCACGGAATACAACGCGCTCGCCGAGGGTCTGCGCGCCGGTGGTGTAGACGGGCTCGTGCGCGCGTATAACTTCTCCAATGTGCCCGCCGAGTGGCGCGGGACGGTCGAGACGGTGGTGCGCCAGCGCCTATCGCTGCACGAACACCCCGAGGCAGTCGCGGACGCGATGGAAGCGGTACCCCGGTCGCGTCCCTTCGAGGACATGGCCGAACTGGAGCGCATCGCCGCGCCGACGGTCGTGGTGGCCAGCCGCGACGAGGTCGACCCCGGTCACCCCCTGGCACTCGCGGAGGAGTATGCGCGGCGCATTCCCGGCGCAGAGCTGAGGGTGGAGGAGGGAGGGCCGCCCGCGCGCTCTCCCATCGCTTGGCAGGGAGGTCAGCTGTCGAGGATCCTCGTCGAGCTCGCTGCGCGCATGGAACCCGGCCATACGTGATAACGTACGAACGTATGCCAGTGCGCGAGTGGGATGGAGCCAGCTACGACCGCATCTCCGGTGTGATGGCCGGTCTGGGCCTGAAGGTGCTCTCGCGGCTGAGCCTCAACGGCGACGAGACCGTGCTCGACGCCGGCTGCGGCTCCGGGCGCGTCACAGAAGCCCTGATCGAGCGGCTGCCGTGGGGGAGGGTGATCGGACTCGACGCCTCCCACTCGATGATCGCGGCGGCCAGGGAGCGACTCGGACCCGAGGCCGACGTGCGCGTGGGGGACCTGTTGGAGCTGGAGCTCGAGCAGCCGGTCGACGCAGTGTTCTCGACCGCCACCTTCCACTGGATTCCTGACCACGACCGGCTGTTCGCGCGCCTGCGCGCCGCGCTGCGACCCGGCGGGCAGCTGGTGGCGCAGTGCGGGGGCGAGGGCAACATCGACGAGCTGCGCGGCGTCGCAAGCGAAGTGCTCGCGCGCGCACCCTATGTCGAGCACTTCCGCGACTGGCATCCGCCGTGGCACTACGCAGCGCCGCAGCGCACACACGAGCGGTTGCTCGCAGCGGGGTTCGCCAAGGCGGAGTGCTGGTTGACACCGGCGCCGCAGCGGCCCGAGCAGCCGCGCGAGTTCCTCTCGACGATCGTGCTGGGACCGCACGTGCAGCAGCTGCCGCAGGTGCTGCACGACACGTTCATGGACGATGTGCTCGACGCGCTGGGCGAGCCGGTGGTGGTGGACTACGTGCGGCTGAACATCGACGCCACGGCCTGAGTACCGTTGGGAGCCGGCTCATCGACCACCGCGCCGCGCAGCAGCGCTGCATAGCGCCCACCCAGCTCGAGCAGCTCCTCGTGTGTGCCCCGCTCGACTAGTCGCCCGCCGTCGAGCACGAGAATCTGGTCGGCCTCGCGGATCGTCGAGAGGCGATGGGCAATTGCGATCGTCGTGCGCCCGCGCGCCAACTCGTCCAGGGCGCTCTGCACGGCGCGCTCGGTCTCGGTGTCCAGGGCGCTCGTGGCCTCGTCGAGGATCAGCACAGGCGGGTTGCGCAGGACCGTGCGGGCGATCGCGATGCGCTGCTTCTCCCCGCCGGAGAAACGGTAGCCGCGCTCGCCGACCATCGTGTCGTAGCCCTGCGGCAGCGAGGCGATCAGCTCGTGGATCTGGGCGGCGCGCGCGGCTCCTTCGATCTCCTCGTCGCTCGCCGTGGCGCACGCGAAGCGCAGATTCTCGCGGATCGAGGCGTGGAACAGGTAGGTCTCCTGCGAGACGAGCCCGACGGTGGCGGCGAGCGAACCGAGTGTCATCTGGCGAATGTCGACCCCGTCGATCTCCACCGCTCCACGCTGGGGCTCGTACAGGCGCGCCACGAGGTAGGCCATCGTGGTCTTACCGGAGCCGGTCTCGCCGACAATCGCGGTGCGCGTGCCCGCGGGGATCGACGCGTCAATTTCGCGCAGCGTCCAGGGAGCGCCCTCTTCGTAGGCGAACCACACGTCGCGCAGGCTCACGTCGCCACGTACTCCCTCCAGCACGCGGGCGTCGGGCGCTTCCTGGATGTCGACGGGCAGGTCGAGGTACTCGAAGATGCGCCCGAACAGCGCTAGCGAGGTCTGCACTTCCACGCCGACCGAGAGCAGCGACTGGATCGGGAACAGCACGCGTGTCTGCAGCGTCGTGAACGCGACCACGGTGCCAATCGAGATCGCGTTCGAGTTGTGCGCGATGCTCCAGCCGGCAAACCAGTACACGAGCGCGGGCATCACGGCGAAGGAGATCTGCACCGAGGCCATCCGCCAGCGACCCGCCATCCGCGCGCGCACCTCGAGGTCCGCCAGCTGGCGCGACTCGCCCGCGAAGCGTTCCACGAGCTCGGGCGAGCGGCCCATCGTCTTGCCGAGCAGGATGCCCGACACCGACAGCGACTCCTCGACGAGCGTGGAGATATCGGCCAGGCGGCCCTGGCGCACAGCGGTGATGCGCTTGCGCTCCTCGCCCACGCGGCGGGTGAGCCACACGAAGAAGGGCAGCAGCGCCAGCGAGAAGGCCGCCAGCTGCCAGTCGAGCAGCACCATCGCGACGACCACCGCGACAACCGTCGTCACGTTCTGCACGATCGAGGTGGCGGTCGAGGTGACGACATTGTCGATCCCGCCGATGTCGTTGGCGATCCGCGACTGCACCTCGCCTGTGCGCGTGCGTGTGAAGAAGGCGAGCGACATGCGCTGCAGGTGGGCGTAGACGGCGGCGCGCAGGTCGTGCATCACCTGCTGGCCCACGAGGTTTGAGATCCACGTCTGCGCGACCCCGAGCGCACCGGTCATGATCGACAGCGCGATCATCCCGGCGACGAGCAGCGTCAGTTCGCGCGTGTCCTTGTGCGGCAGCGCGCTGTCGAGGATCTGCCGCAACAAGAAGGGACTGATCACCCCGAGCCCGGCGGCGAGGAAGATCAGCGTCAACAGCCCGCCCAGGCGCATCCGGTAGGGCTTGAACAGCGCGGCGATACGTCTCAGTGAGGCGGGCGCGGCAGGCAGGTCCTGAACATCTGGGCCCGTGCGCATCGCGCGGCGGCCTTCACCAAAGCGACCCCCTCCTTCTCCATGATGGCTCATGGCCGACCGCTGCCTCGGTCATCGGTGGGACGAGCGATCATCAAGACGACTGTATCCGGCTCGCCCCCGCGGCCCCGGCGTCACTACGCTTATGGCGTGAACCTGCTGGCGAGCGAGATCCGCGTGCTGGGGTGCCTGCTGGAAAAGCAGCGCACCACGCCCGACGCATACCCGCTGTCGCTGAACGCGCTGCGCCTGGCGTGCAACCAGTCCACGAGCCGCGATCCGGTCGTGGACTACGACGACGGGGTGCTGCGCGACGCGCTGCACCGCCTGGAACGGCGCGGCTACACGCGCCTGGCCTCGGGGGCCGGTTCGCGCGCGCCGAAGTACCGTCACCTGCTCGCCGAGGCGCTGCCGATGCCCGAGGACGAGCAGGCGCTCCTGTGCGTGCTGATGCTGCGCGGCGCACAGACCCCCGGTGAGCTCAAGCAGCGCGCCGACCGGCTGCACCCCTTCGGCAGTCTGGACGAGGTCCACGAGGCTCTTGCACGACTGATCGAGCGCGGACTGGTGGCGGTCTTGGAGCGCCGTCCGGGCCAGAAGGAGGAGCGCTACCGGCAGCTGCTGGGGGAGGGCACGGAGGACTCGTCGGAGCCTGCGCCCGCAAGCCCCTCCATGGGCGCCGCGCCAGTCGGTGGACCACCCATGACGCGGCCCGACCTGTCGGGCCTGGAGGAGCGCGTTGCCAGTTTGGAGCGCGAGGTCGCCGAGCTGCGATCGATGGTGAGCGCGTCGTGATGCACCTGCTTGCCTCCGCCTCGGACACGGCCACCGGCGTGGGCATACCCGTGGCGATCGCCGCGGGGCTCGTGTCGTTCCTCTCGCCCTGCGTGCTGCCGCTGGTCCCCGGCTACCTCTCCACGGTGATCGGCGTCGCGCCGGCGGATATCAAGGACATGAGCACACGCCGCGTGCTCGTGCCGAGCCTGCTGTTCATCGCCTCCTTCTCGCTGATCTTCATCCTGCTGGGGCTGTCGGCGACGGCGCTCGGGTCGGCTCTGAATACTCACAAGGCGACGCTCGAAAAGGTCGGCGGCATCCTGATCGTGCTGATGGGCGTGGTCTTCCTCGCGACGCCCTTCGTCAACCGGCTGAACTTCCAGTGGCACTCGGAGTCGCTCCTGCGTTTGGCCGGCCGCGGCGGCCCGCTGGTCGCCGGAGCGGCGTTTGCGATCGCCTGGACGCCGTGCACCTCGATCACGCTGGGCGCGATTCTCACGCAGGCCGCGATCTCGAGCTCCGCCGCGCATGGTGCGCTGCTCCTGGCCTTCTACTCGATTGGCCTGGCGATCCCGTTCCTGCTGATCGCGCTTGCCTTTGAACGCATGACCAACGCGCTGACGGTCGTCAAGCGCCATTTCCCGGTGATCATCGCCACCGGGGGCGTAGTGATGATCGGGCTGGGGCTGCTGATCCTCACGGGCGAGTTCACGGTGCTCAACGCCAAGGCAAATCTCTTGCTTCAGGGCACCGGGCTGGACGTTTCGAGCATTTGAGATCGGCGCTGGCGGTAGCGCTGTTCCCACGCCTGCTGATTGCGCTTGGCGTCCAGCACGAAGGGTGAGATCGCGATCGCTTTCACGATCAACCTGTTGATCAGCGAGTCCGGGAATGGCAGGGGGCGCAGCACGTCGACGAACAGCACCACGCGTGTCTCGTCGGTGTCGTTCCACACCTCGTGGTTGAAGGTATCGTCGAAGATCATGCTCTGGCCCTCCTCCCAATGGCGGATCTCCTCGCCCACGCGAATGCGGCACTTCTCGGCCTGCTGGGGCACGATCAGGCCGAGGTGGTAGCGCAGCACGCCCTTGTAGGGGCCGCGGTGGTCGAGGATGTGCTTGCGCGGGGAGAGGATCGACAGCATCGCGGTGGTCATCCCCGGGATTTCGCGCATCAGCGCGGCGGTGCGCGGGCACATCTCCACGCCCAGATCGGCCTGGAAACCGTAGCCGTAGATGAAGAACGTCTTCCAGCGGTCGTCGTCGGTGATCTCGATCTGATCCTTGGAGATGTCCTGGAAGTTGGGCAGTGCCTCGCGGTCCTCGAGCACACCGAGCAGCTCCTCGCGGATCGTCTGCCAGCTCTGCTCCACGTGCGCCACCCAGGGGAAGCGCTCCAGTGGAAAGAACGTCTCATCGCCGACCAGCGAGCGGCGACCGATGAAGCGCTCGATCGGGGCGAGGATACGTTCACCGACAGCGATCGTCCATTGGACGACTCGATTCCACATACGGCGACTAGCTTGCCACACCTGGCGGTCGAGGGCCAAGGGAGGCAAGGACGCAGCGAGCGCCGCGTGCTGAGCACACAAGCGAGCGAGGACGCAGCATCCCGCCGGCCATCGACCGTCAGGCGGCCTCTCGGAGGGCTGCCAGCTCCGGAGACTCGGCGAGCTTCTTCAGCGCGCGCTGCTCTAGTTGTGAGGCCCGCTCCGCGGAGAAACCGAGGCGCTTGCCGATCGCGGTGAGCGTCTGGGGCTCCTCACGGCCGGTGCCGAAGCGCAGCGTCAGCACGGTCCGCTCGGTGTCGGGCAGCGAGGCGATCGCGCGGTGCACGATGCGCTCGCGCTCGTTCTCGTAGGCGATTTCCTCGGGCGCCTCCTGCTCGGCGGGCAAAAGGTCGCCAAGCGCCGTGTCACCGTCTTCGCCGACCTGCTGGTCGAGGCTGACGAGCGCATTGCGCTGGTGGCGCACTTCTTCGACCTGCTCCAGCTCCAGCCCCGTCTCGAGCGCCAGCTCCTCGTTGGTGGGCTCGCGACCGAGGCGCACGGACAGCTCGCGCTCGACCCGGCCGACCTTGCGCGAACGCTGGGCGACGTGCACGGGCAGGCGGATCGTGCGTCCACTGTTCTCAAGGCCGCGCTGGATCGCCTGACGGATCCACAGCGTGGCGTAGGTGGAGAAGCGAAAGCCCTTGCGCCAGTCGAACTTCTCGCTGGCGCGGATCAGGCCGAGCATGCCCTCCTGCACGAGGTCCGCCAAGGGGAGCCCCTGGTTCTGGTAGCGCCTGGCGTTGGAAGCGACGAGGCGCAGGTTGGAGTTGATCATCAGTTCCTTGGCATGCAGATCGCCGCGCTCGATGCGCTGAGCCAGTTCGAGCTCCTGGGCGGGGGTCAGCAGCGGGTAGCGCCGCGAGTGCGCGAGCAGCTGGTCGACCGACTCGGGGATGAAGCTCTCGGCGGCCGCCGCCGCCAGCTCGAGGGCGCCGCGGCGCGCGGCTGGCGTCTCGACGGTGTCCGTGGAGGAATCCACGGGCTCCGCGAGGAGCACAGGGGACTCCGGCGCCGCGCTCTCGGTGGCGTCCACGGGGTCCAGCTGGGGGAGATGAGTGATGTTGTCTGCCATGAGTGGTCCTTCTGAGGGAGAGATGGTCGCGGGCTCGGCCCGCCGGCTCAGAGCCGGTCGAGTCGTCCTTCGACCGAATAAAGAGGATCCGGCTCGCCGGCCTTCGCCGATCCACCGTCCTCTAATCCGATGCTTGGAGTCGGGATTCTAAACCATGTTAGTTGCGTTGTCAACCATTCTTACTGGAGCAGGATGGACGGGTCGACCTTCCAGAACGTATACGCAGATTGGGAGCCCACCCGCCCCGAGCCCACCCGCTCCGCACTCACGCTCGCGGCGCTTAATCGGCTGCTTTTTGCGTGTACCCGCTTTCTCCTTCTCAAAGCCCACGAATGGCCCAGAAGTTGCTGTATCTTGCGGCCATCCTGCGGCTGATCGCGCGAGAGTGGGGACGCATCGGCTGCCTGGGATTCGGCGGCCCGCCTGCGCACATCGCGATGCTGCGGCGTCTGTGTCTTGAGCGAGGGTGGTTGACTGAGGAGGAGTTCGAGCACGCGGTGGCCACCTGCAACCTGCTCCCGGGCCCAGCCTCGACGCAGCTGGCGATCTACTGCGCCTGGCGCCTGGGCGGCCCCGCGGGCGCGCTCGTGGGAGGTGTGGCGTTCATCGCGCCGGGCCTGCTCGCGGTGCTGGCATTGGCGAGCGTGTTTCTGGCCCCTCACCCGCCGCGCTGGGTGCTCGGCGCGGGAGCAGGCGCGGGTGCGACGGTCGCCGCGGTGGCCGTGCACGCCGGGCTGGGACTCGCGCCTTCGAGCCTTGCCCGTTCGCTGGGGGAGGCTCGGCGGGTGCGCTGGGCGATCTACGCCGGTTTCGGAGCATTCGCGGCGGCGGTGCTCGGCGCCTGGGTGGTGCTTGTGCTGCTGGGCTGCGGCCTGGCCGAGTTGACACTGCGCCAAGGCTCGCTCGCCGCGCTGGGCGCCGCGCCGGCAATCGGCCCTCGATCGACGCTGCGCAGCCTGGCGTCCCCGCCGCATTGGCCGCGACCGTCGCTCGCTTTGGCTGCCGTCGGCGTGGGCACCGGCGGCCTGGGTGCGCTCGCCTGGACCTCGCTGAAGGTCGGAGCGCTGTCCTATGGCGGGGGCTTCGTGATCATCCCGCTGATGCGCGCCGACGCCGTGCACGTCTATCACTGGATGACTAGCGCGCAGTTCCTCGACGCTGTCGCGCTGGGCCAGGTCACGCCCGGACCGGTGACACACACGGTCGCGGTAGTCGGCTACGCCGCGCACGGCCTCGGCGGGGGGCTGCTCGCGGCACTGGTTGCGTTCGCGCCGTCCTTCGCGTTCATCCTGCTGGGCGCGCGTCACTTCGAGGGGCTGCGCAGCGATGCGCGTGCGCGTGCCTTTCTCGACGGCGCCGGACCGGCCGCGATCGGCGCGATCCTCGGATCGGCCATTCCGCTGGCTCTGACCCTGACCGAGGGCTGGCAGGTTGCGGTCCTCGGTGCGGCGGCGCTGGCCCTGTTCGGGCTGCGTCGCTCGGTGGCGCTCACGATCCTCCTCGCCGCCCTCGCGGGGAGCATTGTCGTGTTCGCGGGTGGGCCTGTGCCGCACTGAGACGTCGCGCTCGCGGGCACTGAAGTATCGGGGTTCGTCGGTGGACACGACGAACAAGGCCCGAAACGGGCGCTTCCACATAGGCCGGACGCAACCCGGCTTACTTGATCTGAGCACCACCGTACATACGACAGTCGTCCAACCCGGACGACTGTTGCGCTGACTCCCCTCCGATAGGAGCCGAACAGCTCATGTGGATACCTCGGAGAGACAACCGGACCCTGCCGGTGCGCTCGCGGTGGCTCAGAGCCCAGCGACGAAGCCGATCGCGCTCCCGCTCTCCGAGCCCACCTCGGCGCGCGAAGTTCTTGATGTACCCGATTTCATCCCTCTGAGCACGCCGCCGACGAGCGTACCGGCACCATCGCCGCAGGCCCCGATCGGTGAGGCGCTGCTGGCGGCCGAGCTGATCGATCGCCAGACGCTCGACTGGGCGCTCGCGCGCCAGGCCGAAACGGGCGCGCGCATCGGGCGCATCCTGCAGGCGGCAGAGCTCGTGCACCGCCTCGATCTGCACCGTGTGCTCGGCGAGCAGTGGGGCCTGGAGTTCATCGACCTGTTGCGGGCGTCCATCGACGAGGAGCTCGTGCGCTGCTTCGATCCGGAGGCGCTGCTCGCCGAGGGCTGGATCCCCGTGGCGCGCGAGGGCGAGCGGCTGGTTGTGGCCACCTGCGAACCGCCGACGGGCAGGCTGCTCGACAGCCTGCGCGAGCACCTTGGGGGACTCGAGTCGGTCGTGCTGCGCAGCACGACGCCGCTCGACATCGAGCGCACGGTGGCGCACTGCTTTCGCGAGCACATCGCGCGCCACTCCACCGAGCGGCTGTTGACACGCCGCCCGGAGCTCTCGGCCGCCGGCGGGTTCTCGCGCGGGCAGAAGCTGTGGATCGCGCTCCTCCTGGCGATGACCGCGATCGGCGTGGTGCTCAACTGGCAGTACACCGCCTCGGCGTTCGTGGTGGCCGCGAACGTGACGTTCCTGTGCGCCGTGAGCTTCAAACTCGTGGCCTGTCTGGTTGGGGCAATTGCCGGTCCGCGCAAAGCGGAGGACGGGGTCGAGCGCGACGATCGCCGCCTGCCGCACTACACGGTGCTCGTGCCGGCCTACCGCGAGGCGAACGTGATCGGGGGGCTGATGGCGAACCTCGCGGCGCTCGACTACCCCGTTGAGAAGCTCGAGATCCTCGTGCTGCTGGAGTCAGACGACGAGGAGACGATCGCCGCGGCGCGCGCCGCGCGCCCGCCCTCGACGGTGCGCCTGGTGGTGGTGCCCGACGCGCAGCCCAAGACCAAGCCCAAGGCGTGCAACGTGGGGCTGTTCCTGGCGCGCGGGGAGCTGCTCGTGATCTACGACGCCGAGGACCGCCCCGAGCCCCAGCAGCTGCGCAAGGCCGTGGCCGCGTTCGAGCGCGCCGGCGAGAAGACCGTGTGCGTGCAGGCCCGCCTGCGCTACTGGAACCACGCCACCAACCTCTTGACGCGCATGTTCGCGCTTGAGTACGGCTACTGGTTCGGGACGATGCTGCCGGGGCTCGACCGCCTGCGCCTGCCGATCCCGCTCGGCGGGACCTCCAACCACTTCCGCGTCGACGCGCTGCGCGGGCTCGTCGGCTGGGACCCGCACAACGTCACCGAGGACGCCGACCTGGGGCTGCGCGCCGCGGTGGAGGGCTACCGCGTGGGCGTGATCGACTCCGACACCGAGGAGGAGGCCTGCGCGGAGGTGCGTCCCTGGATCCGCCAGCGCACGCGCTGGATCAAGGGCTACATGCAGACCGCGCTCGTGCACACCCGCTCGCCGCGGCGACTCGTGCGACAGGTGGGGCTGCGCGACACCTTCGGCTTTCTGCTGCTGATCGCGGGCACGCCGCTCACGTTTCTCTTGGCGCCGGTGATGTGGGTCGGCACCGCCGCCTGGTATGCCTTCGGCGAGCCGCACCTGCCGCTGGTCAACTCGGGGGTCTTCTGGACGATCGCCCTGATCAACCTGATCGCCGGCAACGGGGTGATGATCGCCCTGAATCTGCTGGGCGCCGTGCGCTGCCACGGCTGGCGCTCGGCACCCTATGCGTTGCTCAACCCCCTTTACTGGGTGCTGCACTCGATCGCCGCCTGGCGCGCGCTCGTGCAACTGATCCGCAACCCCTTCTACTGGGAGAAGACCCCGCACGGGCTGGACCACGGGGCGCCCGGCAAGCCGGGGCTGGGAGAGGTGCTCGAAGCGAGCGCCGTCGGCGGGCGCACCCCAGTGCCCGGCTGACGCGGCCTCAGCGCTGCTCTGCCGCGTCTGCGCCCGTCTGCGTCGTGAGGACCGAGGCGCCGCCGCTGAGCACCCGGCGCGTGAGCGCCGGCAGCAGCAGACGCGCGCAGGCCGCCAGGTAGTAGGGCCGCGGCACGTAGCGCTCGGCGCGCCCGCGCAGGCCGGCGTCGACGATCGCCTCGGCGGCGCGCTCGGGCGTGGAGACGATCCAGCGGGTGCCGGCGCGCGCGAGCAGCTCGCGCGCGGGGAATCCTTCGGTGGCGATGAAGCCCGGCAGCACCACGCCGACGTGCACGCCGCTTCGACGCTCCTCTCCGTAGAGGGCGTCGGTCCAGCCGGCGAGCGCGAACTTGGCCGCGGAGTAGGCGCCCGCTCCGGGGCGCGCCACGCGCGAGGCCGTCGAGGCAACATTGACGATCGCCGCTGGCGCGCTCGCGCGCAGCATCGGCAGCAGCGCCCCGGTGAGGCGTACGACGGCGTCGAAGTTGAGGTCCATCGTGCGCCTGACGTTGGCGTAGCCACCGTCGGCGAACGTCGAGCGCCACGACGCCCCGGCGTTGTTCACGAGCAGCGTGAGGCGCGTGTGGTGTGAGCGGACGTGCTCGAGCACGCGCGCGGGCGCGTCCTCTTCGGTGAGGTCGGCGGCGATGAAGCTCGTGGGCACGGCCAGTTCTCCGGCGAGGCGCTGCAGACGCTCTTCGCGGCGGGCCACCAGCACGAGCTGGGTGCCGGGCTCGCGGGCCAGGCGGCGGGCCGTGGCCTCGCCGATACCGCTGGAGGCGCCGGTGATGAGCGCGACCAGCGGTCGTCCCGGCCCAGAGATCTGGCTCTCATGCGTCGAGGATCGGCGCGCCATTACGCTTGCCCGGTACTGGCGGCCGAGGCCCGATTTGAGGATCGCCGCAGCATGGGCACTCCCGCCAGCCTGTGCTCAGCTGCTACTGCTCGCGCAGCGCGCTCGCGCCCAGCGCGGCGGCGGCAAGCGCAGTGCCGGTCACGAGGACGCTGGCGAACTTGGGCAGGTACCCACGGCGTCCACCGGCGATCCCGGCCACGGCATCCGCCACATCGCAGGCCAGACCAGCGGTGAGCCACTGGCGCTGCGTCTCGCCCTCGCTGCTGATCGCGCCGTAGGCCAGCGCGATGTCGCGCGCGCCGAACAGCCGGGCCAGATAGGGCGCCTGGGGGTTGGCGTTGGAGTCCAGCCCGAACAGCTTGCCGGCGGGGCGAGGGGTCAGCCACGAGGCGGCACCGACGGCGATCCGCAGGCCCGCGAGGGCATTGATGATGTTCGAGCGATTCATGCGGCGGACACTAGCGCAAAGCGGGACCCACGGCCACCACGTCGAGCACGTCCGCCAGCGACGTGAAGTCGTCCGGGTTGCGCGTGTACAGCGCGAAGCCCCCCGCCAGCGCGACGGCGGCGATTAGCAGGTCGACGGCGCGCTGGCCGCGCGCTTTGCGCCCGGTGCTTACCGCCGCGGCGTAGATACGCCCGTAGGCACGCGCGGCGGCGACGTCGAAGGGGAGGGGGTCGAAGGTGGCTTCGGCCCGCTGCAGGCGTTCCTGGCGGCGGGCTCGCTCCTGGGGGTCGGCTGTGGCGTGCGGACCGGCGGTCAGCTCGGCCATCGTGATGGCCGACACGGCCAGCGTCTCGGGCAGGTCCGACGGCGCCAGACGGTCGAGATCGATCACCACGGATGTGTCCAGCAGACCGCGGGCGCGGTGTGGGGAAGCGGGCGCGTTGGCAGGCGACGCCGAGTCAGGCACGGGGTGTGGCGTCCTGATCGAGCACGCGATCGACGTCGGCGCGGAAGCGCACGGGATCGATCTCCGCCGCACCGGCGAACGCCGCGAGCGCGACGGCTGCTGGCACTAGGCGCCGGCGAGGCAGGGGTGTCAGCTCGCCCACGGCGGTGCCGTTGCGGGTGACGAGGAAGCTCTCCCCGCCGTCCAGCTCTCGCATTATCTCGCCGCTGTCGTTGCGCAGCTGGCGCTGGGTGATCTCGCGTGCCATGCCATCTAGTGTAGCACAGGTGCGACGGGGTTGGGAGAGAAGCGTTAAGGAGTCATGCTTTCTCTTTCCGACATTGCCCGCCAGATGGGACATCCCGATGCATGCGGGCGCACGATCTCGGCCAGCCGGGGACGGCGCGGCCGGCGACTCTCCACGCTGCGGCTCCCTCGGCGGCCGGATGGCCGCCTCCTCAAAAGCCTTCTCCCTCGCGCGGCCCATCCGACGCGGTAGTCTCGTCAGATGGAGTCGTCCACCCAGCTGCCGGCCGAGGGATACCAGCTGAAGGGGATCTCTCCGCGCGCGTTTCAGCATCCGGCCGACCGCGCGGCGACGGCGGCGCTCGGCTCGATTCCGTATCTGGACACGGTCGTGCGGAAGTTGGTGGAGCTGGGTTATGAGCGCGCGCTGCGCCAGAGCTACCTCGGCTCCTCGGTGCGGCTCTCGGAGGAGCAGCTGGGAGACGTGTGGCGCGAGCACGCGATCGCCTACACCACGCTCGATATGACCGAGGTGCCGGACCTGTACCTGACCCAGTACCCCTCACCCAACGCGCTTGCGATCGGCTCCAAGCGCCCGATCGTGGTCGTGCAGTCGGAGCTCGTGGGGCTGCTCGACGCCGGCCAGCGCCGCGCAGTGTTCGCGCACGAGGCCGCGCACATCCTCTCCGACCACCAGCTCTACCGCACGGCGCTTTACATCCTTTTGCTGCTCACACGCTCCTCGCGCCTTCTGCTCCCACTCGCGCCCGTGCGCACGGCGCTGCTCGAGTGGGAGCGCGCCACCGAGCTCTCAGCCGACCGCGCCGCGGCGCTCGTCACGCGCGACCCGCTCACGGTCTGCCGCACGCTGATGTGCCTCGCCGGCGGCGCGATGGTCGAGCAGCTCGACCTCGACGCCTTCATGCGCCAGGGCCTCGACTACACCGAGACCGGCGGCGGCCTGGAGCGCCTCACGCGCCTCTTGATCGACATGGGCGTCAGCCACCCGATGCCCGTCAAGCGCACGCACGAGCTGATGGCGTGGGTGCGCTCGGGCGAGTTCGACCGCATCGTCTCCGGCGAGTACCCCACGCGCGACGAACCCGCGGACCCGCGCGCGGAGAGCAGCGAGGCCGTCTCCCACTACGCCGAGCGCTTCCGCGACGCCTTCCGCGACGCGGGCGAGTCGATCAACTCGGTCGGCCAGGAGCTTGCCGGCTGGCTGCGCGGTGGCGGACGGGGTGGGGAGGACGAGGACGAGAAAGAGGAGGGCTCCGGGGTGGGCGGGCTTTAATCAGCTCCGCCAGGGGTCGCGTAGCTCTAGGACGAAGGGCTGGTAGGCGGGGACCACTTTCCCCGCCCATAGCGCGCCAACTCCAGCCGCGCGATGACGCCCCGGTGCACCTCATCGGGACCATCGGCCAGGCGCAGCGCGCGCGCCACAATCCACGCCGCGCCCAGCGGGAAGTCGTTGCTGAGCCCGGCGCCGCCGTGCAGCTGCATCGCCATGTCGACCACCCCCTGGGCCATGTTGGGGACGGCGACCTTGACCTGCGACACGGCGCCCAGTGCCTGCGGTGACTTCTGATCCACGAGCCACGCCGCGTGCAGCACGTGCAGGCGCGCCTGGTCGATCGCGATGCGCGCGTCGGCGATCCGTTCGCGGTTGCCTCCCAGGTTGGCCAGCGGCTTGCCGAAGGCGTTGCGCTGTGTGGCGCGCTTGCAGGCCAGCTCCAGCGCCAGCTCGGCCAGCCCGATCAGGCGCATGCAGTGGTGTACGCGCCCCGGGCCCAGGCGCGCCTGGGCGATCGTGAACGCCTCGCCCGGCCCCCCGATGATGGCCTCGCGGGGTAGGCGCACGTCGGTGAAGCTCACTTCGCCGTGGCCGCCAGGCGCGTCGAAGAAGCCCATCGTGGTGAGCATCCGCTCGACCTTCACGCCGGGTGAGTCCAGCGGCACGAGCACCATCGAGTGCTGGTGGTAGCGGTCGGCCCGCGGGTCGGTCAGCCCCATGAAGATCCCCACCTTGCAGTTGGGATGGCCGACGCCGGTGCTCCACCACTTGCGTCCGTTGAGCACCACCTCCTCGCCCTGCACCGTCGCCGTGGCCTGCATGTTGGTGGCGTCCGAGGAGGCCACATCGGGCTCGGTCATGCAGAACGCCGAGCGTATCTCTCCGGCGAGCAGCGGCGTGAGCCACTGCTCGCGCTGGACGGGCGAGCCGAAGTGCAGCAGCACCTCCATGTTGCCCGTGTCCGGCGCGTTGCAGTTGAACACCTCGCTCGCGATCAGCGAGCGGCCCATGCGCTCGGCGAGCGGCGCGTACTCGACATTCGCGAGTCCCGCGCCGTGCATCGAGTCACCCTCACGGGTACCCCCCGTAGCGGGGGGCAGGTAGGGCGGCAAGAACAGATTCCACAGCCCCGCCGCCTTGGCCTGCGCCTTCAGCTCCTCCACGAGTGGCGCCACCACCCACGGGTCCTGCAGCTCGAGCCGTTCGCGGTGGTGGGCCTCCTCGCGCGGGGTTACGCGCTCGGAGATGAAGCTGTCAACCTGCTCCAGCAACTCCTGTGTGCGGGGGGAGGGGGTGAAGTCCATCGCCTAGGCCGCATCCACTCTCAAACGCATACTCGACGGTCGCCGGCCTGCCGCGTCGCACTCGCGCACTGCGTCATCGAGCGGGACATCGACTCAGTCAAGCTCCAGGTCGAGGTCGAGGACCACCTTGCCGAGCGCCTTGCGCCGTTCGAGCGCCAAGAGCGCGTCGGCGGCCCCCTCCAGCGGGAAGCGAGCGCCGACGATCGGCGCCACGGTCCCCCCTTCGATCATGCCCTGCAGCGCCGCGCCGATCTCGCGCGTCTCATCCGCATGGCTCATCGCCCAGTGGCCCCACCCGGCGCCGACGATCTCTGTGTTGTTGAGCAGCAGGCGATTGACCTTCACCTCGGGGATCGACCCGGCCGTGAAGCCCACGACGACGACCCGCCCGTTCTCGCGCAGCGAGCGCAGGCTGTCGGTGAAGCGATCGCCGCCCACCGGGTCGAGCACCACGTCGACGCCGCCACCGGAGAGCGACTTGGCCTCGTCCTTCCATGGCCCGTCCGAGCGCACCACGTGGTCGGCGCCGGCCTGCTCGGCGATGTGTGCCTTCTCGTCGCTGGAGACGACCGCGATGGTCTTGGCGCCGAGCCCCCGCGCGACCTGCAGCGCCGCCGTGCCCACTCCGCCGGCAGCCCCGTGCACCAACACAGTCTCGCCCTCCTTCAGGCGCCCCCGCGTGAGCAGCGAGAAGTAGGCAGTGTGGTAGTTGAGGATCAGTCCTGCGCCCTGCGCGAAGTCGAGCGCGGGTGGGAGGGGAAAGGTGAAGAACTCCGGCGCCACCACTCGCTGCGCGAAGCCGCCCAGCCCGCAGAAGGCGGCCACGCGGTCGCCCTCCTTCAGCGGGGAGCCGGCGGGGGCGCTGAGCACGACGCCGCCCACCTCGCTGCCCGGCACGAACGGCAGCGGCGGTTTGAGCTGGTAGAGCCCGCGCGTCTGCAGCAACTCGGGGAACGACACGCCGGCGGCGTGCACGTCGATCGTGACACCCTCGCCGGGTGTCAGCGGGTGCGCGGGGTCGGGCTCGGGCGCCTCCGCGACGCGCAGCGCGCTCTCGGGGCCTGTGAGCTCGACGATCTGAATTGCTTTCACGCGCGTCTCCGGTGGGCTGTGGGCTCGGTTGAACTCAGGGGCTCGGTTGGACTCAGGCGGCCTGTGATCTGGCTTGAACTCAGGTGGCCTGCGACCCGGCGAGGGTCAGCAGCGTGTGGGCGCTGACCCCGGAGCCGACCAGTATGCACGTGTGGCCGGCGCGACGCCACGTCACCACCGCGGCGGTGCCGGAGCTGAGCACCCGATAGCGCGTGCCGCGCGATACCGCGGCACGACCGACTGTGGGTATGGCGAGGGGCGTCCCGGCGACGATCGAGTACGCGATCCGCCTGGATCCGGTGGCACCCGCGTGGCTGGAGTAGAAGACCGTCGTCACCATGCGCCCGCCCACACTGTCGGTGCGCGCGCCGACCGCCTCCCAGCCAAAGCGCCGGCCCCAATAGGGGTAGGGGATGCCAGCCGCGGAGATCGCCAGGCGCCCCGGCACCGAGGACTCCGCGGGCGCGCTCTGCGTCGCGGGACGCTGCGCCAGGGTCGAGGCCTGCTGCACCGTCGGCGCACTGCCCGATGAGCCGCCGCCCAAGGCCAGGATCAAAGCCACGACCACCACCGCGGCGCCCACCAGCGCGCCGGCAAGCGCCAGGGGCCGGGAGACGCGCCGCGAGCGACGGGGCGCCGCGTCGGTCATCTCGCGCACCCTGCGCCGCAGCGCCGCGGGAGCGGGCACGTCGATCGAGCTCACCAGCGTCGCGGTGGCGCGCTGGGCCGCTGTCTCTGAATCGTTGGGTGGAGGTATGTCATTCATGGACGGCTCGTTCCTCCTCACTTAAGACTCCACTGGACTCTGGAGCTTCCCCGCGGGCGCTATCCAGCTGCTGGGCGCCGGCCTCATCCAACCCCCGTGCACCTGCCTCGTCCAGCTTCTGCGGGCCGGTCCCTTCCAGCTCCTGCGCCACGCGCTCGCGCGCGCGGAAGACGCGCGTGGCGATCGTCGCCTCGCGGATGCTCAGCGCCTGCGCGGCCTCGCGATAGGAGAGACCCACGACATCCACCGCCACCAGGGCGAGGCGGTAGGTATCAGGCAGAGCGGCGACGGCAGCGAACACTTCTTGCGCGGCGTAGGCCTGCTCGGGCCGGTCGCGCGCGCGGGGGTCGGGCGGGTCGAGGTCCTCGATCGGCGCGTAGGCGCTCCGCGGACGACGCCCGGCGTCGCGGCGCTGGGTGAGGAACGTGTTGCGCAGGACCTGCATCAGATAGGCCAGCTCGCCCTGGCCGCGCAGCGTGCGCGGCCGCGCCAGTACACGCGCGAACGTTTCCTGCACCAGATCCTCGGCATCGTGGGACGAGCCGCACAGCGCCCACGCCGCGCGATAGAGGCGGTCGACATGCTGGGGCAGCGACTGGGGGTCCAGCTTCGGCAATCGTCACCCCCGCACGAGGGGCGTACGGATGCTTGGGGCCATAGTGTCAGGGACTGTAGCGTCCAGCCCCAGCCGATCGGGGCGGCGCGCTGCGGCGCCTAGCGTCTGGCCCCAGCCGGTGGGTACGATGTCGCTGCGGCGCCCTCCCCACGGACGTGTGCTGCGCCCTCGCCGCGTGCACGCAGCCACGCGGTGGCCTCCTCGCGTGGCAGCGGGCGCGAGAGCAGGTATCCCTGGGCGGTGTCGCAACCCAGATCGGCCAGGCGCTCCCACACCGCGCGCGTCTCGATGCCCTCGGCGACCACGTTCAGGCGCAGGTGGCGCGCCAGATCGATGGTGGAGCGCACGATCGCCTCCTCGCGCGGGTTCTCGCACATGCCGGTGATGAAGGAGCGGTCGATCTTCAGCTCGCTCGCCGGCAGCTTCGTCAGGTAGGCGATCGAGGCGTGACCGGAGCCGAAGTCGTCGATCGAGACGCCCACGCCCATCACACGCAGCTCCCCCAGGACCGCCACGGCGCGCTCGGGGTCGGACATCGTGGCGCCCTCGGTGACCTCGACGGTGAGACGGTGGGCGGGGACGGCGTGGCGCGCGAGCAGCGTGGCGACCCGCCGGGGCAGCTCAGGGTCGAGCAGGTTGCGCGCCGAGAGGTTGACCGACATGCTCAGGTGCGTCCCGTGGTCGCGCCAGCGCGCCAGCTGCTCGAGGGCGCGGTCGATCACATGCAGCGTGATCGGCCCAACGAGCGCGGTCTGCTCGATCAGGGGGATGAATTCGAGCGGCGGGATCAGGCCGCGCTCGGGGTGCTGCCAGCGCAGCAGCGCCTCCACGCCGGTTATGCGTCCGCTCTGCAGGTCGGCCTGCGGTTGGTAGTGCAGGATGAACTCGCCCCGCTCCAGCGCTGGGCGGACCTGGCCGAGCAGGGTGAGACGGGCGGCGTCGAAGTGGTCGTGCTCGGGCGCGTACACCTCCACCCGGCTGCGATGGGCCTTCGCGCGGTCGAGCGCCACGTCCGCGCGCTGCAAGAGCGTGTTGAGGTCCTCGGCGTGCTGGGGCGCCAGCGCGAGACCGAGCGAGGCGTCGATGTTGAGCGCAACCCCGTCCACCTCCAGGGGCGCCTCCAAAGCCGCCTGCAGCGAGTCGGCCAGCGCCCGCGCCTCGGCGACGCCGCGAGCGCCCGCGGGACAGGGCGCCATCACCGCATACTCGTCGCCCGCGAGCCGGGCCAGCAGCGTCTCGCCGACCTGAGCGAGTGGGCGCACGCCCACCTGCGCGCGCGAGCGCCCACCCACCTGGACGTACTGGAGCTCGCCGCCGTGGGCGTGCATGCGCTCGTCAACCTGAGTACGCAGGCGCCGGCCGATCTCGCGCAGCACCGCGTCGCCCGTGGCGTGACCGAGCGTGTCGTTGATTTCCTTGAAGCCGTCGAGGTCGAGCAGCGCCACCGCCACCGCCTTCCCCCGCGCGCCCTCGCGCTCGAGAGCGATCGCCAGACCCTCCAGGAAAAGCGTGCGATTGGGCAGGCCCGTCAGCCCGTCATAGCGCGCCAGGCGATCGTTCTCCTGTGCCTGGCGGCGCAGCGTACGCGAGGCGCCGGCGACGATGCGAAACAGGATCGCCCACAACAGCGCCAGCCCGCAGAACACGAGCAGCGCGATCATGCGCTTGTTGGCGCTGATCGCGGCGGCGATCGGGCGGTAGCTCAGATAGATCTCGAACACCCCCGCGACCGGACCCTCTGGAGTGAAGCGCAGCGGCACATACACCTCCACGAGCTGCCCAAGCCCGACCTCGCTGGCGGTCTCGGTGTGCAGAGCCGGGGTGACCACCTCGGCGTCGTCGGGGTTCCCCGCGAGCGCGTGCAACAGGTCGTCGCTCGGCGGCAGCGTGCGTCCGATCAGCTGGTGATCGTCCGAGTAGATGACGCGGTGGCGGGTGTTCCAGATTTTGATCCGCGCCAAATCCTGAGTGACCGAGCGTGCCTGCAGCTGCTCATCCAGAGAGCGCACCCCCGCAGGAGTGAGGCCGTCACGCAGATCCGCCGCCGTGAGCCTCGGCTGGATGCCGATGCGCGCCAGGATCTGTGCCGACTGGCTGGCGTCCGCGACAGCGCGCTCGACGATCTGATCCTGCAGGACGCGCGCCAGGACGAAGCCCAGCGCCACGATCGGGACGAGGCTCAGCAGCGCGACCTTCTGAGTCAGGCTCGGGGTGTACCTGGACCCTTTGGATCCGATCCGGGGCAGGGGCCGACGCATGGCCCGATAATCGGCAACATCACACGGCTTCTGGAGTGCTGGGATGCTCCTCGCCCGTGCGCGGACGGCGGGTCAGGTTGCCCACCAACAGCCCGATCACCGTCACCAGGTAGATCTGCCCGAGCAGCATCTCCAGCACGGCAAGCGCGTGGCCGACATTCGTCGCCGGGGTCAGGTCGCCGTAGCCGGTGGTGGTCATCGTGGTGAAGCTGAAGTAGACCTGCTCGCTCAGCGCTTCGTGAGGGCCCTGGACGAAGTACGTCGGACCCACACGTGCGATGAGGTTGATCACAAGCGCGAAGGCCAAGCCGAGAAGCAGGTAGATCGAGAGCGCCCCGGCTACCGCCTGCAGCGTCACGCCTCGTGTACGTATCAACTGCGCGACACCGCGCACGAGCACGACGAGGACGATGCCCACCACGAGCACCCCCAGCGCGGAGCCCAGCCAGCGCGGGACCACTGACAGCGCCACCGCCAGCGCCAGCCCGAAGATCGCGAGGGCGACGAGAGCCCCCTTCACGTCCTGCACGAGGCGGCGCTCGCGCGTGGTGACGATCACCGCGAGCAGCGCCGCGCTCTGGACCAGCAGCGCGATACCGCGGCTGACGGGCGTGTCCGGCGCGACGATCACCTCCAGGACGGCGGCGATCGTGAACACCAGCACGAGGCCATAGCGGCGCTGAGCCCGTATCCGCGGCGTGGTGGAGGACACCGCGAACAGGATGGCGCAGGGTGCGGCGGAGCCGATGTGGCCTAGGCGGGCATTAGTCTCTCCCCATGCTGCCTGCCAGCGGGGAGGACCAGGCACTCGCGCAGCGGCGCACGACACTCGTCTCGATCCTCGCGGCAAGCCTGCTCGTGGCTCTCAAGCTGGGGGTGGGACTCGCCACCGGCAGCCTCGGGCTGATCTCCGCCGGCGTCGAGTCAAGCGGCGACGTGGTGGCGGCGGTGCTGACGTTCTTCGCCGTGCGCCTCGGCGGTCGTCCGGCCGATCCCGAGCACCCTTACGGGCATCGGCGCGCGGAGAACCTGGGGGCGCTCGGGGAGGCCGCGATCCTGCTCGCCGGCGGCCTGCTCGTCGGCGGCGAGGCGATCGCACACCTGCTCGCAGGCGGCACGGGACCGGAAACCCCGTGGTACGTGTTCGCGACGATCGCCGTGGCGCTCGTCGTCGACCTGACGCGCACCTTGGTCTCGCTGCGCACCGCGCGGCGCTATGACAGCGCCGCGCTGCACGCCAACGCGTTTCACTTCGCCGGCGACATGGCGGCGTCGGTTGCGGTCCTCATCGGGCTGGCGCTCGTGCGTGCCGGCTTCACACAGGCCGACGCGCTCGCGGCGCTGCTCGTGGCGGGCATCGTGCTCGCGGCGGCCACACGGCTGATTCTGGAGAACGCGAACGTCCTGATGGACCGCACGCCCGCGGAGGCCCAGGAGGCGGCCGAGCGCGCGATCGCCGACCTGGGCGCGGACATCGAGCTCGGCCGGCTGCGCCTGCGTGAGTCCGGGGGCCGCTACTTCGCGGACGTGGTCGTCACGGTTCCCCCAGGGCAGGCGGTGATCGAGGGGCACCAGACGGCCGACCTGATCGAGGGTGCCGTGCAGGACGCGCTGCCGGGCAGCGACGTCGTCGTCCACGTCGAGCCGCGTCTACGTGGTCTTGATCTGCGCGAGCGCGTCCTGGCGATCGCGCTCGCCGAGCCGCTCGTCTCAGAAGCACACGATGTCACGATCTACGACCAGGAGGGAGCGCTCAGCGTGGCCCTGCACCTGAAGTTCCCGGCCGACCTGGACCTCGGCACAGCCGACGAGGTCGCCGAGCGCGTCGAGCAGTCGATCCGCGCCCGGCCGGGCGTGATCGACGTGCAGACCCACCTGGAGCCGCTGGAGCAGCCGATCGCCGCGCGCGTCGCCGACGCTGAGACGACGCGCGCCGGCGAGCTGCGGGATATGAGCGATGTGGAGCGGATCGTGCGCGAACGCACCGGAACGCTGCCGCTGAAGACGCGCTTGCTGGCGACCGCGAGCGGGCGTGTGCTGTTCCTCACGCTTCAGGCCAGCCCGGGGGCGACCCTCGCCGATGCCCATCTGCTGGCGGGCGAGCTCGAGGAGGATCTGCGTGGGCAACTGGCGGAGATCGCCGATGTGGTCATTCACACCCTGCCTGTGTCCGCTGCCTAAAAGGCGCTACGGCAACCGACTCGGCTTGGGAGCCGGCCTCGTCAGAGCTGGAGTCAAACCGCCTCCACAGGACCGGGAGTACAAACTGCCTCTCAACCGGACTGCCCGCCGGCGACGGCCTCGCCTTCAGCCGGCGCGTTCGGCCGAGCGCAGCCCACTCAATGACCAGACCCCGAACAACACGAGCAGCCCCAGCGCGCACACGAAGGCCAGAGCGGTGTGGTTGTGCACCCCGGCGATCAGCCCGCGTCCGGCCTCCAGGAAGGCGGTGGCAGGGTTGACGCTCGCCACCGCGTGGATCCAGCCCTCGAGCAGGTTGAGCGGGACGTAGACGGGGGCCAGGAACAGGATCAGGAAGATCGGCGTCTGCATCAACGGGCCGGCCTGGATCGAGCGGAAACGGAAGGCCACGCCGGCGGCCCAACCATAACCGACGAGCACCAGCAGGATCGCGAGTGTGTAGAGGCCGAAGATGTCGACGCCGCTGCCGGTGATCTGCATGCCTGCCAGCAGCGCGACAGCGGTGACGACCGCGAGCGTGATGACCCCGCGTGTGAGGCCCACGAGCGCGTAGCCCAGGACGATGCCGCGGCGATCGCCCGCGGCAAGCATCAGGCGCCGCGCGAACCCGCTTTCGAAGTCGATCGCGAGGCTGAAGCCGGTAAACAGGCCGCCGAACATCGCCGACTGCAGCAGCACAAACACGAACTGGAACGCCGTGTAACCGGCGGGGAAGGTGAAGCCCGGGACCGAGCCCAGCGCCGAGAGGCCACCACCGAAGGCCGCCAGGAAGACAAGCGGGAACACAAGTGAGGGAACGATCAGGTCGGGGCGGCGAAAGTAGGTGTGCAGGCCGCGCCGCGCGATCGCCAGTGCGCTGCTCCAGGTATCGCGCCTCATGTTCGCTGGAGCCTTGTGCGCAGGGCCGCTGTCGCAGCGAGCAGTCCGAGGACGAGAAGCCCCGCGGCCACGGCGAAGCCGCGCAGCAGCGCGGTCCCATCCCAGCCAAAGATGAACAGGCTGCGAAACGCCTCGATCAGATAGGAGATCGGATTCCACGTGGCCACGGTGTGAAACCAGCCGGTCTTCAAGAGCTGGCGCGGGAGGTTGCTGGAGGAGAGAAAGATGAACACGAAGAACAGTGGAAAGAGACCCTGCACGGCCTCACCCGAGCCGGTGCGCAGCGCAACCGCGCAGCCCAGCGCGCCGAAGGCCAGCGCGACGGCCGAACCCAGCGCGATCACCACGAGCGCGCCGCCAAAGCCCGCCGCCAGATGAGCGCCCGCGACGAGCCCCATCAGGATGTAGACCGCGGACTGCATCGCGCCGAGCGCCGCCACGCCGACGAGCAGTCCGCCGATCAGCGAAACACGCCGTAGGGGCGTGAGCGAGAGGCGGTTGAAGAACCCGCTCTCGATGTCTTCGGCGAGATTCGTGCCGGTGTTGATGAGCGAGAACATGCCCCCCTGGATGAAGGCCACCGCGATCGCGAACGTGACATAGGAATGGGTGGGGAAGCCGGGCAGAAGCGTCGCCGCGCGCAATCCGCTTGCGTTCACCGCCAGCAGGATCGCGGGGAAGAAAACGATGGGGAACAGCTGAAAGGGCTGGCGCAGGGTCTTCAACATCGAGCGACGAGCGAGCACGCCCACCTGGGTAAGCAGAATCGGGCTCATGCGGAGACAGGCTCGCCAGTCTCCCCGCTGGCCTTCCCGTCGGTTTCGCCACCGGCCTTCCCGCTCAGCTCCCTGCCGGCCTTCCCGTCAGTCTCTTCGCCGGCCTTCCCGCTGAGCTCCTCGTTGCTCTCTCCGCCCGCCTCCTCGTGCTCGCCGGCTGCCCCCTCCAGCGAGCGGCCGGTCTTCGCCAGGAAGACATCGTCCAGCGTTGGGGAGTGCAGGCGCAGGTCGGCGACCCGCAGGCCATCGGAGTCCAGTGCACGGATGATGTCGGCGAGGTCGCCCACGCCCTCGGGCAGGCGCACCGCCACGCCGTTGCTGGAGGCCGCTGCCTCCTCGCCGAAGCGATGCAGTGTGGCGGCCAGGCGCTCGCGTTCGCCCGGGTCCTCCGGGATCGCCTCGACGCTCTGTCGCCCGATCTCGGCCTTCAGCTCGGCGGGCGTGCCCTCGGCGACGATCTTGCCGCGGTCGATGATCCCCACGCGGTTGGCCAGCACGTCGGCCTCCTCGAGGTACTGCGTCGTCAGGAAGACCGTCACGCCCTCGCCTGCCAGTCGCCGCACCTCGTCCCACAGCGCAGCGCGGCTCTGCGGATCGAGGCCGGTTGTGGGCTCATCCAGAAACAGCAGCCGGGGGCGGTGCACGAGCGCCAGGCCAAGATCCAGACGACGCTTCATGCCGCCCGAGTAGCCGCCCACCTTGCGATCGGCAGCGTCGCTGAGCCCGACTCGCTCGAGCAGCTCGGCACCGCGCTCTTCGCGCTCGTCCTTGCCCACCCCGTGCAGCGCGCTCTGCAGTCGCATGTGCTCGCGGCCGGTGAGGAAGGGGTCGAGCGCGGACTCCTGCAGCGAGGCGCCGATCGCGCGGCGCACCTCAGCGCCCTGATGGACGACGTCCAGACCGGCCACCCGGGCCTTGCCGGCGGTGGGTGGGAGCAGCGTGGTAAGCACGAGCACTGTCGTTGACTTGCCCGCTCCATTGGGACCCAGGAAGCCATATATCTCCCCGGGAGCGACACGCAAGTCGATGCCGTCGACCGCGCGCACGCCACCCTTGAAGTCGCGGATCAGGCCTTCGACTTCGATTCCGTTGTCGTGTTGGTTCACCATCTCACCGCCTTTTCCGGTCCATTCGCTCCATGTTCGCCCCGCGTTATAGCCACTTCCGGTGCCTGAGACCGCCACTCGATCCGAAACTCATCGCCTGTGCGAGAAGACGGATCATAGTCAACTTGACATCCGACAGTTCACGATATATCGTTACACTATCGAAAGCTACCAAAGGATTGTCGATATGGAGGCGTACGCAAGAACCGGATGCTCGCGCGAAATGCGCGGCGCACAGGATTTCATCGGACTCATCAGAGCGATGGCGGCGGGGTCGGGTAGACCCGGCCACGGGCCAGGCCACGGACCCGGACACCATCGCGGAAGCCCTTTCGGGGGTGGCTTCCCGTTCGCGGGAGGACTCTTCGGACCGGGCCCCGAGGGCCCCTTCGGTCGCGGACGTGGCCGTGGACGCAAAGCGCGCCGCGGCGACGTGCGCATGGCCGCGCTGATGCTGCTCGCCGAGGAGCCTCGCAACGGCTACCAGATCATGCAGGAGATCGAGGAGCGCAGCGACGGGATGTGGCGACCGAGCCCCGGCTCGGTCTATCCGGCGCTTCAGCAGCTCGAAGACGAGGGCCTCATACGCTCGCAGGAGAGCGACGGGCGCAAGCTCTTCCACCTCACCGACGCCGGCCACAAGACGGTCGAGGAGCGCGCCGAGGATGCCAAGGCGCCGTGGGAGCAGATGAGCCACGGCATGAGCGACGAGGCCGTCGAGCTCGGATCGCTGATGAAGGAGGTGGCCATGGCCTTCGTGCAGGTCATGCGCGTCGGCGGCGCGCAGCAGATCGGCGAAGCCAAGACGGTGCTCACCGACACGCGCCGCGCGCTGTATCGGATCCTCGCCGACGGCGAGGGCGAGAGCGAGGAGGGCGAGGACCAGCAGCCAAAGGCATGAGCGGCAAGTCTGCCCATGGCACTGAGCGCCTGTCACTGAGAGCCGCTTGTGTCATGGGCAGATGGCCCTCACGGCCCTGTCTCAACGCGGCCACCGCGAGCACCAAGCACCGCTGGGCAGGTCATTTTGGCAATCGGCTCGCAGCATCGCCACCGCCGACCAAACTGGCCCCATGCGAGCTGCCTGACTACAGCCGTGCCCAGCGTATATATTACTATATTCGTGCTACTCTGGCTGCTGGAAAAGCGTGGTATGGGGAACTCGGACATTGAGAACGTGCAGGAGGCGGCGGCCCGGGAGCGGCTGAAGACCGACGCCGAACGCGAGCGGCTTCAGAACCAGCTGCACCAGGCTCAGCGCCTGGAGAGCCTCGGCCAGCTGGCGGGCGGCATCGCGCACGACTTCAACAACCTGCTGGCGGTGATCATCAACTATGCGGCTTTCATCGCCAACGATCTCGACGCGGCATCCGCCCTCGACGGCGACGATCGCTGGCGCGGCACGCGCGAAGACATCGAGCAGGTGCGCCTCGCAGCTGAGCGCGCCTCGCATCTGACCCACCAGCTGCTCTCCTTCGCTCGCCGTGAGGTTGTTCAGCCGGAGGTGGTCGACGTCAACAACGTCGTCAGCGACATCGAGCAGCTCCTGCGACGCACGCTCGGAGAGCACGTCGAGCTGGAGAGCTCGCTGGCAGCCGACCTGCACGCCGTCTTGATCGACCCGGGCCAGCTGGAGCAGATCCTCGTCAATCTCGCGGTGAATGCTCGCGATGCGATGCCCGAAGGGGGCATCCTGAAAATCGACACCGCCAACATCGACGTCGACGAGGAGTTCGCCGCCTCGCGACCCGAGCTCTCACCAGGCCCCCACGTACGCCTGCGCATCAGCGACAGCGGCGTGGGTATGCCGCCCGAGACGGTACAGCGTGCATTCGACCCGTTCTTCACCACCAAACCACCGGGTCGGGGAACCGGTCTGGGACTGGCCACCGTGTATGGGATCGTCCAGCAGGCCGGTGGACGCACGGAAATTTACTCCGAGCCGGGCATCGGCACCACCTTCACCGCACAGCTGCCGGCGACCGACCGGCTGAACATACCGGTCGTTCACCCGAACGACTCGCCAGTGCCACATGGCGAAGAGACGATCCTGCTCGTCGAGGACGAGCAGGCACTGCGCGAGGTCACCCGCCGCATACTCTCCGCAGCCGGCTACAAGGTCCTGGTCGCCGCAAACGGCCCCAGAGCACTCCAGGCGGCAGGCGGGCACGCCGGACCGATCGATCTGTTGCTTAGCGACGTGATCATGCCCCAGATGCCCGGTCCCCAGCTCGCTGAGCGGCTGCTGGCGGAGCGGCCCGCGGTGCGTGTGCTGCTGATGTCGGGCTTCGCCCAGCCGATCCTCGATTCCGGGGGGCACCTGGAAGCCGGCATGGCTCTGATCGAGAAGCCCTTCTCCGGGCCGGGACTGCTCGCGAAGGTTGCCCAGACCCTCGAGCGCGTGGCGTGACGTGTGCCTGAGCTTTTGATCGTCGACGACGACGAGGCGCTGCGCCGCTGGGCAGAACGGGTGGTGCGCGACCAGGGTTACTCTTGTCACAGCGCATGCGATGCCAGCGCTGTGCGCGAGCAGTTGGCACAGAGCACCTACCAGCTCGCGCTGCTCGATGTGAACATGCCGGGAGAGTCGGGGATCGAACTGCTCTCACACATCCGCTGCGACTACCCCGAAACCGCGGTACTGATGGTCACTGGCGAGGACAGCACACGACTGGCGATCTCAGCGATCGAGCTCGGCGCCTATGGCTATCTGGTCAAGCCCGTCGGCTCGGGGGAGCTGCTGATCAACATCGCCAATGCTCTGCACCGCAGGCACCTGGAGATCGAGAACAGCCGTCTTCTGCGGCACCTGCGCGCCACCGTCGATAAACGCAGCCAGGCGCTCGAGGAGACCCTGCAGGATCTTGCGCTGTCCGAGACCAAGGTATGGGCCTCCCAGGCGGAAACCATCTTCCGCCTCGCGCGCCTCGTGGAGTTCCGCGACGAGGAGACAGGGCACCACCTGCACCGGATGAGCTCCTACTGTGAGATCCTGGCTCGCCGAGCGGGGTTCTCCGAGGAGCGCTGTGAGCTCGTGCGCCTGGCAAGCCAGCTGCACGATGTCGGCAAGATCGCAGTCCCTGACAGCATCCTGCTCAAGCGCGGCAAACTCACCCCCGAAGAGTTCGAGACGATAAAAGGGCATGCCGAGACGGGTTTTCAGATGCTCTCCGGGGCCGCCTCGGAGGTCGTGCAGCTGGGCGCCCTGATCGCCCGCACCCACCACGAGCGCTGGAACGGAGATGGCTATCCCCGGGGACTTGCCGGCGAGGACATCCCAGTGGAGGGACGTATCGCCGCGGTGGCCGACGTGTTCGACGCGCTCACCAGCGACCGCGTGTATCGCCCCGCGTTTCCTCTCAAGTCCGCCGTGGAGATGATGCGCGAGGAGCACGGCAAGCACTTCGATCCCGAGCTGCTCGATGCTTTCATCCTTGTGCTGGGGGAGGTCGAGGCCATCCGACGGGCATACGCCGATTAGGCTCCTCCACGCGGCTGATCCACGCGCGAGAGATCACTCGGGACAGCCCACCCAAGAACTAGCCAGAAGGACCACCCGCGAAGGGATCAGTCATGACGTTCCACGCGCGAGGACTGGTGGGGTATCTTCTGCTCACCCAGATGGAGCTCTGGGGGAGGCATGCTCTCCGAACCGCCCGGTTGAAAAGGGCTGATGGCTCCTTTCGCGAAAGAGCGTTATTCCACGCGAGAGGAGCTGCAGCGGAGTGCCTTCCAGTGTTGTCCTGAACCTAGACCGGCGTGAGCTGGCTGCGATCTTTGTGGGTGGGGCGCTCGGAGCGCTGGCGCGCGTAGGTCTCGGGGAGTGTTTCGCCGGTGGCGCTTCGGGGTGGCCGTGGGTCACCTTTGCGATCAACGTCAGTGGCTCATTCGCACTCGCATACTTCGCGACGCGCCTGGCAGAGCGTCTGCCGCAGTCGACCTACCGCCGTCCGCTGCTCGGCACCGGCTTCTGCGGCGCCTACACGACATTCTCGACCATGCAGGTCGAGATCCTGACGATGCTCGACCACGATCGCTACGGGCTTGCCGCCGGATACGCAGGCGCGAGCATCGGTGCCGGATATCTGGCTATCTGTGTCGGTACGGCGCTTGTGCGGCGAGTGCGGGTGATCGCGTGAGCGTCTGGTTCTGGATCGGGGTCGCGCTGCTCGGCGGAATCGGCGCGTGCGGGCGGTTCGCGCTCGACACGCTGATCAGCTCGCGCACCGCCCAGGAGCTGCCGCTTGGCACATTTGCGATCAACATCAGCGGCGCGCTGCTGCTCGGACTGCTCACCGGCCTGGCACTCGAAGGGGACGCGCTGCTGCTCGCCGGCAGCGCGACCCTTGGCTCGTTCACCACCTTCTCGACCTGGATGCTCGAGACCCAGGCTCTGGCCGAGGACGGCCGAAGCCGCGCAGCGCTGCTCAACGTCGGCCTAAGCTTGGTGCTCGGCGTCGGCGCAGCTGCGCTCGGACGTGCGATCGGAGCGCACCTGTGAACGAGGACGGCCTGAAGCTGACCACCTACTTCGGCGAGCGCGATCGGACCGGGAACGAGCTGCTGGGGGAGGCGCTGCTCGATCTCTACGAGTCACACCGCGTGCGGACGAGCGTACTGCTCCGTGGCGCCGAGGGCTTTGGGCGCCTGCACCACCTGCACACCGATCGCCTGCTCACGCTCTCTGAAGATCTGCCTGTGGTCTCGGTGGCGGTCGACCGGCGGGAGCGCATCGAGTCGCTGATCGAGCCGCTGCTACAGATCAAGCGGCGCGGGCTCGTCACACTCGAGCGCGCGCGGCTGCTCACAGGGACGATCGGCGCCGTGGAGTTGCCGGAGCAGCTCGCGGAGGAGACCAAGCTGACCCTGTATGTGGGGCGCCGGGAGCGCATCGGCGGACGGCCCGCGTTCGCTGCCATCTGCGAGCTGTTCCACCAACGCGGCCTGGCGGGGGCCACGGTGCTGTTCGGCGTCGACGGCACGAGCCACGGTCAACGCGTGCGCGCGAGATTCTTCGCCCGCAACGCCGACGTTCCGATGATGATCATCGCCGTGGGCGCCGGCGAGTGGATCGCCCAGGTGCTCCCCGAGCTCGACGAGCTGCTGGACGAGCCGCTGCTCACCCTGGAGCGGGTCCGCGTCTGCAAGCGCGATGGACGGATGCTTGCCACGCCGCACGCTCTCCCCGCCAGCGACGCGCAGGGACTCGGGCTGTGGCAGAAGCTGACGGTTTTCACCTCGCAGAGCGCCACCCACGAGGAGCGTCCCCTGGCGCTCGAGATCGTACGGCGCCTGCGCGAATCTGATGCCGCCGGTGCGACGAACCTGCGCGGAATCTGGGGCTTTCACGGGGAGCACGCTCCTCGCGGCGACAGGCTCCTGCAGATCCGCCGCCACGTACCGCTCATGACCATCACGATCGACACGCCCGAGCGCATCGCGCGCTCGTTTCAGATAATCGACGAGCTCACCGATGAGCACGGGCTCGTCACGTGCGAGATGGTCCCCGCGATGAGCGCGATGAGTGAAACCGAGTGCCGGGGCGGCCTGCGCCTTGCCGACCACCTTTTTTAGCTCAGGCTGAGCATGCAAGCCGATTGATCGAGCGGCCTGTGCCCCACCAATCACCGCTTTCTCAGCTGGGCATGAGAACCTGCTTCTCGGCGCGGGCCACGAGCAGTGAGAAGAGGTCTTCCTGGGCCTTTGCGGGAAATGGCGCCGGCAGGCCCGAGCTGAAGAGCGTCACCTCTGCCGGCCCGTAGGCGAAGCTGAGAATGTCGAAGTAGAAGGGCACCGGTATGCGGCGCACCGTAAACGTCGAGCTGATGCGCCATCCGAAGCTTCCCGATGTGCCGGGCGCCGGGGGAGTGCCCGACTGGATCGAGACCGGCCCGACGCTCGTGCCCGTATGCAGGCCGGCCTTGAAGAACAGATTGAGGTAGCGCGACAGGCACGCCTTCACGCGACTGCCGCGCAGGGCCGCCAGATCCTTGCTTGCGAGAGCTGCGCTCTGGGCCACGCTGACTTCGGAATGCACGCTCAGGTTCACGATGCCGTGTTCGAGCTTGAAGTCGTCCGAACGCGCTTCGGCAAGCGACTTGCTGAAACCCGACCCGAGCCCCGATACACCCACGCACTTCAACATTTCCTGTTCCAGGCGTTTTTCGCTCGCGCTTTCGTTGGACTTTTCTTCCTTGGCCGACGCGGTGAAGCCGGGCACGTCGGACGCCCGCAAGTTGATCGAGCGCGCGAGCGTGATCGCCTGCGGCTTGGAGAGAGATGGGCTTGGGGCCGGCACCGAGCTCTTCTTCGACCCGTCGCCGGCGGTGCTCGTCGCGGCCGTTGAGGAAGGATGACCGCTGGTGCCGCAGGCGATGAGCGACCCGCTCGCAACGAGAAGTACGAGGCCGACGGCCATGCGACGGCGGATCACCACGCTGATTGTGTCAGAGCCCTCTGTTGCTCGCGCACCGCTGTATTACGATTCGCGACGTCGATGAGCACAGGCCACCACGACCCTCGCCCCGCGGGCGCCTGGCGGGTGATCATCGCCTATACGCTTGTTTGCGCCGCGACGCAGGTGCTGTGGCTCACCTATGCGGCGATCACAACCGAAAGCGGGCGGCACTACGGGGTGTCGGTGGGAGCGATTGGATGGCTGGCGGAGATCTTCCCGCTGCTCTATGTCGCGCTGGCGATCCCAGCCGGCGTCCTACTCGATCGCGCCTTTCGTCCCGTGCTGGCGGCGGGTGGAGCGCTGGTTGCGCTCGGCGGGCTGACCCGCCTGGGCGGCCAGACGTTCGCGTGGGCGATGGCCGGCCAGGTGATGGTGGCCGTCGCGCAGCCGATCGTCCTGAGCGCGGTGAGCAAGCTCGCGGGGGAGTACCTGCCCGCCCATCAGCGCGCCACCGGCATCGCCGTGGGGTCGGCCGGGAGCTTTCTCGGGATGCTGCTGGCACTGGTGCTCGGACCGACCGTGGGCGCCCACGGGCAAATCGAACGGCTCCTGGTGCTCGAGGCCATCCTCGCCGCGATCCCGGCGCTATGGCTCGCGCTCACGCTGCGACGCCCGCCCGCCTACCGTGCCGCCGAGCATGTGGCGATCGTGCAGGGCACCGCGCGCGCTCTGTGGGCGCTCCCGCCGATGCGCACGCTGTGCGGTCTGGTGTTCGTCGGCTTCGGCGTCTTCGTCGCGATCGCAACCTGGCTGCAGACGCTGCTGGCGCCCGCTGGCGTCTCCGAAGCGACCGCCGGTGCGCTCCTCGTGGGGATGGTGATCGCCGGCATCGTCGGCTGCGCTGTGCTCCCCGAGCTCGTCGCGCGCCGTCACGCCGAGCGCAGCTTCATGCGCACGGCGGTGGTGGTCAGCTGCCTTGGCTGCATCGCGCTTGGCGTGACGCCTTGGATCGGCGCGCGCGCGGGCGCGATCGTCGCGATGGGGGTAGTGCTGCTGCCAGCGCTGCCCGTGATCCTCACAGCCACCGAGCGACTCGCGGGCACCGCCGCGGCCGGTACGGCCGCGGCGATCGTGTGGATGGCCGGCAACCTCGGCGGGCTCGTGGTCGCGCTCGTCGTGCAGATCCTTGTGCACGAGCCGCTGGCTGCGTTCCTGGCGATGGCCGGCGTATCGCTGCTCGGGCTGCCGCTCGTGGCGCGTGTCACCTCGCCGATCGAGGCGTCTTCGGGAACGGTGCTCGCCGGCGAAGCATCCGTGTTGTAGCCCGAAGCATCCGTGTTGTAGCCTCATCAAAAGAGCGAACAAGGAGGCTGATCCGATGCCCACATGTGAGCACATCGAGGAAGTGCAGGTGCTGGATCTCCCGGAGCCCGTCGCTGGCTGCGAGGAGTGCCTTGCCGAAGGCGGGCGCTGGGTGCACCTACGCATGTGTCAGTCCTGCGGCCACGTCGGCTGTTGCGACAGCTCACCCGGTCGTCATGCGACCGCGCACCACCATTCCACCGGGCACCCGATCATCCGCTCGGCCGAGCCCGGCGAGGACTGGGGCTGGTGCTACGTGGACGAAATCTCCTTCCCGTTGAGCGCCGAGTGAACCAGGTGAGACGGGACCTCTCGCCGTCTGAGATGACGTCTCCCAAGACGAGCCTCTCGCAGGGGCGCCACGAGCTCTTCTCGGAGCACAACGCCCCGAGCTTCTTGCTGGGCGCAAGGGGCTTCTCGCTGGGCGCAGGGTGAGCCGATGATCGATATCCGAGCAGCCGCAGACCAGGCCGCAACCATAGGCCGAGCCGCGCCCAGCGACGTGCCGAGCGTCGCCCATACGCTGGCGCGGGCGTTTCACGACGACCCTGTCTTCAACTGGCTGCTGGCCGAGGACCCAGGGCGCATGCGCATCCTCAAACGCTACTTCGAGCTGTTCTCAAGCAGGGTCTGGATCCACCAGCAAGAGACATATACGACCGTCGACACGGTCGCCGCGGCAATCTGGAATCTGCCTCGGCGCTGGCACATCAACTTGCGGACGCTGGCAAGCCTGGCTCCGGGAAGCATCGGCGCTTTCGGGCGACACCTGCCGCGCGTCATGCGCGCGCTCGCCGTGGTCGAGTCAAAGCACCCAAAGGTGCCGCATTACTATCTGGCGTTCGTGGGTGTGAACCCACAGTGGCAGGGCCGGGGCCTCGGTACGGCCGTCCTCGCACCGGTACTCGAACGCTGCGACCGTGAGCGCGTGCCGGCCTACCTCGAGTCCTCCTCGCCCCGCAGTCAAGCGCTGTACGAACGCAACGGCTTCAAGGTCACCGAAGAGTTCAAGTTCGCCAAGAGCGCCCCGCCGATGTGGCGCATGTGGCGCGAGCCACGCAGCTGAGCGCCCTATGGCCGTGCACCAGCCTTGCTCGCGACGCCGGCGTGGGGATGGCCTTGACGGGGTAGGTTGGGCGTGTGCCGATGACGCCAGCCAGCTACAGCTACGACGCGATCGTCATCGGCGCCGGCCCCGGCGGACGGGGCGTCTGCACGGCTCTCGCGCAGGCCAACCAGCGGGTGGCGATGGTCGAGTGCGAGCTGGTCGGCGGCGAGTGTCCCTACTGGGCCTGCATCCCGAGCAAGACGCTGCTGCGACCGGGCGAGGCGCTCGCCGCGGACACACGGATCGCGGGAGTGGGGAGGGGCACGATCGACTGGCCGGCGGTCGTCGCCTACCGCGATTACATGAACTCGGGCCTCGACGATTCAAAGAAGGTCGCGACAGCGAAAGAAGAAGGCATCGAGGTGCTGCGCGGACGAGGGCGAATCGCCGGACCAGGACGCGTCTCGGTCGACGGCCGAGATCTGCAGACCGAGCGCATCGTGATCGCGACGGGCACCACCCCCGCGATCCCGGAGCTCGAGGGCTTGAGCGACATCGAGTACTGGACCAACCGCGAGGCCACCAGTCTGCGCGAGGTTCCCAGTTCGGCGATCGTGCTCGGCGGAGGGCCGGTGGGAATCGAGCTGGCCCAGATGCTCGAGCGTTTTGGCTCTCGCGTCGATCTTGTCCACCCCGGCCCACGGCTGCTGGAACGCGAGCACCGCAGCGTCGGGGACCTGCTGGGAAAGCTGATGCGCACAGAGGGGATAGCTGTGCACACTGGGACGGGCGCCGAATCCGTCACGCCAACCGACGACGGCGAACATCGGATCGCGATGACCCTGGAAGACGGGGAGCGGATCGCGGCCGAGCGGCTCGTCATCGCCACCGGGCGCCGACCGCGTGTCGATCAGCTCGGCCTCGAGCAGGCGGGTGTACAGGCGGGGGAGCTGGGCATCGAAGTGGACGAGCGCTGCCGGGCCGCCGAGGGGATCTGGGCGGTCGGCGACGTCACCGGGGTCGCCCCCTTCACGCACGTGGCCTCCTACCAGGCGCGGATCGCCGCCGCGGACATGCTGGGAAGACCTGCCATCGCCGACTACAGGGCGATCCCGCGAGTCGTCTTCGGCGACCCCGAGGTCGCCTGTGTGGGCATCGTCCCCGATGAGAGCGCCGGGCTCATGATCGCCCAGGCCGATCTGAGTGAGATCGACCGCACCGAGACCTACGGCCGCGACCTGCGCGGACACCTCGGCCTCGCGGCCGACCCCAAGCACAGGGTCCTATTGGGCGCATGGGGCGTCGGGCCACTGGCCAGCGAGTGGATTCACCAAGCGTCCCTGGCGATCAAGGCTCAGATCCCGCTTGCGGTGCTGGCCGACAGCGTCATGCAGTTCCCGACGTTCAGCGAACTGCTCGGGACGCTCGTCCGAGATCTGCACTCAAGGAGCGCCCAAGCCTCATAAGGGCGTAGTCCTACGTAGTGCTACAGAGCGCTCAGGCCTCATCAGCCGTTAACGCTGGGGCGATGAAGGTCTTACTTGCCGGTGCGCGTGACCGTGAAGGTATCCGAGGCATGGCATGGGGGCAGGCTCGTCACCGTGAAATGTTCGTGCACCGTCCCCGACGCGCGGGTCGGTGTCGTGAACTTGCCGCTGATCGAGAAGTAGTCCACGATATGCGACGGCGGGTTCAGCGAAGTCGAGCCCGTGAAGTCTCCGTCTCGCACTGCGAGCATCGGAAAGTCAACGGATCTCTCGGCCGTGGGCACGCCGCAGAACGTCGCACCGTTAAAGAGGTCGTCAGATGGGCGACCGTCCTGCCGCCGGCGGGGATTTCGAAGCCGATCGTGAAGGGACCGACGAAGCCCGAGTAGCGACCAGGCTCAGGCTTGACCGCCACCTTGGCAGCCAACGCGCTGCGCGCAAAGGTGACGTTCGCGCAGAGGGCTGACAGCAGGATCACGGCAAGTGCCGCGAACCAAAGCACGAACAGCCTTCGCAGGGCCCGAGGACAATGGAGATCAAGGAGAAAGCGCATTGGACTTGAGAGTGAGTTCGCCCGAACGCGAGCCCGAAGCGCTCAAAGCATAGCTGTCAGAGGCCAGGGCCAGCTCGGACGACCAATAGTTGTAGACGGACTCGGACTGGTAGGTCGCGAGGATGACGCCAGTGGTGGTGGATGTGCTGCTGAGGAGCCGTAGCTCAGCGACATGGTCGTCGTGATCGAACAGGCGTTGGCCTGAGCCGAGCACAAGCGGGCGGATCATCAACAGATATTCGTCGATGAGCCCATGGGGCAGGAACGAGCGAACCAGCTGGCCGATCGGCGCGTGCAAGCGGACGTAGTTCCTGCTCGAGCGGGGTCAAGCGCCCGTCCAGCGCGTCGACGATCGCAACGGCCTCGGCGATCGAGCGCCGCCAGACCTCCGGAACGCCGCGCCGCACGAGCAGCTCGTGAGCATCGGGCTCCCGAAGCCGCTTGAACGCGAGCGTGACACCGAACTGGCTCAGCAGGCCGTGAGCCCGATTTATCGCCGCGGTACGCAAACGAACCATGTGCATCCTGCGACCAAGGCGCTCCTTCAGCTCGCGATCAGCGAACATCGGGACATGCACTTGCACTTGTGGCACAAGATCCCTACGCGCCAGCTCCGCGAGGACGCGTGCGTCCAGCTTGTCGGTCTTAGCCGCCAGCGAACCCACAGCCTTCGCCTTACGGCCCGGTGCCCGCCGGAGCGTCTGCCGCGATGGGATTCCTTCCCGGGGAGTCCTCCTAACGCTGGCGAGGAGGCTGACGGCAGACGGACCGGTCAGCCAATCTGCTCGGCCAGAGCGACAATGATGCCCGCGGCCGCGGAGATAGCAGAGCCGGTAGCTGTCCTCGTACTGCGCCACCTCGCCGAGGAGTTCCGCGCCGTGGGCGCGCAGACAGGCGTCGATGTCGTCGACGGCGACACGCTGCTGAATTTCACGCCTGTCACAGCCGGACGATCTGGTTCAGGAACAACGACAACACCAACTATGTCTCGGATATCGGTCACCAGTTCGTCAAGGTCTTCGTGACGCACTAGCAGGCGCAACAACGCCAGGGCAGGGGGCGCATGTAACGTTAGGGCAAGTGGCGCACGAAATCCGCCACGGGTGCGCGCTCGGACACATGCTGCTCCTGGCGAGGACGGCCGAGGTGAAGCAGCCCAATTGGGATCTCGAGAGCATCGAGTCCGAGCGCCTCCCGGCCGGCAGGCGAGTCTAGGAGCGGCAGGGTCCGCCAGTAGCCGGCGAGCCCTGCTCCATGGGCGGCAAGCAGCACCAGGTACGCGGCTACCGCGCTCGCGAGCAGATCCTCCGTCTGCTGGACGCTGTCACCCTGCGTGTAGGCAGATGCGACAACCAGGGTGGGCGCGCGATCGAGCTTGCCCGCCGAACCAGGGATAGCGTTCTCGGCGATCTCCTTGAGCCGCTCGACCGTGCTGGGACCGAGCACCCGAAAACGCCAGGGATTAGTGAGATGGTGGTTCGGAGCCCAACGGGCCAGCTCGAATAGCCGTTGGAGCAACTCCGGCGCCACTGGTTCTGGGGCGAACACCTTGTGGGTGCGCCGGGTCCGGATTGCGTGCCCAAGCTCCATGCCTCAACGAACGTACCCGATCTCGCCGAGGCGGAGAGTGGCAACTCGCCTATACGGCATATTGATGCTATAGCACTACACTAATATGCATGCGCACGACTCTTCAGCTCGATGACGAGGTGTTCCGGGCCTTCAAGAGGCGCGCTGCAGAGCGAGGAACGTCGTTGGCCCACGAGATCGAAGAGGCACTGCGCTCGGAACTGGCCGGACGTGTCGAGACGGCACAGTCCGAGCGTTACCAGGTGCCGACCTTTCGCGGTACGGCGCCGGTGCCGGGGGTCGATCTGAACAGCAACGCAGCGCTAGCCGACATCCTCGAGAACACTGGGTGATCCTCTTCGACGTCAATGTGCTGCTCAACGCCCATCGCATCGAGCAGCCCGACCATGAAGTCGCACGCGATCTGCTCGAACGCACCGTCGGGGACGTGCGTCCCTTTGCCCTCTCGGAGCTCGTCCTCAGCTCTTTCGTGCGCATCGCCACACACCGCCGCGCGCTGAGCCCCCCGACTCCGCTCGGTGATGCCCTCGACTTCTGTGACGGTCTACGCATCCGACCCAACGCACGTATCGTCTCTCCCGGTCGCCGCCACTGGGAGCTGTTCACTGAGCTTTGCCGACGTGCCGATGCAGTCGGCAACCTGGCGGCCGACGCGTACCTTGCGGCCCTCGCGATCGAGTCTGGCTGTGAGTGGATCAGCTTCGACCGCGACTTCGCACGCTTCCCCGGGCTCGACTGGCGCTCACCCGCGGACTAAAGCCACATGCTCTGGACGTTCAGGCCAATTCGGCGGCCAGACTCGCGGGTGGGTCGTCAACGCTGTGTGGACTAGAATCGCTGCCGGTTTCGTTCATGCTCGACAGGAGGGGACTAGATGATCGCGATTTGGACAGAGGACTGACGATGCTCACGCTCTATGAGCACCCTTTCGCGCTCTATTGCCAGAAGGTCTTGGTCGCGCTCAACGAGCTGGGCGTGGCCTACGACGTCCTCGCGGAGCAGCGCGACTTCGACCGCGCGGATCTGGCCGAGCTGTGGCCGCCAGCGTCGATCCCGGTGCTGCGCGACGGCGATCAGATCATCGGCGAGACCTCGATCATCATCGAGCACGTCGCCGGGGCGCAGTTGGTGCCGTCGCTGGAAGCCCGCAAATGGGATCGCCTCTGTGACCAGTACATCTCCGATGCCGTCCAGACAATCGTCTTCGACACGATCGAGGAGCGCTTCGACCGGCGCGCCGTCGCCCGCGCGCACGGCCAGCTAGACATGATCTACGGCATGCTCGAGACGCAGCTCACCCAGCATGAATTCCTGGCCGGCGATACGTTCACTATCGCTGATTGCGCCGCCGCGCCAGGACTGTTCTATGCCCTGGCAATTCACCCTTGGAGTGAGGGCGCACACCCACAGCTCACGCGCTACTACCGGGCGCTCGCGCACCGACCGTCCTTCGCCGGCGTGATCGCAGACGCGCATCCCTATCGGCACCTGTTCCCGTTGCCATGGCCGGCCGACTTCGATCGCTACCACTAGCTCCTACTGACGCCCCCGGGGCGAGCGCAGCGGCAGCTGCGACTCGGGCCACACCACCACCGTATACTTGATGTGCGTGACCCCAGGCGCCTCGACCGCCGGGACCTGCTCGAGTCGCACGTCTGCAGCCTCGAGGTCATCGAAGAGGCAAGCGCCGTCGCCGAGCAGTACTGGTACGACGTGAAGCTCGAGCTCGTTCAGTAGTCCCGCCGCCAGGTACTGGTTGGCGACCTGGGCGCCGCCCAAAGCATGACGTCCTTGTCGCCGGTGACGTCCCTTGCCCGTTCGAGCGCGGACTCGATTCCGTCGGTATGAAAGTGGAACGTGGTCCCTCCTTGCATCTCCGCCGGACTACGCGGGTGATGGGTGAGGATGAACACGGGGCAGTCGTAGGGAGGATCGTCGCCCCACCAGCCCTTCCATTGCTCGCCGCCCCAGGGGCCGCCGCTGACCGGGCCGAACAACGGCGCCGACGTTCGAGGAGCCCAATCCCGTTCATGTGAGACTCTGAACGTCTTACCCATATGAGACTCAGCGTCACTCGAATAACTTGCTCTCGGGGGAGGGACAGATGACCGCGGGCCGCACGATCGACACTCGCGCCCGCGGCATCGCGTGGGCGAAGGCTGACTCGGCCGCCGACGTGCAGTTCGACTCCGACGGTCTCATGGTCGACTACCCCGGCATCGCGACCCGGATCGGCAAGAGCGTCTCGCAGATCCGAGAAAGGCAACCCGAATGATCAAGTCACCGTCAGAAGCGAGATTGCCCGCCCCCCGGCTATTGCACCGCGCTCAGCCATGTGCCTGAGAACATCTCGCCGGACAAACCCTACGAGTTTCCCCGCGATTGAGATGGGGGGTGTGAAGCGGGCGATAGGGGGATCAATCCTCCGAATCGCCGACCTGACAAGATGGCGATGTGGAGCGTGTGCTTGGAATCGGTGGATACTTCATGCGTGCCGTCGACCCGGCGGCCTTGAACGCGTGGTACCGCGACTGCCTAGGAGGGATCAGCGAAACCCGGCAGCCCAGTGTTCATGCGGGGTTCGCGGGTCGGGCTGGGGACGGGTACCTCACGTTGGGGCTGATCCTACCCCAAGGGGTGAGGGGCCGATGAGCCGGCTTGCTTCAGGTACGCTACTTCAGGAAGCTGAGCAGTGGCGGGATTACGTCGCTCAGGATGTAGTTGTGCAGGTCGCTGAGGGTGGCGAAGACGGGGGCGCCTCCAACAAGCGGTGTGCGAGGGTCGAAGGCTATGTCCAGCACGGGCTTGAAGTTCATGTGCATCTGCTTGCTTGGGTCGATGGGTTGCATGGCCCACCGAGCTACCTTTGTGCGGCCTTCCGACGCGATGCCGCCAAAGGCCTCAAGTTTCCACTCCCGACCATCGGGCAATCCCATGTAGGCGACGTTACTGGACCAGTCGGAGCGCGGGAGGTTAGGCCCATTGACGGGAAACCCGGCTCCATCCATCGCCATGCCGACGACGTGCAGCGTGCGGTGCTTGTCCATGTTGTTGAGGAGTCCGAGTCGCCAGAGGGGGTCTTCCTCGAACGAATGCCCTCGGTGGTACGGCTGCAACCGCTCGATAGTTGCTTGGGCCGCAGGGTCGGTGCCCCTGACCTTCATGCGAGCCCCATCGCGCCATCTCCGGGCGCCAGCACCAAGTTGCCCCTGCTTATCGAGGTCGCCCGCGATGGGGAATTCGCTGCCCTTCTCAATCTGATCGGTCATCGGGACAGTAAATGCCGCCGCGAGTTCGAACGCCAAGTGATCGAGCGCAGATCGAAGGCATTGCAGGCAGTCACCTGCCAAGAGCGAGAGGCTGGCATGGTCAGGGGTTGGGGGATTGACCCAGGCGGCGTAATAGCCCGAACCCTCAGGGTCCGGCTCCTCCTCTCGGGTCTTCATTGCGTCTTCAGCCCATCTGCGCACTTCTGCTTCGAGTTGCTTCAGGTGCACGTTAGCCCGCCACATCTTCAACTCGAAGCTACGCACTCCAGCGGGATAGGGCGATGATTCCTGCGGGCGTGCTTCTTGCGTACGTTGCTGTCTTAGTCGCTTTGCCTTCCCCATCGAGCCGAAGACAGGTTCTACTCGATCATGCGGTGAGAGCCAAGGCCCGTTCCTTATTCAGAGCACAAGTCAACTGGGAGAGGATCGTGAGGTCCGCGTGAAGCCTCACACGCTCGATCCTGCGCACCCGGAGGGGTGCGAGGCCCCATTCGTTCTTGAGCCTGCCGAACCCGCGCTCGACGGACGCGCGGCCCCGGTAGAGGGTCTTCCAGCGCAGAGTCTCCCTGGGGATCAACGGGTGGAGGCGGTCGGCCTTGACCCATACGGACGCGGGCTGGCACTCGCCCGTGGGGCAGCGCCACTTGGTCGCCTTGCGCTTGTGGTCGGCTCCGGCGAACGTCCACTCGCCGTGCTCGCAGCAGGGGGGCTTGTGGTCGCCGCGCTTGACGGCTGGGGTCTGCTTCAGGCAGATGACGGGTCGTATGTCGCGGTCCTCGCACGCCTCGTAGACCGCCGCGCCGTCGTAGCCCTTGTCGAGGGCGCATGTCTCGGGCTGGAACCCGAGGCCCTTCAGCTTGTCGAGCAGCGGCGGGACAGTCGGCGATTCGTTCATCTTGGCCGTCTCCACCTTCCACGCCAACGGCAGGTCCGTCTTGGCGCAGACGGCCATGTGGATGCGGTATCCGTAGAAGCCGCCGCCCTTCCGTGTGGAGACGGCGGAGCGGTGGCCCCAGGAGGCGTCGGGGTCGGAGTACTTCTCGCGTTCGGGGCCACCCTTGTACTTGTAGCGCTGCCCGTTCGCATACGCCGGCATGTCACTGGCGTCGATCGCCACGTCCCAGCCCAACATGGGGTTGCGCTTTTTCAACTCCTTCAGGGCCCCGGCGATGCAGCCCTCCAGCAGGTCCGTGTGGTCGCGGAGCTTCGCCGTGAAGCGGTAGCACGCATACAGCGACGGCACCTGGCCGTCGGGCGCGATCACCGCTGCCAACGCCGGGTGCTCCCGCACGAGCGCCACCGTGCGCGTCCACGTCGGCAGCGCGTACATGGACTTCGCCAGCATCATGCCGATCATGGAGCGGAGTGGGTAGCCCGGCCTGCCCGTCCAGCGGGTGGCCTGAAGCTCATCGATGAGGCGGGAGACCTCCGGTGAGGCGAGGATGCCCGACAGGTCTTCGGCGACGGAGCGCCGTGCTACTTTCGTCGTGGTCATGGAGCGCTATCTCCTTGATCCAGACCCCCGGCGGCGCCAACCGCGCGGGGGTCATATTTGGCTTATCTAAGCTAAAAGCTACAGGTCGCGTCGGACGGAAAAACGGATGTTTGGCCCGCTGGAGGGGGTCAAATCAGCGTAGGCTGCGAAAGTCATGCGGTGGCATCCGAGGTCAGAGGACAGAGCAGCATGGAGCGCGGTTGGTGGTGTCGTGACTGCCGTAGGTGCAGGCGGAGCGCTCGCGTGGCTGCTGGCTGTTCAACCGTCCTCGGCTCAGATCCTCGTGTGGCCTGTCTATCCTCTCGGGGCGCTCGCTGTCGCTGGCCTATATCTCATGGTTGCTCCGCTCCTGCATTGGCCCCCTTGGCAGCGAGAACCGCCGGATGGGTCACCGGACAGCACACCCCACAGCACGGTCGTCAGGGTGCGCAACAGTACGGGCACTCGCGCTAACAGGAACATCGGCATTGGCACGGACACGGTGGTTGACGCCGATGGCGAGACTGGCCTTGAAGCCGAGGGCAACGTACGGCTGCCCGGCTTGGATATCTCCGAGGAAGAGGGCTAGTCGGACTTGCGGCGTGGTCGCGCAATACCAATGTTGTCGAAGGCCGTAAGGTCGTGTGTGTCTACGGCTTCTAGCACCGTGTCGTATCCATATCCGATGTTGCCGATCACGGTATGCCTGGCTCCGCCAACGATCTTTATCATTGCTGGACGTGACGGAGGCTGCTGCTGTCGCTGTGCGCCCGGCCCGAGGGGTGGTGTCGAAGCTTTGTTGGCTGCACCTGGCTTGTCCTCAACTTCGGCGTGTCCCCGCCGCTCTCGTAGTACGCGCAATCTTTTGGCCTTGCCCATCGGTATCCAGTGTAGGCGACGACCAGATGCCGACTCGGAAGGGCCAAGGGGGAGCGCGACGCCCAGCCCTGCGACGTGGCGCTCCCTGTCTTCAGCGCTGTTCCTGCTCGACGGCCGTGACGAGTTCCGCCATGCTCACGTCGAGCGCGGCGGCGATCTTCCTCAGCGTGCCGACTTTCGGGTCGGCGAGGCTACGTTCGATCCGGGAGAGGGTGCTGATCGTGACGTCGGCCTTGAATGCCAGCCCTTCCTGCGTGATCCCGCGCTCCAGGCGCAAACGGTGGATCAAGGCCCCGGCCGGGTCGGGCTCGCTCATATCGAGACCATCCCCAACGCGTCCAGGTGCAGCGCAGCGCGAGACGCCACCACGGCCTCACCGCACGACACGACGATGCCGTGCCGTTCCAGGCGGCTCAGCGCGTCCGCGAGCACCACAGGGTCAATGTCGTACACCTCGGCCCGCAACTCCGCGAGGGTCCAGCGCCAGTCCTTGTCCTCGCGGAGGACTTGCAACACAATGGCCCGCTCCGCCGTCCACGGGTCGCTCCACGGGGTATCACTACTCTGGTCGTGCATCAGGGTCACTCCTGGTGTCACGGCCCCCGGCTGGCTCCAACCAGCGCGGGGGCCAATTTCTAGGATGCAGCCGACGCTAGACTCCCCCGGCGATGAGATCAACCAGTTTCGCTACACGTTTCGCCGATCCCTCCTAGGTCTGGACGCCGATGAGAACGGCCTGTGGCGCCAGGCTGTCGGACCCACGGTGTTCGCGACGTTCGAGTCCGAGACCGATTACTTCGGGTCCCGCGCCCAGCAGATGATGATCAACTTCCGGGTCCGCGACCTGGAGGCGATGCTAACACAGCTGCGCGCCAAAGGAGCCGACGTGGCTCATGAGACGCAGGACATGGAGGGCGTCGGCAGATTCGGCTGGGTCACCGATCCTGAGGGCAATCGGATCGAGCTGTGGCAGCCCGTCTGACGTGCTCCTAGCCCACTAGAGCTCGCGGGTGATGCGCCTGGGCACGCCGTACAGGGACGTCGTGCGCAATGGTCGGCAAGACGCCCCGACGCCGATGCTTCACCTTCCTCTGGGCCGCGCCGCGTACTCCATCAGGCCGGCTCAGCCGCTTTGCACTGCGTTTCGACGAGGATCCCGCGGGCGCTACCCGAGCTGGTTGCGACGGCGTGTCAGGCAGGCGGTCTCGGCGATGTTGCCCGCCACCTCGATGGCTCGGTCGTAGGCCGCACGTGACTGCTGGCTGCGGCCCAGCCGGCGCAGCAGTGCGGCGCGGGGCGTGATACTCGGCCAACTTGTCCTCAAGAGGGTCGATGGTCGCCAATGCCACCTCCGGGCCGTCGAGCTCGGCGACCGCAATGGCCCGGTTGAGGACGACGATCGGCGAGGGGTCGAGGCGGACGAGCTGGTCATAGCGGGCGACTATCTGCGACCAGTCGGTGTCGCGAAAGTCGTGTGCGGACATGTGCACGACATTGATCGCGGCGAGGATCTGGTAGCGACCCGGGGCAACTCCGGTCGCCAGGCGCTCGCGCACCAGCCAATGACCCTCGGCGACCATCGCCCCGTCCCAGACCCCACGGTCCTGTTCGTCGAGGGTGACCAGTTCGCCGCTCGCCGAAACTCGAGCGGCGCGACAGGCCTCGGTGAGAAGCATCAAGGCCAACAGACCCGCCACCTCACCGTCCTCTGGCATCAGGGCGCCGATCAGGCGAGTGAGCCGGATCGCCTCGACAGTCAGGGCATGACGTACGGGATCGGTATCGGCGCCTGTGGCAGGGTAGCCCTCGTTGAAGACGAGGAAGAGGACGGCGAGCACACCGGACACGCGGACCGGGAGATCCTCCATGGACGGCACCTGATACGGGATGCGAGCTGCCTTCATCTTGACCTTGGCGCGGGTGATACCGCCCCATGGCGGTCTCCGACACCAGGAAGGCGCGGGCGATCTCGGACACGGTCAAGCCGCCGACCATGCGCAGCGTCAACGCTACGCGGGTCTCGATGGCGAGAGCAGGGTGACAGCAGGTGAAGATCATGCGGCGTCTCACCGATCTGAGACAGCCCAATCTCACTCATATGAGACCGCTGGCGTCTCATTCATGTGAGACAGGGAAGCCATTCGGGCCGCGACGCGGGCACGGACGGGGGTCGGTCGAAGCGAGCGGGCGTCGTCGGTCCGGCCGGCTCTGACGGCGAATAGGCCATCTGGCCGATGTAGTCCACCGTAAGGCACGGCAGGCTTGGGATGATGGACGAGGCGATCATGATTCCGGTGGGCGGAGTTGACCAGGACGCTGTGGCGATCGTCCCGACTGGGACGGTGACGTTCTTGCTGACCGATGTTGAGCGCTCGACCTTGTTGTGGGAGGAGTGGGGCGAGGTGATGGCGCCGGTGATGGCGCGCTGCCACGATCTGCTCGCCGAGGTCGTGCAGGCGCGTGGCGGGGTGCGTCCAGAGGAGCAGGGTGAGGGTGATAGTGCGGTCGCCGTGTTCGTGCGAGCGTCGGATGCGGTTGCGAGCGCACTCGATCTGCAGCGCGCGTTGAGAAGCGAGCCGTGGCCTGAGCGTGTGGATGTGCGCGTGCGTGTGGCGTTGCACACCGGGGACGCGGTGTTGCGCGATCCGCGTAACTACACAGGTCCCTCGATCCATCGCTGTGCTCGGCTGCGGGCGATCGGACATGGGGGCCAGACGCTGCTGTCGCGCTCGACGTATGAGCTGGTGGCAGGCGGTCTGCCCGACGGAGTGAGCGTGCGTGACCTCGGCGCGCATCGGCTGCGCGATCTGGCGCGGCCGGAGCAGGTGTACCAGCTGTGCCATGCGGATTTACACGACGACTTCGGCCCGCTGCGCTCGCTGTCGGCCCTGCCCAACAATCTGCCCGTCCAGCTCACCAGCTTCGTTGGCCGCGAGGCCGAGATCGTGGAGGTTCGCGAGTTGCTCAGCCGATCGCGCCTGCTTACTCTGACCGGCGCGGGCGGATGCGGGAAGACACGGCTGGCCTTGCAGGTGGCTGCCGAGGCGCTCGACGATCACCCTGATGGGGTGTGGTGGGTGGATCTGGCGCCAATCAGCGATTCGACGCTGGTGGCCAGCGAGGTTGCGAGCGCGCTTTCGATTCGCGAGTTCCCGTCGCAGCCGGTGATCGACACGCTGACGGCGCAGCTCGCCGAGCGCCGGTTGTTGATCGCACTCGACAACTGCGAGCACCTGCTGGGCGCGTGCGCCGAGTTGGCGGCTACGCTGCTCGAGGCGTGTCCCGGTGTTGTGATTTTGGCGACGAGCCGCGAGTCGATGGGGGTCGAGGGAGAGCAGAGCTGGCGGGTTCCCTCGCTGCAGGTTCCGCAAGCCGAGCTGACAGGAGCCGCGCTCGCGGAAGTCGCAGCGATCCAGCTGTTCTGCGATCGGGCGCGACACGTGCGACCGAATTTCCGTTTGGTGGACGCGAACGCGCAGACGGTGGCGACGATCTGTCGGCGCCTGGACGGAATCCCCCTGGCGATCGAGCTGGCGGCGGCACGCGTGCGGCTGCTGACGCCGCAGGAGATCGCCGACGCGATGCGCGAGCGGTTCGTGCTGCTGACGGGAGGCTCACGCACGGCAATGCCGCGGCAGCGCACCCTCGAAGCTTCGGTCGATTGGAGCCACGACCTGCTCAGCGCGGCGGAGCAGACACTGTTCCGGCGCATTTCCGTGTTCTCCGGCGGCTGGACGCTCGATGGGGTCGAGGCGGTTTGCGCCGGCGGAGGCTTGGAGGTCGTCGAGATCCTCGACCTGCTCGCGAGCCTCGTTGACAAGTCGCTGATACAGATCGAGGAGCAGGGCGTCAAGACTCGCTACGCGCTGTTGGAGACGGTCCGTGCGTACGCGCGGCAGAAGCTCAGCGACGCCGCCGAGGCGGCGCTCGTGCGCAACCAGCACCTCGACTACCACCTGCGGCTTGCCGAGTCCGCAGAGCCGGACCTGTTCGGGGCGCGCCTGGAGCAGTGGCTCCAGCCGCTCACGACAGAGCTCGACAACTTCCGCGGCGCGCTCGGGTGGGCCGTCGATGCGGGGCGCGTCGAGGAGGCTCTACGCCTCGCCGCTGCGCTGTGGCTGTTCTTCGAGGCGCGTGGCCATTGGCGCGAGGGCCGGGGGCACCTCGAGTCGGCGCTCGCCGGGGAGGGTGCAAGCGGGCTCCCGCGGGCAAAGGCGCTGGTTGCTGTGGGCCATATCGGGACGATCGCAGCCGACTGGGTGGCGACGCGAGGCTTTGCCGAGGAGGCGCTCGCGATCGGCCGTGAAGTTGGTGACGAGCGCACGGTGGGTCGAGCGCTCGATCTTCTGGGGTGGGCGCTGATCTCGCTCGAACCGAAGGCCGCCATGCCCGTGCTCGAGGAGAGCATCGCGATCACGCGCTCGCTCGGGGACGCCTGGTTTCTGGCCGATGGGCTCTATGGAGCCGGCTTTCTCGCAAATGTTGGTGGGCGGCTGAAGGCTGCGCCTCCGCTGCTCGAAGACGCCCTAGGAGGGATCGGCGAAACGTGTAGCGAAACTGGTTGATCTCATCGCCGGGGGAGTCTAGCGTCGGCTGCATCCTAGAAATTGGCCCCCGCGCTGGTTGGAGCCAGCCGGGGGCCGTGACACCAGGAGTGACCCTGATGCACGACCAGAGTAGTGATACCCCGTGGAGCGACCCGTGGACGGCGGAGCGGGCCATTGTGTTGCAAGTCCTCCGCGAGGACAAGGACTGGCGCTGGACCCTCGCGGAGTTGCGGGCCGAGGTGTACGACATTGACCCTGTGGTGCTCGCGGACGCGCTGAGCCGCCTGGAACGGCACGGCATCGTCGTGTCGTGCGGTGAGGCCGTGGTGGCGTCTCGCGCTGCGCTGCACCTGGACGCGTTGGGGATGGTCTCGATATGAGCGAGCCCGACCCGGCCGGGGCCTTGATCCACCGTTTGCGCCTGGAGCGCGGGATCACGCAGGAAGGGCTGGCATTCAAGGCCGACGTCACGATCAGCACCCTCTCCCGGATCGAACGTAGCCTCGCCGACCCGAAAGTCGGCACGCTGAGGAAGATCGCCGCCGCGCTCGACGTGAGCATGGCGGAACTCGTCACGGCCGTCGAGCAGGAACAGCGCTGAAGACAGGGAGCGCCACGTCGCAGGGCTGGGCGTCGCGCTCCCCCTTGGCCCTTCCGAGTCGGCATCTGGTCGTCGCCTACACTGGATACCGATGGGCAAGGCCAAAAGATTGCGCGTACTACGAGAGCGGCGGGGACACGCCGAAGTTGAGGACAAGCCAGGTGCAGCCAACAAAGCTTCGACACCACCCCTCGGGCCGGGCGCACAGCGACAGCAGCAGCCTCCGTCACGTCCAGCAATGATAAAGATCGTTGGCGGAGCCAGGCATACCGTGATCGGCAACATCGGATATGGATACGACACGGTGCTAGAAGCCGTAGACACACACGACCTTACGGCCTTCGACAACATTGGTATTGCGCGACCACGCCGCAAGTCCGACTAGCCCTCTTCCTCGGAGATATCCAAGCCGGGCAGCCGTACGTTGCCCTCGGCTTCAAGGCCAGTCTCGCCATCGGCGTCAACCACCGTGTCCGTGCCAATGCCGATGTTCCTGTTAGCGCGAGTGCCCGTACTGTTGCGCACCCTGACGACCGTGCTGTGGGGTGTGCTGTCCGGTGACCCATCCGGCGGTTCTCGCTGCCAAGGGGGCCAATGCAGGAGCGGAGCAACCATGAGATATAGGCCAGCGACAGCGAGCGCCCCGAGAGGATAGACAGGCCACACGAGGATCTGAGCCGAGGACGGTTGAACAGCCAGCAGCCACGCGAGCGCTCCGCCTGCACCTACGGCAGTCACGACACCACCAACCGCGCTCCATGCTGCTCTGTCCTCTGACCTCGGATGCCACCGCATGACTTTCGCAGCCTACGCTGATTTGACCCCCTCCAGCGGGCCAAACATCCGTTTTTCCGTCCGACGCGACCTGTAGCTTTTAGCTTAGATAAGCCAAATATGACCCCCGCGCGGTTGGCGCCGCCGGGGGTCTGGATCAAGGAGATAGCGCTCCATGACCACGACGAAAGTAGCACGGCGCTCCGTCGCCGAAGACCTGTCGGGCATCCTCGCCTCACCGGAGGTCTCCCGCCTCATCGATGAGCTTCAGGCCACCCGCTGGACGGGCAGGCCGGGCTACCCACTCCGCTCCATGATCGGCATGATGCTGGCGAAGTCCATGTACGCGCTGCCGACGTGGACGCGCACGGTGGCGCTCGTGCGGGAGCACCCGGCGTTGGCAGCGGTGATCGCGCCCGACGGCCAGGTGCCGTCGCTGTATGCGTGCTACCGCTTCACGGCGAAGCTCCGCGACCACACGGACCTGCTGGAGGGCTGCATCGCCGGGGCCCTGAAGGAGTTGAAAAAGCGCAACCCCATGTTGGGCTGGGACGGAGGTTGTCCCGTAGCGTGTAGAAGTTCGTAGGTGGCGGTTCTCTCGCCTCGTCCGGTCCCGCTGGGACCGTGGCGAGTGCGAACAAGTCCATTGAGACGAGAGGAACCGCCATGATGACCGTAGAGCAGGAGCAGGACGCACGCCCAGAGCATGTGTTGCCGCCAGGGGTGCTGGATGCGCTGGGGGAGCTGGCTGGTGCGGCGAAGGACGGGCTGCTCGCGTTGAGCGTCGGTGTTGGGCTGGGGGTGCTCAGCGAGATGATGGAGGCCGAGCTGGATGAGGTCGTCGGCGCCAAGCACGCCATGATCCCGGAGCGCACCGCGGTGCGTCACGGTCACGAGGATGGCGAGGTCACTCTTGGTGGCCGGCGGGTCGCGGTGAAGCGTCCGCGTGCCAGGAGCGCTGATGGGGAGCACGAGGTGCCGTTGGCGACGTACGCGTATTTCGCTGACCGTGACCCGTTGACGCGTGTCGTGTTGGAGCAGATGCTCGCGGGTGTCAGCACCCGCCGGTTCTCAAGAACCCGTGAGCCCGTTGGGGAGCAGGTGAGAGCCAGTGAGCGCTCGGCGTCGAAGTCAGCGGTCAGCCGCGAGTTCGTTGGCCGCACGCGTGAGCACCTGGACGCACTGATGAGCCGCGATCTGGGAGACGTGCGCCTCGCGGCGTTGATGGTCGACGGGATCGAGCTGAAGGGCCGCTGCGCGATCGTCGCGCTCGGCGTCAGCACCGAGGGAGTGAAGATCCCGCTGGGATTATGGGATGGCTCCACGGAGAACAAGACAGTCACCGCTCACCTCCTCGCCGATCTCGTCAGCCGTGGCCTTGACGTCGAGCAGGGCGTCCTTGTCGTCCTGGACGGCAGTAAGGCACTGCGGGCAGCCGTTGATGAGATCTTCGGCCCCGTGCCGGTGCAGCGATGTGTTCGTCACAAGGAACGCAACGTCCTGGATCACCTCCCCGAGCGCGACCGCCCCGCCGTGAAGGCGCGCTTGCGGCGCGCGTGGTCCAGCGATAACCACGCGCGCGCGCTGGACGGTCTGCGGATCCTCGCATCAGAGCTCGAACACTCCCATCCCGGAGCGGCCGCGTCGCTCGCCGAGGGCTTGGAGGAGACCCTCACCCTCACACGCCTCGGGGTCCGTGGGCGCCTGAAGAAGACGCTCGCCTCGACGAACCCGATCGAGTCGATGATCGAGATCATCCGACGCACCTCACGCAACGTGAAGCGCTGGCAAAACGGAGACATGTGCCTCCGATGGACCGCCGCCGGGATGCTCGAGGCCGAGACCCAGTTCCGTAAGGTCGTCGGCTACACCGACCTCGCGAAGCTCGCCCTCGCCGTCGAACGAGACCTCGCGGCACAGCACGCGCCCACTCACACCACGACCAAGGAGAACACGCCCACCGCAGCAACCGTGTAACCATCACACCCGGCCGCCACCACGAACTTCTACGGCGAACGGGACAACCTCCTGGGACGTGGCGATCGACGCCAGTGACATGCCGGCGTATGCGAACGGGCAGCGCTACAAGTACAAGGGTGGCCCCGAACGCGAGAAGTACTCCGACCCCGACGCCTCCTGGGGCCACCGCTCCGCCGTCTCCACACGGAAGGGCGGCGGCTTCTACGGATACCGCATCCACATGGCCGTCTGCGCCAAGACGGACCTGCCGTTGGCGTGGAAGGTGGAGACGGCCAAGATGAACGAATCGCCGACTGTCCCGCCGCTGCTCGACAAGCTGAAGGGCCTCGGGTTCCAGCCCGAGACATGCGCCCTCGACAAGGGCTACGACGGCGCGGCGGTCTACGAGGCGTGCGAGGACCGCGACATACGACCCGTCATCTGCCTGAAGCAGACCCCAGCCGTCAAGCGCGGCGACCACAAGCCCCCCTGCTGCGAGCACGGCGAGTGGACGTTCGCCGGAGCCGACCACAAGCGCAAGGCGACCAAGTGGCGCTGCCCCACGGGCGAGTGCCAGCCCGCGTCCGTATGGGTCAAGGCCGACCGCCTCCACCCGTTGATCCCCAGGGAGACTCTGCGCTGGAAGACCCTCTACCGGGGCCGCGCGTCCGTCGAGCGCGGGTTCGGCAGGCTCAAGAACGAATGGGGCCTCGCACCCCTCCGGGTGCGCAGGATCGAGCGTGTGAGGCTTCACGCGGACCTCACGATCCTCTCCCAGTTGACTTGTGCTCTGAATAAGGAACGGGCCTTGGCTCTCACCGCATGATCGAGTAGAACCTGTCTTCGGCTCGATGGGGAAGGCAAAGCGACTAAGACAGCAACGTACGCAAGAAGCACGCCCGCAGGAATCATCGCCCTATCCCGCTGGAGTGCGTAGCTTCGAGTTGAAGATGTGGCGGGCTAACGTGCACCTGAAGCAACTCGAAGCAGAAGTGCGCAGATGGGCTGAAGACGCAATGAAGACCCGAGAGGAGGAGCCGGACCCTGAGGGTTCGGGCTATTACGCCGCCTGGGTCAATCCCCCAACCCCTGACCATGCCAGCCTCTCGCTCTTGGCAGGTGACTGCCTGCAATGCCTTCGATCTGCGCTCGATCACTTGGCGTTCGAACTCGCGGCGGCATTTACTGTCCCGATGACCGATCAGATTGAGAAGGGCAGCGAATTCCCCATCGCGGGCGACCTCGATAAGCAGGGGCAACTTGGTGCTGGCGCCCGGAGATGGCGCGATGGGGCTCGCATGAAGGTCAGGGGCACCGACCCTGCGGCCCAAGCAACTATCGAGCGGTTGCAGCCGTACCACCGAGGGCATTCGTTCGAGGAAGACCCCCTCTGGCGACTCGGACTCCTCAACAACATGGACAAGCACCGCACGCTGCACGTCGTCGGCATGGCGATGGATGGAGCCGGGTTTCCCGTCAATGGGCCTAACCTCCCGCGCTCCGACTGGTCCAGTAACGTCGCCTACATGGGATTGCCCGATGGTCGGGAGTGGAAACTTGAGGCCTTTGGCGGCATCGCGTCGGAAGGCCGCACAAAGGTAGCTCGGTGGGCCATGCAACCCATCGACCCAAGCAAGCAGATGCACATGAACTTCAAGCCCGTGCTGGACATAGCCTTCGACCCTCGCACACCGCTTGTTGGAGGCGCCCCCGTCTTCGCCACCCTCAGCGACCTGCACAACTACATCCTGAGCGACGTAATCCCGCCACTGCTCAGCTTCCTGAAGTAGCGTACCTGAAGCAAGCCGGCTCATCGGCCCCTCACCCCTTGGGGTAGGATCAGCCCCAACGTGAGGTACCCGTCCCCAGCCCGACCCGCGAACCCCGCATGAACACTGGGCTGCCGGGTTTCGCTGATCCCTCCTAGCGGTATCGCGTGCGGCGGGCAACCTGCTCGGTATCCGCGAGTCGCTCACCTGGCTCGGCTTCAACGCGGCGCTGCAGTGTCGATTCGCGGAGGCGGAGGCGATGCTCCAGGAGGCTCTCGCGCAGTCGCGTTCGCTCGGCGACCCGCTGTTCGCGATGGTCGATCTCGGGGCCTTGGGTTTCGTCAAGACCCGCACCGGGGAGTGGGCGGCCGCGCGAGCGCACATCGAGGAGGCGATCGCGTTGGGCGTGCGTATGGCCCACAACGGCACGCCATTGATACGGTGGCAGTTGGGACTGCTCGAGTACGCGACCGGCGAGCTCGAGCGTGCGGAGGCGCTGATGAGTGAGGCGTTGCCGGCGGCGCGGGCGAACAACTACGCCTCTTTCATTGTCCCCGCGCTGCTCATCACGGCAGTCGCCCAGCTGGCGCGTGGAGAGACAGCACCGGCCGTGGCCGCGATCGAAGAAGCGGCGCTCGTCGCACGGGAGAGCGGGAACCCGCTGGCGATCGGGGCGGCGCTGGAGGCGCGGGCGCAGCTCGCACGCGCGGCCGGCGAGGTCTCCGGGGCTGAGGAGCTGCTGCACGAGGCGCTGCGCGCGTTCCATGACGCCGGCGACCCGGGTGGCGTCGCGGACGTGCTGGAGTCGCTCGCGGCGCTCGTCGGCGATCTGCAGAACCCAGACCAGGCGGTGCGGTTGCTCGGTGCGGCAGATGGCATTCGCGCCGCCCTGGGATGCGTGCGCTTCCCGGTGCGCCAGCCGGGCTACGAAGCGGAGCTCAGCGCGCTGCGCGAGGCGCTCGGAGAGGAGGCCTTCGCAGCGGCTTGGTCGGCGGGTGCCTCAACCTCGCTCGATGACGCGGTCGCTTACGCCGAGCGCGGCCGCGGAGAGCGCAAGCGGCCGTTGCGCGGTTGGGAGAGCTTGAGCCCGGCCGAGCTGCGAGTCGTGCAGCTCGTCGCGGAGGGCCTGACCAACCCCCAGATCGGCGAGCGCCTGTTCATCTCGCCCCGTACCGTCCAGGCTCACCTGTCCCATGTGTTCGCCAAGCTCGCCGTCTCATCGCGCGCCGAGCTCGCGGCGCAAGCTGCGCGAAGAGAGCTCTAGCGCCCCCGAGCCGGCAGCACTGGCGCCGGTTACGCCACTGCTGCCGGCTCGAATACGCCATCTGGCCGATGTACCACGAGCCTCTAAGAATCAGTCTGGGTGGCAATGAGGCCAGGCCTCGCAGCCAACAGAGAGATCGGAGGACGCATGAGTCAAGAATTCGATGTGATCGTCGTGGGTGCGCGCTGCTCGGGATCGCCGCTGGCGGCGCTGCTCGCACACCGGGGAGTCAAGGTCGCGCTCATGGAGCAGGCCAGCTTTCCAAGCGACACCCTCTCGACGCACATCTTCGAGGCCCAGGCGCTGACGTTCCTGGACCGCCTCGGGGTCATCGAACAGATACGCGCGACCGGTGCGCCATTCGTCAACCGCGTCGACTTGCGCGCGGATGACCTCGAGTTCGTGACCCCGATTCAGCTGCGTTCGGGCGAAGTCGGCGGTACAGCATCGGTGCGTCGGCTGCTGCTCGATCCGATCCTGGCTCAGAGCGCCGCGGAGGCGGGCGCCGATCTGCAGATGGAGAGCAAGGTGACAGGACTCCTCAGGGACCGGGGTCGAGTGGCTGGCGTGCGGGTCGCACAGAACGGCTCGGAGACGACGCTGCGGGCACGGCTGGTTGTCGGCGCCGACGGTCGCAACTCGACGATCGCAAGCCTCGCCGGGGCTCGCAAGTACAACCTCACGCCGAACGAGCGATTCCTCTATTGGTCCTTCTTCGAGGGAGTCGAGCCCGACACCGATCCGGCATTCGTGTTCCACCGGTGGGGTAATCGGTTGGTGATCGCGACGCACGCCGATAGCGGCCTCTATCAGGTCATCCTGATCCCAGATCTCGTTGATCTCCCTCGTTTCCGGGAGGATCTGGAGGGCAGCTTCATGGAGTATGCATGCAGTTGCCGGCCCGTCGCACGGGCGCTCTCGAGCGCGCGGCGGACCGGGAAGTTCTTCGGGATGCTGCGCTGGGAGGGGTTCTTCCGGGATGCCTCCGGCCCCGGCTGGGTACTGGTCGGCGACGCCGGACATTTCAAGGACCCCACACCCGGCCAGGGCATACAGGACGCGTTCCGGCAGGTCGACGCGCTCGTGCCAGCGATCGCAACCGCGTTGGAGGGCTCCGCAGATGACATCGACAATGAGATGGCGGCCTGGGGCAGTTGGCGAGACAAGGATGCGGCCGAGCACTACTGGCTCGCGACCGATATGGGGAAGGCTGGGTCGACGCCCGCGGTGCTACCCGAGATTGAGAGGCGACTGCTGGAGCAGGGCAAGATCGGCACGTTCCTGGATCTGTTCTATACACACCGGTCCCGGCCCTCGCAAGTCTTCACCCCGCCGCGCCTGTTGGGCGCTACCGCCAGACTGTTGGCGCGTCGCGGATGCGACCGACGCGCGCTGCTTGGGGAGGTGGGCACGCTCCTGGCTGAGGACTTCCAGCGAAAACGTCTGAACCGCCACCCAGTGTACGCCGCCGCGGGCACTGCGCTCGACGCTGGCCCTCCGACGTAGACGACAGCGTCCTGCAGACCGCGGCGTGAAGGGCTCGATGGCCGAGATCACCGTCAAGGCGCGCGCTCGCCGACGCGCAATGTTGCCTGCCCTGTCTCACCTGGACAAGACGTGATTGTCTCACGTGATTGAGATTCCCGTCTCACATTGATGAGACACCGCACAGCCTGAGCCGCTCGTCGTTCTGCCTCGCGGGTAGTGTCTCAGTTTGAATATGCGCGAGCGGTTGCGCATATGAGGGGTTAGGGTGCTGGGCGTCCGATAACCAGCGGCCCCGGCGTGGGCGGTAACCCAGCGCCGGGACCTGAGCACAGGAGAGGATGCCTCCCATGCCTGACGCGAACCCTACCCTCACGCCCCTACAGCGGGATGCCCAGCAAGACGGCGGGATCATCGGCCTGCTGGTCGATGTAGACGCGACGCGCCCGTGGTCGTTCGACGAGATCGAGCGAGAAATGGGCTTCAACCCAACGGACAACCTTAACCGCCTCTACGGCGGCGGGCTGATCCATCGTCTGGGGGGCTTCGTGTGGGCCACACGCGCGGCTGTCATGGCGGACGAGATTCGTTAGATGCAGAGCCGCAGGCCGCCGGACCCTGTGCTGGCGGCCACGCTTCGTGGCTTGCGGCTGCGGAGCGGCATCACCCAGGAACGCCTGGCGTTCGAGGCGGAGGTCACGATCTCGGCCCTCTCGCGTATCGAACGGGGGTTGAGTGATCCGACCTGGAGCAGCGTTTGGGCAATCACCGGGGCGCTCGGCATCGGCTTGAAGGAGCTGGGCGCGACCGTGGAGGAGCAAGGCTGAGTCAGAATGCGGCGGCTCCAATTGGTACGCTCTGGGGGTGCCCGACCGCTCACGCAAGCGTCCGCGCGACCCGAACCAGCTCGGGAAGCTCATCGTAGACCTCGCCACGGGCGAGGCTGACGAGACACCTAAGAACACCGGGAAGGATCCTGCGGCGGTCGCGCTGGGGCGCAAGGGTGGCCTGAAGGGCGGAAAGGCCCGCGCGGCGAGCATGACGGCGGAGGAGCGGAGCGCTGCGGCTCGACGGGCTGCACGCAAGCGTTGGGGGACATAATATGTCTGCTGCAACCACCGAGCGCGACTCCAATCGTCTGATCGAGAGTGAGCTTACTAGGCGGGCGCAGGCGCTCGAAGCTGCCGCCGGATCGCACGTCCTTAGCTATCTAGGGCCGATGTATCCGCCGGCAGATGACGAAGTCAAAGACGCCGTCGAGGAACTGGCTGGCGGACGCCGCCGCCGACAAGAGGCCCTGTTAGTCGTCCTTGAGACTGACGGTGGCCTCATCACGGTCGCGGAGCGCATGGCCCGGATATTCCGCCATCACTACCGGCGCGTTGACTTTCTCGTGCCGACCTTTGCCATGTCGGCTGGCACTGTGCTCGTGATGGCAGGCGATGACATCTACATGGACTATGCATCCACCCTTGGCCCGATCGATCCACAGATCAGGAGGCAGGGACGGTTCGTACCGGCGCTTGGATACCTAGAGCAATACCGGCGCCTGGTCAGGAAGTCGGCGGAAGGCAAGCTGACGGCAGTCGAGATGGCGATCCTCATCGAAAACTTCGATCAGGCCGAGCTCTACCAGTTCGAGCATGAGCGGAAGCTATCGATCGCCCTCTTGGAGCAGTGGCTCGTCAAGTATAAGTTCAAGAACTGGCGCGTAACGGCGACGAGCAAAACGCCGGTGACGAGGAAAATGCGCGTCCAACGCGCGACTGAAATCGGCGAGAAGCTCAACGACACGGAGGTATGGCACTCCCATAGCCGGGGTATCCCCATGGAGGTGCTACGCCGCAATCTCAAGCTCCTAATCAACGATTTCGGCTCTGACCCTGCGCTGGTGCGGCCGGTGCATGACTATTTCCGGCTGCTTTCGGACTATCGGATGCGGCGAGGGCACGAGTTCTTTGTCCTCCACACAAAGGGGCGCCATGTCGGACTCTGAGTTCCCGGACCCCATCATGGTCTTGGATTTGGACAAACTGCTTAAGCAGAATCCAGATGTTGATGCGGAGCGGGTCCGCGAGGTCCGGACGATCATCAAAGCGCGGCGTCGAGCTGGGCACCCCAAGAAGTCGTACAACATCGATTCGCCCTACGAGCGACGACCGCTCCCCAGCCCTGAGTCTAGCTCGCAGCTCCGTAACTGATTTTCTGTCCGACCGATCAGGCATAATGTTCAGTATGAACAGGCTGCCCATCGAGAAGCGCGCCCAAATCCTGTCGATGCTGGTCGAGGGCAACAGCCTGCGGGCAACCACCCGTATGGCGGGCGTCTCGATCAACACCGTGTCCAAGCTCTTGCTCGACGTGGGCGATGCCTGCGCCGAGTACCAGGACCGCACGCTGCGGGACCTGCCGTGCAAGACGATCGAGGCGGACGAGATTTGGAGCTTCTGCTACAGCAAGCAGAAAAACGTCCCGGAGGAGCACAAGGGCGAGTTCGGCTACGGCGACGTCTGGACATGGGTCGCTCTGGATGCGGACTCAAAGCTTGCCGTGACATGGCTTGTCGGAGAGCGCAAGCTGGGCGACTGCTGGACGTTTATCGCGGATCTACGGGACCGCGTGAGCGGCCGCATCCAGCTCAGCACAGACGCCCACCAAACCTACTGTGGCGTCGTCGGCCTCGTCTTCAAGCCAGGCGAGGTCGATTGGGCGCAGCTCATCAAGAAGTACCAGAGCCAGCATCGAGGGGAGGGCCGCTACAGCCCACCCGTCTGCGTCGGAACAGACAAACGGCCGGTCCTCGGGACGCCCGACCCGGCGAAAGTCTCAACAAGCTACGTCGAGCGCCAAAACCTCACGATGCGAATGCACATGCGCCGCTTCACACGCCTCACCAACGGCTTCAGCAAGAAAATCGAGAACCACACCGCCACCGTCGCAATCCACTTCATGCACTACAACTTCGCCCGCCCACACAAGACCCTCGCCAACCCTTATCCACGGACGCCCGCAATGGCCGCAGGCGTCACCGACCACATCTGGACCCCCGCCGAGATCATCGAACTCTCAAACTGAGACACCACCGCCTCGCGCCCGATAATCTATCTTATGTAAAGCTATGAGGCCGGGACTCCGCTGACGGCGCCGTCTATGCCGAGCGCCGATGTGAGCGTGTTTGAGGTTTGTTGGAGTACCGGAAGACCGAACGCGGGCGTTGGGGCCTGCCTGAAGACGCTGGAAGTATCGAGGCTAGCGGCCGAGGCAAGCTGTTAGGCGACCCTAGTTAGGCGACCCTAATAAGACACCTTAATCTGTGCTAGCTTCTCGCTGGATGATCGACAGCGAGACCCAAAGCCCCGAAAGAGCGCCCGCCGCAGCTCAGACGACGGCCCCTACGCAGGCGGCCGAGGCCGGCGCAGGGGCCGGAGCGCCGCGGCGGGCCGGCAGCCAACTGAGCCTGTATGTGTGGACCGCAGTGGTACTCGCCGTGGGCGTCACAGCCGTGATCCTGGGCTGGCACGCCCATGGCGGCACGCCCGATCCGACCAACCCGGCCAACCACATGGGCCGCTCGAGCGCCGTGATTGACAGCGGCGTGCTGGTCTTTCGCGAGGGGTTGGAGACGATTCTCGTGCTCGCAGCGATCACCGCCAGCTTCCTCGGAGCCAACCGTGCCTACCGCAAGCCGGTGGCCTACGGCGGCGGGCTTGCGCTGCTAGCGGCGGTCGGCACCTGGTTCTTGGCGGTGTGGCTCATCGGCATGTTCGGCGGCGACGGGCTCTCGGTGCAGGCTGCCACCGGCATTCCCGCGATCGTCGTGCTGCTGTTGGTCATGAACTGGTTCTTTCACCGGATGTACTGGACGGGCTGGATCTCCCACCACCACGGCCGCCGCCGCGGACTGCTTGGCGCCGCCGGCGAGGACGGCGCGACGCGCGCCATGATCCTCGGTCTGGGATTGCTCGGGTTCACCTCCGTCTATCGCGAGGGCTTCGAGGTCGTCATCTTCCTGCAGGGCCTGCGCGAGCGCTTCGGTTCGAGCGTGGTGCTGGAGGGCGTCGTGATCGGCCTCATGTTCACCGCCGCGGTGGGCGTGCTGACCTTTGCGCTGCACCAGCGCCTGCCCTACAAGCGTCTACTGATAATCACCGGCGCACTGCTCGTCGTGGTGCTGTGGGTGATGGTCGGCGAGGAGATCAATGAGATGCAGCTTGCCGGCTGGATCGGCACCACGCAGATTCCCGGCCTGCAGGTCCCGGGCTGGATGGGCACATGGTTCTCGGTCTTCCCCAACGTCGAGACGCTCGCCGCCCAGCTCATCGCGCTGACGCTCGTGCTCGGCTCCTACTTCGCCGCCCAGTACGTGCGCGTATGGCGTCCCCGCCGGCGGGGACAGCGCGCCGCCCAGCGCGCGGTGGCACCCCCCACAAGGCTCTCCGAGCAGGGTGCTTCGGGGCGGACGCTCGTTCCGCTGAGCGGCTAGGCCCTCAGAGCTGGGCCGGATGGAACGGGCCATCTGCTCCCGATAGCGACTTGCGCCCGTTCGGCGGCCCCCGGGCCGATCAGCGGAACGGGCGGTTGCGACGACGCTGACGCTTGGCCGCCTTGGCTCTGGCACGGCGCTTGCGCAGCTTTCCCGCCGGGTTGCGGGTGGCGGCGCCCCCTTCGGGACCGTCGGTGACAGGTGCAACGCTGTGGGCGTCGCGCAGGATCATGAAGGCGATTCCCACGAGCAGCGCAACGGCGGCCACGAGCGCGAGTACCAGCAGCGTGTTGCTGTTGCTGGAGCTCGATTCCGAGGTCGCGGCGGTGGAGGTGACCGTGCGCACCGGAACCGACTGCGTGGACTTGGTGGTCCCCGTCGGCGCCTTGCCCTCCTGGGCGCTCTTCGGGGCCGTCGTCGAAGTGGCGCCCGTGGAGACCTTCGGGGTCGCCGCCGGAGTCGAGCTCGTGGGCGCCGTGGTCTCCGGCGCCGGCGTAGTCGGAGGTGCAGGCGTGCTCGCCGGCGCGGTCGCCGTGGAGACGCCGGGCGGCGGCGCGAAGACGGCCGCACCGGCTCCGGCAGGCACCGCCAGGGCAAGCAGCGCGAGCCCGCACAGAGACACCCTGAGTGTGGTTGCGTGGATGTTGATGCCTGCGCACATGGTCCTGGTCCGAGCAGCGAGGATATCGCTTGCGTGCTCGCCTGGGAAGCGGCTGCTTAAAGCCTGGGAACGACCCCGAAAGGCGTGGGGAGAGCAGTCGGCGAAAGCTTGGGACGCGCCTCTAGGCGCGGCGCGGGACGTGTTCCGGGAAGCGTCGCGGAGGCCCGTGCACACCCGACAGGGCACACGCGGGCGCAGGCCATAGAATGGCCGTGATGCCACCCAAGCAGCGACAGATCAGGATCGAGCAGCGCGGCGCGATGGCCGAGATCCAGGCGCTCGAGCAGCGCACCGACGAGCAGCTCGAGGCCGAGGTCAAGTACAAGTCGGCCGCGATGGCGATCCTCGGCAGCCGCGCCGCCGAGCGCTTCGACGCGGAGAAGGCACGCGCCTACTTCCAGCGCGCGATCACCGCCGCGCGCCCGCAGGAACGGATGCAGATCCGGCGCATGGCAGACGCGTCGCTGGCGCTTGCCGAGCGCCGACCCGACGCACTCAAGGACGCCGTGCAGCGGCTCGGTCAGGCGCCTCCCTCGGGCCGCCAGATGCTGGCGCTGCGCGCGATGGGGCTGCTGGTGCCGCCCGCCAGCGCGGGGATCCTCGCGCGCGTGCGCGGGATCCTCTTGATAGTGGTCCTCATCGTCGTACTGCTGGCGCTCGGGCTTGGTGTGGTCGAGCTGATCTCGCTGCCCTTCGGCGGTCTCGGAATCGCGCCGGGCGTGCTGCTGGGACTGTTCCTCGTGATCGCCGTGCTCGCCGTCGCCGCGATGATCGGCCGGCGCCGGCGCGATCGCGCTGCGGCCGCGCGCGCCGGGTGACGCCGCGCAGACGCCACGCGCCCGCTCACGTAGGCTGAGCGCCCCATGCCGGCCTCCCGCTCTGTCTCTGACCCGGTCTGCCTGATCGTCAACCCCGTCGCCGGTGGCGGACGTGCGGGCCGGGTGGCCCCCGCCGTGCAGCAGGCGCTCGCCGCGCGCGGGTTGCAAGTGCGACGCGAGGACACCCGCGATCTAGAGCACGCGCGTACGCTCGCCCGCGAGGGCGCCGCGCGCGGTGAGACGGTGGTGGCGCTCAGCGGCGACGGCATGGTGGGGGCTGTGGCCGACGTCATGCGCGCATACCCCGATGCCGTGATGGGCGTGCTGCCGGGAGGACGCGGCAATGATTTCGCGCGGGTGCTCGGCATCCCGGCCGACCCGGTGGCTGCGTGCGCCGTGATCGGCGAGGGAGAGCCGCGTGCGATCGACCTAGGCGAGGTCAACGGCCGCACCTTCGTGGGCATCGCGAGCGCTGGCTTCGATAGCGACGCCAACCGCATCGCCAACGAAGCTCCCCCACGGCTCGGCAACCTCGTCTACGCCTATGGCGCGCTGCGCGCGCTGCTCTTTTGGCGCGCGGCGGGCTTTGAGGTGGAGCTTGTCCCCGTGGACGGCGCGGACGGGGCGGCGATGAGTGGTGAATCGGGAAGCGGCACCGACGAGTCGGAGACGGGCGAGCCTGGGATGGACGCCTCGCAGGCGGACAGCGCGTCAAGCCTGTCCTTCAGCGGTTACACGATCGCCGCCGCCAACTCCGGCGTGTACGGCGGCGGGATGCGCTTGGCACCGCAGGCGCTCCTGGACGACGGGCTACTCGACGTCGTCGCGATCGAGGCTGTCTCCAAGTTCCGCTTCCTCGCCAACCTGCCGAAGGTGTTCAGGGGCACCCACGTGCGCCTACCCTCGGTCAAGGTCCTGCGCGCGGCCGAAGTCGTGATCTCCTCCGACCGGCCCTTCGCCCTCTACGCCGACGGCGACCCGATCGCGGAGCTGCCCGCGCGCGTGCGCGCACTGCCGGGCGCCGTGCGGGTGCTCGTGCCCACGGGCGCGCCCGGCCCGGAGGATCGCCGATGAAGGGTCCCCTGGCACCCAAGCTTGCTCTGGCGCGCGGTGTAGGCGCGCTCTCGCGGCTGCGCGGCGGGGGCGCCACGAGCGCGCCGGGCAAGGTGCTCGTGCGCCTGGACCCAGACGCGATCGGCGCGCTCTCCGGGCGCCTGGCGCAGGGCAGCGTCGTCGTGTCGGCGACCAATGGGAAGACAACCACCGCGGCGCTCACGGCCGGCATCCTCGCCCGCGAGGGCACGGCGCTCGTGCACAACACGGCGGGTGCGAACATGGCCGGCGGCATCGCCTCCACCCTGCTCGCGGCCGCGCGCCCGCACGGTGAGATCGCCGGCGAGCTGGGACTGTTCGAGGTCGACGAGCTGTGGCTTGGCGCGATCGTCGGTCAGGTCCACCCGCGCGCGATCCTGCTCGGCAACCTCTTCCGCGACCAGCTCGACCGCTACGGCGAGCTCGAGCACATCGCCGAGCACTGGGCGCGCGCGCTCGACTGCGGCGCGGGCCGACAGGCAAAGCTCGTGCTCAACGCGGACGACCCGCTGGTCGCGGACCTCGGACGCGAGCGCGCGGACGTGCTGTATTTCGGCGTCGAGGACGACTCGCTCGCACTGCCCGGCATGGCGCACGCGGCCGACGCCAAGCACTGCCGCCGCTGCGGCGCGCCGTACGTGTTCGACGCGATTTATCTGGGTCACCTCGGGCACTATCACTGCCCCGCCTGCGGAGCGCAGCGGCCGCGGCCCGACGTGATCGCGAAAGATATTAATTTGATGGGCGTTCGCAGTGCGAGTTTCACCGTGTGCACGCCCCAGGGCGAAGCCATGGTTCAACTGGCGCTGCCAGGGCTGTACAACGTCTACAACGCGCTAGCGGCCGCGACCCTGGCGCATGCACTCGGATTGCCGCTGCCTGTGATCGTCGCCGGTCTAGAGCACACGCAGGCGGCATTCGGGCGCGCCGAGCGTGTGACTGTCGGAGCCCTCGCCCACCCCCGCGAGCTGCGTATCCTGCTGGTGAAGAACCCGGCCGGCGCAAATGAGGTGCTGCGCACGCTCGCGCTCGAGCCCGGCTCACACGACGTCCTGGGGGTGCTGAACGACAACATCGCCGACGGGCGAGATGTGTCGTGGATCTGGGACGCCGACTTCGAGCTGCTCGCCGGGCGCGTGCGCCGCTTCACCTGCGCGGGCACGCGTGCCGCGGAGCTGGCGGTGCGATTGAAGTACGCCGGCGTCAACTCGGCGTGCATCGCGGTGCGCGAGGATCTCGCCGCCGCGCTCGACCAGGCCACCGCCGACCGTCCGCCGGGCGCCGATGGCGAGGCGAGCACCCCTCCCCTCTTCGCGCTGCCCACCTACACGGCGATGCTCGCGCTGCGCGAGCTGCTCGTCGCGCGCGGGGAGGCGCACAGCGCGTGGTCGTGAGCAACCCAGACGCACACATCGTCTGGCACGACCTGGAGTGCGGCTCCTACACCGCCGACCTGCCCCTTTGGCGCGAGCTGGCCGACGCTCACCCCGATGGCCCGATTCTCGATATCGGTTGCGGCACGGGCCGCGTCGCGCTCGAGCTTGCGGCGAAGGGCAGCCGCATGATCGCGCTGGACCGCGACCCCGTCCTGCTCGCCGCCCTCGCCGGGCGCGCGAGGCAACGCGATGTCGATGTAGAGACAGTGTGTGCCGATGCGCGCACCTTCGCGCTCCCCGGGGGCGAGCGCGTGTCGCTGTGTATCGTGCCGATGCAGACCATCCAGCTCCTCGGGGGATCTCCTGGTCGCCTCCAGTTCCTGCGCCGAGCAGGTGCTCATCTGCTCCCCGGCGGGCTGCTCGCCTGCTCGGTACTCACCGATGTTGAGCCGTTCGCGCGGGATGACGGCGGGGCGCTGCCGTGGCCCGAGACTCGCACAAGCGGTGGGTTTCACTACATCAGTCAGGCCACCGGCGTACGGATACACGGGCAGCAGGTCACCATCCAGCGCGAGCGGCGGACCGTACCCGTGAGCGGCTTCGAGGCTGTGGCACCAAGCGCGCTTCCACCTGTCGTCGAGGGCGAGTGGATCGAGCACGACGTCATCGATCTCGACTGTCTCACGCTGCCCGAACTCGAGCGCGAGGGTGTCGCTGTCGGTCTGCGTTCCGAGCCGGCGCGTTATATCGCTCCAACCGCCGATCATTCGGGCAGCGCAGTGGTGATGCTGCGTGTCTAGGCAACTGCGCGTATGTGCCCTCTACCCGGACCTGATGAACATCTACGCCGACCGCGGCAACCTGCTCGTGCTGGAGCGTCGCTGCACATGGCGGGGCATCGGTTTTCGGCTCACGGCCTGCGGCTTGGGCGAGCCGCTCGACGGCGGCGCGCACGACCTGTTCTACCTCGGCGGCGGCCAGGACCGCGATCAGCTCCTGTGCGCCGAGGATCTCGTGTCACACAAGCGCGCGGGACTGCACGCCGCGGCCGGGCGCGGCGCGATCGTGCTGGGGGTGTGCGGCGGCTACCAGCTGCTCGGAAATTCCTACGTGATCGACGAGCGTGAGATTCCCGGTGTCGGGCTGGTGGACGTGTGGACCGTGCGCGACCCCGGCCCGCGCCTGATCGGCAACGTCGCCATCTCCGTCACACTCGATACCGGAGGACCCGCGCGGGTGCTTGCAGGGTTCGAGAACCACGGTGGGCGCACTCACCTGGGCCCAGGCGAGGAGCCGCTCGGGCGTGTGCTGAAGGGTCACGGCAACGACGGGCGCAGCGGCTACGAGGGCGTACGGCGAGGGAGCGTGATCGGCACCTACCTGCACGGCCCGCTGCTGCCCAAGAATACCTGGTTCGCCGACTGGCTGATCGCCACAGCCCTCGGCATCGAGGTCGACGCCCTCGATCCGCTCGATGACACACTGGAGGAGGCGGCGCACGCGGGGGCACTGCGTGTCGCAGGCGCATAGCCACCACCCCAGCGGACACTCCCGGCTGGAGCTGGGATCAAGCGGACACTCCCAGTTGGAGCTGGGTCGGTAGCCGCCCTCCTTTCGCGCCACGCGGCTCCATTGCGGAGCCCTTCCGGGGCGTAGCCTTCCTTTTTTAGGACGCTACGGCGAAGCGCGCGAAGCGTGACGCCAGGCGCTCGGGGACGAGCGCGCGCACGCGAACGCCCTCGGGGGTGTCCTCGCGCGTCACCTCACCCGCCACCTCGTGTAACTCCGCCAGGCTGCTGCCCTGCGCGTAGGGCACGAGTAGGTCCACGGGGCAGAGCGTGCGGCGGAACTCGCGCTCCACGTGCTCCCCCAGCTCGTCCAATCCCTCGCCGGTGACGCCGCTGACGAGCAGCGCGCCGGGGTGGTGCAGACGCAGCTCGTGGCGCGCCTGCGCGTCGAGCAGGTCCACCTTGTTGAGCACCAGCACCTGCGGTGTCTCCTCGGCGCCGATCTCCCGCAGCACCGACTCCACCGAGCGGCGCATCTCCTGAGCCTGCTGCTCGGGCGCCGAGGCGTCGAGCACGTGCAGCAAAAGATCCGCGCGCAGCGTCTCCTCCAGAGTGGCCCCGAACGCGTCCACGAGCTGGTGGGGCAGCTTGCGGATGAATCCCACAGTGTCGGTCAGCAGATACTGACGCCCCGCCAGCTGCCACGTGCGCGTGCTTGGGTCGAGGGTGTGGAACAGTCGATCGCGCACCCCCACCTCCGAGCCGGTGAGGGCGTTCAGCAGCGTCGACTTGCCCGCGTTCGTGTAGCCCGCGAGGGCGATGCTCGGCAGCGCCGCGCGCTCACGCTCGGCGCGCATCACCGCGCGTGTGCCCCTTACGTGCTTCAGGCGTCGGCGCAGCGCCGCGATGCGGTCGCGCGCGAGGCGGCGGTCGGTCTCGATCTGAGTCTCCCCCGGTCCCCTCGTGCCGATCCCGCCGCCGAGACGCTCCAGGTGACTCCACAGACCGCGCATCCGCGCGAGGTTGTACTCCAGCTGGGCCAGCTCCACCTGCAGCTTTCCCTCGCCGCTGGAGGCGTGCGCCGCAAAGATGTCGAGGATTACCGCCGTGCGGTCCACCACCGGCAGCCCCAGCGCCTCCTCGAGGTTGCGCTCCTGGCGCGGGGTCAGCTCGTCGTCGCAGGCCACCACGTTGGCGTCGCACTCCTGCGCGAGCGCCTTCGCCTCCTGCACCTTGCCCGGGCCGAGGTACGTGTTGGGGTGGGGCCGCTCGCGGTGCTGCACCAGCTTCCCCACCACCGCCACGCCGGCCGTGCGCAGCAGCTCCTCCAGCTCGCCGAGATCCTCGCCCTCGCCGAGCGCGGCGATGCAGAGTGCCCGCTGGCGGGCGCGCTGCTCAGGTTTGGCGGTGACGGCACGATGGCCGTTGTGGCGTGGGTCCATTCAGGCTCAGTGTAGGGCCCGACCGGGTGTGCTCCCGGGCGCCCGCCGTGCCGCCCGCCGTCTCAGCGCCCGTCTCAAAGACTGGCCTCGAGCAGCATCGACGTTTCGCCGCTTTTGTTCACGTACCAGCCCACCGCGTAGCAGACGCTGGGGGCACACGAGATCCGAGAGAGAGTGCTTTCTTTCGCGCCGGTGGGTTTCGCGAGCGTCATCAGCGACCATGTGGTCCCTTTCAATTCCTCCCCCAGCAGTTCGCTCACCCCAGCACTCGTCGACTTGCCGACCGCGAAGCATTCTTTGACGCCTTCAAGGCATGAGACCCCCGACAGTTCGTGGTTGCTGCCCGTCGGGTTCTGGGTTGTCATCGCTTTCCATTGTGTCCCGTTCCACGATTGCGCCTGGGTTTCGAAGGTGCCTGAATTGTCGTACCAGCCAACCGACACGCAAGCGGAGAGACTTTCACAGAAGTCGGAGACCGTGAAGATTTCCGTGTATCCCGTCGGCGGGTTGGTCATAGCCTCGGGGGTCCACGTCGTGCCGCTCAGCTCCTCGCCTTCCATTTCCACGCGCCCAGCGTTTTTGCGGTAGGCCGTCGCGGACATGCATTCGCTCGCGCTGGTCGGACAGGAGAGAGCGATTATCGCGCCGTAGCCGATTCCGGTCCGTTCGGTTGGGGTTTCCGCTTTCCAGCCCCCCGTGCTCGACCATTTCTCGCCAAGATAGTGCTCGCCGTCTATGGGTTTGTGGTATGTGCCCACGGCCGTGCATTCGGTCGACGTCGGGCACGCGATCGATCCGAATGCCGACGCGAAGCCTTCGGGCGGCAGCGGCACCGTTTCGAGCGTCCAGGTTTTCCCCGAGTACTTCTCGGCGAAGACCTGCGTGTAGCCCGAGCTTTCCGTGTACTCGCCGACCGCCATGCAGAAGGGCGATCCCCCTTTCGCACACGAGACGCCGACGAGCAGCGGTTCTTTGCCGCCTTTCGGATTCGGCGGCAGTTCGACGGCTTCATCGTTCTCCGCGAGCGGTTCCTGCACTGAGGAGCTGTTCACATACTCGCCAACCCCCATGCAGGCTTCGCCGGTCCAGCAGGAGATGGCGTAGAGCTTCGTTTCTTTCGCGCCTTTCGGCGGCGTGATCGACCGCACACCCCAGGCGCCAGCGGCACCCTGCGCGCCGAGTGCGAGGCCGGCGAGCGCCAGGGCGGTCGCAAGGACCGTCCACGCGGCGCGGTGTCTCCCCGTTGTTTTGGCTGTGAGTACTAAAGGTTCGATTCAGTCACGCTAGCGCGCAGGTCCTCGGGGCGCAAATGGCCCAACTGCCGCACCGCCCCCGGAGACTGTCCGCCGAGACCCTCACTCCGCGAGATCCCCGAGACGCTCCACGGCCTCCGCCAGCCTCTCGTCGGGCGTGGTCAGCGAGATCCGAAACCACCCCTCGCCGCTCGGACCGTAGGCGCTGCCCGGCGAGATCACCACGGCCGCGCGCTCGAGCACGTGCTCGCAGTAGGCCGCCGAGCTCTCAAAGCCCTTTGGAATTGGCGCCCAGACGTAGATCGTGCCCTTCGGCGGCGCGATGTGCACGCCGAGCTTCTCCAGTGCCGCGCACACCAGGTCGCGGCGGCGGCGATAGAGCTCGTTCATCGACGCCACCTCGACGTCGGCGTCGGGGGACAGCGCCGCGACGCCCGCGAGCTGCACCGCCTCGAACAGCCCGCTGTCGATGTTTGTCTTCAGCCGCCAGTAACTCTCGATCGCCGCGCTGTTTCCGACTACCGCCGCACAACGCCAGCCGGTCATGTTGTAGCCCTTGGAGAGCGAGAACACCTCGATCCCCACCTCCTTGGCGCCAGGTGTGGCGAGGAACGAGGGCGCGCGGTAGCCATCGTAGGTCGTCTCCGAGTAGGCGTTGTCGTGCACCACGAGGATGTCGTAGGCGCGTGCGTAGTGCACGACGCGCTCGAAGAACCCCTCGGGCACGACCGCCCCCGTCGGGTTGTTGGGATAGTTGAGGTACATCAGCTTCGCCCGCCGTGCAGTCTCCTCGCCGATCGCGTCGAGGTCGGGCACGAACCCGAGCTCGGGCACCAGCGGCATCACCACGGGGTCCGCACCCGCGAGCAGCGGCCCGCCCGTATACACCGGGTAGCCGGGATCTGACGCGAGCGCCACGTCCCCCGGGTCCAGGAAGGCCAGGTTGAGATTGAAGATCGCCTCCTTGGCGCCGATCGCTGGGATGATCTCCGTGTCGGGGTCGACGTCCACCTCGAAGCGCCGCTCGTAGAAGTCGCTCAGCGCCACGCGGAAGTCGTGGCGCCCGCGGTTGGAGGGGTAACGGTGGGTCTCGGGCTCACTCACCGCCTCCTGCATCGCCTCCACGATCAACGCCGGCGTGGGGCGGTCGGGGTCGCCGATGCCGAGGCTGATCACATCCACTCCGGCGGCCTGCTTGGCGGCGATCTTGCGCTCCAGCTCGGCGAACAGATATGGCGGGATGCGGCTCAAACGCTCACTCGGTCTCATCTAGCTCCTTTAGGAAGTCTTCGCTGAGCGTGCCTGAGAACACAGGCTTGGCCCAGCCGGTCAGATTTATATGCAGATTGGGTCCCACATCAACCTCCAGCTCTCCACCATCTAGCGCCACCGTGAGAGTCGAATTGGCGGCGCATTCACGCAGGTGGTGAGCAATTGCCGCGCCACTGGCCCCCGTACCCGAGGAGAGCGTCTCCCCTACTCCGCGCTCGAAGATACGCGCGCGAATTCGGCTTGGTTCGGTCTCGGTGTACCAGGAGACGTTGGTGCGATTGGGAAAGCTCCCGTGCCCTTCGATCGCCGGGCCGAGCGCAGGCAGGTCCAGCGACTCCAGCTCCGCGAGATCGGCCACGTGGATCGCGCACTGCGGGTTGCCGATCGACACGTGCTGAAAGCTCCAAGTGCGACCGTTGGCGGTCAGCTCCCCGATCCCGTTGGACGCCCCGCCGGGGAAATCAGTCGAAGTGAGACTCGCATGGCCCATGTCCACGCGGCATGTGTCTGTTCCGGTGATGGTCGGGCTGATCACACCCGCGACTGTGCCGATCGAGAACACATCCTGCTCGGTCCAGCCGCGCCGGCGCAGATAGAGAATCGCCTCGCGCGCGCCGTTGCCCGACAGCTCGGCCTCCGAGCCGTCGGGGTTGAAGATCCGCAGGTCCGCCACGAAACGGGGATCGTCGCTGTGGGCGAGCAGCAGCACCCCGTCGGCGAGCACGCCGAAATGCCCCTCGCACAGCCGCCGCACGCGCGCCGGCGTCAGCTCGAACGCCAGCTCCTCCTGCTCGACAATCAGGTAGTCGTTGCCCAGCGCCTGCCACTTCTCGAATCTCATCCGTGTGTGCCTTCACGTCTTCTCATGCGGTGCCGCAGTCTAGTGTTCATCGCCCCGCGATCCAGCGGGCCTCCCGCGCCGGCGCATCACGACACGCCGGCCAGCGCGGCAATCTCCCGCGCCACATCCTGAGGCGAGCGCTCGGTGACGTCGATCAGCCGCGTCCCGCCGAGCTTGCGCATCCACGTGAGCTGGCGCCGCGCGTAGTTGCGCGTGCGGCGCTTCATGCCCTCGAAGTCGCCGCCCAGGAGCTCGTCGAAGCCCAGCGCCTTGCGCGCGGTGCCCGACGCGCCGGCGGCGTGCGCGCGCTGGGCCTCCTCGCGCACCCCGGCGGCAAGCATGGCTTCCACGCGCGCGTCGATGCGCGCGTACAGCGCCTCGCGCTCCATCGTGAGCCCCGCAAGGAGCGTCGGCTGGCGCATATCCGCGGTCCACAGCTGCGAGGGCCCCTCGGGAGGCTCGAGCTCGCCGAGGTCGAGCAGCTCGAGCGCCCGCACCACCCGCTGGCGGTCGTTGGGGTTGATCTCCTCCGCCGCCCACGGCGCGCTCTGCGCCAGCCGCGCGTGCAGCGCGGGCGCGCCGTGGCGTTCGAGCTCGCGTGTCCAGCGCTCGCGCACGCCCTCGGGCGGCGGCGGGCGCAGGTCCAGCTTGGTCAGCGCCGCGCGCAGATACAGGCCCGTACCGCCGACCACGATCGGGCGGCGGCCCTCCGCCAGCAGCCCGTCGATCTGCGCGTGCGCGAGCTCCGCATACTGCCCCGCGCTGAAGCTCGCGTCGACCGGCATGAACGACACGAGCCTGTGCTCCAGCGTGGCGCGCTCGGCCGGCGAGGCGACGCCGGTCAGCGTCTCCAGGCCCGCGTAGACCTGCAGCGCGTCGGCAGAGACAGCCACAGGACTCTCGCCTCGCGCGCGCAGCCGCTCCGCGAGCGCGACGGCCACGGCGGTCTTGCCCACGCCGGTTGGGCCGAACAGCGCGATCACTTGCATCGGCGTAGGCTTGCAGACCGATGCAGATCCCCGGCTCCACAGTCCTGCTCACCGGCGCCACCGGCGGTATCGGCCAGGCGACGGCGCGCGCGCTGCGAGGGCGCGGCGCCGAGCTGATCCTCACCGGGCGCCGCACCGACGTGCTGGAGCCATTGGCGGCCGAGCTGAAAGCGCGCACGCTCGCGGTCGACCTGAGCCTCCCCGCGGAGGTCGACCACCTGATCGCCGAGGCGGGCCGCGTGGACATCCTCGTGGCCAACGCCGCGCTGCCTGCCTCCGGCCGCCTGGAGAGCTTCAGCATGGAGGAGATCGACCGCGCGCTCGACGTCAACCTGCGCGCCCCGATCGCGCTCGCCCGCGCGCTCGCGCCGGCGATGGTCGCGCGCGGCAGCGGGCACCTGCTGTTCGTATCTTCCCTGTCGGGCAAGTCCGCCTCGCCCGGCACCTCGCTCTACAACGCCACCAAGTACGGCCTGCGCGGCTTCGCGGCGGCGCTGCGCCCGGAGCTGCGCGACAGCGGTGTCGGTGTGTCCGCTGTCTTCCCCGGCTTCATCCGCGACGCGGGCATGTTCGCGGAGTCTGGCGCGAAGCTCCCCCCGGGCGTCGGCACGCGCACTCCCGAGGACGTCGCCAAGGCAGTGCTCAGCGCGATCGAGCGCAACCGCGGCGAGGTGGACGTCGCGCCGGTCGCGCTGCGCGTGGGCGCCCTCTTCGGCGGCGTCGCACCGGAGACGGCGGCGGCGGTCACCCGCCGGATGGGTGGCGAGAAGGTCGCCGCCCAGATCATCGCGGGCCAGGGCGGCAAGCGCTAGGACACCCGCCACCGCGAGCGGGGTTCTCTGCTCCTCAGAAGAGGGTCCCCTGATCCGATACCGGCTGTCCAGCATCGCGGCTGGGCAGCTCGGCCCGATTGGACTGCCGCGCGGGTGCGCCATCTGCCTGCGTTCCATCTCGTGAGGCCCGTGTGGTAAGAGCGGAGGAGCTTTCTCCAGGAGCGGACATGTTCTCTCCGCGCGCCATTCTGAAATGCCGCGTGCGACCCGTCACGCGATCGCGCACGAGGCCCGCTAGGCGCCCGCGTTCCTCCGCCGGCGCGTAGGCGCCGCGCCAATAGAGCTCCTCATAGCGCTCCACCAGCTGCGGGCACGCGGAGCGCAGCCAGTCCATGAACACGTCACGCACCTCGCCGCGCAGGTGCAGTGCGACCCCACCGATGCTCTGCGCCCCCGCCTCGAGCGCGCCCGCGAGCAGCGGCTCGATCTGCTCGGGCGCATCGTTTATCCCCGGCATCAGCGGCGCGATCAGCACACCCGTGCGGATGCCAGCGCGGTTGAGCTCGGCCACCGCCTCCAGGCGTGCCCGTGGGTTGGGCGTGTGCGGCTCGGTTGCCCGCCATGCCTTCTCGTCGAGCGTGGGGATCGAGAGCATCGCGCTGAACTCGGTGCGCTCGGCGATCGCGAGCATCAGATCCAGATCGCGCAGGAGCAGCGGCGACTTGGTCAGCACCGAGCACGGATTGGCGGCATCGCGCAGCGCCTCCCAGATACCCCGCATCAGCCTGTAGCGCCCCTCGACCCACTGGTAGGGGTCGGTGTTCGTCCCGAGCGCCACGTGCTCATGGCCCCAGGATGGCTTGGCCAGCTCAGCCCGCAGCGCCTCGGGCGCATTGACCTTGACGACGATCTCGCGCTCGAAGTCCCGGCCGGCGTCGAAGTCGAGATACCTGTGCGTGGGGCGAGCAAAGCAGTAAACGCACGCATGGCTGCATCCCCTATAGGGGTTGATCGTCCAGCGGAACGGCATCCGCGACTTGCCCGGCACGCGGTTGAGCACCGAGCGGGCGCGGACCTCGTAGAAGCGCATGTCCAGCGCCTCGGGCGCATCGAAGCGCCGCACCACGGCCTCGTCGCGATAGCCCGGCAGGCGTCGCTGCTCCTCCTCGGAGATCGTCAGGTTGCTCCAGCGCACGAACATATGTTCGCATACTCGGCGGCGGGCGTCCACCTCGGTGCTCAAATAAGGATTAGAGGAATACCGAGGCCTGGTGCGCTGGCCAGCCGCCCGTCGGCCGTGATCAGCTCGGCCTTCAGCTCGCGAGCGAGCGCCACATAGCAGGCATCGTAGGCACTGACGTTCGCACGCAGGCTCCAGGCGTCTTCGAGCAGGCCGATAGTCGGCATCCTCGTAAGGGTCATGCTGAGGAAGTCGTCGACCATCTCGCCGGCCCGGGTGCGATCGATCTCACCGGAGCGCTCGATCCCGCGGATCGATTGCAGGACCTCTGGGTTGATCGAGTCGGGAGCGATGATCCGGACGCCCCTAATCGCCTGCTCCACGACCTTGGCCAGCTCGCTCGCCATGAGCAACTCGACCACTGCCGAGGCGTCAATGACGCGTGATTGCGTTTCGGATCTGCTCGTCACGTTCCCGCCGCCCATCTGCGATGAGGGCCGCAACCTCGCCGGGGCCGACTCCAGTAACGGGTTCGCGTCCCCTGACGCGCTCCAGCCACTCTTCGGTTGTGGGCAGCGCAAGATCGAGCTCGATCAGCCTCCTCACGTAATCGCTCAAGCTCTGCCCCTGCTTGTGGGCCCGCTCACGCAGCCGCTCGTGCAGGTCGTCCGGAACGTTCTTGACCTGAATAGCGCTCACAGCCTGATCTTAGCATGCTTTTAGTCGGTATACGCATGCCAATGGCATGATCGGTTGCGTATACAGACTCCAACGCCTGGCCCGTCAACCAACGCGCGCCAGCAGGCTCTCCTCGCCGGAGAGAGTCTGGCTGGAGGCGGCGTCGATGCGGACCTGCGTCAACTCGCCGGGGACGGCGAGGCCGGTGAAGTTCACCGCCTTGTTGTGACGTGTGCGCCCACGCAAACGCTCCGGGTCGGTACGCGAGGGGCCTTCGACGAGCACCTCCACCGTGCGCCCGACAAAGCGCTGGGCGCGCTCGCGCGCGTGACGCTGGACGGCCTCGACGAGGCGCTCCATACGCTGCACCTTCACCTCGTGGGGCACCAGCCCGTCGGTCAGCTCCGCTGCCGTGGTCCCCCGGCGGGGGGAGAAGATGAAGGTGAAGGCGCTGTCGTAGCGCACCTCCTCGACGACCTCGAGCGTTTCCGCGAAGTCCTGCTCGCTCTCGCCGGGGAAGCCGACGATGATGTCGGTCGTGAGCGAGACATCGGGCACGTGCTCGCGGATCAGCGCGACCCGGTCGAGGTAGCGGCGACGGTCGTAGGTGCGACGCATCGCCCTCAGCACGGTGCTCGAGCCAGACTGCAGCGGCAGATGGATGTGCTCGCAGAGACTCGGCAGTTCCGCGTGGGCGCGGATCACGTCCTCGCGCATGTCCTTGGGATGCGGGCTCGTGTAGCGGATGCGCTCGATGCCGTCGATCGCATCGATCGCGCGCAGCAGATCTGAGAAGGGTGTCCGCTGTGGCCGACGCCCCGCTCCTAGGGTGGCGCCCGGCGCCGCGCCAGGAGATGGGGCCGACGCCGCGCCAGGCGAGGCTGACGACATTGCGCCTGGCGCCACGGCCGTAGCCCGTGCCATCGGAAGCCGCAGGTCGCGCCCGTAGGAGTTGACGTTCTGCCCGAGCAGCGTCACCTCGCGTACGCCGTCGGCCACCATCGCCCGCACCTCCTCCACGAGCTCCTCTGGCGGCCGGCTGACCTCGCGCCCGCGCGTGGAGGGCACGATGCAGTAGGAGCAGGCGCAGTTGCAGCCGACGCTGATCTGCAGCCAGCCCTGAAACGCCCGCCCGCGGCGCGCCGGCAGGTGCCCGGTGAAACCCTCGAACTCGAAGTACCCCTGCGCGGTGATGGAGTCGCTGGTGAGAAACTCCGCCAGCCTGTGTACCTGGCCGGGGCCGAAGGCGACGTCCACGAAGGGGAAGCGCGCGAACACCTCCTCCTTGACCGACTGTGCCCAGCAACCTCCCACTCCGACCACGCGCGCCGGCTCTTCGCGCTTGAGTCGCTTGGCCTCGCCCAGGTGTGCGAGGAAGCGGCTGTCGGCGGTCTCGCGGATCGAGCAGGTGTTGAACAGGATCACGTCGGCCTGCGCGCGCTCAGACGCCTCGGCGTAGCCGAGCGACTCGAGCATCCCCTTCATGCGCTCGGAGTCGTGCTCGTTCATCTGGCACCCGAAGGTGGTGAGGTGGTAGCGCTTCACCCCATCAAGATAGCCGCCTGGAGGACCTGCTTGAGGCCATAAGTCAATGAGCCAGCCCCGACTACGCTCGCAAGGCTCCCGAGACCACCGCATAGTTCCCAAGCACCGAGTCTAGGACCGACAATACTCGCTCGATGTCCTCTGCGCTATGCGCCGCGAATGTGACGGCCGGGTGCACTGGGGCCACAGCACCCCGCCCGACACCATGCCGAGCAAGAGCTCACGCGTGGCCTCGGTGTTCGCTCGGACCACATCCCGTCGATCCTCCACGACCTCGGTTCCGAAATGCACCTGGAGGATCGACGCGACCCCGCTCACCACTGCCCGGACACCATGAGCCGAGAATCGGGCGAGAAGCCCCTCGCGCAGGAGGTCCGCCGCGCGGTCGGCCCGCTCCAATGCCGGTTCGCGCTTCAGTACGTCGAGGACCGCCAGGCCAGCGGCTATCGAAAGAGGATTCTCGGTGAATGTACCCGTAGCCGCTCGAGATAGGGCATATGTCCGCGAATACGCTCGGCCATCATAAGCGACATCTCGGTCGGCATCCACGGATTGGCCATCTGCTCGAGCCGCTCGTGAACTCTCTGACGCACCTCTGGATGCCCATGACCAAGAAGCATTGCCCCCAACGCCCACTAGGAGATCGACATATTTGTTTCCATCAACGTCCACCACGCGAGCCGGCGGTCGACTTGATGAACACCGGATAGGGCGCATACCACTTCGCGCCGCTGACGCCGTCGGGAAATACCACACGGGCGCGCTCCCACAGCTCCTGCGACCGTGCTCGCTGGTCGGCATAGTGCTGGCTTAGGCGCGACACGACATGGGGATCTATGATGGCTTGGGATGCACGTGGATCGCCTTCGCCCATAGGTTCGCCAAAGCCGACGGCCGGCCTAGACATTGCGAAAGCCCCATCAGCTGCTAATCGGGCGCAATATCAGACCAGTCGGCAGCCCAGCTCACAAAGCCCGCAGTTGGCGTTGTCCGTCCAAATGACCAGTCGGAAACGTTTTCGATCAGCTCAAACCTTGGTGCGTCCGCATATCTGAGCTGTTTTAGTCGAGCCGCATCCCTCGCGGCGGCCAAATCGCTTTCCTCTGTTTCAATTCGGGGCAGCAGACAAGATCGCCCAACCGACCGAAACTGAGACTCGCTATGACCAGAAATCTTCTTATCGACGCACTCTTGATGGCCAGTAGTCCTAGCGCTCCCCGAACAAGAGTGCTCCAGCACACCTGAAAGCACAAGCCAAGACAAGACACAATGAGGATCATTCCGACAGAAATACCAGGAACAGGGCACACGCAATCGTGGATTTGGCTCTGCGATTTTAAAATCTTACCTACGAGCGCCTGTAGCTTAATGGTGCACGGTGATGAAAGTAGGCATTGCTGTATGTTGCGCAGGAGCCCCCTCCACCAACTAGGCGGATACGCGCAGGCTCGACATCGACGCTTGCCCGTCAAGGCCAACGCCGGCCAGCTGTTAGGGATATCGGCGGCGCAACACGAAGGCGTGCACAAAATCTCGCTTAAGAGCATCGGTCTTAAAAACCGGAGGTGCGGGTTCGAATCCCGTCAGGCGTACTCTCTTGTTATTCGCAGCAGGCAAGCCGATGGATAATGTTCAGGCGATAGAGGCCGGACCAGAGTTACCGGCGAATTCCGTCACGGGAAAGCAGCACGAAGCCATTCCCTCCGAGTTCGGCGAGTATAGACCTGACGTTAGCGAGCCGCACTGGCAGAAGCGCTGGCGTGAGGACGAGGCGTTTGTGGTACCTCCCCCCTCGGCGACGCGGCGCGATCGATACGTGTTTGCCGCCGTGCCCTTTACGTCAGGTAGCGCTCACATCGGGCATGTCCGGAGCTACAGCATCAGCGACGCTCACGTACGCTTCTGCCGAGCGCGAGGTGAGGCTGTTCTTTTTGCCCCCGGCTTCGACGCATTTGGACTCCCTTCTGAGCTCAGCGCCGCAAAGAGCCGAGAAAGCCCTCGCGCATGGGTTGACCGGTGTATCGAGCGGATGCGGAGGCAGTTTGACATGCTCGGCTACTCTTTCGACTGGTCACGTCTATTTCTTACACATGACGCCACAATCTATCAGTCGACCCAGTGGCTATTCTTGAAGCTGCTGGAGCTCGGGGTCGTCTATCGGGCTACGGGCCCCGTCGACTGGTGCGATAGCTGCCAGACGACGCTCGCTAGCCTCCAGATCCGCGACGGTAGGTGTTGGCATTGCAACGGCTCGGTGCGCACGCGGTCTATGCCTCAGTGGTACTTGCGCGTGCAGGCTTACGCCCAGGAGAACAACGACCGTCTTACTGAGCTGACGGGCTGGAACAAGCTGGCGCGTAGCGCCCAGCGACACGCGACCGGAGAAGTCAGCGGTGTCGAGCTGACTGCACGCGGAGACAACGGTGGGTCCCTGGTTGTATTCACTCCCCATGTAGAGGCAATCGGCTCAGCGACGCTCGTGATCCTTTCGGTCAATCATCCCGACATCAAGAGCTGGATACAGAAGCCCGGTGTCGAAGCTGCCGTTAGCAATCTGCATGCTGTCGATTGGCGACACGTGGAGCGAGAAGCGGAAACTCTGCCAGCTGTCGATACCGGCTGGCGCGTATGCCTCGACGATGGCCCACTCACCCTACCGGTGGTCGTCTCGCCCGTCGTCGATGCACGATATGGCGCTTGTGCTGTCCTGGGCATACCAGCCATCGACAGGGTCGATGCCGCGGTGGCGCAGAGACTCGGCTTGCCAAGCGATCCACTCCTAACTACGTCGGTATCAGCAGACATGCTGACGTCTACCGTCCGCTACTCAACACGTGACTTTCCCATTTCCCGCCAGCGCATATGGGGGACGCCAATCCCATTGGTCAACTGCGAGTCATGTGGTCCGGTAGCGGTTCCATTTGAGGATCTGCCTGTTCGCTTGCCCGAGCCAGATGACGCCAATCCGGCAGGAGCGCCAGCCGATCATCTCCGGTTCCAGGCCTGTAAATGTCCCCGCTGCGGAGCCGAGGCCACGCGCGATACAGATACCCTTGATTGCCATTTCGACGGGCTGTGGTTTTGGATGGCGCCGTGCGTGCCGCCCGAGCAGAGGATGCCGCAGCTGTTCGAGCATGAAGAGCTAGGTCGGTGGCTGCCAGTTACAGACGTGGTTTGGGGGTCTGACGGAGGCAGGTATATGTACGACATCCGCATGCTAACAAAGGCCTTGCGCGACATCGGCTGTGTGACATCCATGGAAGGCGAGCCCTTTACACGAGTGCTGATGCACGAGATGATCAGATTTGACGGACGAAAGATGAGCAAGCATTTGGGAAACACCATAGAACCTGAAGCTCTCGTTCGAAGCGCAGGCGCTGATGCCGTTCGTCTAGCGGTGCTCTATGCGGCGGCGCCGACAACGGCCTTCACCTGGGATGAGCAGCTACTCCAGCATATGCGCGGGCTCCTTGATCGCCTCTGGCTTCTCGGCCAGATCTATTTGAACAAATCGGACATTGGCGATGGCGTCTCGACGATCGATAGCAGCGATCATCTCCGGCGTCGACTGGCCGTCTGGTGTGAAGCGGCGATACGCAGGATCACTGAGGATCTCGAGCGTGTTGAGCCACACAAGGCTGTGCGCAACCTTATGCACCTTCTCGGACGCCTAGAAGAGTTCGAAGCGCGCGTTCTCAAGATAAGAAACGAAATGAACATCAAGGACTGTCGGGCTATGGTTGCTGCTCTTATCCTGCTTGTCCGTCTCAGCGCACCTTTGATGCCGCATATCGCAGAGGATCTCTGGGCGCAGGCCGGGAACGACGAGCTGCTCGCTACCCAGCCATGGCCAACCGGCGTACCCCAGCCCGCCAAGTAATACCGATGAGCCCAATAGACAAGGACAGGTAATAGACCATGGCCGATATCGAACGTCAGCTATCTACTCAGATCAAAGATGCAAGCGAACGCCTGGTTCGCCATCCCCTGTACAGCAGCCTAGATACGCCCGCGCGCCTGCGAATATTCATGAAACACCATGTATTCGCGGTTTGGGATTTTTTTAGCTTGCTGAAGCGCCTACAGAATGAGGTTACGTGCGTGTCGGTGCCTTGGGTCCCTCGCAGACTGGGCGACCATGCACGATTCATCACCGAGATCCTCGTCGCAGAGGAGTGTGACGAGGGACTCGACAGCCACCATCTAAGCCACTTCGAGTTGTACCTTAAGGCTATGGACGAGATGCGAGCAGACACCAAGCCAATCGAAGATTATATCGGCCGCATAGAAGCGTCCGAAGATACCATCACTGCGCTCACAGATGCCCATCTGCCAGAAACCGTAAAAACGTTCGTGTCGGCCACGTTGAACGTGGCCATGCATGGAGCGCCTCACAAGGTTGCAGCCTCCTTTTGCTATGGCCGCGAGAACCTCTTGCCAGAGGTTTTTACCACCGCACACGACGGGATGACGGCTGTATTGGATCAGGCACCCATATTCAAGTATTACCTGAACAGACACATCGCGCTCGATCATGAAGAGCACGGTCCCCTTGCATTGCGACTATTGGATGCCATGTGTCAGGGAGATCCAGTTCGTCTCGAAGAGGCTGACAATACCGCGGTCGAGGCTATATGCATGAGAGAAGTGCTCTGGGATGGAATATATTCAGAGATTTGCGAGACGACATGATTCGGCGCTCTTGTGGCCACGAGCAGGGCGCTCTTTTAAAGTTCGTGCATCATCGCTGCCGCGGATACTTGGACACGAAGTTATCGGCCAGGTCGGAGATCTTATGCCCGACGATGGCGTGACGTCTTCGGATCACTAGGCACTGAGCGGCGTGTAGTTCTTGCTCCTGCCGTGAGCTGCGACGCTTGCACGGCCTGTGAATATGGAGAGCGTTGCGATCAGCGTCGTCTATACGGCATCCCAAGGCAAGTGTCGTGATCGATGCAAAAAAGCTTGCCCTCGAGGAAACGCCGATGCGGCTCTATGAGATTCGTATATCGGAATGGATCCTTGTCGACGAAGTTAACCTGCCGGGTGAGCCTCGCCGTGTAATTCCTGGAAAGTAGAGATGTAGTCAAGCCGCGCGCGGGACAGCCGCGACCTCGCGCCGCGCCTTCGCCGGCTCCTCGCCTGCCGAGGCTGGCGCGGCCGGCGCCGCGACGACCTCGCCGACGATCGGGGTGACCGCGGCGGGGCCGATCTTGAGGATCGCGTAGATCTTCTTCTCGATCTCCTTCGCCATCGCCGGGTTCTCCTCGAGGTAGGTCTTGGCGTTGCCGCGACCCTGCCCGAGGCGCTGCTCACCGTAGGAGAAGAAGGAGCCCGACTTGGTCACGATGCTGTGCTCGAGACCCAGGTCGATGAGGCAGCCCGCGGTGGAGATGCCCTTGCCGAACTCGATGTCGAACTCGGCCTGGCGGAAGGGCGCGGCGACCTTGTTCTTGACGACTTTCACGCGCACGCGGTTGCCCACGGCCTCGGTTCCGTCCTTGAGCGTCTCGATGCGCCGGATGTCAAGGCGCTGGGAGGCGTAGAACTTCAGCGCCCGCCCGCCCGGCTGGGTCTCGGGCGAGCCGAACATCACGCCCACCTTTTCGCGGATCTGGTTGGTGAGGATGCAGAGCGTCTGCGTGCGGTTGAGGTTGCCCGCGAGCTTGCGCATCGCCTGGGACATCATGCGCGCCTGCGAGCCCACGGTCTGGTCGCCCATCTGCCCCTCGAGCTCCACGCGCGGCGTGAGCGCGGCGACGGAATCGATCGCCACGACGTCCACGGCACCCGAGCGTACGAGCATGTCAGCGACCTCCAGCGCCTGCTCGCCGTAGTCGGGCTGGGAGACCAGCAGCTCGTCGATGTCCACGCCGATCTCCTTCGCGTACAGCGGGTCCATGGCGTGCTCGGCGTCGATGAACGCGCACACGCCCCCCATCTTCTGGGCTTCGGCGAGCACGTGGTAGATCAGCGTCGTCTTACCCGAGGACTCCGGGCCGAAGACCTCCACGATGCGGCCCTTGGGCACGCCGCCGATGCCGAGCGCCACATCCAGCGTGATCGCGCCGGTGGAGATCGCGTCGACGCGCACCTGCGCGCCCTCGTCGCCCATGCGCATCACGGTGCCCTTGCCGAACTCGCGCTCGATCTGCCCGAGCGCCCCCTGCAGGGCGGCGTCGCGTGCCTTTGCGGCCTTCTCTTCGTCGGTTACGGGCATCGTGGAAGCTCCTCTGCGGTGGGATTGGAAGCGAGGGCCCTACCGAAACCGAGAGCCAAGCGCCTGCGGCGCGATTCCCTGCTTCGGCCAGCGGCCTTTGGCCGCTGGCACCTCTATGTGGGCAGCCCAAGGTAGTCGTGGCTCCGGACGGAACACTTGTTCGTATCCGACCCCTGCCCTCGGGTGAGTTTTCCAGGCCATCCGGCGGAGCCAGACCGACTCTCAAACGGGGACCAGCGTGGCGCTCGCCAGCTCCTCGTAGGACGCCCCATCGGGAGCCAGCCACGAGCGGTAGAGGACGACCTCCTCGGGGGCGAATGCGAGCGCCGGCGTGGGCGGCAGCTCGCGCTCGCGCGGCGCGGCGTCCTCGCGCATGCGCGCGAGTGTGACGTGCGGACGGAAGCGCTGGGGGCGGCGTCCCTCGGGCTCCCAACCGATCCCCTCGGCCAGCGCGCGGGTCAGCGAGCCGTGCAGTCTCGCCAGGTCGCCCGCAGGGTCGTGCACCTCCACGGCGAGCACGCGCGGGCGGCGCGGGGGCAGCCACAGGGGCGCGCCGACCGACAGCTCGCCCACGGTGCGCGCGCCGTCACCGAGGAGAGCGGCGATCTGCTCGATCTCGGTGACGGGTCGCTCGCCGAGGAAGCACAGCGTCAGATGCAGCAGCTCCGCATCGAGCGGCCGCGGCGGCCGCACCGCACCGTAGCGCCGTCCCCGCCCCAGCCCGACGGCCGCCCGCGCCCACGCGGCCAGCGCCTCGCGCACGTGGGCGGGCGGGTCGATGGCGAGGAACAGTCGGGCCGTGGCGGAGCGGGGCATCAGCCCCGCTCCGGCCAACTGCATCCAGAGATGCAGCTCTGAGATCGGCGATTGGAAGGCATGCCCCTATTCAACACCTCGCGCGTGCGGCTAGGAGACCCACACCTCCCCGACGCCGTCGAACCCGAGCGCCGCCTTGGTGGCTTCGGTGAGGTCGAATTCACGGCCGGGCACGAACGGGCCACGGTCGATCACGGGCACGCTCACGCTGCGCCCCCCGTAGCGCAGGTGCACGAGCGTGCCGCAGGGAAGCGTCTTGTTGGCCACGCCCAGCGTGGAGCTGGTCAGCTGCCCGCCGCAGGCGAGCGTGCCACCGCCGCCGTACCACGAGGCCTCGGCGAGGTGGTAGACGTCGAGGCGGCCCAACCGGCGGTGCGCGGCGTCGTAGAGGGCGTCGCCGGGGAAGTACACCCGCACGAGCTCGTCCGCGCGCGCAGCAGGGACGTAGCGGAGCCGGTAGCGACCCTGTGCACCCGTGCGGGTGTGGGCGAGCGTGCGCCAGCCGCGGCGGGTGAGCGCCTGCAGGTCAACGGTGGCCCCGGGCAGCGCAGGCGCCAGCGCGCCGGCGACGCTCGTGCGCTGTCCGTCGAGGACATCCAGCTGCAGGCGTTTGACTTTCAGCATGCTGTGCTTCGGCGCCACGAGCGGCGCGCTGTCCGTCCCGATCCCGACGGGGGTAAGGGGCGTGACTCCGGGCGCCGGGGGCGCAGGGACATACATATCGCTTGAAACCTCCTGATAGCCGCCTACGGGGTTAGCTGTCGGGCTCACGGCCGACCGACGCGCGAACAGCCGCGCGACAGTCGGGCGTTACGGCCGCAGCAGCGGCCGATTCGCCCCATCCGGGCCGCTCGTCCTGAGCGGTCCGGCAGTGGGTCCCCCGCTCGCCTCCATCCACGGAGACGACTCGGCAGTTGAACAATCGTCTACACGCTAGGTGTTCTTGCACCCCATTTAGTGTGTTCGCCGTCACACAAGCCGAAAACCGCGTGTTTCCCGCAGTTGGGCCGAATGGCCGTGTTTCTGACCTAACTGCCAAAAGACTTGAGGCTCCGCCCCCAGAGGGGGCTCCGCAAGGGAGCCGCACGGCTCACCCTCCAGGCGGCATGCCGGACACGCCTCCCGATCGAGCCGCAAGCCGGGGCGGGCAGCTGCGCAACCGATCGAGCCGCAAGCCGGGGCGGGCAGCTGCGCAACCAGTCCTTCCGACTGCACCGAGGAGCCGAGGTGGACCCAATCCATCCTCAATCAAACCGACGACCTGCGAGAATCGGACGCATGGCCAACCCCGATCGCCTGACCGCGCTCGACACGGCGTTCCTGCACCTTGAGGACGACTCGACCGCACACATGCACGTCGCCTCGGTGATGGTCTTCGAGGGGCAGGCACCGACGCCCAGGGAGCTCGTGGATCACGTGCTCGGACGCCTGCACCTGGTGCCCCGCTACCGCCAGCGGCTCGTGTACGTGCCCTTCGGGCAGGGCCGGCCTGTGTGGGCGGACGACCCCCACTTCAACCTGCGCTACCACATCCGCCACACAGCGCTGCCCCAGCCCGAAGACGAGGCGGCGCTCAAACGCCTGGCGGGCAGGCTCTTCTCCCAGCGCCTGGATCGCTCCAAGCCGCTATGGGAGATCTGGCTCGTCGATAGCATGGCGGGCGGGCGGTTCGCGCTGATCGCGAAGACCCACCACGCGCTCGTGGACGGCATCTCCGGCGTGGACATCACGACCGTGCTGTTCGACACCACCCCCGAGCCGGTGCTACCGCCGCGAGCACCCGAGCCGTGGACCGCGCGGCCGCTGCCCGGCCAGGCCAAGCTGCTCGGCGAGGCGCTGCTGGAGCGCACGACGGTGCCCGGCGAGATGGGGCGCGGTGCGCGGGCGCTAACCCGCCATCCCCGCCGCGCCATCAGGAGCGTGCGCGAGACGCTGTCCAACCTCGGTGCCTCCGCGCTGCCGGGTATCGGCCACCCGGCGCCCCACACCCCGCTGAACGTCGACATCGGCCCCCACCGCCGCTACACCTGGGTCGACGCCGAGCTGGCGCAGTTCAAGGGCATCAAGGACTCCCTCGGCGGCACGCTCAACGATGTTGTGCTGGCCTCGGTGAGCCTCGCGCTCGGCAGCCACCTGCGCGCGCAGGGCCACGACACCGAGGGCCTCGTGATGCGCGCGATGGTGCCGGTGTCGGTGCGCGCCGACGCCGAGCGGGGCGCGCTCGGCAATCGCGTCGCGGCGATCTGGGCGCCGCTGCCGGTGGGCGTCGAAGACCCCGCTGCGTGCCTTGACGAGATCCGCCTGGCGATGGAGGACCTCAAGCGCTCCGGGCAGGCTGTCGGCGCGCAGATGATCACCAACCTCGCCGGTTTCGCGCCGCCCACGATCCTCAGCCAGGCCGCGCGCCTGCAGGCTCGCCAGCGGTTCTTCAACCTCGTCGTCACGAACGTCCCCGGCCCGCAGTTCCCGCTCTACCTGCTCGGCCGCCGCCTGCAGTCGCTCTACCCTGTCGTGCCGCTCGCGCGCAAGCAGGCGCTGGGCATCGCCGTGATGAGCTACGACGGCAGTCTCGGCTTCGGCCTGCTCGCAGACTACGACGCGATCCCCGGGCTGGAGCAGATCGCACGCGAGCTGGAGGGCGCGATCGAAGCGCTCGCGCGCGCCGCCGGACTGCGCCCCGCACGTAAACGCGCCGCGAGGGCCGCACCGCGCCGACCCGCGAAGAGAGCCGGGAGCCGGGCCTCGGTAACCTAGCGGTCATGTGCAGAAACATACGAACGCTCTACAACTTCGAGCCGCCCGCGACTGAGGACGAGGTGCGCGCCGCGGCACTGCAGTACGTGCGCAAGATCAGCGGCTTCACCAAGCCCTCCCAGGCCAACGCCGAGGCCTTCGAGCGCACCGTCGAGGAGGTCACCGAGATATCGGCGAGACTCCTCGACCAGCTCGTCACCTCCGCTCCGCCGAAGGACCGCGAGGTCGAAGCGATGAGGCGCAAGGAACGCAGCGCGCAGCGGTTCGCTGCTTAGATCAAGACCCCTAAGACTCCCGGGGCAGTTCAGTTCGTGTACCAGAGATGCGGTACACTTGTGAGATGCCACCGACAAAGCCCCGCATCCAGGTTACGCTCGACCCCGAGCTTGAGGCTGCCGTATCGGAGCTAGGTGGGGCCAAGCCCCGATCACGTGCCGTACACGACCTCGCCCTGCGCGGAGCACAGGCAATCCGCTCAGAACAGCACCGACACCAGGAAGCGCTCGAGTTTCTGCGCCAGCTCGACTCAGGCGAGGACGATCGCTTCGACTTCTCGGTGTCTGAGCAGCTCCATGCAGCGCGCCGCTGAGCCATACGGCTCCGGCTCGCCGCTTGTCTTCGACACGTCCGCGTGGAATCGCCGCACCGATCCGGCGATCCTGCCCAGGTGGGCGGCTACCCGCGATGCAGGCCTGCTGGCCGTATGCCCAGTGGTGACACTGGAGCTCTTGGCCGCCGCACGCGACGAGGAGGCATTCCGCGACCTCGATCGCGCCCTCCAAGCGCTCACGCAGGCTCCCGTGACACGCAGCGCCGGGGATGCCGCCATCGGCGCCTCACGCGATCTGAGGGGCGAGCGGCGCATACCTGCGGCCGACTACCTGATCGCCACCGCAGCCGCCGGTTGCGGTGCTGCGGTGCTGCATTACGACCACCACTTCGACCCCCTCTGCCGAGTACTGGGGATCGAAAGTGTGTGGATCACAAGGCCTGGAGCGATTAATCGACCTATCCGCACCGGGCGCCACCCAGCAGACTCGACATCTTTTGCTGCTGCTGGCGCCCCAGTGACTCCATCAGTGCCCCCACCAAAACCCTCAACCTGGATTTGAGGGTTTCTTGTGGCGTTCACCAGCTGTCAAGGCCAAGCAGGCAGTCGGTGTTGAAAACGACTAGTGAGACAGGAGTATGAGCAGATAGTGCGCCTCGCCCTCTGCCAGATGAACGCCACCGTCGGCGACATCGCCGGCAACGCCGCGCGGATCGCCGACGGCCTGCGCGCCGCGCGGGCGGCGGGCGCGGACCTGGCGCTTTTCCCCGAGTTGGCGCTGACCGGCTATCCGCCGGAGGATCTGCTGCTGCGCGAGCACTTCCTGCGCGACGCCGCGGGCGCTCTGCAGGAGCTGGCCGGCGAGGCGCGGGACCTGACGGCGATCGTGGGTTTCCCCGAGCACACCTCCGCCGGGGCGGTCTACAACGCCGCGGCGGTGCTCGCCGAGGGAGCCGTGCAGAGCGTGTACCGCAAGGTGCACCTGCCCAACTACGGCGTGTTCGACGAGCAGCGCTACTTCACCGCGGGCCACAGCGGCGCGACGATCGACGTCGCGGGTGTCTGCGTGGGCGTGACGGTCTGCGAGGACCTGTGGCTGCCCGGCGCCCCCGCCTCCGAGGAGGCCGCGGTCGGAGCGCGGCTGATCGTCAACGTCTCGGCCTCGCCCTATCACGCGGGGAAGGGCGCCGAACGGGAGCGCCTGTTCGGCCAGCGCGCGCGCGAGCACTCGGCGCATATCGCCTTCTGCGGACTGGTGGGTGGGCAAGACGAGCTGGTGTTCGACGGGCACTCCTTCGTGCTGGACCCAGCCGGCAAGCCGCTGGCCCGGGCGGTGCAGTTCGAGGAGGAGTTGCTTGTGTGCGACCTGAGTCTCGAGGCCTCCTCCGCCGGGGAGCCCAGCCAAGCGCCGGGTCCCCCCCTCGCCCCCGTGGAGGCCGAGGTCTACGCCGCGCTGTGCCTCGGCCTGCGCGACTACGTGCAGAAGAACGGCTTTCGCCATGTCGTCCTCGGCCTTTCCGGCGGGATCGACTCGGCACTCGTCGCCTGCCTGGCCGCCGACGCCCTCGGCCCCGAGCGGGTCAGCGCCACGGTGATGCCCTCGCCCTACTCCTCCACCGAGACCCAGGCCGACGCGCGCACGCTGGCGGCGAACCTCGGCGTGCGCCTGCACGAGCTGGCGATCGCTTCTGTGATGGACGCCTACGCACAGGCGCTGAGCGAGGAGTTCGCAGCGCACGAGCAGGACCTGACCGAGGAGAACCTGCAGGCCCGCATCCGCGGCAACCTGCTGATGGCGCTCTCCAACAAGTTCGACTGGCTCGTGCTGACGACCGGCAACAAGTCCGAGATGTCCGTCGGCTACACAACCCTCTATGGCGACCTCGCCGGAGGGCTGGCGGTCATCAAGGATGTGCCCAAGACGCTCGTCTACCGCCTGTGCGAGTGGCGCAACTCCCCTGCGGGAGCGCCACGTCAGGGCATTCAGCTCGAGGCCGCCGGCCGCGAGCGCGGCCGAGACCCGGCCGCGCAGGCCCCAATCCCCGCCTCGATCGTCGAGCGCGCGCCCTCCGCGGAGCTGCGCCCCGAGCAGCGCGACGAGGACTCGCTGCCCCCCTATGGGCTGCTCGACCGCATCCTGCGCGGCTACATCGAGCTCGACCTCGGCCGCGAGCAGCTGCTCGCCCAAGGCCTCCCCGAGGCCGAGGTCGACCGTACGATCCGCCTCGTCGACCTCGCCGAGTACAAGCGCCGCCAGGCGCCCCCCGGCATCAAGGTCACCACCCGCGCATTCGGGCGCGATCGCAGGATGCCAATCACCAACCGCTATCGCGGGTAGTCCCCACTACCCTACGCGCGTGCGCTCCTCGCCCTGCCTCCTCCCCGTGCTCGTGCGCTGTCTCCACAGCAAGGCCCCGCGCGTGCGCTCCCCGCGCCGCGCCGCTCCGGTGCCCACCGGCGACTCCCCGCGCGCGGCCCTCGCCAGCCGCCCGCCGGGCGGCCTCCTCCTCTTCCTTCGCCGCTCGCTCCTCGCCGCGCTCCTGCTGCTCTGCCCGCTCGCGCTGACCTCGTGCGCCAACACGCTGCAGGACGAACCCACGCCGCGCACGGCGCTGGAGCCGCTGGTGCTGAACAGCCGCTTCCCTGTGTACTGGGTCGGCGAAGTGTTTCATCGCTTCGCGATCACCGAAGCCTCGCACGACCCCGGCGGCGCCTACACGATCCACTACGGCGACTGTGTCGAGGGCGGGCAGTACACCTGCGTCTCGCCGCTGACGGTCGTCACCTCGCCGGACAACAGCTTCGTGCCCGGCGGTGGCGCGGCGCACATCGATTTCGCGCTGCGCGGCGTGCGCGCGCTCGCCGCGATCGGCGGCTCGACGCTCGAGATCGCCACGGCCGGCGTCGTTATCAGCATCGAGGCCGAGAACGCCGCGCTCGCGCGCGCCGCGGCGCAGACGATGGTGCCGATCAACGAACTCGCCGTCCCCGGTGCGCCGTTGCCATCGCGCCTGCCCGACACCGGTTTCGGCTCGGCGCCGCTGGCGGGGCAGAAGCCGTTGGCGGTGCGGTTGCCTAGTGGCACCTGAGTCTGGGCCCGCGTGTCTGCGATCCGGGCAGCTGCGACCGGAGGAGCCGAGCCGAGTGTCTCTTCTTAGGCGCCGCGTAGCGCGCGAACCGCGATCGTCATGCGCGTCAGCGCGCACAGCCGCCCGGCGTCGTCGGTGAAGCGCACGTCCCACACCCACGTGCTGCGCCCACGGTGCTGCACGGTCGCCTCGCCGTTGACGTACCCCTCGGTGATCGGCCGCAGAAAGCTCGTGCTGTTGGACTGGCCCATCGCCACCTCACCCTGCTCGAGCACGGTCATGCCCGTCATCAGCGACGCCATCGACTCAGCGATCGACGCGTACACCCCACCGTGCACGAGCCCCGCGGGCTGCTTGAGCTCGTCGCGCACCGCCACCCGCGCGCGCACCCGCTCGGGCGAGCTCTCCAACAGCTCGAGCCCGTAGAGGCGGTCGAAGCCGCCCAGCACGCGGTTGATCTCCTCGGCCTGTGGGATCGCCATCCGGGGCGCCACGATAGCCTACGTGTGCGCTCAGCCTCTTCCGGGTCGACGCCGTTGCGCTTGGGCGCCGGCGGACGCTCCTGGGCAGGGGGCGGGCTTTTCATCCATGACCCGTCTGGACGACCTCCCTCCCGATCAGCGCGCCGTGCTGCTGCTGCTCGTGCAGCAGGGCAAGAGCCACGCCGAAATCGCCGAGCTACTCGGGATCCCCGAGCGCGCCGTGCGCGACCGTGCACACGCAGGCCTGGAGACACTGGCACAAGGCTCCGGTGCCGGCACGCCGGCACCGGAGAGCCCACCGGCCAAGGCGCCTTCCGGTCGATCTCGGGCGTCGGGCGCCACGCGGCGCTCCGCGCGGCCTCCCTCGGATCCGTCGGCCTCCCCAGGGCCGCCAGCCTCCTCGACCCCCGCCGGCGGCGGCGATTCCGCCGATGTTTCGTCCTCGCTGCGCTCATCCCAGTCGCCGCTGCGCGGTCCCCGCCGCCCCGCCTCGCGTCCCGGCGCCTCCAGGAGGGCCGGCGCGTTGCTGCTCGGTGCGATCGTCCTTGTCATCGTCGTCGTCGTCATCCTCGTCACCTCCGGCGGCAGCAGCTCGAACAATGCCGCCTCGACCAGCACGTCGAGCACGTCCGCGGCCGGACAGCCCCACGTCGATAAGCAGCTCAACCTCACCGCCACCGAACCGGGCTCCAGTGCAGTCGGGATCGCCGAGGTGCTCTCTCAGGGCAGCAAGTATGCCTTCTTTGTCGCCGCCGAACACCTGCCGCCGACGACGGGGTTCTTCTACGCCGCCTGGCTTTACAACTCGCCGACCGACGCACGCGTGCTCGGCCGCGCGCCGGCGGTGACGTCAAACGGTCGCCTGCAGGCCGTCGGCGCGCTGCCCGCGAACGCCGCCCACTACCGCCAGATGCTGATCACCAGGGAGACCTCCACCAAGCCCTCACACCCCGGCCCGATTGTGCTCAGTGGGCCATTCAGCTTGGGTTGATCAGCTTCCCCGGGTTCATGATCCCGGCCGGATCGAGCTGCGCCTTGAGCGCGCGCAGCATCTCGATGCCCTGCGCGCCGACCTCGCGCTCCAGCCACGGCGCGTGATCGCGCCCGACGGCGTGATGGTGGGTGATGGTGCCACCGCCCGCGACGATCGCCTCGCTCGCGGCGCGCTTGACCGCCTGCCACTGCTCGATCTCCTGACCTTCGCGCTGGGGCGCTAGGAAGGTGAAGTACAGCGAGGCGCCCGTCTCATACAGGTGTGAGACGTGGCACATCACAAGCCCCGGCGTGCCCTGCTCTCCCAGCGCCTCCCCGATCGCGCCCCCCACCGCGCCGTGCAGACGCTCCAGGTTCGACCAGCCGGTGGCCGTCTCGAGCGTCTCCACCATCACCCCCTGCGTCAAGAGCTCATCGCGCAGGTAGGGCGCGGCGAAACGCTGCGCCACCCACGCTCGGCCGGCCGAGCGTCCGAGGGGGAGCCCGTCCTGGCCGCGCACCAGCCGCAGTGCACGCTTGCGGCGCTGCTCGACCACCTCGGCCTCGCCCTCGAAGCCGAAGATCGCCAGGCACCCGCCGCCGTAGCCGCGCACACCCAGGTACCCACGCCCGAGCACGCCTTTCGGCCCACCGGTGCCGGCGAGCGCGAGCGACATACCGGTCTCCCGCTCGTCGGAGAGACGCGCCACGTCGGGCGCCGCGTGCTCCTGTGCGAGCACCCGCAGCGCCTGCACCCCCGCGGCGAAGCTCCTGAAGAACACTCCCTCATAGCTGCGGGCGACTGGCGCGGGGCGCACACGCAGCGCCAGCTCGCAGATCACCCCGAGCGTCCCCTCCGAACCGACGAGCACGCGCCGCAGCTCCGGCCCGGCGGCCGTGGCGGGCACAGCCGCGAGCGCCACCTCCCCCGCGGGTGCCGCCAGCGAGAGCCCGAGCACCATCTGCTCGAAGCGCCCATAGCCGGTCGATGCCTGCCCCGCCGAACGGGTTGCCGCACACCCGCCGAGCGAGACGTACTCGAAGGACTGCGGATAGTGCCCCAGCGTGAGCCCCCGCCGTCCGAGCTCGCGCTCGAGCGCCGCCGCGCGCATGCCCGCCTCCGCGATCACCGTGAGTGACTCTCGATCCACGCCCCCGAGCGCCGCCAGGCGGCGCAGATCCAGCGCCGCCACCGCCTCGTGCGTGCCGCGCAGCGGCTGCACCCCGCCGACTACGCTCGTGCCGCCGCCGAAAGGCACCACCGCCAGCGAGTGACGTGCAGCGACATCGAGCACCGCCCTGACCTGCGCGGCACTCGACGGATACAGCACGGCGTCGGGGGCGCCCTCGGGTGCACCCGCGCGCAGGCGCACCAGGTCCGGATACCCCTTCCCGGCGGCGTGCGTCACGCGGTCGCCGTGGTCGATGCGCACGCCGCTCTCGCCCAGCACGTCGCGCAGTGCACTCCCAGCGCGGTCTGAGAGCAGCGAGGCCTCCAGACGCACCTCTCCCAGAGCCACCGGCGGCCGTGGGCGCTCGGCCACACCGACGTGCTCACGCAGGAACTCGAGCGCATGCTCCCCCAGTGCAGGTGGCTGTGCCGGGTCTCCCCACCCCCACCAGCGCATGTCTGGCACCTCAGGCACGAGCGCCCTCGCCGAGCCGCTCCAGTCCGTCCAGCGCCTCCTCGAGCGTGGCCGCCGCAGCGCGGCGCATCATGTGGCCGCCCAAGCGCGGAAAGAACCAGCTGCCTGAGCGAGCGCCCGCCGGGGTCTGGCGCAGCTCGAGCGTCACATCGGTGTCCTCTCCCGCTGCGACCAGCTCCACAACGGTGTCTGCGCTCGCCAGCACGCGCGCGAACGGGCTGCCCTCGATCTGCTGGCTCCACGTGAGGCGCCTGGCTCCCTCGTCGAGCTCCGCAACCGTGAAGTCCGCGCGCACCAGTTTCCCCTTGGCCGTCTTGAGCACCTCGGTGAAGGCTCCGTCTTCGACGCCCTCCACGCGCTCGACCCGCGGCCACCAGCGCGGCAGGTGGTGCGGGTCGCTGACGAGCGCCCACGTCTCCTCAAGCGAGATTGCGATCGTGCGACTGCGACGCGTCGTGTGCATCGCCCACGCCGCTCAGCGCAGAATCTTGCGCAGGTCACGCACCAGCAGCAGGTGGCGCAGGTGCGTCGTGACGGCCGCGAGGTTCTCGAGCGCCTCCAGCGCCTCCTTGCGCCGCTGCGGGTTGCGCGAGCGCAGCGCCGGCGCGAGGATCTGCTGCAGGAGCGTCGCCTCGCGGTCGGCCGAGGAGCGGAACACGCGCAGATTGCGCCCCCCCACCCCATAGCGCGCCAGCTCGGCGACCGCGCCGACGATCTCCCGTTCGGTCTCGTCGAAGTAGCGCACGCCGCCTCGCATTTCGCCCTTCACGACACCGTACTCCTCGAGCTCGCGCACGAGCTTGGCGTCGGCCTTGGTCTCCTCGAGAACTTCCTCGAGCGAATACAGCGCGCCGCTCGATTCGCGCACGCTTGCGCCACCGCGGAACGTGCGCACACCCTCGCGCCCTCCAGCCCCGGGGATCGGCGCATCACCCGCGCGCCCCGCCGCGAGCTCCTGGCGAATCACGCGCAGCGGCAAGAACTCGTCGCGCTGCATGCGCAGAATCGTGCGCAACCGCGCCACGTCCCCCTGCGTGTAGAGGCGGTAGCCGCCGGGGGTGCGCCGCGGCGTCAGCAGTTTCTGGTTCTCCAGATAGCGGATCTTGGAGATCGAGATGTCGGGGAACTCCTGTGCAAGCGCCTTGCACACCGCGCCGATCGTCAGCGCCTTGGACCGTCCCCCCGCCGCGGCGGCATCCGGTGCGTCCTCCGCCAGCTCGGCAAGGTCCTGCTCGGGTGGCGCCTGGGTCGACATCAGCGCGCGTGGAAGGTGAGTTTGTACTTGCCGATCTGCACCTCGTCCCCCTCCTCCAGGCGCTGGGACTCGATCCGCTGGCGATTGACATAGGTGCCGTTCAACGAGCCACAGTCGTCGAGATACCACTGCTCGCCGCGCGCAATCAAGAGCGCGTGGTCGCGCGAGACCGTGATGTCGTCGAGGAACACGTCGGCGTCGGGCCGGCGGCCGATGCTCATGCGCTCCCCCGCGACCGCGAAGCTCTCCCCCACGCGCCCGCCGCCGGCGCGGATCACGAGCGCCGGACCGCGCGCGGTGACCTCGCCGATCTCGACCGGCACGAGCTCGCCCGCCTCATCGATGCGGTAGGTCGCGGTAACAGGATCCCCACCCGCCCTACCCCCAGCCACCAGATCCCCACCCGCCCCCGCGCCGCCCGGCCCTCCGCCCGACCCTTCGGAGCCGGTGCCCTCGCGCGGCAGCAGCGAGCCGCAGCGCTGGCAGTAGTTGGCGCCCTCGCCGTTGACGAAACCGCACTCGGTGCAGTGCAGGGCCACGGAGGTCGTCCCTCCTCCTATGTCGCGTCCGTCGGCTCGCCGACCTGCCGTCGCGCGAGGATGTCGGTCAGCTGCTGCACGTCCGCGCCGGTGATGATCTCCTCGCCGCCGTCGTGGCGCTTGCGCAGGCGGTTGACCAGCTCGGCGCGCAGGATGTCGATCTTGCCGTGCAGGATACGCCTGCTGTAGGAGATCTCGACCTCCTCCTCGGTCAACTCCTTGATCAGATCTTTCAGCTCGGTATCGCTCAGCGAGCCAAGGTCGGGGAACGTCTCCATCGCGGGCCTTTCCTCTGGGCGCTTGCAGGACGCGCCCAGTATAGACCTCCTGAGACCAAAACGTGAAGCTGAGGTTTAGGGCTCTAGACGCATGTGGCGTGCAGCAGTTCCAAGAGCTCCGCCCAGCGAGTCCGTGCTGGCGCCTGTGCCTCAGCACGGCGGAAGGCACCCCCGGCTCTCCCAGCCGGGGCGCCCGCGATAATGCCGGGCGGATGCCGATGCTGAGCCCCACCGCGGTGCGCCGGATCGCCGCGGCTCTGATTCTCGTGCTCGTGGTTCTTGGCGGGGTGCTGCGCGCCGATGTGATCGGCACCAACACGCACGTCTCCGCCGACGAGAACGGCTACGTCGGCAACACCAACCGCATCCTCGCCCACGAACGGTACGCGACATTCAAGTGGCCTCCCGGCACCTCCATCGCCTTCGCGTTCGCCACACGACTTTCCGGCCACCGCTCGCTGCGCCTGACCACGCACGCCAGCGGCCCTGCGCAGTACGTGCAGCTGTTGGCCGGAGTGCTGACGCTGCTCTTGATGGCCGCGGTGGCGTGGTGGGTGGCCGGGCCCTGGGCCGCCGTGCTGGCGAGCGCGCTGGGCGCCACCTACGAGCCGCTGATCGACGCTACGCGCACGTTCCTGTCCGAGCCGCTTGGTGGTTTGGCGCTGCTGGCGACGGTGGCGGCCGCCGCGCTCGCGCGCACGCAGCTCGGCGGGCAGGGCAAACTGCTGGGGGGCCGTCGCGGCTTGCTTGCGCTCCTCGGCGCCGGCGTGGTGGGCGGGCTTGCGTGCCTAACGCGGGGAGACATCGCTGTGGGCATGGCCGTGATCGCCCTGGCGCTTGCACTCAGCGGGCGCCCCGGGTGGCGTGTGGGCGCGCTGCGCGCAGCGGTCTATCTGGGCGCGATCCTGTTGACTCTCTCGCCCTGGCTGTGGTACGCCTCCAAGGAGGAAAGCCGCTTCGTGCCGATCACTACCGCAGGCACCGACGCCTTCTTCATCGGCTCCTACCTGCCCGGCAAGGGCGCACTGGTGCCCACCGAGGAGAAGCTGGCCCCGGAGGTCTGCCGCCGCTTCCCCGCGGACTGCGGTGACTACTGGCAGAAGAGCTCAGCACCGCTGTTCGCGCTGATCGAAGCCGAGCACCCGGGCAAGGCGCGGGAGACGGCGGTTACCGAAGCCGACGCGGAAAACGTGCGCAAGTACGCGCTTGGGCAGCCGCTCGCGTTCGCGGGGATGCTATGGGGGAAGTTCTGGAAGATGTGGCGCACGGTGTGGAGCGGGGGCAACGGCACCTACCACCCCACCACCAGCCAATTGCAGCACACCCTGTATCTGCTGCTCGGGATCCTCGGGCTGCTCGGCGGGGCGCTCGCCACGCGCCGCTGGGAGCTGATCACCGCCGCCGCGACCATCCTCTCGATCGCGGCCCTGGCGACGTTGTTCAACGATCAGCCGCGCTACAACGTGAGCCTGATGCCAATGCTGCTCGCCTACGGTTCGGCGGGCCTCTGGCTGCTGGGAAACCTGGCCTGGAAGAGACTCAGCTCACGCGCAGCTCCAGTGCCAGCTTGACAGAACGCGCGCGAGTGGAGGTGTGTGCACCGGTGATCAGCAGCGTGGGGCCCAGTCGCGCCGAGCCCGCATCGGTTGGCGGGCGCACTGCGCTCAGGCGTGCCCCGGCCGGCGCCGTCAGAGGCGCGATCGTGTAGCCGCCCTGTTCGGCCCTGACGAGAATCCGCCGCACCACCGTGAGGGCTGGACCGCCGGTGTCGATCTGAAGCTCGGTGGACGCGCCAGCGTGCTCGACAGCGAAGCTGGCCTGCGAACCGTAGGAGGGCAGCGCCACCTCCCAGCCTGCGTGGGGCGGCAGCGTCAGCTCCCATTCCAGCAGGATCGTCTCTGGCAGCAGCCGGTGCGTCGTGGCGATCGCCGCGCCACCGTGCGCAACCTGCCCACTCGCCGTCACAGCGCGCATCGGACCGGCATAGGCATGGCGCGGATAGGGCGAGGAGCCAGGGCCGGCGCCGCGCTCGGTGCCGTCGGGCAGCGCCGCGACGACGCTCATGCTCGCCTCCTCGCCAGTCTGCGTGTCGAGCAGAACCCCGCCGCCGTCGCGGATGCGCGCCACGAAGTTCGCCAGCCCCGTACCGGCAATTGACCCGACGGGTTGTTGGCGTCCGTCGAACAGCCGGCAGAGATCGAGGCCGCCGTAGGGGACCGCGTCGCGGTTGTGCACGAGGATCGCAGTGGAGTAACTCGGCGTCGAGACGGCCAGGCGCTGGGAGTCGGGGTCGAAGGAGTACACGGGCGGCGGCTGCACGGGCGCCACCGCGGCGAGGTCGAGCGCGATCGCCTGTGCGGCGTTGCTGGCGATGCGCGCGCCGAACAGCAGACGGTCGTCGGGCCCCTCAGCGTGTTCGTCCTCGCCGAACTGGACGGGCGGCGGCAACTGGCCGGCGGGCGCTTCGGAGAGCCAGCGCAGGTAGAGGTCCAGACCACGGTCGAAGAGCCAGCGCGCGTGCGAGCCCATCCCGGTAACGCTCTGCGCCATCGGCGAGATGGCGAGCGCCATCAGACCCTGCTGGGCGAAGGCGAAGACCTTGCCGATGAAGCGCCGCTGGGCACCCAGGCCTGTATCCCAGTTGAGGTAACCGGCGTGCGTCCAGTCGCCGTAGAGGGTGCGGGCCGCGTAGGCACCGAACACGTCCAGCACCCACCCCGGCAACGGCTCCATTCCCGCAGCCAGCGCGACCGAGTAGTGACGCACACAGTCCAACACCTCGCTGGCGTATTCGGGGGCGTCGAGGTTGGCCATCGCGGAGGCTTCGTAGTTGGGCAGGTAGTGGAAGTGCCAGCCGGGCCCCAGATTGGAGCTGCCCCCGGGGCGCTCCCTGCGCGTGGCGAAGGTCGCGAAGCGCAGCATCTGCTCGCGGTAGTCCCCATGCAGCAGGTCGGTGGCGCCGGTCAGCTCGGCGTCGAGCGCATACAGCGCGCAGTTCCAGTTGAGCTGGTTCAGGCGGATGCCGGGGTAGCGGAAAAACGAGCAGCGCGCCACCGCCGAGACGGCCTGCACGATCGTCTGCAGCGTCCCCTCTTCGAGGCCAAGCGTGGCACCCACGCGCCAGGCCGCGACCAGCGCCTGCGCTACTTGCGGGTCGACGGCCTTATCCATCACGGCGTTCGGTTCGGTCAGGCTCGTGATCCAGCCGGGCAGGTGGAACATCTTTTCGTGGAGCACCCCCACGCCCGATACGCGCCACGGCGCGGGTGAGTCCATCAATGTCTGCACGAGCTGCCGCGCGCGTTCGTCATCGCGGCTGGGCCCCATGTGTCCGGCAGCGGCGGCGCCGGCATGGACCTGGAGCATGCGCGCATTGATGACCGTTGCGAAGGTGCCCCGCGGCGCCCGATAGGCGCCGCGCCATTCTGACCACTGCGGCCGGATGCGTTCCACCACGGCGTCCATGAAGGCGAGGTAGTTCTGCACGGCGACGGCGACGGCGGCGTCGTCGTCCGCCGCCGCTTCCCTCGGCAGGCCCGCCGAGCTGGCCAGCGCGACGGCGGCCGTGACCTCAGCGCCGCGCGCAAGCAGCTGGCGACGCGTGAAGTCGCTCACAACTCCGTTTCCTCGTGCTGTTCGGAGAGGCCCGTGCGCACATACAGCGCGGTGGCCAGCAGCGCGAGCGCGAGACCGATGTAAAGCAGCACTTCGGCAAGCCTAGAGAGGCCGGCTAAAGCGAAGAAAAAGGCGCCCATCGTCGGCGCCACCCCCAAGCGCCCGGGCCAGTTGATGCGCAGCTCCATGCCGTGCGTCTGCCCATAGCGGCCGAGCACAAGCATCGCCAGCTCACGTGCCACGAGCACCGCGAGCGCCCAGCGCGGGAGCAAATCGAAGCGCCAGCACACCACCACGCCGGAGATCACGAGTAGGCGGTCGGTGATCGGGTCCATCAACGCCCCCAGGCGGCTGTACTGGCGCGTGACGCGCGCGGTGATGCCGTCCGCGTAGTCGCCCCAACCGATCACCCCGAACAGCACAGCCGACGCAGCATCGACACCATCGCTGCTGGAGAGCGCGACTACGAGGAACACCGGAATCAGCGCCAGACGCAGGAAGCCGATCGCGTTGGGCAGAGTCCATGGGCGCAGTGGCTGGCCGGGTGCGACCTGCGGCGGCGGCGGGCCAGAACGATCCAGGCCAAGCAGACGACGGACGGTGATCGATGAGCGAGGGGCCCGGCTTGGCGGCCTGCGGCCGCCTGCGCCACCCTCTAGGGGAGGCTCTGACACAGCTCGTCCACCGCCCGCACGAGCTCTGCACCATCCGCACTTAGGGGCAGGCCGGGCGCGGCCTGTCGTCCGCGACGTATCTGCACCTCTATCTCGCCGGACTCCAGCGACTTGCGCCCTACGGTCAGTCGCAGCGGGCAGCCCAGGAGCTCGGCGTCGGCGAACTTCTCTCCCGGCCCGCCGTCGCGGTCGTCATACAGCACCTCGACACCGCCGGCGCACAGAGCCTCATACACACCCTCGGCCGCCTCGCGCTCGGGCGTGCCGGGCTTGCCGAGCGCCACCAGATGCACCGCGAAGGGCGCGAGCGCGCGCGGCCAAGAGATGCCATGCTCGTCGGCGAACTGCTCCACCGCGGCCGCGACAATGCGGGCCGGGCCGATCCCGTAGGAGCCCATCCAGATCGGCTGCTCAGTGCCGTGCTCGTCGAGGTAGTTGGCACCAAGCGGCTCGGAGTAGCGCGTGCCGAGCTTGAAGATGTTGCCGATCTCGATCGCGGCCTCGATCACAAGCGGCTGATCGCCGAGGGCATACCGGGAGGCATCGGGTACACCCCTGCCCGACCCACCCTCGCCAAGCTCGCGGAAGTCGGGGTGGTGCCGAGCGACCTCGAGGTTGGCGGCGTAGTCGATCTCGGAGGCGAGCGCGATCTCGTCCTCCCCCGCGGCGCACGGCGCCATGTACTCGTGCGCGCCGAGGCCGCCCATCATGCCCACGTCTGACTCGACGCGGTACCAGCGCAACCCGGTGCGCTCCATGATGCGGTCATAGGCCTCCACATGCAGCGCATAGCTTTCTTCCAATCCTGCCTGGTCACGGTCAAAGGAGTAGGAGTCCTTCATCACGAACTCGCGCGTGCGCAGCACCCCGGCGCGAGGGCGCGGCTCGTCGCGCTCCTTGACCTGGAAGTGGTAGAGGATCAGAGGCAGCTGGCGATAGGAGCGGATCGTCTGCGCGGCGTGGAAGGTGACTGCCTCCTCATGGGTCATCGCCAGCACCATCTCTGAGCCCTTGCGGTCTGAGAGCTTGAACAGCTCGTCGATCTCCAGGCGACCGGTCTTGCGCCACAGATCGGCGGGCTGCAGCACCGGCATTAGCATCTCCTGCGCGCCGATCGCGTCGAGCTCCTCGCGGACGATCGCCACGACGCGCTGGTGCACACGCCAGCCGGCGGGCAACCAGGTCCATATGCCGGTGCCCATCTGGCGCACGAGCCCGGCGCGCACCATCAGCTTGTGCGAGATCGCCTCGGCGTCGGCGGGCGCCTCCTTCTCGGTCGGCAGCAGGTATTGGGAGAGGCGGGGCATGCGCGCGGCACATGCTACGGCTCGCCGCCACCTGAGGGCGGATAGGCGCCGCAAAAAAGGGTAGCTCCACCTGATAGAACAGCCTCCCGACACCAAGAAAATCGAAAGCTGACAAGGAGCCCCAATGGCCTACTCCGTTCCGCCGTTGCCCTACGCGTACGATGCGCTGGAGCCGCACATCGACAAGCAGACGATGGAAATCCATCACGACAAGCACCACCAGGCCTACGTGGACAAGGTCAACGCCGCGCTCGAGGGCTCCTCGCTCGCCGATGCCGCGATCGAGGACGTGCTGAAGGACCTCGGCGCGGTGCCCGAGGACAAGCGCAAGGCGGTGCGCAACAACGGCGGCGGCCACTACAACCACACGCTTTTCTGGGAGAGCATGGGGCCGGACGGCGGCGGTGAGCCAGACGGCGCGCTGGGCGAGGCGATCGCCTCCACGTTCGGCTCCTTCGCGGACTTCCAGGGCAAGCTCAAGGAAACGGGCGTCAACCAGTTCGGCTCGGGCTGGTCGTGGCTCGTGCACGACGGCTCAGGCCTCGCGGTCGTCGGCTCGGCCAACCAGGACAACCCGATCTCCGAGGGCAAGACGCCGTTGCTGGGCGTGGACGTGTGGGAGCACGCCTACTACCTGAAGTACCAGAACCGCCGCCCCGACTACCTCGACGCGTGGTGGAACACCGTCAACTGGGGCAAGGTCGCAGAGCGCTTCGCGGCGGCCGGCTGAGCGGGTAGCCGACGCCAGCCGTCCCGGAGAGGGGGCCGGCGCTCAGTTGCGACTGAAGCGCCGGCCCGCTACGGGCGAGACGGACTCATCCAGCGCAACGGTGGCCGGCGTGAGCATCGACTCGAGCACCGCGTCGGCCTGCTCGTCGTTCTCCGCGGCGGCGGCCTCCAGTGCGGCCATGCGCTCGGGCGTCATCTGTGTGGCATCCTCGTTGGCGGCGAGCCAGGCGCGCGCCTCCGCAGCCTTGGCCTCGTCGCGCACGACCGTCTTGCCGGCGGCGTAGAAGCGGTCGATCTCCTTGAAGAGCTCGTCCACCAGCTGCTCGGTGGGGACCTTCTTCAGCGGCTCGCCCTTGGAGTAGATCATGCCCATGTCCTTGGCGCCGGTGATGCCGAAGTCGGCGTGGCGAGCCTCGCCGATGCCGTTGACCGCGCAGCCGAGCACGGAGACCTCGATCGGGTCCTCGTAGGCTTCAAGGCGCCGCTCGACCTCGGCGACGACGGTATCCATGTCGAACTGCAGGCGTCCGCAGGTCGGGCAGGCGATCAGATCGGGGCCGCGCTGACGCAGCTTGAGCGCCTTGAGGATCTCCCAGGCGACCTTGACCTCCTCCTCGGCGTGAAACGTCGAGAGCGAGATGCGGATCGTGTCGCCGATGCCGTCCGCCAGCAGCGTGCCGAGCCCGACCGCGGACTTCAGCGAGCCCGACCACTTGGTGCCGGCCTCGGTGACCCCCAGGTGCAGTGGATAGGGGATGCGCTCGGCGAGCAGGCGGTTTGAGGCGATCGTGTTCGGCACGGAGGTGGACTTCATCGAGACCTTGAAGTCCTCGAAGTCGAGACTCTCCATCAGCCGCACGGTCTCGAGCGCCGCGGTGACGAGCGCCTCGACGGGGTTGTCGTACTCGAGCTGGCGCAGGTGCTTGGGCAGCGAGCCGCTGTTGACGCCAACGCGCAGCGGCGTGCCGTGCTCTTTGGCCAGCGCGATCACCTCGGCGACCTTCTCGGGGCCGCCGATGTTGCCGGGGTTCAGGCGTACGCAGTGCGCGCCGGCCTCGATCGCCTTCAGGGCGAGCGTGTGGTTGAAGTGGATGTCGGCGATCACCGGGATCGGCGACTGCGCGACGATGGTCTTCAGCGCCTCGGCGTCCTGCTCGCGAGGTACGGCGACGCGCACGATGTCCGCCCCGGCCTCCGCGACGGTGCGGATCTGATCCATCGTCGCCTTGAGATTGGCGGTCTCGGTCTTGGTCATCGTCTGCACGGCCACGGGCGCGCCGCCGCCGACGAGAACGGAGCCCACCGCTATCTGTCGCTCTGAGGCCATACCGTAAGTCTACGATGACCCAGTCGAGGACCAACGTGTATGGCACCGCGCGCGGTCCGCTGGCCCGCATCGCCTCCCCCGTGGCCACGCGCGCGCGGGCGCGGCGGCACGAGCGCTTCTTCGCGCTCACCGGCCTCCAGGTGGGCGCGCGTGTGCTCGATGTGGGCTGCGGGAGCGTCGGGTTGCGCGCACTGGAGCCCGAGCTGGACATCACCGGTGTCGACATGAGCGAGCGCCCCGAATACCCGGGCCCTTTCGTGCGCGCCGACGCGAGCGCGGGGCTGCCGTTTGCCGATGGCGAATTCGATCTCGTGTACTGCTCCAGCGTGATCGAGCACGTGCCCCCGCCGCGCCGCCGCGCGTTTGCCGCGGAGGTACGCCGCGTGGGGCGCTCCTGGTATGTGCAGACGCCGGCGTGGAGCTTCCCGATCGAGCCTCACGCGCTATTGCCGGCCGCGCACTGGCTGCCGGCATGGCTACGCCGGCACTACTGGAAGCTGGGCGCGGCGAAGGACTGGGAGGACATCTCGCTGCTGCGCAGGGCCGAGATGGCAGAGCTGTTCGGGACTCCCGTTTTGGAGGAGAGGATGGGCCGCTTGGTGAAGAGTTGGTTGTGCGTTGGCGACCGGAGGTAGAGGCGGGACGTATTAGCTCGTAGTCCGGGAAGCCAGCGGAGTGGTGGGCTGTGCTGGATAGAGCCGTACCCGCGTGGACCCGCGTGGACCCGCGCGTCGACCCGCGTCAGGCGTACATAGCCTCGATCTCCGCTCCATACCGCGCGGAGATCGGCTTGCGCTTGAGCTTCATCGTGGGCGTCAGCTCCTCCCCACCCGGGAGCCAGTCGTTCGCGAGGACCGTGAAGCGCTTGATCTGTTCCACGCGCGCAAGCTTGTCGTTGGCTGAGTCGACAGCCGCCTGCACCGCCGCGAGCAGCGCGGGCTCGGCCCCGAGCTTCTCCAGTTCCACCCCCTCGAGTCCGTTCTGCGCGCCCCACATCGGGGCGAAGTCTGAGTCGAGGACGATCAGCGCAGTGTTATAGGGGCGACCGTCGCCGATCGCGCAGGCCTGGCCGATCAGTGGTGAGGCGGTCTTGATTGCCGCCTCGATGTTGGCGGGCGACATGTTCTTGCCGGCGGCGTTGATCAACAGCTCCTTCTTGCGATCGACGATCTTCAGGTAGCCATCGGCGTCGATCTGACCGATGTCGCCGGTGTGCATCCAGCCCTCGGAGTCGATCGCCTCGGCGGTCTTCTCCGGGGCATTGCGGTAGCCGAGCATCACGACCTCGCCGCGCGCAAGCACCTCGCCGTCGGGGGCGAGCTTCAGCTCGACGCCGGGGGCAGCCGGGCCGACGGTGCCAATCTTGATCCGCTCGGGCGGGTTCACGGCACCGGCGCCGCACGTCTCGGACATGCCCCACAGCTCCGAGAGGGGGATGCCGATCGCGTGGAAGAACTCGAGCACCTCCACGGGCGTCGGGGCGGCGCCGACATTGACGGCCCTGACCTCGTCGAAGCCGAGCATCTGGCGCAGGCCGGCGAATATCTCCGCATCGGCGGCGGCAACCTCATGCGCCAGCTCGGCCGGGACCGGCTCCTCACGCTGCTCCAGGCGCACCTTCTCGACGGCCTTTGCGAGCGCGCCCTCGGTGCGCTCGCGCTGCTCGGCGGGCATCCCCGCGAGCATCGTCTCGAGGCCCGCCTTCAGCTTCTCCCAGATGCGCGGCACGGCGAAGAACCACTGCGGGCGCACCTCGGGCAGATAGGACATCACCTGGCGGGGGTCCGGGCAGGAGGTGATCTGCAGGCCGTAGACGATCGGCAGGTAGTGGTGGGCGCCGCGCTCGGCGATATGGGCGGCGGGCAGCCAGGAGATGACGCGCGAGCCCTCGGGGAAGTCGACCATACGCTCGATGCCGGCTACAGCGGAGAGCAGGTTGCGATGGCAGAGCTGCACGCCCTTGGGCGGCCCGGTGGTGCCAGAAGTGTAGATCAACGTCAGCACGTCCTCGCCGTCCACCTCGGCCGCGGCCTGTGAGACGGCCTCCTGCAGCTTCGCGTCGCGCCCGAAAGATTCGACCTCGGCGAGACTCAGCACACCCTCTGGCAGCTTGCCCTGTGCAACGCTCGACGCCCCTTCGGGCAACTCGCCATCGGCAACGCTCGCGACCCCCTCGGGCTCGCCCTTGGCAGGTGAGTCAACCAAGATCACATGCTCCAGACGAGGAAGGTTGCGGCGAGCCTCCATCAGGCGATCGAAGTACTGGCTCTCCACGACCGCGATGCGCGAGTCCGCGTCGCCGACGACGAACTCGATCTGGTTGGGCGCGTAGGTCTGGTAGATCGAGAAGGGCGTCGCACCAAGCGTGACGGCGGCCATATCCACGACATGGAACTCGGGGCGGTTGGAGAGCAGGATCGCAAGCGTCTGTCCACGTCGCAGCCCAAGGCGGTGCAGCCCGCCAGCCAGATCACGAGCACGCGCGCGCCACTGCGACCAGGTCAGCGTCAGCTCGTCGCCCTTGGTGCGAATCGCGACGCTGTCGCCCAGCGCGCCGACGGTCAGATCGAAGGCCTCGACCATCGTCGCGGCGCCGGATGCTGCGCGGCTCGCACCGGCGGCTGTGTCAGCGGACGTGGAAGCCACCGCTGGAAAAAGTGTGGATGTCATTGGTGAAGCCGATCATGAACAGAATCAGCACGAGCGCGAAGCCCACCACACTGGCGCGCTCCATCACGGCGAAGGGTATCGCGCGGCCGCGCACCTTCTCCGCGAGCGCCCAGAAGATGTGCCCGCCGTCAAGTGGCAGGAAAGGGAAGAGGTTGATGATTGCCAGCGACAGCGAGACAATCGCCAGCAGGTAGAGCGCCGCGGAGGTGCTGTAGCTGAACTCTTCGCTGGCCACCGTCGAGATGCCAACGATCGAATGGACTTCCTTGCGCGCTTTTTCGCTGACAAAGATCTGGGAGATGCGCGAGACGGTCAGGCTGGTGACGTGCCACATCTCATTCACGCTGGAGCTCATCGCATGGCCGACCGATTCGCCGACGTAGATCGGCTCGGAGTCGATGCCAACCATCGTGCGTCCCACTTCCGCGTTGTAACGGGGATAGACGTCGAAGCTGAGCACCCGTGAGCCGCGCAGCACCGTCAGCCGCGCAGGCGTGGAGGCAACACAGCCCTGCACGGGTCGACCGGCGCACCGATGAGAGGAGATCTCGCTGATGAAGTTCCCGGCCCCGGTGCTGGCATCAAGGCGCACGGCGCGCCCGTCGACGGCCAGCAACACGTCGCCCGACCGGAGCACTCCCGCGGCGGGGTGGCCGGCCTCGACGGCAGCCACCCGCGCCCGGTCGGTGCGCGGCTGCTGGGCACTGAGCGCGTAGACGCCCCACAGCAAGAGGAACGCCACGAGCACGTTCATCGCCGGCCCCGCGCCGATCACGACCAGACGCTTCCACACCGGCTGGCGATAGTAGGCGCGCGGCAGCACCTCCTCGGGAATCTCCTCGTTGGGGCTCATCCCCGTGATGCGCACGTACCCACCGAGGGGAATCGCGCCGATCGCGTACTCCGTCTCCCCGCGCGTGACGCCCACGAGCTTGGGCGGGAAGAACAGCGAGAAGCGCTCCACACGCATCCCCACCGCCTTAGCGGCGGCGAAGTGCCCGAACTCGTGCAGCACGATCAGGGCGATAAAGCCAAAGAAGGTGAGGACCCAGCTCATGAGGATCCCTCCCACTTCGTGGCGCCCCGGCTCGACGATGCCCAGCTCATGACGCCCAGTGTGGCAGGCCGCACTGGCAGAGTCCGCCGGTGACGCTGGACGAATGACGGACGTTAACGCCTGACTAAATGCTTGACTTTCCCCCGGGCGCGTGCAGATACTGCTCGCGACCTCGACCCTCGTGCACCTGACGGACGGGCAAGAAGGGAACTGCTTGCGACTTTCAGTGCTGGGACTACAGGCTGCGATCGCCGATGGCTCGGAGCCAACCTTCGACGGTCAGCCGATGCAGGCCGGCACCCATCTGCGCTGGGCCTTCACGCCGGAGCTCGGCTTCCCACCCGGTGCCTTCTGGCTCACACGGCGCGTCGCCGGCCGTCACGAGAAGGGGTTGATCGAGCCGCCGGTGGCGGTCGGCGAGGCAATCGCCGCACAGGAATCACAGACGAAGGCCGCGCCGGCGCCTGTCAAGGACGAAGGTCTCGGCGGTCTGGTCACGGTCGGCAGCACGGGTCCGCCCGCCCCCTGTGAGTGCTGCGACTGCTGCTGCCGCAGCGACCGCAAGAGCCCGGGGGACGAGGGCGCGGTCGACAGCGCCGTCCTGGCTGCCCCGCGCGAGGGCTGCGGCTGCTGTTGCTGCTGCAGGGACCGCGGAGGTAAGGAAGGAGAAGAACGCGGGCACGGCACGAAGGGCGGAGGCACCGGCACGGGAGGAGTGGGCGGCCTTGGCTGGCGCCCCACCGGTCCGAAGTGGGGGCCGCCTGACGAGCGCGGGTGGCAGGCTTGGGGCGAGCCGTTCACGCTGCCGGTGACGCAGAAGGCGTGGCCGGCGCGCTACTTCGGTGCGCTGAACCCACTGACCGAGCCCGAAGGCATCCTGCTGGCGCGCGACGTGCTCGAGTGCAAGGAGCGTCTGGGCAGCCTGGACCTGCTGGCCGGCATGAGCACACCGGAAATGCGCAGCCATTTCACCGCGTTGCGCGAGGAGTGCGTACGCCTGGTGAAGGACTGGCCCGTCGTTCCCAATTACGCGGTCGGGCTGGCCGAGTCCGAAGACGGCCCCAGCGCGCCACGACTCTCGCTGCGCGTGGTCTCACAGCTGCAGCTCGCGGCGCTCAGCCCCTACATGGCGCGGGTGCTCGGGCTCTACTTCGTCGACACAGAGGCAGACCCCCACACGTCCTACGACTATTGCCTGATCGGCGTGTGGCAGTCGCACGTCCCGCCGCTGGTGCGCAGCCCGGGCGGTGCGCCCGCGGGCGCACTCGCGCGCGGCAGGGCGCTGTATGAAGGCATGCGAATTCTCGCCGAGCCGCCGCTTCCCCCGAGCCCAGCCGATCCCCCCGAACCGCCGCTGAGCCACCTCTATGCGTGGCAGAGCGAAGGCGGCGCGAGTATCCCGCCACAGACGCTGCCCGGCACGCCGCCGAGCGTGATGGCCGCGCTGGCGCAGGCCGTGGAAGGCCTGCCGCCAATCGAGCGCCCGCCGGCGCTGCTGGCCGCCCAGATGAGCGCGAGCGCGCCGCTGGCGAGCCAGACGACGGTATGCGAAATCAACCTGAACGAGCCGGTGGCGGAGGTCGCGGTGAGCGTTGCCGGCACGGGCAGCGTGAGCGCGCTGTGCGAAGGTGCGACCGTCGCGAGCGTCAACGTCTCGGGGAACACGCTGAGCTGGCACGCGCTGGCCTCGCCAGATCCGACGAACCAGCCAATCGATGCGATCCTTGTGATCGCCACCGGCGCGCCGGACACCGAAGGCGTGATGGTCGTGGGCAGTGTCGTCAGCTCGCCGGTGCTCGGCGCGAAGGTCGGCGTGCGCTACGCGGAGGTGCACGCGCCGAAGAAGATGCAGGCGCCGCCGGCCCCCGCCCAGCCGGTGACGTGGTTTCGCCGGCGCACGGCAGAGATCGAAGCGCCCGGCCCGGCGCTCGTCGCGCGCTCGTTCTTCGAAGTGCAGTGGGCCGCGCCGCCGCCCGGTGCGCAGCTCGGCGATCCCGTCCAGGACCCCGAGGCATTGCCGCCACCGACGGGCACGGTCGCGTATCTGGCGCAGCGGCGCGTGGGCGAAGCCGCGCAGGCGCAGGCGCTCGGGCGCATCATCGCCGCCGCATCCCAGGCCCCGCAGGAAGGCTCGCCGCTGGAAGGGCTGGCGGCGATCCTGCGCTTCGTCGACGCGGGTCTGCCCGACCCGCCGCAGGGCAGCGGCTACCAGCACCGCACAGCTGGCTTCGGGCTGTTCGGCCAGCTCGGCGCCTACAGCGAATGGAGCGAGCAGCGGGGGGTCGAATACATCGCGGCGGCGCCCACGCTACGCCTACGTACGCTCGGCGAAGCGCAGACCCTGTTCGACAACAGCCCGGCCGGTGGAGGCGCGCCCGATGCCGCGGACGACGCCTGGGTCGGAGGCACGTTGAAGGCGCTGGTCTCCTGGTCGGGGAGCGCGCTGCTGGCCTACCCTGACGCGCGCAGCGCCTGTCTGAGCGTGCTGGACGAAACCTCGACCGTCCTGGCGAGTTGGGAATTCGAACTCCCCGTGCCCCAGCCACTGGCGTTCACGCTGCTGACGCTCGTGCCGGACCCGACGCACGGCGTCACCTATGCCATCACCGAACCGCCCCTGCCCGCGCTCGCCTCCGGGGAACCGCCGGCGTCGCTGACACTGACCGGCGTGCTGGCAGACGGGACGCCGGTGAGCGAACGCTTCGCCGTGCGTCCGGGCGTGCTCGCGCAGACGCCGCCGGCGTGGCCCGCCGCCGTGCCGGCCGGCGAAGTGGTGGCGACGCTGCTCGGCGGCGAAGGCTCGCGCGTGGCCAGCAACAGAAGCCTGTTCGAAGGCCGGCCCGCGTATCTGCTCGAAGGCGTAAGCGTGGCGGCCCACGAACTGGACGTGCCGCTGCGCGTGCCGGTCGGCAAGCGCAGCGCCCGTGGGGAGGCTGTCGTTGCCGTCTCACCGCTGCCGCTCGCCACGGGCACGGGGAAGTTCCAGGCGCAGGCGATCGTCGAACCGAACACCGGCGCGAGCCGCGCGCAGCCGTCCTCCAACGCCGTGGCGTTCACGGCCGCGCAGCAGCTGAAGCCGCCCGCACCGCCGCAGGCAGAAGTCCCCGTCCCGACGCACATCGTCGAGCACCTGTACTACAGCCCGGCCGACTACGAAGGCAACGCCTCCTACACGCTTCCGTTCGATCTCTCCCAGGGGCCGCCGGCCGTCTCCGGCTACGTGCTCAGGCGCGCGCCGGCGCACTCGCTGTTCATCGCCGACGTCAGACGCCGCCGCGGCGCGGGACTGCTCGATCAGAACCCGCGCGTCTCAGAAGGCGGCCAGGAACGCGTCGACCTGAAGAAGTGGATCGAAGCGCTGCCGGCGTGGCTGGCGGCGTACAACAACCGCCTCCAGGCCGCGTACGAACGCTATCTGGCCACGACCAAGCAGTCGCCGCCGGAAAAGCCGCCGACGGCGTTGACCGAAGCGAGCGTTCTGGAAGACGCAGCGGGGCAGCGCGAGCTGATCGAACACTTCTACGGCGGGCTGCTCGACGACGAGCTGCGGGCGCTGGCGGACCTCGCCGCCACGACGGCGCCCGAACCGGCGCGTGCCGGCAACGAAGCGGCGTTCGCACAGGTCGATGCCAAGCCGATCGCTCCGAGCGCCTCGCCGCTGAGCGACACCGTGCCCAACGGCAACGGCTTCGGACGCAACCTGTACCAGCTGTGCTCGATCAACGGAGCGGGCTCGCGCAGCGCGCCGACGCCGAGCGTGGGCCCGATCTACACGCGCACCGTGCGCCCCTCGCGCGCGCCGGTGCTCTACAAGGTGGCGCCGCAGCCGGGCACCGGCGCGTTCATCGTCGCCTGGGCGCTCGACGCTAGCCCCGACGTCGCCGGCTATCTCGTGTACCGCGCGCCGAGCCCCGAAGAACTCGTGGACGTGCGCTGGTGGGGGTCCGATCCCGAGCGCCCGCTGGAACCGGTCGAACTGGCGCGCGTGCAGACGAGTCCCGGCGCCTGGTCCCCACTCTCGCTTACGGCCGGCGAACGCGACCCCCGCCTGATCGGCCTCGTCAACGACCCGCGGGCTTGGGCGCGCGACTACCAGGGCAGCGATATGGGCGAGGTTGCACTGCCGCCGGGCACGCCACCGGAGGAGATCCTCGGCGTGTACCGCCTGGCGGAGTTCGAAGCCAAGACGCCGGCAGTCCAGCCGGGCGCGTTCAACTACTGGATCCCCGGCCCAGCCGGCGGCACGGCGCAGCTAGTGACGGACACCGCGACGAGCCCCGCGAGCGCGCGCATCACCGGGCTGCGGCTCGGACTGGGACGCGGCGTGGCGGTCGTCGTCGTCGCTCGCTATGCCGGCGCGGTGCGCACGATCGGCGTCCAGGAACCGCTGCGCGCGGCGTTCGTCGACGGGCCACGAGCACCCGGCGAAACAGAGCCGGCCGACGCGAACGCGCTGCTGCCGTGGACACCCCTCACGTCCGGTGAGTCGCCGGCGTATGCCGTCGTCGCCGTGGATGTCGCGGGCAATCGCTCCGCGCCGTCCAGGCCGTTCACCGTCCCTGCACTCGTAACGACATAGGAGACCCACCGATGGCCGATCCCCTGAGCGAACTCAAGAAGGACCTGGAAGTCCTCGCAAAGCCCGATCTGGGCGGTAGCGCGACCGAAGAAAACGCGCTGCATGCCGTGCATGGGTTGTTTGAAATGCTCGGAGAGGCCGAATTCATCGGCCCGGTGATCAAGGCGCTGGGCGAAGCAATCGACACCGGCTTCGAAGAAGTCGCCAAGGCGCTGAAGAAGATCGCCGAAGAGGTCAAGGAACTGGGCACGAAGAACGGCAACAGCGGACCGTTGAAAGCCGAAGAAGTGGCCACGGCCCTCACCGGGCTGCAGAACGCGCTGTCGACGGCGTCCGCGCTGACCCCCGGCGCCAAGAGCGTCAGCGCCGTGGGCGCGCCTGTGCTGGAACTGATCTCGAAGCTGCTCGAAGACCTGAAGTCCTTCGACGAAGCTGCCAAGACGCTTGAAGAAATCGCCCAGCAGCTGGAAACGATCGGCAAGGCGCTCTAACCCCATGAACCCCACGGGGCTGATCGTCAACGCAGGCGTGCAGGCCCTCGTGGAGCGGGTCAACGAAGCGCTGAACGCGCCGGCGAGCGAACCGGTCCTCACCTACAGCGACAGCGACGGCATCTCGATGACAGTCGCCGAGCCCCAGGCGCCGAAGGTGATCGTCGAACACCTGCAGAGCGGCTCCGAAGGCGTGAGCGGGCGGCTGTTTATCGAAATCCCCGAAGAACATTCGCTTTCGGCGGAACTATTCGGCGACTTCACGGTGGCGCTGACGGCCTTCGATTTGACCATCGCCAAGGGCGCGTTCGTCGCCACGAACATCACCGGGTCGCTGGAGATCCCCTTCTTCAAGAATGAAGACGGCTCGTCAGAGACGGTCGACTTCGAGGTCGCGGTGCGCGCCGACGGCTCGCTCGCCGTGACGCTTGCCGCGCAGCAGAGCGACACCGAAAAGATGACCGCGGACGGCCTGGTGAAGCTGAGCTACGACCTCCCCGCCGACTCCAGCATCGACCTGAGCATCGCGACGCTCGAGCTCGAACGCGAAGCCGGCGGCGTGTGGCAGCTGACGCTGACGGGCGCGCTCGCGCTCGACACGGTGGGCATCGACTGGCCCGAAGTGCAGTTGCGCGGCCTGTCGATCAACTCCAAGGGCGACGTGAAGCTGCAGGGCGGCTGGATCGAGCTGCCGAGCCACACGGCGATCGACTTCTTCGGCTTCCACGTAGCGCTGCAGCGCCTGGGTCTCGGCAGCCAGGTCAACGGCGAAGGCAAGACGGAGCGCTGGATCGGCTTCGACGGCGAAGTGAACCTCGTCGAAGGCGTGCCGCTCGGCGGCTCGGTGCGGGGCCTGCAGGTGAACCTGTCGACCGGCGCGGTGAGCTTCAGCGGCGTGTCGGTCGCCTTTGAAATCGAAGACGTGCTCTCGTTCAGCGGCGAGATCGACCACGCCAGCTTCGAAACGGCCGAAGAAGCGGCCGCGGCCGGCCTGCCGGCGAGCTTCGTGGAAGCGTGCGAAGTGAAGCCGGGCTCCCCCGCCAACGTATTCGCCGGGGGCGTCGACGTCAACATCGAGGCGGCCGGCGGCCTGGAAGTCGACGCGCAGTTCATCGTCGCGCAGGTGCCGTTCAAGGGCGGTGGCACGCAGTCGTGCTTCTTCCTCGCGCTCGCCGCGGAGCTGCCGGTGGGCATCCCGCTGTTCGCCGACGTCGCGCTGTATGGGCTCTCAGGCATGTTCGCCAGCAACCTGCGCCCGGACATCGGCGGCGCGACGTGGTGGGACTGGTACAAGTACCCGACCGGCCCGAGCGGGCTGCCGGACACGAGCGAAACGACACCCGACCTGCAGGGCGACAGCGGCAAGCCCGACTTCACGGCCACCGACGCATTCAAGTGGCTGCACCCCGACGCCGGCGCCTTGGCGCTTGGCGCGGGCGCGGTCATCGGCACCCAGGACGACGGCTTCACGGCGTCGGCGTCGATCGCCTTCGTGCTGATCCTGCCAGGCCCGGTGATCATGCTGATCGGCCAGGCCAACGTGCTCTCAAAGCGCGTCGGCGGGCCGGGCGAAGGCGCGGACTTCGAGGCGATGGCCGTCTACGACGGCGAAGCGGAGACGTTCGAACTGACGATCGAGGCGCAGTACTCGATCCCCATCGTGCTCGATGTGCAGGCGACGGCCGAACTGCGCGTCGACGCGAAGCCCGGCGAAGAACTGTGGTTTCTGGCGATCGGCAAGCCGCCGCACGAGCAGCGCGTGTCGGCGCGGGTGCTGGATCTGTTCGAGACCGACCTGTATTTCGTCGTCAGCCAGAGCGGCCTCGTCACAGGCATCTGGACGGGATACAAGAACTCGTGGTCCTTCGGTCCGTTGAGCGCCTCGATCGACGCCTATCTCGCGGCGATGGCGGCGATCCAGTGGTCGCCCCTGCAGCTGGGTGCCGGCGTGGAGCTGCACGGCGAGATCAAGCTCGAAGCGTTCGGGATCGGGCTGGGGATCACCGCGGACGCGCTGCTGGAGGCGACGGCGCCCGATCCCTGGTGGGTGCACGGCGAACTGTCGATCGAACTGGAACTCCCGTGGCCGCTGCCGAACGTCGGGGGCACGGTGTCGCTGTCGTGGGGCGGCAACGGTCCGCCTCCGCCAGCGCCGCTGGCGCTCAACTCAGTGGATGCGACGCTCGTGGATCACGGCGCGAGCGACCACTACGAGCTGCTCGCGCATCGCGCGGGCGCCCCGGTCAATGCGGCACCCGGCGCGGATATCGTCGTGTATGACCCGCCGGCCCCAGTATCGCCCGGGACCCCGGGCATCCTCAATGCCTCGCCGGGCGACTATTGGGTCGGGCCCTATCCGGAAGTCGCGGCGGACCCGTCGAGGGTCGTGCCCAACCTCGACCCGACGACGCTCGCGTGGGCGCCGCTGGTCCCGCAGGACAGCCACTTCACGCTGCACTTTGCGCATCCGGTCTCCGACGAGGCCGGCTTCGCGGGGCAGGTGAGCCCACCCGCTGAAGTCGTCGAAGTAAAGCTGCCCGAATCGCCGGTGATCGGCAAGGACGATATGTCGAACATCAACCTGCAGCCGCCGGCCGTGCAGTGGTGCATCAACCACAAGCTCGTGGCGGTGGCGCTCTATCGCTATGAAGAAGGCGCCGGCGCGAAGGGGGGCTGGGAACTCATCGCCGCCAGCCAGCCCTCGGGCTTCAGCGTGCAGGCGCCGCTGCAGCTGCGCGGCGCCTGGCTCGCGCCCGCTCCGGCGGCGACGCCGCCGACCGGCGTGCCCTCGCCCGGCACGGTGCTGAAGATCGCTCCATACACGGTGCTGAGCGGCGAAACGTTCAGCGTCGCCTGGGGCGGCGCGACGCAGACGCTCGGGTTGAGCTTCGTCGAAGAGGATCTGAAGTTCAGCGCGGGCACCGGCATCGCGGCCGCGAGCATCGCCTCCTCCGGGAGGGGCGCCCCGACCGGTGTGTGCTTCCAGGCCGAAGCCGACACCGCGGGGACGGTGACGATCGCCTTTCCCTGGCAGGGCGCGCTCACGGCGCTCAGCGGCGTGGTGCTACTCGACGGCGGGAGCAAGTACGCGCCGCCGCAGGCGCGCAGCGGCGGACGGCCGCTCGCGCCGACAAGTGTCGAACAGGACCCGAGCACCTTGATCTACACGCTCACCTTCGCCGGCGCGGAAGCAGTGGACGAGATCGAACTAGAGGTGGAAGCCGGAACGGCGACGTACATCGTGAGCCTGGCCTACACGACGCCGGATATCGAAATGCCGATCCTCCCTGAGGCTCCGGGACTGTATGCGCTGAAGACGGTCACACTGATCGAAACCGGCAGGGTCGGCCCCAACAACGAAGCCCCCGTGTACACGCCGGTGCAGAACGGCGAACCGGTGATCGAGTTCGCCTATCTGCAGTGCGCGAGCGGCCCGGGAACCGCCTCGATCGCACCGCCAGGCGCACCGTCGGCGAGCGATCCCTTGCCCAGCGGGCCGGGACCGTGGATCGGTGCGCCGCCGACGCCCAACCGCCAGCCGCCCTCCACGCCGCTGGCCGAAGCGTTTGTGAAGCTCGCCGAAGAACAGGAAGCCGCGGGGAGCCCGCCGCCGTCTGGCGGACGCGCGCCGAGCACCTTCCCACGGGGCGGACGGTTAAACGACCTGGCTACCTACACACAGTGGTCCTGGCCGGGCAACGGCGACGCGGCCGCCTACTACGGCTACGACCTCAACGTGGAGTTCAACGAGACATACGTGAATGCGCTGTATGGAACGTTCCTGAACAACATCGCACCGTACGAGCTCGCGAGCCCTCCGACCAAGCCGGCGCTGCACATGCGCTGCATGGATCGCAACCACCGCCACACGCTGCTCGACCCGATCGCCACACACGTGCCCTCGGCCTATCCGCAGAGCGCGCTCGTCAGCAGGGTCTTCGATCTCCCGCTGCCGGAACAGATCGCCGAAGCCGTGCCGCCCACGCCGCCGGTCATCTCCCCGAGGCGGCCGGTCGCTCCCCCCCTCTCCCGGGCAGTCGTTCCCTCGCTCGTCCCGCCGGTCCTACGCCAGCCGGCCGGGGCCCTGTCCGCCAAGAGCCTCGCCGCGGCGCAGGAGCTGCTCATGACGAGCCCCAGTCCCCGGCTGGCCAAACGCGTGGATCCGACCGCGCTGCCTGCCCTGCAAACAGCTATTGCGAACGCCGGGCTGAACCTGGAGGCGGAGGCGATCGGCGCGGCGATAGCCGTGAACTCGGGTCTGATGGGAATCTTGAGGCACGAGCTCGAAGAGCTCGCCGCCGCAGCGAAGGCACGGGCGCTGTGGTTCGCGCCGCTGCAGCCGCAGACGCGCTATACGCTCGACGTCGTCGCGGGCCCGCTGGACGTCGGCGGCGAGCGTAACCCGACGACAGCGTCTGAGCTGCCGAGTTACGGAGAGACTCAGGGCGCGACACTCGAGTCGATTTTCCACGCCAGCGATGCGATCGGCGCACTGGCGGCGCTGGAAGCCTATTTCGCTCGGGACGATGCGCTGAGCACACTGCAGCGGGTTCAGTTCACGACCTCGCGCTACGCGAGCTTCGGCGAGCAGGTGGCGAACATATGCACACCGAGCACGGCGACCGTCCGTCGCTACCAGCGCCCGGCGGCGGGCGGCGAAGTGCAGACGCTGCTCACAGACACCACATCGGAGGCGGGTCGGGCACAGGCAAGCGCTACATATCTCGCCGCGCGCGCGGCGCTCGCGGAAATGCTGCACCGCTTCGACCCGCTCTACGACGTCGAGCAGCCGACGCCGCCGGCGTCGGTGTCGAGTGGCAACGGCGAGCGAGCGCTCGCTGCGCAGCGCGGCGAAACCGAGCAGGCGTGGCAGGCATTCGCGAGTGCCACGGCCTCCACTTTCGGCGAGCTCATGCAAGCGCTCGATCAGCCGGCGGTCACGGAATGGGCGAGCGGGCCGCTGCCGCCCGAAACCGAACTGTCGCTGCTCACCGCGGACGACGACACGCGCGTGGTCGCGTTGCTGCTGGCCTCCCCCGAGCCGCTGCCGTGGCGGCGGATGTGGCAGTGGACGTCGCTGGCACCAGCCGGCGCCCACTCGGGCAAGCCCACAGACATTACGATCCTCTGGTCGGCAGATCAGACACGTGCGCTGATCGTCCTGCTCGACCGGCCCGTCGGCCACTACGCGCTGACGTTGGGCTTTCAGGGGAACATCGGCCCGGAGGTGGCCTGCATCACGAGCGGTGGCGCGAGCGTGAGCGAGACTGCGACAAGCGTGCCGATCGTCATCGCGCCAGTGCGACGACTGCCTCACCCGCGATAGCGCGCGCCTCGCGGTCGGCCTCGTACAAGGACTCGAACGCGCGCACCGACGCGCCTGGGAGCTGCTCCAGCGTCTGCTCGATCACCGCGGGGATGCCGCTGAAGGGCAGGCGCTCACCGAGGAAGGCATGCACGGCGACCTCGTTGGCGGCGTTGAGCACGCACGGCGCGGTGCCCCCCGCGAGCGCTGCCTCGCGCGCAAGGCGTAGGCAGGGAAAAGCATCGACATCGACCGCCTCGAAATCCAGCCGCGCGAGCGCGAGCAGATCGAGCGGCTCGACCGGCAGGTCCACTGAGGCTCCCCCGTGCAGCGCGTACGAAATCGCAATGCGCATGTCGCGCGGGCCGAGATGCGCAAGCATCGCGCCGTCTGCGAGCCGCACAAGGCCGTGGACGATCGACTGGGGATGCACGACGACATCCATGCGCTCGTACGACGTGCCGAACAGATGGTGGGCCTCCATCAGCTCGAGGCCCTTGTTCATCAGCGTGGCGGAGTCGATCGTGATCTTGCCCCCCATCGCCCATGTGGGGTGCGCGAGAGCCTGCTCCACCGTGACCCCGTCGAGCTGAGCACGCGTACAGCCGCGGAAGGGCCCACCGCTGGCGGTGATCGTCAGGCCCTCCACGGCGCCTGGCGGCTGGCATGCGATCAGCTGGTGCAGGGCAGTGTGCTCGGAGTCCACGGGCACGATCTGCGCCCCGGTCGCTTCAGCGAGCGCCGTGACCAACTCGCCGCCGACGACGAGGGACTCCTTGTTAGCGAGCGCCAGGTCGATCCCCTCTCCCAGCGTGGCGACTGTAGGACCCAGACCGGCGGAGCCAACAAGGGCGTTCAACACCAGATCGGCGCCGGACTCCACGACCAGCCGCACCAGCCCCTCGGGACCCCCGAGCACCTCGCCGTCGGTCCAAGCCTCCCCCGCGCGTGCCGCGGCCTCGGCGTCGGCGAGCGCGATCCGCCGCACGCCGTGCGCGCGGGCCTGCTGCACGAGCGCCTCCCACGAGCGCTCGGCGGAGAGCCCGATCAGCTCGAGCTCGGGGCTGCGCGCGACGATGTCGAGCGCCTGCACGCCGATCGAGCCGGTCGAGCCGAGGATCAAGAGGCGCTTGGGCATCGCAGGGAGAGTACTCAGGAGTAGGCCGACCAGATGTAGTAGGCCACGACTGCGGTGAACAGCACCGCGTCCAGGCGGTCGAGCGCGCCGCCGTGCGCGCCGAAGATGCCGCCAGAGTCCTTTACGTGAGCCTGGCGCTTGACGAAAGACTCGAACAGGTCTCCGACGGGCCCCGCGACCGCCACGCCCACCCCCAGCACAAGCGCCTGCGTGCCGGGGAGCCATTCCTGGTAGCGCCCGGCGAACCAGACGGCGAGGACCGCTACGAGCATGCCCGCAGCCAGACCCTCCACGGTCTTGTTGGGCGAGATCGACGGAGCCAGCGGCCGGCGACCGAACAGGCGTCCGCCCAAGTACGCGCCGGTGTCGCCCAGGAACGTGCCGACGAGCACGTCGATCACGATGCCGTCTCCGTGGGGCAGGTTGCGCAGCAGCACGGCATGGGCGAGCGCGAACCCAATCCAGTAGATGCCGAGCAGCGTGAGCGCCATTCCCCCCACACTTGGGCGGCGCTGGGTGAGCGCCAACGCGAAGAGCAACGGCAGTGCGGCCACCGCGACGAGCAGGATCTGGTAGGCCCCGCCGTACTGAGCGGCCGCCAATAGCCCCGCCAGGGTCAGGTATCCGGCCAGGCGCACCGGGTGGGCGCGGTCGAACATGCCGTACAGCTCGTGCATGCACAGCACGCCGAGCGCCAGCAGACCGGCGGCGAAGACGAGGCCGCCCTCGATCACGATGAACAGCGCGAAGGCGATCGCGGGCAGCGCGGCGAGGATCCGCGCGCTCAGGTCCGAACGCCCGGGCCCGGCGGCGCTGCCGTCCGCACCCGAACGCCCGCGTGGGCGAAATGCGGCCAATCGGTGCGTGGGTTCGTCGCGGGCCATCGGCGTGCCTCACCGCCCCCCGAAGCGCCGTCGGCGCTCGGCGAACTCGGCCAGCGACTCCTCGAGCGCCGCACGCGTGAAGTCCGGCCACAGCTCATCGCGGAAGACCAGCTCGGAGTAGGCGGACTGCCACAGCAGATAGTTCGACAGCCGCCGCTCGCCGCTCGTGCGGATGACGATGTCGGGGTCGTGCATCTCCGGCGCATACAGGCAGGCGCGGAATTCCTCCTCGCTCGGGCTGGGCGGCTCGACTTGCGGTCCAACATCCGCTTGCGGTCTCACGTCCGCTCCTGCGCCCACATCCGCTCGCGCTGGCCGCACGGCGGCGAAGCGCGCGGCGGCAAGGCGCGCGGCGGCGTCCACGATCTCCGCACGCCCGCCGTAGTTGAATGCGACGTACAGCGTGATGCGCTCGTTCGCGTTGGTGAGCTCCTGCGCCCAATCCATCTGCTTTTGAAGCTCCGGCGAGAGGCCCTCACGACGCCCGATGAAGCGCATGCGCACAGCTTCCTCATGCAGCTCCGGGGTCTCCCCCGCGATGCGCCTGGAGAACATCGCCATCAGCCCGGCGACCTCCTCGGGCGAGCGCGACCAGTTCTCCGTGGAGAAGGAGTACACCGTCAGCTCCTGGATGCCCAGCTCGGCGGCATCCCGCAGGCGCGCCTTGACGGTGTCCGCGCCGGCGTCGTGGCCCTGGGTGACCGACAGCCCCCGCGCGCGCGCCCAGCGTCCGTTGCCGTCGGTGATGATCGCGACGTAGCGGGCTGGTGGGTGGGGTCTCGTTCCCCCGCCCGCCATCAGACCTCGAAGGTCTCGGCTTCCCTGGCCTCGACGCCCGCCATCAGACCTCGAGGATCTCGGCTTCCTTGGCCTTCAGCACACCCTCGAGCGTCCCGATGTTGGCGTCGGTGAGCTTCTGCAGCTCGACCTCGGCGCGATGCTCGTCATCGGAGCCGGCCTCGCCGGCGTCCTTGAGCTCGCGCAGCTCGTGCATCACGTCGCGGCGCACGTTGCGGATTCTGATGCGTCCCTCCTCGGCGAGGTGGCGCACGACTTTCACGAGCTCCTTGCGCCGCTCCTCGGTCAGCTCGGGGACTATCAGCCGCACGAGGTTGCCGTCGTTCGATGGCGTGAGGCCCACATCGGACTCGTTGATCGCCTTCTCGATGAACTTGATCGAGGACTTGTCATAGGGCTGCACGGTGATCAACCGCGCTTCGGACGCCGAGAGCGTGGCGAGCTGGTTCAGCGGCGTCATCGCGCCGTAGTAGTCCACGACGATGCGCTCGAGCAGCGCCGTACTGGCACGGCCGGTGCGCACGGTCGCGAATTCGTGCTGGCTCGACTCCACGGCCTTCTTCATGCGCTCACCGGCGTCCTCCAGCAGCGCGTCGATCATCTCAGTCTCCATGCTCGCCCTCCCCTGTCGAAGTCGAAACCAGCGTGCCCACGCGGGCACCTGAGATTATCCGCGCGAGGCCCGTCTCGTCGTCCATGTTGAAGACGTTCAGCGGCATTCCGTTGTCCATGCACAGAGCGAGCGCGGTGGAGTCCATCACCTTCAAGCGCCGCTCGATCGCCTCCATGTGCGTGATCTCGGGGAGGAAGGTCGCGTCGGGGTCGAGCGCCGGGTCGGCGGTGTAGACGCCCTCGACGCCGTTTTTGGCCATCAGGATGATCTCCGCATGGATCTCCGCGGCCCGGAGCGCCGCGGCGGTGTCGGTGGTGAAGAACGGGTTGCCGGTGCCCGCCGCGAAGATCACCACGCGTCCCTTCTCCAGGTGGCGCATCGCGCGGCGGCGGATGTAGGGCTCGGCGACCTCGGAGATCCCCAGCGCGGACTGCACGCGCGTGGCTACGCCGGCCTTCTCGAGCGCGTCCTGCAGCGGCAGCGCGTTCAGCACCGTCGCGAGCATGCCCATGTAGTCGGCGGTCGCGCGGTCCATCCCCGCGGCGGCGCCCTTCATGCCGCGGTAGATGTTGCCCGCGCCTACCACGATCGCAACCTCCACCCCACGCTCGCGCACCGCGGCGACCTGCCGCGCGACGGCCGCCACGCGCGCGGGATCGGTGCCGTACTCCAGCTCGCCCATCAGGGCCTCGCCGGAGAGCTTCAGCAGGATGCGCCTGAACGCGGGGACCTCGGCCATTGCGCGAAGAGCCTACCCGTCCGGGAGGTCGTGGACCAAGCCAGCCCTACTGCCCAACGGCGAAGCGTGTAAACCTTCGTATCACAACGTTCTCGCCGGTCTTCGCGGTCAGCTCGTCGCGCAGCTGCTGCACGGTCTTGCCCTCGAACTTGGGGTTGTGCAGCTCCTGATCGAGCAGCACGATCGTCTTCAGCCAGGCGTCGAGCTTGCCCTCGATGATGCGCGGGCGCACGTTCTCGGGCTTGTCGGCTGCCTCCTGCTCGTACACCCGCGCCTCGGTGTCGCGTGCGTCCGCAGGTACGTCCTCGCGGCTGACGTAAGCGACAGTCGGCGAGGCGGCGATCTGCATCGCCACGTCGCGCGCGAAGGCGACGAAGTCCTCGTTGGTGGCGACGAAGTCGGTGTTGCAGTCGACCTCGATCAGCACGCCCACCTTGGCGCCGGCATGCACGTAGGCCTGCACGGTGCCCTCGGTCGCGGTGCGCTCGCCGAGGTCCTGGATCTTCTTGCCCTGCTTGACGCGTAGGATCTCGATCGCCTTCTCCATCTCGCCCTTGGCCTCGGTGAGGGCCTTCTTGCAATCCATCATCCCCGCGCCGGTGCGCTCGCGCAGGGCCTTCACGTCCTTTGCACTGATCTCGGCGGTACTCACGATGCTGCCTCCTCGGCGGCGGGCTCAGGGGTTGGCTCGGACTCTGCTACGGCCGGCGCCTGCGCGGGAGACTCGGGCGTCGGCGTCGGCGTGGGCTCGGGGGACGGTGGCTCCGGCGTCGACTCGGGTGCCCGGGACACATCGGGCTCAGGCGCGGGCACGGGTGGTTCCGGCATCGACTCGGGTGCCGGGGACACATCGGGCTCAGGCGCGGGCACCTCGCCAGACGGTGCAGACGCGGCGGGTGCAGCCGGCGCGGCGGCCGCATCGGCCGCGGGAGCGACGGGGGGCGCCGACGCGGCTGCAGCCGCGGCCGCCTGAGCAGCGGCCTCCGCCGCCTGCGCGGCGGCCTGCTCCTCGGCTTCCTTGCGGGCCTGCTCTTCCTCGGCTTCGCGCTTGGCCTGCGCCTCGGCCTCGCGCTTGGCGCGCGCCTCGGCCTCGACGCGGGCGCGCTCTTCGGCTTCCTCGCGCGCGCGCTGCTCCTCGGCGCGGAAGATCGCGTGGCCCTGGGAGACGACGTCGCCGATCGCCTTGGCGATCAGCGTGCAGGAGCGGATCGCGTCGTCGTTGCCGGGAATCACATAGTCGATGCCGTCGGGGTCGCAGTTGGTATCGACCAGACCGATGATCGGGATGCGCAGGCGCTGGGCCTCGCGTACCGCGATCGCCTCGGTGTTCAGGTCGATCACGAACATCGCGTCGGGCACGCGCTGCATGTCCTTCACGCCGCCAAGGTTCAGGCGCAGCTTCGCCAAATCGGCCTGCGCGGCCATGCGCTCACGCGTGGGCAGGAGCGCCAGCTGGCCCTCGGCCTCGTAGCGTTCGAGGTCATGCAGCCGGCGGATGCGCAGGCTGATCGTCTGGAAGTTCGTCAACAGGCCGCCCAGCCAGCGATTGTTGACGTAGGGCATGCCAGCCTCGGTGGCGATGTCGCGCACGGCGTCGCGCGCCTGCTTCTTGGTGCCGACGAACAGCACGGTGCCGCCGCGGCGGGCGAGCGTGTCGACGAAGCGCTGGGACTGCTCGAGCAGCGCCGAGGTCTTCAGCAGGTCGATGATGTAGATGCCGTTGCGCTCGCCGTGGATGAAGCGGCGCATCTTGGGGTTCCAGCGTCGCGTCTGGTGACCGAAGTGAACGCCGGCCTCCAGCAGCTCCGTGATTCCTACCTGAGCCACAGTTTGCTCCCTTTATGTAGATACGCCCGAGCGGAGATGGCGGACCCGAAGGCAAGCTCTTTGAGTCGGCTCCGGGCAGGGCCGCAATCCGTATCCGCTACGGGTCGGTTGGATGAGCTGAGGAGGATAGCCGTTCCAGCGCCTCCCGCAAATCCTCGGGTAGCGGCGAATGCGCCTCGACGGGCGCCGCGGTGATGGGATGCGGGAAGGCCAGGCGCGTGGCGTGCAGGAACTGGCGCTCCAGGCCGAGCAGGCCGGCGGTGCCGTACACGGGATCACCGGCGACCGGATAGCCGATCGATTTGAGGTGCACGCGGATCTGATGGGTGCGCCCGGTGTCCAGGCGCAGGCGCAGCAGCGAGTAGCCCCCGAGCGTGCGCTCCAGCGTGAAGCGCGTGCGCGCCTCGCGTGGGAAGTTGCCACCCACGGCCATCCGCGTGCGCACCCGCGGGTCGCGCCCGATCGGCGCCTCGATCGTGCCGCTGCGGGCGGGCGGGCGCCCCTCCACGAGCGCCAGGTACTCGCGCTCCAGCCGGCGGGACTGGATCAGCGCCTGGAGCTTGCGGTGAACCTCATCCGAGCGCGCCACGACGAGCAGCCCCGAGGTGTCTCTATCCAGTCGGTGCACGATGCCGGATCGATTTGGATCCCCACCCACCTCGCCGCCGGCGACCCGTCCCGCCAGCAGTTGCGCGAGCGTGCCCTCGCGGTGCCCGCGCGCGGGGTGCACGACGAGGCCCGCGGGCTTGTCGATCACGAGCAGGTGCTCGTCTTCGTAGACCACGCTGAAGGGCTCCGCCTGCGATCCGGCGGTCATTGGTCGAGCGGCGGCGACGCCGACACATCAGCTGCCTGCTGCCCGGTCGGGGGCGAGGCAGAGCCGGCCTCTTCGCCGCGGGGGGCCTCGGCCACGAACACCAGCAGCACCACGCCCAGGACGATCGAGGCATCGGCCAGATTGAATGGCGGCCAGCCGAGCGGAAACTTGATGAAGTCGATCACCGACCCCGCCCGCAGGCGGTCCGCGATGTTTCCGATCGCTCCCCCGATGAGCATCCCGGTGGGCAGCCAGATCAGCGGCCGCTCCGCGTTGCGCGCGAAGTAGACGAGCAGCGCCAACACGGCGAGCCCGATCACGATCGTCACGAGGATCTGGTGCCCGGGCAGGAAGCCGAAGGCGACGCCGTGGTTGCGCGTGTCCACCAGCTGCACCCCCGGCAGGAAGCGCCGTTCTTCGCCGGGCACAATCGAGTCCTCGACCAGACGCTTGGTGAACTGGTCGAGTACCAGCACGGCAACCGCGACCAGGCCTGCGCGAGCCCACGCAGTGGTATTACCCATCAGCCGTGGATCGCGCCCTGGACCACCAGGCTGTTGACGATCGAGAGGGTGACGATCGCCAGGATCGGGCTGAAGTCCCAGCCGCCCATCATCGGGATCACCCGCCGGAAGATGCGCAGGAAGGGCTCGCAGACTTCGCGCAGGAACGTCAGGACGACGTTGCTGGCGCGCGAATAGGGCGGACGCAGACCCACCGCGAACAGCAGGTTGACGACGATGTAGCAGACGATCAGCAGCGTATAGACGTAGATCAGCGTCGACAGGTAGCCCGCGATCTCGGTGCGCGCGGTGGCGAGCAGCGGTGTCATCCGCGCGGTGGCAAGCAGCGGGGTCATGCGCGCGAGGCGGTTCCTCTCAACACGGCATCCAGCGCGTCGCTGAAGGCCGCGCGCAATCCGCCGCGCTCCAGCGCGTCCACGCCGCGCGCCGTCAGCCCTCCTGGCGAGGAGACCTCACGGCGCACCGCCTGCGTGTCGTAGTCGCGGCGGCGCAGCAGCTCGGCGGTGCCGGCGAGCGTCTGCACGACCAGCGCCGACCCCTGCGCGGCCGGTATGCCGTGGCGCACGCCCGCGTCGACCTGCGCCTCGACCACGAGCGCCACGTAGGCGGGGCCGCACGACATCAGGCCCATCGCCACGTCCACGAGCGCGTCGTCGAGCACGACGAGCGTGCCCAATTCGGCGAACAGCTCGTGCACGCGCGCGTCGAGCGCCTCCGCGTCCGCGTCGCTTGGGGTGGACTGGGTCACACCCAACCCACGTGGGACAGGCTGGCCCCTTTCGCCCGCCTGCACCACGGCCCCCTGGCGCACCTCGACGGGCAGCGAGGGCATGAACCGGTAGACGGGCGTGTCGGGATACGCCTCGCGCAGTCGCGGCAGCGGCGTGGCCGCAAGGATCGAGGTGACCGCCCGCGCGTGGGGCGCCACCTCGGCGGCGACACTCTCCAGCTGAGCCGGCTTGTGACAGAGCACGACGAGCTCGGCGCGCTCGGCAACCTCGGCGTTGCTCTGCAGCACCTCCCCCCCGGTCTCCTCGGCAAGCGCCCGCGCCCGCTCGTGCACCGGGTCGGCGCACAGCAGCGGCCGTCCCCACCCACGTGCCAGCGCACGCGCCATGTTGCCTGCGCCGATGACTCCTATCTGCATGATGCTCAGGCTACCGGCCGGAAGAGCGACGCGAGTCTGAGATGCGAGAGCCAAGCATGGCCAGACCGTATGGGTTGTGTCAACCGGTGTGCGCGGTAGTGATGGCCGGCACCCCGCGCATGAGTGTACGGGGACTGGGCTGGAGGGTGACCCTCCAGCCCAGCACCCTGAGCCATGGAAGGTGCCGACATGCTGAACGACAGGACGATCGTCGGGTTAGATGTGCGCGCGACCGCGATGCTGAGCCGAGACCGGGAGACTTCCACCGCTTCAAGCATCCCGCGACGCTCGCCTCCTCCCTCGGGATCGCCCCCAGCGAGCACTCCTCCCCGGCTCCGGTCGAAGGCAAGTGTGTATCCCGACTTTCGGTACGCGAGCGCAAGGACTCAGCCAAGCGCCGGCTATCGTGCCTCAAGACTGATTGAAGAAGCCCTTCTCGATCAGTCTGGCCTTCTCCTCGGCGCTGATCTCGACGTTGCGCGGCGTGAGCATGAACACCTTGTCGGCGATCCGCTGCATGCCGCCGTCGAGCGCGTAGGTGAGGCCACTGGCGAAGTCGATCAGCCGCTTTGACAAATCGAGCTCGGTGCCCTGCAGGTTGAGGATGACGGGGATCGAGTCCTTGAAGCGGTCGGCGACCTGCTGGGCGTCGTTGAAGGACTTGGGCACCACGAGGTGCACGCGCACGTCGCCGTTGCCCCCGCGTCCGCCGACGGAGCGCAGCACGGTGGTGGGACGGTTGCGCGGTTCCTCGTCCGCGTAGATGTCGTCGTAGTCGTCGCGCTGGCGACGCGCGGAGAGGCGCCGCACGTTGGGCCGCTGACGGTAGTGATCCTCCAGGTCGGCGTCGTGGGGCTCGTCGTCCTCATAGCCCTCGTGGTATTCCTCGGCGAGGCCGAAGTACACGAGCGCGCGGTGCCAAGAGTCACGGAAGGCCATATCGATTGGTTTAGTAGGGGTCCGGCTTGCCGACCTTCATGGTCGGCCGCGCCACCCTTCAGAGGGCATTTCGCTGGATGAGCGATTTTCCCTGCTCACGCTGTCCATTCTCGCATCAGGTGTTATGTATACAGCCTAGTGCCGATGCGCACGATTGTGGCTCCCTCTTCGACAGCCACGAGGTAGTCCTGGGTGGTGCCCATCGACAGCTCATTCAGCCCGCGCGTGGTGGCCAGGTCGCGCAGCGCCGCAAACCAGCGGCGGCTGTTCTCGGGGTCGGGGGCCGGTGGGGGCATCGTCATCAGCCCCGCCACAGGCATCGGACAGGCCTCGATGAGCGCATCCAACTCTCCAGGCGCCACGCCGTCCTTGCCGGCTTCGCCCGCGACATTGACCTCGATCAAGACAGCCAGTCCCGGCCGCGCCGCGTCGCGGTGATGTGCCAGCTCGCGCAGCACCGACTCGCTCGCGACCGAATGGATCAGGCGCACGTGGGGCACGAGGAGGCGCACCTTGCGGCTCTGCAGGCGACCGATGAAGTCCCAGGTGAACAGCTCGCCGTGGGCGGCCACCTTGGCGGCCAGATCCTGCGCGCGGTTCTCCCCCACGAGCTCGACGCCCGCGCGCGCCAGCGCGGGCAGGTCAGCGAGCGCGACGTACTTGGTCGCCGCGAGCACCTGCACCGCGCCAGGATCTCGCCCGGCGCACGCGGCGGCGCGGGCGATCTCCTCGCGCACCTCGCGCAGGTTCTCGCGCACGCGCTCGGTCTCGATGGCGAACTGCGTGACCTCAGCCATGTGAGCTCCGCTGCACGCCACGCGGCAGGGGGCAGCAGCCGGAAAACGGGCGGCGCGATTCACCGGCCGGGGCGACCTCAGCCATGCGGTCCTCTGCGCCGGCGCGGCGGGCGCAGGCGCGCACGGGGCGAGCCCTCCAGGGCGACCTCCGCGGGCAGCTCGAGCGCGGCGCGCAGCTGCTCCTCGCGCTCGTCGCCGACCTGACCGTTGACGTGCAGCAGGAGCGTCGCCGTGAGGCGGTTGCCGATCTCCGGACCCTCGGGCACCCCGGCGGCGAGCAGATCCTCGCCCGTGATCTGAAGCTCCTTGTGGCGCAAGTGCTCGAGCCAGAAGGTCGCGCACTCGACGGCCTCCTGGTGCCCATCCAGATCGCCATCGAGGACGGCGGCCAGCGCCACGCCCTCGGGCGGCTCGGCGTGGGCGGCGACGTACAGCTCCGCCGCGCTTTCGCAGAGGGGCATGGCCACGCGCAGGCGCACGGCTCCCACGGCGGCGCTCACCGCTCCCTCGCGCTCGCCCGCGGGGAACTCCAGCCGGTCGAGCAGCTCGCGGGCTTGATCCTCGGGGCGCTCCTCGGCGCACAGGATCAGCACCGCTACGAGCACGATCAAGAGCAGGCGGTCGAGCCGGCCGTCCCGCGGCAGCAGTTGCAGCGCCTCGTAGGCAAGTCGCGCGTTGAACCACAGGTCGGGGTGCAGTGCTTCCAGCACGCCCAGCTCCTCCAGCGCGACGAGCGCCTGGAAGGGCTGCGGTTCGGCGAGCGCGAGGCGCAGCTCGGCACCGGCGCGGGCGCCCGAGACGGTTGCAAGCGCGCCACCCGCGACGGCCTCGCGCGCGAGCTCCGCGGTGTGCTCCTCGACGCGGAAGCCGAGCCGCGCGCTGTAGCGGGCCAGGCGCAGCAGGCGCGTGGGGTCGTCGAGGAAGCTGCGCTCGTGCAGCACGCGCAGGCGGCCGGCCCCCAGATCCTCGAGCGCGAAAGGCACGTGGCGCACGGCACCGCGCCGCGCGCCGCCGAGGCCCACTGCGATGGCGTTGACGGTGAAGTCGCGCCGGGTGAGGTCCTCCTCGGGTGTGCCCGGGCGCACCTCTGGGAGCGCCCCGGGCGCGGGGTAGAACTCGGCGCGGCGGGTGGCGACGTCGATGCGCGCCTCGCCGTGCTCCACGAGGGCGGTGCCAAAGCGCTCGTGCACGGTCACCTCGCCGCCGAGGCGGGCGGCCAGCTCGCCTGCGAGCGCGGGGGCGTCGACGGTGACCACGTCGAGCTCGCGCGGCAGCTCCCCGAACAGCAGGTCGCGCACGGCGCCCCCCACGAGCTCGACGTCGGGGCGGGTCTCGGCCAGCGCGAGCAGATCCAGTCCGCCGGGCAGGTCGGCGACGTCTGTCAGCACCTCGGCACCGCGGGTCTCCAGGTCGGTCAGGTCTCCCACGACCTCGGCACCCCAGGCCTCGCCGTCTCCCGCGGCCGGTGTCTGCTCGTGCCCCTCGCCCATCGCCGCCTCAGCCCACGCGCACGGGGATGCCGGCGTCGCTCAGATACGCCTTGGCCTCGCCCACGGTGTGCTGGCCGTAGTGGAAGATCGAGGCGCACAGGGCGGCGTCGGCCCCGGCGCGCAGGGCCTGCGCGAGGTGCTCGAGCTTGCCGGCGCCGCCGGAGGCGATCACGGGCACGGCGACGGCCTCGCCCACGGCACGCGTCAGCTCGAGGTCGTACCCGTCGCTCGTGCCATCGCGATCCATGCTCGTCAAGAGGATCTCCCCGGCGCCGCGCGCGACGGCCTCGCGCACCCACTCGACGACGTCCCTCCCCGTCGCCGTGCGCCCCCCCGCAACATAGGCCTCCCAGGAAGAAGGAGAGGCTCCGCGGCTGGGTCCCGGGTCTGGCGGGACCCAATCTTCTGTCGCCGTGGGAGCCGCGTCGTGGGTGCCATTGGCTGACGCCGTCGGCTGCGCCGCGACCGGGCGCGCCTTGGCGTCGACGGCCAGGACGACGCACTGCGTTCCGAAGATGCGCGCGAGCTCGTCGATCAGCTCGGGGCGCGCGAGGGCGGCGGAGTTGATCGAGACCTTGTCGGCGCCGGCGTCGAGCACCGCCTGGGCGTCCTGCACCGAGCGGATGCCGCCGCCGATCGTGAACGGCACGAACACCTCGTCGGCGGTGCGCCGCGCGAGCTGCACGATCGTCTCGCGGCGCTCGTGCGTGGCGGTGATGTCGAGGAAGACGATCTCGTCGGCGCCCGCGCGGTCGTAGTGGGCAGCCAGCTCGACGGGGTCGCCGGCGTCGCGGATGTCGACGAATTCGATGCCCTTCACGACACGGCCGGCGTCGACGTCGAGGCAGGGGATGACGCGCTTTAGATGCACGCCTCCCACCGTAGCGGCGACAGGCGTCGTATACCCATCACGCGGCCCCCTCGGACCCCCTCGGGGGGGTCCTCCTTTAAATGTCTTCTTCGCCAAGTACCGCGCGCGCGGCGACCACCGTGAAGCGCTCCTCGTACAGCGCCTTGCCCACAATCACGCCCGTCAGGCTCGGCTCGGTGAGTGCGTGCAGTCCCTCGAGGTCGGCGAGCTGGCCGATGCCGCCCGAGTAGGTCAGCTGGCCGTCGACGGCCTGCGCGATCGACGCCACTTCGGCCATGTCGGGGCCTTCGAGCATCCCGTCGCGGTCGACGTTCGTGTACACGAACTCCCGCACGCCGCGCGCCTGCAGGCTCTCGATCAGCTCGTGCGCGGTGCTCTGGCTCGTCTGCGTCCATCCCGCCGTGCTCACACGCCCGCCGCGCACGTCGACCGACACGACGATCTGAGCGGGCCAGCGGGCGAGCGCCGCGTCGAGCAGCTGCGGGTCGGTCAGCGCCGCCGTGCCGAGGATCGCGCGCTGCGCGCCGGCCGCGAGGGTGTCCTCGATCGCCTGCAGAGTGCGCAGCCCCCCGCCGAGCTGCAACGGCACGCCCAGCTCGCTCGCGATGCGCGCGACATGCTGAAGGTTCACGGGGTGTCCGGCGCGGGCGCCGTCGAGGTCGACCACATGCAGCTGCCTCGCGCCGGCCTGCACCCACGCGCGCGCGGCCGACAGGGGATCCTCGTCGTAGACCTTGCGCGCCTGGAAGTCGCCCTTGGTGAGGCGCACCGCGCAGCCCTCCATGATGTCGATCGCCGGGTAGAGGTTCATGCCGCGGCGCGATGGGCGGTGCGCGCAGCGCAAACCCCCGCGAAGTTCTCCAGCAGCTTCAGCCCGTGCGTCGAGGACTTCTCGGGGTGCGACTGCGCGCCGTACACGTTGCCCTGGCCCACCACGGCGGGGAAGGTCTCGCCGTACTCGGCCGTGCCCAGCACGACATCCAGGTCTGTCGGATGCACGACGAATGAGTGCACGTGGTAGAGGTAGGTGTGCTCGCCCAGCCCCTCGCGCAGCGGCGTCGGGCGCAGCCACGTGACCTCGCTCCAGCCGATGTGCGGCAGCTTCATGCCGGGCGCCTTCAGCTGCCGGACCTCGCCCTTCAGCAGTCCCAGTCCTGCGGCGCCGCCGTGCTCCTCGGAGTGCTCGAACAGCAGCTGCATACCCATGCAGCTCCCGAATACGGGGGTGCCCGCGGCGGCGCATTCGCGCAACAGCTCGTCCAGCCCCAGCTCGGCGATCGTGCGCATCGCCGCCGGAAACGCGCCCACACCCGGCAGCAGCAGCCCGTCGGCCTCGCGCAGCACGGCGTGCTCGCCGGTGACGTATGCCTGCGCGCCCACCCGCTGCAGGGCCTTTTCGACCGAGCGGCGGTTGCCCATGCCGTAGTCGACTATCGCGATGCGCGGGCTCATGCGGTGAGCGTGCCCTTCGTGCTCGGCACGCCCTGCTCGTCGGGGTCGATCGCCACGGCCTGGCGCAGCGCGCGTGCGAACGCCTTGAAGGCGGCCTCGATCATGTGGTGCGCGTTCGTGCCCGCCTGCACCTCCAGGTGCAGCGTTAGCTTCGCCGCGTTGGCCAGCGCCCTGAAGAACTCCTCGGTCAGCTCGTGCTCGAAGCCGCCCGTCGAGCCCGGTGGGAGGTCCGCTGCAAACAGCGTGAAGGGTCGCCCGGAGATGTCGAGCGCGCAGCTCGCCCTGGCCTCGTCCATCGGCACCGTCGCGGCACCGTAGCGAGTGATTCCCGCCCTGTCGCCAAGCGCCTTGTCGAGCGCTTGGCCGAGCACGATCGCCGTGTCCTCCGCGGTGTGGTGCGCGCCGGTCTGCAGGTCGCCGGTGACGCTCACCTCGAGATCCAGCCGCCCATGGCGCGCGAGCAGGTCGAGCATGTGGTCAAGGAACCCCACACCCGTGGCGCGCGTGCCCGCGCCACTGCCGTCGAGGCCCAGCGTGAGGCGCACGTCGGTCTCGCCCGTCTTGCGCTCGATGGTGGCTGTCCTGGCGCTCATAGGGTTCGCCGCCGCCAAAGCACCCGAAGAGACACGTCATCGAAATGTAAAGGCGTGGGTGTGGGGATTGTATTTTTCAGTTGAGGTAGCAATGGTATTTACGTTAGTAGTGGCTGGGTTTCTCGGGCCGTACCGACACTACATCGAAGGCAGCGAGCGGGCCGGGAGACCTGCCGTAAGCGCCTCCTGCCGCAGCGCCTCCTGCCGGAACGCCTAATTGTCGCGCACGCGAGCCTCCATCGACCGCGCGTGCCACTCAAAGCCCTCCGCACGGGCGATCGGCGCGCCGGCCTTCGCCAGCTTCGCCGCACCCTCCGGGTCGATCCTGACCTCCGACATGCGCCTGCGGAAGTGACGCGGCGAGAGGCCCGAGGAGAAGCGACCTGCCCCGCCGGTGGGCAGGATGTGGTTGGAGCCCACCACGTAATCCCCGAACGCCGTGGCCCCGGTGGCACCGACGAACACGCAGCCGGCCGTGCGCACCCGCGCGGCCAGCGCCTCCGGTTCGGCGCCCACCAGCTCCAGGTGCTCGGGCGCAAAGGCGTTGGCCAGCTCGATCGCCGCGCGCGCGTCGGTCACCTCGACGAGCACGCACGCCGCGGGCTCGACCGCGGGGCCGCTCGCGCCGAGCCGCTCGATCTCCTCGGCGAGCGCGTCGAGTACTGCCGGCGCCCACGCCACCGCCGCCACGACGCTGCCCGCGCCGTGCTCGGCCTGGGCCAGCAGGTCGAGTGCCACCGAGCGCGGGTCGGCGTCCTCGCCGAGCACCACCATCACGTCGCTGGGGCCCGCGAAGCCCTCGATCCCCACCACGCCCGAGAGCTGGCGCTTGGCCTCCTGCACGTACAGGTTGCCCGGCCCGACCACGACGTCCACGCGTCCCACCGTCTCCGTCCCCAAGGCCAGCGCCGTGATCGCCTGTGCACCGCCCATGCGGTAGACACGCTCCACGCCGAGCAGCCGGCACGTGCCGAGGATCGCGGCATCGACCTCCCCATCGGGCACCGGGGGGCTACATACGACGACATCCACCACGCCCGCCGCGCGCGCCGTCACAACGCCCATTGCCACGGTGCTCGGATACGGCGCCCTCCCCCCGGCGCGTACACCCCCGCGGCCGCCACGGGGATCTCGCGCAGCGTCACGCGCTGGCCCTGGGGCAGCGTCACGTTCGTGTCCTCGCCGACCCCCGCCTGCGCGACGACGGCGACGTTGGCGATCGTCACCTGCAGTCCCGCCACCACGTCCAGCGGCATGCTCTTCAGCGCCGCGTCCATTTCCTGCGCACCGACCACGAGCGGGCGCGGCTCCGCTCCAGCGGTGTCAAGGCGCCGGGTCAGCTCCAGCAGCGCGGCGTCACCGCGCGTACGGACCGCCTCGACGATCTCGCTCACAGCCGAGGACACCGAGTCGCCGGCGGGCACGAGCGAGCGCAGGTGTGCGGCCGCCCCGGCCGGGCCACCGAACCGCCGCACCGCGTCGCTGCCGAGCCGTTCAACTCGCACGGCGCACCTCAGACCGGGCCGATCGACGCTCGATCGCCGGTCCCGCCCGACAGGCATGTGAGGAGTCGCGGCTCAGCCGGCACGCAGCCGCTCCAGCAGCCCGTCGATCGCTGCCGCCTTGAGCTTGTGCGCCACCGGGTTGGCGATCAGCCGCGCGGTGCACTCCATGATCTCCTCGCGGATGACGAGGTTGTTTTCGCGCAGCGTCGTGCCCGTGGCGGTGAGGTCGACGATCGCCTCCACGAGCCCCGTCAGCGGCGCCAGCTCGACCGAGCCCTTGACCTCGACGATCTCACCCTGGCGGCCGGTCTCCTCCAGGTGGCGCGCGGCGATGTGGGGGTACTTGGTGGCCACGCGCATCACCCCCAGCCGGCGCAGGGCCTGCGCGGCGGGGTCCTCGCCGGCGGTCGTCGCCAGCACCATCGTGCAGCGCCCGTAGCCGAGGTCGAGCAGCTCATACACCTCGCGCCCGCCCCCCTGCGGATCGCCCTTGACACCTTGGCCGAGCGCCTGCTCGGCGAGCACGTCCTTGCCCGTCACGCCCAGGTCCGCCGCGCCCGCCTCGACGTACGTGGGCACGTCGGAGGGGCGCATCGTGATCACGCCGATGTCCTCGAACAGCAGCTTGCGGTCATTGCTGCTGAGCTCCTCGGTGTCGAGCCCCAGCCCCGCGAGCAGCTCGACGGTGGGCTCGAACAACGCGCCGCGCGGCACCGCGATCGTGAGGCCATTGGTGGCGGTCATCGCGCGAGCGCCCCCGTGCCGCGCTCCTCGCCCGCGAGGGCGATGTGTAGACGGTCGATGCCGAGCGCGAAGCCCACCGCGGGCAGCGAGCGCCCGTAGCGCCCGAGCAGCTCGTCGTAGCGCCCGCCGCCGCCGAGCGGCGCGCCGAGCGCGGGGTCATACACCTCGAAGACGGCGCCCGTGTAGTAGCCGATGCTGCGCAGGAGCCCGAAGTCGAAGATCACCCGCTCGGCCACCGCGGGGGCGAGCAGCTCGTGCACCTGGCGCATGCCGCTCACCGCCTGCGCGGCGGCATCGGGCGCATCGGCCAGCACCTCAGGCCCGCCGCGGCGCTGAGGCAGTCCCAGCAACAGCTCGGCGGCCTCGGCGGACAGGCCTGCCGCGGAGAGGCGGGCCTCCAGCTCCACGAAGTCGCGCCGCGCGAGTGTCAGCAGCAGCTCGGCTCGCTCCGCCTCGGGCACTTGGAGGCTCGCCATCAGCGCCGGGTACAGCGACGCGTCGCCGACGCCCACGCGGTAACCCTTCAGGCCCACGGCGTCGAGCGCGTCGCAGAGCACCGTCAGCGCTTCGGCGGTGCCCTGCGGCGCGGGAGCCCCGATCAGCTCGATCCCCGCCTGCAGGAGCTCGCGCGGCTGTCCGCGCTGAGGGCGCACGCCGCGGTAGCAGTGCGCCACGTAACAGAAGCGCAGGGGAGGATCGACGGTCGGATAGCGCGTGGCGACCACGCGCGCGATCGGCACCGTCATGTCCGAGCGCAGCACGAGCACCGCGCCTGACTCGTCGAACACGCGGTACGCCGGCCGCGCCTCGGCCATGTCGGCGCGCGCCAGCACCTCCTCGTACTCCAGAGCGGGCGTCGACACCTCGCCGTAGCCGTGGCGCTCGAACACGCCGCGCAGCGCCTCGGTGATGACGTGCACCTCGCGCGTCTCATCGGGCAGGACATCGCGGGTGCCGCTGGGGATGCGATGGATCATGGCTGGAACTGTGGCAGTAGCAGGGAGAGGTTGTAGTGGGTTGGGGCGGAGCCAGTGGAGCCTATCCACCCGCACGTTCACATCCGGGGCCACGTCGGGCGCTGGGTTCTGTCGCGGCACAGGCCTGGAGGGCGGCGCGGGCGAGGCTAGGCGTGCAGCGCCGGTTCGGTGGCGACGCGCTCGATGTTCGCCCCCAGCTCGCGCAGCCGCTCGTCGATGCGCTCATAGCCGCGGTCGATCTGGCGGATGTTGCCGATTTCGCTGCGCCCCTCGGCGCACAGGGCGGCGAGCAGCATCGCCATGCCGGCGCGGATGTCAGGCGACTCCACGCGCTCGCCGCGCAGGCGGCGGTGGCCGGTGACGATCGCGCGATGCGGGTCGCACATGACGATGTCCGCGCCCATCAGGATCAGCTTGTCGGTGAAGATCAGGCGGTTCTCGAACATCCACTCGTGCACGAGGATCGAACCCTCGGCCTGTGTCGCGAGCGCAACGGCGATCGAGGTGAGGTCCGCGGGGAATGCCGGCCAGGGCCCGTCCTGGATCTTGCCCTTGTAGTCGCCCACGTCGGACTGCACCACCAGGCGCTGCCCGCCGGGCACGACGACATCGTTGCCCTGCAGCTCCGAGCGCAACCCGAGGCGCTCGAACACGAGGCGGATCATGCGTAGGTCGTTGGGCGCAGTGTCCTTGATCCGTAGCTCCCCGCCGGTCACGCCGGCGAGGGCCATGAAGCTGCCGATCTCGATGTGGTCGGGGGACACCTCGTGCTCGCACCCGTGCAGGCGCTCGGCGCCGTTGACGGTCAGCAGGTTGGAGCCGATGCCCTGGATGTCGGCGCCCATCTTCACGAGCATCCGCGCCAGGTCCTGCACATGGGGCTCGCACGCAGCATTGCCGATCACGGTCGCGCCGGGTGTCAGCGCGGCTGCCATGAGCGCATTCTCGGTGGCCATCACCGAGGGCTCGTCCATGAACACGTCCGTGGGCCGCAGCCCACCTGGCGCGCTCAGCACGATGTCGCGTCCACACACCGTCGTGGCACCCATCGCGCGGAACGCGTCGAGGTGCGGGTCGAGGCGCCGACGGCCGATCACGTCGCCGCCCGGCGGAGGCATCACGGCGCGGTGAAAGCGCGCCAGCAGCGGCCCCGCGAGCAGGAAAGACGCGCGAATCTGCTCGGCCAGCTCGGGGGCGATCTCGACATCGTGCACCCCGGCGGCGCACAGCGCGAGTTCGTTGGGCCCGCGCCACTCCACGCGCACGCCGATCGCCACCAGGATCGTGAGCAGGGCCTCGACGTCACGAATGCGCGGCACGTTGCGCACCACGACCTCGTCCTCCGTGAGGACGGCCGACGCGAGAATCGGCAGGGCCCCGTTCTTGTTGCCTGCTGGCACCAGTGTGCCCGACAGCGGGACGCCGCCTTCGATGACGAACTTCTCCATGGGCTGTATGCGCCGTCGCCGGCCCCAGAGGGGAGCGTTGGCAGAGCGCCCGGCAAGCGTAACAGCCATGTGCCCGGTGTTCGCCCGCGAGGGGCGGGTACCTGCCTGGGAAGCGCACAGCCGAGTCCTACGAGCCGCGATCATGCAAGTCTCGTTGCAGCTGTTGGCGGACCTTTTGGCTTGACGAAGCCGTTTTCGCCGGTGCGATCCGATACGTACGTATGTTCGAGTCACTTCCGTCCGACGGCGGTCGTACTCTACGAACATATGTTCTCTCAACTCTTGCGCGACGCCCTCGAGACCACTGTCGCTCTGCTTACGCTCGAGGACGGCGAGGAGGCCCACCGGGAAGCCGAGTGGGAGGGGCGCTGCCCGCAGTGGAGCAGACGCCTTTCGGCCCCGGTGGCCTCCGGCGCGGGATCCACAGCTCGAACCACTGCCACGGCTCACGCCCACGGCGCAGCGCGGTCGGTGCAGCCGCTCAGCGCGGCTCGAGGATCACTACAGGCAGCTCGCGCGTCGCGATCGACTTGTAGTGCTCGTAGCCGCTGTACAGCTTCACGAAGCGCGGCCACAGCTCGCTGACCTCCTGCTCGCTCGCCGCCCGCGCGTGCACGGGGTGCGAGATGCCGCGCACGAGCGCCTCGGCGTCGGGGTGGTCCTGCAAATTATGCCACCACGCAGGGATGTGCTTGGCGGCGCCGTTGGATGCAACCACCGCGTAGCCTCCGTCGTAGTCGAGGCAGAACATGGGCGCGTCGCGCGGCTTGCCGCTGCGCCGGCCGATGGTACGCAGTACGAGCACGTCGCTCTCGACGCCGAGGATCCGCCCGGCGAGCTTGCCACCGGACCCGCGCAGGATGCGCGCGTGCAGTCGCGTCGCCGCACCGGCTCCTGGGCGCCCTGCGATATGGGGGCTGACCTTGGCGTATATGTCGGCGACGACCGGCATCGCCAGCAATCCTACAGGCCCCACCCCGCAGGCCCCACCCCGCAGGCCCAACCTGTAGGGCCTCAGCCGAACGACGGCGGGCCGCCCGAGGGCGGCCCGTGTACTGAAAAACCGGCGGCGTCCTACTCTCCCAGGCCCTTGCGAGCCAAGTACCATCGGCGCTGAGGGGCTTAACTGCTCTGTTCGGAATGGGAAGAGGTGTTTCCCCCTCGCTAAAGCCACCGGAAAAAGTCGAGAGACCTCGCCCTCCGGGCCCTTCAAAACTGCACAGCGCCACACCGGGTACCACCTGTAGACCGATGCCTCCTAGGAGGCAAAAATAAATCCGTCAAGCCCTCGAACCATTAGTACCAGTCTCCTACAGACGTTACCGTCCTTCCAGATCTGGCCTATCAACCTGGTGGTCTACCAGGGGTCTTACTCCCTCTAGGGGATGGGAGAGTTCATCTCGAGGCCGGCTTCCCGCTTAGATGCTTTCAGCGGTTATCCGATCCACACGTAGCTAGTCTGCTATGCCCTTGGCAGGACAACAGATACACCAGAGGTGCGTTCATCCCGGTCCTCTCGTACTAGGGACAAATCCTCTCAACTCTCCAACGCCCACGGCAGATAGGGACCGAACTGTCTCACGACGTTCTGAACCCAGCTCGCGTACCGCTTTAATGGGCGAACAGCCCAACCCTTGGGAGCGACTCCACCCCCAGGATGCGACGAGCCGACATCGAGGTGCCAAACCGGGCCGTCGATGTGGACTCTTGGGCCCGATAAGCCTGTTATCCCCGGAGTACCTTTTATCCGTTGAGCGACGGCACTTCCACTTGCTACCGCCGGATCACTAAGACCTGCTTTCGCACCTGCTCGACTTGTCAGTCTCGCAGTCAAGCTCCCTTACTACCTTTACGCTCTACGCACGATTTCCAACCGTGCTGAGGGAACCTTTGTGCGCCTCCGTTACATTTTAGGAGGCGACCGCCCCAGTCAAACTACCCGCCTGGAACTGTCCAGCACCCTGATTCAAGGAATGCTGTTAGAAACCCAATACACCAAGGGTGGTATCTAAAGGTTGGCTCCACGCCGGCCGCAACCAGCGCTTCAAAGCCTCCCACCTATCCTGAGCGAGATGCACCGAATTCCAATACCAGGTTGTAGTAAAGGTTCACGGGGTCTTTCCGTCTAGCCGCGGGTACTCGGCATCTTCACCGAGACTGCAATTTCACCGAGCCCCTCGTTGAGACAGTGCTGAAGTCGTTACGCCATTCGTGCAGGTCGGAACTTACCCGACAAGGAATTTCGCTCTAGCTGTTACTAACCAGGCTTCCCGTGGCACGACCTGGTTTAAACTGGTCGCAATTGACCAGCGGGTCGATCATTTCTGTCGACCTCTTCATGTCGCCATGAAGAACGGACTGTATCTTCACCTCTTATGAGGTGGCTGGCGTACAGTCTCTGAGGATACGCAGATAGGAGGAGGGCTTCCTTCTATTCATGCCCTCGACGATCATCGCAATCTCAGCGATTCCGTCGATCTCCAGATGACGACCGGCGTCCATCAGACCCAGGACTTTGACAAACAACTCAAAGTCCTGTGCCTTCGCCGTACGTAAAGGCACCTGATACATGAATGGCACCACCCGCTCTCGCAGGTCAATACCTTTCCGTATGCACCATCGAAACACGTCCTCGCGATGATTATCACGTCGAGCGTTCCGATAGATGGCGCCACATCCAAAGAACTCCTGCAGAGTCTCAAGAGCACCAATGCTACGTGCTCCCTGGGTCACGACGAACTCAGGCCGGACTTGCCAGCCCAGGCGAACTGCCGCGCAACGATTCACGTTGACGCAGAAGCAGCCCTCGCCATCGATCATTCCAGAGACCCAGCCTTCTAACCTGTGTCTTTCCTGCTGATTGTCCGCACCCGGCACATTGTCACGATACCGCCCACTTCGGACGGAACTCGTAGTGCGGGATACTCGGATGTTCCAGCATATGGCCAGCTGCACCTAGCGCCTTGCGACACTAGGGGGCAACGATAGTCACCTTAGGACCGTTATAGTTACGGCCGCCGTTTACCGGGGCTTAGCTTCGCTGCTTCGGGACAAGCCCTAACAACTCCACGTAACCTTCCGGCACCGGGCAGGCGTCAGCCCCTATACGTCGTCTTTCGACTTAGCAGAGACCTGTGTTTTTGGTAAACAGTCGCTTCAGCCTATTCACTGCGGCCCCCTCGGACTCCACTCGCGAAGAGCTTCACCCTACTGGGGCGCCCCTTATCCCGAAGTTACGGGGCTATTTTGCCGAGTTCCTTAACGAGGGTTATCTCGATCACCTTAGTATTCTCTACTTGCCCACCTGTGTCGGTTTTGGTACGGGCACGCGCTTCCTCCCTAGAGGATTTTCTTGGAGGCATGGCGTCGGGGAGTCGCCGGCTCAGAGCCAGCTCACATCGCACCTCGGGTTGAATGCAGCCCCGCATTTAACAGGGGCCGCCCCTACATGCTTGTCCCAGGGCAACCATCGCCTGGGGTCCCTTAGCCTTCCTCGTCCCCCCATCGGTCAAACGGAAGCGACGTGGTACAGGAATATCAACCTGTTGGCCATCGACTACGCCTTTCGGCCTCGCCTTAGGTCCCGACTAACCCTGAGCAGACGAACTTTACTCAGGAATCCTTGGGCAATCGGTGGAAAGGATTCTCACCTTTCTTTCGTTACTAATGCCGGCATTCTCACTTCCCACGCCTCCACGGCTGGCTTACGCCGCCGCTTTACTGGCATGGGAACGCTCTCCTACCGCGCGATCGGTCCGAAGACTTCACGCACCCGCAGCTTCGGTGACTAGCTTGAGCCCCGTTACATTGTCCGCGCTCGAACACTTGACCAGTGAGCTGTTACGCACTCTTTCAAGGGTGGCTGCCTCTAAGCCAACCTCCTGGTTGTCTATGCACTCGAACATCGTTTCCCACTTAGCTAGTACTTTGGGACCTTAGCTGGCGGTCTGGGTTGTTTCCCTTTCGACGCTGAAGCTTATCCCCCAGCGACTGACTCCCGGAGTAAACGTAATGGTCTTCGGAGTTTGCCTGAAGTCGGTAACCTGGTAGGGCCCCTAGTCCAAACAGTGCTCTACGGCCAAAACGCAATTTATCCGAGGCTATACCTAAATATATTTCGGAGAGAACCAGATATCACTGAGCTTGATTAGCCTTTCACTCCGACCCACAGGTCATCCGCCCAGTTTTCAACCTAGGTCGGTTCGGCCCTCCACGAGGTCTTACCCCCGCTTCAGCCTGCCCATGGGTAGCTCGCTCAGTTTCGGGTATACCGCCTACGACTATATCGCCCTATTAGGACTCGCTTTCGCTACGGCTCCGCTCATCGCTTAACCTTGCCGCAGACGAGTAACTCGCCGGCTCGTTATGCAAAAAGCACGCGGTCACAGGACAAGCCTGCTCCCACCGCTTGTAGGCACGCGGTTTCAGGTACTATTTCACTCCCCTTCCGGGGTACTTTTCACCTTTCCCTCACGGTACTTGTCCGCTATCGGTCACTAAGGAGTACTTAGCCTTGGAGGGTGGTCCCCCCAGGTTCAGTCCGCGTTTCACGGGCGCGGACTTACTCAGGAACGTCTGACGGAAGGCCATGCAGTTTCGTCTACGGGACGGTTGCCCTCTATGGTGCGTGGTTCCACACGCTTCGACTACCACATGACTTTGTAACTTCCGCCGAGCTGGCCACAGCTCGGAACAAACGCCCTACAACCCCTGCTACGCAACGCGTGGCCGCTTACACGCAGCAAGTTTGGGCTGATCCCTTTTCGCTCGCCACTACTCAGGGAGTCTCGGTTGATTTACTTTCCTCGGGGTACTGAGATGTTTCACTTCCCCCGCTTGTCCTCCACCGGCCTATGTATTCAGCCGGGGATAACGCCGCATTACCAGCGCTGGGTTTCCCCATTCGGGAATCCACGGGTCAAAGGCTATTCAGCGCCTAACCGTGGCTTATCGCAGCCGTTCACGCCCTTCTTCGACTCTTAGTGCCAAGGCATCCACCATGTGCCCTTACTATCTTGACGGTGATCTGGTCCCAAGTGACGTTCCCACCCTCCTGACGGAGTGCGGGTCGATCACAGAGGACCCGGTGATACCCGTTTTTCAGCCGCCGCTTATCGATGGCGGCTGATTGTGGCTTCTGTGCAGTTTTCAAGGACCGTGGAGAGGCGATAACGCCGGCCTGCGTCGGGCATGTGCGGAAGCGCTCTTATCAGCGCGACTGCGCCGTCCACAGGCGGACGCCGGTCTCTCAAAACTCAACAGCATGCTGGCGGTTGTTGATCGTCGCCCTTCCCACCAGCCGCCGAGTAGGGCGGGGCTGAATGGTCGAGACGGCGCGTGCCACAAAGGGCACTGGCCAGCCAGGTTCGGTCGACATGCTAGGCCCGGTCTGCTTTGTCACCGCTCGACTCCCAAAACCCGAGGGTCTCTTCGATCGAACGGCCGCGTGGACCGGGGCACAGTATGTGCTCCCTAGAAAGGAGGTGATCCAGCCGCAGCTTCCGCTACGGCTACCTTGTTACGACTTCACCCCAGTCACGAGCCCCACCTTCGACGGCTCCCTCCCTTGCGGGTTAGGCCACCGGCTTCGGGTGTTGCTCACTCCCGTGGTGTGACGGGCGGTGTGTACAAGGCCCGGGAACGTATTCACCGCGGCAATGCTGATCCGCGATTACTAGCAACTCCGCCTTCATGCAGGCGAGTTTCAGCCTGCAATCCGAACCGAGACGCACTTTAAGGGATTCGCTCCACCTCGCGGTATCGCAGCCCTCTGTATGCGCCAATGTAGCACGTGTGTAGCCCTGGACATAAGGGGCATGATGACTTGACGTCATCCCCACCTTCCTCCGGTTTGTCACCGGCAGTCTCGCATGAGTCCCCAACTGAATGCTGGCAACATGCGACGGGGGTTGCGCTCGTTGCGGGACTTAACCCAACATCTCACGACACGAGCTGACGACAGCCATGCACCACCTGTGAAAGTGCTCCGAAGAGAGGACGTGTTTCCACGCCGGTCACTCACATGTCAAGCCCAGGTAAGGTTCTTCGCGTCGCGTCGAATTAAACCACATGCTCCGCTGCTTGTGCGGGCCCCCGTCAATTCCTTTGAGTTTTAGCCTTGCGGCCGTACTCCCCAGGCGGGCAACTTAATGCGTTAGCTTCGACACGGGGGGAGTCGACACCCCCCACATCTAGTTGCCATCGTTTACAGCGTGGACTACCAGGGTATCTAATCCTGTTTGCTCCCCACGCTTTCGCGTCTCAGCGTCAGTCACGTCCCAGCGAGCTGCCTTCGCCATTGGTGTTCCTCCTGATATCTGCGCATTTCACCGCTACACCAGGAATTCCACTCGCCCCTTCCGGACTCTAGCCCGACAGTATCCACCGGCATTCCAGGGTTGAGCCCTGGACTTTCACAGCGGACTTGTCGGGCCGCCTACACGCTCTTTACGCCCAATAATTCCGGACAACGCTTGCACCCTACGTATTACCGCGGCTGCTGGCACGTAGTTAGCCGGTGCTTCTTGTGAAGGTACCGTCACTCCGGCCGGCTATTCACCGGCGAAGCTTCGTCCCAACTGAAAGGGGTTTACAACCCGAAAGCCTTCTTCCCCCACGCGGCGTTGCTGCGTCACGCTTTCGCGCATTGCGCAAGATTCCCCACTGCTGCCTCCCGTAGGAGTCTGGGCCGTGTCTCAGTCCCAGTGTGGCTGATCGTCCTCTCAGACCAGCTACCCATCGAAGCCTTGGTGAGCCGTTACCTCACCAACAAGCTAATGGGCCGCGGGCTCATCTCGATGCGGAGGCCGAAGCTTCCTTTCCCCTTGCGGGCACATCCGGTATTAGCCCGAGTTTCCTCGGGTTGTCCCGGTCATCGAGGCAGATAACCCACGTGTTACTCACCCGTTCGCGGCTCTGCCCCAGGGCAAGCCCTGGTTCGTCGCTCCACTTGCATGTGTTAAGCACGCCGCCAGCGTTCGTCCTGAGCCAGGATCAAACTCTCCGTGAAGAACTTCACGAAAAGCTGTCATGGAGTTGCCGGTCGCCGTCAATCGCAAAGCGACCAACGGACACCGGACGGTCGAGGCTCCATACACCGTGAGCCCCGAACCATGACGGGGTACTTCTCCTACTTGACTCTTTGTCCGTCGTTAGACGCGTACGCGTGAACGCACGGCCCGACGACGGGTCGAACCTGGACGCACACCACGATCGAAATCGATCGTAGATGCGCATGCTGTTGAGTTTTCAAAGACCGTCGATACCTCTCTTGAGGGTCTCTCTTCGAGGAGTTCGATCCGACCCACGCCCTTGGGCGCCTGCGGGCCGACGAAGAAGTATAGCGCGCCAGGGCCGTCCGCGTCAACCGGTCTGGCGCAGCCGACGAAAGCGACGCTTGCCGACCTTCAGCACCTGCCCCTCAGCCCTCCCTGCGTCGACATCGTACTCATCCGCCCCCAGAGCCTCGCCGCCGAGGGACACCCCGCCCTGCTCGATCAGGCGGCGTGCCTCCGAGCGGGAGACGCCGAATGCCGTGGCCATCACCTCAGGCAGATGCACCCGGCCACCGTCGTTCTGGAAGCGAGCCTCCTCGACCTCCTCGGGGATCTCGCGCTCGATGAACACCTTGTCGAAGTCGCGCTCGGCCTGCTCGGCATCGACCGGTGAGTACAGCCAGCCCACCAGCTCTCGCGCGAGCAGGCGCTTGGCGTCGCGTGGCGCCATCTCCTGGGGCGCCGGCGGCTCACGGTGCAGCAGCAGCCGGTAGTACTCGCCCATCACCTCGTCTGGGATACTGAGCGTCTTGCCGTAGATCTCACCGGGCGGGTCGGTGATCCCGATCTGGTTGCCCAACGACTTGGACATCTTCTGATGCCCGTCGACGCCCACGAGTAGCGGCATCGTCAAGATCACCTGGCCGCGCCATCCATAGGCTCGCTGGATGTCGCGACCGAGCAGCAGATTGAACTTCTGATCGGTGCCACCAAGCTCGACGTCGGCCTCTATGGCCACGGAGTCGTAACCCTGCAGCAGCGGATACATCAGCTCGAGCATCGAGATTGGCTGCTGCGCCGACCAGCGCTTGGCGAAGTCGTCCCGCTCCAACAGCTGAGCCACGGTCGTGGTACGCATCAGCGCCAGCAGGTCGATCTCCGCGAGCCACTCGCTGTTGCGCCGTACATCTAGCCGCTCCGGATCGAGAATCCGCAAGGCCTGCCGCTGAAAGGTCGCCGCGTTCGCCTCGATCTCCTCCACGGAGAGCATCGGGCGCAATGTCGAGCGCCCCGACGGATCTCCGACGCGCGCAGTGTAGTCGCCGATGATCAGCACCACCACATGCCCGGCGTCCTGGAACTCGCGCAGCTTGCCCAACACGACCGCATGGCCCAGGTGTATGTCGGGCGCGGTCGGGTCGATTCCCAGCTTGACACGCAGCGGCTGCCCATCCCGCAGCGGCTGCCCATCCGTATCCGCACCTTCCAGCAGCCGGCCCAGTCCACCCTCCGGCAAGCAGTCGACCGAGTTGTGGGCCAGCCGCGCGGCCTCCTCCGTGAACTCGCGCCCAGCCTGGGCGGCAGCATCGGTGGGGTCGAACATGAGCGCGAATGCTAGTCCCCAGCCCGGCCCGTCCATCCGCTTCGGGCCGGCCTGCCAACCCGCGACACCGCCGGAGCGATCGTCTAAGCTCTCGAACCTGTGCCCGTGGAGCTAGCCGCATCGCCCACCGGCGGCCGGCCGCGCCTGAAGAAGCTTCGTTTCCTTCTGATCTTCCTGGCGGTCATGCTGCTCGGCCTCGTCTCATTCGTGTTCGGCATGTTCATGGCCGTCGCCTCCGACCTGCCCTCGCTGGACAACCGTGCGGAGTACAACAACGCGCGCAACTCAGTGCTGCTCGACGACATCGGCCGCCCGCTGGGGGTGCTGAGCCGCCAGGACCAGATCCTGCTCACGCCCGAGCAGATCCCACAGATCGTCAAGGACGCGGTGATCGCGATCGAGGACAAGCGCTTCCGCAGCAACAGCGGCATCGACATCCGCGGCATCGCGCGCGCGTTCCTCCAGGACATCCTGCACCAGGGGGCGGTGCAGGGCGCTTCGACGATCGAGCAGCAGTTCGTCAAGAACGCACTGCAGGCGCAGTCGCACCGCACGATCTTCGAGAAGCTGCGCGAGGCGGCGCTGGCCTATCAGTTGGCGCACCGATGGTCGAAGGAAAAGATCATCACCGAGTACCTCAACGAAATCTACTTCGGCAATGGGGCGTACGGGATCGAGTCCGCGGCGCGCACCTACTTCGGCCAGGACGTCAACCACCTGGGCTGCGGCACGCTCGGCCACCCGCTGTGCGTGCAGGAGCTCGAGCCCGCCGAAGCGGCGCTGCTGGCGGGCATCATCCAGTCCCCCACCGACTACGACCCGGTTACCGAGCCGGCCGCCGCGCGCGCGCGGCGCGACGTGGTGCTCGAACAGATGCTCGACCAGGGCTACCTGACGCGGCCGGAGTACGAAGAAAGCATCGCCCAGTCGCTGCCGGCGCCGAAGGACGTGCAGCCCCCCCACGAGACTTTCGTGGAAGGTTACGACGTGGGCTATTTCGCCAGCTGGGTCACCCAGCAGGTGATCGAACGCTACGGCGCCACGCGCGCCTTCGACGGCGGCCTACAGATCCGCACGACGCTCGACCTCAACATGCAGCGCGCCGCCGAACAGGCCGTCGACAGCTATCTGCCCGGCCCCGAAGGCCCCACGGCTGCGCTGGTGGCGATCGAAAACTCGACCGGCGAGGTGCGCGCGATGGTCGGCGGGCACGACTACGACGAAACCCCCTTCAACCTCGCCACCCAGGGCGAGCGCCAGCCGGGCTCCTCCTTCAAGGCGTTCGACCTCGCCGCGGCCCTGGAGAAGGGCATCTCGCCCGGCTCGGTGTGGACGTCCAAGCAGAAGACCTTCTACGTGCACGGTCCTCATGGGATCGAAAAGTTCGAAGTCCACAACGACGAAGGCTCATACACCGGCTCGAACACACTCACCGGCGCGACGGCTTACTCGGACAACTCGATCTACGCCGAAGTAGGTCTGAAGGTGGGCACGACCCACATCGCCGATCTCGCGCACCGCATGGGCATCACAACGCCGATCTCCACCAACCCGGCCATGACCATCGGCGGTCTGAACGTGGGCGTCACGCCGCTGGACATGGCCCATGCGTACGAGACCATCGCCCACGGCGGCGAGCGCGTGAGCGGCACACTCGTCTCGGGCTCGGCGCCCGTGGGCATCCAGGAAGTCGACGCCGGCGGGCGCACCCTCCCCGATGGCCATCATCACGACGTCGAGCAGACCAAGCTCACGCGCGTGCTCCCCACCGAAGTGTCCGAAAACGAGACCTCGATGCTCGAGACGGTGCTCGAGTACGGCACCGCCCGTGCGGCGGCGATCGGACAGTTCGCGGCCGGCAAGACGGGCACGACCTCCAACTTCGGCGACGCCTGGTTCGTCGGCTGGGACCACAAGTACACCGTGGCCGTGTGGGTCGGCTACCCCAACAAGCTGATCCCGATGACCACAGACTTCGGCGGTCAGCCGGTGTTCGGCGGAACCTACCCGGCCCTGATCTGGCACAACTTCATGCTCGCCGCGATGGGCATCGAAAAGGAACGCGCCGCGCAGACAGCGACGTCCCACAGCGCAAAGTCGAAGACAGGTGCCGTCCAGGAAGGCGGCGGCTCGACGGCGAACGGCACCACCGGCGAAGCTAGGACGCCGGCGGCGCCCGCCACGCACCTTCCGGTCGCACCGTCCTCCAAGCCGGCCGCGCCACAGTCATCCGCTCCGCGATCCTCGGCCCCACAGTCGGCTGCACCCCAGACGCCGGCCTCAGAACCAGCCGCCCCGCCGCCGGCCACCCCAGCCACGCCCACGCCCGCCTCCCCCGCGCCCTCGACGGGCTCCTCACCGCCGGCCAGCGGGGGGACCGCGGCGCCCAGCGGCTGAACCCTCGCCCAGGCTGATCCTTCGCCCCGGTTGGAGACAGGCGCCAGGGCAACTGGCGAAGCATGAGTCTCCGCTGTGGACGGCAGCCCCTAGGGCTAACCCAGCCGCGGGCTCGACACGTGGGGGTTGCCGGCGGCGCAGAAGCGCCAGGGCAAATCGACGGCCTTGGTGATGCCGATACGACCGCCGACGAGCACCGGATGCTTGCGCCAGGCGCCCTCGGGAGCGGCGATCAAGATCGGACCGGCCGACAGGTCGGAGTCGTTCTCACTCAGCCCGATCCCAAGCGCCTGTGTGAGCTTGCCTGGTCCCGAGCACAGATCTCGCTCGCGCTCCATGCTGCGGCGCTCACGCATCTGCTCCTGTCCCCGCAGTGGCTGAAGCGCGCGGACCAGCACCGCTGCCCCGACGTCCCGCGGCTCGCACACGGCGTTCAGCATCGCGTGGACTCCATAGGAGCGGTATACGTACGCGAGACCCGGCTCGCCGAAGAGCGTTCGCGTGCGCGGCGTCAGCCCCACGAAGGCGTGACAGGCCGGCTCGCTCTCGTGGTAGGCCTCGGTCTCGACGATCACCCCGGCCGCGCCGCGGTACTCGACCGTGCAGCCGATCAGCTCGCGTGCGACCTCGAGCACCGGACGGTCGTAGAAGTCAGCCGGCAGGGCTTTCATCGAGCACACCCCGCGCGGCCTCGATCTGCTCGCGCACGCGCGCGAGCGCGGTACCACCCTCGGAGACCTTCGACTCCAGCCACGCACCCTGTGCGAGCGCAGCGTAGTACTGCTCGCTGCACTGCGCTAGCGCCGGGTTGTGCTGCTCGAGCTCAGCGGGCGTCAGCTGTGAGAGCGTGCGCCCGCCGTCCACCGCGGTGCGCACCAGCGCCGCGACGATGCCGTGCGCCTCGCGGAACGGCACGTCGCAGCTGCTGACGAGCAGATCGGCTATATCGGTGGCGGCCAGCATCTCATCGGACGCGGCCCTTGCCAGACGCTCGCGTCGAAAGATGACGCCCGCGATCATGCCGCGCGCGGCGGCGAGCGCGAGCTCGATCGTGTCGACGGTGTCGAACAGGTGCTCCTTGTCCTCCTGCAGGTCCTTGTTGTAGGTGAGCGGCAGCGCGTGCAGCACACCGTGCAGCGCGGCGAGGTGGGCCACGACGCGGGGGGCCTTCGCACGCAGCAGCTCGGCGGCGTCCGGGTTCTTCTTCTGGGGCATGATCGAGGAGCCCGAGCTCCACGCGTCGGGCAGCTCGCAGAAGCCGAACTCCTCGCTGCTCCACAGCACGAGCTCGGCGCCCAGGCGCGACAGGTGGGTCGCGCACGTCGCGGCCGCGCCCAGATAGTCGAGCACGAAGTCCCGCCCCGACACGGCGTCGATCGAGTTGGGGTGCACCTCGGCAAAGCCAAGCTCGCGCGCCACCGCCTGGCGGTCGGTAGCGAAGTTCACGCCCGCTAGCGCGCCCGAGCCAAGCGGCAGGCGTGAGGCCTCGCGCCGCGCGAACGCGAAGCGCGCGCGATCGCGCGCGAGCATCCAGAAGTAGGCGAGCAGATGATGGCTGAGGTAGACGGGCTGGGCGCGCTGCAGATGGGTGTAGCCCGGCATCGGCCAGTCCAGATGCTCCTCTGCGCGTCTCAGCAGCTCCCGCATCAGCTCCTCCAGGGCGCCCACGGCCACGTTCGCCCGCTCGCGCGTGTAGAGCGCCAGGTCGGTCACCACCTGGTCGTTGCGCGATCGCGCAGTATGGAGCCTGCCCCCGACGGCGCCGACCAGCTCGGTGAGGCGACGCTCGACAGCCATGTGGATGTCTTCGTCCTCTTCTAGTAGTCGGAAACATCCCTCGCTCAGCTCGTGCTCCACCTGTTCGAGACCCGCGAACAGCTCATCTCGGTCCTCCGTGGAGATGATCCCCTGCTCGGCGAGCATGCGTGCATGTGCGCGCGAACCGGCGAGATCCTGGGGCCATAGGCGCACGTCGAAGCCGACGGATGTGTTCAGACGACGGAAGTCTGGGTGCTGGGACTCATGAAAGCGGGACACGAGGGCGTGAGTCTAGGGCGTAGCGGCGCGCCACGGCCCACGCCGTATGAGCTGCGCAAAACCCCGAACAGGAGCATGCGCTCTGGTAGGACCCCCCCTCCCACTGGTAGGCTGCCGATTCCTTTTCCATCCATCTGACTCAGGGTAGGAGTTGCGAGATGTCACAGGCGGCTCGGCGCCCTCCACAGACGGCCCGTCGCCCTCTGGAGAGCCCCAATCTATTTCCCCAGACGAACTCCAGACTGCCGCGTGGGCCGCACTCGCTCTCGCGCGAGCAGGTGGCGGCCAACCAGCGTATGCGCATCGGCATGGCGATGCTGGAGACGATCGGCGAGAAGGGTTACGTGGCAAGCACCGTCTCGGAGGTGGTGGGACGAGCAGGGGTGTCGCGCAAGGCCTTCTATCAGCACTTCACGAACAAGGAAGAGTGCTTCCTTGCTACCTACGACGCGATCGCCGAGGAGGGTAGGCACAGAGTTGCGCGCACCCTCTCTGAGGCCCGAGTGGGCACCAACCGCACGGAGACCGCGATCCGTGCGCTGTTCATGGCGGCCGTCGAGAACCGCAACGCCCTGCGCCTGGCGATGAACGAGATCACGGCCGTCGGGCCGGCGGGGATCGAGCGCCGCGAGATGGCCGTCGCCGCTTATGGACAGCTGATCAGCGACAGCCTCACCGCGGACGCCGGCGCTCGCATGCAGCCGGCCGTCATGTCCGACACGACAGTCAGGGCAGTGGTCGGCGGTCTCAATCGGGTGCTGGTCGCCTGCTTGCAGAGTAGGCGAAGCGCGAAACCGCTGGAGCTCGTGCCAGACCTGGCGCGCTGGGCGACCGCGTATCACCCGCTGCCGAAATCGCTGCAGGCGAGCTTGGTCGGGTCTCATGCCAAGCGGGCCCACGCAGAGGGATCGTCGGTCGGATCACGCGCGCCTGGTGGCAGGGCGCCGGGGACGCTCTCGCCGCGGGTGCCCGTGGATCGACGGCGCAGCGCGCACGGCGCCTCGCGCGGCTTCGTCGTGCACAATCAGCGCGAGCGAATCCTCGACGCGGTGACCAACCTCACCGCGGCCAACGGATATGGATCGTTGACCGTCGAAGACATCGCGAGCGAGGCGGCGATCTCGCTGCAGGCCTTCTATGAGCACTTCGAAAGCAAGGAGGACGCCTTCCTCGTGGCCTATGAGCTCGGGCACACACGCGGCCTGGACATCGTCGAACGGGCCCTCTCCACCGCGCCGGACTGGCGCACGGGCGTCAGAGAAGGCATCCGCAGCCTCACCGAGTACCTCTCCTCCGAGCCATCGTTCGCGAGCCTCGCCCTGATGGGCACCACCGTGGCCACGCCACGGGCGATCAAGCTCTCCGAGCGAGGCGTGAGCTCCTACGCCCAGCTGCTGACCCCCGGCTATGAGGAACTGCCCAAGAGCAAGCGTCCGCCGGCGATCGCCGTCGACGCGATCGCCGGCGGGCTGCAGGAGGTGTTCTTTCACTACGCCGCTCACGGGCGTCTGGAGGAGTTGCCCGAGCTGACGCCCGACGCTACCTACATCGCCCTGGCGCCGTTCGTGGGTGCGGAGGAGGCCGCCCGCGTGGCCTGCGCTCCGGTGCGCGACTGAATCCTGAAGGGCAACCGGAGCGAAGCTAGCCGAGCAGAATCTCCCGCAGCGCCTGCGCCACGCGCCCCACCTGACCTTCCTCCATGCCCGGGAAGAAGGGCAGCGCCAGCGAGTGGGCCGCCACGTCCTCACACACGGGGAACTCCCCCGGGCGATGGCCGAAGCGCTCGCGGTAGAAGCTCATCAGGTGGATGGCCGGCAGGTAGGGCTTGCTCTGGATGCCCCCGCCCGCCAGCGCGCGTACGACCCCATCGCGGTCGACGCCACGCGGCAGCCGCACGACGAACACGAACCAGCCACGCCGGTCGCCGTCGCGGTCGAGACATGGCAGCTCCAAACCATCGATCTCGGCGAGCGCTTCGCGGTAGCGCTCGGCCACGAGTGCGCGCGCGGCGAGCATCTTCCCCAGGCGCCCCAGCTGCGCCAGGCCGATCGCGCAGGCAATGTCTGAGAGGCGGTAGTTGAACCCCAGCCGGTCGTGGTCAAGCCAGTCCATATCGGGCGCGCGACCCTGGTTGCGCTCGGAGTCGATCCGCTCCTTCAGCGCCGCGTCGCCCAGCGTCACCATTCCACCCTCGCCCGTGGTGAGCTGCTTGTTGGCGTAAAAGCCGAACACCGCTGGGTGCCCACGTCCGCCAACCGGCATCCCGTCGGCGTGTACCGCGCCGAGCGCCTCGCAGGCGTCCTCGACCAACCCCAGACCGTGACGCTCGGCGAGCGCCTCAAAGGCGGGCATCGCCGCCGGGTAGCCGAAGATGTGTACTGGCAGCAGCGCGCGGGTGCGCTCGGTGACGGCGGCGGCGGCGGCCTGCGGGTCGAGGTTGAGCGTGACGGGGTCGATGTCGGCGAACACCGGCCGCGCGCCCTCATACAGCGCGACGTTGGCCGAGGCGACGAACGAGAAGGGGCTCGTGATGACCTCCTCGCCGCGCTGCACCCCCACGGCGCGCAGCGCGAGGTGCAGGCCCGCCGTGCCACTCGACACCGCACATGCCAGTGGCGCGCCCACGTGTGCGGCGAATGCCCGCTCGAACTCACCCACGCGCGGCCCGAGCGAGAGGTGGCCCGAGCGCAGCACTTCGAGCGCGGCGCGCTCCTCGGCCTCCCCCAGAGCGGGCCGGGCGAGCGGGATGTTCTCGCTCACGCCCGCCGCGCCCCGGTAGCCCCAGCGGCCCCGGCGGCCGCGTGCATGCCGTAAGCCAGCGAGTCCACGAGCGCGTCCCAGGACGCCGCGATGACGTTCTCGGAAACACCGATCGTGCCCCACACGCGCTGCCCATCGGAGGCGTCGATCAGCACTCGCGTCACCGCGCCGGTGCCCTTCGTCTCGTCGAGGATGCGCACCTTGAAGTTGACGAGGTCGATGTCGCGCAGGTGCGGGTGGATCTCGCCGATCGCCTCGCGCAGCGCCTTGTCGAGCGCGTTGACGGGGCCGTTGCCCATCGCGGTGCGGATGTACTGCTCCTCGCCCCCGCCACCGACGCCGGGGAGCCAGATCTTGATCGTGGCCTCGGTCTCGACCTGGCCGTCGGCCCGCTTCTCGACGAGCACGCGCCAGGACTCCAGGCGGAACAGCGGCTCATACGCACCGGACTCGCGGAGCATTAGCAGCTCGAAGGAGCCGTCGGCCGCCTCGAACTGAAAGCCCTCGTGCTCGAGCGCCTTGACGCGCTCGACCGTGCGCGCCGCGGCAGCGTCGTCCAGCTCGATGCCGGCCTCGCGCGCCTTCTTCGAGCACCGTGGCGCGGCCGGCCAGCTCGGAGATGAGGATGTCGCGTTGGTTGCCCACCAGCTCGGGGTCGGTGTGCTCGAAGGCCTCGGGGTCGGCCTGCACCCCGGCGGCGTGCATGCCGGCCTTGTGCGCGAAGGCGTGCTTGCCCACGTAGGGCTGCGCCGGATCGGGGGCTCGGTTGAGCAGCTCATCGACGAAGTGCGCGGTCGCGGTGAGGCGCACGAGGCCCTCGGGCGGCAGCACCTCGATGCCCAGCTTCAGCTGCAGGTCGGCGATTATCGTGATCAGGTTGGCGTTGCCGGTGCGCTCGCCGATGCCGTTGACTGTCCCCTGCACCTGCGTAGCGCCCGCCTCGACGGCCGTGAGCGTGTTGGCCACCGCGCAGCCGGAGTCGTCGTGCGTGTGGATGCCGAGCGCCACGTCGGGGAGCGTCGCGCGCACGCCGGCCACGACCTCGCGCAGGCGCGTCGGGAGCGAGCCGCCGTTGGTGTCGCACAGCACCACGCGCTCCGCGCCTGCGGCGGCAGCGGCGCGCACGGTCTCCAGCGCGTAGGCGCTGTCGAGCGCGAAGCCGTCGAAGAAGTGCTCGGCGTCGAACAGCACGCGCTTGCCCTGCGCCACCAGGAAGGCGATCGAATCGCCGATCATCGCGAGGTTCTCTGGGGGCGAGGTGCGCACGACCTTCTCGACGTGCAACAGCGAGGACTTGCCGACCAGCGTGCAGGCCGGCGCGAAGCAGTCGGCGAGCACGCGCAGCCCCTCGTCCTGCTCGGCCAGGCCGTCGCGGCGGCGGGTCATGCCGAAGGCGACCACCTCGGCCGTCTGTAGCGGCTCCTCGGCAAGCAGCTCGAACAGCTCACGCTCCTTGGGGTTGGAGGAGGGAAAGCCTGCCTCGATCATGTGCACGCCGAGATCGTCCAGCGCGTGCACGACGCGCAGCTTCTCCTCCGCGGTGAGCGACATGCCGCCGCCGCCCATGCCGTCGCGCAGGGTGGCGTCGTAGAGCTCGACGGTGCTCATCAGCCCGCGGGGGTGGGCGCTCCCGGCGGTGAGACCGGGGCGGTGGCCGAGTCGACGCCCGCCGAGGACTCCACGGAGGAGCCATTTGCCGAGGCGCTCCGCGTACCCTGCGCAGACGCATCCCCTGTGGGGGTCTCGAGGGTGCGCCGCCGACCACGTCGAGCCACTCGCGGTAGCGCTCTGAGCGCCCGTGCACGGCGTCGTCGAACGCGGCCTGCAGCACACGCGTGATCTCGCCCGGCCGGCCGGTGCCGATCGCGTGGTCGTCGATCTCCCGCACGGGCACGAGCTCGGCGGCGGTGCCCGATAGGAACACCTCGTCCGCCAGATACATCTCGGCACGCGCCACGTTGCGCTCGACCACGTTGTAGCCGAGGTCGGAGGCGAGCTGGATCACCGAGCGGCGCGTGATGCCGTCCAGGATCGAGTTGTGCTGGCCGGGTGTGGCGATCTCGCCGTCGCGCACCACATAGATGTTCTCGCCGGTGCCCTCGCATACGTGGCCGTGGTCATCGAGCAGGATCGCCTCCTGGTAACCGGCCTTCAGCGACTCGACCTTGGCGAGCACGCTGTTGAGGTACTGCCCCGAGGCCTTGGCGTGCGGGATCAGCGAGTCGGGCGAGATGCGCCGCCACGAGGAGACCTTCGCGCGCACGCCGTTGCGCACGCCCTCCTCGCCGAGGTAGGAACCCCACTCCCAGCAAGCGATCGTCACATCGATGGGGGCGTCGAGCGGGTTGAGCCCCATCTGACCGTAGCCGCGGTTGACGATCGGGCGGATGTAGCAGGAGCGCAGACCGTTGCGGGCCACGAGCTCGAGCGTCGCCGCGCGCAGCTCCTCCACCGAGTAGGGCACCGGCATGTAGTAGAGGTCGGCTGAGCGGTGCAGGCGCTCCAGGTGCTCGGTATTGCGGAACACCGCGGGACCGAGCTCGGTGTCATAGCAGCGCATCGAGTCGAACACGCCCGTGCCGTAGTGCAGGCCGTGCGTCAGGACGTGGACCTTGGCGTCCTCCCAGGCGACGAAACTGCCGTTCATCCAGATGAGGTCGGTGGGGTCCATGTCGTTGGCTCCTTCAGAGGTGTGCGAGGACGGCCCGCGTCGCTGCCTCGGTGCCGGCGGCGCCCCCCAGGTCGGGGGTGCGCAGGCCCTCCTCGAGCGCGCGGTCAACTGCGGATTCTACCGCCGCGGCCTCGCTTGCCAAGCCCAGGCCGTGGCGCAGCATGAGCGCTGCGGAAAGGAACATCGCTAGCGGGTTGGCGACGCCCTGCCCGGCGATGTCCGGCGCTGAGCCGTGCACGGGCTCGAACAGGCCCGGTCCGGAGCCGTCGCCCAGCGAGGCGGAGGGCAACATGCCGATCGAGCCCGTGATCATCGCGGCCTCGTCGGAGAGGATGTCTCCGAACATGTTCTCGGTGAGGATCGTGTCGAAGGCGCTCGGCGCGGCGACCAGCTGCATCGCGGCGTTGTCCACCAGCACGTGCTCCAGCTCGATGTGGGGAAACTCGCGGGCGTGCACTTCCACGACGACCTGCCGCCACAGGCGTGATGTCTCCAACACATTGGCCTTGTCGACGCTCGACACCTTCGTACGGGCCGCGGCGAATGCCGTGCGCGCGATGCGCTCGATCTCTTCGACGGTGTACGCGCAGACATCGGAGGCCATCGTCTCGGTGCGCACCTTCTCGCCGAAGTAGATGCCGCCGGTGAGCTCGCGCACGACGAGCAGGTCGGTCCCCTCGATGCGCTCGCGCCGCAGGGGCGAGGCTTCATACAGCGCCGGCAGCGGGCGCACCGGCCGCAGGTTCGCGTACAGCCCGAGCCCCTTGCGCAGCCCGAGCAGGCCCTGCTCGGGGCGCGGGGCGTGCGGGTCGGTCGTGTCCCACTTCGGTCCGCCCACGGCGGCCAGCAGCACGGCATCTGCTTTGTGGCAGGCCGCGAGTGTGTCGTCGGTGAGAGCAGTGCCGTGCGCGTCGATCGCCGCCCCGCCGAAGACGTGCTCCTCGAACTCGAACGAGCCCACCGCGCGCAGCACCTCCAGCGCAGGGGCCATTATCTCTGGGCCAATCCCGTCGCCGGGGAGAGTGACTATGTGGTGGGTGCTCACGGCGTGCCTCCGGTGGATCGACAGGACTCGGCCCGCGCGCCTGACCTGCGCACGGGACCACGGGCCGAGCAGGTTCTCACAAAGCCGTCGTCACCGGTCCCGTGCGCTCGCGCTCACCCTCGTAGGCGACGATCACCGACTCCTCGCCGAGCGTCACGCCGATATCGTCCAGGCCCGCGAGCAGACGCCGGCGGATCTCGTGGTCGATCTCGAACGCCACTTCGCGCCCCTCGAAGCGAACCTCCTGGGCCTTCAAATCGACCTCACCCCGGCCCACGCGTGCCAGCGCCTGGCAGTCCTCCTCGCCAAGCACCACAGGCAGCAGACCGATCTTGGTGCAGTTGGAGTAGAAGATGTCGGCGAACGACGGCGCGATGACCGCCTGAAAGCCATAGTCCTGCAAGCCCCAAGGAGCGTGCTCGCGTGAGGAGCCGCAGCCGAAGTTCTCCCCCGCGACGAGGATCGGGTTGGCGGGTAGGCTCCAGCCGGGCTCCTTGGCCCAGTCATAGAACAGGAACTCGCCAAACCCGGTGCGCTCCACGCGCTTCAAAAACTGCTTGGGCATGATCTGGTCGGTGTCCACGTTGGAGCGGTCCAGGTGGGTGACGGCCCCGGCGATTGTGTGAATGGCCTCCATGGCTAGCTCCAGTCTCTGATGTCGGTGAAGTGCCCCTCGATGGCGGCGGCGGCGGCCATCTGCGGTGAAACGAGATGCGTCCTGCCGCCCCGCCCCTGGCGCCCCTCGAAGTTTCGGTTCGAGGTCGACGCGCAGCGCTCGCCGGGCGCGAGGATGTCGGGGTTCATGCCCAGGCACATCGAGCACCCCGCCACGCGCCAGTCGAAGCCGGCCTCGCGAAACACGCGGTCAAGCCCCTCGGCCTCAGCCTGCGCCTTGACCTGCTGGGAGCCGGGCACGACCATCGCGTTGACGCTCGGCGCGACCTTGCGCCCAGCGACGACCTCGGCGGCGGCGCGCAGGTCGCCGATGCGCGAGTTGGTGCACGAGCCAATGAACACGCGATCGACCGCGATGTCGGAGATCGGTGTGCCGGGCTCCAGCGCCATATATGTCAGCGCGCGCTCGGCTGCCTCGCGGTCTGCGGGCGAGTCGAAATCCTCAGGTGAAGGCACACGCTCAGTGACCGAGAGCACCATGTCCGGTGTCGTACCCCACGTCACCTGCGGGGTTATCGCCGAAGCGTCAACCTCGACCTCCAGATCGTAGGTCGAGCCCGCGTCGGAGGGCAGCTCACGCCAACCCTCGACCGCCGCCTCCAGCACAGATCCACGTGGAAAACCGGGCCGCTCGCGTTCCTCAAACCACGCGAACGTGGTGTCGTCGGGCGCGATCATCCCCGCACGCCCTCCCGCCTCGATCGTCATGTTGCAGACGGTCATGCGCCCCTCCATCGACAGCGCCTGGATCGCGGGACCGGCGAACTCGACCACATGTCCAGTGGCCCCGCCGACGCCGATCTGCCCGATCGTGGCGAGGATCAGGTCCTTGGCGGTGACTCCGAACCCAAGCGCACCGTTGTAGTGAATGCGCATCGAGCGCGGTCGCTGCTGGACCATGCACTGTGTGGCCAGCACGTGCTCTACCTCGCTGGTGCCGATACCGAACGCCAACGCGCCGAACGCACCGTGCGTGGCGGTGTGTGAATCGCCGCACACGATCGTCATTCCGGGCTGCGTGACGCCCAGCTCGGGCCCGATCACGTGCACTATTCCCTGGCGGTCGGAGCCCAGTGAATAGATGGGCACACCGAACTCTTCACAGTTACGCTCCAGCGTCTGCACCTGCACACGCGAGAGCTCGTCCTTGATGCGCGCGGCGACGGGCGTGCCGTCGGTAGGCGTGTTGTGGTCGGCGGTCGCCAGCGTGCGGTCAGGGCGGCGCACCTTGCGCCCGGCCAGCCGCAGCCCGTCGAAGGCCTGCGGGCTTGTCACCTCGTGCACAAGGTGCAGATCGATGTAGAGCAGACCGGGCGCAACCTCGTGGGACTCCCAGATCTTCTCGAAAAGTGTCCTAGGCATCGTGGCTCTTTCTGTTTTTCATTTTTAGGAGGGGCGGGTGGGCCTTAATTAAGGTCCGGCGAGGGCCGCGTAGTTACACATTCACTGCCTCCTCAACTCCGCCTCAACCCGGCGGAGACGACGGCGAGCAGGCTTGCATCCTCTGTGCCGGGGTTCTCAAAATGGTGGGGCAGATCCGCGTCGAAAGTGACACAGTCACCTGCGTGCAAGTCATAGCGCTGCCCGTCGCACACGAGCACGACACCACCCTGCTCGACCAGCGCCGTCTCGCGGCTGCCCGGCTCGTGCATCGGCGGATCGTCTGGCGCGCCTGTGGCGCCACCCGGAGCGAGCGTGTGACGCGAGAGGTCTGCGCGCTGCCCCGGCTGCCCCGAGGTCAGCACCTCGAAGCGATGCCCCCGCCGCGCGTTGCCTCCACGCTGGCGCTGCTTTGCGTGCACGATCGTGACGGCGCCGTCCTCGTCCAGGCGCAGTAACTGTGAAAGCCGCAGCTCCAGGCCGGCGGCGATGCGAGCGGCGACAGTCAGCGTCGGTGAGGTGTCCCCGCGCTCGACCTGGGAGAGCATCGGCGCGCTCACACCGCTGCGGGCGGCCAGGTCGCGCAGCGACAGCGAGGATGCCTCACGCAGCGCCTTGACGCGAGCGCCGAGGACGATCGGGTCCAGCGGGTCCGGGGTCGCAGCCCCATTTGGTGCGATCTGCTCCTTGACGGCCATCATACGAGCGTACGTTATCACAGACGCTCGTTAGGTGTTGCAATCCTTCGTGCCAACGATCCGGCGAGCGGCAGGAACCGATGAATCTCCCACGCTTGAGACGAGAGCGCGGTTGGTCCGATGATCTGGCGAGCTGCAGGAGCCAAGGTTTCTCCCAGCGCTTGAGACGAGAGCGCGGTTGGTCCGATGATCCGGCGAGCGGCAGGAACCAAGGGTTTCTCCCAGCGCGACTCGATCGGCCCCCCTTGTGGGGGCCTCTTAAAAGGAATAACCCGCGCCGGGAGCGCCCTTCGCTACGAAGCCGTCTCCGGCAGCCCGACCACCTCATCCGCGCTCTGCGAGCGGGCCACCGCGACCGACAGCGCGCGCACGTACGCGCGGGCCGCGGCCTCGATGATGTCGGTGGACACCGCCTGGCCCGACCCCGACTGGCCGTGGGCGTCGACGACGACCGACACCTCCCCCAGCGCGTCCTGGCCCTCCGTCACCGCGCCGATCTGGAAGTCGCGCAGCTTCGTCTCGACTCCCGTGGCGGCATCGATCGCGTGGAACACCGCGTCGATCGGGCCGTCGCCCGTGAAGCTGCCCTGCCGCGCCGGGCCGTCGGGCGGGCTCACACTCACGCGTGCATGCGGTGGGCGGTGCGAGGAGGCCTCGACGTCGAAGGACTCCAGCGTGTAGCCCGCGATCTCCTCGCGCAGCTCGTCGGTCACCAGCGCCTCCAGGTCCATCGCGGTGATCTGCTTCTTGCGGTCGGCCAGCTCCTTGAAGCGCTTGAACGCGGCGTTCAGCGCCGCGCCGTCGACGCGGAAGCCCATCTCCTCCAGTGCCTCGTGCAGCGCATGGCGGCCCGAGTGCTTGCCCAGCACGATCGCGTTGCTCTCCAGGCCGACGGTCGTCGCGTCCATGATCTCGTAGGTGGTGCGCTCCTTCAGCACGCCGTCCTGGTGGATGCCCGCCTCGTGTGCGAACGCGTTGCGCCCCACGATCGCCTTGTTGGGCTGCACCGGGTAGCCCGTCAGGCGCGACACCAGACGACTGGTTCGGGCGATCTCGGTCGTCTCGATCCCCGTCCACAGCCCCAGGCTCGGCTCGCGCGTGTGCAGCAGCATCACGATCTCCTCCAGCGAGGCGTTCCCCGCGCGCTCGCCGATGCCGTTGATCGCGCACTCCACCTGCCTGCATCCGGCCTCGATCCCCGCCAGCGAGTTGGCCACCGCCAGGCCCAGGTCGTCGTGGCAGTGGACCGAGACGGTGACATGGCGCAGATCCGGGATCAACCGGTACAGCTCCGCGAACATCGCCGCGTACTCGTGCGGCATCGTGTAGCCGACGGTGTCGGGCACGTTGATCGTCGTGGCACCCTCATCCAGCGCCACCTGGATCACTTCGGCCATGTACTGCACGTCGCTGCGCGAGCCGTCCTCGGGGGAGAACTCGACGTCCTCGCAGTACTCGCGCGCGTGCGCCACCGCCGCGCGCGCCTGGCCGATCACGTCCTCACGCGTGGTCTGCAGCTTGCGCTCGATGTGGATGTCGCTCGTGGCGATGAACGTGTGGATGCGGGGGCGCTCGCTGTCTCTGACCGCCTCCCACGCAGCGTCGATATCCTGCTTACTCGTCCTTGCCAGCCCGCAGATCACGGGGCCGTGGACCTCCCGCGCGATCGCCTGCACCGACTCGAAATCGCCGGGCGAGGTGATCGGGAAGCCGGCCTCGATGATGTCCACGCCCAAGCGTGCCAGCTGGTGGGCGATCTCCAGCTTCTCCTGCCTGTTCAGCGAGATGCCCGGCGACTGCTCGCCGTCGCGCAGGGTGGTGTCGAAAACTCTGACGCGCTGTGTCTCCGCGCGTGGGGATGTCTGCTGCTCAGTCATGTCGTTCGTGCTCCTTCTAGGTCTCGATTGCACTTCCTCCAGCTGGGTATGCGGCTACGCGGCCGCCACGCGCTATTCCCCCCGAGGGGGGAGGAGGAGAAGGAGTGCAAGAGACTTCAACGACATGCTTGGTGCAGGGTAGCACCGGCGCCGCGAGACGCCAAACGGTTCAGGGGGTGAGGACGACCTTGCCGATGTTCTTGCGTTCGGTGAGCATGTTCTGCGCCTCGCCCGCCTGCTCGAAGCTGAAGCTCCCGCCGAGCACCGGCTGGACGGTCCCGTCAGCCATCAGCGCCTGCAACGGTTCGATCCAAGGCCTGAGCGTGCCGCGGTCCTTCCACAGCGAGAGCATGTTCAGCCCGATCACCGTCTTCGATTCGGACATCTGCTTGATCATGCTGAAGCGCGGCATCCGCGCCAGTGTGCCGAGCCCGGAAACGAGGTTGCGCTTCTCGCCCGAGACGGCTGCGGAAGCGCCGAACGCCACCATCCGCCCGCCCGCGCGCAGCTGGTTGTAGGAGCGGCGAAAGCTCTTGCCACCGATAGCGTCGAGGATCACGTCGAACGGAGGCAGTCCTTTGTCCCACCCCGCCTTGGTGTAGTCGAGCACGTGATCCACGCCGAGCTCCGTGATGCGCGCGTGCTTGGAGGGCGAGGCGGTCCCGTACACCTCTGCCCCGAAGCGCTTGGCGATCTGCGTCGCGGCGATACCCACGCCGCCCGCCGCGGCGTTTATCAGAACTCGCTCGCCCGGCTGCAGGTTGCCGTAGCCGATCAGCCCCGCCCACGCGGTGCCGTAGTTGACGGGAATCGCCGCGCCCTGCTCGAAGCTCATATCCTCCGGCAGCGGCACGACATTGACGGCGGGGACGACTACCTGTGAAGCGTAGCCGCCGAACTGCGTGCTCGCCAGCACGCGCTGGCCGGGGCTGAGGGGGTGAGTGGGCTCCGATGCCCCCTCACCCAACTCGAGGATCGTGCCGGCCACCTCGTACCCGACTACGCAGGGCGGTTTGGGCGCGTCGGGGTAGATGCCGATGCGCGCCATCGTGTCGGCGAAGTTGATGCCAGCGGCGGCCACGTCGATGCGCACCTCCCCCGGCCCGAGGGTCGGGTCGGCGCGCTCCTCGACCTTGAGGACGTCCGGACCCCCGTGCTTGGTTATGACGACGACCCTCATCAGCGGTACCCTATCTGATTTCCTGGCCGCATGGCCAAATGGGTTACTGAAGCACCACGGCCCAGCCGTTGACGAAGCCCTCCGAGGCGACGATCTCCTCGACCACCTCCGCGGCCACGGGGGCGTCGGTCGTGACGACCATCGCCGCCAAGCGCTGCTCCTCGCCATCGGCCCCGTCGGGTGTGTGACCGACAGCGGCGGAAGAGATGTTGATCCCGTGGCGGCCGAAGATCGTGCCCACGCGGCCGATCATGCCCGGCAGGTCGGCGTAGCGGAAGACCGTCACGAAGGGCGCCAGCTCGATCGTCAGCCGCCGGCCCTGCACCTCCACGAGGTGCGGCACGCGGTTGGGGCCTATGCCGGTGCCCGCCACCGCGACCTTCTCGCCCCCGGCGACGACGGTCACGCGGATCAGCTCGTTAAAGTCCTGCGCCTCGGTGACGGACTTCTCCTCGACGACGATCCCGCGCTCCTCGGCCATCGAGGGGGCGTTGACGAGGTTGACCTGCTGCTCGGTGCGGCCCTGCAGCGCGCCGACGATCACCGCCAGCGTCAACAGGCGCGTGTCGAACTCGGCGATGCGCCCCATGAAGGCCGCCTCGATGCGCTCCACCGAGCTACCCTCGGCGAGCTCCATCGCCAGGCGCCCCAGCCGCGTGGCGAGCGGCAAAAACGGCCCCAGTACCTCCATGTCCTCCGCGCCGATCGCGGGGATGTTCACGGCCGTGGATACCACCCCGCCGGTCAGCGCGGCGACGACCTGCTCGGCCGACTGGTAGCCGGCGCGATCGGTCGCCTCGGCCGTGGAGGCCCCCAGGTGCGGGGTGACGATCACGTTGGAGTAGCCGAACAGCGGGTGCTCGGTCATCGGCTCGGAGGGGAACACGTCGAGCGCGGCGCCGCCCACCTGGCCACTGTCGAGGGCGCCCTTCAGCGCCGCTTCGTCGATCAGCCCACCGCGCGCGACGTTGAGGACGCGCACGCCCGGGCGCATCGCCGCGAACGCCTCGGCGTTCAGCCAGTTCTGCGTCTCCGGCGTCTTTGGCAGGTGGATCGTGATGAAGTCCGCCTGCGCGTAGACCTCCTCGCTGTTCTCCGCCTTCTCCACCCCCAGCTCGCGATAGCGCTCGGCGCTGACGAACGGGTCGAAGGCCACCACGCGCATCTCAAAGCCTCGTGCCCGTGCGGCCACGAGCTGGCCGATGCGCCCGAAGCCGAGGATCCCGAGCGTCTTGCCGTACAGCTCGACGCCCGAGAACTTCGAGCGCTCCCACTTTCCACTCGTCAGCGAGGCATACGCCTGCGGGATGTTGCGCGCCAGCGCCAGCAGCAGCGCCATCGTGTGCTCGGCGGCCGTCACCACGTTCGACTGCGGCGCATTGGCGACGATGATCCCGCGCTTGGTCGCGGCGGGCACGTCGACGTTGTCCACGCCGACGCCCGCGCGCCCGATCGCGCGCAGGTTCGTCGCCCGCTCGATCCACTCCGCCGTGAGCTTCGTGGCCGAGCGGATCAGGATGCCGTGGTAGGCGCCGATCCGCTCTGCGAACTCCTCCTCGCTCCAGTCCACGCCGAGGTCGACGTCGAAGTGCTCGCGCAACAGATCGACGCCGGAGTCGCCGATCTTCTCCTTCACGAGCACCTTCAGGCGCTCGCCGCCGGGCTGAGCGCCGGCCGTCGTGCCTGCGCTGCTCACCCCGGTCTGCGCCGCGACGGCGCCCGGCGCGCTCACGACGCGAGCCTTTCGACCACCCAGTCGATACAAGCGGTCAGCGCCTGCACATCGGCGGGCTCCACCGCGGGGAACATGCCGATCCGCAGCTGGTTGCGCCCCAGCTTGCGGTAGGGCTCGGTGTCGAGGATGCCGTTGTAGCGCAGCGTCTTGGCCACCGCCGCGGCGTCGACGTCATCTGAGAAGTCGATCGTGCCGACGACCAGCGAGCGCTTGGCGGGGTCGCTCACGAAGGGCGTCGTGTAGGGGGTGCGCTCGGCCCACTCATACAGGTGGCCCGATGACTCTGTGGTGCGCGCCACGCACCAGTCGAGCCCACCCTTGCCGAGCATCCAGCGGATCTGGTCGGCTAGCAGGAACAGGGTCGCTACCGCGGGCGTGTTGTACGTCTGGTTCTTCAGCGAGTTCTCGAGGGCCGTCGCGAGCGAGAGGAACGCCGGGATCCAGCGCTCTGAGGCGGCGATCCGTTCGATCCGCTCCTGCGCGGCGGGGCTCAGCAGCGCCACCCACAGCCCGCCGTCGGCCGCGAAGCTCTTCTGCGGCGCGAAGTAGTAGGCGTCGGCCTGGGCGATGTCCACCGGCAGCCCGCCAGCGCCCGAGGTCGCGTCGATCAGCACCAGCGCGTCGGGTACCTCGGTGGGCCGTTTGACCTGTACCATCACGCCCGTCGAGGTCTCGTTGTGCGCCCACGCCATCGTGTCCACCGCGGCCTGGCTCGCGACGGCGCCCGCCATCACCGGGTCGGGCGCCTCGCCGGGGTTCGCGGCGATCCGCACCGAGTCGTCGAGGAACGGCGCCTCGCCCGTCACCTGCGCGAACTTCGCCGAGAACTCACCATAGGTTAGGTGCAGCGCGCGGTGGTCGACGAGGCCGAACGCCGCCGCGTCCCAGAAGGCTGTGGCGCCGCCGTTGCCGAGCGCCACCTCATACCCCTCGGGGGCAGCGAACAGTTCGCTCAGCCCAGTGCGGATTTCCCCTACCAGCCCCTTTACGGGCGCCTGGCGGTGAGAGGTGCCGAGCAGCGCGCCGCCTTCGCGCGCGAGGCGCGCCAGCGCCTCGGGTCGCACCTTCGAGGGTCCGCAGCCAAAGCGCCCGTCGGCGGGGATCAGCTCGGAGGGGATGATTAGTGGTGTGGTCTCGGTTGTGTCAGCCATTCCAGATCTCTTCTCTCGTGGTGATCGTTGCACGCCAGCCCTGTGGCAGACGGCTCGGGGCGATGCCCGCCGGAGACTCGTGAGCGAGCAGACAGTACTCGGGCGCGGGGCCCAATACGAGCGAGCGCCGCCACAGGCTTGAGTGTTGCGGATCGAGGCCATCGCCGAGTAGCTCGCCAAGGACCGGCTTGGCAGCTTCAGGCGGGCGGGATACCCAGATGCCAAGCGGCGCTTCGGCAAGGTCCGCGTGTCCCTCCATGATGCCGTAGAGCCCACCAGCGCCCGTGCCGAAGCGGCGCGCGACCTCGTCGTGCGCCGTGCGGTGACCGTGCGCCACGGCGGCCTCGTTGAGCACCCCGAGCGCGGTGAAGTCCTCCACCAGATACCAGTCTTCGTAACCCGCGCCCCCCGCCTGCCCCCCGAACGGGGGGTCGAGCCACTCAAGCTCATCCACCCGGTAGATCGCCGATCCCCGGAAGCCCGCCGGCAGCGCGTGGTGCAGCGAGCGGTGGAAACCTTCGCCCGCGCGCTCGTATGCCTCCTGCTCGATGCCGTCGGCGGGGCGATGCCAGAGGAGGTATGCAAGCAAGGCCGGCGTGCCCTAGAAGGAGGGCTTGATCCAGTCCATGTGCGAACGCAGCTCGCCGCCGACCTCCTCGACCTGAGTGGCGGCCTGCTCGGCGCGCATGCGCTTGAAGTTCTCCTGGCCGGCGCGGTTCTCGGCGATCCACTCGCGCGCGAAGTCGCCAGACTGAATCTCCTTCAGGATCTGGCGCATCGCCGCACGAGTCTCGTCGGTAATCACGCGCTTGCCGCGCGTGTAGTCGCCGTACTCGGCGGTATTAGAGATCGAGTAGCGCATCCCCGCGAGACCCTTCTCATACATCAGATCGGCGATCAGCTTCAGCTCGTGCAGGCACTCGAAGTAAGCCATCTCCGGGTCATAGCCGGCCTCCACGAGCGTCTGGAAACCGGCCTGCACGAGCTCGGAGGCGCCGCCACAGAGCACGGCCTGCTCGCCGAACAGGTCGGTCTCGGTCTCGTCCTTGAAGGTCGTCTCGATCACCCCGCCGCGCGTGCAGCCGATGCCCTTGGCGTAGGCCAGCGCCAGCGCGCGCGCATTGCCTGTGGCGTCCTGCTCGACCGCGATCAACCCGGGCACGCCGGAGCCCTCGGTGAACTGGCGACGCACGAGGTGTCCCGGCCCCTTGGGCGCCACCAGCGCGACATCAACGCCTGGGGGCGGCTCCACCTCGTGGTAATGCACGGAGAAGCCGTGACCGAACAGCAGCATGTTGCCCTCGGCGATCCCGTCGCGCACGTCGTTCTCCCACACTTCGCGGTGCAGCTCGTCGGGCGCGAGGATCATCACCAGATCGCCGCGGCTTGCGGCCTCGACGATCGGCAGCACCTCGAGGCCCTGCTCGCGCGCCTTGGCGACCGAGGCGGAGTCCGCCCGCAGGCCGACCACGACGTTTACGCCGGAGTCCTTCAGGTTGAGGGCATGAGCGTGGCCCTGCGAGCCATAGCCGATGATGGCGACTGTTTTGTCGCTGAGGAGATTGAGGTCTGCGTCGTCGTCGTAGATCATTGCGCGCAGGCTATCTCATGCGCTGGCCACAGCGACCAGTGAGACGCCGGGGATCGCCAGCGAGCCGTCCTCGCCCATGTATGTCTCCAGGCGCCGCGCGAGCCCGGCCCGGATCTCCGCGATCTGCGCCTCGGGGCAGCCGAGCACCGTGTCGTGGAAATTGCGCGAGATGTCGAGCGTCTCCTCCCAGAAGTCCTCGAAGGTCGGCGAACGACGTTCGACGGCGATCGCGTCGAGCGCGATCTCGGTGAACCCGGCTTCCTCCAGCAGCCCCCGCACGCGGTCGGCGTCGCCCAGCGCGAACGGTCCCGGTGCGCCCTCGACCGGAGGCTGCGTGAGACCACGCTCGACAAGCTCCAGGCCCGGCAGCTGCGCCCAGGGATTCTTCGCGAGCGAGTCCCACACCGCCAGCGCAACCCGTCCACCGGGGCGCAGCACGCGGCGTGTCTCGCGCATTGCGGCAAGAGGATCGTCCATCAGCATGTAACCCCAGCGGCAGAGCACCGCATCGACGCTCGCCACCGGCAGGTCGATCCATTCTGCGCCAAACACCTGAAACTCGATATTCGTGAGGCCGAGCTCCAGTGCTCGCGCACGAGCACCCTCGAGCATCCCCTCGGCCTGGTCGGAGATGATCACGCCGCCCACGGGCGCCACCAGCTCGGCCGCGAGCATCCCGGGCTCCCCCAGGCCGGCCGCCAGCTCGAGCACGCGCTGCCCGGGCTGGGGCCCGATCGCCTGCACCATCCAGTGCGCAACGGGCGCGCCGAAGGCGCGGATCTCCGCCTGGCGGCGCACCCAGCCCGGCGCGGCCTCCTCCCATTGCTCGGCGCTCACACCAACTCCCTTCGCAGCAACTTGCCCGAGCGCGTTCGTGGTAGCGGCTCGCCGGTGAGCACGATCTCCTTGGGGACCTTGTAGGGGGCGAGCTGCGCCGCACAGTGCGCGCGCAGCGGCTCCTCGGCCAGCTCGGCGCCGTAGCGAGCCACGACGATCGCCGTGACGGCCTCCCCCCACTGGGGGTCGGGACGACCGACCGCCGCAGCCTCCAGCACGCCTGGATGGGCCTCGAGCACAGCCTCGATCTCGGTCGGCGCGATGTTCTCCCCGCCGCTGACGATCGTGTCCGAGGCGCGCCCGGTGACGCGCAGGCGCCCGCTCTCGTCCAGTGCGCCGAGGTCGCCGGTGTGCAGCCGGCCGTCCACGCCAAGAGCGCCGGGTGCAACGGCTGGTCCGGCGACCTCTATCTCCCCATCGTCCGCGACCGACAGGCGAGTGCAAAACAGCGGTGTGCCCGCCCAGCCTCTCGCGCCGTCACCGATCGCTGCGAGGGGAGTCGTGGTCACCTGAGAACACGCCTCGGTGAGGCCATAGGTCTGGCTCACCGGCACACCTGCCATATGCGCTCGGTCGAGCAGCACCGGGGGCACGGGACCGCCTCCGGTCAGCGCACAGCGCAAGGTCGGTGGGCGCTCCAAGCCGGCATCGAGCAGGCGTGCCAATGTCGTGGCCACGAGGCTCACGAGCGTTATGTCCTGCTCACGCAATGCATTCAGAACAGAATCCGTCTCGAAGCGTTCGTGCACCACGGCAGTGGTCGCGTAGATGGCGCTGCGCATCAGGATCGACAGCCCTCCCACGTGCGAGAGCGGCAGCGCGCACAGCCAGCGCTCGCGCGGGTCCAGACCAAGCGCCACGGCCGAGCCCAGCGCACTCCACAGGAAGTTGCCATAGGTCAGCTCCACGGGACGCGGCGCCGAGGTGGTGCCAGAGGTGTGGATCACAACAGCGACGCTTGCAAGATCGTGCCCACTCCCGTGGCTCACACTCGACGACGAGTGCATCTCGAGCGGCTCGTCAAGGACCAACGAGGCGCCGGCAGTCACCTGTTCGCGCTCGGAGGCACTGAGGCGCAGATCGACGGGCACCGCGACGGCGCCCAGCAATAGACAGGCGTGCAGCGCCTGCGCGAAGGCCAATCCCGGGGGCAGCGCGATGGCCACATGCGCGCCCGGGACCACCCCCTGCTCGGCCAACTCCGCCGCTCCCCCACGCGCACGCTCGAACAACTGGGCATAGGAGAGACTGCCGTGTGGGGTCTCCACCGCGACCACCTCCGGCGCCGCCGCGGCGGCACGCTCCAGCCATCCCTCGACCACCATTGCCCACAGGCTGACAGGAAAAAGAGGGGCCCGCCTCGCCGTCCTGCGGCCGGCTGCGTCACCCTCTAGCTAGCCTTCGCACGACCGTCACACGAAAGGAAGCAGAGACGCCTTGTCCACCACCTGGATTCCCGCCGGCCAGTACACCGACATCCGCTACGAGAAGTCCGCCGAGGAGAGCGAGTCCTCGCCGCGCATCGCGAAGATCACGATCGACCGCCCGGAGGTCCGCAACGCCTTCCGCCCGTTGACGATCGTCGAGATCGGCCAGGCGCTCGAGGACGCGCGCGAGGACACCGAGGTCGGCGCGATCGTCCTCACCGGCGAGGGGCCGCTGGCGTTCTGCTCGGGCGGGGATCAGCGCGTGCGCGGGGACTCGGGCTATATGTCCGAGCCCCTCGCCGAGACATCGGGGCCCTTCGCCGGGGGGGCCGGAGACGCCGCAGGCGAGGCGGGCAGCGGGAAGGCGAAGAGCGTCGGGCGCTTCCATGTGACTGACCTGCACATCCAGATCCGCCGCCTGCCCAAGCCGGTGGTGGCGATGGTCGCCGGGTACGCGATCGGCGGCGGGCACGTGCTGCACCTGGTGTGTGACCTGACGATCGCCGCGGAGAACGCCCGCTTCGGGCAGACTGGGCCAAAGGTGGGCTCCTTCGACGGGGGCTTCGGCGCGGGGCTGCTGGCCAACATGGTGGGACCGAAGAAGGCCAAGGAGATCTGGTTCCTGTGCCGCCAGTACTCCGCCCAGGAAGCCCTGCAGATGGGTCTCGTCAACACGGTGGTGCCGCTGGAGCGCCTGGAGGAGGAGACGGTGCAGTGGTGCCGGGAGATGCTGGTCCTCTCGCCCTTCTCGCTGCGTCTCTTGAAGGCGAGCTTCAACGCGGCCGAGGACGGGCTCTCCGGCATCCAGCAGCTCGCCCACGACGCCAACCTCTTGTTCTACATGAGCGAGGAGGCCCAGGAGGGCCGCGACGCCTACAAGCAGAAGCGCACGCCCGACTTCTCCCGCTTCCCCAGGCGGGCCTAGCGTGGCCGCCACGAGCGACAGACCCGCCCCCGGCAGCCACGGCACCCCGAGCGCAGTGCGCATCTGGGTGATGGCCGCGCGCGTGCGCACGCTGCCAGCGGCGGTCGCTCCGGTGCTGGTCGGTACCTCGCTGGCGTTGGGCGCCGGGCACTTCCGGGCGCTGGCGTTCGTGGCGGCGCTGCTCGGCGCGATCTTCATCCAGGTCGGCACGAACCTGTCCAACGACTACTCCGACGCGCGCCGCGGCGCCGACACCGAGGATCGCCTCGGGCCGGTGCGCGTGACCGCCGGCGGGCTCGTGCCGCCCAGCCAGGTGCTGCTGGCGACATATGTGACGTTCGGGCTGGCGGTGCTGTGCGGGGTCTACCTGGTTTACGTGGCCGGCTGGGAGCTGATCGCCGTCGGCGCCGCCTCGATCCTGGCGGGCGTCCTCTACACCGGCGGCCCGCGCCCCTACGGCTACGAAGGGCTCGGCGAGCTGTTCGTGTTCCTGTTCTTCGGCGTGGTGGCGGTCGTCGGCTCCTACTACGTGCAGGTGCAAACGCTGCCGTGGGAGCCATTCGTGTGCGCCGTGCCCGTCGGCCTGTTGGCGAGCGCGATCCTGGTCGTCAACAACGTGCGCGACCTCGACACCGACCGGCGGGCGGGCAAGCGCACGCTCGCGGTGCGCCTCGGGCGTGAGCGGACGCGCAACCTGTACGTGGCGATGCTCGCGGTGGCCTTCCTCTGCGGGCCGCTGCCGTGGGTGCTCGGCTCGATGAGCGCGTGGCTGCTCTTGTGCTGGGGGGCGGCGCCACTGGCTGTGTCGGTGGCGAAGGTGGTGCGCACGCGCGTGGACGGCCCGTCGCTGAACGGCGCACTGGCAAAAACCGGCGCGCTGCAACTCGTGTTCTGCCTGCTGCTCTCGGCTGGCATCCTGGCCAGCGGAGGGATCGGCGCTTGAGGCTGACCCTCACGCGCCGCACGCTGCGCCTGAAGAAGCCGCTGCGGACCTCCTATGGCAGCGTGCGCGAGCGCGAGCTCCTGAACGTCACGCTGACCGACGAGGATGGCGTAAGCGGCCACGGCGAGGCGGCTCCGCTGGAGGCATATGACGGCGTGAGCAGCGAGTACGTGTGGCGCACGCTGCAGGCCTATCGTCCCGCGCTGGATGACTGGCAGGGGCTCAACGGGGTGCAGCTGATCGAAGCGTGCCGGCACATCGAGGACCTGCCGGCGGCGCTCGCGGCGATCGACCTGGCGCTGTGGGACCGCGCCGGCAAGCGCGCCGGACGACCGGTCGCGGCGCTGCTCACCGACGACCCCGCGGTGTCGATCGAGTGCAACGCGACACTCGCCGCGACCGACCGCGCAACGGCGGCCGAGGAGGCGGCGGAAGCCGTCGAGCAGGGGTTCGCCTGCCTGAAGGTGAAGGTCGGCGTCGGCGACGACGCGGGCCGGCTCGCGGCGGTGCGCGCCGCCGCGGGAGCACAGACGGCCCTGCGCATCGACGCCAACGGCGCCTGGAGCGTGGGCGAGGCGGTGCGCGCGATCGACGCGCTCGCCCCCGTGGGCCTGGAGCTGGTGGAGGAGCCCACGCACGGCCTCGCGGGCGTGCGCGCCGTGCGCGAGCAGGTCGCCGCGCGCGTGGCGATCGACGAGACCGCCGCCGAGCCCGGCGCGTTGGGAGCGGGCGTGGCCGACGCGGTGTGCCTGAAGATCTCCCGCTGTGGGGGTATCGCCGGGCTGCTGGCGGCCGCGACGCTAGTGCGAACCTCGGGCGCGGAGGTCTACCTCGCCTCGACGCTCGACGGCCCGCTGGGGGTGGCCGCCGCGGTGCACGCCGCCGCCGCACTGGCCTCGCGCGGCCCGGTGGCGCCCTGTGGGCTCGCTACGCTCGCGCTGTTCGAGGATATGGACGGCGAGCTGCCGGTGCGCGACGGGCACATCGCCGTGCCGACCGAGGCCGGGCTGGGCGTCGCCATCAGTTAGCAGTGTCGATTGTCATCGCGGGCCGTGAGGCGCTCTGTACGCGGATGGCCTGCTCGACCTCGTGGCCGCGGTGGGTGAGCGTCCAGGCGTTGGGCGCGCCCTTGGCGTGCCCGAACCCCTCGTTGCGTAGGAGGCCGATGCCGTGCAGCCGCGTGAGCAGCTTGGAGACCTGGCCCTGGTCGCCGATCCCTGCGGCGGTCGCGATCTCGCGATTGCTGGCCCCGGGCTGTGAGCCGATCGCGATCAGCACCCTCACCGTGCGATAGGTAATGCGCATATCCAGACCCTCCAGCGGGTCGCCCTGCCAGCTCGGCTTTTTTCTTTTAAGAGGGAGCCGGCTTGTGCAGCTCCTTCTGTGCTGCCGAAACCCCGAGATAGGGCAGCACGATCGCGCTCATCAACTCACCCACCAGCGGCGTGAGGGCCTCCGGTCCACCGTCCACCAGCCGCTGATGGAGCACCGACAGCACGGCACCCACAACGCCCTCCGCCGCCAACGGCGGCGGGTCAGGCACGCGCGCGGGACGCTCAGCACGACCCCCATCGACCGCCCTGACGAGCAGCCGCACGACCTCCGCGCGACGCTCAAGCGCCCGCGGCCCCGCCGCCAGCGCCTCGACCACACACAGCCGCGCGAGCGCCGGCTGCTCTTCGCAGAACACGAGCAACGCAAGCAGACCGGCCCTGATCCGCTCGCGCCAGCCTGCCTGCCCCCCGCGCTGGGTGGTCCCCGAACGGGGGCGAGCCTGCCCCTCATACGCCGGCAGCACCGTCATCGCGGCCTGCGCGAGCGCCTCGTCGAACGTCGCCAGAAAACAGTCCTCGCGGTCCTCGAACAGGTCATAGAACGTGCGCCGTGAAACCCCCGCGCGCGCGACGACATGCGCCACGCTCGCCGCCCCGGCGCCGCGCTCGGACGCGACGTCCGCCATCGCGCCGAGGATCCGCACGCGCTGGATCTCCGTCACGTGCTCACGCGGCAGCCCATCGGGGCCGGGACGCACCCGCTTGACCGAGGACTCCGCGTACGAGGACTTCGCGTCCTTGCCAGGACGCCCACGCTTGGGCACCCCCGCTGCAAGGCGCGCACCCCTTGCGCGCCCCGGCGCCTTCCCATCGTGCGGTGACACGAGGACAGTCACCCCTACTTCTTCCCGCCCTGCTTCTTGGCCTTGTGCTTCACCGTCTTCTTCCTCGCCCGCGGACAGCCGGTGACCGTGATCTTGTTGTTCTCGTTGACGACGGCGCCGTTCTGCCCGGTGATCGTGAACGGCATCGTGAGGGCCTGTCCGCAGAGGCTGCCCTTCGCCTTCGCGGGGACGACCGCCGCCAAGCCGGAGTGTGGTCCCTCGGGCAGCGTCAACTGGAAGCTCGCGATCGGCGCGTCAGGGACCGACGCGAACGTCGAGCTCGTGATGTTGTGCTTGATATCGATGCTGCCCACCAGATCAACCGTGACGCCTTCGCCCTGCAAGATCGCCACGACATCCGGGAACGCCGCACCACCATGGGACACCAGAAACACCGGGCCCACAACAGGACTCGCGAGGATCGGTGTACTCGCCGTCGCCGTCCCGATGTTCGACCCGACGGGACACGACGCGGGGTTCTTGTTGAACACGGCTTCGGTGCACGCCTGCTGAATCGTCGTAAGACGCGCCGGCAACTGCTTGGGCAGCGTCACCGCGACCGAGTGGATGTTCGCCTCCCCCACGGGGAACGCACCCTTGACGACCAGGCTCGCACCCGTGTGCTTGCTCGTCTTCGCCTGCGTGCTGACGCTGAAGACCGGCTTAAACGATAGGCCCTGGCAGTTCGCCGCCTGGAAACGACTCGACACCGCGGCCGTGGCACCCTGGATGCTTGACAGCGACCCGTTGACCGTGAGCGGTTCGCAGCTCGTCGGGTTGAACATGAACCCAGGCCGGTCGATCGCGACATTCACCGTGCGGATGTCCAGCGGGATGCCCTGCAGGATCCTCGGCAACGCGTCGCTTACGACCGTGATCTGCGCCGTATGCGGATCGACACTGATCGCCGCACGAACCACGACATTGCCGAGATTGAACGGCCCCGCGACCGCAGGCACCACAATGCTCAACCCGAACGGCGCGCCCTTATACGGACCCGTCAAGAACACCTGACCACCCTGCACCCAGAACGGGTCCGGACCAGTGCCCGTCGCGACAGTCGTATGCCCGATCAGGCTGCCCGCACCGCACGTCCCCTGGGACGCCTGTGGTTCGGGGCAACGTTCCACACCCTTGAGCATCCCCAGCACCCCGGGTGGCGTCGTAACGGTCACCCCGCTCAGGTTCTGGTCCTGGTCGCTGCGCGAGAACGTCACCGACAGCGGGCTGAACCCACCCGCCTGGTTATCGGTCGTGCCCGCACTGAACGACGGCTCGAAGCCACTCACGCAACCCGAGTCGATCTGGAAGCTGTCCGCACCGCTCACCGGCGGACCCGAATCGGGCGCCGACCACGGCGTCAGCGTCGAATTCGTCGTGTACGTCCCACAGCCCTCCGGGGTCGAGAGCGGCGCACGCGCCCCACCGAACAGGTGCAGCTTGAACTCGCCGACGGGGAACTGCGGTAGTTCGCTGAACGTCGTCGTCACCTGACCCGTGCTCGGGTTCGTGTCGATGCGAGCAGGCAGCTTGATCAACAATCCCGTCGTCGGATCATCGATGACCGCATACATCGCGAGCAGCGTGTGGAACGGGTTTTCGTCCTGCGCCGCAAGATACACAGAGCCCTGCAACATACCCGCAACCGTCGGGGTGCTCACTTCCACGGTCCCGATCTTCGACGCTTCAGAACACGACGGCTGGTCGTTAGTCCCCAACGCGATCTGCGCTTCAGAGCAAGCCTGCAAGCCACTCGCCTGCGACGGGTTGATCGACAGCCCCGCCGGCAACGTCACGACGCTGTCGCGCAGCGGCGGTGTCGCGAGCGATTCCGGTTCCTCGCTCTGCGGAACCTTCACATCGACGCTCACCCCGGTCGGGCTGTCCGCTTGGGTGGTTTCCGGCTGCGCGCTCAGCGACCCCGTGAAGTGCAGCTCGTTACACCCCGTCACCGGTGGCGAGACGGATGTGCTCCTCACCCAGTGCGGATCTGAGAAGTTGGGGGTCTCATCCGCGTTGTAGCTGCCCGGTTCCTGCCACGAATCCGCGTGGATCGTGGTCGTGAGCGGTTCGCCGGTGCAGTCGCTCGGGTTCGTGAACATCGCCACCGGCGCGTTACCGCTGCCGTCCTTCGCGGCTGGGTTCCCGAACAGAACGATCTGGATGTCGGCCATGTTCAGCTGCGGTATGTCGGGGCTCGAGGTGCGCAGCACATAACCCCGGGGTGTCGGCACGACGCTCGAATACAACACGTGTGAACCATGAACCGCATCGACATACCCGAACTCCGCGACGACACCGTGCTCGGGCACCATGTTGTAGAGCCCGCTATCCACACCGCCGGCGCCCTGCGGCTCGGTGAAGATGTTCCCGACCCGTGTGTCAGCTGGGCAACCCGTCGTCACACCGCCGGTGCTTGGGGAGGAGAGCTGCGCCAGTGTGCACTGCGGCGCCGCCACCGCGCTGCCCAAGAACCCCAGCGGAAGGTCCACAACGACATCCTTTATGTCGTGGATGCTCGTGTCATCCACCTCATAATTGAAGGGGCCACGTCTGATCCCGTTGTTAAGGTCAATCGTGTTAGAGAACTCATACGGATGACTCCCGGCCTGCGTATCGGGCCTGCCATCAGCAGCCGTGGTGAACGCTTCAAATGCGCTCAGACCGAACAGCGAGGCCGGGCCACCATTCGTGTTCTGCACGCTCGCGGATGCTTCCGGGGCGCCGCCGCCGGACACGCTCGCCGTATCGGTCAAGGTCGCCCCGGCACTCGGTCCGACCGACGTGTACACGACCATTTCAAGTGTTTCATCGGGGCCTAGCGGGTCCGGCCAGCGGCACTGCGCCGAGCCTCCCACAGCTTCGCATTCTTCCCCGAATGCGCCATAGTTTTCAGTCCGGCCTCCCGACCACTGAAATGCGATTTCGCCAGGTGTCACGCCCGCCGGCAGCACGTCCTTGATCGTGATCGGGTTTTCACCCGTGGACGCGTCGCCCGCATTGGTCACCGTCACTCTGTAAGCATCCCGACAGAACATGTCATTGCTTGAGTTGGCTTCGCAATAAGCGTCGTCGCCCGCCGAGAAGTTGGTCGGCGTGGGGAATATCTGGACGGTCAACCCCGCAGCAGGGATAGTCGCCGATGCAGCACCCACTGGCAGCAGACAGCACCCTGCGAGTGCCAGCAGCGAGAGTACGGGTCTCCTGAGCATGATCTACCTTCCTCTCCGCTTGACGTGAACCCGACCACTCACCGCTCTCCGAGGCTTCCCCCGCTTTGCCTTCACAGGCTTCTTGCCGTGCGCCGTCCGGGCATGCTTGACCTTCTTCTTTACCTTGATCACCGGCTTGGCCTGGGGAGGCGCTAGGTTCCCCGCGCCGCTGAACGTGGCGCTCACGGGCGCCAGCAACGACGGTGCGCTACTCGGTGTCCCATGGCACGCTTCCCCGATACACGACACCACCGGCGGCGCCGAGGAGATGCACGGTTCACTCGCGGTGCAGACCCGCGCGTCGTAAATATCATCCTGGGTATCGGTGTCCGCTGGGACCAGCGGATCGGCAGTCGTGAAGAACACGTTCGTGCCCGTCGTGTCGCTGCCCAGCAGCTTGACCGAGCTCACTCCGGCCGTGACCGACGTGTCCCTCCCGTCGGAGATCAGGTAGATGTGTCCTTCATGCCACTCATACACATTCTCTGCGTACCGGTTGGCTTTTTCCGATGCGAGGGGCACATCGTTGAGCGCACCGGGCGCCAACGCCACGGGACTCGTGAAGAACACAGACGACCCATCATCGGACATCGACGGATCCAAACGCGGCCAACCAGCCCGGGCCTCATGCCGGCCAAACGCCGGAACGATACCCGCGTCCCCGACACTCATGTTGCCGTTGTCGTTGAAACCATTATTCCCAATCGAGATACGCACGAGCTCACCCGTTGCGGCGTCGTACCGGTAGACCTGTGCGGGGCCTTCCCCGCGAGTATCGTCACTGGTTAACGCCATGTGGCTCGTGAACACCAGGAACCGCCCTTCGGGTGTCACATTCGCATTATTGACCCCGTCGACCCATTGACTTCCATCCACGCCTTCCGCGACGAAGCCGACTGCTTCGCCCGGGAGCGCGGCGATAAACGCGATATGACCCTGCGGGTACGTCGCGTCGCGCTCGAACACATACAGGTTCTCAGCGCCATTCTGCGCACTTTGACCGTCCCCGTTCGCCACACTCGTCAGGACACCCTGCGCGATGAAATAGACATGCGAACCATCCGAGGAGATCGCCATCACCCCCTGCACTCGCGGCCCGCCAGCCACCACCGGACCATCGACACTCCCGTCGGCCGCCGACACCAATACCAGATTATGGCCGGCCGGATTATCGAAATCGTACTCGTACAAGTTGCAGCCACTCGCCCCAGCCGGCGTCTGAGTGCAACCTGTCTGATTCGCGGTGTCGCTGATGTTGCTGTCCTCGCTCGCGCCATCCGTAAGCTGCTGCGTGCTCGTGAAGAACGCCTTCGACCCATCTTCTGACTGACCCTGGAATTCCGCGTCACGCGGCGCCGAGATCAAGCATTCGCTGCTCGTGCATTCAGCCGGCGAGCGCTGCGAAACCCAGACCGTCCGCGACCCACCGATCCGCGCATAAAGCTCTTCCGCCGGGACCGCTACACCCGCATTGGAACCCGAACCACCCTCCGGACACCTCTGCGCAGCGAAAAACATAGTCCTGCCATCCGCAGATAACGTATAGCGCCCTTCGCTCTTTGTGTAGTAGCCCGCCAGATGTGTCCCGCAGACGCTGATCAATTCGCTGCTGCCCGGTCCGCCCGTCACACCCACCAACACAGGCTGCGTGTTACCCACACCAGCATATTCAAGAAGCGACGATGCCGTCCCAGCTTCGAACCGGGTTAGATCGAACGACCAACGATAGCCGACATCCTGATAGACAATATGCGACATGCCAGCGGTCGCGTCCGGTTCGCCCAAAAATTCTGCCCGATGGAAGCCAAGCGAAGGCTGACTGTATGGGCCGACATCGGCAAGCGCACCGTCGGACCCCCGCAGATACCAATCTTCCTCACCAAACGGTGAAGTCGGCATCAGGAACAACGCGCTGTCAGAATCGGCGCTCGCCAACAGCGCAGTGTTCTCATCGTACTGCGTCGCCGGAGGCGCGAGTGCGCTCGTCACCCAGCCCCCACTCGTACGAGTGAAAGCATACGGCTCGCCATAGAGGGTCCGATGCGCGAGACACGATCCGGATGCTTCCCCGAAGCACTCGATGCTCTCCACCAGCACACGCGAACCATCTTCAGCGACGATCGGGCTTACAGCCTTGATCTGCCCGACCAGCAACGCGGCATTCTTGCTAGGCGGCGTGACCATCTCATACGCCCGCCCATCCGGCAACCCAGCACCGCTCGTGTCATACACAAACGTGTGATCCACCCCCGTCGTCGTACCATCCGCATTACGAGCCACGACCCGCCAGTGATAGATGTTGGCTTCAGCGCTCAACCCCGACAGATGCACCGTCTCCGCCACCGCACTCCCACCCGCCGCGATGCTCCCTTCCCCCGCTGGCACACTCGCCCCATACCCCGTGCTCGTGCCGTATTCAAAACTGTAAGTCGTCGCCAGTTCCTCCGGGTCGATCTGCACATACAGATCCACCGAGGACGCCGTCAGGTTCACCGCCGCCGCGCTGCCCGCGACCATTTCCGGAGCCGCCGCGGCAAACGCCGCCCCCGAACCTAACGCCAGCAGCAGACACCCAGCACCAAGCACACCCGCAAACACCATCAAGACGCGACGCAGCATCAACATCCCCTCCCAGAGCAATGACGAACACACCCACCCGGGAGGAGACCCGGGCAGCACAAAACCGCCCCAGGCACCCAGCCCGAGACGACAAAAACACCGGGCGCCCTTAACGCCGGCGAGGGACCAACCCGGCCCATGTGGCCGGAGCGAGCCGCCGAAAACCGGCGGCGAAAGGCCCTAGAAGCTAACCAACCGGGCCAAGAGAGAGAGAGAGAGAGAGAGAGATGCTTCAGAGACGCTGAAGCATCTAGTTACGTCCCCTGAAGGGGCCGCTAGACCATTTGCCGCGCTCTGCGCGGTGAAAACAAGATCACTCATCTCATACACCCTCATAAAGCGATCGAAACCCCTCTCCGACATCCCTATACGGTCCATGGACCCGCAAACAACGGGAGGACCCCGACCCGACCTATCGTGCCAGTCGCCCCAGGCCGGGGCGGGGTGGCAAGAGCACTATAAGCATAGTGGCCGTATGTTGTCAAGCCCAAAGGGAAACTACTTTGCTTATGGACTGTCAATCCCCGGCGGAAGCTTCGGCGAGAAGCGCGCGGCAGGACTTCACCTCCGTCAGCCCACAGGGCCACGACGGCCATCAGTATATATCCATGCCCAATGGTATATACTGCTCGCGATGAGCAAGCATCTGGTGGACATAGACGAGCGAGCGCTGCAGGATGCGCGAACGCAGCTTGGCGCCGGCACCATCAAGGAGACGGTCAACCGCGCGCTGCGCCTGGTCGGCAGCGATCGCGGCGCAGTGGTGACCGAGCGTCTGGACGCGCTCGCCGACGCCGACCTCGCGCCGCGCGAGCAGGCATGGCGCTGACGCATCTGCTCGACACCAGCGTGCTGACTCGCCTGCGCGAGCCCACGGTGCGGGAGGCGATACAGGAGCGAGCCGAGCGGGGAGAATTGGCCCGCGCGGGGATCGGCGACCTGGAGATCGGCTTCTCGGCCCGCAACGCCGCCGAGTGGGATCGCCTCGCCGACGCCCTGAAGGCCTTCGAGCTGGTCGAGAGCACGGCCGAGCACGTCCACCGCGCCAGACAGACACAGCGTCTACTCGCAGCCAAACACCAGCGCGGTCGTAAAGTGCCCGACCTGCTCGTCGCGGCTGCCGCCGAGGCGCACGACCTCACCGTCCTGCACTACGACGCGGACTTCGATCTGATCGCGGCCGTGACCGGACAGTCCTGCCAGTGGGTCCTACCGGGCGGTTCGATCGACTGAGCAGCCCCGGCAGATCTTCGAGCTCCGGACAAGTCAGGCCGCCGAGGAGATGGCGTCGGCGGTCGCCTGCGGACTCTCCAGAGGCAGACGATGCCCCCCTGGAGCGATGCGCAGTTGGGCCTCGGGCAGCAGCTCGGTCACGCGCCGCCCCGGCGCGTGGAACTTCGCATCGCGCTCGCCGACGAGGACCGTCACCGGCATCGACAACTCCCCCAGGCGCTCCCAGAGCGGGACCATCTCCCCCGTGCCGATCCCGCGCAGCACCGCGGCGAGTGCCCGTGGGTCGTTGCGCAGTTGCTCGGCGCGCATCGCGGCGTGCACCTCCGGGGGGTCCTCGGCAAACACGGGCTGGGCCGCCCAGCGGTCCATGAACCGCTCGAAGGGTTCGTGTTCCAGCGCGTCGGCGAGCAGCCCGTCGGCCTCGCGGCGAACCGCGCGGGCGTCCTCGTCGGCGATGCCCGCCGTGCAGGAGACGAGCACGAGCCCTCGCACGCGCTCGGGGGCGGCGAGCGCGACGTGCAGCGCCACGCGACCGCCCATCGAGTAGCCGCAGAGAACGAACTCGGACGGACTCTGGACGAGCACGTGATCGACGCATCCGGCGAACGTGATCGGCGCCGGGGCGTCCGTCGCAGAACCGTGGCCCGGGAGGTCGAGCGCCAGCGGCGTGTAGCGTTCCGGCGAGAGCCGCTCTGTGACGGCGTCCCAGGTGCGCCGGGTCCCGGCGAAGCCGTGCAGCAGGACCAGGTTCTCCGGCACAGAGCCATCGTATTCCTGATCACCCGACCGATACCCACCGCGTGAGCGCTCCCACCGACACCCACCAACTGCTGCGTGCCTTCGTGGACGAGCTGGTGCGCTGCGGGATGCGCGCGGCGTGCACCTCTCCGGGCTCGCGCTCGACGCCGCTCGTGCTGGCGCTCGCCCACGAGGAGCGCCTGCGCTGCTACTCGCACATCGACGAGCGCTGCTCGGGCTTCTTCGCGCTGGGCCTCGCCAAGGCGACGGGGCTGCCAGTTGCTGTTACGTGCACGTCGGGCACCGCGGCCGCCGAGCTGCTGCCAGCCGTGATCGAGGCGCACGAGGCACGCGTGCCACTGCTGGTGCTCACGGCAGACCGCCCCCCGGAGCTGCGCGAGACCGGCGCCGGGCAGACGATCGACCAGATCAAGCTGTTCGGCGGGGCCGCGAAGTGGTTCTTCGAGGTAGGCACCCACGAGGCGAGCGCCGAGCGGCTGCGCTGGATGCGCATGCTCGCCTGCCGCGCGTACTGGCGCGCGCTCGATGCGGCGCCCGGCGTCGTGCACCTGAACTTCGCGCTGCGCGAGCCGCTTGTCTGTGAGGATCCATTGCCGTCCGAGGAATTGGAGGCCCGCCCCGACGGCCGGCCGCTGCTTACCCGCACGCCGACGCGCGCGCTGGCTTCAGAGGACTTGCGGTCGCTGCAGATACCGGTTGCCGCCAGCCGCCGCGGAGTGGTGGTCGCGGGACGCCATGAGCGCGACACCCCCCTCGGCGAGGCCACGGCGGCGTTCTGCGCGGCGGCCGGCTGGCCGCTGTTGGCCGACCCGCTGTCGGGCGCGCGGCGGGGCGACGCGGCGGTGGCTCACTACGACGCGCTGCTGCGAGACGGTTCGTTCGCGGCCGGGATGACGCCCGACCTCGTGCTGCGCGTCGGCGACCTGCCCACCTCCAAGCCGCTGCGCACATGGCTCACGGGCCTTTTGCCGCACGTGCCGCAGGCAGCGCTCGATCCCGAGGGCAGCTGGCAGGACCCCGACAGCGCGCTCTGCCGCGTCTTCGCGCTGGAGCCGGCGGCCGCGCTGTGGGAGCTGTCTGACTCCCCACCAGCCGCCGACCCCGAGTGGCTGCAAACCTGGCGCAGCGCGGACGAGCTCGCCGCCGAGGCGATCCTCGGGGTGCTCGCGGGCGAGCTCACAGAGCCCGCGGTGGCCGCCGAGCTCGGGGTGCTGCTGCCGGCCGAGGCGACTCTGTTCGTCGCCTCCTCGATGCCGGTGCGCGACATCGAGAGCTTCTGGCCGGCCCGGCCGGACCCTCCGCGCGTGCTGTGCAACCGTGGCGCCAACGGCATCGACGGCACGGTCTCAAGCGCCTTCGGCGCCGCCGCTGCCGACCAGGGGCCGATGGTGCTGCTGATCGGCGACGTGGCGCTCGCGTATGACATCGGCGGCCTGCTCGCCCACCGGCGGCTGGATCTCGATTTGACGATCGTGCTCATCGACAACGGCGGCGGGGGCATCTTCGACTTCCTGTCCGTCGGGCGCTCGCATGCCGCACAGGACGTCTACACCGAGCACATCGCGACACCCACGGGCCTCGACTTCGCCCAGGCCGCGGCGCTGTACGGGCTCGCGCACGAGCGGGTGAGCGACGTGTTCGCCTTCCGCGCCGCCCTGGAGCGAGCGATAGCGGACGGCGAGGGGCGCCGGGCGACAACCATCGTCGAAGTGCAGAGCGAGCGCGCGGCCAACGTCGAGTTGCACGCTCGTGTGTGGAAGGCCGTCGCGAACGCAATCGGCACGTAGGCGACGCTCGCCAGCCAAGATCCGCCAGGCGCACCTGGAAAGGCCGTCGCAGGATGCCCGTTTGCAATGCAGACAGGCTCAGTTGGAGAGCAGCGGCAGCAGCGCCGCGAGCTTCATCTCCGTCTCCGCGAGCTCGGCGGCGGGGTCGGAGTCGCGCACCACACCGACCCCCGCGTAGCAGCGGGCGACCTCGCCCCGCAGGAGCGCGCAGCGCAGCGCGACGCAGAACTCGCCGTCGCCGGTCGCGTCGGTCCAGCCGACGGGACCGGCGTACCAGCCACGGTCGATGCCCTCCAGCGCCGGGATCAGCGGGCTGGCACGCGCCAACGGCTCGCCCCCAACTGCCGGTGTGGGGTGCATCAGCTCGAGTAGCTCGATCGCGTCGAGCGGCCGCGCGAGCTGTGCGCGGATCGGCGTGGCGAGGTGCTGGATGTTGGCCACGCGCACGAGCACCGGCTCGGGCGTGGCGGTTACCCACAGCGCATGGCGACTCAGCGTGCGCTCGATGCGACGGATCACGATCGCCTGCTCTTCGCGGTCCTTCTCCGAGCGCAGCAGCTGCTCGCCGAGGTGGTCGTCGACGGCCGGGTCGGCGCTGCGCCTGGTGGACCCCGCGAGCGCGAGCGTGCTGACGCGGTGCCCCTCGCGGCGCACAAGCAGCTCGGGCGAGGCGGCGATCAGCGTGCTCTCACCGCGGCCGACGCAGAAGACGAAGCAGGAGGGGAACTCGGCGCGAAGCACCCCAAACACCGCCGCGGGGTCATAGGCGGTGGGCGCGTGCACCTGCACCTCGCGCGCGAGCACGATCTTCTGCAGGTCCCCCCGGCGGATCAGCTCGACTGCTCGCGCGACCGCGCCTTCGTAGTGCTCGGGAGCCATCGTGCTCGCAACCTTGCAGCGTCCTGCGGGCGCGGGGTCGAGCAGTGCGAGCGGACGCGAATGAAGCTCGCCGAGTCGCCGCTGCAGGCAGGCGAGCAGGTCCTCGGGCGTATCGTCGGGTGCCGCCAGCGCGGAGAGCGTGAGGCGCACGCGGCGCTCCCCCTGGTGCTCGTCGCGCGCGAGCGCGACCTCCGGCACGGACAGCGAGGCGGGCTCGAAGCCGCTCCATTGCGGCGAGGAGCCCCCGTCCTGCGCGAAGGAGAAGCCGCCGACGGCGACCGGCCCACCCGCCATACCGCGGGCTGGGTCACCGGGCGGATCGCTCACGGCCGCGGCGGCCAGCGCGCGCCAGCGATCGGCGACGGCAGCGAAGCGCTCGGCGCCGTGCGCCGAGAGACTTGCGACCTCGCCCAGTGCGGCCAGCGCAACCTGTTTGCGCTCGGGCTGCTCGAACACAAACCACGGCTCGCCCCGCCGCCGCGAGGCGCACACGACGGCGCTCGGGTCGACCTGTGGGTCGAGCGGCAGTGTCAGCGTCGCCAGCGTCGGGCGTCCACTGCGTCGCGCGCGCTGCACCGCGAGATCGAGGCGCGCGAACAGACGGTCACGGTCCGCCTCGCCGAGGGTGAACGGCTGACACTCAGAGACTGTGGAGGATGCAGAGATGCGCAGCTCAACGACCCTCAGGTCTCGCCTCGGCCTCGCGAGATGGCTATCTCGCCGGTGCGCATCATCTCGATCAGCCCGAAGGGGCGCACCATGCTCTCGAAGGCCTCGATCTTCTCGGTGGTGCCGGTGATCTCGACGATCACCGAGCGCTTGGTGACGTCCACGACCTTGCCGCGGAAGATCTCGGTGATCTGCATCAGCTCGCCGCGCTGGACCCCGTCGGCGGCGATCTTGAACAGCGCGAGCTCGCGCGAGACAGTGTCGCCGGGCTCTAGATCGCGGATCTTCAGCACGTTGATCAGCTTGTGCAGCTGCTTTGTGACCTGGTCGATCGGGTGCAGGGCGCCGTCGACGGTGAGCGTCACGCGCGAGATGCGCTCATCGTCGGTGGGGCCGACCGTGAGCGTGTCGATGTTGAAGCCGCGCCTGGCGAACAGGCCGGCGATCCGCGTGAGCACGCCGGACTTGTTTTCGACGAGGATCGAGAGCACGTGTTTGCGGCCCGTGCGCAGGCTCCCAGCCGCTTGCAGCGCCTCGAGACTCAGTGGCTCCTTCGTCGCAGGTTCACCCATTAGAGGCACCTCGAGCCGGCATCCGGCCGGCTCTGCCGATGGAGACGGTCGCCCTCCAGGCGCCCGTGACCCGATGAGCGTCTCACGGCGCTCATCATCCCACCATCTCGCGTGCGGCCTGGCCGGCGGGGATCATCGGATAGGTGTTCTCCTCGCGCGTCACCCGCACGTCGACCACCACAGGCCCCTCGGTGGCAATCGCCCGGCGCATATCCTCCACGAGCGTGGTCTTGTCCTCGAAGCGCATGCCCGTGGCGCCGTATGCCTCGGCGAGCTTCACCCAGTCGGGGTACTTGCCGGTGTCGACGTGGCTATAGCGGCCGTCCCAGAAGAGCTCCTGCCACTGGCGCACCATGCCGAGGTAGCCGTTGTTCATGATGAACACCTTGATCGGGATGCCTTCCTGCGCGCAGGTGGCCAGCTCCTGGGCGTTCATCTGCACCGAGCCGTCGCCCGCGATGCAGCACACGAGGCGATCGGGGCAGCCGACGGCGGCACCCATCGCGGCGGGCAGCCCGAAGCCCATCGTGCCGAGACCGCCGGAGTTGATCCAGCGCCGCGGCGCGGGGAAGTCGTAGTACTGCGCGGCCCACATCTGGTGCTGGCCGACGTCGCTGGAGAGGATCGCCTCGCCCCCGGTGGCCTCGTGCAGAGCCTGGATCATGTACTGGGGCTTGATCTCGGTGTCAGTGCTGTCCTGGAAGCCGAGGGGATACTTGGCGCGCCAGCCCTCGATCCGCTCCCACCACTGCTCAAGGCGCGCCGGGTCGGCGCTGAGCGCGCGGTACTCGACGAGCAGCTTGGCGAGCACGTGCTTGGCGTCGCCGACGATCGGGATGTGCGCGGGGACGTTCTTGGAGATCTCCGCCGGATCCACGTCGATGTGGATGAACTTCGCGCGCGGCGCGAACTCGGAGAGCTTGCCCGTCACGCGGTCGTCGAAGCGCGCGCCGACCGCGCAGATCAGGTCGGCCTCGTCGATCGCGTAGTTGGCGGCGCGCGTGCCGTGCATCCCGAGCATCCCCAGCCACTGGGGATCGGGTTTCCCACCCACCCCACCCCCGCCCGGGTGGGGGGCATCGATTCCATCGATTCTCGCGGGGTAGGCGCCGAGGCCCATCAGCGTGGTGGTCACGGGGAAGCGGTCGCTGCGCGCAAACTCGACGAGCTCCTCCGAGGCGTTGGCGTTGACGACGCCCCCGCCCGCGTAGATCACCGGGCGCTGCGCCGCGGCAAGCGCCTTGGCGGCCTGGCGGATCTGCTTCTGGTTGCCCTCGAGCGTGGGCTGGTAGCCGGGCAGGCGCACGTCTGTCACCGGCTCGTAGTCGATCTCCGCGCGGGATAAGTCCTGGGGTATATCCACGAGCACGGGACCTGGGCGGCCGGTGCGCGCGATGTGAAACGCCTCGTGGATCGCGCGGGGGATCTCAAGCGGATGCTGGATCATGAAGGAGTGCTTGACGATCGGCATCGTGATGCCGATCGTGTCTGCCTCCTGAAAGCCGTCGGTGCCCAGCAGCTCGGTGCGGACCTGGCCGGTGATGAACACGACGGGAACGGAGTCCATCATCGCGTCGCAGATCGGGGTGATCAGATTCGTGGCCCCCGGACCGCTCGTGGCGAACGCCACGCCGACCTTGCCCGTCGCCTTGGCGTAGCCCTGTGCGGCGTGACCGCCGCCGGCCTCGTGGCGTACGAGGATGTGGCGGATGCCGCCGTCGACGAAAGCATCGTAGGTGGGGAGGTTGGCGCCTCCGGGCAGGCCGAAGACGACGTCGACACCCTCCGCCTTCAGGCATTCCATCAGTGCATCGACTGCACGCATCGCTTCGACCTCCTTTCGCTTCACTCCGGGAACAAGAAGGCGAGGACGCACGTCCTCGCCGTGTGAAGAGCGAGTTTATCAGCGGGTTTTCACTAGGCCGGCGGGGAGGAAGGCGATGGCCGGCGGAGTGCGCGGCGATCGCTACGAGGCGCCGATCGCGATGCCGATCGCGAGCACGATCGCGCCCGCGAGCGTCACGACGATCAGCGAGGAGCGCAGCGAGACGTCGAGGAAGCGCTGGCGCACCCAGGCGATCACGAACAGCTCGATCGCCACGACGATGCCGGCCACGACCAGCGCTTCGTGGGTGTTGGGGATCAGGAAGGGCAGCGTGTGGAAGATGCTGCCCAGCGCGGTCATCCCGCCGGTGATCGAGCCGCGCACCAGCGGCGTGCCGCGGCCCGTGCTTTCGCCCGTGTCCGAGAGCGCCTCGGAGACCCCCATGCTGATGCCCGCGCCGAGCGCGACCGCGATTCCCACGACGAACGCGGTGTGCGAGTCCGAGGACACAGCAGCGGCAAAGATCGGCGCGATCGAGGAGACGGTGCCGTCGATAAGACCGACGAGGCCCGGCTGCACGACGCGCAGGAGCAGATCGCGCTCGTCCTCGAACCCCCAGCGACGGATTACACGTGAGATCAGCGAAGAGTGCTCTGGCGGAGCTTCCGCGCTCACGTGTGTGCCGCCCGCTCGGCCTCCCACGATTCCGGCGCCAACACCCTGTCGGGGAACTCGAGCTCGGCGCCGCAGCGCGTGCAAACCGCGTCGTAGAGCTTCGTTACCCGCCCGCAGCGCGGGCACTGACGGCGCAACTCCTCGCGCTCGGAGCGGTAGGCGATGGCGGCCAGCAGACCCATGATCGGCACCGCCATCGAGATCAAGAACCACAGTACGAACGAGGAACCCTTGATCTTGCCGACGATGCCACCGGCGAAACCGAAACAGACGGCGATGACGACGTAGGCCACAGCGCGACCCTTACAGGATCACGCGCAGCGCCCAGATGACAGCAACGACCAGCAGGACGAGGACGACCGCGCTGAAGAGGAAGGAGACGATGTGGATCACGAACCCGAGCAGCAGCCACACGGCCACGATCAGGATCAACCCCGCCACGATCTTGCGGCCGAGCGAACCTGAGGACTGTGGAGGCGCCTCGTTCATGACACTCAGTCTGACAGGAAATCGAGGGGCCCAGCTTACCGGCCCCCGGCCGGCTGCCTGCGCCCCTTGGGTGTGCCCCGAACGGGGTGCGCCACTCATAGCCCGAGCTGCTCATGAACCAGCCGCGTGACCTCGCCACCGTCGGCGCGGCCCTTGGTCTCGCGCATTACGTGGCCTACGATCGGGCCGATCGCCTTGGCGTTGCCGCCCTTCACACGCTCGGCGGCATCGGCGTTGGCGGCGAGCGCCGCGGCGACGAGCGCCGCAAGGTCCTCGCCTCCGTCCATCGCCTCCAGGCCCTCGGCCTGGACGATGGCGAGCGGATCGCCGCCGTCGGCCACGAGCCGGTCGAGCACCTGGCGGCCCGCACCGACGCTGATGCGCTTGGCTGCAACCAGCCCGACAAGCGCGGCCAGCGCCGCTGGGCGCACGCGCGAAGAGGAAGGATCCCCGGCTGACGCGACGCTCACGCCCTCGCCGGCGGCCACCTGGCCACCGGCGCCCCCACCATCGCCATCTCCGAGCCGCCCCACCAGATCGCTGAGCACCCAGTTGGCCAGCGCCTGCGCCGGCGGCGCAGGGTCCACGCCGGCGGAGAGGGCCGCCTCGAAGTAGTCGCCCAGCTCGGCGCGGAAGGCCAGCTGGCGGGCGGAGTCGGCGCTGAGACCCAGCCCTCCCTCCAGGCGCTCGGCGCGGGCCGCCGGCAGCTCGGGCATCGCCGCGCGCGCCCGCGCGAGCATCGACTCCTGGATCGCCACAGGCAGCAGGTCGGGCTCGGGGAAGTAGCGGTAGTCGTGCGCCTCCTCCTTGCTACGCAGCGAGGTGATGCGCTCTGAAGGCGGGTCGAAGTGCAGTGTCTCCTGCACCACCTGCTCGCCGGCGCGAAGGAGCCTTTCCTGGCGGGCGACCTCGGCGCGAATGCCGCGCTCGATGAAGCGGAAGGAGTTCATGTTCTTCAGCTCGGTCTTCACCCCCAGCTCCTCAGACCCGACGGGGCGTAGGGAGATGTTGGCGTCGCAGCGCAGCGAGCCCTCCTCCATGTTCACGTCGCTCACCCCCAGCTGGCGCAGGGTGGTGCGCAGCAGCTGCAGCCACTCGCGCGCCTCTTCGCCCGAGCGCAGGTCGGGCTCGGTGACGATCTCCGCGAGCGGCGTGCCGCCGCGGTTGAAGTCGACGATCGAGGCGTCCGAACCGTGAATGCGCCCCGACGCGCCGACGTGGACGAGCTTGGCGGCGTCCTCCTCGAGGTGCACGCGGTGGATGCGCACCTCCCCCAGCCGCCCGCCGCCGCACAGCGGCTCGTCGTACTGGGAGATCTGGTAGCCCTTGGGCAGGTCGGGATAGAAGTAGTTCTTGCGGTGGAAGATCGAGCGCGGCGCGAGCTCGGAGCCGAGCGCTAGGCCGATCATCAGACCGAAGTGCACCGCCTGCGCGTTGGCCACGGGCAGGCTGCCGGGTAGCCCCAGGCAGACTGGGCAGGTGCGCGTGTTGGGCGGCTCGCCGAAGGAGAGCTCGCAGCCGCAGAACATCTTCGTGGCGGTGGCGAGCTGGACGTGGATCTCCAGGCCGATGACCGGCTCGTACTCGATGGCGCTCATACTCGGCCACGCCCTTCACCAGGACCGACGTGCGAACAAACCCCGCCCGCCCTGACGCGGACGCGCTCGCTCATGACGTCGCTCCGATTACGCGGGCCGGCGAGCCATCGAAGCCGAGCGCCCGCTCCAACGCGAAGGCGGCGTCGAGCAGCGCATTCTCGCTGAACACGGGCCCGGCGATCTGAAAGCCAACCGGAAGCCCGTCGCTCAGGCCACAGGGGATCGAGATCGCGGGGATGCCGGCGAGTGACATCGGCACGGTGCAGTAGTCGTTGAGGTACATCGACCACGGGTCGTGCGTCTTCTCGCCGAGCGCAAACGCCACCGTGGGAGCGGTGGGCGTGACGATGAAGTCGACCTCGCCGAAGGCCTGGCGAAAGTCCTCGGCGATCTTCGTGCGCACGCGCTGAGCGCGGCCGTAGTAGGCGTCGTAGTAGCCCGAGGAGAGCGCGTAGGTGCCGAGCATGATCCGCCGCTTGACCTCAGCGCCGAAGCCGTCGTGGCGCGTGCGCGTGTACATGTCGGTCAGGTCGCTCGCGTCGGCGGCCCGCGCGCCGTAGCGCACACCGTCGAAGCGCGCGAGGTTCGAGGACGCCTCGGCGGGCGCGAGCACGTAGTAGGCCGAGAGCGCGTGCGGCGCATGCGGCAGCGTGACCTCGCGCACCTCGGCCCCGAGCTCCCGCGCGCGCGCGAGCGTGTCCTTGAAGGAGGCGAGCACGCCCGCGGCGATGCCCTCGCCGGTCAGCTCGGCGGGCACCCCCAAGCGCACACCGTCGAGCCGCACGGCGCTCGGCAAAGCGATCTCGCCGGGGTAGGCGAGCGAGGTGGCGTCGCAGGGGTCCTGGCCGACCATGTGGCGCAGCATCAGCGCGGCGTCGGTGACGTCGCGCGTAAGCGGGCCCGCCTGATCGAGCGAGGATGCGAAGGCGATCATCCCGTAGCGCGAGACGGCCCCATAGGTGGGCTTCAGACCGACAATCCCGCACAGCGCAGCGGGCTGGCGGATCGACCCCCCGGTGTCGGTGCCGAGCGCCCACGGCGCGAGTCCCGCAGCGACCGCGGCGGCGCTCCCACCCGAGGAGCCGCCGGGCACTCGCTCTGCATCCCACGGGTTGCGCACGGGCCCGAAGGCGGAGTTCTCGGTGGAGGAGCCCATCGCGAACTCGTCCTGGTTGGTCTTGCCGAGCAGCGGCGCCCCGGCGCTCGCGAGCCGCGCGACGGCGGTGGCGGTGTAGGGGGGCAGGTAGCCCTCCAGGATCCGCGAGCCCGACTGGCTGGGCACGCCCTCGGTGCAGAACAGATCCTTGACGGCGAGCGGGACTCCATTAAGAGGAGAGGCTCCACGGCTAGGTCCCGGGCCTGGCGGGACCCAATCTCCTTTCGCCGAGTGGGCCGCGTCGCTGCCACCCTCGGCGACCCAGGTGAAGCAGTTGAGCTCGTCAGCCGCCGCGCGAACTCTGTAGGCGTCGAACAGCTCGCCGGCGGACAGTTCACCGGCGTCGATCGCCGCCGCCGCCTGAGCCGCGGAGAGGGAGATGATGTCCGCGCCGCTCATGCCTGGGGGCTGGGAACCAGGAAACCGTCGTTGCTGACCGCGGGAGCCCGCGCGAGTGCGACCTCGCGCGGCAGCGACGCGCGCGGCTCGTCGGGGCGCAGTCCGCCGGTGACATCGACCACGTGCGCGGTGGGCGCCACGTCGTCCAGGTCGAGCTCGCCGATCTTGGCGATGTGGTCGAGCACGGCTGACAGCTCGACGGCCATCGAGTCCACCTCGGCGTCGCTCAGGCTCAGGCGCGCCAGACGTGCCACGTGCAGGACCTCGTCGCGATCGATCACGGCGGGGATTCTATGGCTCGCGTCAGGACGGCGGGGGACGCGCTTCGACGTCCACCGGCGGATAGAGGCTCGTGCGTTCGTCGCGCATCGACTGCCAGCTGCCCGCCAGTAGCGCAACGGCGCCGATCAACCCCAGCCACGCCCCGGCACACAGCGCGGTGGCGCCGTCCGGACGCTCCAACACTCGCACGACGGCCGCCACGACGCCGACGAACCCAAGCGTCGTGCCCCAGATGGCCGCCGCCACCGGCAGCGCCGTCGAGCGCTCGGTGACGGTCGCCACGACGAGCGCGAGGCCGCCGGCGGCGGAGAGCATCAGCAGCGCCACGGCCGGTCCGAAGGTCGCCCACGCGGTGAGGTTGCGCCCTGCCGTTTCGTACCAGGGCAGCGTGAGCGCGACGATCACGCAGATGGCGCCCGCCAGCGCGATCAGCTCACCGGAGCGCAGGCGGCGCAGGCTCACGCGGTCGGCCTCGGCCGGCGGGTACGCACCTCTCCTATGGGGCGGGACATCATGCTCATCTCAGGAATCATCCTCGATCCCGGCCTGGCGGCGGGCGGCGACCAGCGTGTTGCGCAGGAGCATCGCGATCGTCATCGGCCCCACCCCGCCCGGTACGGGGGTGATCGCGCTCGCGCGCTCGACCGCCGTGGCGTAGTCGACATCGCCGACCAGCCCACTCTTGTTGCCGGCCTCCTCGGGCGTCAGGCGGTTGACGCCCACGTCGATCACCACCGCGCCCTCCTTGACCCAGTCGCCGCGCACGATCCGCGGACGCCCGACCGCGGCGATGAGCACATCCGCGCGCGCGCAGACGCCCGGCAGGTCGCGTGTGCGCGAGTGACACACGGTCACCGTCGCGTTGGCCGCGAGCAGCAGCTGCGCCATCGGCTTGCCGAACAGGTTCGAGCGCCCCACGACGACCGCCTCTGCTCCTTCGAGCTCCACCTCGGCGCCGGCGAGCAGCTCGATCACCCCCGAGGGCGTGCAGGGACGCAGGCCGGGGCGCCCCAGCGCGAGCAAGCCGGCATTGACCGGCGTCAGCCCGTCGACGTCCTTCGCCGGGTGGATCAGCCCGGTCAGCTCGGGTCCGTCGAGCTGCGCGGGCACCGGCAGCTGCAGCAGCACCCCGCTCACTGCCGGGTCGCGGTTGAGGTCCTCCAACAGCTCCTCCACCGCGAGGAACGGCGCGTCGGCCGGCAGGCGCTTGTCGAACGCCGCCATTCCCACCTCGGCGCAGGCGCGCTGCTTGGCGCCCACATATACCGCCGACCCCGGATCCTCGCCGACCAGCACCGTCGCGAGGCCCGGCAGGCGACCCGTCCGCTCGCTGAACGCCTGCACTTCGTGCGCCACCTCGGCGCGCACGCGCAAGGCGATCGCCTTGCCGTCGATGATCGTGGCGGCCATTGGCCGGATCGTATGGGCTGGGTCGGGTGAGCGCGTCGCGCAAAGGCGTCCGACCCGCCCATCCATGCAGCGCCCGGCGCTGCGGTGCACTGCGGCGCTCAGCTGACCTGCGGCCCTCAACTCACATGCGCGTACTCGGCCATTAGCTTGCGCTCGGAGCCGTCGTCGGTGAAGCGCACCACGATCACCCCGCCCGGCTCCACGCCGGTGACGACGCCCTCGCCGAAGGCCGGGTGCGTGACGTCCTGGCCGAGGCGGAACGCGCGGATCGGGCTCGCCGGCACGTCGACACCGTCCCATGTGTCGTCGTGGCCCGCGTCGTCGGCACTGATGTTCTCGTCGTGGCGTCGCCGCCGCCGGGTGACTCCGTTGGAAGGGGTCGGTGCCCCCCAGCCCCGTGCGGCGCCCGGCGAGCCCCAGCCGCGCGCGGGCTGTTCCTCGAAGTCCGTCAGCTCGGAGGGGATCTCGTCGAGAAAGCGGCTCGGCAACCCCGGGGTCGAGGGGGAGCCGAACACCGAGCGCCGTCGCGCATGAGTCAGGTATAGGGCGCGCATGGCGCGCGTCACGCCCACGTAGAACAGACGCCGCTCCTCCTCCACGTCGCCCTCGTCCAGCGCGCGCGAATGCGGGAACACGCCGTCCTCGCAGCCCACCACGAACACGAGCGGATACTCGAGACCCTTTGCGTTGTGCAAGGTCATTAAGGTCACGAGGCTCTCACCGTCGCGGCGCGAGTCGGCGTCGGCCATCAGCGCGATCTGCTGCAGGAAGGAGTCAAGCGACTCACGCGATGGCGGACTCGTGGCGTCCCACTCCCGTCCGACCTGCACGAGCTGCTCGAGGTTCTCGATGCGCCCCTGCGCCTCGATCGTGCGTTCGGCCTCCAGCGCCTCGACGTAGCCCGTCTGCGAGAGCACCGCCTCCAGCAGCTCACCCACGGGGATGGGGTCCTCAGCGTGGGGTGAGCCGTGGGCGCGGGTTGAGCCCTCGGCGCGGGCAGACAGCTGGGCGCCGGCGGCAGAGTCATCCTCGTAGGTGGGCAGGTCTTCCGCGGCGGCCGCGCCTCCGATCAGCCGCCGCAGCTCGCCCATCGTGCCCATGAAGCGCGCCAGCGCCTTCTGCGCCGCCGCCCCCAGCCCGGGCACCTGCCCCGGGTTCGCCGCCGCCTCCCAGATCGGGGTGCCGAGCGCGTCGGCGTGCGCGAGCACGCGGCCCACCGAGGTCTGCCCGATCCCGCGGCGTGGCGAGTTGACGATGCGCGTGAAGCTCACCACGTCCTGGGGGTTCGCCAGCAGCGACAGGTAGGCCACCGCGTCCTTGATCTCCGCGCGCTCGTAGAACTTCGTCCCGCCGATCACCTGGTAGGCGATCTCACGGCGCACGAGCGTGTCCTCCAGCACCCGGCTCATCGCGTTCGTGCGGTAGAAGATCGCGACTTCCGAGCGGCTCGCGCCCTCGTCGACGAGCCGCTCGAGCTCGCCCACCACGAAGCGCGCCTCGGCGTACTCGTCCTCGAGCTCGCGCACGTGGATCGGCTCGCCTTCGCCCAGCTCGCTCCACAGACGCTTGGCGATGCCGCCGCGGTTGTTGGCGATCACCGCGTTCGCGGCGGAGAGGATCGTCTGCGTCGAGCGGTAGTTCTGCTCCAGCTTCACCACACGCGCGTCGGGGAAGTCCTCCTGGAAGTCGAGGATGTTGCGCACGTCCGCGCCCCGGAAGCCGTAGATCGACTGCGAGTCGTCGCCCACCACCGCGAGGTTGCGATGTCCCTCGAGGCTGACCCGCCTGCCGTGGGTAGGCTCCTCGCGCCCGCCACCAACCAACAGCTGCAGGAAGCGGTACTGCGCGTAGTTCGTGTCCTGGTACTCGTCCACCAGCACGTGCCTGAATGCCTGCGCGTAGCGCTCGCGCACCTCCTCGAACAGCTCCAGCAGGTCCACCGTGCGAAACAGCAGATCGTCGAAGTCCATTGCATTCATGCGATGCAGCTCGCGCTCGTACACGCCATAAACCTCGGCGACCGTCTGCTCGAAGTAGCCACCCACCATCTGCCCGTACTCCTTCGCGTCACGTAGGCGATTCTTGGCGGCGGAGATCTGGCTGTGGATCGCCACGGGCGTGAAACGCTTGGGGTCGATCCCGAGGCCCTCGATGCTGCGCTTCACCAGCCGCCGCGCGTCGGCCTGGTCGTAGATCGTGAACTGGCGCGTGTACCCCAGCCGCTCGGCCTCGCCGCGCAGGATGCGCGCACAAGCTGCGTGGAACGTCATCAGCCACATCCCGCGCGTGCCGTGGCCGAGCATCCGCTCGACACGCCCGCGCATCTCCTGCGCGGCCTTGTTCGTGAACGTGATCGCAAGGATCTCGCCGGCCTGCGCCTGATCGGTGAACACCAGGTAGGCGATCCTGTGAGTGAGCACGCGCGTCTTGCCGCTGCCCGCGCCCGCCAGGATCAGGAGGGGCCCCTCGCCGTGGGTGACAGCCTCGCGCTGGGGCTCGTTGAGCCCCTCCAGCAGCTCCTGTAGGTGCTCCGCGTGGGGGTTTTGCGCCATCTTCCCCCAGGATAGATGTGGGGCCGGTCCTCACCCCACCGCGGATACAACATCGACCGTCAGACGCTGCTGCGCCAGCACCCTGGTTTACCCTCCAGCGGGGTTTTGCCCCTTCACCGGGCGCAGCTGTGTCACGGTCGCGGGCGGCGCCTCCGTTTTCCCGCCCGAGAGCTCGCTCACCGCGCGCTCCAGCGCCCCCACGCGGCTTGCCATCCCCGCCAGCGCCTCGGCGATCGGGTCGGGCAGGTGGATCCAGTCGGCGTCCGGACCCTCGGGCCGGCGGCCGTCGACGCGCACTGGGTGCCCCGGATTGCCCACCACCGTCGTGTTCGGCGGCACGTCGGTGATCACCACGCTGTTCGCCCCGATCTTCGCGCCGTGCCCGATCGTGATCGGCCCAAGCAGCTTCGCGCCGGAGCCGATCGTCACGTTGTCCTGCACCGTGGGGTGGCGTTTGCCGGTGGCAAACCCCGTCCCGCCGAGCGTCACGCCCTGGTAGAGCGTCACGTCGCGCCCGATCGTCGCCGTCTCGCCGACCACCACCCCCGCCCCATGATCGATGAACAGTCCCTGCCCGATCTTCGCCGCGGGATGGATCTCGATCCCCGTCAGCGCCCGCGTCGCCATCGACAGGGTGCGCGGCAGGAGCGGCACGCCCGACTCATACATGGCGTGCGCCACACGGTGGGAGAGCAGCGCGTGAATTCCAGGCCAGGTCGCGAGGATCTCCGCCGGACCGACTCCGCGAGCGGCAGGGTCGCGGTCGCGCGCCGCCGCCACCTCGCGGCGCAGCTCACTGACAACCCGCGCGAAGGCGCCCACTCCGAGCATGCCCACAGAGTAGCGGCCCCATTCGGACCCCCTTGTGGGGTCCTCCTTAAGATCTTCGGCTCAAGGCGCGAAGAACGCCTGCGACACGTAGCGCTCGCCGGAGTCCGGCATCACCACGACGATCCGCTGTCCGGCGCTCTCCGGGCGCGCCGCGACCTGCATCGCGGCCCACAGCGCCGCGCCGCAGGAGATGCCCGCCAGCACGCCCTCGCGCCGCGAGCAGCGCCACGCGGTGTGGATCGCGTCCTCGTCGCTCACGCTCATGACCTCGTCCAGGAGCTCCCGGTTGAGCACCGGCGGCACGAACCCCGCGCCGATGCCCTGGATGCGGTGCGGCCCGGGCTTCGCGCCCGAGAGCACCGCCGAGCTGCGCGGCTCCACCGCCACCACGCGCAGCCGCGGGTTGCGCTCGCGCAGGTACTCGCCCGCGCCCGTGATCGTCCCCCCCGTGCCCACTCCCGCCACGAGCACGTCGGGCGCGCCTTGCAGCGACCGCTCGATCTCCGGGCCGGTCGTGCGCCTGTGCACCTCCGGGTTGGCGGGGTTCGAGAACTGGTCGGGCAGCCATGCGTCGGGCTCCTGCGCCAGCTCGCGCGCGGCGGCCACGGCCTCGTGCATCCCCCCCAGCGACTCGGTGATCCGCACCTGCGCGCCATACAGCTTCAACAGGCTCTCGCGCTCGCGGCTCATGCCCTGCGGCAGCGTCAGCACCAGCTCGTACCCCTTGGCCGCGCACACCATCGCCAGCGCGATCCCCGTGTTGCCGCTCGTCGCCTCCACGATCCGCGTGCGCCCCGGCTCGATCTCCCCCGCCGCCTCCGCCGCCTCGATCATCGCCACGCCGATGCGGTCCTTCACGCTGCCCCCCGGGTTCAGGTACTCGAGCTTCCCATACACCCGCGCCCCGTTTTCGCGCGCCTCTCCGTCGAGCATCCGCGTCAGCTCCACCAGCGGCGTCCCACCGACAAGTGCCGCAATGTTGATCGGGATTGAGGCCATATGCCCTACGACAATAGTGGGCGCCGGCTGGGGCGGCGTTCTTCCCGTGTGGCCGCACGGCGGCGCGGCCTCGACCTTTCGCGCAAGACTGCGCCCAGCATCTCCGGAAAAGCTTCGAAATACCGAATAGGGACACATGCACGACTCCTCGTCACAGTCCAATCCGGTCTCGACAAGCGCCTCGCCACAGCTCAATCCGGCCTCGACAGGCGCCTCACCACAGCCCGATACGGTCTCGCCGGGCGTCTCACCACAGCCCAATCCGGCCTCGACAGGCGCCGACGCCGCGCTCGCAGCTCTGCGCGAGCTGCCCGACGCCTCGATCATGGTCTTCGACTCCGACCTGCGCTTCACGCTCGTCGCCGGTCACACCCTCTCGCCCGGGCAGGACCCTTCCGTCTACAGCGAGGGACGCCCCGTCTCCGCGGCCTTCCCCCCCGAGCTGTGGCACGAGATCGAGCCGCTCTGCCGCTCGGCGCTGCAGGGCGAGACGCGCTCGCGCAAGATTCGCACCGCCGACGGCGCGCACCACCTCACGATCGACGTCGGCCCGCTCTCGGTGCACCACCCGCCGGGCGCCGCGGTGATCGCCGGTGGCGTCGCGGTCGTGCTCGACGCCTCGCTCCCTGCGCCCGTGCCGCCCTCCGAGCGCTTTGAGCTCGTCTTCGAACGCGCCCCCATCGGCACCGGCCTGATCGACCAGGAGGGCCGCTGGGTGCTCGTCAACCAGGCCCTCTGCGACATCACGGGCTACACCTCCGCCGAGCTCATCGGGCAACGCTTCGTGGATATCACCCATCCCGAAGACGCCACCGCCGACACCGCGCGGCGCCAGCAGCTGCTCGATGGCGAGATCCCCACCTTCCAGACCGAGAAGCGCTACTTCAACGCCGCCGGCGAGACGATGTCGGCGCTGCTCTCCGTCTCGCTTGTGCGCGACCAGAACGACGAGCCGCTCCACTTCATCGTGCAGATGCAGGACATCTCCGAGCGCAAGCACCTCGAAGAGCACCTGCGTCACCTCGCCGACCACGACCCGCTCACGGGCCTGCGCAACCGGCGCCTGTTCGAGCACGACCTCAAGCTCCAGCTCGGCCGCTGCCAGCGCTACTCCGAGCAGGCCGCGCTCCTGGCGATCGACCTCGACGGCTTCAAGCTGGTCAACGACCACCACGGCCACAAGGTCGGCGACGACGCCCTGAAGGCCATCGCCCGCACCCTCACTCGCCGTCTGCGCGCCACCGACCTCGTCGCCCGCCTCGGCGGCGACGAGTTCGCGGTGCTCCTCCCCCACATGGACCGCGAGGGCGCCGAGATCGTCGCCGAGGACCTCATGCGCGTGATCGAAGCCTGCGGCGTCGACGCCGGCGAGCGCGTCGTGCACCTCGCCGGCTCGGTCGGCTTCGCGCTGATCGACCACTCCACCGTCACCGACACCGAGGTCTTGGTGGAGGCCGATCGCGCGATGTACGCCGTCAAGCGCGACCGCGCCGCGCAGCGCATCGGGATCTTGCGCTGAGCTTCGCCAAAGTCGGGCCGGTGCCGGGCATTGGCTGGAGCGAACCCGACGCCGGCCCGCGTGCCAGGGCGGCTCCTGTGGGGATGAGCCCTGCGCGCGGCCAGCTTACAGGTTCGACTGAACCAGTGCACTGCGCCCTGGACTAGCGCACTGGTTCCAGGCATGTTTGGCTCGTGCCAACTTCCGAGCCACCGGATCCTGCTCTCGCCGCAGCGATTCGCCGATTGCGCGAGCAACGCGGTGAGACCCAGGAGGCCGTGATCCACCGCTCCGGTCTGAGCGTCACGGCATACGTGCGGGCGGAGCGCGGCGTCAGCAACCCGGCGTGGACCACCGTGCTGAAGATCGCCGCGGCGCTGGATGTGACGATCGCGGAGCTGGCGCAGGCGACTGAAGTTGCCGGCCAGGAGCTGGCGCAGGCAACTGACCAGCCAGGAGCTGACGCAGACGGCTGAAGACGCAGGTCAGATGTAGTACATGCTCGACCCCGCCTCGCGCGTCTCGCGCTCGATCACGTCGGCGATGGTCATCTCTTCCAGCACCTTGCGCGCCGCCTGCGCCGCGTCGGCAAAGACGCCCTGGGAGTCGCGCCCCAGCGGTCCGTCGAGCAGCTCCACCACCTCCAGCACCGTCACACTCGAAGGCTCACGGGCGAATCGATATCCACCCTTGACCCCGCGCTGTGAGCTCAGCACTCCCGCGCGGCGCAGCACCGCGAAGAGCTGCTCCAGGAACTGCACCGGCACCTCGCGTCGCCGCGCCAGCTCGCTGATCGGCACCGGCCCCGAGCCCGCGCTGCGCCCCAGCTCGGCGAGCGCCAGCACCGCGTAGGGAGACTTGCTCGTGATCGAGATCATCCGCGCATCACTCAGGCGATGCTACGCGACGGGACTGAAGAGCGGCTGCCGGAGGCATCGGGCAAGCCTGGCTCGGCTGGCCGACCCGGCGCTTCTTACAGCCAGCCGCGCTCGGTGGCGATCAGAACCGCCTGCGCGCGGTCGACGGCGCCCAGCTTGCCGTAGATGTTGTGCAGGTGCGTGCGCACCGTGCTCGTGGAGAGCGTCAGCTCGTGGGCGATCTGCTTGTAGACCTTGCCCTCCGCCAGGCGCTGCAGCACGCTCAGCTCGCGCGCGGACAGCGGACACGGGTCGACGTGGCGCTGGCGCTGGTTGACGGGGTTGGGCAGCTCATACATCACCCTGCGCAGCTCCGCCGGGCCGAGCCCGATCATGCGTGCGCTCTGCAGCATCTCCGCCGGGGACACCGGCGCGCCCTGCTCGTAATGGGCCAGCATGTCGGCCAGGCGCACGAACGCGGCCTCGCCGACGGCCTCGGGGCTGTGGTGGCGTTCGATCACCGTCGCCACCCCCACCGGCAACCCCCAGCGCCGGGCGAGCACGCCGCCGACGAGCGCGTGGTCGACGCCCAGCTCGCGGCGCTCCTGGTGGATGCGCTCCTCGGGCGTCTGCGCGCCCTGGTGCACCTGGGCGGGGTAGCCGGGATAAGCGTGTAGCAGCACCAGCTTGCCGATGTCGTGCAGCAGGCTCGTCACCGTCAGGCGGTCGCGGTGCTCGTAGCCCACCTCTCCGGCGAGCCGGTCGGCCGCGTGCTGGGTGGCCAGCGCGTGCAGCCTGAAGCGCTCGGGCGCTGCGTCCCACAGGCTCGCGCGCTCGAAGAAGTCAAACGTGCGCAGCCGGCTCGCCAGCGCCTGCACCGCCTGGGGGGAGAGCAGCTCGACTGCTCCAACGACGGTGTCCACGCGAGCACGCGCGCCCTGCGCCTGGTTGGCCATGCGCAGCACGGCGATGATCAGCGCCACATCAGACTCCACCGCGGCGACCACATCGGCGGTGACGACGTGATCCTTGGCGGTCACCGCCAGCAGGCGCTTGCGCGACTCGGCCAGCGCCGGGAACGCCTCGAGCGCTTCGAAGGCCTGCGTCAGGCGCCGACCGTGGCCCTCGTTCTGGTGGCGCGTCCCGGCGGGTGCGCCGCCGGGACCCCTACCTGCGGGTGCGCCGCCGGCGGTCTTGCCGGCTGGTCCGGTGGGCTTGGCCGCACGGACGCCTGCACCAGGGGGGCTGGCCGCACGGACTCCCGCCGCGGGTGGCTTTGCCTGCGCGCGCCTCTGCGGCGTTGAAGCTGTTGCCTGCATGCGTTCGGTTACCTACCTTGGTATCGCCGCCGCCCATTCCGTTGGGCGCCTATCGCATGTCCTATCGGCAGCTCTAAACAGATGGTTGAGCCTGGGCCCGTTCAGCTGGCCGCCGGCGCGCCCTGCAGCGCGGCGTCGATCCGCGCGAGCGTCTCCTCACGCCCCAGCAGCGCGACGCTCTCGAAGATGCCGGGCGAGATCGCGGTGCCGGCGATCGCCACGCGCAATGGCTGGTAGATGTCGCGCGGCTTACACCCCAGGCGCTCCTGCAGGGCGTCCAGCGCGCGCTGCACACCCTGCTCGTCGAAGTTCTCCGCCTCGGCGAGCGCCGCGCGGGTCTGTGCCAGCGTGCTCCTGCCACGCTCGTCCAGCCACTTCGCGCGCGCCTTGGGGTCCTCACCGGGACCGTCGAGGAGGAACCCCGCCAGCGGCCAGAAGTCGGCGAGCGTCTGGATCTTCTCCTGGCTGATCCTCGCGGCGTCCCGGAGACCTTCGCGACCGGTGTACTCCTCCAGGCGCCGGGACAGCTCCGCGGGGGTCAACGAGCGGATGTAGACACCGTTCAGCCAGCGCAGCTTGGTCTCGTCAAACTGCGCGGGGTTGCGGCTCACGCGCTCAAGCGCGAACTTTTCGACCAGCTCCTGCGTGGACATCACGGTGTCCTGCGCCCCCTCGGCACCCCAGCCGAGCAGCGCGAGATAGTTGCGCACCGCCTCCGGCAGGAACCCGGCATCGCGCAGCTCCTGTACGGAGGCCGCGCCATGGCGCTTTGAGAGCTTGCGCCCGTCGGGGCCGTGCAGCAGCGGCAGGTGCGCGTAGATCGGCTGCGGCGCCCCGAGCGCCTCCAACACGAGCAGCTGCTTGGGCGTGTTCGAGAGGTGGTCCTCTCCGCGTACAACGTGCGTGATGCCGGCGTCGAGGTCGTCGATTGCGACAGCGAAGTTGTAGAGCGCCGACCCGTCCGAGCGCGCGATCACCGGGTCGTCCAGGTGCTCGTGCTCGAAGCGCGTGTCGCCGCGGATCACGTCGTGCACCACGGTGGCGCCCTCCTCGGGCACGCGCAGGCGCACAGCGCCCTGTGGCTCGGCCTCGCCGCGAAAGCCGCGCTGCGCGCCATGGCGCTGTTTGTATGCCTTCACGTCCTCGGCCGTCGCGGTGGAGCGGTAGGCGTGACCGGCTCGCAGCAGCGCCTGGAGCGCCTCGCGGTGTCGCTCTGCGCGCGCGGTCTGGAAGATCGGCCCCTCGTCCCAGTCGAGCTCCAGCCACCGCAGCGCGTCGAGGATCTGCTCGACGTTCTCGGGCGTCGAGCGCTCGCGGTCGGTGTCCTCGATGCGCAGCACCAGCGTCCCCTCGCCTTCGCCTCGCGCGGCGGCGCCGCGCGCGAGCAGCCAGTTGAACAGAGCCGTGCGCGCCCCGCCGATGTGTAGGGCGCCCGTGGGCGATGGGGCGAAACGTAAACGCATAGGGTTCGCCCATGCTATTCGTCACGCTTCGGCGCGCGCCTTGGTGCAGGCCACCGCAGATTGCCACGGGTCAAGCGGTCCTGCAGAGCGAGCGTCATGCAAGCGCCGATGTCGGGGGCAGTCCGTGCTGATTGGCGCGCACGTCTCACCATCCGGCGGCCTGCCCAGGGCGATCGAGCGGGGCGAGGCGCTCGGCGCGCGCTCGATCCAGATCTTCAACCAGTCCCCGCGTCAGTGGCGGCCCACGAGCCACAGCGAAGAGAGCATCGCCGCCTTCCGCGAGGCTATGGCCGCGAGCGAGATCGACGCGGTGCTGATCCACGCGGTGTACCTGCTCAACTGCGCCTCAGAGGACCCCGACATCCGCGCCAAGTCGCTTCTCTCCCTCACCCACTCGCTGCGCGTGGGCCAGCAGGTCGGTGCTACCGGTGTCGTGCTGCACCCCGGCTCGGCGAAGACGGGCGACGTGGGCGCGGCCGTCGAACGTGCCGGGGAGACGATCGCCGAGGCTCTTGCCGAGAGCGAGGAGTGCCCATTGCACCTGGAGAACACCGCCGGCACCGGCGGCACGCTGGGACGCTCCGTCGATGAGCTCTCGGCGCTGATCGAGGCGGCGGGTGGCGGGCCGCGACTGGGCCTGTGTCTTGACTCCTGCCACCTGTTCGCATCGGGGTATGACATCCGTACGCGCACGGGCATGGACGCGCTGCTCGATGAGATCTCCACCAAGGTGGGCCTGGAACGTCTGGGCTCGCTGCATCTCAACGACTCCCAAACCCCGCTGGGCGCCAACCGCGACCGCCACGCCAACGTCGGCGAGGGCGAGCTCGGCCGCAAGGGCTGCACCGTCTTCCTCTCCACCCCCGCCTTCGAAGATCTGGCCTGTGTGCTCGAGACCCCCGGCAAGGACCGCTCGGGTCCTACGAAGCAGGAGATCGCGTTGGCGATGAAGCTACGCGACCAGGGCTTGGCCGGGCTCTAGGCTGCTGCGAGCACTTGCTCGAACTCCGCGAGCAGTGTCGGGCTCGGCGCGACGCGGTAGGCCTCGCCGAGGCGCAGGCGTCGGGGACCGGCGGTGGTGTCCATCTCGAGCACGACCTCGGTGGGTCCGGGGAAACTCTCGATCAGGTGCTTGAGGTCCTCGATCGCGCTGGCCTGCAGACGAGCGGGGTCGACGCGCAGGCGCAGCGGCTGCTGGGTCTGCGCCTCGCCGCGGGCAACTTCCTTCTCGGCCTTGACTCTGGCCTGGAGGATCTCCTCCTCGCTGGGGGCGAACGCCTCAGCTGACTGGACCACCACGCACGTCTTGCCGGCTTCCTTGTGGTCGACGCGGCCGCGCACCAGCACGACCTGGTCGACGGCGAGCGCCGCCTCGTGCTCAGCCAGGGCCTTGCCGAATACGAGTATCTCGACGGCGCCCTCGAGGTCGTCGAGCGTGGCGAACATCATGTGATCGCCGTTGCGCGTCCGGATGCGCTTGCCCTCGGTGATGATCCCTCCCACCGTGACCCAATCCTTGTCGCGACGCTCGGCCAGGGCTGCGAGCGGGCAATCGACACGTGCGCGGAGCGCCTCGCGCAGCGGCTTGAGCGGGTGCGCGGAGATGAACAGGCCGATGGCCTCCTTCTCGACCGCCAGCAGTTCGGCTTGATCGAACTCTTCGCTTGAGATGGTGGGATGGCTGGGTCGCATGAGGCTCGCGCCCGGCGCAGCCGGCGCCCCCGGTGCGGCCGGCGCCGGGTCGAGGTCGAAAATCGAGCCCTGGCCAACCGCGGCGTCCTGCTGGGCCTTCTGTCCTGCACCCTGTGCCTGCTCCAGGACCGCAAGCATCCCCTTGCGTGTGGCGCCGGTGGAGCCAAACGCGCCGCACTTGATCAGCGCCTCGATCGCCTTCTTGTTGACCGCGCGGTTGTCGACGCGCTCGCAGAAATCCCACAGCGATCGAAATGGACCCCCGCCGTGGCGGGCGGGCTCCGGTCCTTCGCGGGCACACTTGATCGCCTCGACCGCCTGATAGCCCACGCCCTTCACGGCATCCAGACCAAAGCGGATGTTGCCCTGCACCACCGTGAACTCGTGGTCTGAAAGGTTGACGTCGGGGGGCAGGATTTCGATGCCCATCTCCTCGCAGCGGGCGACGAAGAAGGGGACCTTGTCCTTGGTGGACATCACCGAGGAGATCAGCGCCGCCATGTACTCGGCGGGGTAGTTGGCGCGCAGCCACGCGGTGCGGTAGGCGATCAGCCCGTAGCAGGCGGCGTGGGACTTGTTGAAGGAGTAGTCGGCCGACTTTTCGTTGGTCTGCCACAGGAACTCGATCACCTCAGGGCGTGTGCCCGAGGCGCGAGCGCCCTCGACGAACTCGCCTTTCAGCGCCGCCATCGCCTGGCGGTTCTTCTTGCCGATCGCCTTGCGCAGATCGTCGGCCTTGGCGCCCGAGAAACCGGCGAGATCCTTGGCGATCTGCATCGCCTGCTCCTGGTAGAGGATCACGCCCTTGGAGGACTCGAGGATCGGGCGCAGGCGCTCGTCGGGGTAGGTGATCGCGTCGGGGTTGCGCTTGCCCTTGGCGTAGACGGGGATCTGGTCCATCGCCCCCGGCCGATACAGAGCGTTGAGCGCGACAAGGTCGTTGAACTCGTCGGGGCGCACCTTCTTGAGCGCCTCGCGCATGCCCTCGGACTCGAACTGGAAGACCCCGATCGAGTCCCCGCGGGCGAGCATCTCATACGTCTTGGAGTCGTCGAGCGGCAGCGTGGTCATGTCCGGGCGCACACCTGGTTCGCCGTTAGGGTCTTGCGTTGAGCGCTCGATGATGTCGAGCGCGTCCTCGATCACATCGAGGTTGCGCAGCCCGAGGAAATCCATCTTCAGCAGGCCGATCTCCTCGATCGGCTTCATCGAGAACTGGGTGACGGTGCGAAAGACCCGCTCTCCCCCCTCGCCCGTGCCGGCGTCGGCGAGCTGCAGCGGCACGATGTCGGTGAGCGGGCGGTCGGCGATCACGACCGCCGCGGCGTGGATCGAGGAGTTGCGCACGATTCCCTCGAGACCCTTGGCGACGTCCACGATGCGGCGCGCGTCGGGCTCCTCGTCGTAGGCCTTGCGCAGCGGTTCGCCTGGCTTCAGGCAGTCCTCGAAGGAGGGCGCGCGGCCCATGATCGGATCGGGGATCAGTTTTGCCAGGCGATCCCCCGTGCCGTAGTCAAGTCCCAGCACGCGCGCGGCATCGCGGGTCGCGGCGCGCGGGAACATCTTGCCGAAGGTCACGATCTGGGCTACCGACTCGCGGCCGTACTTCTCGCTCACGTAGCGCATCACCCGCTCGCGCCCGCGCACCGAGAAATCAATGTCGATATCGGGCATCGACACGCGCTCGGGATTCAGGAAGCGCTCGAACAGCAGGTCGTAGCGCAGCGGGTCGACGTCGGTGATCGACAGGCAGTAGGACACGAGCGAGCCCGCCGCCGAGCCACGGCCGGGACCCACGGCAACGCCGTTCTCCTTGGCGAACTTGACGAAGTCCCAGACGATCAGGAAGTAGGCGTTGAAGCCCATGCGGTCGATCACGCCGAGCTCCATCTCCATGCGCTCCACCGCGTGCGCGGGCGGCGGGTCACCGTAGCGCAGGCGCAGCCCCTCCTGCACGCGCTCGCGCAGGTACTCGCGCTCGGGCGAGCCGTCGGGCGTGGGGAAGCTCGGGATCAGCTGCTTGCCGAGCTCGAGCTGCACCGAGCAGCGCTCGGCGATCTCCACCGTGCTGGCGATCGCCTCCGGCCACTGCACGAAGGCATCCGCCATCTCCTGGGAGTCGCGCAGGTAGAACTCGTTGGTGTCGAACGTCATCTTCGGCGCCGCCAGCGTGCTCTTGGTCTGCACGCATAACAGCGCGGTGTGATGGTCGTAGTCCTCGCGGCGCAGATAGTGCACGTCGCCGGTGCCCACTAGGCTGCCGCCCACCTCGCGCGCGATGCGCTCGATCCCCACGTTGCATTTCTCCTGGGGCTCGAGGCCGTTCTTCTGCAGCTCGAAGTACACGTTCTCGGGGCCGAAGATCGACAGCAGCTCATCGGCGTGCGCGCGGGCGTCCCCGTCGCGATCCTCCAGGAGGCGCTGGCAGAAGCGCGAGGCCAGGCAGCCGGTGAGCGCGATCACGCCCTCGGAGTGCTGGGCGACCTGGGCGAGGTCGACCGTCGGCTTGCCGCGGTGCAGACCCTCGAGGAAGCCCGCCGAAGAGAGCTTGACGAGGTTGCGATAGCCCGCGTCGCTACTGGCCAGGAGCGTGAGGTGGTTGCGCTCGATTCGGCCGGGCCCCCTGCTGGCGTGGTCCTCGACGAGGTAGATCTCGCAGCCCATCACCGGCTTGACGTCGTGCTTGGCGCACGCCTTGTAGAGCTCGACCGCACCGTTCATCACGCCGTGATCGGTGAGGCCCAGGGCGGGCTGGTCGAACTGAGCGGCGCGCGAAGCCAGGGCCTCGATCTTGCAGGCTCCGTCGAGCAGCGAGTACTCGGAGTGAACGTGCAGATGGGCGCAGGTCGGCTTGCTCACCGCAGGGGATCTTAGGCTGTGCGACGGCGGACTGGCGCGTTGCCCCGGAGAGCCTCGCCCCCCCGGCCGCGCATCGCTATCGCACGAGGCCCTGAACGCGATCGGACCAGCCGAGCAGCATGAGCAGGGGCTCCCGCGAGCCGTCAACCAGCACCTGCTCGCCGGGTGGGAGCGGCGCGCCGGCGAGCATGCACAAGAACGTCCGCTCGCTCAGATGGATCGTGCACGCCGGGGGATGCTCGCCGCGCACGCGCGTCACCGCAAGCGGCGCGCCGTCGCGCGCCTGCACGTAGATCGTGGCGCTCGGCGAGGCGGGCGGACTCTCGATCGCGAAGGCCAAGAGGAAGCTGTGTCCTGCTGTCCACTCCGGCGGGACCGCCTCCGAGAGCGCCAGCAGCAACAGGCCGGGCCACACACGGATGTCGGCTTCGGCGAGGTCGGAGAGCTCCAGCGGCTGGCGCCGCGCGGCCAGCAGCTTACGCGCCCGGCGCCGGCTGCCGCGCACCTTCACGCCCGCCAGCCGGCGCCGCTCGACACCTCCCGCGGCGAGCTCGGCGAAGTCGGCGGCGGGGCCTTCCAGCAGGAAGGCCCCCTGCTCCTTGCCCCCGGCGCCCTCGCTGCCCGCTAGCCGCCGCACGACGGCCCGGCCGGCGTCGATCTGCACCTGCATGTCCTCCAGCCCTTCGATCCTGAGCGTATAGGTGAGCGCCCGTTTGAGCAGCGGCCCCTGCGCGCTGAGAAGTTCGCAGATCAGCTCGGCCGCGAGCTTCGCGTCGTGGCGCTCGGCGACGCGGCGAATCGCGGGTGCAAGCCACGACTGCCGCTCGGCGGGCAGCGCGAGCACGCGCGGCGTGAACGGCTCCAGCTGTCCTTTGGGCTCGGCGCCGAGGGCAGGCGCAGCCTCGGCAGTGAGCTCCGGGCGGGCGGTGAGCGCAGCCTCGACCGCAAGCGCGGGCTCAACGGCGGGCGCAGCCTCGGCAGCGGGCTGGGCTTGGGGTTCGACAGCGAGCGCCGCCTCGACCGCGGGCTCCGGCTGAGCGGCAGGCGCAGTCTCAACCGCTGACTCGGGCGTGAGATCGTCCACGGCCGTGACACGGGCGCGCAGGCGCTCGACCGCCGCGGCGAGCGCGCGGGCCATCTCCAGACGATGCTCCTCCTCCTCGCGGGCGGCGCGCTCCTTATCGGCGAGACTGCCCTCCTCAGCGAGGGCAGCCGGCAACCCCGAGCGCAGCTGCATGGCTATATCACGCAGCTCGCGCACGATCAGCTCCATCCGCGAGTGGCCCTTGCGCATGCTCTGCAGCTCGCGTTCGGATTGCGCGCGCGCCTCGCGCTGGAGCTCCATCTCGCGCCGCAGCTCGGCGGCATGGTCCTCGAGCGCCGCGATCCTCGCAGTGAGCGTCTGCAGCTGCTGCTCGTCGCGCCCCTTGGTGTCGCGGGCCGTGCGCTCGGTCGCGCGAGCCTCGCTGAGCCGCTGGTCGATCTCGGCGCGGGTGCGCTCGAGCGCCAGCTCGCGTGCGGCCAGCTCGGCCTCGCGCTCGGCGAGCTCACGCTCGCTGCGGCGCAGGGCGGCGCGCTCGGCGCTCGCGGTCTGCTCGGCCTCGGCCAGCTCGCGGCGGACGCTCTCCAGGCGGTCGGTGAGCTCGCGCGCATGGCGCTCGCCCGCGCTCAGGCGACGCTGCAGACGGTCGACCTCGGCGCGCTGCTCGCGCTCCAGGCGCTCGCGCTGCTCCTCGGCCTCGACACGCAGCTGCTGCTCGGCGTACTCGCGCTGCTTGACGCGGCGCACCTCGTGTTCACGCTCGGCGAGCTGCTCGGTGGTGCGGCGCTGCTCCTCCTCGACCTCGCGCAGACGCCCCCGCAACTCAGCGATGTGCGCCTCGAGCGTACGCACCGTCGCCTCGGCGTCCTGCGCGCGGCGGGCCAGCACCGCATCGCCCTGCTCGCGGCGGGCACGCCGTTCGGCGAGGATGTCGCGTTCGCGGCCGCCTGGGTCCCCGCCAGGTCCGGGTTGGTCTCCCTCAGCCATCACCGCCAGCCAGGATATGGGTGACGCCGGACGGGGAAATTGCCCTCCGCGGGACGTTCGCTGGGCAAGCAAGGCAAGGACGCAGCGAGCGTGGCGTGCTTAGCACGCGAGCGAGCGAGGACGCAGGATTGCGCCGGTCAGCGAGCGTCCCGCAGGCGCCAGGCCATGCGTGACTGCAACGACCACAGCTCGATGAACCCGGGCGAGGCGCTCTGCGAGAAGAGACCGCCGGACTCAGCAAAGGAGGCGAGCGCGGCGTCGTAGACCGCGTTGGGAGACTCGCGTGTGACGACGCGCACGGAGCCCTTGTAGAGCTTCAGGCCGATTGTGCCTGACACCTGAGCGTTGACGGAGTCCATGTAGGCGTCGAGGTCGCCGCGCAGCGGCTCCCACCAGAGGCCGGCGTAGACAAGGTAGGCCCACTGTCGGTCGAGCTGCCCCTTGAACTGGTTCTGGTGGATCGTGCAGACGAGCTTCTCGAGCTCCTGGTGGGCGGGCAGCAGCAGGGCGGCGGCGGGGGCCTCGTAGATGTCGCGGACCTTCAGACCGACGATGCGGTCCTCGATGTGATCGACGATGCCGACGCCGTGGCGGGCGCCGAGCGCAGCGGCAGCTTCGAGCAGCGCAACCGGCTCCAGGCGCTCGTCGTTCAGGGCGACGGGAACGCCGCGCTCGAACTCGACGGTGACCGTCTCGGGCTCATCGGGCGCGAGCTCGGGCCGGGTGACGAGCTGGAAGACGTCGTCCTCGGGCGCGTGGGCGAGGTTCTCGATCCAGCGCCCCTCCGAGGAGCGCCCCCAGAGGTTGTCGTCGATCGAATAGGGGGCTGTCTCAGTCCCGCCTTTGACCGGAATGCCGTGCTCGCGCGCGTAGGCGATCTCCTCCTCGCGGCCCATCTGCCAGGAGCGCACGGGGGCGATCGTCTTCAGCTCTGGGGCGAGCGTGGCGACGGTGGCCTCGATGCGGACCTGGTCGTTGCCTTTGCCGGTGCAGCCGTGGGCGATCGTGTCGCAGCCGGAGCTGCGCGCGTAGTCGACGGCGAGCTTGGCGATCAGCGGGCGACCGAGCGCGGTGAACAGCGGGTAGCCGCCACCGTAGAGCGCGTTGGCCTTGATCGCTGGAAGGACATACTCGCGGACGAACTCCTCACGCGCGTCGACCACGTGACAGGCGAGCGCCCCCAGGCGCAGAGCCTTGCCTTCGATGACGCCGTAATCCTCGCCTGGCTGGCCCAGGTTGACGGTGAGACAGACGACCTCGGCGTGGTACTCGTCCTGGATCCATTTGAGCATCACGCTGGTGTCGAGGCCACCGGAATAGAGCAGCAGCACGCGGTGGACCTCGGCGGGGTCGGCCTCGTAGGAGGCGGTGCGGGGCGGGAAGGCGTGCTCGGAGGGGGTCACGGGCGCGAAGGCTACTGGGCGCCGTCGAGCACCGCGCGCAGGCGCGCGAGTGCCTCGTCCACCTCGGCCTCGCCGACGATCAGCGGCGGCAGCAGGCGGACGGTGGCGGGTCCGGTGGCGTTGACGATCAGACGCTGTTCGAGCAGAGCGCGGCGCACGACCTCTGGAGCCGGAACGTCGAGCTCGCAGGCGAGCATCAGGCCGCGACCGCGCACGGAGAGCACGTGCGGCAGCTCTGCCAGGCCGTCCTGCAGGCGTGTGCCCATCCGAAGCACGCGGTCGAGCAGGTCCGGATCTTCGATCACATCGAGGCAGGCGAGGGCAGCGGCGGCGATGGTCGGTCCGCCGGCGAACGTCGAGCCGTGGTCGCCGGGGGCGAAGACGTCGGCCAGGCGAGGGCCCGTGACGAGCGCGCCGATCGGCAGGCCTCCGCCGAGCGCCTTGGCGGAGGTGATGGCGTCGGGGATGACGCCCAGCTGCTCGTAGGCCCACAGCGTCCCCGTGCGACCCATGCCGCACTGGATCTCGTCGAAGACGAGCGCGGCGCCGTGCTCGTCGCAGGCCGCGCGCGCGGCGCGCAGCAGCTCGTCGTTGAGGACGTTGACGCCGGTCTCGCCCTGGATCGGCTCGAGCAGGACGGCCGCGGTGGAGTCGTCGATCGCGGCACGCAACGCGTCCGGCTGGGGGGCGACGGCTCGAAAGCCGGGCACGAGCGGTGCGAAGGGCGCCTGCTTGGACTCCTGGGGCGTGGCCGAGAGCGCGCCGTAGGTGCGCCCGTGAAAGGCGTTGTGAACCGAGACTATGTCGCCCCCGGGCCGGGCTTTGCGCGCAAGCTTGATCGCCGCCTCGTTGGCCTCGGCGCCGGAGTTACAGAAGTACACCTTGCCGCCGAGCGAGCGGCGCGAGAGGCGCTCGGCCAGGCGCATGGCTGGCTCGTTGTAGAAGAGGTTGGAGACGTGCATCAGGCGCGCCGACTGCTCGCGCACTGCCGCAACGATCCGCGGATGGCAGTGACCCACATTCGTCACCGAGATGCCGCAGAGGAAGTCGAGGTACTCGCGACCCTCGTCGTCCCACAGGTACGCTCCCTCGCCGCGCACGAACTCCACGGGAAAGCGCGCGTAGGAGGGGATGACGCTGGAGCGCTCGATCGCCTGGAGCTCGGTCAACGACATTGAAGAGGCTCCGCTCCGCTCCGCCGTGAGGACCGCGCAGCGCTCCGATCGACGCCGAGGTTGGGGATCGCACCGCTCGGGCTCACGGAGCCGTGCCAACCTTTGTGCCAATGCCCGCATCGGTGAACAGCTCCAAGAGCAGCGAGTGGGGCAGGCGTCCGTCGATGATATGCGCGGAGTTGACGCCTCCCTGGATCGCCTCCAGACAGGCTTGCAGCTTGGGGCGCATGCCGCCGTCGATGCTCGGCAGAGCCTCCTGCACCCGCTCGGCCGTTGCCTGGCCGATCAGGCTGGCGGGGTCCTCGGGGTCGGCCAGCCAGCCGGGGACGTCGGTGAGGAAGATCATCTTGTAGGCGCCGAGCGCGCGCGCTACCGCGCCGGCGGCATCGTCGGCGTTGACGTTGTAGGAGTGCCCATCACGATCGGCCCCGACGGAGGCGATTACGGGGATGTAGTCGGTGGAGACGTGGTTGAGCACGTCCACGTTGACGCGCTCGATGCGCCCGACGAAACCGATGTCCTCACCGCCGGGCGCGGTCCGGCGCGAGACGCGAAACAACGAGCCGTCGTCACCGCACAGCCCGACGGCAGGCTGACCGTGGCGGTTGATGCGCATCACGATCTCCTTGTTGACCTTGCCGACGAGCACCATCTTGGCGACCTCCACCGTCTCTGCATTGGAGACGCGCAGGCCGCCGACGAACTCGACGGGCAGCCCGAGGCGCTGCATGTAGGCGGTGATGTCCGGGCCGCCGCCGTGGACCACTATCGGGGAGAGGCCGACGTACTTGAGCAGGACGACGTCGCGCGCGAACTCCTCGCGCAGCTCGGGGTCCTCCATCGCGGCGCCGCCGTACTTGATGACCACGGTCTTGTGGTGAAACTCGCGTATGTAGGGGAGGGCCTCGAGCAGCGTGCCGACGTCGCGCATCTTGCGGCGCTCCTTGCTTTGGTTGGGGGGGTCGTTTGAGTCGGGCATCAGCTGTAGTGATCGGCGGCCATGCCCATGCCGTGAGGTGCTTGCGTCGTCTCAGATGAGGTGAGCCACACGACCACGCCCGCGAAAACGCGCTGGCCGGACATCAGGTGGTGTAGTCGGCGTTGATCGTCACGTACTCGTGGGAGAGGTCGGAGAAGAACACCTCGGTCTCGGCGCCCTCGCCCGGCAGGTCGATCTCGTATTCCACTTCCTTCGCCTTCAGCGACTCGGCGAGCGCCTCTTCGTCGTAGGGCAGGGCGACGCCGGCCGAGCACACCTGCAGGCCCTCCAGCGTGAGATCCACCGCCAGTGGGGCAGTCCCCGGCAGGGCGGCGCCGACGGACTGCACGATACGCCCCCAGTTGGGGTCGGCGCTGTGCAGCGCGGCCTTCACGAGCGGCGAGTTGGCGACCGCGCGCGCCGCGGCCTCGGCGCCATCCTGGTGTCCGCTGCGCACGACGACGCGCGCGATCCGCGCGGCGCCCTCGCCGTCGGCGACCATCAGGATCGCGAGCTGGCGCAGCAGCGCGTCGAGCGCCTCACCAAAGCGCAGCTCGTCCTCGCTCTCGGGCGCGATCTGCACGCCGCTCGCGCCCGAGCACATCAGGATCGCGGTGTCGTTGGTGGAGAGCTGGCCGTCCACGGTGCAGCGGTCGAACGAGCGTTTCACGCAGACCCCCAGCAGCAGGTCGGCGGTCTCCGGCGCGAGCGCGGCGTCGGTCTCGACGAAGCAGAGCATCGTGGCAAAGCGCGGGGAGATCATCCCGGCGCCCTTGCACTGGGCGCTGAGGCGGATGGTGCCGGAGGGCAGCGCTACCTCCAGGCAGGCGCGCTTCTCGAAGGCGTCGGTCGTCTGGATCGCCTGCTGGAAGTCGGTGTCGCCCTCGCGGCGCAGCTGTGCGGAGGCGTCGAGGATGCCGCGCAGCACGAGGTCGACGGGCAGCAGGTGGCTGATGCCACCGGTCGAGCCGAGCGCCACCTCCTCCTCGCTGACGCCGACTGCGAGCGCGGCGGCGCCCTGGGTCTTGGCGGCGTCGTCGAGCCCCTGGCGCCCGGTGGCGGCGTTGGCGCAGCCGGAGTTGGCAAGCACCGCGCGCAGCGCACCCAGACGACAGCGCTCGCGGCTCAGCAGCACGGGCGCGGCGGCGGTGCCGGAGTCGGTGAAGCGCGCTGCGCTCACCGGGCTCTCGGAGTCGCACACCAGGATGCCGAGATCGGGGTTGCCCGAGGGCTTGATCCCGCAGGCCACCCCGGCGGCACGGAAACCGGCGGGTAGGCCGGCGGCGGGTCCGAGGTCGCGCACGTGCTCGGGCCGGGGCACCCAGCGCGAGTGAAAGAAGGGTTGCGGGGCCCCCTCGGCGGTCCTGTCGCCGTGCACGTCCTTGCCGGCGCTCACAGCAGTCCACCCTTCCCAGAGGGGCCGAACGTCACGCGAGCCGTCGGCAATCCGTGCGTAACGGAAGCCATCACAGCAATCCCTCGGTCTCGGGGAGGCCGAACATCAGGTTGAGGTTCTGGACGGCCTGCGAGGAGGTGCCCTTCCAGAGGTTGTCGATCGCCGAGAACACGAGCACCTTGCCAGTGTGAGGGTCGCTCGCGGCGAACAGGCGACAGAAGTTCGTCTCGCGCACCTCGCGCACGCCGGGTGGTCCGTCGACAACCTCCACAAACGGCTCATCCGCGTAGGCTGCGCGATAGAACTCGCCGAGCTCCTCATCGCCGACGGGCCGGGTGGTGGTGAGGTAGCAGCTGGCCAGCTCACCCTGGTCGAGCGGCACGAGGTGCGCCTGGAACTGCACCGCCAGCCTGGCGCGAGCGGGGTCGAGCGCCGCCAGCTGCTCCTCGATCTCGGGCGTGTGGCGGTGGCGGGCGACGTTGTAGGGAGTGATGTTCTCGGCGGCCATCGAGAGGTGGGTGGTGTCATCGAAGGTTCGCCCCGCGCCGGAGAGCCCCTGCTTGGCGTCGATCACTACGTCGGCGAGCAGGCCCGCGCGCGCGAGCGGCGCCAGACCCAGCACGGCGGCCGTGGGATAGCAGCCCGGGTTGGCGACGATCGAGGCCGTCGCGATCTGCGCGCGGTGAAGCTCGGTGAGCCCATACGCCGCCTGCGAGAGCAGATGTGGCCGCGGATGCGGCCCATACCAGTGCTCGTAGTCCGCGAGGTCGGCGAGGCGAAAGTCGGCGCTCAGGTCGACTACGCGTACGCCTTTCTCCACCAGCGCGCCGACGGTGGGCGCCGCGGCCGCGTGCGGATAGGCGACGACCGCCGCGTCGATCGGCTCCAGGGCGTCGAGCTCCAGCGGCCGGATCTCTAGCGGCACGCGATAGCGCGGGTAGAGGTCGTCCAGGCGCCGTCCCGTCTCCGAGCGCCCGGTGAGCCCGACGAGCTCAAAACCCGGATGGCGCCAGAGCAGGTGGGCGGCGAGCGCGCCGGCGAAGCCGGTGGCGCCCGCGACCAGCACGCGCGGGGCTCCTGTGCGAAAGCGCTGTTCAGCCACGCAACTCGCCCCCAAGCTCCGCCAGCGCAGCGACGATCCGCGCGCGCAGCGGCGCGACCTCCTCGTCGGAGAGCGTGCGGTCGCTCGCCCGGAATGCGAGCGCAAGCGCGAGCGAGCGCCGCCCCTCCCCCACCTGTGGGCCGCTGTAGACGTCAAACACGCGCGCGTCGGCGAGCAGCTTGCCCCCGGCGCCCGCGACAGCCGCCAGCGCAGTGGCTGCGGACACCTCGATCGGCAGCACCACCGCTAGGTCCTGACGTAGCGGCGGGTAGCCGATCAGATCGACGTAACCGGGTCGTGAGGCGTGGGCGCTGAGCAGGTCGAAGTCGATCTCCAGACACGCCGCGCCGGGCAGCTCCCACGTCTCCGCGACGAGCGGGTGCAGCTCCCCCAGCCAACCGACCGGCCGCTCGCCGAGCAACACCGCCGCGCTGCGTCCCGGATGCAGGAAGGGCTGGGGCTCGGGTGCGAACGAGAGGTCGCTCACGCGCAGCACGGCGGCGAGCGCTTCCAGTAGAGCCTTGGCTGTGAACAGATCGGCTGGTGGGGAATCCGGAGCGCGCCAATCGTTCGGACCCAGATGCCCGGCCAGCAGCACCGCGAGCGAACGATGCTCGGCAACGGTCTCATTCATCCTCTGAAAGACGGTGCCGTGCTCGAACAGGCGCAGGTTCCCCTCACCATGCGCGAAATTGTGTCGCGCAACGTCCAGCAGCGATCCGAGCAGGGTGGTGCGCAACCGGGACTGCTCCTCGGAGAGCGGGTTCTCGATCGCCACAGCCTGGCGGCGAGGGTCTCCGGCGGGCAGCCGCAGGCGGTCGGCGAGGCTCGGCGGCGTGAACGTCCAGCCCACCACCTCGTACAGCCCCCGCCCGACGAGCGTGTCGACCGCGCGGCGGCGCAACCGCTGCGCGGGTGAAAGCAGCCCGTAGGCACCGCGACGCTTGGGCAGCGTGGCGGGCAGCTTCTCCAGACCGTCGATGCGAGCGACCTCCTCGATCAGGTCGGCCTCGCGCGTGACGTCATCGCGACGCAGGGCCGGAACGCTTACATCGAGCCCGTCCTCGGCCTTGGTGCTCTGAAAGTCGAGCGCCCTCAGGATCTCCGCCTGACGCTCCCGCGCGACGGGCGTCCCGAGGATCTCCTCTACGCGCGCGGAGCGCAGCCGGATCCTCTGCGCAGGTGGACCCTCCCCGCCGATGTCGATCGTGCCCGGAGCGACGGTGGCACCGCACAGCTCGATCATCAACTGGGTGGCCACGGCCTGGGCGTGCAGGCACTGCTCGGGCTGCAACCCCTTCTCAAAGCGCGAGGAGGCCTCGCTGCGCAGGCCCAGCGCCCATGACGCGCGGTGGATGGCGGGGCCATGCCAGGTGGCCACCTCCAGCAGCACGCTCGTCGTCTCCGGCGCTACCTCTGAGCGCGCGCCGCCCATCAGCCCCGCGATCGAGGTCGGACCGTCAGCGTCGTCGATCACGACCATCTCCGCGTCGAGCACGCGCGTCTGGCCGTCGAGTGTCTGCACCTGCTCGCCATCGCGCGCGCGGCGCACCACCAGGCGCGCGCCCGCGACGCGGTCGAGGTCGAAGGCGTGCAGCGGCTGCCCGCTCAGCAGCATCGCGTAGTTGGTTATGTCAACCACGTTGTTGATCGGCCGCTGCCCCGCGGCCATCAGCCGTGCCTTCAGCCACGGCGGGGAGGGCGCGACGCGCACGCCGTGGAACACCCGCGCGGTGAAGCGCGGGCACAGGTCAGGGCACTGCACCTGCACCTGTGCGCCCTCCACCGGTCCGGCGCTGCCCAGATCCTGCGCCCACGGCGCCTGTGCCAGCGGCGCGCCGGTGGCAGCATGCAACTCGCGCGCCACCCCATACACACCAAGGCAGTCCGGCCGGTTGGGCGTCACCTCGAGCTCGAGCACCTCGGTCGCGAGCGGCAGCACATCCTGCAGAGGCGCGCCGGGCGTGAGCTCCGCGCCGGGCAGCAGCTCTTCCAGCACCATGATCCCGTCGTGGTCTGAGCCGATCGCAAGCTCGTCCTCAGCGAGGATCATCCCCTCCGAGGGCACGCCGCGCAGCTTGGCTTTCTTCAGCTTGGCACCGTCAGGCATCACCGCGCCGGGACGCGCCACCGCCACGCTCTGGCCCGCTGCCACATTGGCGGCGCCGCACACGATCGTCGCGGGGCCCTCCGGCCGCGCCTGTCCGAGATCGACCTCGCAGACGCTCAGGCGGTCGGCGTCGGGGTGGCGCTCTGACTGGAGCACCCGGCCCACGACGAAGTTCTCGAGCGCGCGCACGCCGTGGTGATGAATCGCCTCGACCTTCGTGCCAGTCATCGTCAGACGCTTCTCGATGCCGTGCACGTCGAGCGGCGGATCGCAGTACTCGCGCAGCCATGTCAGAGGGACGCGCACGAGCAGACCTCCGTGATCTCAATGCGAGCCTGATGGGTGGGCAGGTCAAGCTGGACAAGGACGCAAGGAGCGTGGCGTGCTACGCACGCGAGCGACTGAGGACGCCGTCCAGCGCCGGCATGCGCGCCCATCAGCCGAACTGCTCCAGGAAGCGCAGATCATTCTCGTAGTAGAGACGCAGGTCGGGTATGCCGTGCAGCAGCATTGCGACCCGCTCCACTCCCAGTCCCCATGCAAAACCCTGCACCTTCTCGGGGTCGTACCCGGGCGCGTTGCGCTCGGTGGTCGGGACGTACGAGTACACATTCGGGTCGACCTCGCCGGCGCCGAGCACCTCGAGCCAGCCCTCGCCCTTGCACAGGTAGCAGCGCGCGCCGTCCGGCAGAAAGCCCTTGCCCTCGCAGTGAAAGCAGGACACGTCGACCTCGACGCTCGGCTCGGTGAAGGGGAAGAAGTGCGGGCGTAGGCGCACCTCGCGCGTATCGCCGAACACCGCTCGCGCGAACGCGAGCAGGGTGCCCTTCAGGTCGGCCAGCGTGATGTCCTCGTCGACCGCCAGCCCCTCCACCTGGTGGAACTGCGGTGTGTGGGTGGCGTCGCTGTCGGGCCGGTACACCCGCCCGGGGATCACCACGTAGAGCGGCGGTGGGTGAGCTTCCATCGCGCGCACCTGCATCGGCGAGGTGTGCGTGCGCAGCACCGCGTCGGGCCCCACGTAGAAGGTGTCCGTGCGCGCCCGCGCGGGGTGCGTGGGCGAGTGGTTGAGCGCGTCGAAGTTGTAGTGCACGCTCTCGACCTCCGGACCCTCGAGCACGGTGAAGCCGAGCCCGAGGAAAATGTCCTCGAGCAGCCGCTGCGTCGCGCTCAGCACGTGCAGGCGTCCCACCGGCTGCGGTGGGCTGCCGGGCAGCGTCACATCCACGATGTCCTCGCGCAGTCGTGTCTCCAACTCGCCCGCCCCGAGCTCGCTCGCGCGGGCGGCCAGCAGCTGCTCGAGCGCCTGGCGGGCCTGGTTGGCAGCGCGGCCCACGGCGCCACGTTCCTCGGGCGGCAGCTGGGCGACGCCGCGCAGCAGCTGAGGCAGCTCTGCCTTGCGCCCAAGGTGGCGTACGCGCAGCTCCTCCAGCTCCTGGCTGGTGCTCGCGGCGGCGATCTCCCGCTCGGCCTGCGCCCGCAGATCATCGATTCGTTCGCTCATGCCGGGCGCACCCTAGAGGGTGGCGCAGCCGGCTGTAGGCCGGCGAGGTGGGCCCCTCTCATTTTCGATCCCTCATTTCATGCAGCGCGATGGTGGCCGCCATCGCCGCGTTCAGCGAGTCAGTCGCGATTGGGATGTGCGCCACGCACTCGCACTCGTCCACTATCTCCGCTGGCAGTCCCTCGCGCTCGGCGCCCACGAGGATAGTCAGCGGCTGCTCCAGGTCGACCTCGCCCAGCGGCTTGCCGGCGTGCGCGACGAGCGCCAGGCGCCTGCCTGGCAACTCCTCGGGTGTGGCTGCATGCGCAAGGGGCACGGCGAAGATCGCCCCCATGCTCGCCCGCACCGCCTTCGGCGAATACGGGTCGGCGCAACCCGGTCCGAGCGCGACGCAGGAGGCGCCGAATGCAGCGGCCGCACGCAGCACCGTGCCCACGTTGCCGGGGTCGGCGAGACCGTGCAGATACACGCACAGCGGCCCCTCGGCTCGCTGCATCCAGCGCTGCTCGTACACCCCCAGTGCGCGTGTGCCCGACCCCAGCATGGAGACCTCGGCGAGCAGCGCGGGGTCCACCTCGATCGGCGCGGGCGCATCCGGCTCGCCCGTGTCCGGGTCGAGGCTGTCGAGGACGGCGCCCGCGGCACGGTAGCTTTCGAGTGCGGGCCACCCGGCGCGCCGTGCGGCTTCGAGCAGATCCTCGCCCTCGGCGATGAACCGCAGGCTGCGCTCGCGCTCGCGGCGGCGATGCAGGCGGCGCAGCTCCTTCAGTCGTGGGTTGTGGGGTGATGTGATGGTCATGGCATAAAAAAGGCGCCGGCCTCAAAGAGAGCGGCGCCCGGGAGACTTGCGTGTCGGTGGCCAGGATCAGGCAGCCGACGCCTCGCGGGCAACCTCGGTAAAACGTCGGAACGTGTCGGCGTCGCGCACGGCGATGTCCGCGAGCACCTTGCGGTCGAGCTCCACACCGGCGAGCGCGAGGCCGTGCATGAACTGCGAGTAGCTCATCCCGTTCTGGCGCGCTGCGGCGTTGATGCGCGTGATCCACAGCCGCCGGAAGTCGCGCTTGCGGTTGCGCCTGTCGCGGTAGGCGTAGGAGTCGGCCTTGAGCAGGGCCTCCTTGGCGCGCTTGTAGTTGGAGTTCGCTTCACCGCGGAACCCCTTGGTGCGCTCCAGCGTGGCACGCCGTTTCTTGCGGGCACTCACCGAGCGCTTGACGCGTGTCATTTACCCACCCCCAACATCCGCTTGATACGCGGAGTGTCGTGCGCGGACATGATCGCCGGGGCCGCTAGGGTGCGCTTGCGCTTGGGCGACTTCTTCTCAAGGATGTGGCTCGTGAAGGGGTGCCGGCCGCGTACTTTGCCGCCAGCCGTGACCTTGAAGCGCTTCTTCGCGCCGGAATGGGTTTTCATCTTGGGCATGATGGATTGAAGATCGAGGGTCGCGGCTGACATGCCTACTACTGTCTACGCCACCCGAGGCGGTGATTATGGCAGACCGGCCGCTTGGAGCCGACGCGCCCGTTAGGAGGCGGCTGTCTCGGCAGGGTCAGCAGCGGTGTCCTCACCCGCGGGCGCCGTCTCGCCGGAGGGCTCCCCGGCCTCGACGTCCTGGCCAAGCACCGCGCCATCCAGTGGGACACCCGCGGCCTCCTGCTCGGGCGCAGCGCCATCCACAGAGGCCACCGTAGCCTCTGGAGAGATGGTCTCCTCGGCCTCGTGCCCGTCGGCTCGCCCCGCCAGAACGGCCTTGGAGGGTCCGAGCATCATGGTCATGTTGCGCCCGTCCTGCGTGGGGCGCTGCTCGACGACGCTCAGCTCGGAGAGCTCCTCGGCTAGGCGGTCGAGGATCATCGTGCCGCGCTCGGGGTGAGTCACCTCGCGCCCGCGGAACATGATCGTGATCTTGACCTTGTCCTTGTGGCGCAGGAAGCGTTCGACGTGCCCCTTCTTGGTGTCGTAGTCGTGCTGGGCGATCTTGGGGCGGAACTTGATCTCGCGGATCACGATCTGCTGCTGGTGCTTGCGTGCCTGCTTGAGCTTCTGGGCCTGCTCGTACTTGTACTTGGAGTAGTCGAGCACGCGGCAGACGGGCGGGCGCGCCTCGGGGGCGACCTCCACGAGATCGAGGTCGCGCTCCTGGGCGAAGCGCAGCGCGTCGGGTGTCTTGAGCACCCCGACCTGGTTGCCCTCGTCGTCGATGAGACGCACCTCGGGCACACGGATACGCTCGTTGACCCTGGTGAGGTCCCGCTCGGGCGGGCGCCGGTCGAATCTGCGAGGAACCGGCACTAGGTGTGGTGGCGGCGCGTCAAGCTTGCTCTACGCGCTCGGCTGTGAAGGGATGCTGGACGTCAACGGGGGCGAGTATAGCGGCGCGGAGGCCCCGCGACCAGGGTGTTGACGAGCGGCGCCTCTCGGTTGCTGTGCCCCGGCGTCCGCCTGGAACCTCACGGCGCACCCATCGGGGGCGACTCGACGGAAGCTGGGCTCTCTGGACGCGCGCACTCCGACAGGAGTCGCTCTGAGAGCTCCGCGAGCGCCAGACTGCCGGCGTCTCCCACTCGGTGGCGACGCAGCGAAACGGTGCCCTCCCCCACCTCGCGCTCGCCGACGACAAGCATGTAGGGGATCTTGCGCAGCTCGGCCTCACGGATCTTGCGACCGATCGACTCGCCGCGATCGTCGAGCTCCACGCGCAACCCCTGGCGGCGCAGCTCGGCGCGCACCTGCGCGCCGTAGTCGCTGAAGCGGTCGGAGACGCTCAGCACGATCGCCTGCACCGGCGTGAGCCACAGTGGAAACTCGCCGCCGTAGTGCTCGATCATGATCCCGATGAAGCGCTCGTAGGAGCCGAAGGCGGCGCGGTGGATCATCACCGGCCGGTGCTCGGCATTGTCGGCGCCCGTATAGGTGAGTTCGAAGCGCTTGGGCATCGAGTAGTCGAGCTGGACGGTCCCCAGCTGCCAGGAGCGCCCCAGCGAGTCGGTCATGTGCATGTCGATCTTTGGGCCGTAGAAAGCTCCGTCGCCGGGATTCAACTCGTAGTCGAGGCCCCGCTCTTGCAGCACCGCGGTGAGATTACCCTCAGCGCGGTCCCACATCTCCTCGTCGCCGATCCGCTGCTCGGGCCGCGTGGAGAACTCCAGGCGCACGTCGAGGTCGAACATCGCATAGGTCTCGAATGCCTGCTCCAGGCAGCTCGCGACCTCCTTCTGGACCTGCTCCTCGGTGCAGAAGATGTGCGCGTCGTCCTGAGCGAAGTGGCGCACGCGCAGCAGCCCGTGCAGGACGCCCGAGGCCTCGTTGCGGTGCAGGAGGCCGGGCTCTGAGTAGCGCACGGGCAGCTCGCGATAGGAGTGGCGGCGGCTCTTGAATAGATAGGCGTGGCCGGGGCAGTTCATCGGCTTGACGCCCATCTCGCGCTCCTCGACCTGGACTGTGAACATGTTCTCGCGGTACTTGCCCCAGTGCCCCGACGTCCTCCACAGCTCGGCGTCGTAGATCAGCGGCGTCTTGACCTCGGTGTAGTCCCGCGCGTCGTTCATCTCACGCGAGAGTCCCACCAGCGAGTTGTAGATGCCGGTGCCCGCGGGCAGCCAGAAGGCCGCACCCGGGGAGACGTCGGAGAAGTGGAAGAGCCCCAGCTCGCGGCCCAGCTTGCGATGGTCGCGTTCCTTGGCGCGCTCGATCAGCTCCAAGTGCTCCTGCAGCTGCGCCTTGGTGGGAAAGGCGGTGCCGTAGATGCGCGTGAGCATCGCCCGCTTGGAGTCCCCGCGCCAGTAGGCGCCGGCCACCGACTGCAGCTTGAAGGCGCCGACGGTGGCCGTCGTGGACGCATGCGGGCCGCGACAGAGGTCGGTGAAAGGACCATTCGTATAGAGCGAGACGGTTCGCAGCGGCTCGCCTCGCCCATCGGACTCGGCGGCGCGTACGAGGTCGTCGATCAGCTCGACCTTGTAGTCCTGGCGCTCGGCCACGAAGCGCTCGCGCGCATCGGCCACCGAGACGTCCTCGCGCACGAAGGGCTCGGCGGCCTTCACGTGCGCGCGCATGCGCTCTTCGATCGCGGGGAAGTCCTCTTCGGAGATCGAGACGCCCTCGGGGAAGTCGAAGTCGTAGTAGAAGCCGCCCTCGATGGCGGGCCCGATCGAGATCTTCACGGCTGGGTAGAGCTCCATCACGGCGGTGGCAAGCACGTGGGCGGCGTCGTGGCGAATCAGCCGCAGCGGCTCATCGCCGGGGCTCTTGGCGGTGAGGATCGCGATCCGCGCCCCGTCGGGGAGAGGACGTGCGAGGTCGCGCAGTTGCGGCTGCTCGCCGTCCTGCGGATGGGATACCTCGATCGCCAGCGCCGCGCGCGCCAGTCCCGCCCCGATCGCCGCCGCGGCATCGGCGCCGGTGGCACCGTCCTGCAACTCCAGGGGAGTGCCGTCGGGGAGGGTGAGCGTGAGGGACATGGGCTGCTGGGGGAGCCTACTGAAAGGTCTGCGTCGCGAGCTAGGGGCCGTCTGTGCCGCGAGCGCAGGGCGCGGTGGCTTGGCAGTGCAGACAATCGTCTGCGTGCTCTGCCATGATTGTCATATGAACAACAGCGAGACGATCTCAATCATCCTGTCCCCCGCCCAGGTCGACCAGGTGGTGCGGGCAGCCGCGCGGGGGTCCACCCCGGGGTTCTCCTCCCTGATCTCGAGCAGGCTCGGCCGTGGGCCGGCAGCAGACGGCGCCGCAGAGGACGACGCGGGCGACTCGGGCGTCGGCTTCCTGCCTGTCAGGGACGACGCGCGCCTTTCGCGCTCGCTGCTGCGGGGCCTTTCGATCCTCACCTGTTTCGGCTCTGAGAACAGAGAGCGGGGAATCCTCGAAATAGCAGGCCAGCTGGAGATGAGCCCCAGCACGACGCACCGCTATGTGAGCACACTCGTGGAGCTTGGTCTGCTCGAGCGCTCCCCGCGTACGCGCAAGTACCGGCTGGCGCTGATGCCGGAAGGCGCTGGCACAAAGCGGCGCCGGCGATCCAGGAAGCATGAGGAGAAACACGTCAAGGCAAAGGCCTGAATCGCACCCTCCTCCAGTCGCCTCACCGAGCTCGTGCTTGACCCAGCCAATTCTCGACCAGCCCCACCTGCTCACCGTCGAGCGAACCTACGCGCTGGGCGGCAGCCAGCGCCTCGTCGATCGTCGTGAGCGTGCGGTGGCGCAGACCAGCGGCATCCATCCGCGCCCGCGCTCTGGGCAGCTCATAGCTGGCGATCGTAAGCGCATCCTCGACCGCGAACCCCGCCTCGCGCAGGCTCTGAGCGGCGTCGATGAGGCTGCCGGCGGAGAACGCGAGATCCTCGATCACGAGCACGCGGGAGCCCTCCGGCGCAAAGCCCTCCACTGCCCGCTCCTTGCCCCAGCCTTTGGCCTGCGAGCGCACATAGAGGAAGGGCAGCGCGAGGCGGTCGGCCAGCCACGCACCCCACGGCACCCCAGCTGTCGCCGTTCCGGCGATCGCATCCGGAGCGCCCTGCCCCGAGACCGCATCGACCATCGCGACGACCACCTCGAGGCGCTCCTCGACGTGCCCCAGGAGCTGCCGATTGTCCACATACACGGGGCTCTCGACACCAGAGGTGAGACGAAAGAGCGGATCGGTCCTGAACGCGACGGCCTCGGTGCGCACGAGGGTCTCCGCGATTCTTCTGGCGGCCAGCATCTGCTCGGATACGCTCATGTTCGCTCCAGAGGGAGTCTCATTGGGGTCATACCGTCATTCTGCCAGGGCCGCAGGCGCCGGGCGGGGCCTACGTGCAAAGATCGCACCAATTATGGGGCTTCGCCTCGAAGGGCCGCTGAACCCGAGCGCAGGAGACGGGGACAGCCCAATTGGAGCCCCCTGAACATCTCAGCGATGGTCTGCACAGCAAGCGCGATCCGCTGTTGGGAGAGGCGCTTCGCGCACCGGGTGGCGAGCGGCGAGCGCTCTCTCAATCCCTCGACTTCAGCATGCCCCGGGATGCCCGTCCAGGCCGCCTGGATAGCGACCAAGACCCCCGCGCCCTCTGCGCCAAGACGAGTCGGAGACGATTGCTCCCAAGTCGCACACGGGGAACATTCCCACGTTTCAGACGATTTGCAGCGCTCTTGCTAGATCCAAGACCGCGAGCCCCAACCAAAGGCGATGCGGATTGCGAGAGCCTTGACATACCATGGTGTTTGGTCGAGCCTCTAAACGCCATGCAAAACACCGGTCTTACGCGCCATGCAATAGCCCCCTTTTTCGATCGGCCACCCACACCGCCAGACATGCATGCCGTGCATACGAAGTTGCCCTCAAGAAGCCATGGGTCGTATCGACTCATCCAAAGGCGTTAACCCGATGTCCGGATCACTTGCATCTGGGAGCACGGCAATAGAAGACCCACCCACAGAGCGCCAGCGGCAGCCTGCCATTGGCAGCCCGGTCGCGTGGATGCCCGCTCGAAGAGCTCGACGATCGCAAATGGATCGCAATTGGCAGACGACTCGGCGGCATCGGTCGCTGCAGTCAGTGGTGGATAGGAGACTGGGTTCGCTATGGCAACACGCGATGGGGCGATCGGTACACCCTCGCTGCACGAGCCACGGGGTACGACAGTCGTAGTCTGAGGAATATGGTCTGGATCGCGTCGTGCTTTGAACCGTCACGACGTCGTGACAATCTGACGTGGAGCCATCACGCATCAGTCGCCACGCTAAACACAACCGAGCAGGACCGTTGGCTTGATCGCGCGAGCGCGGAGCAACTATCAGTCGCAGACCTTCGCCTTGAGCTTCGCGCCACGCTCCGCGGCCCCCAGGTTACCATGAGTGCTCCAAAAAACCTATCCCAGACCCTGGTCCAGCCGGACGTTGTTGTCTGCCCGCAGTGTGGACTGACAATTCGAACCGGAGATCGTGTAGGTGCCTAAACACTACCTCCTTTGTATTTAGTTCAGATGGGATCTAGATCTGATTCTGCCATCGCGGGATGCACGCGAGATCTCGACACCGACACCGACGGCGCCGGCACGAGACGCGAATCGTCGATCGCATGAGACCCGAGCGCGCAGAGAGCAGATGTCCGACGAGCGTCAAGGTCGAGCTCGTCCTTCGGTCGCTGGGTGGCGAGACTATGGCGGATCTCGCACGTGAGACAGGACGATCGAGGAGACAGATCTCCGCTTGGCGCGGACGTTTCCTCGCCGGAGGTGAGGCGCGCCTGGATGGACGTCGCGATCAGCGCGAGCTACAGGCGCTTCGAGACACTCGCGTCAAGCTTGTGGCAGACCTTGCAGCGCTCAGGGCAGAGAACCGGATGCTCGCGCGGCGTATCGCGCTGCTCAGCCCAAGCCACTGCCCGAACGATCCTCACCCCTATTGTTCTGAACCGTATGCGCGCGCCTCCGAAGAAGCCGGAGTTCAGTCACTTTACGTCCCAGAATGGGGCGCCTATGTACTGATGCGCAAAGGCAGCACGGGCGCATGTCATGCTGAGGGCGTCCGACCGCTTGAGCCTCTCAACCCCAACTGCGACGTGAGGGCGGGTCTCTACACACTCCAGCGAGCCGGGATCAGCTCTGTTGCGTTGATCACCGATCCGATGTGGACACCCGAGCTCTCCGCTCTCCAGCATGCCTTCGACACATGTCGTGTATTCAAGGAACACTACTTCGTCGATCGCGAAGCGGAGGTCCGTATCCGCAAGGGGCATCGCAACCAGATCAACCAGGCCCGTCGCGCCTGCTACGTACAGGAGATCTCGCTCGCCGAGCATCTCGACCACTGGCTTGCGCTCTATAAACGAAATGTTACCACGCGCCAGATCTTGCGGCCTTTTGGAACAGCTTATTTTGAGAGCCTCGCTGGATTGCCAGCCTTGCGAACCCTCGCGGTTACCGTAAAAGACGCGATCGTCAGCATGTCCCTGTGGATCCGACACAATGATACTCTCTACTTCCACGATGGAGCATCCGACGCGAAGGGCTTTGAGATCTCGGCGGCATACGCAGCATTTGCATATGCCATCGAGAACGCCGGCGAATGTCGCTATGTCCTGCTTGGGGGGTCTGCCGGCATTCGAGATGAGCGACTGGATGGCTTAGCCATGTTCAAGCGCGGTTTCTCCAATTCCTCCGCCGTCAGTTATCTGTGTAGCGCCAATCTGAATTAGCTCGACCGGGCGACACCAGACTCAAAGACCAAAAGGACGATTGCCGTGCGCTACCTCCATGGGATACGTTGCTGAACCATTAGAGCAGAGGTCCTCTAAACCGTGGATACGGGTTAAATCCCGTTGGGCACTCTCAGCGTACGAACCTTTGGAGGACTCTAGTAGCCGCGTAGTAGCCGCGATTATGCAAGCATCAAATAGTGCGAGATTGCTCGCAAGTGGGGATGGCGATCCAGCCTTGGAGCCATCCCCACTGACATTGGGTCTCGGTCACAGGTCGTTAGACAACGACCGCTGCGCCCATTGAATGCCGAGGTGTGGCGTTCGCGAACTCGGTTTCCAAATCTTCGCGGGCAGAGCTATCGCGGATCCATAGATCCCAAGGTAGCGACCGGCAAAGACCCTCGGTCTGCACCTCGCGTAGAACTCCCTGCGATGCATCGACTAGAGTCTTCATGTAAATGAAGCGATGAAGCATACCCGGAAGTGTCTTACCGGTGTCGATCTGGTACGTGGTGTAGGTGTCGCCAGTCACCGTCTCACCCTCTGGAGTGGCCCATCCAATCGTAAAGTGACCACGGATTCCACCGGGTCCGTCCGGCTCCCACGACTCTACCACCGGCTCGACCTGCGCGAGCGTTGGCACATTCGCCCACCCACGAAGATGCATGTGCGACTCCGTGTCGTCGCCGTCGACACGTATCGTCGTACGCTGCGTAATCTCGCCACCGTCCCTGAGGCGCAAGGTACGCCGATACTCGTACGAGCTGGCAGCAAATAGGTTCTCGACGTCGTCAATCTTGCCCGTAGCATGGGGATAGCCACACACAAGAAAGGCACTTAGGAGAAGGGGATCGAATCCATGCGGTAGTCGACCGAGGAGATAGTCGCCATCCGTAAGACCGCGCGACGGGTCAATTGTTCCTTCCCCGCGAACGGAAATCGGGTGACCGTTGATCATACCCGTTACATTGACACGAAACGACATAGCTACAGCTCCTTTCATAGCGCGCAACACCTACGCGCCTTGCTCAGTTTTTCGATAACGCCCAACCGACATGCGAGGTTGAGCCATGACGTAGAGCGTGGCAGCCTTTACCTCAACTTGTCAAAGTCCGGCGCAGACGCAACCGCCTGCACCCATGGCTGTTGCTCGTTTGAACGCTCTGCCACTGTGCTGAGAGTCTGTCCGAAAACTCGGGTGCGTGGATGGCGTGTGCATGACCAAGTGCCGCCAGGACGCAGGACCGAAGGCTTGGTGGTGCCAAGTCGAGATCCGAGGACGCCGCGGCACGCCGCGTCAGGCGCCGCCAGGCGCGTGCACGAGTTTTCGGACAGACTCTAAGCACGGCGCCTTGTCTTTGTCACCGAGGATGTCGTATACATAGATGGATGGCCAGTGACGTTGCGTCCCGGCGTGCGGTTCAGGTGCGTGACGCGCATCCCGAAGGCGATGCGCAGGCGTGCGCGGCCATCTACGCGCCGTACGTCATCGACACCGCGATCTCGTTCGAGCACGAGGCACCTTTAGCGCATGCGATGGCCGAGCGGATGCACGCGGCATACGTCTGGCTGGTTGCAAGGGAGGGCTCACGAACGGTGGGCTATGCATACGGATCGCGCCACCAGCAGCGCACGGCCTACCGGTGGTCGGCAGACGTCGCCATCTACATCGAGCGCGACCGTCACCGCATGGGTGTCGGGCGAGTTCTGTACTCGTGCCTGGTCGCGCGGCTACGCGACGCGGGGCTGTGGACGCTATGTGCCGGCGTGACGCAGCCGAACGCCGCTAGTGATGGCCTGCATCGCGCGATGGGCTTCACCGAGGTTGGCATCTACAGGCGCATTGGCTTCAAGGCGGGCGCGTGGCAGGATGTGCGGTGGTGGCAGCTAGACCTGCGCCCCGGGGAAGCAGGACCGCCGTCTGAGCTAGACCTCCCTTGGCGTTAGCCGACAACAAGCATGTGGCTATCGACGCCCTCTACGAGAGGCTGGCACACTATCCGGATCGCCAGATGCGTCTCGTCTCTGCGGTCGGGACGGTCGAGGTCAAGACCTTCTCGCAGCTTCATGCCGGCGTGACCTTACTCATGTCACGGCTGCGCAACTGCGGCGTGGTTGCCGGGGATCTTGTCGGGATCATGGGACCTAACTCCTACGAGTGGGTTGTCGCAGACCTCGCATTGTTGACTCTCGGCTGTGTATCGGTCGCGCTTCCGGTTCAGACTATGGACGATCACGTCGAAACCAGCGCAATAGCCGAACGCTACGAGCTTTCTGCGCTGCTCGTCAGCAAAATGCTGCCTATTCACGGGAAGCTGTCGGCGGAGACGGCATTTCTCGACGGCCCGTCGGTGTCCTTGGTGAGGCGTCATCCCACGCGACGACCAGGGCTTCCACAGGACGTTTTCACGATTGCGTTCTCTTCGGGAACGACGGGCACGAGGAAGGGCCTTATGATTTCGCGTGCCGGAGTCGAGAATACAATCGAAACGTCGGCGCACGCATGGAAACTCAGGAAAGACGACGAGATTCTCATCGTCATGCCGTTCTCGAACTTCCAGCAGCGCTGGCTGATGTACTCGGCTATTCTGTTTGGCGCCGGCGCTATCGTGGTACCGCCTGAGTACATGTTTCAGAAGTTGGCGGCACTGGAGCCAACAATCATCTTAGGACCGCCGTCGTTCTTCGAAATTATGGACAACCGAATCCGAGCCTCGGGACGATGGACCAAAATCCCTTATTACGCAGCTAGCGCCCTGAATGCCATACTGCCGCGAGCCAGTCGTCCAGTTCGAGCAAGGCTGGGCCGCAGGTGGACAGGGATGTACGGCTCTCGTGTCCGACTAATGTTCACCGGATCGGCGCCGGTGCCGCCCAGGCTAGTGCGCGTCTTCCACCGTGTCGGGGCGCCGCTGTACGAGGTGTATGGAGTGACCGAGGTCGGTTGGATTACATTCAATCTCCCGGGGAAGTACCGCATCGGCACGGCGGGTCTACCGGTCAAGGGCGTGAAGGTAGAGATCGCCACTGACGGCACTGTCGTTGTCCGTAGCGTTGCCAGCCAGTCGCTTGGCTATGTATTTGACGGTGTCGAGACCCAGGGCTCAGTCTTCCTAATCGACGGCAAGGTCGCCACCGGCGATCTTGGCCGGCTCGATCGCCTGGGCTTTCTACAGTTCATAGGCCGGAAATCGAACGCAATCATCACTCGCAACGGCGTGAAGATCAACCCCGAGGAGCTTGAGCGCGACATCGAGCAGATATACCCGGGCACGAAGGCCATTGTCATCGGGACGGCACAGGGAACCACGTTGAGCTGCGTGGTGTGGCTCCATGATGACGATTCGATTCGACGGCGCGAGGTCAATGCAAGTATCGCACGTGCGAACGAACAACGAGAGTCGTCACACCAGATTACCAACGTTATCTTCAGGCCCTCCCGCGAGCTCACTACGGAGTTCGGCCTGCTGACCGAGAACCTAAAGATCGACCGGGCCGCAGTAGCTCGCGAGGTCTTGCGGGCGGATAATGTATGATGATATGAAGAAACGCGCTATAACTGACGACAGGATCTGCCACATCATCGGTAGCGCCATCGCGCATAGGGAGGAAGACGGCATCACGCCATCGATGCACCTCCGCCATGATCTCGGTATCGACTCGATAGGGCTGATGAGTATTGTCTATATGCTTGAGGAGCAGATGGGCGTGGATGTCTCAACACATGTTAATGAATTCGTCAGCGCTGAGCACGTATTCGATATAATCAATATCGTTCGGCGAGGCTGAGAGATTATGTCGGAGGGCGTAGGGTTGATTGATTTCCATTGCCACATCGCATCGGAGATGTGTTTCCCACCATCGTTTCGCAATGGGATCGTGGACAATATCGGAGTGGCTATGGAAGCAAAGGGGCTGCCGCTTACCAAGGAGAAGATTGCCAAGCTTATCGAAGGTACGCTCCAAGACCCACTCTGCGATGTTCTGGTGAATGAGATGGACGAAGCCGGGATCAAGGCAGCGGTTCTTCTGCTTCCCGATTTCACCTATGCGTTGCGCGACGGCACCCACACCATTGAGGAATTGATTGAGCACCACCGAGTCGTCCAGAAGCGCCACCCTGGGCGGTTCTGGGTCATGGTCGGTGTGGACCCGCGGTGGGGTCAGGACGGCATCAACCTCTTCGAGCGCGCAATCTCCGAGTACGGTTTCGATGGGATGAAGCTGTATCCGCCGTGCGGTTATACGCTCTCGGATAAAGCACTGTGGCCATACTATGAGATCTGTTCGGAATACTCGCTTCCAGTACTCTCTCATATCGGCGCCAGCTCGGCAGTGCTCAATGGTGCACTCGCTCAGCCTATCTTTGTAGAGGAGGCAGCAAAGGACTTCCCCGGCGTTGACTTCGTTCTAGCTCACGGTAGCATCCACTACCCTGATGAGTGCGCGATGCTCTGCAGTAGCAGACCTAACGTTTATCTTGACGTCAGCGGATACCAGACGACAGACATCAGCGAACTCAACCGACTTTTGCGCCGCGGGATCAGTCACAAGATCCTTTTCGGAACGGATTGGCCGATCTTCAGGCTTCAGGGTCGGCAGGTCGATTTCGTCAAGCGGCTTGACGGGCGGGGCGTATTCCCCGACTCGGTGCTGCCGCTTGAGCGGCAGTTATTCCTTCACAAGAACGCCGAGCGGCTGCTGGCAAAGAAGATCCCACACAGATCACGCGATCCTCACCGTGAGCGCGGCTAGCCGCCGACGCGCGTGAGCTCGCCCCCATCGACGGGCAGCACGACGCCTGTGATGAACTCGGCCTCCTGGTGTGCAGGAAGAGCTGGCGTAGACCACATCCCAACCGGCGTGTCGAGCAGCCCTGGCATGATCGTGTTGACGCGGACACCATGCGGCGTTGTCGATCGCAAGCGAGTGGCCGAGCGCGTTGACGGCGGCCTTCAAGATCTTGTAGGCGGCCAGCAGGACGGCCGCGGCGAACGAGGAGATCGAGGAGATGTTCATGATCGACCCGCGGCCCTGGGCTCGCATCGCTGGCACCACCGCCTGGCAGGAGAGCAGACACCCCTTGAGGTTCACGGCGACGATCCGATCGAGGGCGTCCTCGGCAAGCCCGAGCGGGTCGGCGTCGCCAGTGCCGGCGCCGACATTGTTCTGCACGAGAGAGGCGACGACCGGAATCGAACCGGTGTAGACGGCTTTGCAGGCCGCTGCGTAGCCACTCCGCCACGTCGCCGGGAGGCTTCATAGAGTACCGCGCTGAAGTGGGCCGCGGGGGTCGTCGTCCCGGCAGAGCGCACGATCGATTGCCTGGGGTCCGAGTCCATGCGGAACCACTCCCGGCCAGTTATGAACATTTTCGGCTGTCATTAGCGGCGCTTAGGGACATCGTTAGCACCAGCAAAGCGACGGCGCCCATGATGGCCACATCCCCAAATGACGGAGGTGGTCGTGAAACGTCCGGTCGCACCCATATTGCTCGCGGCGATTGCCGGAGCGTCTTTCGCGCTCGTCGCGGTACTCGTGCTGGGCGCCGCCCTGAGCGGCAAGCGGCAGAGTTCGACGTCGGCCGCAACCACGGCCTCCGCCTCCAGCCAGAGCGGGTCGGCTGCTGGCACTCGTCGTGAGGTCTCATCGACCGCGCTCACGGCCACCCAGATCTACCAGCGCGACTCTAGCGGTGTCGTCTCGATCAAGGCGATCACCTCTAGCGGCGAGGACGAGGGCACGGGGATCGTGCTCGACGAACAGGGTTTGGTCCTGACCAACGATCACGTGATCGCGGGCGCAAAGAGCCTCAGCGTCGATGCGAGCGGATCCTCGAAGCAGACCGCGAGTGCGACGATCGTTGGCGAAGAAGCCAACCAGGATCTGGCGCTCATCCACGTCGATCCTTCCGGCCTGGGCCTGAGGCCGTTGACCCTCGCGAGCTCGAGCTCGATCCAGGTCGGCGCCTCCGTGTATGCGATTGGCAATCCGTATGGACTGGAAGAGACCCTCACGAGAGGCATCGTGTCGGCGCTTGGCCGTGAAATCTCCGCGCCGGACGGCTCAAAGATCACAGGCGCGATCCAGACCGACGCGGCGCTCAATCCCGGCAACTCGGGTGGTCCGCTGATCGATGCAGAAGGCGAGGTGATCGGCGTGAACTCCCAGATCGCGAGTGATGCCGCCCAGGCCGAAGGCTCCCAGCCGGGAAGCACCGGCGTGGGGTTCGCGATCTCCTCGGATACCGTCGCGGCGGCGGTGAAGAAGATCGAGGCCGGTGACGGCATCAGCTACACCTCTGCAACCGAAGGCGCCGCACGGTCTGAAGGTGGATCAGGCCGACAGCAGACGCCGTACGGCTCACAGGGCCCCTATGGCGAAGTCCAATCGGGTGGTAGATCAGGCGGTGAATCGGACGGCGGCTCCGGTGTCGAATCCGGCGCAGGCATCGAAGGCGGCTCCGGCCAGGAAAGCGCTGTGGTTCCCGGTGTCGGCTCCAGCGGCCAGGAATCGGCCGGCGGCACAAGCGAAGGCCGCGAAGTGATCGTCCCCTGAGGGGCTGCAAGGTCCGGGCGCCCTTGGGAGGCTCCGCCCGGGCCTTGTTCTGTGCCGCATGGCGCAGCACGGGGCCGCGCGCGTGGAGCCATCGCGGCAGTGCGCGTTGATAGGCTTGGCCTGTCCCAGGGCGATTAGCTCAGCTGGGAGAGCGCCGCCTCGACAAGGCGGAGGTCACTGGTTCGAGCCCAGTATCGCCCATCGCCCGAAACCCCGGATTGCACGGGATTTCCTTCTTTCGTGGTACTTCAGTGGTACTACAAGTTGCTCGAACGGAGCGTTGGAGGGCCATCGGGCGACCTCTTGGAACAGCCAAGCGATGACTCAGGCCTAGACGCGGACGTCCGGCTCGGAGGGCTGTCTCGTTCGTGCCTGCTGGCGTTAGGCGGCCCTGATGGCCTCGCGCTTAGCGGCCTTCAGGATCTTTTGATCGAATGAGGAGACCGCTGAACTCGTGTGCTTCGCCGTTGCGAGACAGTAGGCGTCGGGGAGGCTGATCGGGTGCCGTCCTCGCAGGCGCGCCGCTTCGACCCCGATCGCCTCGTTTGGCTGGTGCACGGTGACGCCGAGGGCGGCGATCGCCTCCCGGGCGGCGGCTAGCTTCGACACGTCCGCGGAGGGAGCGATCAGCACCTCGGTCAGGTTTACGATGCTGACCGCGTAAGCGTCTTGGTCGTCGCGCCACTTGGTGAACAGCTCGCGAGCGCGATGATGGTGCGGGTCGCTGCCGTCAAGTGCCCCGATCAGGACGTCCGCGTCGAGGAGCAGCTTCACCGCAGTTCATCTTCGGCGTCGAGCTGCGCGAGATAGCCGGCAGGGTAGGTGCCCGTCAGCGTCCCGAACGCATCCTCAAAGGTCGTGGTCGTGCGGCGGATCCGCAGCTCCCCGTCACCGGCCGGCTCGACTGTGACTCGCTCGCCGGCGTGGAGCCCGACCTCGTCGAGCGCCGCGACGGGGATCGTGATCTGGTTCTTGGTAGAGATTCGTGCCACTCCTTTACTCTAGCAGTAAAGGTAGCGGCTCTGTGCGGAACGGGCGGGTGAGAACTGTCCCCGCCATGACCCGCCGGTGCTCGTCCTTTCCGACGGCCTGGAGGAGGCCTCCAAAAGGGGAGGGGCCCGTGGTACTTTCGAGCCCAGTATCGCCCATTGGCCGACGGCCCTACAAACAGTGAGATTTTGGTCTCCTGAAGGGCCTTGAGGTTCCAATTTGAGTTCCGTTTCCCGCGCGGAGTGCGCTTCGGAAGCGAGTCAGGCGGCGATGCTGCGGTCCAGGACATAGACTTGGGCCTTGTCGGGACCGAGGTCCAGCGCCGCGTAGATCACGTCGGGGTCGAGGTCAACGTCGCCCGGCCATGTGATCGTGCCTGTCTGCTCATCCACGGCGACCTGCTCGAACATGGCGGGGTCGCGCAGGGGGGAGAAGGCGGGGGTGTCCAGCAGGGGGGTGATGTCCACGTCGCGCACCTCGCCGTCGGCGAACACGATGCGGGCGGTGTGCGCTGGCCGTGGGATCACAGCAACCATTTCGGGGGCAATAGCGGGCTCCATCGTTTACTGATCGTAGCGCCCGACCGGGTGCAGGTTGCGCCGGCCAATCGGTCCGCAGGTCCTCGCGATGCCGCACGCACCAGCTTATGACCGTGGCCACGCTCGCCGGAGGCAGCCCGCCGTCGATCAGCTCGCCCGTGTCGATCGAGAAGCGCGCCGCCTTGACTCCTGGGTGTCCGATCCGCCCGGCGTATGCGTGGACGTGTGGCGACGGATGGTCGCCTAAGTAGAGCTTGACGACCACGCCGCCGAAGCTCGCGATCCTCGGCACCGGCACAGCCTACGTCGCGAGTCGGCGATTTCCCGAGGGAACAGTGCGTCGTACACGAAAGGCGCAGCGACCAGCGGCGCGGCCAGTCCGCAGATCTGAAGGACGGATCGTCGCTGGCAGATCGAATGAATGGATCATGCTGGGTCTTGGGTTCTTTGTCGGATGTGCCGATAACGAGCCGGGCGATATCCCACACCGAAAGGATCAACGTGCTAGCCAGCTCAAGCGGCGGCGGAGCAGCCGTCGTCTTCCTAGTCATCATTGTAATCGGCGTCTATTTCTTGCCCACAATCGTCGCCGTCGCTCGGAAGGTCACCAACCAGGGCAGCGTGGCGGTGATCAACATCTTCCTCGGGTGGACCCTAATCGGCTGGGTCGCGGCACTGGCGATGGCCTGTCGGACGAGTCGCCTGGTGCGCGATAGCGTCAGCTCCGAGATCGACGGACGCCGGCAAGACACCTAGCGACCGGCCCTGACCTGTACGCAGGTGGCCTCTCGTGGACTGCGCCGTCCGGTCCATCACGTGCCCCGCGTGGCCGTACAGCCGCCGTGGTCCTTCCCGTGGTCCCTAACCGCGCGAATCCAGGTGATCTCAGCGAACCTCAGCGCCGCTCACACGCCCCACGTCGCCTCAGAGCACCCAGTCTTGCTCCTTCGAGCTGGAGTGGTACCCGTTTTGTGGCCTGTCTGTGGCAGATCAACGTGTCCACAGAAGCGGGGACATCCAGGTGACGCCGGGGGCAAAGCTGGCGTTCAAGGGCGTCCAGGCTGGAGCGCCAGAGCGCACGGTCGGGCGTCAGCCATAGATCGAGCTCGCGCAGCCGCTCGGGGTGCAGCTCATAAAGGCGCCGCTGCGCGTCGGCCGTGCACGAAACGATCCCCGTCTCGCGGAGGATTCGCAGATGTCGATCGCCCCCCGTACGGGCACTGGGTTGAGTGGGTGGGTCGAGGTCGTAGCGCTGCACCGCGGCAACGGCTACCGTGAGAACATGACCGCCCTCGGACGTACCGACCTCGACGTGTTTCGCATCTGCCTCGGCGGCAACGTGTTCGGCTGGACCGCCGATGAGCCGCAGTCTCACGCCATCCTCGATGCGTATACCGGCGCGGGCGGTAACTTCATCGACACCGCGAACTCCTACCTGGTCGAGCACGGCCGCTCGGAGGCGATCATCGGCCGCTGGATCGCCGGTCGCAAAAACCGTGACCAGATCGTCCTGGCCACGAAGGTCGGCGGCGGCCACGGAGCTCTCCGCAACCTACGGGCGGATACGATCGAGCGCGAGGCGCACGCCTCGCTCGAGCGCCTGCAGACCGACCGCATTGACCTCTACTACGCGCACTTCGACGACAAGGAGACGCCGCTGGAGGAGTCGCTGTGCGCTTTCGACGCACTCGTCAAAGCGGGCACCGTTCGCTACATCGGCGCCTCCAACTACGCAGCGGAGCGGCTCGCCGCGGCACTCGATTTCCAGCGCACACATGGGCTTGCGGAGTTCACGGTCCTGCAGCCGCACTACAACCTCGTCGAGCGCGACTTTGAGCGCATGCTGCTACCTGTCGCCGAGGCCTGGGACCTCGCCGTGTTGCCTTACTTCGCGCTGGCCAAGGGCTTTCTGACCGGCAAGTACCGGCCTGGCGGCGAGGCTGTCGAGTCCGAGCGTGCCGAGGCCGCCCGTGCTTACCTCGACAGCGGTGGGGCGGCGGTACTGGAGGCGCTCGACGAGGTCGCGGCGGCCCACGAGACGGCGGTGGCCGCCGTCTCGCTCGCCTGGCTCCTCGCCCAGCCGCGGGTCATCGCCCCAATCGCCAGCGCTCGCACGACAGAGCAGCTCGACCAGATTCTACCCGCCGCCAAGCTGAAGCTGACGCCCGCAGAGGTCGACCGCCTGTCGGCCACCACAAAGGTGGCGTAAAGGCCGGAGCTGGTTTCCGCTCCCGCCCCCAATAGGACAAGCTAGTCGAGACCCTGTCAGCGAGCTGCTGGTGCAGAAGAGCATGCCCAGATCAAGGGCTGGTGACTATGACCTTGACTATCTGTCGACCGACGTTGGAGATGTGATTGGTGTTGTCGTTGGTCCGCAGCCAAACAGGACCAGTCGTCTGGGGCGTGTAGTTCTTCAGCGTGTCGCCCGCCTCGAAGAATCCCGGATTGGTGGTCCCGCCCCGGCATCCTTCGGAGACGTTGACCGGTGTGCCGCCGATGAAACCGATCAGCGACTCGACCGGGGCATCTTCATCGATCTTCCAGCAGTTCTGGTAGACGGACGGGCCAAGACCGTTCGCGTCGGAGAAAGGGAAGAACTGGGGGTTGCCGCTCCAGCTGCCGTCTTCGCGCGTGTCGGTCCACAGGTGCTGTCCGGCGGTTATCGACAAACCCGTCGACACCCAAGGTGCAGTCACCTCCACTGTCACGATCTTCTGGCTAACGACCATCTGGCCGGTGGAGGCGATCGCGGCCACAATGCCCGGATCTCTCCACGTGGCCGCTGGAGCTGGCCCTGTCACCGGAGCAGGTCTGCTCGGCCTCGTCACTCCCAGTCGCGCCCTTAGTGCCGGCGAGAGCTTTTCTGCGGTGATCGCTCCGTCGCGGATCTTCGCGGCGGAGACGGCGCCGGCCTGGATCTGTCCGCTCCCAACGCTGTTGCTCGGCAGCCGCGTTGCTGCGTAGGAGGTGCCGCCGAGCGCCACGAACAGCGCGATGATCCCCATGTGGTGACGCCGGACGTAGGCCAGCACGGTGCGTAGCCTAGCAGGCAGTCGATCGTTTCGGAGGCGGTCGATCTCCAGGGCCAGTCCGACGGCCTTGACTTCCCCCAGCATTCTCGATAATCTTGATCGACATTGTCCAGTTACCCCCTCACTACCCTTGCCCTGGCGACCCTCCCTCCTGGTCTGCTCGTGGCAGCTGCTCCGGGCGTGAGCGTGGCTGAACGATGTCCCCTCGGGGCCTAGTGCCCGCGCAGTAGCCCGTAGAGCTGAGGCTCATCGGGCCCTCCCTCGCGTATGGCCCGGCTTAAAGCCGGGCCATACGTCCTATCTCGTCTCGTCGTATCGATCCTTGCCCGCTGCCAACCCAGTGAGGGCGACATAGCCGAAGGGATCTCCCTAATGCCGGTCAGACCGATCGCCAACCTCCAAACCCTGAAAGGAAGTGCAGCCATGCCCGGATTCCCCTCAACGCACATGCATCGCGCCGATGGGAGGCAGCGATGGCGCACGATGCCCCTCGCGGTCCTCGCGATCCTCCTGGGGGCCGCCCTGGGCGCTCTGAGCAGCTCCGCCTTGGCGGCGACCCCCACTTCGCCGCCTCCCGTCACGATCCTCACCTCGCAGGGCGACATCGGCCAGGGCGACATCTTCATCACCCCGACCGGGGACCCGGACACATACGCGAACGGCCCTGAGATCCTCGACAGCGCCAACGATGTCGTCTGGTTTCACGCGATCCCGCAGGGGCAGACCGCTTCCGATTTCAGAACCCAGAGCTATGACGGGCAGCCCGTCCTGACGTGGTGGCAGGGCACTGGCCTGGGTGGCCTGTCCGACGGCACGGACTACATCTACAACGAGCAGTACCAGCAGATCGCCACTGTCAATGCCGGTAACGGACTCACCACCGATGGCCACGAGTTCCTCATCACGCCCTGGAACACGGCGCTCATCCTCTCCTATGACACGACCACAGCGAACCTGACGTCGATCGGCGGCCCGGCTGATCAGACCGTGATCAACGGCATCGTGCAGGAGATCGACATCCCCACCGGCAAGGTGCTTTTTCAGTGGAACAGCGAGGACCACGTCCCGTTCAGTCAGAGCGAGCAGCCGCTGCCGGCCTCGTCGAGCACGCCGTGGGACTGGTTTCACATCAACGCCGTACACCTGGACACCGACGGCAGCCTGCTGATCGACGGGCGCAACACGTGGACGACGTATGACGTGAACCCCTCGAGCGGGGACATCCTCTGGCAGCTCGGGGGCAAGGACAGCAGCTTCACCCTCCAGGCCGCCCCGGGGCAGGTCCTCGACAGCGCGAATGAGATCTTCGCGTGGCAGCACGACCCGGAGGCCCTGGGCGATGGCTACTACACGTTCTTCGACAACGAGTCCTCGGGTACGCCGCTGCTCCCCTACAGTCGCGCCGTCACGGTAAAGCTGGACCCGTGGACTCATGTTGCCACGCTCGTGGCGTCGGATAACCAGCCCGAGGGGCTCGCGGCGCCGTCGCAGGGCAATGCCCAGACGACCCCCGACGGTGGGCTGTTCGTGGGCTGGGGAGCGCTACCGTACTTCTCGGAGTTCAACCGGCTCGGCCAGCTCGTCTTCAACGCCGAGCTCCCGGCCGGGGTCAATACCTACCGTGCGTACCTGCTGCCCTGGAACCCAGGAGGATCTGGGAACCAAGGGGGATCCGGGAACCCGGGAGGCGGACAGGGAGGCTCCGGTGACGGACACGGAGGCCATGGCCATCACGGCTTCGGTCACGGCCACGGAGGCCGCGGCGACGGGGACTCCGGCCGGTGGCCCCGCGCTCGAGGGCCGCTGCGTCCCTGAAGTCCGTGCTGTTCGCGTTCGGGGAGGCGTCCCTCGCCCTCCCCGAACGCTTCTAACCGGGAGCCGGCCTCAGCGCCGCCTCCCACCACATCAGCCTCAAGCCTCAAAGGAGCCATTCAGATGCCACGGATCATTCTCACCACCGACCCATCTCCGCTGGCCGCCGACAACAACGTCTGGCTGGACGAGCACCTCCAATCGGTGCACCTGAGTACCCCCCACGCCGCCGCGCAGCTCATCGAGCGGCTCACCTGGGCGATCGCCGACGCAGAGGCCGCCGAACGCAAGCACGCCGAGCACCAGACGCGACCCAGCCGGCAGCCGCGAAGAAGCAGGTCCTCCATCCACTCACGAACGACGCGGGCACGCCGATCAACCAAGAGAAACGCACCGCGCCAAACCACCCTCCAGTAGCGACGGCTATGCTAATCTCTATAAAATCGATAAACAAACAGTAGATTACGGCCGAAGAGCTTCCCACGACCCCGCCGACTCGCGCGAACATGATCAAGATCGACATACACCAGCACCTATGGACCGAGCCTCTCGTGGAGGCCCTCGCCGAGCGCCGTGAGCTCCCCTTCGTCCGCCACGAACAGGGACTGACGGTGCTGTTCCTCGCCGGCGAGCGCCCCTACGTGATCGATCTCTCCGCGGAGGCCCCGGCGTCCCGCGCCGCGCTCGTCGAACGGGACGGCATCGACCGGGCGCTCCTCTGCCTCTCGAGCCCCTGGGCATCGAGTCGCTTCCGCGCGAGCAGTCCCTTCCCCTGATCGACGCCTACCACGACGGCGTCCTCTCCCTGGAGGAGCCCTTCGGCGCGTGGGGCGCCATCGCACTAGACCAGCCCGACCCCGACGACATCGACCATGCGATCGATCGCGGCTGCGTCGGACTGTCGCTTCCTGCGGGCGCGCTCAGCAACGTCGAAGCCCTGTCCCGTCTGCACCCCATACTGGAGCGCGCCGAACTGCTGGAAGTCCCAGTGCTGGTCCATCCTGGACCGGGCCCCGCCGGCCTCACTGCCCCTCGAACCCTCGAAGAGGCCACGCTGGGCGATCCCCTGTGGTGGCCGGCGCTCACCCGCTACGTCGCCGAGATGCACACCGCCTGGCTGGCCTTCCTCGCAGCAGGCCGCCTGCACTATCCCAAACTGCGTGTCATCTTCACGATGCTCGCCGGCCTCGCCCCACTGCACACCGAGCGCCTCTGCACCCGCGGCGGCACCGCCCCCGCCGCCCACGACCCAATGATCTTCTACGACACGTCCTCTTACGGACCCTCCGCCATAGGCGCGTTTGCAGAGCTGGTCGGATCCCAGCAGCTTCTCTACGGATCCGACCGCCCCATCGTCGACCCCCATAGCCTTGGCATGCCCGAGCGGTTCGACTGGGATTCGATCGCCGACGGCACATGCCGCGCACTCGGCGAGACCGTGGGAGCCCGAGCGCGATGACCCAGACAGCACATCCCCAGATCGAGCGCTCGACGAGCTCACCGCTCGCCGACCTCCCGCGCCCATACAAGCGTGACCTCTCCGGCCCGGAGCTCGAAACCTTCGCCGCGACGCTCGCCGAGCACCCCGAGCTATGGATCGACCTCATCAAGCACGACTCCACCCAGCGCCTCTACGAGGAACTGTTCAGCGACGATCACATCACCGCATGGCTGATCTGCTGGATGGATGGTCACGACACCGGCTTTCACGACCACGACGGCTCAGCCGGCGCTGTCACAATCCTCAGCGGAGCGGTACGCGAGGAACGCCTCGTCCTCGACGGGCCGCGACACACACGCCTCTGCACAGCTGGCGAGCACTTCCACTTCTCCCCAGCAGACATCCATCGCGTACGCCACACCGGTGCCGACCCCGCCGTCACCCTCCACGTCTACTCCCCACCACTGGAGAGCATGGGCGCCTATCTCATAAACGACGACGGCACCCTCGTGCGTCAGCCGGTCGCCAACACCGAAGAGCTACGCCCTCTCCGGCCCGCAACAGACCCCGCCCTCTCGACAACGAGCTCCGCAGCCGGCATCTCCTAAAGAGGACCGGCCCGCGACGTGGCCCTACGATCTGACATCGCAGACCCGACCGGCTAACGACACCGACGGCGAAGTGGGCTTGGTCGGGCCCTGGTCTCCCCGCGACCGTTACGCCGGACCTACGGGGCGAGGCGAAACGGCGGGTAGCGGTCGGTCACCAGCACGTGGGCGTAGGCGACCACGCGGTTGGTCCAGCGGCCGACACCGACGAGGAAGTCGAACATTCCGCGCGGGAAGCGCCCGGTGAGGAGGATCGCGAACCAGGCGGCGATCACGACGAAGAACGCGGCGATGTAGAGGAAGAACAGCACCACGTAGTGCGGGATTGCCAGCAGCCACTTGACCAGCGGCAGCCAGCGGTTGAGGTCGTTGCGCGCGTCCGGATAGGGAAACTCCAGATGTACCGCCTGATGCTCGTCCGTGGAGGGGTAGCGATCCTCCATCAGTGCCAGGTAGACGCCGATCCGAGCGGAGAACCGCATCAGCTCGAGGTTCCAGTCAAACCACCAGCGCGGATATTTCTGCCTGAACAGGATCAACAGCAACGTGGGCAGCACGACCAGGCCGGTAGCCCCGAGGGCCCCGGAGGTCCTCCCGCCACCATAGGCGTAGAGGCCGCCCTCGATGAGGGCAAGCACGATCGCGATCGGGATGACCATGAACAGGCGAAAGAAAGTACTCAAGCGGTTGAGCGGCCGGTCCGGGTAGTCGACCGAGTACTGGACGGGATACGGCTCATCGGGGTTCATGAGGTGCCTTTCGGTAAGGTGTACGTTGTACACTCGTCCCTAGAGCTATAGGTGTACGCTGTACACTTGTCAAGGCCGATGGCAAAACAGAAGACCGCCACCCGGAAACCGCTGACCAGCGCTCGCGTGCTGCAGGCCGCCGTCGCCCTCGCCGACGGGGCCGGGCTCGAAGCGTTCAGCATGCGCGGGCTCGCGCAGGAGCTCGGCGTCGTGCCGATGGCGCTCTACAAGCACGTCGCGAACAAGGAGGAGCTCCTCGATGGCATGGTCGACATCGTCTTCGGCGAGATCGAGCTCCCTCCCGAGAACCTCGACTGGAGGTCGGCCATGCGGCGCCGGGCGCTCTCGGCGCGCGAGGCGCTCAGGCGCCACAGCTGGGCGATCGGGATGATGGAGTCGCGGCGTCCAGGGCCTGCGAACCTGCGAAACCACGATGCGGTGATGGGCTGCCTGCGCAAGGCGGGCTTCTCGTTCAAGATGGCTATCCACGCCTATTCGGTCCAGGATGCCTATATCTACGGCTTCGCGCTGCAGGAAAGGGATACAGGGTTCGAGACCCCCGACAGCGCCGGCGAAGCCGTGCAGAGGAGAGCGCAGACAATCGGCGCGCTCGAGGACTACCCGTACCTGGTCGAGCTCGCCACGAAGCTCCCCGAGTCCGGGTACGACAACGCCGTCGAGTTCGCCTGGGGACTCGATCTCATCCTCGACGGTCTCGAGCGACTCCGTCACTCCGGAGCCGTGCCGACATGAGTCAGAATGCGTCCTAACAAACGGACTCACTCACCATCGGACGGCATGCCCCACAGAGGCCATCGGCGAAGATGAGGCCAGTCAAGAAATAGCGGGACTCAGAATGCAGCTGTGATGACATGCGCCCGAGGCGGATAAGCTCGCAGCACTGGCCGAGCAAGCTCACCACAAAGGAGGTGACGGGAATGACCGAGCCGCTGCACACCGTCCGGTTTCCGGGCGAGAGCATGGAACGGCAACCGCCGGCGGCGCACTCGGTGACGGCATTCGGTCGCCTCGGAGGGCAGACGGCGCTCGCCGGAGCGTTGCTGGCACTCGCCTGCGCGGCGTGGGTCGCGACCGACCTGAGGATGGCCGGCATGGACGCCGGACCGGGAACAGATCCCGGTGCGCTCGGTTTCTTCCTCGGAACCTGGGTCGTGATGATGGCCGCGATGATGCTCCCCGCCGTCACCCCAATGATCCTGGCATACCGAGAGACCCAGACTGAGCGGCGCGGACACCGTGCAAACACGAACGCCGTCAATACGGCGCTTCTCCTCGCCGGATACCTTCTCGTCTGGGCCGCCGCCGGACTCCTCGCCTACGCGCTGCTCAAGGCCGGACGCTCCCTCGACGGTGGGCTCTTGGCGTGGGGTCGGGCCGGGCGCTTCACCGCCGCCGGCGTGCTCGCGGCCGCCGCGCTCTATCAGCTCACACCGTCCAAGCACGCCTGCCTGAACAGGTGCCGAAGCCGACGGACGTTTCTTCTCAAAAGCTGGCGCGACGGGCGCGACGGGGCGCTGCGGATTGGGATCGAGCACGGCGTCTGGTGCCTGGGCTGCTGTTGGGCGTTGATGGCCGCCCTGTTCGCACTGGGAGCTATGAGCATCGGGTGGATGGCGCTGATCAGCGTCCTGATCGCGGCTGAGAGGCTACTGCCGTGGCGCGCCCTGGCCACTACGGCCGTCGCGTCGCTGCTGGCCGTGATCGCGATCGGCATGGCCGCGGCGCCAGCCCGGATACCCATGCTCACAATTCCGCACAGCGGGGCCGCGATGCAGGGGATGAGCGCCTCACCAGCCCATCGCATGCCGATGGCTCCTACCCGGCGGTGGCGTAGCGTAGCGACCCGGGCGTCGTGAGCATCTCGCCGGTCTCCAGCAGCGTCTTCAGACCAGAGAGGATCATCGGCCAGCCGCCGTATAGTTCTGAGTTGGCGCCCTCGCGCAGCTGATCGTGGGTGACGGTCAGCCGGCAGGAGTCCTCGACCTGCTCGATCTCCCAGATCACCCGCGAGGGGCCTTCGCGCTTGACCTCCTCGCCCCACAGGGCGGTGAAGCTCTGAACCAGGCGCCGCGGCGGATCGACCTCGAGGTTCTCGCCCTCTAGGAGTGCCGTGGGCGCCGCCGGGGCCACGCCCTCGTAGTGCGAGCCAGGCGTCCAGTCGCTGAGGACGCCGACGCCGAAGTTGTACTTGCGGCGCAGCTCGCTGTCGGTGATCGCCTCCCAGAGCTGCTCCGGGGTCGTCTTGATGTAGATCTCGAACACCTTCTCCATCGTTCTGTCCTCCATTGTTCGCTTGAGGTTGCTCAGGCCTGCGGCCCAGGGCTCGGCGTACTTGCTCACCCAGCGGTCGTGGACGAGCCGGATCGGGACGGGGTTCAGGAAATGCAGCTTCTCGCGCCCGCGGCGCCTACTCGTCACGAGCCCCGCTTGCTCCAGCAGCTTCAGGTGCTTCATCACCCCGAAGCGCGTCATTGGCAGGCGCGCCTCCAGCGCGCTAAGGCTCTGCCCGTCGGCTTTGAACAGCTCGTCGAGCAGCATCCTGCGAGTGGGGTCCGCGAGAGCCTTGAACACATCGTCCACGCCCCCCACTATACGTGACCATATAGTCACATGTCAAGGCACCGCAAAGGCTTGCGGAAACCCCCGGTGAGTGTGATTTCACTTCGCTTTAAGCAGGCTAGTTAGGTTGATCGCAGAGATGTCAGGAAGGGTCAGAACAGGGGGTGGCTTTGCGTTCTCACGGGTCTGCGGGTGGGCCTGCCGGTCCATGCTTGGGCTCCTTGCGCTGGGGCTACTCGCCCTCCTCGCCGGCTGCGGTGGCTCCTCCGGCTCCTCCTCCACAAGCACCAGCCCTATCGCCTCCTCCAGCCCTGGAGGGGGCTCTGGCTCGAGCGTCGATGCCGTCGCGGCGGTGTCCGGCACGCCGATTGCCAAGTCGAGCTACGAACACTGGTTGGCGGTCGAGAAGGCGCTCGGCAGCTCCACCAACGCGAGCCATCGGACGCTTGGCTTTCTGATCACCTCCCAGTGGGTGCTCGCCGAGGCGGCCGCGCGGGGCATCGTGGTGTCCGAGGCCGAAGTCAAGCAGCGCTTGACCCAGATCGAGCACCAGAGCTTCCCCAAGGCCGGGGCGCTGCAGAAGTTCCTCTCGCACTCGGGCGAGTCCGAAGCCGATCTACTCGCGCGCGTGAGGGTGGAACTGCTGGAGTCGCGCATCGCGGCGAAGGTGACCGCGAGCAAGAGTGCAGCGCAGGGCAAGGCGCTCCTCGCCAGCTTCCAGCAGGCCTTTCAGCAGCACTGGAAGCGCTACACGACCTGCACGGCCGGCTATGTGATGGAAGACTGCGCGGAGTACAGGGGCGGCCCCGAAGACCTCAACGCCGCGAGCTCATCCTCGAGCTCGTCGAGCTCCTCCGGATCGTCCTCCGGCAGCTCCTCGGGCTCCGGCTCCTCCGCCGGCGCGGGCTCGAGCAGCGGCGAGCTCCCCTCGCCCGTGCCTGGCGCGATGGCGATCTCGAGCCCTGCGTTCGCGGACAACGGGGCGATCCCCAGCCAGTACACGTGTGACGGGGCAAACGTCAGCCCGCCGCTGCAGTGGAGCAACGTTCCGGCCAAGGCCGCCGCACTCGTGTTGTTCATCATCGATGACAGCTCCAGCGGCCCCGCCTCGGGGATACGGTGGGTCGTCGGCGACATCGACCCCAGCTCCCACGGCGTCGCCGCCGGCCAGACTCCCGAAGGGGGGGTCGTCGGTTCCGACACCCAGGGTCATGGCGGCTATGGCGGCATCTGCCCGGCGCACGGACAGACCAGCAGCGTCGAGTTCGTGCTGTATGCGCTGAGCAAGAGGATCCCGCTGTCCCTGGGTTCGAGCCCGCCGTGGCCGAGCAGGAGTACGGCGCGGGCAAGCTGCTGCTCGGGTCCGCCGCCGTCACCTACGCGACCTACCACCGGCCGTAGACACTCAGACGGGCAGGGGCTCCTCGGCCTGTACCGCGAAGCCTGCGCGCGAGAAGCGCAGCGCGCCGTCCTCCAGCGGATCGCGGCGGAGGCTCATGAGATCCAGCGGATAGTTCTGGCGCAGCAGCCACGGCGCCTTTGAGCCCTGCTTGGGGAAGGCGTCGATGTAGCGCAGGACGTAGGAGGAGGAGAAGTCGATGAACGGCCGCTCCTGCACCGTGGGATCATCGAGCACCGGCACGCACTGGCGATAGCCATGAGCGTCCATGTGGCGCAGCAGGCGGCACATGTACTTGCACGTCAGATCGCACTTGAGCGTCCAGGAGGCGTTGGTGTAGCCGAGCATCATCGTCATGTTGGGGACGCCGCTGAGCATCATGCCCTTGTAGCCCATCGTCTTAGGAAGCTCGATCTCCTGCCCGTCGACGAGGAGCTGCGTGCCGCCCAGCGCCAGCAGGGCGAGGCCGGTAGCGGTGACCACGACGTCGGCCTCCAGTTCGGCGCCAGAGGCGAGCCGCAGGCCCCGCTCGGTGAAGGTGTCGATCCGGTCGGTTACGATCGAGGCGCGGCCGGAGCGCAGCGCAGTGAACAGATCGCCGTCGGGGACCAGGCACAGGCGCTGATCCCAGGGGTCATAGCGCGGGGTGAAGTGCGTGTCGATGTCGAAGCCGGACGGCAGCTGGCGTTCGAGCCCACGGCGCAGGAGCCGCTTCATCAGCCGCGGCCGCCGGCGCGAGAGCTGGAAGCTCGCCATCGTCATGAACACGTTCTTCCAGCGCACGAGCGGGTAGGCCAGACGCGACCCGAGCCGGCGCCGCAGAGCACGCGCGACCGGGTCGGCGCCTGGGAGCGAGACGATGTAGCTGGGCGAGCGCTGCAGCATCGTGACGTGCGCGGCGGACTCGGCCATCGCGGGGACGAGCGTGACGGCGGTGGCACCGCTGCCGATCACAACCACGCGCTTGCCGGCGTAGTCGATGTCCTCGCTCCACTGCTGCGGGTGCACAACGGTGCCCTGAAAGCGCTCGACGCCCTCGAACTCGGGCGTGTAGCCCTCGTCGTAGCGGTAGTAGCCGGTGCACATCGCCAGAAAGCCGGCGCTGAAAAGCACGGTCTCGCCGGTATCGCTGCGCTCGGCTTCGACTGTCCAGCGCGCGGTGGCGGTCGAGAACTCGGCGCGCACGACGCGGTGCTGAAAGCGGATGTGTGGCTCGATGCCACCCTCGCGCGCGGTCGAGCGAACGTACTCGAGAATCGACGAGCCCGGGGCGATCGACTGGTCACTCTCCCACGGGCGGAAGGAGTAGCCGAGCGTGTACATGTCGGAGTCCGAGCGGATCCCGGGATAGCGGAACAGGTCCCAGGTGCCGCCGATCGCTCCGCGCGCCTCGAGGATCGCAAACGTCTTGCCGGGGCATTCGGCCTGCAGGTGGTGCGCGGCGCCGATGCCCGACAGGCCGGCGCCTACGATCAGCACGTCTACGCGTTCAACAGACATTCAGGCCATCCAGGTCGCGGGGTGGACGGGACCGCCATAGTCTACGGGCCAGAGGACGCCTCCCTGATGCAGGCAACGGATGTCCGCGTGGCACGGGCGCTCCTTTTGAGGAGAAGGGGAGCCGCAGCGTGGCGAGTGAACTGGACTGCCGAACCCGCCTTGCCAGCAACCCGGACTGAGGGCCGCAGCGTGGCGAGTGAGCTGCACTGCCGAACCGGCCTCGCCAGCAACCCGCACGAAGAGCCGCAGCGCGGCGGGTGAGCTGGAGCGCCGACCAGGCCGAGCACCTTTACGCCGACGCGCTGGCGCTGAGCGCGCTGGTTGGACCGGGATAGCCGTGGAGCGTCACCTCACGCGACTCCGGCCTTGGCTGCCGACGGGCCCACGCCGTCAGACTACGAAGTACGCGCGCCCTTGGCTAACGTAGGCACATGGCGCTTGTGCGCGTGAGCGCTCCACTGAGCCGCGAGCTGCGACGGTTGTTCCCAGCACGGCCCTTCCGTGTGCGCTTCTGGGACGGCGGCGCCTTGCCCGCGACGGTCGGCGCTGCCCTGCCTGCCGCGAATGGGAGCACGCCGACGTTCTTCGTGCAGCGGCCCTCGGCGCTCTCGCATTTCCTCAGCGCCCCTGGCTCACTGGGGCTCGGCCGCGCGTACGCCGAGGGGTCACTCAGCGTGGATGACCTCGACGCGGCGTTCATCGTCGTCGACGAATGGCAGCCGCCGCCGCTGAGCGTCGCCCAGCGCGCGCGCCTGGCGCTCGCGATCGCGCTCGCTGCGGTGCCCGGCGGGCTGCCGCGGCGGCCCAGCCTTGAGCTGATCCTGCGCGGCGAGCGCCACACGATCGAGCGCGACGCGGCCGCGATCCGCTACCACTACGACGTCGGCAACGACTTCTTCGCGCTGTTCCTGGACGACTCGATGACCTACAGCTGCGCGATCTTCTCGCGCGGCGCGCAGACCCTGGAGGAGGCGCAGCGCACGAAGCTTGAGCTGATCGCCGCCAAGCTGGAGTTGAAACCCGGGATGCGTGTGCTCGACGTCGGCTGTGGCTGGGGCAGCTTCGCGATCCACGCTGCGCGCGAGCACGGTGTGGAGGTTACCGGCATCACGCTCTCCCCCTCGCAGGCCGAGCTCGCACGGCAGAAGGTGGCCGAGGCGGGGCTCTCCGAGAGGATCGAGATCCGTGTGCAGGACTACCGCCAGCTGCCCGCCGCCTCATTCGACGCGATCGCGAGCATCGGCATGGCCGAGCACGTCGGGCAGAGCAGGATCGACCTGTACGCGCGCTCGCTGTTCGCGCTGCTCGTCCCCGGCGGGCAGCTGCTCAACCACGCGATCGCCGCGCTCGACCCCGAGGACAACCCGCTCGAGGACATCTTCTCGATGCGCTACGTCTTCCCCGACGGGGAGACGATGCCGCTCTCGCGCACGCTGCTCGCGTTCGAGCGCGCCGGCTTTCGCACGCAGCACGCCGAGGGCTTCCGCGAGGACTACTCGATCACCCTGCGCCTCTGGGCGCAGCGGCTTGACGAACACCTCGACCGGGCGCGCGAGCTCGCGGGCGATGAACGCACGCGCATCTGGCGGCTGTACCTGCGCGCCGCACGCCACGGCTTCGACGACGGGCAGACGGCGGTGTATCAGGTGCGCGCCCGCAGGCCCGCCTGAACGCGATCGTACCGGTCCGCGGGTCAGGCGCGGGGGCGCAAGCTCACCTCGACGTCCGCGGCCGCAGAGTGGCGGACGGCTTTGGCGCGCTCCAGCGCGCGGTCGGCGGCGATCAGCACCGCCTCAGCGCCGGAGGTGGTCTGCGAGATCGCGGCGACCCCCACGCTCGCTGTCGTCAGCACGGACTGCTGCGCAGAGGCGATCTGGCAGTCGGCCACCACGCGTGCGAGGTCCCTGGCCACGCGCTCGCCCGCCTCGAGGCTCGTGCCCGGCAGCAGTACCGCGAACTCGTCCGCGCCCACGCGCGCGATGAGATCGGTTCCGCGCAGGCGCAGGCCGAGCTCGCGCCCGACCACTTTCAAGAGCTCGTCGCCCGTGCGGTGGCCGTGAGTGTCGTTGACGCGCTTGAAGTCATCCAGGTCGACCACCACGAGCGTGGCCTGCTCGCCGTAGCGTTGGCAGCGACGCACCTGCTGACCGAGCTCGTGCTCGAACAGGCGGCGGTTGCGCAGGCCCGTGAGCGAGTCGTACTCGGCGAGGTGGCGCACACGCTCCTCCATCAGCCGCCGTTCGGTGACGTCCTGGATCTGGGCGATCAGGTGCAGTGGCTTGCCCTGCAGGTCGCGCACGAGCGAGACCGACAGCGAGGCGGAGATGACATGCCCCTGCGCGTGGAAGTAGCGCTTTTCGATCTGGTAGTCGCGGATCTCGCCGATCAACAGGCGCTGGATGTGCTCCAGGTCTGAGGACAGGTCGTCTGGATGGGTTATGTCCTGAAAGCTCTTCGCGAGCAGCTCCTCGGAGCTGTAGCCGGTGATCTTCAAGAGCGCCGGGTTGACCCGCACCCAGCGCCCATCGGGCGCCAGCAGCGCCATGCCGATCGGCGCCTGCTCGAAGAGCAGCTCAAAGCGCTCCTGGGCGTGGCGGCGCGCCCCCTCGGCGTGCTTGCGCTGGGTGACGTCGCTGAACACCGCCGCGCCGCCCAGGATCGCCCCGTCGGCGTCACGCAGCGGGGTGACCTCGAGCTCGTAGCAATTCCTCTCCCCCGCCGACCACACCTCCAGCGTGTGCGACTCACCGCCGAGCGCCGCGAGGAACAGCGGCTCATAGCGCTCCCAGCGCTCGCCCGAGAACGCCTCGCGGGCCAGTCTTCCCTCCACCCCGCGGGCCAGTCTTCCGTCCACCTCGCTGCCCCCCAAGCCGTCCTGCTCGCCGGCCGACCCGGCCACCAGCACGATATGCAGCTTCTCATCGAAGACCAGTGTCGACAGCGGCAGGGCGCGCAGCAGCGACAGCGCCACACCCTCGGGGCGCAGGTCGCTCATCGAGTGGCCCTCCAGAATCGACACTTATTCCTATCGGCTCGCGCGCGGCGAAGCTTGACCGGCAAGCGGCGCTGTTCCGACTAGCGAGAAGGGGTCGCTTGACCGCTGCGAGACGCACTCGCTGTCTGCCGGCGGGGGTGCCCTCGCGATGGCGGTGGCTACTCGGAGGCGAGCAGGGGCACGTCGTGGGCGATGTCGCTGGGCTTAAAGTTGGCCGCGTACAGCGTCGTGATCTTGCCGCTCGCGCTGATCCCATACACGAGCCCCGTGTGGTTGACAAGCCCCGGCTGCTGGGCATCCTGTTCGGAGCCCACGTTCCAGCTCGCCCACACGTGGCCGAGTTCGGAGGCCGAGCCGATCAGGTACTGCATGCGCCCCGTCATCTCGTGACGCGCGAGGAACGCGGCCACCGACTGGGAGGTGTCTCCGCGTGGGTCGACCGACACGGCGATGATCTGCGCCTTGGCGGACTCCGCCGGTCCCATCTCCTCCTGGGCGGCGTGCAGGTCCGCGGTGATCAGCGGGCACACGTCCGGGCAGTGGGTGTAGAGGAACGTCACGAGCACCGCCTTGCCGTGATACTGGCGGATGTCGACCCGCTGGCCGAGATAGTTGCGCAGCGAGAGCGCCGGCGCCTGTGTCGGCGGCGAGGCGAGCGAACCGCGGTAGCTCGCGGAGGTGATGCTCTGCACGTTGCCGGGGAGCTTCTGGTTGCTCTTGCCGCCCTCGGCGAGCACCGCGACGCCGCCGGCGATCACGAGGATCACTACCAGCGCGAACAGCAGTCGCAGGTCGAACCCGCGGCGTGGAGGCGCGGTTGGAGTCGAGCTGTCAGAGTCCATCGCCTGCCGAACTTAGCACCGCGGCGCGCCTGCTGCGCCCGTAGACGGCGGTTCACATAATCCTAGCCCCAAAGCGGCCCGTCGGCAAAATCCGTTGCAGTCCTCCCCATGTGATGCAAATTGCAAGTTGACGTGCTACCTTGCCCTCTGTCAGTGCCGAGTCCTCCTCCCCACGGGGAAGAGGAGCGGGGGACCCAAATGTGACCAGCAGGTCGCGGGGGCGAATCGCCACAGGTGTGGCGTAGCGTACGTACGCGAGCCCGACAGCTAACCCCGTAGGCGCCCAGCGATTACGAAAGGACGTCTATTCGCATGTCGGGATTCCCGAGAGATCTTGCTGCGCCCGAGCCGTGGGAAGTTTCACTGCAACGTTCGCTCGAGCGCCGCGCCCGCAGCGGCGGCGCTCGCCGTGGAGCTACCCGTCGAACCGCCTGTGAAACCACGTCGTCCTCGCCCCTCGCCGCATTGCTGGGCTCCTCGCGTGAGAACCGTGCGCGGGATCTCTCCGATGGTGAGTTCTGGGATCTCTCGCTGGGACGCTCGCGCGCACGCCGGCGCGCCGCACAACTGCGCTTCGTGCCCGCCACCTCGCGCGCCAAGCGCGCCTCGCTCGGCGCATTGGTCGCACTCACCGCGGGACCCGCCGTGGGCTTGGCGGAGGCCGGCGGAACGAGCCAACCCGGCGCCCCGGTGCCGCCTTCGCCGACGCCGCCGACCACGACCGAACACCACATCACGCTGACCGCCGGCAGCGAAGGGCGCCAGGTGATGCTGCTCCAGCGCGCGCTCGGCATTCACGTCGACGGCATCTACGGCCCCGAAACCGCGGCCGCCGTCAGGCAGTTCCAGGCCAGCCGCGGGCTCGTCGTCGACGACGTCGTGGGCCCGATCACGAGCGCCGCGCTCGCCCGCCAGGCGCCGCCCGTGCTCTCCGGCGCCGCAGTGATCGACCAGTTCACCGAAGGCACCCGCGCCGCCGCGCCCGCGAGCGCCACTCCCGAAGAAGCCGTCGTCGCGCGCGCCGCCGTCGTGGCCTCACAGCAGGCTCAGCCGGAAACCGCACAGGCCGAACAGCCCGAAGCCTCTCAGTCAGAAGAACAGACGCCGGTGCGCACGCAGCTGAGCGTGGCAGGTGGCACGGAAGCTCCTTCGGAAAGCTCCCAGTCCGGCGAATCGCCGGTTGCCAGGTTAGCTCAGGCGGGTACGGGCGAAACCTCGGCGCCGGGCGCGGCGCCTGCGGGTGAAACGGCGAGCGCAAACGGCGGCACCTTCGCGGGTGGAGCCTCCTCGGATGGTGCTTCCTCCGGTGACCCCTCCTCGACAACGACGGTGACGGGCTCTACGAATGCCGCCGCCGCGACAGCAGGCACCGACACGCAGGCGGGTGCATCCTCCGCTGAAACGGGCATCCAGCCGGGCCGCGCGTTCGCCTCCCAGCAGAGTCAGACGCAGCCCGAACATCAGACCCAGACCGAACAGGCAGCCAAGGTGAACCCGGTGGTGCGCCTGCAGGAACGGCTTCACCTGTCGGTCGACGGCGACTTCGGCCCCCAGACCGAGGGGGCCGTGCGGCGTCTGCAGGCCCGAGCCGGGATCACGGTCGACGGCGTCGTCGGACCGGAGACCTGGAGGGCGATCGGCGTGAGCAGCCAGGAAACGATCGAACCGCCCGCCTCCGCGCTGCCCCACCCGCAGGCCGCGGCACCCGCGCATACCCCTGCCCCAGCAGCCGATCAGGACGCAAACGGCAACGGCGGCCAGGCGGCGAGTCAGCCGACCCAGAGCCCCACTCCGCAGGGCGGCAACCCGGTGGAGATCCTCCAGCGCGCGCTGCACGTGCAGGTCGATGGCGAATTCGGCCCGGAAACCGAGGCCGCGGTGAAGCACCTGCAGGCCAGCCGCGGACTCGAAGTCGACGGGGTCGTCGGACCGGCCACCTGGAGCGCGGTGGGAGTGAGCGGTGAGCACACGCTGAATCCCCCCCACCCGCACAGCGCAAGCTCGGGCACCGCGGGCTCCGGATCGACGGGGTCGAGCTCGAGTAGCGGCGGGGAAGGCGTCGTCGCCCGCGTGATCGCGGCGGCCAACGAAATCGCCACGCGGCCGTATGTGTACGGTGGCGGACACGGCTCCTTCCAGTCCGACGGGTATGACTGCTCGGGCTCGGTCTCCTACGCGCTGCACGGCGGCGGCCTGCTCAGCTCCCCGGAGGACTCGACCGGGCTCGAGTCCTATGGAGAAGCCGGACCGGGCAAGTACATCACGATCTATGCGGACGCCGAACATGCCTGGATGACGATCGATGGGCGCCGCTACGACACCGTGGCCCTGCAGGAAGACGGCACGCGCTGGTCGAGCTCGATGGCCTCAACCGCCGGCTACGTGGTGCGCCACCCCGACGGGTTGTAGCAACGCCGGTCGAGCCGCGTCTGGGCGAGAGGCGCCGCGGGCGGGGACTCGGCCACGACTCCGCAGCACCGCTGACCGCTGGGACGCGACCGCTCCTGGCGGTCGGCCACGTCCATCGCAAGCGGCACGGCCCAGCCACGACAGCCGAGGAAGATCCGATCAATCGCTGCGTCCCGGGTCCGGCCTACCCTGCGTCGCCCATCGGAAAACGGCGAGAGAAGGAATGGCATGCTGGCGCGCGCGCAGACGTTCACCATCGAAGGGCTGAAGACACGACCGGTGACGGTCGAGGTCGACATCCGCAGCGGCCTCCCGGCCTTCACGATCGTCGGCCTCGCCGACGCGGCGGTACGCGAGGCGCGTGACCGCGTGCGCGCCGCAGTCCTCAACTCAGGGTATGAGTTCCCCTCGCACCGCATCACTGCGAACCTCGCGCCCGGCGACGTGCCCAAGGCGGGACCCGGCCTCGACCTCGCACTCGCCTGCGCGATCCTCGCCGCTAGTGGCCAGGCGCCCGAGGAGCGGCTGGCCGACCACGCGCTATTCGGGGAACTCGCGCTGGACGGTGGGCTGCGGCCCTGCAACGGCTCGCTGGCGATCGCGCAGGCCACGCAGGAAGCCGGCATGCGCACACTCGTGCTCTCGCCAGAGCGAGCACGCGAGGCATGCATGGTCGAGAGCATCGAGGTGGTCGCCGCGCTCAACCTGCAAAGCGTCGTGCGCGTCCTCGCGGGTGGCGTGGGCGATCCGCTGCCCGCATCGCCATCGCGCGAGGAGAGCGGACGCAGCGAGAGCGAGCTGCGCGAACCCGACCTTGCAGACGTCCACGGCCAGCACCAAGCGGTGCGAGGGCTCGTGGTGGCCGCCGCCGGAGCCCACAACCTACTGCTGTCCGGGCCGCCGGGGACAGGCAAGACGATGCTCGCCCAGCGGCTGCCCTCGATCATGCCGCCGCTCAGCCGCGCCGAGGCGATCGAAGTGACGCGCATCCACAGCATCACGGGCGGGCTGGAAGGCGACGAACTGGTGCGCCGTCGCCCCTTCCGCTCGCCGCACCACTCGATCACCACCGCCGGATTGGTTGGAGGCGCCAGTCGTGGGTGGGTCGGCGAGGTCGTGCTGGCCCACAACGGCGTGCTGTTTCTAGACGAGCTGTCTGAGTTCTCGCGCGCCACGCTCGAGTCGCTGCGCCAGCCGCTTGAAGACGGGCGCGTGGCGATCGTCAGAGCCCGCCACTCCGCCGTCTATCCGGCGCGCGTGATGCTGGTGGCCGCCACCAACCCCTGCCCTTGCGGCTACCTGGGCGAGGCCGAACGCTGCCGCTGCAGCGAAGCCGACATGGCGCGCCACCGACGCAAGCTGAGCGGCCCGCTGCTGGACCGCATCGACCTCGTCGCGGTGCTCGAGCGCCCGAGCGCGCGTGAGCTGCGCGAACGCCCCGGGCAGAACTCTGAGCAGACCAGAGAACTGGTGCTCGCCGCACGCGAGCGCCAGGCGAGGCGCCTGAAGGATGAGAGCGTGAGCACGAATGCCGAGATGGACGTGCGCATGCTGCGCCGCTATATCGCCCTCGATGAGAGCGGTGAAGAGATGCTGCGGGCGGTCCAGGACCGTCGCGTGCTGAGTGCCCGCGGACAGCACCGGCTGCTGCGCGTGGCGCGCACCCTCGCGGACCTCGACGACTCGCCGCGCACGAGCAAGCGTCACCTAGCCGAGACGCTGGGGTGGCGCGCCGAGGCGGCGCTTGAAAGCAGGCGTGCGGCGTGAGCGGGGATCGTCGGACCGAGCCTCGCGGTGTGAGCGGCGCGAGCGACCGGGGTGAGACGTGCGGAGCGAGCGGCGCGGACGAGCACCCTCGGACAGCCGTGGAGACGATCCTCCGCAATGACCCTGGTTTCCCCGCGGCGCTGGGGCGATCACGCGGCGCGCCCAAGGAGCTGCATGTGGCGGGCGGGGTGACGCGCCTGAAGCGCCTAGTGGCGGAGCCGGCCGTCGCGATCGTGGGCACTCAGCGCGCAACGGACTACGGCATGGAGACAGCCCGCGCCCTCGCGCGGGGACTGGCCGCCAGCGGGGTCACGGTCCTCGGCGGCCTGGCAGAGGGCATCCCGGCAGCAGCACACATTGGTGCACTCGAGGTCCTCGGACCGACCTTGACGGTGATGCCGGGTGGAGTCGACATCTGTTACCCGGCGTCCCGCAGATCCTTGTATCAACGGCTGCTCGAAGTCGGCTGCGCGATCTCGGAGGCGCCATGCGGATGCCGCCCGCGCCGCTGGTCCTACGCCGCCCGCATACGAATCCTGGTAAGCCTGGCGCAGCTCGTGATCGTCGTCGAGGCCGACTCGCGACCGGGGGACCTGCAGGCTGCGCGCCTGGCACAGGCACTCGACATACCCGTTGGCGCCATGCCGGGCCGCGTGAACTCGCCCGTATCGCACGGCAGCCACGCGCTGCTGGCCGAAGGCGCATACCTCGTGCGCGACGCCCAGGACGCGCTTGACGCGCTCTATGGGGTTGGTGTCAGACGCGCGCCGGCGCGCGGGACCACACCCTACGAGCCGCAGCTGCAGCGGGTCCTGGAGCAGGTGGGCGCCGGGCGCGACACGCTTGGCAAACTCACGGTGGGCGGCGCGTCCACCCAGGCGACGGCCGTGGCGCTCGCCGAGCTGGAGCTGACCGGGGCGGTGGTGCGCGGTGATGGCGGCCGGTACATGCCAAGCGGCTGAGAGCTATGGGGCGAGGTTGTCCCGTTCGCCGTAGAAGTTCGTGGTGGCGGCCGGGTGTGATGGTTACACGGTTGCTGCGGTGGGCGTGTTCTCCTTGGTCGTGGTGTGAGTGGGCGCGTGCTGTGCCGCGAGGTCTCGTTCGACGGCGAGGGCGAGCTTCGCGAGGTCGGTGTAGCCGACGACCTTACGGAACTGGGTCTCGGCCTCGAGCATCCCGGCGGCGGTCCATCGGAGGCACATGTCTCCGTTTTGCCAGCGCTTCACGTTGCGTGAGGTGCGTTGGATGATCTCGATCATCGACTCGATCGGGTTCGTCGAGGCGAGCGTCTTCTTCAGGCGCCCACGGACCCCGAGGCGTGTGAGGGTGAGGGTCTCCTCCAAGCCCTCGGCGAGCGACGCGGCCGCTCCGGGATGGGAGTGTTCGAGCTCTGATGCGAGGATCCGCAGACCGTCCAGCGCGCGCGCGTGGTTATCGCTGGACCACGCGCGCCGCAAGCGCGCCTTCACGGCGGGGCGGTCGCGCTCGGGGAGGTGATCCAGGACGTTGCGTTCCTTGTGACGAACACATCGCTGCACCGGCACGGGGCCGAAGATCTCATCAACGGCTGCCCGCAGTGCCTTACTGCCGTCCAGGACGACAAGGACGCCCTGCTCGACGTCAAGGCCACGGCTGACGAGATCGGCGAGGAGGTGAGCGGTGACTGTCTTGTTCTCCGTGGAGCCATCCCATAATCCCAGCGGGATCTTCACTCCCTCGGTGCTGACGCCGAGCGCGACGATCGCGCAGCGGCCCTTCAGCTCGATCCCGTCGACCATCAACGCCGCGAGGCGCACGTCTCCCAGATCGCGGCTCATCAGTGCGTCCAGGTGCTCACGCGTGCGGCCAACGAACTCGCGGCTGACCGCTGACTTCGACGCCGAGCGCTCACTGGCTCTCACCTGCTCCCCAACGGGCTCACGGGTTCTTGAGAACCGGCGGGTGCTGACACCCGCGAGCATCTGCTCCAACACGACACGCATCAACGGGTCACGGTCAGCGAAATACGCGTACGTCGCCAACGGCACCTCGTGCTCCCCATCAGCGCTCCTGGCACGCGGACGCTTCACCGCGACCCGCCGGCCACCAAGAGTGACCTCGCCATCCTCGTGACCGTGACGCACCGCGGTGCGCTCCGGGATCATGGCGTGCTTGGCGCCGACGACCTCATCCAGCTCGGCCTCCATCATCTCGCTGAGCACCCCCAGCCCAACACCGACGCTCAACGCGAGCAGCCCGTCCTTCGCCGCACCAGCCAGCTCCCCCAGCGCATCCAGCACCCCTGGCGGCAACACATGCTCTGGGCGTGCGTCCTGCTCCTGCTCTACGGTCATCATGGCGGTTCCTCTCGTCTCAATGGACTTGTTCGCACTCGCCACGGTCCCAGCGGGACCGGACGAGGCGAGAGAACCGCCACCTACGAACTTCTACACGCTACGGGACAACCTCTATGGGGCTGAGGACTGTGTGAGAAGCCCAGCTTCTCAGGAGGACGCAGCGCCGGCCAGCGACGGCAGCTCGCCCGGCACGCGCGCCCGGCGACGGTCGCGCACCACTCGCCGCTGACCGTCAGGCCCCACAGCGCCGGTCGTGCCGGCGCGTCCGCGACGATCGGCGTGGCGGCGATCCACGATCACAGCCACGTTGTCGTCGTCCTTGTAGTACTCCACGAGCTTCGGGTAAAGCTCGTCGGCCAAGGGGCGGGGCACCACGCAGTAGATCATCGTCCCTGCATGCTAGAGCGTTTGCCGCCCGACGGCGCGTGCAGTGGACGAATAGGCCCGGGGCTTGCCCGCACGGGCACCGCAACAGGACTCGGCGGCACACACCAGCAGGACTCCCTTTACCAGGTGAGTGGGTCGTCGAACGGGACAGGTTCTACGCGAGCAGCGACAGCTCGCCGCGCTCGTCGATCGCGGCGTTGGCCACGCGATCCTCGCGGGGCAGCTCATCCAGCTCCATCCCCTGCGCTGCGAGCTGCGCGCCCGCGTCCTCGTCGCCCAGGTCCACCTCGTAGCGATACCAGCACAGCTCCCACGCCACGACCACTGCCACAGTGCTGCCCGACTCCGCCACGGGGGCCACGCGCACCGTGGGGGCGCCCAACGAGCGCGCCACGCCCGCCAGCCTCCGCGGGTGCTCGCCGCGATTGAAGACCTCAAGCGCCCGCTCCATCTTGAGCTCGCCGCCTGTGGGGGTTGCACTGGTGGAGGCTGGTTCGACGAGACTCGGCCGCGGCACCGCGGGCACGGGCTTGGCCTCCGCCGGCAGGGGGCTGTCGAGGAAGTCATACAGATCTTCCCCGCGCTCTTGGGCGGTGATCGGAGGGCTCGGGGCGGGCTCGGGGAGCGTGTCCTCATCCTGCACCCTGTCGGCCGCCGGCCAGCGCGTCTGGCGCAGCCGCCCGAGCAGCGAGCGCCCGCGCCGGGGACCGCTGGGGCGCAGGGTCAAGGAATGGTCATCCGCCTCGCGCAGCCAGCCCTCGTGCGTGGCGCGCGGCACACACAGCTCGCACACCGTCCGCCGCTGACCACCGCTGAGAAAGACATCGGGCTGCTCGCCCCGCAGCAGGCGCCTGCCGCAGACGTCGCAGGCGACTTCGGGATGGGATGTGACGATCGATCTGGTGGCCATCGGCACTCCAGGGTAGTGATGGGCGCCCGGGCGTGCGTCGCGGCATGCCCGCGCACAGCCTGCGCAATCAGGCGTGCACGCGGGGATGCTCGGGCACGCCCAGACGCCCAGGCGTGCCTCGCGACGGACATGGCACGGGTATCGCGACACGCGTCAGACGCTCGCGGCGGCGCGCTCCGGCCCCCCCTGGGCGATCAGCTTCTTGGCGAGGTGCGCGGGGACCTCCTCGTAACGCAGCAGCTCCAGCGTGTAGTCGCCCTGACCGCCCGTGATGGAGCGCAGGTCGGGTGCGTAGCTGAGCATCTCGGCCATCGGCACCTCGGCCCTGATCTCGGTCATCCCCACGCTGGGCTCCATCCCCTGGGGGCGACCGCGGCGCGCGTTGAGATCGCCGATCACATCGCCCACGCAGCTCTCGGGCACAGACACGATCACGAGCATGACGGGCTCGAGCAGCACCGGACCGGCCTCCTCCAGGGCCTGGCGCATGGCGTGGATGCCGGCCATCTTGAAGGCCACCTCGGAGGAATCCACGGAGTGGTGTGAGCCGTCGACGAGGCGCACGCGCACGCCCTTCACGGGATACCCCGCGGCGGCGCCGGTGCTCATCGCTTCTTCCACGCCTTTGCGCACGGCGGGGATGAACTGGCCAGGGATCACGCCGCCCTTGATCTGATCGACGAACTCGAACGCCGGGTGTTCGGCGTCGGGGTTGCTCGGGTCAGGGTCCACAAGCGGCTCGATCTCGATGTGGCAGTCGCCGAACTGCCCGCGCCCGCCAGTCTGCTTCTTGTGGCGGCCGTGGGCCCTCGCGGGTTTGCGGATCGTCTCCCGGTAGGGCACCCTGGGCGGCTTCAGCGTGACCTCGACGCCGAAGCGCTCGCGCAGGCGCTCGACGACGACCTCGACGTGCACCTGCGATAGCCCGGCCACGATCTGCTCTCCGGTCTGGGGGTCGCGGTGCAGGTCGATCGTGGGGTCCTCCTCCTGCAGGCGGCGCAGCGAGCCGAACACCTTATCCTCGTCGCCACGGCTCTTCGGTTCGACCGCGAATGCCATCACCGGCGCCGGCAGCTTCGGGCGCGGCATCTCGATCGGCTCGTCACGGTCGGCCAGCCAATCCCCGGCCGAGGTCTCCTTGAGCTTGGCCACCGCACCGATATCGCCCGGGCCGAGCTCGTCGAGGTGCACGACCTCCTTGCCCGCGAACAGCAGCAGCTGGCCGATGCGCTCCTTGGCGTGCGCGTGCGTGTTGAGTACGTGGCTGTCGCGGCGCAGCGTGCCCTGGTAGACGCGGAGCAGGTTGATGCGCCCCGCAAAGGGGTCGGCGCGAGTCTTGAAGACGTAGGCGAACAGCTCGCGCTCGGGGTCGGGGAGGATCTCCAGCACCCCCACGCGCAGCGGGCCGTGCTTCACGGGTGAGGGCAGGTCCTCGACGATCGCGCCGAGCAGGCGTGTGGTGCCCACGTTGTGAGTGGCCACGCCGCACACGACTGGGAAGATCGAGCCGTGGTTGGTGCCCTCCTTGAGCGCCGCGACGATCTCCTCGTGGGAGATCTCCTCGCCCTCGAGGTAGCGCTCCATCAGCGTGTCGGACGCCTCGGCGACCTCGTCCATCAGCTTCTCGCGATACTCCTGCGCCTGCGCGAGCTGGTGCTCGGGGATCGGCACCTCTGTGGCGGCGCCGCGTGCTGCGGAAGTGGGGTCGTGGCGCAGCGCCATCATGTCGATCAGGTCGATCACGCCTTCGAGCTCCTGCGCGGAGCCCATTGGGATCTCGGTGGCGACCACGTGCGGGCCGAATGCGGCCTTCAGCTGTTCGAGCGTGCGAAAGAAGTCGGCGCGCTCACGATCGAGCATATTCACGAACAGCAAGCGCGCGATGTCGAGCTCCGCGGCGCGTGCCCACAGGCGGGCAGTCGAGACCTCCACGCCCATGCGCCCATTTACGACGAAGATCGCCGACTCGCACACGCGCAGCGCACCGAGCACGTCGGCCACGAAGCTCGGCTCGCCGGGGGTGTCGAGCAGATTGATCTTGCGTCCATCCCACTCAAATGAGGAAAGCGCCAGCGAGATCGATATCTGCCGTGAGCGCTCGTCGGGATCTGAGTCCGAGACGGTGCTGCCGTCGACGACGACGCCCAGGCGCGAGGTCACCCCGGCCTCGAACAGCAGCGCCTCGTGCAGCGAGGTCTTTCCGGCGCCGCGATGTCCCACCAAGGCTACGTTGCGGATCCTGTCCGCGGGATGCATCGGTCGAAGCTATCGCTCCGCATAGCCGAACGCAAGCGCAGGCTGCAGGGGCGGACCGAGCTGTCGTTCTGCAGAGCGTCGCTCTGCTTGCAAAGGCCGTCGCGAGGCCCGGGAAACTCAGTCGAAACTGTCGCTCTGCATACGCGAGCGCAAGCGCAGGACCGCCTTCGTGTGAAGCTGAGAGATGCGGGACTCAGTGACGCCGAGCACCTCACCGATCTCACGCAAGGTGAGGTTCTCGTAGTAGTAGAGCGCGATCACGAGCTTCTCGCGCTCGGGCAGCCGCGCGATCGACTCGGCGATGCGATCCTTCAGGTCGCCCACGTCCAGCACCTTCGCCGGGTCCGGCGCACCGGGGTCCTCGAGCGTATCCATCAGCGATACCTGGTCGCCGCTGGAGTCAGACACGCTCCACAGCTCATCCAGCGCGGCCATCGAGGAGTGCGAGATCGCCAGCAGCGAGTCGTGTAGCTCGGTGAGCGGGATATTCAGCTCATTCGCCATCTCTTGGTCGGTGGGCGCCCGCTGCAGGCGGTTCTCGAGCTTGGCGTTGACGCGCTCGATCTCCCGCGCGCGGGCACGCACGCTGCGCGGCACCCAGTCCATCGAGCGCAACTCGTCGATGATCGCGCCCTTGATGCGCGTGATCGCGTAGGTCTCGAATTTGATCTCGCGCGAGAGGTCGAAGCGCTCGATCGCGGAGATCAACCCGACGAGCCCGTAGGAGATCAGGTCGGCCTCCTCCACGTGCGGGGGCAGCCCCGCGGCGGTTCGCCCGGCGACGTACTTGACGAGCGGCGAATAGGCGACGACGAGGCGCTCCCGCGCGCGCGGGTCGCCGTCGGACTTGTAGCGTCGCCACAGTTCGCGTAGCTCGATCGATTTGACGTTCGTCTCCAACGTTCGTCTCCAGGGTCTCCCCCGCCGATCAGGCCCGCGGGTGGCTGCGCGCATAGGCGCTTCTGAGCCTCGCTGACTCTACCCGAGTGTAAACCTGAGTGGTCGACAGACTCGCGTGGCCGAGCAGCTCCTGGATCGTGCGCAGGTCCGCTCCGCCGTCCAGCAGGTGGGTGGCGAAGCTGTGGCGCAGCGTGTGCGGCGAGGCCCCTGAGGGGAGCCCTGCCCGCTCGCGCCAGACACGCAGACGCCTGCGCACGTCGCCGGTGCCGAGCGGGCGCCCGGACTTGCTGAGGAACAGCGCCTGCTCGCCGGCGCCGGCGTCGAGCGCCGCGCGACCCCGCTGCAGGTAGAGCGCGAGCGAGGACAGCGCGATCTCGCCGACCGGCTGAAAGCGCGTCTTGCGTCCCTTGCCCTCGACGCGCAGCTGCTCGCCGTCGTGGTCGACGTCGGCAAGGGCAAGCGAGACGAGCTCCTCCGCGCGCAGGCCGCAGGCGTAGGCCAACTCGAATAGCGCCCGGTCGCGCAGCTCCAGTGCCGTGGACGCCGGGATGCTCTCCAGCAGGCTCGCCACCTCCCGAGCCTTCAACACGCTCGGAAGGTGGGAGGGCTGGCGTGGCGTGGACACCAGGTCGGCGGGGCTCTGCTCGATCAGGCCGTGCTCGCGCTGGCTTGAAAACAGCGCCCGCAGCGCCGCCAGCTTACGCGCCGAGGTCGCCGGCGAAGAGCCCGCCTCGGAGAGGCGCGCCACGTAGCGGCGCACCGCCTTGTGGTCGATCTCGGTGGGCTCGAAGCGCTGGGCGGCCGCCCAGCGGGCGAACTGTTCGATGTCAACGCGGTAGGCGCGCACTGTCTTTGGCGCGGCGTCGCGACGACGCAGATCCTCCACGAGCAACTCGAGCGCCGCCCGCCACGTCGACTCGATCGGGTCGATCGAGTCGACCGGTACAGTGCGATCGGCAGTGGCGATCGATGTGGCACTCATGGCCGAGAGGTTCGCCACGGAGCCCTCCGCGCCTGCCTGAGGGCGCCAGCGCCCGCGCCACTGCCATGCCACACCGCCCCCGGACGGGGCCAACACAGTGGACGAGACCGCTGCCCAGGTACCGAAACTAGCCGGCCAGCGAACGCAGACGACCAGCGAGCACCGGCTCCAGCAAGCCGGCGAGCTCATGCCAGTCACCGGCGCTGAAGATGTCCTCTTCCTCGCACACGTCGCGGTTCCAGGGGTGTTCGATGGTGGCGGCGAGGATGCCATTCTCGATCGCGGGCAGGAGGTTCAGCGGGCTGTCGTCGATCAGTAGGTCGATTTTGAGTTCCTTACAGCGCGAGACCTTCTCGTAGGCGCAGCGCAGGTCGTCGAAGGGCAGGCCGATCAGCCCTAGCCAGGCGCGCGTCGCCTCCTCGCGGTCCTCGTCGCGGTGGCTGGTGACATGGATGAAGTGGCCCTGCTGGTGCCAGCCGCGCACCGTCTCCACCGCGCCCGGGTAGGGCGTGCCGGTGAGAATCAGCTCGTCGCTGTGGCTCTCCCGGATGCACAGCTTCAGCTGCTCGGGGCGCAGGCGCGTGATGCCCCACGAGAACTGCTCGTCGTAGGGCAGCTCGACGCCGAATCGCCGCAGCGAGACCTCCGAGATGATGTCCCAGTAATGGTGCAGCGTGGAGTCGATATCGATCGCGATCCGCATGGCCGTAAACTATCTCCCGATGTTCGGCATCTCCGCAACCCCTGCCCCCACATCCAGCGAACCTTACGGCCCGACCGGGCGTGCCCCGTGGCTTGATGTCGACTGGCGCAAGCACCAGCGCTGGATCACTGTAAAGGATCGGCCGGTCAACGTCGTCGATCTCGGCGACGGTCCGCCGATCGTGTTCGTGCACGGACTCAGCGGCTGCTGGCAGAACTGGCTGGAACAGCTGCCGGTGTTCGCGGCCTCCCATCGCGTGGTGGCGCTCGACCTGCCCGGCTTCGGGCGCTCGCCGATGCCTGTGGAGAAGATCGCGATCTCCCTCTATGGGCGGATCCTCGACCAGGTAATGGACGCGCTTGGGATCGACGCCGCCGCCGTGGTGGGCAACTCGATGGGCGGCTTTATCTCCGCGGAGCTGGCGATCGCCTTCCCCCAGCGGGTGGAGCGCCTGCTGCTTGCGGCCCCCGCGGGCATCAGCAGCGTCGGCAACAAGGAGGCCCAGCGCCTGGCGCTGCTCATGCGCTGGGCGGGACCGTTACTGAGGATGGGCATGGGCTGGACGGCCGCGCACGCCGACGCCGTGTCGAGTCGGCCGGTGCTGCGCGCTCGCGCTCTGGAGGGAGTGGCCCGCTATCCCGGCCGGCTGCCCGCCGCGCTGGTGGCCGAGCAGCTGCGCGGGGCGGGCAAGCCGGGCTTCCCCGACGCTCTGCGGGCCAACCTCGACTATGACTTCCGCGACAGGGTGCCCGAGATCGCGTGTCCGACCCTGGTGGTGTGGGGCGACCGCGACCGCGTGATAACGGTGCGCGACGCCGACGTCTACACCGAGTTGATCGCCGACGCACGCAAGGTGATCCTGCCCGACACCGGACACGTGCCGATGCTGGAGCGCCCGGCGAGATTCAATGAGCTGTTGGATCAATTCCTGAGCGAGTAGCCGGTAGATTCATCGTCGTTGTTGGCTTGCTCTCGAAAGCGTTCAGGGAACCCACATCTGGCAGTTCCCCGAACGGCTCTAGCTCAAGTCAGATCAGAGACTCGCAACTGCAACCTGATCCTGTAAGTCACTTATCTCTGACCAGAGAATAATCATAAACTCGACTATTCTAGCCCGAGTCCTTCTGCTGTAAGTTTAGCTTCCACTTTGGCTTCTTTGGTTTCTTTGTTTTTGATGCCTACGCCTTTGCAGGCTTCATTGGCGGACGCCGTTAGATTTGCGAATTTTAGCTCTATTACCCCTGATTTTGACAGAGGTATTTTGAGTTCATTATTTTTTTCTATTTTTACTATGCACCCTGCGCTCGAAACCGTGCACATCAGTTCCCCCGTAGCTGTGCCTTTTTCAGTGCCTTCTTTATTCGGTTGTTTCAGCTCCAGGGTACATGTGACGGTGGCTTCGGTGCCGCTCGTGGTTTTACACCCTTTCCATTCTACTCCTTCCAGAGTAAAGGCCGTACCTTCTGAGTTTACTTTGTAAAGGCCGCTGGCACCCGCGCATTTGACTGTGAAACCTTCGTAACTAAAAGTACCTACTTCGCCTGAAACTGTACCTTTCCCGCCGTGATTAGTCACCCGTGCCAATGCGGGCGTCGTGGTGAACGCGAACATCGCCACCACCACCGCCAGCCCAAGCACGAACTTGGCCTTGATCATGATATCTCCATTGTTATTGTGCAGCTGTTATGTGATTGCCTTGCAGCACGAGGATCGTCTTGCAACGCCGTAGGCCCTACGCTCCGAATTCATACTCTCCCTCTGGGCCCTATGCAGGAACTCCCATGAAGAGCCTGTACCCGCCCCGCTACAGCTTCCGATCCCGGCTCTCATCCGTGTTTCCGATCCGCCCAGGACAGACACCCACGGCGCGCTTCTGGCCCGCGGCCCTCTCAGCGAGTAATCGCGCCCTGCGCCGCCGACCCCACGAGCTTGGCGTACTTCTGGATCGCCACCTCGACATGGTCCCCCACGCGCAGCGGCGGCGCATAGAGCACGAGCCGCTCGGCGATCTCGGCGTCTGAGAGCGCGACGTCGATACGCCGCGAGTCGACGTCGATCGTGATCTCATCGCCGTCGCGCAGCGCGCCGATCGGGCCGCCACGAGCTGCCTCGGGCGCGACGTGGCCGGCCATGAAGCCGTGGGTGGCGCCGGAGAAGCGCCCGTCGGTGATGAGCGCGACGGTCTCGCCGAGGCCCTCGCCGACGAGGGCGGCGGTGACGGAGAGCATCTCGCGCATGCCGGGGCCGCCGGCGGGGCCCTCGTTGCGGATGACGACGACGTCGCCGTCGTGGATGTCCTTGGCGAGAACGGCGGCCATGGTGGCCTCCTCCCCCTCAAATACGCGTGCGGGGCCGACGTGGCGACGACGCTCGTGGCCGGCGAGCTTGACGACGCAGCCGTCAGGCGCGACGGAGCCGCGCAGGATCGCGAAGCCGCCCGTGGGCTTGATGGGGTCGGAGAGCGGGCGCACGACGCGCTGGCCGGGGATCTCGGCGGCCTCGGCGGCGTGCTCGCCGATGGTGCGCCCCGTGACCGTCGCAGCGGAGTCGTGCAGCAGCCCGGCTTCCTGCAGCCGCCGAAGCACCAGAGGCACGCCACCGGCGGCATAGAGGTCGGTCGCCACGTACTGCCCCCCGGGCTGCAGGTCGCAAAGCAGTGGAGTGCGCTCGGAGATGCGGTCGAACTCGTCGATCGAGAGGGGGATGCCCATTTCGTGGGCGACGGCGAGCAGGTGCAGGACGATGTTGGTGGAGCCGCCGCTGGTGGCGCCGGCGGCGATGGCGTTCTCCAGGGCGTCCTTGGTGATGACGTCGCTGGGCAGCTGCCCACGGCGCAGGACGTCGAGCACGAGCTCGCCGCACTCGCGCGCGACCTTGAGCTTGCGGCCGTCCTCGGCGGGCACCATGGCGGAGCCGGCGGGTGAGATGCCGAGCACCTCGAAGGCCATGGCCATGGTGTTGGCGGTGAACTGCCCACCGCAGGCGCCCGCGCCGGGCGAGGCGGCCTCCTCGAGCTCGTGCAGCTCCTCCTCGGTGATCTTGCCGGCGGCGTACTGACCGACGGCCTCGAAGACCTGCTGGATGGTGACCTCGGCGCCCTTGTAGTGGCCGGGGCGGATCGAGCCGCCGTAGAGCATCAGGCCGGGGATATTCAGGCGCGCGAGCGCCATGACGGCGCCGGGGATGGTCTTGTCGCAGCCGGAGATGACGACAAGCGCGTCGAAGAGGTGCGCGGAGGCAACGAGCTCGATCGAGTCGGCGATCAGCTCGCGTGAGACGAGCGAGGCGCGCATCCCGGCGGTACCCATCGTGATGCCATCGGAGATGGCGATCGTGTTGAGCTCCATGGGGGTGCCGCCGGCGGCGCGGATGCCCTCCTTGACCTTCGCCGCCAAAACGCGGTTGTTGAAGTTGCAGGGCATCGTCTCGATCCAGGAGTGCGCGACACCGACGATTGGCTTGGCGAGATCCTCGGCGGTGTAGCCGATGCCGTGCAGATAGGAGCGCGCGGCGGCGCGCTCGGGACCCTCGGTGAGGGCGCGGCTGCGGTGCTTGAGGTCAAACGGGGCTGGGCTCACGGAGCGGGAACATTATCCGCGCTGCCGGGCGAGCGCTCGATGCGCTCGCGCTCCCAGCTGGAAAGCCGCGCGAGATCGTGCCGTACGGCGTCGGGATCGATCTGCCGGCCGGGGAGATGCATGTTGGCGTCGGAGATCAGCCGGCGCTCATCCGCGGTGAGCGCCATCCACTTGGCGAGCACGTCGTCGGAGTCGGGCAGCCGCGCGCTGCCGTAGGGGCGGGTGTGGTCGGGGAAGGCGACGCAGTACTCGTTGAGGAGCACGCCGGTCTGCGGAATGTAGGCGACGATCGGGCGGTGGGGGTAGATGAGATAGGCGTAGGGCGCGCGCGGCGCCTCCCCCAAGGTGGAGCTGCCCCAGACGCGCAGGAAGCCGAGGTCGCGGTACATGGCCCACTCCTCCTCGTTGACGCACGAGCGCAGGAGCGCGCGGGCGCGCTGCTCGGCACGCAGCTCGCGCCCGGGGTCATAGCCGAGCTCGGAGTCGCCTCGCGCGGCGGCACGGCGGGCGGCGAGCGCACGGCGCAGTCCCGGTGCACTCGCGCGCAGACGCGGCGCGAGCAGCTCCCACAGCAGGACCACCATGACGATCGCGGTGGCCCCGAGCGCGAGCAGCACGGCCTAGTACGTGCCGCCGGCGGCACGCGGGAAGAAGATCACGCGCTCGGCGTCGCGCGGCACCTCGGCGAAGCTCTTCACCATCTCGGCCTCGCGGCGACCGCCGTCGGCGCTGGTGGGGACCGCTGCCCACATCCCCGCGTCGAGCTCGCGACGAAACGCCTCGATCAGCGCGGCCTCCTGCGCGGGCACCGCCACGTCCCCCTCGGCTAGCACGATCTCGCCATGACCCGGCTTCAAACGCAGCAGACGCATCGCGTGATTATGGCAAACGGGCGAGGAGTGATCTACGGCAGATAACGACTTGGAAGGGGCTCCGCTGACGCTCCGCCAGGTGGCCGCGTCGTGCAGCGTCGACTGGAGCGCCGAAAAGACAGGCCAGGATGTCGAGACGGCCGGCCGCGCAACGAAACTCAGCTGGAGCGCCGGGAAGACAGGCCGAGGATGTCGACGGGACCGGCCCCGGCGCCGATGTCGCGCAGGCCGCCCGCGACGGCCTCGCCGGCGAGCGCCCGCGCCGTGCGGGCCGCCTGCAGCGGCGTGAAGCCGAGCGCGAGCTGCGCGGCGAGGACCGAGGAGTGGGTGCAGCCCGAGCCGTGTGCCGCGCCGTCGGCGTGGCGCGGGCCGGGGATCTCCACGATCTCGCCCGTACCGCGGCTGTCGAGGAAGAGATCGGTGGCCTGCTCGCGATGGCCTCCTGTGAGCACGACGATGCGGGGCCCGAGGGCGAGCACGGCGCGCGCGAGCTCGTGGGCTTGAGCCCTGCCACCGTCAGTGTCCGTTTGGGTAACCGAGCGCCCGTCACCCTCGACGTGGGCGGATCTCGATGTGGCAGATAGGGGTGCGCCGACCGATGTCGAGATGACCGGTACGGATGCGTCGGCAAGCGTGCGCGCCTCGGGCAGATTCGGAGTCACGACCGTGGCGCGCGGCAGGATCTCCTGAATCAGCGCTCGTTGTGCATCATCCTGGAGGAGACGCGCGCCTGACTCGGCGACCATCACGGGATCGACGACCACCGGGGTCCCGGCGGGCAGCCCGTCGAGCGCCTGAGCAACGGCGAGTGTGACCTCGACGGTTCCGAGCATCCCGACCTTGACGGCTCCCACGCCGATGTCGTCCACCACGGCGCGCACCTGAGCAAGGACGATCTCGGGGGGCACGAGGTGGATTGCGCTGACACCGACCGTGCTCTGTGCGGTGATGGCGGTGATCGCGCATGTGCCGTGCACTCCGCAGCGCGCGAAGGCCTTCAGGTCGGCCTGGATGCCGGCGCCACCACCGGAGTCAGATCCGGCGATGGTTAGCGCACAGGGCGTGCCGTCGCGTCCCTCGGCGGTTTGTGTCTCTGACGTCACGATCTTGCAACAGTAACGGCACAAATTTCTCCGTCACGGCACGCTGCGAGGGCTAGCTTGGCCGAGCTATGGCAAGAGCCCTACCTTTAGCCGATCAGCACCGATCCCATCTAACAGCGCAGCGCTGCGAGGTGCCGTTCCGGGCAGGCGGCCGTTTGGATGCTGAACGCGAAGAGCAGGACAGTGCGGATGCTGGCCGCGAGGATCCCCGCCGCGCGGTCGGTCGCCTCGGCGAGGAGTTCGCCGCAGCCCACATGGAACGCCTGGGCTTCGCGCTGCTCGAACGCAATGCGCGCACTCGCCACGGGGAGATCGACCTGATCGCCTTCGACGGGCGCACCTTGGTCATCGGGGAGGTCAAGACCCGCCGCATCCATGGCAGCCCGCGGTGCAGATTCGGCCCTGATGAGCTGCCGCTTGCCGGCCTGCGTCCGCGCCAGCGGGCCCGTCTGCGCCGCCTTGCCGCGGCGTGGCTACACGACGAAACGCACACCCGCCCTAGGGCCCACACGATCCGGTTCGACGCGATCGGCGTGACCGTCGACGCACGCGACAACCTCGTGAGCCTGGAGCACATCGAGGGGGCCTGGTGAGTTTAGAGGGCCTAACAAAATGTGTGCACGTCTGGATGCGGCCGATGGCCTTCGCGGAGCGGCGTCCTCGGGCTCGACTTGGCACCACCAAGCCTTCACCCCTGCGTCCTCGCTCCGCTCGACCCTCGACCACCCCAGCCGCACCCACATTTTGTTAGGCCCTCTCAAGAGCCTGTCTCAAACATCCGGCACGCCCGGATGCGCCCCTGTACCCGGCGCAGGATCGCCACGTGCCGCCTTGCACGTGCTGGCCGATCTCCGATCGGTAGCACGCGTGCGACGACCCGCGACGACCAGCGACGACCAGCTTGGTCCATGAACGCACCGACCGCACCGCCTGTTTCGAGACAGGCTCTACAGCGCCAGCTGCTGGTACGCCAACGACTGGAACGACATGCGGTGCAGCGGCGAGACACCCTGGCGCAGGATCGCCTCGCGGTGCTCGGGGGTGGAGTAGCCGACGTGCTCGTCGAAGTGCCAGCCGGGGTGCAGCGAATCGGCGTGGTGCATGTAGCGGTCGCGCGTCACCTTGGCGACGATCGAGGCGGCCGCGATCGCCGCGCTCGTGGCGTCACCGTTGACGACCGCCCGGTGGGGACGGTGAAGCCCGGGGACGGAGAAGCCGTCGGTGAGGCACACGAGCTCGCCGTGCACTCCCTCGGTGACGCCGAGGATCGCGTCGCGCAGCGCGGCGAGGTTCGTCTTGTGCAGCCCGCGGGCGTCGATGCCGCGTACGCACCGCGAGACGACGGTGACACGCGCGGCGGCGCGTAGAACCAGCGGATACAGCTCCTCGCGCGCCTCGGGGGTGTGCTGCTTGGAGTCGTTTAGCGCGCTCAGCGAGCGCAGCTCGCGGGTGCTGAGGGCGGCGTAGTCGAAGAGCACGCCGGCCGCGACGAGCGGACCGGCGAGACAGCCGCGCCCGGCCTCGTCGGCCCCAGCCACAAGGCGTGCGCCCAGCGCTCGGTCGAAAGCGAACAACCGTCTGCCGCTGGTCTTTCTGCGCTTGCGTCGCCGCGCGGCAATCTTGGACCTTGACGCCTGTGGCGGGATGCCCTCTGAAGATGATAGGCAGGCAGCGGCCCCTGCACCGTTGAGCTGGGCGTCGGCAGGTCCCAGCCCTTCGGGATTAGAGGAAGCCGATGCGATCGGGTGGCCAGTAGGTGGCGAAGGCCTGCCCGATGATCCAGCTGGTGGGGACTGGCCCCCAGAATCGGCTGTCGTCAGATTCGCCACGATTGTCTCCCATCATGAACCAATGGCCGGGCGGAATCTTGATCGGCGTGGGGAAGTTGCACTCGGAGCGTTCGCCGCAGGGGCGGATGTAGCCGTCGCTCTCGCGCTTGCCGTTGCGATAGAGATGGCCTTCGCGAATGTAGATCGTGTCGCCCGGACCGGCGACGATGCGCTTGATGAAGTTCACTTCGGAGTGTTCGGGCTCCGGTTCCGAGCAGGCCGCGCCGCCCGGCGTGACCATGTGGGGCGTCGGGCCGCACTCCTCCTGTTCGGCTTCCTTGGGGGGGTGGAACACGGCGACCTCGCCGATGTGCGGTCCGCCGAAGCGCTCGCCAATGCGGTTGACGAGCACACGCTGGCCGATCGTGAGAGTCGGCTCCATCGAGCCGCTGGGGATGCGGTAGGGCTTGACGATAAACGCCTGGATCAGCAGCGCGAGACCCAATGCGATCACAACGATCACGACCAGCTCGATGATCGAGTTGGTCGTCGACTTGGGCTGGCGCTTGGTGCGAGCCATCACCCGGCCCCGTCGTTCACTCGGCGGGCTCGCCGGGCGCGCCCGCGGGGGCGGCGCCGGCGTCAGAGGAGGAGTCGGTCTCGCCGGTGCTCGCCGCGCTGTCTGAGGGTGTCGCCCCCTCCTCGGCGACACCCTGTGTGTCGCCCTGCGCTGCTGCCTTGGCGTCGGCCTTCGGCCCCCCCTGAGGCTCGCTGCTCGAGCTCGCTTCCTGCGCGACCGCCTCCTCCGCGGTAGCGTCCTGTGCCACGGCCTGCTCCGCGGTCACACCCTCCCCGCCCTGCGGCTCAGCAGGCTCGCTCGTCGAGGGCTCGACCAGCAGCCCGGGCTCGACTGTCTCCTCGGGACCTGTGTAGCGGCGCTCGCGTACACGCGCGCGCTTGCCCACACGGTCGCGCAGGTAGTAGAGCTTCGCGCGGCGCACGTCGCCGCGGGCGGCCAGCTCGATGCGCTCGATCTTCGGCGAGTGCACGGGGAAGGTGCGTTCCACGCCAACACCGAAGGACTGCTTGCGCACAGTGAAGGTCTCGCGCACACCGTGGCCCTGGCGCTTGATCACGACACCCTCGAAGACCTGGATGCGCCGGCGGGTGCCCTCGATCACCTGGAAGTGCACCTTCACGCGGTCGCCCGGAGCGAAGCTGGGGACGCGCCGCAGCTGGGCGCGCTCGATGTTGGCGATCACGGTGCTCATGGCAGTCACAAAAAACGGCCACCCTCTCGCCCCTCGGGGACGGTCGGGACGGCGCGGTGAGCAATGGTAGCGGACAATCAGCTCTCTTCGCCGCGCTCGCGACCGATGCCGCTGCTTCGCCGGCCATCGCACCCCTCACCCGCGTCGCCGATCCCACTGCTTCTAACCCCAACACCACCGATCCAACTCCGCCTGCGGCTGTACCGGGGGAGCTAGGGGTGCTCGCGTCCGATCTCTCCCCGCTCGCGACTGCGCTCTGCACGCCAGCGGCGGATCTGCTCGTGGTGACCGGACAGCAGCACCTCGGGAACATGCCACCCGCGGTACTCGGCGGGGCGCGTGTAATGCGGGTACTCCGGCGCGCCCTCGAGGGCCTCGCTGAAGGACTCCTCGAGCACCGAGCCGGCGTGGCCGAGCGCGCCGGGCAGCTTGCGCAGGATGGTGTCGCAGACGACCATCGCCGCGAGCTCGCCGCCGGCGAGTACGTAGCGGCCGATCGAGAGCGTCTCGCTCGCGAAGTGCTCGACGATGCGCTCGTCGAAGCCCTCGTAGCGTCCGCACAGGAGCGTCAGCGCGGGCTCGGCGGCCAGCTCCTGCACGTAGCTCTCATCGAGCGGCCGTCCGCCCGGGGTGAGCGCGATTACCCTGCGCCGCCTGCGCAGGTCCACTGGATCGACTCCATAGTGAGCGCGCAGCGCGCTGTCGAGGACGTCCACGCGCAGCACCATCCCGGCCCCACCGCCGAAGGGCGTGTCGTCGACCTGGCCGGCGCGCAGTGGGGTGTGCTCGCGGTAGTTCACGTAGTCCAGGCGTGAGCCCCGCTCCAGCGCGTTGCGCACGTGGCGCTGCTCGGAGAACCATGCGAACCACTCCGGGAAGAGCGTGAAGACGTCTATGTCCACGGCTCTCCTATGTCCCCCGCTCTCCTATGTCCATGGCTCTCCGAGAAACGCGAAGCTCACGTCGATGCGCCCCTGAGCAACGTCCACGGCGCGGATCGCATCGGCCACCATCGGCACGAGCAGCTCGCCGCCGTCCGGCAGGCGCACCTGGAGCGCCTCGCAGGAGGGCAGCTCGATCAGGCGGGCGACGGTACCGAGGTGGCGCTCACCGTCTCCGACTGCACAGCCCTCGAGTTCGTGCGCCCACCATTCGCCGGGTTCCAGCGCGGGAGCCTCGCCCTGCTCGACCCTCAGCTCCGCTCCCCGCAGCCGCTCGGCGGCGGTGCGGTCCTCGACCCCCTCCAGACGCACGATCGGATGTTTCTCGAGACCGGCCAAGCGCACGACCGGAGCAGTAAATTCTCCCACGCTCACCTTCGCGCCGACGCTCAGCAGACGCAGCTGCGCGCCGGTCACATAGAAGCTGCCGTCCAGTCCATGCGGCCGGCCCACGCGCCCGGCCGGCAGTGTGTGAGGGTTCAAGGGTGCTCCGCTCACGGACCCTGTGGACCCCTCGGATGTCACCGTCGCCAAAGTGACGTTGTGCGGACCGTCAATCGACGATCTCCACCTGCACGCGACGGCGCTCGTGCGTCGCGGCAGCCCTGATCACGGTCCTCAGCGCCTGGGCGGTGCGCCCGCCGCGACCGATGACCTTGCCGTACTCGTCCTCACCGACGCACAGCTCCAGCACGACGGTGCCGTCGTCCTCCTCGAACTGCTCGACCGACACCTCCTCGGGACGGTCGACCAGTCCGCGTGCCAGAAAGGCCAGCAGCTCCGCCATCGCGGAGGCCGGGGCCTCCTCCTCACGCGCCTGCTCGTCCATGGCCATCGAACCCGTCGACCCGGGGGCCTGAGCCCTCAGGCGATCCCCTGGATGCGGAGCAGCTTGCGCACCGTCTCCGAGGGCTGCGCGCCGCGCGCCAGCCAGCTGCGAGCGCGCTCGGAGTCGATCACGATCGTGGAGGGGTTCGTCTGTGCGTTGTAGTGGCCGATCGTCTCGATCACGCGCCCGTCGCGCGGGGAGCGCTGGTCGGCGACGACGACGCGCCACATTGGGTCCTTCCTGCCGCCCACTCGCGTGAGCCTGAGTCTTACTGCCACGGTTTTCCTCTCTTGTGTGCTGTGCAGACGATTGTCTGTAGCTAATTCGTCATGCCAGAGCTTAGCTCACCGGGCGTTTCGGATCATGGCTCCCACGTCGGGCATCTTGCCGCGCCCGACCTGCCTCATCACCTTGCGTATCTGGCCGAACTGCTTGACCAGCTGATTGACCTGCTGCACATTGGTCCCCGATCCCCGCGCGATGCGCAGCCGCCGCGAGCCCTTGATCAGCTCGGGTCGGCGGCGCTCTTCGGGGGTCATCGAGAGGATGATCGCCTGTACGCGGTCGAGCTCGCGTTCGTCCATCTTCATGCCGCGCAGCTGCGCGCCCATGCCGGGGATCATGCCGATCAGGCTGGCGATCGGACCCATCTTCCGCACCGTCTGCATCTGCTCGAGGAAGTCGCCCAAATCGAATTCGTTGCGGCGCAGTTTGCGCTCCATCTCGGCCGCCTGGTCCTCGTCCACCTGGCGCCCGGCCCGCTCGATCAGGCTCATCACGTCGCCCATGCCCAGAATCCGCTGGGCCATACGGTCGGGGTGGAAGGGCTCGAACTGGTCGAGCTTCTCGCCCGTTGAGGCGAACAGGATGGGCTTGCCGGTGACCGCCTTGACCGACAGCGCCGCGCCACCGCGCGCGTCGCCGTCGAGCTTGCTCATCACCACGCCGTCGAACTGCACGGCCGCGGCGAACTGCTCGGCGACGTTGACGGCGTCCTGGCCGGTCATCGCGTCGACCACGAGCAGGATGTTGTGGGGCTTGACGGCCGCACGGATCTTCACGAGCTCGTCCATCAGCGCCTCGTCGATGTGCAGCCGCCCGCTGGTGTCGACGATCAGCACGTCCTTGCCCTCTTCGCGCGCCCGCTCAAGCGCCCACGCGGCAATCTCGACCGGGTCGCGGTCGGGGGCGGGTGGGTCCTGGTAATAGACAGTTGCCCCTGCCTGGGCGCCGACCTTGACGAGCTGCTCGACCGCGGCCGGCCGATACACGTCGCACGCCGCCAGCGCGACCGAGGAGCCGCTCTCGTCGTGCAGGCGCTTGGCGAGCTTCGCCGAGGCAGTCGTCTTGCCCGAGCCCTGCAGCCCCGCCATCAGGATCACCGTGGGCGGCCTGGGCGAGAAGCTCAACTCACGCGAGGCGCCGCCCATCAGCGCCGTCAGCTCCTCGCCGACGATCTTGATCACCTGCTGGCCAGGGTTCAGCTGGCCGACGATCTCCGCCCCCAGGCAGCGCTCCTTCAGCGTCGCGGTGAACTCTTTGACGACCTTGAAGTTGACGTCCGCCTCCAGCAGCGCAAGGCGGATCTCCCGCATCGCCCTGTCGATGTCCTGCTCGCTGAGCGTGCCGCGCTGGCGGACCTCGGAGAGAGTCGCCTGGAGCTTCTCGGAGAGGGAGTCGAACATCTACTTAGGCGTACCCTCGCCCGGGATTGGCGTGTCCTGACTCCGGCGCGCGAGGGCCTCGCCGATGCCGCCGAATGCCTCGGCGAACTCGGAGGGGATGACAAACACCTTGTTGGCGTCCCCTTCGGCGAGCTGCGGCAGCATCTGTAGGTATTCGTAGCTCAATAGCTCCCGCGTGGGACGGCCCTCGTGGATCGCCTTGAACACGGTGTCGATTGCCTTGGCTTCGCCCTCCGCGCGCAGGATCGCGGCCTGGCGCGCGCCCTCGGCCGTCAGCACCGCCGCCTGCTTCTCGCCCTCGGCGGTCAGGATCTGCGACTGCTTCTGGCCTTCGGCGGTAAGGATCGCCGCGCGACGGTCGCGCTCGGCGCGCATCTGCTTCTCCATCGCCGTCCTGATGTCAGCCGGCGGGTCGACCGACTTGATCTCCACACGATTGATGCGAATGCCCCACTTGCCGGTGGCCTCATCCAGCACGACACGCAGCTCGGTGTTGACGTTCTCGCGCGCCGTCAGCGTAGCCTCCAGCGTGAGCCCGCCGATCACGTTACGTAGCGTGGTCACGGTCAGCTGCTCGATCGCCTGCAGCGGGTTGGCAATTTCATAGGTCGCCGAGCGCGGGTCGGTGATCGTGAAGTACAGCACCGTCTCGATTCCCACCACCACGTTGTCTTCGGTGATCACCGACTGCGGCGAGAAGTTGATCACCTGCTCGCGCAGGTCCACGAGCGGCTTCACGCGGTCGATGAACGGCGTCACGATCGTCAGTCCCGGCTGCAGCGTGCGGCTGTAGCGGCCCAGTCGCTCCACCACCCCCGCGCGGGCCTGGGGGATCACGCGGATCGTTCGCGCCGCGACGATCAGCACGAAGAGCACCACTACGGCGGCAACTATGAGAGGGACCATGATGCGGGTACTTCCTTTCTTTTGACTTCCTGAAGCCTATTCCCTTGTGGGCTAATTCTGAGGGGGTCGAGGGTCGAGTGGGGCAAGGACGCAGCGAGCGTGACGTGCTTAGCAGGCAAGCAGAGCAGCCTGCCTGTGCCCTCTGGGTATACCCGAAGGGTGAGGACGCCGCTCCGCGAAGGGCCATCGGCCTTCTCAGTGCATCACAAGTGCTGTGGCGCCGCGAATCTCGACGACTTCGACACGCTCGCCGGCGTCAATCACCTCGTCCTCGTCGAAGCTGCGCGCCGTCCACACCTCGCCGTCGATCTTCACGCAGCCCACGCCCTCGCGATTGGCGATCCGCTCCAGCACCGTCGCGGGGCGACCCACGAGAGCGGCGGCGCCCGTGCGAATCGGGGGCGGCAGACGTCGGTGGCTACGCGCGAGCGGGCGCAGCGCGAGGAACACCAGCATCGACGCCGCCACGAATACGATCGCTGCCCCCGCCGTACCCACGCCGGCGAGGCTCAGGATCGTCGCCGCGAAGGCCCCCACGGCGAAGGGCGCCAGGAAGAAACCGCCGGTGTGCAGCTCACCCACGCCGAATACGCAGGCCACCACCAACCAGATGATCCATGGGTCCATACATCTGATTATTCCTCACTCGGCGATCAATGCCCGGGCGAAGACCTCCGCGTCGAACGGGCGCAGGTCCTCGAGCGACTCGCCCGTACCGATCAGCTTCACCGGCAGGTCGAGCTCGTGGGCGATCGCGAGCGCGATCCCCCCGCGCGCGGTGCCGTCGAGCTTCGTCAGCACAATGCCCGTGACGTCCACCGCCTCCGCGAACAGGCGCGCCTGGCGCAGACCGTTCTGGCCGGTCGTCGCATCCACCGTCAGCAGTGTCTCGTGCGGGGCGCCATCGAGCTGGCGTGCGATCACGCGGCGCACCTTGGTGAGCTCGGCCATCAGATCGTCCTGGGTGTGCAGGCGCCCGGCGGTGTCCACGATCGCCACGTCCATGCCGCGGCTGCGCGCCTGGGCGATCGTCTCGAACGCGACTGCCCCGGGGTCTGAGCCCTCGGGCCCGGTGACGATCTCGACGCCCGCGCGTCCCGCCCAGCCTTCCAGCTGCTCGGTCGCGGCGGCCCTGAAGGTGTCGGCCGCGCCCAGCAGCACGCTGAGGCCCAGCTCGTTGTGCAGATGCCAGGCAAGCTTGCCGATCGTCGTCGTCTTGCCCGTGCCGTTCACCCCCACGGCGAGGATCACCGTCGGCTTGGGACGCACGTCGATGCGGCCCTCCTCGCTGCCCGCGATCTCGGCCAGCAGCTCGATCAGACGCTCGCTGAGCGCCTCGCCGCCCTGGAGCTGACCCTCGCTCGCCTCGGTCTCTAGCTTGGCCACCACCGAGGCAGTGGTCGAGGCGCCGACGTCAGCCATGATCAGCGCCTCCTCCAGGCGCTCCCATGTGTGCTCGTCGAGCGGCCCGAACAGCGTCGCCTGGATCTCGCCGCCCAGTGCCTGGCGGGTCTTCGAGAGGTTCTCGCGCAGCCGGCGGAAAATGCCGCGCCGGCGCTCGGGCTCCTCGGCGGGGCGCCCGTTCGCAGCCGACGGCTCGTCGGTGATGAACAGATCGCTCCAGTCGCGCGCCACGAGGCGGCGACGATAGCAGCGGGGTTACGCCGCCTTGATCGCGAGTCCTGGCGCCGTCTGGGGCTCCTCTGGCGCCTGCGCCTCCTCGCCGACGTCCTCCGCCTCGCCGTTGGCCTCTGCCGCCTCGCCTGCGCCCACCTCCGCCGGCGGCAGCCGCCGCGAGAGGATCTTGGAGACCCCGTCACCGCCCATCGACACGCCGTACAGCCAATCAGCGGCCTCCATTGTGCGCTTCTGGTGGGTGATGACGATGAACTGTGCGCGCCCCGCATAGCGGCGCAGCAGCGCTAGGAAGCGGTCGAGGTTGAGATCGTCGAGCGCGGCCTCGACCTCGTCGAGGATGTAGAAGGGGCAGGGCCGGGCGAGGAACACCGCGAACAGGAACGCCAGCGCAGTCATCGACTTCTCCCCGCCGGACAGCAGCGATAGGCGCTTGGCGGACTTGCCGGCCGGGGTGATCTCGATCTCCACGCCCTGGAGATCGTCCTCCTGCTCCTGCAGCTCGGCCTCGCTCTCCGCGGCGGCCTCGGCCCGCGCCTCGGCGGTGGCCGCGTCGGTGCTCGCCTCGTCACCCGCGGACTGTCCCCCCAGCACCGGGCGGCGCGTGGGCTCTTCGGAGACCAGCCGCAGCCGCCCGCTGCCGCCGGGGAACACGTCGCCCGCGAGCTCTTCGAAGTTGCGCGCCGCCGCCTCGAAGGTGGCGTTGAAGGTCTCGTGGATCTGACGGTCGGTGTCGCGGATCACGCCGCGCAGCTCGCGCAGCGCCGTCTCCAGGTCGGTGCGCCGACTCTCGAGCTCCTCGACATGCGCGATCGCCTCGGCATACTCCTCCTGGGCGAGCGGGTTGACGGGGCCGAGCTGCTCGCGACGACGCTGCAGACGCTCCAGCCGCGCCCTGAGGGCCTGCTCCTGCTCCTCATCCAACGGCTCCTGCTCCTGCTCCTCCTCCTCTGAGGGCTCGATCTCCAGGCGCTCGGCGACAGTTTGCAGCTCGAGCTCCGCCTCCGCGGCCTGGTCGCGCAGACGCTGGGCCGCAACCTCGGCGCTCGTCACCGCCTCGCCTTCCACACGCAGGCGGGTCTGCGCCTCGGCCTCCTCGCCCGCACAGGCGCGCAGCTCGGCGGTCATCTGCTCGCCTGCCGCGCGGTCGCGTGCGAGCTCCGCCTCGAGCTCTGAGACCCGCTCGGCGACGGTCTCGCCCGCGCTCTGCAGCGCGGCCGCCAGGCGCTCGGCCAGGGGGGCGAGTGCGATGTCGGCGGCGTGTTGGGCGCGCAGCGACTCCAGGCGCCGTAGACGCTCGGCGCGTTCGCGCACCATGCGCTCGACCTGGCGCCGCTCGGCCGCCAGCTCGCCCTCGAGTTGCGCACGACGCACGGCCAGCGGTCCCTGCTCGGGCGCGACCCTGCGCTGCTCGATCAGCCACGCGGCGCGGCGCTGCTCCTCGACTGCCTCAGAGCGACGGCGCGCGACCTCGCGCAGCGCCCCGTCGGCCTCGTCGCGGGCCTCCTCGGCGCGGCGCACCTCCTCGAGCTCCTGCTCAGCCGCGGCCTTGGCCTCGAGCTCTGCCTGCACCGCGGCTTGGCTGGCGACGATCAACTGTTCGCGCTCGTTGCGCCGCGCCAGCACCCGCTCCGCGCCGCCCTCCATCACCTGACGCACTTCGCCGAGTGCCCCGAACCACACGCGTCCGGAGCGCGTCACCGCGATCCCGGTGAAGCCCTCGGACAGATCCTCCAGGCTGTCCACCACCCACGCGTCGCGCAGCAGCCGCCCCGTGATTGCTACCGCGAGCGACGGGCCGGAGACGAGGTCTAGCAGCCGCTGTGCGCCTGGTACGGGGAGCGCGACGTCGGCGCGGGCATCCTCGCCGGTGGGCTTTTCGGACGGCGTGCTTGCCTCGCCAGACGGCGCACTCGCCTCGCCGCCGTCCGACTGCGCCACCGGGGCACCCGGACCACTATCGGACGACAGGGCGCCTTCTCCACCGGCGAGCAGCGCCGCGCCGCCGTCCTGTCCCACCCCGTCCAGCAGCCTCTCCGCCTCGGGCAGGCCCTCCACGAGTGCGGCGTTCAGGCGCCCGCCAAGCGCCGCCGCCAGCGCAAGCTCATACCCCTGCTTGACCTCCAGTGTCTCGCTCAACGCCTGCGGGCCATCCTCTGAGCGGCGTCCGAGCGAGCTGCCGGAGTGGCTGCGCAAGAACTGGTTGACCGCGGCCAGCTCTGCTCCCACGCGTGCCGCCTCGCGGCGCGTATCCTGCATCTCGCGCTCGCTCGCCCGCAGACGCTCGCGAGCCGTGTCGGCGCGCTCGTCGGCTTCCTCGCGGGCCTCGCGCGCATCCTGGAGCTCCCCCTCCAGTTCGGCCACCTCTGCCTGGGCCTGGTCGTGGGCGGCGGCGAGACCTTCGATCTCGCGCTCGGTCTCTCGCTCACGCTCGCGCTCGATCTCCGCCAGCTCCCCCTCCAGCGCCGCGACGCGATCCTCGCTCTGGGCTTGTCCCTGCTCGGCATCCTCGGGCTCGCTGCTGGACTCGAGCTCCCGCTCGGTGCGCGCCGTGCGCTGCTGCACGCTGAGCGCGGCGGCCGCCACCTGCTCAGAGCGCAGCTCCAGGCGCTCGCGCGCGGAGCGCGCATCATACGCGCGGCGCGCCAGCGCATCGTGCTGCTCGGCGCGCTCGGCCAGCTCGCGCTCGGCCACCGCGCGGCGCTCGACGACGGCCTGCAGCCGCGCTTCGATCTCGGCGCGTCCCGCGCGGGCGGCCTGCGCGGCCGCCTCGGCCTGCGCCAGCTCCAGGCGCCGTGCGCGCACCGCCTCGCGCGCCAGCTCCCGGCGGGCTTCGAGCATCTGGCGCTCCAGGCGCTCGTGCAGCTCGGCCGCTTCGGCCTGGCGCTTGAGCGGGCGCAACCGTGTGCGCGCCTCGCGCTCCACGTCGAGCGCGCGGTCGAGATTCTCCTGCGTGCGCTCGAGCTTCAGCTGTGCGCGGCGGCGACGCTTGCGGTGCTTGCCGAGCCCCGCGGCCTCCTCGATCAACAGGCGTCGGTCGCGGGGCTTTGAGGTGACGATTCCCTCCACGCGCCCCTGGGAGATGACCGAGTGGGTCTCTTTGCCGAGGCCCGTGTCGGAGAGCACCTCGATCACGTCCACCAGCCGGCAGCGCGCTCCGTTCAGGCGGTATTCGCCCTCGCCCGAGCGATCCAGACGCCGCACGATCGAGATCTCGCTCAGCGGCAGATCGACGGTGCCGTCGGAGTTGTCGAGCACGATCTCCACCTCGGCGGAGCTGCGCGCCTGCACGCCGCGCCCGCCGCCGAAGATCACGTCCTGCATCGACTGCCCGCGCACCGCCAGCGGCGACTGCTCGCCCATCGCCCACAGCACCGCGTCGGTCACATTGGACTTGCCCGAGCCGTTCGGTCCCACCACGACGCTGACGCCCGGGCCGAAGTCCAGGCGGGTGCGATCGGGGAAGGACTTGAAGCCCTTCATCGTGAGCGCCTTCAGGCGCATCTAGGGGTCCTCATGTCTCCTGCAACTTCTCGACGGCCTCGCGCGCGGCCTCTTGCTCGGCGTGCTTCTTGCTGCGCCCGCGTCCGCTGCCCAGCGAGCGTCCTGCCACCTTTGCCACGACCTCGAAAGTCCGCTCGTGCGGCGGCCCGTGCTCGCCCGTCACCTCGTAGCTGACGACCTCCCCGCGCTGGGCCAGCAGCTCCTGCAGTGCGGACTTGAAGTCCACGGGGTGCTCCAGCGCGTCCTCGATCTCCGGGCCGAACGCCTCCACGACCGCCGCCGCCGTGCGGTCGTAGCCGGCGTGCAGGTAGCAAGCGCCGATCACCGCCTCGATCACCGACGCCAGCACCCGCTCGGTCACGAGCTGCGCCGCCGCCGACCCCTCCATGCCGACGGGCACCGCCGCCCGCAGCCGCGAGGGCACTCCAAGCCTTTCGGCCACCGCGCGGCACGACGGCCCTGAGACCGCCTGTGCGCGGATCTTCGTCAGCCGTCCCGCCCCGAAGCTCTCGGCCTCCAGGCGCGGGTAGAGGTGAGTGGTGACGGCCAGCGCCAGCACGCTGTCGCCGAGGAACGCCAGGCGCGTGTAGGAGTCGCTGCGTCGCTCGCTCCACGACGCGTGGGTAAACATCTGTCGCGCGAGCTCCTCCGGCAGCTCGTCCAAAAGCTCGTTGAGCAGCCTCATCAGTCATCAGCCATCTCGTTCATCCGTCGGCGCCGGGGTCGTCATGCTCGGCGCCGGCTCGGCCGGCGCGTGGGCGAGCACGAAGTCGACCGTCTGTCCCACCGTCGCGATGCCGGCGGCCTGCTCGTCGGAGACGCTCACCCCGCAAGTGTCCTCCAGCTCCTGCACGAGCGTGTACAGGTCGAGCGAATCGGCCTGCAGGTCCTCCTTGAAGCGCGTCTCTTCGGAGATCAGCCCGGGGTCGACGTCGAGTTCGTCGGCCAGGTGCACCTGGATCAGTGTGAACACCTGCTCGCGCGTCACGTTACAGCTCTTGGGGCAGGGCAGGGGTCGCTCATCGATCCTCCTGGAGGCTAGCGACCCGGCCGGACACAGGAGCCAACTTGAGTGCTCCCGCCTGCTCCAGCGCGGCCTGCGTGCGGCCGATCAAGTCCTCCTGCGCCCCGCGCTGCGCGCGCAGGATCGCCTGCGCGAAGCCGCGCCTGCCGAAGCGCCCGTGGGGCACCACCCCCAAACTGCGCAGACCCAACAGATACGCGCCGCCGTGCGCTTCGGGATCGATCTCCTCGCGCACCCCGCGCAGCGCCGGTGTCAGCAAGAGGCCCCCCACCTTCGCGCGCGTTGAGGACATCGCCGCGTCGCGGATCGCCCGCAGCAGAGTCTGCGACACCCCCTCCATCAGCTTCAGCGCCACGTTGCCCGTGAAGCCGTCGGTGACGATCACATCCGCCACCCCGCCGACGACATCGCCGCCCTCGACGTTGCCCACCAGCTCGAGCCACTCGCTCCCCGCGACGCGCTCGGCTAGCTCCGCGCGCGCGGCCACCACGAGCGCGCTGCCGCGCGCGTCCTCCTCACCGTTTGACAGGAGCCCCACGCGTGGGCGCTCCACGCCGAGCACCACCCGTGCCAAGGCGGCGCCCATGAACGCGAACTGCACGAGGTGCTCGCGCCGCGCCTCCGCGTTGGCGCCCACGTCGAGCAGGATGACCGGGTGCCCGCCCGCCCGGCCGGGGACCGGCAGTGGCAGCGCAAGCGCGGGGCGGTGGATCCCCCGCGCGCGCTTGACATTGAACAGCCCCGCCGCCAGCGCCGCGCCGGTACCCCCCGCGCACACGAGCGCCTGCGCGCGTCCGTCCGCCACCGCGCGCGCCGCCTGCACGATCGAGGCCTGCGGCGTGGACCGCGCGGCACGTACCGGGTCCGCGCTCTTGGCGATCGACACGGGTGCGTCCACCACGTCGATCCGGCCTCGCAGAGCGGGCGGGATATCCATCTCCCGCGCCGGCCCGAACAGCAGCACCTGAGCGCCCTGCTCGGCCGCGAGCGCGGCGCCCGCAGCGACCTCCGCCGGACCGAGGTCCGCGCCGTTGGCGTCGAGGGCCACCACCGGTGGCGAGGGACTACTCGTGGTCGTGATCGTGGTCGTGATCGTGCGCCACGTCGGCGAGCACTTCGCGACCTGCATATGTGCCGCAGACGTCGCACACCCTGTGCGGGCGGCGCGGGGAGTGGCAGCGCGGACACACGCTCAACGCAGGCGTCGAGATCTTGTGCTGCGCACGGCGCTTGGCCGTGCGGCTGTGCGACTGCTTCTGCTTGGGGACGGCCATCTGCCGCCAAGGGTATCAATCGAGCTTCAGCTCTCGCAGCTTCGCCCATCTGGGGTCGGGCGTCTGCTCGTGGCTGTGCTCCGGGCCAGCCTCGTTTAGGTCCGCCGCGCACTCCGGGCACAGCCCTGCACAGTCCTCGCGGCAGAGCACCTGTACGGGCGCCGCGAGCACGAGCGCATCACGCGCCCACCCGACCAGGTCGAGCATCTCGTCTTGGATGTATGGGCTCGACAGCTCCTCACCCCCACCGGGCCGGTCCACCTCGCGGGCATCGACCTCGATTGCGCGACGAGCCTCCTTCAGACAGCGCATGCACGGACCCACGAGCGAGGCCGCAAAGCACAGGCGCAGCGCATAGCCGTGTCCCGCCATACGTGACACTTCGAGGTTCACCGGGATCTGGGCTGGCTCCACCACATAGCGCTCACCCCCGAACATGAGCGGCTCGATTCCCACGACCAGCTCCAGGCGACGCCCCTCGCCGGGCACCAACCGCAGCCCCGCAAGGTCGAACTGGTGAGTCTGCACAGCCACCCTTCCAGGCTAGCCATTACTTCAACGTTTCAGAGGGCACCCAGCGTCTTTGCGCCTTCATGTCTCGCGGGAGTGTTTTCGGCGCGGCCGGCCAATCGCATTCGCCGGCTCCCGCCGGCCGGCCTTGTGCCGGCCGTCTTCTCTTCAGTCGACCGCCAGCTCGCGCTTGAGCACCTTGCCGGTCGCGTTGCGGGGCAGCTCCGGCAGGAACACCACCTCGCGCGGCACCTTGTAGCGGGCGAGGTTCTCTTTCACGTACTTCTTGATCGCCTCTTCGTCGAGCTCCGAGCCGTTGCGGCGCACCACGAACGCCTTCAGGCGCTGACCGAACTCGCTGTCCTCGATGCCCACCACCGCCGCCTCTTCGATCTCGCCGTGGTCGGCGAGCAGGTCCTCGACCTCGCGCGGGAACACGTTCTCGCCGCCGCTCACGATCATCTCGTCGTCGCGCCCGTCCACGAACAGGCGCCCCGCCGCGTCGAGGTGGCCCACGTCACCGGTGCTCATCAGCCCGCCCACGCGCTCCTTGTCGCCGCCGCCCGTGTAGCCCTCGAACATCATCTCGTTGCCCACGAAGATGCGCCCGCTCTGCCCGCACGGCACCTCGCGGCCGTCCTCGTCGAGCAGCTTCACCACCGTTCCCAGCGGCGGGCGCCCCGCCGTGCCCGGCGCCGCGCGCAGATCCTTTGGCGTGGCGATCGTCGCCCACGCCACCTCCGTGGAGCCATACAGGTTGTAGAGCACCTCCCCCAGCTTGTCCATCGCACGCGTCGCCAGCTCGCCCGGCAGCGCCGAGCCGGAGAGCGCCACGATCCGCAGCGCGTGCAGGTCGTGTCTGGCGATCGTCTCCGCCGGCAGGTCGAGGATTCGCTGCAGCATCACCGGCACCACCGCCAGCGCGCTCGCGCGGTGCTGGGCGACCGCGCGCAGCGTCTCCTCCGGGTCAAAGCGCCGGCGCAGGACCACCGTCGAGGCCAGCGGCAGCGCCAGCGTGAAGTGCGCATACCCCCAGGAGTGAAACAGCGGCGCCGCGATCACCGTCGTCTCGCGCGCGTGCAGCGGGATCTTCGAGTACAGCGACGCCAGCGGCCCGATCGAGTCGGGCTCCTTGCGCGCCGCGCCCTTCGGCGTCCCCGTGGTGCCCGAGGTGAGGATCACCGTGCGCCCGCTTTCCGCCGGCGGCTTCAGCGGTTGCACGCTCGCGTGCGCCATCAGCTCTTCCAGCAGCGGATCCTCGTGATGCTCACCCGGGTCACACCACGACACGAAGCACCTGCGCCCGCCGCGCCCCTCGTGCACGAGGCCCGCGAACTCCGCGTCGTAGATCAGCGCCGCCGGCGCCTCGCGCTCGAGCACATCCACAATCTGCGGCCCAGCGAAGGCCGTGTTCAGGTACAGCACGCTCGCCCCCAACTTCGAGCAGGCGACCGTCGCCTCGATGAAGCCACGGTGATTGCGGCACATCACCGCCACGCCATCCTGCGCCCTCACACCCGCGCGCGCGAGCGCGTGGGCCAGCGCGTTCGTGCGCCGGTCGATCTCCGCGAACGTCAGCGCCCCGCGCTCGTCCACGAGCGCCAGGCGCTCGGGGTAGCGGACCGCCGCGCCCGTGTATGCCGCCGCGGGCGTCGGGCCCCAGCGGCGCAGCGCCCCCAGCGCGCGCACCGCCTTGTCGGGGCGCACCGGAGTGAACATTCCCGTACCCAGGAGGGTCCGGGCCACGTCCAGCTTGTATCGCGCAGGTGAGCTCACGGGTGGAGACCCTACCCCAAAAACTGCTGCTCAGCGCGTTGTTGCGAGGCTTGGAACAGGCGCTAGCTTACTTCGGCGGGCTCGTCCTTGCCCTGCAGGCGCTCGCGTCCGCGCTGCACGGCAGCGATGAACTTCGACAGGTTCACCTCGAGCGTGTTGAGGATCTCATCGGCGTAATCCTCGGCGCCAAGGCGGATCTCGCGCTCGCGGGCGCGGGCGTCCTCGACGATGTCCTCGGCGGCGCGCTCGGCCTGCTTGGTGACCTCCTCCTCGCCGACCAGCCGCTCCTGGCGCTCGCGCGCCTCCTTGATAATGCGCTCGGCCTCGCGCTTGGCCTCGGCCAGCATCTCCTGGCGCTCCTTGACGATCCAGCGCGCCTGCTTGATCTCCTCGGGGATCGTCGCGCGCATCTGGTCGAGGATGTCGTAGATCGCCTCCTTGTCGACGCGCACCTGATCGGTCATCGGCACCGACTTGGCGTTGTGCACCAGGTCGTCGAGCTTGTCTATGAGTACCAGGACGTCCATTTGGTTCTTCAGTTGCCTGCGTTGATCTCAGTTGCTTGCGTGGAGCCTAGGGGCCCGTGCTGCGTCGATCTCCTCGCAGCGCCTCGCATCCAATTCGTCAGCGCTTCAGCTCTTCCTGCAAGCGCCGTGCGACGTCTTCGGGCACCAGATCGTCGATCCTCCCGCCGAACGTCGCCAGTTCCTTTACGCCGCTGGATGACAGGAAACTGTACTGCGAAGAGGCCATCAGGTACACCGACTCGATCTCGGGATCCTGGCGGCTGTTGAGCTGATGCATCTCCAGCTCATACTCGAAGTCCGAGATCGCCCGCAGTCCCTTGACGATCGCCTTGGCCCCCACCTCGCGCGCGAACTCCACGACGAGCGTTTTGAAGGGCTCCACGCGCACCCCCGGCATGCCTGCCGTAGCGTCGCGGATGAAACTCAGGCGCTCCTCGATCCCGAACAGCGTCTTTTCCTTGCGCACCGAGCGATTGACGACGGCGACCACCACTTCGCCGTACAGATCCGCCGCGCGGCGGATCACATCGAGATGGCCGTTGGTCACCGGGTCGTACGAGCCGGGGCATACGACGATTGACTTGTCCAGGGGTGTCATGAGTGGGGGCCGGGGGGGCGAAGAGCTCATCGTGGAGCGCTCGGGTGAAGATGGAGGGTGTTCGTCGACGGGGTCATCGGAGATTGCGGCGCTCAGCTGAAGCGAAGGATTGTTATCGAAGTGTCTCCATATCGTCGCTCCAGCTCTACCCCAAGGCGCTCCCCTTCTATCTCGATCGCCAGCGGCATCCGCCGATCGCTCTCCACGACCACGCGCCCGGCCGCAGCCAGCAGTGCCGGCAGCGCCGCCGACAGCCTGCTCTCCCACGCCTGCGCATCTCCGTATGGAGGATCGACGAAGAGCAGATCGTACGTTTCATGGCGCTCGCGTGCGGTGCGCAGGGCGGCGAGCGCGTCCGCTCGCCGCACCTCGGCCTCGGGCGCGCACAGGTCAAGTGCCGCGAGATTGGCCTTCAACGCGTCGAGCGCCGCCGTGTCGCGCTCCACGAACACCGCGCGTGTCGCACCGCGCGAAAGTGCCTCGATGCCGAGCGCGCCGGTGCCCGCGAACAGATCGAGCACCCGTGCGCCCTCGACCGAGCCGAGCACTGAGAACAGCGCCTCGCGCACCCTGTCGCTGGTGGGGCGCGTGCTCCTGCCACGCGGAGCCTTCAGACGCCGGCCGCCGTAGCGCCCCGCGATCACTCGCATGCCGAACGGCCGTGTGGGTAGTCAGTGACCAAAATTGATCTATGATTGCAATGGTCTATACGTGCATATACCTTTGCACGACCAAGCAAAAACAGGCATACACCCCGGCAGCCTCACGCCGGGATCGGCTCGGTGGACTCGGCGCCGTAGGCATCGTTCAGCGCCTGGCCCAGCAGCACGTGCTCGGGCGCCCGCAGATCGGCGTCGCGCTCAACGATCGCCTTAGCCCACGTACGTGCGCGCTCCAGCAGCTCGGCGTCTCCGGGCAGGCACGCTACACGGAACCTGCCCAGACCCGACTGCCTGGTGCCGATCAGTTCGCCCTCATTGCGCAGCTCCAGGTCGATCTCCGCGAGGCGAAAGCCGTCGTCGTGGGCTGCCAGCGCGCGCAGCCGCGCTGCGCCGTGCGGGGTGGGCGGGCTCATCAAAAAACACCACGACGCGTGCTCGCCGCGCCCCACGCGCCCGCGCAGCTGGTGCAGCTGGGAGATGCCGAAGCGCTCGGCGTTCTCCACGAGCATCACGGTCGCGTTGGGCACATCCACGCCGACCTCGATCACGGTCGTCGCCACGAGCACGTCGACCTCGCCGGCGGCGAAGGCGGTCATCGCCTCCTGCTTCTCCTTCGGGCGCATCTGGCCGTGCAGCAGCAGCAGGCGGTGGCCGTGCAGCTCGCCCTTGGCCAGGCGCTCGAGCTCGGCGGTGGCGGCGCGCAGGTCGCCGGAGGCAACCTGTGACTGCGGGGCCGCGGCGTCCGCTGCTCCACCGGAGGGTTCGCTTGGCGCAGGCCCAGTCGCTCCAAGGTCCGCCTCGGCCTCCTCCACCAGCGGACACACCACATATGCCTGTCGGCCCTGACGCAACTGCTCGCGCAGCAGCTCGTACGCGCGCGCCCGCGCACGCTCGCCGGCGACGACGTGCGTGTCGATCGGCTTGCGCCCTCCGGGCAGCTCGCGCAGCGCGGTCACGTCGAGGTCGCCGTGTTCGGCCAGCGCCAGCGTGCGCGGGATCGGCGTGGCGGTCATGTGCAGCACATGTGGCTGACCAGGGGCGCCGCCGGACTTTTGTGACTGCTCTGTCGGAGCGGGCTTTGTCGTAGCGTGCTCTGTCGGAGTGAGCTGCCCTCGATCGGCAGGCCCCTTATCCGCCAGGGCGGCGCGCTGGCGCACACCGAAGCGGTGCTGCTCGTCCACGACGGCCACCGCAAGCGAGCGGAAGCGCACGTCGGGCTCGATCAGCGCGTGCGTACCCACCACCAGCTGCAGCTCGCCGCTGGCCAGCTTGCCCAGGGTGTCCGCGCGGCGGCTCGCCCTCGTGGAGCCCGTGAGCAGCGCGCACGTCACCTGCTCACCGCCCAAGAGCCGCTGCACCGTGGCGAAGTGCTGCTCGGCGAGCGTTTCCGTGGGGGCCATCAAGGCCGCCTGGTGGCCGTGCTCGATCGCGCGCAGGCAGGCCCACAGCGCCACGACGGTCTTGCCGCTGCCGACCTCCCCCATCAAGAGCCGCTGCATCGGGCACGTACTCGTCAGGTCCGCGGAGATCGCCGCGATCGCCTCGCGCTGGCCCGCGGTCAGGGTGAAGGGCAGCGCCTGCTCCAGCCAGCGCACGCTCAGCGTCGCGGGCTCCTCCAGCGCGGGAGCATCGCGCAGGGCACGCCGCCGCGCGCGCCGCCGCAGGAATACGAGCTGGGTCAAGAGCAGCTCTTCGAACGCCAGGCGGCGGCGTCCCCCCTCGGCCTCGTCGGGGTGGCGCGGAAAGTGCAGTGCCGCGAGGGCCGCCGCGCGATCGGCGAGGCCCTCGCTGTGGCGCAGCGCGGCCGGCAGCCACTCGATCACATCGCCAAGCGCATCCCGCACGCCGCGCACAAGCGCGAGCAGCTGAGTCGAGCTGATGCCCTCGGTGGCGGGGTAGTGAGAAACACCTATGCCCTCGCCGGACTCCTCCGAAACCGGCAAGTCGCCCGTCCCAAGGTCGCTGCCCACCGCGTGGTGAGCCACCCCGAAGCGCCCGCCCTCACCGGCCTTGCCGTGCAGCACCAGGCGCGTGCCCGGCGGGTACTTCTCGACCAGCCAGGGCTGGTTGAAGAACACCGCGCGCATCGCTCCCGTGGCGTCGAACACCTGGGCCTCCACGAGCGGGCGCATGCCGCGCCGGCGCACGGCGCGCGCGGCGATCGAGCGCACCTCGACGGCCACGGTGGCCTGCTCGCCAACGCGCAGCTCGGCCACTGTGCGTGCCTCGCGGCTGTCGCGCGGAAGGTGCTCCAGCAGGTCGCCCACCGTATCCAGACCTAGCGCGGCGAGCCCCTTGGCCGATTTGGGCGAGGAGACCCGTAGGGGCTCTGACAGGCGCGAGGGACGCGGCCAGCGCAGCGGCGCCTGGAGCAGATCCTCGGTGCTCAACGGGTCGATACGGGCAAAAGCGAGAGGCACTTGCAGGGACGACGAAACGAGCGTGGGCGGCATCGCTCATATGATGATCGCCCACGCGGTCGATATCGACTCCGTCACTCAGCCGCGAGCAGCCACCAGTAGGCCGGCTGGCCGCCGTCACGCAGTTCGAGCTCAGCCCCCACCTCGCCATCGAGAAGACACTCCACGGCATGAAGATCGAGCGGCGCCTCGGCGCCCGAAAGCACACTGACCAGTTCGGCCGCCGCAGAGCCGTTGCCCCCATTGGCGCCATCCGAGGTACCGTCGGCGCCACCGGCTGCAAGCGAGGAGAGCACCTTACGTAGCGTCTCCCCCGGGTCGCCCCAGGCGACCATCTCGTCCTCGACGAACCCCACGGCCTCCCCCGACTGGAAGCGGCCCTGGGCGTCGGCGCGGGCGGCTGGGGCGACGGCGCCGCTGCGAAGATGCTCGAGCGCCTGCTGGAGCGCCCAGGCGTTCTCCTCGAGGCTACGCTCGGGCGCAAGCGCCACCGCGGCAGCGAGACCGGCCTGCTGGCTGGTGGAGGGGACTACGACCACCTGCTTGTCGGAGAGCTCGGCGGCGCGCTCGGCGGCCATACGCACGTTGGTGCTGTTGGGCAGCACGACGACCTCCTCGGTCTCGACCTCGTGGATCGCCGCTAGGAGCTCGTAGGTAGAGGGGTTAAGCGTGGGGCCACCGTCCACGGTGTGCACGCCCAGCTCCTCGAACATCTGCGCGAGACCGGCGCCGCTCACCACGGCGACCGCGCCACAGCGCGCGGGGGCGAGCGTCCGGGACGGCGTCGGGGGCTGCCCACCAGATCCGTTCGCGGAGACTGGGGACGAGCCCCCGCCCCGGCTCGCGTTGGTCGGCGAGGTGGCGTCCGAGCCCAGGCGCTCGGAGCGCGCGGCCACCTGCAGGCGCATGTCGGCTACGTCCAGGTGGGAGACCTCGCCGGCGCCCGCGAATACGGCGGTGGCGCGCTCGGGCTCGTCGGTGTGGACGTGGATCTTGAGCGTGCGTGAGTCGCCGACGACGAGCACGGAGTCGCCCAAGGCTTCCAGCTGCCCGATGAACTCCGCGGCGGCCAACCCCCGGCCGGTGACGGCGAAGTTGGTGCAGTAGCGGTAGGTGGAGGAGTGGTGCTCGGGGTGGTGGATGCGCGCGGGCTCGTAGTGGTCGAGTTCGGGCGGATCCTCGCCACGCAGCGCGGCGACGACGCCGGCGAAGAGCACCGTGAGCCCGTAGCCGCCGGCGTCGACGACGCCGGCCTCGCGCAGCGCGGGGAGCATCTCGGGGCCGCGCTTGACGGACTCCTGACCGGCGGCCACGGCGCCCTCGAGTGTCTGGGCGATCGCGAGGTCCTGTGCTTTGGCCTCGGTGGCCGGGCCCAGGCGCGTGCCCTCGGGCATGGCATGCGCGACGTCGCTTGCTATCTGCCGCGCCATCTCGCGCGCGACGGTCAGGATCGTGCCCTCGGCCGGGTCGCGTACCGAGGCGTAGGCACGGTCGGCGGCGTTGGCGAGCGCGGCGCCGATCAGCGTCGCGTCGATCAGCTCGCCGGGGCGCGAGACGAGCTCCTCGGCGGCGCCGCGGATCAGCTGGGAGAGGATCACGCCGGAGTTGCCGCGCGCGCCGAGGAGCGCGGCGCGCGCGACGGACTGCACGATCTCCTCGCGCCCGATCTCGTCGATCGTGCGGCTCGCGTCGGCGCCCTGCAGACGATCGAGCTCGTCCAGCACGGCGCGCAGCGTGAGCACCATGTTGTCGCCCGTGTCGCCGTCGGCGACGGGGAACACGTTGAGGTCGTTGACCTCCTGGCGGCGGGACTCCAGGTGCTCGAGCGCGCCCGCGACGGCGGCACGAAAGCGAACCAGGTTGGTGTCGGTCACAGCAACGCCTCCTCCCATCGCGGCTGCGCCCAGGCTACCCGAGCGCCCGGCAGCCGAAACGGCCTCCTCAGAGGGCCTTGGTGACCTTGCCGGCCTTCAGGCAACGGGTGCACACGTACACGCGCCGGGGCGCCTTCCCCACCATGATCCGCACCTTCTGCAGGTTCGGATCGAAACGCCGCCGCGTCGCGACCATCGAGTGGCTGCGGCTGTTGCCGAACGACGGGCCCTTTCCGCAGCTGTGGCATATCTTGGCCATGAGGCGTAGCAGTCTAGCCGCTCGTGAGCGCCTCGCGCAGTGTGGCCATCTGCATGACCGCCTCGGCGGCGTGGCGACCCTGGTCGCGCTTGCCTCCGCCGGCTCTCGCCAGAGCCTGCTCCATCGTCTCGCACGTGAGGACACCGAACGCGCACGGCACGCCGGTGGCGAGCTGCACGTCCTGGATGCCCCGCGCGGCCTCGCCGCAGACGTAGTCGTAGTGGCTGGTCTCGCCGCGGATCACCGCACCCAGGCAGGCCACGCCGGCAAAGCGCCCGGAGCGGGCGGCATAGTTCGCGGCAAGCGGCAGCTCGAAGGCACCGGGCACGTCGAACACCTCTACGCCGGTGTGGCCGGCCTCCGCGAATGCCGCGCGCGCGCCGGCCTCCAGGCGGTCGGCCAGCTCCCCATAGAAGCGACCGATCGCGATCGCGAAGGTGGGGCCGCGTGCGGCGCTCACTGCTCCGGTCCGCCGCGGTCCTTCACGTGGGGCGCCGGCCCGGGTGCGCGGTCCTCGCCCTCTCCGTCCTCGGTGGCAACCCGGTCGTGCCTGTGCTCGGAGTGCAGCATCTCATCGTCGAGGTTCAGCCCCTGATGGTGCAGGATGTGGCCCATGCGCTCGGCCTTGGTGCGCATGTAGGCCTCGTTGTGCTCGTTGGTAGCGTGCACGATCGGGATCTGCGCGCTGACCGACAGCCCGTAGCCCTCCAGGCCGCGGATCTTCTTGGGGTTGTTGGTGAGGATGCGGATCGAGCTTAGCCCCAGGTCACCGAGGATCTGCGCGCCGATGCCGTAGTCGCGCAGGTCCGCGGGCAGCCCCAGGCGCTCGTTGGCCTCGACCGTGTCCAGGCCATCCTCCTGCAGGCGGTAGGCGCGCAGCTTGTTGAGCAGCCCGATCCCGCGCCCCTCCTGGGAGAGATAGAGCAGCACGCCCTGTCCCTCCTGCTCGATCATCGCGAGCGCCGAGGCGAGCTGTTCGCCGCAGTCGCAGCGCAGCGAGTGGAACACGTCGCCGGTGAGACACTCCGAGTGCACCCGCACGAGCACGTCGGGCCGGCCGATCACTTCGCCCTTCACGAGCGCCACGTGGTGCTTGTCGTCCACGAGCGAGCGGTACCCCACGGCCTGGAAGTCGCCAAAGGCGGTGGGCAGGCGGGTGGAGACGACGCGCTCCACGAGGCGATCGTTGCGCCGGCGATATGCGATCAGGTCGGCGATCGTGATCATCTTCAACCCGTGGCGTTCGCAGTAGGAGGCGAGATCGGGAACGCGCGCCATCGAGCCGTCCTCGTTCATCACCTCGCAGATCACCCCCGCGGGGATCAGCCCCGCCAGCCGGGCCAGATCGACCGCGGCCTCGGTCTGTCCGGTGCGCTCGAGCACCCCACCCGTCTTGGCCTTCAGGGGGAATACGTGGCCGGGCTGCACGAGCTCGCGGGGGCGCGTCTGCGGGTCGATCGCGACCTGGATCGTGTGTGCGCGGTCGGCCGCGGAGATGCCCGTGGTGACGCCCTCGCGGGCCTCAATCGAGATCGTGAAGGGCGTCTCGAAGGCCGACTCGTTCTTGGCGACCATCAGGTCGAGCCCCAGTTCCTCGCAGCGCGCGGGGGTCAGCGACAGGCAGATCAGCCCGCGCCCCTCCTTGGCCATGAAGTTGATCGCCTCGGGCGTGACGAACTGCGCGGCCATCGTGAGGTCGCCCTCGTTCTCGCGATCCTCGTCGTCGCATACCACGACCATGCGTCCCTGGCGGATGTCCTCGATCGCCTCCTCGATCGTGGCGAAGGGAGTGTCGGTCTTCGTGGTGCTCATGTTCGGGCCTCCATCAGTCGCTCGACGTGCTTGGCCAGAATGTCAGCCTCTAGATCAACCTGATCCCCAACCGCTGCGCCTCCGAGCGTGGTGCGCTCCAGGGTCTCGGGGATCAGCGAGACCGAGAACCCACCCTCGTGCAGCGCGCTGACGGTGAGACTCACCCCGTCGATGGCCACCGAGCCCTTCTCGACCAGATAGCGCTTGAGGGCGCCGCCGGCATCGATGCCGAGAACCCGCGCGAACCCCTCCGGGCGAATCTCGGCGATCGTGCCCGTGCCGTCGACGTGGCCCTGCACGATGTGTCCGCCCAGACGCCCGTCCGCGGGCAGCGCCAGCTCCAGGTTGACCTTCGCGCCCGGCTGGAGCGCGCCCAGCGAAGAGCGCCGCAGCGTCTCCTCCATCGCCTGTGCGCGAAAGCTCTCACCCGTGACCTCGGTTGCGGTGAGACACACGCCGTTGACGGCCACCGAGTCGCCCTCTCCCACCTCGCCCGCCAGGCGGGTGGCGATCGTGAGTGTCGCGCCGTCCTCGTCGCGCTCCAGAGCGGCAACGCTGCCGAGGTCGGCGATCAGGCCGGTGAACATCTCGGCGCCCACCACGCGCATGCAGCTCCTAACGCCACAGACCGCGCCGTCCTCATCGCTTCACCGCGCCTTCCTCATCGCGTCACCGTCCGTCCTCATCGCCTTACCACTCCCGCAGCCGCGCGGACACGAGCAGGTCCTCGCCGATCCGCTCGCAGTCGAACGTCAGCGCGCGCAGTGCTTGGGAGATGCTTTCCACGCCTTCGCCCTCCAGCGGGTCGCGTGCGGTCTTGCCGCCGAGCAACAGCGGCGCCAGGAACAGGCGGATCTCGTCGATCTCGCCCGCGTCGAGGAACGCCCCGGCGAGGTGCGGGCCGCCCTCCAGCAGCACCGCGAACACGCCATCCGCCGCAAGCTGATCGAGCGCGGAGCGCACGCGCGCAGGCTCGTTTTCGCCGGTCGCCACGAGCACCTGCACGCCGGCCGCCTCCAGCGCGTCGGCGTCCGCGCGCGCCGCCGCGCGCGAGACCACGACGGTGAGGGGAATCTGTGTCGCGGCACCCACCAGCTGTGAGGTGGGCGGCAGGCGCGCGAGCGAGTCGAACACCACGCGTCGCGGCTGGCGCTCGACCTCCGCGGGCAGCCCTTCCGGGCGGGCCGTTAGCTGCGGGTCATCGGCCAGCGCAGTGCCGATGCCCACGACCACCGCGTCGACCTCCGAGCGCCAGCGGTGTGCCAGCTCACGGCTGTCCTCGCCGCTGATCCACTTGGAGTCCCCGGCGCTCGTCGCCACCTTGCCGTCGAGCGTCATCGCCGACTTGAACAGCACCCACGGTCGCCCCACGCGCGCGTGCTTGCGGAAGGCCTGATTGAGCAGCCGCGCGCGCGTAGCCAGCTCGCCGTCGGCCAGCACCACCTCCACGCCCTCGTCGCGCAGGATCCCGAGTCCCCGGCCGGCGGCCTTCTCGGTCGGGTCGTCCGAGCCGACCACCACGCGGCGGATGCCAGCCTGCAGGATCGCCTCCGTGCAGGGCGGCGTCTTGCCCTCATGGCAACAGGGCTCGAGCGACACGTACAGCGTCGCCTTGCTCAGATCCTCCATCCCGCATGCCTCGATCGCGTTTACCTCGGCGTGCGCGGCGCCGTAGCGTTCGTGCCAGCCCTCGCCCAGCACCTCGCCGTCGCGCGCGATCACGGCCCCCACAACGGGGTTTGGCTTGACCGCCCCGGTGCCGTTCTGGGCCAGCTCGATGGCCCGCGCCAGATGCACCTGGTCAGTCTCGGTGCTTGTCGTCATCGTCGGCTCAGGATACTCGGCCCCGCCCACCTCTCCGCCGACCGCCGTGCGAGCTGCAGCTCCAGACGACTCGTGCGCGCACGTGGTCGCTCGCCTCGGCAAGCCAGTCAGCGACCGCCGCAGCGGCCGACAGCTACCTGCCGCGGCGCGCCCCGCCGACTACCCACGGCAGCGCCCGCCGTGCAGCCGGTACACCGTCATTTCTGGCCCCGACCGCTCATAGGACAGCGGGTAGTAGTCGAAGCTCCAGTCGAAGTTGAACGCCACCGGGTGGGCTCCCGATGAATAGGGCGACACGCGGTACACCACCTGCCCCTGCCGGGCCAGCGCGCGGTAGTAGGCGATCGCCTCGGGTACCGCCCCCGGTTCGGCGTACGCCCGCCCGTACTGCGTGGAGCCGCTGATCACCCAGCAGTAGCCCTGACTCTCGTAGTAGCCGATCAGCGCCGGGCGCAGCGTGCGCTCGTAGTCCTCGATCCCCACCGTCGGCCCCGCTTCGCCCACGAAGGCGCCGTTTGCGGAGAAGACCGAGCGCAGCGAGTCGTACTTTTCCCAGCGCGACCCGTCGGCGGTGGCCGGGTTGAAGTGACCGATGTCCTTCGCCCACGCGTCGGGCGAGACAGGCTCGGCGACGATGCGCGCGCTCTGCGGGATGTGCGCCACCATCCATTCGCGCGTCAGCGTGCGCGTGTCCTCTCGCGAGAGGACCCTGTCGGAGTGCACGCTGTAGAGGAGTCCCTGCGCGCACAGTGCGAGGACGGCCAGCGCGGCGAATCCACGGCTCAGCCCGCGGCCGGTGCGCGGGGGCGACGATGGGCTTGCCCCACCCCCCGGCCTCGCGCTGCGCGGCTCCCTTCCCTCCTCCTTTTCATCAGCGGGCCCACCGCCGCGCTTGGCCGCCAGTCGCTGCGCGTGACGCGCGCACGTCGACGCGAGCTGGAGCGCGAAGAAGGCCGCCAGCAGACAAACGATCGGGAAGATCGGCAGCAGCCAGCGCCCGAAGTAGCGTCCCTGCAGGCCCATGAACGCGAGGAACAGCAGCGGCGCGGGCACGAGCAGCCAGCCCAGCCGGCGGTCCTTGCGCCAGATGGTGAGCGCCCCGCCCAGCGCCGCGAGCGCCGGCAGCCACCCCAGCCCCCACGTGAGCGACCACAGGTAGTAGCGCACGCCACCGGCGTGGCCGGCACCGAGCTTGCCCTGGGGTTCCCCGGAGAGCTGGGACTGGTGGTTGAGTTCGGCCTTGAACTTGTGGAAATCCAGCAGCGCATAGGGGTTGGCCACCAGAAAGGCGACCAGCGCGGCGCTCCCGGCGAGCGCCAGGCCCTGCGCGACGTGCCGCCGCGCGTCCGGGGTTTGCTCTGCACCTGCGTCTCGCGCTGAGTCCGGGGCACTCTTTGCACCTGGGCCTCGCCCGGCGTCCGGGGGGTGCCTTCCTTCCGATGGGCGCTCCAGATACCGCGTCGCCGACGCCGCCAGCAGCGGCAGCACGACGATCCCCGCGGTGTACTTCGTGGCGCACGCCACGCCAAGCCCCACGCCCGCGAGCAGGTAGTCGCGGCGGCGTCCCTTGCGCAGCACGCCGGCGGTGCCCAGCAGCGAGAGCGTCAGCGGCGCCAGCGTGGGCACGTCGTTGAGCGCCAGGTGCGCATAGAACACCGGCAGGAAGGCCACCGCCTGAAGCGCCGCCGCGAGCAGACCGACGCCGCGGCCGAGGAGGCGGGCGCCGACGAGGTAGAGCAGCCACACCGCCGCGGTACCCAGCAGCGCCACCGCCACGCGCGCGAGCACATACACCTCGGTGGGGTGTAGCTCATACGCCCGCAGCACGGCGCTGCCGCCGCCGAACCACACCGCGTAGAGCCCGTGCAGCAGGTACGTGAGCGCCGGCGGGTTGGCGAAGTAGTGCGGGTTGAGCCCTTCTTCGAACATCTTCATCGCGTGCGGCACGAAGTGGTCGTTCTCGTCGGAGTTGTAGACGTAGGGCAGCCCCTGCGCGATGCCCCACAGTCGCAACCCGAGCGCGCCGGCGAGGACGCCAGCAAGCGCCAGCCACCACCGCCATGGTCCGCCCTTCAGCCTGTCTACCCAGCCCGCCGGCGTCGGCGAGGACGCGGGCGCCGCGCCGGCCTGCGCCTGCGCTGGGGTGAGCTCGCCGCTAGGGGCAGCGCGCATAGACCGCGTAGTACTGACTCGAGAGGATCGGCGCCCAGCCGGGCGGCGGGACCTGGTCCAGCGGATTGTCGTTGGTGTCGACGATCGCCTGGCGGAACACCGCTTCGCCCGTCGGATAGATCGCCACGCCGCGCGAGATCTCTTCGCGCAGCGCCGGCTTGCCCGCGTCAGCCAGCGCCCGCGCCTCGCTGCGCGCGATCACCCTCGACCCGGCGCCCTTCACGTCGAGGATCCAGCGTACGTCGGGCATCAGCTTGTGGTTGGGCAGCGACAGCGGTCCGCAGCGCGCGAGGTCGGCGCGCACCCGTGGGTCCTCGAGCACCTGCGCCAGCGCCTTGTGAGAGTCGTCGCGGAAGGCCAATTCGCTCTTGATGCTGGTGATGCTCACCGTTGCCGCGGTCTGTGCGACTCCGTAGGCCACCAGGAGCGCCGCCGCCGCCATCCACACCCACCGCAGCCGACTGCCGGGCTCAAGCAATGACCACCCGCCGACCGCGAGCGCCCCGAACAGCATCACCAGCAGCGCCGGGGTGAACAGGTAGCGATCGATCACCGAGGTCCCCGCGGCACCGAGCAGCGCGAAGGTAAGGAGCCCCGCAGCCAGCAGTACCAGCGGCACCCGCGTGCGCCGCGGCACGAGCACGACCCCCACCACCATGCCCGCGATCCCCGCCAGCACCAGCGGCAGCTTGTCCAGGCGCACCATGAATTCCCACGTCGAGGCGGGGATGTTCGACAGACCCTTGGTGCGTCCGAGCGCTTCGGCCAACCCCGTGGTGGAGTGCAGCGAGTACGTCGGGTCCCCGGTCACCACCCAGTCGACCCCTGCCCACAGCAGTGGGGCTGCGGCCGTCAGCGCCACGTGCCCCGCCAGCGCTCGCCATCGAGCCCCCGCCACCATGCCACCCCTGACCCAGGCGGCCAGCGGCGGCCACGCGCACCACAGCAGGTACACCCCGCTGAGCAACCAAGCGTCAGGGCGCAAGAGGCCGGCGGCCGCCAGCAGCACAAACACCAGCGTGCCGCGCCGCGGGCGCTCCACCTCAAACGCCCCCGCCCACACGACGAGCGCCATGTAGGAGAAGTCGAGGTACCCCTGCGCAGCGTAGTACTCGTAGTCAAAGCGCGTGCACAGCACCACCGCGGCAATCGCCCCCACCACCGGCCCGAACGTCAGGCGCCCAAGCCTGTACAGCCCGGCCACGAGCGCCACGAACGAGGCGATCGCGCCGAGGATCATCAGCCGGTCGCCGGCGTGCCCGAAGATTGACGCCACGACGCCGAAGGCGATCGCCAGCGGATGCTCGGTGGGAGCGCGGTACACCTGGAACACGGGCAGCCGCAGGTGCAGCGCTTCGCGACCCCAGATCAGCGCATAGTAGGAGTCGTAGGTTGGGTAGGTGGGGAAGACGAGATACCCCACCAGCGCCCCCACGCAGAGCCCCGCGAAGCCGATCTTGGCCCACGTCGCCGCGGGCACACCGCGCAGCCTGTTCAGCCGGGTGGGGGCCGGACGTGGCCGTGGGAGCGTCGCGCTCTGCATAGGGACTGAAACATAGAGGGGCCCGGCTACGTCGGTCTCCGCCCGACTCCGCCACCCTCTGGGCAGCCTACCCAGGCGCGCCCCGGCAGATGGGCGGTGGGGACGCGAGGCGCGCTTGTTCGCCTGGACATCAACGCAGTGTCGCCCCGGCGAGCGCACGCGAGCTGCGCGACAGATGGGCGCTTTAGCCGGGCTGGCCGGACCTGGTCGGTCGAGGCCGCGACGGGCGGCGACGCCCGGCCGGCGGGAGCGGCCTGTCGCTTTGGGATACTGGGGAGGCCCGCGTGCGGGCAACCTGCACCCATGAAGCTCATCATCCAGATCCCCTGTTGGAACGAGGCGCAGACGTTGCCCCTCACGCTGGCCGACCTGCCCCGCGCCGTCGAGGGCTTCGACGTGGTGGAGTGGCTCGTGATCGACGACGGCTCGACCGATGAGACGATCGAGGTCGCCCGCCGCGAAGGGGTGCACCACATCGTGCGCCTTACCAACAACAAGGGCCTAGCGGCGGGCTTCCAGGCCGGACTCGACGCCTGCCTGAAGCTGGGCGCGGACGTAATCGTCAACACCGACGCCGACAACCAGTACTACGGGCCGGACGTCGCCCGCCTTGTCGCGCCGATCCTCGCGGGCCGCGCCGACATGGTCGTGGGCGACCGCGAGGTGCACACGATCGAGCACTTCTCGCCGCTGAAGAAGGCGCTGCAGCGGCTCGGCTCGTGGGTGGTGCGCCAGGCCTCCTCCACCTCCCTGCCCGACACCACCTCGGGCTTTCGCGCCTACAACCGCGAGGCCGCGATCCAGATGATGGTCGTCTCGAAGTTCACTTACACGCTGGAGACCATCATCCAGGCTGGCAAGATGCTCGTCGCCACCGACCACGTGCCCGTGCGCACCAACGAGGCCACGCGCGAGTCGCGCCTGTTCCCCTCGATGTGGTCCTACGTGCGGCGCAACACCATCTCGATCTTCCGCATCTACGCGCAGTACGAGCCGCTGCGGATCTTCTGGAGCCTCGCCGCGGTGATCGGCGTGGCGGCGCTGGCCGTGTGGATTCGCTTCGCCGTCGCCTATGCCGAAGGCTCCGGCAAGGGGCACGTGCAGTCACTGATCCTCGGCGCCGTGCTGTTCATCGCGGCCGTGGTGCTGTGGGCGCTGGGTGTGATCGGCGACCTACTCGCCGCGCAGCGCGTGATGACCCAGAAGACCTTCGAGCGCGTGCGGCGCATCGAACTGCAACTCGGCGTGGCGCCCTCGCACTATGAAGCGAACACCGAGGCCGGCGCGCGGCCCCGGTCCGGCTCCACCCCCGAAGCCCCTTCCACCTCCGGAGGCCCGTCTGTCCCCAGCGCCCCAGCCGCACCCGGGGCCCCCGCTGGCGGGGCGAGCGAGCTGCCCCTCCCCGAAGAGGCGGTGCGGGCTTGAGCGGCGGCGGGGTGACTGTCTCCTCCGAGGGGGTCGTCACCGGCAACACCTACGACAAGTACGGCTCCACCAACCCGCTCGTGCGGCGCATGATGGCTGGCTTCGAGGGATCGCTGGACGAGCTGTTCGTGCGCGCCGACCCCGCATCGCTGCTCGACGTGGGCTGCGGCGAGGGGGTGCTCGTGCACGAATGGGCCCTGCGCCTGGGCGAGCGGCGGGTCGTGGGGATCGACCTGGAGGAGGACTCGATCCAGGCCGGCTGGGCCGAGCGCCAGGCGCCTAACCTCGAGTATCGGGTGATGCGCGCGGAGAACCTGCCTTTCGCTGACGGCGAGTTCGACCTCGCCACCGCGATCGAGGTGCTCGAGCACGTCCCCGACCCCGAGCACACGCTCGCGGAGATGGCGCGCTGCGCCGAGCGCCATCTGCTGGTCTCGGTGCCGCGCGAGCCGCTGTGGCGGATGCTGAACATGGCCCGCGGGGCCTATTGGCCGGCGCTCGGCAACACGCCGGGGCACCTCAACCATTTCTCGCGGCGGGGCTTCGTCGCGTTGCTTTCGCGCTATGGCACGGTGGTCGAGGTCCGCTCGCCCTTTCCGTGGACGATGCTGCTGGTCCGGCTTTGAGGGCAGGCGTGGCCCCCGGTCCAGGCACCGCCACTTCCACCGGCAACCCCGAGGGAAGTCAACCCTCGACCGCGAGTCAACCCCCGACCGCGAAGGCCGCCGCGGGACGCTCCTACGGCAGCGGCGCGCGCATCCTGTCGATCGGGATCGCCGCCACCGGGCTGCTCACGTTCGCGTTCTTCTCGATCTCCAGCCACGTCCTCAGCGAAGCCGCGGCTTCGCGCGTGGCGCTGTTGTGGTCGGTGATGTTCGTGATCATCTCCGTGATCTACCGACCGATCGAACAGCTGCTCTCGCGCACGATCGCCGAGCGCCGGGCGCACGGACACGGAGAGCACCCGCTGCGTGTCCCGATCGCGATCCAGGCGGGGTTTGCGGCGACCTTCCTAGTGGTGGCGCTGGCGCTGCACGACGTGCTCGTGCAGCAAGTCTTCGACGGCTACGAAGCGCTGTACTACGTGCTGGTCGTGGGCACGCTGGCCTACGCCGCCAGCTACTTCGCGCGGGGCTGGCTCGCCGGGCACGAATACTTCGCCCTGTTCGGGGGGCTTGTGCTGATGGAGGCGCTGGCGCGCATCTGCTTCGCCCTGGCGGTCGTGCTCGGCATCACCAGCGGACAGACCGCAATCGCGCTGGGCATCGCGGCAGCGCCGCTGGTCTCGCTGGTGGTGGTGCCCGCGGCCTTCGCGCGGGATCGCGACGAGCGCCGCGCGGCGGCCGAGGCCACGGGACGGCTGGGTACATCGGGAGCGACGGAGAGATCCGCGCCGGCAGCCCACTCCCACGACGCCGACCGGGCACCGCATGCTCCGATCACCGTCGATGAGGCCGATGCGGCGCTCGCGGGGGTGGGTGGGCTTCGATCAAAGGGAGTGCAGGAGGCGGCGGCACATGAAGAGCTATCGCTGCGCCGCGGCACCGGCTTCGCGGGGTGGGTCTCGAGCATCATGCTCTCCGAGCAGACGATCCTCAACGCCGCGGTGCTAACCGTCGCGGCAACCTCGCCGAACAAGGCGCTCGCCGGGATCGTGTTCGACGTGCTGCTGATTGCGCGCGCGCCGCTGCAGCTTTTCCAGGCAATTCAGACCTCGCTGCTGCCCCACCTCACGGGCCTGGAGGCCACCGCGGGCCACGACGCCTTCGCGCGCGCGATCCGCACGACGGTGCTCGCGATCACCGTCTTCGCCACCGCCGTGGCGCTGGGCTTGCTGCTCGTGGGACCCTTTGCGATGAGCCATCTGTTCGGCCAGCACTTTTCCTATGGGCGCTACGGGCTGGCGCTGGTGGGCGTGGGAATGGGCCTGCACCTGGCCTCGGGCACGCTCAACCAGGCGGCGCTGGCGCGCGACCGCGCGCGCGGGGCCGCCGCCTGTTGGGGTCTTGCGGCGGTGCTGTTCCTCGCCTGGATGCTCACCCCTGCCGTGAGCGAACAGCTGCTGCGCACCGAGATCGGCTACGCGGGTGCCACCGCGGTACTCGTGCTGGCGCTCGGGGTGCTCTACCGCCGCGGGGCCCCGACGCTTCAGACAGCGACGATCGAGCGCGCGATCGCCTGATATGTCTCATCGGGGATCGACGGGAGAATGGCTGCCATAACTGGCGAGTCTCGTCAATCGGCGTCGATCGAGCGCGCGATCGCCAGGTAGGCCTCGCCGGGATCCGGAGCGGTGAAGACCGCCGAACCCGCCACGAACAGCGAGGCGCCCGCGGCGCGACAGATGGGCGCCGTCTCGGGGTCGATCCCGCCATCCACCTCCAACGCAGGACCGTCGCCAAGCAGCGCCCGCAGGCGCTCCACCTTCTGCGATGAGTGTCCGATGAACCCCTGCCCACCCCAGCCGGGATTCACCGTCATGCACAGCGCCAGCCCCAGCATGGGGCTGATCTCGCTGAGCGCCTGCACGGGCGTGGCCGGGTTGATCGCAACACCCACCCCGACACCGTGCTCGGCGATCAGCTGCGCCACGCGCGCCGCGTGCACGGTGGCCTCGACGTGGAAGGTGATCGAGTCGGCCCCCGCCTTGGCGAACTCGGCGACGTGACGCTCGGGTCGCTCGATCATTAGGTGCACATCGAGCATCGCGCCCGCCTGGAGCGCCTGCTCGCGCAGAGCTTCGACCACCACCGGGCCGAGCGTGATCGGCGGCACGAAGTGGCCGTCCATCACGTCCACGTGAATTACGCGCGCCCCCGCCGCCAGCACCTCCCCGACCTGCTCGCGCAGGCGACCGAAGTCGGCGGAGAGGATCGAGGGGGCCACGCGGACCGCGCTCAGAAGCGCGCCCGCTCGGGCCGCCGAGCTCGCCGAGGAGCTGTCGGAGGTGGAGGCCATCGGGACGCTCAGATCGGCTGCAGCATCGAGTCACCGCAACAATTGCATTTGACGATCGCGGTGGACGACATGCGGACGATCGTCGAGTGCTCGCCGCAGTTGGGACATACCGAGGCCAGCTCGAAGCGGTGCAGGCAGTTCACACAGCGGTAGCGGCCGGGGAGGTTCGCGGGACGCAGCCATGGCTCCTGGCAGTTGGGGCAGCGTGGGCCGAGGTCCACCCCGTTCTCCGGTGTCTTCTGTTCGGGTTCCACGGTTCAGCTCTCCCGCTGCAGGCGCGCGATGAAAAAACCTGCCGTGTGGTCGCGGTGGGGCAGTGTCATCGCCGCACCACCGTCGCGAACGAACGGCTTGAACAGCTCGCGCTGCGGCCCCGCTGCAAGGTCATCGAGGGCGAAGTTTGGATGGGAGTCCAGGAAGGCGTCGATCTGGTGCTCGTTCTCAGTCGAGGAGATGGTGCACGTAGAGTAGACCAGCACGCCGCCCGGACGGACCGCCGCAGAGCCCGCTGCAAGGATCGACTTCTGGATGCCCGACATCTCGCGGATGCTCTCAGGAGTAACGCGCCAGCGCAGATCGGGGCGCGCTTGCAAAGTGCCCAGACCCGAACAGGGCGGATCGACGAGCACGCGATCGAACAGTGCTTCGGCTACGCCGGCGGTGCGCGGGACCGCGGCGTCGGCGAGCTCCACGCGCACGTTGCCGGCGTGCAACCGCCGCGCGGTGCGCTGCAGCTCGCCCGCGCGGCGCGGGTTGCGCTCGACCGCCACGACCTCCCCCTCCCCCTGCATGAGCGCGGCGAGGTGAGTGCTCTTGCCACCGGGCGCCGCGCAGAGGTCGAGCACGCGCTCGCCCGGCTGGGGGTCGAGTGCCCGTGCGACTAGCATCGCCGCGCGCGACTGCGCGAGGAAATCTCCGCTGGACCACAGCGGCGAGCCGTGCAGGTCAAGCGGACCGTCCAGCACTAGCACCTCGGGCAGGCGAGGGTCGGTGTGTGTGGCGAGGGGCAGCGCGTGCGCAAGCTCGGCCGCGGTGGTACGCAGCGTGTTGGCGCGCAGCGCCACCTCGCCGGGCTCGTTGTCGGCGGCCATCAGCGCACGGGCGCTCTCGGCCCCCAGCTGCTCCCACCATAGGCGCGCGATCCATTGTGGGTGGGAGTGCATCGTCGCGGCCTGCGCCGGGGTGTCATCTCGCAGCGCGCCGAGCAGCGCCGCCCCCTCGCGCGTGGTGCGGCGCAGCACGGCGTTCACGAGTCCGTGGCCCGAGCGACCGGCGCTCTTGGCGAGCTCCACCGCGTCGGCCACGACCGCGTGGTCGGGTGCGCCGCGCAGATACAACAGCTCATACAGCCCAAGTCGCAGCGCGGCCAGCACGGGAGGATCCAAACGCGCTACGGGCCGCCCGGCGAGCCGCTCGATCAGATGGTCGAGCGTGCCGCGGCGCTGCACAGCGCCGTAGGCCAGGCGCATCGCCAGCGCCCGGTCGCGCGCGTCGAGCTCGCGGGCCTCGCTCTGCAGCGCGCGATCGGTGTAGGCGCCGCGCTCGAACACGCGGCGCAGCACGGCGAAGGCACAGAGGCGCGCAGGCGCCACACGGGGGGTCTTGGCGGGCACGGTGGAGCGCGCCGGGCTCACGGCTGAACCGTCACCGCTGCCGCAGACCGTGGCCGCGCAGATAGGCAGCACCGTCCATCGCCCGCCCGCCGGCCGGCTGGACTTCGAGCAGCTCAAGCGCGCCAGCACCGGTCCCATACAGCAGCCGTCCTTCGAGGCCGCCCAGCATCCCCTGCGCCGGAGTCTCGCCTGGATCGACGCTCGTGGGGGTCGGCGGCGAGAACACGGCGGCGCGGTGCACCCCGAGCAGCGTCCCGCCGGGCAGGGACAGACGAGCACCGATGTGGGGATGCAGAGCCCGCACCGTGCACTCCAGCTCGGCGGCCTGCCGGGTCGGATCGAGCAGCCGGTCCTTGGAGCCGATCTTCTCCGCGTAGGTAACGCCCTCCTGCGGCTGCTCGACAAAGGTGATGGGCTCGCTCAGCCCACGCACCAACAGCTCGCCTCCGATCCGCTGCAGACGCTTGGCGAGCGAGCCATAGGTGTCCTGGGCCAGGATCGGCTCGTTGGCGGTGAGGCACACCGGCCCGCTGTCCAGACCAGCCGTGAGCCGCATGATCGAGACCCCGCTCTTCGTATCGCCGGCCATGATGGCGCGCTCGATCGGCGCCGCGCCGCGCCAGCGCGGGAGCAGCGATGGGTGCACGTTGAGCATCTGGTGTTCTGAGAGCAGCGGATCCTTGATCAGCGCACCGAAGGCGCACACGATGACCGCGTCGGGCTTCATTGCGGCGATCAGCTCACGCGCCTGTGAGTCGTTGACGTTCTCGGGCTGCTCGAGCGAAATCGACAGCGTCCGTGCGGCGTCCGCCACAGGGGGCGAGGCCAGACGGCGACCACGGCCCTTGGGGCGATCGGGGCGACTCAGCACGAGCGACGGCGCAAGCCCTGCGTCCACCAGATATCCAAGCACCGCCGCCGCGAACTCGGAGGTGCCAAGGAAGACTGTCTTAGGAGGCGACGCTGGCCTCCTGCGGTGCCTCCTGTGAGGGCTCCTGTGAGGGCTCCTGCCGCGAGCCGCCCAGCTGCGCTTCGCGCATCGCGCGCATCGCCTCCTTGCGGGCTGAGCGGGATACGCGATCGAGGATCAGGACGCCGTTGAGGTGGTCGATCTCGTGCTGGATCACGCGCGCCTCGAGGCCCTCGGCCTCGACCAGTACCTCGTCGCCGGAGCCGTTGTGTGCGCGCACGCGAACCTGCGCGGGGCGCTCGACCTCCAACAGCACGTCGGGCAGGCTGAGGCAGCCCTCCTCCGCGGCCTCGAGCTCCTCGCTGGACCACTCTACGACGGGGTTGACGAGCGCGGTGATCTCGTCCTCGCTGTGCGTGCGGTAGACGAGCACACTGTGCAGCACGCCGATCTGGTTGGCCGCCAGGCCGATACCGAGCGCGTCGTGCATCAGCTCCCCCATGCGCTCGATCTCCGTGCGCAGCCCCTCGTCGAAGCGCTCAACCTCGACGGCTGTGGCGCGCAGCACGGGGTCTCCGAGCTTGCGTACGTGGCGCAGCGCGGCATCGCGACGGGCGCGCGTCTCCTCGTCGAGCTGGGGCGGCTCCTCTGTCTCCTCCAGCTCGGCGATATCTTCCTCGTCGGCCATATAGCTGATTCTGACATGAATAAAGAGGGGCCCGCCGAAGCCGGGAGACACGCGCCTCCGGCGCGAGTCCCCGTTTCGGCCAGCCGGGCTACGTCCGAGCTGCCTGCCTGTGCCCATCGGGTATGCCCGAATGGGTGCGCCACCCTCTATTGCGGGTCGACGTCCACGCTGAAGCTGACTCCGGCGTGTGTGCGGGCGGCGGCGGTCAGCTGCACGGCCTCGCCGATCGTGCGCACCGCGGGCCGGCGGTCGGTGGCCTTGACGACGAGCACCTGGCGCTCGCGCCCGCGCAGGCGAAACAGCGCGGCGGGGCCGAGCAGCTCGGCGTCGGCGAGCGCCAGCCGCTCGCGGATCGCCATCGCAGCGGCCCTCGCGCGTGGAGCCTCGGGAGCGGCGCAGGTCACGCGAATCAGGTGTGAGAAGGGCGGGTAGCGCAGCCCCTGGCGCCGCTCGAGCTCGCCGGCGAGAAAGCCCTCGCTGTCATGGCGCGCGGCGTAGCGGATCGCACGCGCATCGGGGGCGATGCTCTGCACGAGTACGTGGCCCTCGCCGCCTCGCCCGACGCGGCCGGCGAGCTGGGCGATCATCGCGAACGTGCGCTCCTCGGCGCGGAAGTCGGGAAAGCGCAGCGTGGCGTCGGCGTCGAGCACGACCCCCAGGCCGACGTCGGGGAAGTCGTGGCCCTTGGCGACCATCTGCGTGCCGATCAGCACACCCGCCGGGGCCGCCTCGAAGCGGCGCAGGAGCGTCGCGACGCCGCTCGCTCGCGCCGGCGGAGACTGCTTGGCGGGCAGGCCCGCATCGCCCGTGGCTGCGAGCGGTCCGTTGACCACGTCCGCATCGAGGCGGAACACGGGAAAGCCGCCATCGTCGAGCGCGGCGGAGAGCTCGTGCTGCAGGCGCTCGGTACCGGTTCCGTGACGCGCGAGCGTGGAGGAACCGCAGGCGCAGACCTCGGGTATGCGTTGGCGGTGCCCGCAATGGTGACACGCGAGCAGGCCTTCGGCGCGGTGCAACACGAGCGCGACGTCGCAGTGCGGACAGCTCCACACCTCGCCGCAGGAGCGGCAGGAGAGGAAGTTCGACCAGCCGCGACGGTTGAGCAGCACGATCGCCTTGCGGCCTTCGCGCCGGACGTCGGCGAGCGCCTGCGCGGTCGTGGGGTGAAGGCCATGAGGGACGCCGCACATGTCGAGCACGCTCACCTCGGGCAGCGGACGGCCATCGACGCGCCGGGGCAGGCGCAGGCGCGGCACGTCGTGCCTGCTCTCGGGCCGCGGCGTGGCGCTGCCCAAGAGCAGCAGCGCGCCGCAGTCGCGCACGCGACGAGCGGCGACGGCGCGCGCGTCATAACGGGGGTCACCTTCGTGCTTGTAGGAGGCGTCGTGCTCCTCGTCGAGCACGATCAGCCCCAGCCGTTCGATCGGCGCGAAGACGGCCGAGCGAGGACCAACGCACACGCGCGCCTTGCCGGAGCGCAGCCGCCGCCACTCCTCGTAGCGCTCACCCGCCCCAAGGCGCGAGTGCATCACCGCCACCGTCTCACCGAAACGCTCGATGAAGCGCCCGACGATCTGCGGCGTGAGCGCGATCTCCGGGACGAGCACGATCGCCCCGCGGTCCTGCTCCAGCGCGGCGGCGGTAGCGCGCAGGTAGACCTCGGTCTTGCCCGAGCCGGTGATCCCGTGCAGCAGCCGTTCTGCGCCGCGGCGCTCACCGAGCGCGGCCTTCAGATCCTCGAGCACCGCCCGCTGTTCGTCCGTCAACGGCGGCGGTCCTGCGACGAGCGAGCCCACGGGGAGGTGCGCGGTGCGGCGCACCGTGGCGCGGCGCTTGCGCCCGCTGAGGCGGCGGGCCGCGCCCGGCGGCAGCACCAGCGTGAGCGCGCGGGCGATCGTCGAGCAGTACTCGGCGGCGATCCACTCGGCGAGCGCGACCAGATCGACAGGGACTCCAAGCTCGAGCGCGCGCAACGGCTCCAGCAGCCGCTCCTCGGAGATCTCGCTGTGCTCGGCCATCCCCACGACGACCCCCAGAACCTCACGCCTTCCGAAGGGCACGACCAGCATCGAACCCACGTGGACACCCGCGCGCAGCCCCTCGGGCAGACGGTAGTCAAACGGCCCGCGCAGCGCACGGGCAGTCGTCATCGGCTCGACCTTGGCGATTGCAGACATAGAAAAGAGAAGGGGCCGCAGAGCGGCCCAGAGGGCCGCGAAACGAGAAACCCCCGCGAGCGATCCAATCTAGACCCCGCGCCGGTCAGAGCCGGCTGCATGAAGCGGGGAGTGCCCAAGACGAGCGACCCCCTGCTAAAACCGTCAAAGTCCGGCGGCCGAGCGCAGCGCCGCAGCGCGATCTGTGCGCTCCCACGTGAAATCGTGGTCGTCGCGACCAAAGTGCCCGTAGGCGGCGGTCTTCTGGTAGATCGGGCGGTGCAGCTTGAGCTCCTCGCGGAACGCACCGGGGCGCAGGTCGAAGTGCTCGTCCACGAGCTGGGCGATCTGCGCGCGGCCGACCTTCTCGGTGCCGAACGTCTCGACCATCACCGACACCGGATGGGCGACGCCGATCGCGTAGGCGACCTGCACCTCCGCGCGATCGGAGAGGCCGGCGGCGACAATATTCTTGGCCACCCAGCGTGCCGCGTAGGCCGCGGAGCGGTCCACCTTCGAGGGGTCCTTGCCGGAGAAGGCGCCACCCCCATGACGCGCCATGCCGCCGTAGGTATCGACGATGATCTTGCGCCCGGTCAGCCCGCAGTCGCCCATCGGGCCGCCGATCACGAAGCGTCCGGTGGGGTTGACGAGGAAATTCTTCAGCAGCTTCTTCTCGTCGTAGAGATCGGTGGGCAGCACGGGGCGCAGCACGTGCTCGAACAGGTCGGGCTTGATCAGCGCCTCCGCGTCGATCCCGTCGGCGTGCTGGGTGGAGATCAGGATCTTTTCGATCTCCACCGGCTTTCCGTCCTGGTAGCGCACCGTCACCTGCGTCTTGCCGTCGGGGCGCAGATAGGGCAGTACCTCGCCTTTGCGCACCTCCGCCAGGCGCTTGGCGAGCTTATGCGCGAGCGCGATCGGCAACGGCATCAGCTCCTCGGTCTCGCGCGCGGCGTAGCCGAACATCATGCCCTGGTCGCCCGCGCCGGCGATGTCGAGCTCGTCCTCGTCGCCCGCGTCGTGACGGGTCTCATAGGCCGCGTCGACGCCCTGGGCGATGTCCGGGGACTGTTTGTCGATCGCGTTGATCACAGCGCAGGTGTCGCAGTCGAAGCCGTACTCGGCGTTGTCGTAGCCGATCTTGCGCACCGTCTCGCGGGCGATTTCCTGGATGTCGACGTAGGTGTCGGTAGAGATCTCACCGGAGACGACGATCAGACCGGTGTTGACGAGCGTCTCGCAGGCGACGCGGCCGTAGGGGTCGTCGGTGAGCACCGCGTCGAGCACGCCGTCGGAGATCTGGTCGGCGATCTTGTCGGGGTGGCCCTCGGTGACCGACTCGGACGTGAACAGGTACTCGTTGTCGGAAAGGCTCATGGCAGTCGTGGCTCCAGGTCGGCTGTTGGGGTCGGAAAGCTCGCAGAGTCTAGTGGCCCTCGTCGCGATGTGGAGCAGAGTCGAGCCCACAACGGCATGCGGGAGGCAACTCCCCGATATGGAAGTGCCCCGCGGGGCATCCAGCCCCGCGTTTTGACGACGACTGGCGGCGTCCAGCCGCCCGTGACCGGGAGGCGCAAAGCGCCTCCCTCCTATTACTTGTGTCCAGACAACTCTGCGATGGAAGTATTTTCAGGCTGCGCGGCGGTGGGAGCGCTCGCCTCGCTCCACGAAGTCGATGATCACGGGCACGCCGTCCATGCCGTAGCGGGCGCGCAGGCGGTTCTCGACGAAGTAGGCGTAGTCGCGCGTGACGCGCTTGCGGGAGTTCACCTGGATCGCGAAGCGCGGGGGACGCTCTCCGGTCTGGGTCATGTAGATCAGCTTGAGGCGGTGCTGGCTTGAGCCGCCCTTCATGCCGACGGGCGGCTGGCGCGCCTGGACTGTCTCTGACAGGAAGCGGTTGAGCTCGGGGGTCGGGATGCGGCCAGCCATACGGTCGCCGAGCGCGAGCGCCTCGGTCAGCAGGCGCGAGACGTGGCGGCCGCTGAGCGCGCAGGACGTCATTACGCGCGGGCGCAGACGCAGCTTCTCCGCGACACGAGCACGCTCGTAATCCAAATCGTCCTCCCCTCCTTCGTGGAGGTCCCACTTGTTGAGGACGACCGCGGTGGCGCAGCCGGCCTTCATCGCCAGCTCGGCGATGCGCAGGTCCTGGGCTGTGACGCCGTCGACGGCGTCGCACACGACGAGCGCCACGTCGGCGCGCTCGGCGGCGCGCTGGGAGCGCAGGGCGGTGTAGTACTCGACCGAGTCCGCCACCTTCGACTGGCGGCGCATACCGGCGGTGTCGATCAGCGTCAGCTTGCGCTCACCCACGAGCAGTGGCATGTCGATCGCGTCGCGCGTGGTGCCCGCCAGCGGGGAGACGATCACGCGCTCCTCGCCGAGGAAGCGGTTGACGAGCGAGGACTTGCCGACGTTCGGGCGGCCGATCACGGCCAGGCGGATCGTGTCTGCGTCGGGCTCCTCCTCGCCTTCGGGCAGCAGCTCGACGATGCGGTCGAGCAGGTCGCCCGAACCGAGGCCCTGGGCGGCGGAGACCGCCAGCGGCTCGCCTAGGCCGAGGCGGTGAAACTCGGCGGCCTGGGGGATCTCGGCGAGCGAGTCGCACTTGTTGGCCGCGAGGATGACCGGGACGGATGAGCGGCGCAACAGGTCCGCCATCTCCTCGTCGCCCGGGCGCACGCCGGCACGGGCGTCCACGACGAGCACCGCCACCTGCGCGTCGGCGAGACCTGCGCGCGCCTGGTCGCGGATCGAGCCGGCGAGCGGATCCTCGTCCTGGAAGTCCACGCCGCCGGTGTCGATCAGTGCAAAGCGCCGGCCGTTCCACTCGCAGTCGAGCTCCTTGCGGTCGCGCGTGATGCCGGGGCGCTCGTGCACGACCGCCTCACGGCTGCCCGTGAGGCGGTTGATGAGCGAGGACTTCCCCACATTCGGATAGCCGACGACGGCGACTTTCATGGGCCCAGTATGACCGGCTCCTGGCTCGCGCCCGCACCGCGAGTCGATGGCCGCAGAAGCGACCCGCGCAGGAGCGCGCGCCTCGCGCACGATCTGGGCGTAGCGGCGGGCATGCCCGCCGGCCGGCGCTCAGCCCGCGACGCGCGCGTCGCGGGCGAGCTCGGCGATACGCCGCACGACCTCCTCGACGGCGAGGCCCGTCGTATCGATCGTCACCGCGCCGGGAGCCGTCGCCAGGGGACTGTGCTCGCGCGTGGAGTCGCGCTCGTCGCGCAGGGTCTGCTCGGCGAGAATGGACTGTGGATCGGCGCCCAGCTCCACCGCGCGGCGGCGCGCACGCTCCTCGGGACTGGCGGTGAGGAACACCTTCAGCTCGGCCTCCGGCGCGACGACTGTGCCGATGTCGCGACCCTCGGCAACCCAGTCGCCGGCGGCGATCAGCTCGCGCTGGCGAGCGACCATCGCCTCGCGCACTCGCGGATCGGCGGCGACACGCGAGGCCGCCGCGGAGACCTCCGGCGCGCGGATCGCCTCGGTCACGTCGCGTCCATCGAGCAGGATGCGCTCGCCGGGCTCGATGTGCGCCGCGCGAGCAAGATGCCCCAGCGACTGCTCGGGCGAGGCGAGCGAGAGCAGCGCCACGCAGCGGTACATCGCACCGCTGTTCAGGTAGGCGAAGCCCATCGCGCCTGCCACCATGCGGGCAACCGTGGACTTGCCGGCGCCCGCGGGACCGTCGATCGCGATCAGCACAGCCGCTCCAGATCCATCAGCTCAGCCGCTCCAGGTCCGCCACAAACCCTGGGTAGGAGACCTCGGCGGCCTCCATCCCACGCACCTCGACCCCCTCGCGCGAGGCGAGTCCAGCGACGGCGCCCATCATCGCCAGACGGTGGTCGCCGTGCGCGTCGATGACACCGCCGCGCAGACCGCCGGTGCCGCGTACGGCGAAGCCGTCCTCGGTGGCCTCGATGTCGGCGCCCAACCCGCGCAGGCCCTCGACGACGGTGGCGATGCGATCGGACTCCTTCAAGCGCAGCTCCTGAGCGCCGCGCACCACAGTGCGGCCCTCGGCGAAGCAGCCGAGCAGGGCCACGAGCGGCAGCTCGTCGATCGCCAGGGGCGCCTCCTCGGGTTCGACCACCGTGCCCTCGAGCGCCCCGGCGGCGACGTCGAGGTCGCTGATCGGCTCGTGCGCGGAGAGCTCACCCGACTCGTCCTCCAGGTCGCCGAGCACGATCCCGCGCATGCGGCGCAGGATGCGAAGGAAGCCGGTGCGTGTCCAGTTGACGCCCACGTCGCGGATCAGCAGGCGCGAGCCCGGGACGATCACACCAGCGGCGATCAGAAACGCAGCGGAGCTGAGGTCGCCCGGCACGAGCACCCGCTCGAGCACCAGCTCATCCGCGTTGACGACGGTCACATGGCGCCCGTTGCGGTGGATCGTCACGCCGGCGCGCAGGAGCATGCGCTCGGTGTGATCGCGACTGCGCACCGGCTCACCCACGGTCGTCGCACCGTCGGCGGCGAGCGCCGCGAGCAGCACGCACGACTTGACCTGGGCGCTCGCCACGGGCAGCTCGTAGGAGATCGAGTGCAGGCCCGCACCGCGCACCGTCAGCGGCGCAAAGCGCCCGTCGGTCGCCTGCAGCTGGGCACCCATCATCGTGAGCGGCTCGGCGATCCGGTCGACGGGGCGGCGGCGGATCGAGGCGTCGCCGTCGAGCGTGAAGGAACGTCCCTTCTGAGCGGCCAGCCAGCCCGGCAAGAGGCGCAGCAGGGTGCCGGCGTTGCCGACGTCAATCGGCCCGTCGGGCTCATGCGCGTCGCGCAGGCCGGTGCCGCGCACGACGACCTCGCCCGGGCGGACCTCCACGAGCGCCCCCAGCGCCTGCACAGCTTGGAGGGTCGCCGTGGTGTCCGCGGCATGCAGGTAGTTCTCGATGCGCACCGGGTAGGAGGCCATCGCGCCGAGCAGCGCCGCGCGATGGGAGATTGACTTGTCCGCGGGCGCGGTCAGCTCACCGGATAGCCCGGCGGACGGCTCGAAACGCAGATTCATCAACTCCGTACCCTACGGGGCATTCTCGCCGAGCAGCGAGTCACGCGCGGCGCGCGCCTCTTCGTTCCAGGCGGCGAGCGCGGCGCCATCGCCACGATCGAGGGCTGCGCGCACAGCCTGAAGGCCGCGCACCGCCTCGTCGATCGCCTCGCCCAGCGCGAGGCGGTTGGCGAGGTAGATGTCGGTCCAGATCGTCGTGTTCGAGCCGGCGACCCTGATCGCGTCGGCAAGGCTGGGAGGGATCGAGGTCTGTCCTGCGCCCTCGTCTGCACTCTCTCCCGCGCCACCACGTCCGCGCTTCTCCATCCGCGGCTCTTCTCCGTCTCCCGCGCGGGCCGCGGCACGCTCACGCTCCACCGCACCGGCGGCCTGCGCGACGAGCACATTGGCCAGGACATGCGGCAGGTGCGAGACACTGGCCATCATCCGATCGTGGACCTCTGGCGTGATCGCGACCGGGCGTGCGCCGAGGTGTTCGATCAGGCCCCGTAGACGTGCGTATAGCTCTGCATCGGCATCTAGCGTGGGCGTGAGATACCAGGTCGCACCCTGGAACAGATCCTCGCGAGCGTGGCCGACCCCTCCGCTCTCGGCACCGGCCAGCGGATGGCCGCCGATGAAGCGCGGGTCGGCGCGTACATCGTCCAGCGCCAGCTTTGTCGAGCCCACGTCACTGAGCACGCAGTCGGATCCGGCGTGCGCCAGGGCCTCGCGCACGGTCTCGGCGAGTACGCCGACGGGAGTCGCCGCAAAGACCACCTGCGCGCCGTCCACCGCCGCGGCGACGTCGGGGGCGCGCTGGTCGATCGCTCCGAGCTCCAGTGCGGTTTGCAGGCCCGCCTCGTCGGGGTCGTAGCCACAGACATGCACCCCCGCCCGGCGGCGTGCCGCGAGCCCAATCGAACCGCCGATCAGCCCCACGCCGAGGACGGCGACCTTCACGCGAGAGTCACCACCACGCGATGATTGCGGTCATGCCCGTCGTTGGGAGCTGCGCCGCGGCAAAGCCTCACGCGACGCTGAGCACCTTTCCGGCGAGCGCCGCGGCGCGCTCCACGGCGGCGACGTAGTCGGCGAAATCGTCGGCCAGGAGCGCCTGCGGTCCGTCGCAGACGGCCTCCTCGGGGTTGGGGTGCACCTCGACGATGATCCCATCAGCCCCGGCGGCGGCGGCGGCGAGCGAGAGCGGCAGGATCAAGTCGCGCCGCCCGGCGGCATGGCTGGGGTCGACGATCACCGGCAGGTGCGAGAGCTCCTTGAGGATCGGCACCGCCATGATGTCGAGCGTCGTGCGGCGGTGATCGGTTTCGAACGTGCGCACACCGCGCTCGCAGAGCATCACGTTGGGGTTGCCTTCCTTGAGGATGTACTCGGCGGCCATCAGCAGCTCATCGAGCGTCGAGGAGAGCCCGCGCTTGAGCAGCGCGGGGCGCCCGGAGCGCCCGACCTCCGCCAGCAGCGGGTAGTTCTGCATGTTGCGCGCGCCGATCTGGATCACGTCGGCGACCTCCAGCACGGGCTCCAGGTCGCGCAGGTCCATCAGCTCGGTGACGATCGGCAAACCCGTATCGGCCTTGGCCTCGGCGAGCAGCCGCAGGCCCTCCTGGCCGAGTCCCTGGAAGGCGTAGGGGGAGGTGCGGGGCTTGTAGGCGCCGCCGCGCAGCATCGCCACCCCCGCGTCGCGCACGACGCGCGCGGTCTGCAGCGTCTGCTCGCGCGATTCCACCGTGCAGGGACCGGCGATCAGCGCGAAGTTATCGCCACCGACCTTGCGCCCCTCGATGTCGAGCACGGTGCGCTCGCCGTGGCGGATCTGCGCCGAGGCGAGCTTGTAGGGCTTGAGGATCGGCACCACGCGGTCGACTCCCGGCTGTCCTTCCAGGCCGAGGCTTTCAACGCTCACGTCCTGCTCGACGTCGCCGATCGCGCCGATCACCGTTACGCGCGCGCCCTGGCTGCGGTGGGCGAGCGCGCCGGCTCGCTCGATCTTGCCTACGACGGCGTCGATCTCATCGTCGGTTGCCGTCTCTTTCATCACGATCATCATCGATTGTTCCTTTCAAAGTCTAGGAGGAGCATATGGTGTTGTGGCCGGCGTCCGCGACCGCCCCGCGATCGCTGAACCAGTCATTCGCGAGGGGCGCCCGGAGATGAGGGCGAGAGCGGGTGGTGACGAGTGGGCCACCGACTTTCGGCGCTCGGTCTCAGCGTGGAGACCCGGGGCGGCTGGGAGGTCCCGCTCGCGAACGGGACCAGGCCGGAGCGCCTAGCTAAATCGCCAGGCGTGGGTGAAGGACCATGACCACGGCGCACACGCGGAGGTGCAAAGCGGTGAAGCGGATGCGGGTCTCGATGAGGTCACGGTCTTCTATGACATTTTTAGCAGACCGAAGGCGCCCCGTCGAGGGTTGCCACGCGCCGTCGAGGGGTGCCACGCGCCGTTCACAGCATCTCTCCAAGCGCATCCAGGAAGCGGACGTTCTCCTCGGGCGCGCCGTAGGTGACCCGCAGAGCACCCTCCCGCCCAAGGGCGGCGCCCCCGCGCACGAGCACGCCGCGCTCAAGCAGACCACGCATGACATCCGCTTCGTCTCGTTCCTCGCCCAGGTGCAGCCAGCAGAAGTTTGCCTGGGACTCCGCCACGCGCAGGCCGAGCGCATCCAGGCGCTCTCCCACCGAGATGCGCTCGGCGATCGTGCGGGTGACACGGTCGGTGACCGCGTCCTGATGGGCCAGCGCCTCGGTCGCGGCGGCCTGCGCGACGGCGTTGCAGAAGAACGGCTGGCGCACCTGGTCGAAGGCGCGGGGCAGCTCCGGCGAGCCGCACAGCGCGAAGCCCACGCGCAGCCCGCAGAGCCCGTAGACCTTGGAGAAGGTACGCAGCAATACCAAGTTGGGATGGCTGTGCAGCAGTGCCACCGACGCGTCGGGGTCGTCGAGCAAGTTGAACTCGCAGTACGCCTCGTCGAGGATCGTGCACACGTGCGGAGGAACCTCGTCCAGGAACGCGGCGATGTCCGCCAGCGGGAGCGCCGTGCTGGTGGGGTTGTTGGGATTGCACACCAGCACCAGCCGTGTGGCAACCGTGATCTCGCGCAGCATCGCGGGCAGGTCGTGGCGCTCCTGCTCGTCGAGCGGGACCGTCACCGCCCTGGCGCCGCTGGCCGCGCTCAGGTGCGGGTAGACCGAGAAGGACGGCCACGCATAGACTAGCTCGGCGCCGGGCTCGAGCAGCGCCTCACCGGCCGCCATCAGGATGTCGCACGAACCGTTTCCGATCGCGATCCGCTCCGCCGGGAGTTCATAGCGCTCGGAGAGACGCTTGCGCAACAGCGAGCTGGAAGGGTCGGGGTAGCGGTTGAGCTCGCCCAGGGTCCGCTCGATCGCCTCACGCACCGCCGGCAGCGGCGGATAGGGCGACTCGTTGCTCGCCAGGCGCACTAGGGGCGCCGCGTCGGCGTAGCCACCCGCGGCGGGATAGACGGGGATGCGCCGGATGCGCTCGGAGAACTCGATTGCCATCGGCCTATTGTGACGGACCGCGAGTGGATTGCCGCGGCGAGCGACCCAATGCAGTGGCGCGCGGAGCGGCGTGGAACGCACGTTGCGGCGAGCGCGCCGCGGCGCAGCTACTGCGCGGATTGCAGATCGGTGCGCAGCACGCTGGCGTCACCCAGGTAGACGTGCCGGGCCTCGTGTGGCTCCTCGGCGTAGTAGTGGATGAGCACCCGAATCACGCGCGGCAGCGAGCGGGGCACCGGGATCTCGCGCGTGCACAGGAGCGGCACGCGATCAAAGCCCAAAGCGCGCGCCGCCACGGCGGGGAACTCGGCGTTGAGGTCGTTGGTCGCCGTGAAGATGCAGCTCACGACGTTCTCGGGCGAGAGCGTATTGCGCTCCATGATCGCCTTCATCAGTTCGGTGGTGGCATCGAGGATGTCCTGCGAGTCGTTGTGCGCGACGCTGACGGCACCGCGGAGAGCGAAGAGGCGCATGGAGGGCGATTCTGTCAGAGCCTGTCCGAAGGCATCGCCCGCAGCCCGGCAACCTCGGCCTCGCCCAGCCGACGGCATGCACCCGGCGCCAGGTTTCCCAGCCGCACCGAGCCAAGGCTCAGACGTTCCAGCCGGAGGACTGGATGACCGACGGCCTCGCACATGCGCCGCACCTGGTGGTTGCGGCCTTCGCCGATCGTTAGCTCCAGCAGATCGCCGCTCACGCGGCGTACCCTGGCTGGAGAGGTGAGGCCGTCCTCCAACTGCACCCCCTCCCGCAGCGCCCGCAGCGCGCGGTCGCTCACTGGCCCACGGGCTACGCGCGCGCGGTAGGTCTTGGGCACTTCATAGCGGGGGTGGGTCAGACGATTTGCGAGCTCGCCGTCGTTGGTGAGCAGGATCAGCCCGCTGCTGTCGGCATCCAGGCGCCCGACGGGATACAGCCGGCGCTCCTCGCGGACGAGTTCCACCACCGTGGGGCGACCGTGGGTGTCGTGCGCGGTTGAGAGCACGCCGACGGGCTTGTGCACCGCATAGACCACGTGCGTCTCGGAGCCGGCGAGGGTGCGGCCGTCGACCTCGATCCGGTTGCGATCGTCGACGTCGCGCGCCGGATCCAGCGCCGGCTGGCCATCGAGCATGACGCGCCCTTCGGCGATCATCGCCTCCGCGCCACGGCGCGAGGCGACTCCGGCGTGGGCGAGGTACTTGGCGAGGCGCATCGACTGCAACCATAGGGCGATGGACCTGCACCTGCTCGAAGAGACCCTGGCCGCTCGCGGCGAGCCATCCTTCCGCGCCCGGCAGGTATGGGAGTGGACCGCGCGCGGGGTGGATGGCTATGAGGAGATGACCAACCTGCCGCTCGCGCTGCGCGAGACCCTGGAGGCCGAGGTGCCGTTCTCGAGCCTCGCGCTGCGCGCCGAGGCCAGGGCGGACGACGGGACGGTGAAGGCGCTGTTCGCCACCGCCGACGGACGCCCGCTGGAGGCGGTGTTGATGCGTTACCGCAACTCGCCCTCGGGAGTGGGCGGGCGGCGCTCGGTCTGCGTGTCCTCGCAGTCGGGCTGCCCGCTGACGTGTACGTTCTGCGCGACGGGCTCGATGAAGTTCGGGCGTAACCTGACTGTCTCGGAGATCGTCGACCAGGTGCTGCATTTCCGTCGCGGCGAGCAGGTGGACAACTGCGTGTTCATGGGCATGGGCGAACCGATGCTCAACCTCGACAACGTGCTCGGCGCCTGTGAGCGACTGCCGAGCATCGGGATAACGCATCGGCGCACAGCCATATCCACCGTCGGCTGGATTCCCGGAATCGAACGTCTCGCGGAGTGCGATCTGCCCGTGCGCCTGGCGCTCTCGCTGCATGCGGCCGACGACGCGCTGCGCTCAGAGCTGATGCCCGTCAACAAGCGCCATCCGCTGGCAGACGTGATCGAGGCGTGTCACGCCTTCTACGCGCGTAAGCGCCGGCGCGTGTTCGTCGAGTACGTGATGCTGGCAGGGGTCAACGACCGCCACGAGCAGGCACTCGCGCTGGCCAAGGTTCTCGCGCCCAAGCGCGACGGCCGGCACGTGTTCAAGGTCAACCTGATCCCCTACAACCCGACCGAATCGCGCTACGCGGGATCGAGCCGCGAGTCGATCGCCGCCTTCCGCGATGCGCTGCTGGCGCGGGATGTCGAGGCCACCGTGCGACTCACCCGCGGGCGCGACATCGATGCGGCCTGCGGGCAGCTCGCCGCGAAGGCGGAGCCCAGTCGAGCGTAACGTGTTACGCTGTCTTACATGGCACATGCTCGACAGTTCTCAGCCCGCCTTGACGCCTCGGTGGTTGGTCGCTTGGAGCGTCGTGGGAAGCGTGCGGGCCTGAACAAGTCGCGCCTCGCCGAGCGCTACATCGACGAGGGTATGCGCATGGAGGATCACCCTGGAATCGTCTTCCGCGACGGCCCCGCCGGTCGCCGCGCCGGTCTCAGCAGTGGCCCAGACGTCTGGGAGGTCATAGCGACAGTTCGCGCGAGCGGACTCGACGGTGATGACGCTCTCGCGAGCACGGCCGAGTGGGGCAACCTCACCCAGACCCAGGTGAGATCCGCGATCCGCTACTACGCGGAGTACCAGGACGAGATCGACGAACGCATCGCGCGTAATGTCGAAGAGGCCGACGCGGCCGAAGAGCTATGGCGCCGTGAGCAGAACGCGCTGGCGTGAAGCTGCTGCTCGACGAGATGCTCTCGGCCGCCATCGCCGAGCAGCTCCGTAAGCACGACTTCGATGCAACCGCTGTCGAGGAGAGCTTCACCTTGCGCGGCCTCGCCGACTCCGACCTGTTCGACCAAGCGCAGCAAGACGGACGCACACTGGTCACCTACAACCGCGAAGATTTTCTGGCACTTGACCGTGTCTACCGAGACCAAGGGCGTGACCATCACGGTCTTGTGATCCTCCATCCACGACGCTTTCCCCAAGGCGCTGGGACGATGGGAGCGCTGATCGCCGCACTCCGCACCTTTATATCGGCAAGGCCGCCATATCCCAGCTTCATCCACTGGCTGCAGTAAGAGCCAGCGGCTCAGGTCGCTCCCTGACTACTCCTCCACCGCCCCCGGCCCGCCCCCGGCGCGCGCCTCGCCGGCGCGCAGCAGACGCTCGCGCAGCTCGGCGGTCTCCTCGGGCGTGGGATCCCACTGGGCGACGTCGGGCAGCTCCTTTATGGAGACCAGGCCGAACAGCTTGAGGAAAAGTGTGGATGTGCGGTAGAGCACAGCGCCGAACTGGGAGCGTCCGGCCTCCTCGATCAGGCCGCGCTCCAGCAGCGTGGTGGCGGCAGAGTCGGCGCTGACCCCGCGGATGCGGGTGATCTCCGGGCGAGAGATCGGCTGCAGGTAGGCCACGATCGCGAGCGTCTCGGCCTGGGCGGGTGTGAGGTTGAAGGCGCGCGGGCGGCTGAACAGACGCCGGGCGGCGTCCTCGGTGGCGGGGTCGGTGGCGAGCGTGTAGCCACCGGCGAGCTCGCGCAGGTGCAGGCCGCGCTCGCCTGGCGCGTACTGCTCGCCGAGCAGCTCCAGCGCGGCTGCCACCTCCTCCTTGCCGGCCTGTGCGGCTTCGGCGAGCTCCTGTGGGCTGAGCGGGTCGCTTGAGAGGAACAGGAGTGCCTCGATCACGTGGGACAAGGGAGGGGGCTGGTGCTGCTGTTGATCCACCTCCAGCGGCTCGTACCCGTCCACTGCCGGCGGTGCATCGATATGCGGCGCCTGCCCCTCAGGGCCATCTTCGGCGGCGACCGCGGACTCCGGTGTCTCCTCCGCGTCATCCTCCGAACCCTCCCCGGCAGCGGACTCCGGCATCTCCTCCTCCACCACCGCGCTCACACGGCCGCCCGCTCGGCCGCGAGCGAGACCGCCGAGACGGCGTGGACCGAGATCTCGCCGAAGCTCTCGGCCTGCTCCCACTGCGCTTCGCCGCGGCGGTAGAGCTCCAGCAGCGCGAAGACGGTGACCGCGACCGTCATGCGATCGGCGCCCGTGACGGCCTCCTCGAAAGTGAAGCGTCCTCGGCGCAGCAGCCCGCGCAGGTGCACGAGGCGCTCGGCGACCGATACGCGGGGGACGAGGATGTGGCGCAGGTCGATCGCGGGGGGCATCCGCAACAGGCGCCCAACCGCTTCGCCGAGCACGGCGGGGTTCAGCGAGCCCTCTGCGGGCTCGGCGGTGCTCGAGCGCAGGTAGGCGGGCAGCGGGGCCGAGCGGAAGCGCACGCCGTCCTCGGCCGCGTAGAGTCCCCGCAGGTGAGTGGCGGCGCCGCGGAAACGGCGCGCGTCGAGCATGCGCGCGAGCAGCTCCTCGACGGCCTCGTCGGGGGCGATGTCGAGCAGATCCTCCTCCTCGCCGCTGAGCAACAGGCGCGACTTCAGCTCCAGGAGCGCGGCGATGAGGACGATGAATTCGGTGGCCGACTCGAGGTCGAGCTCGCCGCGGGACTCGAGGTGGTCGAGGTAGGCGAGCACGACGTCGGCGAGCTGGAGCTCGAACAGGTCGATCTCCTCGCGCAGCACGAGCGTCAGCAGCAGGTCGAAAGGACCGCTGAACACGTCCAGGTCCATCTCCAGGGCGGCGATGCTCACGCGCTCACCGTACAGAAGGGGTCCGACGTGGAGGACCGACGCCCATGCACTCGCGCACATCGGCGAGCGTCGGCGCGGCGAGCGAGCGCGCGCGCTCCGCACCGGCGCCGAGTATGGCCTCCAGCGCCGCCTCGTTACCCCGCAGCTCGACGTAGCGCTCGCGTACGGGGCGCAAGTACTCGACCACGGCCTCGGCCACGGCGGTCTTGAATTCGCCGTAGCGCGCGTCGGCGAAGTCGGCTTCGACGCTCTCGGGCGCCACAGCGCGCACGGCGGCGAGGATGTCGATCAGGTTGGAGATGCCCGGCTTCTCCGCCGCGCGGCGGATCTCACTGCCGGAGTCGGTCACGGCGGACTTGAGCTTCTTCTCGATCGCCTTGGGCTCGTCCAGCACGAGCACCGTGCCCTGCTCGGTGCCACCCGTCGTCGACATCTTGCGCTCGGGCGCCTGCAGGTCCATGATCCGCGCGCCGACCGCCGGGATGCGGTGCTCGGGCACGACAAGCACCTCGCGGCCGTCACCGAAGCGGGCGTTGAAGCGCCGCGCGACGTCGCGCATCAGCTCCAGATGCTCGCGCTGGTCCTCCCCCACGGGCACCTCGTGCGCGCGGTAGACGAGCACGTCGGCGGCCTGCAGCACCGGATAGACGAGCAGACCGGCGGAGACCAGCTCGCGCTGGGCCAGCGACTTGTCGCGGAACTGGTGCATGCGCTGCAGGCGCCCGAGCTCGGTCACCGAGCAGAGCAGCCAGCACAGCTCTGTGTGCTCCGGCACGTCCCCCTGGCGGAACAGCACGCAGCGCTCGGGGTCGAGGCCCGCGGCAAGCAGCAGCGCCGTCAGGTCATACAGGCTCGTGCGCAGCGCGGCGGGGTCATACGCGACGGTGGTGGCGTGCAGGTCGACGATGCAGAACAGCGCTTCGCCGCGCTCCTGGCCGGCGACGTACTGGGTGATCGCGCCGATGTAGTTGCCCAGGTGCTTTGATCCGGTTGGCTGGATACCCGAGAAGATCCGCATGGCTAAAGGCTCTGGCGGATCACGGGGTGCTTTGCGGCGGCCACCTCGTCCAGGCGCCGCACCGGCGTGGTGTATGGAGCGTTGCGCGCAATTTCAGGATCGGCGGCAGCCTCGCGCAGGATCTCCGCCACGACGTCGGCGAACGCGTCGAGCGTCTCGCGCGTCTCGGTCTCGGTCGGCTCGACCATCAGCGCCTCATCGACCAGCAGCGGGAAGTAGACGGTCGGCGGGTGAAAGCCGAAGTCGAGCAGCCGCTTGGCGAGGTCGAGGGTCTTCAGCCCCAGCTCGCGCTTCATGGGGGCGCCGGAGAGGACGAACTCGTGCATGCACAGCTCGCCGTAGGCCAGCGGGAGATACTGCGCGACGCCGTGCTCCTTCAGGCGCGCGAGCAGGTAGTTCGCGTTCAGCACCGCCGTCTCTGAAGCATCCTTCAGACCGTCGGCGCCGAGCGAGCAGATGTAGGCGTAGGAGCGCACGAAGCAGCCGTAGTTGCCCTGGAAGCCGCGCAGGCGGCCGATCGACTTCGAGCCCACACGTCCTGTGCCGTAATCGAGCTCGAACTCCGGCGCGGCGCCGCCAGCCGGCCGGGTGATGCGGGCTTTGCCGTTGGTGCCCGACTCGTGAGACTCCCCGACCTCGCGTCGCACGACCACGGGCGTGGGCAGGAACGGCGCGATGCGCTCGGAGACCGCGATCGGACCGGAGCCCGGCCCGCCGCCGCCGTGGGGCTGGGTGAAGGACTTGTGCAGGTTGAAGTGGACGATGTCGAAGCCCATATCCCCGGGCCGGGAGAGCCCCATGATCGCGTTGAGGTTGGCGCCGTCGTAGTAGAGCGTCGCCCCCACCCCGTGCACCACCTCGGCGATCTCGGCGATGTTCGGATCGAACAGGCCCAGGGTGTTGGGGTTCGTGAGCATCAGGCAGGCCACGTCGGTGTCGGCGTGCGCGCGCAGGTCGTCCAGGTCGATGCCGCCGTCGGGATTAGTGGCGAGCGCGACGACCTCGTAGCCCGCCATCGTGACGGTGGCGGGGTTGGTGCCGTGCGAGGTGTCGGGCGTCAGGACCTTGTGGCGCGTCTCGCCGCGGTCCTCGTGGAAGGCGCGCGTGAGCAGCACGCCTGCCAGCTCGCCGTGGGAGCCGGCGGAGGGCTGCAGCGAGACGTGTGGCAAACCCGAGATCTCGGCGAGGGCGCCCTGCAGGTTCCACATCAGCTCCAGGGCTCCCTGCGAGCGCTCGGGATCCTGCAACGGATGCAGGCGGGCGTGACCCGGCAGTGCCGCGACCCGCTCGTGCAGGCGCGGGTTGTGCTTCATCGTGCACGACCCGAGCGGATAGAAGCCGGAGTCCAGATCGAAGTTGCGCTTGGACAGGCGCACGTAGTGGCGCACGAGCTCGGGCTCAGAGACCTCGGGCAGCCGCGGCGGCTCGCGCCGACGCAGATGCGCGGGCAACAGCTCCTCCGGCGCCACCTCGGGCACGTCCAGCGCCGGGCACTGGAAGGCGCGCCGCCCGGGGGCGCCGCGCTCGAAGATCGTCACGGCGGGGTCGCGCTGGAGGGGGGTCTCGTTCACACGCCCACCGCCTGTCCTTGACGCTCGGCGACCACCGCGGCGCCCAGCACGTCGGCAAGGCGGTCGATGTCGCCGCGCGTACGCCGCTCGGTGAGCGCCACGAGCAGCCCGCCGACGTCCTCGGGGCGCCCGGTGAGCGCGTGCAGGTCCGCGCCCGGGTTAACACCCTGCTCGGCGCAGCGGCGGCGGACGGCCGGCACGTCGGCGTCGAGGCGCAGCGCGAACTCGCGCACGACGGGCTGGGAGTGCATGGCCTGCACGCCCTCCAGCGCGCAGAGCGTCGAGCGCGCATAGTGGGTGCGGGCGAGCAGCAGCTCCCCCAGCTCGACAAACCCCTGCCGCCCAAGCCAGGAGAGGTAGACGACGCCTGCGAGCGCGTTGAGCGCCTGCGAGGTGCAGATGTTCGAGGTGGCCTTCGCGCGGCGGATGTGCTGCTCGCGGGTCTGCAGCGTGAGCACGAAGCCACGGCGGCCGTCCACGTCGACGGTCTCCCCGGCGATACGACCTGGCATGCGCCGCAGGAACTCCTCGCGCGCGGCGAAGAAGCCGAAGGAGGGGCCGCCGAAGTCGAGGCGATTGCCGAGCGACTGGCCCTCCCCCACGGCGACGTCCACACCGCAGTCGCCGGGCGGGGCCAGGACACCCAGCGCGATCGGATCGACCTGGGCGACCACGACGGGGGCAGAGCTCTCGACGGCGGTCTTGGCAGCCACGCTCAGCGCAGCGGCGTCCTCGGCGGCGCCGTAGAAGTTGGGCTGCGCGAAGAACACTGCGCTGGTGTCCCCGTCGATCGCCGCGGCCCACGCCGCCGCGTCGGTGACGCCGTCGCGCAGCGGCACCTCGATGACCTCCACCCCGAAACCGTGGGCGTAGGTGCGCAGCGTGGCGAGCGAGTGCGGGTGAAGCCCCGCGGAGGCGACGAAGCGCGAGCGGCCGTTGTGCAGCTTGGCCAGGTACCCGGCTGAGGCGAGCGCCGATGGACCCTCATACACCGAGGCGTTTGACACGGGCAGCGCGGTCAACTCGGAGATGGCGGTCTGGTACTCGAACATCACCTGCAGCCCCCCTGGGAGATCTCGGGCTGGTAGGGGGTGTAGGGGGTGAGGAACTCCGAGCGCTCCATCAGCATGTCGACGAGCGCGGGGACGTAGTGGTCGTACATGCCGGCGCCCAAGAAGCACAGCTCCTCCTCGGCGGAGACGTTGCGCGCGGCGAGCGCGCGCAGGTGCTCGTAGACGTCCTGCTCGGGCAACCCCTCGGGCAGCGCAAGCGGGCGCTCCAGGCGTACGGCGCCAGGAATCTGTCGGTCGAAGATCTCCTGTACGGAGTCGACGCCGATCGCGGCGAGCATCGCGGCGAGGTCGGCGGGGGTGGTGGCGGTGTAGCGACTCACGAACTGAGCGTAGAGGGTGACCCAAGCGGGCAGATGGGCAGGTCGGCCGGCCCGGAGGAAGGCTCGCGCCGCGGGCGACTGTCTCCCGGCCGCGGCGGCGTCCCTCGTTCGCTCATCCGCCGAGGCTCGCGGTGTAGGACTCGGCGTCCATCAGCCCGTCGCACTCGGAGCTGTCGGCGAGACGCACCTTGACCAGCCAGCCCTCCCCGTAGGGGTCTTCGTTGATCACACCAGGGCTCTCGCCGAGACCCTCGTTGACCGCAACGATCTCCCCGGAGAGCGGAGCGATGACGTCGGAGACGGCCTTTACGGACTCGACCTCCGCGTAGGGCTCGCCCTGGCTCAAGACGGTGCCCACAAGCGGAGGGTCGAAGAAGACAACCTCGCCGAGCGCCTCCTGCGCGAACCAGGTGACGCCCAGCACGGCCTCGTCGCCGTCGATCCGCGCCCAGTCGTGCTCGGCGTGGTAGAGAAGGTCATCGGGGTAGCCGGCCTCAGCCATTCAGGAGCCCTTTCGGTAAAGCGGTTTCTGCCGTACGGTGGCGGAGCGGATCTTGCCACGAACGTCGAGCTGGAGGCTCGTGCCGGGGGCGGCTTGCGCGGCGAGCAAGTAGGCCATCCCGATGCCGACGCCCAGGCGGGGAGAGAGCGTGCCGCTGGTCACCTCGCCCCCGCCCACCACGGGGTTGCCCTGACGCGCAATACCCGGACCGTCGATCGCGAAGGCGACAAGCTTTTCGGCGGGACCGGCCTCGCGCACGGCCCGCACGGCATCGGAGCCGACGAAGCCGGTGTCCTCCTTGCAGCACCACCCGAGACCGGCTTCGATCGGACCACGAGCCAGCGAAAGGTCGTTGCCGTAGAGATGAAAACAGGCCTCCAGGCGCAGCGTGTCGCGCGCGGCGAGCCCGGCGGGGGTGGCGCCGGCCGCGACCAGCGCATCCCACACAGCCGGAGCGTCCGCGGGCGCGAGCAGCAGCTCGACGCCATCCTCGCCGGTGTAGCCGGTGCCGCATACCAGTGCCTCCGCCCCGGCGATCCGACCCGGCGCCGCCGTCATCCGTGCGGGCAGTGGCTCTTCGGCTAGCGCCTGCACAATCTCCCGCGCGCGCGGACCCTGCACGGCAAGCATCGCGTAGTCGTGCAGGCGATCCTCCACGCGCACGTCGAGACTGTCGGCGTGCGCGCGAAACCACTCCAGATCCCGAACGTGGTTGGCGGCATTCGTGACGGTCAGATAGCGCTCGGGGCCAAGACAGTAAGTGAAAAGGTCATCGAGCACGCCGCCGTCCTCACGGCAAAGCACGCTGTACTGAGCGCCGCCCACCGGGATCGCCGCGACGTCGTTTGACAGCAGCCGCTGCAAAAACGCCAACGCGTCGGGACCAGCCGTTTCGACCTCCCCCATATGCGAGACGTCGAACACCCCGCAGCCCTCGCGCACGGCCATGTGCTCGGCGCGGATACCCGACTCGTACTGCACGGGCATCTCCCACCCGGCGAACGGCACGAGCTTCGCGCCGGCAGCCTGGTGGCGCTCGAACAGGGGCGTTCGGGCGAGCGCGGATGGAGCCGAGGTGGACACGCGCCCAGGCTATCGAAGGCCCCGGTAGCGACAATCTGGCGCCATGGGATGTAGTTCGCCCCTGCACATGTGCAGGGGCGCCGAGGGGCGCATGCGCCCCTCGGATGACGGGCCGCATGCGGCCCGTCACGGGACCGTGCATGCACGGTCCCGCAGGTCGGCGCATGCGCCGACCTGAGCAGCTAAACAAAGGCGCGTGTGCCGGTCGGCCGCGAAGGCGAGTCGCCTGTGCCGACCCGCCCGCTCAGCGCAAAAACGGCGGAACGTCGATCTCGTCGTCGCCGATCTCGAGCGTCGAGCGCTCGCGCTCGCCGATCCGCGGCCCGCGATCCGGCCGCGCTGAGCGCTCGCGTCGCGCACTGCGCCCTGGACGGTGGTCGAAGCCCGTCCCGATCACCGTCACACGCACGTCGTCGCCGAGCGTCTCGTCGATCACCGCGCCGAAGATGATGTTCGCGTTGGGGTCGGCCGCGTTCTGGATGATCTCCGCGGCTTCATTGACCTCGAACAGGCCAAGCTCCTTGCCGCCGGTGATGTTGAGCAGGATGCCCGTCGCGCCCTCCACCGACTCCTCGAGGAGCGGCGAGGAGATCGCGACCTTGGCGGCCTCCGCGCAGCGGTTCTCGCCGCCCGCGCTGCCGATGCCCATCAGGGCCGAGCCGGCGTCGTGCATGATTGTGCGCACGTCGGCGAAGTCGAGGTTGATGAGGCCGGGGATCGTGATCAGGTCGGTGATGCCCTGGATGCCCTGGCGCAGCACGTCGTCGGCTTCGCGGAAGGCATCGAGCATCGAGGTGCGCCGCTCGACGACCGCGAGCAGCTTCTCGTTGGGGATCACGATCAGCGTGTCCACGACCTCGCGCAGGCGGTCGATGCCCTCGGTGGCCATGCGCGCTCGCTGGGTGCCCTCGAAGTCGAACGGCCGCGTCACCACGCCGACGGTCAACGCGCCGATCTCGTTCTTGGCGATCTCCGCGATCACCGGCGCCGCGCCCGTGCCGGTGCCGCCGCCCTCGCCCGCGGTGACGAACACCATGTCGGCGCCCTTGAGCGCCTCCTTGATGTCGTCGCGCGACTCTGACGCCGCGCCGAGACCGACGTCGGGGTTGGCGCCGGCGCCGAGCCCGTGCGTGGACTCGTGGCCGATGTTGAGCTTCATGTCGGCGTCGCACATCGCGAGCGCCTGGGCGTCTGTGTTGGCGGCGATGAACTCCACGCCGCGCAGTCCTGCGTCGACCATGCGGCTCACCGCGTTGGTTCCGCCGCCGCCGACCCCCACGACCTTTATAACCGCCAGGTAGCTGCCGCCGCTCTCCATGAGTTCTATCCGAAGCCTTGAGTAGTTGTTAAGGGTTTGCGAGGCACTGCCTGGCAAACCGCTGGGTTGTGCACGTTATGCAGGGAACTTCGCCCTGTCAATGCGAACGTCGAATCTCGCAACAAACGTTGCAGAAAGCACAACTCTAAACCATGGCCTCAGAATTGGCTTTAGAGTACCCTTAACCTCCAGTTGAACTTGATGGTTCAGGTTGACTAGACGTTTCGGTGGTGGGGGTGGTCGTGGTGGGGGTCGTCGTGGCCCCTCCATTAACCGCTTCGGCGAGCGTCGCGGCCAGCGCCGCGGCCGTCGGGTCCGAGGCGCTCACCTGCGTCGGGCTGCTCCCGCTCGCGGCGCCCGCTTCGCCACCGGCGGCCCGGCCGATACCTGCGGCGGTGCGCTCGGGCAGCCGCACGTCGATGTACGTCGCACCCGCCGAGGAGGGGTCGGCGAGCACGCGCACCACCGCCAGCCACTTGGCGTGCGGGCGACTTGCGTCGCCGAAGTAGAGCTCAAGCCCGTTGCGCATCGCCACCGTCAGCCCTTCGCGGCCTGTATATACCCGCGCCACCCAGCCGACGAGCGCCGGCGGCGCGGCACCCATCACCGCAAGCGCGGCGAGTGCCGCGGCGCTGTGCACGTGACCGCCGCCGAGCGGATCCCCAGTGGCGCCGGCCACCGTCGGCAGCGACGCGGTGAGCAGGCTCGGGCCGAGCACCACCCCGTCCGCCGCCACCGCCGTCTTGACGCCGTCGACCACCAGCGCCGCCACCGGCGGCTGCTCGATCACGCGGATGCTCAGCGAGTGCGGGAAGTGGGCGCTGACCTGCACTTCGCGCACCACGCGGAAGGACGCCACGGCGGCACGCAGCGCGCCGACGTTCACGTTCAGCGTGCTCATGTGCGTCGCGGCTTCCCTCAGCGCCGCGTCGATCGCGTGCGCCTCGGTGCCGTGCGCGCCGCTCACATGCACGTGTTCGACGGCCGCGAGCGGCGAGTTGCGCAGCCACAGCCACCCCGCACCGAGCAGGGGCAGCGCTGCCAGCACCCCGATGAGCGCCATCCGCGCCCGGCCCCGCGGCAGAGTCGGCGCCGGCAGGCGGCGTGGCAGGGGCAGCGCGAACGAGCGATCCACTCCCCTCTGCTTCGACCCCGGCGTGCGGATCCCTACGCGGACCCGCGAATTGCCCAGCGGGCAATGGCCACCCCTACGCCCGCCCCTACGCCCGCCCACCCACACCGCGCCTCCGGCAACGATTCATCAGACCAGCTGCGGACAACCACCGGCCCGCGAGGCAGCCCTCGACGCTCAAGTCCAGGGAAACTCGACCGGCCCGAGTGTCTGCACCTCGGGCTCCAGCTCCACGCCGCAGAGCTCCCGCACCCGGTGGCGGCCCTCTGCCATCAGCTCCACCACATCGGCCGTCGTGGCGGTCCCGGTGTTCTCCACAAAGTTCGCGTGCTTGGGCGCGAAGCGCGCCCCGCCGACCGTCAGCCCGTTGCAGCCTGCCTGTGAGAGCAGCACCCCGGCGCTGCGCCCCTGCGCACGCGGATCATCGGGGTTCTTGAAGGTCGAGCCGAACGTCTTGATCCCCTGTGGCTGAGCCTCGTGGCGGCGGCGGCGCATCTCCTCCAGAGTCGCCTTGAGCCGCTCGGGCTCGGCCGGCTGCAGCTGGAAGGCGGCCTGCGCGACCACCTCCCCCGGCTTCAGGCCGGAGCCGCGGTAGACAAACCCCAACTCCGCCGGCGTGCGCCGCTCCTGGCCCTCGACGGTGATCACCAGCGCCCACTCCAGCACCCGCGCCAACTCTCCGCCGTAGGCGTTGGCGTTCATCCGCACCGCGCCCCCCACCGTCCCGGGGATGTTCACGCCGAACTCGATTCCCGCGAGGCCGGTGCGCGCCGCGTACGCCGCGACCGCCGGCAGCCGCGCTCCGCCGCCGCACACGATGCGCGGTCCCTCTCCCTCAATGTGGGCCAGCTCGCGATCCAACTTGACCACCAGCCCCCGCACCCCCGCGTCGGCCACCAGCAGGTTTGAGCCCGACCCCACCACCGCGACCGGGGCGTGCGCTGTGCGCGCCCACGCCAGCAAGCCCCCCAGCTCGGCCGCCGAGCCCGCGCGCGCGAAATATTCTGCCGGGCCGCCCGTGCGGATCGTCGACAGCCGCGCCAGTGGATATTCATGGCGCACGCCAGGCGGCGGCTGGATCGACGGCGACGGGCTCCCTGGCACGCTCGGCGGCCTGTGGGACGACGGTTCGCTCACCGGGCCTCCTGCGTGCCTCGAGTGGGGGCCCTCATGCCTCCACCAGCCGGTGCGCCAGCGCGTTGACGTCCCCGGCGCCCAGCACCAGGCATAGGTCTCCCGCGCGCAGCTCCCTCCGCAAGACAGGCTCGGCCGCGGCGAACGTCGGCAGCCAATACACCGGCCGCCCGCCCGCCGCGTCGGCTGCCGCCTCGGCCACCAGCAACCCGCTCACACCGGGGTGCTCGGCCGCCGGCTCGCGCGCCGGGTACACGTCGAGCACCACCGCCACGTCGGCCAGCGCGAGTGCCTGGCCAAGCTCGCGCGCGAGCTGCTCGGTGCGCGAGTAGAGGTGCGGCTGGAACACGGCCACCAGCCGTCCGTGCTCCAGTGTGCGCGCCGCCCGCAACGTCGCCTCGATCTCCGTCGGGTGATGGGCGTAGTCCTCGTATACGGCGGCACCCCCGGGCCCGGCTCCAACGAGCTGGAAGCGTCGCTCCGCGCCCGTGAAGCTCGCCAGTCCTGTGATCCCTCCGATGGGATCCGCCCCCGCCAAGTACGCAGCCTCGAGCGCACCGACCGCATTCAGCGCGTTGTGCGCTCCCGGCACCTGGAGATCGACGGCGTGTCCGCGCCACCGAAAGCGCTGGCCGTTCAGTCGTCCGCCCTCGGCCGGCAGCCCCGCAGGCGCCTCGTAGGGCACACATGGCCCCGCGCGCAGCTCCAGCAGCTCGGGGCGGTCCCAGATCACCGCCTGTGCCGGCGCCGCCAGGAACGCCCGGAACACCTCGCGCAGCTCCCTCAGCGAGCCATAGGTGGCGTGGTGGTCGAGCTCCACGTTGGTCACCACCGCCACCTCCACCCCCAGCGCGAGCATCGAGCGGTCGGACTCATCCGCCTCCACCACCAGCCACTCCCCCTCGCTCCAGTGGGCGTTGGGCAGCCCGCCGCCGATCTCCGCCCCGATCAGCCAGCCGGGGTCCATGCCCGCTCCGCGCAGCGCATGCACCACCATCGAGCAGGTCGTCGTCTTGCCGTGTGTCCCCGCCACCGCGATCGTTCGCCGCAGGGCGCTCAACTCCCCAAGCAGCTCCGCCCGCGGGCGCTCGGCGAGCCCGCGCTCGCGCGCCGCCACGCGCTCGGGGTTCTCAGGCGGGACGGCGCTCGAGTGGACGACCTCCACGTCCTCCCCGGCAGGCACGTTCGCGGCGTCGTGACCGATACGCGCCTCCAGCACGCCCTCGGCGCGCAGGCGCTCCAGGTAGGGCGACGCACTGCGATCGGACCCGCTCACCTGCGCCCCCAGTGCGTGGGCCGCACGTGCGTAGCCGCTCATCCCGGCGCCCCCTACGCCGACGAAGTGCATCCGCCGGCCCTGCCACGGCGTGCTCTGCACGTCGCTCATCGCCCCGCCGCCTGCAACAGCTCGCGAGCCACCTCGGCCGCCGCGTCCGGGCGGGCGAGGCGCAGCGCGGCTGCGCCCATGCCGCGTAGGCGCGAGCGGTCGGCTAGCAGCGCGGCAACCTCGCGTGCCAGCCGTGGCGCCGTGAGCTCGGCGTCGGCAATGACCACCGCCGCGCCGCCCTGCGCCATCCAGCGCGCGTTGGCGCTCTGGTGGTCCCCCGCGGCGTGCGGGTAGGGGACGAGGATCGCCGGCATCCCGTGCGCGGCGATCTCGAACACCGAACCACCCGCGCGCGCGACGACGAGGTCGGCGGCGCTGAGCGCGTCGGCGAACTCCTCGAGGTCGAGATACTCCCGCAGGTCATATCCCTCCGGCGGCTCCCGCCGGCGAAGCTCAGCGTAGTCGCGCCTGCCGCTCACGTGCAGCACGCGGAAGGCAGCCCCTGCGAATGCCTGCACGGCGGCGAGGTTGATGGTGCGCGCGCCGAGCGACCCGCCAAACACCAGCACGCAGGTCTCCTCCGGCGCGATCCCGAGCCGCTCGCGCGCGCTCGCGCGGTCGTGGCGCGAGGGCGGGATCGGACGACCCGTGACGCGATAGCGACCCTCTCGCCGTTTGCTCCCCCAAGCTCCCCACGACACGGTCCGGCGCCTCGACGCCCCATCCGGCTTGCCATCGACGGGCGCCGGCAGGGGAAACGCCAGGCACACCCGCCGCGCCCACGGCGCCAGCACCCGGTTGGCAAGTCCCATGTGACTGTCGGCCTCGGTCAGCACCAGCGGCAGCCTGCGCGTCAGCGCCGCCGCGCCCACCGGCCCCGCCACGTACCCGCCGCCGCCCATCACGGCGTCCGGTTCGATCTCTGCGAGCAGCGCCCGCGCGCGCAAGAAGGCCCCGGCAGCGCGCACCAGCGAGCGCGCCGCCTTCAACGGGTTGTTACGGCTCAACCCTTCGACCCCGATCGTGCGCAGGGGATACCCCGCGGCGGGCACCAGCTCCGCCTCCGCGCGCTCGCCGCCGATGAAGGTGACCTCGGCGCCCTCAGCTCGCAGCGCGTCGGCCACCGCGAGCGCCGGCACCACGTGCCCCGCGGTCCCGCCGGCGGCGATCACGATCCGCGTCGGCCGCCGCTGTGTCTTTGCGCTCTCCACGCGCCCATCCTGCCGATTCGCGCCTGCTCGTGTCGGGCGCGGGACGAGTGCTCGTGCCCGGCGCGGGCCGAGTGCGACGCGTGTCGCCTCCCGAGGAGCCCACCGCGCGCACGTGCGCACTGGCGCCTGAGGCGACATTGAGCAGCAGCCCCATCGCGCACAGCATCACGATCAGGCTGCTCGAGCCATAGGACACGAACGGCAGCGGCACGCCCGTGAGCGGCGCGAGGCCGAGCACCGCGAATACGTTGAGCAGCGCCTGCGAGACGATCAGCGCGGTCATCCCGGTGGCGATCAGCGCGCTGTAGAGGCTGCGTGCCCGCTTGGCCGCGCGCAGTCCCGCGTAGCCGATCAGCCCATACAGCGACAGCAGCGCGCACACTCCGACGACCCCGAGCTCTTCGCCGATGACGGCCAGGATGAAGTCCGTCTGCGCCTCGGGCAGGTAGAAGATCTTCTGCACCGACTGACCCGGCCCCACCCCGAGCAGGCCGCCCGAGCCGATCGCGATCTGCCCCTGCACCGCCTGAAAGCCCGAGCCCGACGCGTGCGCCCAGGGGTTGACGAACGAGGTGAGACGTTCGCGCGCATAGGGCTTCACCAGCGCGTAGAGCACGACCAGCGCAAAGCACGACCCGACGAGGATTCCCAGCTCGCGCGCGGGCATCCCCGCGATCACCAGCAGCGAGCAGACGGTGAACCCGATCACCATCGCCGTGCCGAGGTCCGGCTGCAGCGCCACGAGCAGACACGCCGAGCCCACCACCACCAAGAGCGGCCGAGCAAGGTCGTGCAGGTCGAGCACGCGCTTGGGGCGCTTGGCCAGCAGCGTGGCGGTATACAGCACCAGCGCGATCTTCAAAAGCTCCGAGGGCTGAAACTGAAACAGCCCAGGTCCGATCCAGCGCCGCGCGCCGTTCACCCGCACGCCCACGTGCGGCACGAACACCGCCAGCGTCAGCAGAAAGGACACCACCAGCAGCGGCCCCGTGAAGCGCTGCACGTGCTTGACGCCGTTGCGCGCCAGATAGTTCATCGCGACGAGCCCCGCGCCGCCGAACAGCAGATACTTGACCAGGTAGCCGCTGCCGTTGCCCTGCCCCTGCAGCAGCGTCGGAGCCGAGGAGGCGCTGTAGACCATCACCGCGCCGAACGCCAGTAGGCACAGCGTCGCGGTCAGTAGGATGCGCTGCTCCAGCGGCTGCTGCCTGGCGGTCGTCGCGGCGCCCGAGCGACGTGGGCGCTTGCCCCGTGGCTTGGTTTGGGCGTTCGCGCCCCGCGCGGCTGGCGGCATCCTGGCTCACTTCGACGGCGAGCGGTCGATGCCTCCTTGCTCGACGCCCTTCCTCGTTGCTCGACGCCTTCCTCGCTCGACGCCTTCCTTGCTCGATGCCTTCCCCGCTGCACGTGCCGGGCACGGCCGTCGATTCCCGCCCGATCAGTGCGGCGCGGGCACGACCAGCTCCCTGAACCGCTCCCCGCGAGCTTCGAAGTCGGCAAACTTGTCGAAGCTCGCGCAGCCCGGCGAGAGCAGGACTACGTCACCTGGTGCGGCGTATTCCTTGGCCACCTCGAGCGCCCGCTCGAGATCCCCACAGCGGCGCACCGGCACCTGTGCACCGTCCAGCGCCTGCGCGATCAGCGGCGCGTCTTCGCCGATCAGATACACGGCGCGGCAGCCCAGCTCCACCGCGCCACGCAGCGGTGTGAAGTCCTGCCCCTTACCCTGGCCGCCGAGGATCAGGTGAATGCCGGATCCGGCGTACGCCTGCAGCGCCACGAGCGTGCTGGCGAGGTTGGTGGCCTTGGAGTCGTTGACGAAGATCACGCCCCCGCGCCGAGTGACCTCCTCTAGGCGATGAGCGACGCCGGGGAACGTGCGCAGCCCGGCGCGCACCGCGTCGGGGTCCACGCCGCGCGCGAGGCACACCGCGGCGGCAGCCATCGCGTTCTGGAGATTGTGCTCACCGCGCAGGCTCAGCTCCTCGGCGGCCAGCAGCGGCTGCTCCTGCCACCACAGCTGCCCATTCCGGAGAGTGAGGGCCGCGGCGGGTCCCTCACCGAAATAGATGCGCCTCGCCTCTCCACCCACATCCTCGATCTGCGGCTCGCGCGGCAGCACCGCCAGATCGTCCTGGCTCTGACGCGCGAACACCTGGAGCTTGGCGGCGAGGTAGTCCTCCAGCGTGCCGTGACGGTCCAGATGGTCGGGGGTGAAGTTCAGCAGCACCGCCGCCTCGGGCGCAAACGCAAGCGTGTCTTCCAGCTGGAAGGAGGACGCCTCGCATACAACGACCGCCCGCTCGTCGATTCGCCCCACGAGACCGCTGAGCGCGGTGCCGACGTTGCCCGCCACCTCGACCGCCAGGCCGGCCTCGCGGTGAATGTGGCCAATCAGCTCGACGGTGGTCGTCTTGCCGTTGGTGCCGGTCACCGCGATGAACTCGCCCGGCAGCATCCTCCAGGCCAACTCCAACTCGCCCAAAACCGTCACGCCACGAGAGCGCGCGGCGGCAACCACCGGCGCTTGTGCCGGCACACCGGGGCTCTTGACGACGGTGCGCACACACTCCAGCTCCTTCAACCCGTCGCACTGCAGATGAATCTGGACGCCCGCCCCGACAAGCTCCTCGAGGTCGGCGGGCGCACCGGCATCGACGCCGACCACCTCCTCCCCCCCGCGGCGCAGCTCCAGCGCGGCAGCGATCCCGGAACGGGCCAGACCTACCACAAGAAAGGGACCCTCCGGGACGGGCGGTCGCGGTTTCATCGATGGTGGTAGAGCGTGAAGCCGATCGCCGCACAGATCGAGGCGACGATCCAGAAGCGCAGGATGATCTTGGTCTCCGACCAGCCTCGCAGCTCGAAATGATGATGGATCGGCGCCATCAGGAAGACCCGCTTGCGCGTGGTTTGAAACGAGATCACCTGGATCAGCACCGAGAGGGCCTCGATCACGAAGATCCCACCGAGCAGGATGAGCAGCGCCTCGGTCTGGGTCATCACCGCGAGACCCGCAATCGCGCCCCCGAGCCCCAGCGAGCCTGTGTCGCCCATGAAGATCGTCGCCGGGAACGCGTTGAACCAGAGGAAGCCGATGCACGCGCCCACGAGGCACCCGGCGAGCATCGCCATGTCGTCGTCCACGGCGAGGAAGGTGATGCCGATGTAGGCGAGCAGCACGATCGCGGCGCAGCCCGCGGCCAGGCCGTCGAGGCCGTCGGTGAGGTTGACCGCGCTCGTGGTGCCCGCCACAACGAAATAGATCAGCACGGGATAGAGCGGCCCCAGGTCGATCTGGTAGTCGACAAACCACAGCCGCAGCGTGCTCGGCAGGTGTGCCTCGTAGTGGGCCACGTACCAGAGTCCGAAGGAGATCGCGATCGTCAGGATCAGCTTGGTGCGCCCCCGCAGACCCAGTGAGCGGCGGCGGATGAGCTTCGTGTAGTCGTCGGCGAACCCCAGCAGCGCGCAGGCGAGCGCCGCCCCGAACACGCCCACCGAGCGCCATTCGTAGTCGCTGAGGATCAGGAACGGCACGGCGATCGCCAGGAAGATGATCACCCCACCCATCGTGGGAGTGCCCGCCTTCTGGTGATGACCCTCGGGTCCGTCCTCGCGGATCTGCTGGCCGAACTCGCGCCGGCGCAGGAACTCGATGAACTTGGGGCTCAGGAAGATGCAGATCAACAGCGCCGCCGTCCCACCGATCAGTACGCGGCCCATCAGCTCTCCCCGTGCGGGGCCGGGGTCTGTTGCGATGTCAAGGCTCCTCGCGGCGTCAACGCTTGTGCGACCCGCTCCAACCCGACGCCGCGCGAGCCCTTGACAAGGACGGTGTCGCGCGGTTGCAGCAGTGTCGGCAACAGCTCGGTGGCCGCGAGCGCATCGCTCACGCCATGGACCTCCGCCCTTGCCGCCAAGCCCAGCCGGCTCGCCGCCGTAGACCCATGATCCGTCACGGCCGTGGAAACCTGAGCACCCGCTCCCGCGAACCCTTCGCCAATGGCGGCGGCCAGCGGACCGACGGTCAGCAGCAACTCCACCCCCCGCTCGCTTGCGTACTCGCCGACGGCGCGATGCAGGGGCCCCTGCTCGGGACCCAGCTCGAGCATGTCGCCGAGCACGGCCACGCGCCTGGCCGGCGCGGTCTCGGCGAGGTCGTCGAGCGCGGCCCGCATCGACATCGGGTTGGCGTTGTAGCAGTCGTTGATCAGCACGATTTCCTCGGGTAAGGCGATGCGCTCGCCGCGCAGCGCCGAGAACTCAACCTCCAGCCCCCCTGCGGGTGTGATGCCGAGCGCGCGCGCCGCCGCCACCGCGGCCAGCAGGTTGCGCAGATTATGGGACTGGGCGAAGGAAGGCCGCAGGACCACGCGCTCGCCGTCCACGCCAATCGTCACCTCGCCGTCCTCTCGCGAGAGCAGGCGCACGTCTGCCCCCTCGCCAAAGGTCACCGTGTGCAGGTCCGCGCGAAGATGCGGATCGAGCAGAGGCTCGCCGTGCGGGAGCACCACTGTGCTGCCCGCGGGCAGACCGGCGATCAGCTCGGCCTTGGCCGCAGCCACCGCCTCCAGCGAGCCCAGCAGCTCGATGTGCACCGGGCCCACGTTCACGATCACCCCCACGTCGGGCTGGGAGATCGCCACCAGCTCGGCGATCTGACCGGGACCGCGCATCGCGAGCTCCAACACCAGCGCCTGTGTGCCGGGCGGCGCCGCGAGGATCGCCAGCGGCACGCCGATCTCGGTGTTGAGGTTCTGCGGGCTCGCCACCGTGCGCAACCGTTGAGCAAGCACCGCCGCGAGGATGTCCTTGGTGGAGGTCTTGCCGGTCGAGCCGGTGATCGCCACGACCTTGGCGCCGAGTTCCCGACGCCAGACGCTGGCCAGCGTCTGCAGAGCCGCGAGCGGGTCGGGGTGCGAGAGCACGGCCCCGCGCTCAGCATCCGCGAGCGTCTGAGCGTGCGCGGGCGCTGCCAGCACCCCCCACGCCCCTGCTTGCAGCGCCTGCGCCGCGTAGGCACCCCCGTCCTCACGCTCGCCGGGCAACCCCACGAATAGATCGCCCGGCCCGAGCAGACGCGAGTCGATCACAGCCCGCCTGGGACCGGCCCCTGCCCCTGCGCTGGGCGGCCGTACATCGCCGCTCAGCAGCTGTGCACCGGCGGCGTGCGCGATGCGCGCCGCGTCCCAATCCCTCACGCGGCGGCCCCGGCCACGGCGACACCCCGGGCGCGCAGTGCCTCGCGGGCGACGCTCACGTCGTCGAAGGGCACCTTGCGTCCGTCGGCGAACTCCTGACCCTGCTCGTGGCCCTTGCCGGCGATCACCAACACATCGCCAGGCTCCGCGAGGCCGATGGCCCGTTCGATCGCGGCACGACGATCGACCTCGACCTCGACCTCGACCTGCGTCGTACCCGATGCCCGGGCGCCCGTACCGAAGCTCACCACGTCCGACGCCTCCGAACCCAAATCCCCGATGCCCACCACGATCTCCGCCACGATCGTGTCGGGGGACTCCGAGCGCGGGTTGTCGGATGTCACTAGCACCACGTCGGCCAGGCGCGCGGCGACCCCTCCCATCAGCGGTCGCTTGCCACGGTCGCGGTCCCCACCGGCACCGAACACGCAGATCACGCGTCCCTGCGCCAACTCACGCGCGGCCGCAAGCACGTTCTCCAGCGAATCGGGCGTATGGGCATAGTCGACAAGCACCGCGAACCGCTGGCCCTCCTGCACCGGCTCAAAGCGCCCGGGCACCCTCACACCACGCGCGAGTACAGCCACGAGCGCGTCCAGGTCGCCGCCCATCGCATTGACCGCGGCGAGCGCCCCGAGCGCATTTGAGACGTTGAAGCGACCCGGCAGTGGCAGCGCCACCGAGCGCTCGCCCGCCGGGGTCCGCAGGCGAAAGTCGCAGCCGGCAAAGCTCATCCGCACGTCATGTGCGCTGTAGTCGGCCTTGCGGTCGATCGCGAAGCTCACAACGCCGGGTATTTCCGCGGCCAGCCGCCGCCCGTACGGATCGTCGACGTTGACCACGCACACTCCCGGTGACTCCGCGCCCACGAACAGACGCCGCTTGGCCTGGAAGTAATCCTCCATGTCGTCGTGGAAGTCCAGGTGGTCCTGCGTGAGGTTCGTGAAGATCGCCGCGGCAAAGTGCACACCCTCCACACGACCCAACTCCAGCGCGTGCGAGGAGACCTCCATGGCACAGGCGGTGTCCCCCCCGTCGAGCATCTCGTGCAGAGCCCCCTGCACGTCGATGGCCTCAGGTGTGGTGCGCGTGACTGGCCGCTGAGTGCCCGCGACGACGGAGGTGACAGTCCCGAGCAGTCCGCAGCGCTCGCCAGTGGCTTCCAGCAGCGCTCGCACCAGATAGGCACTCGTGGTCTTGCCGTTGGTCCCTGTCACACCCACGACACGCAGTCGCGTCGAGGGATCGTCGTGAAAGCGCGCGGCAAGCGGTCCCATCGCAGCGCGCACCGAGGATACGACCACCTCGGGCACGCCCAAATCCAAGGGACGCTCCACGACAAGCGCGACGGCACCCTGGGCGATTGCCTGCACCGCGAAGTCGTGGCCGTCGCTGTGCTCTCCCGGGATGCAGAAGAACAGCGCACCGGGCCCAACATGGCGGCTGTCATAGGCAAGCGCGGCGATCTCCACAGCGTCCGAGCCGGGAGCGTCCGTGGCGATCAACTCGGTGAGCCTCATCGAGGATGAGTCTAGTTTCCGCTCCGGCCTCTCATCCCGGCGGGATGCCCAGGTAGGGCAGTGCAAAGGACATGATCTGCCCGAATGCCGGTGCGGCGACAACGCCACCGTAGATCGAGCCGGATTGCGGTTCGTCGATGATCACCGCGCACAGCAGCTTGGGATCGGAGGCCGGCGCGAAACCCATGAACGAGGCCACATAGGCGCTCTTTGAGTATTCCCCGGTGAGCGGATCCACCTTGTTCGCCGTGCCGGTCTTGCCGGCGAGGTGGTAGCCCGGGATCGAGACCTCGCTCGCGGTGCCCCCGGGTGCCAGAACGCCTTCGAGCATCTGGCGCAGCTCGGCTGCGGTCTGCGGGGAGATCACGCGCCGCCCCTTCGGCAGCGGAGCGGGACGTCCATCGATCGAGCGCACGATGTGCGGGGGCCTCAGGATGCCCCCGTTGGCGATCGCCGCGTAGGCGGTGGCCATCTGGATCGGCGTCACCGACTCGCCCTGGCCGATCGGCAGGTTGCCCATCGAGGAACCGGAGTAGTGGCTGAGTGGCGGCACCAGTCCGATCTCTTCGCCGGCGAGACCGAGGCCGGTGCTCGCGCCGAAGCCGAAGCGGTTTACCCACTGGCTGAAGCGCGGCGCGCCCTCGAGCAGGCCGATCTTGATCGCGCCGACGTTGCTCGACTGGGCGAGGATCTGTGCCGTCGTCAAGGACTCGCCTGGGTGTTCGGTGTCGTCGTGGATCGTGCGGTCGGCGACCTGGATCTGGTCGGGGATTTCAAAGCCCGTGTCGGGCGTGATGAGCCCTTCCTGCAGCGCGCCCGAGACGGTGACGGCCTTGAATGTGGAGCCCGGTTCGTAGTCGAAGGCGACCGCGCGGTTCTCGAGGTCTTCGGCGGGAGCGCCGGCGAGGTCGTTGGCGTTGATTTGCGGCCAGTTGGCCATCGCGAGGATCGCGCCAGTCCGGGGATCCATCACGATCGCCGTGGCATCCTTGGGGTGAAACACGCGTCCCACCGCTCCCAGCACGTCCTCGGTGCGCTGCTCGATGTTGGCGTCCAGCGTCAGCGAGACGTTGGCCCCGGGCACCTCGCGACGGACATCGGCAATCGAAACCGGCTGGCCGATCGCGTCGCTAACGACCCGCCGTTCGCCACCCTTGCCCTGGAGGACCGGTGCGAGCGAGTACTCGAGGCCCGATAGACCCTGGCCTTCGGTACCGACGGCACCCAGCACCTGTGCCGCGAGCGGGCCACGCGGGTAGACCCGGCGCATCGTCGGCGTGCCCGAGATGCCTTCGATCTTCAAGCTTTGCATCAACCTCTGCACCGCGCGAGCGCGTTCCGCGGGTAGTGCTCGCGCGAGGTAGACAAAGCCCGTATGCTCGCTGAGGTGGGTCAGGATCTCATCCTGTGGCTGACCCAGAAGCGGTGCCAGACGGCGTGCGGCTTCCAGCGGATCTTTCACCAGATACGGAGTCGCCGAGATGTCCTGAGCGGGCTCGGAGATCGCCAGGTCGACGCCGTTGCGATCGGTGATCGTGCCACGCTGGGCGGGCAGCTTTTCGTAGGTCAGCTGCTGGCTGCGCGCGGCCTTGCGCAGCGCACCGCTGTGCAGCGAGCCGAGGTATAGCGTGCGGCCGGCCGCCAGCACCAGAAGCAGAAAGAAGAGTCCAAACAGAGCACCAATACGGCGCTGGACACCGGGCACCGGCTAGCCCCCCGGTCCAGGCTGGGCGGCGGTCTGCGTCGCTTCGGCGCCACCTGCGGCGGTGGTGGGGGCCGCCGCCGGCTGTGATCCTGTCTGGGTCGCTTCGTTATCAGCAGTCGGCGCCGTCGTGCCGGTAGGCATCTGGGTGGCGCTTTCTGTTGTCGCGGCTGTCGTCGTCGCAGGTGCCGCAGCCGCCGAAGCGCCAGCTTCGCTGGAGGTGGCTGACGCAGTCGCGGTGCTCGACGTGGCGCTCCCCGGCGGCTGCACTGGCTGCGACAGCCGCGCCGCCGCCAGGCGTTCGTCGGCCGACCCACCGGCGTGCAGGAAGATCAGCGAACCGGGCGGCACGATCTTCATCCCGTCAGCCACAGCGTGCTGCTCGACCAGGTCGCCGGCGGAGGCCGCCGAGTTTTCGGCACTGAGCGCCGCGTTCTCGCGCTGCAGGTAGGACTCGTGCTCGATCGCCCGGCCGATGCCTCCGTTGAGCTTGAGCAGCCACAGCTGCATCGCGACGATCCCGATCAGCGCGAAGGCGATCAGCGCGATCCACAGGCGACTGCGGATCAGGCGGTCGAGCAGCCGGCTGGCCGAGGAGGTATCGACACGCCCCAGCCGCCCTGCAGGCGCGGCGGCGTCGCGCGAGCGCGCTGGACGAGCACGTCTCGGCGCCGCTGGACGGGGCGGGGAGGGCCGACGGGCGGGACCTGACGGCCGGGCGGGCCGGACGGGGCGAGCGGGGCGAGCGGGAACCGGACGGGCTCCGGGCAATGCGGCTGCTGTGGCGGGCGGCGTCATGCCTGACCTCCTGTATCGATCAACTTGGCGGCCGCGCGCAGGCGCGCGGATGCGGCACGGGGGTTGCGCGAGACCTCGCCTGCGGAGGGCACAATCGCCCGGCGTGAGAGCAGCGTCGCCTCGGGCTCGCGCCCACAGGCGCAGACGGGCAGATCGGGCGGGCAGATGCAGCCCCGAGCGCGCTCGACCATGAAGTGCTTGACGCGACGGTCCTCGAGCGAGTGAAAGGCGATCGCGGCGAGCACGCCGTGCTCACCCAGCAGACTCCACGCGAGCGGCAGTGCGCGATCGAGCTGGCCGAGCTCGTCGTTGACGGCGATCCGCAGCGCCTGGAAGACGCGCTTTGCGGGGTGTCCGCCGGCAAACCGCGCCGGGGTGGGAATCGCGGAGTTGATGATGTCCACGAGCTCGAGCGTCGTGTCGATCGGACGGTGCGCACGTGCGCGCACGATCGCGCGGGCGATCGAGGAGGCGTGGCGCTCCTCGCCGTACTCGCGCAGCGCGCTCGTGAGCTGACGCTGGTCCCACTCGGCGACGATCGCGGCCGCGCTGAGCTCCTGGGCGGGGTCCATACGCATGTCCAGCGGCGCCTGGTAGGAGTAGGAGAAGCCCCGCTCGCGCGTGTCGACCTGCATCGAGGACATGCCGAGGTCGAAGTAGACGCTGTCGGCGAGCACGCCTTCCTCGCCCAGCTGCTCGAGCGCCTCGGCGTAGCCGCCGCGGATGAAGCGCACGGCGCAGGAGACCTCCTCGGACAGTGCGGCACAGCGTTCTTGTGCCAGCGGATCGCGGTCGATCGCGATCAGCGTCCCCTCCGAACCCAGGCGCTCGGCCACGAGGTGCGCGTGACCGCCGCCGCCGAAGGTGCAGTCGACCGCCGTCTGACCCGGCTGTGGGTCGAGTAGCTCCAGCAGCTCCCGCGCGAGCACCGGTGTATGGGTGGCGGGCATCTCGAGCAGTGTGGTGCAGGCGGCGGGCATCTCAGGCGTCCTTGCCGAGATGGCACGGCAGCTCGAGCGTCCTTGCCGAGGTGACGGGCATCTCAGGCGTCCTCGACACGTGCCGTTATCTCCGCGACGCCGCCCAGTAGCGTCGGTCGGTGATCGTTCCAGCGGTCGCGGTCCCACAACTCCAGACGGTCGCCCGCGCCGACCACGATGACCTCCTTGGCCAGGCCGGCGTGCTCGCCGAGGAAGCTCGGCACCATGATCCGCCCGGCGGCGTCGAGATCGGCATCGTGGGAGCTGCCGTAGAAGAAGCGCTCAAGCTCGGCCAGTCGCGGCGAGAGCGGCGGCAGCTCGGCCAGCGCCCGCTCGGTGTAGCTCTCGTACTCCTGCGGGCGCCAGACACCGACGCAGGGCTGGAGGTCGACGGGCATCGCCAGCACGACCCCCTCTGACAGTGTGGCGCGATAGCGCGCCGGAACCGTGAGTCGGTTCTTGGCGTCGAGGGTGTGGTCGAAGGTCCCGCGGAAAGCCACTGTCGTCGGCTCCTGAATGACTGGAAAACGAGGGGCCCGACCGAAGCCGGGAGACACGCGCCTGCGGCGCGAATCCCCGTTTCGGCCAGCCCGGCCTCTTTGTTCGAGCCGAGGTGGAGAGGTGGGAGGAGCCTCTCCACCACGGCTCGCTGGTGCGAATCTATCCCACTTCCCCCCACAACGCAACCCTAATTGCACACTTTTTCCCACCTTGACCTCCCTATGGCCCCCAAATGCCAAGAAATGGCTGCTCAAAGCGGTCTTCCACGCGACGGCCGGGCGGCCGCCAGGAAGCCCCAAAAGCGCACGAGAGCTTGCAGGTCGACGGAATGCGAGCGAACTTGCATACGATCAAGTCCTTGCGCTCCATCTCGACCTCGTCCCTGGCCCGTCCCCTCCCCGATCCATTCAGAAGCTTCTCTGCCCGCGGGACCAACGGGGGTCGCGGTCCTCGTCGGCTTGCGTGGAGCCCCGCGGCGCTCATTGCGATCGGTCTGCTCCCCCTGCTCGCCGGCTGCGGCTCCAGCAGCCCACCCGCGCCCGACCCGGCCACGATCGTGCCGGCCTCGGCGCCGCTGTACATCGGCGCGACGGTGGAGCCGAGCGGATCGCTGAAGAGCGACACGGACGCTGACGCGGACAAGCTCGCGCACTCAGGGGAACCCTTCAGCGGGCTGCTCAAGCTGCTCTCGCCGAGCGGCCACCCGATCGACTACTCCAGTGAAGTCAAGCCGTGGCTGGGCGCCAATGCCGGTGCGTTCCTCACCTCGATCGACGCCGCCAAGGCGACGAGCGCGCTCACGGGCTCGCTCTCCGAAGTCCTGGCCTCCGGGAACGTGGCGGCGCTCGGCGAAGGCGCCCTCAGTGGATTGCTCGCCGGCAGCTACGCGCAGGGCGCGGTCGTGCTGGACACGACCGACGTGGGCAAAGCCCAATCGTTCCTGCAGGCCCGCGCTGGCGAAGCGGGTGCGCACGCCACCACATACAGGGGCGTCACCTACGACGTGGCCGCCAACGGTAGCGCCGAGGGGATCGTCGGCAAGTTCGCGGTACTCGGCAGCGAGGCTGCGCTGAAGAGCGCGATCGAAACCGAGCAGGCGGGCACGACGAGCTCGATCACGCACGCCCCGGGGTACTCGAAGCTCGCCGCGAGCGCCGAAGCGGACGCCCTCGCGCACCTGTACGTGCGCAGTGCGGCGCTGTCCTCACTCGACGGCCTGCTGGCGGGCACTGAACAGGCGTATCTCTCGCTGCTGCCGGAAGCGCACGCGTTCGCGCTAGACGTTGACTCGATTCCCCGCCCCGGTGCCGAAGGCGCGGGGCTTTTGCCCACCGCGAGCACAGCGCAGGTCGTGGGCGGGCTGCCGGGCGGCTCCTGGCTGGCAGCGGGCATCGGCAACGTCAACGCGACGTTCGGCGCCCAACCGAAGGCCCTGCAGGCTCTGGTCGGGCTGCTGGCGAAGGTGAAGGTTGGCAACTACAGCCTGGAAAGCGCATTCGCGCCGCTCTCCTCGCAGAACGTCGAAGCAAACCGCGACCTGTTGAGCTGGATGAGCTCAGCCGGGGTGTTCGCGAGCGGCAGCGGGCTGCTCAACCTGCAGGCCGGACTCCTCGCGACCTCGACCGACCCCATGCGCTCGCGCGAAGCGGTGGGCAAGCTCGCCGCCGCCTACACGAAGGCCGGCGCCGAAGCGACACCCACTACGATCCCCGGCGCCGAAGAGGCCGTGACCGTGAAGATCCCGAACTTCCCCGTGGTGGTCGCGATCGGTGCCGCCAACGACAAGTTCGCGATCGGCGTCGGACCGGCGTCGGTGCAGGAAGCGCTCAACCCCTCCACGACGCTGTCGGCCTCCCCCGCCTACCACACCGCCGCGGCCACACTCGGCCACGGCCTGCAGCCCAGCCTGCTCGTCGAATTCCCCACGCTCGTGACCCTGATCGAAGCGCTCGGCCTCACCCAGACGGGGGGCATCTCCGGCGTGCTGCCCTACCTGCAGTCGCTCACGACGCTCACCGCCGGTGGCGGTGAGTCGCTGGGCAACGGCGTCACGCGGGCACGGGTGGTGTTGGGGCTGGCAACGACGGGGTGAGTCGGCGCGCTGCCCGGATTTCAAGCAGGCACGGGTGGCGCTGGCGCTGAGGGCGAGCGGTTGAGCACCGGCCGGTTCTCCGTCTCGATGATCACCCGGCATGGCCGGCGGCTCAGCAGGTAGGCGGCGGTCGGCCCGATGCGCTGCTCCCCACCGGGCGCGTGCAGCGTGGACCAGTAGATCACGTCTGCGCCGATCCGCTGCGCCTCCTCGACGAGCGCGGCGCCCGGGTGGCGCGTGCGGATCAGCCCCGTGTGGATCTTGATGCCCGCGCGGCGCGCCTTGATGCGCGCACCCTCGAGCACGGAGCGCCCCTGCGCCTCCTCTTCCTCCAGGCCCGCCTCCAGGGAGAGCTGGCTGGGAACGGGCAGCACGAACACCGCGTACACCACGCCCTCTTCGCCGATCAGCTTGGCGGCGCTCGTGAGCGCGGTGGCGCTCACGTCGGTGCCGAAGATCGGCACGAGCGCCGTGCGGTACTCGAGCTCCTGGAAGTCCGCCGGGCGCTCGGCGCGCGGCATGCGGTACTGCTTGAGCGGGCTGAGGCCTTGACGGCGGCGATAGTAGAGATAGCCGGCCATCCCGAACACCATCCAGGGAATCCCCACGATGCGCGCCTCGGTGTGGTAGACGATCACCGCCACCCACGTCAGCGACGTGCCGATCCCGCCGATCACGGCCGTCAGCGGGATCGAGGAGCCACGGATGGTCACATTCCACGGCATCCGGTAGGGTCGCTCGCGGTCGGGGTCCTTGATCCGCAGCGCCACCACCGCGATCGCGGCGGTGGTGAACGAGAGCATCGCCCCGAACGAGTAGAGGTTGCCCAGCACGTTCGTGTTCCCGTACAGGATCAGCACGCCCGCGAGACCTGAGAAGAACACGATCGTGAACCACGGCGTGCGGTAGCGCGAGTGCAGCCGCGAGAACACGCTCGGCAGCTGGCGGTGCTCGGCCAGTGACCACGACAGGCGCGAGATGCCGATCATGCCGGCGTTGGTGGCGATGAACAGGATCGTCGCGGCCAGCAAGCCAACGTAGTACTGGGCGAGGTGCAGCACGGTGCCGTGCAGTCCCAGGCGCGAGACGATCCCCAGCACCGGATCGTTCTGGAAGCCACCCGCCCCTTCGACGCCCAGCAGCGTCTGGAAATGATGGGGGTGTCCGGGCACGGCTTCGACCGGCAGCGCGGAGAGGGCCACGAAGGAGATGCCCAGATACACGCCCAGCACGGCCAGCACGACGAGGTTGATTGCCTTGGGCACCTCACGGCCGGGGTCACGCGACTCCTCGGCCATGTTCGAGACGGTCTCGATGCCGGTGTAGGCGAGCATCGCCAGCGACAGCGCGAAGATCAGTTCGTGCCACGTCGGCACCGAGCCGAGGTGCACCTGGTGGATCAACAGCGACGGGTTCAGCACAAGCACCGAGCCGACGATCACGAGCATCACCTGGGTGCTGAGGTCGGTGATCGCGAGGATGAAGTTGAGCTTGGCCGACTCGCCCAGCCCGCGGATGTTCAGAGCGGCGAGCACGACCACAGTGATCAGTCCGCCGATGATGTCCCCGGGGTTGTGGTTGAGCCCGTGCAGCCCCGGGAAGGCGCTCAGGTAGTGCGGCACGAAGAACGCCGAGATCGCGATCGTGAGGATGTAGTCGAGGCTCAGCGCCCACCCGGCGAAGAAGGAGACCACCTCGTTGAAAGCATGGCGCGCGAACGAGGAGGACCCTCCGGCTTCGGGGAACATCGCCGCGCCCTCGGCATAGGTCTTGGCGATCAGCGCGAACAGACCTCCGGCGAACAGGAACACCAGCGGCGTGAGCCCCAGCGCGTGCGCCGCCACGAGACCGAGGGCGTAGTAGATCGAGGAGCCCACGTTGCCGTAGGCGGTGGCGAACAGCCCAGGGACCCCTACCGACCGTCGCAGGCCGTGCTCGGTTAGACGTGCCATCGGGGCGCAGCGTATAGCCACGGAGGCGTGGGCCGGGGATCGAGGCCCCTGCAAGTTCCCGTGCACCCTATCCGCCGGAGCAGGAACCGCGCTTATGATTCCGACGGCCCGGGTCCCAGCAACCCCCCGGCACAAGTCATGGATAAGACACGCCGCGGAAACTACGACTCAGGTGAGGACTTCGTCCTCGAATACGGCGAGCTGCGCTTCACGTTCAACGAGGGCGACTTCGCCGAGCGCTGCGAGCAGGCCGCGCTGAAGCTCGGCTTCGTCGGCGGACGCCTTGGCGAGGACGAGCTCGAAGACCTCGTCAACCTCGCCGTCAACGGCGACATCCAGGATCCCGCCTCGGCACTCGGCGAGCACGTCAACGAGTGCTGGGCCGAGCTCGTCGGTCCGGCAGAGCGCTCGCTTGTGCACTGGCTGCGCCGTCTGGTGTTCCGCGGCGCGTGGCTCGACCAGCGCGTCAACGAGGGCGAGCTGAACGTCGCCTTCATACAGGAGACCTGCTCGTTCGTCTACGTGCAGCCAGACCGCAGCCGCGAGCCGATCGAACTCGCCCCCGAGCCCTCGTGGGGGCGCGTGGCCTATAGACGCTGATTCGATCTATGATCGCAAACGTCTATACGCTGTAGATACGCAAACGCCTATACGCCGTAGATACTATCGTTATCAAGTTCTTAAAATAGAACACCACAACCCACGCCCCTTCAAACGGACCGCCCCCACCGGCGAGGGACCGCCCTCCCACCGGCGAGTTCGGTGAATCCCTAGCCCGCGAGTGCCTCAGCCCGGGCGCGGGTGATGTTCTGCGCCTCCTCCTCGCCCACAAGCAGATCCGCGCGCAAGGTGCCGCTGTTGACGAGATCCAGTGCGGGCAGGCGCCCGGTGGAGGTGAGCGCTACGTCGAGGGCGATCACCGTGCTCTCCCCGCCGAAGGGACGTGTGGCAGTGGCGATCACCGTCAGCGAGCCGCCCTCGGTCAGGTTGCGCGCGGCGGCCAGCGCGCGGCGCGCTATGTGCGCGTGCAGCCCGTCGAGGCCGTCGATCAGCACGACGGCGTCCGCGCCACGTACGGCAACGCGCTTGGCGGTCTCGATCGCGTGCTCCACCGCTTGGCCCTGCAGGTCGGGCGAGGCGGCGAAGCTGAGCGCAGCGGTCGGCGCCACCGGGGCGGGCGGGACCTGTTCCCAGTCGGCGACCTCCTCGGGGCGCACGCCGGCGAGCACCAGCGTCAGCTCGAGGCCTTCGCGCTGGGCGAGCGCGCCCAAGAGGCGGCGCAGCACCTCGGTCTTGCCTGCACGCGGCGCGCCTACGATCAGCGCGCGTGAACCACGACCGATCGGCGTGAGCCATTCGATCGCCTTCAGCGTTGGGTCGGCCGCGTCGAGCTCGAGGCGCTCGGTCGGATGCGTGGCAGCCAGATCCTCGTAGCGCGCACCCTCGGAGACCGTCTCTGAGGAGGCGCCGTTGATCGTGTCCACGCGCGCCAACGACGGGTAACGCTCCGAGCGCCGAGGTGTGCGCACCGGGCCACTCACGCGGTCGCCGGAGACCAGTTCGCAGCGGCGCACCTGGGCAGCGGAGATGTATATGTCCTCGTCGGAGGGCTCTGGCGGGTCTACGCGCAGGAAGGCCGAGCCGTTACCCAAAAGCTCAACGACGCCCTCGGCCTGCCGCTCGACGGCTCCCTTCTTCTCCTCCTTCTCCTCGCGCTCGGGGGGCGAGCGCTCTGGACGCGGCTCCTCGGCCGTGGTCTTGCTCCGGCGGGTGCGCCCGGTGCGGCGTCGGCGCGCGCTCGGCTCGCGCTCCTCGCGCGGCTCGGAGGACGTGGGCTCCTCGGCGAGCCCGCCGGTCTTCCCGGTCTCGCCACCGGTGCGCTCGAGGATCGCCTCGATCAGCTCGGCCTTCCGCAACCGCCGGAAGCCGTCGAGGCCCACCTGGTCGGCGATCGCGTGCAGGTCCGCCAGCGGACTTGCCTCCAGCTCGGAGCGCTCCATTACAGCCATGTGCTTCTCCTTCGTTTCGGATTGGGCGGTTGGCGCCCGGCGGCGTTGGACAGCCGCCGGCACCCGCTTTGCGTTAATTAGAATAACGATGGGCCCGGCTAACCGGCCTACGGCCGGCTGCGCCACCCTCGATGGATTACTCCGGTGAGCGCTCGTAGCGGTGTTCCTCGGCAAGCGCCAGATCCCTCCGTGGGGTCCTATCACCACAAAGGGCCGCGCGCACATGCAGGTAGTCGGCCGCGGCGCGCACGTCGTGCACGCGGAAGACGTGCGCTCCCATGTGCACCCCGTGCGCCAGCGCGGCGAGTGTCCCACCCAGCCGCTCACGCGGCGGACTGGCGGTCAGAGCACCGATGAAGTCCTTGCGCGAGATGGCCCACAGCAAAGGCAGCTCCAGCTCGTGCAGGCGATCTGCATGGGCGAGCAGCTCGATCGTCTGCGCAGGGGTCTTGGCGAAGTCGGGGCCCGGGTCGAGCACGAGCTGTCCGCGCGTAACGCCCTGCGCCAGGGCCAGCGCCACACGCTCGCGAAGGAACGTGAGCACGTCCTCGACGACACCCCCGCCCGACCGCTCACCCCGCTCTCCTCCGTCTCCTTCCTCCCCATACAAATCTGGGTCCTGCAGGCGCTGCTTGGGGACCGCGCGCGTGTGCATCACCACGAGCGCCGCCCCCGTCTGGGCGCACACGCGAGCCAGCTCAGGGTCGCGCAGACCGCTGACGTCGTTGACGATGCTCGCGCCCGCCGCGATCGCCGCGCGGGCCACGGCGGGCTTGTAGGTGTCGACCGAGACTACCGGCCGCTCGGCGCCGTCCAGCGCCACGATCCGCTCGATCAGCGGCGCAACGCGCTCGATCTCCTCCTGGGCGTCGACGGGCGGGCGCCCGGTGGAGGCAGACTCGCCGCCGACGTCGAGGATGTCGGCGCCATCGGCGATGAGCGACCGCGCCAACTCGACGCGCTGCGCCTCCTCGGTGTACCGACCGCCATCGCTGAAGGAGTCCGGCGAGGCGTTAACGATGCCCATCAGCAGCGGCCGCTCGCCCAATCCAAGCTCGCGTCCGCCAGCGTGCAAGGTGTGACGCGCGCTCACGCCCCCGCGAGTCCCTCGGCGCGAGCCTCCTCGGCGAAGCGCCCTGTCTCGAGCGCCACCCGCGCGGGGTCCCACCCAAGCTCGCGCGCCAGCACGTCGGCGACGCGCCGCACCGGATCGCCCTTCGCTGTGCCACCCGTCTGCGAGCCCGTGAGCTCGCGCGCGGCCAGGAGCCCCAGGCGCGTGCGCCGCAACAGCACGTCTCCCACCGAGCGGGCCTGCTCGGCGCGGGCCGCGAGCGCGACCTCGGCGAGCAGGTCGGGCAGGCCGGCGACGACCGGCTGAGCCAGCTCACCACGCTCGGCCGCGAGCGCGAGCACCTGATGCGCGGCGTAGCCGTAGCGCGCGGCGAGCGCCGCGTAGGACTCCGCGGGTACGCCCTCCACCGCGGGCAGCTCCTCCACCGCGATCGCCTGGCCGAGAGGGATCTCGTGCGTGTGGCAGGGCGCCTCGCGCGCTTCGCGCTCGACGAGCCGGTCGACGGCGAGCTTGGCCATGCGCCGCCAGGTCGTGAGCTTGCCGCCGGTAATCGTGATCATGCCGCTCGAGGTCTCATACAGCTCGGCCTTGCGCGAGATGTCGACCGACTTCTTCGCGTCGCCGGTGGAGATCAGCGGGCGTACCCCCGCGTAGGCCCCCGTCAGCTCGGCGGGAGTGAGCGAGACGGCAAAGAACTCGTTGACGGCCTCTAGCAGGTACTCGATTTCATCCTCCGCCGGCGCGATGTGCTCCAGCGAGTGCCCCTCGTAGTCGTTGTCGGTGGTCCCCACCAGTGTGCGCCCGAGCCATGGCAGCGCGAAGATCGTGCGCCCTCCCCCGGCCGGCACGATCGCGCCCGCGCTCAACGGCAGATCCTCGTGGCGCAGCGTGATGTGCGTGCCGCGCGAGGGACGGATGCGCAAATCGGCCTCGCCCTGCAGCTCCTCGGGGCGCAGCTCATCCGCCCACACCCCGGTGGCGTTGACTACATTGGTAGCGCGCACCTCAAACGGCTCGCCGGACTCCTCATTGCGCACGAGCACCCCGCGCGCACGGCCGTCCTCCTGCAGCAGCAGAGCCTGCGCCCCAAGACGATTGGCGCAGACGGCACCGAACCGCTCGGCCTCGCCCAGCACCGTCAGCACGAGGCGCGCGTCGTCGGTCTGACAGTCATAGAAGAGGTACCCGCTCGTGGGCTCGCGCGCGGCGAGCGCGGGCAGCAACTCGATGACTTCCTCCCCACTGATGGTGCGGTGGCGTGCAGGGCTCCAGGAGCTCTCGGTGTCGTCCTTGCGCGGGCGCAGCCGGTCGCGCGACATGACGTCATACAGATTCAGCCCGACTCCCATCAGCCTATCTGGGCGCACCCCTTCGAAGGCTGGCACCACGAGCGCGAGCGGCCGCACGAGGTGCGGCGCGAGCGCCACCATCAGCTGACGCTCCAAGAGCGCCTCGCGCACGAGCCCGAGGTCGAGGTGCTGCAGGTAGCGCAGCCCGCCGTGCACCAGCTTGGAGGAGCGGCTGGAAGTGCCCGACGCATAGTCGGCGCGCTCCACGAGCGCCACCGAGTAGCCGCGCGTGGCGGCGTCCAGCGCGACCCCCGCGCCGGTGATGCCCCCGCCGACTACGACGACGTCAAACTCGTGCGCGGCCAGCGCTGCGAGGGCGGAGGGGCGGTCGAGCACACCGCCAGTGTCTCAAATGACTGTGCGCCGGTCGCCTACAGTGGACCGGCCGGTGGCTGTGAGCCGGCTGGCGCAGGTGCCTAGCGGTGGCCGTGCGCCCCGTGGGACCAAGCGGCGTCTGCGGCGGGTCCGACGTGAGGAAGGCGGCGATCTGGGGGTTGGCGATAGACGCGTACACCCCCGGGCTTTCCGCCTGTGCGCAGCCTTCGCCGAAACTCACGAGCCCCGCCAGTACGTAGTCGCTCGGTGGGGAGCCGGGGCCGCCGCCGACGATCAGCGGACCGCCGCTGTCCCCGAAACACGAGTCCCTGCCCCCTTCGGGAGCCCCCGCGCACAGCATCCTGGAGGTGATCGGTTGGGAGGAGAGGGGGCCGGCATAAGCGGAGTCGCACGTGGCGGCAGGCACCAGCGGCACCTGCACGGCGCGCAGGTCGCTCGGATAGGCGCCTTCCAGGCCTCTGCTGTCGGGGGATGCAGCGCGCATGTCGCCCCAGCCGCTGACGGTCGCGCTCAACGTCTGTCCGCCGAGCACCGGATCGGCGTGGGCGGCGGCGAGCGCAGCGTTCACCGCGATCGGCGCAACGGCGCTGTGACCGTCGAGCGGCGGCGTCGCACCCGTCCACAGCGGCCGCGCGAGGTGGATCACGGCCACGTCGTAGTCGTTGATCGACGGTTCATAGGCGGGGTCGAGCGAGGTGACGCTGGCGGGGTCCTCGATCCCCCCGCCTTCCGGGGCGCCACCGGCTCCCGCGAGGTGCGCGGTGCCGGCGAGCACGGCGATTTCCCCGGGCGGTGTCACCTCGCCTGTGCCCTCGTCCATCGCGCAGTGTGCCGCCGTGGCGACGTGCGTGGCGTCGATGATTACGCCGCCGCAGAAGAACCCGTCGGCCACCGATCCGGCGTGCGGGTCATAGAGGGCCACTTGAAAAGGGAAGTCGGCGATTGGCACGCTCTCACCACCCACGATGCTTGCGTGCGCGATGGGGCGGCGGCGCCCTGCCACGCCAGCCGCCCCAGTCGCGCGACCCCCTGCTGCACTGCCAGTCGCCCTGTGGGCGCTGGCCACCCCCGGGTAGGCACTCACGAGCGCAAGGGTGCCGGCAAACACCGCAACCCACCGGGGCAGGATCGACCCCACCCTGCGCGCACCCCATCGAATTCGACAGCCGCGCCGACCACCTCTCCCACCACCCTGACCGACGGAGGCTTTCCATACTGACATACAGAATTAAGCCCGTCCATCGCTTTCAGTTGAGAGCAGGATACATCATCAACTGCGCCATGAACAGAGGCAACCTGCAAAGTCAATGAGAATCGCAAACGATTCCGTAAAAACCCCGCAAGCCACCCGATAGGGCGAGGCCGCCGAGTTACTGCCGGGGATCGAGCGGGACGAGCCGAGTTAAAGCTGGGCGAGCTCGGCGGTGATCTCTGAGACGGCCGACTTGGCGTCGCCGAACAGCATGGCCGTCTTGGGATCGAAGTAGAGCTCGTTCTCGATGCCGGCGAAGCCGGGGTTCATGGAGCGCTTGATGACGATCACAGAGCGGCTGTCGGCGACCTCGAGGATCGGCATGCCGAAGATCGGCGAGGAAGAGTTGTGCTTGGCTGCCGGGTTGGTGACGTCGTTGGCGCCGATCACCAGCGAGACGTCGGTGCGCTGGAACTCGGGGTTGGCGTCGTCCATCTCTTTGAGCTGGTCATAGGGCACGTCGGCCTCGGCGAGCAGCACGTTCATGTGGCCGGGCATGCGACCGGCGACGGGGTGGATCGCGTAGGAGACCTCTACGCCGCGCGCCTCGAGCTCTTTGGTGAGCTCGCGCACGGCGTGCTGGGCCTGGGCGACGGCCATGCCGTAGCCGGGGACGACGACGACGCGGTTGGAGTAGGCGAGCTGGATCGCCGCGTCGGCGGCGCTCGTGGAGCGCACCGTGCCGGCGTGCTCGCCGGCGCCTTCGGCTCCGGCGACGGCGCCACCGCCGCCGAAGCCGCCGGCGACGATCGAGGGGATCGAGCGGTTCATCGCGGTGGCCATCAGGTTCGTGAGGATCGTGCCCGAGGCGCCGACGATCATGCCGGCGACGATCAGCGCGGGGTTGTTGAGCGCCATGCCCGTGGCAGCGGCGGAGAGGCCGGTGAAGGCGTTGAGCAGCGAGATGACGACGGGCATGTCAGCGCCGCCGATCGGCAACACCACCGCGTTGCCGAGCAGCGCGGCGACCACGAGCATGCCGATGAAGAGCGCTTCGGAGTGCGTGCCACCGATCAGGGCAATGCCCGCCGCGAGCGCGAGGATCAGCAGCACAAGGTTGACGATCTGCTGCGCGGAGCCGAAGGAGATCGGCCGTCCGGGGATCACTTCCTGGAGCTTGCCGAAGGCGATATTCGAGCCCCAGAAGGAGATCGAGCCGACGATTGCGGCGAAGACGGAGAAGATCGCAACGTACGTGGGCACGCCGCCGACACTCACGGAGACGCCGCCTTCGGTGGTGAAGAGCGCGTGCGAGCCGTAGGTGGAGCCATAGTGGCGGAACTCGACCCACGAGATCAGCGCCACGGCGCCGCCGCCGACGCCGTTGAAGAGCGCCACCATCTGCGGCATCGCCGTCATCTTCACGTTGCGCGCTGCCGGCACCCCCACGGCGACGCCCAGGGCAAGGCCCAGCGCGATCAGCCCCCAGTTGCCCTCGCCGGGGTTCAGCAGCGTCGCGATCACGGCGATCGCCATGCCGACGGCGGCGATGCGGTTGCCGCGCACGGCCGTCGTCGGCCCGGCGAGGCCGCGCAGGCCCTGGATGAAGAGGGCGAAGGCGATGATGTAGAGGACGTAGATGAAGCTTTCGCGCTGCAGGAAGCTGGTGGCGAACGGGAGCTGGGTCATGCGCTCGGCTCCTTGCCGGCGTCGGGGCCCTCGCCGCCACCTGACCCGCCCGCCTTGCCGGCGCCCGAGCTGCCCGCCCCGCCATCTGATCCGCCAGCCTCCTCGCCGCCCTTGGGCTTGGACTTGAACATCTCGAGCATGCGGTCGGTGACGAGGAAGCCGCCGACGATGTTGATCGTGCCGAAGGCGACCGCGATCACGAGGAGGCCCTTGCTGAGCCCGTCGAGGCCGGGCAGCCCCAGCAGCAGCAGACCTCCAAGAAGCACGATCCCGTGAATCGCGTTGGTGCCCGACATGAGCGGCGTGTGCAGCGTGTTGGGCACCTTGGAGATGACGACGAAGCCGATGAACCCCGCAAGGACCAGGATCGCCAGGTTGGTGGTGAGAACGCTCGCGATCATGACTGCCCTCCTCCGGACCCGCCAGACATTCCAGACCCTTCGGACCCACCCGCCGCCTCAACCGTCGCGCGAGCCCCGGCGTGGACGATCTCCCCGTCGCGCACGACGCACGCGCCGGCGACGATCTCGTCCTCGAAGTCGAGCTTGAGGGCGCCGTCCTCGCCGACGAACAGGTCGAGGAGCGCCTGGATGTTGCGCGCGAACAGCTGCGAAGAGTGCTCGGCCATCGTGGCGGGAAGGTTCAGCGGGGAGACGACCTTCACGTCGTGGCGCACGACTGTCTCGCCGGGGACGGTCAGCTCGCAGTTGCCGCCGGCCTCGCCCGCCATGTCGACGACGACCGAACCCGGCTTCATGCCTTCCACGGCCTCCTTCGTGACGAGCTTGGGGGCCGGGCGCCCGGGGACGAGCGCAGTGGTTATGACGACGTCAAAGCCCTTGATGGCGTCTGTCAGGGCCTGCTGCTGTGTGGCGCGCTCCTCGGCGGTGAGCTCGCGCGCGTAGCCGCCCTCGCCACTGGCCTCCAGACCCAGGTCGAGCCACTGCGCGCCGAGCGAGCGCACCTGCTCTGCGACCTCAGGGCGCACGTCATAGCCGGTGGTGCGCGCGCCGAGGCGCTTGGCGGTGGCGAGCGCCTGCAGCCCGGCGACACCGACGCCCAGCACGAGCACCTTGGCGGGCGGGATCGTGCCGGCGGCGGTCATCAGCATCGGGTAGAAGCGACCCATGCTCTCGGCGCCCAGCAGCGCGGCCTTGTAGCCGGCGACGTTGGACTGCGAGGAGAGCGCGTCCATCGACTGTGCGCGCGAGATGCGCGGGATCGCCTCCATCGCGAACGCCGTCGCGTGCGCGGCGGCCAGCGCACGCGTCGTGGATGGGCTGGAGAGCGGCGCGAGGAAGCCGATCAGAATCGAGCCGGTGCCCAGCTGGGCGATCTCCTGCTCGGTGGGGGGCGCGATCTTCACGACGATGTCCGAGCGCCAGACCTCGGCGGCGGCGTCGCTCAGCTCCGCGCCCGCGGCGGCGAACGCGTCGTCGGGCAGCAGCGCATCGGCGCCCGCGCCGCGCTGCACGAGCACCTCAAGGCCCTTGGCCTTCAGCTTGCCGACCACCTCCGGAACGAGCGCAACTCGGTGCTCGCCCGCGGCGGTTTCCTTGGGAACGCCTACCCGCATCGAAGGGCGGGAACGTATCCGATCGAGCCGACGTGTGCCAGCCCGGGGCGCACAGGCTGGACTTATGGCAGGCGGGACGGCGGGCATTAACATGAGGAGGGCCGGACAGAGCCGGCCCGAGGGAGCCGCGCCTGGGGTGCCCGTCCGCCCACGTGCAGCCAACGGCACGCGAGTCGGTCAGGGCCACCAGGGAGGGCGCCCATTAACATCAGGAGGGCCGACCGGCGGCCCGAGCTATGACGATCAACCTGACGCGCATCTACACGAAGCTCGGCGACGGTGGGGAGACCCACCTTGGCGATATGAGCCGTGTCTCCAAGCTGCACCCGCGCGTGGAGGCGTATGGGACCGTGGATGAGCTCAACGCGACGCTCGGGGTGGCGCTGTGCCAGCCGGGCCTGCCGCCGCGCATGGCGGGGTGGCTGCGGCGCGTGCAGAACGATTTGCTCGACGTGGGTGCAGACCTGAGCGCGCCCGAGCCGAGCGAGGAGGAGACCCGGCGCAAGGCGCCGGCGCGGCTGCGCATCTCCCCCGCCTACACCGAATGGCTGGAGCAGGCGTGTGACGAGGTCAACGCTGGGCTGGCGCCGCTGCGGTCGTTCGTGATTCCGGGCGGGACACCGGCGGCGGCGCAGCTGCACGTGTGCCGTACCGTGTGCCGCCGCGCGGAGCGCTGCGCGATCGCTGTGGGCGACGAGGGCAATCCCGAGGTCGTGCGCTACCTGAACCGACTGTCGGACCTGCTGTTCATCCTCAGCCGCGCCGTGAACGAGGCGCAGGAGTCACTGTGGGAGCCCGGTACGCACGGCGCGGACGCCGGGGGCGCCGCGGCGTAGGTCCGCGCCCGCGCGGTCTAAGTCCGCGGTCGGGCGGTTCACACCCGGACGACCGCGGGCGGCAGCGTGACGACGCTCCGCGCTACGCACCGCCGCAATGGCGAGCGAGACCCACAGACCGGCGAGCAGCCAACCACCGAGCACGTCGCTGGGCATGTGCCAGGCGAGGATCAGAAGCGACAGGCCGACGCCAAACACGAAGCAGGTGGCGAGTGCCGCGACGAGCGGGCGCAGGGGAAGCGGCGCGACCAGCACAGCGCACAGCGCGAGCGTCATCGCGGCCGTCGAGTGCCCGCTGGGCCAGGAGGCGGCGGTGATGTCGGTGAGGCCGGCGTAGGCGTGCGAGTGGGCGAGCAGCGGCTTGAGGATCTCGGCGGAGAGCGGCGCCAGCGGCAGCACGACGGCGATGGCCAGGGCCAGGCGGGGGCGTCTGCGCAGCAGCGCGAGCGCGACGAGCACGACCGCCCACAGCGTGTAGAGGCCGGGATCGAGCAGGTGCAGGAGATCGTTGGCGAGCAGGTCCACGCGCGGGCGGCCGAGGCGTGTGAAGTCATACAGGGCGCTCGCGTCGTGGGCGTGGGTGATCGGCACGAGCGCCGCGACGACCCATGTGGCGGCTAGCCCGAGAAGGCAGAGCACGGCGATGCCAAGCGGCCCGGCGGGGCCGTGTTCGGCGATACGTGGACGACCGACCGGATGGCGGACGGGCTGCGCCATCCTTCAAGGGTAGAGGGGCTGGTAAAGCAGGCCTGAAGGGATATGGCCGACCTCAAACGACCCCACCTCGAAAGCCCCGGACCTCGCAGGCCCAGCATTCAGAAGTCCCCGCCTCAGAACCGCGCGCCGGCAAGCGCGGTGAGCGCCTGCGCGGTCACCCACACGGGCGTCTGAGCGCTGGTGGCCGAGTAGCGCACGCTGCCGTCGGACGCGACGAGGCCTTCGAGGTAGCCGAGCGGCGAGCGGCTGCCCCCACGGCGCACGCCATTCACGTTGACGCCGGCGGCGAGCAGCCCCTGCACCGCCCAGGCGGTCGACTGGGCATCGGATTCCCCGCCCGGCAGCTGCGGAAAGCCGCCGTCGAGGTTCTGGGAGTGCAGCAGGAAGGACACCGCGCGGGAGACGGTGGCACCGTTTACGCCGGCATCGACGAGGCCCTGTAGCGCGGCCGCGGTGTCGTCGACGTCGCTCGAGCCACCGCGCTCGCCGAAGCCGAAGCCACCGCCCGAGTTCTGCTGGCGGGCGATCCAGGCGCCCGCGGCGCGTACGAGTGAGCCGGAGGCGGCGCCCTCGGCGTCGCGCAGGGCGAAGATCGCGAAGGTGGTGATGTTGACGAGGTGCTCAAAGGAGCCGTCGCTCGCGCGCGAGCGCAGCAGTTCGCCGAGCAGGTTGCGCGGACCCAGCGATCCCGCCGTGACGCCGCAGGCGTGCAGCGCCATGATCGTGCGCTCCAGATCGCCCGGGCCTTCGAGCGTCGCCGAGCCGCTGTAGAGCGCGTTCAGCACCGAGCGCCCGTCGCGCACGATGCTGCGGGGGGAGCGGCCGGCGGCCGCCAGGCCGAGCGCGGCCCACGCTGAGTAGAGCTCGCTCGTGCGCTGCCCACGCGCGGCGCCGAAGCCGCCGTCGGAGTTCTGGGCGCCAACCAGGAAGGCCACCTCGCGCGCGGTCTGTGCACGCGCGGTGGAGGCGACGGGCAAAGCCGTGCCTACCCCCGGCGTCCCCGCTGCATGAGCTGACGGTGGAGCTGGCCGAGCAGCATCCGAGATCCGTGGGGCAAAGGTCGCGGCATTCGCGCTCGCGCCCTCCCCCACGCGCGCCGTGCCCGCCAGACTCACCGCGAGTAGCAGCGCGAGCGCGCCGGCCCCGGCCGCCTCCCCGGCGGCCTCCCAGCGGACGTCCATGCGCTCGCGCATCCGCCCCAAGAGCCGCGCCAGCTCGGGCGCGAAGGCGAGGCCGAAGAGGAAGCTGGCGACCACGTCAACCACGTCGAAGGGTAGGCCCTGGCCGACCGCGACGAGCAGCGCGGCGGGCGTGTGACTGGCGCCGAGAGTCCAGGTGTAGAGGTTCATGATCTCCTTGGCGCACAGCGCGGCCAGGGCGCAGGCGAGCGCCAGCGACACGCGCCCCAGGCGCCGCTGGCTGAGGCGACCCAGCGCGGCGCCGAACAGCCCGACGAGCCCCCAGGCGGCCATCTGCCATGGCGTGTAGGGGCCCTGGCCGAGGGCGATGTTCGAGGCCAGCATCCCCACCGCGCCGACGGTGAAACCGGGGAGCGGGCCGAGCGCGTAGCCGACGACGAGCGTCATCGCCGTGATCGGCTTGACGTCGGGCAGCGCCACGAACGCATCGCGCCCGAGCGCCGCGGCGGCCGCGAGCGTCGCCACAACGGCGATCATCCGCGCGGACGGGCGCGAGCGCTCGTAGGCGAGCCAGCCGATCGCGAGGACGACGCCGACGACGAGGAACGAGGCGAGCGGCCAGCTCACTGCGCCGCCTCACGCAGACGGCCCACCGGCGAGGACGCTTTCGGCGCCGCCCCGTCGCGCCATACCTCAGTCGCCGCGCTGCCCTCAGCCGACGCGGCACCCTCGGAGACGGCCGCGCCGCCCAGCAGCACGGCACCCTGCTCGGGCGCCAGCGCGCCGCCCGCACCGCCGAGGATGCGAGCGGTCTCGGTCGCGAAGTACCACCCGCCGGCCAGCAGTTCCTCCGCGGGGCCGTCGGCGATGACGCGCCCGTCGGCCAGCAGCACCACGCGCGCGGCACAGGCGCACGCGAACTCGGGGTCGTGCGTGGCCACGATCACTGCCTGGCCCGCCTCCTTGCGCCTGCTGAGCTCGGCGGCGAGCGTGGCCTTGGCCTCGCGATCCATGCCACGCGTGGGCTCGTCGAGCGCGACCACCGCCGGGGCGTCGCCGTCGCCGGTGACGATCGCCAGGGCCAGGCGCTGACGCTCGCCGCCGGAGAGGTCGTGCGGGTTGCGCTCGGCCAGGTTCTCCAGCTCCGCCGCGGCCAGGGCGCTCGCGGACAGCTCTTCGCACACGCGCTCGTGCAGGAGGTAGTCGCCGGGGTTCTGCAGCAGCAGCGCGACGCGTCCATCGCACTCGATCCGCCCACGCGTGGGCTCTAGCAGTCCGGCCGCATGCCTTAGCAGGGTGGACTTGCCGGCGCCGTTGCGGCCCATCAGTGCCACGGACTCGCCCGGCGCCAAAGTGAGCGTGACGCCGCGCAGGATCGCCGGGCCGCTGCGCAGCTCGTGCCAGACGCCGCGCATGCGCAGCGCCGAGGACTGCATGCCCCGCCTCGACAAGCGGGACAGCCCACGCGCCGAAGCTGTTTGCCGCGACGATGGGCCCGGTTCAGGTGGTGAATCGGGCCCTTGCCGCGATACGCGGTCCGCAGCCACCTCCACCGCCGCCACCTCCACCGGCAGCACCTCCGCAGGCAGCACCTCCGCAGGCAGCAATCCGCGGGCCCGCAGAGTGGCGCGTGCCTGCTTGACGCCGACCGGCGCCGGGGAGAGGCCGGCGAGCGCAAACAGCTTCGCCCCCGGCGTCTGCAGGGCCGGTGCGCTCGTGGCGGCCCACTCCAGGAAGGACTCCGGCGCGCCGTCGTGGGCCACGCGACCTTCGTGCATGGCCACCACGCGATCGGCCACGGCCAGACAGCGCTCGAGACGGTGCTCGGCGAGCACGATCGTCGTCTCCCACTCCTGGTTCAGACGCCACAAGAGGCCGATCAGCTCGTCTGCGGCGACGGGGTCGAGCTGCGAGGTGGGCTCGTCGAGCAGCACCACGCGCGGGCGTCCCGCGAGCGCGGCGCCGAGCGCGACGCGCTGCTTCTCACCGCCGGAGAGCGCGTGGGTGGAGCGCTCCAGCAAGTGGTCGATGCCGAGCGCGAGCGCGACCTCCTCGACCCCGCGTGCGACCGCCGCCGCGCCGTGGCCGCGACTTTCCAGCGCGAGCGCCAGCTCAGCGCGCACGGAGTTCATCACCAGCTGCGTCTCCGGGTCCTGGAAGAGCACCCCCACGACGCCACCCAGGCGCGCGGGCGGATGCTCACGCGTGTCGAGGCCGCAAAGCCGCACGCGCCCGGCGAAGCGGCCGCCGTGGAAGTGCGGAGCCAGCCCACACGCCGCGCGCAGCAGCGTGGACTTGCCGTGCCCGGAGCGACCGGCCAGCAGACAGAACTCGCCGGGCGCGACAGTGAGGCTCACGTCGCGCAGGGCCGGGACGCTCTCCCGCACACCCGGGTAGGTGTACGTGACACGCTCAAACTCGAGCACGATCGGATCCTCACGTGGAAGCGCGGACGGGCCGATGCTCTGGCCGCCACGGGATCGATTCCCCGCCACCCTCACAGCTCGACGCCCCGACGATCGCAGAAGGGCAACAGCACAGCCGCCGCCAGCGCCACGCAGAGCGCGACCGTGACCACATCCAGGTGCATCTGCAGCAGCGGGTAGGCGTTGAAGGAGAACGCATCGCTCAGCCGACCCGCGAGTGCAAGCCCCACCACCGCGGCGGCCGAGGCGAGGAAGGCGACGTCGTGGCGCGACCACGGACGGCGCAGACGCGCTGCTGAGCGCCCATGCATCGTCAGCGAGCTCCCCGCGCGCGCCCATCGCGAAGCAGGGCGGCGAGAAGGAGTGGAGGCGGCAACAGAGGGGGCAGCGGCGAATCCGCGCAGCTCGAGCGTCGCGGCGACGTCCATCGCGCGATCCAGCGAGCCGCCGATGACTGCGCCGAGGAGCAGCAGCCGGCCGCGCGCCCCGCGCGGCGCGCCGCCGGGACGGGTGCGCTGCGCCTCGGCCAGGCGCAGGGCATCGGCGTAGAGCAGCGGCGCCATGCGGGTCGCCAGGGAGGCCGTGAGGGCCGAGCGGAACGAGAGCCGGCGCAGCACGCGCAGCAGCTCGTCGGGGTCGATCGTGAGGCTGGCGAGTGTGGTGATAAGGATCAGAAGCGTCACCTTGAGCGCGATCACCGCCCCATACACGAGCGCCTCCACCGTCAGGTCGCCCTGCCCGAACGGCCCGAGGTCGCCGAGCCGCGCGAACACAGTGAGCCCCTCCCGTGAGACGAGCACGTTGACGAGCACGATCGGCAGCGCGACGATCAGGGCGGTGCGCAGCGCGCGGGCCACCTCACCGCCCACACCAGCGGCACGGGCGGAGCCGAGCACCGCGAGCGTCAGCGCGAGGAGCGCAAGCGGGTGGTAGAGCAGCAGCGCGGCCGCGCAGAGCGCCGCGGCCCACAGCGCCCCCACACCGGCGCGAGCGGCGTGCAGCGGGGTCGGCAGCGGCCGGTAGAACAGCGCTCGGTTCATCGCGTCGCCTCCCGGAAGCAAAGCTCAAATCGGCAGGTGAGCGCGGGAAGGTGAAGAGACGCGGACGGCTGGAGCACACTCGTCATGGGTTCGGTTGGGGCAGCGCCAGCGCCGTGGACGAACCGATGAGGGCGACGGCGAAATGGTTTTGCAGAGTGTTCTGGTTGAAGGCCTTCGCAGCGAGCGCCACGCCGACGGCGTCGGTGCCGCTGACGATCCACACCGGCGCGCTCTTGGCGAAGCGCGTGGCGGCCACCAGCCCGGCGCCGGGGCCGAGCGTGCGCGTGGCGTGCCCTTCGGCGTCAAGCAGCGTCAGCGTCGCGCCGTTGGCGGACGGGCGGGCATACACCCCACTCGTGGCGGGACCGCTCTGCAGGCCCAGCGCGGCGGGGTCCCGCGCGAGCGCCGGCCACGAGCCGACGAGCACGCGCAGCGTGTCGGGCTCTTCGCCGGGCACCACCGTTGAGAGCGCCGCGGGCACGTCGAGCGTGCGCAGGCGCGCCAGCACCAGCTGACACGGGGCGCTCTGCACCGCCGAGCACTCCACGCGCACGGGCAGCCGCTGGCCACCCGTGCCGTTGAGGAACGGCTCGGGAAACGAACCGACGACCGCGGGGACTTCCTCGGTCTGACTCCAGTCGTGCAGATCCCACCAGATGCGATCCCCCGGGTGCACCACTGTCTCGGCCGCTCCCTTGGGTGCCTGGATGCCGTTGACGTAGTAGAACCAGTCGACCGGCTCCCCGGCGTGCTGGCCGCCGGACTGGCTGTCGATCGACTGCACGAACCCTCCGCTGTAGCGGGTGGCGACGGTGGCATTGCGCATCAACAGGCTCATCACCGTTTCGCTGCCCGCCACGTGCGGCGCGCTCAACTGGTGCAACACCGCCGAGCCGAATTCGCGCGTGACGGTCAGCTGCACGCCGCTGGGAGCCGCCCCCGCCCCCAGTCCGCAGCCGGCCAGGCCGGCTGCGGCGAGGAGCGCCACCAGCGCAAAGCGCAGAGCGCGCCGCGCCGGATAAACCTCAGCGAACATCGAACTCGGGCCTCGTGGACATCTAAAGAGCCCTGGCGGACAGACTCTTAGCGAACATAGAAGACGATCCTCGAGCTCCCGCGCGCGAGCGCCACGCGATTGCCCGCGGCGTCAGTCGCGCCTATGTCGAAGACATAGCGCCCCGGCGGCAGCTGAGTGGGCAGCAGATAGGAGAAGCTGGTGCCGCCACTCGCCACCTTGAACAGGCTGTCCGTGCCACACCGGGCCATCGCGAAGCGCTCGCGCGTGGCGTCATAGACGTAACAACGACCACGGTAGCTGCGGCGCAGTCCGATGTTCACCGAATCCACACCAGTGTGCGCAAGCACGTGGCCGGTCAGTGTTCTGGGTGCATGTCTGCGCGGATAGACGTGTCCTTCGATCAGACCAGTGGCCCGCGCGACTAGGGCAAACGGGCCCGTATAAGGACGAGAGGAAGAGGGCACGCTGGATGGCGGCGCCACCGTCGTGGTGGCGGCGGGAGCCGTGGTTCCGCACGTGCCGTCGTTGCCTTCGTGCACACAGATAAAGGCTTCCGCGGGAATCGCGGCGGCTCCTTCGGCGGGCCCACGCGCATACAAGCTGAATCGCTCATCGCCGGTGAACGTCATCGTCGTCTGTCCCTGCGCGTTGGTGGGCTGCGAGCTCTCGCCACCGCCCGTGACCGTGGCTTCGGCCTCAGGCGCCGGCGCCCCAGTTGGATTGGGGTAAGAGAGCACTTCGATGGTCACCGGCTTGCCGACTTCAACCGTCGCCGGCGCCTTGATGCTCAGCACGCTGGGCGGCGAGCCGGAGCACTTTTCATAGCATTCCGGGAAGAACAGGAGGCTGTCACCGGAGCCCGGTTCCACATCGCACACTCCGACCTTGGATTCTTCGTTGTCGTGCCAGAAGTTCCAGTAGGAGCCAGAGAGGCCAGTACCGGCGATCGTTTCCACGAGGTAGCCGGTGGCTTCACCTTCAAACCACTTGCCCCCCCAGTTGCCTGCGGTGGCGAGCTGCAGCGCTCCCGTGGCGGTCGTGCCCGAGCAGGAGTGTGCGCTGTTGCCATCGTTGACGACTGGCGTGGTGTTCGTGGTAACTGTGGTGAGCGGCACAAGCGTCTGGTAGCTGGGCCCAGGCCCCACGACCCTCACCGTGACTGTGGCCGGGCCGGCGGCGAGCGCCGTCGGAACGAGCACTGTCCAAACGAGAGCCGCAGACACGAGCGCCGTGGCGATGGGCGCCATACGCACACCCAGAGCTGGATGTGATTTCGACCTGCCGCGCCTCGCGCGAGTCGGTTGCGCGGCGAACACGGGAAGCGAAGTTGAACGGCATATGAACATGAGCCACCCCTTTCCACGAGGGCTTGTGGGCTTGGGGTCGGAGGCAGGTCTCCTGGCTGCCGGGCCTACCCCTCCGCGCCTTCCCGTGCCGCCAGTGGCGACTTGGTGGCTGCACGCCGGCTCGGCGCGCCGCGGTGGGCATCCCCGGTCACAGTGGCGGGTCCGCGCCGGATTCTCACCGGCTTCCCTTAACCACCGACCTTCGGTCCCCCCCATCCTATCCACACTTGCGGCGCGGCGCCGAGAAAGACAGCTACGCCCCTTGGGTCAGAGACAATTTTCCGAATAGCTTGATCTTCGCCAGGACGTCTATGTAGCGTCGATACCTCCTATCGGACGATGTTGCAGCCGTGGAGTCAAGCGATGAGGCACGCCGCAGGGGCATCGAGGACGTTCGCAGTCGGGGCGCTGGCCGCGATGCTCGCGCTGATCGGCTGCGGCGGCTCTGGCTCAGACTCGCACCCCCCGACCAGCGCGACCAGCGGCACCACCACGACCTCGAGCCCGACGAGCGCCGCGACCGAACAGCCGCGCCAGAAACCTCCCATGAGGCTCTCGATCTCGGCGATCCCGGACGGCGGCGAAGGACACCCCTCGATCCCGGCGCGCTATACGTGCGATGGCGCAGACATCTCCCCTGCGCTGCAGTGGAGCAACGTACCGCCGGGAACCCGGGAGCTCGTGCTCCTCATCGCACATCTGAGCACAGCCGAGGTTCACTTCGATTGGTCGGTCGCGGGACTCGTGCCGACACTCGACGGGCTCACCGCCGGCGGTCTTCCACCGGGCGCGATCGTTGGACGCAACAGTCGCGGCCAGACCGCCTACTCGATATGTCCCGCGAAGGACGTCAGACAGTCCTATGGCGCGATCCTCTTCGCAATGCCGCGCCACATAGACCTCCGCTCAGGGTTCCAGACGCGGGCGCTGGCCAACCGTGCCAACCGCGAAGCCATCGGCGAAGCGCAGTTCGGCTTCTCCTACGAGCGCCGCTGAGCAATCCCTCACAGCACCCCCGGCCACCCGGCACCGCGACTGTCGCCGGCCACTCGGACGCACAGGAGATCGAGCACCTCGCCGGTCGCTCGACGCGCAAGAGATCGAGCACCTCGCCAGTCGCTCGACGCGCAAGAGATCGAGCACCTCGCCAGTCACTCGACGCGCAAGAGATCGACCACCGTCTGACGGGTGGCAAGCCAGCTCGGATACAAAGACGCGAGAGCGCCTATCACGGTGACGATCGAGACCGTTCCGAGGATGAGCGTTGGCGAGGGACCGAAGGCAATACGCCAGGCAAGCTCGTTCTCTATGGAGAAAGTAATCAAGAACCCGAGCCACAACCCGAGGCCGACGGCGATTATCGCCCCCACAGCAGACATTGCACTCGCCTCGAGCACGATCGATCCCATGAGACTGCGCCGACTCATGCCAAGCAATCGCTGCAGGCCGAACTCCCTTCGGCGCTCGAACGTGACGGTAAGCATAGTATTCAGCATGATCAGGGCGGCCACAAGCAGAGCAGCGACCTCGATGCCCGTCGCTATCGAGAAGAGGCTCTGGATCGAACCCACCAGATAGCCGACCATCTGCTTGCGGGTGAGCACGGACGCAGGTATCCCGTTTTCATCCACGAACCGCAGTAGACCCTGCTCCACCGCCTCCATTTTTGCGCCGGGCTCGATGGTGATCGCAAAGCGGTTCGCCGTTCTGTCCCCGGCGAGACGCGCATAAAGTCCATACGCCAAGAACACCGAGTCAAACGGGGAGATGTCGTTGAAAATCCCGGCGACACGCAGCCTGGTCGTGCCGTATCGCGTCGGAACCACCAGCTTGTCTCCTGGGAAGAGATGATGTTGGCGGGCGGCGAGGCGTGAAATGACCACTTCGCCGCGCCCAAGGCTGCTTGCCAACTCAGCCTGAGACATGCCGCCCAGGTCTTCTACGATCCTGTCCCCAGACCTGACGGCCAGAGGTATCGCGAGGGCCGCAAGCGCTAGCTGATGCCCATGCGACGCCACCAGCACCAGGCGCATCGGGTATGCCGCCTTGACCCCGGGAACGCTCGCGAGTCGAGCCCCCAGAGAGCGTGGCAAGGGCTGGTCGGTGACGTAGGCCGCGGACCCCTCGGCGTTCACGTAGAGCGGCGCCCCGTACCACGCCGTCGCCGCGCGTTCGGTTTCGGTTCTGTAGGAATGGATGCTGCTTCCCGTGGCAAGAACAAGGGCCGCCGTCATCGCGAGGCTGCCGGTGGCGAGGATGGTGCGTCCAGGAGTCCTGAGCACATCCTCGGCGGCGAGCCGACCGGTCAGCCCGAAGCCTCCCCGCACGATGCGTCCGACGATCCTTGCCAGGAGCGGCACCAGCGAGGGAAGCAGCAGGGTCATCCCGACGAGCGCCGCCGTGAGAGCAACAGCGGCCAGTGCGACGCTCTGGCCAATGGGCAGAAGCCACGCCATGAAGGCGCTCACAGCGATGGCTCCGAGGCCCCCCAGCAGCGCGCCGCGCGAAAAGCCGGACGTGCCGGGAGCGTGCCACTCATAGGCGGCCTCCGATCTCAGCGCGTCGATCGGCGCAACCCTCAGGACGCGCGAGGCCGCGAGGGCCGTGCTCGCGACCGCCACCGTCGTGCCTCCCAGGAATCCGAGCAGTACGTCTCCGGTCGGGATCACGAGCGGTCCGCTGGCGGTGATCGGCAGGATGTTGTAGCTGTCGAGAGCCCTCTGCAACAGTGCGTGGGCGAGGGCCGCCCCGCCGAGCACCCCCAGTGCGCTTGCGAGCATCCCGAGCAGGAAGGCCTCCGTGAGCAGAGCCAGCACCAGCTGGATCGGAGGGGCCCCTTGGATTCTCAGCAGCGTGATCTCCTCGCGCCGCTCGGCGAAGGCCATCGACATCGTGCTCAGGACCAGGAAGAAAGCCACGACCAGACTCACCAGGCGAGTCTGTTCGCTGATCGACGCAATGGAATTAAACGTCTGCCGGTATGGCTCGGCGCCGGCGTCCGGCCGCTGAACCCTGCCCCGCCCTGCGAGCACCCTCTGCAGGCTGGTGTTCAGCTCACCGTAGGACCAGCCCGGCCGCGCCAGGACGTAAATCGCGCTCACTGTGCCCTCCTGAGCGAAGACCTGCTGCGCGGACGGCAACGCGGTCAACGCGAACTGCCCACCGTTGAGCGACGCGAACGGGCTCTGCGCGAGCACCGACAGGACGCGGCTGAAACGGTAGCCTCGGCCGGTCTCGAGTTCGATCGAGACGCCAGGGCGAGCATCGATCGATCCCGCGAGCTGAGGGGTCAGTATCACACCGCCGGAGCGCAGGCCGGGGTCAGCCAGCTGGCGGGCCAACGCACCGAGACCGCCGGGAAACAGGGTCGAGAGATTGGACGGCACGCCGAAGACCAGCACATGGGAGCTGGCGCCGCCGCGACGTAGCTGCGCGAGCTCCTGAAGGACTGGCACGGCGGCTCGCACACCGGGCGCTCGGCTGACGGCCATGAGGACCGAGCCGTCCAGTCCCGCGGCCCCCATCGGCGCGACCGTGAGCGTCGCGTCACCCGCGAGCCCGCGAGCCTCGGCGTCGATCGAGCTGTCCAACGACGCGTTGATCGCGCTGATTGCGATCAGCAGGCAGACGCTGACCGCTAGACCTGCGACCGTCAACGCCGTGCGTCGCCTGTGCCAACCAAGACGTCGAAACCCGATGAGGCGAAGGATCGTCCACGCTCCCGCCAGCACGCCCGCACTCGCTCGCAGCCGTCGCCACCTCCTCGCCATCATCGAGCGGCCGCGATGTCGCCTGCGTCGACCGCCTCGTATACGCGACCCTCAACAAGACGGACGATACGATCGGCATACGCGCTTACGCGCGGGTCGTGGGTTACGATCACGATCGCCTGGCCGGCCACGGCCGCGTGCTTGAGGGCGGTGAGGATCTCTCTGCCACTCGCGGAATCCAGACTCCCGGTGGGCTCGTCGGCGAGCACCACCGCCGGGCGTGAGACAAGCGCCCGAGCGAGCGCCACACGCTGCTGCTCGCCTCCGGAAAGCTGCGCTGGGCGGTGCGAGGCCCGATCGACGAGGCCGACCGAGGCGAGAGCCTCTTCGGCGCGAACCAGCGGATCCTGAGCACCGTCCAGCAACAGCGGGAACGCAACGTTCTCTCGAGCGTCGAGAGTGGGTAGGAGACTGAAGAACTGGAGCAGAAACCCCAATCGTCGCCGGCGAATGGTCGCGAGTTCCCGCTCGCTCAACGAGGATATCTCGCGACCCTCCAGGAACACGCCACCCGAATCGGGCCGATCGAGTCCGCCGAGCAGGTGCAGGAAAGTCGACTTGCCAGATCCCGAGGGTCCCACGATCGCCACAAGTTCGCCGGCGGACACCGTGAAATCTATCCCGTCTACCGCACGAATCTCCACCTCCCCCTGGCGAAAATGACGCCTGAGGCCCACGCAGCTCATCGGCGGAGGATCGACGAGACCCCGCGGTGATTCTCCGATATCAAATCGACCAATCGAAGCGGACTCTTTCGCTCCAATCTGAAAATGTGCGGTATCATCAAACATCCTCAATTTTGTACCCGCCGACGGTTTTTCCCAGGTGCGCCGTGCGATATGCCGGAGATACTCGAACACTATTTGGCCCTTTGAAAAATCAAACGGCAAACGCTGATACCAGGATCATCGTGCTCTATGACGGGGCCTGTGGCTTCTGCAGATGCGCCCTGGCGATGCTTATCGCATGGGACCGCTGGCACCATCTGCGTCCGGTTGAGATCCAGAGCCTGGAGGGCGAGCGTCTGCTCGCCAGGCTGCCGCGCGTGGAGCACCTGCGCTCGGCCCACGCTGTCACTCCCGATGGTCGGCTGCTTTCTGGCGGCAAGGCGGCGCCAGCCGTCTTTGCTGTACTTCCGGCCGGCGGGGCGCTGTCGTGGCTCACGGACCGACTGGAGCATACGACCGAGGCGCTCTACGGTGCGCTTACAAAGACACGCCCATTGATCGGCCCTTTGATACCCGACAGCATCCGCCGTGCCGCTGATAGGACGATCGACGAGCGTGCTCGCGACCTTCGTTGAATGGGCCGGAAGCATGTCCGGCCGACACCGCTCGACTCGCTGAGATGGCTGGTCAGATACGCGGTGCGCGGGGCCCGAGCGGCGGACAGTCAGTCTTTTTGGTCTGGGCGCCACGCCTCCCACGGTCCGTCGGTAGTCGACGTAGGCTTTGCCGATAATCTGACAGCAACGTCTGTCCTCGAAGAACACGTAGGCGGGGAGCATGCATACGTTCAGCGCGGCTAGATGCAGTGCTTGTGGTGTGCCGGCGAGCAGGCCAAGCCCCACCGAGGCGCAGATTCCGCCGACGAACAAAGGGTGGCGGATGTAAGAGTAAATGTTGCTCAGAATCAGACGATCGCGGAATATGAAGCCCCTCAAAGGGACGTTGTCCCCGGATGAGATGTACTCGTGGACGAACAGCGTCCGGGCTACTCCCAGCGCGCCCACCCCCGTGTAGATCAGTGCTCCTCCCGCGATCGTCAGCAGTGCGCCGGGGAGGATCAGGGAGCTGTTGTACAACGGTCCCCCGGCGAGCAGCCCCGCGAGGACCGGCCGCGAGAGCTGAGCGAAGCTGCAGCCGATGCCTGGCAGGATTTCGCGTAGGAACGGCCCGCGGTAGGGCAGGCGCGAAGAGACGAGCTCGGTGCCCGGGTGGTTGCGAGGAAAGAGGAAGCCGAGCCACACGAACCACAGACCCCACGAGCCCAGCTGGACGAGGATCGGCGACAGGCCCGCGCCATCGATCAGCAGCACGCCCAACAGAAGAAATCCGAGGGTTGTGCCGACTACGATCGCCACCAGCCGCATCTGCGAGAGGACGGTCTCTCGCCAGCCGAGCGCTTGCACCAATGTGTTCATGGTTTCACTTTCGATAATTGACGCAGGCACGACTCTCTGGGCCGCGCCCGATGCACGGATTGCGCGGGCGCGGATCCCAGCGAGCCTAATGTCCCTAGGTTCTATCCGGTCGACTATCCCTCATTCGACGTTGATTTTTTCGGGAGGTTTGTTGCCTTCGATTTCCTCAGCGCCCGTGTACACACCGTTAGTGCCTTCGCCTTCGCAGAGTGCACCTTTGCCTTTGAATGTCACGAGTTCCGCAGCGAGTTTGGCTTTGAGATTGCCGCCGTTATTTTCGTAAGTTAGAGCTTTTTCAAATTTCAGTCCCGTCGGTATTTCCACCTTGCAACCCGATACTTCGACGAGCAACGCGTTCTGCGTTTCGAGGCCTCCGTTGGCCTTGAAGAGGTCTTTTGCTTCTGAAAGTTTCGCTTCGAGGCCGAAGGCTTTACATTTTTCGAATTTTATCGCTTGCGCGTTCGATTCGGTTTTTTCGGCCGTCACCAGACCTTTACTGCTCTCAACAGCGCATTCGACCACACCGAATTTCGTTTTGAACAATTGAGCTTCAAGATTTTTGTCTTTTACTGAGCCTTTGGTCTCAGTGACGAAGTCGCCGCCTGTAACACCGATCGTCCCCGTTGGGTCGGTCGCTTCCGCCGTCGTTTCAAATTCACCATTTTCGCCCGAGCCTTTGCACCTGCTGCCTTCGCCGGTATATTTGACGCCTTTGGTATTGGCTTTGGCCAGCAGATTCCCGGGGTGTTCTTTACTATCTTCAAATTCTACCGATTTTTCCTGTTTGTCTCCGCTTCCCACTACAAGTTTACAATTGGTGGATTCCATGTTCGTCTGTTTATCAGTTTCACTGCCGTCAGATTTGTCGCTGGCCCCAATTGAGCCTTCCGACACTTTCATTTCTTCTTTTCCTTCTCCTTCTTTCGGTATGAAGAAGCATTTTTCATATTTTACCGTCGAGACACCTGTTTCAGAATCTTCCTTTTCGGCGCCTTCTTCCACGCCGGAGAAACCGGCGCATTCGACGACCCCAAAGCTACTTTTGAATTTTTGTGGAGTTAGAGCTTTGCCGTCTACGGTCGCTTTACTCTTGGCCACGAACCTGGTAAATGCCAGGGTGGGTGCGGCCACCACCATAAGCACGGCGACAAAAGCAGCGAGCAGTAGTGCTGATATCTTTGCATTGTGAGTCATACGCTTGCCCTTAACCAGCCTCACTCTCAGGCCGGTCTCCTTTCGTGTAGTGGTAATGATGCGATGCCAACGGGCGCGCTCATCGACTACATGCCTCCCCCGGGATCCTGCCCGCCTTCGATTGCCAGAGGATCCCTCCGCTGTCGTTCGCCGCTGCGTCTGCGCTTGCGCACCCTTGGAGCAACATGCAGCCACCGTAGCTCCGGCGACCCCCGACAGCAAACCCAGGCCGATCTCCCTACCGGGAGGCCCGTTCCGAAGAGACGAAAGACCCTCGGCGATGTCTCCGACTACGGAACGAGAGCCATCGAGTCGACGTGCCGTCTGGCTCGGTGGACCCTGGACACTGTCAGCCGCTCACAACGTCCCCAGGCAGCTCAGCTAGCCGGTGCCGAGATCCTCCAGCTCGATCTCGAGGTCGCCGAGCGCAGCGCGCTCCTCTCCCAGCGCCCGCCCGTCGACGATCAGCCGCCGCGCGTGGTCGAGATCGTCGGAGCGTCCCACCGACAGCACCCCCAGCACACGCCCGTCCTTCAGATACCAGACGGAGAAGCTGCCGTCCTCGAGTGAGCCGCGCACGATCTCCTCGTCCCACCCCTGTGCGGGACCAACGTACTCGAGCGATGCCCAGTCGGCGAGGTCGGAGAAGAAATAGGGCACCTCCGTGTGGGACCGCTCGCGGCCGAGCATGTTCAGCGCGACCGTCTTGCCATGGTTGAAGGCCACATCCCAGTGCTCCACGCGAATCGGGCGCCCATGTACGACGCTGTCGTACGCCGCCACGTCGCCGGCCGCCCACACCCCGGGCGCAGATGTGTGCAGCATGCCGTCGCAGGCGACCCCGCCGCGCTCCTCGTCGAGGCGCAGTCCGGCGGCGCGCGCGAGCATCGTGTCAGGCGTGACCCCCGCGCCGACCACGACCGCGTCGGCCTGTAGCCGCAGCCCGCCCTTCGTCACCACGGTGCCCACGCGCCCGTCGGCGCCCTCGAAGCGCTCCAGCTCGTCCTCGCCGTGGAAGACCACCCCGTGCTCGGCCAGGCGGTCCTGAAAGAAGCGCCCGGCCTGCTCGCCGAACCCGCGCTGTAGCGCGACGGCCTCCTGCATCACGATCGTGCAGGAGCTGCCGAGCAGCGTGAGTGAGGCGGCAACCTCGCAGCCGATGTAGGAGCCGCCGATCAGCACCACCCGCTTGCCGGCTGCCTCGGCGCGGATCGTGTCGGCGTTGCCCAGCGCACGCAGGTAGTGGATGCCCTCCAGCTCGCACCCCTCGACGTTCAGCCGCCGCACGTTCGCGCCGGTCGCCACCAGCGCCGTGTCGTAAGCCACGACCTCCCTGTTGGAGAGCGTCGCCTGCTTGGCGGCGGTGTCGAGTTTGGTCACGCTCGTGCGCGTGCGCAGGTCGATCCGCTGCTCAGTCCACCACTCGTTCGGGCGGAAGTAGGCGTCCGCGCGCGATTCCTTACCCTGCAGATATCCCTTTGAGCACGGCGGGCGGTTGTAGGGAGGGTCGGGCTCGCGGCCCACCAAGAGGATCTCGCCCTCGGCGCCCGACTCGCGCAGCCAGCGCGCGCAGTTGGCGCTCGCCAAGCCGCCGCCGATCAGCAGATGGTCGACCTCGTGCGTGGACACTCCCGGCACTGTAGAGGCTCCTGGCGTCTTGGACATGCCTTGGACTTTGCCCCATCGATGGACATCGCCGCCCGACGAGAGACTCATGACCCGGGGCCTCACAGCTCACAAACCCGGCGGGTGACGCACCGACCAATGCGCCCACGTGGGGATGTGGTCCAGCAGGCGCCAGCGCGGGCCGTCCTGGTCGCGGTTGGGACCTATGTCGGTGCCGTTGTGGCTTGTGTCCAGGCGGAGTCCGGCGATCACGATGAACACGTGGTCCGTCGGCTCCGTGGTCGCGTAGATCGTGATCCACCGTCCCGGACCGGGATCTCCCCAATCGACGTAGTCCTGAGCCAGCGGGTTCTCCTGCACGATTTCCGCGATCGGGCGCACCCCCGAGCGGTAGAGCACGTAGTTGACGGTGCTCGAACAGTCCTCGCTGGTCGCGCTGCGCGGATCGGGGTGGCCGGTGGGGCCGTAGGGGAGTTCCTGCAGCTCGTTGCCGGCGATCACCATCGCCTGCACCACCTCGGGCGCGCCAGCCGGGATCAACGCCAAATGCCCGTTCGTCGACGAGAGCCCGGCCCGTTCTCCGGGTATGAGCTCAATGGGAGTCGGGCTTGGCCCCAGACCATTGCGGCTTTCGCCGGTTCCCGAAATATCTTCGCCTGAGCCGGACCCGCGGTAGACCGACGCCCAGTGCTCGACCTCTTCTACGTACCACGTCGCATGGTTGTAGGCGAAGATCGCCTGCCGATAGTCGCCCGGAGCCCCTGAGGCGCGCAGGTAGTTGGCCGCGCCATAGATTGCATCGGCAGGGTCCCAGCGGTCTGCGGTGCCCCTGCCGTCGGCGTCCACCCCATAGCGCGCCCATGTGGAGGCGATGAACTGCATCGGCCCGCCCGCCCCCGCCGAGTTGACGGCGCCCTCGTGCGTGCACGAGGGATCAGAGTCGCGTCCATGGTCGCACTCGACCTTGCCGATGCCCGCGAGGATCGCCCAGTCGAGTCCGTAGCGCTCGGCCGCCTGCTGGTAAAAGTGCAGGTATTCCGGCGGGATTTCCTGCTGCGCCGCGGCCGAGACGTCGCTGCTCTGGGTTTCGACGCCCGCTGGTGTCGCCCCCGTCACGGTGAGCGCGGCCAGACTCATGAGCAGCGTGAGGAGCGCCACCGCGCCGATCCCGACGCATATGACAACCAGCTTCACTGGCGGCGGCAACAGGGCGCCAGCCAGTTCCAGCGCCATACCGGACGCGGCTCCCAAGGCTGAACGAGAACCGATGGATCGAAAACCAGTGGGTCGAGACCCGGTGGATCGAGAACCTGCCGACGCGGAGGGGCGGGCGCTCACCGAACCACATCCGGCACCCAGAGGGCACGGGCGCCAGTCCAGATGAGGAAAGGACGAGCGCTGAAGAAAGGACGAGCGCTCACCGTCGTGCCGGCCGACCCAGCTGACGCTTTCGCCGCTGGGCCACCTCGTGGATGTCGCGCATCACGGGCGAGTTGCCAGAGGCCAGCGAGCGGGCGCGCTCAGACGAGGCCGGCGGCTGGTGCCCGCCGTCCTTCATGCGCTGCTCCACCGTGCGGTCGAACTCCTTTGCCACCTTGCGCTGTTCGCGGCGTGGCAGCGATCCTCCACCCCGCGCCAGCTCCTCGGCCGCTCCGCCCAGCTCTCTGCGCAGCGCCAGCTCGCGATCGATCTCCAGACGTGCCTGGCGCTCGCGGCGAGGGTCGAGCCGCTCGTACTCGGCGCTCCCGTAACCCGCGAGCGATGCCAATGCCGCGTAGTCGCGCCGCTGCCCGGGGGTCGCGCGACTCGACCCGCCCGACGCGCCGCTACGGCCGAGCGCTCTCCCAGCACCTTCGCCGGCTCGGGTCCCTCCGCGATCGGCACCCACCCCGCTCCCACCCAGCTCCGCTCCCCTATCCCCTGTGCCCACCGTGCCCGTGTCGGTCGCGGCGCCCGCCCCGGCCCTAGCACCCGTCCCGGCCCGAGCACTCGCGCCCGCGCGTGCCGCCTCGATGCTCCCGGGCAGCGTCGCCTGGGCGTCGAGGAAGCGGGCGCGCTCCTCCAGGCCGGCGCGTGTATACACCCGCCCGCCGGTGCGCTTTGCCCGCTCGCCCTCGCCGACCACCCGTCGGGCGTCGGAGAGTGACTGCTGCCTCTCTGCGATCTCCCCCTTGATGCGCTGCGCGCGCACCCCCAGCTGTGCTGCCCGGCGCGTGTCGCCGGCCTCCCGCGCCGTGCGCTGTGCGCTATGAACGCGCGCCAGCTGGCTCTGCTTGGAGCCCAGGTCCGCCCGTGCCTGAGGCGCCGCGCGTACCTGCGCACGCGCCAGCCCGTGCTCGTGCTCGAGTGTGCGTCCGGCCTGCGCGTCGGCCTTTACACGTGCGCGCTCGCGCACCTCCTGCGTGCGCGCCTGCTGCTGGGCCACGCTGGGCGCCGGGCGCGAGAACCTGTCCCTGACCGTGCCGGCGCCGCGCATCGCCATGCGGGGACCCGCCAGCGCGCGCTGCACGCGCGCCGTCAGCGACCCGGCTGCGCCCGCGTGCCGGTGCTCGCCGGCCGCGAAGCTCAGCACCTGATGACGCTGACGCCAGGCGCCCCACCACACGACGCTGACGAGCAGCCACTGCGTCCACCAGCCGAGTCCCTGCAGGCTCAGCAGAATCCGCACCATCAGCAGCAGCGTGCCCAGCAGCAGCGAGAAGAGCAGCTTGGAGACGACCGCGCCAAGCAGACGCGTGGCCCAACCGCGGAACACCGCCCTGCCGCCGTCGCCGAGCGCCGGGGCCAGCACCGCCGCGGGCGCCATCAGCAGATACAGCAGGCTGAGCAGCGCCGCGCCGAGCAGGTGCAGTGCGATGAAGCCGAGGACCAGCACCATGCCGAGCGCACCGGCCAGGATCAAGAGCAGGCCCGCCGCGCGCTGGCCGGTCGCGCCGGCGCTGCGAAACTGCGCCTGCGGCGCCGTGGGTCCGCTGCAATTGTTGATTTCCTTGCTCCCGCACAGCACGTTCAGCAGCGAGCCCGACGTGCCGACGGAGTTGCGCAGCGCCCCGTTCGCGGGCAGCGCGAGGAACAGCGCGCCGTTGGTCTGCGCGTCGAGCAGTCGTTCGCGGCCCGGGCCGCGCGCGGCACGAGCTTGTTCGCTCGTCATCGACGTGCAGACTTCGAGGTCGCTTTCCCCTTCAGAGCAGTGCAGGCGCGCGTTCTTGGGGAGGCTCGCCGAATGCAGCGCCGCAGTGCGCAGACGCCCTTCCAGTTTCGCGGGGTCGCGGCACCACTGCACGTTGCCGAACTCCATGTAGCACCAGGGGGCTTCGATTCCGTAGGCGAATACGGTCGCCATCCCTTCGCTGAGCGGCCGCGCGCCGCCGCCGGGCGCTCCCTGCGCGACCGCTCCCAGGGTCCCCAGGCTCGCCTGATTGGTCCATTGCCCCAGCGACCCGATGGTGCCGGCGGGGTCGGCGATCATCCACAACCCTGCCGCCATCATCGCGATCGTCACGAGCGCCTGGCCGAGCGACTGTGCCACCTGGCGACGCACCAGGCCGTGGTAGAGCGTCAGCACAGAGGCGACCGCCAGCACGCTCACGAGCCATGGGTCGGTGAACGTCGCCTGGGCCTGGCGCAGCCCCCGCCCCACCTCGCCCATCGTGGAGCCGTCGAGCAGGTCGATTGAGTAGCACCACTCGAGCATCACCAGCAGCGCGTGCACGACCCACACGAGCGCGATCCAGACGGGCTCCAAGATGTAGTCCTGCAGGAGTGCCATCGGATCGAGGTTGATGGCCCCGTGTTCCACGTTCACGTCGAACGCGTAGTTGGACGTCGGCGCCGGCGCCGCAAGAAAACCGGAGGTGCGGCAGTTGCGCAGCGCCTGTGCGGAGAGCCCGCCCGCGCCAGACGGATGACCGCAGAGGGGACTGCCCAGCCCGTTACTCACCAGCGGGTCGGCTTCGACGGCGGGCTGCGCGAAGGACTCGGGTTCTTCCTTCTGCGTTTCGGCGGGCGGATTCGACGCCGCGACGTGGGAGACCAGCGGCGGGCCGGCCGGCGCATGCGGCCTGTGCGCCGCGGCCGTCGCCGTCGAGCCGAAGAGAAGCGCCACAAGGCCGGCCAGACCCAGAGCAGCCGATAATCCGCGGACGCCCGGCCCGGCGTTCACCAGACGCCACGCCCGACCATGTCGCCGGCAATGGGATGCCCGGGCGGGTGCCTCCCTCACGAGGCGCTCGCCTCGCGACCTGCCCTGCCCGACGCCGATGGGGTCGTCGAGAAGGCGCGCAGCAGCGCCGGCAGCACCACCTCGACCTGAATCGCCTCGACGCGCCCGCGGTGGTCGCGGAACAGGCAGCGCCCCGCTTCGAAGTCGAGCAGCGCCGCGCGCAGCGCGCGCTCCTCGGGGTCGAGGCCGAGCAGCTCAAGCGCCCGGGCGGCCTCGGCCTCCGAGCGCATGCCGAACGCGAACGTTGCGCCCAGCAGGTTCTCCAGCGAGCTGCGCTCTCCCACCAGCGCGTCGGTCACGAGCTGCGTGCTGATGATCGGCACCGCCAGCTCGGAGCGACCCATGCGCTGTAGCGAGGCGAGCAGCTGGCGCCCCACGGGGTCGCCCAGCAGACGCCAGCCCTCGTCGAAGGAGAACACTTTCAGGCGCTCGCGCTCGCGTCCCATCAGGTGCATCGCGAACATCGCGATCAGCCGCACCATCTGTTCGCCCACACGCTCGGCCTGCGAGTACTCGGCGCGCCTGGCCCCCGGCTCGGGGCCGGGGAGGTCGCGGATCGGCAGATAGGTCACCTGGCGGCTGCCCACCGCCGCGAGCGGCACGTCGGGGTCGGCGAAGCCGAGCTGGGTGAGCCCCGAGTGCGCGTACACCTCGAGCGTCTTGGCGACCTGCACGTCGACCTCGTCGCCTTCGCGCAGCGCCCGCACGACCTCCCCACACGTCGGCTCCCCGCGTGCCAGTTTCCCGTGTGTCGGCGCCTCGAACGCGCGCTCCCCGTGGCTTGGTTGCTCGACCGTCGACCCCCCGTACGTCGACTTTCCGTACGTCGACCCCCCGCCAGCCGGCCGGGCACAGCGTCGCAGCACCCGGTCGACCGCCCCCACGATCGCCGTCTCCCAGGAGGGCTCCGCACGCCCGGGCAAGAGATCGCGCAGGAACGACACGGCCGCTTCCTGGCGCAGGTGCTCGGGCGCCACACGCAGCGGGTCGAGCACGCCGCGCAGTGCGGGGTCCGGGCGCAGCTCGAGCTGCTCGACGTGCGGCGCCACCTCCTCCAGCAGGTGAAAGCGGTGGTCGCCCTTGGGGTCGACATCGATCACGCGCGCGCCCAGCAGGAACGCCTCGTACTTGAGCTTCTGGTCGAGCGTCGTCTTGCCCGAGCCGAGCGCCCCGACGCTCAGAATCGCGGTGTTGCGGTCGCTGTCCGAGCCCTCGCGCAGGTTGAACAGCACAGGCCGCGCCGACCCCGACAGCGTGTGGCCGAGGTAGAAGCCGCGCCGCGACCCAGCCGCGTGGGTGGCCGTCGGCATCATCGCCGCCACCTGCTCAGGTGTGAGCGTGTCGTCATAGCCGGCGATGCGCGTGCGCTGGGCGGGCAGCTGTTGCCAGAACAGCTCCAGCTGCTCGCCCAGTGGCCGGTACAGGCGGATCTCGCCATACGCGCGTCGGCACACCTCCACGCGCCGCTCGAGCTCCTCCTCGCTGTCCGCGCCGATCGCGACCGCGAGCGTCGCGCGCAAGAGCGGCGGGCGGCTTGAGGACTGCAGGTAGCTCAGCAGGTCGCGTGCCTCCTGTGTGCGCTGGTAGCCGAGGTCGGAGACACCCTGCTCGCCATCCTGCTCGGCGCGCACGATCTGGTCGGCATCCTGGATGCGCCGCCGCGCGATCCGCAGCGCCAGCTCGTTGGGCAGGTAGCGCGCGTTGAGCGACAGGTCGACGCCGAACCCGACGCTCTCTACCGGCGCGAACATCAGCTCCACGCGCGCACCGGGGAAGGACGCCTGCTCGGGCAGCGCCCCCAGCACGAGCTGTGCCTGCCAGCTCGTCCCCAGCTCGGACTCGACGCGTAGCGAGCGCCCGCGGTGCTCGATCCAGCTGTCACACCAGCGCAAAAGATCGCCCTCCAGCGGCGCCAGCACGGCCTGGCCGTTGCGTTCGAAGACGAGCGCGCGCGGCTCGTGCAGCCCCTCCACGTGGGGCTCCCCCAGCCCGCGACAGAACGCGCGGCGCACGAGCCACTGCAGCTCCACGCCACGCGCGGGGCGCACGTCGAGGAAGTCCGCCGTGCGCGCGTGCACCTGGTCGGCGCGCACGCGCACGCGCTCCAACTCGGCGGCGCTCAACAGGCGCCTGTCGCGCACCGAGAGCCCGCGCCGCAGCGCCCGCAGCCACTCGCGCGGATGCTGTTCAGCGGCACGCGAGACGTAGGTGGCGACATCGCGCTCGGGGTCGCGCAGGCTCACGAGCAGGAACACGCACGGCCATCCGGCGTCGAGCTCGCGTAGGCGCTCGGCGTGCTCGTGTGCGTAGCGGCGCCGCGCGCGCGAGTGCGGCGGCCCGGTGCCATGCAATTCCGCCGTCGGCCCCGCGCTGCGCCCGGCGAGGGCGCCGTGTTCCACGGAGTCCAGCTCCTCCAGCTCGCGCACGTAGCGCTCGGTGTCCCAGCGGCGGCTGACGCGCATGATCTGCACGTCGGCCTGCACTGCCTCCAGCGCCCCGAGCAGCGCGAGGAAACGCGCACGCTTCTCATCTTCGGGCAGACACGCGTAGGAGGCCACGGGCACCGTAAAGGCAGCCCAGACATCGTCGAGGCCCGTGGCAAAGACGCAGTTGCCGTAGACGAAGCTGAGCGGAGTGGGCACCTACTCGCTCCCATCCAGGCTCACGTCGAGCCGGGCGCCCGGCGCGAGGACGATCACCTGACCGCTGCGCAGCGCCCGCGGGCCGGGCAGTGCGCGCAACCCCAGCCGCGCGCGGCCGCCCACGCGCCCTGCGCCGTAGGTGGCGCGCTCGTGCGCCACTGCCACGAGCACCGCGCCGGGCCCGGTGTAGCGCAAACGCCGCAGCCACGCGTCAGAGCCGTCCGGCAACAACAGCAGCTCCGGCGGGTGCCAGCGGCGCCCCGGCGCTGCCCGCGCCCCACGTCCACGCGCGTGCAGCCCCACGAGCCGGCGTGGGCCGCTCGCATAGCGCACGAGCGCCCGCGCCGCCAGGTGAAAGGGGCGCCCCTCGACGCGAATAACGGTCAGTAGCGCGGCGAGACCCACCGGCACAGCCAGCTCGCGCAGGTACCACGGCAGCGCGCGCACCGCCACCCCGAGGAGCGGCACCGCGCCGGCCGTCAGGGTGGCGAGCAGCAGGACGATGAAATACACCGCCCCGCGCACCGGCACCCCGCCGGGGTTCAGCCGCAGCCGGTCGATCCGGTAGATGCGCCGCTCCAGGTCGAACACGCTGCGATAGGAGCGGATCTCGACCATCAGGATGCTCCGAAGACCGAGTTGACCGTGTCGTGCAACAGGCTCACCCCCGTCGGCGTGGCCAGCAGGATCGCCACCGTCCCCACCGCAAACACGCCCGCCGCCTCCTTGAAGTCACGCCGGAAAGCCAGCACGATCCCGGCGATCGCGAACGCCAGCCCGATCAGACTCATCGCGACCTTGCGCCCCGTTTCGCCGGCCTTGCTCGCGGCCGCTTCCAGCGAGTTGGCGGCTTCGCTGGGCGTGGCCGCGGACTGCGCGGCGGCTTCCGAGCGCACGACCTGCGCATCGGCCGGCGGGCAGCCGGCGGCGAGAAATCCACAGCCGAGCGCCATTGCCACCAGCAGGCTCACGCGGCGCCGCGGTCGGTTGCTGTGATTGTATGAAATGGGAATCTTCATCTCATGCTCCTTTGCTTGGGTTTGTGTTGTTGAGGTCATTGCGTGCGGGATCTAGGAGTCGGGGTTCGTCTGGATCGCGGACACCTCCCAGCGCCCCTGCGTGCGGACGACGTCCAGTTCGTAGGCGAGCGTGTACTGGGCGCCCCGTTCGTCGCGGGCGCTCACCTGGGCTACTACCGCGCCGCCGCCGGGCGCCCAGTCGAGCTGCGTCACCCCGCTCAGCGCGAGCGCCATGCCGGAGGCGGGCAGCGACACACGCGCGCCGCTCGTCAGGTCCGCCGCCAGCTCGGAGGGCGCATCCGCCAGGTAGTTGCGCAGCGCCCTGTCGATCACCGTCGTGAGCGCCGGGTCTTCGACTTCGCGCGGGTGCCCGCCGCGCGAGAGGTCGGCGGGCACCGTCGTAGGGGCGCCCACGATCGCCGGGTAGGAGTCCAGCGCAAGCGCCCCGCCTGACTCGCGCACGACGCTCACAGTGAGGTACACGAGCCCCGCGCTGTCGGTCTGCACGGCGAGCGTGTAGACGTGTTCACCAGATTGGGGCGTGCGGGCCTGCACGACCTGCGTCCACTGCACCTGCTCCTCTCCGCTGCTCGGCACCTGCAGCCCGGCGTCGGGATCCATCCCGCCGCCCACGAACTGCGCCAGCGCGCGCCGGTGGGCTTCGGGATTCTGTGCGTTCCACGTCAGGTAGTCACGCGCGAACAGCGCGGCGAACCCTTCGGCGGCCAGATCCGCGGGTGTCGGGCCGGGCTGTATCGCCCGCGGCAGCGGCGCGCGCGGCGGGTCGATCGCAAAGCGTGCGCTCGCCAGCAGCCCCGCCACGGCCAGCGCCTGCAAGAGCCAGCGCGTCGCTTCGCGCCCCGCACGCAGGCGCCACAGCGGCCGGGAAGTGAGCGTCGCCTGCGAGTGTCTGGGCTCAGTGGACACGACTCAGCGCTCGAAGGTGAATTCGGATTCTGCCGCCGCGGCGAGGGGAGGTGCTTCGGCGGTGCCCTGACTGGGCGGCGCGGCCGTGGAGTAGGCCGCGGTGTGGGCAGCCGATGCGGCCTGGCGCGTCGGCGACCCCCCGCCCGCGCCGTGCTCGCGGTCCCTCGCAGACTCGCGCTGCACCCCGGATTCGCCCTGCGCCTTGGAGTGACCGCGAGGGGCGCCCACAGCGGCATGGACGGGGAACGCCCGCACGGTGCGCGGCTTGTGGGCGCTGGCTGGAACAGCGGCGACGGATACCGACGGCGAGCTCGAAGACAACGACGCGGCTCCCTGGCCGAATGATCGGGATCGGCCAGACCCCGCCCAGCCGGCCCTCCCCCCATTAATTCCAGCTGGGCCGCGCAGACTGTGTAGGGCGAGCGCCGCGACGAGTCCCACGCCGATGCCCAGCAGCGCCATGACCGCCACGCGGCGCAGCTGGTCAAGACGGGCGTATGGTCGCCGCGTGTGGTGCGGTTCGTTGCTCGTCCGAGGCGTGGCCTCCGGGTCGAGTTCGCGCGTCGGTGCGTCGGGTTGCCGGCTATCCATGTCGAACTCGCGCGTGGGCCCCTCCGGTGGCGGGCACTCGACGGCCAGCTCCCGCGTCGCCTCGCCTGACCACTCGTCCACGTCCGGCGCTTCGTCCTCGCCGTAGACGCGATACACCTCGCGCGGGCCGCGCCCGAGCCTCATCGCCATCCCTCCCCGCCGGTGCCCACGCGAGCGGCCTCCCCGCTCCTGCGCACACGGGCGGCCTCCGTCGCGGGGCGCACGCGGGCGGCCGGGAGCCCAGGGGTGTGGATCGACTCCCGGCCGCGAGCGCGCGGATGGGCAGCGCCGTGCGGTCTTGCCGACCGACCGCCGGCGGCCCAAGGGACGCGCCTATGTGGGGGTGAGATAGTCATAGGTGGGTCCCTGTCTCTTTTTCCGACCTCCTCGCCGCGAGTGGGACACCCTCTTCGTGGCTGAGCCGTCGCAGCCGCGCGCGTGCGCGCTGGGCCACCTTGCGGTACTTCTCGTGAGACCACCCGTGGGCGGCGCAGAACTCGGCACGGCTCGCTCCCAGCGACACCTGACTGACGAGTACGAGTTTTTGGTCTGAAGTCAGTGCCTGGGCCAGCGCGGGCAGGCGGCTCAACTCGAAGCGCAGCTGCACGAGCTCTGCCGGACCGGGGCCGGGGTCGGGCGCCTGCATATGCAGTCCCTCCCCCTTGTTGCCCATCGCCAGCGCACCCTCCATCGCGGCCTGCGCGGGGCTGCGCCCGGACACCGCCCGACGACGGTCCTGGATGCGGGAGAGGAAGCGCAGCTCCAGCGCCCGCGCCACGTGAGCTGTGGTGGCGAACGCGCCTCCCGCGCGGGCGTGCGCCACCAGCTCGACCGTCGCCTGGCTCAGACAGTCCTCGAGGTCCTCCCGGCGCAGGCGATGACGGTGCGCGCGCAGCAGCGTCTGGCTCCGGGCGCGGGCCACGAGCGCCACCCGCTCGGCGGGATCAGACTTGCCTGAGGCACGCACCGGCGCCCTCGTCTCGGCGAGGTCCGGCTCACCGCCGGCATGTGCGGGCTCACCCCGGGCTGGTCTTTTGTGCTCGCATCGGGTAGACACGCATACATGTCGAGCCGTCTCGCCCGCAGACCCCCCCTCCAATTGCGTCGCCTGCCGCCGCGCTTGCCCAGCCCGCCTCTCCGATCGCGCGGGGCGCGCCGATGAGCCTCACCGACCGGCTGCGCTCGGTGGATGAGTTGCAGCAGCGCCACCCCCGCCTGAGCTTCCCGGCGGCGGTGGTGAAGAAGTTCGGCGACGACCAGGCCGGCCAGCTGGCCGCGCTGATCGCCTACTACGCGTTCGTCTCGCTGTTCCCGCTGCTGCTCGTGTTCGTGACCGTGCTCGGCTTCGTGCTGCAGGGCGACGCGGGCGCGCAGCAGAGCATTCTGCACTCCACGCTCAGCCAGTTCCCCGTGATCGGCACGCAGCTGCAGAGGAACGTGCACTCGCTCAAGGGCTCCGCGGGCGCGCTCGCGATCGGCCTGATCGGCTCGCTACTCGGCGCGCTGGGCATTACGGGCGCCGCGCAGAACGCCTTCAATGAGGTGTGGCACGTGCCGCGCAAGGACCGGCCCAACTTCCTGACTTCGCGGCTGCGGGGCCTGGGCACGATCGTCGTGCTCGGCACGCTGAGCATCCTCTCGACTGTCGTCACGGGCGCCGTGAGCGCGCAGATCCCCAGCGGCACGCTGGCGACGATCGGCGGCGTGCTGCTCGCGTTTGCGACCAGCCTGCTGCTGTTCTTTGCCGCGTTTCGCCTGCTCACCCTCGATGAGGTGCCCACCCGCGATCTGCTGCCGGGCGTGCTGTTCGCGACCGTCCTGTGGCAGATCCTGCAGTTCGTGGGCGGCTACTACGTCGCGCACGTCGTGCGCCACGCGCAGGAGACCTCGGGGCTGTTCGCCTTCGTGCTGGGCCTGCTCGCCTGGCTCTACCTCGGCGGGCAGCTCACGCTCCTGGCGGCCGAGATAAACGTCGTGCGCGCGCGGCGGCTGTGGCCGCGCAGCTTCTTCACGCCGCCGCTGCTCGACGCCGACAAGCGCGCCCTGATCTCCGCGGCCGAGATCGAGGAACGCGTCGAGCAGGAGAACGTCGAGGTCACCTTCGATGGGCTTTGAGCTGCCTCGGCACCGCGTGAGACCGCGCCCGTCAATGAGGAGAGCCGGCCTTCCGGCCGGCAGGGAGCCGCGTGCGGCGCGTCCTCTGCGATGGCAGCTGCCGCCGGCGCCCTCCTCTGGCACCCGCATGGACACTCCCGGCACTGCCGGCCGGACGGCCTCAGTGGTACTTGCACAGTCAACGACCTTTGGCTATACTAACTACCAATTAGTAAGTACATATGGAGCCGATACCTATGAATAACGCCCCGCCTCCCTCTCCCACCTCCCCCGACGCCACCCCACCTGCAGAGCCAAAGCGCGTGCTGCGCCTGATTCCGCTCGACGACACCGTCGTGTTCCCCTCGATGGGCATCACGCTCACCGTCAACGTCGGCGAGGACGAGCACGTGGTGCTCGTGCCGCGCCACGACAACGAGTTCCTGGAGGTCGGCACCGTGGCCTCCGTGGACGAGCAGATCCGCCTGCCCGGCGGCGGTCGCGCCGTGACGCTCTCCGGCGATCACCGCGCGCTGATCGGCGCCGCCCAGACCGGCGCCGGCGGCGAGCTGCGCGTCGAGGTCGAGGAGCACCCCGACGGCGTGCCCGTCGACGGGCGCACGCGCGAGCTCGAACGCGAATACCACGCGATCGTCGAGGAGATCCTCGAGCTGCGCGGCGACGACGGCCGCATCGCCGCCTTCCTGCGCGCGATCGTCGAGCCCGGCCCACTGGCCGACTCGGCCGGCTACTCCCCCAATCTGAGCTATGAGCAGAAGGTCGAGCTGCTGCGCACGCTCGACGTGACCGAGCGCCTGGCGCTGGCGGTGAAGCTGCAGCGCGAGTCGCTGGCCGAGCTGCAGGTGCGCAAGCGCATCCGCGAGGACGTCCAGGACGGCGCTGAGAAGCAGCAGCGCGACTACTTCCTGCGCAAGCAGATGGAGTCGATCCGCAAGGAGCTCGGCGAGGACGAGGGCTCGATCGTCGAGGAGTACCGCACGAAGATCGAGGCCGCCGAAATGCCGCAGGACGTCAACGAGCAGGCGCTGAAGGAGCTCGGGCGCCTGGAGCGCATGGGCGAGCAGACGGGCGAGAGCTCGATGATCCGCACCTATCTGGACTGGCTGATCGCGCTGCCCTGGTCAAAGCGCTCGGAGGAGCACCTGGACCCGGTCGCCGCACGTGAGGTGCTGGACGCCGACCATGCCGGGCTGGAGGACGTCAAGGACCGCGTCACCGAGTACCTGGCGGTGCGCAAGCTGCGCCAGGACCGCGGCATCGAGGCCGACCCCAAGTCCGGCGCGATCCTGACGTTGATCGGGCCTCCGGGCACCGGCAAGACCTCGATCGGCGAGTCGATCGCGCGTGCCACGGGCCGCGAGTTCGTGCGCATGTCGCTCGGCGGCGTGCGCGACGAGGCGGAGATCCGCGGGCACCGGCGTACCTACATCGGCGCGCTCCCCGGCCGTCTCGTGCGCGCTCTGCGCGACGCGGGCACGATGAACCCAGTGATCCTGCTCGACGAGGTCGACAAGGTCGGCGCGGATTGGCGCGGGGACCCCTCCTCGGCGCTGCTGGAGGTGCTCGACCCGGCGCAGAACCACTCCTTCCGCGACCACTACCTCGACGTGGAGCTGGACCTGAGCCAGGTGATGTTCCTGGCCACGGCCAACGTCGCCGACACGATCCCCGGCCCGCTGCTCGACCGCATGGAGGTGATCCGTTTCGACGGCTACACCAATACGGAGAAGCTGGCGATCGCCAAGGGCTACCTGTGGCCGCGCCAGCGCAACCGCAACGGCCTGCGCGAGGAGGAGGTGTCGATCTCCGAGGAGGTGCTCAACACCGTCATCGCCGAGTACACCCGCGAGGCGGGCGTGCGCAACCTCGAGCGCGAGCTCGGCACCGTGCTGCGCAAGACCGCCACGCGCGTCGCCTCGGGCAAGGCGGAGCCGCCGGTGGAGATCGACCTGGAGGTGGTGCGCGACGCGCTCGGGCGCCAGAAGTTCTTCCAGGAGTCCGCGATCCGCACCGCCGTGCCAGGTGTGGCCACTGGGCTCGCGGTCACGGGCACGGGCGGCGATGTGCTGTTCGTGGAGGCCACCAAGATGAAGTCCTCGGGCTCGGGCGGCGGGCTGGTGCTGACCGGCCAGCTGGGCGACGTGATGAAGGAGTCGGCGCGCATCGCCCTCTCCTACGTACGTGGCCACGCGGCCGAGCTAGGCATCGAGGAGAGCGTGTTCGACGACCACGAGTTCCACGTGCACGTGCCGGCGGGCGCAATCCCCAAGGACGGCCCCTCGGCGGGCGTGACGATGGTCACTGCATTGGCCTCGCTGCTTTCGGACCGCCCGGTGAAGCACACGGTGGGGATGACCGGCGAGGTCACCCTGCAGGGCCGCGTGCTGCCGATCGGCGGGCTCAAGCAGAAGGCGCTGGCCGCGCACGCCGCCGGACTCACCGACGTGGTCATGCCCGAGCGCAACCGCGGAGATCTCGACGAGATCCCCGAGGAGGTGCGCGAGCAGATGACCTTCCATCCGGTGATGACCGTGCAGGAAGTGCTCGACCGCGCGCTGGAGCCGGTGCGCGAGACCGTGGCGTCCTGACGCCCTGGGCAGGTCCGGCCATGACAACCGCCCCCTCTACCCGCTCCCAGCACGATGTCCCGCTGTCGTAGTCCCCAGCCAGTGCCAGAGGAGGTCCGCCGCGCAGCGGACCTCCTCGAGCGCCGCTGGCAGCTGTCAATCATCTACGCCGCGCTGAGCGGCGCGCTGCGCTTCAACGAGTTCGCCGCCGCCGTTCAGGGCATCTCGCCCAGGATGCTCTCCGAGCGGTTGCGCGAACTGGAGGCCGCGGGACTGTTGCAGCGCGCGGTACTCCCCACCAGCCCGCCGACGGTCGAGTATCGCCTGACCGCTCGCGGCCGACGGCTGGGGCCGCTGATCGAAGCGATGTGCGCCTACGCGGAGGAACCCACGGGCTAGGCGCCCGGGCAGGAGCCGGCCGGCCGGCCGAACCCCAGATAACGCTTACTGCTCGGTCGCAGACCGACGCCTACGCCTGCGTGACCAGCGCCGGCTGGGACCCATCGGGCTCATGGCAGCCGGCGGCGTCCAGGCTGGCCCCGACCAGCGCGCCGCCCTCGCACTCTTCGGCCAGCACGACCCGCCGTGGGTTGCGCACGCCGACGGCGCCGACCACGCCGCCGGCGGCGACCAGCAGCGCGGCGATGCCCATCCCGAGGTGGAAGCTTTCGAGCGACGCGTTCTGCGCCGCGGCGGTGACGGCGTGGGCCTGGCGCGACGGTAGCCCCGCGGTGCTCGGCAGGCCCAGCGGGAGCTTCTTGGCTTCGCTGACCGCCGCCTGTGCCTGCGGCCCAAGCGGCCTCCCGGCCAGATTGCTGTCGAGGTGCGCGACGAACGAGGCCGCAATCGCGGCGCCGACGGCCGCCGTGCCGAGCAGGCCGGCGACGCGGGCCACGGCGTTGTTGACCGCCGAAGCGATCCCCGCCTGTTCTGTTTCCACGCCCGCGAGCACGGCCGCAGTGAGCGGGGCCACCGTCATCGAAAGTCCCAACGAGAACAGCAGCAGCCCCGGGAGCACGTCAGTCACGTAGTCGACGTGCACCCCCACGCGCTGGAAGGAGAGCAGCCCGACAGCCGCGATCAGCGGCCCCGCGCCCATGAAGAAGCGCGGGCCATGGCGATCGGCCAGCGCCCCGAAGCGGCGGGAAAGGCTGAACATGACCACGGTCGTCGGCAGCGTCGCCAGGCCGCTCTCAAGCGGCGTGTAGCCGGCGATCTGCTGCAGGAACAGCACGAGGAAGAAGAACAGGATCGCCAGCCCCGCATACATCGAGAACGTCTCAACGTTGCCCGCGGAGAAGTTGCGCCGCCGGAACAGCCCCAGCGGCAACATCGGATCGCGCGTGCGGGACTCGTAGATCGCGAAGCAGACGAGCAGCGCGACGCCGGCGATGAGCGGGATGCTCACCGCCGGGCTCCCCCACCCCAGGCGCGGCTGCTCGATCAGCGCGAACACCGGGCCGCCGAGACCGAGCGCGCACAGCAGCGCACCCGTCACGTCGATCCGCCTGGAGGTGTCGCGCGGGCGGGCCTCGGCGCGCGGGATCACGAGCAGGATCAACGCCAGACACGCAGCCACGAAGGGCAGGTTGACGAGGAAGATCAGCCGCCAGGAGCCGAGGGCCAGGAGCTCACCGCCGGCCAGCGGACCGAGCACCGCGGCAATCCCGCCCCACGCCGTCCAGCTGCCGATCGCCGGTCCGCGCTCCTGCTCGGGGAAGGTCGCGACGATCACCGCCAGAGCGCTCGGTGTGAGCAACGCGCCGGCGACCCCCTGCAGCGCGCGAGCCGCGATCAGCGCATCGATCGAGGGCGCGAGCGCGCACAGCAGCGACGCCGCGCCGAAGCCGCCCACGCCCAGCGCGAAGATGCGCCGCTCGCCGAACAGGTCGCCCAGCGAACCGCCGATCAGAATGAGCGAGCCGAGCGTCAGCAGGTAGGCGTTGACGACCCACTGCTGCGCCGCCAGCCCACCGCCCAGGTCGCGCTGGATGGTGGGCAGCGCGACGTTGACGATCGTGCCGTCGAGCAGCGCGATGCCCGAACCCAGAATGCAGGCGACGAGCGTAAGGCGCTTTACCGAATCACTGCTGCGGGGGCTCAGGCCGCCGACTCCTCCTTCTCGGCCTCCTTGAGTTCCCGCTCAAACTCCTTGGCGTCGGCGTCGAGTTCCTTCTCGATCGACTTTTCGGCGCGCGTGAGCGCCTTGTCGAGCTGCTCTTCCAGGCGCGACTCGCCGACGACGATCAGTGCCGCCTGGCCCTCCTCGAGCAGCTCGCCGAGCTCCTTGGCGTCGCCGCGCGACATGCCGCGCCGCACGTGGCCGATCACGCCACCGGCCACACCGCCGACGGCGGCGCCGGCGATGATCGACGGCGGGAACAGCACGCCGACGACCGCGCCGACCGCGATCCCCGTCCAGGCGCCGTGCTGGGTGGGCTTCTCGTGCTTCATCACGTGCACCTTGCCGTCGGTGTCCTTGGTGATCAGCGCCACGTCATACGTGCCGACGAGATTGGCGGCGTGCAGGTCGAGCAGCGCGTCGTAGTCGGCCTCGGCGTCGCTGCGTTCGGCGTAGGTTGCCGCATAGACGAATACGGGCTTGTCACTCATGTGGGTCTCCTTTGGTGGGCCTTGGACGGATGTGAATTCAGGGCTCGCGCGCGAGCCCTCAGGTCGCGATCAGTCCCCTCTGCAGCGCGTAGTGCACGAGCTCCGCGCGGGTCGACAGATCGAGCTTCTGCTGGATGTGCGCGCGGTGGGTCTCCACCGTACGCACCGACAGGTAGAGCTGCTCGGCGATCTCGGTGTTGGTGTGGCCGAGCGCGATCAGGCGCAGCACGTCGACCTCGCGCTCTGAGAGATCGTCGGGCGGCCCCGGCGGCGGCTCGGAGGCCATGCGCGCCCCCAGGCGCGGGGTCAGATAGCTCTCCCCCGACGCGGCGCGTCGCACCGCCTCGACCAACTCGTCGTCGGCGGCCTCCTTCAGCACGTACCCGAGCGCGCCGGCCCCCAGTGCGTGACGAGCGAAGGCCGGCTCTTGCTGCATCGTCAAGACCACGATCTGGGTGCTCGGCTCCTCTTCGCGGATCACGGGGATCGCGTCGAGACTCGAGCCACCCGGCATGTTCAGGTCGAGCACGAGCACCTTTGGGTGATGTCCGCGCACGTAGCGCTTGGCCTCATCCACGTTACTCGCCTCCGCCACGACCTCGAAGTCGCTCTCGCTGTCGAGCAGCAGACGCAGGCCGCTGCGTACGACCGCGTGATCGTCAACAAGGACGATGCGGATCGCCTGCTCCTCTGGCACATCCACCAAGGTAGCGCGTTGCGTCGGTGCGTAGCATTGAGCGCGTGCCTGATCCTCCAGCGAACGAGCAGGACCCCGCCGGGTCGCCCCCCGGGGCGCCTGCAGGCACGCCCACCGGCGCGTCCTCCAGCGGGCACCACGGCCTGAGCCGCCGCGACACCCACCCGCCGATGCCGCGCGATAAGCGCGGCTGGCAGGTCGCCCCGGCGCCCGATGGGCGTGGGATGCCCGAGCAGGCTCCGACCGGCCCGCCGCCGCACCGCACGCGTGGGTTCGTCTGGTTCGTGCTGGCGCTGATCGCCTTCAACTGGCTGTTCGTGCTGCTCTATGAGCCCAGCGGCCAGCCGCGCGTGAAGGTGTCGTTCAGCCCCTATTTCCTCGAACAGGTCAAGGGCGGGGAGGTGAAGTCGATCTCCTCCAAGGGCGACACGATCGAAGGCACCTTCAAGAGCAAGCTGCGCTATCCCGCGAGCGATAAGAAGGCGACGCCAACGACGCTGTTCGCGACCGAGGTGCCGAGCTTCTGGAACGGCAGCCAGCTGTCCACGCTGCTGCAGGAAAAGGGCGTCGAAGTCAACGCCAAGTCGACCTCGACGACCACCTCGCTCTTGACCGAGCTGCTGCTCGGCTTCGGCCCGACGCTCTTGATCGTCGGGCTGTTCATCTTCATCGCGCGGCGCATGGCCAGGGCGGGCGGGGCGATGGGGGCACTCGGCAACTTCGGGCGCTCGCAGGCCCGGCGCGTGGACCCGGCGCAGATCCGCGTGACCTTCAAGGACGTCGCCGGCATCGATGAGGCCAAGGCCGAGCTGTCGGAGATCGTGGACTTCCTGCGCAACCCCGAGCGCTACGGACGCCTGGGTGGGCGCATGCCGCACGGCGTGCTGCTCTCAGGCGCGCCGGGCACCGGCAAGACGCTGCTGGCGCGCGCGGTCGCGGGCGAGGCGCACGCGGCGTTCTTCTCGATCAGCGCCTCGGAGTTCATCGAGGCGATCGTCGGCGTGGGCGCCTCGCGCGTGCGCGACCTGTTCGCCAAGGCCAAGGAGGCGGCGCCCGCGATCGTGTTCATCGACGAGCTCGACGCGATCGGGCGCTCGCGCCAGGGGTCGGTGTCGGTGACGGGCGCCAACGACGAGCGCGAGCAGACCCTCGACCAGATCCTCACCGAACTCGACGGCTTCGAGAGCGCCGAGGCGGTGGTTGTGCTGGCGGCGACCAACCGCCCCGACGTGCTCGACTCGGCGCTTTTGCGACCCGGGCGCTTTGACCGCCGCGTGACCGTGCAGGCGCCGGACCGCACCGGGCGCCGGGAAATCCTCGAAGTGCACACACGCTCGATCCCGCTCGCGCCGAGCGTCGACCTCGACGCACTGGCCGCCACCACGCCGGGGATGGTCGGCGCGGACCTCGCGAACCTCGCCAACGAGGCCGCCCTGCTCGCCGCGCGGCGGGGCCACGAAAAGGTCGAGATGGCGGACTTCACCGATTCGCTCGAGAAGCTGATGCTGGGCTCCCCGCGCGGCATCCTGCTCTCCCCCGCCGACCGTGAGCGCACCGCCTACCACGAGTCCGGGCACGCGCTCGTGGGGATGCTCACGCCCGGCGCGGACCCCGTGCGCAAGGTCTCGATCATCCCGCGCGGGATGGCGCTCGGCGTGACGCTCTCCACGCCCGACTCAGACCGTGTGTCCTACACCCAGGAGGAGCTGCAGGCGAGGATCCGCGTAGCGCTCGGCGGGCGCGTGGCCGAGGAGATCGTCTACGGCGCCGTGACGACGGGCGCGGAGTCAGACATCCAGCAGCTCACCCAGATCGCGCGCCAGATGGTCGGCCGCTGGGGCATGAGCGAGGCGATCGGCCCCGTCGCGGTGCTGCCGGCCGACGGCGAGGGCCCGTTCCTGCCCGGGGCGAGCGCCACGTCGGAGTCGACACAGCGCCTGGTGGACGAGGAGACGCGAAGGCTCGTCGAGGACGCCCACCACGAAGTGACGCGCCTGCTCAGCGAGCACCGCATGCAGCTGGAGGGTCTCGCGCAGGCGCTGCTGGCGCACGAGACGCTTGACGCCCCCGACGCCTACGCCGCGGCCGGCGTGCCGGCGCACGAGGAAGAGCCGGCGGTGGTTTCTTGACCGCCGCGGTGAGACTGGCCGTGTCGCGAGCACTACAGTGAGCCTCGATGGCTGCTACTGAGCCGGCCGACGCGCTGTCCACTTCACGTACGATGTTCTCCTCACAGGACAGCGACGGTGAGGTGATCCGCACCGTCGATCTGACCAAGATCTACGCCGGCACGGACTTCGCAGCCGTCGACAGGCTCAACCTGAGCGTGCACAGCGGTGAGATCTTCGGCCTGCTCGGGCCCAACGGCGCCGGCAAGACGACGACCGCGGGGATGCTCACTACGCGCGTGGTGCCGACCTCGGGAACGGCGTGGGTGGGCGCAATCGACGTGGTGAGCCACCCCACGCTGGCCAAGCAGTTGATCGGCACCGTGTCGCAGACGAACACGCTTGACCGCCAGCTGACGGTGTGGGAGAACCTCTACTACCACGGCCGTCTGTTCGGCATTGGCGCGACGGAGTCGCGCACCACGGCTGACGAGCTATTGGAGCAGTTCCAGTTATCCAAGTGGGCGAAGGCGTCGGTGTTCGCGCTCTCGGGCGGGATGGCCCAGCGGCTGATGGTGGCGCGCGCGATCTTCCACCGCCCGGCGGTGCTGTTCCTCGACGAGCCGACCGCGGGCCTCGATCCGCAGGGGCGCCTCGCGCTGTGGGAGATCCTCGGGGAGCTGAACCGCGAGGGGCAGACGATCCTGCTCACCACTCACTACATGGAGGAGGCAGACCAGCTGTGCGAGCGTGTGGCGATCATGGACCACGGCAAGATCCTCGCGCTCGACACACCGGCCGAGCTCAAGCGCTCGGTGGGGGCGGACACGATCGTCACGGTGCGCTCCAGCGGCGACGGCACCGCGCTCGCCGAGCAGTTGGCGCGGGAGGTCCCGGAGGTCACGCGCACGCGCGTGATCGAGGGCGGGGCTGACGAGGGTGGCGTGGAGCTCCACGTCAAGGGGGCGCAGCGGCTCGTGCCGCGCGTGGTGGACGCGGCGGAGAGCGGCGGCTTCGAGGTCGCGGACCTGTCGGTCGCCGAGCCGAGCCTGGAGACGGTGTTCATCAACCTCACGGGAAAAGCGCTGCGTGACTGACACCCTCCGATACCCCCGCTCCGCAGCCGAGCCAAGGCGCAGTCACTGATGGCAACCGACGTCCAGTCAGCCGCGCCCGGCGTGCACATCGCGCTGGCGCCCACGCGCTCGGCAACACAGGCCAGCCGCACGGCGCTGCGCGCGCTGATCCTGCGCGACCTGCTGGTGTTGCGCAAGAACATCGGCGAGTTCCTGGCGCGCACGCTGATCCAGCCGTTTCTACTGGTGTTTGTCTTCCTCTACGTCTTCCCGTCCATCGGCCAGGGAGTGGGCGGCGGCGGAGGGACGATCCGGGAGTCGGCGTTCGCGACCGTGCTCGTCCCGGGCGTGGTGGCCATCTCGATCATGTTCCAGGGGATCCAGGCGGTCGCGCTGCAGCTCTCCGGCGAGTTCGGCTACACACGGGAGATCGAGGATCGCGTCCAGGCGCCCTGCCCGATCTGGCTGGTGGCGCTGGCCAAGGTGCTCTCCGGCTCGGTGCAGGGAGCGATCGCCGCGGTGGTCGTGTTTCCGATGGCAGCCGTCGTGCACGCCCCCGGCGTGGAAGCACACCTGACGATCACCTGGTGGATCGTCATCACGCTGATCCCGCTCGCGTGCATCGCGATGAGCTCGCTCGGCCTGCTGCTCGGGACCACGTTCGAGCCGCGCAACATCGGGCTGATGTTCGGGTTCGTCGTGCTGCCGCTGACATTCCTCGGCGGCACCTACTACCAGTGGACGAAGCTCTCGCCGGTGCAGGTGGGCGGCATCCACTGGCTGCAGATCATCGTCCTGGTGAACCCGCTGATCTACGTCGCCGAGGGAATGCGCGCGGGCTTGACAGAAGCCTCGCACATGCCCCTGTATGTGGTGTATCCGGTCCTGATCGGATTCTGCGCCGTGTTCCTGACACTCGGGCTGCGCAACTTCCGCCGGCGCGTACTCTCCTGAGAGCCGGCAATCACGCCACCGCTCGCGCTGCTCCGTTCGCCCGGCCGTCAAGCGCGAGCGAAGGTGAGATGATGAGCGCGGTGCCACTGCCGATCGAGCTCAGCCACAAGGAGTACGAAAAGGAGCTGTTGCGTCTGCAGACCGAGCTGGTGTTCATGCAGGAGTGGATCGTCGCCGAAGGCCGCCGCCTGGTGGTGCTGTTCGAGGGTCGCGACACGGCCGGCAAGGGCGGGGCGATCAGCCGCATCACCACTTACCTGAACCCGCGCACGTGCCGCATCGCCGCGCTGCCGACGCCCAGTGAGCGGGAGAAGACACAGTGGTATCTCCAGCGCTACGCGGCGCACCTGCCCGCGGCCGGAGAAATCGTGCTGTTCGACCGCAGCTGGTACAACCGCGCCGGGGTGGAGCACGTGATGGGGTTCTGCACGAAGGCCCAGTACGAGGAGTTCCTGCGCTTCTGTCCGCAGTTCGAGCAGTCGCTGCAGAACGAAGGCATCATGCTCGTAAAGTACTGGCTGTCGGTCAGCGACGAGGAGCAGGAGCGGCGCTTCAAGAAGCGCCTCACCGACCCGCGCAAGCGCTGGAAGTTCAGCCCGATCGACCTGCAGTCGCGGGCGCGCTGGGTGGACTACGCCGAAGCCAAGGACCGCATGTTCGCCCACACCGACACCGAGTCCAACCCGTGGCACGTGGTGGAGGGCGACGACAAGCGCACGGCGCGGCTGAACCTGATCAGCCACCTGCTCTCAGTAGTGCCCTACGAGCGCATGGACAAGGCCAAACACGTCAAGCTGCCACCGCGCCAGCGGCGCAAGTACGAGCGTCCGCCGCGCAGCGGCGAACGGCACGTGCCCGCGCGCTACGCCGTCGGATCGCACTGAGCGAAGCCAGTGCTACCCGGGCTCGGCCTGCTCGGCAGCCGCCTGCAAAGCCAGGTCGATGTAGGGACCCAGCAGCTCGGCGATCGAGGAGGCCGTCAGTCCTGCCGGGCCGGCGGGAAGCGTGGCGTAGCTGATCGCCAGGCGCACCAGGCACTCGGCCAGAAGCGCGGCGTCGCGCGTGCGGACCTGTGGCCAGCGCGTGAGGATCGCCGCGTAGAGCTGTTCGGTGGAGCGCTCGACGAGCGGCTGGCCCTGCGTGGTGACGAGCGGAAGCATCTCATCGGCGCCGGCGACCGCCGCGCGCATCAGCGGGTCCTCGGCGGCGACGGCGAGGAACAGCTCGAAGGCCGCCATCAGCGCGGTCTTGGGGTCTTCCAGATGGGCGTCCATCGCCCCCTCGACGGCGGCGACGAAGCGGTCGGCCTCGTACAGGACGAGCTCGCGCGCGAACTCGTCGCGCGAGCCGAACTCCTTGTAGAGGGTCTGGCGGCTAACGCCGGCCGCGGCGGCGACGTCAGCCATCGTGACCTCGTTCCAGCGGCGCTCTGAGAGCTCCTCGCGGGCGGCGTCGAAGATGGTAGTGCGCAGCAACTCGCGCGCCGCCACGGAGTAGGGCTGGCGCTCGCGCGGCGGGGTCAGAGCGTCCGCCGGGGAGGCCGAGGCGCGCGAAGGAGGAGAGGCCACAACAGACATGATCGCTGCTGAGGCGTCTTCACGCCGCGGGGGTGCTAGGGCATCTTCACGCCGCGTTGCTGCTAGGGCATCTTCACGCCACAGCGGTGCGCCGCTGCGCTCCCGGTGAAACGCTCGCGCCGGCGACCAACCGGCCTGCACCCCGCGTCCCGACCGCCCTACACCTGGCGCTCGCTCACGCCCCGGCGACACGCCTAACGCTAAAGCGCCGCCGCGGAGCGACGTTGGCGCGGCTGATGTCACCGCCATAGTGCGCCAGCAGACGGTGGTCCATCACCCGCCGCCACAGCGGCGGGATCGTCGCCAGCAGGATCATCCCTGCGTAACCCGTGGGCAGCTGCGGCGCCTCCTCGACATGGCGCAGCGCCTGATAGCGGCGCAGCGGGTTGGCGTGATGATCGGAGTGGCGCTGCAGGTGGTAGAGAAGCACGTTGGAGGCGACGTTGTTGCTGTTCCAGCTGTGCTCGGGGCGGGTGCGCTCGTAGCGCCCGTCCTCACGGCGCTGGCGCAGGAGGCCATAGTGCTCGAGGTAGTTGACGACCTCCAGCAGGCTGAAGCCGATCACGGCCTGCAGCAGCAGGTAGGGCAGCACGACGGGGCCGAAGACCGCCGTCAGAGCGGCGAACAGCACGACGGTCATCGCCCAGGCGGTGAGGATGTCGTTGCGCGGCGTCCACAGCGAGCGATCGGTACGCGCCAGGCGCTCGCGTTCGAGCTCCCAGGCCGAGCGCAGGCTGCCGAGGACCGTGCGGGGCAGGAAGGCGTAGAAGCTCTCCCCCAGCCGCGCGCTGGCCGGATCCTCCGGCGTGGCGACGCGCACGTGGTGGCCGCGGTTGTGCTCGATGTAGAAGTGCCCGTAGCCCGACTGGGCGAGGGCGACGCGGCTCAGCCAGCGCTCGGTGCTGTCGCGCTTGTGGCCGAGCTCGTGGGCGGTGTTGATCGCGATCCCGCTGACCATCGCCATCGTCAGCGCCAACCCCACACTGTCGAGGGTGGAGAGTTCGCCGCTCGACCACAGCCAGCAGGCGAAGACGAGCCCGGCGTACTGGATCGGGATGAAGAGGTAGGTGCACCAGCGGTAGTAGCGGTCCCCTTCAAGCCACTTGATTACGCTGTCCGGTGGGTTTGTGGGATCCATGCCCACAAGCACGTCGAGGATCGGGAAGAACCCGAACACGAGCACCGGGCCGTAGAGCCAGAAGGCGCCGAGGCCGGTGAGCTGCACGAGCGCCCAGGCGGAGAAGGGCGCGGTGGGCACGATCAGCCCGAGCAGCCAGGCATAGCGCTTGGGGTCGTGCCACTGGACAGCCGCGAGTGCGCCGGCGTCGTCTGCATGACCGGCGTCGGGAGCATGAGGCCCGTCCGCGATCGACGGCTGGGCCGGTACAGATGCCATCAGATCTGTCTCCTGAAGATCGTTTGGACCATGACTGTCAGACTAGTTTACAGATCAACCCCCATTTGTCCACAGCCTGCGTCACCGCAGCGCCCCAGCCCTCACTGAGGGACGTGGGACGTCAGCGCCGCATGCGGCGCTGACCCGCCCGGCACATGTGCCGGGCGGCCGGACCGTGCATGCACGGTCCGGAACGGGGCCGCACATGTGCGGCCCCGCCGATGGGCGCATGCGCCCATCGGAACATCGTCCAGACAAGTTCCCCGCCGCGATTCGCCTGGACGGCGCCTGCCGATGCTGCCGTCGAGTTCACCCGGACGAGGTGACGATCGACCGTGGCGCCTGCGCTCGGCAAACGAAACGGGGGGGACCATGCGACGGTTGGGCTTGTTGACTGCGGCGGTGTTCGTGCTGGCGCTGGCCCCTGTGGCGCACGCGGGCACGACGTTCACGGTGATGACGACGGCCGACGACGCCATCGGCAACGCGGCCAACTGCACGGGCGCCGCGGCAGCGAGCGCGTGCGGCTTGCGCGACGCGGTGGCCGCCGCCGACGCCAGCCCGGGAGCGACCGTCCAACTCGGCGCGCAGACGTACGACCTCTCGCATGGCCAGCTCAATCTGACGGCGGCGATGACGCTAGCCGGCCAGGGCTCCTCGGCGACCGAGATCGACCAGCAGGGCGGGAGCGGCCGCGTCCTCGCGATCGACCCGGCCACGGCGGACTCGTCGGTGACAGTCAGCGGCGTGGAGATCACCGGCGGCGATGTGACAGGCACGGCTGGCACGGCGGCGCAGGGCGGCGGCGTGCTGGTCGATCCGAGCGTCTCCGGCGTGACGGTAGCCCTGACGGACGACCTTCTCACGCAGAACTACGCCTACGGCGCGACCGCCGCGACGCCGGGGACGAGCGGGGGAGCAGCCGAAGGCGGCGGGATCGCCGTCGAGAGCACGGGCGCGCCCTCGTTGACGCTGACCAACACAACCGTCTCGATTGACTCCGTGCGGGCGGGCGATGCCGATTCGAGCAGCTCTGCGACTCCGGGCGCCGGCGGCGAGGCCGATGGCGGCGGCGTGGAGTTCGCCTCCGCCGGCACCCTCACGGTCACGGGTGGCGCGATCTCCGGCAACTATGCGACCGGCGGACAGGGCGGGCCGACGACCAACGTCTCAGGGCACGAGGGCGGCGACGGCGGCAATGCACACGGCGCCGGCCTAGAGGCCCTCGGAGCGCTCGCGCTGAGCGGCACGGCGGTCGAGGACGACGTCGCGCGGGGCGGTACGGGCGGCAGCGCAGCCGGCACACAGGCAGAGGACGGCTTCGGCGGGACCGCCTCCGGCGGTGGAATACTCGCCGAGGCCGCAACGACGATCGCAAACGCCGAGATCACGGGCGATCAGATCCAGATCGGGCGACCGGGCTCGGGCGGCTTCCTCGGCGGCGGCACACAGGGCGAAGGCGGCGGCGTCGAGCTCGCGAACCTCAACGGCCCCGACTCGAGCGACGCCACGATCTCCGCCAGCACGATCGCCGAGGACGCGGCGGACTACGAAACCGCCGGGGACGGCGTCGGCGGGGGCATCGCCGACGCCGCCGCCCGATTCACACTCGAGAACTCGACGATCGAGGGCAACTCGGCGCAGGGCGAAGTCTCGGGGTTCGTCGAGGGTGCCGGCGGCGGCGTCGACATCGAAGGCACCGCGACGCTCGCCAGCGACACGATCGCCGCCAACCAGACCCTGGGGTACGGGGGGAACCTCTACGCGCAGTCGGCCACCGTGACCGTAACCGACACGATCGTCGCCGACGGCACCGGCATGAGCGGCGTCGAGAACTGCGACTCCAGCAGCGCCTCGATCGGCGACCTGCCCGGGCACGGGAACAACCTCGAGTCCGACGCCACGGGCGAGTGCGGGTTCACCGCCGCGAGCGACCTCCACACCGAGCCGCAGCTCGGATCGCTCGCCCTGAGCGGCGGGACGACCGAGACGATGATGCCTGCCGGCACGAGCCCGGCGATCGAGGCGGGCGGCGCCTGCATCGACCCCGCGACCTCGGTCCGGCTCGCGGTCGACGAGCGCGGCGCGCCGCGGCCGACGGGCACTGGCGCATGCGACATCGGCGCCGTGCAGACCCAGCCGCCGGCCAACGCCGTCGCGCCCGCCATCGCCGGAAGCGCGGCGGCCGGCCATACACTGACCTGTGGCGCCGGCACCTGGACGGGCGACGGGACGCTCACCTACACCTACCAGTGGCTGCGCGGGACCGCCCCCATCGCGAGCGGTCCGGCGTACGTCGTTGCCGGCGCCGACGTCGGCCAGTCACTCACCTGCGCCGTCGCCGCCACCTCAGCATACGGCGCGAGCTCGGCGACGAGCCCGCCTGTGACAGTGACGGTCCCGACGGTGCCCCTCCCCACGGCCTCGCCGCTGGTAAGGCCCCAGGCGAGCCCGGACGCGAGCGTGTCGGGCTTGCGCGAGAGGGCCTCGAAATGGCGCATCTCGGGCAAGGCCTCCAGGCACAAGCCGCCCGTGGGCACCATCTTCACGTTCGAACTCAACGAGGCGGCGACGGCCAAGCTCACCATCAGCCAGCCCGGCGCGGGCCGCAAGGTGTCAGGGCGGTGCGTGGCGCAGACCGCCAAGGACCGCAAGCGGCCGTCCTGCATGCTCGTGCTCGGCAAGGTCACGCTCCTCGGCAGGGCAGGCGAGAACGCCGTCAGGTTCACGGGCCGACTCTCCGGTGGCCGCGCGCTGCGGCCCGGCCGCTACGCCGTCACCGTCACCGCGCAGGGCGTGAGCGGGCAGCCCTCCAAGCCGATAGGCCTCGAGTTCACGATCGTCACCTGAGCGGCCGCCCCGATCGGCCTTGCGTTCATGATTTTGCATGAGCGAAGAGCCGGAGGGCCGCGGTAAGGCAAAGGCTCTCACGGCGCGCGCTGCGTGCCGGCCGTCGAGGGCCGCTACGCTCGCAGCGTGACACCGGGGGAGCTCGCCAACCTCGCGCACCTGCGCCGCGCCCGCGATCTGATCGACCGCGAGTACGCGCGCCCGCTCGACGTCGCCGCGCTCGCCCGCGCCGCGCTGATGTCGAGCGCGCACTTCTCGCGGCAATTCCGCGCGGCCTACGGCGAGACGCCCTACTCCTATCTGATGACACGGCGCATCGAGCGGGCGCAGGCGCTGCTGCGTGGTGGCGAGCTGTCGGTCACCGAAGTCTGCCTGGCCGTCGGGTGTACCTCGCTCGGCTCATTCAGCGCACGCTTCACCGAGCTCGTGGGCGCGGCGCCGACGGCCTACCGAGCGCGTGACCACGGCGCGCTCGCGAGCGTGCCGGGCTGCCTCGCCAGGGACCTCACGCGCCCGACCCGAGCGCCGAGCGGGACCGGGCGGCAGACCGAACGGGACCGAGCGGCAGCCCAGAGCAGCGCCGAGCCGCAAGCCGAGCGCGACCAAGCCGTCAGCCGAGCAGGATCGAAGAAGCGCACGGGGCGGCGGCTCGCTAGCGTGGAGGCATGAACCTAACTCTCTCCACCTGCTTCGTCCTAGTAAACGACCCCGACCGCGCACTGGCCTTCTACCGCGACACACTCGGCCTCGAACTGCGCAACGACGTCGCCCGCGGGGACTTCCGCTGGATCACCGTCGGCGCCGCCTCCCAGCCCGGCGTCGGGATCGTCCTCACGAACTATCTCAACGGCGGCCCCGCCGACGACGACGCGCTCGCCGCGCTGATCGCCAAGGGCGCCCTGAACGGCGTTCACTTCAACACCGACGACCTCGACGCCATCTTCGAGAAGCTGCGCGCCTCGGGCACCGAGATCGTGCAGGAGCCCACCGACCAGCCCTGGGGCACACGGGACTGCGCGGTGCGAGACCCGGCCGGAAATATGGTGCGCGTCGACCAGCCGCCCGCCGCGTAGTCGCGGCGCCTGCCCTGCCTCCCTCGGCGCGAAGCTGCTTCGCACCGAGCGTCCTTGACCACGCCTCCCGCTGGAAGCATCTCGGCCGGGCCTGCCGACTATGCCGCCCTCGCCCCGGATGAGATGACAGCTTGCCAAAGACGGGCGCGCCCTCAGCCGCTCCGCTCCGTCAGCTCGACGATGATCCCCTACGGACCGCGGACGTAGCAGAGCTGATAGCGGTCCTCGTAGCGCTCGACCTCGCCAACGAGCCCCGCGCCACGAGCTCGCAAGCCGGGGACGACGGCGTCGATGTCGTCGATGTCGTCGATGTAGGCGGTCGGGACGCCTGGTGCCTGTATGACGTCGGCTCGTCTTGAGAGCCTGCATAACTCGCAAGGCTCACGGCCAGTTTCTCCAGCCGCGGGCGCGCGATCGGCAGATCGTGCTCGACGACATCCCAGACGAGCGCCAGGTCCACGCCGAAGTACTCATTCGAGCAGGCTGCGGCCTTGATCCATCTTGACCAGGAGATCGACGTCGCTGTCCGCCTCCGCTTCGCCGCGGGCAATCGAACCGAACACGCGCACGTTGCGTGCACCGTGCAGGGCAGCGCAGGATCTGGTCGCGGCGAGCGCGCAGCGTCGAGAGGTCGATATGGGCCGTTGCCGGATTCATACTGGCAATCACGTTACCGTCGCCAGAGGCGCCGCAGGAGTCGAGACGGGCATCTCCGCTTGAGCGTCTCATCGGTCCCGTTGAGGGGTCCTGGTGGGGAGTCCATCACCATTTGGAGTGGATCCCGTCTGACGGACAGTTGAGCGCTTGATTGGCTTGGACGCGAAAGGATGTGTTCATGCCGCGAACGAAGCCGCCGTATCCGCCGGAGTTCCGCCGCCAGGCTGTCGAGCTGGTGCTCGCTGGCCGGGCGGTGAAGGATGTGGCTGAGAGCCTGGGTTGCAGCGATCAGTCGCTGCATAACTGGGTCAAGCAGCGCCAGCTCGATCATCGGGAGCGCGATGACGGGCTGACGAGCGCGGAGCGCGAAGAGCTCCGTGAGCTGCGCAAGCGGGTCAAACGCTTGGAGCAGGAGCGCGAGATCCTCAAGCGAGCCGCGGTCCTTTTCGCAGCGGAGACCGAGACCCGGTGAGCGCCTACCGGATCATCTCGGCGGAGAGGGCCAGTTTCCCAGTCTCTGTGATGTGCGAGGTCCTCGGTGTGAGCCGTTCTGGCTACCACGGGTGGGAGCGCAGGGTCCCAAGCGACAGGGCGCTCTCCGATGCGTGGCTGACCTCGAGGATCAAGGAGATCCACGAGCAGGCCAGGGGCGTCTACGGCTCCCGGCGGGTAGCGGCCGAGCTGCGCCTGGGAGATGGCATCCAGGTCTCGCGCAAGCGGGTGCGGCGCCTTATGCGCCGGGCCGGGATCTCAGGGCTGGTGCGGGTCAAACGCGGGAAGACGACGATCAGGGTGCCAGGTGTCAGGGTCGCCGATGATCTGGTCGACCGGCAGTTCACCCCGGCCGCCCCGAACGTGCTGTGGGTCGCGGACCTTACGTATCTGCGAACGTGGGAGGGCTGGCTCTACCTCGCCGCCGTCCAAGACACGTTCTCGCGGATGATCGTGGGGTGGGCGATGGCCGAGCACATGCGCTCAGAGCTCGTCGTCGAGGCGCTGCAGATGGCGCTCGCCCGCCGGCGCCCCGCGCCCGGTCTCGTGCATCACAGCGATATGGGCTCGCAATACGTCAGTCTTGCGTTCGGGCAGCAAGCCCGCGACGCCGGGATCGCCGTCTCGATGGGCTCCAAGGGCGACGCCTACGACAACGCCGTCGCCGAGAGCTTCTTCGCCACCATCAAGAAAGAGCTCGTGCACCGCCAACCCTGGCCCACCAGACGCGACCTCAGCTCCGCCGTCTTCGAGTACATCGAGGCGTTCTACAACAGACAACGACGACACTCCACCCTCGGCTACCTCTCCCCAGAGGCATACGAGAGAGAGATAATCACCCCCACAAACAAAACCTAGCCAGCCAAGCCCGCGACTGTCCGCGAAACCGGGTCCACTCCACGTGGCCATTGATTGAGACGATCGTACCCACCACAAAGCAGGAGCTGGACTCCGGCGCATACACTCTTCGGGCTCCTGGATTGCGTCGCGGGAGAGAGCCTGTGACATAGGCCGTCCAATCGCGCGGCGTGCCCCACGCGACAACCGAGGTAAAGGGATGACGAACGGCAACGATCGACCTATAAAGCGACGCTTTGAGATTCTCATCGGACGCTACTCGGCCAATCCGATGATGCGCGGCCTGTTCAGGGTTGGGATCACTCCACCGGGCATGGCGCTGGTAGAGACGAAGGGCAGACGAACGGGTGCTTTGCGGCACACGCCGATCTTCTGTACGGCCGACGGCGACACGCTCTGGCTGATAGCTCAGCACGGCCGTCACGCGGGCTGGGTGCTCAACTTCGAGGCCAGCCCACAAGTTCGCGTCCGCCGCGGCCGCCACTGGCGAGCGGGCACGGCAGAACTGTTGCCCGACGACAACGTGAAGGCGCGAATCGCGACCTTCTCGAGTAGCCCGGTCGGGCGCCTGGCGACCGGCGCGATGTTCCGCGCACTCGAGAGTCAGCCGGTCACGGTGCGCATCCAACTCAGGCCTTCATAGCTTGAGGCTAGTGCCTGCGCGGTAGAGACAGCCGCTGATATATTGCCGCGATGGCAAGACCCTTGCCCGTATACCGGTACAGACCGGGGCATCGGTACTTGTCTAGCTGGGCTTGCGTGGTATTTGCCTGGGCCGTAATCGGCCTGGTCTTTGCCACGGATGGCTTGGCCGTCGCGCTGGAGCGTCGTCCGCAGCAGGCCGTCGCGGTGGTGAAAAAGGGCGTCGTCTGGCTCGACGAAGGACCTGTCTTCTTTGAGCGCTTCGGGTCCGAGAAGATGCGTCTCGGCCCAGGTCGTCTGCGGGTGCTCACCCGTGGACCGGTCGTTTCCTCCGCCCGAGGTGTGGTCGTCGGCGGAGGGAAGAGGGAGAGCGCCGAAGAAGAAGACACTGTGGCCGTCGGCGGAGAGCAGAGGGAGGGCGCCGAAGAAGCCGATCCGCGCTTTCTCGTCAGCGTTCTGCCGGGTGCCTTGGAGTCAATCCGCTACCCGTCGCTGTTCGGTGATGCCGGGTGCAAAGGCTGGGAACCCAGTGGCCCTCGGGTGCTTGCCGACGATGAGCTGGTCGTGGCCGGTAAGTGCTTCTGGGACGACCTCTTCTCCCGCCAGCCGCTGTTTATCAGGAGCCTGCACGGAGGCCGCTGGCACGTGCTGCGCTGGCTCACAGGTGAATACGAACCGGTGCTCGCCGCCGAAGGTTCACTGCTCGCCGTTGGCGTGCAGCACTCGCTAGCGCAGATGGGGGTGTCGATCCTCGATCTGCACGACCGTCGAGTCCATGCTCACTTCACGCTACCGGATGGGTATCTGAGCTTCGCCTCGCGTGATCGCCTGGTGCTCTCCTCACCGACGAATACTACGAAGGGCGTGTGTTTCCCCCTCGACGAGGGACCGTGTGGGCCGTACCGGAGCGCCCTGTACTCCACCCATGGACAGCGCATCGCCGAACTGGGCATATCACGAGAACCCCCGCTCGTCTCAGACATGCACCTCCTCACCGACGAATACCGCGAAGTCCCAGGCAATGGCGAATACCAGACCCTCTCGGTCCGCAGCCTGGCAGGCAGTCCATCGCGCGGCGCACCGAGAAGCGTGATTGGCTATGACTCGCCCGCCCGAGCGCTGGTCGCGTTCGCTTTCCGTTGGCCCGCGCTGGCCTTGGTCGAGACGACAAGCACCCCGCTGTTGCCCAGCGAAGTCCGCTGCTGGAGCGGTGACTACGGCGCGGCGGGCAAGCCATTCCTCCAGATCTTCGATCTCGCCCGCAACGAAGCGTTCCGGCCAGCACCGCCCATCGTCCATGTGCAACCAAGCCAGCCCCTCACAAACTGCGGGCCGCCGCCATCCTGACACCCTCCGAAAGCAGGCGTCTCGATCAGCCCTTCGCAGGTGCCTCCTTGGACGAGTCTCAGCTGTGAACTGGCGTCGAAGCCCGCGCTCCTGCTCTGCGATGCGGAAGCAGGCGTCCTGCGTGCGCCTGACGATACGCTCCGAGCTCGTCCAACTCGGGCCTCTCGCTGCCCTCAATTGTTCCCCGAACTGTTCCCCGTGGGCGTCGCATCAGACCCGTAACCCGTCCTGTGGGCTCCCTTTGTTATCGGTCGTTCGCGCGCCAAAGACCGCCCTCGATCTCGCTGAGTGCCGGGGAACCAGAGAGCCTGCTGCCAAGGCGCTCCATCACGAGATCCGCGGCGGCCGGGATGCTGTATCGGCCTGGCAGGGTGGCGGTCAGCTGGGCAAGGTCGGCTGCGAAATCTGGGCTCTCGATCTTGGCGGCAAGGTTAACCGAAAGATCGTGGTAGCTGAAGACGTTCCCCGCCATGTAGTACACGAGACCGTCGATCACGAGCTGCTCGTCGAGCTGGAGGTCAATTAGTACGTGCCACAGATCGAATAGGTCGGGGCCTTTCCGGCGCTGGTAGAGGGCACGGAGCTTGGTAGCCATCAGCTCCTCGATCTGGAAGGTGCGCACATCGGCGTGACCGGACCACCAGCGGGAATCCATCGCGTAGGGAAGGGTGATGCGCGACAGGAACGACTCAGTCTCCGCGATGTTGGTCTCGATCTTGATCCGAATGCGCCCTGGCGCGCCGGTGGGCTGGGCATCGAAGACGATATGAACCATCTGGCCGCTCTGGCTGGTGGCGTGCTCCACGAGCCCCACACCAAGGGCCACCTCCCGCAAGGCCGTCAGATAGGGCTTGATCCCCGAGTGGGTGCTGCGGACATAGTCGAGGTCTTCGGAGTAGCGCAACGGCCGGGGAAGGTAGAGCTTGTGCAGACAGGTCCCACCCCGGAAGGCCAATTCGCCGCCAAGCAGATTATGACCTGCGATTTCGACGATCAAACGCGAGAGCACCAGATCCTGCTCGATCTGGGCCTGCGCGGGCCACGGAGCGCGAGGCCCACTCGTTCAGGTACGCCTGTGCGATCACAGATCGGGCTCCACGGAGACGTTCATGCGAACCCTCCACGTCGGATCAGAGCGCCCTCGCCTCGGCCCCGAGGGGGCCAACAGGTCGGGCTCCCCCAAGTCCAGCCTTGCCGCCAGGCGCAGCGGCCCAAGGTCATCGCAGGCGCCGTAGCGCTCCACCAGCCATCCCGTGCGACGGGCAAGCGCCCGACCATGGCGAGCGGCGAGGGTCGCGAGCGGCGAGCCGTCGAGTGCGCCGATCTCGGCGAGGATGGTCGCCACATTGCTGATCCCACCGCTCTCGCGCGGCTCCCGCACGAGATCGACCACCGTCGCCTCACGCGATGACACGGGGATCGACCCCGTGTGTACGACCACCGCCTCGGTTGGCGTGTCAACGACACATGCGCTCTTGTAAAAGGACAGACGAACGCGTCCGATCGCCCGATTGAGCACACGCGCGTCAGTCATCACCTGGAAGACCTGCGATGCCTGGTGGGCAGCCCCGTGATACGCCGCAGCAGAGAGCAGCGCCACGTAGTAGCGACGCCCGAGATGGCGCATCAGGTCATCGATGAACCAGTCCGCCGGCACCACACCCCAGGAGCGGTACTCCGGCGGGATCACAACGTAGAACCCCCTCGTCGGGGAGAAAACACGCTGCTGTCTGCGCAGGCGCTGCAGACCGCTCGTGACCGCGGCATAGCTCAGTCCCGTCAGGTCCCGGATCTCCTCCAGTGACGCGCTATAGCGCCCTTGGGAGACCAGGAGATCGGGCAAGTCGTGGACAGGCACCACTCTGGAGCGCATACGCATCAATATAGTGCATTTCGACGATTCTATGCAGTTCTATACGATATCTGTGGTATTCGACGACGGCAAGACATCGCAGAACACCGCCTTGGAGCAATTGTATCCTATACGCTCGGTCGAGGGCAGGAGAGGATAGCGCCACATGCAGCGCTATCCCGAGCGGCACATGTGCGGCCGCCGCCCCCACCCAGCGCAGACACCGTCGGCACAGGGGTCCATCCCCCTATCTACTCGGATTTTTCCCCCGAGAATCCCCCTACCGTCAGCACCCGAGTCGAGAAACCCCTGCAAACGCTGGCCGCTCGTGTCCGGCCAACTGAACCGAGCGGGGAGATATAGCATAATCCCTGCAAATCGGCCCTTCGTGGCACAGGTCGTGGCATGCCTCAGACGGCCCAGCGCCGGACGAGAACCATAAGTCTTGACTTCTACAAGCTTTGGTTTATACTCGCTGGGTGTGGGAAGTCGAGTACACCGACACGTTTGGATCGTGGTGGGATGAGCTCACCGCCGAGGAGCAAGAGCGCGTCACGGCCGCCATTGAGCTGCTGGAGCAGGGCGGTCCTGCCCTCGGACGCCCGCTGGTGGACACCCTCAAAGGCTCTCGCCATCCGAACATGAAGGAGTTGCGCCCCCACGGCGGACATATGCGCGTGCTGTTCGCATTCGACCCCCGCCGCATGGCGATCCTGCTCCTGGGCGGCGACAAGAGCCAGCGCTGGAGCAGTTGGTACGCCGAGGCGATTCCAGCCGCCGACACGCTCTACGACCAGCACCTACAAACACTTCGCAACGAAGGAGCAATCCCATGACCACAGCCAAGGCCACAAAGGGCCGCAGAGGGTTCGACGAGCTGCGCAAGCAGATCGATGCCGACCCAGCGCGGCGTGCAAACGTCGAGAAGCATAAGACTGCGATGCTCAGCGAGCTTCGCCGCAAGCTCGATCTCACCCAGGCAATCGTCGCCGATCGACTCGACGTCACCCAGGAGAACATCTCCCAGATCGAGCGCGGAGAGGCCGACGTTCGGCTATCCACGCTGAGCCGATACGTCGAGGCCCTCGGCGGACACCTGGAGGTTCGAGCCGCGTTCCCAGAGGAGACCGTCGCGCTCAGCGTCGGTGCGGCCGCCACAATGAAGCGTCGGCGAACCCGAAGGGACTCACCATCCGCCAAGAAGCCCCATAGCCTCAAAGCCACACGGGCGAAGAAGGCAGGGACAACTAACGGCGCGTGACCCGCAGCACAACCCATGCCGCCACATACCTCGCTCACGTCTGAGAGCTCGCCAGCCGGCGAGCGGCGCGAACGACGGCCGTGAACTGCTCAGGCGACTCCGCCGCGCGCAACATCTCGATCGGCGCCTGGTCAGCCGGGTGTTCGTGCCGAACAGCCACGCCTTCGCCGTCTCTCAGCGTCATAAGCGTCACTGATTATGCGCACGATCTTGTAGCCATACCGCAAAACGGCGCGCTACAGCCGCCCTCGGCTCAGGCCCATCCCCGTGGAGATAGCACCGATCTGCTTCGGATCGGACAGCCCGCCAGGAAAGTAGCCATGCGCTGGCCGAGAGCGCCCTGCAAGTAGGCAGCAATCTCCGCGATCGGGAGCGTCGCCGCATCGTGATCCTTCCCGGGTTCGTAGTCGTGAGTCGACGAGCTGGTCGCCACGCCAGGCGAGCTGTCTCTCCTCATGGCTCAGTAGCCCTGCGCGCGAGCCATGCACCGTAGGCGGCGCCCCGGGGGCGCACACGTCGGGATCGACGGCAAATCTGGGATGTCGCGAGCACTGAGCCGATCGCGAGGCGGGCCGACCTTCGAAATACCGATCTCGCCGGACCGTCCCATAGTGTCACGTTGGTGAACAGCGCCACAGCTTCCACGATTGGCCGCGGCTCGGCCTGGCGACGATGGGATCCGCACATTCACACGCCAGGCACGATCCTCAACGACCAATTTGCTGGACCCGACGTCTGGGATGCATACCTCAAACGGATCGAAAACGCCACGCCGACCGTGCAAGCACTCGGCATCACGGATTACTGGAGCCTCGACCGCTACGAGAAGATGCTCGCGTACAGGACAAGCGGGCGACTTCGTGACGTTGCGCTGATCTTCCCGAACGTGGAGATCCGCTTTGCGATCGGGACTTCCAGCGGGTCGCCGATCAACGCGCACCTGCTGATTTCGCCGGAAGATCAGGACCATGTCGCTCGCGCAAGGAGCTTTCTGGCGAGGCTGAGTTTCAGCGCACACAACGAGTCATATTGCTGCACTCACGATGACCTGATTCGCCTCGGCCGAGCGCACGATTCGAGCGTGGGCAGCGATGAGCAGGCACTCGTCGTAGGTACGAACCAGTTCAAGGTCACGGTGCCGGATCTGAACGAGGCGCTCAAGCAGAGCAAGTGGGCAAGAAGCAACATTGTCACTGGAGTCGCCGCGGCTTCTGGCGACGGAACGTCGGGGCTGAAAAAGGACGCGTCGCTGGCGGCCGTGCGAACAGAGATAGAGCGTATGGCCGAGGTGATCTTCTCCGCGAATCCCGCAGATCGGGAGTTCTGGCTGGGGCAAGGGGCCATGTCCTTCGACCAGGTCATCGCTAACTATGACGGGACCAAGCCATGCTTGCACGGAAGCGACGCACACGATCTCGAGAGGGTTTGCCTCCCCGACCTGGACCGATTCATGTGGATCAAGGGAGATGCGACGTTCGAGTCACTCAGACAGGCTTGCATCGAGCCGGAGACTCGATCGTTCATCGGCCCGAAGCCATCGGAGGGTGCGCTCCCCTACAAGGTCATCGACTCGATCGAGCTTGAGGGCGCTCCTTGGTGCGTGTCGACTCGGATCGAGCTGAACCCAGGCCTCATCGGCATCATCGGCGCCCGCGGCTCAGGAAAGACAGCACTGGCAGATCTAATCGCGACCGGCGCCGAATCGCCTGAGAGCCACGAAAACGAGCGTTCGTTTCTCCGTCGCGCAGCCGCTCACCTCGGCGCCCTGCAAGTCAAGCTGACGTGGGGCGACGGCGCGCAGACGGTCGGCGGACTCGACAGATCAGGCGGCGAGGAGACTGATGGCTCGCGGGTGCAGTATCTCTCGCAGCAGTTCGTGGAGCGGCTGTGCTCCTCGGACGGCGGCGTCAACGATGAGCTGCTCGCTGAGATCGAGCGCGTGATCTTCGATGAGCATTCTGCCGAGAACCGTGCCGGCGCCGCGACGTTCACCGAGCTGCTCGACATGCGCGCCAGTCGCAGTCGATTGGCGCAGAGCCGGAGTCGAGAAGCGCTCGCTGGTGCGGTCGATCAGATGTTTGATGCGCGTCGTAAGCACGCAGAGCTGCCCTCGCTGCAAGCACGCCACCGAGCCGATGCGAAGACGATCGAGGACGACAAGAAAGCGCGGCTGGCTTTAATCGGCAGCGGCGCAGAGAGCCGTACAAAAAGGCTTGACGAAATCCTGAAGGCAATCGACGCCAGACTCCGGCAACTCGATGCAGCCGGCCGCCGTAAACAGGTGCTAGACGAGTTGCGCGACTTCGTGCAAGATGTGCGTGACAAGAAGGCACGCAGTGAGCTTGCCGATCTTGAGCGGCGATACGCTGAGGCGGGTCTAACCCCGGAGGATTGGCCAGCGTTCGAGCGCATCTTTACAGGCGACGTCGACGGGATCCTCAATCGCCTCGCCAAGCAGAACGATCAGCACCTTTCGGCGCTCAAGGGAGTGCCGGTCGATGAGCACCCACCATCAACGCCATACGTCGCCGAGGATGCCAATCTCTCGAAAGTGTCGCAGGCGGCACTCACGAAAGAGGTTGAACGCGTCCGCAAGCTGATCGGCATCGACGCAAAGAAGGCCGACCAACTCAAGACCCTAGACCGCAAGATTGCTCGAGCGGAGTCGGCCCTCACGTATCTGAGCCAGCAGATCGCCGAAGCCGAACGATCGAAAGACCGCGTCGACGAGCTAAGGGCGGATCGCAAGCTGGAGCACGGAAACGTCTTCGACGCACTGCTCGAAGAGGAGCACCAGCTGACGGAGCTCTACGCACCCCTCGCCGCAACACTGGACCACGCGATCGGAGCACTCGGGAAGCTCACCTTCGTGGTTCGCCGTGAGGTGGATGTCGAGAGCTGGGCAAACGCCGGGGAGACGTTGCTCGACCTCCGCACCAGCGGCCCGTTCAGAGGGCAAGGCGCCATGATCAAAATCGCTCACGAAGAGCTCCTACCGGCATGGCGGACGGGCACAAGCGCCGCCGTCACCGAGGCGATGGCAGACTTCAGAGACCGGCACGACAGCGCCCTGATGGAACACTCGCCCTTCCGCCGTGAGGATCGCGCGCGATTTTGGAAGTGGGCAGCAAGCGTTGCAAGGTGGCTCGATGACACCAGCCACATCAGCATCAGGTATGGCATCCAATACGACGGCGTTGACATCGAGCAGCTGTCGCCCGGCACACGCGGAATCGTGCTTCTGCTCGTGTACCTGTCGGTCGATCAGAACGATGATCGCCCATTGATCATCGATCAGCCTGAGGAGAACCTCGACCCGAAGTCGATCTTTGAGGAGCTAGTCGGACGCTTCCGCGAAGCAGAGCTGCGCCGGCAGGTGATCATCGTGACGCATAACGCCAACCTGATCGTCAACACCGATGCCGACCAGGTGATCGTCGCATCCGCTGGCCCCCATCGCCCCGGAACTCTCCCGAAGATCAGCTACACCGCCGGAGGCTTGGAGAACCCGACAATCCGACGAGAGGTATGCGAGATCCTCGAGGGTGGCGAACAGGCGTTCAAGGATCGTGCTCGCAGGCTGCGAGTCCGTTTGCCGAGATAAAAGCCACGCAGATCGTGAACGCGTCAGCGTAGAGCGAGACTTGCCGCACTTAAGGATAGATCTGGGTGGGATGCCGATAAGCGCTCTTATGCAGCCGCGAACGCAGGCTCAACACGAACGGCGCAAGCCAGACATTCCGCGACCCTAGGCAAAAAGATCGTGAGACGCAGGAACGCGTCGCTCGATACCAATATGCCGAATTTGGAAAAACCTGCGACCACCCGGCCCCTGCGGGCAACTTCCAGTATTGAGCGAACTTTGGACTCCAAATTGGACCCCAACCCCGAAAACTGGCTAGCTAGCCAAAACCCCCAAACAGCCTATTTGCAGGCATTTCGTGAGCGGCACTCAGGATTTGAACCTGCGACCTTGCATCGGGGAGCTAGCATATTTTCCCTGCAAATCGGGGGGTCGTGGCACAAGACGTGGCACGGTCAGATCGCAGCGGCAAGCGGGCACCGGCGGTGCCGCGGACGTAGGCCGGGGAGAGAACGGCCGGGGCTGGCAGCGCGGCGAGTAGGCCCGTGCCGCGAGGCACGTTTTACGCGACGCGGTGTCCGATAAGCGGCGTCGAGGCGGGTGCCTGGCTGAACGCTCTGCGGATGCGCTCTCGCGCCCTGGCCTGGTCGAAGTGCCCATAGGTTTCGCGCACCTGGGTGCCCCCGTCCTGGTGGCCGAAGTGCTGCGCGATGTCTGCGGGGTCGAGCTCGAGCACGTTCCAGGCATACCAGGCGAAGTGATGGCGCGTGGCGGTGTAGAGGTCGACGTTGCCGAGACCTGCTGCACTGCGAACACGATTCCAGTGATGGGACCGTGAGCTCGGCGTGTAGTGGTTGCCGCGCAGCGTCGTGAACACCCATTCGGACTCGCGCGGGAGCCTCAGCAGCCGCTCGCGCGCCTGTGGCGTCATCGTGATGACACGCGTCACGCCGTGCTTGGGCCGCGTTAGCTTGCGCACCCTGACGTTCCATTGCCATTCGACGTTGATCGTCTCCGCGCCGGGTGTTAAGTCGAGTTCGGGCCGTCGGAGGGCATCGAGCTCGCCGGAGCGCATCCCCTCGTGGATCGCGACATCTAGGTAGGCCGCGAAGGATGGCGGTGTGAGCTCGTCGGCCAGCGCGACCAGGTGGGCCGCCTCGCCTCCGGCTGGTGGTTGCACGTCGCGGCGCCCGCGGCTTCGAGGTAGACGCAGCCCAGCGAATGGGTTGTGCTCGACGAGCCGGCCAGCGGCTGAGCCGCCATCGTGCAGCGCTTCGAAGACCCCGAGCACGTACTCCCACTTACTCGCTGGGACCTCGGCCGGAATGAACTGCTCAGGGATCCCGGACTCGTACAGGTAGCGCGGCAACTGGGCGCCGGTGTAGGTGTCGCCGATCGCGCGGGCGATCTCCTCGAGCGTCATCCCGGTGATCGGCCGCTCGTCGTCCTCGTCCGGGTCAGGCAGCGGCGTGAGGATCTCACGGCCGCGGGCGCGATCGCGGCCGGCGATCGTCAGGCTCAGATCGCGGATCTGTTGCAGCCATTGCTGGGCCTCGACGATCGGGTCGGGCCGGCGGACATTCGGATGAAACTGGTCGATCCACTCCAGGTAGCCGGCAACGCGAGCGAGCAGCAGCTCACGCGCGAACGTTCTCGAATCCCGATCCCAGTCAATCGGCTGACCGCCGCTGGCGGCCCGCATCAGCTCGTAGCCGCTCGAAAGCTGCCCGACCTGCTCGTTCTCCTCGAACTCGTAGATCAGGCGAAGAAGCTGCAAGTCATCCCAGCGCATCGGCACAGACTGCTGGACACCTTCCGCCAGCTCTAGTTCCCGCTGGCTGGTCACGACCTCCCACTCCATGGGGTGCCCGACCGTCATGGGGTACCGTGCCACCGGAAGTGAGGTATGACCCCCGGCTCCCGATCCCGCATGGGCGGATCGCCCCGAGTTTCGCTAGACCCTCTAGCTCGGGCCCAGAACCGACCGCCGAACACGCAATCCTAGAACCGTGACGAACACGGGCAACTTCCACGGGTTGTTTATGGGCGTGAACCGATACGCCTCTCCTTCGGTCAGCGAGCTGCGGTTCGCCGAGGCTGACGCCCGAGCGCTGCACGCACTGTTCTCGGACACGCTCGCCGGTGACAACACCCTGCTCGTCGGGGCCGAGGTCACGAGGGCCGCGCTCGAGGAGAACTTTGCTCGTCTCGCAGGCTGCGATGAGAACGACGTCGTGGTGATCACGTTCTCTGGACACGGCAGCGAGACGCACGAGCTGATTACCCACGACGCGCGCGTTGAGGATCTCGCAGCAAGCACTGTCCCGCTCGCGCGTCTGACGGAGTGGTTCTCTGGGATACCGGCACGCCACCTCGTCTGCGTCCTGGACTGCTGCTTCTCCGGCGAGATGGGCGCGAAGGTGCTGACCCTAGACGCCCGACCACGAGGAATGGACTCCGAGGACCGGATACTCGCAGAGATGGCAGGTGACGGGCGGTTGATCTTGACGGCGTCGACAGCGACCCAGCCAGCTTGGGAGTACGCACGGCTGCGTCACGGGCTGCTGACGCACCATCTCATCGATGCCCTCCAGGGCGCGCCCGAGGTCGCCGAGGGCGAACGCCTCCCCGTTCTGTCGCTTATGGCGCACGTGACACGGCGTGTGATCGACACGGCTGCCGCGAACGGCCGTGAGCAACAACCGACGCTTCGCGGGCGATTGGATGGCGAACTCTCGTGGCCCGTCATGCGTCGCGGCGCGACGTGGTCCACCGCGTTTCCCGAGGACTCGCCGGCGCCGGTGAGCGCGGACGTATCCTCGCTCGCTGCCCATGGCTTTCCCGAGCAGCTACTCGATGCGTGGCGGGCCGATATCCCTTCGTTGAACGACCTACAGCTGAGCGCGATCAACGATTTCGGTCTGTTGAACGCCGAGCATCTCCTGGTGACCGCTCCGACCTCCTCGGGAAAGACGCTGATAGGCGAGCTCGCAGCGCTGAAGGGAACCCTGCGCGGACAGCGTGCGCTCTTCCTCCTGCCGCTGAAGGCCCTCGTAAACGACAAGCACCAGGAGTTCGCCGGCAAGTACGGCGAGTTCGGAATCCGCACCATCCGCGCGACCGGCGACTACTCCGACGACAACGAGGCACTGATGCGTGGGCAGTACGACATCTGCCTCATGACCTACGAGAAGGCGACCGCGCTCTTCCTCGCAGCGCCGCACCTTCTTGATGGCGTCGGCACGATCGTGGTAGACGAGGCCCAGATGCTCGCCGACCAGAACCGCGGCACCAACCTCGAGTTCCTGCTCACGCTTCTGCGAGTCCGGCGCAGCGTCGGAATCGAGCCACAGGTGATCGCACTCTCCGCTGTCATAGGAGACACGGGCGGCTTCGAGCGCTGGCTTGGCGGCCGACTGCTCCGCCACGACACGCGTCCGGTCCCGCTCGACGAGGGAATCATCGCCGCGGATGGCTCGTTTCGCTGGAGGACGACGGATGGTGATGCCGAGCATCGCGAGCCATTCATCACCCCGAGGTTCGGGCGTGGCACAAGCCAGGACTGGATCATCCCGTTCGTCGCAAAGCTTGTTGCAGACGATGAGCAGGTGATCGTCTTCCGGAACACGAAGGGAGCGACTCTTGGGTGCGCGACGTACCTCGCTAATAGCCTTGGGCTGCCACCGTGCGAGGTGGCGCTCTCCGCACTCCCAGACGGAGACCCATCGGTCACCTCGGCGACACTGCGCCGTGTCCTGGCCGGCGGCGTGGCCTTCCACAACTCTGACCTTAACCGCGAGGAGCGACTTGTCCTCGAGGAGGCATTCAGAGGCCGCGAGCTCAAGATACTGACAGCGACGAGCACGCTCGCAATGGGCGTCAATACGCCGGCCTCGACCGTCGTGGTGGTCGAGACCGGCTGGTGGGACAGCACCCCTTACACGGTGGCGGAGTACAAGAACATGGTTGGTCGAGCCGGCCGGCTCGGCTTCACCGAGCGCGGTCGGTCCGCGATCATCGCACCGAACGGGCGGAGCGAGCACCTCGCGTGGGCCCAGTATGTACTGGGGGAACCTGAGGACCTGCGGTCTCGTTTCCTCGATACGGACCCTCGCGCCCTGATCCTGCGCACGCTTGCGACCGCCGGGGGCTCGGGGGACACGGCCGGAATGTCCGAGGAGGACTTGATCGCTTTCCTCGAGAACTCGTGGGGCGTGTTCCAAAGGCGCGTCGCTCGGGGGGAGTGGGCGTGGGATCCCGACGAACTGCGGGCGCGCCTTGCTGAACTCGAACAGCTACAGATGGCTGAGCGCGACGTGGTGGGCGGCCTCAGATTGCTGCCGCTCGGCCGGTTCGCGGGCGAGTCTGGTGTCGCCATCGAGACGATCGTCCGGCTCGCGCAAGTTGCACGGAGGGTCCAGGGCCTCGCGGACGGACGCTCAGCGCTTGCACTCGTCCAGCTGACCGCGGAGCTTGATGAGGTGTACATGCCGGTGAACACGAGGGGGTGGCGAAGGGAGGCTGCGTCCTGGTTCGGCGAACTCTCGCGCCTTGGGGTCACACCCGCGGTGGTCGACGCACTCAGGCGCAACGGAGACAACCTCGACGTCACGCGCCGTGCGAAGCGCGCCGTTGGTTGCGTGTTTTGGACCGAGGGCGTGCCCCGACGCCGAACCGAGGAAGTGCTCACGCGCCATGATCGAAACAACGCTATCGACGGACCCGTCCGCGGAGCGGTGAATCGCAGCGTAGACCTGCTTCCAACGACGCTGAGAGTGCTCGAGTTCCTGCACGGCACGGACCTCACTGAGCTCGAGTCAGCGTTGCTGTTGCAGCTTCAACTTGGAATCCCTGCAGCGCTTGTCGACCTCGCAACCATCTGTGGCGAACGCCTGACCCGGTCGCAATATCTGGCGCTCGCCGACGCGGGCCTGTTGACGCGCAGCGATATCGAGACCGCGGACGATGCTGCACTGGCATCGGCACTCGGCGTGCCTGAGGATGGTGTGCGCAGCCTCATAGGGATCCCGGCGGCGCAAGCAGCGCCATCGTAGCGCCGCCGCGGTCGCTCTGCGGCGCGTTCAGACGAGAGCGGGGATAATCGCACACACCTCAAAGTCGAGTGCGGTCCCAGTCAGTGGTCCCAGGCAGGACTGCGCGCTGCGGCGTCTCTCTCGATCTTGGCGGGTCGCTGCGGCCTTGGCAATGATCGCCGCGGATCCCACGGCGTCGTTGATTCCGCCCGGGCGCGAGCATCAGCAATGCCTCGCCGGAGTCGACGGCGTATTCCGTGAGCCATGGAAGTCAAGATCCTCCTGGGGCGGCGCGCTTTCCCCGGAATGGCGTGGTCGCCGCCGTCTCGGGCAGACGCAAGTGTCGAAGGCCAGGTGCCGTCATCCTCCAATGTGGCCTGCTCGATCGCCAGGCCCGTAGGCCGAAGGAGTGTCTGTCCGCCCTGACATAGGTCGCGCTGGGGATGATCAGCTCGTCGCGCGCGAACCGCCACCCCACGCCTCACCATACCCCGACGCAGATGAATGTCTGCGGATACAGGGCTGGTGCCAAGTGGTTGCGGAGCCCTCCGTGGCACAACCACAAACCTATTATTTGCAGGCCTTTTATAGTCTGCACCACAGGATTTGAACCTGCGATTCGGCATCGGGGAGATAGGTTCAAACCGGCGGACATCCCAATGTTGGCGGGTGTTCCGGCATGCCTGTCCCCCGAACTTCCCCCTAATGCTCTTGTCGCCGGCGCCCTTCGTCCCCCTATACCGGCGGCCCCAGAGCTCGATCCCGCCCAATCGGGAGCAGATCGGGAGCAGGTCGCTCCGAGACGGGGCGGCGGTGATGTGACAGCGTGGGGCGCTCGGGGCGGCTGCTAGCGGCTGCGTGTGATGCCGAGCGCGAGGCGGCCCGCGGTGTCCGTGACGAGGCAGGCGCTTGGTGAGGGACACGCCACCGATGAAAGCGAGCCGTCCGTCTCAAGCAGCTCTGACTTCCAGGCGGAGGCGCCGCCCAGCGGCGACGTGCTCCACATGACTTCGTTGGAGCTGTCAATTCCCACGCACAAACCGGCCGACGGGCAGTCGAGATCGGTGAGTGGCGCCGCCGCGGCGTGGGCTTTCCTCCACGCGCCCCGGCGCGGGTGATTGGACCACAGCACGTTGCCGTTGTCGTCGAACGCGAAGCACAGTCTGGTGCTCGGACAGCTGATCCCGCCGAGCGGCCGCGAGCCGACACGCCGTGTCTTCCATCGCCCCGACGCGGGCGCGGTGCTGATCTGGACCAGCCCAGTCTTCGGTGCGGCGCGCTCTTCGCCGTCGATCGCGACCGACAAGCACAGCCGGACGGCCGGGCACGCCGTGTCGCCGTAGAGCGGGATGAACTGCTGCGGGCGATGGCGGCGGCGCGAGCCGGTTTCGACTACGACGACTCCGGGGGGCTGGCCCCGGTGGCTGCGGAAGATGAGACAGATGCCGCGCCACGGGCACGATGTCGCTTCGCTTTCCAGCAGGCCGCCGAAAAAGGATCCTCCGTTGATCGGCCTCCACGAGGAACTGCCTCCGTCGGGATGGACCGACGCGACCATCTGCTGCGCCTGTACGTGGCAGCACTTGTATGAGCGATCCCAGGCGACGCACAGCGGACGGCCCGAACAGGCAAGACCCCACGGGAAGTAGCTGTCGGCGAGGCTAGGGATAGCCGCCGCTCCCCAGGTCGAAGAGCCAGATCCCGGCGTCCGCGAGCTGATAACACGCGAAGCATCGTCGATCGCCGCGCACAGGTGCGCCGTGGGACACGCGATCGCCTGGATCCGTTTTGCGGCGCGAGCGCCGTCGCGCGGCGCCAGCCAGCGGACTGCGCGATCGGCGGTCCGCCGATCAGCTCGTTGCCGTAGGTGTCGAGGACCACGCATCGTTCGGCGCCTGGGCACGCGACTGTCAGCGATTGTCCGCTGTTGCTGACTTCGAGGCCTTCGGAGAGCACCGGCCCTCCGCCGGGAAGCACGCTGCCGGCCTCAGGATCGACGGCGAGGGGCGCCGACCACGTCGGCGTGGCGTCCGCCGGGTCGCTCGAGCTGGTGACGTTGCCGCCGCTGTCGACGGCGAGGCAGAACGATTCCGACGCGCAGGACACGCCGGTGAGCCGTAGCGGGTCGACCTTCGTCTGCGTGAAGCTGGAGGTCCCTGACGATTCGGAGTAGCGCCAGGCTGTCGCGTCCCCCTTGCTGTCGACTGCGAGGCAGAACGACGCAGTCGGGCATGACCAGCTCGTCAGAGACGCTTCGGCAGCCCCCGGCCACCCCGAGCCCGGGCTCCACGTCCCGTGGCCCGCGCTGTCGACCGAGAGGATCATCGTGGTGCTCCCGTCGGTGGCTATACAGCGCTGCTCGATCGGACACTGGATCTTGCTCGGGTAGAAGGCCGGGTCCGAGATGGGCGCTGCCACCCAATGAGGCGTGGCACTGAACGGGTCGACCGAGATCAGCGCCTGTGCTGTGCGTGCCGAGCCCGAGTATGAGATCGCCGTGATCACGCACATGCGGACCGAGGCACACGATACGTCGCTGAGCGTGGTCGAGCCGGTGCCCTGGGCGAGCGACGTCGAGCGCCAGGAGTCCAGCGCCGCCGTGGCCTCGCTCGTCGTCCAGATCATGGCGGAGGGCCCCACCACGATGCATGTCCCGGCCTCGGGGCAGGACACCGTTTCCAGGCCATATCCGAACAAGCGCGCGGCCGACCAGATCGGCATGCCCGCGGCCGGATCGCTCGACACGGCGACTTGGCCGCCGTAGCCGACGCCAACACAGAAGGACACCGACGTACAGGCCACGTCCGTGAAGCGCGGCGCATGCCCGAACGGCGCGGTGGCGTCAACCAGGCGCGGCGGCGCCCATTCGACCGTAGTGGTCGCACCTGCGTCCCCCGCCCCCGCGAGTAGCACGACGAAGCTCGCAAGCATCGACAGCCCCGCGACAACAGTCCTCACACCCGCACCCATAGGCGACCTCCGGCTCCGCACAGCAGATTTCTACCCGTCAAACCCCCGCCGAGCTCCAAAGTCGCGCCGAGTGGCCGCGCCTGGCAGCGCCCGCGCGGTGGTGGCTTGCTCCGCCGTGACGCCAGACTAGTCCTCCCGTTCTGGACGGAGCGACACCCCCTGCTTTCGCCTGGATGCGAGCGCCTCGGCGGACACACTTCACGCTCCCGGATCGGACGAGTTCGGAGTATCCGTTCGGCGCTCGTACGACGCTTGCTTCCGCATCGAGGAAAGCAGGTGCACGGGTTCGACGCCAGTTCACAGCTGGAGCTCGTCCAAACCATCGGTCTCGGTGCTGTTACCGCAGACGCGTGTTTGGCTGACGCGGACGCTGGGCGCTGAAGCGGGCCCTCTGCAACACGAGACGAACGCTCTCGTGGCGCGTGCTTGTGTGGCCGACGGATGACTCTACGATCGTGACCCTGGCGTTTAGTGTCCCATGATCCGCCTTGAGCAGCGCGCGCCCGGCGGAGTTGAGCGCGAGCATGACGGTCGCGCTCTTACTCGCAGGGATGGAGAAGGTGGCTGTCCCGATTGTGGTCGTCTTGAGGCGTCTTTTCTCGGTCTTCCTGTTCTTCGCTGTTGTCGCGTGCCCGGTGTCCTCCACTACGCTGACGACGGTGAGGGCCAGCTTCCCGCTGCACGTACCCGCCCCTGCGCAGGCGAGCTTGACGGTCGCCTCGCCGTCGTTCTGCGTCGTGATGCTTGTGTCGGCGAGAATCACTTCGCTGGTGCCGGACGCCAGGGTCGTCCCAAGTGTCGGGCTGGTCGTGCCGGTGGTTGTGACTTTCGGCGTAGCAAGCACCGTCGCGGGGCCCGTCACCGTCACCGACAGTGCCGATGACGAGGAGCCTGTGAAATTGTCGTCACCGGAGTAGGTCGCAATAATGCCGTGCATGCCGGCGGCCGTGTAGGTCAAATGGCAGTTCGCGTCAAGCCCGCCCGCGGTAAGCGGCTGGCTCTCGCACGTGCTAATGGGCGTCCCGTCGTCGAGAAACTCGACCGACCCCGATGGTCGGCTCGGCCCACCGCCGCCGTTCACGGGGTACACACTCGCCGTCAATGTGGTACCCCCGCCGGTCGCGACCGTTCCTTCAGATGCGCGCAGCGTTGTGGTCGTTGGGCTCGTGCCCACCTCCAGATCGTCAGTCGGACTCGCCGATCCCTCGAGATCCGCGCCCGAGTATGGGCTGTAGAGCACCGAGAGCTGCACGGGGGATTCGGAGGCGGCGAAAACTGTGGTGCATGTGGCGGTGCCGGTCCCTGTGGCGATGCCTGTCTGCATCAACGTCACTCGGGTACAGCCTGGGATGACGTCGGCGCCGTTCTTGAATTCGACGGTCCCCGATGGTGTTTCAGAATTTGCTTTGACGATCGCGGTCAACGTCACCACACTGTTGGTGACGGGATCGCTCGGGAGCACTGAAAGCGTCGTCGAGGACTCCGGACCGCCGATCATCGTTCCCGTGACCGTCTTCGTTTCGCCTGTGCGGTTGTATTCAATCCGCAGCTTCTGCCCAACCTTTTTACAGGCTTCCGCAAATTCGACCGGTATTTCGCTGCCTTCCGGAGCGTTGCCGAAACTGCCCGAGAGGGCGCCAGATGCCGAGACAAGTACGTAGCTCTGGTTCGGCAGGAGCGTGGGGCACGGTTCGCCGGCCTTTGGCGGCGCGACGCGCACCGCAAGCGAGGCACCTCCCAGTTCGACCGTGCCGGACGAATACAGATCAGACCAGTCGATCCCCTTGTTCGGACCTGGGCCGGTGATCTCGAGTTCGAGGGCGCTTCGCGCGTCGAGCTCAACGCCGTCCGTCGCAAGCGTGCCACCTTCGTATCCATCTGTCGTCACGTCCAGTTCGCTGCCAACGCTTCGCAGCGGCCCCGTCGAACCCCCACCGACGAGGAACACATGATTGAGGTTCACGGGGTTGCGATTCTCGGAGTTGAGTTCCTTGTCGGACAGGCCCACGACACCATTGAAGAGCCCGGGTTGGGCGGAATTCAACCCGTCGAAGTTGACGACCCCGATCTCGTTGTTCGCGTCAAAATAGAGCGCTCCACCCCCACTCATATCGACATACAGTTCACCGCCGCCGTCGCCGCTCAGTTCGCCGCTAAGCAGGAGCGCGTTCTCGCCAATGTGTTCCGGTCCGAGGCCGGCGATGCTCCAAGTCTGTGTCGAGCCGATATCGATTCGATTTGAGACCGTGGCGAGCGTCGCTTCATTTGTCGCGGCTTCCGGTGATGCGGACAGTCCGCCGTTAAGCGTGAACAGTTCTCCGGATATTTTATAGTCCTCACCGTCGTCGATGCGCAGCGAGTCGACCGTGAGTTCGCTCCGGTCGTTTTCGCTCCGATAACACTGGCCAGAGCACGCGCTAAGCGCTCGAAAATTGAGTTCGCTGATAGCTGATCCGTTACTGGGCGCGATCCCTCCCGCCCAGTTTTCGGTGGAGGCCCACAAAGCATAAGTGCGCGCGTCACCAGTCCACGTCAGTGCGAGCGGTGGCTCGGGCTCCAGTTCGGCATCCAATCCGCCTATCTCGTGTCCCAGTGCAACCGACACGGGAGTGGCTTCTGTAGCAGTCGCCTTCCCGTTATAGACCTGGCTGATATAGCTCTCGTAAGAGCCGTCGAATTCAACTCGGTATTCCCCTGCTTCGAGTAGTTCAATCGCGTATTCCCCATTTGAATCAGTCCATACGCATTTATATTCTCCGCCGACCAAGGGATGTGAGCAAACGTTGACGCTGGCTATCGGACGCATGGTTACAGCGCTGATCACCTTGCCGGAAATCTTGCCACCTTCTTCGAGTTCCGTGTCGATCCCGGAGGTCCTCTGCCCCAGCGCCAGGTGTACTGGATATCCTCGTTCACCGATGAACCGGCCGCCGTATGGCTGGCTGAAATAGTTGATTCCCTGCGCGGTGAATTGCAGGTAGTACTCTTCGCTGCGGTCGGCAAGGTGTGTGAGCGTGTATTCACCGTTGGAGTTGGTTTCGCCCTCTTGGCCATCCTCTGATCCCTCTTCATCATAGGCTTGCACGCTGACTCCCGCTACAGGGGCTTTTGTTATGGAGTTGATCACCCTGCCGCTGATGCGGCTGAATTCCTGCATTTCCTGGTTGATGCCGGCGGCGACGCCGCCGACTGGAACACGAACCTTGGTGGGTTCGTTCTCGAAAGTCGGGAAGATATTGTTCTTGTAGTACTCGGGGGCCACGTAAGTCTCGCCGAGGCCGCCTCCGTAGCCAAAGCCAAACGAAACCTGGTATTCGCCCCCTGGTAGGCCTGATATCACATATTCTCCCTGAGCGTTTGTTAACGCGCATGCTGCGGGCCCTCCACAGACTTCGACTTCGGCGATGGGGGCGTGCGTCTCGGCATTTGTGACCGTGCCGATGATCTGTCCGCCTTCCGGCAACTGTGCATCGATTTCCGACGTGGTGTAGCCCACGACTGCGATCACCGTTTCCTGTTCGGCTTCAGAGTACTTGTTGTCGTAGTAGGAGCGTTCGACATATCCGCTACCGGAGGGAGCCGTGAAGCGCACATCGTATGAGCCGTCTTCAGATACAGACGCGATGTATTCGCCTTTAGCGTCGGTGGTTGCACAGCCTCCTGAATTTCGACCGTTAACACCGATCGCGCAGACCTTGACTCCGGCGATCGGGGCACCTGTCGCGGCGGCGGTCACCTTGCCCGTGATGTATCCGTGTTCTTCGGCGGCCAGGGCGCTCGAGGCGAAGCCAAGGAACAGGGCGACGGCAATAAGAAGGAGGACAAAGCGCATGACGAAACCGGCCCCTGAAACCTGGGCTGCTTTGAGAGTTCGCGCGGGGCGCCATCTACGCATGGAGCCTCCTACCCCTCCCGTGCTTGCTGGCTGGCTTGAGCATATCGGCGATCGACCGCGTATGAGAAGCGAGGTTGCCGCTCAGCGAGGAGCGAAATGTCAGGGTCGCCATGACGCGCAGGCCCCGGTCCCGCTTGAGCGCCTGCGCGAGCGCGATCCTCGCGGACGCGCTCGGCCTAACCGAGAAGCTGACGGCGCCCGCCGCAGTCACGACTGTGCTGCCTCTGCCAAACACGACCCTCTCCGAGAGGCATTCGCCGTCGCGCCTGACCCGATCGGTGTGGCACTTCACGCCGGTCGGCCGCGAAACGTCGACCTGTCCGTTCTGAAAGGTCAACAGCCAGCTGAACGTCCCTGGGCCGGCGATCGATGCCGTGAACGTGATCGCGCCCGTCCTGGCGTTGACGCTTGGGTTGCTCAACAGACCGAAGTCGCTGTTCGGCGCTGGCGTAAACAATGGCATAGATGCAAGCGTGGGTGAGGGAAGTGTGGACGTAGGCGTGGGCACAGGTGAAGGCGTGGGTGAAGGAAGTACCGGTATAGGTGAGGGCGAGGATGTGGCGGGTGGTGTGGACACGGGTGCGGGGGGAGGCGCGACGACCGGCGCGGGACCAATGACGACAGACTGCCGCACTCGGGGCGCCGCGACATATTCGGCGTTGCCCGCCTGGCCGGCTTCGATCGTGCACGTCCCGGGGGCGGTGAAGCTCACGGTCGAGCCTTCCAGCGAGCACACGGACGGCGTCGCGGACGAGTACGAGACGGGTAGCCCCGACGACGCCAACGCCGAGATGGCATAGGTTGAACCGCCGACAGTTGCGGAGGCCGGCGCGGTTGATAGGAATTCGATGAGCTGCGTTTCCTTGACCACCACCGAGCGCGTGACCCGTGCGGTCGAGCCGAGGTTGTCGGTGACGGTCAGCGTCACGGAGTAGATGCCGGCCACCGCGTAGGTGTGAGTCGGCACAGCGCCTTCGGTGCCGACGCCGTCGCCGAAGCTCCAGTCGTAGCCATCGATCGAGCCATCGGGGGCGCTCGAGCTTTCACCGCTGAAGTGGACCGGCGTACCCGCGATGGTCGGTTCGCCGGGGGGCGTCATCGCCGCGGTCGGTGGCTGGACTCCGGTGCCACGGAGAGCCACGGCCGGGGCTACCGAGACGCCGTTGTTCGCGCCGAAGCTCAGCGCAGCTGAGCGCCAGCCAACGGCGCCGGCGGTAAACTGCACGCCGATCATGCAGGTCTGGCCAGGCTCGAGCGTTTCGCCTTCGCAGAGATCGTCGCCTTCGGGAATCGCGAAATCTGCCGCGTCGGGACCGGTGATCTGCGCAGGCCCGTTGAAGATGAGCGGGGCGACGGGCGCGCTGCCCGCGTTGCGCGCCTGCACCCACAGCACGGGTCCCACTCGATCGACCGTCTGCGACCCAAAGCTCAGGTTCACGGGACTGGATATTTGGGGAGAGACGACATATACTGACACCGAGTCACCGTCGCCGAGCAGGATTGTGCTGCCTTCGGCGGAGAACGCGAGGCTGGAGGCGCCCGGGAGCTTTTCGCCCTCCTGGGTCCAGATTCCACCCGAGCGGGCGAACACCAGCGCGACTTCATTGGCGCCAATCAGGGCAGTTTCGCCGTTCGAGGAGAGCACGCTCTGAGAGCCGAACCAGCGCTCGCCGGCTTCCCCGCTGCCGGTGAGCTTCTGCCCATCTTGTGTCCAGGTCGAGCCCGAGCGAGTGTAAGTCCACGCCGCGCCCGCTCCCCCGTTGTCGCCTGGAGCGCCGAACAGCGCGGTAGCACCGTCCGCGGCGAGCGCGACGCTGTAGCCGAACTCGCCTTCTCCGGTCTCCCCAGCGCCGGTGAGCTTTGCTCCCTGCTGTGTCCAGGTGGAGTCCGAGCGCGCGAACACCCACGCCGCTCCCTGGCGACTGTTGTCGTCGGGACCTCCGACCAGCGCGGTGTCGCCGTCGGCGGACAGCGCGACGCTGGAGCCGAACTGGCTTTCTTCTGGCTGGCTCTCGTCGTCTGCGACGAGCTTTTCTCCCTCCTGTGTCCAGGTTGCGCCCGCTCGCGTGAATACCCACGCGGCGCCGGCGTACCCGTAATCGTCAGGGGCGCCGATCAGCGCTGTATTGCCATCGGCCGATAGAGCGACGCTCATGCCGAACTCGCCTGTGCCGATCTCCCCCTTACCGGTGAGCGCGGGACCCTGCTGTGTCCAGGTGGCGCCCGAGCGCGTGAACACCCATGCGGCTCCTATCCCGCCCGCGTTGCCGTAGCCGGCGACCAGAGCGGTGTTGCCGTCCGCGGAGAGCGCGACGCTGTAGCCTACGTAGGCCCCGCAGTAGTAGAAGCCGTCGCAGCTCACTTCGCTGGCGTCGAGCTTCGCCTGCTGGGTCCAGGTGGACCCGGAGCGTGTGTAGACCCACGCCGATCCGCCGTAGGGGTCTTCGTCCGGACCACCCACCAGCATCGTGTCGCCGTCCGCGGAGACCGCGACGCTGTGGCCGAACTGCGTGCTGATACCCTGTTCGCCGGGCGCCGCGGTCAGCGTTTCACCTTGCTGGAGAAAGGTTGCAGGTGTCGCCGCGACGGAGGGGAGCGGGGTCATCGCCCCCTGTTCGCCGGTACTGACGGAGGCAGGCACGATCGACACGACTGCGCTCGGCTGTGAGCGCTTCTTGCTCACCACAAAAGTCTGCTGTACTTCGGGCGCCGCTTCATATTCTGCGCTACCGGCTTGGCTGGCGTTGATCGTGCACGTCCCCGCGCCGACGAAGCTCACGGTCGATCCCGACGAGGAACACACTGCAGGGGTGGCGGATGAGAACGAGACAGGCAGGCCCGAGGAGGCGGTGGCGGCCACAGTATAAGTCGGGCCAGCGACGATGGCCGCGGCCGGTGCACTCGAAGTGAATTCGACTGTCTGCGAGCGCTCGCCCACCGCGAAGGATTGCCGCGCTTCGGGCGCCGCCTTGTAGTTGGAGTCCCCGGCTTGTTTGGCGTCGATCGTGCACGTGCCCACGCCGATGAAACTGACAGTTGTGCCCGATACTGAACACACTGACGAAGCCCTGGATGAGAACGACACCGGCAATCCCGAGCTGGCGCGCGCCGTCACTGTATATATGGAGCCATCAATAGTCGCCGCTGCAGGTGGCTCGGAGGTAAACGTCACGTGCTGTGAGCCCATGTCAACGACGACTGACTGCCACACTTCGGGCGCCGCGTGGTAGTTGGAGTTGCCGACCTGTTCGGCGTCGATTGTGCAGGTTCCCGCTCCAATGAAGCTCACCGTCGACCATTCCAGCGAGCAGACCGAAGGCGTACTGGACGCGAACGCCACCTCGAGGCCCGACGATGCCGTGGCTTGCACCGTGTAGCTGGGACCGCCAACGGCAGCCGAACCTGGCGCGATCGAGACGAACGTCGTGCGCTGCGAGCCCTTGCCCACCGTGAAAAACTGCTCCGCCTCGGGCGCTGCGTCATATTCGGCGCTGCCCGCCTGGCTGGCGTCGATCGTGCACGTGCCCGCGCCAATGAAGCTCACAGTGGCCCCCACCAACGAGCACACCCAGGGCGTTCCTGTGGTCAGTGACACCGGCAGACCGGAGGACGCCGTGGCGGCCACTCCGTAGGTCGCCCCACCGAGATTCACGGAGGCGGGCGCGGTCGAGGCGAATTTGATCGCCTGTGTTTTCTTGACTGGTTCGATGGGCGCCTGGAATGCGCCGAGTCCGTCCGGGGTGCCCACGCCGGACGGGCCGTCGTAGCCGGGGCCGGCCAGGCAGATCGCCTCGCTCTTGCAACTGCTTTCCGCCTCTTCGAGTTCCGTGCAGCCAGATAGGCCTGTTCCGTAGTTGAAGACCTTCAAACATTCGCCGTCGGACCCGGAATTGATGTCGTGCAGCGAAGCCGGTGATTTGACCCGGTTTTCGTAGAGGGTCTTGGCTGCATACTCCACGCCGCCGGATCCCCCAGCGAGCGCGACCACGGAGGCGATAAGCGGGGTGGCGAGGCTGGTGCCGCCGACCGTTCCCCAATCGATCGGCCCATTTCCACCACCCTTCTTTTCCACGATCGTGGCGGAGTCGTAAAAGGCCACACCGGTGTAGGGGTCGGCATCGGCGGATACGTCGGCCACGGCCCGTTTGGATTCGCAGCCGACGGCAGACCAGTTGGGTAGTTCCCGCTGCCAGGCTGGGGCTTCGTAATGTTCGCTGCAGCCGCTGCCGGTAGCGCCATCGCCGTTCCACACTGTCTCCCCCGCCCATGCGCCTTCGCTGGTCAGGCTCAGGCGGGTGCCGCCCACCGCGACGACATCAGGGGATGAGGCCGGCCAACCCACGGTGCCTCTGGCATCCAGATTCTGGGACTGCCAGTCGAGATAGCCGTAGTCACCAGACGCCGCGGCGATCACGATGCCGTGGTGGTCAAAGGCTGTGCTGGCAGCTGCCGGCTCGCCTCCCGCCCACGAGTTTGAGATCTCGGTCGCCCCCATTTTTGCGGCAGTTTCCTCGGCCGCCTCGAGGTTTATATAGGAGGTTTCGTTGGCCTCCACGAGCAAGATGTGGCAGTTCTGGCAGATGGCGTGGGCTATCTCGATGTCGAGCGAGATCTCGACTGACCATCCACCTTCGGATTCGGGCAACGGCCCGGCCTGGCCCTTCTCATTGACCTTCGTGAAGCAGCCGTTCGCGGTAGTACATGCGGGTAGATGAAACTCTTCGTCATAGGCTTTGAGATCCATTTCGGCAGCAGGGTCATCGTAGGCGTCGACGAGCGCGATCGTCTGTTTTGAGGGAGCCGTCGTGGGCAGCCCATATGCGCTGTGCAGGTCCTGCGGGCGCAGGCCGTAGCAGCCTTCCGCGGCGGTGGGCCGTTCGCAGACTTCCACGGCCTTGCCCTCCCTGGGCGTAGGCGGGGCTTTGCGCGCCATCCCCAGAGGGTGAGTATGGGCGCGCGCGGCGGACGTCTTGGGCACCAGTTCGAGCGCCAAGCATCTGGCGTGCCCGGGCGTGGGCGCCGGACATGCAGAGCGCACAGCGTAAGCGGAGGCGGGCAGCGGCGCGACGGGGAGCCCTTGGCTGCCCTGGGCGATAGCGAGTTGCGATGAGGACCAGAGGAGCACCAGCAGCGAGGAGCTGGCGATCACGAGCAGGCATGGCACATGAACGACGCGCACGCTCACCTCGCCAGCACCGGGCTGCTCGTCGTCCCTGCGCCCTGCACGACCAGGACAAGACTGGCGGTGACAACATGGCGCTTGGCACGAGCGAGGCGCCGTCTCCCGGCAGCCGTAAGACGAAGCACGACGGTGTCGCCCTCGCCCCGCGTGAGCGAAAACCTCCCCTTGGCGAGAACGAGCGTTTCCCGATGCGTGACCACCTTCGCTCCCTTGTGGCGCTTACTCACGAATCGCATGGTCAACTCGCCCGACCCCCGACATGTCGCCGCATTGCAAGCCAGATTCACCGAAACCGAACTCCGCGATACGACAATCCCCGACCCTACGATCGTGAGGACGGGAAGCGGCGAAGATGTGGGATGGGTTGCGGGCGGCGTGGTCAGAATGGTCGTGGTCGGCGTTGTGGAAGTGGCACTCGGACTCGGCAGCACGATGGACACGGTCGGGCTTGCCGGGATGGCGAGCCCGGGGCTCGTAGCGCTCCTTTCTCCAGCCGTGCTTTTCGCCGTAACCTGACACGCGAGGATTGATCCTTCGTCGGCGTCCTGTACCCAATAGCTGCTGTAGGTTGCACCTGCGATCGGGGCACCACTGCGTAGCCACTGCACAGTGTATCTTGGCCTCGGACTACCTGTCCACAGACCGGTTGCGCACGTCAGCGTTTCTCCAACGGCCGGGGTCCCCGAGATCACCGGAGCCTTGGTGTTGACCGGAGGCGTCAAAGCGCTCGACCCCATGGCGGCATCGATGGCGGCTGTCGTACTGCCAGGGGTGACCGCCACGGTCTGGGCTTCGGGGAACGAGAACTCATCGTCGTAATACTGGATGACGTAGCCTTTCCCCGCGTCGAACCCGATCTCATATTCGCCGCCCGGCAACCCTGAGATCGTGTATTCACCGCTCGCGTCAGTCAGCGCACAGCCCATACTTTCTTTGACCGACAGCAACGCGCAGACGACAACGTCCTTGATGGCCGCGTTCGTCGAGGCGTTCGTCACCTTCCCTTCGATTCGCCCTCCCAGCTCAAGCTGCGCATCGATGTTCGGCGTCGTACCCTCCTCGGCTACCGGCACGGGGTTCGCTGCCGACGCTTTCAGCTTTCCGTCGTAGTACTGCGTGACGTAATTGAGCTTCGGCGGGGACAAAAACCCAACGTCGTAGTCGCCGTCGCCAAGTGCTGAGATGGTGTATCCGCCCTGTGCATCCGTCAAAGCGCACCCGAAGCTTTCGCTGTCGGTCGAAAACGCACAGACTTCGATGCCTTCGACCGCGCTCGACGTCGACGCATCGGTTACCTCGCCGGCAATCCGGCCGCCTTCCTTGAGTTGCGCGTCTATTTCCGTGTCCATGCTGCTAGCGCTCACCGACACCGGAGTGGCACTGGCCATAGTCGCAGATTCCCTGTAGTACTGGGTCACATAGTTGAGGCCGCTGTCGAATGGCGACAGGAATTCCACGACGTATTCGCCATTCGGCAACCCCGATATGGCATATTCACCCAGCCCATTGGTTTTGGTGCATTCGCCAAAAAGACCTTCCGGGACTTCGCCGCCGACTCCATACACGCAGACTTCGATGCCTTTAATCCCATTTTTCGTCGAGGCATCCGTCACCTGCCCGGCGATACCCTGGCCGGCGAGCTGCGCCCGTTCTTCCAGATCCGCATTGACTTCCGAAGTCAGCTGTTCGGCCGCGACCGTTACTGCGGTCGCTTCGGACAACGAGTACACTCCCTTGTAGTATTGAGTAATGTAGTTGGAAGTACTCTTGTTGGATGGTGAGAATTCAACACTGTACTTGCCGCTCGCCAGCCCCGAGATGGTGTATTCCCCGCTCGCGTTTGTAAGCGCGCAGCGTTCGCCGAAGCCGCCGCCGTTCGCCTCACTCGCGCAGACTTCGATTCCGGCTAGCCTCTTGGTTCCTTCAGTGCTCGTCACTGCACCGCTGAGCTGGCCGCCCACTTCAAGCTTTGCATCGATCCCCGGCGTGGTGTCGCCAACCGTCACAGGCACCGGCTTTACTTCGGACAACGAGGACTCGCCTTCGTAGTACTGGGCGGTGTAGTTGAGCGCGCTCTTGCTGGGGGGCGAGAATTCGACTGTGTATTCACCGCCGGCAAGTCCCGAGATGGCGTATTCGCCACTGGCCTTGGTCTGCGCACACCGCCCCCGAAAAGCTCCGTTACGTGCATACGCGCAAACACTGACGCCTGCGAGCGACGCTCCCCCGGAGGCGCTGGTCACCTTGCCGGCGATCTGGCCGGTTTCCTCGTCGAGCAGGGCCATGCTGAAGACATCGCCAGCCGCAATCGACGCGACCCCGCTCAATCCGCTAACTGCTACCGGTGCAGCAATTCCTGGTACGGCGGTGCCGTTGCCGACCTGCCCACTGAAGTCTTCACCCCAGCCCACGACAGTCGCATCAGCGAGTAGCGCGAGGCTCTGACCATAGCCAGTCGCGATGGCCGTAGCTTCGCTCAGTCCGCTGACAGGGACCGGGATCGTGCTACAGGAAGTTGGCCCACACGTTTCCGGGCCGCCGTTGTAGCCATAGCCGCCATCGAAGCCATCTCCCAGCTGTCCCCAATCGTTTTGGCCCCACGCCATCACCATCCCGTCCTTCAACAGGGCCAGGTTGTGGTCGGCGCCATCCGCGATGGCCACGACTTCCCTGAGTCCGCTCACCCGAACTGGCACAGCGCTGTCTTTGGTGGTGCCGTCGCCCAGTTCGCCATACTCGTTTTCACCCCAGGCCATGACCGTGCCATTTTTCAGCAGCGCTAGGCTGTGGCCACCATCGGCCGCGATGGCGGTGACTTCGCTCAGTCCCCTTACCTGTACAGGAATGTAGCTGTTTGCGCCCCCGCCGGAGCCCCAGGTCATGACCGTTCCGTTCTTAAGCAGGGCCAGGCCATAACTTCCACCGGTTGCGATGGCGATGACTTCGCTAAGTCTGAACACCTGGACCGGAGTGGGAGTCTCTTCATTGGCGGTACCGTCGCCCAGCTGACCGTTGCCGTTTTCGCCCCAGTCCATTACAGTGCCGTTGCTCAGCAGGGCCATGCTGATCCCGTAGGACGCGGCGACGGCCGTCACCCCGCTTAGCCCGTGCACCGGCACCGGCACGTCGCTTTGTTCGTGACTGCCATTGCCCAACTGCCCATCAGCGTTTCTACCCCAGGCCATGACCGTGCCGTTGCTCAGCAGCGCCAAGCCCTGGCTCCCGCCGGCCAAATCCTCGACCCCGCTCAGCCCGCTCACAAGCACCGGTGTCCTGCTGCAGTCGCCGCCACCTTCGGGGCATGATTCGGGGCCGGGGAAACTGCCGTTGCCGAGCTGCCCGTCGTCGTTTTCGCCCCACGTCACAACGCTGGACGCCGCAGACGCGCCCGCAGCTCCCGACAAGCTCACCGTCAACGCGACGAGCATGCACAGCACACGAGCAATCCACAGATCGGTCCGCGCACCACTGAACGGGTCGCGGCTCGTCCGCCCCCAGGCTCTCACCGGGCGCCCCGCGATCGCACGATCATGCCCAAAAGATACCGGATGCCAGACTTTGGCTTTTGTCTGCGCCTGCTTGGTGGAGTTTGGTGATTCGGAATCAGATGACGTCACGCCTGCCTTGCCAAAAGCAGGCGTCTCGATCGACCCTCCGCAGACGACCGGGTTGGACGAGTCTCAGCTGCGAACTGGCGTCGAACCCGCGCTCCTGCTCTGCGATGCGGAAGCAGGCGTCCTGCGAGCGCCGGACGATACGCTCCGAGCTCGCCCAACTCGGGCCTCTCGCTGCCATCAAATTGTTCCCCGTGGGCGTCGCATCAGACCCGTAGCCTGTGGGCCCCTTTGTTATCCGTCGTTCGCGCGCCAAAGACCGCCCTCGATCTTGCTGAGATCCGGGGAGCCGGGGAGTCTGCTGCCGAGGCGCTCCATCACGAGATCCGCGGCAGCCCGGATGCTGTATTGGCCTAGCGGGGTGGTGGTGAGCTGGGCGAGGTCGGCTGCGAAGTCGGGGCTCTCGATCTTGGCGGCGAGGTTGGCCGAAAGGTCGTGGTAGCTGAAGACGTTCCCCGCCATGTAGTGCACGAGACCCTCAATCACGAGCTGCTCGTCGGGTTGGAGGTCGGTGAGTACGTGCCACAGGTCGAATAGGTCGCGGCCTTTCCGGCGCTGGTAGAGAGCGCGGAGCTTGGTGGCCATCAGCTCCTCGATCTGGAAGGTGCGCACATCTGCGTGACCGGACCACCACCGGGAATCAACCGCGTAGGGAAGGGGGTGATGCGCGGCAGGAACGACTCGGTCTCCGCGATGTTGGTCTCGATCTTGATCCGGATGCGCCCCGGCGCGCCGGTGGGCTGGGCCTCGAAGACGATATGAACCATCTGACCGCTCTGGCTGGTGCCGTGCTCCACGAGCCCCACACCGAGGGCCACCTCCCGCAGGGCCGTCAGATAGGGCTTGATCCCCGAGTGGGTGCTGCGCACGTAGTCGAGGTCTTCGGAGTAGCGCAGCGGCTGGGGAAGGTGGAGCTTGTGCAGGCAGGTCCCACCCCGGAAGGCCAGCTCGGCGCCGAGCAACTCATGACCTGCGATCTCGACGATCAAACGCGAGAGCATCAGATCCTGCTCGATCTGGACCTGCGCGGGCCACGGCGCCCGCGAAGCCCACTCGTTCAGGTACGCCTGTGCGATCACAGGTCGGGCTCCACGGAGATGTTCATGCGGACCCTCCAAGTCGGGTCAGAGCGCCCTCGCCTCGGCCCCGAGGGGGCAAGCAGGCTGGGCTCTCCCAAGTCCAGCCTTGCCGCCAGGCGCATCGGCCCAAGGTCATCGCAGGTGCCGTAGTGCTCCACGAGCCATCCCGTGCGACGGGCAAGCGCCCGACCGCGGCGGGCGGCGAGGGTCGCGAGCGCCGAGCCGTCGAGTGCGCCGATCTCGGCGAGGATGGTCGCCACGTTGCTGATGCCACCGCTCTCGCGTGGCTCTCGCACGAGATCGACCACCGTCGCCTCGCGCGATGACACGGGGATCGACCCCGTGTGTACGACCACCGCCTCGGTTGGCGTCTCGGCGACATATGCGCTCGTGCTGAAGGACAGGCGAACGCGTCCGATCGCCCGGTTGAGCACACGCGCGTCGCTCATCACCTGGAAGACCTGCGATGCCTGGTGAGCAGCCCCGTGATACGCAGCTGCCGAGAGCAGCGCCACGTAGTAGCGATGGCCGAGATGTCGCATCAGGTCATCGATGAACCAGTCCGCCGGCACCACGCCCCAGGAGCGGTACTCCGGAGGGATCACAACATACAAACCCCGCGTCGGGGAGAAAACGCGCTGCTGTCTGCGCAGGCGCTGCAGGCCACTCATGACTGCGGCGTAGCTCAGTCCCGTCAGCTCCCGGATCTCCTCCAGTGACGCGCTGTAGCGCCCTCGGGAGACGAGGAGATCGGGCAGCTCATGGACCGAGATGCCCGCAGGTTGCATACGCACCAATATAGCGCATTTCGATGATTACATGCAGCTATATACAAGCTATATGGCATTCGACGATAGCAAGACATCGCAGAACACCGTCTTGGAGCAGATCGTGTCCTATGCGCTCGGTCGAGGACATAGGGAAGATAGCGCCACATGCGGCGCTATCCCGTCCGGCTCATGTGCAGCCCGCCGACAGCGTAGACGCCGTCGGAACAGGGGTCCGTCCCCCTATCTGCTCGGGTTCTTCCCCCGAGAATCCCCCTATCGGCAGCATCCGAGTCGAGAAACCCCTGCAAACGCTGGCCACCCGTGTCCGGTCATGTCCGCTTCAGACCGACGAATCCGCCAGCGTGTCCGGACATGTCCGGACATATCCGGACGCAGAACTTAAGTCGGGGAGATAGTACTAATTTGGCTTAGAACCTGGGTTTTTGGCTGATCTGCAAACGTTTTGCAAACGCTGCGCACGCCGGCGCACTCACCAACGGCCCACGATGCACACCTGATGTACATCGTAGCGTGCGTGTCCATCGTAAACCTTCTACCGCCTAGCCCAGGGCGGCGAGCGAAGCCACACTCGAAGGGACAGGGCGGCACGGACGAGGTCGCGATTCGGGTCGTCGCCTCATGCACAGCGACGCTAGCGCCCCTAGACGACCTGACGGGGTCCCTGTGAAGTGTCCAGGCTGGATGCGTGGTCGTGTTTCCCGTGATGGGATGGAAGGATGGACACGATCATGAAGCGACACAGGCACACGCCGGAGCAGGCAGTCAGGAAGATCAGGGAGGGCGAGCGGTTGTTGAATGAGGGCCGCGAGCTGGTGGAGGTATTGCGCCAGCTGGAGGTCAGCGAGGCGACGTGGAACCGCTGGCGTGCGCAGTACGGTGGGATGAAGGCCGATGAAGCGAAGCGGCTGAAGCACCTGGAGGGCGAGAACCAGCGGTTGAAGAAGCTGGTCGCGGAGCAGGCGCTGGATATCGACATGCTCAAGGAGCTGGCGGAGGGAAACTTTTGACCCCGGGACGCCGGCGTAGGGCCGTCGGCACTTTGCAGGAGCGCTTCGGGGTCTCAGAGCGCAGGGCGTGCCGTGTGGCGGGTCAGCACCGCTCCACGCAGCGCAAACAGCCGCGGCCAGGACGCAGTGAGAATGAACGCTTGGCGGGCCGGCTGCGGGAGATCGCGGGGGAGCACCCGAGGTGGGGGTGGAAGACCGCGCACACGATCCTGCTGCGGGAGGGCTGGAGCATGAACCGCAAGCGGACCCGTCGGATCTGGCGCCAGGAGGGCCTGCGACGGCCCGTGAAGACCCGTAAGCGCCGCCGGCTGGGGACCGCGCAGGCAGCGCGTTTGAGGGCGAGCAGGCCAAACGAGGTGTGGGCATTTGATTTCCAGTTCGATGAGACCTCCGACCGGCGCAGGATCAAGCTTTGCAACATCGTCGACGAGTACACCCGCGAGGCCCTGGCGATCAGAGTCGCGCGCAACTGCACCGCCGAGGACGTCATCACCATCCTCGAGCGGCTCGTCGCCGATCGCGGCGCCCCCACGTACCTGCGGGCTGACAACGGCCCGGAGATGATCGCCTGGACCCTCCGCGACTACTGCCGCCTCAAGGGAACCCGAACCGCCCACATCGAGCCGGGATCACCCTGGGAGAACCCGTTCGTGGAGTCATTCAACGGCAGACTCCGCGACGAGCTACTGAACATCGAGGAGTTCGCCTGCCTCACCGAGGCGAAGGTCATCATCGAAGACTGGCGCATCCAGTACAACACCTACAGGCCACACTCAGCCCTAGGAAGCCTCACGCCCGCCGAGTACGCAGAAAGAGAAACCAACCACAACCAACCAGACCACGCATAGACCCTGGACCACCTACAGGGACCCCCTCAGACCCTCCGAGCGGACCAGGCACCGATGAGCAACTCCACTTCCCTTGCGCCGGGCGGAGGTTGTCCCGTTCGCCGTAGAAGTTCGTGGTGGCGGCCGGGTGTGATGGTTACACGGTTGCTGCGGTGGGCGTGTTCTCCTTGGTCGTGGTGTGAGTGGGCGCGTGCTGTGCCGCGAGGTCTCGTTCGACGGCGAGGGCGAGCTTCGCGAGGTCGGTGTAGCCGACGACCTTACGGAACTGGGTCTCGGCCTCGAGCATCCCGGCGGCGGTCCATCGGAGGCACATGTCTCCGTTTTGCCAGCGCTTCACGTTGCGTGAGGTGCGTTGGATGATCTCGATCATCGACTCGATCGGGTTCGTCGAGGCGAGCGTCTTCTTCAGGCGCCCACGGACCCCGAGGCGTGTGAGGGTGAGGGTCTCCTCCAAGCCCTCGGCGAGCGACGCGGCCGCTCCGGGATGGGAGTGTTCGAGCTCTGATGCGAGGATCCGCAGACCGTCCAGCGCGCGCGCGTGGTTATCGCTGGACCACGCGCGCCGCAAGCGCGCCTTCACGGCGGGGCGGTCGCGCTCGGGGAGGTGATCCAGGACGTTGCGTTCCTTGTGACGAACACATCGCTGCACCGGCACGGGGCCGAAGATCTCATCAACGGCTGCCCGCAGTGCCTTACTGCCGTCCAGGACGACAAGGACGCCCTGCTCGACGTCAAGGCCACGGCTGACGAGATCGGCGAGGAGGTGAGCGGTGACTGTCTTGTTCTCCGTGGAGCCATCCCATAATCCCAGCGGGATCTTCACTCCCTCGGTGCTGACGCCGAGCGCGACGATCGCGCAGCGGCCCTTCAGCTCGATCCCGTCGACCATCAACGCCGCGAGGCGCACGTCTCCCAGATCGCGGCTCATCAGTGCGTCCAGGTGCTCACGCGTGCGGCCAACGAACTCGCGGCTGACCGCTGACTTCGACGCCGAGCGCTCACTGGCTCTCACCTGCTCCCCAACGGGCTCACGGGTTCTTGAGAACCGGCGGGTGCTGACACCCGCGAGCATCTGCTCCAACACGACACGCATCAACGGGTCACGGTCAGCGAAATACGCGTACGTCGCCAACGGCACCTCGTGCTCCCCATCAGCGCTCCTGGCACGCGGACGCTTCACCGCGACCCGCCGGCCACCAAGAGTGACCTCGCCATCCTCGTGACCGTGACGCACCGCGGTGCGCTCCGGGATCATGGCGTGCTTGGCGCCGACGACCTCATCCAGCTCGGCCTCCATCATCTCGCTGAGCACCCCCAGCCCAACACCGACGCTCAACGCGAGCAGCCCGTCCTTCGCCGCACCAGCCAGCTCCCCCAGCGCATCCAGCACCCCTGGCGGCAACACATGCTCTGGGCGTGCGTCCTGCTCCTGCTCTACGGTCATCATGGCGGTTCCTCTCGTCTCAATGGACTTGTTCGCACTCGCCACGGTCCCAGCGGGACCGGACGAGGCGAGAGAACCGCCACCTACGAACTTCTACACGCTACGGGACAACCTCGCCGGGCGAAGCGCAAGTGCTTGCCGGACCGGGCTGCGGACTCGATCTTCGTCCGGGGCGGTCGCCTGCGAGGGGTCGATCGAGACGCTCGCTTTGTTCAAGGGAAGCCGCAGGGCGGACCGGTCGCGGCGTTCGCATGGAAGCGATATGAGCCGCCCCGCGTTTGGCGGGGACGGTGATCAAGGTCCGCCAAACACAGGATGGCTCAGGGCTGCAACCGTCGGCAAAAGCGCTGCCTCGAACCAAGAAGCCGCAGTGGCCCGAGCGTCGATCCGCGGCACCGTCCATCATCAAGAGATCTGCGTACACAATCCGAAACCCGACGCTCCCCTTGATCTCGGACGCCGCTAGCGATGAGCGGCCACTTCTACGCCACGAGGTATTGGCTGCCCGACGGCGACCCACTCGAGTTCAGCGATCGCGGCTTTATGCCCGATCCGTCCAGGAAGTGGAGTGGATCCCGTCTGACGGACAGTTGAGCGCTTGATTGGCTTGGACGCGAAAGGATGTGTTCATGCCGCGAACGAAGCCGCCGTATCCGCCGGAGTTCCGCCGCCAGGCTGTCGAGCTGGTGCTCGCTGGCCGGGCGGTGAAGGATGTGGCTGAGAGCCTGGGTTGCAGCGATCAGTCGCTGCATAACTGGGTCAAGCAGCGCCAGCTCGATCATCGGGAGCGCGATGACGGGCTGACGAGCGCGGAGCGCGAAGAGCTCCGTGAGCTGCGCAAGCGGGTCAAACGCTTGGAGCAGGAGCGCGAGATCCTCAAGCGAGCCGCGGTCCTTTTCGCAGCGGAGACCGAGACCCGGTGAGCGCCTACCGGATCATCTCGGCGGAGAGGGCCAGTTTCCCAGTCTCTGTGATGTGCGAGGTCCTCGGTGTGAGCCGTTCTGGCTACCACGGGTGGGAGCGCAGGGTCCCAAGCGACAGGGCGCTCTCCGATGCGTGGCTGACCTCGAGGATCAAGGAGATCCACGAGCAGGCCAGGGGCGTCTACGGCTCCCGGCGGGTAGCGGCCGAGCTGCGCCTGGGAGATGGCATCCAGGTCTCGCGCAAGCGGGTGCGGCGCCTTATGCGCCGGGCCGGGATCTCAGGGCTGGTGCGGGTCAAACGCGGGAAGACGACGATCAGGGTGCCAGGTGTCAGGGTCGCCGATGATCTGGTCGACCGGCAGTTCACCCCGGCCGCCCCGAACGTGCTGTGGGTCGCGGACCTTACGTATCTGCGAACGTGGGAGGGCTGGCTCTACCTCGCCGCCGTCCAAGACACGTTCTCGCGGATGATCGTGGGGTGGGCGATGGCCGAGCACATGCGCTCAGAGCTCGTCGTCGAGGCGCTGCAGATGGCGCTCGCCCGCCGGCGCCCCGCGCCCGGTCTCGTGCATCACAGCGATATGGGCTCGCAATACGTCAGTCTTGCGTTCGGGCAGCAAGCCCGCGACGCCGGGATCGCCGTCTCGATGGGCTCCAAGGGCGACGCCTACGACAACGCCGTCGCCGAGAGCTTCTTCGCCACCATCAAGAAAGAGCTCGTGCACCGCCAACCCTGGCCCACCAGACGCGACCTCAGCTCCGCCGTCTTCGAGTACATCGAGGCGTTCTACAACAGACAACGACGACACTCCACCCTCGGCTACCTCTCCCCAGAGGCATACGAGAGAGAGATAATCACCCCCACAAACAAAACCTAGCCAGCCAAGCCCGCGACTGTCCGCGAAACCGGGTCCACTCCACATCCTGTTCGTACTGAAGACGGGTATCCCTTGGGAGGATCTGCCCCAAGAGATGGGCTGTGGGTCAGGGATGACGTGCTGGCGGCGACTGCGGGACTGGAACGAGGCGGGGGTCTGGGAACGTCTGCATCAGGTGCTCCTGGACGAGTTGCAAGACGCGGGGCAGTTGGATTGGTCAAGGGCGGTGGTGGACAGCTCGCATGTTCGGGCCAAAGGGGGGGCGAGAAAACTGGCCCCTCGCCCGTCGATCGGCGCCGGCCGGGCTCCAAGCACCACGTGATCTGCGACGGTCGGGGAACCCCTCTGGCCGTGACTCTCACCGCCGCGAATCGCAACGACATCACCGAGCTCCTGTCGCTCGTCGATCGCGTCCCGCCGACCGGCGCTCACGGCAAGTTCAAGCCGAAAGCTCTACTCGCTGACCGGGCGTATGACAGCCGCAAGCATCGCAAGGCGCTCCGTGAGCGCGGCATCACGCCGCGTATCGCCAAGCGCAAAACCGGCCACGGCTCAGGGCTCGGCAGAGAACGATGGGTAATCGAGCGCACGATCTCCTGGTTGCACCAGCATCGCCGCCTCGAGCGTCGCTACGACCGACGCGCCGACATCCACGAAGCCTTCCTCACCATCGGCTGCGCACTCATCTGCCACCAACAACTCCAACGCTCATTCTGTTAGGCGCTCTAAGCCAAGATCAGGTCGACGATCTGATCTTCAGCGACCTCGATGGTCGAATGAGAGTGATTCCGCAACTCCGGGAGGTTGCGAGCTGGCTGGCTGCGCTATCAAGCGACTTCGCCGAACTGCTCTTGGCGCGCGAACCGGCGGTACTGGTGCGAGCGGATCCCGCGTCGGTCCCAGTGAACGACCGCGCGTCGATCGTTGCTGCTCTGCTTACCGCTATCGGGTGCTACGAACTTCAACGCTTCGACGTTCCGGTGCGCAACGCGCTAGAGCATCTCGATCACCCAGGCTTGGCTGACCAGCTCAGCGGGATCCTAATCGACAACAGCCACGACGCGGCGAGCCGCGAGACGGCAGCAGACATCGCAGGTGCTTGCAAGGTCAGCGCGCTAGAGCCCGACTTGGTGGCGCTCGCACTCGATAGCGACGCGCCGCTGGGTGTGCGTGACGCTGCACTGCACGCGCTCGGCGAGTTCGCGTCAGAGCAGGCCCGGCGAGAACTTTTGGAGTTGGCGACCGCTTCGCCATCCCAAGACGTCGAAGACGAGCTGAAGGGCGCGGCTCTGGCTGCGACATGGCCCTCGGTGCTTGCCCTCGATGAGCTGCTTTTGTCACTGACCCCACCGAAGCGGAGGAACCTCTACGGCTCCTACAAGCACTTCCTTCGGAACTTGCTCGTCGCGGGACTTACCGACGATCAGCTGGCGCCGGTCTTGCGGTGGTCGGCGATGCTCCCGATCGAACATGCCGCGACAGATGCTCTCTCAGACCTGCGCGAGCAGCTGCTGATTCGCGCCGCCGACCGCCTGGCGGACGAGGACACACTCAACGCGTTCGCGGACGTCGCTACGAAGCTGCTCGCCGAAAATGTCGAACTCTTTTCGCGCCTAACTCTTGAGGAACATCCCGAGCTTCTCCAAGACCAAGCGAGTAGGCGCCGGCTACTCTCGGCCATGGTATCGCGAGACACTCCCGACGAGCTTGAAGAGCCGGTAGACGCCGCCGAACTGGTGATGAGCACGCCGTCTCTGGCGCCACCCGAGGACGTCGATTGGGCGGCCCAGCAACTCACCAGCCGCATCGGGACACCCGAGGAGGCCGCGTGGGCCGCACTGCTCGAGGCGATGCTCGTCAACGGTGCCAGCGACGAGACGATCTTCAGCGCACGACAACAAAGCCCCGTGCTCGCCCGTCTGACGCGCTACCGCTACGACGCGGTCCTCATCAGCTCGCCAGAGGCCGACGTCATGCGTGACCGCCAGCGGCGTATCGCCGAGATGGTCGAGCGTCGCGAGGAGATCCGCGCCCCCCGCTTCGACGTTCGCGCGAAGGTCGCCGAAGCGAAGGCACTCTGGGACGATGGCGGCCTCGACGGGTTCTGGGTGGCGCTCGCCTGGATGGAGCAAGTGCAACGTCTTGGCGGGTTCCTGATCTCCAACCCCCGACGGCTGGCCGGATGGGAGCTCGTTGACGAAGACATACACGCGTGGCTCACCGACGCCGCGCCGACCTATCTGCGTGAGGCACCCGTAGAGCCATCACTGTGGTTTCACCAGCGTGTCGTAAACGAGCCAGCGTGGGCGGGATACCGAGCCCTCCACCTACTCGCCAGCACTCAGCAGCAGCTTTCCCTGATCGACTGCGAGATCATCGTGCGCTGGGCGCCCGTAATCGTCGGCTGGCCCTGGGGTGATATGAGCGATGACGAGTTCGACCGTTGGGCCATCGTCAGGCTCGTGCACTGCGCGCCGGACGCCGCTGCCGCATGGCTCAAGCAGACGCTCCGCCGTGAACGACATGATGGGCATGCCTTCGCGATCCGGCGCTTCACTGGGCTCGTTGTGCCTGCCGTCGAACAGGCGATCCTTGCTCGGGCTCGCGATAGCCGCCAGCAAACGGCGGAACGGGCCGAGCTCGTCAGCTTTCTGATGGCCGAGGGTGTCGAGAACGGCTGGGCTCTCGCACGCCGCCTCGTGGTCCCTTCAGCCGTCAAGGCCGGTGGGGGTCGCCGGGAACTCGCAGCCGCTCTCGCTGCTCGCCTTGTGACAGGGAGTCCAGACGGAGAATGGCGCCGCATCTGGCCACTCGTTCAAGCTGACGATCAGTTCGGCCGAGACCTCATTGCCCGCCTCGCAGGGGAGTTCGAACCGAACGTTGCCCGCCGGCTGACCGAGAGCCAACTCGCCGACTTGTTCAGCTGGATCGAGGCCCGATACCCCCGCGCCGAGAATCCAATCCCCGAAGAGGCCCACTACGTCGGCGCGCGAGAGCAGATCGTGATCTGGCATGAACAGCTGCTACGCGAGCTCGTCGCGCGCGGAACCTACGACGCCGTCCAGGCATTCAACCGACTGGTGATCGCCTACCCTGAGTTCGTATGGCTCAGAGCCATGCGCGAGCAAGCGAGGGAGGCAGCGAGCCGAGCCACTTGGATCAGCCCGAGCCCCGCACAAGTCCTCGCAATGGCACAGAAGAACGCACAGCGTTGGATCGTGTCCGACGAGGGCCTCCGGCGTGCCGTAGTAGACGTTCTTCGCACCGCCAACGACAAGCTACAAGGCGTGAACCCGCAGGTCCAGCTTCTCTGGACCGATCCCCCGCTTGAACCACGCGGCGAGCAGAAGCTCTCCGACTGGATCGCCGGCTTCCTTGAGCACGAACTGCGCGGGCGCGCGATCGTCATTGGGCGCGAGACCCAGATCCGAGCATCCGTGACCGGGACGGGCCGCGGCAAGTCGATCGACCTGAAGATCGATGCTGTCGCAGGCGAGCATACGCAGGGGCCACCGATCGTGACCGTGATGGTTGAGGTGAAGGGGTCCTGGAACCGAGACCTCATGACGGCCATGGAGTCCCAGCTCGTCGAGCGTTACCTCACGAGCTCCATCACGCAAGGCATCTACCTCGTCGGCTACTACGCCGCCGACAACTGGAAGCAGTCAGACGGAAAGCGGACTGCCACGCGTCGCCACACGCTTGACGGACTCTCGCAGACTCTCAAAGAGCAGGCAGTCGACGTCTCTACACGGCGCGTCGTCGGCATCGATTCTGTGGTTCTCGACTGCTCGCTGATGGCTGCACGACCGTCTACCTAGAACGTCCGGGTGCCCTGGAGAGTGATCGTTAGCCGCGCCGAAGGATCAGCGCGAGGATCACCCCGCCGACGACAATGGTCCCGATCCCGACACCCACGGGTGGTTGATCATCGACGGCGGAGCAAAGCCCAACTCCAAAGCGCTGCCTGATTCCTTCTATGACGAGCTGGCCGCGTTGGCGGCCATCGCCGAGAACAGTCCGGCCCCTTTGCGGTCGCTGATGATTTGCCGCAACGCGCTCAAGGCCGGCGATCAAGACTAGACCGGAGAGAGAGAAAGTCTGATGCCGCACAACCGATCAAGGCATGTCCTCGCACCTTCCGGGGATGCGCCCAAACCAGACAAACGACCTAGTAACTGGCCCTGACTTGTACGTTTAGCGGAGAAGCTGGGGTGTTTGGCGCGTCACGTCTGCCTGCGAAGCCGTTTCCATCGGGCGCTGCGACCAGTCCCGAGCGATTCCACGATGCCTTCCCGCTTCAGCTCACCGAGAACCTGGCTGATCCAGCCATCGCTGACACCGGGCGCGTTCTCACGGATCGCCGCGACCGTGAACTCGTCGGTCAGCAACGAGTCGATGAACGTCACGATCAGCGCCCTCTTTGAGCCCCGGCCACCAAGCGTTCCCGCACGGTCCTCGAAGTCTTTGTAGGCGGCGAGGAGGATACCGAGGAAGTATCCAGTCCACGGCGCAAGATCATGCTCGGCCTCGTGCCATCCGTTGGTGGACAGGCGCAGCGCTTCGTAGTAGGTCTCCCTGCTCGTATCGATCAGCTTCTCGAGACTGATGTAGCGCCCCACATCGTGCCCGATGATGTAGAGCAGCCAGAGAGTGATGAGCCGTGACATGCGGCCGTTGCCGTCACGGAAGGGGTGGATCACGGTGAAGTCCAGCACGTAGGCGGCACACAGCAGCAGCGGCGCGTAGGTCCTGGCGTCTAACGCGCGATGAAACTCGGCGTGAAGCTCCTGCATGGCCTGGGGGCTCAGTGTCGCCGCGACGGGCTTGAACCGCACGACTTTGGTGCCGTCGGGTCGTTCTTCCTCGACCTCGTTGTCCAGCTTCTTCCAGTGCCCGGCATCGCGGTCGCCGACATACCGATGAAGGGTGCCGTGAAGCTGCTCGACGTACCGGGGCTGAAATGGAATGTCCGCCCTGTTGGCGTGGATCAACGCGAGCACGTCACGGTAGCCGGCGATCTCCTGCTCGGAGCGATTCTCAGGCGTGGTCTTCTCGGCGACGAGCGCCTCGATCCGGGCGCGTGGTGCGTAGATGTTCTCGATCGCGTTTGACGCCTCAGTGCTCTGGATAAGCGCGACCTGGCGCAGAGTCTCGAGGCCCGCAGGGTTTTGATGGCGGAAGACCTCGGCTCTGCCCCGGGCCTCCGCAATGCTCGTCAGCGACGCAACAGTGCTTGGGCGCAACGCTCCGAAATGGCGCGCAAGATCACGAAAGCTACTACTCATCCGCTAAACGTACTAGCAAGGCCTGTCGACTTGTACGTTCAGCAACGAAGATAGCGTGTTTGAGCGCGAGCCTCTGGCACTCGACCTCGCGTACGCTGTATCCGCTCGGCAGGTAATTTTGGAGCACTTGGTGGCCTTCCGGCGGCGCTGCGACAAGCCTTCTACGGGTAATCGAACACGAGATCACCGCCGCCGTGGACTCCGTGCGCTGAGACCAGGCAGTCGAGGCGCCTCGTGCCGCCCTCAGCGCCAAGCGGTCGCCTCCAAGCTCAGGCTCTCCTTGGCGGCACGACGCAGCTCCTCTCGTGGAAGGAGCAGCTCAGCGGCGAACGCGTTGGCCTCGATCTCGAGCTTCTCCGCCGGGACACGGTGGCACAGCGTTGCCGATCCGAGTTCACCGTGAAGCGCTGACGCACCAGACGATCGCTTCCGGAGACCTCTATCCGCTTGTCGCCGATCAGGCGCCCGGCGTGCTGGAAGCGACCGAACTACGACGCCCACCGGCACGGTGCAGCCACGAGCCTGCCACAGGTTACGGGCAGCCGCCCTTCCGGTCGGTGTGTCGGGCAGATCGAGCGGTGCCGTGAAGGAGTCGACCGGGACCAGCTGACGTGGCTCGTCGTCGCTGCAGAACAGGCACAGATCATCGACGGCTCGCGCTCGCCCTCGATGCGTCCAGCTTAAGGCAGCCCGCTATGAGAGCTACGCTCGTACCGTGACAGCGATTCGGAGCATCGAGTACGACCTAGACGACTCTTCGGTCGAGGTCGAATACGGCGATGGCACGACGCGACGCGACGTGTTGCCCAAGCTACCTCTCGCCCAGGTGAGCAGCATCCGGCATTTTCGTCTTGACTTCGCTGCTGGACAGCTCCTCCTGCGTCTGCCAAATGGACGGGTAGCGCCAGTCGAGCTTGCGATCCCCGGCTACGATGACTCCGCACTGCTTGCCGGACGCTTTGTTGTCTATCTCGACCAGAACATGTGGTCAACGCTCGCCGCCGCGCGGCACGGTCATCGACAAGTCAGCAAGGAGGACACTGCCGCCGCCACGCTTCTCTCCCAGCTCGTCGAGCAAAGGCACATCGTTCTCCCGGTGTCGTCCAGCCACTTCCTTGAGACTGGGCAGCACCTTGGCCCGAATCGTGTGCCGCTGGCGAGCACGCTGCTCGAACTGTCTCGTGGCTGGCAGATGCGTCATCCGGGCATGGTCGGGCTACGAGAGTTTTCCTCGTCTCTGACCGATGGCTCGGGCCTAACCCAGACCGAGGTTTTCACACTGAGGCCCAACGCGATCTTCCTGCAGGACTTCCCTCCTCCTGAGCCTAAATATCCTGAGCCCTTGGGCAACGTCATGTCCCAGGTGATAGCCGCGTCGGGAACTTACGACGCAGTGATCGAGTCCCCGATCCCAGATGAAGGCAGCGCGGCTGCTCTGCAACGATGGGTTGCAGCACAAGATGAGGTCGTCAAGATGCTGGAGAAAGACGAAGCCTCTCCAGATTTTGTCCGCCGCGTCGCGCTCGCTCGATTGCTCGCAGACTACGGCGAACAGGGAATCCTTCGCTCCGACCCTGGGCTTGGCCCAGACGTGTTTGGTCCAGATTCGCTTAAGGAATGGCTACCGCGAGCGGCGGCAGAGATCGCTGGTATGCCGTATCTCGGGCGCTTTTGGCATCTGACCTATGCGCGCCTGCGCAATGGCGCGCCGTGGAAGCCAAGCGACCTCGCCGACATTCACAACCTCGCTGCTGCGGCCGGATACGCCACCGTCGTCGCGGGCGAGAAGCGCACCATTGGCGATCTACGCAACGCGCAAAGGATCACGCCCGGTGCATATCTCGCAACCAGTCTCGCCGAAGCTGTCGTTGGCGTGTTGAGAGCCGTTGTGGAGCAGGCAGCAACAGTTGCCGCCGCATGACAGATGATCCGCTCCTCGGTTGCCGACTCAAGCTCCAGCAGGCCCAGCGTCATCTATGGGAACTAAAGGCTGAGGTTGACAGCTTTCAAGAATCTGACCGCGATCCCACTCCTCCGCTGCATCTCGGCGCGATCGTGGGTGACTTCCTGCACAACCTTCGGTGCGAGCTTGACCATCTCATCTGGCAGCTAGTCATCCTGAACGGGGGCACGCCAACGAAAAATCATCGGTTCCCGATCTGCGACACGGAGGACGAGTTTCGTCGGAAGGCGGAACAGCAGCTTCGCGGCCTTACCTCCAGCCAGATCGATACGGTCGCGTCTTTCCAGCCATATCGGCTGGGCGACGAGCCAAAGATGCACTCGCTGGCGGCCTCGCGCGACCTGTCAAACATCGACAAGCACCAGTTCGTTCATTCGTCTGCCGTCATCGGCGAAGATGACGCGCCACACGAAATCGTTTTCACTGATCTACAGATCAGCTTCGCGGCACTATGGCGGCTGAATCTCTACATGAACTACACGGTGCATGAAACCTTCGCTCGCCTCTTCCCGGATCCGCCGCACGTCGTCGCACGCAAAGCGCAGGAAGTGACGGAACCTGCCTAGAACTGAGGAAGACTTAGCCGCTGGGCGCCGCGGATTGGAACAAGGTGTACTCGTATGCCTCAGCGCGACCAGCGACGTCCTGCCACTCTTGGTCGCTCCAGCCCATCAGCGTGAAGCGTCTGTTGGCGGCAGCTCGCAGCGCACGCAGAACACACCAGGCCTGAGTGGCGACCCTTGTGGAGTCGGTGCCCACGGGAACCGTCGTGAAGCCACGAGAGCCGCTTGACACACCGTCGGGCAGCATGAAAGCCCATTGCAGGCCAAACCATGTGACGTGCGCGACGGCGGAGAGCCGGTTCCAGAGAAGGCGACCGATGCGGGCTTGCGAGTCCTCAACGAGCAGCCATGTGATGCCGCTCCCAACCGAGGGGCGCTTTGTCCCGTCCACTTCCGGTTTACCGCGATTAAAAGTGAGGTTTCCACCCGAAGCTCGTTGCGTCGGCTTCGAGCTGCGTCAATTCTTTTGCCGCGTCTGGGCTCAGTTCCAGGTTCTTTACCTCATTGGCGCTGTAAAGCAGCTCGCACAGTCCGCGCTTGATCCGCTCGACGTAGGCGATATCCGGCTGGTTCAGCCACGCCGACACCACGCTCGACTCAAGCGCGGATCGAGCCAGCGTCAGGTGACCGTACAGCGGAGGTCGCTCGGCCGTGAACGCTGTGGCGAAGCTGCGGACGTAATCTGACGCAGCGCGGAGCGTCGCCCCGCCGAACATATGCGTGTCCGTGATCGGGTTCTGCCACGAGCTTTGCGACCTGTAATCGTTCTCAGCGGCAAGCTCGCGCATGGCCTGGGAGTCGGTCGCTGGAACGTTGGCGTGGCGGAGAGCTACGTCGTCTACGGCCGTCGTGAAGGCCTGCAACGCCGCGACGGTCGGCGCCATCTGCTCCACGAACACATCTGCCTCGACGGTCTGGCTCTCGCTCATAGCTACCCCCCCCCCCCCCCCCGGATAGGCGCCGTCCACGATGGCACCTTGGGCCTGTACCGCAAGGGCGCGTTTTGACCCCTTTCTCGGTTGCAAGGGCCCCCAACCGACGCCACGCTCTTGATGGCGATCTCGTTTCGCGTGTGCCGAGTCAGGTGAGGGGGCTGCTTATCACGTGCTGCACGAGCGCCGATGGACGCAGCACGCTAATGCGTCTGCATGGATGGGCGCGGCGATCGACACGCGGCCCTCCCGCGAAAGGTACTGAGGCGAGACGACAGCGCCCGCCCCAGAATCCAGCGCACCACGAGTTGACACGGCCGCTGGCATGAAGCTGTAGTCAAGCCACATGGGTCCTTAAACGCGATAGGAGAGGTCTGATGCCGCACAACCGAGGCACACGGCACAAACCGAAGTACGTCGGGCTCGCTTCCTACAGGGGCCGCACGAAGTGGGTGGGCACGCACTCAAGCATCACGGCGTACAAGGCAGCCGAGCAGCAACGGCTCGCAGAACTACGCGAGGAAATCGATGCCAACGATCGCCTGCAGGCCCCGACGGTGCTCGAGTTCGCGGGCGCCAAGATCGACCAGAAGACCGGCCGGATCGAGATGACCTGGCCAGCAGGTGAGCGCACCCGCAAGGAGAAGGGCCGCAAGGCCAGCTCCGTCCAGTGGATGCAAGAGGCGTTACGACCGTTCATCCGTGAGTTCCCAGACCGACCAATGAACAGCTTCGGGCGCGACGAGGCCCTCACGTGGATCCGGCCGAGAGGCGCTCACACTCGGCAAAACGTGCGCCAGTTCTTCAATCACGCCCTCGACCGCGAACTGATCAAGAACAACCCCTTCGCACGGATCGGCGCAAGCAAGCGCAAACGCCGGGTGGATCGCCACGACTTCGAGATCATCACCGACGAGCAATACGAGAGACTGCGCAACGCCGCACGAACAAGTCGCGTCGACGACTACGGCCTCGTCATCGAGGGCGCTGTCCTCGCTGTAGGTGAGGCTGCGATCCGTCCAGGCGAGGTGTTCGCTCTGCACCGCGACGAAATCGACTACACCGAGAACATCCTCCACATAAGGTGGCAGCTGGACTCGAACACAGGCAAGCGGGTCTCCCCGAAAGACGATGATCCGCGCTGGGTGGTCATGAGCTCCACGTTTCGTAGGCACCTGGAACGCATGCCCAGGTACAGCAACACGATCCTCTTCCCAGCCATCCGTGGCGGCTACATGACCCAACCCAACTGGACGCACCACTGGCATGCCGTACGCGCTTCGGCAGGAATGCCCGGCCAAGAGTTCTACGAGCTCAAGCACCGCGCGATCCAATGGATGATCGATCCCATCAACGATGGCGGCCTGGGACTCGACCCCCAAACCGTCGCGAAGATGGTTGGCCACCACGACGGCGGTTGGCTGATCTCCACCGTCTACACAAAGCTCTCAGAGAGACGTGCCCACGCCCGTGCACAACGTGCCATGAACGTCTACCAGCAGCGCATCCAAGGCCCTACAAACAAAGGTCAAAACTGACGATCTGGGGTCATAGCTCCGCAAAAGACTCGGGCCTTAGCTGCAAAAGATCTGCAACGAAAAAGCCCGCCCCAGGACCACTTGAGGACCACCCGGAGGCACACGAGCCTTCAGGAAGCCCCAATCTACGGGCGTTTTGAGCTCCACCTCGAGACATGAACCTGTGACCCTCCCCCGCAAAAATCCATCAAAAAACCCCGCAAAACGGGGGTTCTTGGCGATGCGAACAGAAGCGAAAAATCGGGGAGACAGGATTTGAACCTGCGACCGCCCGGCCCCCAGCCGGGTGCGCTACCAGACTGCGCCACTCCCCGTGGCATCCAACGCACGACGATACGACACGACGAAAGCAAGCGGGCGACGGGAATCGAACCCGCCCTAGAAGCTTGGAAGGCTTCTGTGCAACCACAACACTTCGCCCGCCAGCCACAGGCATCTTACCGGCCTTCCGGGGTGCCGGACCGTCCGCATCCTCTCCATCCGACCCATGGGGGGCCGGAATCGCAAGCACACGCCGACGATCGCGCATCGCCGTGGCCTGCGCGGCCGCCTCCGGCCCGACGACCTAGCCCTGACCAACCGTTCGCCGCTCCTCCGCGGGGACCTCTCCCCGCTCCCCGGCCATGCCCGGGGGCGGCCAGGGCCCAAACCAGTTGTCGCGCGCTCCATCGAGCGTGATTGTGGACCCACTGAAAGCCCGCCCCATCGGCGAAGCCAGTAGGGCCACCAGCCAAGCGTGCTCCGGCACGGTCCCGAGCCTCTGCGCGGGGATCGACCGCGCCGTGCCCACGCGAATCACCTCCGGATACTTGTCCAGCGCCTCGGTATCGAAGTGCCCGGCGGCCACCGCCACGACCGCGACACCCTCGCCGCCCCCGTTGCCATCGCCCGCCCCATCACCGTCCCTCTGGCCGCCCCAGCGCCCAGCGAGTTCCCGCGTGAGCGCCTCGACTGCCGCGCGCGCGGAGCCCGAGTGCGCCATCCCGGGCATGCCATGGTGCGGGGAGAGCGTGACGTTGACGATCGTCCCCGTGCCTGCCGGCCCCATCGCCAGCTCGTACGCCGCGTGGGCCATGTTCAGGGTGCCGTCCACATTCAGCCGCCACACCGCGCGCCAGCCCTTCGCGGCGATCGCCTCGGCGGGCGTGAAGTACTGGCCACCGGCGTTGTTAACGAGTACATCGAGACGCCCGTAGCGATCGAGCGTGGCGCGCAAGAGCCGCGCCGCCTCCTCCGGCGAGCGGACGTCACCGGCGACCCACCCTGCAGAGCCTCCCTCTGCTCCGATCTCCTCGACGGTGCGGCGCAGCAGTTCCTCTCGGCGCCCCACCACCATCACCGAGGCCCCGCAGCGCGCCAACTCCCGGGCAGTGCCGCGACCGAGACCGGTGCCGCCGCCCGTGACCAGCGCCACCTTCCCGTCGAGCAGGCCTGGGGCAAAGATCTCCGACTGGGTGCGGGAGCCGTCGGCGAGCGATGTGACGTTCTGCTGGTCGATGGAGCCCTCCACGAGAGGGAGCATATGGTGCGCTGCACCGGCCAACAGTCGCCTCGCTCCGCCCCGGCCCCAGCAGTTCGTCCGCTGCGTCGCTCTGCAGTTCGTCCCGCCCCGCCCCCCAGCACCTCGTCCCCGTCCAGCACCGTCCGGCAGTCCTCCGGCTTCCAAGCCCAGCAGCCGTCCGTCCCCGCAGACCGTTAACGTGTGCCCCGTGCAACAACGGCCTTTGGCCCTTGTCTCCGTGCTCGCCGTGGGCGACTACCTGCTGTGGAACTGGTCGCTGCAGGGCAACCACGACGTTCTCGCGCTGATCTCGGGGCTCACGCTCGTGCTGCTGGCGATCGCACTGATCTGGCTGGTGGCGCTGAACGTGGGCCGCATGCTTACCGGCGCCGCTCATCGCCGTAGCGCCCGCTCGCGAGCTGTGCAACGCACGATGGCCGCGAAGAGGTCCGGCTCCCAGGCGCCACGCTCCGGCCGCGGGGCGGCCGTGGGCGCGGCCGCACAGACCGCAGGGATGACCGCACAGCAGCAACCGCAGCGCCAAGGGGGAGAGCCGGCCTCCTCGTCGAAGCTCGCTGCGTGAAGCGCCGCTGGCTTGCGCTGCCCGTCCTCCTGATCGTCGCCGCGCTAGCGGTGACGGGGTATCTATACGAGCGCCACCGCACCGGCTCGATCTACCACCCGAAGGCGCGCTTCGTCCCCGAAGCTCCACCACGTCGCCCCGTGCGCGGCCCGGAAAGCTCGGCGTGGCCGCTGTACGGATACGACAAGAACCACACCCGCTTCTTCCCCGGCTCCAACGGGCTCTACCCACCGTTCAGGCAGCTCTGGGCGTACGGCGGGGATGTGCTGCTGGAGTTCCCGCCGGTGCTCTACGGCGATCATCTCTTCCAGCTCGCCGACGACGGCGTGCTGCGCGCAATCGACAAGAACAACGGCCACTCCTTCTGGACACGTCAGCTGGGGGCGCTCTCGGCCTCGACCCCGGCCGTGGACGGCAAGACGGTGTACGCGACCGTCCTCAGCCGCGCACCCCACTCCCAGGGCGGGGGCGTCGCGGCGGTCGACTACACCACCGGCGCGATCCGTTGGTCGCGCAATCTGCCAAGCCCCAGCGAGTCCTCCCCCCTACTCGACCACGGCCGGCTCTACTTCGGCTCGCAGAACGGCACCGTCTACGCCCTGAACGCCAACAACGGCAATGTCATCTGGACATACCACGCGGCGGGCGCGGTGAAGGCCAGCCCGACCCTCGCCAACGGGGTGCTGTACTTCGGGGACTACTCCGGCCAGGTGCAGGCGATCAGCGAGCAGACCGGCCGGCGGCTGTGGCGCAGCGGCAGCGAAGGCGCGCTGCTGGGAAGCGGCACGTTCTACTCCACCGCCGCCGTCGCCTATGGGCGTGTGTTCCTGGGGAACACCGATGGGCGCTTCTACGCGTATGACGCCTACAACGGAAGCCTCGACTGGGCCTATCAGACGGGCGCCTACGTTTACTCCTCTCCTGCCATCACCAACGCCCCCGGCTGGGGGCCCACCGTCTACATGGGCTCCTACGACGGCACCTTCTACGCGCTCAACGCCCGCACGGGCCACGTCGAGTGGAGCTATGACGCGCATGGGCGCATCTCCGGATCCCCCACGATAATCGGGCGGATCGTGTACTTCGCCGACCTCGGCACGCACACGACGATCGGGCTGGGCGTGTCCACCGGGCGGGTCCTCTTCACGATGCCCACAGGATCATTCGACCCGGTGATCACGGACGGCAAGAACATCTACCTGACCGGCTACACAAACCTCTACGCCCTGACCCAACGCTGAGCCGACGCGACGGATACCCGTCAGGGCCAGGTGAGCGTCCGGCCCGCGAGCAGTGCCGGCCCATCAGGGCCGGCTGAGCGCCCGCGCGAGCACGTTCTCGGTCATCGCCACCACCCGGGGGTCGGGCGCGCGCGGCGCATCCGGCGATGCCTGGGGAACGGGTGAGAGCCCGTACAGCCAGCCGAGCGTGCCGGTGGCGAACACGAGCGCACCCGAGCGCGCGGTGTACACGGTGCTCTCCGCCGTATAGCCGCGCACGGGCGAGGGCTCGGCCTCGCTCTGACAGGGCACACCGGTGCCCGTGCCCACCACGCGCGTGCCCGGCGGCGCGGAGACAGTCAGCTGGTCGAGCTCGTAGCCGACGATGCCGGGGATGCGCGTGGAGGCGGTGATGCCGGTATGCGCGAACAGCCAGGCCGGCCGCAACGAGTGAGCGGGAACCCAGGGGTAGTAGCGATACACCGGCGGCCCCAGCTGCGGCAGGCGCGGTGTGATGCAGCCGTCGTAGGCGCTCCCCACCAACGGCGCGCCGCCCAAGGGAAAGATGCCGGTCGGCTCGCTGCGGTCGGGGTCGCGCGCGACGAACTCCTTGTAGGCCACGATCACGTGGTCCGCTTCGCCCGCCTGGCTGGAGGCCGCCGTGGCCCGCGCGAAGCGCACGCGCCAGGCGAGCGTGTCGGAGCTGAGGAACAGCAGGCTCGTCCCGGCTTCGCGCGCCCGCAGCAAAGCCTGCTCCTCGCGCCCGGACCAGTACTCGGAGTGACCCACGTCCACCACTGCCCTCACGCCGCCCACCTGACCCGGATCGCCGTCGAGCGACTCGCTCGTGGTGTAGGAGACGGGGTAGCCGTGGCGCTCCAGAAAGCGCACGGCGGCGACCTCGCGGATGAAGAACTGCCCGGCGCCCGTCTGGCTGGCGTAGGGCCGGTCGTATGACACTTCGACACCCTGCGTCGTCCCGGTGACTCCCACGCGCTGCCCGCCCGGATACAGGCTGTCGCCGCCCCACGCGTTGTACGCCTCGTAGCTGGCCGTTGGGATCACGACCAGCAGCCGGGACGGACGCGCCGCGCGAACGACGAACAGGCAGTCCCGCTGCGCCCCGCGATCGGTCCTCAGCCTGACCGTGTAGACGCCGGAAGGAAGACTTCTGAGGATAAGAAAGGAGCCCGTCGGTCGCCACCGACACTCGGTCAGGCCTGTCGAGACCCGGTGGGTGCAACCGGGCTGAGCCACTGCGGGAAGCGGTCGACTCCGCATGACGAGCCGTCCGCCCAGACCGTGGTACCAGCCCATGCGGAAGACCGACATGGTGACCGTGCGGGCGCCGGGGGCGTTGACATAGACCGTCTCGCGCTGGCCCGGCACGACCGCCTGGCGGGCGAGGTAGCCTTCGACCGGGCCGCGGCCCTCGCCACCGAGCGCACCGGCCCCCGCTCCAGGCAGACGCCACGCGGTGGTGCCACGCGCGGTGTTCTCCTGGGCGATCGAGGGCGGTGAACCCTGGGTGGGCACGAACCAGTGGTAGTCGGCGGGCTGCGCCGCCCCCGCTGGACCGCCGCCGGAGCTGCCTTCGGATCCGCTGCCCTCGGAGCCGGCGACTGCGCCCATACCCATCTGCGCCAATGCCCCTGCCGAGCCGCCACCGAGTGCGCCGCTCCCTGTCCTGCTCTCAGACACCCCGGAGCTGCACGTCCAGCCGCCCCCGCCCAGCGCCCGGCCGAGCGAGAAGCGCGCGGCGACGCCCACGCTGCCGGCCCGCGCGACGTCCACCGCGGTCCAGCCGCCAGACGCCGGCCCCACGCAGCCGGCGCCCTCGGTGAGCGTCCAGTAGGAGGTGTAGTGGATGCGCACCAGGAGCCTGCCCGAAGTGGCGGCAAGCAGGGCGAACGAGTCGTGGCCCAGCGCCATGAGCCGGCCCGGCCCCTGCACGAGCGGTGTGGCGTGCAGCACCCGATAGACGCGCCAGTGTCTGCTCGCGAAGACCTCCCTCAGGTAGGGCAGGCCCTGCGCGATCAGGCGCCCCTCCTGCGCACCGGAGGGATCCAGCGGGACGTCCGGGAGCGCCACGTAGCTCACCGCCTGCTGCTGCAACCAGGCGCGGTAGGCGCCCGCCGTCAACCCAGGCCTGAGCAGCACCAGGTCATAGCGCGTGTCCAGCTGCTTCTCCCACCCGCGCGCCAGCGACACGCTGGGCGCCAGCCAGGCGGCCTCCCAGTGGCTGCGCGTGAAGGGCACCTCGACCCGCACCAGCGCACCCCCGTGGGAGGCGAGGAAGCGCTGCAGCGGCACGTAGTAGGCAGAGCCCGTGGAGGGGTCGCCGGCCACCGCCGCCGTCTCCCGCACCGGGCCCCACAGGGTCCACACGGCGAGCCCGCACAACACCGCCACGGCAGGCGCGAACAACCAAGGATGGCGACCGTCGCGGGCACGCATCGAGCCAGCAGACGTATCCCCTACCGACGTATCCCCCGCCGACGTGTCCCCCACCGACGTGCCGTTCGAGCCTGCGAGCCGCCTCTCCCGGAGACCACCAGCCCCCGCCAGCGCGCACAGCAGCAGCGGGGCGCCGAGCAGCAGGCCGTAGCGCTCGACGTTGGCGCCCATCGGCGTGTGCAGCGCCACGCTGAGCAGGCACACCCCCAGATATATGAGCGCCCCCACGCGCAGCCGGTGCTCGCGGGCGGGAAGCACCAGCAGAAAGCCGGCCACCGCGGCGACCGTCACCACGAAGGAGGTGAACGGGTAGGGCTCCCAGCCCCCTTCGGGGAAGAGCAGCGCAAGGCCCCCCGCAACTGCCGCCGCCGGGGCGCCGGCGGCGAGGAACACGCGGGGCGAGCGCGCCAGCAGGGAATAGGTGAGAGCCAGCAGCGCCAGCAGCAAACCGGCGACCGGGCTGCTCGCGGCACACAACGCCGCAAGGACCGCTGCAACTCCGGCGCGAGTGGGCCTCGACCACTGTGCACGTCTGCGCGCCGATGCTCGCCTCTCTTCACGTTCCCGCAGCCTCTGCTCTCGCTCCGGCTCTCGGACGGCCTCCGGCGGGCGCGAGGACTCCCCGGCTTCACCCAGGAGCGCCAGTAGGCAGGCGACGGCGAAGCTGACGCCCAGCGCGAACGTCAGCCGCCCGATCCAGATGTCCGCGAGAGCCGCCAGCGCGAACCACACCGCCCCCCAGCGCGCCGCGTCGCCGTAGAGGTCGCGCAACAGTCGTTCGCACAGCACCGCCGAGGCGAGCACCGAAAGAGCCCCGACGGCGCGCAGCTCCAGGAGCGCCGCGAGCGGCCCGAACAGCAGGCTGTAGCCGGGCAGCGCGTGACCGGCGTACCAGTGCTCGTCCCACACGGCGAACCCCACATGACGAAAGAGGCTGACGCGATACACCTGCGCGGCGAGGTCCGGCGTGCGCGGGTCCACGAGCAGCCACACCGCCACGCCGACGGCAGCTGCGAGTGGTGCCCAGGGCAGCGGCGGCGCCCGCAGCCCGAAGACCTTGCGTCGACCGGCAACCTCGTCGTGGCGGTCGGCGCGGGCGTATGCTGTCTGCGCCTCCATGAGCGTCCCGAGTATGGCGCTCGGCACGGCGAGCCGGCGGCGGCGAGCGGCATGCCGCGATCGCGGACGCCGAGAAGACCGTCCGGGGTCCGGTGGCTACCCCGCCGAACCCCGGCACTCACGCAAGAGCCTCTTCGGCTGCAGCGCGGGTCTGTACTGCCCTAAACAGTCGAGCCGCCCCGAAGTAGCTGTCCGGCGCGGCCTGCTCGATAATGGGCGCAATGGTCAACCGCCCGCCCGCGCCCAGCACTTATCCAGCAGCCCGTCGGACAGTCTGTTCGCTGCTGGCGATTACTCTCCTCTGCGCCTGCGCACTGCTCGCCGGAGGTTGCTCCACCACCCATCCTCCGCCCCTGGACGCGGCCGCGCTGGCGGAGGCGGAGACGTTCCCCTACTACCCGATCTACTGGGCCGGCCCCAGGTTCGGCGCCTACCCGCTGACCGCCGTCGACGGCCAGAAGGGCTACAACCCGACAGTCGGCGACAGCGTCTACTACGGCGACTGTGTGCGCCAGCCGAGCATCCTCGGGGGCGGCAGCTGCATGCTGCCGCTGCAGGTCACCACCGTTATCTACCGGCTGCACTCCAACCGGGCGCTCGGCCCGCAGCGCAACGCCGTGATCCGCGGCGTGCCGGCGGTGATCTACGACGAAGGGCGCTCGATCGAGCTCTACAGCGGGCGCCAGGCGATCGACGTCTTCTCCGACACCCTCGCCCACGCCACGCTGGCGACCCAGGCGCTGCGCACGCTGAACGCCCCCGGCACTGTCGCCGGGCCGCTGCCGGGGCCCGTGTACTGCCCGGGCCTCTATGGCGCCCAGTCCGCGCGCCTGCAGGCGGTGATGAACAGCCTGCCCGGCCACGCCTGCCAGCACGCGCGAGCCGTCGAAACTCTCAACAAACGCCTCGCCTCGAAATAGGGCCGGCCAGGCGAATGCGCGGAGCGGGCAGGCTGGGCGCCACGACGGGCTGGGCGAGCCGGACAGGCGCACGCGCGGACCGAGCGAACGGGCGGGTGGAGCCGACGGCTATCCCGGAGCCACGGGTGCGAGCGGCTTGCCGATCTCACGACGCAGCCCGAGGAATGCCAGCGTGCCGATCCCCGCTGGCAGCCACAGCGAGATCGCGCGGTAGGTGAGCACCCCCGCCAGAGCCTCGCCGGCCGGGTGCACGCCGAACAGCAGCAGCATTCCGAGCAGGCCGCCTTCGACGGCCACGAGGCCGCCTGGAATCGGAACCGAATTGGCGAGCATGCCCACCAGGTAAGCCATCGCGACCGCCCAGACGGATGGCGTGGGGCCGAACGCCGCCAGACATGCATACAGCGTGAGGTTGTCGAACAGCCAGTACCCCACCGCCCCCAGCAGGCGCCAGTCGCGGGCGCGGATCAGCTGCACTGCTTCGTGCACGCCGCCGCTCACGGCCGTCAACGCGACGGCGGTGCGCTGCCCCAGCCGTTTGCGTTCGGTCAGCGTCTGTGCCCACTTCGCGATCGCCAGCACCGCGGCGATCGTGGCGAGTGCGAGCAGCGCCGGCAGCAGCGTCAGCAGCGGATTGCGCGACCCGGGCAACAGGCCAAGCCACATCGACAGGCCGATCGCCGCCGTCGCGCCCACGTTGACTGCTGAGGTCAGCACGAACAGCAGCACCGAGCGCTTGGCCACGCGCTCCACCGAGACGCCCTTGCTGCGCAGTACCCACGCGCCCAGCGCGATCCCGCCGGCCCCGCTCGCCGAGACGACCGAGTTGACCGCCAGCTCCGAGAGCGACAGGCGGTAGCTGAGCTGGCGGCTGAGCTTGGCGAAGACCAGCCCGAACAGCACCACGTAGCCCGCGCAGGAGAGCAGCTCGAGCGCGACCGCCAGCGCCACCCACCCCGGCTGGGCGTCTGTGATGCGCTCGCCCACCGACCGCAGCCCCGGCACCGCCAGGATCAGGGCGATCAGCAGCATGAAGAAGACCGCGAGCGTGATCAGGTTGTTGCGCAGCCGGCGCGAGTGCGCCGCCAGCTCGTCCCTCTCCGATGCCAGATCGTCGCCGTCTGACTCTTCGAGGGAGATTGTTCGTGTAGGCATGCTCTACGACCTTAGTGAGAGCCCCGCGCGTCACCTGCATCGTGCGCGGACCCAGGCGCTTATCCCACTCTGCCCGTAGCGGCAGATGCTCAAGCTCAAGCTGCGGACGCCGAAGCGCGGTGCCCACGCGACTGCCGGCGAAAAGTCGCGGGCGACACCCCGAAGCGACGGCGAAAAGCCGCCGCGAAGTACGCAGCATTGCGGTAGCCCACGAGCCGTGCCACGTCGCGGATCGGGATCGCCTGCAGAGCGAGCAGCTCAGAAGCCGCGCTCATGCGCCGCGCCACCAGGTCCTCGTGGAAGGTGAGCTCGCCGAACTGGGCGTACGCGCGCTGCAGCTGGCGCGAAGAGCACGACAGCGCTTGGGAGACCGCCTCGAGCGTCAGATCGCGGCGGTAGTGGCGCGCGACGACGACCCTCGCCTGAAGATAGAGGCGGCGGCGCTCGTTGAGAGTGCTGGCACGCACCTCTCTTATTCCGACTTTGCCGTCGAGGTGGGACGTCAACCTCCGTAGCGCCGTGCCACCCGTGCGGCCGCCGCACGGTAGGACCCGCCGAACAGCACCCCGTGCACGAGCAGCGGAGGCAGCTGCCACAGCTCGACCCGCTCGCGCCAGCCCTCGGCCAGCGGCGCGACCTCCTCGTAGGCCGCGAACACCCGCTCGGAGGGAGCGCCGAACAGGCGCAGCATCGCGAGGTCCATCTCGCGGTGGCCGCCGTAGACAGAGGGATCGATCAACCAGGGGCGACCGTCGGCATCGGCAAGCACATTGCCGCTCCACAGGTCCCCGTGCAGGCGCGCGGGCGGCTCGGCCGGCCCTGCCAGCTCGACGATGCGCCCGCAGATGCTCTCCAGCGCGCATGCGCCGGAGCTCGTCAGCCAGCCCTGCTCGACGGCGCGCGCGGCGAGCGGGCGCAGGCGACACTCCACGAAGAACGTGGGCCAGTCATCGGTGGGGTCGTTCGGCAGCCGCAGCGAGCCGAAGCTGGAGGCGCGAAGGTCACCGAAGCGCGGCGCGCCGGCGGCGTGAACCGCGGCCAGACCCCGCCCCAGCTCCTCGGCGCCCGCCTCCTGCAGATAGCCGGGCTCGATCCACTCCAGGGCGAGGTAGTCCTCGCCGACCTCCAGCACGCGCGGCACCCGAAGCGCGTGCGCCTCGCCCAGCCATTCGAGGCCCGCAGCCTCGGCGGTGTACTCGCCGGAGGCAGCGTCGGCCCGCGTCTTGACGAACGCGTCGGTGCCGTCGGCGAGCACCACACACCAGGCCTCGTTGATGTCGCCCCCGCCCACGCGCCCCACCACGCGCGCTCCGGCGGGAAGACTCATTGGACCCTTGCCGCACGAATCTCCTCCAGCAGACCCGCGCAGGCTGCCTGCACCAGATCGAGCACCTTCTCGAAGCCGTTCTCTCCTCCGTAGTAAGGATCGGGCACATCCAGGTCCTCCTGTGTGCTCGCCGGGTCGAATTCGCGCAGCAGCCCCACGCGCGAGCGCGCCTCGGGAGGCGCCAGGGCTCGCAGGTCGCGCAGGTTCGAGCGGTCCATCGCGAGGACCAGGTCGAAGTCCTCGAAGTCGCCGACGGTGACCTGGCGAGCCTCGCCCTCCAGGACGATCCCGCGAGCGCGCGCGGACGCGGTGGCGCGCGGGTCGGGCGAGTGCCCCACGTGCCACGCGCCGGTACCCGCGGAGTCGAGCTCGATCGAGTCCTGGAGCCCAGCCGTGCGCACCAGCTCGCGCATCACGCCCTCGGCTGTGGGGGAACGGCAGATGTTGCCCAGGCAGACGAACAGGATTCTCACCGGCGCGCGCCCCGGCGCACCGGCTTGCCCACGACTCGCCTCCTCGCGTGCGAGCTCGCCATGCGCGGCTCCCTGGCCCGCTCTGCGGGCCCCTCCCCTCATCCCTCCTCGCCCAGTTCGAGCACCGCGAGGAAGGCCTCCTGGGGCACCTCCACACGGCCGACCTGCTTCATGCGCTTCTTGCCCTCCTTCTGCTTCTCCAGCAGCTTGCGCTTGCGCGTGATGTCGCCGCCGTAGCACTTCGCGATGACGTCCTTGCGGAACGCCTTGACGGTCTCGCGCGCGATCACGTGCGAGCCGAGCGCGGCCTGGATCGGGACGTCGTACTGCTGGCGCGGGATGCGCTTGCGCAGCTTTTCGGTGAGCGTGCGCCCCATGTCGTAGGCCTTCTCGCGGTGGACGACCATCGAGAGCGCGTCGACGGTGTCGCCCGCGAGCAGCACGTCGAGCTTCACGAGGTCCGATGGGCGCATGCCGTTGAGCTCATAGTCGAGCGAGGCGTAGCCGCGCGTGCGCGACTTGAGCTGGTCGAAGAAGTCGAGCACGATTTCAGCGAGCGGCAGCTCGTAGGTCATCTGCACGCGCTCGGGCGATAGGTAGTGCATGCCCGCGTGCTCGCCGCGGCGCTCCTGGCAGAGCTCCATGATCGCGCCCACGTACTCGCGCGGCGCGATCAGCTGCGCGGTGATGAAGGGCTCGCGGATCTCCGCGATCGTGCCCGGGTCGGGCATGTCGGAGGGGTTGTGCACCTCCAGCTCCTCGCCGCTCGAGAGCGTGAGATCGAACTCCACCGAAGGCATCGTCGCGAGCAGCTCCAGGTCATACTCGCGCTCCAGCCGCTCGCGCACAATGTCCATGTGCAAGAGCCCGAGAAAGCCGCAGCGAAAACCGAAGCCGAGCGCGTCGCTGGTCTCGGGCTCCCAGGAGAGCGCCGCGTCGTTGAGCGTGAGCTTCTCCAGCGCATCGCGTAGATCGGGGTAGCTGTCGCTGTCGATCGGGAAGAGCCCGCAGAAGACCATCGGCTTGACCTCGCGATAGCCCGGCAGGGCCTCGCGGGCTTCGGCGACGCCCGCGCCCGCGGGGGCGCTCGCGCGGCGGCGCACCGTGAGCGTGTCTCCTACCCGCAGCAGCGTGACGTCCTTGATGCCTGTGATCAGGTACCCCACCTCGCCCGCGGCGAGCTGGTCGGTGGGGACCATCTGCGGGGAGAAGCAGCCGATGTCGTCGATGTCGGCGTGCGTGTCGGTGGCCATCGCGCGCAGCGCGTCGCCCTTGCGGAAGACCCCATCGACGACACGGATGTAGGCGATCACGCCGCGGTACTGGTCGAACTCGCTGTCGAAGATCAGCGCGCGCGGTGCTGCCGAGGGATCGCCCGCGGGCGGCGGCACGCGCGCGACGAGCTCCTCCAGCACCTCCCCCACGCCGGCGCCCGTCTTGCCGCTGATGCGCAGGATCCCCTCGGACGGCTCGCCCAGCAGGTCCGCCACTTCGCCGGCCACGCGCTCTGGCTCGGCGCCGGGCAGGTCGAGCTTGTTCAGGCACGGGATCAGCTCGAGGCCCGCCTCGACGGCGAGGTAGGTGTTGGCGACCGTCTGCGCCTCCACCCCCTGCGAGGCGTCCACGACAAGCAGCGCCCCCTCGCAGGCCTGGAGCGAGCGCGAGACCTCATACGTGAAGTCCACGTGCCCGGGGGTGTCGATCAGGTGCAGCTGGTAGGTCTCGCCGTCGCGCTCGCTTTTGAAGAACACGCGCACCGCCTGCGCCTTGATCGTGATCCCGCGCTCGCGCTCGAGATCCATGGAGTCGAGCAGCTGCGCGCGCATCTCGCGCGCCGCCACCGTGTGCGTCAGCTCGAGGATGCGATCCGCCAGCGTCGACTTGCCGTGGTCGATGTGGGCGATGATCGAGAAGTTGCGTATGTGCGCCTGGTCCATGGGCTAGAGACTAGAAGGGGCGCGCCTTGAGGGCGCGCCGAGCGGGCCGCGCAGTGGGAGCCCGCACGCTCACTTGACGCCGCCGCGCGCCGGCTGACGCCGTCTGCCGTCAGGTGGGGCCCGGCGCGCTAGCCTTCATGGTCCGGCGGATCGCCAACTCGACCGCGGGCCCGCAAGGGTCCAGCCGCGCCACGCGCCGTCCCTCGGGTCGGCGGCCAGTCCGGTGGTCGGGAGTGTCATGCCGCCCAGGCGAGACACAGTCCTGGGACGTAGTAGTAAAGCGGCGATCTATGACCGGGCAGTCCGGGCGGGCCTTCGGGCTCGCCCGGCAGCATTCTGGTCTCAAGCCCGCCCGAAGCGCCCCATGATCAGGCTGCGCACCTGGTGTGCCTCGGGAATACGCATCACGAGCACAGCCCGCGAATACACGAGCAGGCCGGCGCCGGCGGCCCCGCCCACGCTGATGATCTGGCCGGGCAGGGAAGTGCCGAAGAGGTAGTTCAGCCCGTACCACACCACCCATGAGACACCAGCCAACAGCGCGGAGGCCACCAGGATGCGGGCGGTGATCATCGTCGTCTGCGCGCCTTCCAAACCGTTGAGCCCCGTGCGCAGGCGCGTGAACTGCATCGCCGTCATCACGAGGTTGGCGGCCAGCGTGCCGATTATCAGGCCGGCGATCCCCAGCGGCTTGTAGAGGCCTACGGAGACAATCACGTCCACAACGATGTTGATCGCCGCCAGGCGCATCGGGATCCAGGGGCGCTGCACGGCGAAGAAGGTGCGCGTGAGCAGCAGGTTCAAGCCGCCGAAGGGCAGGCTGAAGGCGAACCAGAACAGCGCGATCGAGGCCAGTTCTGTCGATCTGGGTGTGAACGCGCCCCGCTGGAAGAGCAGGCGGATGATCGGCGTCGCGAGCACGAGCATGAACGCCGCGGAGGGGATCAACAGGAGGTTGATCTGGCGCATGCCCGCGCCGACCGTGCGCCGCATCCCCCCGCTGTCGCGGCGCGAGGCCAGGCGACTGAGCGTGGGGAACAGCACCGTCGCCACGGCCACGCTGAACATCCCCTGGGGCAGCATGTAGATGCGAAACGCCGTGTTAATCGCGGCCGGCCCTTCGGCTGTGACGAGCGTGCCGAAGGCGGAGTTAATGAGCTGGTCGAGGTTAACGATGCCCAGGCCAATCGTCACTGGCAGCATCAACAGGAAGACCTGCTTAATGCGGGGGTCGCGCCAGTCGAGGTGGAACTGCAGGCGGAAGTCGATCCGTCCGAGCGCGCCGAGCACCATCAGGAACTGCACCGCGGTCGCCAGCAGGATCGCAATCGCCAGGGCGTAGACCCCGTCTTCGCCGTGAAAATGAGGATGCAGGACGATCAGCAGCACGATGATCACCAGGTTCCACACCGCCGGGGAGATCGCCTGGATCGTGAAGTGGTCGTAGGACTGCAGGATCCCCACGATCAGCCCCATCAGCCCAAGCAGCAGCACGACCGGAAAGAGCACCTGCGAGAGGCCTACGGTGAGCGCGACGGTGGCGCTGCTGAAGGTCGGGCCGATGAACAGCGGCATGATCAGGCCGGCGGCGAGGATGAAGAACGCGGTGATCAGGCTGAGCGCGAGCAGCATGATCCAGAACAGCGTCGAGGCCAGGCGCAGGGCCTCCCGGCGGCGCCCCTGCTCGAGCAGGTCGGTGAAGACCGGCACGAACGCCGCCGACAGCGCCGCGTTGGCGAACAGGTTGGCGACGAGATTGGGCACCTGGAAGGCCAGCGTGAAGGCCGACATCGACGGCGTCGTGCCGAAGAAGCCGGCGATGACGATTTCTCGCACCACACCCACGACCCGCGAGATGCCGGTGCCGATCGAGAAGATCGCGGTGTTGATGGCGATACGCCGCCCGTGCGGTTGTGGCGGTGTGGGCACGGTGGCATCGGTGGCGGACAAGGCCGCTATAGTACGGCGCTCCACCGATGGCCAACATCCACTCACAGAAGAAGCGCATCCTTCGCTCCGAGCGCGAGCGTCTGGAGAACCGCAACTACACCTCGGCGATCAAGACCTACTTCCGCCGTCTGGAGACGGACGTGCAGGAGGGCAAGCAGGATGCCGCCGAGGCCACGCACCGCGAGCTGGTGCGCACGATCGACAAGGCCGTCAAGCGCGGCGCGCTGCACCGCAATACGGGCGCTCGCAAGAAGAGTCGCGCGTCGCGCGTGCGAGCATCCGTCAAGTCGTAGCCGCCTGAATCGCGCGCAGCGCGAGCGTGTCTTCCTGTAGACCCGAGAGCCGTGAGCGATGGGCGCTCACGGGCGCCCCGCCGCGCGTGTCGAGTTCGAGGTCGGCGAGCGCACCCAGCGCGGCGCGCAGCTGCTCGGGCTCGGTGCAGGCGACGTCGGCGACGAAGCGCTCGGCCGCGCGGGGAGGCATGCGCAAGCCGCGCTTGACCTCGGCCACCGACTCGCCGTCGGCTAGGCGCAGCGACACGGCCAGCGCCTCGCGCAGGCGACCCGCTATCACGAACGTGAGCCCGGGCAAGCGCTCGCCCTGGCGGCGCAGGCTGAGGTAGTCGCGCAGCGTGCGCCCGCTATCGCCGGCGACGAGCGCGTCGGCCAGCCCCCATACGCGTGTGGTGGCGGACTGCGCGGCCCTCGCTTCCACGTCCTCCACGCTCACCCGCGTTCCGCCGGCGGCGCTGTCCATTTCCAGTGCCAGTCGCTCGAGCTCACGTAGCAGCCGCTGCTGGCGCTCGCCGACTTGGGCCACGAGCGCCTTGGCGGCGGCCGTGTCGAGTGTGATCCCGAGGCGCGCAGCCTGCTCGCGCGCCCAGCGGGGCAGCTCCCAGGGCTTGACGGTGCTCTCCGTCACTATCTGCCCGCCCGCAGCCTCGACGGCCTTGTGCAGCGCCGCGGGCGCCTTCGCGCGGCCCTCCTCGCGGGCGAACAGCGCGACGGTGGTCTCTGGCGGCATGTCCTTCATCGCGGGCGCCAGCTGCTCCTGCACCTCGGCCTGCTTCCAGCGCTCGACGCCGTCGGCGATCAGCACGCGGCGACCCATCGCGAAGGTCATCGCGCACAGCGCCTGTGCCACGCCGGCGGGGGTACCCTGCTCTCCCTCCAGCAGCTCCACCGAGCCCGCGTCGCCTCCGGCCTCGGCGAGTGCACGCAGGCGCGCTCGGCGCTCGGCGACAGCGCCGTGGTCGTCGCCGTGGATCAGGTAGGCGGGCTTGAGCTCGGGCACCCGTCGAGTGTATGCGGCGCGCCCGACGCGCCCGGCGACGGCTGTACCCGGCCCCGCGGCACGAACGTGAAAACTCAGCGCACGACGATGTTCACAAGCTTGCCCGGCACCACGATCTCCTTGACCACCTCGTGGCCGTCGAGGTGGGCCTGCACGTTGGGCGCCGCGCGGCACAGCGCCTTCAGCTCCTCCGGCCCGGCCTCGGTGGGAGCCTGCACGCGGTCGCGTACCTTGCCGTTGACCTGGCACACGAGCTCGTAGGACTCGCGCTCCAACAGCGCCGGGTCGGCCTGCGGCCAGGGCTGCTCCCACACGCGCTCGCCCATCAGCATGTCGTAGATGTCCGCGCCGACGTGCGGCGCGAACGGGAACAGCAGCGACGCGGCTGTCGCGAGCGCCGTGCGCTGCATTTCCACGCCGGCGGCGTCGCGCAGGCGCGAGCATTCGTTGAGCAGCTCCATCACGGCGGAGATGGCAGTGTTGAAGGCGAAGCGACGCAGGTCGGTCGAGACCTTGTCGATCGCCCAGTGGCTCTTGCGCTGCAACTCCAAGTCGGCCCCCTCCTCGCCAGCGGTGTCCTCGCGCTCAGCGGTCTCCGCCGCCAGCCGCCAAAGGCGCCCAAGGAAGCGGTACACCCCCTCCACCCCCTCGTCCGACCAGTCCGCGTCCTGGTCGGGCGGCCCGACGAACAGGATGTAGCAGCGCGCGGTATCAGCCCCGCGGCGCTCGACGATCGAGGCGGGCGAGACGACATTGCCCTTGGACTTCGACATCTTCGCGCCGTCCTTGGTGACCATCCCCTGTGTGAACAGCGCCTGGAAGGGCTCCTGGAAGTGCAGATGCCCGAGGTCGGCCAGCGCCTTGGTGAAGAAGCGCGCATAGAGCAGGTGCAGGATCGCGTGCTCGACCCCGCCGATGTACTGGTCCACGGGCATCCACCCCGCCAGCGCCGCCGGGTCCCACGCGGCATCGCTGTTGGCCGAGTCGCAGTAGCGCAGGAAATACCACGAGGAGTCCACGAACGTGTCCATCGTGTCCGTCTCGCGCCGTGCCGGCCCGTCGCAGGAGGGGCAGGTCGTGGCGACCCACTCCTCCACCGCCGCCAGCGGCGAGCGACCGCGCGGGGCGTAGTCCTCGATGTCTGGCAGCTCCACCGGCAGCTGCTCCTCGGGCACCGGCACCATCCCGCACTCCTCGCAATACACCACCGGGATCGGGCAGCCCCAGTAGCGCTGGCGCGAGACGAGCCAGTCGCGCAGGCGGTAGTTGACCGAAGCGTGCCCCTTGGCCTCGCCGTCGAGCCACTGCACTATCGCGCCGAGCGCCTCGCGGTTCTGCATGCCGTCGAAGTCGGGGTGGGAGTTGACCAGCGGGCCATCGCCTGTGTAGGGAAGGCTCTGCGGCGAGCGCTCCCAGCTTCCATCCTCGTCCTCGCCCGCGACGAAATCCTTCGGCGCCGGCTCGGAGGCGCCCTCGATGACTCTGCGAATCGGCAGGTCATACGCCCGCGCGAACGCATAGTCGCGCTCGTCGTGGCCGGGCACAGCCATGATCGCGCCGGTACCGTACTCCATCAGCACGTAGTCCGCCACGTACATCGGGATCGCCTCGCCGTTGACCGGATTGGTGACGGTGCGCCCAAGCGCCACCCCCGTCTTGGGCGCCTCAGCCGAGCCGCGTTCCTCGCCTGACTCGGTAAGGGCGTGGTTGATGTACTCCCGCACTGCCTCCTCCTGCGGGGTGCCGGCGGCCAGCCGCAGCACGTCGGGGTGCTCGGGGGCCATCACGAAGAACGTCGCACCGAACAGGGTGTCCGGGCGGGTGGTGAACACGGGGTAGTCGATCGGGACCCCACCCACCCGGGCGGGATCCAAGTCCTCGCAGCGGAAGCCCACCTCCGCCCCTTCGGAGCGACCGATCCAGTTGCGCTGCATCGTCTTTACGTGCTCGGGCCAGTCGATGCCCTCCAGGTCGCCTAGCAAGCGCTCGGCGTAGTCGGTGATGCGCAGGAACCACTGCTCCAGCTGGCGCACCTCTACGAGGGCGCCGCAACGCTCGCAGTGGCCGTCCACCACCTGCTCGTTGGCGAGCACCGTCTGGTCGTGCGGGCACCACTTGACCGCCGCCTCCTTGCGGTAGGCCAGCCCGGCGCGCAGCAGCTCCAGAAAGATCCACTGCGTCCAGCGGTAGTAGCTCGGTTCGCTCGTGGCCAGCTCGCGCGACCAGTCGATCGAGATGCCCCACGAGCGGAACTGGCGCTGGAAGGAGGCCACCGACGCGGCGATCGACTCGCGCGGGTGCACGCCGGTCTTGATCGCGTGGTTCTCCGCGGGCAGCCCGAACGAGTCATAGCCCATCGGGTGCAGCACGCGGTGGCCCAAGCGACGGTGGAAGTGCGCGATTGCGTCTCCCACCGCGTAGCACTTCAGGTGCCCGATGTGCGGCTCGCCGCTGGGGTAGGGCAGCATCTCCAGGACGTATGACTTCGGCGCCTTCGCGGCAGCCGCGGAGGGATCGTTGGAGACCTCCCACGTGCGCTCCTCAGCCCACACGCGCTGCCAGCGCGGCTCTATCTCCTGCGGGTCATAACGGCGCTGCTCGGTGTGTGGCTCGCTCATCGCAGGGCGGAGGTTAGCGGCCACCCCGGGACGGAACGCTTCGGCCGGGCCCCCGGCCCGCTGCAGGCCCACCCCCGCGCGGCCCGCCCGACGGAGCGAGTGCGCGCACGTCCTTTGGACCGCCCTACCAGCGACTCAACGATTGCCGAAGATGCGCAGCAGCGTGAGGAAGATGTTGATGATGTTGATGAACACCCCCGTCGCCAGCCACACCACGTCGCGCTCGGTGGCCTGGCGCTTGATGATCTGGAAGTAGATCGCCAGGTAGGCCGAGACGATCGCATAGATCGCGAGGTTCAGCACGAGGTGTTCGCCGGAGCCTACGAGGATCAGCACGATCCACAGTGCGAACACGCCCATCAGCACAAAGAACAGCGGGCGCATCCAGCGGATCAAGTCGCGCGAGGTGGCAAAGCCGTAGGAGCCCATCACGCCGACGGTCAGCGCGGTGCCACCGGCCGCCTGGTAGAGCGCCGTGGGGTCCGCGGTGGAGTAGTAGGCGAGCATCGGGCCCATGCCGAGGCCCAGCAGCAGCGCGAGACCGAACATCCACGTCATCCCGACGGGGCCCGCGCGCAGCGCCGGCACGAACATCTGCGCGATCAGCATCCCCAGCGTGCCGAACCAGCAGATCTCGGCGGTGCCGTAGCTGAGGTCGCGCCCGATGTAGGAGCCGGCGGCGGCGAACGCAAGCGCGATCGCGACGAGCCACATCACCTGGCCGAGCAGGAAGGTGGAACTCGCCGCGCGTGCGCCCGCGCGGGCGTCGAAGATGCTCAGCGTCGAGGCTGAGTCGGATGAAGAGTGCTCGGATTCCATCGCTGGGTCCCCCCTGATCGAACTGGTCCGATCCAGATTAGCGGAGCCCAGGGTCCGTGAAACGCCAGAGCTGTGACCAACGTTGAAACACGCCCGCGCTCGACCCGACCATCGAGGAGCCACTCGCCGCGACCACCAGATCGCGGCGAAGCCCCCACGCGACCGTCAGGCGGCAGATCTTTCAAAGCGCGAGTAGGCGCGCACCGCCTCGACGATCGCCGCCGGCGCCTTCTCCGGCGAGCCCGCGTCGAAGGGCGGCTGCGGGTCATACTCGATGCCGAGCTGAATCGCCTGCGCGAGCTCGTCGCCGGTGATCCGCTGCACGAGCCTCAGCGCCATGTCGATGCCCGCGCTGACGCCGGCAGAGGTGACGAGCTTGCCATCGAAGACGACCCGCTCGCGCACCACCTCGACACCAAGCGCGCCCAACTCCTCGAGCGCCTGCCAGTTGCTGGTGGCGCGCTTGTTGGCGAGCAGCCCCGCGGCGGCAAGGATCAGCGAGCCGGTGCACACGGAGGTCGTCCACGTCGAGGTCTCGTGCGCGGCGCGCAGCCACTCGTGTACAGGGCCGTCCTCCATCAGCGCCGCCTGGCCGGGACCGCCGGGGACGAGCACGAGGTCGGGCGAGCTCGACTCGGCGAGCGAGGCGTCGGCCACGATCCCGAGCATGCCGGTGTCGGTGCGCACCGGCCCGGCCTGCTGGGCGACGAAGGTCGTAGTCCAGCCCGGCACGCGACTCAGAACTTCATAGGGACCCACCGCATCCAGCGCGGCGAAGCGGTCATAAATGAGGATTGCGATGTTCATGCGGCGATCTCCTTGTCTGTTGGATTGGCGCCCTGAAAGCGGCGGCGATACTCGGCGGGACCGACGCCGACGGTGCGCAGCAGCACGCGGCGCAGCGTCTCCGGCGTGCCGAAACCGCACGCGACGGCCACCGAGCCGACCGGCTCGCGTGTGTCCTCCAGGCGCCGGCGGGCGGCCTCGACGCGCACGTGCTCGACGTAGCGCGCGGGCGTCACCCCCACCTCCGCGCGGAAGGAACGCGCGAAGTGGCGGGACGACAGGTGCGCGCGCTCGGCCATCGCCTCCACCGAGAGATCGGCGGCGGGGTGCTCGACGGCGAAGCGCTGAGCCTCGCGCAGCGGCTCGCGCCGGGGCTCCTGCGCGGAGAGCGTGGCCGAGAACTGCGACTGCGAGCCGGGGCGGCGCAGGAACAGCACGAGGTGGCGGGCGATGGTGAGCGCCACGTCGCGATCGGTGTCGTCCTCGACCATCGCCAGCGCCAGATCCATGCCGGCGGTCACCCCCGCGGAGGTCCACACGTCGCCGTCACGCACGAAGATCGGCTCGGGGTCCACTCGCACCGCCGGATGGCGTCGCGCCAGCTCATCGGCAGAGGCCCAGTGGGTGGTCGCGCGACGCCCGTCGAGCAGACCGGCGCGGGCGAGCAGAAACGCGCCCGTGCACACCGAGGCGGTGCGCCGCGCGCGTCGTGCGGTCTGCGCCAGCCAGTCGATCAGCGTGGCGTCGGCAGCCGCCGTCCTCGAACCCTGGCCGCCGGCGACCACCAGCGTGTCGATTCGCGCGGGGGTCTCGGCGAGCGAGCCGTGCGGAACGAGTGCCAACCCGCTGGAGGTGGCAAGCGGCGCGCCGTCGACGCTGAGCAGACTCACGCGATAGCCGCGCTCGCCGCGGGCTTCGTGGGCGAGGAGCTGATCGGCGCCCGTGAACACCTCCAGCGGGCCCGTCACGTCGAGCGACTGCACGCCGGGGTAGAGCACGATGACCACCTCACGGGGCGACGGCTGTGAGGCGCTGGGAGTCGCGGCGGAAGAGCTCATGCACCGATCATGGCCCACGCCGCGCCTGTCCGCAAGGACCGATATTCAACGGATCCTGCCATCCAGGCCCGCGCTTTACTCCACCCAAGCCCGCGCTTTACCATTGTTCGATGGAACCCGCGCAGGCCTCCGACCGCGTGCAGGGCATCATCGCCGCCGCCGAACAGACCGCCCGGGAGATACGCGAACACGCCGAGCAGCGCGCCGCCGAGCGCATCGCCGAAGCCGACCGCGCCGCGATCAACCGCGTCAAGGCCGCCGAGGAGGAGGCCGGCGAGATCGCCGATAGCGCACGCACCGACGCCGAGGAGCTGCGGCAGTCAGCTAGCGCGGAGGCCGAGACGCTCATGCAGAGCGCCCGCACCGACGCCGAAAAGCTGCTGCGGAGTGCCCGCGAGCAGGCCGAGCGCCAGCTGCGCGAGGCCCGCGAGCAGGTGGGAGCGCTGCTGGAGACAAGCGCCGAGGAGCTGTCCCGCCAACGAGACGAGGAGGAGCGCAAGGTCCAGGAGAAGATCCAGCAGATGCGCACCCACGCGCGCGAAGAGGCCCGCGAGATCGTCGGCGAGGCCTACCGCGCGGCCCACGACGTCCAGCGCGAGGGCAGCGAGATAGCCGGCAACCTGCGCGAGCTCTCGAGCTCCCTGCGCAACAACGCCGAGCGCCTCCTGCGCGATGTGCGCCTCGCCCACGGCAGCATGACCGCGCGTCTGGACCAGGCTTCGCCGGGGGGCGGCACGGGGGGCCTCGCGTCAGGAGCCGGCGCAGGGCCTCGCGGCGCTCGCCGTGCGGAGGCGGAGGACGAGCTAGAGGTGCCGGAGTTCATGCCGGGGGAGTAGGCGGCAGGGTCGAGAGCCGCGTGCCACGGCAGAAGACAGACTCCTGGCAGCGAGGTCGCAGACCGGAGCGCGATCCATCTCCGGCTCGACCCCACCCGCAACAACCAGGCGCAAGGCATCAAGTGAGCCCGCGACCACGAAACTCCCGGCCATGATCCGCCGCTTGCAGTCCGACGCGGCGAGCAAGCAAGCTCAAGTTGGCTAATCTTCTGGAGGACTTGGGGCTATAGCTCAGTTGGGAGAGCGTCTGGCTGGCAGCCAGAAGGTCGCCGGTTCGAGCCCGGCTAGCTCCATTTCTGGGGAGGAAAGCAGAGCTAATCGAACCAAGTGGTACGCCAAAACCTCGGATCACAGAGTGCGAACCCGACGGCATATGGCCGTCCCTACGCGAAGCTCCAGCCCTGGTCTCGGAGGAAACTGAGCACATTGACGCATGGCACGCCGAGGGCCTGGCATACCGAGGGAATCTTGGGTTTGGTCGTCGTCCCGCCCTTCTCCTCGGTGACGACTGTGAGACTCTTGACTCGAGCAGTGGCGATAACGAACGGGTCCGCCCCGTTGCGATTCTTTGTGGCCTTCATCAGCAGTGGGTGCCGCGCGAGAACTTCGCTGGTGGCGCGCTGGATGGCATCATCGAGCTGTACGAACATGTGCGGGCGCGCGTTGATCCACTTGGCGAGCTCGTCCTCCTGTCGTGCCAGCTCGACGCGCACCTCGTCGGGACAGAGCACCTTGGAGTGGACCCGGTTTCGCGGACAGTCGCGGGCTTGGCTGGCTAGGTTTTGTTTGTGGGGGTGATTATCTCTCTCTCGTATGCCTCTGGGGAGAGGTAGCCGAGGGTGGAGTGTCGTCGTTGTCTGTTGTAGAACGCCTCGATGTACTCGAAGACGGCGGAGCTGAGGTCGCGTCTGGTGGGCCAGGGTTGGCGGTGCACGAGCTCTTTCTTGATGGTGGCGAAGAAGCTCTCGGCGACGGCGTTGTCGTAGGCGTCGCCCTTGGAGCCCATCGAGACGGCGATCCCGGCGTCGCGGGCTTGCTGCCCGAACGCAAGACTGACGTATTGCGAGCCCATATCGCTGTGATGCACGAGACCGGGCGCGGGGCGCCGGCGGGCGAGCGCCATCTGCAGCGCCTCGACGACGAGCTCTGAGCGCATGTGCTCGGCCATCGCCCACCCCACGATCATCCGCGAGAACGTGTCTTGGACGGCGGCGAGGTAGAGCCAGCCCTCCCACGTTCGCAGATACGTAAGGTCCGCGACCCACAGCACGTTCGGGGCGGCCGGGGTGAACTGCCGGTCGACCAGATCATCGGCGACCCTGACACCTGGCACCCTGATCGTCGTCTTCCCGCGTTTGACCCGCACCAGCCCTGAGATCCCGGCCCGGCGCATAAGGCGCCGCACCCGCTTGCGCGAGACCTGGATGCCATCTCCCAGGCGCAGCTCGGCCGCTACCCGCCGGGAGCCGTAGACGCCCCTGGCCTGCTCGTGGATCTCCTTGATCCTCGAGGTCAGCCACGCATCGGAGAGCGCCCTGTCGCTTGGGACCCTGCGCTCCCACCCGTGGTAGCCAGAACGGCTCACACCGAGGACCTCGCACATCACAGAGACTGGGAAACTGGCCCTCTCCGCCGAGATGATCCGGTAGGCGCTCACCGGGTCTCGGTCTCCGCTGCGAAAAGGACCGCGGCTCGCTTGAGGATCTCGCGCTCCTGCTCCAAGCGTTTGACCCGCTTGCGCAGCTCACGGAGCTCTTCGCGCTCCGCGCTCGTCAGCCCGTCATCGCGCTCCCGATGATCGAGCTGGCGCTGCTTGACCCAGTTATGCAGCGACTGATCGCTGCAACCCAGGCTCTCAGCCACATCCTTCACCGCCCGGCCAGCGAGCACCAGCTCGACAGCCTGGCGGCGGAACTCCGGCGGATACGGCGGCTTCGTTCGCGGCATGAACACATCCTTTCGCGTCCAAGCCAATCAAGCGCTCAACTGTCCGTCAGACGGGATCCACTCCACCCAGGAGCGCAGGCGATCCTCGGGTACCCGCAGCTTGGCAGCGGCCGCGTCGAGGCTAAAGCCCGCCGACTGGCGCGCCCATACGAGTAGTTCCGACTTGATCAGTGCGTCTGGAGTCCGTGCCATCGCGGTGGTCTACATGGAGCCTACGCACGTCCCCCGACGCTTGGCCTCTCGCTGCACAGTCTGTCGGTCAGGAATCCGATCTCTGAGGCGCAGCTTCTCGCGCCGGGCTGCCGTCGGGGAGGCACGGAGCAAGACGCAAATGTACGAAGCCGTTGTTAGCGGGCGCCCAGTGATCGTCGTGGTGGCCCTCGGGGCTGTACACGACGGCGTGGGCGAGTAGATTCTGCGGCTCCGGCTGTGGGATGACGGCTGACACCACCTCAGGAGTTTGGCGGCGGTCAGGAATGAGGCTGACCGCGAGACTCCCGGTCAGCCGGCCGCCGAGCTCATGGAACATCGACGCCGGCAACGTCCACATCACGCCTTGAGCAACGCCGCCGTGATCCTTGTTGCCAAACGCGACCTTGCCGGCTGACCACTCGAACCCCTTGATCGGCGGAACACTCGACAGCTTCAGCTGGGCCATCGCACCGAGCATCTTCGCTGATCCAGACGCAGCGGCCCCGGCGAATGGCCCCGCCGCGGATGCCAGCTTGCTCGCATCGTCGGCAAGCGGCTGGACGACCTGCCAATCCTGCGCGGCCTTCTCCCAGAAGGATTGCTCGTGGGCAACCGGGCTCATGTACTTGATGGTGGCGGCAAGCTCCTTGACGCGCCAGCCGCCACCCGTCGGGAAGAAGACGTAGACACGAGCCGCCGGATCGGGAAGACGATCCCACAGATCATTCGGCCCCTTGATGTGCTCAAGCCATCCGCTGTGCTCTGGGCGATGCCCAGGATGGCCGATCGTCCACCAATACTCGTATATAGGACTCGGCTGGATTGTCCGCACGGCGCCTTCAGCGGCGCCCGCCGGGGCCACCTCGGCGTAAGCGGTGTCGAGGACGGGGCTCGTCTCGCCGAACACCTCGAAGTAATACGGGTCGTCACCCTTGCCGTCCCACTGTGTGAGATCCGCAGGATGACTCGCGGATTCGATCGTCATGGGAACCAAGTCTGTCAGCCACCGCGGTTAGATCGCTCAAACGCCCACGCCCTCTTGAGTCTGGGCCGGACGACCAACCCCGCCGCCCACGTCGACGCTTCGGCCGATCAGCGGCCCGCCAGCACGTATCGACCCCTCGCCACTCGCACGAAGCGGGGCGAAGCACCCGAGACGTTGCCAGCGAGGACAGCCTTGACCGAGGCCCATGCCACCGGCGCCCCCAGCGACGCCTCAACGGCTGCATGGATGTCCTTGGTCCGCATCGGCTCGCCACGATCAGCCAGCACGTGGACGACAGCCTTCAGCACCCAGCCTGGCCTTCGAGGCCGCTGACGACAGGCAACAACCGCTCGCCGACGCCCGTTGCTGGCCCGAATGGCTGCCAGCTTCTTGACCACACGGCCCAACGACCCCTGTAGATCCTGGTTCGATAGAACTCCGATTAGGCCCATTTGGCTTCCGCAAGCCGTTTCGGCGGAGACCAGCGCGTGGCTAATCGAACCGTTCCCAGAGGGAACGGCGGCGCTATCAGACCCACCCCCACTGCATGCCAGTGTGCGCTCAGAGTTCGCGGGGCCTCACGGCGATCTTCAGCCGGGCGATTCCTCGAAGCATCCGCTCGTCGATCGTCACCAGCCGGCACTTCAGCAGCTGCGCGAGCGCGACGTATTGAGCGTCGTAGGTCTTCGCCCATCCAAGTTCGTCGGCGACATCCCATGCAGCCTGAATGAGGTCCTCGGGCGTGCGGATCTCCACCGGGCCTTGATGAGGCGCTCCAGCATCGTCTTGGCGCGAGGCTTGGTGATCTCGCCCCGCCAAGCCATCTCATGCAGCGCCGAACTCGCCTCCGTCACCATGAGCTGCGGTGCGAGGAGCTTGTGCCCGCGCAGGCTGGCGAAGCCACAGGCGTATGGCACGCGGCAACCGCCACGGACGCATCGACAACCAACATCTCGTCAGTGGCCGCTGCGTGAACGGTGGAGCGCGGCGACCCAGTTGGGCGCCGGGATCCCGTCATCCCCGATCCGCCACTCCTCTGGCAGCTCGGACATCGGATGAAGCTCGTCCTCGACCACACGCAGATCGCCGTCATCAATCGCGTGTCTGATGCCGATCCGGCGCGCAGGTAGACGTCCCGAGCGAATCCAACGACGGACAGTCTCGGGATTCCTACCCAGCCGATCGGCAGCTTCAGCAACAGTCAACACACAGAAGATGCTACGCCACGCCCCGGACCTCAGACGCAGGGAGTAAAATCGCTTGGAGCAGTAGCGCTGCCTCGGGCGAGGGGGGATCAGCCCCTCGCCCGAGGGCTATGCCGCCCGGTTTGTTGGAGCGGCGGGTTCCATCCCTCCGCCGGGCGTCATTTCTGGTCACCGGGCATGCTCTGGGGAACAGGTAACCCCATCTCGGCAGCACGGCGGTAGTCGGTCACGGGCCGCCTCTCGAAAGCGACGGCGAGGCGAGGGTGAAGGCGGTAGACGCCGCGCTCAACCCGCTGGAGCTGTTCATCGCTGGCCATGAGGCTAGCCATATCCGAGACGCGCTTTTGAGCACCTTCCTCCGCTAGCCATCCTCGAAGGAGCAGGGCCACGGCTAGGTCGCCAACGGGGAACGCGATCGTTGGGTGCTCGCGGAAATGTGCCACGATCGCCTGACGCAGCGTAGGCTGCGCCCCCTTCTCTCCCTCGAAGGCAGCGGCGGGCGGAAAGAGCTCCTCAACCTTTGCGGAGGCGGGCTCGTCGTCTTCGCGAACGACCGCGACGCCCGCAAGCTCGGCGCCCTGAAGCCACCACGCAAGTTCCGCTGACGCGGTCTCGTAGTCGGTGAGCGCTTGCGCCTTGCGCTCGCGGGCGGCCTCGATGTTAGCCACGATCAGATCTGGGTCGAGCTTTAGTATGGACATGAGGTCGCAGTGTAGCAAGAAGCGACGCTATATCCTAAGCATATACCTCAGAAAGTTGCGCCGTGTCGCAGTAAAGGTTCTACTCACCTCCAGTGGGAGGTCCGAGCTGCGCGACCTGATGCTGCCGACCGACTTCATGAGCACATCAAGCCAGACTTCAAGGTCACGATGGGGCTCGTGCGACTCGCTCCCACCTCATGAGACGAGCCGATACCGTCCCTGCCCGATCCGCTCGAACCGCCCCCTCACGCCCCGGCAGTTGTTCGCCAAGCAGTTCTTGACCGTGGACCGGGGCACCGGCTGGCCCAGCAGCGCCTCCGCCGCTGCATGGATCTCGCACATCCGCATGGCCCCCCGAGCCTCCCCCCAGCACCTCCCCGACGGCCTCCATCAGCGCCCCAGCCCGACGCTTGCGCTCAAAGGACGACGGGCGACGCGGCCCTCCACCGGCTGCCACCTCGGCCAGCTTCTCCGACAACTGTCCTAGCTCCTGCTGGACCAGAGGGTTTGAAAGTGCCCCGACTAGGCCCATTTCTCGGGAAGAAAGCGTCGCTAATCCCCGACCAGGGTGTCCTGCGATCAGTGGGGGACGAGGCGAGGGGCTGGCTCGAAGTCCCCATGCAACACGAGTGGATCGAGATCGGCACCGTTGGGCCAAATGACAGTGCCGAGGTCGTCGTCCACCCGCACCTGCGCGAAGAAGTCCGGATCGACCAACGGCTCGAAGACCGGGCCATGCAGCTCTCCGGTGAGATCGACGTCGCGCCGGCTGCCGTCGCTGAAGCCGAGGCGGAGCCTGTAGTGGCCGAGTACATCAACCGATGTCACGGTTACGAACACCATCGCCCTATCTTACGGCAACGGGTCGATCGGCTCGGGAACAGTTCCGCCGTTTACGCGCTCCCAGTCGGCCGCAAGCTCCTCGCGGTGGAGGTCTGCCCACTCCGCCACGAGCTTGAGCGCGCGGCCCGGCAGTTCGCCCACGAGCACCTTCGCGCCGTCAATCGCGATCACTGCGTGGTGCTCGGCGTACTGCGCATGGAAGTGGGGCGGCTGGTGGTCGTAGAAATACATCGTGATCACGATGCCGTAGAAGAAGCTGACGCGGGGCACCGCGCCATCATGAGGCGCGGCGTGGACGGGTACCGCAGACTGGCGCGCACCGCGGGCGCACCGGCCCGGGCCAGCGAGCCCTATGCCAGCACGTACCGTCCCCTCGACACCCGCACGAGCCTCGTGAAGCGAGTAACGGGATGGAGCGACTAAACCCTCCCGTCGGATACATGCTTGGCGATGGTCGGCGAGCCGAGGATGTCCTTGCAGTCCAAGCAGAGCTGCTCCGCAGCGAGGGGATCGATCCCGCCTGGCCGGGCTTTGAGGAGCCACCAGCGGGCGATACGCAGCACCAGCAATAGCGTCACGTATCAGCGATCCTCTACCAGCGCGCGCCGCAAAGCTTCGACCCGCGGCTGCCAGCGCTGAGCGCCTACCGGCCAATCCGGTAACGCTCGAGCGCCCGCCGCCTGGCGTCGGCATGGTCGACGATCGGCTCCGGATAGTCGGTCCCCAGCACGCAGCCCACCTCGCGCTGCACATCTGCCGGCATGGTCCACGGCTCGCGGATGTACCCGTCGGGAACGCTTTTCAACTCCGGAACGTAGCGGCGGACGTACATTCCGTCGGGGTCGTGCGCCTCCATCTGGCGCGCCGGGTTGTAGATCCGGCGATAGGCCGGTTGGGGGTCGGTCCCAACCGAGGCGATCCACTGCCAGTTGCCGTTGTTGTTGGCCTCATCGCCGTCCACCAGCAGGCGCATGAAATGGCGCTCGCCCCAGCGCCAGTCGATGCCGAGATCCTTGGTCAAGAACGATCCGACCACCAGGCGCGCACGGTTGTGCATCCAGCCCTCGCGCGCCAACTGGCGCATGCCCGCGTCGACGAGCGGATATCCGGTGCGCCCCTCACACCAGGCCGCAAAGGCCCGCTTGTCGTGGCTCCATCTGATCTTTCCGCGGTAGCGCGCCTGAAGCTCGGAAGTGGCGTTACGTGGGTGATGGAGCAGCACGTGATGGTAGAAGTCGCGCCAGCAAAGCTGACGGCGCACTGCGACGGCAGCCTCATCCGACCCCAGCAAATCCTCGACCTCACGCGCCGAGACACAGCCGAAGTGCAGGTAGGGCGACAGCCGCGAGGTGGCGTCTTCGCCGAGCGCATCGCGGTCGGAGCGCTGCGGAGCGCTGCGCGCGAGGAACCGCTCGAGCCGCTCACGCCCCTGCTGCTCGCCGCCCTTTGGTGGCTCCTGCGCCTCCTGTTCGAGGCCGAGCGACGCAAGCGAGGGGACCCGGCCCTTGGCCATGCGTGAGGGCAGCGGCGGCAGCCGACTGGGGGCACCGAGCACCGCGCGTCGTCGCTGGCGCTCCCACGATCGCTGGAACGCGGAGAAGATCGTGTAGGGCGTGCCCGCCTGTGTTCGCGGCGCACCCACGTCGTCGATCACGTTCAGGCCGGGGTGGCTTCGAAGCTCGACACCGGCCTCCCTGAGGGCCTTGTGCACACGTGTCCCCCGACGGCGCGAAAAGGGGGTCGTGTCCGCGGTGAAGTGAAGCTCCTCGGCTCCGATCTCCTCGGCGAGCTTACTCAGCACGCGCTCGGGGGAGCCGTGGCGAATAACGAGGCCGCTCCCGCGCTTGCGCAGCGAGCGGTCGAGGTCCGCGAGACATTCGAGCAGGAACTGTGTCCGCGGGCCGGACGCGTGGCGGCCGTGGAGTATGCGGTCGTCGAAGCAGAAGACGGGCACGACACGGTCGTGGGCGTCGAGCGCGGCCCGCAATGCGGGATGCTCATGCAGGCGCAGGTCGCGCCGGAACCAGACGAGCGCACTCATTATGTCCCTCCCGAGCCCGTCGGGAGCCGTGCCGCCACCGCAGGCCCTCGCAATTCCCTTCTCGGTGGTTGGAGTCCCAAGGTTGGGGTAGAGGATATGGCCAGCTTCCCGGTCATACATCAGAGATTGGTGTTCCGGGAGCGATCGAGGCACCCCACGACGGCTCAAGACCAGTCGCTACCGTATGCCCGTGCGAATCGCGACCTGGAACGTGAACTCGGTCAAGCAGCGAGCGCCGCGTCTGCTGCCGTGGCTCGATGAACGCCGACCCGACGTCATCTGCCTGCAGGAGACGAAGCTCGCAAACGACGCCTTCGAGCGGCTGCTCGGGACCGAGCTGGCCCAGCGTGGCTACGCGGCCGCCCTCAACGGCGAGGGCCAATGGAACGGCGTGGCGATCCTCTCGCGCGTGGGCCTGGAGGACGTGACCGTCGGCGTCGAGGGCGCGCCGGGCTTTCCCCAGCCGGAGGCACGCGCGGTGTCGGCTATCTGCGGCGGTGTAAGGGTGCACTCTCTATACGTGCCCAACGGGCGCGAGCCGGACTCCGAGCACTACCGCTACAAGCTCGCCTGGCTGGAGGCGCTGCGCGCGACGATCGACGCCCCCCAGACGACGGTGCTCTGCGGCGACATGAACATCGCGCCGGCGGACATCGACGTGTTCGACCCCGCCGCTTACGCCGGCCACACCCATGTAACGCCGCCCGAGCGGGAAGCCCTGGCCAAGCTGAAATCGCTCGGCCTGCACGACGTCGTGCGCGAGCACTGGCCGGTCGAGCGGGTGTTCACCTACTGGGACTATCGCGCCGGCATGTTTCACCATGATCTCGGCATGCGAATCGACCTGATCCTCGCGGGCGATGAGGTGGCCGGCAGGGTTAAGGCGGCATGGGTGGACCGGCAGGCCCGCAAGGGCAAGGGACCGAGCGATCATGCCCCCGTGATCGTCGATCTGGACGAGGCGCCCGACGGGGACATCGGGCCGGTTGTGCCGCCGCCCTCGGCACCGGCCTCAGCGCGACGCCGGGTCGCGCTGCCGCAGTCGACGTGACGGCGGAGCCCGCGCTGACCATCGGCCGGAGACATACCCACAGCCGTAACTGACCCCAGCCGCAGACGCCACAAAATGCGTGCACGTCAGGATGCGGCCACCGGCCTCGCGGGCTATGTGCAGCGGCTCAGACCAGATGGCGCAGGCGCCACCCAAGTGAGGGCGTCCCAAGCGAGCGCGTCGCCAGTGCGGCGGTGCTGACCGCGCTCGACCCCAGCACCGCGACGGTGGCCATCCGCTCGCCCGCCCGCGGGCGGGGCAGCCCCCGGCGCAGCACGACCTGCACGGGGACGGCGAGTCCGCCCCAGCCGATCTCGCTCAGCGTGGCGGCGGTGATGGCGGTCACCCGCCGGCCGTCGGCGGTGCTGGCGCTCAGCACGCTCGTGCCCGAGGGCAGGACCGTCTCCGCGCGCACCGCGTTCGCAGCCGAGTCGCCGAGTATCCGCGCACTCGCAAGAGCCGCTTCGATCAGCGACCCTCCGCGCTGACCGAGCACCACGCCGAGCACCGTCAGCCGTCGCCCGGCGGCGAGCACGCGCTTGGCGAACACGAGGCAGCCGCCCGCGGCGGCGTCCGAGCCCGTCTTGACCCCCACGTATCCGTCGTGTCCCACCAGGCCGTTGTAGTTGCCGACCCGCCCCACGACGGGCAGCACGGCCGAGCGCTCGTCGACGATCTCCGCGAACGCCGGCATGCGCATCGCCACCCGCGCGAGCTTCAGCTGGTCTGCGGCGGTGGACACAGTGTCGTCGTCGAAGCCGCTGGGGTCGGTGTACCTGGTCGCGACCATGCCGAGCCTCCTCGCGGTCGAGTTCATGCGCTGCACGAACGCGCCGCTGCCACCCGGGCTCTGGGCCGCGAGCAGCGCGGCGATGTTGTTGGCGGAGGGCAGCAGCAGCGCCTGCAGCGCCTGGCGCTCGGTGAGCTGCTCCCCTGCTCTCACCTCGAGCGTCGACTCTCCAAGCGCGACCCTCTCCTCCTCTTCCTCCACGTCGGCGCCCGTGACGGTCATCGTGAACCCCTCAGCGCCTGGGCCAAGCGGGTGTGCGAGCAGCGTCAGATACGCCGTCATGACCTTCGCCACGCTCGCGATCGGCACCGGCGTGGAACCTCCGCTGCCGCCGAGGCTGCCGACCCCCTCGACTTCCACGGCCGCCTCGCCTTCACCGGGCCAGGCCAGCTGGGGAGAGCGCCCCGGCAGACGAGTGTAGGCGGCCAGCAGCCGGTGGATGACCAGCGGCGGCGTGCCCTCTGTGGCGATCCGCCGCCACGTGGCACCTCCGAGCAGGACGAGCGCAAGAGCGCACACGACCGCTACTCGAGCGCGCCAGCCCGATCGGCGCGTGACAGTCGGTTGGGACATCGCTCCTCGCGAAGCATAGGAGGGAGGGCGGACCCGCAGGTGAGCTGAAACCGCCGCGCTTGGGCGAGGGGGCAGAGTTCTTCGAAGAGGTGGAGGCACCGGCGGCGGCGGAGCCGCTGCTGGCGGGCGCGGGTCCGCCGACAAGCGCCGGGTCCACCGGCAAGCGCTGAGCACGCGACGCGGCCTCACTGCGGCGCCGGGGGCACCCCCGCGTGGCGCACGCGGTCGCGCACGTCGGCGTAGCGCAGCACCTCATACAGAATCAGCGCGCTCAGAAGACCGGCGAGGATCCCGAGCGTCGCGAGCGCCGGCAGCGTCACCCCCACGGGGATCAGCGCGAAGAGGACGATCGCGCACACCAGGCGCCGCCCGCTAAGCGTGTGGACGTTGCGTAGCCTGAAGGCGACATGCGCGAGCAGGTACAGCGCGGTGCCGCCCAAGAGCGCCGTGGCGGGCACGAGCGCGAGCGTGTCCCCGACGTGCTCGAGCGTGATCTTCATTCCCACGGCGAGTAGCGCGATGCCGGCGACCATCAGGAAGTGCAGGTAGGAGTAGGAGTCGCGTGCCATCTCGTTGCGCTCGCGACCTTCTGCGGCCTGCGAGAGGCGCCACTCGGCGACGATCGCGGTGACGTCGAAGTACACCCACCACAGCGCCGCGGCGACGACGACGCCGAGCACGGCGGCGACCACAACGCCGGTGCTGAGGCTCGGGTTGGCGCCGACGCCGAGCGCCACGATCGACTCGCCCAGCGCGATGAGCACGATCAGCCCGTGGCGCTCGGCGAAGTGTCCGGGCACCAGGCGCCAGCCGTCGGCGCCGAACAGGTAGGGGCCGCCGAAGTCGAGCACGATCGCAAGCCCCCACAGGCCGAGCTGCACGCCGTCGTGCGCGAAGGCGGCGGCCAAGAGCAGCCCGACGCCGATCGCGGTGCTTGCTGCCAGCCCGTTGACCGAGTGGCGCAGCGCCGCGTCCTCACGGCTGGCGAGCACGAACAGCACGATGTGCGCGGCGCGCACGACGCCGTAGGCGCAGGCGAACAGCAGCGCGTCGCCGCCGAACGCGCCGGGCACGCATAGCGCGCAGACGAGGAACGCGGCCATGGCGGCGAATATCGCCAGGCGCACTACTCCCTCCTCGGGGTTGACGACGCTCGTGAGCCAGGCGTAGCCACACCACGACCACCACAGCATCCCCAGCACGAGCAGCCCCTTCAAGAGCCCTTCCCAGGTGGGGTGGTGCACGACGAGCGTCGTGCACTGCGTGAGCGCCAGCACGAACACGAGGTCGAAGAACAACTCGAGCGGCGTCACGCGCTCGTCTTCGCGCTGGGTCGCGCTGACGCGCGGCCCGCGTGTGGGGGTGGCGATGCTCACCTGCCCATCTTGACAACCCGGGTGCGAGCCAGGCGCTCGCACCCCGGCTATGGCAGGCCAGCCGCAAGAGAGGCGAAACGGGACGCCGACCAAAGCCGCCGGCGCCCCGCTCTCGCCGCGGCTCAGTGCAGCGACATGTTGGGCTCCCCGGCGGAGTTCAGCCCCGTCCCGGAGATCGTGCAGGTGCCGCCCTTGGGCGACCCTTCGTTGTAGGCCTGCGTGACGCAGTTGCGCAGCGCGAGCTGGGCCCAGTAGTTGGGGTGCAGGTCTTCCTGGATCTCATAGGGCGGGAAGATCGCGGTGACGGTGCGGACCTGGTTGATCCACTCCGTCTTGTTCTCGGCACCGGCTTCGGTCCACGATTTCAGGCCCTCTTCCTCGAGCAGGCCGACGCCTTTTTCACACAGGCGGCGCCCGTTGAAGGCTTCGGAGAGCTGCATAGTCTTGACGTTGGAGAGCCCCGCTTCTTCGGCGGCGCCGAGCACCGTTTTGTCGATCGTGGGGAGCATCGTCGAGGTGGCGTAGTTGGCGTCTTCGTTCCAGAAGCCGCAGCCGCCGACCGACTGGCGCGTGTAGCCGCTCTGCGAGTAGCGGAACCCTGAGCCACTCGGGATCGGTGAGGGGTAGTCCTGCACCAGGATCGTGTACTGCGAGCTTTTGTAGCCCGCGTTGGTCATGGCGGTTGCGATGTTCTGCACGGCGCCCTTGATCGCGGCCTTCACCGTGGCGACGTTTTTGGAGGAGAAGTTTTCGGTGACCGATTTTTCGTGGCTGCAGTAGGCGGGCCACCATTCGGGGGTCAGCAGGAAGTCCTCGATGCAGGTCTGCACGATCGAGGCGAAGTTGAAGTTGTTGCCACCGATCGAGAGGCCGACGAGCTTGACGTTGTGGGATGCGGCGAAGTGCTGGAGCATCAGCGCCTGGCCTTCGTGGCCGCCGGAGTCATAGAAGTCGATGCCGGGCTTGAACTCGCCTTCTTCGGTCGTGAAGCTCGAGGTCTTGGCGCCCGAGCAGGCGAGGTTCTCGCCGGAGACGCCGCCACCGATGTAGACCTCCGCGGACCGCGAGCGGTGACAGCCTTCGATCAGTTCCGCGGTGTGCCCGGAATTGTCGTAGTAGGCGGTTTCGCCGAGCGCGTCGATCCACGAGGAGCTTTCGTTCGTGTTTCCAGCCCAGCGTCCGGCCTCGCCGGAAATGTAGGAGTCGCCGAGCGTGGCGAGGAACGGCGAGCCTTCGCCGGGGCCGTCTGCGCGGGCGGGCGCGGCGCCCAGTCCCGTGAGCAGGTACAGCAGCGATGCGAGCAGGGCAGCGGCCAGGAGCGCTGTACGGCGGATATCGAGGCCCGCGCGCGCGGGCAGTGGACGGGTCATCTGAAATGGACGGGCCATCTGAGTCTCCCTCTTGCGAGTCGCGCCGCGCCCCTTGCGCGGCACCTTTGCGTCGAGCCTACGCCCTGGAGAAATTCAGATCAAACGAACACTTGCGAAGAGGGTGCCCAGCCCAAGCCGGTGCCGGGACCACGCCACGCACTCTGTACATACCATCGCTATCCCGACTCAAAAAGCAACACACCCACAACACTCCTTTACATCTCCTTCACGGCAGGTTCCCCTTCCCCGGCAGTGACCCGCGAGGGCGCCTCGCCCCACAGCCGCTCCAACCGGTAGAACTCGCGTGTGGCGGGCGTGAAGATGTGGACGACGACGTCGAGGTAGTCCATCAGGACCCAGGCACCCGCCGTGAGCCCTTCGACGCGCCGCGGCGTGACGCTGTACTCCTCCTTCATGCCGGCAAGGATGCCGTCGTGGATCGCCTTGGTCTGGCGCTCGGTGTTGCCGGTGCAGACGACGAAGTAGTCGGTGTAGCCGACGACGCCGCGCAGGTCGATCTCGATTATGTCGAGGGCCTTCTTGTCGGAGGCGAAGCGGCAGATCTCACCGGCGAGCTGGGTGGGGACGATCATCGGGCCAATACTCCCGCGGAGCACTGCGTGGAGACGCTCACGACGCGCGCACCCCCGCTGCGGCGTAGAGCGAGTGCTCGGCGATGTAGGCGGCGACGGTCGGCGACACGAACCCGTCAAGCGACTCGCCCGCGGCGACCCGCGCGCGCACGAGCGAGGAAGAGACGGGAACCTCGGGCAGATCCAGCGAGACCGCGCCCGCGGGCAGCTCCGGCTGGACGGCCTCCGCGACCAACCCCCCGGGGGCCTCCTCCTGCCCGTCGGCGGCATCCCCAGACCCGCCGGCGGCATCTCCAGACCCGTCGGCGGCATCCCCAGGCCCCTCGGCGGCATCCCCAGACCCGCCGGCGGCATCCCCAGGCCCCTCGGCGGCATCCCCAGACCCGCCGGCGGCATCCCCAGGCCCATCATCGCCTTCGCGCGCAGCGACGGCTATTCCAGCAAGCGCCATGAGCTCGTCCGGCCGGCGCCACGAAGAAAGCGTGCGCGCGACGTCAGAGCCGAGGATCAGCGTGAGCGTGGCGTCGGGGTGCAGAGAGCGCAGAGCCAGGAGCGTATCCACGGTGTACGACGCCCCCCCGCGCCGCACCTCCAGCGGGCACGCCTCAAGGCGCGGGACCCCGGCGACCGCCAGCTCACACATGCGCAGGCGGTGCTCTGGACCAGGGTCGGCCTCGGCCTGCTTGTGCGGCGGCACACAGGAGGGCACGAGCAATACCCGCCCCAACCCCAGCTGTTCCAGCGCGCAGCGCGCCAGCGCCAGATGGCCGAGGTGCGGCGGGTTGAACGTGCCGCCGAGGATGCCGAGAGACATCGCCGGGGACAGGGACTCAGGCGCGGACGTGCCCGTCACCCTCGATGAGGTACTTGAGGGCGCATAGCTCGCGCAGCCCGATGGGACCACGCGCGTGGAGCTTCTGGGTGGAGTTGCCGATCTCGGCGCCCATCCCGAACTCGCCCCCGTCGGTGAAGCGCGTGGAGGCATTGACATACACACAGGCGGCGTCGACCCCACGCTGAAAGGCGCGCGCGGCGTCGGTGTCGCGCGTGAGGATCGCCTCTGAGTGCCCGGAGCCGTGCAGGGCGATGTGCTCGAGAGCCTCCTGCAGCGAGTCGACCACGCGCACGGAGAGGGTGAGCGCGAGATACTCGGTGTCCCAGTCTTCGTCGCTGGCGAGCTGCAAAAGACCGCCCTCGAGCGCGGCGAGGACCGCAAGGTCGCTCGGCAGCTCGGAGGCGCCAAGCGCGGCGCGCAGCGAGTCCATCTCGCACAGCACGGCCTCGTCCCCGCGAACGGTGACCCCCGCCTGGAGCAGCGCGGCGATCAAGCAGCCAAGCAGTTCGGGGTCGGCGTCGCGATGCACCAAGACCGTCTCCACCGCGTTGCAAACCCCCGGGCGCTGTGTCTTGGCGTTGAGCACGATCGCCAGCGCCTCGTCCACGTGCGCGGAGGCATCGACGAAGATGTGGCAGAGACCCGAGGCGGCATAGATGACGGGCACGGTCGCGACGGCCTTCAGCGCAGCCTTCAAACCGTCTCCCCCGCGCGGGATGATCAGGTCGACGGTGTCGGTCTGCGTGGCCAGCTCGGCGAGCTCCTCGCGCCCACCGCCGGCGACGAGCGTGACGGACCCCTCGGGCAACCCGGCCCCCCCAGCGGCCGTGGCAACAACCGAGGCGAGCACGGCATTGGAGTGCGCGGCCGCGGAGGACCCCCGCAGGACGACGGCGTTGCCCGACTTCAGGCACAGCGCGGCGGCGTCGACGGTGACGTTCGGCCGCGCCTCATACACGACGGCGACGACCCCAAGCGGCACGCGCACGCGCCGCACATCCAGGCCGTTGGGCAGGCGCTGCCCGTCCACGACCTCCCCCACGGGGTCGGGCAGCGCGACGATCCGCTCCACGGCCTGCGCGATGGCGGCGACGCGCGCCTCGTCCAGCAGCAACCGGTCGAGCAAGGCGGCGTCCAGGCCGGCATCGCGCCCGTCCTGCATGTCGAGCGCGTTGGCGGCAAGGATCTCCGGCGTGCGCGCCGCCAGCGCAAGCGCAATCGCCCGCAGCGCGGCGTCCTTGAGGTCAGTGTCGAGCACGGCCAAGCGCCGTGAGGCGACCCGCGCGCGGCGGCACTGCTCGGCTACGGGTGAGACGGCGATGGCCACGCACACAGGGTACGACACGCACGCGGAAACGAACCAAAAAAGACATTTTAAGGGACCGCCATTGGCGGTCATGGAGCCGCGCAGTGCGCGGGCGTCCTGCCGCGAGGAGCCGGCGAGCGCAAACGTCGTCCTGCTGGCGTCGTGCGCGGGCGACCTGCCAACCTCAGCCGGCGGCCGCGGGCGTGGCCTCGGCGCGGATTGTCCGCTCGACGTCCTGCCCCTTGCCGGTGAGCTGCCAGGCATTGGCTTCGCCCCGGGAGTGCCCGGCTCCGGTGTTTTCGATCAGGCCGAGGCTCGTGAGGCGCTGCAGGAGCTTTGAGATCTGCCCCTGGTCTGCTATCCCAGCGGCCTCCCCCACCTCGCGGTTTGAGGCCCCGGGGTCACTGGCGATCGCGATCAGCACGCGCACCGTGCGGTAGGTGAGGCGCATGTCGAGGTCCTTCAACGGATCCACCGCGGGACGCCGCGACCGCGCACGCGTCTTGGGCGCGGGGCGCGCGAGCTCCCGGTTGGCGGCCGTGACGCCCTGGTAGGGCAGGACAATCATGTGCATCAACGGACCCAGCAGCTCGACCATCGCCCGGCCGGTCGGCGCGACGAGGCGCGCGTGGATCACGGCGAGCACGGCGCCCACGACGCCCTCGGCCGTGAGCGGCGCGGTGGGAGCGCTCTTGCGCGCAGCGCTTGCTTCGCCCTCGTCGACGGCGACGATCAGCCCCGCCACGATCCGCGCGCGGCGCTCCAGCGCCGCAGGACCCGCGCCGAGCGAGTGCACGACGCACAGCGCACCCAACTCGGGGTCGTCGTCGAGGAACTCCAGGAAGACAGATAGCCCGGCGCGAATCCGCTCTCGCCACGCGCCGGGCCGTTCGTACTCAGGCAGCACCGCCGCGCCCGCCAACGCCGCGGCATGGTCGAACGCCGCGATGAAGCACTCTTCGCGGTCGGCGAACAGTTCGTAGAACGTGCGCCGGGAGACCCCCGCGCGCGCCACGACGTTCGCGACCGTCGCCGCCGGCAGACCCTGCTCGGCGACGACGGTGGCCATCGCCGAAAGGATCCGCGCACGCTGAATCCCATCCACCTTGTCGCGCGAAAGCGAATCGCGCCCCGGCCGCAGCCGCTCCAAAGATGGCATGAGAGCCGGCACCTACTTCTTCTTCCCGGCCTTCTTTGAGTGCTTGGGCTTGCCCTTCTTCTTGGCGCGTGGGCAGCCGGTGACAGCGATCTTGTTGTTCTCTTTGACGACGGCACCGTTCTGCCCGGTGATCGTGAACGGCATCGCGAGCGACTGGCCGCAGAGGCTGCCCTTCGCCTTCGCCGGGACGACCGCCGCGAGGCCGGAGTGCGGCCCCTCGGGAAGCGTCAACTGGAAGCTCGCGATCGGCGCGTCGGGGACCGCGGCGAACGTGCTGCTGGTGATGTTGTGCTTGATGTCGATGCTGCCCGCGAGCTCGACGGTGACGCCGGCGCCCTGGAGGATCACGACGATGTCAGGGAACGCCGCGCCACCGTGGGACACCAGGTACGCCGGACCTGTCAGGGGTGTGGTGAGGATCGGTGTGGTCGCGGTCACGACGCCGATGTCAGACCCCGCGGGACAGGACGCGGGGTTGGTGTTGAATACCGCGAGGGTGCATGCCTGCTGGATCGTGGTGAGTCGCGCGGGGAGTTGCTTGGGGAGTGTCACCGCGACCGAGTGGATGTTCGCCTCCCCTGCGGGGAAGCTGCCCTTCACGGTGAGGCTCGCCCCGTTGTGTTTGCTCGTCTGGGCCTGTGTGCTGACGGTGAACTTGGGTGCGAACGGGAGTTCACGGCACCCCCCGGCCTGAAAGCGCGAGGAGACGTTCGCGGTCACGCCGTCGGTCGAGGTGAGCACCCCGATTACGCTCATCGGGGTGCAGTTGGTCGGGTTGAACGTGAACCCGGGACGATCCAGCGTCACGCTCACCGTCCGGACCCGCAGCGGGATGCCGTCGAGGATCGTGGGGAAGGGGTCGGAGACGTCGGTGACTTGTGCGGTGTTCGGGTCGATCCGCAGCGACTGGCGGACCACCACCATCCCGAGGTTAAACGGTCCCGCGACAGCAGGGACCTCGACCGCCAGGCCGTAGGGGCCGCCGTTATAGGGGCCCGTGAGGTACGCCTTCCCGCCGACGAACACGGGGTCCGGGCCCACACCAGCGCCCACGCTGACCGTCCCGACCTGGGAGGCTTCCGGGCAAGTCCCAGTGTTCGCCTGCTCGTCGGGGCACAGGGGGATCCCCGCGAGCTTTCCCAACAACCCCGGCGGGAGGGTCACCGAGACACCCGCGAGGCTCTGTTCGCCATCCGTGCGTGACAGCGTGAGCGTGAACGGGGCATACCCGCCGGCTTGAGGGTTCTCGGTTCCCGCTGTAAAGCTCGGCGCGAAGGCGCTCACGCAACCCGAGGTGACCTGGAAGCTGTCCGATGGGGTCGCGTCGGGCCCCGAATCCGGTGCCGACCACGGCATCAGATCGCTCGTGGTGGTATACGTCCCGCAGCCCTCGGGGGTCGCGAGCTCCCCCCGCGGGCCACCAAAGAAGCGCAGGTGCAGGTCGCTGAACGGGAACTGCGGGTTGTTGTCGAACACCCCCGTGATCTGGCCCGTCTGGGGGTTCGGGGTGAGGTCGCCCGGGATCTTGAGCACCAGGCCCGTCGTGGCGTCGTCGATCACGATGTATCCCGCGAGGAGGCTGTGGAACGGATTTTCGTTCTGCGTCGCGAGGTAGATCGAACCCTGCAGGGTTCCCGCGAGTAGTGGCGTCGTGAGTTCGACGGTCCCGATCTTCGAGGATTCCGGGCACGACGGGGCACCAGCACCCGCGAGGTCGATCTCGCCTTCAGTACATGCACCAAGACCGGTCGCGGCGGCCGGGTTCAGCGTCAGCCCGGCCGGGAGCGTGACCGTCGCGTTACGCAGCGGTGGTGTCGCGAGCGTCCCCGGCGCCTCACTCTGCGGGACCCGCAGAGCGACATCGAGCCCCGTCGGGCTGTCCGCCGTTGTGGTTTCCGGCTGCGCGGAGAGCGACGGGTCAAAGCGCAGTTCCTCACAGCCCGTGACCGGCGGGGATTCGGAGGTCCCCACCGCCCAGTTCGGGTCGCTGAAATCAGGCGTGCCATCAGGATTATAGCGCCCCGGGTCCTGCCACGAATCCATATGCGCCGTCGTGACCAGCGGTTCACCCGAGCAGTCCGCGGGGTTCGTGAACAACGCGACCGGCGTGTTCCCGCTTTCGTCCCTCGCCGCCGGATCCCCATAGAGCGCCAAGTGGATACTCGTCAGAGTGACCTGGGGGATATCGTGGCTGATGGTACGCAACACATAACCCGCGGGGGTCGGGGCGACGCTCGAATACAGCACGTGCGACCCAAAGTTGGAGTCGTAGTACCCGAACTCTGACACGACGCCACGCTCAGGCGCGATGTTATAAAGCGGACCGTTGACCGATATCAGGCCGCCCCCCACCGCCGGCGACTCGACTCCATTGGGGGCGCTCTTGATATACCCGAGCCGGGTGGCGGGCGGGCAGTGTGCCAGGGAGGAGAGCTGCGCCAACGTACACGTCGGGGCGGCCAGCGCGCTACCGAGGAACCCCAACGGCAGATCGACGACGATGTCCTTGACATCCCTAACGCTCGTCGGCGCGAGCTTTACGGTGTCGCTGGCGGGAAACCTGTTTTCGGTGTTCAGATCGATCGTCGCCGTGAACTCATACGGGTGAGCACCGGCCTGCGTTTCCGGCGCACCGTCCAGGCCCGCGGTCAACGTCCCCAGGTCGGCGAACCCAAACACCGGGGTCGCCCCGACCTGCGTCTGCTCGCTCGTCGCAGCTTCCGGGGCGCCACCGCCGGAGACCGTCGCGGTGTTCACCAACGCGCCTTCGGCCCCCGGGTCGACCATGACATACACGATCATCTCAAGCGTCTGATCGGGCGCTAGCACGACCGGGAGATGACATTCAACCGGCGCTTCACTGCAATAAGATTCACCGAGGTCCTTCGCGCCCGCCTCAGCTTCTCCGCTCGCACCGAACCAAAAGAAGCTGATCCCCTTGACGGTGAGGCCTGCCGGGAGCGCATCGGTAAGCACAACCGCGCTACCGTCCGTCGGTTCGCTGCCCACATTCTTCGCCGTCACCTCATAGGAATCACATGAAGGACCACCCTGTTCGTTCCGTCTGAAGCTGCACGCCGCATCATCGGCCGTGGAGAAATCGGTCGGAGTCGCAAACGAATGGATCGAAAACCCAGCCGCCGCGGTCGCCGCCGCCGCCGACCCGCCACCAAGAACGAACACGCCGAGCAAGAAGACGGCGCACGCGAGGACCCTCACGGACGATCTGAGAGCGCGCGAGCGCGGTGTGACGTTGGCAATGATCATGGACCGCATTCGCTTAACCCCTCACTCTGTTATGGCTATTACGTGTCTGCCGGGCGCGCCGTCTCGCACTGCCCTTCGCCCTGTCCTTTGCCTTGCGCTTCGCCCTGAGCTTGTGCCTCGCCTTCGGCTTGGCCTTCACCGTCGGGGCGGGTGGCGCGAGGTTCCCTGGCCCCGCGAACGTGACCGTCGCCGCATCTGGCGCCACTGGCACCGTGCCCGCCGCACCGTGACACGCTTCGCCCTGACACGAAGCGACACTCGAAGCCGAGGACGCGACGCACGGTTCGCCCGCGGTGCAGATCCGCGCGTCATAGAAGTCAAGCTGCGTATCGGTATCAGCCGCGACCAGCGGATCCGCCGTCGTGAAGAACACATTCGCACCCGACGCATCCGTGCCAATCAGGCACACCGACGACAGGTCGCCCTGGTCCTCAGCGCACGCAAAGAGAGGGTCGCTGCTCACATCTCGGCCGTCGGAGATCAGATACACATGCCCTTCGTGATACTCGTACACATTCTGCGCGTACTCTGTTTCACCTTGTTCGGTGGTGGCAGTCCGCACGTCGTCAATGGCGCCCGCCGTCAACGCCACTGGGCTCATGAAGAACACGAACGAGCCGTCGTTGGACATCGTCGGATCCCGCCGCTCCGGGCCCGCCTGGTGTGCGAAGTTCACCGGCGGCACGACATACGCGTTTCCCGCACCCGCATTCCCGTTGTCGTTGAACCCATCGTTCCCGATCGAGACGCGCGTCAGCGCACCTGTTTGCGCGTCATACATGAACACCTGCGCCCCACCACTCGTGCTCGTATCGTCAGACGTCAACCTGCCATGACTCGTGAACACCAGGAAACGCCCATCCGGAGAGACATCCGCATAGCGAGGCCCACTGATCCATTCCCTACTATCGGATTCGGGCAGGGACGCGACGAACGCCACGTGCCCCGCGGGGAACGCCGCATCACGCTCGAACACATACAGGTTATCCGCGCCATCCTGCGCGACCTGACCCTGCCCATTCGCTACCCCGGTCAACACACCGCGCGCCACGAAATACACGTGCGAGCCATCCCCAGAAAGCGCCATGACACCCTGCACCCGCGGACCACCACCACTCGAATCGCCCGCGCTGACAGCCAGCAGATTCCGCCCCACAGGATTCGCGAAATCATACTCATACAGATTGCAGCCATTCGTGCCGGTCGTCAGGTGACAACTCTCCAGATCCGCGGTGTCACCGAGGTGGTTATCCTCGCTCGCGCTGTCAGTGAGCCGTTGGGTGCTCATAAAGAACACTTTTGAACCGTCTGTGGAGGCGCCTTCAAACTCGGCGTCGCCCGCCGGAGAGCTCGCACAGCCAGTCGCCGCCGTGCATTCCAAAGGCGAGCGTTCGGAAACCGACACCGTCCGCGACCGTTCGATACGCGCAAACAGCTCATCAGCAGGCACAAACGTCCCGGCATTTGCACCCGAACCAAAACAACCACCAGCGGGAGTGAAACCGATGCCAGTGGCTCTCGCTGTGAAAAACACCATGCGCCCGTCTGCAGACAGCGCACCGGGCAAATTGCTATCTCCGCCGATCTGTGTGTAACATGTGCTGAGCAGGTCGGTGCTGCCCGCCGGGCCCGTGACACCCACCAACACGGGCTGCGAATTCCCCGAGCCCGCATATTCGTAGACCGAATATCCTCCGTCTGACCTGCTCGTAGAATCAAAGGGCCATAATAAAGCAGCGCCAAAAGGACGAGCCGGGGCCATCCAGATCACATGCGACAGATCCGCCGTGGCCACAGGATACGCTTCTTGAGATACGTCAAATCCCGTGCCCTGAGGGCCCGACGACGGTGGACTCGCCGGGCCGACATCCACAAACGAGCCATCCGATTCACGCATATACCAGTCATCCTCAAAGGCAGGCGCCGTCGCCATGCTAAACAAAGCGTCGCCCGTATCCGCGTCCGCCAACCAAGCGTTGCTCGGCGCATACCGAGTCGCCGGAGGCGCAAGCGCAGTCGTCGTCCAACCGCCGCTCGTGCGCGAAAACAAGTACGGCTGACCTTCACGACCCAAGACAGCCAGGCACGATTCCGCGCCCGCGAAACACTGAAGGCTCGTGAGGATCACCCGCGAACCATCTTCGGAGATACTCGGCAGAGTGTTGGTATTGACGAGCGCGCCATCCTTGACCGGCGGCGTCACCATTTCATACGCACGACCATCCGGCAGACCCACGCCAGCCGTCTCATAGACAAACGTATAATCGGAGGAGATGCCTGTCCCCGTCTGGCTCGTCGCGACGACACGCCAGTGATAGGTCGTACCCGCGCTCAAACCTACCAGGTGTGCAGTGACTGACACACCAGCCGCACCCGCGACGAGTTCCCCAGCCGGAACGCTCGTGCCATACGCGGTGCTCGTTCCCCATTCAAAGCGATAGGTCGTCTTGTACCCTTCCGGGTTTATCCGAGCGGTCAGATCGGCTGAGGCCGCTGCCACGTTCTTCGTCGCGGCGCTTTCGATGACCGGCACGGGTAGCGTCGGGACCGTTTCGTCACTCCCATAGTTGGTCCCGTTCGCGTTGCTTGCCACCAACCGGAAGTGGTAGGTCGTTGCTGGTGTAAGGTCGACGACGGCGGCGTGCACCTGCACTTCGCCGCTGCCCGACCCGACAGTCTCGGCGCACGCCGTGCTCTGCCCATAGGACGTCGTCGTCCCATATTCAAAGCGACAACCGCTGACCAGGACCCCATCCGGGTTGACCGCGCCGTTGAGCGTCGCACCCACAGCGCTGGCTTCCGAGGCCGCCCCGGTCGTCACGTCCGGGACCACAACCTGCTGGCCCTCGAACACGTCGACGGCCTTCCCAACAGAGTTGTAGACATACACCTCCCCAGTGGACTGCCCGACCGCCACGCCCGACGGATGAAAGGAGGACGAGGCGCCGGGGACGCCCGTGATCTGGCCTACATAGGCCCCTGTGGATTCCAGCTCGTCCACCACACCGTCAGACTCGTCGCTGACATACACATCGCCCGACGCGTCGTTCACCGCGACACTTGGACCCTGGCCGAACGAACCGGACGGGGCGCCCGGAGGATTGCTCGCCGCAGAGCCACTCCACGTTTCCAGATAAGCGCCCGTCGCCGCGTCAAACACATACACGACACCCCCCCCGGAGTCGGCGACCAGCAGATCGCCGCTGACGTCGTCCACCGCCATCGACCTCACTTCGCTGAACGAGCCAGCCGGAGTGCTCGCACCCGTGATCTGCGACAGATATCTGCCGGCCGAGTCGAAGACGTCGACGACCTCGTTCTTGGAATCCGAGACATATACATCGCCCGTCGCCTGGTCCACCGCGACCCCATTCGGTTCGCCAAACGCGCCGTGGGGCGTACCCGGAGCGCTGCCATCGCACTCGCTCGCGGACGTCGTCGCGCTCCCCGCCCCCGTGATCTGACACACATACACACCAGAAGCTTCAAAGACGTCGACCACGCCGTGTGAGCGATCCGCGACATACACATCGCCGGTCGCGTCGTCTGCCGCGACGGAGTAGATGTAGTGTTCACCGAACGACGCGCTCGGAGTGTTGGCCCCGGCCCACGTCCCCACCAATTCCCCCGACGCGTTGAGGACCCGCAACACGCTCAGATTACCTTCGGTGTCGGGGACGAACACGTCTCCGGTCTTACCGTCCACCGCCCCAGACCCATTGGGTTCCTGCAGCCCGCTCGAGAACTGCCGCACAAGCGGATACTGCAGCGCCGCCAGCGCACCCGCGCTGGCGAACACCAGCCCGCCCACCAGCACAAACAGCGAAACCCCACCCGCCAAAGCGAGCCTGCGCAGAGCACCCATCAACATCCCCTCCCAGAGCGATAGAGAAAACGACCACCCGGGTGACCCGGACAGCAAAGGACCGCCCCGGGCGCCCAGCCCAAAGCGGCAGATGACCCAGACGCGCTTAACGCGCGGGAGTGACCAGCCCGACGCCCACGGCCGGGGCAGGTCGCCGACCGACGGCGACCCGAGAGCTCAGCGGAGAGCCAACCCCGCCAAGAGAGAGAGAGAGAGAGAGAGAGAGAGATGCATCAGGATGCTGATGCATCTAACTACGGCCCTCAGCGGGGTCCTAGCGACCCCTATCACGTCTGTCCGAAATGAACTCACGCGCTCCTCATCTCCCTCAAAGCTCGAAATCACGTCCCTCTCCCAAGGAACCTGCCTACGAATCACAGCCGGCCGCAGGGGCCAGACCCAAACCCAATCCTATGTCTTGAAAACACCGATTGGTCCTTAAAACCAACCGAACATTGCCCATCATAGACATAAATCAGGACCCGCGTCAACCCCCCTTCGGAGAATGTGGTGCGTCTTCCTGCCGAGACGGCCGAGAAATGGCTCTGGGGAGCCGGACGCTTGACCCTCAAACCCCTGTGGCCGAGCCGTAGGACGCCGTACGGCTAGAGCATGACGAGACGGTCTCTGTGTACCGCCTCCTCACTCGCGTGGGGCAGCAGCTCCCGCACGGCAGCGGACTTGAGCCCCTTCACGCGGGCAAGCTCGGCGGAGGAGTAGTCGGCAATCCCTTTGGCTAGCACCAAACCGGCTCCCTCCTTATCCTTTCCCTCAACGGCGATCTCGACGGCGTCGCCCGCGTCGAAGTCCCCGAGCACCGCGACGACACCGACCGGAAGCAGGCTGGTGTGGGCCTCGCGCAGCGCGCGCACCGCGCCCTGGTCGACCACGAGCGTGCCGCGCGTCGGCTTGGCGTAGCGCAGCCACAGCTTGAAGGCCGAGTGGCCGTCCGCGCGCGGCGCGAAGCGCGTGCCCGCGTCCTGTCCCGCCAGCGCCGCCTCCAGCACACCCGCGCGCAGGCCGTTGCAGACGATTGTCGTCGTACCCGCCGCCGTGGCCATGTCGGCGGCCAGCACCTTCGAGCGCATGCCGCCGCTGCCGAGCGGCGACGTCGTCGCGCCGATCTCGAGCTCGCGCAGGCTCTCGAAGTCGTGCACCTCGCGCACGAGCTTCGCCTCGGGGTCGAGCCGCGGGTCCGCGCTGTAGAGGCCGTCGATGTCGGTCAGCAGCACCAGCGTCTCGGCGCCGATCAGCAGTGCGATGTGCGCCGCGAGGAAGTCGTTGTCGCCGAAGCTGATCTCGTCTGTGGCCGTCGTGTCGTTCTCGTTGATCACCGGCACCACGCGCCACTCCAGCAGCTTAGCGAGCGCGTGGCGCGCGTTGAGAAACCCCGCGCGCGCCGCCAGGTCGCCGATCGACAGCAGCACCTGACCCGTCCCCACGCCGCGCGCGCACAGCTCCTCGTGGTAGGTCCGATACAGCCCCCCCTGGCCCACCGCCGAGGCCGCCTGCAGCTCGGGGATCGGCACGGGCCGCGCCGCCAGCCCCATCACGCGCACCCCCAGCGCGATCGCCCCCGAGGAGACGATCACGACCTCCTCCCCGCGCGCGTGCTCGCGCGCCACGACGTCGCAGATCCGCGCGAGCACCTCCCCGCGCAGCGAGCCGCCCTCGTCGGCGACGATGCTCGAACCGAGCTTGATGACTACCCGTGCCATGGCAGCGCAAGCCTATTGCGCGGGCGAAGTAGGGATAGCTGACGCCGGCGGATCGGCACCTACTATGGCCGGTGGCGCGTGTACAGCTCGATGCGGTGCGCGACATCGGTCCGCACGGTGTTATCGGCCATGCCGATCCGACCGGCGAGGCGCTCGTGGCTGACGGTGCGAATCTGATAGGGCTCTACGTACCCGACACGCGCGGCACCCTGCTCGTGGGCCAGCTCGATGCGCACGGCGGACACGCGCGGTGTTGTCGTGATCGGCGCGACGATACAAAGCCGCGCGGGCGCGGCGTTGATCTCGTCGATGCTCACCACCAGCGCCGGGCGAGTCTTGGCGATCTCGCTGCCCACTATTGGGTCGAGTCGCACCCACCAAACCTCGCCTTGGCGAGGCGGCTTGGCTAGCGCCACGAGGAGAAATCCTCGTCTGGATCGAGACCATCGGCGAGCGTGGTTTCCCAGGCGGCCGCCTCCTCGCTCTCGGGCGATGCCGACAGGTCGGTGGCGAGCGCAGCAAGCAACCGTTCCTCGGCGGCGCCGCGGATCAGCCGCTCGAGCGTATCGATCGCGGTCGCCCCATCCTCGCGAGCGAGGCGGTTGAGAAGGTCACGGCTTTCAGGACGGGCCCTTATGACTACGGTTGGAGACATACCACCGAGTATACCTGATGAAGTAGCGTATTAGGGATTCGCCGTCGCGATACCTCAGATAGAGAGGCTACCCCGACGGATCGAGTTCCAGCACCGTCCCACCGATCTCGATGTCGTCGCCCGGCCGAAAGCCCTTGGCCTCCAATGCCTGGATGACGCCCATGCGGCGCAGGCGGGCCTCGACGTAGGCCATCGCGTCTTCGTTGTCCACGTCGAAGCGCGCCAGCAGACGCTCGATGCGCCGACCACGCACTGCGTATGCGCCCGGGCCGGTCTGCTCGATGGAGAAGCCGTCCTTGGCGACGGGACGGAAGAGCATGTGCTCGGCGAGCTCCTCCTCGGCGGCGTCTCCCTGCTCGCTGAGAGGCCCTGCAAGAGCGCCGTTTGCATCTGCGGCCCTGGCGCCGTGTCCGCCGGCGGGCGTGGCGGGCACGAGCCGAAACAGCTCCCCCGCGAGCTCGGACAGGCCAAGGCCGGTGGCCGCCGAGGTGGCGATCACGGGGACACGCATCCCCGGCATGTCTCCACTCGGCATGTCTCCACTCGGCAGGCCTCTGCTCGGCGTGCCACTTAGCGCCCCAGCCGCGAAACGCGTCGACCACTGCGCCACCGCCTCGGCCATACGCTCTGGCGGCACGAGGTCCACCTTGGAGAGCACCAGCACGCGCGGCAGACTCGCCAGCCGCGGGTCGTGCGCGGCCAGCTCGCGCTCGATCGTCTCGTAGTTGGCCAGCGGATCGGCCTCGGCCTCGCCGCTGAGCTCGGGTGCGACATCGAGCACGTGCACTAGCAGCCGCGTGCGCTCCACGTGCGCGAGGAACTCGTGTCCGAGCCCGGCGCCCTCGCTGGCGCCCTCGATCAGGCCCGGGATGTCGGCCACCACAAGCTGGCGCTCGCCGTTGTCGAGCACACCCAGCACGGGCTCGAGCGTCGTGAAGGGGTAGGAGGCGACCTTTGGCGCGGCGCGCGTCAGGCGCGCCAGCAGCGAGGACTTGCCGGCGTTCGGCAGCCCCACGAGCCCCACGTCAGCGAGCAGCTTCAGGCGCAGCTCCAGCCACCCCTCCTCGCCCGGCAGTCCGCGCTCGGCAAAGCGCGGCGCCTGGCGCGTGGGGGTGGCAAAGCGCTTGTTACCCCGCCCGCCCACGCCACCGCCCGCGACGACGATGCGCTGTCCGTCCCGCAGCAGTTCCCAACGCCGACCCTCCAGGTCCTCCTCCTCGCCGAGCGCCTGCGTGCCCGGGGGCACGCGGATCACGAGCGGCTGCCCGTCGGCGCCGTGGCGCAGCGAGCCTTCCCCGTTACCGCCGCGCTCGGCCCGGTGGTGGGGCTTGCGCCGGAAGCCCTGCAGGTCGCGCAGCGAGGCGCTGCACACGAGCACCACGTCCCCTCCGCGCCCGCCGTCGCCCCCGTCGGGCCCACCGCGCGGCACGTGCGCCTCGCGGCGAAAGCTCGCGCTGCCGTTGCCGCCGGCGCCGGCCTGGAGGTGGATGCGCGCGCGGTCGTGCAGCATAGGTTGATCCTGACATGCCCCGCCGCTCAACAGGGGTGAGGCGGGCTATTGAAAAGAGGAGGAGCCGGCCTGAGGCCGGCAAGCGAGCCGCGAAGTGGCAGCCGCGGCGCAGCGTCCGCCTTCGGCGGAACCGTCGCTCAGCTGGCGTCGTCGGCGAGAACGCTGACGACACGCCCGCGGCGCCCGGTGGCGAACACGACGGTGCCCGCGGCGCGCGCGTAGAGCGTGTCGTCCTTGCCGATGCCCACACCGGGACCCGGCTTGAAGCGGGTGCCGCGCTGGCGCACGATGATCTCCCCGCCCGTTACGGCCTGGCCGGCGAACGTCTTCACGCCCAGGCGCTGGGCGTTTGAGTCGCGGCCGTTGCGGCTGGATCCGAGTCCCTTCTTATGAGCCATTCTCGGGCTCCTCTGTCTTCGCTGACTTCGCGGCGGCGGGCTTGGCCGCCGCCTTCGCCGGCTCGTCCTTTGCGGGATGCGCTGCCGTCGCGGCGGGCTTGGCCGCGGCCTTGGCGCCGGCGAGCGAGATGTCGGTCACCTCGATGCGCGTCAGCTCCTGGCGGTGGCCGGTGCGGCGCTTGTAGCCGCGCTTGGGCTTGAACTTGAACACGCGCAGCTTCTCGCCGCGCTCGTGGCCGAGGATCTTGGCGGTCACCTTGACCTTCTCGAGGCCCGCCTTGTCGAACACGGCGTCATCGGAGCGGAAGAGGATCGGCTGCAGCGCCACGTTCGCGCCCTCGTCCTCGGGCAGGCGCTCGACGAGCAGGTGCTGACCGCGCTCGACGCGGTACTGCTTGCCGCCTGTCTTCACGATCGCGTACATGGTCTCTGCTTGGTCTCTCTTACTCTGGGGTGGGGGCCTTGGCAGCCGAACGGCGCCGACCGCCTCTACGGCCGCGGCGCCGAGGCTTGGATGATACGCCATCCTCGGCCTCCTCGGAGGCGTCGCCGTTGGCGGACACGGCGACTGGCTGCTGCTCGTCCCCAGTCCGATCGGACTCTGCTACGAGCGCCGCCGACTCCGATGCAGCCCCGTTCGACGACGCCGCGACCCTCTCCGGCTCCTTCGCGGCCACCGTGGACTCCGCTGCCTTCGGCACCGCCGCAACCACCTTCGGCTTGCGCGGCGCCCGCCTGCGCTTTGCCGGCGCCGGCGCACGCGGCGCAGGCCGCACCACCTCGCCGTTCTCGTCCAGCAGCAGAGCGGTGGCGGCGGTGCGGCCGACCTGCTCGATGCGCACCATTCTTTTCTCGCCCACGGAGGGAGCGGCGCCGGCGATCGAGATGATGTAGCCGTCGATCTTCGCCACCGCGTCGTCGACGTCGTACATGTGCGGCTCGACGATGTCCACGAGCACCTCGTCGCCCTCGTGGAAGGGCAGCGCGCGCTCCTCGACCTCCTCGCGGGTGCCCTGGAAGGTGATCGCGAAGTGGTTCAGCGCGAGCCCTTCGGAGCCCTCGAAGTGGAAGAACTTGCCAGTGTGCGCCTCCAGCGCATGCAGCGCGCGCGAGGACTGCCCGGTGAACTGAGCCGTCACGCGCGGGTTGATTTGCACGAGGAACGCCTCCACGTCGGGGTGCTCTGTGGCGATGTCGCGCAGGCGCCGCTCGAAGTCGATCGCGATCGTCTCCTCGCTGCGGATCACACCCTCACCCTCGCAGGTGGGGCACGGGCGACTCATGATCTCGCGCACCCCCTCGGTGACGTTCTGGCGCGTCATCTCCACCAGGCCGAGCTTTGAGATCTCCGCGGTGAACGTCTTCGTGCGATCTTCGTCGAGGGACTTGCGCAGCGTTTTCATGACCGCGTCGCGGTTGCGCGCGCGGGCCATGTCGATGAAGTCGATCACGATGATCCCGCCGATGTCGCGCAGGCGCAGCTGGTTGACGACCTCCTCGGCGGCCTCGAGGTTGGTCTTCGTGATCGTGTCCTCAAGGCCCGCGCTCTTGCCACGGCCGATGAAGCTGCCGCTGTTGACATCGATCACGGTGAGCGCCTCGGCGTAGTCGATCATCAGGTAGCCGCCGCTGGGAAGGTCCACGCGGCGTGAGAGCACGCCTTCGATGGCCTTCTCCACGCCGTACTCCTCGAACAGCGGCGTCGACTCCTGCCATAGCTCCACGCGCTCCACGAGCTCCGGCGCGGTGCGGCTGAAGAACGACACGAGCCGGCGGTGCTGTAGCTCGTCGTCGACGATCGCCCGCTCGAAGTGTTCGCTGAAGATGTCGCGCACCACGCGCACCGACAGATCGGCCTCCTGGAAGACCATCCCCGGCGCCTGCGTCTCATCGACGCGCTTGAGCAGCACCTCGTACAGCTTGTGCAGGTAGAGCAGCTCGCGCTCGAAGTCCTCGCGCTTGGCACCGTGTGCGGCGGTGCGGACGATCGCGCCGCCCGGACCCAGGTCGAGCTTGGCGGTCTGCTTGCGCAGACGCTCGCGCTCGCGGTCCTCCAGGCGCCGCGAGACGCCGAGGCCCTCGCCCGCGGGGGCGTAGACCATGTAGCGCCCGGCGATCGTCACCTCCATCGATAGGCGCGCGCCCTTCGTCTTCAGGGGATCCTTGACGACCTGGACGACGATCTCCTGGCCAGGCTTCAAGAGCTCTGAGATCTTGCGCCCGCCCGAGCGCCCCCGCTTGGGGGCCTCGACACCGGGCAGCACGATCTCATCGACGTGCAGGAACCCGTTCTTCTCCAGGCCGATGTCGACGAACGCGGCCTCCAGGCCCGGCAGGACGTTGTCCACCTTGCCCTTGTAGATGTTCCCGACGATCGAACGCGCACCGCGACGCTCCAGATAGAGCTCGGCGATGCGATACCCGGCGCCCGGCCGGGTGCCGGCGCGCTTGCGCCGTGAGGTTGAGGAGGCGGCGGGCGTTCCGCTGGCCTCCAGCAGCGCCACGCGCGTCTCCGCGCGATCGACGCTGACAAGTACTTGCTTTTTCAATTTTTTCCAGTCTCTTGTTCATGACTAAAGTGATCAGTGAAGGGGCACGCGGCCCTTCAGCGCTTCCGAGGCGCGTGCCTGGACGTAGATCGACTGCAGCAGACCGACGCCCAGAAGAATGGTTATGACCGACGAGCCTCCGTAGCTCATGAGCGGCAGCGTTACGCCGGTGATGGGCATGATCCCAACGGCCATGCCCACGTTGACGAACACCTGAAACATCAGCATAGCCACCACGCCCCCGGCAACCAGGGACCCAAACAGGTCCTTGGACATCGTCAGGATGCGCAGTGCCCGCCAGATCAGCAGCGCATACAGCGAGAGCACCAGAGCGGCGCCGACGAAGCCGTACTCCTCTCCGACGGCGGCGAAGATGAAATCTGTGTGACTCTCTGGCACGAAGTTCAACCGGATCTGCGGAGCGGAGGGGCCGAGGCCCGTCTTCTGACCCGAGCCTATCGCGATCTTCGACTCGGCGAGCTGATAGGCGGGGTCGGGTTCGCCAGTTTTGGATTCCTCTTCCTTGATTTCCCGGAGGTCCGAGGTGGGGTGCAGGAAGGAGGTCAGACGCGCCACCTGGTAAGGCTTGAGCAGGTGCACCCCGGCCGCAGGCGCGGCCACCAGCACCAGCGTGACCGACACCACCCCGAGTGCCAGCAGTGCGCTCAGCTGCCGCCAGGGGGCGCCCGCGACGAACAGCAGCGTCAGCGCGATCACCACATAGACCATTCCCGAACCGAGGTCCGGCTGGGCGATCACGAGCATCGCGGGCACGAGCGCGGCCATCAGCACACGCGCGGTGGTCTCGCGCTCGCGCAGCTGGCGCGAGCGGTCGACCACAAACGCCGCCAGCGCCAGCGTGAGCAGCACCTTGCCGAGCTCGGACGCCTGGAAGGAGAAGAACGGCAGCGCAATCGCTCGCTGAGCCCCCTTCGCGGAGTGCCCCAGTCCGAGCACTGCCAGGATCGTGAAGATCAACAGCGCATAGATGCCGCGCTTGTAGTGGCGCAGGCGCGCGTAGTCCAGCCGCGAGACGCCGACCATGAGGAGCAGCCCGACGAACAGGTAGACGGCCTGGCGATCGACATAGTAGGAGGGCTGGCCGGGTACCACTTCGCGCGTGGCCGAGCGCAGCGTCAACACCGAGCACACCCCCAATCCGACCACCGCCAGGGTCAAAAGCGGGTCGAGCGGCAGGCGCAGTGGGGTCGGGGGCGCGGCGGCGGGCTCTTCGGGGGCCTGGATCGGGCTCAGCGGCATCAGAGGCTCAGATTGTTGCCGTGGACGAGCGTGATCGGCTTGCCGAACCACTCCGAGGCCATCTCGCGCGCGACGGGCGCGGCCGACTGGTCGCCGAAGCCGCCCTGTTCGATCGTCACCGCGATCACGATCGGTCGCGTGGGGCTGCCGACATAGCACATGTACCACGCCTGGTCGGCCTGGCCGGCGCGTTCGGCCGTGCCCGTCTTACCGTAGACCGGGAGCTGCGCCTGGTCCCAGCCAGTCCACACGTCCTGCGAGGTGCCGCCCGCCTCGGAGGTGGCGTCGTGGATGCCTTCCATCACGAGGCTCAGGTCTTCGTAGTCGAGGTGGAAGTGGCGCCGCGGCGGGAAGCTCAGCGCCCGCACCAGGCCACCCTGGGGGTTGTCGATCTCCATCCCCAGGTGAGGAGTCACGACCGTCGCCTCGCCGCCGTTGCGGTAGGCGTCGGTGAGCGCCGAGTAGGCCACCGCCATCTGCAGCGGCGAGGTCAACAGATCGCCCTGACCGACCGCCAGGTGCATGTCGTCGCCGACCGTCCAGGGACGGATTTCCGAGACGATCGCGCACGGGCCGTGGTGGCGTTCGTGTTCGCACTCTTCCTGCAGGCGATTCTCGTGCCTTCGCCAGCTCGGGTCGGGGACCGTGCCGGTCAGCTCTTCGGGCAGGTCGATGCCCGTCTTTTCGCCGATGCCGAGCTCGTGGGCCTTGTCCTGGATGACGTTGCCGTGCGGGTTGTCGAGCTCGCCGACTTCAAAGAAGTAGGTGTCCGAGGAGACACGCAGGGCGTTGACGAGATCGAGCGCGCCATAGTCGGAGTGCCCGGCGTTGCAGAACTGCTCGGTCGAGACATGTATGCACGTACCCCCGCCGAGCGCCGCGTTGGGATCAAGGATCCCGGCTTCCAGCGAGGCCATCGCGGTGATCGGCTTGAACGTCGAGCCGGTGGGATAGCCGCCTGAGACCGCGCGGTTCTGCAGCGGCGAGGGCTCGAAGGGGACGTGGTGGCTCATGCCCTCGAGCGCTTCGTATTCGGCTTCGGTCAGTGGTCGGGCGAACTTGTTGGGGTCAAAGCTCGGATAGGAGCCCATCGCCAGCACTTCCCCGCTGCGCGGGTCGAGCGCCACGAACGCCCCGGCCGGGGCCGGGTTGCCGTATGCGTTGGCGAGGCCCATGCCCTGACGCAGCGCTTTTTCGCCCTCGCGCTGCAGACCCATGTCGAGCGTCAGCTTGAGCGCATAGCCGGCCTTGGGTTCGATCGGTGGTTCGTTCGCCGGCACCGGCTCGCCTTCTGCGTTGACCTCCACCCGCTTCACCCCGGGCTTCCCGCGCAGGTAGCGGTCGTAGTAGAACTCGACCCCTTCCTGGCCCACCACCGTGCCCTGTGTGACGCCCTTGAACGCCCGCATCCCCAGCTCGTTTTCGGAGATCTGACCGACATGACCGATCACGTGCGCGGCCATTTCGCCGTAGGGATAGTCGCGGATCGACACCGGTTCCTGGGTCACTCCCGGGTAGTCGTTCTTGCGCTCGGCGAGCACCGTCAGCGCCTGCTGGCCGGCGGCCGTCTTGATCGTGACGGGCGCGTAGGGCAGCGAGGTGCGCCCCTTGTACACGAGCGCCTCGATATGCCGCGGGCTCATCCCCAGAAGACGCCCCAGCCGCGCATACAGCCGCAGACGCGGCGGGCCAGCGGGGGGCAGCGCGGAGGGCACGATCTGCACGGCGTTGGTGGTGCGGCTGGTCACGATCGCCTGGCCCTCGCGGTCGAAGATTTCCCCGCGCGGCGCCGGGATCGGCAGCGGACGCAGGCGGTTGGCGTTGGCCTGCTGGACGTACTGTTCGCCCGTCAGCACCTGCAGGTACCACAGGCGAAAGAAGATCACGCCGAACATCACGAGCGCCACGGCACCGAGAATCGCCACCCGCAGCGCCAGCTGCGGGGAGACAGGGGTGCGCGGCTCAGTGGGGCGCAGACGCTCGAAGGAGCTCATGAGCGCGAGAGAGGGCTCAGACCACCGGTCGTGTACGCACGGCGGCGCCGGCGGCGGGGGTCATCGGGCAGGCTGGGGTCGAGTACGCGGCGCACCAGCAACCACATGGGCAGCGCCAGCAGCGTGTCCACCAGGACGCCCAGCACGATTTGGCGCAGCAGCTCGAGGCTCACCGGCGCGTCGACGCCGAGCAAGAACTCGAACAGCGAGTAGCCCACGAGCGCGGTGGCCGCCGCCGCGCTGCCGACGAGCAGCGGCGTGAGCGCGGCCTGAGGATCGCGCAGTTCGCGCAGACGCCCCGCCCAGTAGCCGATCACGGTGAATACCAGCGAGGTCAGCCCCAGCGTCTGCACGAGCATCAGATCGATCAGCAGGCCCACGGCGAAGCCGGTGAGCGCCCCGAGCGTGGAGCCGCACACAGGCCGACGAACGCCACCAGCAGCGGCGAGACGTCGATCGTCACGCCGAACACGGGCACCTCGGAGATCACCCCGACCTGCACGAACACGAGCACCGTGACCAGCGCCGCGATGCGCGCCACGAGCGAGGCCGGAATCGCGCCCTCCTTCATGCCCAACCCCTCCCCCCGCGAGGCCTCGCCCCAGCCCGATACGGCGCTGCGCTCGCGCGGATGGCGCGTGCGCTGCTCATCACCCGCCCCCCGTCGAGGCCAACTGGCCTTCGGATGCGGCAGCAGACCCGCTCGCCGCCTGGCCAGCCGGAAGACTCGCGACCACCCGGCTCAGGCGGCCCGCGCGCCCTTCCTGGGCGAAGGTCAGCACCTGCACCACTTCGAGCGTCATGCAGGTTGACCAGCGGATGCACGTTGACCGTCCGATAGGGGCTATTTTCGTCGGTCGAGGTCACCTGCCCGATCGGGATGCCGCGCGGAAACAGCGACTCGCTCTGCCCGGCGACGCTGCCGGCCGTGACGATGTAGTCGCCCGGGTTGGCGATGGCATCGGTCGGCAGGTACCCCAGCAGCAGATCGTTGGGGTCGCCCACCTTCGGCTGCACGATGCCGCTCACGCCCGTTGCGTTGTCCTTGGCGCTGACACCCACTTCGCTGTCGGTGATGAGGCTTACCACCGCGCCGTCGGAGGACGCGAGCGTGACCTTGCCGACGAGGCCTTCGCCGTTGACCACGGGGTCGTTGACCGCCACCCCACGCGCGGTGCCGGCATCGATCGTGACCGTCGAGTACCACAGGTTTGGCGACTTGACCCACGACGGTCGCGGTCACCGGGGTGTAGTCGGCAAGCGACAGCTGGTTGTCGAGGTGCAGCAGCCTCACAAGCCCCGTGTAGGAGCGTTCGTCGCCCTGTCTGGCGATCAGCTCGTGCCTGCAGGCGCTCGACCTGCTTGCGCAGTTCGTTGCGCTGACTCTTGGCGTGCAGCGTGTCGCCGATCCAGCCGAACAGGTTGCGCACCGGCTTGAGCGCCTTGTTGGCGCCGTCCTGGATCGGCGAGACGACCGTCAAGAAGCCGCGCTGCACCGAGTGCAGGCCCCCACCGGGGGCCTCTCTGAAATAGGCGGTGAGCAGTATCAGGGAAAGCGCGACGAGCAGCACGAGCACCGCGCGCCGACGCCGGACCGTCTTGTCGTACACGTAAAGCGACCTTCCAAAGAGGGAGAGGTTAAGATTACGTTGGCAGGAGCCGCGGCGCTGCGCCTCATCGTCTGCGCCGGCCCCGCGAGGTGCGGTTGGAGCGGTGGATCGCCTCGAACTCCTCCAGCGATCGACCTGAACCGACGGCCACGCAGGTGAGCGGCGATTCGGCCAGGTGCGCCGGCATCTGCGTCTCCTCGCGCAACCGCTCGTCGAGGCCCTGTAGGAGCGAGCCGCCGCCCGCGAGCATGATGCCGCGATCCATGATGTCCGAGGCCAGCTCCGGCGGCGTGCGGTCAAGCGTCTCCTTGACCGCTTCCACGATCTGGCTGAGCGGCTCCTCGAGCGCCTGGCGGATCTCCTCGCTGGTCAGCACCACGGTCTTGGGCAGTCCTGAGACCATGTCGCGCCCGCGGATCTCCGCCTGCAGCTCCTCCTCCATCGGGTAGGCCGAGCCGATCTCGAGCTTCAGCTCCTCTGCTGTCTGCTGGCCGATCAGGAGCTTGTACTCGCGCTTTGCGTAGCTGATGATCGCCTCATCCAGCTCGTCGCCGCCGATGCGGATCGACTGGGAGACGACGATCCCGCCGAGTGAGATGACCGCGACCTCGGAGGTCCCGCCGCCGATGTCCACCACCATCGAGCCCGTCGGCTCGCCGACCGGCAGCCCCGCGCCGATCGCCGCCGCCATCGGCTCCTCGATCAGATATGCGGCGCGGGCGCCCGCCGAGAGGCAGGCCTCCTCCACCGCGCGCTTCTCCACGCCGGTGACGCCGGAGGGCACGCACACGACCACGCGCGGGTGCGCCCAGCGGTTCTGGTGGACCTTCTGGATGAAGTGCCTGAGCATCTCCTCGGTCACGTCGAAATCGGCGATCACGCCGTCCTTCAGCGGGCGGATCGCCTGGATCGTGCCCGGCGTGCGTCCCAGCATCCGCTTCGCCTCGATCCCCACCGCGTGCACCTCGCCGTTGCGCGAATCGATCGCGACCACGCTCGGCTCGGACAGCACGATCCCGCGCCCGCGCACATACACGAGCGTGTTCGCGGTTCCCAGATCGACCGCCATGTCGCGGCCGCCGAACCCGGTCAGGTAGCTGAAGATGCCCATATAAGAGAAAGAGGCAGGCCCAGATACGGCTTCACGCCGCGCTTTTCGAAAGCCGCGTCGGGCGCCAGGGCGTGCCCGCGGGCAGTGTAGCGGACCCCTGCCGGCGCCCAACAGGGTTGACAGCCTATTTGCAGGGCAAAAGCTCGGGGTAGAGGTCCAGCAGCGCCGCCAGCGGCAGGCCTACGACGTTCTGCACATCCCCGTCGATCGACTGCGCCAGAACCGAGCCCTTGCCCTGGATCGCGTAGCCGCCCGAGCGCTCGCGCCACTCACCCGCGGCGAGGTACCAATCGAGCAGTCCCTCGTGCAGGAGGCGGAAGCTCACCTCGGTCGCGACCACCGCCGTGCGCTCGTCGCCTGCGGGCAGGAGCAGAGCCACGCCGCTGAGCACGCGATGCCTCGAGCCGCTCAGCGCCCTGAGCGTCGCGCGCGCCTCGCGCTCGTCCGCCGGCTTGCCGTAGATGCGGCCCTCCAGCGTCACGAGCGTATCCACACCCAGCACCGCCTCCTTCGCACCCGGCCGCCGTGCCGCGCGAGCCTTGCGCATCGCGTTCTCGGCGGCCACCTCCGCCGGATCGCCCTGCTCGAGCTCCTCGACGTCGGTGGGACGCACCTCGAAGGCCACCCCTAGGCGCTCGAGGATCGCGCGGCGCTGGGGCGAGGCCGAGGCCAGCACCAGCGGCGGGTTCAGCTCACGCACCAGCGAAGGCTGCGGCTCACGCGCCGGTCGAGGCTTCGGCCTGCCTGCCGGCGGGACCTCCGGCTCGCGACTCCCCATCGCACACTCACCCGCTAGGTCAACTCGGGGAAAAACAACGCCGCCTCACGTACCGCAGACTCCGGCGAATCGGAGCCGTGCACCATGTTCTGGCCCATCTCGATCGCGAAATCCCCACGGATCGACCCGGGCGCCGCGTCCAGCGGGTTCGTCGCCCCGATCAGCTGCCTGGCTGCCTTGACGGCCTCGATGCCCTCCAGCACCATTGCCACGAGCGGGCCGGAGGTGATGAAGTCCACCAGCTCACCGAAGAACGGCCGCTCGGAGTGCTCGGCATAGTGCCGCTCGGACAGCTCGCGCGTGCAGGTCATGTGCTTGAGGGCCACCACGCGTAGCCCCTTGCGCTCGAAGCGGGCCAGTATCTCCCCCGTCAGCGAGCGGGCGAAGGCGTCGGGCTTTACGAGGATCAGCGTACGTTCCATGAGGTCCTTTGCTTGGATTGTGTAGTCAGGAGGTCGGACGCGGGCGCCGCGCGCGCGGCGCCTTCTCCAGCAGGCTCTCGCTGTCGAGCAGCGACTCGCCTTCGAGCAGGATGTCGCCTTCGTCTGTCTGCGCCTCGCTTGCGCCGCTCACCCGCGAAGCGGGCACGGGCGCGCTCGCCTCGCTGCGCTCGCGCTTGCGCGTGCCGCGCCGCGTCTTGGCCGCGCCGGGCACCTCCGCTTCGCAGTAGGGGCAGATCGACCATGTGCGCTCCAGCGGGCGCTGGCAGCTCTCGCAGCGCTCCTTGAGCTTGCGCATGCAGCTCGGGCAGCGCAGGAAGTCGCGCTCGATGTGCGCGTCGCAGTGCGGGCAGAGGCTGTGGTCGAGCTGCTGCAGACGCACCTCGGCGGCCTGCATCTCCAGTTCGCGCTCGCGCACGTCCTCCAGGTACTCCGGCGGGCGCAGGATGATGTAGACGATCGTGCCGACGAAGGGGAACAGCGACACCACAACAGCGCATCCCACGAGCATCGGGTCGAGGATCCTGCGCCTGGCATCGGCGTAGGTCCAGTAGACGAGCGACAGGTACAGCACCACCAGGAACAGGATCAGCAGGTCGATCGCGAGGTTCAGACCGCTGCTGTTGATTCCGAAGTAGGCGAGGGTGGGCATCGATGCGGTCTGGAAGGGGCCCCGCGTGGATACGCGGGCACGAGCGGCCGAGTTTAGTGCCTATCCCGGCGGGAATGCGGAAAATGGGGTGTTCGGGGACTGTGGGCGTTTACCTGCATAGGCGCTCTCCGAGCGCTCTTACAGGAACAGCCTGCCAAATCCATAGCCCGCGGCAAAGAACACGAGGATCACAAGCGCCACGCCCAGCGCCACGACGCCGACCATCGCCAGCACAGAGGGTCCATCGTCGTTCATTGCCGCGCCCCCCTCCGCCGTGACTCGCCCGTCAGCCGCCGCGGTGAGCCGGCGATCCGCGCTCGGACACCTTCGGCGCGAACAGTCGCTGGCGAAGTCACCGCTGCGCCCTCCTGCCGGCGTCCTCGTCCTCGTCGAGCAGCGCGCCCACCAGGTAGATCGACCCGGTGGCGAGCACCGCCCGGCCGCTGGGTAGCTCTCGCGCCCAGCCTTCGGCCTCCTCCCGCGCGATGTGCGGGTGCGGCTCGCACACGACGCTCTCAAACCCCTGCTGGCGCGCCAGCGACTGCAGCGCGGCAGGTGACAAAGCGCGGGGGCTTGGCGGCGCGGTGAACCAGGCCCGCTCGCACAGCGGGAGCAGCGTGTGCAGCATCGACGCCGCGTCCTTGTCCTCCAATACCCCCAGCACGATGCCCAGGCGACGCCCCTCGAGGAGGTCCGACAACGAGCCCGCCAGTGCCCGCACGGCGTCGGGGTTGTGCGCTCCGTCGAGCACCACCAGGGGCCGCTCGCCCACCACCTGTAGGCGTCCCGGGGTGGTGGTCTGCAGGGCCGCCTCGCGCACGGCCTGCGCCCGCACGGGGATCTTCGCGCTCGCAAGCCATGCCTCGGCGGCGACCTCGGCGAGCGCGAAGTTGGACCGCTGGAATGCGCCTCGCGCCAGCAGCGGCTGCGAGTACTCCTGCGCGACCTGCACGATCTGCGCCCCCTGTTCTGCCGCGACGCGGCGTGCGACCGCCAGCGCCCGCCGGTCCAGGTCGGCCCCGAGCGCGAGCGTCGTGCCCGGCTGCACCACCGCGAGCTTCTCCTCGGCGATGTCCGCCACCGTGGGTCCCAGCCAGCGTGTGTGCTCCAGGCCGACGTTGGTCAGGACCGTCACGCGCGAGTCGATCACGCTGGTGGCGTCGTAGCGCCCCCCCAGGCCCGCCTCGACCACGGCGACCTCGACCTGCTGCTCGGCCAGCGCCCAGAAGGCGGCTGCCGTAAGCAGCTCGAACTGCGTCACGTGGTCGTCCTCGGCGAGCGTGTGGTTGACGCGCTCGGCCGCCCACACCGCCCGAGCCACTGCGTCGGTGAAGCCCTCCGGGGAGATGTCGCGCTCGCCGACCTGCACGCGCTCGCAGTAGGACCGCAGGTGCGGCGAGAGGTATGCACCCGTGCGCACACCGTGGCGCTCGAGGATCGCCGCCGTCATGCGTGTGGTCGAGGACTTGCCGTTGGTCCCCACCACGTGGATCGGCTGAAAGCGGCGCTCGGGTGAGCCCAGCGCCGTCATCATGCGCCGCATCCGGTCCAGGCCGAAGCGCATCCCGAACAGCTCCAGCGAGCGCAGGTGGCGCTCGGCGCGCTCGCCGCTCCAGTGCTCGCTCATCGAGGGACCTCGGATCGTGTGCGCGGTGGTGGCTGCCCCTCACAGCGCCTCCAGCTCGGCCTCCAGCTTGGCCAGCTTGGTGCGCTCGCCGTCCACCACCGCCGCCGGGGCCTTGGCCACGAAGCCCTCGTTGGACAGCTTGCCGCGCACGCGCCCTATCTCTCCTTCCAGGCGCTCCCGCTCGGCCGCGCTGCGCCGATCGGCCGCCGCGAGGTCCAGACCCTCTTCGGAGAGCACCTCCAAAGTGCCTCCATGTATCGGACACGGAGGCAACGGACCCATTGTCGGAGACCGCGGAGAGATCCAGGCGAGCCAGACGTCCCACGGCGTCGCCATCGACCCATACCCCTCGGCACTAAGACGTGCAGGCACCACCAGGCCAGGACGAGCGTTGACACTGTTGCGCCAAGCCCTGATGAGCGTGATCGCCCCGATCGCCCGACCCACCTCAGCCTCCGCGACCTCGTCGATCAGCCCCTCGTCGACCAGCGGATAGGCCGCGGCGGCCAGCAGCTCGCCGCCATCCAGATAGGACCACAGCTCCTCGGTCACGAACGGAATCACTGGATGCGCCAGTGCCAGCGTCTCGCGCAGGACATGCAGCAGGGTGGCCGTCAGCGCCCCTCGATCCTCGCCGTTGTTCAAGCGGTGCTTGACCAGCTCCAGATACCAGTCGCACAGCTCGCCGTACACGAAGTCATAGAGCCCGAGCGCCGCGTGCGAGAAGTCGTAGCTCTCGATCCGCTCCGCCGTGGCGGCCTTCACGCGCTGCAGCCGCGAGAGGATCCAGCGGTCCTCGGCGGTGGTGGACCTCGCCTGCGGTTCCGCCGCGGCCAGCTCGGGGACCTTCAGCAGCACGAACCGCGCCGCGTTGAACAGCTTGTTGGCCAGCGCCTGGCCCTGCTGGACCTTCTCCGCCGAGTAGCGCACGTCCTGCGAGGAGCTCATCGCCAGCAGCCCGAACCGCACGGCGTCGGCGCCGTGGCTGTCGATCTCATCGAGCGGGTCGATGCCCGTGCCAAGCGACTTGGACATGCGCCGCCCGTCGGGCGCCTGGATGACCGAGTGGATGTAGACGTCGGCGAAGGGCACCTCCCCGGCGAAGCGCAGGCCCATCATGATCATCCGCGCGACCCACAGAAACAGGATGTCCCGCGCCGTGGATAGCACCTTCGTCGGGTAGAACGCCTCGAGCTCGGGCGTCTGCTCGGGCCAGCCGAGCGTGGCGAAGGGCCATAGCGCCGAGGAGAACCATGTGTCGAGCACGTCCTCCTCCTGGCGCAGCTCCCCGCCGCACTTCTCACAGCCCGCGGGCGCAGTGGCGGTCACGTGCACGTGACCGCACGTCTCGCAGTAGTACACCGGCAGGCGATGCCCCCACCACAGCTGGCGCGAGATGCACCAGGGCCGGATCGCCTCCATCCAGTCCAAGTACACGCGGCGGTGGTTGTCCGGCACGATCCGCACACGCCCGTCGCGCACCGCTGCGATCGCCGGCGCGGCCAGCTCGTCCATGCGCATGAACCACTGCAGCGAGATCAGCGGCTCGATGCGCTCGCCCGAGCGGTGGCTGTATGGCACCTCGTGCTCGTAGGTCTCTTCGGCGACGATCCGCCCTTCTTCGCGGAGCGCCTCCACCACCGCGGCGCGCGTCTGCATTACGGTCAGCCCAGCGAAGCGCTCGCCCGCCTCGGCCCGCATGCGTCCATCCTCGCCGATCACCGATACCTGCTCCAAACTGTGGCGCTGGCCGATCTCGAAGTCGTTGGGGTCGTGGGCGGGTGTGACCTTCAGCTGGCCGGTGCCAAAGTCCATTTTCACGTAGTCGTCGGCGACGATCGGCAGTAGGCGACCTACGAGCGGCAGCACCGCGCTGCGTCCGATGAGCCCGCGGTAGCGCTCGTCCCGCGGATTGACCGCCACGCCGGTGTCGCCGAGCATCGTCTCCGGGCGCACCGTGGCGATGGTGACGCTTTCGCCGCCGCCCCCTTCGCCGGCTTGCTTGACGCGACCCACCCCGTCGCCGCCAGCCCTGTCGCCGACATCTCCGCTTCCACTCTCCAGGTCGTAGCGGATCGAGTAGAGCGTGTCCGTCTCCCGGCGCTCCTCCACCTCCAGATCTGAGATCGCCGAGCGACTGCCGGGATCCCAGTTGACGATGTAGCGGTCGCGGTAGATCAGCCCCTGCTCATACAGCTCCACGAACACCTTCACCACCGCACCGTGGTAACCCTCGTCGAGCGTGAACCGCTCCTGCGAGTAGTCGCAGGAGGCCCCCAGCCGCTTGAACTGCTCGACGATCGTGTGCCCGTAGTGCGCGCGCCACTCCCACACCCGGGCCTCGAACGCCTCGCGCCCGATCTCCTGGCGACTGGTTCCCTCGGCCTTCAGCGCCTTCTCCACCTGCGCCTGGGTCGCGATCCCCGCGTGGTCGGTGCCGAGGATCCACTTCGTGCGCCTGCCAAGCATTCGGTGGTAGCGGATCAGCACGTCCTGGATCGAGCCGTTCAGGGCATGCCCCATGTGCAGTGACCCTGTGATGTTCGGCGGCGGAATCGCGATCGAGTAGTTCTCGGCGGCGCTGCCCTCGGGCTCGGGGTGGAACAGCCCGCTCCGCAGCCACCGCGCGGTGATCCGCGGCTCGACCTCCGCTGGTTCGAAGCGGGTGCGGTTCTCCAGCTCGCCGGGGGGGTTGCTCATGGGAGCGTGAGTGTAACTCCGGGAGTGGGCACGACCTTCTCGGGACAGCCGGCGCGGGAACTGCTCAGTTCGCGATTCCGCCGAACGCCGCGAACGGATGCATCTGCCGCCAGATGAGCATCCCGTTGCCGTCGGCCACGACCTCGGATCCAGCGGGTGCCTCGCTGCGGACGCGCTCGGCCAGCGCGGCGGCTTCGTCCTCGTCGTTGGCGCCGATGAACAGGTGGCGCCAGTTCTGGTTGACGGGTATCCCCTCGCTCTGCAGGCGCTTGGCGAAGCCGCGGGCGTCGTGATGGGTGGGGAGCGTGACGCGCACCTCCCACTCGGGCACGCCGCCGCCGATTGACTCGGCGTCCTCGGTCTGATCGCGTAGCCGACGCTCGGCCTCCTGTTCGGCATCGGTGGCCGGCAGCGCGACCGACGCGTCCTCCCAGCGCTCCTCCACGGGGTGCCAGCGCAGCAGCTCGATCTGGCCATCGATGCCGTGCTCGGACATCACCTCCTCCACAATGCTGCGCGCACGCTGTGCGGCGGACAGCGAGTCGGCATACATCAGCACGTGGTCCTGCTCGTGCGTGATCGCCAGACGGCCGATGTCGCGGCGAGCGTCCGCGTCCAGCTCGACGCTCTTCAGCGCGGCCAGCAGCTCCTTGGGCTTCTGCACCTGCACACGCAGGCGAAACTCGTCGTGCATACCGGCTAAGCCGACTCTTCCCGCAGGTGCCGCGGCTCGGGCTCTTCCTCTTCAGGCGCGGCCTCGGTGACCAACGTCGGCGTGAGACCGCGTTCGACGGTCTCCTTGGTGACGACGCACTTCTTCACGTCGCGCCGCGAGGGCAGCTCGAACTGGACCTCCAGCAGGATCTCCTCCATGATCGAGCGCAGCCCGCGCGCGCCCGTTTCGCGCGCGAGGCCCTTTTCGGCGACGGCGTTCAGGGAGTCATCGGCGAACACCAGCTCGATGCCGTCGAAGGAGAAGAAGCGCTGGAACTGCTTCACGAGCGCGTTGCGCGGCTCGGTGAGGATCGAGACGAGGTCCTCGCGCGTGAGCTGGTGCACGGCGCTCATCACCGGCAGCCGCCCGATGAACTCTGGGATCAGCCCGTATTCGATCAGATCCTCGGGCAGGCACCGCTCGAAGATCTCCCCCGTGTCGCGCTCGGCCTTCGTTTCGATCGACGCCGCGAAGCCCACGCCGTTGTGGCCGATACGCCGCTCGATCACCTTGTCGAGGTTCGCGAAGGCCCCGCCGCAGATGAACAGCACGTTGGTCGTGTCGATTGTGAGGAACTCCTGGTGGGGGTGCTTGCGCCCGCCCTGCGGCGGCACCGAGGCGGTGGTGCCCTCGAGGATCTTCAGGAGCGCCTGCTGCACCCCTTCGCCGGAGACATCGCGCGTGATCGAAGGGTTGTCGGCCTTGCGCGCGATCTTGTCGACCTCGTCGATGTAGATGATCCCCGTTTCGGCCTTCTTCACATCGAAGTCCGCTGCCTGGATCAGCTTCAGGAGGATGTTCTCGACGTCCTCGCCCACATACCCGGCCTCGGTCAGCGCCGTGGCGTCGGCGATCGCGAACGGCACGTTGAGGATCCGCGCGAGCGTCTGTGCGAGCAGCGTCTTGCCGCAGCCGGTGGGCCCGAGCAAAAGGATGTTGGACTTCTGCAGCTCGATGTCCGAGTCGCCGGACTGCATCATCTGCACGCGCTTGTAGTGGTTGTAGACGGCCACCGAGAGCGTGCGCTTGGAGGGGTCCTGCCCCACGACGTACTCGTCGAGCACGTCGTAGATCTCACGCGGCTTGGGCAGGTTCTCCAGATCGAATGAGGGCGGCGTGGCAAGCTCTTCGTCGATGATCTCGTTGCAGAGATCGATGCACTCGTCGCACACATACACGCCGGGCCCGGCGATCAGCTTCTTGACCTGCCGCTGGGACTTGCCGCAGAAGCTGCACAGCAGCTGCTCATTTGAATCGGTGGGCCTCGCCATGTGCTCCTCCTCAGCTTCCCCAGCCAGTCTCGGAGCTAGTGCTCGGAGATGACGCGGTCGATAATTCCATACTCCTTGGCCTCCTCGGAACTCATGAAATAGTCGCGCTCGGTGTCGTGGCGCACCGTCTCGAGCTCCTTGCCGGTGTGGTGGGCGATGATCTCATCCAGGCGCCGGCGCACGTCGATGATCTCCTTGGCGTGGATCTCGATGTCCGTGGCCTGGCCCTGGAAGCTGGAGGACACCTGGTGGATCAGGATCTTGGCGTTGGGTAGCGCCATGCGCTTGCCCGTAGCGCCTCCGGCAAGCAGCAGCGCGCCCATCGACATCGCGATGCCCACGCAGATGGTCTGCACGTTGGGCTTGATGAACTGCATCGTGTCGTAGATCGCCAGGCCCGCATACACAGAGCCGCCGGGTGAGTTGATGTACAGGGAGACGTCCTTCTCGGGGTCCTCGCTCTCCAGGTGCAGGAGCTGGGCGACGATCAGGTTGGCGATCTGATCGTCCACGGGGGTCCCCAGGAAGATGATCCGCTCGTTGAGCAGTCGGCTGTAGATGTCGAACGCGCGCTCGCCTCGCGAGGTCTGCTCGACCACCATCGGTACTAATGGGCTCATGGTCCTCGCTTCAGTTTCGCTTTAGGGGCTCGATTCCTTCAGGCTAGCGATCCGGCGTCCACAATCGTCCGGGTGCGGCGGCCGCAGGGGTGGCACGAGAGGAGTCGGCAGAGTCTGCGCCAAGCGCGGCCTGCTCCTCCTTCTCGGGCGTCCACAGCTTCTCACGCGCCTGTGCCTGCTCCAGCGGTATCGGCCTGGCCTCGGCGGCGATCAGGTCGATCGCCTGGCGGGCCGCCAGATCCTCGCGCAGCTCTTCCAGGCGCCCGGAGTCGCGCAGCCTTCCGAACAGCTCCTCGGGAGTGACGCCCTCGCGCTCGGCGGTAGGAACGATCGCTTCGAGCACTGCGGGCTCGCTCGGCTCGATACCCTCGGCCGCCACGATCGCGGTGAGCACCGCCTCGCGACGCAGCGCCCGCTCGGCGTCGGGCGCCAGCTCGGACAGGATCTCCTGCTCGGGGCGCCCATCGATCTGTAGATAGGTCTCGCGGGTGATGCCGCGGTGGGAGAGGGAATGCAGCATCCGCTCCCACATCTCCTGCGCGCGCGCCTCGATCAGCGCCGGAGTGACCTGCACGGCGGCCTGTGCCACCGCGGCGTCCAGGGCAGCGTCGCGAAACTCGCTCTGCACGCGCTGCTCGTCCACCTCCAGCAGACGCGTGCGGATGTCCTGACGCAAATCCTCGACGGTGTCGAAGCCCGCGTCGATCGCGAAGTCCTCGTCGAGCTCGGGCAGCTCCTTGCGCTTGACCTCCTTGACGGTGACTGCGAAGGAGGCTGGACGGCCGGCCAGCTGCTCGTGGCCGTAGTCGGCGGGGAAGTCGAGCGCCACCGTGCGCTCGTCGCCGGCCTGGGCGCCGAGCAGCGCATCCTCGAAGCCGGGGATGAGGCTGTCCGAGCCGAGCTCCACGAGCTGGTCGCGACCCTCCCCGCCGGCGAATGGCTCGAGCCCGCCGGAGTCCTGCACGAGCGAGCCGAGGTAGTCGATCACGACGTAGTCGCCGCGCTCGGCAGGATGCTCGGCCGTGTGCAGCTTGGCGAGGCGCTCGCGCAGGCGCTCGATCTCCTTGTCCACCAGCTGCTCGTCGACATGCGGCTCGCTGCGGCCGACCTCCAGGCCCCTGTACTCACCGAGCTGCGCCTTGGGCAGTACGCCAATCTCGATCGAGAAGCTGAGCGCCTCACCCTGCGGAGGCATCTCGCCGAGGTCGAGCTCAGGGTCGCCGACGGGCACAATCCTCGCCGTGACGATCGCCTGCGCGTACCAGCTGCCGAGCGTGTCGCGCACCGCTTCCTCGAGCACCGCGTCGCGCCCGACACGCTGAATGACGAGCGGCGCTGGCACCTTGCCGCGACGAAAGCCGGGCAGCTTCAGCTCGCGCCCTAGCTGGCGTGCCTTGTGCTCGACGCGGCTCTGCACCTCCTCCGGCGGCACCTGGACCTCGACGCGCACGCGCGACTCGGGCAGCTCGGTGACGGTGGTGGTGAGGGTCTCTGGCATGGCCTGGAGAAGATACCGTGCCGCCGATGAGCTCCCCCCCACGCTCCGCCCGCCGCCGCGCCGAGACATGGCTGTGGACCGGCCCTATCGGGCACCTGCTCGGCGGCACGCTTGACTTTCTGCAGGCGCTGAGACGCTACTGGTGGGCACGCTATTGCCCCCGCCGAGCCCGCCCCGCCAGACGGCGGTAGCGGGTCCGGGCTGTCTCCTCGGAAGGGTGCTAGGCGGCAACGGGCACGCCGAAGCTGATGGCGGCTCCGCGCGGAAGGACGAGTACCGACCAGGCGGCGTCGTCGATCAAGCGCATCGCGGCGGAGCTAACCCCGACGCGACCGGGCTCGGCCTCGGGGCGCGAGCCGACCACGAGCAGCTCAGCCTGCTCGCTCGCGCTGACGACACCAGCGCCCAGGGCTGAGGCCAGGCTCGAGGCGGTCGTCTGAGCGCTCTGGTCAGTCGGGTCGGCGAGCGCAGCCACCCGCTGCAGATGCGCGTCGGAGCGCTGCGCCAGCCCTGCGGGCGCGATGGCAACGGCAACCGGACCGTTCTCGAGCAGGCGCTGAGCGGAGTTGCCGACCGCGATGTGGCCCTGAGCGGTGTGGGAGTCCGAGCAAAACACCACCACGCCGGCGCCCGTCTGCTGCGCAAGCGCCCGCAGGCCCTCGGGGGTGGACCGGTCGGAGACCACGTGGCGCTGAACGTCGCTGGACCCCAGCAGTGCTGCGCCGCGCTCCAGAAGCGCCTCCGCCTCATTCTGCGCAAGCGCCTCGCGCTCGCTCTCGGGCTCGTGGGTATGGCGCACATATGCCAGCGACACCTCGGCGCCGGCCCTGGCGAAGATACGGCCGAGGGCGATCGCGTCGTCCTCGTTGTTGGTCCCGTCATAGGACACGATGATCTTGGTGGACATTGCTTTCTCCTTGGCTTCTCAGATTGCTGGTGTGCGGACTGCTGGTGTTTGAAGTTCGTTGTCTGTCGGCGCGCCGTCGTCCGTTATCTCTCTGGGGCGCCGTCGTGCCTCAGAGAGGCGCCGTATCTGGCTTCTCCAACACCATCCCACCGATCTGCCATCAGTACAAATGATCTTTATAATAGAATACATAAGCTGAACTTATACGTACCGAAAGGGAAACCGGATGCTCAACGTCAACCGTTTGAGAGTCCTCAGCGAGGTCGTCAGGTGCGGCTCGTTCTCCGCCGCCGCAGAGGAGCTCTCCTACACCCAGTCAGCCGTCTCCCAGCAGATCGCCGCGCTGGAGAAGGAGGTCGGCATGACCCTGCTCGAGCGCCGCCCCCGAGGCGTGCACGCCACTCCGGCGGGTCGCACCCTCGTGGCCCACGCCGAGGGCGTCCTGGCGCGCCTGGAGGCCGCCGAGACCGAGCTCTCGGCGATTGCGGGCCTGCGCGGGGGACAGCTGCGCATGGCCACCTTCCCCACCGCCGGCGCCACCCTGATGCCGGTGGCGATCGCCGCATTCCGCGCCGCTCATCCAGAGGTGGAGCTGACGCTGATCGAGGGCGAGCCCGAGGAGATGGCCCCCAGGGTGCACGCCGGCGAGCTCGATCTGGCGCTGCTGTTCGAGTTCCCCGACGCGGGCGACCCGCTCGCGGAGAGCCTCACTCGCAGCGAGAGCCTGACGCGGGTAGAGCTGCTCGAAGACCAGCTGTATCTGGCACTGCCGCGCCGGCACCCACTCGCACGCAAGCGCGAGCTGCGCCTGGAGGACCTGCACGGCGAGGCGTGGGTGCAGACCTCGCAGTCGAGCCCCTGCGCACGCCACGTGGTGCGCTCCTGTCACGCTGCCGGTTTCGAGCCCAAGGTGTCCTTCGAGAGCGACGACTACCAGACGGTGCAGGGACTCGTGGCAGCCGGCGTCGGGGTGGCATTCATCCCCGAGCTGGCGCTCTCGGTGGTGCGCGAGGACATAGTCGTGCGCAGCCTCTCACCCGGCCCGCCCGTGCGGCAGGTGATCGCCGCGGTGCCCTCCGGCGGGCGCCCGGCGCCCGCCGCGCCGGCCATGCTCGCGCTGCTGCAGGAGGCCGCTGCATCCCACCGACCGCTGAGCACACGCAAGGCGGGCTGAGCCGCGGCGCAGGGAGCGGCGCCACGGCAGATCGCCAGCCCCCTGCTACTGAACGGCGGGCACGGGCAGGAAGGAGTACTGGCCAAGGACCACTCCCGCCAGCACCGCGTAGCCCAGGTCGGTCGGATGGATGTCCACGAGCGGCGTACACATGTTCGTGAGCAGACAGATCGTCGGCTGCTCGAGCGCGCCGGGCGGGTTGAAGAACGGCAGTGGATCGGCAAACCGCGCTCCGACGCCAGCCGCGACGGCGGCCATCGTCGAGTTCAGCTGAGCGGTCAGCTGATCGGCACCCGCGATGCTCGCGCCGAACGGGTTGTAGAGACCCAGCACGATGATCTGCGCGTGCGGCGCCGCCTCGCGCAGCTGCGCGAGAATCCTGCCCAAGTTGGCAGCTACGTGCCCGAACAGCCCCGGCGCAGCGGCTGCGATGCACGCCGCTTCGAGGTTGCACTGGGTCTTGATCACAGCCAACGCATCATTGGCGCCGATGTCAAGCGTGATGGGGCTGACGGCACCCGGATGGGCGTCGAGGTAGGCCAGCGCGTCGGACAGCTGCGAGGAGGCGGGTCCACCGCTGTAGGGGTGGTGCAGCGGGAACGCCAGCTGGTATGCGCAGGGGCCGTTGATGAACGATTCGGTCGTCTCCCCCGGGCATCCGTCGTTGACGATCTGAAGCGTTGGGTTGAGCAGTTTCAGCACCCTGCCGAAGTCATCGACGTAGCCGGTGTCATACGCGGCCGGGTTCTCGTTGGGGTAGAGGCTGTTGAACTTCGCCTGCGAGTAGCCGAAGGCAAGCGAGTCGCCGAGCGCCAGATAACTCTGCTGCTGGTGACCGGGAAAGGCGTGCGTAGGGCCGACGGCGGGCGGCAGATAACTCTGCTGCTGGTGACCGGGAAAGGCGTGCGTAGGGCCGACGGCGGGCGGCAGATAACTCTGCTGCTGGTGCCTCGGGGAGATGCGCGCGGCGTCGGCGGTGGGCGCCAGGTACAGCGCCAGGAGCACCACTGTGAGCGCCAGCAGGCACCCCAGCAGACGACGGTGGGACTGCGAAGCAAGAGCCATCTCTACCTCCTACTGCTTGATTGGCCCGCAGTGCCCCGTGCTGGGCGCAACGAGTGGCGAGGTACGGTCGCCCTGCTGCCGAGCGCACTCCCTCTCGCGACGCGGGCGCGATGAGTTCACAGTCAACGTACCCGCAGCCAGTGTTATGTCAAACGCTCAAGCCACAGCTCGCAGATGCCGGTAGGGCACACCGCGCAGCTCGCGCACGAGCGCATCGACCACGGCCTCCTCGTCCTCGGGCAGGCCATCGGTGACGGCGCCGATCACCGCGCGCTTGCGCTCCAGGAGCGTGGCGATCGTCTCGTCGATCGTGCCCGCCGCGAGCAGGTAGGTCGCGTTGACCGCGTCCTGCTGGCCGATGCGGTGGCAGCGGTCCTCGGCCTGGTCGTGCTTGGCAGGCGTCCAGTCGAGCTCCAGGAAGGCGACATTCGAGGAGCGCGTCAGCGTGATGCCCTGGCCGGCGACCTCGATCGAACAGACGATCAGCTGGTTGCCGGCACCGTCGGACTCCTGGAAGGCGCGCAGCGCGGTGTCGCGCGCGGCGTGGGTGTCTTCGCCGAGGATGTGCAGTGCCCCCGGGAAACGCTCCCGCAGAGCGCGCTGGATCTCGCGGTGGTGGGCGAACACCACCAGGCGCTCACCCGAGGAGAGAAAGTCGTGGATCCAGGCAAGCGCAGCGTGCAGCTTGCCGCGTGCAGCGAGCAGCTTGAGCGCGTTCAGCCGCACGAGACGCTCGGCGCGCAGCGCCGCCGCCACCTTCGCGTCGAGCTCGCGCAGATCCAGCGGCTGACTTTGCAGCCACGCCACTACGTCGCGCTCAGCGAGGCGATACTCGGCTTCGTTGTCGAGCTCCACCGGCACCACCGCGCGGGTCTTGGGCGGCAGCTGTGGCAGCACGTCGGCCTTCAGGCGGCGCACGAAGCAGCGCGCGCGCAGGTGCCAGTGCAAGCGTAGGTGCGCGTCGGTCCCGCGGAAGCGCTGCCCGAACTGCACACCTGAGCCGAAGTCCTCCAGCCGCCCCAGGATGCGCAGCTGGGAGATGAGCTCCGCCGGGCGATTCATCACCGGGGTGCCGGTGAGCGCCAGCACGAGGCCATCGCGCGGCACCGCCGCGGCGAGCTGGCGCACCGCCTGGGTGCGCTTGGCGGCGGCGTTCTTGCAGTAGTGGGACTCGTCGAGCACGAGCGCGCGAGGAGCGAGAGAGCGCAGCTGGGCAAGCCGCGCAGCGAGGATGTCGTAGTTGACGATCGTGAGATCAGCCGCCACGAGCGGGCCGGCGCGTGCCCCTGTGCCGATCAGCGACTGTGCGCTGCGGTGGGGCAGCCAGCGCTCGACCTCGCGCAGCCAGTTGAGCTTGAGGCTCGCTGGGCACACGAGCACGGCCGGGTAGGCCCCGTCGGCCTCGAGCGTCGCGAGTGCCTCGATCGTCTTGCCGAGACCCTGCTCATCAGAGAGGAAAGCGCGCCGCTGGGCAAGCAGATAGCTCACCCCCGCGCGCTGGAAGGGCTTCAGCTCGCCGCCGAGTCCGGGCACCTCGAGTGTTGACTCGATGGCGGCCGAGAGCCGCACGAGACCTGCCGCGTGGGCGTGCTGCTCGCGGACCTCCTGCAGCGGCACCAGTGCCTCGGGCGTGACCCAGATGTCGTGGGCCGCGAGGAAGCGGTCGAGCTCGGGTACGCAGAACGGATCGACGCGCAGTGCCGGCAGCCGGGTGTGCTCGTGTTCGGGGCCTCTGCGCACACCCGGCGCCGGGGTCACCCCGCTCAAGGCCGCGAACGCCTGCAAGCGTGAGGGATCGTGGCCCGCGGCCAGCACGAACGTCGGTTCCTCGTGGATCGCCGAGAGCTCGAGCACGGCCGGCGGCGGTGGACGACCCTCTTCCAGCGCCGCGACACAGCGCTTGGCCGCGTGCGCGATCCAGCCGCTGAGACGACCCTCCATCAGCCGCCAGGACTCGAGCGTGAGCGCGACCGCGACGCCGCCGGGGGCGCTCACCGCGCGCTCGCGCAACTCCGTCGGCAGGCGGTCGCGATCGCCCAGCAGCAGGAAGACGGGCGCGTCCGGAGGACCGTCGACCTCGACTGTGCCACGCCATGGGACGTCACGGCCCTGCCCAGCTTCATGCGAGTCGCCTCTCTCGCGGACGGACCCCTCGCGAACAGATCCCTCGCGCGTGGATCCTCCTCGCGACCCCTCACGCGTGACCTGTTCGCCGCGCACGAGCAGCGCGCGGCGTGCCGCGTCGCTGAAGCACAGGCCGCTGCCCTCTCTCCCCAGACCGTGCACAAGGCGCACGGCCTCGTCGTCGAGCGGGATCAAGCCGCGCGCGATCGCCGGCAGCTCGCGCGCGTCGGGGTGTTCGAGCAGCGTTTCGACCACCTTGGGGGCAGTGTCGGTCGCGAAGCTGAGCCACCAGTCGTCCTCGGGGCGGGCCAGATCGACCAGGCACTCTCTGCGATTGCGTCGGCGGCGCCGGCGTTCGATCGCGCGGGCGAGCCCGTTGCTCACCTCGGGCTCTCCCGGCAGACCTTCGAGCAGCCGCGCAAGCGACTCGGCGCGATCGCCGTCCAGCGGCACGCACCACACTCGCCCAACGGGGTCCCAGCGGCGGCCCGGTATAGCACGCAGCAGCTGGCGCAGACCCTCGTCATAGGGAAAGCGCAACACCGCCTCCCCCTCGTCGAGGGACGCTGAGAAATAAGCGCACACGGCTCCGCACGATAGGCGCTGAGCAGGATGCTGGAGGCGAGCGCTGAGCAGGATGCTGGAGGCGAGTTATGATCACCCATGGCCGCAGATTGGGTGGTGTCGCTCATTCGCCGCGGATCGTCAGTGGCGACGCTTCCCCTGCGCGGCACCCTCGCAGCGCTCGACACCGGGCTAGCGCTGGAGGGCAGCGCACGCACAGCCCTGAGGGCGAGAAGCGGCCAGCTGGCGCTCGACGCGCTCGACGCGCTGCTCACCGGCGACGCGATCGACCTCGTGCTGGAGCGCATCGAGGCGGCCGGCGTGGCGCAACGCGTCGCCCAGCGAATCCTCGAGGACGGCATCGCCGAGCAGGTGGTGACGCTCCTGCTCGAGAGCGAGGAGCTGTGGGTGCTCGTGGACGAGATCGCCCGCAGCCCGTCCGTCACCGAAGCGATAACTCACCAGAGCGCAGGCTTCGTCGATCAGGTCACCGACACGGTGCGCGACCACTCACGCGACGCGGACGCCTGGGTGGAGCGCGCCGCGCGCCGCCTCAGACGACGCCGTACCGAGGCGCCCCTGCCACTGCCTGGCGCTGGCGCATGAGCGCCGACCCGAGGGAGGTGCCAGCCGTGACAAACCGCTCCCGGCAGAGCCATCAAATCGCCCCACCGGATCTCACAGCCACATCAAACGGCGCCGCGCAGGACCTCCAGACCGCCCAGGCACAGGCGGCCGCGATCCGCCGCCGCCGCGACGGCCCAGCTCCCGCCGCGCCTCCCGTCACCCACCAGGAGCTGCTGGCGACCGGCGCCTATGCGGGGCTCGTAAGCCGCACGATCGCCTTCGCGCTCGACGCCGCGCTCGTCAACGGCGTCGCGCTCGTGGTGGGGATCGCCGTCGGGCTCGGCCTCTCGATCTTGCACCTCCCATCGCAGGCGGACACGGCGATCGCGGCAATCATGGGCGTTGTATGGATTGGCTGGTCGGTGGCCTACTTCGCCTTCTTCTGGTCTACCACCGGCCAGACTCCGGGCAACCGCGTGATGCGCATCCAGGTGATCGCGCGTGGCGGGGAGCAGCTGCGCCCGCTGCGCGCAGCGATCCGCTTCGGCTGTGTGATCCTCGCGGCGATTCCGCTGCTGGGCGGCTTTTTGATGATGCTCTGGGACGATCGCCGCCGGTGCCTGCAGGACCGGCTGACGCGCACCGTGGTCCTCTACAGTTCTTAACCCCACATCCACCGCTCTTGACCCCACATTCACCCATATGTCTCTAACCACAGACCCGAGGAGGATCACAATGGCTGCAGTAGCAGCAGACACCCATCAGGCCCTGTCGGGCATCTCCGCCGGCGACCTCGGCATCCTGGACGCGGCGGTCGGGCTACGTGAGTCCAGCCGCGAGGCCACCGGTCTCGATCCGCGCACGTTCGCGCTCGTGAAGATAGCCACGCTGATCGCGCTCGACGCGCCGCCCGCCTCCTACGCCTGGCAGATCGGCAACGCGCTGGAGGATGGCGTGAGCCCCGAGGAGATCCTCGGCGTGCTGCGCGCCGTGGCGCCGCAGGTCGGCGGCCCCAAGGTGATCGCCGCCGCGCCGGAGATCATGCTCTCACTGGGGCTCGCGCTCCCCGAGGAGGGCTAGGGCCATGCCGATGATGCGACGCCGTCCCCTGCTCCGTGCCGCCGCCGTCGGCGGCGGCGCCTACGCGATGGGCAAGCGCAACGCGCGCGTCCAGGGCGAACAGAACGACCAGGCCTTCATGGAAGGTCAGCAGGCAGCCGCCGCGCCTGCACCCGCCGCGGCGCCGGGGCCGGGCGGCATCACCTCCGAAGACACCGCGCGGCTGGCCGAGCTCGGGAAGCTCCACGAACAGGGCATCCTCACCGAGGAGGAGTTCTCGCGGGAGAAGGCCAAGATCCTCGGCCTATAAGCCCTCAGCCCGCGGCAGGCTCGGTGGCGGGAGTCGAGGATGGGGCGCGCGCCGGTTCCGGCCCAGGGGCCGGTGCAGCGTCGGCGGCGCGGTACTGCACGAGCAACCTTTCCTCCTCCTCCTTCGCGGGGAAGCGGAAGAAGACCAGCGCTGCACCGAGCACAATCGCGATGATCCCCGCGGTGTAGGCCCACTGGTCGCCGGACAGGAAAGCCGACTTCGCGCCCGCGACGATCTGGCTCGAATAGCCGGGGTACTGCTGCGCGACATTGGCCGCACTGGAGAAAGAGCGCTCGAGCTCGGTCTGCACGTTGGTCGTCAGCCGCGCCTTTTCGGGCGATGCGGCGACCGTCGAGGCGACCGCCGCTGCGTACCCGGCGGTGAGCAGCGCGCCGAGAATCGACTGCATGATCGCCCCGCCGAGGTCGCGCTGCAGGTCGGCGGTGCCCGAGGCCATCCCCGCGCGGCGCACCGGCACCGACCCCGTCAGCGAGTGCGAGGCGGGCGTGCCCGCGAACCCAACGCCCGCGCCGACCAGGGCGTAGGCCAGACCGACCTTCCAGTAGGCGATGTGCTCCTTCCATAGCAGCAGCATCACGAGGAACCCCAGCAGGCAGAAGCCGTAGCCAACGAGCAGTGTGAAGCGCGCGCCGCGCGCCTCCACGAGTTTGGCCGAGCGCGGCGCGATCAGCACCATGAGCACGGCTGCGGGGATGATCGCGAACCCTGAGTCGAGCGTGGAGTAGCCGAGTACGTTCTGCAGGAACTGCTGCCCCACGAACATCGCCCCCATCAGCGTGCCGAATACGATGATCCCCGCGCACGCCGCCACCCAGAAGATGCGTCGCCCGGCGACGGCGAGGTCGAACAGGGGGTTCTGCGCGCGGCGCTGGCGATAGACGAACGCGACCGCCGCCGCCAGCGCGATCGCCCCCAGCCCGAGCGCGAGGGTGCCCTTGTTGGGCACGGGCGCGAAGTTGATCGCCAGTACGAGCCCCGCCACCAGCACCACCGAGAGGATGCCGCCGAGGTTGTCCACCGGGTCGCTGCCCTCGTTTACGTGCGCCGGCACATAGCGCCACGCCATATAGAAGGCCACGACGGCGAGCGGCAGCGTGACCAGGAAGACCGACCCCCAAGCAAAGTGCGTCAAGAGCGCGCCGGACAGCAGCGGCCCGAGCGAGGAGATCGCGCCGCCGATGCCCGACCACAGCGCGATCGCCTTCGTCCGCCCCGGACCGGACCACAGCGCGGTGATCAGCGCGAGTGTCGTCGGGTAGGCCATGCCGGCGGAGAGGCCGCCGAGCAGGCGCGCCGCGAACAGTACCCCCACCGTGGGCGCCAGCGACGCCAGGATGCAGGCCGGGATCGACAGCCCCATGCCCAGCAGCAGCATCAGCTTGCGCCCGTAGCGGTCGCCCACCGCCCCCAGGTACAGCACCGAGGCGGCCAGCCCGAGCGAGTAGCCCACCGCAACCAGGTCGAGCCCCGTCTGGCCCGCGTCGAACGCCTTGCCGATGTCGGGCAGCGCGACGTTGGCCACGGCAAGGTTGAGGTTCGCGACGGCCGCGACCGCGATCAACGCCGCGAGGACGAGTCCCGCGTGCTCAGGTGCCTCCCGCTCCAGCGCCTCCGATGGACCCTCTGATGCCACCAGAGCGGCGGACGGGCCTCGAACCCGCGACCTCGAGCTTGGGAAGCTCGCGCTCTACCAACTGAGCTACCACCGCGCTGCGGCAGATCTTACGCCGCCCGGCCATACTTGGTACTTATCGTCTCGTGAAACGTCTCACCGTCCCCATCGTGGCCTCATTCGCGGGCGCCGCCCTGCTGGCGCTGCTGATCTACGGCGTCACTCACCAGGCGGCCAGCCGCACGCTGGATGAAGCCGTGGCGCAGGGCCAGCGCCCGGTCGCGCCCAGCGCGACCACCTCGCTGCCTGTGCTCATCGGCCACGGCAAGGGCTCGCTCGCCGCTTACCGCGGCAAGGTGGTCGTGCTCAACTTCTGGGCCTCGTGGTGCGAACCCTGCCAGGCGGAGGCGCCGCGGCTGGAGCACACCCAGCTCGAACTGCAGCGCCACGACGGGATGGTGCTGGGGGTGACCTACCTCGACGCCTCGCCGGACTCGTTGAAGTTCGTGCGCCAGTTCCACCTCACCTATCCCAGTCTGCGCGACACCACCGGCGAATTCGCGCACTCCTACGGCACCGATCAGTTGCCCGAGAGCTTCGTGGTCGATCGCGAAGGCCGCATCACGGCTATCTCTCGCGGCGAGGTCACGCCCGCGTTCCTGCAGAACGCCGTGAAGCTGGCGGAGAGCGCGTGAGCTTCGAAAGACGGCGTCGACCGAGATATGGAGGGCTGCATGCGGGCTGGCTCCGAGTGCGCATAGCGACGCTCCTGTTGGCGGTCTCGACGCTCGCCACATTGGCCATCGTCTCGCCGCCCGCCGCCTCTGCCGCCACTCCACGCACCAGCCTTCCCGCGATTGAAAGCCAGGTCATGTGCGCGACCTGCAAGATCCCCTTGAATGTCGCCCAGTCCCCACAGTCAGACCGCGAGCGGGCATTTATCCAGGGACTGATCGACGAAGGGCAGACCGAGGCGCAGATCAAGAGCGCACTAGTAGCCCAGTACGGTCCGACAGTCCTGGCGCTACCGGGCGCACACGGCTTTGACCTCGCCGTCTACCTCGTCCCGGCGCTGGCCCTCATCCTCGTGCTCGGACTGCTGACGGTGGCGCTGCCCAGGTGGCGACGCGACACTCGCCGCTCGCCTGATGCCCCGGCGGAGGAAACGGTGCTCGCCCCGTCCGACGCGGCGCGCCTGGAGGCCGACTTGGCGCGCTTTGACTGACTACATCTCGCTCGGAGCGCTCACGCCGAGTAGCGCAAGCGAAGCGGCGATCGTGCGCTGCGCGGCGACGCACAAAGCAAGCCGCGAGGATTCGAGCTCGGGCGGCTGCACATCGAGCACGTGACAGTCGCGGTAGAAGGCCGTGAACTCCTGCGCCAGCTCCAGCGCGTAGGCAGCGATGCGGTGGGGAGCGCGGCGCCGCGCCGTCTCCTCGACCTCTCCGGGGAACGCCAGCAGCCGCTTGACGAGCCCGCGCTCAGACGCGTGCAGAGACAACGGCAGCTCGTCCGGTTCGACGTCCTCGAGCGCCACAGCGCCTCCCGGCCCTGCGGCAGCTTCCGTCCCAGCCGAATCCACAAGCGCCGCCGCGACCCGCTCGCCGCCGGCTTTGGCCAGCACCGAGGCGATCCGTGCGTGGGCGTACTGTACGTAGTAGACGGGGTTCTCCGCGGACTGCTCGCGCGCTAGGTCGAGGTCGAGGTCGATCGTGGTGTCGTGCGAGCGCGAGAGCAGGAACCAGCGAGCCGCGTCCACGCCGATCTCGCCGACTAGGTCGTCCAGCGTAACGAACTCGCCCGCGCGCTTTGACATCTGCGCGCGCTCCCCGCGGCGCACGAGGTGCACGAGCTGCATGATCAGCATCTCCAGGTGTCCCGGGTCGCCGCCGAGGGCCTCGTAGGCGGCCTTCATGCGCGCCATGTAGCCGTGGTGGTCGGCGCCCCACACGTCGATCTGGCGCTCGAAGCCGCGCTCGCGCTTGTCCTGGTGGTAGGCGATGTCCGAGGCGAAGTACGTGTGCTCGCCGCTGGAGCGCACCAGCACGCGGTCCTTGTCGTCACCGTAGGCCGTCGTGCGCAACCATAGCGCGCCCTCGCTGCGATAGGTGTGCCCCTGCTCCTCCAGCAGCGCCAGGGTGTGTTCGACGGGGCTCGGGGTGCCCTTGTAGAGCTCGCTCTCGTAGATCCAGTGGTCGAAGTCCCGCACACCGAAGCCGGCCAGCGACCGGCGCGTCTGCTCGACCATCACGGCCACCGCGGCCCGCCCAACCTCCGCGGGATCCTGTGTGGCGGCGTCCTTTAGGCTGGCCACGAGCGTCTTGACGTAGTCGCCCTTGTAGCCATCCTCGGGGACCTCCTCGCCGCGCGCGAGCGCCTGGATCGACTCCCCCAGTTTGCGCACCTGCGAGCCGGCGTTGTTGACGTAGAACTCGCGCACCACGCGATGCCCGTGGAAGGTCAGCACGCGCCCGAGCGCGTCGCCGTAGGCGGCGTTGCGCGCATGACCGACATGCATCGGGCCCGTGGGGTTGGCCGAGACGAACTCGATCAGGATCTTCTCCGCGCCGCCGGAATCGCCTGATTCGCCCGCGTCGTGGGAACCCCCGGAAAGGCCGGTACCGCCATCGACCTTCGCCGAGTGCGCTCGACCAGCTCCAAACGATTCCCCCGCATCGAGCACCCCGCGCAGGGCCAGGCGGAACCAGCGCTCGCCCATGAACAGGTTCAGGAAGCCCGGCCCGGCGACCTCGAAGCGCTCGAGACTCGCGCCGAGCTCGCGCTGGAGCTCTGCTCCCAGGCGCTCGGCTACCTCGCGCGGCGGACTGGCAAGTCCCTTGGCCAGCAGCAGGGCGGCGTTGGTCGAGTAATCCCCCAGCTCGGGCCGCGGCGGGCGCTCCAGGCCGATCTCCTGGCGATGGGCGACGTCCTCTCCGGCCAGCGCCGTCGCCGCCGCGAGCAGCGCCGCGCGTAATCGGTCAATAGTGGTAGGGCTCACCGGCGAGGATCTTATGCGCCCGGTAGAGCTGCTCGAGCAGAACGACCCACGCCAGCTGGTGGGGCAGGGTCATCGGACCCAGCGAAAGCCGCGCGTCCACGCGCTGCAGCGACGGCGCCCCGAAAGGTCCGCCCACGACGAACGCGAGGTCGACGCCGGCCTGGCGACGCTCCTCCACGAAGGCGCTGAAGGCGAGGCTGTCGTATGCCCGCCCCTCGGCGGCCAGCAGCACCGTGAACGCCCCCTCGGGCACTCGCCGCACCACCGCGTCGGCGTCGCGCACCTGCACGAACTCCAGCCGCGCATGGCGGGAGAGCAGCTTGGCGTAGTGGGCCACGGCGTCGGCGTACGGCGCGCGGATGCGAGCCTCGCCGAGTACCGTCAGCTGCAAGGGGCCGGCTCCGTCGGGGGCACGGGTTGCGATACTAGCCCGGTGAACGACGACGACCAAGGCGCCGAGCGCCACATAAACATCCAACTCTGCACCGGGAGGGGGGCAGGCCCCTCTCCCGACCTCCCCCCGGCAGGAAGGGCTGCCCCGTGAACGACGACGACCAGGGCGCCGAGCGCCACATAAACATCCATCTCTCCCCCGAGATCATGGGGGGCGTGTACGCGAACTTCGCGAACGTCAGCCACAGCGACTACGAGTTCACCGTCACCTTCGCCCGGGTCGACCACGAGGTCGAATCCGAGGAGGTGCCCGGTGTGGTGGTCTCGCGCGTGAACATCAGCCCGCGCTTCATGCGCGAGCTGATCGACGCGATGGAGGACAACTACTCCAAGTGGCACGCGCGTGAGGGCATCAAGAACCTCCCCGAGTATGGGGGCACGGAAGCCGGGGGTGGCGAGCAGGGCTAGGGCATGGGCCCTCAGTGCCCGTTCCGCCGGGAGTGCGTCCGCGCGAACAGCAGCCGGCAACGATGAAGGTCGCGGTGATATCCGATATCCATGCCAACAGGCAGGCCTTCGAGGCGGTGCTCGAAGACATCGCCGCCAGCGACGCGGCGGAGCTCTGGTGCCTGGGCGATCTGGTGGGCTATGGCGCGGACCCGGACGTATGCGTCGAACTGGCCCGCCGGCACGCCGCGGTGTGCTTGGCCGGCAACCACGACCTGGCGGTGATCGGCGAGGTGCCGATGGACGAGTTCTCGCGCGGCGCGAGCCTCGCTGCGCAGTGGACGCGCGAGGTGATGATGGCCGAGAACAAGTCCTTCCTCACAAGCCTTCAGCCGCAGGGGCGTGAGGGGCCGGTGGGGCTCTACCACGCCAGCCCACGCGACCCGGTGTGGGAGTACGTGCTCTCGGCGCTACTCGCAGAGCTGTGTTTTGACAGGCAGAGCCAGCGGGTGAGCCTGATCGGTCACTCGCACGTCGCGCTCGCCTTCGTGCGCCGCGAGGGAGAGCTCGCCACCGGCGAACCGCGACGGGCGGGCGCGCGGCTTGACCTCGCCGACGGCGAGTGGCTTTTGAACCCGGGCAGCGTGGGCCAGCCGAGGGACGGAGATCCGCGCGCGGCGTGGCTCCTGCTAGACCTGGACGACTGGACCGCCTCCTACCGGCGCACGCGCTATGACGTGGCGGGAGCCGCGAGTGCGATCCGCGCTGCACGGCTTCCGGCGTCGCTCGCGGAGCGCCTGGAGTACGGTCAGTAACCAAATCGATGTCGATGCACCATCCCCTTCGCCCCCCACTTGCACTTCTGCTCGGCCTCACCGCGGTTGCGGTGTCGGCCTGCGGCAGCTCGACGGCCGGGTTGATCCCTGAAGAAAACGCCGGCCCGCTGAAGAGCGACTTCGAAGCGGTCGCGAAGGCGGCGCTCGCGGGCGACGGAAACTGCGGGGAAACCGACGAAGCGCTAAACAAGACCGAACAGGACTTCGCGGCGCTGCCCTCGTCCGTCAACGCCGGCCTGCGCAGGACGCTACAGTCGGGCATCACGAACCTCTCGGCGCGCGCACGCCAGGCCTGCAAGGAACCGCTGGCCTCGACCACCACCACCGGCGCGAGCACGAGCTCGACGAGCACCTCCACGACGACAACGACAACGCGAACCACCACCAGCACCCCGACGAGCACGAGCAGTACCTCGACGAGCTCGACCGCAACCGTCACGCCGCCCACGGCCACGACGACATCGGGCGTCGACGGCGGTGCACAGGCACCTGGCGAAAGCAGCGGCGCCCCGGGCAATGGACAGGGAAACGGCCAGGGCAGCAGCGGCCAGGGCAATGGGCAGGGCAACGGCCTCGGCAACAACGAAACGGGAGCCAACGTCGGCGGCGCCGGGGCGGGCGGAGCGGGCGCGGGGGCCGGCAAGTGAGCGCCCCGACGAGATCGAGATCGCCGGACCACCCGAGATCGCGCGGCCACCGCCCGCAGGCGCGCCTGAGCGACCGGGGAAGCGGCAAGTGAGCGAGCCCGAGATCGAGATCGCCGGGCGCTACCGCCTGCAGGGCCGTCTGGGGTTCGGCGGGATGTCGACGGTGCATCTCGCCACGGACCTGCGTCTGGAGCGCCAGGTGGCGGTGAAGCTGCTGGCCGAGCACCTCGCCGAGGACCCCACGTTCGTCTCGCGCTTCCAGCGCGAGGCGCAGGCGGCGGCGCGTCTCGTGCACCCCAACATCGTGCAGGTGTTCGACTCGGGCCTGGACGAGCGCACGGGGCAGCACTTCATCGTGATGGAGTACATCGAGGGGCAGTCCTGCGCGGAGATCCTGCGCGACGACGGCTGGGTCGAGGTCGAGGAGGCCGTGGCGATCATCGAGCAGGCCTGCGAGGGACTGCACTACGCCCACCGCCACGGCGTGGTGCACCGCGACGTGAAGCCCGGCAACCTGCTGCGCTCGCGCGAGGGCGAGGTGAAGCTTGCGGACTTCGGCATCGCCAAAGCCACCGAGCAGTCCTCGATCACGCAGGTCGGCTCGGTGCTCGGCACCGCAGCCTACCTCGCGCCCGAGCAGGCGCGCGGCGAGGAGGCCGGGCCGCGCGCGGACCTGTACGCGCTCGGGGTCGTCACCTACCAGCTGATCGCCGGGCGGCTACCGTACGAGGCCACCTCGCTGACCGAGCTGGCACTCAAGCAGCAGCGCGAAGAGCCCGCCACGCTCGACACGCTCGTCGCGGCGGTGAGCCCGGAGCTGGCCGACGCGGTGGCGATCGCGCTGGCGCTCGACCCGCGCGAGCGCTACGCCACGGCGCACGACATGGGCCGCGCGATCACCGACGCGATGCGCGGCATCCCGCCCGAGGAGCCCGCCACGACCGTGCGCGGAACGCCCGCCACGCAGGCCACGAGCCTCTTGACCACCACCGCGCGCGGCCAGGACCGCACGCGCGCCCAGGGCGCCGTGCAGCCGCGTCGGCCGCGGCCGGGGCCGCCGCGCGCCCAGGCGCCTGTGGCCGCCGCCCCCCGCACGTCGAACACAGGGCGCCTCTGGGCCGCCGTGTTCGTGGGATTCCTGCTCGTCCTGGTAGTGGCGGCCGTGCTGTTCGCCACGACCCCGGCCTCGACGACGATCAAGATCCACAACGTGATCCACAAGGACGTCGGCCAGGCGGCCACGTCGCTGCAGGAACTGGTCTCCGAAAACACCAAGTGAGCGACGAAAGGTCCCCGCGGGGACCCTCGACCGACGACTGTCACTCCCCTCTGAGTCTAGCCGCCACCTCGGGCAGACGCCCATCGTGGATCGCTCCCCGCAGCTCGGCCATCAGGCGCGCGATGAACGTGAGGTTGTGCAGCGTCAACAAGCGCGCCCCCGTCAGCTCGCCGGCGCGCGCCAGATAGGACAGATAGGCCCGCGAGAACCCCCGAGAGCAGGCGGGACAGGGGCAGTCCTCCTGCAATGGCTCGGGCGCTTCGCGCCAGCGCGCCTTGACGAGATCGACGCGCCAGCGCGCGGCCGGGTCGGGGACCAGCGCGCAGCCGTGGCGGCCCAGGCGGGTGGGCATGGCGCAGTCGAAGGTGTCGATGCCCAGTTCGACGCCGCGGATCAGGTCGTCGATCTCGCCGATGCCGAGCAGGTGACGCGGGCGGCTCTCGTGCTCACCGGCGAGCTCCTGCACGGCCCACTCCACGACCTCGTACATCTGCGCCTTGGAGTCCCCGAGCGAACCGCCGATCGCGATCCCCTGGCAGGCGCTGGCGGCGACGACGCGGGCGGAGGCGCGGCGCAGATCCTCGAAGACGCCGCCCTGCACGATCCCGTAAACCAGCTGCCCCGAAGGGCCGTGCTCTGCATGCCAGTCCAGGCAGCGCGTGAGCCAGCGGTGGGTGCGCTCGGTCGAGGCCTCGGTGTAGGAGCGCTCGACGTGGAAGGGTGTGCACTCGTCGAACACGAGCGCGATGTCCGAGCCGAGCGCGGCCTGGATCGCCATCGAGCGCTCGGGCGAGAGGCGGCGCACACGGCCGTCGACATACGAGCGGAAGCTGACGCCGTCCTCTTCGATCGCGAGGATCGCTCCGCTGCGACCATCCGGGCCTTGGGAGGAGCCAGGCGAATGGGCGGAGCCGGTAGAGACCAAGCTGGAAGAGCGGGCGGCTCCGGAGGAGCGGGCGGCGCCAGAAGAGCGGCCCTTGATCTCGTCGGCGACGGTGCCGTGCCCCATCGAGAACACCTGAAAGCCGCCCGAGTCGGTGACGATCGGACCGGACCAGCCCATGAAGCGGTGCAGGCCGCCCATCCGCTCGATCAGATCCTCGCCGGGGCGCAGGTGCAGGTGAAAGGTGTTGCCGAGCACCATGTCGTAGCCGAGCGCGGAGACCTCCTCCGGCAGGAGCCCCTTGACGGTGGCCTTCGTGGCGAGCGGCACAAACGCGGGGGTCCGCACGGTCCCGTGCGGCGTGTGCAGCAGCCCCGCGCGGGCGAGCGAGGACTGGTCACGTGCTTGGATGGTGAAGGCGCCGGCCACCGCGGCATCCTAGATGGCCGCCCCCGACATCCCCGCCCCCACCATGCTCGCCGCCCTGATCAACGTCGAAGAACTGGTACAGACCTTCGGCTACCCGCTGCTGTTCCTCGCCGTGGGAGCCGAGTCCAGCGGCGTGCCGATCCCCGGCGAGACCGCGCTGATCACCGCGGCGGTGCTCGCCAGCCAGAGCAAGCTGCAGATCGAGCTGGTGATCCCGATCGCGGCGGCGGGGGCAATCGTGGGCGACAACATCGGCTATGTGATCGGACGCCGCGGCGGGCGCTGGCTGCTGGAACGACCGGGCCGCTTTCACCGCCAGCGCCTGGATGCACTGCGCAACGGGGAGGTCTTCTTCGACCGCCACGGCCCCAAGGCGGTGTTCCTGGGGCGCTTCGTGCTGGGGCTGCGCGTGTGGGCGTCGTGGCTGGCGGGCGCCACGCACATGCACTGGCGCTCGTTCTTCTTCTGGAACGCCCTCGGCGGGATCTGCTGGGCGACGGGGATCGGTCTGCTGGCGTACTTTCTGGGCAGCGCCGCGGGCAACGCGATCCAGACGTTTGGCATCTTCGGGCTCGTGGCGGTGCTGGTAGCGGCGGGCAGCGGGTTCGTGTGGCACCGACGCCACCGCGCTCACGCGCACTCACAAACCCAGGCCGATGAATCGCCCGCGCGGGCCGAGGAGGAGGATAAGGGGAGCCGCGTCGCGCGGTAACAGCTGGCGCGCCGAACCCAACTCAGGGCGCGCCGAACCAACTCAGCTCAGGGAGTGCAGCCGCAGCATGGCGCGATGCGGTCCCACATCTCCGCCAAGGCTCCCAGCTCGGCCTCTGAGAAGCGCGAGAGGAACTGTTCGCGCACGACCGCGAGGTGGGTGCCGCGGGCGGCGCTGAGTCGCTGTATGCCCTGTTCGGTGAGGCAGGCGTAGGCGCCGCGCGCGTCGTGTTCGCACGTGCAGCGGCTCAGCAGGCCGTCGCGTTCCAGGCGGTCGACCAGGCGCGTGAGGCCGCTGCGCGAGAGCTGGGCGTGTTCGGCGAGGTCGCACATGCGCATGCGCCCGTCGGGCGCGCTCTCGAGGTGGTGCAGCACCTCGTAGGAGCTGAGCGGCAGGCCGTGGGCCTGTTCGAGTTCGGCGTCCAGGCGCTTGGCGAGCGAGGCGTGCGCGCGCATCAGGCCGCGCAGGGCGCGCAGCTCGCCCTCGCTGAGCTGCTCGGCGCAGGGCGTGCCGATCCCCTCGGGCACCTTGGCCCCCCGGCTGGGGCGCGGCCCTCCATTGAAGGTCGCCCCGGTGGGAATCTTGACGGCGGTCGCGGTGGACATGATTAGCCTCCCTCCTCAGCCGAACATAGCAGCGGCGCAGCCCTGGACCGGTCCTAATCGCGCGTGGCGCGCCACGCCCAGAGCATCGCCAGGGGCTGCAGCGGCAGCCGCGCCCACAGCGCCCAGCGGGGGATCTTGGCGAACTGCTCGGGGTTGCGCGCCATGTGCAGATTCGCGGGGAAAACGGCAGCCAGCAGGGCGATCAGGCCCAGTCCGGCCAGGCGACGGGTGGGGCTGAGCAGCACGCCGACGCCGCCCGCGAGCTCCGCGACGCCGCTGATCGCGACGACCTTGGCCGGGTCGCCCATGCCGGGGGGTACGATCGCACGGTAGGGCTTGGGGATCACGAAGTGCGCGACGCCGGCCTGGATGAAGAACAGCCCCAGCAACTTGCGCGAGCGCCCTGATTTCCCGTGCCCGCGAGGGGCCACTGCGTCCTGATCAGCCATGCGAACTCCTTCTTATCCTATTTATCGGTCTTCTACAAGCAGCGAAGAGCCCGTCATCTGACGCGGGCGCTGCACCCCCAGCAGGTCCAGCACCGTTGGTGCGACGTCGGCCAGGATGCCCCCCTCGGCGCGCAGCGTCAAGCCAGGCATGGTCACGACCAGCGGCACGGGGTTCAGCGAGTGCGCGGTGTTGGGCGAACCGTCGGGCTCGAGCATGTGGTCGGCGTTGCCGTGGTCGGCGGTCACCACGCACGCGCCGCCGCTCTCGTGCACGGCGGCCACGACCTCGCCGAGGCAGGCGTCGACCGTCTCGATCGCGGTCACGGCCGCGGGGATCACGCCAGTGTGGCCCACCATGTCAGCGTTGGCGAAGTTGATGATGCCGAACTGAAACCCTGCTCCGTGTGCGCCGTCGGACTCCCCTCGCGCACGGCCCCCGCCAGCCGCGCCGCCCCCGCCAGCCGCGCCGCCCCCGCCAGCCGCGCCGCCCTCACCAGCCGCGCCGCCCCCGCCAGCCGACCGGCCCTCATGCCACGCCGAGGTGAATGCCTGCGCCGCCTCAGAAGCGCTCATCTGCGGCTTGTGATCGTACGTGGGCACGTCGCGGGGTGAGGCCACCAGCTCGCGCCGCTCGCCGGCGTAGGCGGACTCCTCGCCGCCGTTGAAGAAGTACGTCACGTGCGGGTACTTCTCGGTCTCGGCGACGTGCAGCTGGCGCATGCCCTGCGCGGCCAGCACGCCGGAGAGCGTCACCTGGGGGTGCTCGGGCGGGAAGGCCACCGGATAGGGCCAGCCCTCGCGGTACTCGGTCATGCAGATATAGCGCTTCACGACCGGCGCGCCGCCGCGGTCCACATCGCTGAAGTCAGCGTCGGCCAGCGCGCGCGTCAGCTGGCGCATGCGGTCGGGGCGGAAGTTGAACGCCACGACCGAGTCTTCGGGGCCGATCGTGGCCTGCTCCCCCACGGTCGTCGCTGCGATGAACTCATCGGTCTCGCCGCGCTCATACGCGGCGCGCACCGCCTCGACGGCGCTGGCGGCGTGGTGGGGGGCGCGACCGTGCACGAGCATGTCGTAGGCCAGCTGGATGCGGTCCCAGCGCGAGTCGCGGTCCATCGCGTAGTAGCGCCCGATCACGCTGCCGACGCGGCCGACGGCCCCCACACGCCCCGAGCCGGCCTGAACGACCCCCGAACCAGCCTCGGCGAGCCAGCCTTCGACCGTCTCCAGGTAGCCCGCGCCGGCGTGCGGCAGCGTGTCGCGGCCGTCGGTGAACGCGTGCACGACGAGGTCCTCCACGCCCATGCGCCCAGCCATCGCGATCAACGCGCACAGGTGCGCCCAGCCGGAGTGCACGCCGCCGTCAGAGACCAGCCCGAGCAGGTGCACGCGCCGCGCGCCGCTAAACGCCGCGCGCAGCACCTCGTTCTGCACGAGCGAGCCGTCGGCGACGGCGTCGTCGATGCGCGCGAGGTCCTGGCGCACCACGGCGCCTGCGCCGAGGTTGAGGTGGCCGACCTCGGAGTTGCCCATCTGGCCCTCGGGCAGCCCCACAGCACGCCCGCAGGCCGTCAGCTGGGTATGTGGATAGCCGGCCCAGAGCTCGTCGAACACGGGCGTGCGCGCCAGCGAGACCGCATTTCCCGGGCCGGCCGGCGCGAGCCCCCAGCCATCGAGCACGACGAGGCAGACCGCGGGGACCGGTAACGCGCGCGGGCCGGGGGGCAGCCGCGCTCCCGCGGGCTCGCCGGGTGCCGCCGGCGGATCCTGGCTCACGACGCGGCTGCCAGGACGATCTGCGCGAACGACTCTGCCTCGAGCGATGCCCCGCCGACGAGCGCGCCGTCCACGTCCTCCAGCGCGAGTAGCTCGGCGGCGTTCTCGGGCTTGACCGAGCCCCCGTAGAGGATGCGCACGCGCTCGGCGGCCTCGGCGCTGCGGTCGCCCACGAGCGCCCTGATGAAGGCGATCGCCTCCTGTGCCTGCTCGGGTGTGGCGACGCGCCCGGTGCCGATTGCCCAGATCGGCTCGTACGCGATCACGACATCCGCGAGGCGGGTCTCGGGGACACCGGCGAGGTCGTCCCACACCTGCTGGCGCAGCTTGCGGTCGGTGTCTTCGGCGTCGCGCTCGGCCTCGCTCTCCCCCACGCACAGGATCGGCTGCAGACCGGCCTCAAGCGCCGCCGGCACCTTCAGCGCGAGCGCCTTGTCGGTCTCGCCGAAGAGCTGACGCCGCTCGGAGTGGCCCAGCACCACCCCGCGCACGTCGAGCTCGCTCAGCATCGGCGCCGACACCTCGCCGGTGAACGCGCCCTCAGCGTCCTGGTGCATGTTCTGCGCGTACACCTCCACGCGCGAGCCGCGCGCGCTGTCGACCATCGCGCGCAGGTCGGTGAAGGGCACGCAGATGCCCACCTCCACGCCGCTCACGGCGGCCACGCGCGGCAGCAGCGCCTGGATGTACTCCTCGGCGTGGGACTCGGTCTTGTACATCTTCCAGTTGCCCGCGATGAAGGTCGTGCGGGACATCACTCGGCGCTCGGGCCGTCGGCGGCGAGAAGCGGAGGACCGGCAACGGGCGGAGGGCCGGCAACGAGCGGAGGACCAGCAACGAAGGGGGTGCGTGCCATCACAGCACCCCGGCGCCGTTCAGCGCCTGCACGCCCGGCAGAACCCTGCCCTCGACCAGCTCCAACGTGGCGCCCCCGCCGGTGGAGAGATGGTCGACCGCATCCTCCAGCCCAAACTGGGCGAGCGCGGCGGCCGAGTCGCCACCGCCGACGACCGTCAGACCGGGGGCCTGCGCGACGGCCTGGGCCACGGCGAGGGTGCCCGCGGCGAAGGGCGGATGCTCGAAGGCGCCCATCGGGCCGTTCCAGAAGACCGTGCCCGCCCGTGCGATGCTCGCCCCGTAGCGGGCGGCGGTGGCGGGGCCGATGTCGAGGCCCATCCAGCCCTCGGGCACGTCCACGCCGTCGAGCTGGCGCGGCGTCGCGTCGTCCGCAAGCCGCTCGGCGATCACCAGGTCGCTCGGCAGCTCCAGCGTGGCTTGGCCCGCTTGGCCCGGTATGGCCTGGTCCGGACCACCGGCTTCGGCGAGCACCCGCCGGGCGTGCTGGACGTCCTCCGCCTCACACAGCGATTCCCCCACCGCGTGACCCTGGGCGCAAAGGAAGGGAAAGCACATCGCGCCGCCGATGATGACCGTGTCGGCGACCTCCAGAAAGCGGTCGATGACGGCGATCTTGTCGCTCACCTTGGCGCCGCCCACGACCGCCACGAGCGGCCGGTCGGGGGCTTTGAGGATGCGCGCGAGCGTCGTGACCTCTTTTTCCAGCAGCCGCCCTGCCGCGCAGGGCAGCAGGTGCGCGATGCCCTCGGTGCTTGCGTGGGCGCGGTGGGCCACGCCGAAGGCATCGTCGACATACACGTCGGCCAGCTCGGCCAGCCCGCGCGTCAGCTCGGGGTCGTTGTCGGTCTCACCGGACTCGAAGCGCACGTTCTCGAGCACGAGGATCTCACCGTCGGCGAGCGCCTCGGAGAGCGCCCGCGCCTCATCGCCCACGACGCTCGGGGCGAGCGTCACCGTGGCACTGGTCAGCTCGCGCAGGCGCTCCACGACCGGTGCCAGTGACAGCTCCGGTGTCACCTTGCCGTGAGGGCGGCCGAGGTGGCTGACCAGCACGAGCCGGGCGCCGCGTGCCCGCAGCTCCTCGATCGTGGGCAGCGCGGCGCGGATGCGCGTATCGTCGGCCACCTCGGGGCCGGCGGGGCCGTCCTTCAACGGGACGTTGAAGTCGACCCGCACGAGCACGCGCCGGCCCTGTACGTCGATGTCCTCGATGCTCCTCATTGGCCCCTCAACCACTCTTTACCCACACCGACCGCGATGCTCGCGACCGCCGGACTGCCGGCTTGGGTGCTCACAGGACCCTCTGCACGAGGTCCACGAGCCGGTTGGAGTACCCCCACTCGTTGTCGTACCAAGACACGACCTTCAGCATCGTGCCGTCGATCACGGCCGTGAGCTGCGAGTCGACGATCGAGGAATAGGGCGACTTGACGATGTCGCTGGAGACGATTGGGTCCTCGGTGTAGGCCATGATGCCGTGCAGCGAACCGCTCTGCGATGCCGCCTTCAGCGCACCGTTGATCTCCTCGACGGAGGTCTCGCGCCGGCACTCGACCGTGAGGTCGACGACCGAGCCGGTGGGCACGGGGGCGCGCACGGCGAAGCCGTGCAGCTTGCCCTGCAGCTCGGGGATGACCAGCCCGATCGCCTTTGCCGCGCCCGTGGAGGCGGGGATCAGGTTGATCGCGGCGGCGCGCGCGCGGCGCAGGTCGCTGTGCGGCAGGTCCTGCAGGCGCTGGTCGGCGGTGTAGGCGTGGATCGTGGTCATCAGCCCGTGCTCGATGCCGACGGTCTCGGTCAGCACCTTCGCGACCGGCGCGAGGCAGTTGGTGGTGCAGGAGGCGTTTGAGATCACGTCGTGCTTTGTCTTGTCGTAGACCTCGTCGAAGTTGACGCCCAGCACGACCGTCACGTCGGGGTCGGTCGCGGGAGCGGAGACGATCACCTTCTTCGCACCGCCGGCGAGGTGCAGGGCGGCGTGCTCGCGGTCGGTGAAGCGCCCGGTGGACTCGATCACGACATCCACACCGAGCTCGCCCCAGGGCAGTGCGGCGGGGTCGGTCTCGGCGAGCACCTTCAGCTCCTGCCCGTCGACGCGCAGGCCCCCCTCGGTCTGCTCGACGGTGCCCGGGTAGGGACCGAGGATCGAGTCGTACTTGAGCAGGTGCGCCAGCGTGCGCGCGTCGGTGAGGTCGTTGACCGCGACCCACTCGACATCCGCGCTCTGCTCGCGCGCAGCCCTGTAGAGGTTCCGGCCGATCCGGCCGAAACCGTTGATTGCAACGCGTACCGCCATGCACAGCCTCCTGGGGCGAAAGATGAACGATGCCGGCGGGCACCTTCCCAGGCCGGCGTACGGGCGCGTAGGCTATCAGCGGCCCTCGAATGGACTCCGAGATCGGCTCTTCTGGACCGGCCCACCCACTCACCGAGCGTCCGACGACGCGCGGCCGCATGCGATGGACGGCTCAGCGGGTGAGATGAGCCGCAAGCGAGTGAGATGAGCTGCACGCAGCGGGCCGCTCAGCGGCCTCAGTGGCGCTTCTCGATGTCCCGGTGGTCGACGGCCACGGCGAGGTCCTCCCAGTCGCTGTAGCGGGCCGCGAGGTGCTCGGCGATGGCCACCGAGCGGTGGTGGCCGCCGGTGCAGCCGATGGCGACGACGAGGTGCGCCTTGCCCTCGGCGACGTACTGGGGTAGTAGGAAGTCGAGCAGCGCGTGTAGGCGCTCGTAGAACTCCTCCAGGCGCCCGTCGCGGGCGACGTACTCGACGATGCGTGGGTCGCGGCCGGTCAGCTCGCGCAGCTCGGGCTCGTAGTGGGGGTTGGGCAGGAAGCGCACGTCGAACGCTAGGTCCTCCTCGCGCGGGGGGCCGTGCTTGAAGCCGAAGCTCATGAACGTCACGGCCAGGCGCGTGGAGGACTGGCGCGGCAGGAGCTCGTCGGCGATCTTGCCGCGCAGCGTGGCGGCGGACATGCCGGTCGTGTCGATCACGAGGTCCGCGCGGCTGCGTAGCGGCTCCAAGAGCTCGCGCTCGGCGCTCACGCCGGCGGTGACACTGCCGTCCGGCGCGAGCGGGTGGCGGCGGCGGGTCTCCTTGTAGCGGGTCATCAGCGTCTGCTCGGCGGCCTCCAGGAACAGCACGTGGTGGGTGAGGCCGAGCGCGTCGAGGTCCTCGACGACGGCCTGGAGCGCCTCGAAGTAGACGCCGCCGCGCACGTCCGAGACGACGGCGGCGCGTTCGACCTTGGAGCCCTTGTGCATGAAGAGGTCGACGAGCGAGCGGATCATCTCGGGGGGCAGGTTGTCGACGCAGAAATAGCCGGCGTCCTCGAAGACGTTCATCGCGGTCGACTTGCCGGCACCGGAGAAGCCGGTGATGATCACGAGGTCCTGCAGGCGCGAGCGCTCGTCGTCGTCGGCCCCGGATAAGGCCACCGGCTCGACCTGCGAGGCAAGGAGCGTCCGCCCGGCCTGGCTGGGCTTAATTGTGCTCACACTCTGATTGTGCCGCGATTCGCGGACAGTGGCGTCACTCTCGACTTGTGATGCCCGAGCAGGTCGCTGGACGCGGCCGGCGGGAGGCGAACCGCTACCCCGCGCGGTGCAGACTCGCGTGCAGCTCGCGCGCGACCTTCGCGGGCAGTCCGGGCACCGCCTGCAGTTCCTCGCTCGTGGCCGCGACGACGGCATCGGGCGATCCGAAATGGGCGAGCAGCGCGCGCTTGCGGGCCGGGCCGACGCCGGGCAGATCGTCGAGCAACGAGGCGGTCATCGCGCGGTCGCGGCGCGTGCGGTGGTGGGTGATCGCGAAGCGGTGCGCCTCGTCGCGCACACGCTGCAGCAGCTGCAGCTCGGGCGTGGAGTGGTCGAGTAGCAACGGGGCGGCGTGCCCGGGGAGGAAGACCTCCTCGATGCGCTTGGCCAGGGAGACGACGGCGACGCCGCGCTCGCGAAAGCCCTTCAGCGGATCCAGCCCGGCCGAGAGCTGGCCGCGGCCGCCGTCGATCACGACGACGTTGGGCAGTGCCGCGAAGCTCGCGTCGTACTCGGTGTCGTGCGGGGAGATGTCGAGCTGCTGCTCCCAGCGGGCGTAGCGGCGACTCAGGACCTCGGCCATCGAGGCGAAGTCGTCGGGGCGGGCGGGGTCTCGAATCGTGCGGATCTTGAAGCGGCGGTAGTCCGACTTCCTCGGGGCGCCGCCCTCGAACACGACCATCGCCGCCACGGTGTGCGTGCCGCCGAGGTTGGAGATGTCAAAGCACTCGATGCGGACGGGCAGCGCGTCGAGGCCGAGCGCCTGCTGCAGACCCTCCAGCGCGTCGACGCGGCTCTGGCGGCGGCGCTCGGCGCGCAGGCGCTCCTGGTCGAGCGCGAGGTGGGCGTTGCGGACGGCGAGATCGAGGATGCGGCGCTTGTCGCCGCGCTCGGCCGCGCGCAGCTCCACGCGCCCCCCGCGTCGGGCGGAGAGCGCGTCGGCCAGCGCCTGCAGCCCGGCCGCCTTACCCGCCGCTGTGGACCCGGCGGCACCCTCGACGCGATCAGCCCCCCCTCCCCCCAGCCCCTCCACCAGCTCCCGCTGCACCACGACCTGCGGCGGGATCGACATGTGGCCGGCGTAGTACTGGAGCATGAACTCCTCGGCGACCTCGGCGACGCCGCGCTCGGTCTCGTTGGCGAGGTAGAAGGACTGGCGGTCGGAGAGCACGCCGTCGCGCACCTGGAAGACCTGCGCGTTGGCCTCACGCCCGTCGAGCGCCACGGCGACGGCGTCGAGCGTGCCGACGGACTCGTTGGCGACGCGCTGGCGCTGCATGAGCGAGTGCACGGCGCGCAGGCGGTTGCGCTCAAGCGTGGCCTGCTCGAACTCCTGCGCGGCCGCCGCCGCGCGCATACGCGTCTCGAGGTCGCGCTCGATCGCGCGAAAGCGCCCGGAGAGGAAGTCGATCACCCCGTCAATGGAGTGGCGGTAGTCCTCCTTGGAGACATACCCCACACAGGGCGCCTCGCAGCGCTTGATGTAGTAGTCCAGACACGGACTACCCGAGCGCCGGCCGGGCTCGGGGCCGGTGCAGGAGCGGAACATGAAGACCTTCGTGAGCAGGTCGAGCGTCGAGCGCACGCGTTTGGCGTTGGAGTAGGGCCCGAAGTAGGCGCGCCCGGGGCGGTGGCGCTCGCGCGTGAAGTACACGCGCGGGAAGTCCTCGTCCAGGGAGATGGCGATGAACGGATAGGACTTGTCGTCGCGCAGGCGGATGTTGAAGCGCGGGCGATACTGCTTGATGAAGCTCTGCTCGGCGAGCAGCGCCTCGGTCTCGCTGGCGACGACGACGCACTCGATGTGCTCGACGCTCGCGACCATCTCGGCGTGGCCGGGACTCGACGGGACCGTCGCCTTGGCGAAGTGCGAGGCGACACGCTTGCGGATCGAGATGGCCTTGCCGACGTAGATGACGCGGTGCTTGGCGTCGCGGAACAGGTACACGCCGGGCTCGTCGGGCAGCCGGCGCCGCTGCTCGACGATGCTCAGACGCCGCTCCTCGACAGAGTCCTCAGTCTGTCCCCAGCCGTCCTCAGCGGCGCTCCTCGGCTGCTCGGTGGCGCTCAATAGGTGCGCGCGAAGCGATAGACGGCGATCAGCGTGTAGACGACCATGCCGACCAGCACGAACCAGACAAACTCGCCAAAGCCCGTCTGCCACATGCGTTCCTTCGCGGCGACCGTCACGACACCGACGGCCAGCGCCCCATAGAGCAGCCCACGGTTGCGGTCGCCCAACCCGTGCACGTCGACCCGCCGCTCGCGGTAGAGCTTGGCGGCCATGTAGGCCAGACCGGCAACGAAGGCAACCGAGAGGACCGCGGCGAACGTGTTGGCCACCCGCCCCCCGGAGGGCAGGAAGTACACGGCAGCGGCGATCGCCAACACGATCGCGACGTTGAGCGCTGTCTTGTAGCGGTCGATCACGACCTCCCAGTCTAGATACCCGGCGACCCGCATCGAGCAGCGCCGTATCGAGGGCTCCGCTCCTACGCGAGCGCCCCGTCGGGCAACAGCCAGTGTGCTTGGAGCCCGCTGACGCCGGCGATCCGTTCGTAGTCGCGGTCGTAGTGGATGAGGGGAGCTCCCGCCGCCTCCGCCGCGCAGCCGATCAGCAGGTCGACGGGGGGTACCCGCCGGTGTTCGCCCTCGCCGGCAAGCGAGAGCTGCAGCTGGCGCGCTCGACCCCAGAGCGCTGCGGGCATCGGGACCGACTCGAACGTGGCGAGCCTGTCGGCGACCTCGCGGGCGCGCGGCTCGTTCGGGGCCAACCGCACGAGCTCGAGGATCACGAGATCGCACACGAGGACGCGGCCGGCGGCGACCTGGGCGTTGAACCACGAGGCGAGTTGGGGGAAACGACGATCCCGCGCCCATGTCCACACCCCAGTGTCGAACAACGCGGGACGCGTGAGCGAGGGTGGCTCGACCTCAGCGCTCGGAGGACTCAGAGAAACGCTCCCTGCGGTTAGTCTCGACCTGCTCGGGGGTGCCATCGATGTCGCGGAGCACATCGAAGGAGGCAAGCGCACGACGCCGCCCCACTTCGCGCAGGGCGGCATTGACCGTCGTACTGAGACCGGTCGTGCCCAGCTCCAGTTGCGCCGCGTCAAGGGCTCGACGATCGATATCAACCGTGGTGCGCGTCATGTGCATCACGATAGCGCATCAGAGACGATGCCCAGTGCCCAAGGGTCGAGGAGCTCGATCCCGGTGTCCGTGAAGTCGCTGGTGTTACGCGTGGCGAGCGTCGCCCCCAGCTTGCGGCAGATCGCGGCTATCTGTGCGTCGGCGATGCCGATCGGACGACCTGAGCTCTCGCGATCGCTGACGAGATCTGCGTAGTGGGCGGCGGCGATCGCGTCGAATGGCTCGATGCGACCGCCGAGGTCTTCCCCGATCAGCGCGCGGATCGCGTCGCTCAGCTGCTCCTTGCGCCGCCCGGCCGGCAGACGGGCGACCCCGTAGAGCAGCTCGGCGGCGGTAATCGCGGTGGTCACGACCGCAGCGGCGTCCAGCGCGTCGAGCCACCGTGTCACCCCATCGTCGGGCTCGCGACGGATGAGCTCGGAGAGGACGTTCGTGTCGAGGAGGATCACGCCCGCAAAGTCGCTGCCCGCGGCGCCTCGCTCCGGCGGGGCAGATCGAGCTCCACGCCGCCCACCTTCGCGAAGCGGGCGTGGATGCGGCTGCCGAGACCACCGGATGCCCGCTCGGCGGGGAGCGCCTCCTCGAGGATGCTCCGCACCTCGGCCTCCATCGAGCGCCCGTGACGCGCGGCGCTCACGCGCAGGCGAGCCTTGGTGTCATCGTCGAGTCCTCGAATGGTCAGCGTCGCCATATGCGCTCCTCCAGTCTGCTGTCATTGATCTCAATGCTAACAAAGCCGGAGCATTACAGCCGAACCGCTCAGCGTGGGGCGCTCTGTACGCGGACGGCTTCCTCGACGCGCTGGCCCTTGGCGGTGAGTGTCCAGGCGTTGGGTGCTCCCTTGGCGGGGCCGGCCCCCTCGTTGTGGACGAGGCCGAGGTGCTCAAGGCGCGTGAGGAGCTTTGAGACCTGACCCTGATCCTGGATCCCGGCGGCCGTCGCGATCTCACGGTTCGACGCGCCCGGCCCGGAGGCAATCGCGATCAGGACCCTGACGGTGCGATAGGTAATGCGCATCTCCAAACCCTCAAGCGGATCGCCGTAATGACGCACAGGATTGAACTTTCAGAGAGGGAGCCGGCTTGTGCAGCTCCTTCTGTGCTGCCGCACCCCCCTGAAAGGGCATCACGATCGCGCCCATAAGGGAGCCCAACAGGTCGGTGAGAGGCGCCTGACCCGCTGAGACCAGACGGCGATGGATGACCGCGAGCACAGCGCCGACTGCGCCCTCCGCCGCCAGCGGCGGCGCCTCCGGCGCGCGCGCGGATCGTTCTGTACGACCCTCGTCGACGACCTGAACGAGCCGGTCGACGATCTCCCCGCGACGCTCCAGCGCACGGGGACCCGCCGCCAACGCCTCGACAACACAAAACCGTGCGAGGGCGGGCTCTTCATCGAAGAACACCAACAACGCCAACAGGCCCGCCCTGATCCCCTCCCGCCACCTACCCTCAACACGATACGCCGCGAGGACCGACACACACGCCCTGGCGATCACCTCGTCGAACGTCGCCAAAAAACAGTCCCCGCGATCCTCAAACAAGTCATAGAACGTCCTGCGGGACACCCCCGCACGCGAGACGATATGCGCAACACTCGCCGCACCAGCGCCCCTTTCTGAGGCGACCTCGGCCATCGCCATCAGAATCCGCACCCGCTGGATCTCCGTCACATGCTCACGCGGCACACCATCCACAACCGCACGCCCCACCACGCCCTGCGCCCTCTGGGCGTCCTGCGCCCGGTGGGTGCCTTGCGCGCTTTGGGTACGCGGGGGAGGGTCCTTGGCGCGGCGCGCGCGTGTGCGCGCCCCGCGCTTCCCATCCGGAAGTGTCATCAGGACGGCCACCCCTACCCCTTCTTCCCACCGCGCTTCTTCGCCTTGGCCTTGCGCTTGGCGGTCTTCCTCTTCGCCCGTGAGCACCCGGTGACGGCGATCTTGTTGTTCTCCTTGACGACGGCGCCGTTCTGGCCGGCGATCGTGAACGGCATCGCCAGGGCCTGGCCGCAGAGGCTGCCCTTCGCCTTCGCGGGGACGACGGCCGCGAGGCCGGAGTGCGGCCCCTCGGGGAGTGCAAGCGTGAAGCTCGCGATCGGCGCGTCGGGGACCGTCGCGAACGTGCTGCTGGTGATGTCGTGCTTGATATCGATGCTGCCGGTGAGATCGACGGTGACGCCTTCGCCCTGCAGGATCGCGACGATGTCCGGGAACGCCGCACCACCATGCGAGACCAAATAGACCGGGCCGGTGACGGGGTTGGCGAGGATCGGTGTTGACGCCGTCGCGGTCCCGATGTCTGACCCCGGGGGGCACCCGGCGGGGTTCGCGTTGAAAGCGGCTTCGGTGCACGCCTGCTGAATCGTCGTCAACCGCGCCGGCAGCTGCATGGGGAGCGTCACCGCGACACTGTGGATGTTCGCCTCCCCCGCGGGGAACACTCCCCTGACGATCAGGCTCGCGCCGTTCTTCTTGCTCGTCGCGGCCTGCGTAGAGACCGTGAACACAGGCTTGAACGACAGACCCTGACAGTTCGCCGCCTGAAAACGACTCGACACCGCCGCCGACGCACCCTGCGTACTCGACAACGCACCAGCCACCGTCAATGGTCCGCAGCTCGTCGGGTTGAACACGAACCCAGACCGGTCAATCGTCACGTCCACCGTACGGACGTCCAGCGGTATACCGTCGAGGATCCTCGGCAGCGGGTCGCTCGCGACCGTGATCTGCGCCGTGTGCGGGTCTACGCTGACAGCGGCCCTGACGACGACCGTGCCGAGATTGAACGGTCCCGCCACGGCCGGCACCACGATGCTGAGCCCGAACGGCGCACCCTTATACGGACCTGTGAGGAACACCTGGCCGCCCTGCACGTAATACGGGTCAGGGCCCGTACCCGCCGCGACCGTGGTATGCCCCACCAGGCTGCCCGCACCGCATGTGCCCTGCGCTGCCTGTGGTTCGGGGCAGCGTTCCACGCCCTTGAGGACCCCCAATACCCCCGGCGGCGTCGTGACCGACACCCCACCCAGGTTCTGATCTTGGTCAGTACGCGAAAACGTGACGCTCAACGGGCTGAAAGCACCCGCCTGGTTGTCGGTCGTCCCCGCGCTGAACGATGGGCTGAACCCGCCCACGCAACCCGTGCTGACCTGGAAGCTATCCGAGGAGGTGGCCGGAGGACCCGAGTCCGGCGCCGACCACGGCGTCAGTTCCACACCCGTGGTGTACGTCCCGCAGCCCTCAGGGGTACTGAGCGGCGCGCGGGGGCCACCGAAGAAATGCAGCTTCAAATCACCGAACGGGAACTGGGGCGCATCGTCGAACGTCGCCACAAGCTGGCCCGTCACCGCGTTGGGTTCGATCTGCCCCGGGATTTTCAGCAGCACGCCGGTCGTGGGGTCGTCCACGACGATATACGCCGCGAGGAGGGCGTGGAATGGGTTTTCGTTCTGGGTCGCGAGATATACCGAGCCCTGCAGCACACTCGCCACTGCCGGCGTTTCGACTTCGACGCTCGCGATCTTCGACGCTTCCGGACACACGGGCTGGCTCGCGTTCGGTTCGCCCGAGAGGGACATCCCGACCTGCGCCAGCGAACACGACTGCAACCCACCCGCCGCGGAAGGGTTCACCGCCAACCCCACAGGCAACGTCACGACCGCCTTCTTCAACGGCGGCGTCGCCAAGGTTTCCGGGTTCTCGCTCTGCGGGACCTTCAACTCCACACCCAACCCCGACGGGCTATCCGCCGCCATGGTTTCCGGCTGTGCCGTGACCCACCCCGCGAATCGCAACAGATCACACCCTGTCACCGCGGGCAGGCTCGCGGTCGCCGACACCCAGTTGGGGTCGCTCAGATCGGGGGTGCCATCCGCGTTGACGCGGCCCGGGGCCTGCCACGAATCCACATGGACCGCCGCGCTCAGCGGCGCACCCGAGCAATCCGCCGGGTTCGTGAACTGCGCAACAGGCGTATTGCTGCTGTCATCCCGCGCGGCGGGGTTCCCGAAGAGCTCCGTGACGATCTCATTCAACGGGATCTGCGGGATTTCAGAGGCGGTTACCCGCAACACATAGCCCGCCGCGCTCGGCACCACGCTCGCGTGCAACACGTGCGTGCCGTGCAGGAGGTCCGCGAAGCCGAACTCCGCCGCGGTCCCGCGCTCGGGCACCACATTATCGATCGGATTGTTCGTGCTGGCAGATGCCCCGGCGGGGAAGGTTCTGATGTGCCCGACCCGCGTGTCGGATTCCGGGCAGCCACCACTGTTGAGTTGACCTTCTTCATTTGGCAGTTGGCTCGCGAGCTGCGCCAGCGTGCAGGTCGGTGCGGCCAGCGCGCTGCCGGCGAACCCCAACGGCAGATCCAGCACGACATCCCGGACATCGTGGACGCTCGTGTCCGAGAGGTTCGCTTCGGGGTCGAGCCTGAGGACGTTGTTGAGACCGATGGTTACTCCCAGATCGAAGGGGTGCGCGCCTGCACGCGTATCGAGCGCGCCATCGGGCGCCGAGGGATAGAAGCCGAACGCGCTCACTCCGAACGGCGGTGGCAGCGACCCATTCGTGTTCGACACGCTCGCCGCGGCTTGCGCGACACCACCACCCGACACACTCGCCGAGTTCACGAGACTCCCGGCCGCCGTGGTCTGGACCGTCACATTGACCAGCATCCGCAACGTCTGTCCCGGACCCAGCACTTCGGAGAATTCACACCGCGCCGCCGCCGTCTGGCAGAAAAATTCGCTGATGTCACCGCCTCCACCGTGATACCCCGACCAGAACAGCTCGATCTTCTGGATCGTCAGACCGGCCGGCAGCGTGTCCGTGATCACGATCGGTGTGCCGTCCGTCGCACGGCTGCCTCTATTCGTCACGGTCACCTCATAGCCATCGCAAGACCTCGTCCCTATCTCCTTTTCGCAGAGCGCGTTTTCACCCGCCGAGAAGTTGCTCGGTGTCGCAAACGACGCGACCGTCAACCCCGCCGATGGCGTCACAGCAACCGCCGCCGCCGCGAGCAGCGACGACACCACCAGCAGCACCAGGGCACCCAGCACACCACACACAGATCTCCTCAACATGACTACCTCCTCCCCCGCTTGACATGCTTACCGACCCTCGCCGTCTTACGATCCGTCTTCCCGCGCCTCGCCTTCTTTCTACCGTGCGCCCCCCGGGTGGGCCTGGTCTTCTTCTTTGCTTTCTTAGGCTTCACCACGGGCTTGGCTGCCGCCGGCGCGAGATTCCCCGCGCCGGAGAAGATCGCGCTCGCGGGCGCCGAGGACAGCGGCGGCGCTTCCGGCGCCCCACGGCACCCTTCACCCTGACACGGCGCCCCGGGCGCCGTGAACGGGAAACCACCCCCGATACGCGCGTCATACACATCCAGCTGCGTATCGGTGTCCTGCGCCACCAGACGATCCGTAGTCGAGAAGAACACATCCGCGCCGCTCGCACTGCTCCCCAAAAGCACCACAGAACTCTTCCCGCCTTCATTTTCGGGGGCGGGGTTGGACGTCGAGGTGTCCCTGCCATCGGAGATCAGGAACACCTGCCCTTCATGCCACTCGTACACATTCTGGGCGAGATCGCCTTCGCTGTCGATCGGCACATCATCCAGCGCCTGGGGCGTCAACCCCACAGGACTCTGAAAGAACACATATGCTCCATCGTCGGACATCGTCGGATCCCGTCGCAGATCCGAGGCAGCCGCGCTAACGATCCGCGCATCGCCCAACCCGGGGCCACGGCCCGCGAAAAGCCCAGGACCCGTGCCGGCATTGCCGTTGTCGTTGAAACCATCCTCGCCGACCGAGACCCGTATGAGCTCACCCGTCTGCGCGTCATAACGAAACACCTGCGCCGCCCCCGGCGCGCTCGAATCGTCACGCGTCAGATCGGCGTGGCTCGTGAACACCAGGAACCGCCCTTCCGGCGTCACATTCGCAACGATCACCCCGCCGCTCCCACTCTGCCACAGTTCGTAGTCGGCGTTCGACAATGCCGCGACGAACGCCACCCGGCCAGCCGGATAGACAGCATCGCGCTCGAACACATACAGGTTCTCAGCACCATCCTGCGCGCTCTGACCCGCGCTGTTCGCCGCACCGCTCAACACTCCCTTGGCGACGAAATACACGTACGACCCGTCCGCGGAGACCGCCACAACACCCTGGACCCGCGGCCCACCCCCACTCGTGTCTCCCGTCGAAACCGCCAGCAGATTACGCCCCGCGGGATTCCCGAAATCATACTCATACAGGTTGCAGCCATTCACACCTTCCGCTACAGGACAGCCCCTGGAATGATAGCTGGCGGTATCGCTGCCCCTGCTGTCCTCACTCGCGTTGTCGGTGAGCTGCTGAGTATCCGCGAAGAACACCTTCGACCCATCCCTCGACGCGCCATAGAAGGCAGCATCGGCCGGAGGTGAGCTCGTACACGCCGCGCTCGTGCAACCAAGCGGCGAGCGCCCCGAGATCAGGACCGTCCGCGCTCCGCCGATACGCGCATACAATGTGAAGGCTGGCACTTCGATATTCGCGTTCGCGCCCGAACCCGAAGCGCATTTTTCCACTTCGAAGAAAACAGTGTCACCATCGGCAGACATGGCACCATACCCGGCGCCAAGCTTCGGTGCTGACGTTGAGCACCTGCCGATCAGATCCGTACTCCTCGGGCCACCGCTCACCCCTACCAGCACGGGCTGCGAATTGCCAGCACCCACGTATTCAAACAACGAATTCAGGCCCGGGATGGTCGCGTCGAAGGGCCAGCTGCCAGGGAACTGCATCTCGAAGAGGACGTGCGAGAGGTCAGCGGTCTCCGCCACAACAAGAGGAGGGAAACTTCCTCCTACAGGGGTTGGGCCATCCGACGGCGGTCTGACCGGACCGACATCGAGGAGCGATCCGTCGGCCTGGCGCGCATAGAAGTCGTCCTCGCCAAACGGCGGGGTCGGAGCAGTGAACAGCGCAGTACCACCATCCGCATCAGCCACCATCCTCGTGCTCTGATCCAACTGCGTAGCCGGTGGCGCCAGCGGCGTCGTCACCCACCCACCGCTCGTACGCGTGAACTCAAACGGCTCACCCTGTACGGCATCGCGCGACGCTGTGCACCCAACAGAGCCGGCGAAACACTGGACATCGTTTACGATCACACGCGCACCGTCTTCGGAAACAAGCGTGTTAGGGCCGATTGGGCTAAGAGCCTATCCCTGTAGGGCGGTGGCTGTTCGTGCGGCGTGTGCGCGCTTGAGGGCGATCATGCCGCTAGCGAGTTGGAGGAGGGCGAGGTGGTTTTGGTCCTTCTTGGACCAGCGGATCAGGATCGCTCGGTTGCGGTTGAGCCATGAGTGACAGGCCTCGACGACCCACCGCCGCGCTCGCCAATCCGGATTGTGTTGCTTGAGGTCTATCTCCTCGCCGCGAGCGCGGATGTGTGGTGTGAACTCGCGTTCTTCGATAAGTTCGCGGACGACGGGGAAGTCGTATGCCTTGTCCAGGCAGAGGCCCTGAGGGTCCTTCTCGGTTGGTTTCGGGCGCTCGATTGGGATCGAGTCGAGCGTCTCCTTCAGCAGCTTGTGGTCGTTGCGGTTAGCGCCGTCGTGGGCGAGCCCGATCGGGACCCCACGCGCCTCGACCAGGAGCGAGCGCTTCGCCCCCCCTTAGCCCGGTCAGTGGGATTGGGACCTGTCTTCGGCCCGCCGAGCGGCGCCTTGGTCATCGCTCCGTCAGCCGCCAACCAGGACCAATCGATACCGATCTGCTCATCGTAGTCGAGTAGGCCCTGGCGCCAGATCTCATGGAAAACCCCCGCCTGCTCCCACTCCTGAAAACGCCGGTGCGCAGTAGAGGAATTGCACACCCCGGTGACGTCGAGCGCGTTCCACTGCATCCCCGTACGCAACACCAGCAAGATCGCGTCCATCACCTGACGCTTCGCCACGCCCCGGCGATGAGTTCCCAACGGATGCTCGCGCGCAAGCGGCAACAAGGGCACGATTCGCTCCCACAACCAGTCCGGCATACGCCAACCATCGTCACGGTCAACCAAACCCATCCCCAGCCCCCTATGTCCGATCAACAGATCGCCTCAAGAATTCGCCAGAGGCGGGCGGGAATCCTCCCTACAGGGATAGGCTCTAAGCGTGACGCCCGGCAGCGCACCGTTCTTATCCGGCGGCGTCACCATCTCATACGCACGACCATCGGGCAGGCCGCCGCCCGAAGTGTCGTAGATGAAGGTGTGATCGCTCCCGGTGGTGGTGCTTTCGTTCGCCGCGACGATCCGCCAGTGGTAGGTGGTGTTCGCACTCAACCCCGACAGGTGCGTGTCGACGGGCACACCGCCTGTGCCCGCGCCGATGTCCGCATCGGGTACCGGCACGCTCGTGCCGTACGCGGTGCTAGTGCCCCATTCGAAGCGATAGGCGGTGCTGGTGCCGTTCGGGTCGATCCTCGCCGTGAGGTCCGCCGAGGCGCCCGTTACGTTCACAGCCGCGGCGCCTTCGATCGACGGCGGCGGAGTCGTCTGGAACGTCGCGTCTTCCCCGTCGTTTGCGCCGTTCGCGTTCGCCGCGACGAGGCGGTAGTGGTAGGTCACGCCCGGCACGAGGCCCGTGACTACGGCGCTGACAGGGTGTTCGCTCGAGTCCGCCGGTATCGAACCGGGCGCGGGTACGCAAGGCGCGCTCTGCCCGTAGGCGGTCGTGGTGCCGTACTCGAAGTGGCAGCCGGTGACCGGCACACCGTCGGGGTTGACGCTCCCGGCCAGCGTCGCACCGGTCGCATGAATGCCGGACGCCGCGCCCGTCGCGACTTCTGGGACGAACACCGCCGGGCCGAAGATATCGACACCCGAGCCGTTGCCTCCAACGCTGCCGCTGTCGCCGACGTAGACCCTACCGGTGGCCTGATCCACCGCCGTGCTCGTCGGTTCGGTGTAGGGGTGCGCGAAGCGGGTCAGGTATTCCCCCGCCGGCCCAAACACATCGGTCAACTTGTGCTGGGAGTCGGTGACATACACATCGCCGCTCACATCGTCCGCCGCGACGCTGACATAACCGCCGCCGAACGAATCCGCGGGAGTGTTCGCGCCCGTCCACGTCGCCTGATACACCCCAGCCGCATTGAACACATACACCACGACCGCACCGGAATCGGACACGTACACGTTCCCGTTGAAACTGTCCACCGCGATGCCCTTCGTATAGAACGTGCTGAACCCGCCCGGAATCGACGCGAGCGAGATCGAAGCCGCAGGCAGATACGCCCCCGCGGCGCTGAACACGTCGACCGCGCCGTCGTTGGCGTCTATGACATACACATCGCCAGTGGCTTGATCAACCGCGATCCCCGTGGGCGAGTTCAGCCCGTGCGCGGGCGTGTCGCTGCCCGCGACGCCGTTGCACTCACTCGCCGACGGCGTCGAGCGGCCGGTTATCTGACATAAGTAGCCGCCCGACGCGTCGAACACGTCCACGACATTGTGGACATTGTCCAGCACGTACACGTCGCCCGTCCCGTTGTCAGCCGCGACCAGAGGGCTCTCGCCGAACGATTCGTCCGGCGTCAGTAAACCATCGAGCCCCGCCAGCTGCGCCCCCGAGGAGGTTTCGAACACATCGACGCCACCCCCATCAGCGACATACGTGCGGCCATCGGAGTCATCGACAGCCACACTCCCCGGTTGAAGGCCGGTGCTGAAGACACCGCTCGCAGGCAACAGCTGACCGTCGAACGGGTAAGAGATAACAGCAGACGCGGACCCCGCGCCCAGCCCCCCCAGAACCAACACACCAGCCAGCACGACCAAGACGCGACGCAGCATCAACATCCCCTCCCGGAGCAATCGAGAACGAGCCGGCCCAGGAGGAGACCCGGGCAGCACAAAACCGCCCCGGGCACCCAGCCCGAGACGGCAGAGACACCGGGCGCCCTTAACGCCCGCGAGAGACCAACCCGGCCCACGTGGCCGGAGCGAGCCGCCGAAAACCAGCGGCGAAAGGCCCTAGAAGCTAACCAACCGGGCCAAGAGAGAGAGAGAGAGAGAGAGATGCTTCAGAGACGCTGAAGCATCTAGTTACGGACCCCAGAGGGGCCGCTAGACCATTGGCCGCGCCACGCGCGGTGAAAACAAGATCACTCATCTCATACACCCTCATAAAAGCGATCGACATCCCTCTCCAACCAAATCCCTGCGGTCCCATGGAACCCGCACCAGCGGGAGGACCCTGACCCGACCTATGACAGTGCCCGCCGCCCCTGGAACGGAGCGTACCGGACAAGAGCACTATAAGCATACACAGGAAGTGTTGTCAAGCCCCAAAGAAAAATATGCATGCTTTTAGACTGTCAAGACCGATCCGACTCGGCGCGATGGGCTCTTGAAGGCGCCGTGCGTCTCGACCTTGCGTGCCTCACCCAAGCGGCCGGCGCCAGCGCAGCCCCGCAAAGCGCGCGAAGCCACCATCGGTTGTCACCCACTCGCTGCCAGACTCGATCGCCAGCGCCGCCAGATAGGCGTCGGGCACCCTGTTACCGGTCGCCTCAGTCGCGCGGCAGAGGCCGGTGAAGATCCCCCAGTGGCGCGGGCCGGGTGCCACCTCGACGCAGTTGGGGCGGGCGCGCAGGGCCTCGACGAAATCGACCGCCGCGTCGATCGGGGTCGGCCTGGCGAATATACCCGGATGGGTGACGATCCTTAGAAACCCGCTCGCCACGAGCGTGGACAGTCCGAGCGGGGTGGCCGTGTTGACATGCTCCTCCAGCCAGCCGCCGATGCGCTCGTGCTCGGGTGTGCCCCCGCGGTGTGCGTAGACCAGCACGTTGACGTCTGGGAGGATCAGCGCAGGCCATCCATCAGGTCGCGCAGCGCCGCCGAGTCGTCCAGATCGACCCCAGGGAGCGTTGCGGCGTCGCCAAACGACCTGATCTTCAGACGCTCGCCCGGCTGTGCCGGGCGCTGCGCGAGCGTCTGGCGCAGCGAGTCTTCGATCAGCGATGTCAGCGTCGTGTGACGCTCCGCGGCGCGCGTCTTGGCCGCCGCGAGCAGATCGTCGTCGAGCCGTACCGTCGTGCGCATGTACCAAACATAACATGCGCAGACATATTTATGTCTAGATGCCGGTGATTGGAGAGAGAGGCAGGGAGGCCGGATGGGCGAGCGGCGTCAGTAACCCCGAGGGCGGTTCACCCCCTGCACGAGGCAGCTCACCCCTGCAGGGTCTCCAGGCGGCCGTATGCCTCCTCGACCGCGCGCTTGGCCGCCGTGTGGCGCGCCTCGGCCTTGGCGGCCTCGTACTTGGTGACCCACGCCGCCGGGTCAGCCAGTTCGTCCTCGACGGTCCGCATCGCCGCTTCTGCCGCTTCGACGGCCTTCTCGGCCTTCTGCTGCTCGCGCAGGCGATTCTTGGACGGCTCGTCGGGTTTGGACTTCGGCTTGGCCTTCGGGGTCTTTGCCTTACCCGCGTTGCCCGCCGCCATCTTGCGGCCGATGTTTGGGGCCGTAGCGGCGTGCGAGCCGTTGACGATGGGCGAGCCGTTTGCAGAGGCGGCGCCTGTCGAGGAGGTCCGGCCGGCGCTCGTCGAGGTGCCTGCGCCGTTGCCCGCCCCCGGCCCCTCCCCCAACTCCCCCGCTTCCCGGCGCTCGTCGCGGATGCGCACGTACTCGGGCCAGCCGCCGAGATACGAGTGCAGCGCGCGGTTCTCGACCGCGACGGTGCGGGTGCCGACGGCGTCGAGCAGCGCGCGGTCGTGGGACACGAGTAGGAGCGAGCCTTCGAACGCGCGCAGCGCGTCCTCCAGCGCCTCGCGACTCTCGATGTCGAGGTGGTTGGTGGGCTCGTCGAGGATCAGCACGTTCGCGCCCGAGTTGACGAGCACCGCGAGGGACAGGCGCCTTCGCTCGCCGCCCGACAATCCTTCCAGCGGCTTCTCCGCGTCCTCCCCGGAGAAGAGGAAGCTTCCGAGCAGCGCCCTGGCCTTGTTGGATGTCAGGCCGGTGGCGCGGCCCGCGGCTTCGAGCACGCTCTGGGGTGGGTGGGGACCCAATCCATCGCCCGCGCCCAGCTCGTCCGCGTGCTGGGAGAGGTAGCCGACTTTCACATTGTGCCCCGTGCTCAGTTTCCCCGCCGCGAGCGGCCTGCGCCCGGCCAGGGTCTCGATCAGCGTGGTCTTGCCCGTCCCGTTCGGACCCACCAGCGCGACGTGCTCGCCGCGCTCCAACCACAGTTCGGCGTGCTCCAGAAGCGTGATCGGCGCGGCAGATGACTCGCGCTGCGCGGCTCCCTTAAGTCCTCCTTTTTCAGCTCCCGTCTGCTCGCCGCCCACCTGGATCGTCCCGTCGGTCAGCTCGAAGATCACCCTTCCCGAGCGCTCGGGCGGCCGGAAGGCGAACTTCAGGCCCTTGCCGTTCTTGGGGTCAAGCTCGCCTGTCCCCGCAAGGGGGATGCGCTCGATCTTCGCGAGCTTCTTCACGCGCGACTGCGCCTGGCGGGCCTTCGTTGCCTTCGCGCGGAAGCGCTCGATGAAGCGCTCCATGCGCTCGATCTCCGCCCTCTGCTTGTCGATCGCCTTGCCCAGCGCCATCTCGCGCGCGGCCTGCTCTGCTCGCCACTGGTGCCAGCTGCCCGCGAAGAAGCGACTGCGGCCAGCCTCGAGCTCGAGCACCGCCGTGCCGACCGCCTCCAGGAACCAGCGGTCGTGGGCCACGAGCACGATCGCCGCGTCCAGGCCCGTCAGCGTCTGCTCCAGCCACTCCAGCGACTCGATGTCGAGGTGGTTCGTGGGCTCGTCCAGCAGCAGCACATCCGCGCGCGTCGCCAGCGCCCGGGCGAGGGAGGCGCGCGTCAGCTGGCCGCCCGAGAAGGTTTTCAGGCCGCGATCGAGGTCCGACTCGCTGAAGCCCAGTCCGCGCGTCATCACCGTCGCGCGGTCGCGCCACAGGTAACCGCCGTATGTCTCCAGGCGCGCCTGCGCGCGGCTGTAGCGCTCCAGCGTTGCCTCCTCGCTCGATCCATCGGCCATGCGCTGCTCCAGCGCCGCCAGCTCCGCCTCGATCTGCAGCTCCTCCGCGCAGCCGCTCAGCACGTAGTCGCGCAGGGTTGTGTCTCGCTCGCGTGGCGGGCGCTGGTCGTGCAGCGCGATGCGCGCGCCCTTCATCAGGCTCAGCTCGCCGCGGTCGATGCCCGTCTCGCCCGCCAGCATCCGCAGCAGCGTCGTCTTGCCCGCGCCATTGCGCCCCGCGATCGTCATTCGTTCGCGGCGCTCGAGCTTGAACGACACCCCGCGCAAGAGCGGTTTGCCGGCTACGTCCTTGTGCAGATCTGAGGCGATGATTACGGCCATTGCGCCATCGTAGGGGCGCGGAGGAGCCGGGACGGTGCGGGGCCGCCTTTTACGTGGCGTACCCCTGCCTGCTTCGGTAGCATCCACCCCATGCGCCGCCTCTTGGCCTCCCTCGCCGCGTCCTCCATGCTGCTCCTGCTGCTAGCGCCCGCCGCGCTTGCCTACAACGACGGGCGTGGGTTCTATGGGGCCACGAACGACAAGGTCGTCACCGACGCCGGCTTCATCCTGATCGTCTTCTTCCCCACCTTTGTGCTCGTCATGAGCCTGATCCAGTGGCGCCTGGACAAGCGCAAGCACGCGCGCAAGGCCGCCGCCAAGGCCCACGGCAGCGACGCCGCCTGGCGCGGGGGCTGGTAGGCCCCACGCGAGTCCCTCGCGGATGAGCGCGTCGGGTCCGCCGCGATGAGTTCGACCGGGATTCGCGCATGAGCGCCCCCGAGGCAGTCCGCTACGAGCGCCTTGGCGCCGCCGCCGTGCTCACAATCGACCGGCCCGCGCGACGCAACGCGGTGGATGGCCCCACGGCCGTCGCGCTGCACGAGGGGTTCCTGCGCTTCGAGGCCGACGACGACGCGCGCGTGCTCGTGCTCACCGGCGCCGGCGGCGTCTCCTTCTGTGCCGGTGCCGACCTGAAGGCCACCGAGACTTTCGCCGGGCGCCTGATGGCGCCCGAGGGGCCGATGGGCTTCACGCGGCTCACGCCCTCAAAGCCCACCGTCGCGGCGATCTCCGGGTTTGCGCTCGCGGGGGGCCTCGAGCTCGCGCTGTGGTGTGACCTGCGCATCGCCACCGCCGACTCCAAGCTGGGCTTCCCCGAGCGGCGCTGGGGCGTTCCGCTGATCGACGGCGGCACCCAGCGCGCCGCGCGCGTCCTCGGGCTCGGCCGCGCGCTCGATCTGATCCTCACCGGGCGCATCATCGACGCCTCCGAGGCCTTGGGTATGGGCTTAGTCACCGAGGTCGTACCAGCGGGTGGGCATCTGGAGCGCGCCCTGGAGCTGGCCGAGGGGTTGGCGCGGTTCCCGCAGCGCACGATGCTCGCCGATAGGCGCGCCGCGATCGAGGGATTGGGGATGACCCTGGACGAGGGGCTCGCGCTGGAGGCGCAGGCAGGGCCAGAGGTGTTTGGGGATGCCGCGGTCGGCGCCGCGCGCTTTGCCGCGGGCGAGGGGCGCGGGGGGGTTGGGGCCGGGGCGTAGGGCGGCGGTCATAGATGTGGGCCGACCCCATCGGGCCGGCCCACACTTGTTAGTTGACTTTTATCAGAGGAGATCGAAAGCCTTAGAGCGTTTTCAGACCTATCCCTGTCACTATGGCTTTCTCTTTGCTTACACTATTCGTCAGTTTACTGATCCCCAGACAACCAGAGCCTGAAGCAGTGGACGTGATGCCTTCGACGGCGGCCGTAGACAGTAAGTTAACGCCTTCGTTTTTATTTTCAATTTCTTTTAGGCCCGTATTTTTCGTCGTTGGAATTTTGATTGTGCACAATCCTTTCACTACCACTGTGCATTCTGACAGTACTTCACCTGTGGCTTTTCCACCTTTTCCTCCAGATTTCCCAGTTTCTGTCACACCCAATTTGCATGCGCTGACTTCTGCCGGGAAACTGAACGCTTTACATTCTTTCCAAGCTGCGACATTCAGTTCAACTTTGGACGCTTCCGTTCCTGTTGGCAGTTTCCATGTGCCTTCTGCCGAGGTACACGTGACGGTAGCTCCTTCGTCTGTGAATACTGCTTCTTTGGCGCTTCCTTTTCCTTCTACGGTTTTGCCGTTTTCTGAAGAGAAAAGGGCGAACGCCGGTACTGCCGAGATGGCGAACAGGCCGACCATGACGGTGAGCCCGAACAACGCCTTTATCTTGTTCATTTTCGCTAGATGCTCCTTTGTCATTGTGTTTTGTGACGAGTGCCGTGAGACCGACCGTGCCGCCCATCGCACGAGCGATGACAGCATGAGCGGTTCGCGGCGAGTCCCATTGGCGAGACCCTCTGTCATGATTCATGCGGACGACACCGGAGTCAAGCCGGTCCCACCAGAGATGAGGGTCTGGCTATCGTCTTGTGAGCCGCCCAAGGCCGTGTTTCTGCCCGAAGAACAAGGCGATCTGGGCCATCGATGACCGCTGCGACGAGGCGCCCGACGGAGACAGGAATCGTTTCTGACTTCCCGCCCTTTCGTTTCTGACTCGCCCGACCGCGTCAAAGCTCGTTTCCAGCCGGTCTTGCCCGCAGTCCGTCAAGACTTGTTTCTGACTTTTGGTCGCTTCCGCGGAGTGCAGGAGCCAAGCCATTCCGGTCTCTCGCTGAGATCCGCGACCGCGACTCTCGCGTCCCCCCTGGTGTTAGAGTGCCAAAGTGCCTGCGTGTAGGAATCGATTACGTCTCGCTGGCACTGACAAAGGGAGGAGAGTCGGTTGAGCGCTTGCGAGAGAGCAGGGGTTGCGAGAGTAGGGATGCTTCTAGCATGCGCTCTGATGAGCATCGCGGTGCATGGTGTCAGCCAGGCGCGCGCGGCGGAGCCGGTACCGTTGAGCCTGTTCCCCAGCTCAGATGCATTGGAAGACCCGCAGAACGTCGCAGTCGATCAGACGACGGGGGACGTCTATGTTCTCGATATCGGGTCGAGGAGCGTCGAGAGGTTCGACGCTGCCGGTCGCCCGCTGGCCTTCTCGGCATCGCAGAGCTACATCAACGCCAACCAGCTCACCGGAACGCCCAGCGAAGGCTTCATCTTCGACAGTCCCTCCGCGGCGGAGGTCGCGGTCGATAACTCCGGCGGCCCCTTCAACGGTGACATCTATGTCACCGACTCGCGCCACGAAGGCGTTGTCGACGTGTTCGCCTCGAGTGGCGCATATCTAGGTCAGTTGAATGGGTCGGGCACACCTCAGCGCTCCTTCACCGAACCCTGCGGCGTGGCCGTCGACGGGTCCGGCAGAGTCTATGTCGCCGACGCCGGGGGCTTCATCGAGCGCTATACCCCATCCGCCTCCACCCTCCCAGTGGCCGACGCCGACTACACCGTCTCTGAGGTATCCGTCCCGAACGGGGAACCGTGCGCCATCACCGTCGACTCCGCGGGCGATGTTTTCGTCAGCACCTATCCCAAGGGACCGCTGAACGAGTATGAAGGCGCTCAGTTCCCGACCAGCGGATTGAAAGCCGGCACACCGAAAGAAGTCGCCCCGCTCAGCACGGCTGCCACGGTCGACCCCTCCACGGGCGATGTGTATATCGACGAAGGCACGCAGATCTCGGAGTACGAAATCTCCGCGGGCACACCGACCCTGATCGAAACGTTCGGGTCGCTGAGCGGCGAATCCTACGGCGTCGCAGTGGACGACCCCAGCGGCACGAACAGAACTATCTACGTCTCCGACCTGGGTGCCAAACCATCACCGACGGTCGAGATATTCGGGACCGCGGAACCCGCGCCCGCGACGGTTATGAACGAGTCGGTGGCTGGCGTCACCGCGGTATCGGCGGATCTCCGTGCGCAGCTGAACCCGAATTTCGCCGACACCACCTACCAGTTCCAGTACGGCACGACAACCGCCTACGGCGGCTTGGCGCCCACCGCAGCAGTCGATGTGGGCTCGGAGGGCGGCCTCGCGGGGCCGCAGAGCGTGAGCGTCCACATACAGGGCCTGCAGCCCGACACCGTCTACCACTACCGAGTGCTCGCGAGGGACTCGCTTGGCAAGACGACGGAAGGAGCCGACGCCACGTTCACCACCCAGCCCATCGGCGGTGCGCTGGCGCTGCCCGACGGGCGCGCCTGGGAGATGGTCTCTCCGCCGGAAAAGAACAACTCGCTGATCACGGGGATCGACGGACTCCCGCTGGGCACCCTGGGCGGCCTCGTCGAGGCGGCCCCGAATGGCGAAGCGATTGTCTACGCCTCGGAGGGCTCGTTCGCGCATCCCGCCGGCGCGCCTCTGTCAGCCCAGTATCTCGCCAGACGCGGCGCGTCCGGCTGGTCGACGGTGAACTTCACACCGCCGATCACCTCCGAAACCTACGGCATCGTCGGCCAGGGAGGCCCCTACAAGGCGTTCTCCGCGAACCTCTCGAGCGGACTATTGCTGAATGCCACCCTCAAGCCGGTCCAAAATCCACCCCTGGCCAAGGACGCGCCGGAAGGCTACCAGAACTACTATGTGCAGGAACTGGAAGCAGGCGGTGCGAACGGCTTTCAGGCTGTGATGACGAACAGCAATTCGCTCGCGCCGAGTGAACCATCTTCGAGCTTCGGGCTGGAAATGCAGGGCGCGACCCCCGATCTGAGCCATATCGTATTCTCCACAGAAGCAGCGCTCACTGCCAACGCGGTCGATGACGGTTCCCACAACCTGTATGAGTGGTCCGATGGGCAGCTTCAGCTCGTCAACATACTCCCAGGCGAAGGACTGGGAACACCCGGCGCGATCCTCGGCCAGGACAGCGTCGGTAACCCGGCTGGCCTGCACGCGATATCGGATGACGGCTCGGTGGTCTTCTTCACCGATCAGGGTGATCTCTATGCCCGCGTGAATGGCACCAGCACCATCCAGATCGATGCGTCGCAGGGGGGCTCCGAAAGCGGTGGGGGCGAGTTTCAGACCGCCAGCAGTGACGGGTCGAGAGTATTCTTCACCGACGCCAACAAGCTGACCAGCGATTCCACCACCGCACCCGGAGGTGTCAGTGATCTGTATGAATATGACCTCGGGAACGGCCAGCTCACCGATCTCACCGTCGAGGACCTCAAGGGTGCCGGGGTGCAGGGCGTGCTGGGCGCCAGCGAAGATGGCTCCTACGTCTACTTCGTCGCCAACGGCGTGCTCGCGCCAGGCGCCGCTCGTGGACACTGCGCATTTGGCATAGGCGGCAGCCCTCTGACATGCAACCTCTACGTCTGGCATAGGGGCACGCCAACCGACACGACCACGTTCATAGCCACCCTTTCAGAGGAGGACAACAGCGAAGTACCCGAGGATGTTCCCAATAACGAGGAACAGCCCGATGATTGGGTTCCATCCATCTACAACCGCACCTCGAGGGTTGCGCCCGATGGGCTGAACCTGGTGTTCATGTCAAATGGAAGCCTGACCGGCTATGACAACAGGAACGCCGAAACCGGCAAGCCCGTGCAGGAGGTCTACGACTACAACGCAGACGCTGATGTGCTCAGCTGCGCGTCGTGCGATCCCAGCGGGGCGCGACCGCTTGGGCCCTCCAGTATCCCCGCGGGAACACAGATCGGTGACGCGCAGGCGATCTACCAGTCCCGCGTGCTGTCCGACGTGGAAGGGGGAGCCCGCGTGTTCTTCGACAGCAGCGACGCGCTCGTCCCGCAGGACACCAACGGCGTGCAGGATGTGTACGAGTGGGAGGAAGACGGGAGGGGCAGCTGCCGCAGCGCAAGCGGCTGTGTTGCGCTGATCTCCAGCGGCACGAACGGCAGCGAATCCTCGTTCCTGGACGCCAGCGCCAACGGAAGCGACATCTTCTTCCTCACCTTTGCCCAGCTCGTCCCGCAGGACACCGACCATCTGGCGGACATCTACGACGCGCGCGAAGGCGGCGGGATCCCGGGCCCAGCCAGCTCCCCGCCCGCGTGCGAAGGCGAAGCCTGCAGGTCGCCCTTCTCGCAGGCGCCCACGCTCGGAGCGCCGCTCAGCGCGTCGTACGCCGGCTTGGGGAACCCTTCACCGCCCAGGCCAAAGTCGGCCGCGAAGCCCAAGCGCAAGAAGACCAAGCCCAGAGCAGGCAAGAGGCATAAGCGCAAAGCCAAGCACAGCCTCAAGAAGGCAACGCGCTCGCCCAAGAGGGCAACGCGCTCGACCAGGGGGAGGCGCTAGAGATGCTCAGAAAGCTTCTGCTGCTCACCCTGCTCCCTGGCATCTCGCTCGCTCTGCCCGGTCCCGCGCTGGCCCAGCTCGGCTTTCAGGGATTCGACGTGCAGATGACCAACGCGGATGGCAGCCCGGACACCCAGGCCGGCTCGCACCCCTTCCAGATGACGACCACCTTCAGCCTGAAGACAGCCATGAACTCCTTTGGAGAAGTGGTTCCCAGCGCGGACCTCAAGGATGTCCAGGTGGATCTGCCGCCAGGGCTCATCGGCAGCGCCACCGCCGTTCCCCCGTGCAGCCAGGAACAGTTCGCCCAGGTAAAGGAAGTGAACGGCAGCTTCGTGCCGAGCTGCGGAAACGCCAGCGTGGTGGGGACCACGGAAATCTTCTCCCACCCGGGGCCCGTTGCTACGTACTATGTGCCCATCTACAGCCTCGCCCCGCCCCCCGGTGAGCCGGCTGAGTTCGGATTCAACATCCAGGACACCATCGTGGTGCTGGTCCCCTCACTGCTGACGAGCGACTACGGCCTACAGGTGGAAAGCGCCAACACCAGCCAGGCCCTACACGTCTTCTCGAGCACCGTGACGTTCTGGGGCGTACCCGCCGACCCACGACACGACGCCGTGCGCGGACCGTGCCTGGAAATTGGCACGGGCCTCTCCTTGGGGAAATGCCCTGCCGGCGTGGTCCCCAAGCCACTGCTGACCCTTCCTTCGGCGTGCTCGGGTCCGCTGAAGACGACGCTCACCGCCGACTCCTGGCAGGAACCGGAACTGCCACAGGAACTGTGGCCCACAGCCGAAACCTTCAGCCACGACGAACACGGCGCCCCGCTCGGCATCGACGGCTGCAACCAGCTCGATTTCAGCCCCTCGTTGTCCGTCAACCCCGAAACGACAACCGCGGACACCCCCACCGGCCTCGAAGTCGGTGTGAGCGTGCCGCAGAACGAAAACCCCGAAGGTCTTGCCGAGTCCGACGCGCGGAAGGTTGTGACAGCTCTCCCCGCCGGACTGTTGGTGTCCCCCTCGGCGGCGAACGGTCTGGAAGCCTGCAGCGAAACGCAGATCGGCCTGAAGGGCCCCAACTCGAGCGCGCCTGCACAGTGCCCGAACAGCTCGAAGGTGGGGTCGGTCGAGATCGAAAGTCCGCTGCTCGAACACCCCCTGGAGGGCTGGGTATACGTCGCCCAGCAGTACGCCAACCCGTTCGAGAGCCTGCTCGCGCTCTACCTCGTCGCTGAAGGCTCCGGCGTGCGCATCAAGCTCGCCGGAAAGGTCGAACCGAACCTCCTCACCGGCCAGCTGACGACGCGCTTTGAAGAAGTTCCCGCCGGAAGCTCCTCCTCCCCCAGCCTGCCGCTCGCCTTTCCGCAGCTGCCCTTCAGCAAGCTGAAGCTGACGCTCTTCGGAGGTCCGCGCGCGGCGCTCGTGGCCCCGCAGGGCTGCGGCACATACACAGCCTCCGCGCAGCTCACGCCGTGGAGCTCGCAGTTGCAGACTCCGGTGGAAGTCTCGAGCACCTTCCCGATCGACTCCAGCTGCACCAGCCAGTTCAACCCGTCCTTCACGGCCGGCACGACCAACAATCAGGCCGGCGGCTTCAGCCCGCTCCTGGTGACGTTCTCGCGCACCGACCAGGACCAGGACCTGAACGAAGTCACGGCCACGACTCCGCCCGGCCTGCTCGGGATGCTCTCCAAGATCTCACGCTGCCACGAACCGCAGGCAGCGCAGGGCGCCTGCCCGGCGGCGAGTCAGATCGGACACGTCACCGTCAGCGCGGGCGCCGGTCCCGATCCCGTGGTGCTGCCCCAGGCCGGGCGCCCGGAAGACCCTGTGTATCTGACCGACTCCTACGACGGCGCGCCCTTCGGGCTGAGCATCGTGGAGCACGCCGAAGCGGGACCCTTCAACCTCGGCACCGAAATCGTCAGGGCGGCAGTCGAGATCGACCCACACACCGCCCAGGTGACCGTCAAGAGCCGGCCACTGCCCCAGATCATCAAGGGCATCCCCACTCAGGTCAAGAGCGTCACGGTGGACGTCGATCGCCCGGAATTCATCTTCAACCCCACCAGCTGCAACCCGCTGGCGGCAAGCGCCACGGCCAGCTCCCCCCAGGGCGCAAGCGTGGCTCTGTCGAGCCGCTTCCAGGCCGCGGGCTGCCAGGCGCTCTCGTTCAAGCCGACGTTCGCGCTCTCCACGCAGGCAAATACAACCCGCACCGGCGGCGCGAGTCTGCGCGTGAAAGTGACTTCGGGCGCGGGCCAGGCGAACATCGGCGCAGCGAAGCTCGACCTCCCTAAGCAACTGCCGGCGCGTCTGACGACGCTGCAGAAGGCCTGCGTGGCGAGCGTCTTCGAAGCGAACCCAGCCGCGTGCCCCGCCGCGTCGCTCGTCGGCCAGGCGACAGCTCACAGCCCGGCGCTCAGCGCGCCCCTCGCCGGGCCGGCGTACCTCGTCTCCCATGGCGGCGCGGCGTTCCCCGACCTCGTGATCGTGCTGCAGGGCGAAGGGGTCACACTGGAGCTCGACGGCCTCACCGCCATCAAGCACGGCATCACCTCGAGCATCTTCAGGTCGATACCCGACGCGCCCATCAACACGTTCGAACTGACGCTCCCCGAGGGCCCACACTCGGTGCTGTCGGCGACGCTGCCATCCAAGGCGAAGGGCAGCGTCTGCGGCCTTAATCTCACGGCGCCGACCGCGATCACCGGCCAGGACGGGGCGACGATCAACGAGAACACGAAGATCGCGGTGACGGGCTGCCCCAGGCGCCGCAAGGCGCACAAGGCATCGCGCAAGGCATCTCATCGATAGCGACGCCACGCGACCGTCAGGGCAGCGGGGTCGAGCAGCGGGGCGGAGGCCTCACGTCGCTCGACCGTCAGGGCAAGCCACGGCGAGCTATCCTCGCCCGGTGGCCTACTTCCTAACCGGCGCAACAGGCTTCATCGGGCGGAACCTCACCGAGCGGCTGCTCGCCCGCGAGGGCGACATCCACCTGCTCGTGCGCGAGGGCTCGGAAGCCCGCCTGGAGCGCCTGATCAAACGCTGGGAGCACCTGTACGGGCCCGAGGTTCGCGCGCGCGTGCACCCCGTCGTCGGCGACCTCGCGCTGCCGCTGCTCGGCGTCTCCAAAGAGCAGCTTGCGCGACTGCGCGGCACGATCGACCACTTCTTCCACGTCGCCGCCGTCTACGACATGACGGCCTCCGAGGAGCGCAACCGCGTCGTCAACGTCGCCGGCACCGCTGAGGCCGTCGGGCTCGCGCGCTCGCTCGGCGCGGGCTGCCTGCACCACGTCTCCTCGATCGCCGTCGCCGGCGACTACCGCGGCCTCTTCGGCGAGGATATGTTCGACGAGGGCCAGCGCCTGCCCTCGCCCTACCATCTCACCAAGTTCGAGTCCGAGCGGATCGTGCGCGAGCAGACGGGCGTGCCCTGGCGCGTCTACCGCCCAGCGGTCGTCGTCGGCGACTCGCGTACCGGCGAGATGGACAAGGTCGACGGGCCCTACTACTTCTTCAAGGCCATCCAGCGCATGCACCGCTGGCTACCCGAGTGGCTGCCGCTCGTCGGCCTCGACCTCGGACGCACGAACATCGTGCCCGTCGACTTCGTCGCCGACGCGATCGACCACCTCGCACACCGTCCCAGCTTCGACGGGCAGGCGTTTCATCTCACCGCGCCGCGCTCGCAGCGCGTGAGCGAGGTGATGAACGACTTCGCCCGCGCCGCCCACGCGCCACACGCCGCCGTCAGCCTCGACCGCCGCCTGGTCGGCGGGCCGCTCGGGTTGGGCGCGCTCGCACGGCTCACCGGGCTGCCCGGCCTGCGCGACGCGCGGCGCACACTGCTCGGCGACTTCGGCATCCCCGAAGAGGTCCTCGAGCACATCGACCTGCGCCCCCGTTTCGACACGCGCGAGACCGACGCCGCGCTCGCCGGCAGCGGCATCGAGGTGCCGCCGCTCGACCGCTACGCCGGGCGCCTGTGGGACTACTGGGAGCACCACCTCGACCCCGATCGCCTCAAGCACAGCTCGCTCAGCGCCGCGCTGAACGGACGCACCGTCGTGATCACCGGGGCGTCCTCGGGGATCGGGCGCACCACCGCGCTGAAGGTCGCCGCCGCGGGCGGCATCCCCTTGCTGGTCGCGCGCTCGGTCGACAAGCTCGAGGAGGTCCGCCGGGAGATCGAGGACGAGGGCGGCAGCGCCTATGTGTATGGCGCCGACCTGTCCGATCTGGACTCGATCGACTCGCTCGTCGAGCGCCTCTTGGCCGATCACGCAGCGGTCGACATGCTCGTCAACAACGCCGGGCGCTCGATCCGCCGCTCGGTCGCGCTCAGCTACGAGCGCTTCCACGACTACGAGCGCACGATCCAGCTCAACTACCTCGGCGCGGTCAAGCTGATCATGGGCCTCCTGCCCTCGATGCGCGCCCGCGGCTTCGGCCACATCGTCAACATCTCCTCGATCGGCGTGCAGACCAACCCGCCGCGTTTCTCCGCCTACGTTGCCTCCAAGGCCGCGCTCGACGCCTTCACGCGCGTCGCCTCCAGCGAGGTGATCGGCGACGGCGTCACCTTCACCACAATCCACATGCCGCTCGTGCGCACGCCGATGATCGCGCCCACGAAGATGTACGACTCGTTCCCCGCCGCCACGCCCGACGAGGCGGCCGACATGGTCTGCGAGGCGCTGCGCTCCAAGCCCAAGGTCATCAACACGCGCCTGGGCACCTTCGGCGAGGTGCTCTACGTGCTCGCCCCCAAGGCCGTCGACCGCATCCTGCACACCGCCTACCGGGTGTTCCCCGACTCCGCCGCCGCGCGCGGCGAGAAGGATCTCGAGGAGCGCGCCTCGCCCGAGCAGATCGCGATGGCCACGCTGATGCGCGGAGTGCACTGGTAGCTCCCAGCGCGGTGGCGCCCCGCTCGGCCAAGCGGCCGACCGGATGCCCGGCGAGATGCCGGCCGTGGCGCCCGCGGCCCGGGGCGATGCTGGCATGATTGTCCGGTGAGCGACACCGCCCCTGCAATCGAGGTGCGCGACCTGCGCAAGCGCTACGGCGAGTTCGAGGCCGTGCGCGGCATCGACATCGAGGTACGGCGCGGGGAGGTCTTCGGGCTGCTCGGCCCCAACGGCGCCGGCAAGACCACCACGGTCGAGATCCTCGAGGGCTACCGCGAGCGCAGCGACGGCGAGGTGTCGGTGCTGGGCCACGACCCCGCCGTGCGCTCGATCGCTCTGCGCCGGCGCATCGGCATCGTGCTGCAGAGCGGCGGCATCTACAGCCACATCACCCCGCGCGAGGCGCTGCGTCACTGGGCGAGCTTCTACCCCGCCCCCCGCGACGTCGAGGAAGTACTGGGGCTCGTGGGGCTGCAGGAGAAGGCGGACGTGCGCAGCCGCAAGCTCTCCGGCGGGCAGCTGCGACGCCTCGACTTCGCGCTCGCGCTCGTCGGCGACCCCGAGCTGATCTTCCTCGACGAGCCCACCACCGGCTTTGACCCCGAGGCGCGCCGCGCCGCCTGGGAGACGATCCGCTCGCTGCGCGCGCTCGGCAAGACGATCCTGCTCACCACGCACTACCTCGACGAGGCGCAGGCGCTCGCCGACCGCGTCGCGATCCTCAAGGACGGCCGCGTACTGGCGATCGGCCCGCCCCGCGAGTTGGGCGTGGGGGCTTCGCACTACCGCGTCACCTACCGCGGCGCGCAGGGCGAGCTCGTCGAGCGCCAGACCGATGACCCCACGCGCCTCTTGCACGAGCTGACAGGCGAGGCGCTTGCGCGCGGGGAGCGACTGGAGGAGCTGAGCGTCGGGCGGCCCTCGCTGGAGGACGTGTATCTGGAGTTGACCGCGGACGTCGAGGGCCCCGTTCTGCCCCGCCCATCGACCGACGCCGCAGAGACCGCTTCGCTGTCGAGTCGTGGAGGGAGCGCCTGATGTCGGATGCCATCGCTCTCAGCTGGCGCCAATACCGCCTGGAGCGGCACATGTTCTGGCGCAACCCCAGCGCCGCGTTCTTCAACTTCGTGCTGCCCTTGCTGTTCCTGGCGGGCGCCGGGGTGGCGCTCAGCGGCAACCAGCACCAGCTTGACCGGCTCGTGCCGATGATCGCCGGCATGAGCGTCATGTCCACGACCTTCACGGCGCTCGCCTACAACATCGTCTTCCTGCGCGAGCGCGGTGTGCTCAAGCGGATCCACGGCACCCCGCTGCCGAGCATCTCCTACTTCGGCGGCGTCGCGGCCAACGCGGTGACCAACACGGCGCTGCAGATCGCGATCGTCGTGCTCAGCGGACGCGTCTTCTTCGGGATCGGCTGGCCCCAGCACTGGGCCGCCCTGGTCGTGTTCGTGCTCGTCGGCGTCGTCTGCTTCGCCGCGCTCGGTGTCGCCTTCGCGCACGCGATCCCCAACTTCGAGTCCACCGCAGCGTACGTCAACGCCGTGTTCCTCCCGGTCGTGGCGATCTCCTTCTACGCGTTTGACTCCTCGAGCGTCCCCGGCTTCGTGCGCACGATCGCCGACGCGCTGCCCCTGAAGCCGCTGATCGAAGGGCTCTCCGGCGCGATGGTCACGGGTTCGAACCTCAGCGCCAACCTCGACGCGCTCGCGGTGATCGCGCTATGGGGCGCCCTCGGGCTGGTCTTCGCCGTGCGCGGCTTCTCGTGGGAGCGGCGCGGATGAGTCTCTCATCGCCACGAGGGACGGCGCGGATACGCCACATGGCTCACCTGAGGGCGTCGGAGACAAGCAACCCACCAGCGGCGGCCAGGACCGCGGAAAGGAATTACACGACATGAAGCAGCTCGCCGAGGGCGTTTACATGCTCAAGGGCTTCCCACCGAACGCGATCAACGTGTACCTCGTCGGGGACGTGCTGATCGACGCCGCCACGCGCCAGGGCGAGAAGCGCATCCTGCGCCAGATCGCGGGCCACGACGTCACCGCGCACGCCCTCACCCATGCCCACGCCGACCATCAGGGAGCAAGCCACGCGATCTGCGAACGCCTGCAGATCCCGCTGTGGTGCGGGCGCGAGGACGTACACGCGATGGAAACCGGCGTAAAGCTCCCCCCGACCGCGCCGTGGCCGATCCGCGCCTTCGAGGAGCGCTTCTGGGCAGGCCCGCCCCACCCCGTCGCGCGCGTGCTGGCCGAGGGCGACGAGGTCGCGGGCTTCACCGTGCTGGAGGTCCCCGGCCACAGCCCCGGCCACGTCGCGTTCTGGCGCGAGTCCGACCGCACCCTGATCCTCGGCGACGTGCTCAACAACATGAACGTCCGCACCGGCATCCCCGGCCTGCACGAGCCGCCCGACTTCTTCACCCCCGACCCCGTGCGCAACCGCGAGTCCGCGCGGCGCCTGGCGGCGCTGGAGCCCGCGCTCGTGTGTTTTGGACACGGGGCGCCGCTGCGCGATACGGCCAAGCTGCGCACGTTCGTGGCGGGATTGGGTTGAGCGAAGGCGAAGATGTCCCTCCCAAAGGGCTGCGAATAACCGCCGGGCTCAGCATCCCGCTCGCCGAGGTGACGCTGCGCACGAGCCGCTCCTCCGGCCCGGGCGGACAGCACGCCAACGTCACCGCCTCGCGCGTGGAAGCGATCTTCGACGTGCGCGCCTCGCTCACGCTGAGCGACGCGCAGCGGGAGCGGCTATTGGCGCGCGCCGGTCCGCGGGTGGTAGCCATCTCACAGGACGGCCGCTCGCAGGCGCGCAACCGCGAGCTGGCGCTGGCGCGTCTGGGCGAGCGCCTCGCGCGGGCGCTCGCGACCCCCAAGCGCCGCCGTGCCACGCGCCCCACCGCCGCCTCGCGCGAGCGACGCCTGCAGGCCAAGCGCCGGGGAGCGCAGCGCAAGCGCGAGCGACGGCCGCCGGAGGAGTCCTAGGGCTGCGAGGAGTCACAGGACGAGCAGGTGCAAGCGCACAGTCGAGACCCGCGCCGACATGGGCCGTCATGCATCCGGCGTCCACCAAGCCCTTTCTAGCCAACAAGCCCGTTCTAGCTAAGTACGTGCTACTGTCGGATCGTGGTCCGAGTGGGAATGCATGAAGCCAAGAGTCAGCTCTCGCGGTTGGTCGAGCTCGCCGAGAATGGCGAGGAGATAGTGATTCAGCGTTCCGGCCGTCCCGCCGCGCGGCTTGTCGCGGTGCAGCGCCGTCGCCCCATCGCGGAGGCATTCGGGGCACTGCGCGGCCAGATCGAGCTGGCGGACGATTTCGACGAGCTTCCCGCGGACTTCACTGAGCATTTCCGCTGACTCTGCTGCTCGACACACACGCCCTGCTGTGGCTGCTTGCGGGCGACAGGCGCGTCGAGGGAGTTCGCGCCGCGATAGAGGACGCTCGCACACCCGTCCTGGTAAGCGCGGTATGCGTCTGGGAGGCGGCCATCAAGAGCGCGCTCGGCAAGCTGCGAGTCCCTGAGGATCTGCCCGAACGACTCGAGGAGTTCGACTTCGAGCGTCTGCCGGTCACCGACGTCCACGCATGGACCGTGCGAGCGCTGCCGCCCATCCACAACGACCCCTTCGACCGGCTGCTCGCCGCGCAGGCAATCTGTGAACGCGCCACCGTCGTGTCCCTCGACACGGTCTTTGACGCATACGCGCTCAAGCGCATCTGGTAACTCACAGATGAGCAAGTGCAAGCGCTCGTGCGAGACCCGCGTCGACATGGGCCATCAGCCAGTCGGGCAACGCCCCAATGCACTCTTCAAGAGAGCCTCGGTCGATCGTGGCGATCTGTGTGACATTGACAACCGAGTCGGCTTCAAGATCGGCGACGTTGGCCGGCACGGCGACGTTACCGGGAAGCGCAGCTAGCTGGACGTTGCCAGTGAGCACAACGACAGTGACGGTGCGTAAATCGGAGCGGTTGTACTGATCCGCGCTGATGAGGAGCACTGGGCGTCGCAAGGCCGGAGCAGAGCCTCTGGGCAGGCCGAGGTCGGCCCACCACAACTCGCCACGTACCATCAGCCCTGATCGTTGGCGAGGAGGTTCGCGGCAGCCACGTCGGTGAACTCGTGATCGGCCGGAAGTCCGGCGATAGCACGATTGATCGCCAGCGTCGTCCCGTCGTCCTCCAGCTCATCCAGCCAGCTCTCTGCGGCCCGCGCGAAGAACTCGCTACGCGAAACGCCCATCCGCTTTGCGGCGCGGTCCACACGATGAAAGGTGCCGTCGGGAAGCGAAATCGCCGTCTTCATAAAGCATAGTATAACCAGGTTATACCATGCCGTGTCCCGCCGAAGCTCCGGTGGCCCCGCCAAGCCGCGTGTGCCCGCCTCGCCGGCTACCGGTACCACTCCAGCGCGTCCCGCCCATTAGAGTCCCCGCGCGATGAGCGCCGAGAGCATCTTCATCGACGAGGGCGAGGGACGCTATATGCCGACCGAGCATGCCCGCGGGCCGTGGGATCCGCGCGCGCTGCACGGCGGTGCGCCCGCCGCGCTGATCGCTGCCGCCTTCGAGCGGATCGAGCCCGGCGCCGAGCTGCCGCTGGCGCGCTTGTCCTACTCGTTCCTGCGGCCGATCCCGATGGCTCCGCTGCAGCTGACGACACGCGTCACCCGGGCGGGGCGGCGCGTGCAGGAGCTGGAGGCTGACCTGCACGCCGATGACGTGCTCGTCTGCCAGGCCCGCGCCCTGCGCCTGACGGCCGCACCCGAGGAGCTGCCCGAGCTGGCGCTGGCACAGGTCGCCGACCACGCCCCACCGCCGTTGGCAGGCCCACAGGAGGGCCATCCGATCCACTTTGCCCTCGACGACTCCGACCACAAGAGCTTCGCCGCCACTGCGATGGAGATGCGCTTCCTCAGCGGCCAGCCCCTGACGGGCGAGCTGCCCGAGGTGGATGCGACCAAGGCGCATGCACCTGTCGGCCATGCCAAGGTGTGGATGCGTCTGCGTCACCCACTCCTCGCCGATGAGGAGCTCACACCGCTCGCGCGTGTGGCGGGCACCGCCGATTTCGGCAACGGCGTCAGCGCGGTCCTGCCCTTCCAGGATTACCTCTTCATCAACGCCGACCTGACGATCACGCTCACCCGCCGGCCCGTCGGCGAGTGGGTCGCGCTGGACGCCCGCACGCTGCTATATCCCGGAGGAATCGGCTGGGCCGAGAGCGTCCTGCACGACGAGCGGGGGTCGCTCGGGCTGGCGAGACAGGCGTTGGTTGTACAACGGCGCTAGGCTGCGTCCATGAACCTCCGCAAGCTCGGCTCCAGCGGCATCGAGGTCTCTGAGATCAGCCTTGGCTCGTGGCTGACGTACTCCGGGGGCGTGGAGCGCGAGCAGGCAAAGGCGTGCGTGAAGGCGGCATTCGAGGCGGGGATCAACTTCATCGACACGGCCAACGTGTATGGCGCGGGCGCGGCGGAGTCGCTGCTGGGCGAGGTGCTGGCCGACTACGACCGCTCCTCCTATGTGCTAGCCACGAAGGTGTTCTTCCCGATGTCCGCGACCGACAGAGGGCTCTCGGCGGCGCAGATCCACAAGCAGATCGACGCCTCGCTGGAGCGCCTGCGCACCGATTACGTGGACCTCTACCAGTGTCACCGCTACGACGAGCAGACACCGCTGGAGGAGACGATGGGAGCGCTCACCGAAGTGGTGGCGGCCGGCAAGGCGCGCCACATCGGCTTCAGCGAGTGGCCGGCGCAGAGGATCCGCGAGTCGCTGGAGCTGCCGGATGTCACACGCTGGGTCTCCAGCCAGCCGCAGTACTCGATGCTGTGGCGCGCGCCGGAGGCCGAGGTGATTCCCCTGTGCGAAGCAGAGGGGATCTCCCAGATCGTGTGGTCGCCCCTGGGTCAGGGTGTGCTGACGGGCAAGTACCGCCCGGGCGAGCAGCCGCCGTCGGACTCGCGCGCGGCGAGCGAGAGCATGAGCGGCTTCATCGACCGACTGATGGACGACCGCGTGCTCGAGGCAGTGCAGCGACTCAAGCCGATCGCGGAGGGAGCAGGGATCACGATGCCACAGCTCGCGCTCGCCTGGGTATTGCGCCAGCCGAATGTCGCCTCGGCGATCGTCGGCGCGAGTCGCCCGGAGCAGGTGCACGCCAACGCCTCGGCGTCGGGCATCGCGCTCGACGCCCAGACGCTCGCCGCGGTGGACGAGGCGCTGGGCGACGTCGTCGTGCGTTGAGCGAGCTGGGCCGCCGCCCGACGCGTAACGGCGTCTCGGCTGAACCGCCGCTCGTACTCCAGCGGTTCAGCCGTCAGGAGGAGAGCCGGACCTGCCCGCTAGGCCGCGCGCACCGCGGATACGTCGAGCAGGATCTTGACCTTGTCGCTGACCACGACGTTGCCCGAGCCCAGGGCGGCGTTGAACTTGATGTCGAAGTCCGAACGGTTGATCTGTCCGCGCGCGGAGACGCCCACCCGGTCGTTGCCCTGCGGGTCGGTCTCGGTGCCCTCCAGCGTGGCCTCGAACTTCACGGAGCGGGTGACGCCGTGGATCGTCAGATCGCCCTCGATCTCGAACTCGTCGTCGTCGGTCGGGGTGATAGCGGTGGACTGGAAGGTGATCTCGGGGTAGGTCTCGGCCTCGAAGAAGTCCGCGGAGCGCAGGTGCGCATCGCGCTGGGGCTCGCGCGTGTCGACACTCTCGACCTTCACGGTCCCATAGGCACGGGCGCCGTCGGATCCCACCTTGAGCGTGCCCTCGAAGTCGTTGAACTGGCCCTTGACGGTGGCGATGCCCAGGTGCTTGACCTGAAACTCGACGCCCGAATGGACGCGATCGACCTTCCAGGTGCCGGCGGGCAGGAAGGTATCGGTGGACGTACCGGTGGACTGCACGGCGGTGTCGGAAGCGGCTGCCTCAGGAGACATTGGTTGGTTCCTTTCGTGGAGTGGGGAGAACGGCGAGTGATGGTTGACGATGCAACCATAACAGATAGTTGCACACGCAAATACCCTGCGTCTCTGCTTCGGACGGCGCCGGGAAGAAACCGGCTGCGTAGGGGTGTTACCCCTAACGTCGCCGCCCAGACGCAAAGCTCTGCACGGGCGGCGCCACGGCGCGCATGGCGGCTCCCATCTCCGCGGCGCCCTCGTCCAAGTCCTTTTCACGAGGTCCGGGCAGATGGTGCACCTGCGCAGTGGGCGCCGGTTCCTCTGCGGCAAGGAAGCGTTCCAGCGCGACCAACTCGCGCACGATCACGTTCAGTACACCCTCATCGGAACGCTCCAGGCGTCCGTGGGCCAGTAGCAGCGGCTCGGCGCGCGCGATTGGGCGGTGGCGCTCATACACCGCGCGTGGCACGATCAGGTTGACGGTGCCCCACTCGTCCTCGAAGAGCAGGAACATCGTGCCCTTGGCCGTGCCCGGACGCTGGCGGGCGATCACCAGTCCGGCGACCGTCACCGAACACCCGGAGGGCAGGCGCGAGAGCTGGGCACTGGTGGCCAGCATCGGTGCCTGCAACCGCGGGCGCAGGGCGGCCATCACGTGATCGCCGACCGTCACCCCGCTGGTCGCGTAGTCGGCGAGCAGTCGCTGCCAGCGGCTCAGCGGGCGCAGGCGCGGCGCCTCGGGCAACTCGAGGGGGAGCGTCAGCTGAGTCTCTTCACCCGTGCCGCGCCCTTGGCCGGCCGGGCGGGTGGGGATGCCAATCCTCCACAGCGCTAGGCGCCGGCGGGCGTCGGGCGAGCCTGCCGTCTCTGACCCGGACGCGCCGTCCTTCAGCTCAGCCACACCGTCCTTCGGCTCAGCCACGCCGTCCGGCACAAGGCTGTCGCAGGCGCCCGACCAGGCCAGCTGCTCCAGTGTGCCCCGCCCGGCGCCGACGCGCGCGGCCAACTCGTCAAGACTGGCGAAGGGTCCACCCCGCTCACGCTCGGTCACCAGTTCGGCGACCTCGGCGGTGACAGCTCCCTTGATGTAGCCGAGTCCGAGCCGTACACCCAGATCGCCCTCCTCGTTTTCAGCAGAAGCATCCTCACCCCCATCCAAAGCGACCGGCGAACGCGAGCGCGAGAGATGCTCCACCGTGCACTCCACGCATGAGGCGTTCACATCCAACCCCAGCACCGAGATCCCCCGCCCTTCGGCCTCGTGCACGAGCGAGTCGGGCGCATAGAAACCCATCGGCTGCTCGTTCAGCAGCGAGCACAAAAACTCGGGCCCGTAGTGCACGCGCAGCCAGGTCGACTGGTAGGCGAGCAGCCCGAAGGCGGCGCCGTGCGCCTTGGGGAAGCCGAAGCCGGCAAAGCCCGAGACCATCTCCCACACCTGCTCGGCCGTCCGCGGGTCGGCGCTCACGTGGCGACGCGCGCCCACCAGGAAGCGCTCGCGGTGGCTCTGCAGCGCCTCGTGGGAGCGCTTGCGGCTCATCGCGCGGCGCAGCCCGTCGGCCTCGCCGTGGGTGAAGCCGGCGAATGCCTGGGCGACTTCCATCACCTGGTCCTGGAAGATCACGGTGCCCAGCGTGTCCTGCAGCACCTCCCGCAGCGCCGGGTGCGGGTAGGGCACCTCGTAGGAGGGGTCTTCACGCAGGCGCCGGCGGCGCTCGATGTAGGGGTTGATGGCACCGCCCTGGATCGGACCTGGACGCACGATCGCGACCTGCACCGTGAGGTCTTCGAGGTTCTGCGGAAGGGTGCGCCGCAGCGACTGCATCTGCGCGCGGCTCTCGATTTGAAAGACGCCCACGGTGTCCGCGGCGCGGATCGCGCGGAAGGTCTCGGGCTCGTCGAAGGGGATGCGTGAGAGGTCGATGCGCTCTGAGCGGGTATGCGCGATCAGATCCACACAGCGCTCGACCGCGGAGAGCATCCCCAGCCCGAGCAGATCGATCTTCAGGAAGCCGGCGTCGGCGCAGGAGTCCTTGTCCCACTGCACCATCTGACGGCCCTCCATCGCCGCGGGCACCACCGGGCAGCAGTCGATCAGCGGTCGGGTGGACACGACCATCCCACCTGAGTGCTGGGAGAGGTGGCGTGGCAGCCTGTTGGCCTCGGCCACCAGACGCTCCAGCCAGCGCCAGCGCTCGGAGCGGGCGCCAGAGCCCGCAGCCCGGCCGCCGAAGTCGTGCCCGCCATCCGGGTGCGCCGGCTCGCCGCCAGAGCCATCCCGGCCCAGGGCCGTGGCGACGTCGTGCTCAGAGGCGCCCATGTGATGGTCCGCGGCGCGCGCCACGCGCTCGATCTCCCCGGGCGGCAGGCCCAGGACTTTGCCCAGCTCGCGGATCGCGCCGCGCGCGCGGAACGTGGGAAAGGCCGCGACCAGCGCCGCGCGCTCGCGCCCATAGCGCTCGTGCACGCGGGGGATCAGGACCTCGCGGATCTCGCGCGGGAAGTCCAGGTCGATGTCGGGCAGCCCGCGCAGGTCCTCGTGCAGGAAGCGCCCCAGTAGCAGGCTGTTGGCGATCGGGTCGATGTGGGAGAGACCGGTGAGGTAGCAGACGAGCGAGGACACCGAGGAGCCGCGCCCTCGCCCGGGCGCGAGCAGCGCGCGCGCCGTGTCGCGCCCGCGTACCTCCAGGGCGACCTCGCGCGCGAGCTCCAAAAGGTCGTGGTGCAGCAGGAAGAAGCCCGCGAGCCCGAGGCGGTCGATCACACCCAGCTCCTCCTCCAGGCGCTCGCGCGCTTGACGGCGATGCTCTACGGACACCTGTACAGCGCCGCCGCGGGGCGCCTGCGCCGACCCCCGCGCGCCGTCTCCGTAGCGCACAGCCAGGCGCGCCTGGCAGAGCTCGACCAGGCGCCGCTGCGCGCCTGAGTCCTCGGCGCCGGGGTAGCGGTAGCCCAGGTCTTTGCGCAGATCGAAGCTCAACTCCTGGCTGAGATGCAGCGTCTCGCGTACCGCCTGTGGGTGGTCGGCGAAGCGGCGGCCCATCGCCTGGGGAGTGCTCAGCACGTGGCTGTGGTTGCCGCGGCGTAGGGGCTCTGAGGCATCGAGTGTGGAGTGGTGGCGCAGCGCCACGAAGGCATCCTGCAGCTCCGCGCGGCAGCGCGCGTGGGCGTGCACGTCGCCGGTGGCCACGCACGCCACGCCGAGCCGCCGCGCCAGCGCAGCCAGCGCCCGGTTGCGCGCGCGGTCGTGGCGGGCGTAGGGGCGCTGCAGCTCCACGCGCAGACCCTCGGGGCCGAAGGCGTCGAGCAGGCGCCGCGCGGTGGGCTCGTCGTGGATGCCGTGGCGCGCGCAGCCCGTCAGGCACACGAGCCCCTCGGCGTGCTCCAGTACGCTCTCCAGCATCACGTGTGGCTCACCGCGCGTGCGCGGCGACTCGCGCGTGTGCGCATGCGCGAGGGTGAGGATGCGGCAGAGGTTGCGCCAGCCCCGCGCCTCGCGCACGAGCAGCGTCAGGTGCCGGGCGCCGTCCTTGGGGGCGAGGTCGATCTCGGCGCCATGGATCGCGCGCACCACGCCCTCTCCAGCGGCCTGGGCCAGCTCCATCGAACCGGACACCGTGTTGTGATCGGTGAGCGCCAGCGCCGTATGCCCCAGCTCGGCAGCCGCGGCCACGAGCTCGTGCGGCAGCGACACGCCGTCGAGGAAGGAGTAGGCGGAGTGGCAGTGCAGCTCGACGTAGGGCGGGGTGCCGGGCATCTCATTCGACCCCGGCCTCAGCCCGTCTGGGCGAACCACCGACCGCTGGACAACTCGTGAAAGACGACGACGTTGCCCCCACGCGCGCTGAGCACCTCCCAGTAGCGGCGACGCAGCGGCTCGGCGGTCCACCAGCGGTCCTCGACCAGCCACGACTCGCGTACCGCCTCGATCGCCCGACCCTCGACCGTCAATGGCACGCCTGCCGCATCGACGCGCACGCGCACTGAGCGAGGTCGATTGAGTGCGCGACTCCCGCTCATGCCGCGCCTCCGCGGCAAACCCAGGTGAGCCGACCGCTCATGCCGGGAAGGGGGTGAGCACGACCCGCCGCTCGGGGACGCGCGAGTCGGGGTCCACGCACAGCGCGCGAAGCGCGGCTTCAGGACCGGCCACCGCGCGCACCTGCGCAACGCCTTCGCGCAGGCGCTCGGCGCGCTGGGCACCGGAGCCGTCGAGCAGCGTGGCCTGGGCGCCCTCGGCGGGACCGAAGCGCTCGACGGCGAGCCCCAGCGCCTCGGCGGGTGCGGGCAGCAGCGCCAGGCGCACGCTCAGCGCGAGGCGCATACGGCGGGAGTCGCAGAGGGCCTCGCGGAAGACGACCCGCTCGCGCCAGGTGCCCTGCTCGACGAGCCGCGCGGAGAGGACGACCGCGCGCAGCGTGCGCCCGCGGCGCTGGGGACGCGCGAGCAGCCGGTCCACGAGCAGCCCAAGGACCCGTTCGAGCGCGGGGCCGGACCCCGACTGGGCGAGCTCCAGCGACTCCTCCAGGCGCTCCTCGCGCAGGCGCACTCGCAGGGGAGTGTCCTCGCCGCGCGCCAGCGCGCGGGCGAGCGTGCCGGGCGCGCCGAAGCGGTCGGCCACCGCGTCGCGGCCGAGCGCCGCGAGCTCCCCGAGCGTGCGCACGCCGAGGCGTTCCAGTGGCTCCACCAGCGCGGCGGTGTCCTCGCGAAAGCGCAATACCCCCACCGGGCGACAGGCCAGGTAGCGGCGGACGTCCGCCGCGCGCACGATGACGGCGCGGCGCGAGCGGACCTCGAGCGCCGCCGCGAGCGCACAGAAGCGCGTCGGCCCAACACCCATACGCGCGCGCTGGCCGAGCGCGCGGCGGGTGGCGGCGAGCACGCCCCGCTCTCCCCCGTGGAGGTTGTGCAGCCCCTCGGCCTGGAAGTACGCAAGTCCCGGGCGCGCGGGCTCGGGCGCGGCGCCGATGCCTTCCAGCGCACACACGGCTCGCTCCCACACCCGCTCGACCCCCAGCGGGTCGGCGGGCACAAGCCCGAGATCGGGAGCGCGCGCGAGCGCCTCCCCCAGCGCCATCCCCGCGGTTACCCCGCGGGCCTCGGCGGCGCCGGAGACCTCCCCCACACGCTGCTCGCCCCCAGGGCTGGGAGCGATAGCCAGCGCCCGGCCGCTCAGCGCGCGGGGGCCGCCGGCGGCGACGACCAGCTCAAAGCGGGGAAGGTGGGCACAGACGATCATGCGAACACATGTTCGCATCAAGCGCGGCGTCCGCAACAGACAGCTGTGTTTGTTTTGAAGAGGCTCCGCTCCGCTCCGCCGTGAGGGTCGCGTTGTGGCGCGGAGCGCCGCGATCCGCAGGCGAAGATCGTCCAAGGCGATGTGCTCTTCGAGCGCGTGCCGGATCTGCCGGTCGCCGCTGAGCTGCGAAGCCACATCGAGAGGATGCTGCGCGGCATCAGCGTCTCGCTCTGAGGGCCGCTCACGACATGAGAATCGCGTCAGCCAGCCAGCAAACACCTCAAGCCAGCAGCCGAAAGCGAACGCCCAGCGCGCGGTAGGTGCGTGCCGCGCGGGCGTCGCGGGAGACGAGCTCGAGGTCGTGGTCGAGCGCCGTCAGCGCGATCAGCCCGTCGTAGGCCGAGCCGCCGCTCACGCCCGCCGCGGCCATCCGCTGGGGAGCCTGCGCGTAGGCGTCGCCGTCGAGCGTCACGTGTGCCGCCGGGAGTCTCGCCTGCAGCAGCGCGGCAGCCGTGGTCGCATCAGCCCGGCGTGGGGGCGGCAGCCGGGTGAGGACGCTGTATGTCTCGAGCGCCACGTGGGCGATCGTGACGGTGCAAGCGCTCAGCGCCTCCGCCGCGACATGGTGCGCGGCGTGATCGGCGAGCAGCGCGGCCAGCACGATGCTCGTATCGGGGGCCGCGCTCACCGATGCTCGCGCACAGCCTCGAGCACTCCTCGCAGCTGTGCGTCGGTGATCGGCGTGCCGGTCGGCGCGAAGCATGGTCCATGGGCGCCCTCGATCACCGTGGGCGGCTCGCTGGGCACCGACAGCTCGAGGTGCCCGTCGACCACTTCGATCTCGAGCGGCGTAGCGGGAGATATCCCCAGCTGGTCACGAAAAGGCTTGGGCACCACCACCCGCCCCGCACTGTCGATTGACACGTGCATGGTAGGAGAATACCACGATGATGGCAGCAGCGTGGGGCGACTCGCTCCGGCCCCGATGGCCGCAGCCCCTCCGGGGCGGAGCCCCCTTCAAAGCAAGACCGACCGCGCGGCGCGGCGCGGCGCGGCGCTCGGACGCTAGTCCATACCCAACGGCCCCTCAGCGGACCCGCTGAGGAACTGGCGCACGAACTGGTTCTCCGAGGAGAACATCTTCTGTGCGTTGCCGCTCTCCACGATGCGCCCCTTCCACAGCAGCGCGATGTACTCGCCGATGCGCCGTGCGCTGGCGATGTCGTGGGTCACGACGATGTAGGTGCCGCCCAGCGCGGAATGCATCTCCTGGATCAGCTCGCACAGGAGTGCCGTGCGCACTGGGTCAAGGCCCGAGTCGGGCTCGTCGAAGATCACGATGTCGGGCTCCATCACGAGCGCGCGCGCGAACCCCGCGCGCTTGCGCATGCCGCCGGAGAGCTGCGAGGGCGCGTCGTCGATCGCCTCGGAGAGGCCCACGTCGCTGAGGCGCTGCTTGACGACCTCCGCGATGCGCGCCTCGGACATGTCGGTGTGCTGGCGCAGCGGGAAGGCGACGTTGTCGAAGACGTTCATCGAGCCAAACAGCGCGCCGTCCTGGAAGAGCACGCCGATCCGCCGGCGCAGCGCCAGCAGGTTGGGCATCGTGAGGCCGGGGACCGATTCGCCCTGCACGATGATGTCGCCCGAGTCGGGGAACATCAGGCCGATGATGTGCTTGATCAGCACGCTCTTGCCGGTGCCGGAGGGGCCGAGCACGACCGTGATCGTGTCATCGGGGATCGTCACGTTCAGCCCGTTCAGCACCGGCAGCCCGCCCAGGCGCTTGTGCACATCCACGCAGCGCACCGACCACTTCCCGTCGGGGATCCCGTCCGCGGAGTCCTCATGGGAGTGGTACTCGAATTCGCTGGCCTGATCGAGCAGCGCGGCGCCCTCGGACCCAACCTCGCCGGAGCCCACAGGCTCCTCGCTGATGCCGCCTCCCTCCACGGACATATCTTACACCGACTCCTGGAGGACTTCTTCCTCCGCGGGCTCTGCCGAGCCGGCATCGATCTCGGTCCAGTCGGAGACCCGATCGCACGCTCGGATTCCGATCGAGGATCAAATGCCCGCGACACCGCTCCCCGGCGCTCGACCTCGACTCTTGACAAATGAGCAACCACGAGTCTACAATTCGGCCAGGAGGGAAGGATGTCGCCAAGCAGCGACCCCGGCCCCGGCCGGAGGTCATCCACAGCCACCGTCCAAGCCCAGTCCGGCGCCGGTAGCGCCGACCCCCGGGCTCGCATCCTCGACGCGCTGATCGCGACGGTGGCCTATCGCGGCTACGACCGCACGACCGTCGAGCGCGTGCTGCAGACCGCGGATGTCCCCGGGGCGGTGTTCGACGAGCACTTCCATAACAAGGAGGACTGCTTCATGCAGGCGCTCGACGCGCTCGTGGCTCGCCTGCAGGCCAGTGTGCAGGAACAGTTTCGGAGGACCGGCCCCTGGCCCGAGCGTGTAAGGCTTGGCCTGAAGGCGCTGCTGGCGGCGCTCGCGAGCGACCCCGAGGCCGCGCGCGTGGGGATGGTCGAGTGCCTCAGCGCCGGGCACTACGCGGGCGAACGCTACCGCGAGATCCTGGGCGCCTTCGTGCCGCTGCTCGAGGAAGGCCGCCGCCACGCCGCCTACCCCGAGCACCTGCCGCCGCAGACCTCCGAGGCCGTGGTGGGCGGGATCGCCTCGATCCTGCACCGGCGCGTGCTCGAGGAACGCACACCGGAACTGCTCTCGCTGCTCGAGGACCTGACCTACTTCGCGCTCGTCCCCTATATGGGCCACCACCGCGCGATCGTCGCCGCGCGAGGGGGGCGCTCGGCGGGGTCTCGCTGAGGCCGGCACCCACCATCCCCCACGCGCGGCCCCCTCGGACCCCCTTGTGGGGTCCTCCTAAAAAGAACGCCCGCTGCCATCGTCAGGCCGCTGCTCGTGCCTGCGCGCGCCGGGGCTGCCTCACTTCGCGGCGGCGCTGACCTGCGGGTACTGCGTGGTGCGACCGTTGATCGTGAACGGCGGCTGCTGGGCGCACCCGGGCGCGGGCACCGCGCCGGGCGAGCCCTTGGCGTGGATGTAGCCGAGCGAGACGAGCAGTTCGATCAGGCTCTGGGGGACCTGCGCGTTGCCGGGACCGCTGATCGTCGGCACAGCATTGGCGCATGTGGAGGCGTCGAACACGGGCATCCCGCCGGTGGCGATGCTGCTGGATGCGCCCGAGGCCCGATAGGGGCTCGCGCGGTTCGAGCCCTGGCGCTGCGCATACAGCGACAGCGTGTCGGGATTGATCGTGTTGAGCGCCCGTAGATAGTGCAGCCGCGGCCCGCCCGGTCCGCCTTCCTGGCTGAAGCCCTGGCTGGCGGCGGTGAAGTTGGCGAAGAACGCCTGCAGCTCGGGCACGTAGCGCGAGAGCTCTTCCAGGAAGGGGTTGAAGTTGCGCGTGAAGGGAATCGCCGCTTCGAGGATCGGCACGGTCAGATCGAGCTGCTTCTTGACGTCGCCCGTGCTCGCCAGGGCGTACTTGCTGAGCGGGCCGATGTTCGTGAGCAGGGCGTTGAAGTCGGGGGAGAACTGCTTGATCGAGTGCACCAGCGGAGTCAGTGCGATCTCGGCGGGGCGCAGCTGGTCGAGCAGCGGTTCGGTGTTCACGGCGAACGCATCGAGGCTGCGCAGCGTGGCGGTGCCCAGGCGCTCGAAGGCGGGCAGTTCGCGGAACGCCTGCGCGAACGCCTGGCTTGACTGGGCCAGCGCGCTGAAGGTGCGTTCGCCGTTTGCGATGAACCCGCGCAGCTGGTGGTCGCGTTCGGAGAGCGCATCGAACACCACCCCCGTGTTCTTCACGAGCCCCGTCACGGCGCCCTGCTGTTCGGCGAGGATGCTCGTGACCTGGTTGACGTGGCCGACGAACGGGCTGAGCGTGGCAAAGGTCGCGTTGATCTCTTCGCCGCGCCCTTCGAAGCTCGTGGCCAGCGTCTGCTGCCACAGCTGGAAGTCGCGCCTGGTCTTCGGGTCGAGCGCGGCGAGGATATCGTCGAAGGTGACGATCGGTTCGACGTGGTTTTCGGCCAGTTCCCCGCCCTCGGGCAGCAGCGGGCCGGCGCGGGGACCGGGGATGATTTCCACATAGGTCTCCCCCAGCAGCGTCTTCTGGCGCAGGATCACGCGCGAGTTGCGCCGCAGCGGCGCGTACTGGTGGTCGATTTCGATCGTCACGTGGTTGCGTCCGGTGGTGCTCTTGGCGAGGCTCACGACGTGCCCCACGGGCACGCCACTGATGCGCGCGTCGGAGTCTTCGGCCAAGAGCAGCGTGCGCGGGAAGTTGACGCTGAAGCGGTAGCCCTGGGGCTTCAGCGGGACCGAGCCGCCGAAGGACTCCCACAGGAACAGCAGGAGGCCGAAGCAGCTCAGCGCGAACAGCACGATCACGAGGAGGTTGGCCAGGGTCGGCGCGCGCTTCTGCATCAGCGAGTCCCTCCTTCAAAGCCGAACGTCGACTGAAGGCCCTTGCCGAACACCCTGCCCGCCAATTCGGTGGCGCTGGTGGCGCCGCTGCCGCCCGGGGTGGGGCACTTGCCCTCGACACCCAGCGCGCCGGGCGCCGCCGCGGGCGGCTTGATCAGGCCGATCACGGCCTTCGCGGTGGGGTTGACTTCCTCGACGCCCGGCAGCGTGTAGAGCTGCGTGCAGGAGAAGTAGATCAGCCCATGACCGACCGGCCCGTTGGCGTCGGCGCTCGCGAACAGGCTGTTGGCGTTGTGGTTGAACCAGTCGAGGTAGAACAGGAAGCCGGCCTGGTTGGGGCCGGGGTTGTAGGCGAGCTCGTTGAAGAATTCGTTGAGCACAGAGATGGTCGTGATGAGGTTGGGGAACGCAGCGGTGATTTCCTGTAGGTCAGGCTGGATTTCGCTGATGACCGGCTCGATTTCGTGCGCGAAGGGGCGGATTTCGTTCTTGAAGATCGGCGTGGTCTTGCGCAGGAACGGCTGGGTCTGTTCCTGGGCGGGGCCGAGCGCCACCGCGAACGGGTGCAGCGCCGTGAGCGCCGGTCCGGTCACGCGCGCGGCGGTGCCCAACTTTGCGAGACCCTCGTTGGTCTGGTGCAGCACGCCGGGCAGCTCGTGCAGTGTCGACTGCACCGCGCGATCCTGCTGAGCGAAGGCGCCGAGCGCGGCGTTGGCCGAGTCCACGAGTTCCGCCAGCGCCTTGTCCTTGGAGCCGAGCGCTTCGATCAGCAGCCTGAAGTTGTGCAGCCCGCGCGCGATGTAGGTGTGGCGCACGGCCAGCTCGCGGGAGATCTCGGCGATGTCGCGCGCGAGGGGGCTGAAGCGCTTGAATGCGGCGGAGAGGTTGCGCGAGTTGCCGTTCAGCCCTTCGGCGGCGCCGGCCAGCAGCAGCTGGATGTAGTTGCGCGTGTCGGCATCCAGCGAGGAGAGGAATTCGTCGAGGTTGACGTTCGGCGAGGTCTGGGAGATCGGGACCGTCGCGCCGCTCTGCAGCCGCCCGGTGGCGGGGGTGCCGGGGTCGACCTCGACGGTGATGTCCTGCAGCTGGGTCTTGGGCCGCAGCAGCATCGTCGCGTCGTGGTAGATGTAGCGCGCGTAGCTCGGGTTCAGGCTCATGCTCACGATCGCGCGGCCTTCGTGCAGTTCGACGCTTCGAGATTTCGCCGACCTTGGCGCCGGCGATCGTGACCGCCTGGCCCTGGCCGGGGGTGACCGCCTGGGCGGTGATGAATTCGCCCTTCAGCATGAAGTGTTCGTGGCCGAGCACCGGCACCCAGGTGGGCAGCGTCAGGCGCTCGTGGTCGAGGATGTAGCCGGCGCTGCCGGCGGCGATCACGACGATCGCCACGACCGCGATGAAGGCGCTGCGATAGCGGCGGATCTGGTCGCGCACCCCGAGGCCGCCTTCGTGGCCAAGGTCCGCGCGACGGCCGCCATTGCCGCCGGCGGCACTTCCACCGTTGCTCGCGGCGGCACTTCCACCGTTGCCCGCGCTGGCGCTCCCCCCACCCACAGCGGCGCCTCCCCCGCCCGCGGCGAGCAGGTCGGGGCTCTGCTCGCCGTCGTGCTCCGCGCCCGCGCCCGACTGCATCTCGCGCTCCTCGTCCCCGGGGCTCATCCGGCGCTCCCGTCGGCGGGGCCGTGTGACAGCGGCCCGTTGAAGTTGGGCAGCGCCTGCGTGTAGCAGGGGACCAGCGGCTTGTAGGGCGGCTCGGTGGTGGGGACGCTCGGGCTGGTGCCCAGGGGAGTGAGCGCGGTGGCGGCGGCCAGTGGGAAGCCCCTGGTGGTGGTGTCCGGCAGCGTGCTCGGAGCGGTCGAGATGACCTGGTTGCCGCCCGTGACCAGCAGCCGGAAGAAGCTGCCGTTGCCGTCGAAGCTCTGCCCGCCCGAGTTGAAGCCCAGCAGCGCGCCGAGGAACTCCTGTTCGTTGGTGACACCCGAGGTGTTGGCGCCATCCTGGAGCTTGGTCTCGAACGCCGGCCGCAGCACCTTGGTGACGCACTGGCCGATCAGGTTGCCCTGGCTGACGAAGCCGGGCTGGGAGCCGACCAGGCTCGCCAGCACAGGCGCCCCGGCGCGCAGGCCCTTGGCGACCCCGCCGAGCTCGCTCGGAGCGAGCAGGCCGCGGAACTGTTCGATCCACGGCAGCGCCACCCTGATCGTCGGCGGGGTCTGTTCGACCCCGGGGGTCAGCGCCAGCGAGAAGGAGCGCAGCGCCGGGAAGGCGCTGTCGAGCGCCGTGAGCGTGCTGCTGGCGGTGTGCAGCGTGCCGGGCAGCTCGGCCACAGCCGCGGCCAGGCTAGAGGACTGCGCGGCGAGCGAGCCGAGGAAGGTGTTGAAGTGGGGGAACAGTTCGCCGAGCTGCTGCTCGTGCACGTTGAGCGCTGCGGACGTGCGTTCCACGGCGCGCACCAGCAGCGAGATGTCGTGCTGTTCGGTGCCGCCCAGCGCCTGCTGCACGATCGTGCCCCCGCGCGTCGCTTCGGGACCGTGCGACCATGCCTTGGCGATCGCCTGCGCGGCGTTCAGTCCGCGCACTTCGGGGTCCTGTTCGGCGTCTTCGGCCGGCGTCGGCTTGCGCGTAAGCGCGCTGCCGTATTCGACCAGCACGGTCTGCAGGTTGGCGCGCGTGTCGCTGTTCAGCGCGGTCAAAAGCTGGTCGATCTGCACCGGGTCAGACGTCTGGGTGATGGGGATCGTGAAGCCTTCGGAGACCGTCTTGGCGCTCGGACTGCCGGGCTGCAGTTCGATGAAGTCGTTGCCTTCCAGGAAGATTCGCGGGCGGATCTTGACGGTCGCGTCGGTGTGGATCGGCAGACCCTGCTTTTCGATTTCCATCGTCACGAGCCCCGTTTCGCCCTCGCGCTGGATGGAGGCGACCTTGCCGACCTTGACGCCGGCGATGCGCACGGGGGACTTGGTGCGAATGTTGAGCGCCGAGGAGAACTGCGCCTTCAGGCGGAAGCCGTGCGTGAACGGGATGTGCTTGGTGAAGCCGAAGTACACGGCGACGGCAATCAGGATCAGCACCACCAGGCCGAAGCGCACGGGGTTTGAGCGCTGCAGTTCGACCACAGGGGTCTCGTCGCGGCGGCGAAAACCGAAGCGGCTCATCCCTTTTTCCCCAATCCGAGGTCCTTCAGCGTCGCGGCTGGGTATTCCTGGCCGAGCAGGTTCTGGCTGCGCGTGGTCGTTTCGTGGGCGGAGCTGCTGGCGCCTGGCACGTTGCCGACCACGGGCCGACCGACGATGAACTGCTCATTGCCCGCTTCGCACACCTTGGGCTGCCCGGGACCGCCCACGTTGGGGTAGGGGTTGGCGTGCAGGTAGTTGTTGGGCACGGGCTTGGAGTTGCCGACCGGCTGCGAGCCGCCGTTGGCCGGCGCCGAGGAGGGCGCGCCCTCGGCGTTGGGGCCGATGGGCGAGAACACGACCTGGAAGCGTGCCAGGTTGCCGACGCCGATGCCCTGCGAGAAGAGGCTCGCGGTGTTGCGGAAGAAGAGCGACACGTAATTGCAGTTCACCTGCGCCGGGGCGAGCCCTGCCGCCACCGGTCCGCCCGCCTGGGCGGTCTGCGTGAAGTCTTCGAGACCCAGCGTCACGACCGGGTTGGCGATGAAGTCCTGCAGCGCCCTGGCAGCTTCGGCGAGCTGCGTGTTGAGCGGGATCGCCTTACGCAGGTTGACCGTGCCGACGGCGAGGCCATGGCCGAGCTGTGGCGCCGAGCTGATGAGCGCCTTCGCCGAGGGTCGCAAGAGGCGGAAGAACTCGGCGGTCTTCTCCACGAACGGCGCCTGGAAGGGCAGCGAGTAGATCGCCTGGTGAAGCGCCGGCGGGCCGCCGACGATCGTTGCTTCGATCGAGGGTGCCACGCCGGCGAAGGCCCCGAAGAAGGTGTCGAGGTCGACCCAGAGGTTGGCCTGCGCCTGCGCCACCGGCGCGGCCTCCACGGCGGCCTGGTCGAGTGCCTTGAACAGCCCCCCCAGGTCGGTCTGCGGCGAGGCGAGGTTATGCAGCGCGGGGATCGCGTTGGTCACGAGCGGGCGCAGCGTGGCGATCGTTTCGTTGATGCCGAGCCCGCGCCCGGCGAAGGCGTCGCCGAAGGTGTTCGAGTTTTCCTGCGCGGCCGTGCGCGTCTTCTGGTCGAACATCTTGAAGAGCTCTTCGATCTGCACCGGTTCGCGCGTCTGGGCGACGGGGATCGTGGCGCCCGGTGCGAGCGTCGCACGCGAGGTCCCGCGTTCGAGCTGCAGGAACTTCAGACCGAGGGCGGAGACCGACTGGACGATCGCGGTGCTGTTCGCGGGCAGCGGTTCCACGCTCTTTTCGAGCTTCAGGTAGGCGATCGCGACGACCCTCCCGGTGTGCCGGCTCTGCTGGGCGACGACCTTTTCGACGCTGCCCACGAGGTCGCCGCCGATGCGTACGTAGTTGGTCTTTTCCAGACCCGCCGCTTCGTTCAGTTCGACCTTGATGTCATAGGTGGGCGTGAACGGCAGCCCGTTGAGCGCGTTATAGGACAGGTAGACGGCCACGGCCGCGATCAGCGTCGTGAGCGCCCCGATCAAGAGCGGGCTGGCGGCCAGCGAGCCGCGACGGCGACTCATCACGGCACCTCCGCCGGGTTGCATTCCAGCTGGCCCGTGTCGGTGAAGGGCGAGGAGCCGTCGCCCGCCGGCTGGGTGGCCGCGCCCGGGCAGCGGGCCTGCTGGCCGCGCCTGAGGTTCTGGAGGCCCTGGGCGAGGCTTTCCGAGGGCACGAGCGAGCCTTCGGAGCCGAGCGTGAAGGCGGGCACGGTCGCCGAGGCGCGCACGTAGTGGCCGTTGGCGTCGTAGTAGGCGGTGCTCTGGCCGAGCGAGCGCGCGAACCCGGTGAGCTCGGGGCTGTAGGGACGCAGGTGGGAGAAGAAGATGTTCGATTCTTCAAGGCCCTTAACCACGTTGGGAGTGTCGGCGGTGAGCTGCTGCGCGAGCGCCGGATAGCCCTTGAACAGATCGGTGAGGTCGTTGTTGGGCCCGGGCTGGCTGACGGCGAGGCTCAGGTCGTGCAGCACGGGCGTCGCTTCCGCGAATAGCGGGCGCAGCCGCACGAACAGCGTGGCGAGCTGGGCGGTGCCGGGCTTGGAGGCGTTCACCAGCTTCGTCAGGTCGGCAAGCGTGGGAGGCACTTCGGCGAAGGTGTGGTTGGCCTGGCGCAGGGTCACGGGCAGCTGCTGCACCCCCGCCTGGAGATCCGCCTGCTTGGAGGCCAGCGCCCCGAAGGCGACGTCGGCGTGTTCGACGAGGTCGGTGAGATCTTCGCGGCGCGCGGCGATCGTCGTCATCGCCTTGGCGCCCTGGACGAGGAATTCGGTGAACGTGTGCTGGTCGCGGACGAGCTCGCCAAAGAAGTGGTCGGCGGAGGCCAGCGCGGGGGCGAAGTATTCGGCCGTCACATTCACCTCGTGCTCGACGCCCGCGTAGGATTCGGCGCCGCCCTGGAAGACCTCCTGCAGCCCCTTCAGCGTGCGCGGGTTGAGCGTGTCGAATAGCTGGTCGATGTCGGTCGCACCCTTAACGGCGCTGCCCGAGAGCGTCGCCCCGTCGGGCAGGGCGGGGCTGTTGTTGGGCCCGAGCGAGAGCGCGACGTAGCGGTTGGCGACGCCCGAGAGCGAGGGCACTCGGATCTGCGCCGTGGTCCCCTGGTGCAAGGGAGCGAGCGAGGAGTCGATCGAGATCCGCACGCGCGCCTTGTAGTTGTGGGTGAGGGTGATGTCCTTGATCGTTCCCACGGGCACCCCACCGACCTGGATCTGGTCGCCCCTGACCAGCTGGTCGGCGCTTTCGAATTCGAGGTAATAGGTGCTCGCGCCGCCTCCGCCGAAGATCAGATAGAGGATCACCAGCACAACCAGTATCGGCGCGCCGATCGCGACGATACGCGCGGTGGGATTGCGCGGGAGTCCCGTCGGTGTGGGGATGTCGCCCGGACGCCCGGGCTTGCCCAGCGGGGAACCTGCCGGCTCGCGCAGCGGAGGTGTGGGAGGGCTAGTTGTTGACACCGCTGCCTTCGCTTGCGGCGCCGGCGGGCGCCACGGAGGAGTGATCGGGGATCGCCGCCGGGGAGGGCTTGGCGGCCACCACGGGGTCGGGGATCTGCCCGAGCCGCGCGACTAGCTGGAGCCACTGGCCGGGGGTGAGTGTGGGCGCGGGCGCCAGCGCGACCTGCACAGCGCTCTTGTGCACGGGCTTAGGAGCCGGTGCGGCCGCGGGGAAACGATGCTTACCGGTGACACGAAAGACGAAGGAGCCCTGGAACTGCACCCAGCTGTCGAGCAGCGGCTTGGGGTCGATCTGCGGCGCGCCCGCGCCTGCGGGGCGAATCTGGAAGAGCATCGCGGCTTCACCCATCATCACCAAGTGGCCGATGACGGTGCCGGCGATCACGCGTGCGCCGACGCGTAGCGGATGCAGGAAGACGTCTTCGGAGCCCACCCGGAAGACGCGCGGCGCGGGCGCGGGGCGCACATGATGGACGCGCGGCGAGGCCTTCGGGCGGGCGGGCGCGAGCGGGAGGCTTTCCAGTTCGGCGGCCGCACCGAGGGCCAGCCCGGAGCTGACGGCGCTCGCCGAGAAGGGCGAGTGCGGCTGTGCCCCGGCGGTCGCGGGCGGGAGCGAGACCCGAGCGGGGGCACCAGCGACCGCCGCGCGCGCCGAGCCCTCCTCGCGGACGTCCTGGCTGTGTGGCTTGAGGACCGGATAGAGCGTCGCCACCGAGCCGAGGTCACCGTAGGTGTAGGTGTTGCCGTAGTCGTCGCGCAGCACCACGTAGCGCCCCAGCGTCGGCGAGGAGCCGATCGCCGCCACCACGCCGTCCTGCACGGCGATCACGGGGGCCTCGGGCTGCGAGTAGATGGTCGTCGCGACCAGCGTGCGCGGCGGGCTGCCCGGGGTCGTGTCTCTGACCGTGGGGAAGCCGTCGGTGAAGTGCGCGGGGGCGTGCACGGGGAAGCGCGCCTCGGTGAGCGAGCTGACGGTGTCGAGCAGCTGCGGGGGCATGCCGTCGAGCAGCTGCGCGCGCAGCAGCACCGAGGCGACGTAGCTCTGGGAGTGGTTGTAGGAGAAGATCGCGGCGTCGATGTGACGGGCGCCCCCGGCGGCCTTGAGGTAGCGCGCGGCGGCGAAGATCGCGTCGGCGGGGTTATACGGGTCGGCGTAGCCGTCGCCGTTGGCGTCGACCCCATACATGGCCCAGGTGGAGGGCAGGAACTGCATCCAACCCTCGGCGCCGGCGCTGGAGAGGCTGAGGTCGCGGCCGTAGTCGGTCTCGACTTCGTTGATCGCCGCGAGCACCTGCCAGGGGATGCCGTAGGTGCGCCCGGCGGCCTGGAAGATCGGCAGCAGAAACGGCGGGATGCTGAAGTTGGAGATGAAGAAGGAGGGCACGCTGGAGACCCCCAGGCCGAGTGCACCGGGCGGCAGTGGGATCAGCGCGGAGGGCGCAAGCGCGCTCACGTGCGAGGGAGTACCCGCCTTCGCACCGGCCCCGCCCCCTCCTGTACCCGTGGCCTTGGCGGGCGACCCTTTGGAGGGCGTCTTGGCATGAGCGTGCGCCTGCGAGGACCCACCCGCGCCACCGGTGAGCTGCGGAGCCTGGGCGTGCACCTCGGGGGCGGGCTCGGGCGCGCTCTGCGTGGTGGAGGTGGTGATTTCAGGCGTGCCTTCGCCTGCCGGTGTCGTGGCCGTCGCGGAGCTTTCCGCCACGCTGGTCGAAGAGGAGGAGGGAAGGGAGCCGGTGGTCGCTGATTCGCTGGTGGTCTGCTGCGCGGTCGCCGGTTCGCTCGGCGTCATCTGGTCGGCGGAGGCGGCGGTGAGCGGCGCGGCCAGCACGAGTGTCCCTACGACGGGGAGCAAGCGGGTGAAGAGTGAGCGCGTGGGCATCGTCAGTTCCCGAGCAGGTAGTTGAGCAGCAGACCGCTCGCGCTGGAGCCTTCGCTGGCGGGTGTGTAGTAGGTGGTGCCGCCGCTGGAGCCGCCCACGGGCTGCGCGGTGGGCGTGGCTTCGCCGAGTCCGCCGAAGGCGCCGAGGGCGCCCGTCGTGACGGTGCCCGGGTAGCGCGCGATCGCCTGTGCCGGGGTGGCGCCCTCGAGCACCGCGAGCGTGCGCTGCATGACCAGTTCGGTCGTCGCCGAGGAGCCGGGCGCGCCGACCGAGGCGGTGCTGGCGCCGCCGGAGCTGAACTTGGAGTTGCAGCCCGGGGTCGGCGCGATCGCGTAGGTCTGGCAGGTGTTGACGACGAGGATGCCGCGCAGGAAATGGCCGAGCGCATCGTAGCCGTTGGTTGCGCCGGCGCTGTTGAAGATGGTGTCCACGAGGCGCTCGATGCCGCCCGTGTCGCGCACGCTGGAGGTGAGACCGGCGGCGTTTTCGGCGAACGGCTTGGCGGCCGCGCCGAGCGCCTGGAAGCGCTTGAAGAAGGGCTGCGCCGCAACCAGCGCGGGGCCGGTGATCTTCGAGCTCTTACCCAGGCTTTCGAAGAACTTCGTCGAGGTGGTCGAGAACGGGCCGAGGTTCTGGAAGGTCTGGTTGATGCCGGGCGCGGCGCGCTCCAGGTCGGTGAGGGTGGGCGCGGCCTGTTCGCCGAATTCGCCGAGCCGCTGCATCGCGGGGCCGAGCTGGCGCAGGAACTCGGGGAACAGCGCGAGGCTCTGTTCGAGCGCGCCGCGATGGCGCGCCTGGGCGGTGGCGACGGTGTTGCTCTGCACGATGAAGTCCGCCACCTGACTGCGCACCTTCGCCCATGGCTCAAGCACGCGGTCGCCTTCTTCGGCGAGGTTGCCGAGCACCTTGTTCTCCGAGGCGAGGATGCCGAGCACGGCGTCGACTTCGCGCAGCGCCGGGTCGGCGCGGAGGACCACCGCGTTCAGGTCCGAGCCGCGGCCGGCCAGACCGGCGCCCAGTTCGTTGAGGATGATGGCCAGTCGTTCGCGCTCGGGGCGACGGCTGATGTCCCCCACGAGGTCGACGTCGACGGGGCTGGAGGTGTGTTCGATCGACATGTAGCGCTGGCCCGCGCCTTCCTGACCCTTGGGGATCACGGGCAGCGGCGGTGGCAGCGGCGCGCCGTAGGGACGCGGCTTGCTGGGCAGGCAGTCGACGTTCTTCTCGCCGATCAGCGACTGGATCTTGATCGTGCACTGCGCGTCGGCGCGGAAGTCCTGGAAGCCGGGGCTTTCGATGTTCAGCGTGACTGCGGCCTTGGCCTGCGGCGTGGGCACCACTTCGCCAACGGAGCCGGCCTTGACCCCGTCGATCAGGACGTCCTCGCCGGGGATCAGGTTGCCTGCGTCGTCGAAGATCGCGCGCACGGTGTAGTCGCCGCTGGAGCTCCCCGCCGAGGTCGAAAGCAGGATCGCTGCCGCCAGGGCAGCGACGCATAGCGCCCCGGCTGCCCCCATGATCCCCCTTCTCCACCAGACGGTCTGCGTCCTCAACCCCGGATCCTTCCTCCAGTTCAATAGCGAAGGGGGCGCGGCCCCTTGGACCGGCCCCCCGCGCCGTTGATTCTACTACTTGTCTAGAAGATTACTTCTTTGGGCATGGAGCCTTGTAGTTGACGGTGACGACCGCTCCGCCGAGGAACTTCAGTTCGGACTTCACGGGGAAGCCGCCCTTGGGGCACTTCGACGGCAGGCTGCCATAGGAGATGACCTTCTTGCCCTTCTTATAGGCCGCACCAACCTTGATGTTGATCGAGGTCGTCGAGACGTCCGGCGCGCCGGGCAGCGCGTCGACCAGCGGCACTTCGCTGGTCAACTCGGGGCCGTAGGGCGGCGCGGCGGCCACGAAACGGCCCTTGGCGACGATCTGCGCCGAGATCGGCGAGGAGCCGTTGACGTAGAAGTTCAGGCCTCCGCCTTCGGCGAAGAACGCCTGCAGCGTCGCATTCTCGGTGACCGGCGTACCGCCGATCTCGTTCGCCACGCCGGCCACGCCGACGGGGCTGGCCTGCGACTTCTTCGGGCACCCTTCGGGACCCGCGTTGCCTTCGAGCGTCGAGAGGGGGCAGGTGACGAAGCCCTGCGGATGCAGCTTCGTGCCCGCGGGCGTGTAGAAGTTGACCCCGATCAGCGGCGCGGGGAAGCCCCCGGGGTATTCGCTGCCGGAGATGGTGTACTGCGCTTCGACGGCCGTGCCGGCGCCCAGGATGTTGCCCGTGCCGGGGAAGCCCGGGATTGGGACGGCCCTTGCCTTGAATGTGACCGTCGGCGCCGCCGAGGCGGACGCCGACAGGCCAAGGACGGCTATGCCGAGCAAGGCCAGACAGGTGGATGCTCTGCGCATCAGTTTTTCTCTCCTCTATTGATGGACAGGTCCGCCTCGATCCGGGTAGCTCCGGAACCCTCCTCGGCCCGGCGACATCGAGATCCCCTGCTCAATATGGGCAGGGGAACGTGGCGATCTACGCACAACCATATATGGCGGGGCCGACTCCTTCAAGTCCGAACAGGGGGGCGCTGGGCCCAGAAGGCGTGGGCGGGCAGGCTTGATACCGCCAGGTCAAAACGATCTCCCCGCCCATTCAAACACTCACGCTCAAGCTTAACCTTAGAACAGCTGTCGTTTGTCGGGCCCGCGCCGTCACCGCCGTCGTTGGCGATGGCCGGCCCCGCGCCCGACCGCCAGACCTTCGACCCCACATGTGCGACACGCCGGCTACGTCACCCGGTGCTGCGCGCTCCAGCACTGCCGCTGGCCGTGACAGCCCTCGATCGCCAGCAGCGCGCGACGCAGCCGGTGCAGGTGGGCCGCCGAGAGGTGCGCGGCGATGTTGTGCAGCTCGAAGGGGTCGCTCTGCAGGTCGTAGTACTCGCGTTCGCCCGTCACGTATTCCACGAACAGGCTGGTGGGCGTGCGCAGCGCCTCGTAGCTCGAGGGGTTGCCGGCGCCGCGTGTGGGCAGGTCGGGGTCGCCGGCGTCGAGCACCGGCCCGTGGTGCTCGATCAGCACCTCCCGCCGCCAGTTGGCGGCCGGCTGCCCGTGCAGCAGCGCCGCGAGGCTATGGCCATCGACGTTCACACCCGCGGGGGCGCCCCCCAACTGCTCGAAGGTCGGGCACAGGTCGATGTTCTCGCTCAGCGCGCTCACCGTGCGCCCGGCGGGCACGCCGGGGCCGACGACGATCAGCGGCACGCGGATGTCGGTGTCGAAGGCCGTCTGCTTGCCCGGCATCAGCCGGTGCTGGCCCATGTGCAGGCCGTTGTCGGAGCTGAACACCAGGTAGGTGTTCTGGGCAAGGCCGTGCGCCGTGAGCGTCGCCTCGATTTCGCCGATCATGCGGTCCACGGCCTGCACCGCCTGCGCGCGCAGGCGGAAGTCGTTGTCGATCTGTTCGATCTGCTGCGCTTCGAGCGCGGTGAAGTGGCTGAGCCACGCCGGCGCGTTCGTGTTGGCGACGTCGAAAGCGGGGTCGCGCGGCGCCTTCAGCCCGGGGAAGTCATTCGCGTCGCGCGGCGCCGGCACGAACGGCGAATGGGGCGCGAAGGTGGCGAGCTCGAGCATGAACGGCTGGCGCAGTTCGGCCGAGTGGTCGATGAAGGCGACGCCCTTCTCGGCCAGCACTTCGGTGAGGTAGTCCTGCGGTTCGCTCCCATAGTTCACCGGCGTGCCGTCGTGGTTGAGCGTGTAGCCGAGCTCCGGATACCCGTTGCCCGCCACGTCCCACTCGTTCCAGCCGGCCGGCACGAAGGACGCCGGCACCCCCTCGCCCCCGTTGGGCTTGTAGCCGTTGAGGTACTTGCCCATCATCCCCGTGCGATACCCCACCTTCTGCAGCGCGGTGGCGAACGTTTCCAGTTCCTCGCCCCGTTCGTGGAAGACCTGAAAGCCCCCATAGGGCGGGCTGTTGGAGGTCACGTGCGTGTTGTGCGGAAAGCGCCCCGTGAAGATCGACGCGCGCGAGGGACAGCACAGCGAGTCGGTCACGAAGTAGTTGCTGAACGACTCCCCGGCGCGCTGCATCGCGAGCACATGGGGCATGTAGGGCACGAGGTTCCAGGAGAGGTCGTCGGTGAGAATGAAGATGATGTTGGGCCGCCTGGCGCTCGCCGTGGAGGACGGGGCTGTGGTCGCGGGGGAGCCAGGTCCGGGGGAGCCGGCGGCCTGCGAGCCGAACCGCACGGTCGTGGTGCTCAGCGCGGCCTGGCGCGCGGCCTGGCTACCTCCGCCGCAGCCGCCCAGGGCCAGCCCGAGGAGCGCAAGCAGAACGGCCGCACTGGCAAGCGACGCCCATCTCCTGTTACATGAAGCTCGCACCCCGCCGCAGGTTACGGCGTGGCCGCTCGGCTCGCGCCACGCGGCCCCCACCGGACCCCCTTGTGGGGTCCTCATTCAAAAACCGACCGCCGCCCCGCCCCCACCCGGCCGCCGAGCCGCAGACCAGAGGAGAGACATGGACTTCAAGCCCAGCGCGCGCTGTGAAGAGTTCAAGGAGCGTCTGCTGACGTTCATGGACGAGCGCGTCTACCCCGCCGAGGCCGTCTACGAGCGTCAGCTGCGCGAGTCCGGCGACCCGCACCACCAGCCCGCGGTGATGGAGGAGCTCAAGGTACGCGCGCGCGAGGCCGGCCTGTGGAACATGTTCCTGCCGGACCCCGACGCGGGCGCGGGGCTGTCGGTGAGCGACTACGCGCCGCTCGCGGAGGTGCTCGGGCGCAGCCACATCGCCTCCGAGGCCTGCAACTGCTCGGCGCCGGACACCGGCAACATGGAGGTGCTGCACCTATTCGCCACTCCTGCCCAGCGCGAGCGCTGGCTTGTACCTCTACTTGAGGGTGAGATTCGCTCGTCCTTTGCCATGACTGAGCCAGATGTGGCCTCCTCGGACGCCACCAACATCGCGCTGCGCATCGAGCGCGTCGGCGATACCCAGTCGGGCACCCCCCGTGGCGGGGGGCAGGCAGGCGAGTACGTGCTCAACGGGCGCAAGTGGTGGACCTCAGGGGCGCTTCACCCGCACTGTCGCATCTTGATCGTGATGGGCAAGACCGCCACTGAGGGGCCGCGCCATAAGCAGCAGAGCATGGTGCTCGTGCCGCTCGACACCCCCGGCGTGGAGATCCTCCGCGCGCTGCCCGTCTTCGGCTACCAGGACCAGGAGGGCCACGCCGAAATCTCCTTCACCGACGTGCGCGTGCCCGCGTCGAACCTGATCGCCGGTGAGGGCGATGGCTTCATGATCGCCCAGGCCCGCCTCGGCCCTGGGCGCATCCACCACTGCATGCGCTCGCTGGGCGCCGCCGAGCGAGCGCTCGAGGCGATGTGCCGGCGGGCGGTCGCGCGTGTCACCTTCGGCGAGCCGCTCGCCGCGCGCGCCAACATCCAGGACTGGATCGCCGAGTCGCGCATCGAGATCGAGATGGCTCGTCTGTTGACGCTCAAGGCCGCCTGGCTGATGGACACCGTCGGCAACCGCCACGCCCGCACCGAGATCTCAGCGATCAAGGTCGCCGCGCCCTCGATTGCGCTGAAGGTGATCGACCGCGCGATCCAGGTCCATGGCGGCGGCGGGGTCTCCGACGACTTCACCCTCGCCTGGGCCTACGCGCACCTGCGCACCCTACGCCTGGCCGACGGCCCCGACGAGGTGCACAAGCTGTCGATCGCGCGCCGCGAGCTCGCGCCCTACATGCCCGCGGCGCAGGGGTGAAGCCCCGCTAGCTCCTCGTCCTGCACTCCGAGAGCGCCTGTTCCTTGATCGAGCCGGCGGGCACCGGCGAGGCATTGACGAGTTCGATGCACAGTTCGCGCGCGGCTTCTTTTGCCGCGTTTGCGTCGCCACTGGCAGCCTTGTCGCAGATCCCTTCGATCTTCGTCTTCGTGTTCGACGATAGCCCCGACGCCGCCTGCACGCCGTGCTTGCACGCCGCCACGGCCTCCTGCACCGCCGGGTTGTTCGCCACCGCCGGGACGGTGCTCCCGCTGCCAACCGTCGTGGCGGCGGCGCTCGTCGTGCTCTGGCTGGTAGTCGTCGTGCTCGTACTGCTGCTTCCGCAGCCCGCGACCAGGACTCCACCTGCGAGTACGAGGGCCATCCATGTGCTTAGCCTTGAAACCATGCTTCTTCCTCCTCCGATGGTTGGCGACAAGCCAACGCTACTCCAGTGCCTGGATGTCCAGCACGACGGTCTCCTCCACGAGGTCAAGGCCCTCCGGCCGGTGCGTGATCAGCAGCACCGACCTGCCCTCTGCAGCAGCGAAGATGTCGCGCATCAGCTCCTTGGCGGTCCGTGCGTCGAGGTGCGCCGTCGGCTCATCGAGCACGAGCACGGGCGCGTCAGCGAGCAGCGCGCGCGCCAGCCCCACGCGCTGGCGCTGGCCGCCGGAGAGCGCCTGGCCCTCCTCGCCGACGAGGGTGTCCCAGCCATCGGGCAGAGTGTCGATCCACTCCCAGATCCGCGCCCTGCGCAGCGCGCCCTCGATCTCTGCGTCGGTAGCGTGGGGACGCGCGAGGCGCACGTTCTCGAGGATGCTCGCGGAGAACAGATGGGCATCCTGCCCGGCCACCGCGATCGCTTGACGCACGTCGTGCTGGCGGTAGTCCCTGAGGTCGCGTCCACCGAGCGTCACGCGCCCCCGCTCGGGGTCCAGGAAGCGCAGCAGCAGGTTCACGACGGTCGTCTTGCCCGCGCCGCTCTCGCCCACCAGTGCGAGGCGCCGCCCGGCGGGAAGGCTCAGGTCGAGCCCCCGCAGCACGTACGGCGCCTCGGATGCATTGGGCTCGGCCGGCGCATACCGTGCCCATACCCGCTCCAGCACGAGGTCGAAGGTGGTGGGCGCCGGTGCGGGGCAAGCGGGGTCGCGAACCGCCGGCTCGCCGTCCATCAGCGCGAGCACACGCCGTCCGGCGCCGAGCGTGGCCGACAACTCGCGCGCGGCCCCCGCCAGCGGCTGCACGCCTTCGAAGGACGCCATCGCCAGCAGCGCCAGCGTCGCGATCAGCACGCTGTTCAGGCCCGCCGTCGCGTGCGCGCTGACGCCCACCGCGAGCACCCCGGCCACGGTCGCGCCGGTCACGAAGATGCCGAGTCCTTCGCCCACCCCGCCCGCCAGCGCGTCGCGCGCGGCGACGCGCACCAGCGCGCCGTCGGCTGCCTTTAGGCGCTGCAGCTGCTCGGTCTCGCGGCCGTACACCACGAGCTCCGCGGCGCCGCGCGAGAGCTCGAGGATCTCCGCCGCCAGCTCCCCCCGCGCGGCGGCCTGGCGGCGTGTCGTCCGGTCCGCCAGCGCAGCCGCGAGCAGCGGTACGGCCACGCCACCGAGCAGCAATCCCGCCGCCAGCACCAGGCCGGCGGCGGGCCGGAACGCCGCCGCCACCCCCACCGCGCTCGCCCCCGCCAAGAGCGCCACGAGCGGCGGCATCACGCCGCGCAGATGCAGATTCTGCAGCGCATCCACGTCCGCCACCGTGCGTGAGAGCAGCTCGCCCTGGCGATAGCCCGCGAGCTGCGCCGGCGCCAGCGGTTCGATCCGTTCATACACCCGCACGCGTATGCGCCCCAGCGCGCGCAGGGCGACATCGTGCGAGGACAGCCGCTCGCCGTAGCGCGCCAGCGGACGGCCGATGCCGAAGAAGCGCACCCCCACGATCGCCACGCCGAGCGAGAGGACCGCCGGGCGCTCGGCCGCGCGGGAGATCAGGTATCCGGCGGTCGCCATCAGTCCGACGCCGCACAGCACCGTCGCCGCGCCGAGCACCACGGCGAGCGCCACGCGCCGGCGCGGAGCTTCGGCGAGGGCGAGCAGGCGGTGCAGGGTGCCGGTCATGGCGCCCCTCCCGCGATAGTCGCGGCATGGTCGTTGGGCGCCATGGCGTCCGCCTCGCCTGGCGGGCCCTCCTGCGCTCTGTCCCTCGCCGTGGGCGCGGGGCCAGCGTTTGCGCGCTGCATCGTCACAACTCGGTCGGCCAGCCGCGCGAGCTCCGGTCGGTGCGCGATCAGCAGCACGGTTCGCTCGGCGCACAGCCGCTCGACGGCCGCGGCCACCACAGCGGCGCTGTCGGGGTCGAGGTCGGCGGTGGGCTCGTCGAGGATCACCAGCGGCGCGGCGCGTAGGAACGCCCGCGCGAGCGCGATCCGTCGGCGCTGGCCCGCGGACAGCGGGCGGCCGCCGTCGCCGACGACGGTGTCGTAGCCGTGCGGGAGCCCGGTCACGAAGGTGTGGGCGCCCGCCAGCTCCGCCGCCGTGCGCACGCGCTCCACGGAGGCCGTCGGGTCAGCAAGGCAGATGTTCTGCGCGACCGTGCCGCGCAACAGCACCGGATGCTGGGGCACCCACGCCAGCTCCCTCCGCCACGCCGCCGGCGAGCAGTCCGCGAAGTCCCTCTCCCCCACACCGATCCTGCCCGCCGTTGGCTTGGCCAAGCCGAGCAGGAGCGCCGCCACCGTGCTCTTGCCGGCGCCGCTCTCGCCGACGAGCGCCACCGTCTCACCGGGCGCGAGCGTCAAATCGAAATCCGCCAGCACCAGCCCGGGGCGTGTTGGATAGGAGAACGACACCTCCCGCATCCAAACCGCGGCGGTAGCGGGGCTCGGCGCCGTCCGCTCGCCCCCGCCGGATGCCTCCGCGGGCGCGGTTGGAATGGCGCCCGCTGCAGCCGCTTCGCCCGACAAGCCCTCGGGCGCCTCCGCGGGCGCGTCGAGGAGCTCCAGGATCCGCTCGGCCACGGCCATCCCGTCGGCGCCCGCGTGGTACTGCGCGCCGAGCCGGCGCAGCGGCTGATACAGCTCGGGCGCGAGCACCAGCACCGTCAGTCCGGCCTGCAGGCCGATGCCGCCATAGACCAGGCGCAGCCCGACCGCTACCGCCACGAGCGCCACACCGAGCGTCGCCGCCAGCTCGAGCACCGACCCTGAGAGGAAGCTCAGGCGCAGCGTCGCCATGCTCGCGCGGCGGTGGCGCTCGCTGACCTGCGCGATCCGCTGCGCCTGGGCCGGCCCGCGGTTGAACGCGCGCAGCGTCGGCAGCCCGCGCACCACGTCGAGGAAGTGGTTTGAGAGCAGCGCCAGCGCGAGCCAGCGCTCGCGCGTGCGCTGCTCGGTGTAGCGGCCGATCAGCCACATGAAGACGGGCACGAGCGGCAGCGTCGCCACCATGATCAGCGCGGACACGTAGTCGATCGGCGCCACCCACACGAGCACCGCCACGGGCACAAGGCAGGCGAGCACGACCTGCGGCAGGTAGCGCGCGTAGTAGGTCTCCAGCGCGTCGACCCCCTGCACGCCGGCCGCCGCCAACTCACCCCCCTCGACGCCGTCGAGCGCGGCCGGCTGGGCGCGCAGGCGGCGCTCGAGCAGCGCCATGCGCAGTTCGGAGAGCACGCGCGCGGCGCCACGGCGCCCGGCGACCTCAAATCCCCACGCCAGCACACCGCGCCCAGCCGAGACGAGCACCAGCAGGAGTAGTTCGCCGCGGACCTCCGCCAAGGGGGCGCCGTGAAAGGCGCGCGCCACGACGCGCGCCAGCAGCGTCGCCTGCGCGAGGATCAACAGCGCGCCGGCAAGCCCCAGAGCGATGTCGGCGCCGAGCAGGGGGCGCACCGAGCGCGCACGCTCCAAGAGGCGCGGGTCAAGCGGCCGCATGTGCGCGCCTCAGACACAGGATGTGCGTGTGCACCAGGCGCGAGTCCAGCGCAGGACACGTGTGCAGAGGCCACATCGGCCTTACGCTGCCTCAGGCGCCCGGGGGGCGCGCGGTCTCAGAGCTCATGCTCTTCGCCACCAGCGCCTGCACCGGGTTGCCATCAGGCTGCTCTCCGCCGACGCGCGCGCGGAACACGTAGTACGTCCAGGCCTGGTAGAGCAGGATCACCGGCATGAAGATAGCCGCGGTCACCGTCATCGCCACCAGCGCGTAGTGCGAGGAGGCGGAGTTGGCCAGCGTCAGGCTGTGCGCGAAGTCCGTCGAGGAGACGAGCACGCGCGGGTAGAGCCCCGTGAAGATCGTTGCCACCACCGCGACTGTCGCCGAAGCTGTCATCGCGAACGCGATCCCGCCGCGGCGCAGGCGCAGAAAGACGACCGCCAGCACAAGTGCCAAGGCGCCGAGCACAGCGGGCAGCACCGGCGGGAACACCTGCTTGTCGTTGTCGTTCACCGCCACCACCACCGTCCACGCGAGCAGCGCGATGCCGCCGAGCGCCGCGGGCAGGGCGAGTCGACGCGCCACCTGAGTCGAGCGCTCACAGAGCTCGCCCACGGTGCGCAGCGTCAGAAAGGTCGCTCCGTGGAAGGAGAACAGCACCACCACCACTACGCCCGCGAACACGGTGTAGGGACGGAACAGGTCCAAGAAAGTACCGCTGAAGTTGTGCGCGGAGTCGATCGGCACGCCGTGCACGAGGTTTGCCAGCGCCACGCCCCACACGAGCGCCGCGCCGACGCTGCCGACGGTGTTGGCCCAGCACCAGACCGCGCGCCAGCGCGGCGACTCGCTCTTGGTGCGCCACTCAAAGGACACCACCCGCACGATCAGGCACACGAGCACCAGCACCAGCGCGAGGTAGAAGCCGGAGAACATCGTCGCGTACCACACCGGGAACGCCGCGAAGGTCGCCGCCCCGGCGACGACCAGCCACACCTCGTTGCCGTCCCACGCCGAGCCGATCGCGTCGAACATCGTCTTGCGGTCCGCCTCGTCGTGCGCGAGCACGGGCAGCAGCGCGCCGACGCCGAAGTCAAAGCCCTCCAGCACGAAGTATCCGGCCCACAGGAAGGCGATCAGACAGAACCAGACGGTCTGCAGGCTCATCGTCGTCCCGCTCGTCCGGTGCGAGAACGCTCGCCGCCGCGACACACTCCGAACAGGCCGCCGCGCATGCCGTGAGGTGTGCTCGCCACACCCATCAGTATCCGATCGCCGGCAGCGGAGCAGCCGGCTCGGGGGCGGCTCCGGCAGGGCGCACCTCGGGCGGGTCCAGACGGGCGTAGCGGCGCATCAGCACGAAGTCGGTCACACCCAGGACGATGTAGAGCGCCACGAACACCACGAGGCTCACACCGATCATCGCCCCGCTGACGCTCGGCGAGTTGGCCTGGGCGGTCTTCAAGAGCCCCTGCACGATCCACGGCTGGCGGCCCACCTCGGTCAGCACCCACCCCGCGGTCATCGCGATGAAGGGAAATGAGATCGCGACGATCGCCGTCTTCTGAAACCAGCGCGTGCTCTCAAGCCTGCCCCTGCGATACAGCCAGGCGCCGAGCGCGGAGAGCAGGAACATCAGCGCGCCGAGGTAGGCCATCACGCGCATCGACCAGTAGATCGCGCGCACCGGCGGGGTGTAGCTACCCGGGCCGTGTTCGCGCTGCTCCTGCTGCTGGAGCTGATTGAGCCCCTTCACTTCGCTCTTGAAAGAGCCGGTCGAGAGAAACGAGAGCAGGTCGGGCACGTCGATCGAGAAGCTCGGCTTGGGGTTCTGCTGGCTGAAGCCGCCGATCTGAAACAGCGAGAAGGCGGCGGGCTTTTCGCTGTTCCACAGCGCCTCCGCGGCGGCGATCTTCATCGGCTGGTCGGTCGTGGTGGTGATGCCGAAGTTGCTTCCCACGAGCAGGTTGACGAACGTCACCGGCACCGCAACGACCAGTGCGAGCGCCGCGGCCTTGCGAAAGATCGCGGCGTTGCGCCCGCGCAGGAAGTGCCAGCAGGCGACGCCGAGGATCACGAGCGCCGCGGTCGTGAAGCCGGCGAGGATCGTGTGTATGAAAGCGTGCACGGCGAAGTTGTTCGTGAGCAGCGCCCCCACGTCGGTCAGCTGCGCCTTGCCGTCGATGACCTTGTAGCCAACGGGGTGCTGCATCCACGAGTTGGCCACGAGGATGAAGTACGCCGACAGCCACGTGCCGAGGGCCGCGAGCCAGATCGAGGCGAGGTGTATGCGCGGGGAGATGCGATCCCAGCCGAAGATCCACACCCCCAGAAAGACGGCCTCCAGGAAGAACGCCGCGAGCCCCTCGATCGCCAGCGGCGCGCCGAACACGCCACCCACGTACTGCGAGTACACCGACCAGTTCATGCCGAACTGGAACTCCTGCACGAGCCCCGTGGCGACGCCGATCGCGAAGTTGATCAGCAGCAAGGTGCCGAAGAAGCGCGTGAGGCGCAGCCAATGCTCGTCGCCGGTGCGCCGCCAGAGCGTCTGCATACTCGCCACCAGCGGCGCCAGCCCGAGCGTGAGCGGCACGAACAGGAAGTGGTAGATCGAGGTCGTCGCGAACTGCGCGCGGGCCAGGTCGACGGTGGTTGAGGCGAGCAGGGGGGCCGCGCTCACGTCAAGCCCCCACCCCACTTGGCTGGGGCCCCTCGCCGGCGGAGGAAGGCTCCGCCCCGACGGCGCCCTCCTGGGCGTCCCCGCCATCTGGCGACGCCCGCTCCACGCTCGCGAGCTCACCCGCGATCAGCGCGCTCTGGCGCTCGCCGAAGCGTGAGCCGATCCACTTGATCAGCACCTCCACGCGCCGGCCCGGAGCGCCCCCCAGGTAATACAGGTGAACACCCAGGTAGGTGAAAAACGCAAGGCGGCCCGAGAGCTCGACGCCCCGGATCGCGCACACGGCCTTGCCGCGACCGACGACCGCGAGTGCGCCCTTGTCGAAGTAGCGAAAGGGCGTAGTCGCACCTGGCTGGCCGGCGGCGATCGCCTTGGCGACATGACGCGCCTGCTGGATCGCGACCGTCGCGAGGCCCGGCAGCGGGCGTCCCCCCGGGCCCTCCAAGCAGGCGACGTCGCCGATCACCGACACCTCGGGGTGGCCGGGAACGGTCAGATCCTCGTTCACTTCGATGCGCCCCCCGCGGTCGGTGCTCGCGCCCGTGGCCCGCGCGACGGTCGCGGTGAGCGGGACGGTGTGCACCCCGGCCGCCCAGATGACCGTGCGCGTGTCGATGCGCTCGCTCTGACCGTCGACCTCGAAGGTGACGCCCGCGGCGTCGATCGCGGTGGCGCGTGCGCTCTCGCGCACGGTCACACCCACCTCCAGCAGCTGCGCAGCCACATCGCCGGAGAGCTTCTCGCTGAACGCAGCGACGACGCGCTCGCCGGCGTCGAGCAGGATCACCCGCGCGCTGGACGCGTCGATGCGCCGGAAGTCGCGCCGCATCGTGCGCGCGGTGATCGCTAGCTGTCCGGCCACCTCTACGCCCGTGGGGCCACCGCCGACGACCACGAACGTCAGCCACTGGGCCTGCTCGGCCGGGTCCTGCGAGCGCTCGGCCTGCTCGAAGGCGCCGTAGAAGCGGCTGCGCATGTCGACCGCATCGGCAAGCGTCTTCAGTCCACAGGTGAAATCGCGCCACTCGTCGTGGCCGAAGTAGGAGGTCTGTGCGCCGCAGGCGAGGATCAGGCTGTCGTACTCCAGGCGCTGGCCGCGGTCGAGCAGCACCTCGCGGCGCTCGGCATCTACATCTGTGACCTCGGCCATCAGCACGGTGGTGTTGGCGGCGCGCCGCACGCCCCAGCGAATCGGCGAGGCACAGTCGCTGGAGGACAGCGCGCCGGCCGCTGTCTGGTAGAGCAGCGGCTGGAAAAGGTGGTGGTTCATGCGGTCGACCAGCGTCACGTCGACGTTGGCGTGGCGCAGCTTGCGCGCCGCCGCCAGGCCGCCAAAGCCGGCGCCGACGATCACCACGCGTCGGCGCTGGGTGCTGGCGCCGTCAACCCCCACTGGCGACCCCGAGGCGAGCCAGCAGGTGGTCGCCGACGCGCAGTCCGTTGGCCATCGCGGTCAGCGCCGGGTTGACCGCCCCAATACAGGGAAAACAGCTCGTATCGACCACGTAGAGGTTATCCAGCTCGTGAGCCTTGCAATCGGCATCGAGCACCGAGGAAGCCGGGTCAAGGCCAAACCGACAAGTCCCCGCCTGGTGGGCAACGCCGGCGACGGGGATCGGGTTCTTCAGGTAGGCGTGGCGGTGGATTAGATGGTCGGGGTGCATGCCGAGGTGACCGAGCATCCCCTTGAGCTTGGCGTAGAGGCGTTCGCGCGCCTGGCCGTTGGTGGCGCTGTAGCAGATCTTCACGCGCCCGTCGGGCGCGAGCGTGACGCGGTTCTCCGCGCGCGGGAGATCCTCGGTGGAGAGCCAGAAGTCGACGGCGTGGCGCGCGATGTCCTGCAGTGTGTGCGTCGGCGCGAGGCGCGTCTCGATCGGCTTCTCGCCGCGGTACATGGGCTCCTGGGACTTGCCGACCATCTGGATGTTGCCGAGTGGGAAATCGAAGTCCTCGCCGCCGCTGAAATAGAAGTCGTTGAGGCCGAGTGTCTTCTGGAAGACGGTGGGGTTCTCCTCCTTGGAGAGAGCCAGCACGGCGACGCTGTTGTGAAACATGTAATTGCGCCCCACCTGGTCGGAGCCGTTGGCCAGACCGTTGGGATGGCGGTCGTTCGCGGAGGCCAGCAGCAGCTTGGCGGAGTTGGCCGCGCCGCAGGACACGACGACCAGGTCGGCGCTGAACACCTCGTGCGCACCATCGCGCTCGACGAGGACCTCGGTGACGACCGTACCGGCGTCGTTGGTATGCAGCTCGAGCGCGCACGCGTTGCGCAGCAAGGTGACATTGTCATGCTCGAGCGCCGGACGTACCGCGAGCACCTCGGCGTCGGACTTGGCGTGCACCACGCATGGAAAACCGTCACAGTCCTGGCAGCGCACACACGCGCTGTAGGCCATGTCGTCCTCGCGCAGCATCACCCCGCAGGGCGCGTGAAACGGATGGTGACCGATTGCCGCCAGGTCGTCTGAGAGCTTTTGAATACGCGGCTCATGTGAGACGGCCGGATAAGGATAAGGAGAAGAGGTGGCCGGTTCGGTGGGATCCTCGCCGCGCGCGCCGTGAACGCGGTAGAGGTGCTCGGCCTGTGAGTAATAGGGCTCCATCTGCTCGTAGCTCACGGGCCACGCAGGCGAGAGGCCATCGCAGTGGTGCAGCTCGCCGAAGTCCTCGGCGCGCAGGCGGTAGAGCGCCGCGCCATACAGCTTGGTGGCGCCGCCGACGAAATAGTGAACCTGCGGCTGGAAGGTCTTGTCGTCCCGGTCGTACCAGGAGTCCTCGGAGATGTAGCGACCCTTCACGAACACCTCCTCGGCAAGCCAGTTGGCGGGCTCGCGCGGGAGCCAGTCGCCGCGCTCCAGCAAAAGGACGCGCTTGCCCGAGCCGGCCAGGCGATGGGTGAGCGTGCCGCCGCCGGCGCCGCTGCCGATCACGATCACGTCGTAGTGGTCGCTCATCGACTCCGTTCTCCCCGTTTTTCCCCGTCCGCAAGCCGAGCGATACCCGCCGCGGCCGCCGGCGAGTCGCGCATCACTGCAGCTCTTCCAGGCGCTCGGCGAGGATGATGCGCGAAGCCGCCTCGATCAGCGCGAGGTGGGAGAACGCCTGGGGGAAATTCCCCAGGTGGCGTCCGGTGCTCGTGTCGAACTCCTCGGCGTAGAGCCCCAGCGGCGAGGCGACCCGCAGGAGCCGTTCCATCAGGTCTCGCGCACGCTGCTCCTCGTCGATGATCGCCAGTGCCGAGACGAGCCAGAAGGAGCAGATCAAGAACGAGCCCTCCTTGCCGGAGAGGCCATCGTCGGTCTCATCTGTGCGGTAGCGCAGCACGAAGCCGTCTTCGGTCAGATCGTCGGCGATCGCCAGCACGCTCGCGCGCAGGCGCTCGTCGCCGGCGGGGAGGAACCCGAACACCCCCGCCAGCAGCGTCGAAGCGTCGAGGGCGTCAGTGTCGTAGTGCTGGCGCAGCACACCGTCCTTGGTGACACCGTGGGTGAGAATGTCCTGCTTGATCTCATCCGCGGTCTGCCCCCAGGTGGCCTGAAGCCTGGCGTCGCCGCGCATCGCCGCGAGCTTTGAGGCGCGGTCCATCGCCACCCAGCACATCAGCTTGGAGGAGACGTAGTGCTGGGGCTTGCCGCGCGCCTCCCAGATGCCCTGGTCGGGCTGACGCCACACCGCGGTCGCGCACTTGGCCTGCGCCTGCACGATCGGCCACAGCCGCCGCGGCAGTCGTTCCGAGCGCCGGGTGTGCAAAAGGATCGAGTCGAGCGCGGCGCCGAAGACGTCGTTCTGGCGCTGGTCGAAGGCACCGTTGCCGACGCGCACGGGACTCGCGCCCGCGTAGCCGGAGAGATCGTCGCGCGTCGTCTCGGTGAGGTCGCGCCGCCCGTCGATCCCGTACATGATCTGCAGCGCGCCGTCCTTGTTGGGCTCCAGGTCGGCGATGAACTGCATGAACTCCTCGGCCTCCCAGTCGAGGTTGAGGTAGTGCAGCGCCTGCAGCGTGAACGTCGAGTCGCGCAGCCAGGTGTAGCGGTAGTCCCAGTTGCGCTCGCCCCCCGGCGTCTCGGGCAGCGAGGTGGTGAGCGCCGCGACGGTCGCCCCGGTGGGCATGTAGGTGAGCCCCTTGATCGCCAGCGCCGAGCGCTGGATCGGCTCGCGCCAGCGGTGGTCGGGCAGGCGCGCGCGCGACAGCCAGCCGCGCCAGTAGCGCGCCGTCGCCGCCAGCGCCTCGTTGGCCTCGTCGATGTTCTGGGGCGCGGCGAGCTCCTCGGCCCAGGAGAGCGCACAGTAGATCTGGTCGCCCTGCTCGAGCGTGTGCCGCGCCCTGACCCAGTCGCCCTCGATGCCGACGGCCATGTCGGTCTGCAGGCGGATGGTCGTGTCGGCGCCACTCGCGTCGGCCCGATGGCCTTCCTCGGCGACCGTCCACTCTGCGGGGTCGCGCCCATAATCGAAGACGGGTTCACAGGTCAGCTCCATCTCGACGGCTCCGTCGAGGCACATCGCGACCCGCACAAGCAGGTGGTCGGCGTCTTCGTCGGTGGGCGGACGAGTGTGGGGGGTGACGAGGTCGACGCCCCGGCGCGGGCCGATCGTGAGCGAGTCGCGCACGATCACCCACCCGGTGGGCGTCGTCCAGGTGGTGAGCAGTGTGTTCGTCCCCGGCTCGTACACGCGCGCCGTGGGCACATTGATGCCGAACGGCGCGAAGCGAAAAGCGCCGGCCTGGCGGTCGAGCAGCGTGCCGAACACGCTCGGGGAGTCAAAGCGCGGGACGCACAGCCAGTCGACAGTGCCGTCGAGCGCGATCAGCGCGCCTGTGTGGCAGTTGGAGAGGAACGCGTAGTCGGCGATCGGTGGGAAGGGCGAGGGCGCAGCGGCGCTCTGGGGGGCGATCGGTTCGGCGGCCTTGTTATCTGCCCTGCCGCCAGCGACCTTCGTGGCCCTACCCCCGGCGCTCCCCTTGGCCTTGCCGGCCGCGCCTGCGCTTGCTTTGGCCTTCCCGGCCCCACCGCCAGACGCTGCCTTGGCCTTTGGCCGAGCCGGGCTCATGACGCGATCCAGGGTCCGTGCCAGGCGCCGAACCCGGCGACGAGCCCATCGCCGGCCTCCGGACCCCACGAGCCCGGCTTATAGGGGTGTACGGGCGGGGGCGCGGTGAGCAGCGGTTCGAAGATGCGCCACGTCTCTTCGATCGAGTCCTGGCGGGTGAAGCGCGTGCTGTCGCCGCGCATCGCGTCGAGCAGCAGCACCTCATACGGCGTGGGCGCCTCGCCGCCCTCCTGCGCAAACTCCATGTCGAGCGTGATCTCGGTTGGCCCGGTGGAGTCGGCGCGGTGGGCGTCCAGGATCAGCTGCGTGCCGGTCGAGGGGTCCAGCTTGATCACGAGCTGGTCGGGCACCGGGCGGCGGTGCCCGTGCTCCATGAAGCCCAGGCGTGGCGGGTGACGGAACACGGCACGCAGCTCGGTCTGGGTGACGGGCAGCTTCTTGCCGGTGCGGATGAACCACGGCACGCCGGCCCAGCGCCAGTTGTCGATGTCCAGGCGCAGCGCAGCATAGGTCTCGGTCGTGGAGTCCTTGGCGACGCCGTCGATCTCCAGATAGCCGTCGTACTGACCCCGCACGTAGTGCTTGGGGTCGGCCGGGTGGGTGGAGCGGAAGACGGCGAACTTGGCGTCCTTGAGCGTCTTGGCGTCGTTGGCGGCGGGCGCCTCCATCGCGGCGGCGGCCACGACCTGCATGAGGTGGTTGACGACCACGTCGCGCACGGCGCCGACGGGGTCATAGAAGTGCCCGCGATCCTCGACGCCGAAGGACTCGGCCATCGTGATCTGCATGCACGCGATGTGGCTGCGGTTCCAGATCGGCTCGATCATCGTGTTGGCAAAACGCAGGTAGAGGAGCTCGTCGGTGCCCATCTTGCCCAAGAAGTGGTCGATCCGGTACAGCTGGGACTCGTCGAGGTACTGGTGGATTTCGCCCGCCAGCGCGCGCGCGGAGGCGAGGTCGTGGCCGAAGGGCTTCTCCACGACGATACGCCCCTGCTTGGTGAGACCCACGCCGGACAGACCCCTGATAACCATGCCGAACAGCGAGGGCGGGATCTCGAGGTAGAAGACGGGGGTGTGGAAACCCTTCAGCGCGTCCTCGACGCGCTGATAGACCCCTTCCTCGGCAAAATCGCCCGAGATGTAGGAGAGGCGCGCGGCGAACCGTGTGAAGATCTGCTCGTCGATCGTCTCCCCCGTTGCTTCGATCGAGTCGCGGGCGCGCTTGCGTAGGTCATCTACGGTCCAGTCGTCGGCGGCCACGCCCACGATCGGGCAGTCGAGCAGTCCCCTTGCCTCCAGGCGGTAGAGCGAGTGAAAGGTCATCACCTTGGCGAGATCGCCGGTGATGCCGAAGATCACGAGCACATCGGCAGGCGCCGGAGCGCCTTGGCTGACTGAGCTCGGGGTCTGGGGCCGTGCTACCGCTGGGCTCATGAATGCCTTTCGTCGCGGATCAGTGCTTCCTCAGAGTACGCCGGCAGCGGTCCTCGTGCTGCTTCATGCTCTCTCGTGAGAGCTCTCTCGTGAGAGGATTCCCGCGTGCTGCCTCATGCTCTCGACTCCGATCCGACGGCGGCGGTGACGATGTCGCGGCTGGACCCGCAGGCGAGCGCGCGGGCTTAGCTCAGGTCAGCCGCGCAGCACCGCGAAGGTCAGGCACCTGCCCGTGGGCTGGCGGCGGCGGTGGGAGAAGAACCGCGAGTGCAGCTGGAAGGTGTCGAGACCTGCGACCTCGATGTTCTCGCGCGGCACGCCGGCACTCGCGAGGTCGGCCGTGGCGGCACTCCACAGGTCGAGCAGGTACTTGCGCTCGTCTGGCTTCTGTCGCACATGCGCTGCCGCCCCTCGCTCCCCCTCTTGTATATGCGTTGTCTCGTCTCGTGGGTGCGTTGTCTCGTCTCGTGGGCGAATGATGGCGATGCCGGGAAACCCTGCCTGCACACGCTCGGCCACATCGACGCCAACCTCGTAGCTCGCGGGGCCGATCGACGGGCCGATCCCGGCGAGGAGCGTGGCGGGACGGCTCGCAAACTGCATGCGCATGGCCTCGGTCGCGTTGCGCACGACGTGATTGACAGCACCTCCCCAGCCGGCGTGCACGACGCCCACGGCAGGAGTCAGGGGATCGAAGAGAACCACGGGAACACAGTCGGCGTGCATGACGGCGAGCACCACTCCGGGGTCGCGTGTGATCAGCGCATCGGTGTCCGGCAGGGCATCCTCGAAGCGCAGCGCGCCCCGGCCACGATCGGCGAGGCTCACCACCCGCACCTCTCCCCCGTGGACCTGCTGCGCGAACACGAAGGCGGAGGGCTCGCCGCCGAGCTCGGCGGCGAGGCGGCGGCGATTCTCGAGTACGGCGCCCGGGTCGTCACCGACGTGCAGGCCCACGTTGAGCTGGTCGTAGGGTGGGTCGCTCACACCTCCGCCGCGTGTGGTGCAGCCGGCGAGCACGGAGGCCTCGTGCGGCCTGAGCGAGTCGAATTCGTGAAGGGAGAGCCCCTGTCTTACTACTCCCCGCCTTTCCACAATGGCCCTCCGCCTGTCATGGTCCTCCGCCTGTCGCCCCGACGCTCCTTGGCCTATCTCCCACCACGGTCCTCCTGTCACCCAGGCCGGCCCTCCGCCCGTCTCCCACGATGGCCGCCCACACGCTCACAGAGGGAACTGCTCCGTCAGCGAGGCGATCGCGTAGTCGGCGCCCGCCTCGCGCAGCTGCTCGACGCTGAAGTGGTGGCTGCCGACGCCCACGCAGGCGACCTCGGCCGCATGGGCGCCCTCGACGTCGTGCGGCGTGTCGCCCACCGCGAGTGCCTGCCCCGGGGAGAGCGACTCCCCATAGACGAGGCTCGCACGGGTGAGGGCGGTGCGCACGATCTCGCCGCGGTCAACCGCGTCGGAACCGTAGCCGCCGAAGGAGAAGAAGCGGTTGAGGCCGGCTCGGTGGAGCTTGACGTGCGCCGCAGCCTCGACGTTGCCCGTGACCAATCCAAGCAGATATCCCTCCTCGAGCAGCCTTGTAAGTAGATCCTCGACGCCGGGCAGCACCCGGTAGTCGTCGGATTCCGCGACCGCCCCGTGGAGGTAGTGCAGCCGGCGCTCCAGCAGCCGCACGAACTCGTCGCGCTCGGGCTCGCGGTGCAGCACCGCCTGGAAGGTCCGGCGCCCGACGTCGGGGTCGGTCATGCCAGTGTCGGTGAACTTGCCGATGTCGGCGGGGATGCCGTAGAGCTCGTCGAAGGCCAGCCGCCATGAGGCCGCGCCGGCGCCGCCGGTGATGATGAGCGTCCCGTCGATGTCGAACAGGACGGCGATGCGATCGGCGGCCATCTGGCTCAGATTACCGCTACCCGCGCTCAGCAGGTAGGAAGTAACGTACCCTCGCGCCAGATGTTCGAACTATGGTCGCAGGGCGGATGCTCGATATCTCAGACGGGGAGAAGAGCCGACCATGTGCCCTGACGCCCTGAGCGTACTGCTCAAAACAAGACGATGGGTGAGGCACCGTGTGGATCGAGTCGAGTTCCTCGATCTGATGACGGTTCGCCGGACAATCGCCTTGACGCTCGACCTCGGGGCGCTCGCAGATGTGCTGCCGCGGTGCGGGTCGCGCGTGATCCCGCTGGGCTGGTTCGTTCCGTGGGCAAATGCCGGAGCCGAACTAGTCGACGCAGATGGGCATGTGATCCCATACCTGACCAGCCAAGAAAGCGACTTTCGAGTCCAGCCGCAGATCGAAGACCGGTTGACAGCGGTGGGGATTACCGACGAGAACCTGGCTGACCACGTCAAAGCGATTCGACTCCATCGCAAAGACGTAGGGCCACCGGGATATGAATGCGCGTCGTGTACAGCTTCGGAGGGCACTCCAGGCGAGGCGGAGCTCATGGCTGACAAGTGGGGCTGCCGAGCCACCCGCCCACTTCTGGAGAAGCTGTGCTGTCTGGATTCGGAAAAGGCTCGAGAGCTCGCCCGAATCCTGCTGGCGTGGCAGACGAACTTTGTGCTCTTCGCACGCGTCGATGCATCCAGACCGCCCGCCAGTTGGACAACCTTGAAGCTTTCGTTTGACGAGGAACTCAGAGAATGGGAACCGCCATGGGAGCACCACAAACAGATTCTGGAGCAGGCGGCACTGGCGCACCCCCGAAGCTGTGGCGATCGAAAATGGCCTTTGAAGCTGATCCCGTTGCCGTGCGACAAAAGCCGTGAGTGCCGCAAGCACATCAGCCGAGGCGGGCCGCACCAGGGAGATTTGGACAAGCTGCTTCCACGGGGTCTGGACGGGATCTTTGCGCGAAGCAGGAACCTCTGGCTGCGAAAGGCCGGACGGAGGGGCATGCTGGGCCTGGCGTGGCATGTCGCATGGCTACAGGCCAGCGGCATGGATGTGGCCAGCCATCAGGTCGATGTGATCCTTCCGAGCGAGCTCATGGCAGTCCGCATGCGAATGCTACGGGCACGGAAAGAGAAGCTGTACGCGAACGTCGCAGACCAGGTGGGGGCGCGAGCCACGATCGTCGCGCCGGAGGTCAATGGCGAGAACGGGCAGGATCAGCGCCTGCCGCCGCCGACGCTCCTCTCGCTCGTCATCACACACCGCAGCCCAGCGTCGTGGTACGGAGGGGCCTGGATAGCATTTCTGACAGGTATCGCGATCCTCGCCACCGCGCTATGGTGGTTGCCGCAGACCAGCGGCCGGTCCACGGACGCAATCACCATCCTGATTGTCGCGCCGACGCTGGTGGCCACGTGGCTGTCGGTGCGAGCGGGCAGCGATATCGCAGAGCAATTGACGAAAACTCTGCGACGGCTGATCGGAGCGGTAGGCGTGCTCGCCGCGGCCTGTGCGGTCAGCCTGGTGGCCCTACATCCAAGGCGACATGGCATGCCGACGCCTACCGAGCTCAAATACCTGTGGATAGCGGCGGGAGTTCTTCTGCTGTCAATCGCTGGAGTCCTGCTCGCCGGCGCATATCGCCTACGGCGCCTCATCACCTACGGACAGGCCCCTCGACCTCGCAAGATCGAGGCACGGCCATCCGAAACCGTGCTGAGCCCAGAAGGCGCACCGCGGATTCCACCACCCGACCGTTGGCTCGCCGCCGACGAGGGAGAACTCCTCCCCTGGGGCTGGCTGAACGTCGCTCCGAGTCGGACAGGCGGTTCGCCCGCCTCACCCGCAGACGGATGCTTCTGGAAAGGTACTCACAACGACGACCTCATCGAATGGATACAGGACAGCGTTGCGGGCTTCGGAGACGAGAAGGACTCGCCAGGATGTTCTCCCGAGCAGTGCCGCGCACCCACGAGTGCCCGGTGCATGGAGACTGTCGATGAGCTCAATGGGCTGCTCGACGCGTGTAGGGCCGTGGTCCAGGATATGCAAGTGTCGGTCGATCGCGACGGGGCCGATGTCGATTCTCAACGCCTGACGGCCAACCTGGAGACTGTCGCGAGCAAGTGCGACGCTCTAGAGCCATCCAACCTACATGCAGCCGTGAAGCTGCTTTGGCGGCTGGCCAGCGAGGAGCTTCGAGAGCGCGAAGCCTCACAGGCTCGAGTAGGCGCGATTGAGCGCGAATGCAAAAACGTGGAGAGGCTGGCTAGGGATTACCAGAGCAGGCTTCGGCACAGCTGAGGTCCCGCAACCCACGCCCCCGATCACGCCCCCGATGCCAATATCAGTGGTCAGGCGCGACCCTTGTGGAGATCGGGCTACTCCGGATCGGTCGAACTTGCTACTCCGATTGAGCCGCGCAGCCGCTAATAACGCAGGCGGGATGACTTCTTGACTAGATGGGCAGGGGCTCAAGGCTGTCGACAATCTGACGAGCCAGCGTCAACGCTCTCTCGGCAGCCTCTCGCGTTGGCTCCAGATTTTCATGTATCGCGCGGTTACGGACGTTTACGAGATCCGGCACGATATTGCCCGGTAGAGATGCTGCCGCCGCGATGTTCGCCTGCCGAACGTACCATCCAAGCGTAGGCGGGCGACCCCCGGGGTCCACATGGGTAAGCTGGTTATTGAGGTTGGCCAGCACGATCTCGACGGCCGAGCCCGCCTCAATCACAGCCCGCCGATGATACCCACGGCGAAATGCCGTCCGACTGTCTCTGAGCAAGAGATGAACGTCGCTGGGCCTTACTCCATCGTTGGACTGCTTGATGGCGTCATGCAACAGAGAAAGTGTTATTGCCTCTTGTTTAAGGTTCGTGTGATCCACACGAAAGAGCCAAGACTTTCTAGCTAGCGAGAGCGCATGCCCCTCTCTCGCGACAAGCGTGAGCCCATCGCCTGGGACTTCCGACATCTGAAGCGGTTGATAAGGATCGGTGTCTTGATCCGTGACTACTTCAATCCAGGCTCGGACGCGATCAAACCAGGGGTCGATTTCAGTGAACAGCTCATACAGTGGCTTACCAGCCGGCTCTCCGGGCAAATCCTCTATGCGACTTCTGTAGATCAGAAGCTCCTGCGGGACAGTAACCTCGATTGCGATTAGACATACACACACGCTAGCGCCCGGCTTGTCACTCGAAGATCGATCTACACCCCAATGTTCTGACTGTGTCCAGCGAGTGCCGGGTGATCTATATAGACCACGTTCGCACTGCTCAGCTTCGATGCGCTCCCTGGCGTCACCAAACATTTGAGGTGGCTCTACACTCAGATGGTCAATGAACTGATCGCCGCACTGAGGCGAGAGCGTGATAATCCTCTGAGGCGACCTGTCGGCCGACGGCAGTGCTATCTCCCCGGTGAGCTTCCCAATCTTCAGCGGGATACGATGGCCGAGGCAGTCTCCCGCCAATAGCAGCGGCGCCGGCAGCTTATAGATTCCGAGCAAGTTTGGGTCGTGTGGCATCAGCAAATTGGGGCAGTCGTTGACTTTGTCCTCGTTACTTGGATGATATTGCTCAACTAGACCAATTCCTTGCTATGCAGACAATAGCTCAAGGCAGTTTGCCTGGCCATACCCACAACGAGGAGCGCTTCGACGAGGCGCCGCTCAGAACTTTGGTCAATGCGGTGGAAGCGGCTGGATGGGACCCACGCAACATTCCCGACGTGAAGATCCGGATCAGCCTCTGTGTACGCGCAGCACCGGCAACAGCTCAGCCAATACATCGAAATCCCCATCTTGAGTCCACACTGAGAGATCGTGGGCCACCGCGGTCGCAGCAATGATCGCGTCCATCGCCCCAGCACGCCGCCGGGCCGCTCGTGCCGTCGCGAGCAACTCGCCCAGCCGCTCCGCGACAGTCTCGTCGTAGGGGAGCGCTACGAACGTGCGCGCACGGGCTAGCGTGGCTTCGCGTAGCGTCCTCAACGGCCCAGCGGATGCACGGCGGGTCCCGACAATCAACTCGGTCAGCGTGGCTACCGAGATTCGCGCGTCCCCGTCAGGCGGGTTTCCGAGTGGGCGCCGCTGCTCGGCGGCGACGAAGATACTCGTGTCGGCGAGGTAGCCGCTCACGCAACCATGTCGTCTGTCGTGAGCCCCACGTCGAAGTCGATAGCGTCGGAGGCAACGTCCAACTCGCAAGCCAGTTGGCTGATCGCCGTGAGGTCCGCCATCAGCAATTCGCTTGGGCGTCGTTCGCTGCGCACCCGCCGAGGGACGATGTCCGCTACGGGCCTGCCGTGCACGGTCAGCACCACCGCCTCGCCGCCCTCGACGGCGGCGATCACCCGGGCGGTGTAGTTGCGGAGCTCACGAACCGACACATCCATGACGTGGCACAGCGTAGCACGCTCGTTGGGTCGACGGCTGGTCCCACCCGCCCGCCGTGGCACCAGGGCTTAGATCGGCGTCGCGTCCACATTTGCAGCGGAAACGAGGAGCCAGTGGAGAGGACAGGACGTTGGGCGAACCCCGTATTTGAGGCTCCGGCGCTCGATATCTCGAACGGGCGCACGTTGCGAGGGGCGACCCGAGACCGGCGCGCGGCAGCGGGTTCCATCCCGTAGCACTCCAGGCATCTGACGCCGTAGGTGCCGTCTTCAAGCGCGAGAGCCACGATCAGAGAGGGCGGGCGAACCAGGACATGGCAGTTGAGCCTACCGTAGGCTGGTTTGACGGTATAATGGTATGCTCCAAGCATGAGCAAGCGTAAGACAACTCTCTACATCGACGATGACGTGATGACCGTCGCCAAGATGACGGCTGTCGCCACCCGGCGCAGCGAGAGCGCACTGGTCGAGGACGCTCTGCGCACCTACCTGAGTGCCGGGCGCGCAGAGGCAGCACGAGCCGACCTTCGCGTAGTCCTAGACAGGCTCGCAGCGCAGAACCCCGACGACCTCACAGACGATGAGGCGATGCGAATCGCCGTCGAGGAGGTCCACGCCGTTCGAGCCGAACGTCGCCCGTGAGCAAGAGGCTCCGGGCGGTAGTAGACCCCAACGTCCTCGTCGCTGCAGCGATCAAGCCCACTGGTACCTGCTGGCAGGTACTCGACGCCGCTATCGAGCAGCGCTGGCTGCCCGTGATCTCACCCCAGCTACTCAACGAGCTGGAGGTCGTTCTGCGCCGGCCAAAGTTCGTTTCCAAGCTGACCGAGGCAACGATCAGAGAGTTCATTGCAAGCCTCGCGTCGGCGTCCGAGATCGCTGCCGATCCACCCTCGCCCGCGCCGCATACCCGCGACCCCGACGACGACTATCTCGTCGCTCTTGCCCTGGCAGCGGACGTAGACGTGCTCATCTCGGGCGACACTGACCTCGCCGATCTCCCCGACTGCGAGATACCGGTGCAGACGCCGCGGGACTTTCTAGACCGAATCAGCGCGCAGGCTCCCGCCGAGCGATTCTCCGAACACGATCAACCGCTCAGACCCCGACTCGCCCCGCGACACTCCCCACTGAACGTTATCCGAATCCGCTAACTCAGAGCCTGTTCGTGGCACGCACATGCGGCGCGGAGCCGGACAGGATGTCATCCCCAGCGAATCCAGAATGACTCAGCGATAGATCTCGTTCTGCCGAGCCTGCAGCGATCCCACGCCTCAAAAGCACGCGCGATAAAGGCCTCATGCCAAAGGACCACTCGCCGCTACCTGATACGAGCCCAAGGACCCCGGCCAAGCCCTCGACTGGCTCGGCAATCGCCCGCGGACAGCTTCATCTACAACGCCCAAAGGTCGAACGTCTGGCATAAAGCCAAATTTCGGCATCACGACATCCAACGACACACCTCATTGGCCGGGGTTCGCCCAACGTCCGAAGTGGACCGGAGCGGACAACAGTCGAACCGCGAGGTCCCATGTTCGACCTTCAGGCGTGTGATGGAGACGGCGGGAATCGAACCCGCGTCCGCGATCGCGTGAAGAGTGGCATCTACGAGCGTAGCCGGCGCTCTGGTCTCATCCCCCGCTAGCCTCGCCGGCCGGGTTGCGGGGGACCAGCTCCCTTAGAGGTCCCTGTCGAAGCGAGAGCGGACCGCGACAGGTGAGCCTGCTATCTGATCCCGGGGATCCCCGCCGCAGGCGAGTGGGGCCCGAGACCTCGGCACCTAGTTTTGGCTAGGCCGCGAGGGCGTACTCGTGAGAGTCCGCACTTATGGTTTTCCCGGGTGTTTTACGAGGCCGCCCGGGACCTCGGCTCGCCACCACCCCCACGAACCGACCGCGTCGAAGCCTGTCGTCCCCTGGGAATGTTGTGGAGGAGCCAGTGTAGCGCCGCACGGGGCGCGGCGTGGGAGCCCGTTAGGCGCGGCTTATGGAGCCTGCGAGAATGGAGGCATGGACGGAGGACTCCCGATCGAGCAGACGCCTTGGGAGCGCCCGTTGGAGCAGCCGCTGTCCGCGCCGCCGAGGGGCCCGGAAAGCGAGAGCCCCTTCGGCGACGCACCGAGGCGCACCCTGCGCAAGCGGGTGGGCAGCGCGCTGGCTGGAGCGGGCGCGGTGGCGGCGAAGTTCGGGACCGCTGTGAAGGCGGGGCTGGTGGCGCTGCCGAACCTGAAGCTGCTGACGACGGCGGGCACCGCGATGGTGTCGGTGGCCGCGTATTCGCTTTTCTGGGGGTGGGAGTTCGCCGTGGGGTTCGTGGTGCTGTTGTTCGTGCACGAGATGGGTCATGTGGTGGCGCTGCGCCGCGAGGGAATCCACGCGAGCTCGCCGATGTTCATCCCGTTCCTGGGAGCGGTGATCGCGGCGCGCTCACTCGGGGACAACGCGCTGGCCGAGGCGCGCGTGGGCCTGGCGGGCCCGATCCTGGGGTCGGTGGGCGCGGCGGCGTGCCTGGCGGTCGGCGAGGTGACGAACAGCAACTTCTTCCGGGCGTTGGCCTATGTGGGGTTCTTCCTGAACCTGTTCAACCTGATCCCGATGCTGCCGCTCGACGGCGGGCGGGCGATGGCGGCGATGGCGCCGTGGATGTGGTTTGTGGGGATGGCGGCGATGGTGCCGCTGCTGTTCCTGTTCCCGCACGGCTACATCATCCTGATCATCCTGCTGTTCGGCGGACGGGAGCTGTGGCGGCGCTGGCAGCTGCGCAAGACACGCAGCCTCGAGCAGGCGGCCTACTACCGCGTGAGCCCGCGGGCGCGCGGTGCGGTGGCGGTGGTGTATGTGGGGCTGATCGTGCTGTTGGCGGCGGGCATGGACACAGCGTACATCAGCCGGACCATCTCCTGAGAGTCGCGGGGACCCACGACTCGCGTGGGCCTCTAGGCCGCGGTCGCGGGCGGCGCGGGCGGCGCGCTCGACGGGCCGCGCGAAGCGCCGGGCGAGGCCCCGTTCGCGCATCATCGCCTCGAGCGCGCGACGCGCGGAGATGCGCTATGTGGGGAGCCGCTGGAAGCGTTTGCGCGGCTTCCAACGCTCCCCACGGAGACCTACTGCCAGCCCCAGCGTCCTTGGGGGCGCCAGAGTCAGCTACCTACTTACTACTACATGACATGAGTCATCGCTATTCGAGGCCCACACCTGCGTCTATTACGCTTGTGATTTTCAAGGTAGCGGCCGTGGTTTTTTCTTTCGATATCCCGCCCAGCGCACAGCCTTCGCCTTTCGCGGTCGCAGTTATGCCTTTGATTTCTACGGTGCCTTCGATATTAGACCCTGATTTTTTCATCGAAATCGTTTCGAGTTCTTTGTTACCTTCCGTCGGGACTTTGATTTCACACACTCCACCTACTTTCATCACGCATTCCGAGGAAGTCTGTGAGCCAACAGCTTTGCCTTTTTCTGTACCTTCTTTATTGGGTTGTTTCAATTCCAGACTTGTACAACTTACCGTCGCTTCGAGGCCCAGCGCTTTACACGCATTCCATTTTAGCCCAGACATCGCCTTTATCGTGCCTACGGCATTGATACTGTAGGTTCCTTCGACGCTCGCACATTTGATCGTGGCGCTTTCGTATCCAATCGTAACTTCGCCGGTTTTACTAGTACCTTTCCCTCCATGGTTGGTCCAACGTGCAAGCGCGGGAGTCGCGGTGAAGGCGAACAGTGCCACCACCATCGACATCCAAAGCGCGAACTTGGTCTTGCTCATTATGCACATCTCCTTTGGCGTGTATTCGTGTGTTGGCGGGCCGCTGCCCGCCGCCCCCATTATTCGTACCTGTGGAGCAATCCCAGGAGATCTACTTCTGCGTCCACTCTGGACCGCCGGATACGTAGACACCGATCATCCGAACAGGCCAGCGACGACAGATCGTGCTATGGCTTGAAATGGCCGATAAACTGCCCTCGTATCCCTACCCGTCTGCGGTGCCGCGACGAGCAGTGCGCACCTTAGGGTCAGGAACTCAGTTCCGGACAAATGTTTCCATCAAGCCGAACAAGCGGGGCTGTAGGTCGACACGCGGTGAGAGGGTCCGTCGTGAGGTAGACAAATCGCTCCCGCGCGGCGGGATGCGCGTCCTCTGGTTCGCAAGTCCGCCGTCACGGATTCTCTGCGGCGAGGTCCACGTCGGGACCCGCTGGCCGGCAGCGCGCTGCCCGTGTGCTCTGGGCTTGGGTTACTTCTTCTTGTGTTTGGTCTTGGCCTTGGCCTTGGGCTTCGGGCAGCTTGTGATGGTGAGGTTGGTGCTCTGGGTGATGGTGGCGCCGTTCTGTGCCTTGATTGTGGTGGGCATCGCGAGTTTGGTGTGGCAGAGGTTGCCGTGGGTCTTGGGGGGTAGTCCTGCGGCGGTGAGCACCGAGTGTGAGCCCTCGGGTAGTTTGAGTTCGAATGAGGTGATTGGGGCGTCGGGTACGGTTTCGAAGTGGGAGTAGGTCGTCTGCTTCTTGATCTGGGTGCTGCCGTCGAGGACGAGCGTGACATTCTGGCCCTGAAGGACGATCTCGAGGTCGGGGAAGGCGGCGCCTCCGTGGCTGACGAGGTACGCGGGGCCGGCTAGGGGGTTGTTGAGGACGGGGGTGTGGGCGGTCGCGGTGCCGACGTCGGATGCGGTGGGGCAACCGGCGGGGTTGGTTTCGAACTGTGCTGCCAGGCAGGCCTTCTGGAGGGTCGTGAGGCGGGCGGAGAGGTAGTGGGGAAGCTCGACGTCCACCTTCGCGGTGTTCGCTTCGCCCTGGCCCGGTTCGGGGCCGCCCTTGGCTGTGATCTTGACGTCGAGCGAGGCGCCGTTGGACTTCGAGGTCTTAGCCTGCGTCACGGCTGTGAACTTCGGTTTGAACGGTAGCGTGGAGCAGCTGTGTGCCTGGTAGGGGCTTGAGACGTTGACTTCTGTTCCCTGCGCGCTCTTGATGCCCCCGCCGATCGTCAGCGGCGCGCAGTTCGTGGGGTCGAAGATGAAGCCGGGCCGGTCGACGGTGACGTTGACGGTCCTCAGCGCCAACGGTACGCCCTTCAGGATCTGCGGCAGCGGGTCGCTCTTGATGATGACCTGCGCGGTCTTGGGGTTCACGCCGATCGCTGCCCTGACGTATTCGGTGCCGAGGTTGAACGGGCCCGCTTCGGCGTGGTCGACGATCAAAAGGCCGAACGGCGCACCGTTATAGGGTCCCGTCAGATAGACGGGGTCTTCGGCCCGTCCGGCTTCGGGCAGGAACACAGGATCCGCGCCCGCGCCCGCGCCGACGATCACATGACCGATCTGAGAGGCCGCAGGGCAATTGTGCTGCGCAGCCTGCTGTTCGCCGCAGAGCGAGACCTTCGAGAGCATCCCGAGCAGCCCCGGGGGCATCGTGACAGAGATCCCGCCGAGATCCTGATCCTGGTCACTACGCGAGACCGTCGTCGTGAACGAGCTGAACGCCCCCGCCCTGGTCGCAGTCGTACCGGCCTGGAAGCTCGGGCTGAACTGGCTGACGCAGTTGCCGCTGATCGCGAACGGCTCCTGGCCATTGACCGCCACGCCGGCGGGGGTGTGTGGAGTCACAGAGCTCCACGGAGTGAGGGCGCTCGACGCAGTGTAGACGCCGCAGCTCATGGGCGTCACGAGCGAAGCGCGCTGGCCCCCGGAGAGCGTGAGTTCCAGCTGTGAGAAGGGGTCCTGCGGAGTATCCGCGAACGTCGTCGTGAGCTGCCCAGTCGACGGGTCGAGGTGGATTTCCCCCGCAACCTTGATCAACACACCATCCCCTTCAGCCACGAGATACAACGCGAGCAAGCTCTTGAAGGGGTTCGCTTCCTGCTGGGCGACATACAAAGAGCCTTCGAGCGGCTCTTCCAGGAGCGGCGTCTTGACGCGCACGGAACCAACCTTCGAGGATTCCGGGCAGCGCGCAGCCGCATTGCTGTGCAGCGAGATCTGTTCTTCGCTGCACGCAGAGAGACCGTTGGCGGCCGACGGGTTGGCGGCCATCCCGACCGGGAGCGTCAGCGACGCCTGCTCAAGATCGGACTCGACCACCCCACTGGGGTCTTCATTCTGCGGCAGGCTGAGCTTCGCGCTCAACCCCGTCGGAGAGTCCGTGACGCCGCTTTCCGACGCCACCGCAAGAGTCGGCGAGAAGTCGACGCTATCGCAGTTGACGAGCCCCGCAGGCTGACCTTCGGCGTCGAGGCTTTCATAGACAGGTTCGAAGGACTTCCAACTGGAACTCAAGAGTTCTGGGTTCCCTTGGCTGTTGAGTGGCCCGGGGGCTTCCCACGAGTCCATGTGGATCGGCGTCTCAAGCGGCCCACCACAGCTGGCAGGCAACGACAGGAACGGCGCGACTTCGCCCTGGAATGCATGTTCGCACCGCGATACACCCCCGCCGCCGAGACATTCCCCCCGGTATTCGTCATGGCTATGATCACCCGGAACCCCCCACAACAACACAGTCACTTCATCGATCGCGAATGCCTGGCTCGCGTTAAGTGACGTCACCGTGAAACCATAGTCTCCGCCCGTGCGCACCCGCGGGTTGAACACCACCGGCGTCCCATACGCGAACAGGCCGAACTGCGCAGGAACGCCTCCCGGCGGAACGAGATTGAACACACCTATCCAAAAACTCGATTCGTTGCCCCCAACAGAGCCAACCACATGCGCCAAACCAATCTCCGTATTATCCGGACAGCTCCCCGACGGAAAACCACCACCAGACGGCTGATTCACATTCAAAGTATGAAACTGCTTCTGGCTGCACTTCGGCAACGCATCAGGATTCCCCGCAAACCCAGCCGGCAATTCAAGCCACGTATCCTTCAAATCACCAACCGGCACGCTCGGCGCGGAACTGTTCAACCTGAAACCCGTGATCATCTCCCACGGATGAGAACCCGCCTGCAAATCAGGCTGCCCCCCCCTTCCCACAAACTTGTTTTCAAACGTCTGAAAACCAAACCCCGCCGATGCAGGCACCACCACACCAAACAAAACAACACCACAAGACACACCGAACAACACAAGTCGCCTAAACATACGCATATCTACCTCCCCCTCCCCACGCCCACGACTTTCTTCCCACGCGCCACACCCCGCCCACGACCCCTCTTCGCCACCCGCCGCCCCTTCACCCTCCGCTTCTCCACCTTTCGCTTCTTGACAGCATGCTTCACAACCACCACCGGCCTGAGATTTTCCGATACGCCGACCACCGCGCTGGACGGCGACCCAAACACCGGCTGCTGCGACAACAACGGCCTACAACCTTCACCACCACAAGACGGCGAAGCAGACGCTTCCGGAAACCCGCCATCTTCACGCGCATCATAAAGATCAACAAGATCATCAGTATCCCCCGGAACGAGCTGCTGCCTCGTCACAAAAAACACATCACTCCCATCCGCACTCGCGTCTATAAACGACGATTCTTCATCACTCTTACCGCCAGAAATCAAATAATCATGCCCATCCTCATACTCATACACATCAATCTGCCCATTCGTATCCTCAGGCACAAGCGCATCCGCCGATTCAAAAAACACCCTACCACCATCTTCCGACAACACACGCGGCTGATACACACTCTTACCAGCACTTGCGGGCCCCGTATCTTCGGTGTGGGTACCAGCCGGAATATCAGATGGCCCAACCGGACGACCCCCACTCGAATCACACGACACACACACCAAACTCGCAGAACCAGCATCGTAAAGATAAACCTCCTCATCCGGACTACCCGACGCAAGATCCCTATTATCATAGCTATCAGGGAAATTGGACGTCTTCAACGCAGCGGCCGACATGAACACCACAAATTCACCACTCGGCGAAACCCTAACAGTACGCCTCCCCAACGACGGATTCCAATCATTCGCTAACCCGAACTCCTGCGGGAATTCGTTACTAGCTTCATCCTGTCGAGAAAGAGTAGCAATGAACCTGGTTTCCCCATCATGCCATATATACAGATTGTCTTCGCCGGATACCGCACCGGCACCCACCAAATCTCCCTTAGCCACAAAATACACGTATTCCCCATTAGCACTAGCGCCAAGCACCCCCTGAACCGACGCACCATTAACGTCCCCAGGGTTACTGTCGACCGTGATATCCGTGGGCTTGTACGTTTCCACACCAGTCAGCTTGTTCGTTTCCACACTAGACATGTATAGATCTTCGCCTTCTTCACCAGCACTGGCGTGCGCCGTCGAATCGCTGGTGAGTCTCAACCCATCTGTGAAGAACACGCGGGAGCCATCGGCACTGGCGACCCGAAAGAGCCCGTGTCCGCCTCCTCCGCCTATCTGCGAGGCGTCGATCTGGACTGACGACCCGCCGGCTTTGTGCACAAACAATGAATCCTTATAAGACCAGAATACACGCAAGCCGTCATCGGAGATTGTGGTGCCCTCGAACGACCCCGCGCTTACGACTGAAGAAATTACCGAGCCCACCAACGCTCCAGGCGCTGGAGTCCCTCCCGGCAGCACATTGACGGGTTCCAAAAGACCACTAGTCCTAGTCCACTCATATACGTTCTGTTCGCCATTGTCCACAGTGTTGGGCGTTAGTGCCGCGTTGGTGGCAACCAAGACATGGCTGAGATCTGGCGTTGCTCCTTCGAATGCCATCCCAAACGCTTCGGGACCTTCACTGCTGGGCGTACTGGTCAACAACGGTTCAAAGCTTTCGCCGGTGAAGCTGTGGAGATAATAGTTCTGATAGCCGGCTGGAGCATTCGGCGCGAGCGGCGCATTGGCTATCGGCTTGATATCGCCGCTTATGAGCAAGCCACGCGAGAGATCGCTCGAAAACGCCTTGTAGGGCGCGCCATGGCCCGAGTTGCCGTAAGTAGCAGAAAGCATAGGCGGAGTGATGTCCTGCGTCGACCATCCGTCTGGACCGCGGGTCGAAAGATACTGGCTCGCCCGCGGATCGCCCTGCGCATCGCCGAACGCAGCCAACGACACATACGTGATACTGTCGCCATCGGGCGATGCCTGGAAGGGAGTCCCCGACCCGGTATCGCGTTCGCTGCCGAAAATACCCTCAATGTCACCGCCATTCTTTTCCCTCGGCGAAACCTGCTCCCACACCCGATTGTCCGGCAAGAAACTCGGACCAGCCGAAGACGAAGGAGGCGTAACAAATGTCCGATCCGGACCATACGTCACTCCGAATTCGTTCTTCGCCATAATCCGATAGTGATAAACGGACCCCGCGACGAGGCCCTTTACTTCAGTCTGAACTGACTCAGGGCTGAAGCCCGAACCAATATCCGCACCAGGCGCGACAGGCGCCTCGCCGCCGCTATAGGAAGTATCGAACCCATATTCGAAGAAATAGTGCGTATCGCGAAACCTCGGAGTCACCTCCGCCCCAAGCGTCGCAGTTTCGGAAGTTACATTCGCGGCAAATTCGTTCCTGACAACAGGAGACGACGGTCCTGAAGGCAAAAACACGTCAACCTTGGCTCCAACGCTTTCGGTTACATAAAGATCGCCATTGGACCCATCGACTCCAATTCCGCGCGATTCACTCACTGGACCGAACGGCACTCCGATCACACCACCCCCGTCTTCGTATTCGGCTACATGCGCCCCTTCATCCACGAATACATGTCCATCTGTAAAGTCAGCCGCCACATCGTTGGCTGTCCCATCTACTTCCCTGCCAACGGGAGCCACTTCACCGAACTGTGTCGGTGTGAATTCAAACAATGGGCCGCTGGACCACTTGTCCGCATACGCATCGCCCGCTTTGTCCACGGCAATCTGACAAACTTCTCCTCCAACACTTTCCCCGACCTTCTCGATCTGCGCAGTGAAAATATCATCCGTGGGATTAGCATCAACTGGGCTATAGCGGTCGATATGACCAGGGGACGTGGAAAAGGCCACATATACATTCCCCGCGGTATCCACGGCCACCCCACACGGTTCACCTCCCGATTCCGGAAGAGCAAGCGTGAGATTAACTTCCCCCAGATAGTTCCCATTGGCGCCAAATACCTCGACCCGTCTGCTATCCGAATCCGTGACATACAGGTCACCATCCGCAGGACCCCCCGAGTCGTCAACCGCCAGCTCCACGGTCGAGGGCGAGCTGTCGAAATTGAACGGTCCGGTAGGCGTGCCGGTAAGTTCGTTCCCCCTCACATACGGCTCTGTCGCAGCGAATGCAGCAGGTTTCCCTTCGGAACTAAACCGCTTGACCACCTGGGCCGAGTCATCGACAACATAAACAACATGGCTAGCGGAATCGACGGCTACCGCTTCAGGACGCTGAAACGAGCCAAAGCCAGATACGAGTTCGTACGCCGAAGCCGTCGAAGTCAAAGCGCCGAGCAACAGAGCACCCTGCACGATAACGGTGCTTACCACAACGCAAAGCGACGCTCTCCACATGCTGCGACCCAATGGTGACCCCCGACTACCGCGCGCAGATCTACGAGCCAGCCCATCTGACAAATTAAGCTTTCGTATCCCAAAGCTCATCTAATGACCTATTCCCTCTCGCCTCTCCGCAACGTAATCACAGACACCAAGTCTATATGAAGTATTATAAGCGATACTACCCAAATTCGCCGGCCGAGCTACCGATGTTTCCCACTCTTGGCTCACCTTCGCCCAAATAGCGTCTGGCCCCCCGGCGAGGGGCCAGACGCTAACCATCAGTACCCGAACTGTTAGGTCAAGAACAATACTACTTACTGTCTAAGTCGCTATTCGAGGCCTACACTTTCGCCTATCAGGTTTGGCACTTTCTCTGTCGCTGACGTGGTTTTTTCTTTGGTTATTCCGCCCAGCGCACAGCCTGAACCTTTCGCTGTCGCCGTTATGCCCGTTACTTCCACTTTGGCTTTGGCATTAGACCCGGATTTTTCCAGGGTTATTGTTTTGAGTTCTGTATTTCCTGCTGTTGGAATTGTGATTTCACATGCTTCTGCTATTTTGACCACACATGTTGCAGATGTCTGCGCACCGGTGGCTTTACCTTTTTCGGTACCTTCTTTGGTGGGTTGTTTCATTTCCAGTTTTGTACACGTTACTTTAGCTTCCAGACCTAGGCCTTTACATACTTTCCATTCTATTTCTTCTAGTGTTAGGGTTGTGCCTTCAGCGTTGACTGTATATTTTCCTGTAGCATTAGCGCATTTGACCGAGCCGCCTTCATACGTCAACGTGCCTTCGATACCGGCTGAGCCGACGCCTTTCCCTCCATGGTTGGTAAAACGCGCAAGCGCAGGAGTCGCAGTGAAGGCAAACAGCGCCACCACCATCGACATCCCGAGCACGAACTTGGTCTTGCTCATTATATCTCCTCACATACTAGTGTATTGGCGAGCCGCAGCCCACTCTCTCATTGTTCCCGCTCGTGAAGCTTTCCACAAGAATTGCGTCTGTGCTTTCTTCGGAGCGCCAAAGAATATAGACATCAACCGCTCTCACAGACCATTCGAAGCCGCCTTGCTTTGGCTTGAAATGGACGATTACGGACGTGGTGTCCGGGCCAATCTATAATGCAGCCACAAGCGGGGTGCCCTATGGTCAAGGGATCCAGTTCTAGGATAGTGTTTCCCACCAGTGGATTCGGATCAGCTGGATCGTCTTTGGTTTACAAGTGTCCGCCTCTCCTCTCCGGTCCGCCTCTCCTCTTGGCCAGCTTGCGGGCAGGCGCCCCATGGGGAGCTGTGACTCACCGGCAGCCTCGACTTACTGTCCCCGCGAAGAGGAGCGTAGGGAGCGTCTGGACGCCCTCAACGGGATCTGTCCGTTGCGCCTACGCATGAAGAGGTTGGTCGGGTAGGCGGGGGCGCTTGGCATCACGCGGTATCGCCGACTGATGCTGGTTCCTCCGCCCCCCATCGAACTGTGCTTGCGGTTCTCCCGCACACGGCTCACCGGCGTTCTTTGCCGCCGGCATTCAGCGTCTTCGTCGCCAGGGCCGGTTGGGTCGCGGCGCGACGATGGTTCCGTTGAGGCTGATCAGTCCGAAGCGGTCCGGCCGCGCGGCGAGCGCCTGCCAGCCCTAGCGCCGGTGCTGCTGATGGCGCTTGGCCACCCACAGCGCCAGGCGCGTGTCCGCGTGACGGGTGATCTGATCAAACTGGACGGTCGAGTTGCCGTAGCGGAAGTAGCCCGACCAGCCACCCAGGAACCGGTTGAGGTCCCCGACGTGGGTGCGGCGGTTTGCGCTGGTCCCGGCGCGGTGGTGGGAAAGCCAGCCAACGTCGCAACAGATGACGGAGTGATCGTAGGGGTTGGACCGGGTGATGGGGGGTGCCGATGGTCGTTGTCGGGCTGGTTGAGAGTTCACCCCGTGTGGGTGGATGGCCAGGGCCCGGCGTCGCGAAGGGCGAGCCATAGGCGAGGCCTGAAGCGGCGGTGGGCGCTTTAACCGCCCTTCAGCCGGGGGGATGGTGCTCAAGCGGTCCGTCGCCCGGTGCGCGCCTTCACCGGAGCTGCTCGATCATGCGGCCGCGAGCGCGCTGTCAAATAGGTCAGCCGGACGCTGCCAGCCGCGCGTCTTGCGTGGTCGGTCGTTGACCCCCGCCGCGATCCTTGTGATCTCCTCGGCGGCGTGCACGCCGGTGCGCGAGCAGGCGGCGCGGGCGCTCGGGATCGTCGGTTCTCGCGCGAAGCGGGGGCATAGGGAGGGATATGAATCGAGTGCAGCCACAGCTCGCCATCGCGCAGCGACGCGTAGCCGTCCTTGAGCTGGGCGCCGGACTCGCGCAGCGCCTTGACCTCGGTGCCCTGCAGCGCGACGCCGCACTCCAGCCGCTCGAGCAGCTCATAGCGGTAGGAGGCGTAACGGTTGGACGCCACGTCACCGGCGCCGATCTTGCGCTTCTTGGTCTTCGCCATCAAACGAGCCTAGAGGATGCGCTAAAGACCGTTCTTGAAGGCTCCGCCTCCCAAGGGGGCTCCGCGGTAGAGCCGCGAAGTGAGGCTCACGACGCGCGGGCCAGGTCCACGCGCCCCCTGGGCGCATCGACTCGCTTAATAGTGCTTGTTAGGTTCGGGGTAGAAGTTGGGTTGGTCGTGGCGAACCCTCGTGTGTCTGTGGTTATCAACGCACGAGGAGGCATCATGGCTGTGATGACGGTGGATGGGATGCTCCGATCGTGGTGAAGAAGCGGCTGTGGTGTTCGCGGTCGAGGTGCTCGCCGAGGCGATGAACCGGCCGGTGCAGCGGGTCAATGGCGGCCTGTGTTTGCGGGGGCTTTTGGAGGAGGGTCCTCGCAAGTCGCTTGAGCGGATGGTGGAGCGACTGGGCGGCGACGCTGACTATCAGTCGTTGCAGCAGTTTGTGGTGGACAGTCTGGAGTGGATCCCGTCTGACGGACAGTTGAGCGCTTGATTGGCTTGGACGCGAAAGGATGTGTTCATGCCGCGAACGAAGCCGCCGTATCCGCCGGAGTTCCGCCGCCAGGCTGTCGAGCTGGTGCTCGCTGGCCGGGCGGTGAAGGATGTGGCTGAGAGCCTGGGTTGCAGCGATCAGTCGCTGCATAACTGGGTCAAGCAGCGCCAGCTCGATCATCGGGAGCGCGATGACGGGCTGACGAGCGCGGAGCGCGAAGAGCTCCGTGAGCTGCGCAAGCGGGTCAAACGCTTGGAGCAGGAGCGCGAGATCCTCAAGCGAGCCGCGGTCCTTTTCGCAGCGGAGACCGAGACCCGGTGAGCGCCTACCGGATCATCTCGGCGGAGAGGGCCAGTTTCCCAGTCTCTGTGATGTGCGAGGTCCTCGGTGTGAGCCGTTCTGGCTACCACGGGTGGGAGCGCAGGGTCCCAAGCGACAGGGCGCTCTCCGATGCGTGGCTGACCTCGAGGATCAAGGAGATCCACGAGCAGGCCAGGGGCGTCTACGGCTCCCGGCGGGTAGCGGCCGAGCTGCGCCTGGGAGATGGCATCCAGGTCTCGCGCAAGCGGGTGCGGCGCCTTATGCGCCGGGCCGGGATCTCAGGGCTGGTGCGGGTCAAACGCGGGAAGACGACGATCAGGGTGCCAGGTGTCAGGGTCGCCGATGATCTGGTCGACCGGCAGTTCACCCCGGCCGCCCCGAACGTGCTGTGGGTCGCGGACCTTACGTATCTGCGAACGTGGGAGGGCTGGCTCTACCTCGCCGCCGTCCAAGACACGTTCTCGCGGATGATCGTGGGGTGGGCGATGGCCGAGCACATGCGCTCAGAGCTCGTCGTCGAGGCGCTGCAGATGGCGCTCGCCCGCCGGCGCCCCGCGCCCGGTCTCGTGCATCACAGCGATATGGGCTCGCAATACGTCAGTCTTGCGTTCGGGCAGCAAGCCCGCGACGCCGGGATCGCCGTCTCGATGGGCTCCAAGGGCGACGCCTACGACAACGCCGTCGCCGAGAGCTTCTTCGCCACCATCAAGAAAGAGCTCGTGCACCGCCAACCCTGGCCCACCAGACGCGACCTCAGCTCCGCCGTCTTCGAGTACATCGAGGCGTTCTACAACAGACAACGACGACACTCCACCCTCGGCTACCTCTCCCCAGAGGCATACGAGAGAGAGATAATCACCCCCACAAACAAAACCTAGCCAGCCAAGCCCGCGACTGTCCGCGAAACCGGGTCCACTCCAGTCCGTGGATCCAGCGCCGGTGGTCAAGGCGGTGTCTGAGCGGGTGGCGAGCGAGATCGATGTGGAGGCGTGGGTGCTGGATGACACCGGGTTTCCGAAGGACGGCAAGGACTCGCCGGGTGTCAAGCGTCAGTACCCGGGGACGCCGGGGAAGACGGGGAACTGTCAGATAGATGTTTCTGTGCACGCAGTCGGCGGACGCGGGACAGTGCCGCTGGGGTGGGCGCTGTATCTGCCGGAGGACTGGTGCACGGATGAGCAGCGGTGGCGCAAGGCGAAGATCCCGGATGAGGTCGCCTTCAACACCAAGCCTGAGCTCGGCGTCGAACTGGTCGAGCAAGCGGCTGGCTGGGATGCTCCGAAGGCGCCGGTGCTCGGCGATCATGCCTACGGGGAGAACACCTGGCTGCGTGATCGCCTCCAGGAGGCCGGGTGTGAGTACGTGCTGTCGGTCGGGCTAACCACCAAGGTGTTCGCATAAGGGATCGTGTTCGCGGTACCTCCCAAGACGCCCACGGCGACGCGCGGTCCGGTCCGACCGCGGCCAGACCGCAGGCCCGAGCCGATCGGTGAGCTGATTAGCTCATTCGGAGCGGACACCGCGCGGACGGTCACCTTCCACAACGATTCCGAGGGCGAGCCGGCCACCTCCAGGTTCGTCTTCGTGCGCGTTCACGCCGCACACGGCTGGCGCGATGATCAGCGCTGGACCGGGTGCACGAGGGCGCCGAGGTGCCCCCGCGAGAGGAGTGGCTGCTCCCGAGGCCGTGCTGCTGCTGCAGCCGATCTTCAAGTGCTGGACCGGCCGCTGCCAAACCTGCCAACAGGCAATCGATCTCGCCCGACTATCGCTCCCTCCCACCAAACAACGCCAACAACCTGACAAACGAACGGTCGCAGACCCCAGACCCTCTACTATGGCCTCGTGGGCGAGCGATTGCCCGCCACTTGGATTATTCTCCTTTATGGAGCAATCTAGTGAGATCTACTCGCGTGCTAGCCTCTGAACGTCAGCGACGCAGACATCGATCATCCCAGCATGTGAGCCACCGCAGACCCTCGCCATGATTTGAATAACCAAGCAGCCACCGCCGCACCCACACTCGCCCCCGGCCCCTCGCGCGTGCATGGCGCACCTAGGGTCAAAGGACTCAGTTCCGGCCAAATGTCTCCTATCGGACTCTCGCCCCCAGGCCGAGCCAAGCCCTCCGTCTGAAGGGGACCACCTACCGGCCCCAGCGCCCATGAAGAGCGCTAGAGCCAGCTGCCAGCCTCTCGAGCAACGATAGCCCGAGGACTGCATCACCTAACGTCGCTGGAACCCTTATTCGAGACCAACATCTTCAGCTACTCCGCTTGGAATTTTGATTGTAGCCACCGTGGTTTTTTCTTTCATTATGCCACCTAGCGCACAGCCACTGCCTTTCGCTGTCCCGGTTATGCCTGTGATTTCCGCATCGGCCTCGACATTCAACCCCGATTTTTTCATCGAAATTGTTTTGAGTTCTGTATTTCCTGCAGTTGGAAAGCTGAGTTCACATGCTTCTCCCACTTTCACCAGACATTCTTTGGAAATCAGCGCGCCCGTGGCTTTACCATTTTCTGTACCTTCTTTATTAGGTTGTTTCCCTTCCGCGGTTGTACAGCTTATCGTGGCTTCCAGCCCAAGCCCTTTACAGCTATTAAATTTTGTCGCTTCACCCGTCATCACCGTGCCTTCACTATTGACTTTATATCTTCCTGTGGCGCTGGCACATTTGATAGAACCACCTTCATATGTAAACGTGCCTTCCCCAGCTTTGCCTTCGCCTTTTCCTCCATGGTTGGTCCAACGCGCAAGCGCAGGAGCCGCGGTGAAGGCGAACATCGCCACCACCATCGACGCCCCCAACACAATCTTTATCTTGTTCATTATCACATCTCCTTTATCATACATTCGCGTGTCGGCGAGCGCTGCCCGCCACCCCTAATTATTCAGATCCATGGAGCAGTCCTGTGCGATCTACTTACGCACCAACCCGACGCGGCAGCGATGTAGACATCGATCGTCCCCGTAAGCGAACGGTCGCAGACCCTCTACCATGGCTTGAAATAGCTGATAAATGACGACCGCACCCAACCTCGCTCCCTGTCCGTCGCGCGTGCAGGACGCACCTAGGGTCAAAGGGCCCAGTTCAGAGCAAATGTCTCTATCGAGCGCTGACTCCAGACTGGGCTGAGCCGTACCGTGATCCAGAGAGGCACTCCCCTGCCGGAGACCTACATACCGGCCCCAGCGCCTTTGAAGGACGCTAGGGTCAGCTGTCACTCTCCGAGCTACGACGGCCCGAGCAAAACTACATCACCCAACCTCGCTCGAATCCCTATTCGAGACCAACATTTTCAGCTACTTCGGCTGGACCTTTAAATGTGGCCGTCGTGGTTTTTTCTTTCGTTATGCCACCCAGCGCACAGCCAGCACCTTTCGCTGTCGCGGTTATGCCCGTGAGTTCCGAACCGCCGTCGACATTCGAACCCGATTTTTTCATTGACATTGTTTTGAGTTCTTTATTCCCTTCGGTTGGAGCTTTTATTTCACACGCTTCTGCTATTTTCACCACGCATTCCGACGAAGTCTGTGAGCCAGTTGCTTTTCCTGTTTCTGTGCCTAGTTTTACTTGCACTATCACTGTTGATGTTGGACAGGTGACTTTAGCTTCCAGTCCCAGCCCTTTACATTCTTTCATAATCACCCCTTCAACCGTCAGTGCAGTCCCTTCACTATTGATTTTATATGTTCCTGTAGCACTAGCACATTTGACCGAGCCGCCTTCGTACGTAAACGTGCCTTCGCCGCTTTTGCCGGCGCCTTTTCCTCCATGGTTGGTAAAGCGCGCAAGCGCGGGAGTCGCAGTGAAGGCGGACAGCGCCACCACGATCGACAACCCCAGCGCAAACTTGGTCTTGCTCATTAGCACATCTCCTTTATCATGTAGTCGTGCTTTGGCGAGCGGCTGCCCGCCACCTGTATTATTCGCCTTTGTGGAGCAATCCCGTGAGATCTACTCGCGTGCTAGCCTCTGAACGCCAGCTATCTAGACATCGATCCTCCCAGAGGGCGAGCGTTCGCAAACCCTGCCATGGCTTGAAATAGCCGATAGCCACGGCCGCACCCACACTCGCCCCGATCCTCGCGCGCGCAGGGCGCACCTAGGACAAAGAACCCAGTTCCGAACAAATGTCTCTATCGATCCGCTAGCTCCCAGGCCGAACCAAGCCAAGCCGGCCCATAGCCGCCGACAGCCTCGTCGCGCACAATACGCCCGCGGCGCAACTCAATCACGCGGCGGCGCATCTTGTCGACCCTCTCCTGAGGGTCGCGGGGACCCACGACTCAGCGTCGCGCTTCCCGAATGCCGCGTTCCATCTCGCGCCGGGAGTCCTTCTCCTTGAGGGTCTGGCGCTTGTCGTAGAGATCCTTGCCGCGGGCGAGCGCGATCTCCACCTTGGCGCGACCCCCGGAGAAGTAGATGCGGGTGGGCACCAGAGTGTGGCCCCGCTCCTTGACCTTGACCTCGAGCCGGTCGATCTCCCGCCGGTGCGCGAGCAGGCGGCGCGGGCGCTCGGGATCGTGGTTCTCACGCGAAGCGGGGGCATAGGGAGGGATGTGAATCGAGTGCAGCCAGAGCTCGCCATCGCGCAGCGAGGCGTAGCCGTCCTTGAGCTGCGCGCCGGACTCGCGCAGCGCCTTGACCTCGGTGCCCTGCAGCGCGACGCCGCACTCCAACCGCTCGAGCAACTCATAGCGGTAGGAGGCGTAACGGTTGGACGCCACGTCACCGGCGCCGATCTTGCGCTTCTTGGCCTTCGCCATAGAACGAGCCTAGAGGATGCGCGGAGGGCCGTTTTTTTGAAGAGCTCCGCCCCTCAAGGGGGCTCCGCGATGGGGCCGCGAAGTGAGGCTCACGACGCGCGGGCCAGGTCCACGCGCCCCCTGGGCGCGTCGACTCGCTTGACCACGACGGATAGCGGCTCGCCGAGGCGCAGCGTGGCGCCGGTGCGCTCACCCTGGAGGATGGTGCCCTGCGGGTTGAGGGTCCACCAGTCGCGCTCTTCGCCGAGGGAGAGGTTGCGCACGGGAAGGGAAGCTCCCAGCCCCGCTCGAACAGCGTCCGCTCCAAGGCGAAGCAGCTCGCGATGTCATCGCCGGTGCGCTCGATCTTCATCGCCGAGCGCTCTTGTTCGGAGGTCCACTCCCCCAGCTGGACCATGGCCCCGGCGCGCGGGGGGCGCTCGTCGGCGCCGAGCGTGGAGAGCAGCGCACGGTGACAGACGATGTCGGGGTAGCGGCGGATGGGCGAGGTGAAGTGGCAGTAGCAGGGGGAGCCAAGACCGGCGTGGCCAAGGTTGCGCGGCGAGTAGAAGGCTTGCTGCAGGGCGCGCAGCACGAGCGAGGTCAGCGCGAGGCGCCCGCCCGAGGGCGCGGACGCCGCGTCTCCCCTGGCGGCGCGGGCAGCGACGGTGCGGATGTGGCGCTCGACGCGCACGGAGATGTCGCCCATCAGCTCGGCGGCCCGCGTGCGCGAGAGCCGCCTCGGAACAGGCGGGGTCGGCACGCCGAGGCTGACGAGCTGGTCGACGAGGCGTTCGACGCTTTCGACCTCGGGGCGCGGGTGCACGCGATACAGACACGGCACGCGGCGCTCAGCCAGACGGCGGGCGACGGCTTCGTTGGCGGCGATCATCAGGTGCTCGACCAGTCGGTGGGACTCGGTCTGGGTACGGTGGCGCACCTCACTGACGTTGCCGGCGGAGTCGAACACGAATTCCGGCTCGGCCTGGTCGAGGGTGAGCGCGCCGCCGCGGGCCGCGCGTGCCTCGCCCAGCGCAGCGGAGGCTGCACGCGCGGTCGCGAGCGCGTCGCCCCACGGGGCCTCGGCAGCGGCGCGGCCGGCGAAGATGGCATCGACCTCCTCGTACACGAGACGCGCGTCGGAGCGGATCAGCGAGCGGTGAAAGGCGGCACGCACCACCTGCGCGCCCTGCAGGTCGAGCTCGACGGACACGGCGAGACGATCGGCGCCGGGGACGAGCGAGCAGGCGTCGTTGGAGAGCGCGCCGGGCAGCATCGGCTCGACGGCGCCGGGGACGTAGACGGAGGTGGCGCGCTGGCCCGCCTCGCGGTCCAGCGGCGAGCCCTCGGGGACGTAGGCGCAGACGTCGGCGATGTGCACCCAGACGCGCACGCCGCCGTCGGGGAGGCGTTCGGCGGAGAGGGCGTCATCGAAGTCGCGGGCGGTGAGCGGGTCGATCGTGAAGGTGGGCAAATCGCGCAGGTCGCGCCTACAGGAGAGATCCGCGTGAGCCTCCAGGCCGTGGTCGCGGGCGGCGCGGGCGGCGCGCTCGACGGGCCGCTCGAAGCGCCGGGCGAGGCCCCGTTCGCGCATCATCGCCTCGAGCGCGCGGCGCGCGGAGATGCGCTTCTCAGGCGGCCAGGCGACGGTGGCGTTGGAGGACCGCGCACTCCTCGAAGATCCCTTGCCTCGCGAGGGCCGGCCGCCGGAGCCCTTGCCTTTCACCGGACTTTCGCGGCGAGCGTGTTCAGCGCGACTTCGAGCCCGGCCGGGGTGTCGACCTTGCTCGCGGGGATGTGTACTTCGGGCTCGATGCCGGCGCCCTGTTTGACGCCGCCTCCTCCGAGGTTGCGTCCGTTGGGGGTGAAGTACTCGCCGACGGTGATGTCGAGGGCGCCACCGTTGGAGAGCGGCTCCTCCTCCTGGAAGACGCCCTTGCCGAATGTGTGGGTGCCGGCCACCGTCGCACGACGGTGGTCCTGGAGGGCGGCGGTGACGATCTCCGAGGCGGAGGCGGTGTTGCTATCGACGAGCACGACCATCGTGACGGAGGCGGGGATCGGATCGCCCAGCGCGGTGAGCGTCTGTGAGGGCTGGGTGCGCCCGCGCGTGCTCACGATGACCGCGCCGGGGGGCAGGAAGATCGAGGCGATCAGCTGTGCCTCCTCGACGAGGCCGCCGCCGTTGGAGCGCAGGTCGAAGACGATCCCACGGGCACCGCTGTGCAGCAGTCCTTCGACGGCGTCGCGCACCTCGCCGTGCGCGCCGAGGCTGAACGTAGCCAGGCGCACGACGCCCAGCTTGACGCCGTGGACGGTGCGCATCGCGGAGGCCACGACGGGCTCGGAGATGGTGGCGCGCGTGACGCCTACGGTGCGCGTCGTCGTGCGGCGCCCGACGCGGCGCTGGATCCGCAGGCGCACTTCGGTGTCGGGCGGCCCTTTGATGAGCGCGGTGTCGGTGTCGGGGGAGAGACCGCGCAGCGAGCGACCGTTGACGGCCACGATCGTGTCGCCGGGCTGCAGACCGGCGCGCGCGGCGGGGGAGTCGTCGAAGACGTCCACGATCTCCAGGCCGTCGGAGCGTGCGGCGGGATCGACCTCGACCCCGATCCCCGTGAAGGAGGCGGGTTCGTCGAAGCCGCGGAATTCGCTGGGGCTCAGATAGTGCGAGAAGCGGTCGCCGAGGCTCGCCACGGCCCCCGCGATCGAAGAGTTCGCCAGCTGGTCCTTCGTGACCGGGCGGTAGTAGTCGTGGGAGATGTGTTCGATCGCTTCGTTGACGACCAGCGTCTGATGATCGGCGACGAACGCCGAGCGCAGGAAGGAGGGCAGATCGCGCGGATGCCCGCCCAGCCAGACGCCGAGGAGCAGCAGAAAGAGCAGCGAGGCGAAAACGGCGAGCCAGGAGAGAGGGCGGCGCGGGTTCATCGGGTGCACGCAAGCCTAGCTTGAGGACCAGCGGACGCGTCGACCTTCGTTCCTTCCTGCGTGGGAAGCCGCTGGAAGCGTTTGCGCGGCTTCCAACGCTCCCCACACCGGAGATCTACTGCCAGCCCCAGCGTCCTTGGGGGCCAGAGTCAGCTACCTACTTACCACTACATGACATGAGTCGTCGCTATTCGAGACCCACACCTGCGTCTATTACGCTTGCGATTTTAAACGTAGCGGCTGTGGTTTTTTCTTTCGATAGCCCACCCAGCGCACAGCCACTGCCTTTTGCAGTCGCGGTTAGGCCTGTGATCGCCACATCACCTTCGATATTTGGCCCCGATTTTTTCATCGATATCGTTTCGAGTCCTTTGTTACCTTCCGTTGGAACTGTGATTTCACACACTCCAGCTGCTTTCATCACACATTCCGAGGAAATCTGAGAGCCAACGGCTTTGCCTTTTTCTGTACCTTCTTTATTGGGTTGTTTCAATTCCAGACTTGAACAACTTACCGTGGCTTCGAGACCCAACGCTTTACACGAATTCCATTTTAGCCCCGACATCGTCTTTACCGTGCCTTCGGCATTGATGCTGTAGGTTCCTTCGGCACTCGCACATTTGATCGTGGCGCCTTCGTATCCAAACGTGACTTCGCCGGTTTTACTAGTGCCTTTTCCTCCATGGTTGGTCCAACGTGCAAGCGCGGGAGTCGCAGAGAAAGCGATCAGTGCGATCGTCATCGACATCCCAAGCACGAACTTGGTCTTGATCATTATACGCATCTCCTTTGGCGTGTATTCGTGTGTTGGCGAGCTGCTGCCCGCGGCCCCCATTATTCGTACCTATGGAGCAATCCCATAAGATCCACTTCCGTACCCACCCCTGGACGCCGGATACGTAGACACCGATCGCCCGAACGGGCCAGCGATGGCAGATCGTGCTATGGCTTGAAATAGCCAATAAACTGCCTCGTATCCCTACCCGTCTGCGGTACCGCGACGAGCAGTGCGCACCTTAGGGTCAGGAGCTCAGTTCCGGGCGAATGTTTCCATCAAGCCGAAACAGGCGGGCTGTGGCGTCGACACGCCGTGAGGGGGTCCGTCGTGAAGGTAGACAGATCGCTGCTGCGCAACGGGACGCGTCCTCTGGTTCGCAAGTCCGCCGCCACGGACCCTCTGCGGCGAGACCCAAGTCGGCACCCGCCGATCGGCCCGCACTTTCAAGCCCCGGCTTATTTTTTCTTGTGTGTGGTTTTGGTTTTGGGTTTGGGGCAGTTTGTGATGGTGAGGTTGGTGCTTTGGGTGTTGATGGCGCCGTTCTGTGCCTTGATGGTGGTGGGCATTGCGAGTTTGGTGTGGCAGAGGTTTCCGTGGGTTTTGGGGGGTAGTCCTGCGGCGGTGAGTACGGAGTGTGGGCCCTCGGGTAGTTTTAGTTCGAATGAGGTGATGGGGGCGTCGGGGACGGTTTCGAAGTGGGAGTAGGTGGTCTGCTTCTTGATCTGGGTGCTGCCGTCGAGGACGAGTGTGACATTCTGGCCCTGTAGGACGATCTTGAGGTCGGGGAAGGCTGCGCCTCCGTGGCTGACGAGGTATGCGGGGCCGGCTAGGGGGCTGTTGAGGACGGGGGTGTGGGCGGTCGCGGTGCCGACATTGGATGCCGCTGGGCAGCCTGCGGGGTTGGCTTCGAACTGTGCTGCTAGGCAGGCCTTCTGGAGGGTCGTGAGGCGCGCGGAGAGATAGTGGGGGAGCTCAACGTCGACCTTCGCGGTGTTCGCTTCGCCCTGGCCCGGTTCGGGGCCGCCCTTGGCTGTGATCTTGACGTCGAGCGACGCACCATTCGACTTCGAGGTCTTGGCCTGCGTCGCGACCGTGAACTTAGGCTTGAACGGCAGCGTGGAGCAGCTGTGCGCCTGGTAGGCGCTTGAGAGGCTAGCGAGGGTGCCCTGCGTGCTCTTGATGCTTCCGCCGATCGTTAGCGGCGTGCAGTTGGTGGGGTCGAAGATGAAGCCGGGCCGGTCGACGGTGACGTTGATGGTCCTCAGCGCCAGCGGTACGCCCTTGAGGATCTGCGGCAGTGGGTCGCTCTTGATGATGACCTGCGCGGTCTGCGGGTTCACGCTGATCGCTGCCCTGACGTATTCGGTGCCGAGGTTGAATGGGCCGGCTTCCGCGTGGTCGACGATCAGCAGCCCGAACGGCGCGCCGTTGTAGGGGCCCGTCAGGTAGACGGGGTCTTCGGGGCGCCCCGCTTCGGGCAGGAACACGGGATCCGCGCCAGCGCCAGCACCGACGATCACGTGTCCGATCTGGGAGGCGGCGGGGCAGTTGTGCTGCGCGGCCTGCTGTTCGCCGCAGAGCGGGACCTTCGAGAGCATCCCGAGCAGCCCCGGGGGCATCGTGACGGAGATCCCGCCGAGATCCTGATCCTGGTCAGTACGCGAGACCGTCGTCGTGAACGAGCTGAAGGCCCCCGCCTTGGTCGCGGTCGTGCCGGCCTGGAAGCTCGGGCTGAACTGGCTGGTGCAGTTGCCGTTGATCGCGAACGACTCCTGGCCGTTGACCGTCACCCCGGTGCTGTATGGGGTCAGGGCGCTCGACGCATTGTAGACGCCGCAGCTCATGGGCGTGACAAGCGACGCGCGCTGCCCCCCGGAGAGAATGAGTTCCAACTGCGAGAACGGGTCCTGCGGCGCATCCGAGAACGTCGTCGTGAGCTGCCCGGTCGACGGATCGAGGTGGATTTCCCCCGCGACCTTGATCAACACACCATCCGCTTCGGCCACGAGATACAGCGCGAGCAGGCTCTTGAAGGGGTTGGTTTCCTGCTGGGCGACATACAAAGAACCTTCGAGCGGCGTTTCGAGCAGCGGCGTCTTGACGCGCACGGAGCCCACCTTCGAGGATTCCGGGCAGCGCGCTGGCGCGTTGCTGTGCAGCGAGATCTGTTCTTCGCTGCACGCAGACAGGCCGTTAGCAGCCGACGGGTTGGCGGCCATCCCGACCGGAAGCGTCAGCGACGCCTGCTCGAGATCGGACTCGACCACCCCGTTGGGATCTTCATTCTGCGGCAGGCTGAGCCTCGCGCTCAAGCCCGTAGAAGAGTCCGTGACGCCGCTTTCCGACGCCACCGCGAGGGTTGGCGAGAAGTCGACGCGATCGCAGTTGACGAGCCCCGAAGGCTGACCTTCGACGTCGAGGCTTTCATACACCGGTTCGAAAGACTTCCAACTAGAACTCTCCAGTTCCGGGTTCCCTTCGGCGTTGAGTGGCCCAGGGGCTTCCCACGAGTCCATATGGATAGGCGTCTCAAGCGGGCCGCCGCAGCTGGCGGGCAGCGACAGGAAGGGCGCGACTTCGCCCTGGAACGAATGAGCGCACCGCGACACACCCCCGCCACCGAGACATTCCCCCCTGAATTCGTCATGGCTACGGTCTCCCGGAACACCCCAAAGTAGCACAGTCACTTCATCGACCGCGAACGCCTGGCTCGCATTCAGCGACGTCACCGTGAAACCATAATCCCCACCCGTACGCACCCTCGGGTTGAACACCACCGGCGTCCCATACGCAAACAAACCGAACTGCGCCGGAACCCCTCCCGGCGGCACAAGATTGAACACCCCCACCCAAAAACTCGATTCGTTACCCCCAACAGACCCCACCACATGCGCCAAACCAATCTCCGTATTATCCGGACAGCTCCCCGACGGAAAACCACCACCAGACGGCTGATTTACGTTCAAAGTATGGAACTGCTTCTGGCTGCACTTCGGCAACGCGTCAGGATTCCCCGCAAACCCAGCAGGCAATTCAAGCCACGTATCCTTCAGATCACCAATCGGCACCGCCGCGGCAGCGCTGTTCAGCTTAAAACCCGTAACCATCTCCCACGGATGAGACCCCGCCTGCACATCAGGCTGCCCCCCCTCATTCACAAACTTATTTTCGAACGTTTCAAAACCAAATCCCGCAAACGCAGGCGCCGCCACGACGAGCAGAACACCCACACAAGACACACCGAACAACACAAGTCGCTTGAACATGCGCATCTCTACCTCCCCATCCTCGCGCTGGCGGCTTTCTTCCCACGCGCCACACCCCGCCCACGACCCTTCTTCTTAGCCGGACGCCGCTTCTTCACCTTCCGCTTCTTAACAACATGCTTCACAACCACCGCCGGCTTGAGATTTTCCGACACGCCGACCACCGCACTCGGCGGCGCCCCGAACACAGGCTCCTGAGACAACAACGGCCTACAACCTTCACCACTACAAGGCTGTGAAGCAGGCGACTGGGGAAACCCGCCATCTTCACGCGCATCATAAAGATCAACAAGATTATCAGTGTCCCCCGACACGAGCTGCTGTCTCGTCACAAAAAACACATCACTCCCATTCACACTCGCGTCCACAAACGACGATTCTTCATTACTCTTACCACCAGAAATCAAATAATCATGCCCACCCTCATACTCATACACATCAATCTGCCCATTCGTATCCTGAGGCACAAGCGCATCCGCCGATTCGAAAAACACCCTACCACCATCTTCAGACAAAACACGCGGCTGATACACACTCTTACCAGCACTTGCATTACCCCCTTCTTCGCTGTGGGTACCAGCCGGAATGCTCGCCGGTCCAATCGGACGACCCCCACTCGGATTACACGACACACACACCAAACTCGCAGAACCAGCGTCGTAAAGATAAACCTCCTCATCCGGATCGCCCGACGCAAGATCCCTATTATCATAACCACCAGGAAAATTAGACGACTTCAATACAGCCGCCGACATAAACACCACAAATTCACCACTAGGCGAAACCCTAACAGTACGCCTCCCCAACGACGGATTCCAATCACCGGCGGGTCGGAAACTCTCCGGGATTACAATAGCTGATTCATCCTGTCGAGAGAGGGTAGCGATGAATCTAGCTTCACCATCATGCCACACATACAGATTATCTTCACCAGACACCGCGCCAGCCCCCACCAAATCGCCCTTAGCCACAAAATACACGTATTCTCCATTTGCGCTAGCGCCGAGCGTTCCCTGAACAGACGCTCCATTGAAGTCTTCTGGGTTGCTGTCGACCGTAATATCCGTCAGCTGGTCCGTTTCTACGTCAAACATATATAGATCTTCGCCTTCTTCGCCAGCACTGGCGTGTGCCGTGGAATCGCTGGTCAGCCGCACGCTATCCGTGAAGAACACGCGGGAGCCATCGGCACTGGCGACGCGGAAGAGCCCTCCTCCGCCTGCTGCACCTATCTGCGAGGCATCAACCTGGACTGACGAGCCGCCGCTTTTGTGAACATACAATGATCCCCTATAAGACCAGAATACACGCGAGCCGCTATCGGAGATCGTCGTGCCCTCGAACGATCCCCCGCGTAGGCCCTCAATTACCGAGCCCACCACGGCTCCAGGCGCTGGAGTCCCTCCGGGCAGCACATTGACGGGTTCCAAAAGACCATTCGTCCACTCATATATATTCTGTTCGCGATCGTCGACGGTGTTGGGGGCCAGTGCGGCGTCGGTGGCAAACAAAACATGGCTGAGATCGGGCGTTGCTCCTTCGAATTCCATCCCAAACGCTTCAGGGTCTTCACTGCTGGGTGTACTGGTCAGCAGCGGTTCAAAGCTTTCGCCGTCGAAGCTGTGGCGATAGTAGTTCTGATAGCCGGCTGGAGCATTCGGCGCCAACGGTGGGTTGGCTATAGGCTTGATGTCGCCGCTTATGAGCAAGCCACGCGAAAGATCGCTCGAAAATGCCTTGTAGGGCGCACCATGGCCCACGTTGCCGTAGGTACCAGAAAGCATCGGGGGGGTGATGTCCTGCGTGGACCATTCGTCTGACCCTCGGGTCGAGAGATACTGACTTGCCCGGGGGTCGCTCTGCGCATCGCCGAAAGCAGCCAGCGACATGTACGTGATGCTGTCGCCATCAGGAGACGCCTGGAACGGAGTCCCCGACCCGGTGTCGCGTTCGCTGTTGAGGATACCCTCGATGTCGCCACCATTCTTTTCCCTCGGCGAAACCTGCTCCCACACCCGATCATCCGGCAAGACGCTCGGACCAAGGGAAGGAGGCGTGACGAACGTCCGATCCGAGCCGTACGTTATCCCGAGTTCGTTTTCCGCCACAATCCGGTAGTGATAGACGGCCCCCGCTGCGAGGCCCTTAACTTCAGCCTGGACTGGCTCCGGGCTGAAGCCCGAGCCAATATCCACACCAGGCGCCGCGGGCGCCTTGCCACCGGCATACGAAGTATCGAACCCATATTCGAAGAAATAGTGCGTATCACGAAACCTTGGAGTCACCTCCGCTCCCAACGTCGCCGTTTCCGAAGTGACATTCGCGGCGAACTCGTTCCTGACAACAGGAGCCGACGGCCCGGAAGGCATAAACACATCAACCCTTCCCCCGACACTTTCGGTTACAAACACATTGCCATTGGATCCATCGACTCCAATGCCGCGCGATTCGCTCACTGGACCAAACGGCGTGCCAATCGCACCGCCCCCGTCTTCGTATTCGGCTACCTGCGCTCCTTCATCCACAAATAGATGCCCATCTTTAGAGTCAGCCGCCACATCATTGGCCGACCCATCTACTTCCCTGCCAACCGGCGCCACTTCACCGAACTCTGTCGGGGTGAATTCAAACAATGGGCCGCTGGACCACCTATCCGCATACGCATCCCCCGCCTTGTCCACGGCGATCTGACAAACTTCTCCCCCAACGCTTTCCCCGACCCTCTCGACCTGCTCACTGAAAACATCGTCCGCGGGATTACCATCGACTGGGGTATAGCGGTCGATATGACCAGGAGACGTCGAAAAAGCCACATACACATTCCCCGCGGTATCCACCGCCACCCCGCACGGTTCACCCCCCGATTCAGGAAGCGCAAGCGAGAGATTGACTTCCCCGAGGTAGCTCCCACTGGAGCCAAATACCTCGACCCGTCCGTTATCTGAATCCGTGACATACAGGTCACCGTTCGCGGGACTCCCCGAATCATCCACCGCCAACTCGACGGTGGAGGGCGCCGTATCGAACCTGAATGGCCCGGTAGGCGTGCCGGTGAGTTCGTTTTCCCTGACATACGGCTCCGCCGCAAGGAATGCGGCAGGTTTCCCTTCGGAATCGAACCGCCTGACTACCTGGGCCGCGTCATCGACAACATAAACATCATGGCCGGCGGAATCGACGGCTACCGCTTCCGGACGCTGAAACGAGCCAAAGCCAGATACAAGTTCGTACGCCGAAGCTGTCGAGATCCAAGCACCGAGCAGAAAAGCACCCTGCAGGATGACCGCACCCGCCACAACGCAAAGCGACATCCTCCGCGTACGACATCCCAACCTCCGCCCTCGACCACTACTACAGGCCCATCTACCAGTCGACCCGCCTGACGAACTAAATACTCGCATCCCGAAGCTCATTTGACGACCATCCCTCTTCACCTCTCCGCGACGTAATACATTGACACCAACAAGCCATAAAACGCCATCTGCATCACGGGGACAATACTACCCAAATTCGCCTGCCGAGCCGTCCATGTTTCCCACTCTTGACTCGCCCTCGTCCCAAACGACGCCGGACGCCCCCATCGGAGGGCGTCCGGACGCTAACGATCAGTACCTGAACTGTGGGTCAAGAACCCATACTACTTACTGCTTGACGTCACTATTCGAGGCCTACACCTTCGCCTACTAGCGTTGGGACTTTCTCTGTTGCAGACGTGGTTTTTTCTTTCGTTATCCCGCCCAGCCCACAACCTGTGCCTTTTGATGTCGCCGTTATGCCTGTGACTGCCACGTTGGCGTCGACATTAGACCCGGATTTTTTCAGTTCTATCGTTTTGAGTTCTGTATTTCCTGCTGTCGGGATTTTTATTTCGCACGCTTCTGCTACTTTGATCACGCATTCTGAGGATGTCTGCGCACCTGTGGCTTTACCTGTTTCTGCACCTTCTTTGCTGGGTTGTTTCATTTCCAGTGTTTTACATTCCACTTTAGCTGCAAGGCCCAGTCCTGTACATTCTTTCCAGACTATTTCTTCCAGGGTTAATGCCGTCCCTTCGCTGTTGACGGTATATTTTCCTGTGGCGGTCAGACATTTCACTTTGCCGCCTTCATACACGAATGTGCCTTCGCCGGATTTGCCGGCGCCTTTCCCTCCATGGTTGGTAAAACGCGCAAGCGCAGGAGTCGCGGTGAAGGCGAACAACGCCACCACCATCGACAGCCCGAGCACGAACTTGGTCTTGCTCATTGATATCTCCTCATGACTAGTATATTGGCGAGTCGTAACTCGCTCTCTCATTGTTCCCGCTCGTGAAGCTCTCCGCAAGAACTGGGTCTGTGCTTCCTCCTGAGCACCAAAGAACATAGACGTCGACAGTTTCAGCTGACCAATCGAGCGGGCTCGCTTTGGCTTGAAATGGACGATTACCGACGCGTCGCCCTGACCTACCAACCTTATGGCCACAAGCAGGATGCTCTATGGTCAAGAGGCTCAGTTCCTCGGAAATGTTTCCAACCGTCAGATTCTACTTAACAGGCCCACTCTGGGTGTCCGTGTGAGTTCCCCTGCCCAGCTCATGGGTAGGCGGCGGCGATGTGCCTTCCAGCAACCTTGACTCATTTCCTCCCTGAGGGAGTCGTTGGACGCACTTGCATGCTCCCAACGCTCCCCAGGCCGGAAGACCCGAGCCACGACAATGGCCGAGCGACTACATCATCTAGCGGCGCTCGAACCCTTATTCGAGACCAAGCCTCTATCCGGTGATTGCTTCCTTGACCGGGCAGGGATTCGACGTTCAGACAGCCTGCTTGATGCTTGGTGTCGCTCCGTCGGGCTACTACGACTGGAAGGTGCGCCCGCCGTCGGTGAGGACGCTCAGGCACGCCTGGCTTGCCGGCGAGATCGCACAGGTGCACAAAGATTCGGGCGGTACTTACGGCACGCTGCGCGTCACCGCGGAGCTCCGCTACGGTCGCGGCATCCACGTCGGCAAGGGCCAAGTTCACTTGCTGATGAGGTGTCTGGGGATCTACGGGCTACCGAAACGTCGCCTGCCGAGAGGCGCGAGAGTCGGCAAGCCCACTGCGCTGGACCTGGTGCGCCGCCGTTTCAGAGCCGATGGGCCCGACCGGCTGTGGATGACTGACATCACTGAGCACCCGACACGTGAGGGCAAGCTCTACTGCTGCGCGGTGATCGACGTGTTCTCGCGCAAGGCCGTCGGCTGGTCGATCGGTAGCCGCCAAACCGGTCTGCTCGTCACGAACGCTCTCGGTATGGCCCTGAACCGCAGGGCGCCGCGAGAAAGCGGAATCATTTACTCCGATCAGGGGGTGCAGTTCGGATCCTGGTCTTCAGCCAGAAGGTCACACAAGCCGGCCTCGCACCATCCGTCGGTGCCGTCGGCGCTCCGTTCGACAATGCCATGGTCGAGGCGTTCTGGGCCCGCATGCAGGTCGAGCTGCTCAACCGGCGAAGGTGGAAAACACACGCGTCGAACTTGCCACTGCGATCCACGACTACATCGAGACCCGGCACAACACACGCAGACGCCACAGCGCCCTGAACATGCTCACACCCAACGAATACGAGAACCAACACCAACAACAACAGATCGCCGTCTGATTCCAGACCGCCGACTCCAAGAAAATCGGGTCAGATCAAACTGTCCGTCAAACCGGGTCCACTCCAAACAGCTCGCGGAGATAGCGAGCAGATCGATCAGCGTGACATTCCCAAGCGCCAGAAACCCGAATGGCGGCAGCGCCGCCATAAGCGCCGGGGATGGGCGCGGCGGTTTGCACTGGCCCCGGCGCGCGGCATTCCCAGGGGAAAGGCCCTCAAGCACAAGGGGCATCTGGTGGCACGCCGGCGACCTACAGCTGACCCTAACGCCCTTGAAGGGCGCCGGAGTCAGCTGCCAGCTCCGAGCTACGATCTCCCGAGCGACCACATCACCTAACGTCGCTCGAATCCCTTATTCAAGACCAACACCTTCAGCTACTTCGCTCGGACCTTTCAATTTCGCCGACGTAGTTTTTTCTTTCGCTAGGCCGCCCAGCGCACAGCCACTGCCTTTCGCTGTCGCGGTTATGCCTGTAAGTTCTGAATCGGCACGGACATTCGTACCCGATTTTTTCAACGATACTGTTTTGAGTTCTTGATTTCCTTCAGTCGGAATGGTGATTTCACACACACCCGCAACTTTTACGACACATGCGTTGGAAATTTGCGAGTTAATGGCTTTACCTGTTTCTGTACCTTCTTTTTCAGGTTGTTTTCCTTCCGCGCTTGGACAAGTTACTGTAGCTTCTAGGCCTAGCGCTTTACATTCTTTTATTATCTCTTCTTCAACCGTAATTGCCGTCCCTTCACTGCTGACTGTATATTTGCCTGTGGCATTGCTACATTTGACCGCGCCGCCTTCATACGTAAACGTGATTTCGCCAGATTTGCCAGCACCTTTCCCTCCGTGGTTGGTAAAGCGTGCAAGCGCAGGAGTCGCAGTGAAGGCAAACAGCGCCACCACCATCGACATCCCGAGCGCAAACTTAGTCTTGCTCATTACCACATCTCCTTCATCATGTAGTCGTGCATTGGCGAGCGATGCCCACCAAGCTACATTATTCGTCTCTATGGAGCAATCCCGTGAGGACCAGCCTCTGCATGCCAGCGACGCACACGTCGAACATTCCAGTAGGCGAGCCGCGCAAGACCCCTGCTATGGCTTGGAATAGCCTAGAACCCACGACCGCACCCACACTCGCCCCAGTCCCTAGCGCGCGCAGGCGCGCCTAGGCCAAGGACCAGTTCCGAGCAAATGTCTCCTATCGGACTCTCGCTCCTAGGCCGAGCCAAGCCCGTCCCGCGATCCAACCGGGACGCTCACCAGCGGGCCTAGACCCACAGGAACCGCCACATCAGCGCGACGATCAGCAGCGGGGAAGGCCATCATGCCCACACCACCACGACTCGAATCTATTCGAGACTCACACCTTCAGTCACTAGACCGGGAATCCCCAAAGTCAACGTGTTTTTTCCTATCATTATTCCGACTAGTTCACAATCACGGTCTTCCGCGATCCCGATTAGACGGAGACTTACGTTTGAGTCGATATTTGACCCCGATTTTCTCATTGTTATTGTTTCAAGTTTGCTATTTCCTTCTGTCGGGATTTTGATTTCACACGCTCCCTCTATTTTCACCAGACATTCCGAGGAAATCTGTGAGCCAATGGCTTTACCTTTTTCTGTACCTTCTTTACTGGATTGTTTCATTTCGAGATTTTCACAGGTCAATACCGCCCCGCATCCAACCCATTTCACTGCCTCTAGGGTCAATACTGTGCCTTCACTATTGATTTTATAGAATCCTTCGGAGCCAGAACATTTAAATGAAGCGCCTCCAATCGTCAGCCCGACTTCGCCAGAATGACCAACGCCTTTCCCTCCATGATTGGTCCAACGCGCAAACGCGGGAACCGCGGTGAAGGTTAGCAGCGCCACTACCATCGACATCCCCAATACGAACTTGGTCTTATTCATCATTACATCTCCTTTATCATGTATTCGTGCCTTTGACGAGCCACATCTCGCTTTAACTGTTTGCCGATGCCAGACCCGCGAAGGAAGTTATAGGATGCGTTGCACGCTTCCAACCCTCCCCACGCTAGAGTCCTACAATCGATCCCAGCGCCCTGAAGGACGCTGGATCAGCTGCTGGTCCCCGAGCCACGATATAGCCCAAGTGATTATCACCCAACGTCGCTTGAATTTCTATTCGAGACCAAGACCTTCATCTACTTCGCCCGGCATTTTCAGTGTAGCAGACGTGGTTTTTTCTTTTATCAATCCGCCGAGCGCACAGCAACTGCCTTTCGCGGTCGCAGTTATACCTGTGATTTCCGCATCGGCGTCGACATCCAACCCAGATTTTTTCATCGCTACTGTTTTGACTTCTTTATTTCCTTCAACTGGGAAGCCGATTTCACACACCGTCCCTACTTTCACTACACATTCGCTGGAAATCTGAGAGCTAACGGCTTTACCCTGTTCCGTACCTTCTTTAGTGGGTTGTTTTGCTTCCGTACTTACGCGGGTTACCTTGGCTTCCAGGCTGCCTAGCGCTTTACATTCTTTCCAGATCACTCCTTCCAGGGTCAATGCGGTGCCTTCACTGTTGACTTTATATATTCCTGTGGCGCTAACGCATTTAATCGTAGCGCCTTCATATGTCACCGTGCCTTCCCAGCTCTTCCTGAACCTTTTCCCCCATGGTTAGTCCAACGCGCAAACGCGGGAACCGCGGTGAAGGCGAACAGCGCCACCACCATCGACATCCCCAGCGCCAACTTGGTCTTGCTCATCATCACATCTCCTTCATCATGTAGTCGTGCGTTGGCGAGCGACTGCCCACCACCTGCATTATTCGACTTTATGGAGCAATCCCGTTGGGATCTACTTGCGCGCCAGCCTCTGAACGTCCGTGGGGTAGACGTCGAGCCTTCCAGCCAGGCGGGGCCCGCAGACCCTTGCATCGCTTGAGATAGCCAATCAACCACGACCGCACCCACACTTGCCCGGCTCCTAGCGCGCGCAGGGCGCACCTGGGGTCAAAGAACCCAGTTCCTGGCAAATGTCTCTATCCAGCAGCTATCTCCCAGACCGAGCCAGGCCGTCCGTCTGAAGACGACCCACATACCGGCCCCGGCGCCCCCCCGGAGGGCGTCGGGGCCAGCTATCAGCATCCAAGCCGCGATATATCCGAATGATTACATCACCTAACGTCGCTTGAATCCTTATTCGAGACCAAGACCTTCACCTACTTCACCTGGAACTCTCAATGTAGCCGCAGTGGTTTTTTTCTTTCGTTATGCCACCTAGCGCGCAGCCACTGCCTTTCGCTGTCGCGGTTATACCTGTGAGTTCCGCGGAGCTGCCGACGTTCGAGCCTGATTTTTTCATTGACATTGTTTTGAGTTCTTTATTTCCTTCGATTGGGGCTTTTATTTCACACACTCCTCCCGATATTTTCACCACGCATTCCGAAGAAATCGGTTCGCCGATGGCTTTACCTTTTTCCGTACCTTCTTTTTCAAGTTGCCTCACGCGAGAACTTGCACAGATTACTTTAGCTTCCAGACTCAACGCTTTACATTCTTTATAGACTTGCCCTTCGACCGTCAATTCAGTCCCTTCACTATTGACTTTATATGATCCTCCGGCGCTAGCACATTTGACCGTCCCGCCTTCATACGTAAACACGCCTTCGCCACTTTTGCCGGCCCCTTTCCCTCCATGGTTAGTCCAAACGCGCAAGCGCAGGAGTCGCGGCGAAGGCGAACAGCGCCACCACCATCGCACTTTCAAGCCCTGGGTTATTTCTTCTTGGGCTTGGTTTTGGCGTGTTTGGCCTTGGGCTTGGGGCAGTTTGTGATGGTGAGGTTGGTGCTTTGGGTGTTGATGGCGCCGTTCTGTGCCTTGATGGTGGTGGGCATTGCGAGTTTGGTGTGGCAGAGGTTTCCGTGGGTTTTGGGGGGTAGTCCTGCGGCGGTGAGTACGGAGTGTGGGCCCTCGGGTAGTTTTAGTTCGAATGAGGTGATGGGGGCGTCGGGGACGGTTTCGAAGTGGGAGTAGGTGGTCTGCTTCTTGATCTGGGTGCTGCCGTCGAGGACGAGTGTGACATTCTGGCCCTGTAGGACGATCTTGAGGTCGGGGAAGGCTGCGCCTCCGTGGCTGACGAGGTATGCGGGGCCGGCTAGGGGGCTGTTGAGGACGGGGGTGTGGGCGGTCGCGGTGCCGACATTGGATGCCGCTGGGCAGCCTGCGGGGTTGGCTTCGAACTGTGCTGCTAGGCAGGCCTTCTGGAGGGTCGTGAGGCGCGCGGAGAGATAGTGGGGGAGCTCAACGTCGACCTTCGCGGTGTTCGCTTCGCCCTGGCCCGGTTCGGGGCCGCCCTTGGCTGTGATCTTGACGTCGAGCGACGCACCATTCGACTTCGAGGTCTTGGCCTGCGTCGCGACCGTGAACTTAGGCTTGAACGGCAGCGTGGAGCAGCTGTGCGCCTGGTAGGCGCTCGAGAGGCTAGCGAGGGTGCCCTGCGTGCTCTTGATGCTTCCGCCGATCGTTAGCGGCGTGCAGTTGGTGGGGTCGAAGATGAAGCCGGGCCGGTCGACGGTGACGTTGATGGTCCTCAGCGCCAGCGGTACGCCCTTGAGGATCTGCGGCAGTGGGTCGCTCTTGATGATGACCTGCGCGGTCTGCGGGTTCACGCTGATCGCTGCCCTGACGTATTCGGTGCCGAGGTTGAATGGGCCGGCTTCCGCGTGGTCGACGATCAGCAGCCCGAACGGCGCGCCGTTATAGGGGCCCGTCAGGTAGACGGGGTCTTCGGGGCGCCCCGCTTCGGGCAGGAACACGGGATCCGCGCCAGCGCCAGCGCCGACGATCACGTGTCCGATCTGGGAGGCGGCGGGGCAGTTGTGCTGCGCGGCCTGCTGTTCGCCGCAGAGCGGGACCTTTGAGAGCATCCCGAGCAGCCCCGGGGGCATCGTGACGGAGATCCCGCCGAGATCCTGATCCTGGTCGCTACGCGAGACTGTCGTCGTGAACGAGCTGAAGGCCCCCGCCTTGGTCGCGGTCGTGCCGGCCTGGAAGCTCGGGTTGAACTGAGGGGTGCAGTTGCCGTTGATCGCGAACGGCTCCTGGCCGTTGACCGTCACCCCGGTGCTGTATGGAGTCAGGGCACTCGACGCCGCATAGACACCGCAGCTCATGGGCGTGACAAGCGACGCGCGCGGCCCCCCGGAGAGAATAAGTTCCAACTGCGAGAACGGGTCCTGCGGCGCATCCGCGAAGGTCGTCGTGAGCTGACCGGTCGACGGATCGAGGTGGATTTCCCCCGCAACCTTGATCAACACACCATCCCCTTCGGCCACGAGATACAACGCGAGCAGACTCTTAAACGGGTTGGCTTCCTGCTGCGCGACATACAAAGAGCCTTCGAGCGGCGTTTCGAGGAGCGGCGTCTTGACGCGCACCGAACCCACCTTCGAGGATTCCGGACACCGCGCAGGCGCATTGCTGTGCAGCGAGATCTCTTCTTCGCTGCACGCAGAGAGACCGTTGGCAGCCGACGGGTTAGCGGCCATCCCGACCGGGAGCGTCAGCGACGCCCGCTCGAGATCGGACTCGACCAGCCCGTTGGGATCTTCGTTCTGCGGCAGGCTGAGCTTCGCGCTCAAGCCCGTCGGAGAGTCCGTGACACCGCTTTCCGACGCCACCGCAAAGGTCGGTGAGAAGTCGAGGCTATCGCAGTTGACGAGCCCAGAAGGCTGACCTTCAACGTCGAGACTTTCATACACGGGTTCGAAAGACTTCCAACTAGAGCTCGCCAGTTCCGGGTCACCTTCGCCATTGAGTGGCCCCGGGGCTTCCCACGAGTCCATATGGATAGGCGTCTCAAGCGGCGCACCACAGCTGGTGGGCAGCGACAGGAAGGGCGCAACTTCGCCCTGGAATGAATGTTCACACCGCGAGAATCCCCCTTCACCGAGACATTCCCCCCGGTAACCGTCATGGCTATGGTCTCCCGGGACACCCCACAGCAGCACGGTCACTTCATCGATCGCGAACGCCTGGCTCGCATTCAGCGACGTCACCGTGAACCCATAATCCCCACCCGTACGCACCCGCGGATTGAACACCACCGGCGTCCCATACGCAAACAAACCGAACTGCGCAGGAACCCCTCCCGGCGGAACGAGATTGAACACACCTATCCAAAAACTCGATTCGTTACCCCCAACAGAGCCCACCACATGCGCCAACCCAATCTCCGTATTATCAGGACAACTCCCCGAAGGAAAACCACCACCAGACGGCTGATTTACATCCAAAGTATGAAACAGCTTCTGGCTACACTTCGGCAACGCGTCAGGATTACCCGCAAACCCAGCCGGCAATTCAAGCCACGTATCCTTCAAGTCACCAATCGGCACAGCCACCGCCGAGCTATTCAGCTTAAAACCCGTGACCATCTCCCACGGATGAGACCCCGCCTGCACATCAGGCTGCCCCCCCTCACCCACAAACTTATTTTCAAACGACTGAAAACCAAACCCCGCACCCGCAGACGCAGACGCCACCACGACAAGCAAAACACCCACACAAGACACACCGAACAACACGAGTCGCCTGAACCTAAACATCTCTACCTCCCCCTCCTCGCGCTCGCGGCCTTCTTCCCCCGTGCCACACCCCGCCCACGATGCTTCTTAGCCGGACGCCGCTTCTTCACCTTCCGCTTCTTAGCAACATGCTTCACAACCACCGCCGGCCGGAGATTTTCCGACGCGCCGACCACCGCGCTAGGCGCCGGCCCGAACACCGGCTGCTGAGACAACAACGGCCTACAACCTTCACCACCACACGACGACGGCACAGGCGCCTGCGGAAACCCACCACCTTCACGCGCATCATAAAGATCAACGAGATTATCAGTATCCCCCGAAACGAGCTGCTGCCTCGTCACAAAAAACACATCACTCCCATTCGCGCTCGCATCAACAAACGACGATTCTTCATTACTCTTCCCACCAGAAATCAAATAATCATGCCCACCCTCATACTCATACACATCAATCTGCCCATTCGTATCCTGAGGCACAAGCGCATCCGCCGTTTCAAAAAACACCCTACTACCATCTTCCGACAACACACGCGGCTGATACACACTCCTCCCGCCTGCGGCACTGCCTCCTCCTTCGGTGTGGGTGCCAGCCGGAATATTCGAAGGTCCAATCGGGCGACCCCCACTCGGATTACACGACACACACACCAAACTCCCCGATCCCGCATCATAAAGATAAACCTCCTCATCCGAACCCCCCGACGCAAGATCCCTATTATCATAACCCCCCGGGAAATTAGACGACTTCAACGACGCAGCCGACATAAACACAACGAATTCACCACTCGGCGAAACCCTAACAGTACGCCTCCCAAGCGACGGATTCCAATCATTCGCGAGCCCAAACTTCTGCCCTACTTCGGCAGCAGTTTCATCCTGTCGAGAAAGACTAGCAATGAACCTGACTTCACCGTTATGCCACATATATAGATTGTCTTCACCAGATACGACGCCCTCTCCCACCAAATCCCCCTTAGCCACAAAGTACACGTATTCACCGTTTGCACTAGCGCCAAGCACCCCCTGAACCGACGCGCCATTAACATCTTCGGGATTGCCGTCGATCGTGATATCCGTGGGCTTGTACGTTTCCACACCAGTCAGCGAGTTCGTTTCCACATTAGACATATATAGATCTTCGCCTTCTTCGCCAGCACTGGCGTGCGCCGTCGAATCACTCGTCAGCCGTCCCCCATCTGTGAAGAACACACGAGAGCCATCAGCACTGGCGACCCGGAAAAGGCCCCCTCCGCCTGCTCCACCTATCTGCGACGCGTCGACCTCGACCGATGATCCGCCATTTTTATGAACATACAACGATCCCCTATAAGACCAGAATATACGCGAGCCGTCATCGGAGATCGTAGTGCCCTCGAACGACCCTGAACGTAGGCCCCCAATTACCGAGCCCACGACCGCTCCAGGCGCTGGAGCCTCTCCGGGCAGCACATTGACGGGTTCCAAAAGACCATTCGTCCACTCATATATGTTCTGTTCGCCGTTGTCGACGGTGTTGGGGGTCAATGCGGCATCGGTGGCAAACAAAACGTGGCTGAGATCTGGCGTTGCTCCTTCGAATGCCATCCCAAATGCTTCGGGGCCTTCACTGCTAGGCACGCTAGTCAGCAGCGGTTCAAAGCTTTCGCCGACGAAGCTGTGGAGATAGTAGTTCTGATAGCCGGCTGGAGCATTCGGAGCGAGCGGTGGGTTGGCTATCGGCTTGATATCGCCGTTTATGAGCAAGCCACGCAAAAGATCGCTCGAAAACGCCTTGTAGGGCGCACCATGGCCCGAGTTACCATAGGAAGCAGAAAGCATAGGGGGCGTGATGTCCTGCGTCGACCATCCGTCCGGCCCACGGGTCGAAAGATACTGGCTTGCCCGAGGATCGCCCTGCGCATCACCGAACGCAGCCAACGACACATACGTAATGCTGTCGCCAGTAGGAGATGCCTGGAAGGGAGTTCCAGATCCGGTGTCGCGTTCGCTGCCGAAGATACCCTCAATGTCGCCACCATTCTTTTCCCTCGGCGAAACCTGCTCCCACACCCGATTGTCCGGCAAGACGCCCGGACCAGGCGAAGGAGGCGTGACGAATGTCCGATCCGGGCCGTACGTTACTCCGAGTTCGTTTTTCGCCATGATCCGGTAGTGATAGATGGCCCCCGCGGCGAGGCCCTTTACTTCGGTCTGGACTGGCTCAGGGCTGAAGCTCGAGCCAATATCCGCGCCAGGCGCGGCAGGCGCCTTGCCGCCGCTATACGACGTATCGAACCCGTATTCGAAGAAATAGTGCGTATCGCGAAACCTCGGAGTCACCTCTGCCCCAAGCGTCGCGGTTTCAGAAGTGACGTTCGCGGCGAATTCGTTCCTAACAACAGGAGCCGACGGTTCGGAAGGCATAAAAACATCAACCTTTGCCCCAACGCTTTCGGCTACATACAGGTTGCCGTTCGATTCATCGACTCCAATACCGCGCGACTCGCTCACTGGACCAAACGGCGCACCAATCGCGCCGGCCCCGTCCTCGTATTCGGCAATCTGCGCTCCTTCGTCCACAAATAGGTGCCCATCTGTAGAGTCAGCCGCCACGTCATTGGCGGACCCATCGACTTCCCTGCCAGCCGGCGCCACCTCACCGAACTGTGTCGGCGTGAATTCAAACAACGGGCCGCTGGACCACCTATCCGCATACGCATCCCCCACCTTGTCCACCGCAATCTGACAAACTTCCCCCCCAACGCTTTCCCCAACCTTCTCGATCTGCGCAGAGAAAATATCATCCGCGGGATTACCATCAACTGGAGTATACCGATCTATATGCCCAGGGGACGTGGAAAAAGCCACATACACATTTCCTGTGGTATCCACGGCCACCCCGCACGGTTCACCCCCCGATTCAGGAAGAGCAAGCCCGAGATCGACTTCCCCCAGGTAGCTCCCATTAGCGCCAAATACCTCGACTCGCCTGCTATCCGAATCCGTGACATACAGATCACCATCCGCAGGACTCCCCGAATCGTCAACTGCTAGCTCCACGGTGGAGGGCGAGGTATCGAAGTTGAAGGGGCCAGTAGGCGTGCCAGTGAGTTCGTTCCCCCTCACATAGGCCTCCGCCGAAAGGAACGCGGCAGGTTTCCCATCGGAATCAAACCGCTTGACCACCTGGGCCGAGTCATCGACGACATAGACATCATGGCTGGCAGGATCGACGGTCACCGCTTCAGGACGCTGAAACGAGCCAAAGCCAGATACGAGTTCGTACGCCGACGCCGTCGAAATCCATATACCCAACAGCAGAGCACCCTGTATAAAGACTACACCCGCCACAACGCAAAGCGACTTCTTCTGCATGTGGCGCCCCAATCTTCGCCCTCGACTACTACGGGTCCATCTGCTGGTCGACCCGCCTAGCGAACTAAACACTCGTATCCCGAAGCTCATCTAACGACCATCCCTCTCCGCTACCTAGTCCATTGACACCCCGTATTGCACTACGCAAGAGCCGTATATACCTACGCACACTACGACGGCACTATGCAGGGGTCGACATACACTACGCAAGCGATACTACCCAAATTCGTCAGCCGAGCCGACCATGTTTCCCACTCGCGACTCGCTCTCGCCCGAACAACTTCCGGCGCCCCTCCATATGGGGGGGCGCCGGACGCTAGCCATCAGTACCTGACTTGTAGGGTCAAAGAAACCAAACTACTACTGCTTTAAGTCGCTATTCGAGACTTACGCCTTCACCTACCAGGCCTGGAACTTTCTCTGTTGCGAGTGTGGTTTTTTCTTTCGCTATCCCTCCCAGCGCACAGCCACTGCCTTTCGCTGTCGCCGTTATTCCTGTAACTTCTACTTTGGCGTCGACATTAGATCCCGATTTTTTCAGTGATATTGTTTTGAGTTCTGTATTTCCTGCCGTTGGGATTGTGATCGTGCACGCTTCTGCTATTTTGACCACGCATTCTGAGGATGTCTGCGCGCCTGTGGCTTTACCTGTTTCTGTACCTTCTTTACTGGGTTGCTTCAGTTCCAGTGTTGCACACGTTACTTTAGCTTCCAGGCCCAGCCCTTTACATTCTTTCCAGACTATTCCTTCCAGGGTTAATGCGGTACCTTCACTGTTGACTTTATATGTACCTTCGGCGTTAGCGCATTTGACCGTGCCGCCTTCATACGTCAACGTGCCTTCACCGCCGGATTTGCCGGTGCCTTTGCTTCCAGCTTTGGCAAAATGCGCAAGCGCGGGAGTCGCGGTGAAGGCGAACAGCGCCACCACCATCGACAGCCCAAGCACGAACTTGGTCTTGCTCATTATATCTCCTCACATATTAGTATAATTAGCGAGTCGCAGCTCGCTCTCTCATTGTTCCCGCTCGTGAAGCTCTCCGCAAGAACTGCGCCTGTGCTTTCTCCGAAGCGCCAAAGAACATAGCCATCGACCGTTCCAGTAGACCATTCGAAGCCGACTTGCTTGGCTTGAAATGGACGATTACGGACGTGTATGCCCGGGCCTGCCTATCGCGTGGCCACAAGCAGGGTGCTCTATGGTCAAGTGACCAGTTCCGAGGAAGTGTTTCCAACCGGGAGATTCGGATCAACGGAACCATCTTTGTTTACGAGTGTCAGCTGCCTCTCTACGCCAGCCTGCGGGCAGGTGCCCACGGGGAGCTGTGCATCACGGCAGCCTCGACTTACTGCCCGCGAAGGGAGCCGTCGGAAGCCTTCGAACGCTTCCGACGGCTCCCTACACCGGAGACCTATATGCCAGCCTCAGCGTCCTTGCAGAGCGCTAGGGCCAGCTACCAGTACCCGAGCCACTATAGGCCCGAGTAACTACATCATCTAACGTCGCTCGAATCCTTATTCGAGACCAACACCTTCAGCTACACCGGCGATTTCAACGTAGCCAACGTGGTTTTTTTCTTTCCTATCCCGATCAGCGCACAGCCACTGCCTTTGCTGTCGCTGTTATGCCTGCGACTTCCACGACTGCATCGACATTGGACCCAGATTTTTCAGTCCTATTTTGCTAAGTTCTATATTTCCTGCTGTTGGAATTGTGATTGTCCACGCTTCTGCTATTTTGCCCACGCATTCTGAGGGTGTTTGCTGGGTTGTTTCAGTTCCAGCGTGTTACATTCCATTTTAACTCCAAGGCCCGCTCCGGTACATTCTTTCCAGACTATTTCTTCCAAGGTTAATGCTGTTCCTCTACTGTTGACAGTATATTTTCCTGTGGCGCTGAGAGTCTGTCAGAGGACTCTGTGGTGGGCAGGAGTTATGTCTACTTGGGTTGAAGCGGCAAGGCACGTCAACCCTCGCAAAAGGAACGTGCCTTGCCGACTACTGAGACTACCCCTGCTCGCTTGCTGCCGACGGTCCTGGAGGTGCCTGACGATCTGTGGGAGGAGATCGAGCCGATCGTGGACTGCTTCTACCGGCGGCGGCGACCGGTCGCCCGCGCGGTGATCTGTGGCGAGTACTGAACGGGATCATCCATCGTTTGCGCTCGGGCTGCCAGTGGAGCTATCTCCCGGGGCGGTTCGGTGCGAGCTCGACCGCTCATGGCTGGTTTCAACGCTTCGCCGCCGACGGTCTGCTGGAGGAGATCTGGGCGTATCTGATCACCGAGTGTGAGGAGCTTGATGGTTGTGAGCTAGGAATGGCAGGCAGCCGATGGGGTCATGAGCAAGAGCCACTTTGACGGCGCCAAGCGGTGCCCAAACCCAACTGATAGAGCGAAGATGGGCACCATGTGATCGTCGAGCGGCACGGCGGACCGCTCGGGGCGGTTTCTAACTGTTGTTGCGAATCAGCTTGCGGTTGAGGTGTGGTTTCCATCGTTCCATCAATTGGGCTGGTGTGCGGTCTTGGAGGCATGCTCGTGGCCGGTCGTTGAGCTCGATAGCGACGTTCCGGAGGCGCTCGTTGGTGATCTGGTGGAAGTTGGTGCCCTTGGGGAAGTACTGGCGTAGCAGGCCGTTGGTGTTCTCGTTGGTGGCGCGCTGCCAAGGCGAGTGGGGGTCGGCGAAGTAGATCTGCAGCCCGGTATGGGTCTCGATCCGTTCGTGGTGGAACATCTCGTTGCCTTGATCCCAGGTCAGCGTGCGGCGTAGTGCCGATGGTAGTTGGCTAAAGACCCTGACCAGAGCGTCCGCGACGTTCTTGGCTGAGTGCCGCCACGGATCGGGACCAGCAGTGTGTGGCGTGTCTTGCGGTCCACCAGCGTCGCGACCGCGGAACGTTGGAACGCGCCGATGAGGAGATCGCCCTCCCAATGACCCACTTGGTTTCTTGCGTCGGCGACCGCGGGTCGGGTGTGGATCGATTTCAGATTCGTGCACTGCTTCAGCGCGCCTTCGCGGGTCCGTCCCCGACCATGCCTGCGTCGGTAGGAACGCCCAGTGCGCAGGGCCTGCTGGCCCGGGGCCACCACCAGACCTCGATAGACGGCCTCCTAGATCGTCTCGTGGCACAGAGATGCCAGTCCGTACGCTTTGGCCAACGCCGTCGCAACCACCTGCTGATCTGTGCCGGCGACCAGTGCTTGGCGAGTTTGCCGGCGATCGCGGCACGCAGATGGTCCACGACGCCGGCCCGTCGCGGTCACGGGCGTCGCCGCCGCAGGTAAGCCTTCCCATGGGCGTACCAGGGCTGGTAGCGACCATCGGGCTTGCCGTTGCGTGCGATCTCCCGGTAGACGGTCTGGTAGCTCTTTCCGATCCTGGCAGCGATCGACTTCACCGGCTCTCCGGCCGCGAGTCCGTCTGCTATCTCGATCCGGTCTTCTTGGGTCAGGTAGCGACTGCTGACCGGCTCGTCGATGAAGGTCACCGAGCCGGCGTCGATGAACCACAGCGACCCGCAGCTGAGCGACACACCCACCCGCCGGGAAGCGGCCGCACCACTCGCACCTTGACGGATAAACTCGAAGTAGCGACACCTCGTGGGCGGATTCAATTGGTCGTCGCAACGGTGGTTTGTTTCAGTGAATATAGATGTTCGTCGAGTGCCTCTGCTGGTGTGTTCCACTGGAGCGTCTTGCGTGGTCGGCTGTTGAGGGTGGCGGCGACAGCGGCGAGGTCTTCGGCTGTGTGTCTGGAGAGGTCTGTGCCCTTGGGGAAGTATTGGCGGAGCAGGCCGTTTTGTGTTCTCGTTGGTCCCGCGTTGCCATGGGCTTTGGGGGTCGCAGAAATACACCCGCAGCCCGCTGTCGATTGTGAGCTGTGGGCGCGGCGGCTTGCATTGGCCCCGGCGCGGCGGTGGGAAAGCCAGTCAACGTCGCAACGGATGAGTGCTGTGATCGTAGCTGTCGCGGGCGTTGGCATGGAGCAGCCTGTCCGACGGGCGGGCGAACGCGTCCCCGATCACTGTTCTTCGCAGGGTTGCTCATGAGAGTTACCCAGGCGCTGGCAAGTAGCTGACGCGCGTGGGGTCGACTCCGCGCGTGCGTGCGTGGTTCGGGTGGTCCCGTTACGCGGCCGCGGTCGCGGCGGCGAACAGCTCTGCTGGGCGCTGCCAGCCGAGCGTCTTGCGTGGCCGGTCGTTGACCTCTGCGGCGATCCGCACGACGTCCTCGATGCTGTGGACGCTGAGGTCGGTGCCCTTCGGGAAGTAGTCGCGCAGCAGCCCGTTCATGTTCTCGTTGCTGCCCCGCTGCCACGGTGGTGCGCGTCGCAGAAGAACACGTCCGTGCCGGTCGCGGCCGTGATCTGCGGTGTAGCGCAAGCTCCTTGCCTTGATCCCAGGTCAGCGTTTGCCGCAACCCTGCCGGCAGTTCCGCCAGCGCGGCAGTGATCGCGTGGCGGACGCCTTCGGTGCTCGCGACACCCTCGGTGAACGGCAGAAGGATCAGGAACCGGGTGTTGCGCTCCACGAGCGTCCCGATCGCTGAGCGGTTCCCGGCGCCCATGATCAGATCGCCCTCCCAGTGGTCAGCCTGCAGACGGTCCTCTATCTCGGCTGGCCGCTCGTCGATCATTCGCATCGCGGTCAACCGTCCACGCCGCTGTAGCCCCAGCGGCCGCCGTCTGCGGCGCCGCCGCCGCGCGGGCCTCGTCAGTTCGACTGTCGGGTCGTAGATCGCCTGGTAAACCGACTCCTTGCACAACCAGCGCAAGGGCTGACCTGCAAACAGCACTCGTAGCTCGTGCGCGACCTGCTCCGGGCTCCAGCGCTTTGCCAACAGTCCTCTGACAGCGTCGGCCAGCACCGCATCGACAGCGACGCGCCGCTTGCGCGGCTTGCACGCTCGGAGCCTGGCAGCGTGCTCAGCGTGGTGCGGGCGGTACCGCCCGTCCGGGTCGCTGTTGCGACGGATCTCGCGGCTGATCGTCGACGGCGCGCGCCCCAGCTTCCCGGCGATGCCGCGAACCGTCACGCCCGCCGCGAACAGGTCAGCGATCCGGATCCGTTCGTGCTCTGAGAGATACCGCGGGCTCCGCGGCCCGGCTTCCTTGATTTTCACCGGCGGATAGCGCAAGAGCTCCCCGACGGAATTTCAGACCGATCGGCCGTACCGCCACCGGTTGCCGGTCTTGCGGTTAATCCCAACCAGCCAGCACGCCTCGCTGTTGTTCACACCATGCGCGATCAGCCGCAGATACCGCTGCTGCGTCTCCGCCTGAACCCCGCCCCCTCGCCGTCGCCTATCCCGCATCGCAACCTCCAATACCACCGCGTTGGTGTTGCAACATCAGCTGGAATCCGCCCATCAGCAGGCGCGATCAAGGAAGTAACGTCAGGCATGGCTGGTCCTCCATCGTATGCGGCACTGGCCGCAGCGGTCGGTAACAACCGCGAGGCTAACCCGCGAACCTGCGAACGCCGAGGGCCAGCCCCACAACGTCCATCCTGACTAAGTAACTATCCGAGAACTGTTTGAGCGTGTTGTTGGAGTTGGTGGCGTCGGCGGTACCAGAGCAGCGCGCAGGCGAGTTGGATGAGGCCGAGGTAGTTGGTGGGGTTCTTGTCGTAGCGGATAAGGAGCGCTCTGCATTTTTGGAGCCAGGCGATGGTGCGCTCGACGACCCATCGGCGTGCTGGTTGGGTCTTCTCGTGTGTGGCGAGCTTCTCCTCACCAATCCTGCGGACGTGCGCTATGTATCCGGTGTCGGCGCAGAGCCGGCGGGTGCTCTTGTTGTCGTACGCCTTGTCCAGACAGAGGTGCTGAGGCACCTGTTCGGGGTCTGGGCGCTGAATGACGATCACGTGCTTCTTGGTGCCCAACTTCGCTCTATCAGTTAGGTTTGGGCCCCGCTTGGCGCCGTCGAAGCGGCTCTTGCCCATGACCCCGTCGGCTGCCTGCCATTCCCAGCTCACACCATCAAGCTCCTCACACTCGGTGATCAGATACGCCCAGATCTCCTCCAGCAGACCGTCGGCGGCGAAGCGTTGAAACCAGCCATGAACGGTCGAGCTCGCACCGAACCGCCCCGGGAGATAGTTCCACTGGCAGCCCGAGCGCAAACGATGGATGATCCCGTTCAGCACTCGCCGCAGATCAGCGCGCGGGCGACCGGTCGCCGCCGCCGGATAGAAGCAGTCCACGATCGGCTCGATCTCCTCCCACAGATCGTCAGGCACCTCCCAGACCGTCGGCAGCAAGCGAGCAGGGGTAGTCTCAGTAGTCGGCAAGGCACGTTCCTTTGCGAGGTTTACGTGCCTTGCCGCTTCAACTCAACTAGACACAACTCCTGCCCACCACCGAGTTCTCGGACAGACTCTAGTAGTGCTTTGTTAGGTGTGTTGTAGGTTTTGGGGGTGGTGTGGCGAACTCTTCTCGTGTTTGGTCATCGGCACGGGGAGGGATCATGGCGGCTATGGCTGTAGCGGATGTGGATGGGCTTGGGGTCGTCGGGGGGCGCTTGGAGGCGTTCGCGGTTGACGTGTTGGCGGGGGCGATGAATCGGCCGGTGCAGATGGTTAACGGCGGTTTGTATCTGCGGGGATTGTTGGAGGAGGGGTCGCGTAAGTCGCTTGAGCCGTTGGTCGCGCGGTTGGGCGGCGAGGCGGATTACCAGTCGGTGCAGCAGTTCTTGGCTGATAGCCCGTGGGATCCGGGGCTCGTGGTGCGCGCTGTCGCTGAGCGTGTGGCGCCGGCGATCGATGTGCAGGCGTGGGTGCTCGACGACACCGGGTTCCCCAAGGACGGCAAGCGCTCCCCAGGAGTTAAGCGCCAGTACTCGGGGACGCTTGGGAAGATCGGGAACTGCCAGATCGGTGTCTCGGTGCACGCGGTCGGGCGCAACGGAACGGTGCCGCTGGGATGGGCGCTTTATCTACCCGAGGAGTGGTGCGAGGATCCCGAGCGCCGCCGGGCCGCCAAGATCCCCGCCGAGGTCGATTTCAAGACCAAGCCCGAACTCGGTATCGAGCTGGTGGAGCGCGCTTGTGGCTGGGAGATACCCGCAGGCCCTGTGCTCGGCGACCAGGCATATGGCGATAACAGCGAGCTGCGTGAGCGTCTCCACGAATCCGGCGTGGAGTACCTGCTCTCGGTCGGTCAGATAGCCAGCGTGTTCGTGCCCGAGACAGTCTTCTCGCTTCCCGAGCGTAACGGCAAGAGCGGCCGGTCACGCAGCAGGCTGCGCCCCGACCGAAAGCCGGAATCGATCGGTGCGCTGATCGCGCGCCTCGGCCCAGAAGCCGCCCAGACTGTCACGTTCCGTGACGGCCCCGACGGGCGGCCCGTGACCTCACGTTTCATCTTCACGCGTGTTCGCGCACTGAAGCGCTGGAACAACGGAGCGAGCACCGAACCCCACGAGGAGTGGCTAATCGCCGAGTGGCCAGAGGATCGTGACGAGCCGACCGACTACTGGCTGTCAAACCTATCGGCCGAAACCGATCCCGAGCATCTCGCCCGCCTGGCGCGGTTGCGCTGGAAGATCGAGCTCGACTACAAGCAGCTCAAGGGACAACTCGGCCTAGACCACTATGAGGGACGCTCCTGGCTCGGCTGGTATCACCACACCGCCCTCGTCACCGCCGCACACGGCTTTCTGACCCTGGAGCGGCAGAACCCAAATCACCCGCGGCCGGCCTGACACTCCCAAAGACCGTGCTACTGCTACAGCCGCTCTTCAAGTGCCGGACCGGCCGCTGCCAAACCTGCCAACAACCCGTCGACCTCGACAACCTCCCACACCACCCACCACGACACAACGAACAACACCTAACAAAGCACTACTAAGGGACCGTGACCGGCTCAAACGTCCCCTCGCGGTCCCTTGGGACGCTCAGCGTTACCGGCCCGACGTCCGTCTTGACCGTCTTTGGGTACGCGCCGTTGCGGCTATTCCCCGACCCACGGCCGGCGGGATCATAGGCCTCATAGCCCAGGTGCTCCACCATCTCGACCTCAAGGCCTGCCTGCAGCAGCCCCCTGACCATCGACGTCAACAGGCCCTCATCGCCCGTCAGCGCGACGCCCTCACCACGAGCACGCGACACCAGCTCCTGCGCCCACGAACGCATCGCGTCCTGCTCCCCGCCAGACACCACCGGCAACACCGACTGATCAACAAGCTCCGAATTATTCATCACGCATGGTCCCTTTCAGAAGGGCCCGCGACCACCACGGTCACGAGCAATCAGACCACGCCAAATACACAAAGAACCGGACAGACCCGCGCCCTCCGAGGACGTCGGGATTGGCGTATAGATGTCCGGTGTGGGTAGCAACGCTCCCCACACCGGACGGTAAGCCGAGGCTGCCGGTGGAGCGCATCGCCCCGCGCGCGCCTACCCCGTAAGCCAGCGTAGAGGAGCACGCCGACGGTGAAAGTCAGCAACGATTCCACTTATCTAAATCAAGTAGTGGAAAACATTTCTTCGGAACTGGGTCCTTTGACCATAGAGCATCCTGCTTGCGGCCGTGCGATAGGCAGGCCTGGGCGTCGCGTCAGTAATTGTCCATTTCAAGCCAAATCAGGAGAGTTTCGATGGTCTGCTGGACTGGTCAATGTCTATGTTCTTCGCGCTCCGGAGAAAGCGCAGACGCAGTTCTTGCGGAGAGCTTCACGAGCGGGAACAATGAAAGAGCGAGCTGCGGCTCGCCAATACACTAATATGTGAGGAGATATAATGAGCAAGACCAAGTTCGTGCTTGGGATGTCGATGGTGGTGGCGCTGTTCGCGTTCACTGCGACTCCAGCGCTTGCGCGTTGGACAAACCATAAAGGAAAAGGCGCCGCCAAATCCGGCGAAGGCACGTTGACGTATGAAGGTGCCTCGGTTAAATGTGCTAGCGCTACAGGATCCTATAAAGTAAACAGTGAAGGCACAGCATTAGTCCTGGAAGAAATAGTCTGGAAAGAATGTAAAGGGCTGGGCCTCAAAGCTGAAGTAACGTGTGCAAGCCTGGAATTGAAACAACCCGAAAAAGAAGGTACCAAAACAGGTAAAGCCACGGGCGCACAGATTTCCACGACATGTACAGTCGTAATACCAGGAGCGTGTACAATCACAATCACAACAACGGGAAATACAAACCTCCTCGGAATAACATTGACGGTCTCCGGGAGTAATGTCAATGTAAACGTGGCAGTCGTGAACATAACGGCGACAGCAACGGGTAGTGGTTGTGCGCTAGGTGGGATAAGCAAAGAAAAAACCACGACAGCAACAGAGAAAGTCCCCGGTCTGGTAGCCGAAGGTGTAAGCCTCGAATAGCGACTCAAAGCGAGTAGATAACGCGATCTTCGTGACCCGGAGGTCTAGGTACTAGTAGCAAGCTTCCGGCGCCCTTTTGTAGGGCGTCGGAAGCTGTTTGAAGTTAAGTGAAAGTAGAAAACGTGGCCAACTAACGGGGGCATTGGATAAACCTCATTATGGTTCAGTGGAGTTCCCTCGGACGTTCCTATAGATGTCAAGTTTGGTTTCGGAGAGCGAGGTCTTGTTGGAGGGTGTGGTAGATCTCGCGGGCGATGTAGCGCTTGAGGCAGCGGATGATCTCGCGTTTGGTCTTTTCTTCTTGTGTGCGGCGTTCGGCGTAGGCGCGGGTTCTGGGGCGTATCGGAGTCGGCAGACTGTGATCATGTGCAGCGCGCGGTTGGCGTCGCGGTCGCCGCCGTGGTTGAGGCGGTGTCTGTCTGTGCGTCCCGAGGAGACGGGGATGGGACTGGCGCCGCAGAGAGCGGCGAAGGATCCCTCGCTGCGTGGCGCTGGATGTTTTCTCCGGCGGTCACGAGGAGCTGCCCGGTGTGGGTGGTGGAGACCGCGAACAGCCTGGTTATATGTGGTGCTGCGGCGGCGACGAGGAGTGCGAGGTGCCGGTCGAGCTCCTCGATCTCTTCGTCGAGATCGAGTGATGCGTCTGGCGATCGAGCGCAGCGCGAACTTGGCTGCTTGGAGAGGCTCGTGGGTGCGCGCGGTGTCTGGTCGCAGACGAGCGCAGAGCGTTGCTCTTGCGCGGATTGTCTTGCGTTGTGAGAGATATTCGCGGAGTTCTGCGGGAGTAGTGACGATGAGCTGGGAAAGCTGCACCAGTGCTGCACTGTGGGCCTTGACAGCGCTCTGGCGAGTCAATCGCAGCTGACGGATCGACTCGACGACCCCGGAGGTGGCTTTCGGGATGACCGTACCTTCCCCTGAGAGGACACGCCTGGCGGCCATCTCGGCGTCGATCGCGTCGCTCTTGCCTCGCCGGCGGCGTGTGTGTGGATGGGGCTGGTTGACCTTGAGCACGTGGATATCTTGGGAGGTGAGGTGGCGGACCAACCCGGCGGCGTAGGCGCCTGTGGACTCCACTCCGACCGCCGTTAGCGTGCCGAAGCTCTGCGCCATTTAAGGAGCTGCTCATAGCCTTCCACGGTCGTCGGGAACGCTCGCGTGCCGAGCAGCCCGCCGCGGCTGTCCAGTGCAGCAGCGTGGTGGGTATCGGTATGCGAATCGACACCACCGACACCTCGACCGCGCTCTCAGGGCTTGCCATCATGATGGGTACCGACCATGCCTGCGTCGGTAGGAACGCCCAGTGCGCAGGGCCTGCTGGCCCGGGGCCACCACCAGACCTCGATAGACGGCCTCCTAGATCGTCTCGTGGCACAGAGATGCCAGTCCGTACGCTTTGGCCAACGCCGTCGCAACCACCTGCTGATCTGTGCCGGCGACCAGTGCTTGGCGAGTTTGCCGGCGATCGCGGCACGCAGATGGTCCACGACGCCGGCCCGTCGCGGTCACGGGCGTCGCCGCCGCAGGTAAGCCTTCCCATGGGCGTACCAGGGCTGGTAGCGACCATCGGGCTTGCCGTTGCGTGCGATCTCCCGGTAGACGGTCTGGTAGCTCTTTCCGATCCTGGCAGCGATCGACTTCACCGGCTCTCCGGCCGCGAGTCCGTCTGCTATCTCGATCCGGTCTTCTTGGGTCAGGTAGCGACTGCTGACCGGCTCGTCGATGAAGGTCACCGAGCCGGCGTCGATGAACCACAGCGACCCGCAGCTGAGCGACACACCCATCCGCCGGGAAGCGGCCGCACCACTCGCACCTTGACGGATAAACTCGAAGTAGCGACACCTCGTGTCCGCCGGGACCTTGTTCCACACCAAATGTGGCATTGCACCTTTCGTTCAGGATTCGCAACGATGACTGGAAACCGCCAAGTGTATCCAGTGATCTTCATCGATGCGATGGTCGTCAAGGTCCGTGACGGGCAGGCCGGCCAACAAGCCGGTGTATGTCGTGAACCGTGTACGGCGAGCGGGACATCCTCGGGCTCTGGGCCGGCGATGGCAGCGAGGGCGCGAAGTTCTGGCTGAGCGTGTTCACCGAGATCAAGAACCGCGGCGTGCAGGACGCCTGCATCGCCGTCTGTGACGGGCTGAAGGGCCTCCCGGAGGCGATCACAGCCACCTGGGAGCTTGCGACTGTCCAGGCGTGCGTTATCCATCTGATCCACAACACATTCCGCTTTGCGTCCCGCAGGTACTGGCAGGAGATGAGCCGGGATCTGCGGCCGGTCTACACCGGCCCTCAGAGACCGTCGCCAGAGAGCGCTTCGCGGAGTTCGACGCCAAGTGGGGGCAAGCAATACCCAGCGATCAGCAAGCTCTGGGAGAACACCTGGAGCGAGTTCATACCGTTCCTGGACTACGACGTCGAGATCCGACGCGTGATCTGCTCAACGAACGCGATCGAGTCGATCAACGCCCGCTACCGCTGCGCTGTCAGGGCGCGAGGACACTTCCCAAACGACACGGCCGCCCTGAAATGCCTCTACCTCGCGACGAGAGCCCTCGACCCCACAGGGCGAGGCAGAGCACGCTGGGCGATGAGATGGAAGGCCGCCCTGAACGCGTTCGCGATAGCGTTCGAAGATTGCGTTCGAAGGAAGAATCAAATAAAACCACCAAGCACATCCACCGATAATCTGACACTCCCGTGGATCCAGGCTAAGAGCCCGTAGATAAATAATGTTGCAGGGTTTGTCTTGCGTGTGTGGAATAAAGATATGTGGGCCGACGAGCCGGCGATTGGTGAGCGATTCAGGGCGTTGGCGGGTTAGCTGAATGAGCGTCAGCGCCGTCTGTTTATGGCGGCCGAGGCGAGAGCGGTGGGGCGAGGCGGTGTCGCGGTGGTCGCGCGGCAGACCGGGGTGAGCATGCCGACGATTCGAAAGGGGATCTCGGAACTGGAGCCTGGTGAGCACTTGGAGGGTGGGCGCGTCAGGCGGCGGTGGTGGCCGCAAGGCGCTGACGGAGGTTGACCTGACGCTGGCTCGCGATCTCGAGCGGCTGGTAGACGAGGGTTCGCGTGGTGATCCGGAGTCACTTTTGCGTTGGACCTCCAAGAGCGTGCGCCATCTGGCCGAGGGCTGCGGGAGATGGGGCACGAAGTTCACTTCGCCTCCGTGGCGACGCTCCTGCGCTCCCTCGGGTACAGCCTGCAGGCGAACGTCAAGACCAGAGAGGGCCGCCAGCACCCCGACCGCGATCTGCAGTCCCGTCACATCGACCAGGCCGCGAAGGCGGCCGTGGCCGCGGGCTGGCCGGTGATCAGTGTGGACACGAAGAAGGAGGAGCTCGTCGGAGACTTCAAGAACGCAGGGCGTGAGTGGCATCTGAAGGGCAAGCCGGAGCGTGTGCGCGTGCACGACTTCAAAGACAAGCAGCTGGGCAAGGCGGTCCCGTACGGTGTCTATAACCTGCGCCTGGACGAGGGCTACGTCAACGTCGGCATCGACCACGACACCGCCCAGTTCGCCGTGAATTCGATCCGCAGTTGGTGGGAGCACCTCGGAGCCGAGCGCTACCCACATGCCACCCGGCTGCAGATCACTGCCGACTGCGGCGGGTCCAACGGCAACCGCACGAAGCTATGGAAGGTCGAGCTGGGAAAGCTCGCAGACGAGATCGGCCTCCAGCTGGCTGTCTGCCATTTCCCGCCTGGCACCAGCAAGTGGAACCAGATCGAGCACCGCCTGTTCAGCTTCATCACCATGAACTGGCGCTGGAGACGATGACGGGGTCCCTGTGAAGTGGTCCAGGCTGGATGCGTGGTCGTGTTTCCCGTGATGGGATGGAAGGATGGACACGATCATGAAGCGACACAGGCACACGCCGGAGCAGGCAGTCAGGAAGATCAGGGAGGGCGAGCGGTTGTTGAATGAGGGCCGCGAGCTGGTGGAGGTATTGCGCCAGCTGGAGGTCAGCGAGGCGACGTGGAACCGCTGGCGTGCGCAGTACGGTGGGATGAAGGCCGATGAAGCGAAGCGGCTGAAGCACCTGGAGGGCGAGAACCAGCGGTTGAAGAAGCTGGTCGCGGAGCAGGCGCTGGATATCGACATGCTCAAGGAGCTGGCGGAGGGAAACTTTTGACCCCGGGACGCCGGCGTAGGGCCGTCGGCACTTTGCAGGAGCGCTTCGGGGTCTCAGAGCGCAGGGCGTGCCGTGTGGCGGGTCAGCACCGCTCCACGCAGCGCAAACAGCCGCGGCCAGGACGCAGTGAGAATGAATGCTTGGCGGGCCGGCTGCGGGAGATCGCGGGGGAGCACCCGAGGTGGGGGTGGAAGACCGCGCACACGATCCTGCTGCGGGAGGGCTGGAGCATGAACCGCAAGCGGACCCGTCGGATCTGGCGCCAGGAGGGCCTGCGACGGCCCGTGAAGACCCGTAAGCGCCGCCGGCTGGGGACCGCGCAGGCAGCGCGTTTGAGGGCGAGCAGGCCAAACGAGGTGTGGGCATTTGATTTCCAGTTCGATGAGACCTCCGACCGGCGCAGGATCAAGCTTTGCAACATCGTCGACGAGTACACCCGCGAGGCCCTGGCGATCAGGGTCGCGCGCAACTGCACCGCCGAGGACGTCATCACCATCCTCGAGCGGCTCGTCGCCGATCGCGGCGCCCCCACGTACCTGCGGGCTGACAACGGCCCGGAGATGATCGCCTGGACCCTCCGCGACTACTGCCGCCTCAAGGGAACCCGAACCGCCTACATCGAGCCGGGATCACCCTGGGAGAACCCGTTCGTGGAGTCATTCAACGGCAGACTCCGCGACGAGCTACTGAACATCGAGGAGTTCGCCTGCCTCACCGAGGCGAAGGTCATCATCGAAGACTGGCGCATCCAGTACAACACCTACAGGCCACACTCAGCCCTAGGAGGCCTCACGCCCGCCGAGTACGCAGAAAGAGAAACCAACCACAACCAACCAGACCACGCATAGACCCTGGACCACCTACAGGGACCCCCTCAACGATCATCAACCTAGGTGCGACCACGACCAGCAAAGGGCCTGGAGGTCTACGGCCGCCTCGACGATGGAACCTACCCCAACAAGATTCACGTCACAGACGCCGACCTGGAAGCCGTCAACATTCGCAGCGAAGACTTCCATCCCGAGTGGAACCACGCGATAACGAAACATTATTTATCTACAAGCCCTTACCTTCCCGAAGGGAGTCGTTGGAAGCGCTTGCACGCTTCCAACGGTCCCCACGCGCCGGAGACCTATATGCAAGCCCTAGCACTCTTGGAGGGCGACAGAGGCAGCTACCGATAGGCAAGCCACGATATAGCCGACGTAACCACACACCTGTCGCCACTCGAATCTCTATTCGAGCCCAACACTTTCAGCTACTGCACCTGGAATTTTCAATGTAGCCGCCGTGGTTTTTTCTTTCACTATCCCGCCCAGCGCACAGCCACTGCCTTTCGCTGTCGCCGTTATGCCTGTGACTTCTACTTTGGCGTCGACATTAGACCCGGATTTGTGCAGTGATATTGTTTTGAGTTCTGTATTTCCTGCCGTTGGCATTGTGAGCGTGCACGCTTCTGCTATTTTAACCACGCATTCTTCGGATGTCTGCGCGCTCGTCGCTTTACCTTGTTCCGTACCTTCTTTATTGGGTTGTTTCAATTCCAGTGTTTTACATGCCACTTTAGCTTCCAGGCCCAGGGCTTTACATTCTTTCCAGACTATTTCTTCCACGGTTAGTGCTGTGCCTTCATTATTGACTTTGTATTTTCCTGTACCGTTAGCACATTTGATAGAACCCCCTTCATACGTAAATGTGATTTCCCCAGTTTTGCCGGCGCCTTTCCCTCCATGGTTGGTCCAACGCGCAAGCGCGGGAGTCGCGGCGGAGGCGAACAGCGCCACCACCATCGACATCCCAAGCACAAACTTAGTCTTGCTCATCATCACATCTCCTTTATCATGTAAGTCGTACATTGGCGAGCAGCTCCCGCCAGCCCCCATTATTCGCCTTTATGGAGCAATCCTGTGGGAGCTACTTACGTACTAGCCCATATGCCCGCGACGTAGACATCGATCGTCCCGACAGGCCAGCGGCCGCAGACCCTTGCTATGGCTTGAAATGGCCAATGAACGACGGCCGCACCCACACTCGCGCCGGTCTCTCGCGCGTGCAGGGCGCAGCTGGGGTCAAAGGATCCAGTTCCGGGCAAATGTCTCTATCGGACGCTGGCTCCAGACCGAGCTAAGCCGTCCGTCGCGTGAGCCAGCCGGGGCGTCCCCTAGCGGGTCAGGCCCGCAGGAACCGCTGTAGCGAGAGCCCCGAGCCAAGCGCCGAGATGGCGCTCGCGCAGCCCAGGCGCCTGTCAGCCTGTCTTGTCGGTTACGCTGGCCAGCTGCGCGCTGCGCGCGCGCGAAAAAGCAGCCCCTCTTCTCTTATTTTTTCTTGTGTGTGGTTTTGGTTTTGGGTTTGGGGCAGTTTGTGATGGTGAGGTTGGTGCTTTGGGTGTTGATGGCGCCGTTCTGTGCCTTGATGGTGGTGGGCATTGCGAGTTTGGTGTGGCAGAGGTTTCCGTGGGTTTTGGGGGGTAGTCCTGCGGCGGTGAGTACGGAGTGTGGGCCCTCGGGTAGTTTTAGTTCGAATGAGGTGATGGGGGCGTCGGGGACGGTTTCGAAGTGGGAGTAGGTGGTCTGCTTCTTGATCTGGGTGCTGCCGTCGAGGACGAGTGTGACATTCTGGCCCTGTAGGACGATCTTGAGGTCGGGGAAGGCTGCGCCTCCGTGGCTGACGAGGTATGCGGGGCCGGCTAGGGGGCTGTTGAGGACGGGGGTGTGGGCGGTCGCGGTGCCGACATTGGATGCCGCTGGGCAGCCTGCGGGGTTGGCTTCGAACTGTGCTGCTAGGCAGGCCTTCTGGAGGGTCGTGAGGCGCGCGGAGAGATAGTGGGGGAGCTCAACGTCGACCTTCGCGGTGTTCGCTTCGCCCTGGCCCGGTTCGGGGCCGCCCTTGGCTGTGATCTTGACGTCGAGCGACGCACCATTCGACTTCGAGGTCTTGGCCTGCGTCGCGACCGTGAACTTAGGCTTGAACGGCAGCGTGGAGCAGCTGTGCGCCTGGTAGGCGCTCGAGAGGCTAGCGAGGGTGCCCTGCGTGCTCTTGATGCTTCCGCCGATCGTTAGCGGCGTGCAGTTGGTGGGGTCGAAGATGAAGCCGGGGCGGTCGACGGTGACGTTGATGGTCCTCAGCGCCAGCGGTACGCCCTTGAGGATCTGCGGCAGTGGGTCGCTCTTGATGATGACCTGCGCGGTCTGCGGGTTCACGCTGATCGCTGCCCTGACGTATTCGGTGCCGAGGTTGAATGGGCCGGCTTCCGCGTGGTCGACGATCAGCAGCCCGAACGGCGCGCCGTTGTAGGGGCCCGTCAGGTAGACGGGGTCTTCGGGGCGCCCCGCTTCGGGCAGGAACACGGGATCCGCGCCAGCGCCAGCACCGACGATCACGTGTCCGATCTGGGAGGCGGCGGGGCAGTTGTGCTGCGCGGCCTGCTGTTCGCCGCAGAGCGGGACCTTCGAGAGCATCCCGAGCAGCCCCGGGGGCATCGTGACGGAGATCCCGCCGAGATCCTGATCCTGGTCAGTACGCGAGACCGTCGTCGTGAACGAGCTGAACGCCCCCGCCTTGGTCGCGGTCGTGCCGGCCTGGAAGCTCGGGCTGAACTGGCTGGTGCAGTTGCCGTTGATCGCGAACGACTCCTGGCCGTTGACCGTCACCCCGGTGCTGTATGGGGTCAGGGCGCTCGACGCATTGTAGACGCCGCAGCTCATAGGCGTCACGAGCGACGCGCGCTGCCCCCCGGAGAGAATGAGTTCCAACTGCGAGAACGGGTCCTGCGGCGTATCCGCGAAGGTCGTCGTGAGCTGCCCGGTCGACGAGTCGAGGTGGATTTCCCCCGCGACCTTGATCAACACACCATCCCCTTCGGCCACGAGATACAACGCGAGCAGACTCTTGAAGGGATTGGCTTCCTGCTGGGCGACATACAAAGAGCCTTCGAGCGGGGTTTCGAGGAGCGGCGTCTTGACGCGCACGGAACCCACCTTCGAGGATTCCGGGCAGCGCGCAGGCGCATTGCTGTGCAGCGAGATCTCTTCTTCGCTGCACGCAGAGAGACCGTTCGCAGCCGACGGGTTAGCGGCCATCCCGACCGGGAGCGTCAGCGACGCCCGCTCAAGATCAGACTCGACCAGCCCGTTGGGATCTTCATTCTGCGGCAACTCGAGCTTTGCGCTCAAGCCCGTCGGAGAGTCCGTAACGCCGCTTTCCGACGCCACCGCGAGGGTTGGTGAGAAGTCGAGGCTATCGCAGTTGACGAGCCCAGAAGGCTGACCTTCAACGTCGAGACTTTCATACACGGGTTCGAAAGACTTCCAACTAGAGCTCGCCAGTTCCGGGTCACCTTCGCCATTGAGTGGCCCCGGGGCTTCCCACGAGTCCATATGGATAGGCGTCTCAAGCGGGCCGCCACAGCTGGTGGGCAGCGACAGGAAGGGCGCAACTTCGCCCTGGAATGAATGTTCACACCGCGAGAATCCCCCTTCACCGAGACATTCCCCCCGGTAACCGTCATGGCTATGGTCTCCCGGGACACCCCACAGCAGCACGGTCACTTCATCGATCGCGAACGCCTGGCTCGCATTCAGCGACGTCACCGTGAACCCATAATCCCCACCCGTACGCACCCGCGGATTGAACACCACCGGCGTCCCATACGCAAACAAACCGAACTGCGCAGGAACCCCTCCCGGCGGAACGAGATTGAACACACCTATCCAAAAACTCGATTCGTTACCCCCAACAGAGCCCACCACATGCGCCAACCCAATCTCCGTATTATCAGGACAACTCCCCGAAGGAAAACCACCACCAGACGGCTGATTTACATCCAAAGTATGAAACAGCTTCTGGCTACACTTCGGCAACGCGTCAGGATTACCCGCAAACCCAGCCGGCAATTCAAGCCACGTATCCTTCAAGTCACCAATCGGCACAGCCACCGCCGAGCTATTCAGCTTAAAACCCGTGACCATCTCCCACGGATGAGACCCCGCCTGCACATCAGGCTGCCCCCCCTCACCCACAAACTTATTTTCAAACGACTGAAAACCAAACCCCGCACCCGCAGACGCAGACGCCACCACGACAAGCAAAACACCCACACAAGACACACCGAACAACACGAGTCGCCTGAACCTAAACATCTCTACCTCCCCCTCCTCGCGCTCGCGGCCTTCTTCCCCCGTGCCACACCCCGCCCACGATGCTTCTTAGCCGGACGCCGCTTCTTCACCTTCCGCTTCTTGACAACATGCTTCACAACCACCGCCGGCTTGAGATTTTCCGACGCGCCGACCACCGCGCTAGGCGCCGACCCAAACACCGGCTGCTGCGACAACAACGGCCTACAACCTTCACCACCACACGACGACGGCACAGACGCCTGCGGAAACCCACCACCTTCACGCGCATCATAAAGATCAACGAGATTATCAGTATCCCCCGACACAAGCTGCTGCCTCGTCACAAAAAACACATCACTCCCATTCGCGCTCGCATCAACAAACGACGATTCTTCATTACTCTTCCCACCAGAAATCAAATAATCACGCCCACCCTCATACTCATACACATCAATCTGCCCATTCGTATCCCGAGGCACAAGCGCATCCGCCGTTTCAAAAAACACACGACCACCATCTTCCGACAACACACGCGGCTGATACACACTCCTACCAGCGGTGGCCGCCCCTCCCCCTTCACTGTGGGTGCCAGCCGGAATATTCGAAGGTCCAATCGGGCGACCCCCACTCGGATTACACGACACACACACCAAACTCCCCGATCCCGCATCATAAAGATAAACCTCCTCATCCGAACCCCCCGACGCAAGATCCCTATTATCATAACCCCCCGGAAAATTAGACGACTTCAACGACGCAGCCGACATAAACACAACGAATTCACCACTCGGCGAAACCCTAACAGTACGCCTCCCAAGCGACGGATTCCAATCATTCGCGAGCCCAAATTCCTGCGAAGCCCCAGCTTCAGCCGCTTCATCCTGTCGAGAGAGAGTGGCGATAAACCTGATTTCCCCATTGTGCCACACATACAGATTGTCTTCGCCGGACACGGCGCCAGACACCAGAGCGCCCTTAGCCACGAAATACACGTATTCTCCATTTGCGCTAGCACCAAGCGTCCCCTGAACAGACGCGCCATCGAAGTCTTCGGGGTTACCGTCGACCGTTATATCCGTCAGCTTGTCCGTTTCCACATCAAACATATATAGATCTTCGCCTCCAGCGCCAGCACTGGGATGTGCCGTGGAATCGCTGGTCAGCCGCAGGCTATCCGTGAAGAACACACGGGAACCATCGGCACTAGCAGTCCGGAAGAACCCACCCCCGCCTGCTCCACCCACCCCCGAGGCGTCAATCTGAACTGATGAGCCGCCAGCTTTGTGCACATACAATGAATCCATATACGACCAAAATACACGCGAGCCATCATCCGAAATCATGTTGCCCTCAAACGACCCACCGCTCGGGTTGGTGATAACAGAGCCCGCCACTGCTCCAGGGGCCGGCGCTCCCCCGGGAAGCACATTGACAGGTTCCAAAAGACCATTCGCCCACTCATATACGTTCTGTTGGCCGTTGTCCACAGTGTTGGGGGTCAGCGCCGCATCGGTGGCAAACAAAACATGGCTGAGATCGGGCGTTGCTCCTTCGAACGCCATCGAAAACACTTCAGGGCCTTCACTGCTAGGTGTGCTGGTCAACAGCGGCTCAAAGCTTTCGCTGCCGAAGCTGTGGAGATAGTAGTTCTGATAGCCGGCCGGAGCATCCAACGCAAGCGGCGGGTTAACTATCGGCTTGAGGTCGCCATTTATGAGCAAGCCACGCGAAAGATCGCTCGAAAACGCCTTGTACGGTGCGCCGTGACCTGAATTGCCGTACGAGGCAGAAAGCATAGGGGGCGTGATGTCCTGCGTGGACCACCCGTCCGGCCCACGGGTCGAAAGGTACTGACTTGCCCGAGGATCGCTCTGCGCATCGCCGAAAGCAGCCAGCGAGACATACGTGATGCTGTCGCCATCAGGTGATACCTGGAAGGGAGTCCCCGACCCTGTGTCGCGTTCGCTACCAAAGATACCCTCGACGTCGCCGCCATTCTTTTCCCTCGGCGAAACCTGCTCCCACACCCGATTGTCCGGCAAGACGCTCGGACCAGGCAAAGGAGGCGTAACGAATGTCCGATCAGGACCGTACGTCGTTCCAAGTTCGTTCTCTGCCACGATCTGATAGTGATAGACAGCCCCGCCGATGAGATTCTTGGCTTCAGCCTGAACCGCCTCCGGGCTGGAGCCCGAGCCAATGTCCGCACCAGGTTCGACAGGCGTCCGACCGCTGGTATACGACGTATCGGGCCCGTACCTGAAAAAGTAGTGCGTGTCGCGAAATCTCGGAGTCACCTCAGCCCCCAAGGTCACCGTTTCTGAAGTGACATTCGCGGCAAACTCATTCCTGACAACAGGAGCCGATGGTTCAGAAGGCATAAACACGTCAACCGTGGCTCCAACACTTTCGGTTACATATAGGTTGCCACTAGGTCCATCGACTCCAATGCCACGTGATTCGCTCAATGGACCGAACGGCGCACCAATCGCACCACCCCCGTCTTCGTATTCGGCCACATGCGTTCCTTCATCTACGAATACATGTCCATTTGTGAAGTCGGCCGCCACGTCATTGGCGGACCCATCTACTTCCCTGCCAACGGGCGCCACTTCACCGAACTGTGTCGGCGTGAATTCAAACAGCGGACCACTGGACCACCTGTCCGCATACGTCCCGCCCGCTTTATCTACGGCGATCTGACAAACTTCTCCCTCAACGCTTTCCCCAACCTCCCCGATCTGCGCAGAGAAAACATCATCTGCGGGATTGCCGTCAACCGGAGTGTACCGGTCGATATGACCAGGAGACGTAGAAAAAGCCACATACACATTACCCGCAGTATCCACAGCCACCCCACACGGTTCACCTCCCGATTCAGGAAGAGCAAGCCCGAGATTTACTTCCCCAAGATAGCTCCCACTGGAGGCAAATACCTCGACCCGCCTGTTATCCGAATCCGTAACGTACAAATCACCGCTCGCGGGACCCCCCGAATCATCCACCGCCAGCTCCACGGTAGAGGGCGAGGAATCGAAATTGAACGACCGAGTGCTCGTCCCGGTGAGTTCGTCCCCCCTGACATACGACTCTGTTGCAACAAATGCGGCAGGTTTCCCGTCGGAGTTAAACCGCTTGACCACCTCGGCCGGATCATCCACGACATAAACATCATGGCTAGCGGGATCAAAAGCTACCGCTTCAGGACGCTGAAACGAGCCAAAGCCAGACACGAGTTCATACGCCGAAGCCGTCGAGATCCAAGCACCGAGCAGTAGGCCGCCCTGCACGATGACAGCACCCGCCACAACGCAAAGCGATATCCTCTTTACACAGCGTCCCAACCCTCGACCTCGACGACCATAAGCCCATCCGCCCGACGAACTAGACTCTCGTATCCTGAAGCTCATCTAACGACCATCCCTCTCCGCAGTACAAATTCAGTGGCATTATAGGAGCCATGTCTATATGTGGCATTATAAAAGCCCATAAGGCCACGTCTAAGAGATGTGGCCATATCTATCAAGCGTTATAGTGATCGTACCCAAATTCATCCGCCGAGTTGGCCATGTTTCCTACTCTTGACTCGCAACGTCCGGCGCCCCTTGGAGGCGCCGGACGCTTGCCATTACTCGACGAGCTGGTAGGTCGAGTAACCTTGATCGCTATTCGAGCCCCACGCCTTCGCCTGTCAGTATTGGGACTTTCTCTGTTGCGGTCGTGGTTTTTTCTTTTGCTATGCCACCCAGCGCACAGCCACTGCCTTTTGCTGTCGCCGTTATGCCTGTGGCTTCCACAGCCGCATTGATGGTAGATCCAGATTTTTTCAGTGATATTGTTTTGAGTTCTCCATTTCCGGTTGTTGGGATTGTGATTTCACATCCTAGGACTTTTACCACGCATGTTGCGGATGTCTGCGCACCTGTCGCTTTACCCGTTTCTGTACCTTCTTTTTCGGGTTGTTTCATTTCCAGTGTCGCACACGTTACTACAGCTTCAAGACCCAGCGCTTTACATTTATTCCATTTTATGGCTTCCAGCGTTAACGCCGTGCCTTCGCTATTAACTTTATAAGTACCTTCAGCGCTAGCACATTTGACCGCAGCGCCTTCGTACGTCAACGTGCCTTCGCCAGATTTGCCGAGGCCTTTCCCTCCTTTGTTGGTAAACCGCGCAAGCGCGGGAGTCGCGGAGAAGGCGAACAGCGCCACCACCATCGACAGCCCAAGCACGAACTTGGTCTTGCTCATTATATCTCCTCACGTATTTAGTGTATTGGCGAGCCGCAGCTCGCTCTTTCATTGTTCCCGCTCGTGAAGCTCTCCGCAAGAGCTGCGTCTGTGCTTTCTCCGGAGCACCAAAGAACATAGACATCGACCGGTCCGACTGCTCACTCGACGCCGACTTGTTTTGGCTTGAAATAGACGATTACGGACGCGTCGCCCCGGGCCTGTCTATCGCGTGGCCACAAGCGGGGTCCCCTATGGGTCAAGGGGTCTAGTTCCGACGAAGTGTTTCCCACCGGTGTATTCGGATTACCGGAACTGTATCCGGTTACAGTGTCCGCCTTGCTCCTCTACGCCGAGTTCCCAGGGCAGGTGCGCACGGGGAGTGCGCCTCGCCAGCAGCCTCGACTTGCTGTGCCGCGAAGAGAGCCGTCGGGGGCGTTTGCACGCCTCCAACGCTCCCCACGTTGGGAGACCTACATGCCGGTCCCAGCGTCCTTGGAGGGCGCTAGAATCAGCTACCACTCCCCGAGCCACGATATAGCCGAGTGACTAGATTATCTACTGTCGCTAGAATCCTTATTCGAGACCAACACCTTCAGCTATTCGCGTGGACCTTTTATTGTAGCCGACGTGGTTTTTTCTTTGCTTATGCAGCCCAGCGCACAGCCACTGCCTTTTTCGCTGTCGCCGTTATGCCTGTGACTTCCACTTGGCTTCGACATTCGACCCCGATTTGTTCATCGAAATTGTTTTGAGTTCTGTATTTCCTTCAGTTGGAAAGCTGATTTCACACTCCGGTACTTTCACCACACATTCTTTGGAAAGCAGCGCGCCCGTGGCTTTACCTTTTTCTGTACCTTCTTTTTCGGGTTGTTTCCCCTCAGCGCTGGTACAGACTACCGTAGCTTCCAGACCCAGTGCTTTACAGTTATTAAATTTTGCCCCTTCACCCGTTATCACCGTGCCTTCGCTATTGACTTTATAGGTTCCTTCGCCGCTAGCACATTTGATCGTGCCGCCTTCGTACGTCAACGTGCCTTCACCAGATTTGCCGAGGCCTTTTCCTCCATGGGTTAGTCCAACGCGCAAGCGCAGGAGTCGCGGTCAAGGCGAACGGTGCCGCTACCATCGACATTCCCAGCACAAACTTGATCTTGCTCATCACCATATCTCCTTTATCATGTATTCGCGTTTGGCGAGCGTTGCCCGTCACCCCTCATTATTCACATTCATAGAGCAATCCGTGTGATCTCTTACGTACTAGTCCCTACACGTCAGCGACGTAGACATCGATCGTCCCGGTAAACGAACGGTCGCAGACCCCCTACCATGGCTTGAATAGCCAAACAAACCACCGCCCACACCCACACTCGCCCACAGCCCCGCGGCTCGCAATGCGCGCCTAGGGTCAAAGGACCCAGTTCCGGGCAAATGTCTCCTATCGGACTCTGGCTCCCGGGCCGAGCTTAGTAGTGCTTTGTTAGGTGTTATTCGTTGTGTCGTGGTGGGTGGTGTGGGAGGTTGTCGAGGTCGACGGGTTGTTGGCAGGTTTGGCAGCGGCCGGTCCGGCACTTGAAGAGTGGCTGCAGCAGTAGCACGGTCTTTGGGAGTGTCAGGCCGGCCGCGGGTGATTTGGGTTCTGCGCTCCAGGGTCAGGAAGCCGTGTGCGGCGGTGACGAGGGCGGTGTGGTGGTACCAGCCGAGCCATGAGCGTCCCTCGTAGTGGTCGAGGCCGAGTTCTCCTTTGAGCTGTTTGTAGTCGAGCTCGATCTTCCAGCGCAATCGTGCAAGCCTTGCGAGCTGCTCGGGCTCTGTGTCGGCCGGTAGGTTTGAGAGCCAGTAGTCAGTCGGGGTCTCGCGGCCCTCGGGCCACTCGGCGATCAGCCACTCCTCGTGGGGTTCGGTGTGAGCCCCGTTGTTCCAGCGCTTCAGTGCGCGAACGCGCGTGAAGATGAAGCGCGAGGTCACGGGCTGCCCGTCGAGACCGTCACGGAACGTGACGGTCTGCGCGGCCCCGGCTCCAAGGCGCGCGATTAGCGGCCCGATCGCTTCCGGCTTTCGGTCGGGGCGCAGCCTGCTGCGTGAGCGACCCGTCTTGCCGTTGCGCTTGGGCAGCGAGAACACCGTCTCGGGCACGAACACGCTGGCTACCTGGCCGACCGATAGCACGTACTCGACGCCTGTTTCGTGGAGACGCTCACGCAGCTCGCTGTTATCGCCATAAGCCTGATCGCCGAGCACCGGGCCGGCGGGTATCTCCCAGCCACAAGCGCGCTGCACGAGATCGATACCGAGTTCGGGCTTGGTCTTGAAATCGACCTCGGCGGGGATCTTGGCGGCCCGGCGGCGCTCAGGGTCCTCGCACCACTCCTCGGGTAGGTAGAGCGCCCACCCCAACGGGACCGTTCCCTTGCGACCGACCGCATGCACCGAGACACCGATCTGGCAGTTCCCGATCTTCCCAAGCGTCCCCGAATACTGGCGCTTGACGCCTGGGGAGCGCTTGCCGTCCTTGGGGAACCCGGTGTCCTCGAGCACCCATGCCTGCACATCGATCATCGGCGCCACGCGTTCTGCGACAGCACGCACCACGAGCCCCGGATCCCACGGGCTGTCAGCCAAGAACTGTTGCACCGACTGGTAATCCGCCTCGCCGCCCAGCCGCGCGACCAACGGCTCCAGCGACTTACGCGACCCGTCCCCCAACAATCCCCGCAGATACAGACCGCCGTTGACCATCTGCACCGGCCGACTCATCGCCGCCACCAACACGTCAGCCGCGAACGCCTCCAAGCGCCCCCCCCACGACCCCGAGCCCATCCACATCCGCTACAGCCATAGCCGCCATGATCCCTCCCCGTGCCGATGACCAAACACGAGAAGGGTTCGCCACACCACCCCCAAACCCTACAAAACACCTAACAAAGCACTACTAGTAGTGCTTTGTCGGGTTGGTGCTTTGGGCCGATTCCCAGGCATATCGGACCTCGAGATCCCGCTCAACCAAACCAATGCAGGACTCTCGCCATCGATGTCGTGTCGAGCCAAATCCGGCCAATCGAGGCAAGTTGACAAAGCACTACTAGAGGGCCTAGCAAAAGGTAGGGTTCTGGGTCTGGGTGTCTGGAGTGGATCCCGTCTGACGGACAGTTGAGCGCTTGATTGGCTTGGACGCGAAAGGATGTGTTCATGCCGCGAACGAAGCCGCCGTATCCGCCGGAGTTCCGCCGCCAGGCTGTCGAGCTGGTGCTCGCTGGCCGGGCGGTGAAGGATGTGGCTGAGAGCCTGGGTTGCAGCGATCAGTCGCTGCATAACTGGGTCAAGCAGCGCCAGCTCGATCATCGGGAGCGCGATGACGGGCTGACGAGCGCGGAGCGCGAAGAGCTCCGTGAGCTGCGCAAGCGGGTCAAACGCTTGGAGCAGGAGCGCGAGATCCTCAAGCGAGCCGCGGTCCTTTTCGCAGCGGAGACCGAGACCCGGTGAGCGCCTACCGGATCATCTCGGCGGAGAGGGCCAGTTTCCCAGTCTCTGTGATGTGCGAGGTCCTCGGTGTGAGCCGTTCTGGCTACCACGGGTGGGAGCGCAGGGTCCCAAGCGACAGGGCGCTCTCCGATGCGTGGCTGACCTCGAGGATCAAGGAGATCCACGAGCAGGCCAGGGGCGTCTACGGCTCCCGGCGGGTAGCGGCCGAGCTGCGCCTGGGAGATGGCATCCAGGTCTCGCGCAAGCGGGTGCGGCGCCTTATGCGCCGGGCCGGGATCTCAGGGCTGGTGCGGGTCAAACGCGGGAAGACGACGATCAGGGTGCCAGGTGTCAGGGTCGCCGATGATCTGGTCGACCGGCAGTTCACCCCGGCCGCCCCGAACGTGCTGTGGGTCGCGGACCTTACGTATCTGCGAACGTGGGAGGGCTGGCTCTACCTCGCCGCCGTCCAAGACACGTTCTCGCGGATGATCGTGGGGTGGGCGATGGCCGAGCACATGCGCTCAGAGCTCGTCGTCGAGGCGCTGCAGATGGCGCTCGCCCGCCGGCGCCCCGCGCCCGGTCTCGTGCATCACAGCGATATGGGCTCGCAATACGTCAGTCTTGCGTTCGGGCAGCAAGCCCGCGACGCCGGGATCGCCGTCTCGATGGGCTCCAAGGGCGACGCCTACGACAACGCCGTCGCCGAGAGCTTCTTCGCCACCATCAAGAAAGAGCTCGTGCACCGCCAACCCTGGCCCACCAGACGCGACCTCAGCTCCGCCGTCTTCGAGTACATCGAGGCGTTCTACAACAGACAACGACGACACTCCACCCTCGGCTACCTCTCCCCAGAGGCATACGAGAGAGAGATAATCACCCCCACAAACAAAACCTAGCCAGCCAAGCCCGCGACTGTCCGCGAAACCGGGTCCACTCCAGTCGAAGCCTGGGGCTATGGCTAAACCTTTGCTGGGCGATGAGTTGTGGGCTCGGATCGAGCTGCTTTTGCCGGTCAGGGCGCCGCAGGTCACTGGGCGCCCTAGAGTCCCCGACCGGGCAGCGTTGACGGGCATCATCTTCGTGTTGAAGACGGGGATCCCGTGGGAGCATTTGCCCAAGGAGATGGACTGTGGGTCTGGGATGACGTGCTGGCGGCGCCTGCAGGAATGGAACGAAGCCGGTGTCTGGGAGCGCCTGCACCATGTGCTCTTGGACGAGTTGCAAGACGCTGGGCAGCTCGACTGGACTCGCGCGGTCATCGACAGCTCGCACGTGCGAGCAAAAGGGGGGGCGAGCACACCGGCCCATCCCCCGTCGACCGCTCGCGTCCTGGCAGCAAACACCATCTGATCGTCGAGGCGAGGGGCATCCCGCTCGCGACCATCCTGACCGCCGCCAACCGCAACGACATCACCTAGACCATATGGATAGCCGTGCTCTGGCGTCCGGTTGGGGTGTGAGGGTCGGCACCCGCGCATGAGGTGCGCGGGTTGAGCGTCCAGGAGTGGCCTGGGCGCCGACCGCAATCATGGAGGTGCCGACCGTGGTACAGGTTCGCAGTTGGGCTGGGTTGGATGTGCACGCGGCGAAGACGGTCGCGGTGACGGTGGACCGGGAGTCGGGCGAGCTGCGGGCGCGACGGCTGTCGGGTCGCACGAGTGAGGTGGTGGAGTTTTGCGCTTCCTTGCCGGGGCCGACACGCGTTGCGTATGAGGCCGGGCCGACGGGGTTCACGCTCGCGCGGGCGCTCGGGGATGCGGGCATCGAGTGTGTGGTCGCGGCGCCGGGGAAGATCGAGCGTCCCGCCCAGGACAGGGTGAAGACCGACCGGCGTGACGCGGAGCGACTCGTGCGGCTGTTGATGGTCGATGGTCTGCACCCGGTCAGGGTTCCGGGCACCGAGGAAGAGGCGCTGCGTGACTTGGTCAGGGCACGCGAGGACGTCCGCGGCGATCTGATGCGTGCCCGCCACCGGCTGAGCAAGCTGTTGTTGCGTCACGATGTCACCTTCGATGGGCCCGGGGTGAACTGGAGCGCTCGTCACCGCGACTGGCTTGGGCGGGTAGCGCTCCCCGACCGTGGGGCGCAGGTGACGCTGCTTGACTATCTCGGTGCGATCGACGCGCTGCTGCTGCGCCGTGAGGCGCTGGAGAGCGCGATCGGTGAGCTCGTGCCCAGTTCGCCGTGGGCGCAAACCGTCGCCAGATTGCGGTGCCTGCGAGGAATCGACACGCTCTCCGCGGTCGGGCTGTGCGCGGAGATCGGCGACTGGGAGCGCTTCCAGAGAGCCGGACAGCTGATGAGCTTCCTCGGCGTTGTCCCTAGCGAGAACAGCAGCGGACAGACACGCCGCCAGGGAGCGATCACGAAGTCGGGATCCCGACACGCCCGAAGGCTGCTCGTCGAGGCCGCGTGGCACTACCGCCGCGCGCCAGCGAAGGGCCTCACACCGCGCCGCCGCCAAGAGGGACAATCCCAGCACGTGATCGCGCTCTCCTGGAAGGCCCAGCAGCGACTGCACCGCACCTGGCGCCGGCTCGACTCAGAGCGCAGCAGAGCGCCGCACGATCGTCGCGGTCGCTGTCGCCCGCGAACTCGCCGGGTTCTGCTGGGCGATCGCGAACGCCGACTGACCCGGCCAGCACCACGTCGGTCAAGGAGGCGGCGGGAACAACCCGGCCACCACGCGCGAGAGCATCCGCGGTACAGCTATGAGCAGCCCCACCCCGGGGCGACACTCGATCCTAGAGCGCGGGCTCTCACAACGAAACCCGGTCCTGCGGTACCCAACCCGCGCATATCAGCCTGACCGCACGTCGCGCATCCACCAGGCCCGCCGCCCCCTTGACCGACCCTGATGCCCGCCCAGCCGCGGGCATCAGGTACTGCGCACTTGACAAACCGGCTTCCATATCAGCTACTGGCGCTCATCGACCGGGTACCTCCGGTCGGGCGGCATGGCAAGTTCCGGCCCCGCTGGGTCTACGCCGACGGGGCCTATGACTCGGCCAAACACCGCAAAGAGCTGCGCGCCCGAGGGACAACGCCCAAGATCCCAAGACGCAAGGCCGCTCACGGCTCCGGTCTGGGCCGCCACCGCTGGGTGGTCGAGAGAACCATCTCCTGGCTGCACGCCAACCGCTACCCCGCCCGCCGACACGCCCGCCGCGCCGACATCCACGAAGCCATGCTCACCCTCGCATGCGCCACGATCTGCATGAACCACATCAACCACTTTTGTTAGGCCCTCTTAGCCTGGATCCACCGTGTGGCTGCGTGGTGGGGTGTGATTGGTGCTGTTGGCGTGTTTTTGGGGTGCCTTGTTGGTGTTGTCGGCGTGAGGGGCGACGGGCGTCTTTTCGGGGGCCTGGTGGGCGTGTTTTTGGGTAGCGGTGAGCGTGCCGTGTTGACGGGTTGCTTGGCTGGTCCCTCGGTCGCGGTGTTTTGCGTGCTCAGTTGAGTTCTGGTAGCGCGCGGATGCGGGCGAGCGCGCTGGTGAGTCGTGTTGCCACGGCCAGCGCACGGGAAGGTGAGCGTCCACTGACGCCCAGTGCGCCTCAGGCGGCCAGGTATCCGGAGCAGCCGGCGGCGTATGGTGCGCGCAACGCGCATGGTCTCGCTGGAGAGCCCGATCGCGTTGGTCCAGCGCAGCAGGTTGTGGGCGATGGCGGCGATCACTGTCCAGGCGCTGTTCGCGTTGAACTGGCCGGAGGGGAAGTGCGCCAAGGCTTGGACTTTGAGGTCGCGGATTGTGAGCTCGACGACCGCGTGCTGGCGGTGCTCAGCCTCCACGACCTCCAATGCCTCGGTGCGATTGGTGATGAACGGGAAATACCGCCAGTCCGGCCACAGCTCTGCTTGGGGCCCGATGAGCCGGGTGCGACGGACGATCAGCCGGCGTCCGTGAGCGGTCGTCTCGGCGATCTGCGCTTCACCGTCCTTGGGGTAGTCCTCCAAGGGCTGCCACGCCTTCTCGGGGATCTGCTTGATGGCGTCTGGAACCCAGAACTGCAGGCGCACACTGATCGAATAGGACCACCCGGCGCTCTGGAGCCTTGCGATCAGCTTGCTGTTCCAGAACCCCGAGTCGGCCCGCAGGAGTTTCTCGCCGGTAGCGCCTGCCCGCGTCACGCGGGCGATCAACTCCTCGGCGAAGCGCACGACACCACGCTGGGTGTTCGCCGCTCCCTTGCGCAGCCGAATGTGCAGAACCTCACCCGTCCCGGCCCGAGAGGCGAGCAGCGGATGGTACCCGCGCTGTTTGGTGTACCCGAAACCGACACCCTGCTTCTTGTAGCCATAGGTCTAGCCGATGAAGCTGTCCACGTCAACGATCAGCCGCTCGGTGCCCGGACCGGCGCCCGCTCGCCATGCACGCACCAGCGCCTGATCGAGTACTCGATCGAGCTGGCGCACATGCCCGAAAGTAAACGCCCGCAAAAACGTTCCGAGTGTCGAGGGCGCCGGTAGCCAGCCACCCAACAATCGACGGGTGCGACCGGCTCGCAGCACATCACAATCATCGATCGAGTCAGCGCCGAGCAGCATCGCCAACACGAGCGCCATCACCTCGCGGCCCGGATCCCCAGCGCCCGACAGATCACGCCGAAGCCCCACGAACCTGCCAACCAACCCCTCAATCCCAAGCCGGCCGGCCAACGCCGCCCACCAGCACGATACCCGCGTCCGAAACCACACGATCATCGTCAAAGACGACCCGCACACCGTCCAATCCGACCCGCTCGTCATCCTGCACCATACGAGCGACCTCCCGATCCCGGGCCGCGACAGCCGCAATCTGTCGCTACCAAACCCGATTCAGGAAGTCACTCAACGCCCCAACCCAGACAACACCGGTGGATCCAAGCTAAGCGCCCAATAGCTGCAGCGCAGCCAAGCGCGCCGAGGAAAAGGCCATCGACGGCCAGCGGAATGCTCGATCCGGCATTGACGAGCCGCGGCTCGCTCTCATTGTTCGTTTTCGTAAATCCAGCGAAGGGAACCGTTCGTTAGAAGAATTTGCACGCTTCCGACGCTCTCCGTCCGGATGCAGCTCCAGCGCCCTTTGAAAGGGCGCCAGAGTCAGCTGCCAGTCTCCGGGCCATGATATAATCTAACGCCGCTCGAATCCTTATTCGAGACCGAGACCTTCATTTACTTCGCCTGGCATTTTCAGTGTAGCCGACGTGGTTTTTTCTTTTATCAAGCCGCCGAGCGCACAGCCCTCACCTTTTGCTGTCGCGGTTATGCCGGTGATTTCCGCATCCGAGTCGACATCCGACCCAGATTTTTTCATCGATGCTGTTTTGACTTCTTTATTTCCTTCAGCTGGGAAGCCGATTTCACACACCGTCCCACTTTCACTACACATTCGCTGGAAATCTGAGAGCTAACGGCTTTACCCCGTTCCGTACCTTCTTTAGTGGGTTGTTTCGCTTCCGTACTTACGCAGGTTACCTTAGCTTCCAGGCTGCCTAGCGCTTTACATTCTTTCCAGATCATTTCTTCCAGGGTCAATGCGGTGCCTTCACTGTTGACTTTATATCTCCCTGTGGCACTAACGCATTTGATCGCGGCGCCTTCATATGTCACTGTGCCTTCGCCAGCTCTTCCTGAACCTTTCCCCCCATGGTTAGTCCAACGCGCAAACGCGGGAGCCGCGGTGAAGGCGAACAGCGCCACCACCATCGACAACCCCAGCACAAACTTGGTCTTGCTTATCATCGCATCTCCTTTATCATGTATCCATGCCTTGACAGCCGCAGCTCACTCTAGTTATTTGCTCGCGAGCCCCGCGGACGGAGCCATCGGATGCGCTTGCACGCTTCCAACACTCCCAACACCGGAGACCTACATGCCAGCCCCAGCGCCCTTCGAAGGGCGCTGGGGTCAGTTGCCAGTCCTCGAGCCAAGATCACACGAGTGACTACATCACCTAACGTCGCTCGAATCCTTATTCGAGACCAACACCTTCAGCTACTTCGCTTGGAACTTTCAGTGTTGCGGCCGTAGTTTTTTCTTTCGTTATGCCGCCCAGCGCACAGCCACTGCCTTTCGCTGTCGCGGTTATGCCTGTGAGTTCCGCTTTGGAGCCGACATTAGACCCTGATTTCGTCAGTGACATTGTTTTGAGTCCTTTATTTCCTTCGGTTGGGGTTTTTATTTCACACGTTCCCGCTATTTTCACCACGCATTCCGAGGAAATCTGTGAGCCAACGCCTTTACCTTTTTCGGTACCTTCTTTTTCTTCCACTATCACCACTGATTCTATACATACTACTGTAGCTTCCAGGCCCAGCGCTTTACATTCTTTCATGGTCCCTCCTCCTACCGTCAGCGCAGTTCCTTCACTATTGACTTTATAGGTTCCTGTGGCACTAGCACATTTAATCGTGCCACCTTCATACGTCAACGTGCCTTCGCCGGCTTTGCCGGCGCCTTTCCCTCCATGATTCGTAAAACGCGCAAGCGCGGGAGCCACGGTGAAGGCGAACAACGCCACCACCACCACCGACATCCCCAGCGCAAACCTGGTCTTGCTCATCATCACATCTCCTTCATCATGTCGTCGTGTGTTGACGAGCGACTGCCCGCCAACCCGCATTATTCGTCCTGATGGAGCAATCCCGTGGGATCTACTCGCGTGCTAGCCTCTGAACGTCAGCTACGTAGACATCGATCATCCCAGCAGGCGAGCGCCCGCAGACCCTTGCCATGGCTTGAAATAGCCAATCAACCACCGCCCCTACCCACACTCGCCCCGGCCCCTCGCGCGTGCAGGGCGCACCTGGGGTCAAAGGATCCAGTTCCGGGCAAATGTCTCCTATCGGACTCTGACTCCCAGGCCGAGCTGGCCGTCTCTCCCGTGAGCCAGCCGGCTGGGCGATCAACTTCACGGAGCTGGCCAGCGGATCGACGAACGTAACCTTTGCGAGCGCCAACAGCTCTGACCGGCCCCCGCCAGAGACCTACTGTATATGCCGGCCCCAGCGTCCTTTAGGGGCGCCAGGGCCAGCCATTAGCATTCACGTGCGGTCGCAGATCCTTACTATGGCTTGAAACAGCCAATAAACCACGGCCGCACCCACACTCGCCCCCAGTCCCTCGTACGTCCAGGGCTCACCTAGGGTCAAAAGACCCAGTTCCGGACAAATGTCTCTATCGGGCCGCCGGCTTTCAGGCCGAGCTAAGCCGTCGTCCCGTGAGCCAGCCCGGGACGTCCCCCAACGGGCTCAGGCCCGGCAGGAACCGCCGCAGCGAGAGCCCCGAGCGAGACGGCGCTCGCGCAGCCAAGGCGCCCGTCAGCCCGTCTTGTCGGTCACGCTGGCCAGCAGCGCGCTGCCCGCGTGCGAAAACCAGCCCCTCTCCTTACTTTTTCTTGTGTTGCGAGTTTGGGAACGGCGGTCTGATCTGGCTGCGTAGGTTCGTGGGTGTCTGCGGTGCTCTTGGAGTGCGGTAGGCCGGTTGTCTTCGTAGCGAGCCTGTAGGGCGAGTGGAGAAGGCAACTGGGTGGTGGCGTCCGGTGCCCTCTTGAGGGTGTGGTCGGCGGCGGGATGACTCGTGATCTGGCTGGCCAGCACGTGCCCTGATGGGGATCTGTCTCCCGCCGCCGTCCACGGATGCCGCCGTGACTTCATTGAAGCCTGACATCACTCGACACAGCTCTGTCCGGCGGCCTCCACACCACCCTGTCAACGAGGAATGCGGAGGAAGCGATGATCGCAGTCGGAGTAGACACCCACAAGCATCGTCACATGGCGGTGGCGCTGGACCGGCTCGGGCAGCTGCTCGGTGAGCTCTCGGTCGAGGCGTGCGGCTGGCTACCTTGAGCTGGAGATCTGGGCTCGAACTCTTGCGAGAGAGCGCCAGCAAGTCGTGTTTGGTATCGAGGGCGCAGGCAGCTGGGGTGCCGGCCTGTGCGAGGCAGCTCGCGGGCTGCTCGGTTCTGTAGGTCGAGCGTCCACGTCGGCGCGAGCGGCGAACGGGGCAAGTCAAACCGCGTTGACGCGATCTCTGCCGCCAAGCATGTGCTCAGCGACGAAGGCACCTCGACTCCGCGCCAGCAGGGAGTTCGCCGTGCGCTGGCGGCGCTCCTAATCGCGCAGCCGCGGCGACCTGCGAGCGCACAAGGCCGCTCAACCAGCTCCAATCGCTGCACGCCGCTGCGCCCGTCGCGCTGCGCGAGCGCATGGGCGAGGGCGCGGGCAAGCTGCTGGAGCGACGTCTAGGGGGCGATGCGCGCTCCCCGCGCTCGCGCACCAGCAGACGAGCGCGCCGTCTTCGACGTGATGCGCGACCTGGCGGCGTGTTCGCGCGCGCTTGCTGTCAACGCGCGTCGCTATGAACGCGAGCTGGCCGACATCATCTGATCGCTCGATCCGGCGCTGCTCAAGGAGGTTGGTGTCGGGGCCGATCTCGGCCGCTAAGCTGCTCGTCCGCGACCCGGCTCGCTTCAACTCTGAGACAGCCTCCGCGCGCTGCAACGGAACAGCACCGCTGCCTGCTTCCTCAGGCAAAACAGTCCGCCACCGTCTCAGCCACGGAGGTGACCGTCAAGTCAACAACGCGATCCACACGATCGCCCTATCCCGCTCAATCCACCACCCCGAGACACGCGCCTACCTCGACCGGCGCATCAGCGAGGGCAAAACCAAACGCGAGGCCATACGCGCACTCAAGCGACACCTCTCACGACGCCTCTTTCACCGCCTCGCAGAGGTGCCCTTGACTTCATAGAAGCATCCCCACCTCCGTCCGACTTGCGGCCGACTGTTCGGTGCTCATGGGGCTCGAGCGGGAGGAATGGGATCACGTATGGAGACGTTCGAGCAGATCAGAAGGGACCGGGATCGAGAGGGCTTGTCGATCAGGACGCTGGCGGAGCGCTACGGTGTTCATCGTCGCGCGCCGCCGCCGCCAGGAGCGTGGAGAGGGCGTTGAGGCGTTCGTGCCGCAGGTCCGTGAGGCGGGCGTAGAGGGCGAGGTCGACTGGGGTGAGGCGCGGGTCACGATGGCTGGCGCGGCGAGCAAGGGTTTTCGTGTTCCACATGCGTGCGTGTCATTCGGCCGCGGCGTTCGCGATGGCGTTCCCGCACTGTTCTCAGCAGGCGTTCTTGGAGGCTCACGTGGAGGCGTTCGCGTGGTTTGGCGGGGTGTTCGGCCTGACGATACGACGATCTCGCGAGCGCGGTCAAGCAGGTGCTCAGGGGCCGCCAGCGTGTGCAGACCGACCGACTCATCGCGCGCCACACTATCTCTATGAGTCGCAGTTCACGATTCCTGGGGTCGAGGGGGCACACGAAAAGGGCGACATCGAGGGTGAGGTGGGCCGTTCCGCCGCCGTCATCTCGTGCCCGTCCCTGAGGTCGCGACGCTTGGCGAGCTGAACGCACGGCTGCTCGCCGGGTGCGAGGCGGATCTCGCGCGCCGGATCGCTGGGCGCCAGGAGGCCGTGGGTGAGTCCTTCGCGAGGGAGCGCCCGTTGCTGCGCGGACTATCAGTCGTTGCCGTGGGTCTTGGGGGGTGTCCCTATGGGTTTGTCAAGGGGTGATTTACGCGGCGAGGGCGATCTCGGGTTGGGGGGTTGGAGTGGGTTGTTCGCCGTAGGTCTGTCCGGAGCGCAGCATCGCGTGGATGACGTCGCATCGGCGGCGGGCGAGGCACATGATTGCGGCGTTGTGGCGCTTGCCCTCTGAGCGCTCGCGGGCGTAGTAGTCGCGGGAGCGATTGTGGTGTAGGGAGCAGAACGCAGACAGCCAGAGCGCGTTCTTGAGCCGGTGGTTCCGCGTCGGCTGCGGGTCTCGCCGTTGATCGAGATGCCGGATTGGCGGGTCACGGGGGCGAGTCCGGCGTAGGCGGCGAGGTGCCCGGCTGTTGGGAATCGGTCGATGTCACCGATCTCGGTGTTTCGCGCCGGCCCTGGCCCCGATTCCCGGGATCGACATCAAGACCGGCGCCTGAGGGTGGCTGGTGAACGTCTCCTCGATCTCGGCGAGGAAGCAGTGGCGGCGGGCGGCGAGCCGGTCGAGCTCTTCGGCGAGCTCGCGGATGACCCGCCCAGCGGTCTCCTCGGCGGGAACGGTGATCGTCTGGGCAGCGAGGGCTGTCTGGACGTCGCTCACCAGCCGAGCGCCCATCCGGGGTGCGTCGCACTTGGCAAGCGGCGTCAGCCGCCGCTGGCCAGCTGCTCGAAGCGCTGTCCGTGTTGGGTAGCGCGCGAGTAGTGCCCTGGCGGCAGGATGGTCAAGCCGTGGGCCGAGAACCCGCTCCAGTGCGGGGCTGATCGACAGCAGCTGTCGCGCAGCCGGTTCGTGGTGCGGGTCACGTCGTGGGCGAGGTCGTCGTCGTAGCCGCCGAGTACCCGCAGCTGCTCGAGTGTCTCGTCGCTGACTTGCAGCCAGTGCAGCCGCCGCGCGTGTGTGCGGGCGGTGTCAGCGAGGATGAAGCTATCGCGCCGGTCGGTCTTCGCCTCGCCTGGGTAAAGCTCCGACGCACGGCGCATCACCAACCCAGGCACATAGGCGACCGGCACGCCTCGACGGCGAGCGATCCGATCGAGCCCGGCTGATCGATCACCAACGCGCACGGCCCCATCTCCAGCGCCCGGTCCAACAGTCCCTCGATCGCGGTCTCGTCGTTCTTGAGCGCAACCTCGAAGAGCCGCTCGCCCGCTGCCGAGACGACGGTCGCGTGGTGGTCTTCTTTGCCAACATCCAGCCCGACCCAGCTCGTGATCTGCCGAACCTCTGTCTCGTCCATCGAGCCTCCTCGTCGCTTGGGTGATCTGTTATGCCGCCCGGGACCCGAGAGGCGCCCAGCCGCATCCACCTTACGAACGAGCCTCTGAAGGACAGGTCCCTATTAGCGGTCCTGCGGCGGTGAGCACGGAGTGCGACCCCTCGGGTAGCTTTATCGGAGCCGTCTGGAACCATCTTTAGTCTGACTGGTATCCGTGGCTCTTCTACGCCAGCTCAGGGCAGGTGCGCACGGGAAGTGCGCCTCGCCGGCAACCTCGATTTACTGCCCCGCGACGGAAGCCGCTGGAAATGTTTGCACGCTTCCAACGGCTCCCACGCCGGAGACTACATGCCAGCCCCAGCGCCCTTGGACGGCACTGGGGTCACCTACCGGCATCCGAGCCACGATACGTCAGGGTATCTACGTCAACTAACGTCGCTCGAATCCCATTCGGGACCAACATCTTCAGCTACTTCGTTTGGAATTTTCAGTGTGGCAGGCGCTAGAGCCGGCCTCCAGTACCGAGCCGCGATACAGCCTGAGTGACTACATCACCTGCCGTCGCTCGAATCCTTATTCAAGACCCACGCCGATAGCTACTCCGCTTGGAATTTTTATTGTAGCCGACGTAGTTTTTTCTTTCGTTATGCCGCCCAGCGCACAGCCACTGCCTTTCGCTGTCCCAGTTATGCCTGCGATTTCAGCATCGGCTTCGACGTTCGACCCCGTTTTTTTCATCGAAATTGTTTTGAGTTCTGTATTTCCTTCCGTTGGAAAGCTGAGTTCACACGTTCCCCCCACTTTCACCACACATTCTTTGGAAATCAGCGCACTCGTAGCTTTGCCTTTTTCTGTACCTTCTTTATTGGGTTGTTTCCCTTCCGCGCTCGTACAGTTTATCGTAGCTTCCAGCCCCAACCCTTTACAGCTATTAAATTTTGTCGCTTCACCCGTCATCACCGTGCCTTCACTATTGACTTTATATATTCCTGTGGGGCTAGCACATTTGATTGAACCACCTTCATACGTAAACGTGCCTTCCCCAGCTTTGCCTTCGCCTTTCCCTCCATGGTTGGTCCAACGCGCAAGCGCAGGTGCCGCAGAGCAGGCGTACAGTGCCACAACCATCGAAATCCCGAACACAATCTTCATCTTGTTCATTACCACATCTCCTTTATCATATATTCGCATATTGGCGAGCGTTGCCCCGCCACCATCCATTATTCACATGCATGGAGCAATCCTGTGGGATCTACTTACGACTAGCCCAACATGTCAGCGACGTAGACATCGATCGTCCCGGTAAACGAACGGTCGCAGACCCTCTATCATGGCCTGAAATAGCCAATAAACGGCGGCCGCGCCCATACTCGTCCCCAGTTCCTCGCGCGTGCGGGACGCACCTAGGTCAAAGGACCCAGTTCCGGGCAAATGTCTCTATCGAGCGACTAGCTTCCAGGCCGAGCTAATCCGTCCGTCTGAAGGGGGCCTACATACCGGCCCCAGCGCCCTTCAAGGGCGCTGGGGCCAGCTGCCAGTCCCGAGCCACGATAGCCCGAGTGACTACATCACCTAACGTCACTCGAATCATTATTCGAGACCAACACCTTCAGCTACTTCGCTTGGATCTTTCAGTGTAGCCGTCGTGGTTTTTTCTTTCGTAATGCCGACTAGGGCACAGCCACTGCCTTTCGCTGTCGCGGTTATGCCTGTGAGTTCCGAATCGCCGTCGACATTCGAGCCAGATTTTTTCAGTGATATTGTTGCGAGTTCTGTATTGCCTTCTGTTGGGACTTTGATTTCACACACTCCTGCTACTTTGATCACACATTCCGAGGAACTCTGAGAGCCAAAGGCTTTACCTGTAACTTCTATTTTTATTTGCAGTTTCACTGTTGATGAAGCACAGATTACTTTAGCTTCCAGGCCCGGCCCTTTACATTCTTTCATAATCCCACCTTCAACCATCAGCGCAGTCCCTTCACTATTGACTTTATAGGTTCCTGTGGCACTAGCACATTTGACCGCGCTGCCTTCATACGTAAACGTGCCTTCGCCAGCTTTGCCTTCGCCTTTCCCTCCATGGTTGGTAAAACGCGCAAGCGCGGGAGCCGCAGTGAAGGCGAACAACGCCACCACCATCGACAACCCAAACACAAACCTGATCTTGCTCATCATCACATCTCCTTCATCATGTAGTCGTGCGTTGACGAGCGACTGCTCGCCACCTACATTATTCGTCTTTGTGGAGCAATCCCGTGAGATCTACTCACGTGCTAGCCTCTGACCATCAGCGACGCCGACATCGCATCATTCCCAGCATACGACCGCCCGCAGACCCTTGCCATGGCTTGAAATAGCCAATCAACCACCGCCGCACCCACACTCACCCCTGTCCCTCGCGCGCGCAGGACGCAGCCAGGACAAAGAACCCAGTTCCGGGCAAATGTCTCCTATCAGACTCTGGCTCCCAGGCCTAGCTGGGCCGTCCTTCCCGTGAGGCAGCCGGGACGATCCCCAGCGGGCTCAGACCCGCAGGAAGCGCCGCAGCGAGAGCCCGAGCCAAGCGCCGAGACCGCGATCGCGATCGCGCAACCCATCAGCACAACGATCAGCAGCGGAAAGGCAATCATATCCGGCTGCGCGATCAACTTCACCGAACTGGCGAGCGGATCGACCAACATAACCTTCGCGAGCGCCAACAGCCCGATCGCGGCAGCGCCGCCAAGCGCGCCGAGGAAGAGACCCTCGAGCACAGACGGCCGCGGATTGCTTGATTCGTGTATTGACGAACCGCAGCTCGCTCATCGTTGCCTTCGTAAATCCCGCGAAGGAAGCCGTCGGAAGCGTATGTACCCTTCCGACGGTCCCCTCGCTGAAGACCCACATACCGGCCCGAGCGCCCTTGAAGGGCGCCAGGGTCAGCTGCCAGCCCCCGAGCCACGATATGGTCCGAGTAACTACGCCATCTACCGCCGCTCAAGCCCCCTATTCGAGACCCACACTTTCAGTTACTAGACCTGTTGTCAATGTCGTTGTAGTTTTTTCTTTCGCTATGCCGATTAGCGCACAGCCACTGCCTTTCGCGGTCCCGGCTAGGCGGAGATCTACGCTTAAGTCGACATTTGAGCCTGATTTTATCATTGAAATCGTTTTGAGTTCTTTATTGCTTTCGATTGGATAGCTAATTTCGCACGCTCCTGCTATTTTCATCACACATTCTTTGGAAATCTGCTCTCCCACGGCTTTGCCTTTTTCTGTACCTTCTTTTTCGGTTTGTTTAAATTCCAGGCTTTCGCAGATAAGTGTCGCTCCGTCCGAACATTCTTTCCAGCTTATCCCGGTCAGCGTCAATACTGTGCCTTCACTGTTGACTTTATAGGTGTCCTCGGAGCTATCACATCTAAGCGTAGTGCTTTCATCCGTCCACCCTACTTCGCCGGATTTGCCGGCACCTTTCCCTCCATGATTGGTAAAACGCGCAAGCGCGGGAGTCGCGGTGAAGGCGAACAGCGCCACCACCATCAACAACCCCAGCGCAAACTTGGCCTTGCTCATCACATCTCCTTGATCGTGTAGTCGTGCCTTGACGAGCCGCAGCTCGCTTTAGTTGTTTTTGCGTGCCAGCCCCGCGGAGGGAGCTATCGAATGCGTTTGCATGCTTTCAACGCTTCCCTCCGTAGACCTACAGGCCAGCCCCAACGCCCTTAAAGGGCGCCAGAGCCAGCTGCCAGTCCCCGAGCCACGATCACCCGAGCGACCATCAGCCACCGTCGCTCGAATCCTTATTCGAGACCAACACCTTCAGCTACTTCGCTTGAAACGTTCAGCTTAGCCAACGTGGTTTTTTCTTTCGCTATGCCGCCCAGCGCACAGCCACTGCCTTTCGCTGTCGCGGTTATGCCTGTGAGTTCCGAATCGCCGTCGACATTCGCGCCAGATTTTTTCAATGATATTGTTTTTAGTTCTTTATTCCCTTCGGTTGGGACTTTGATTTCACACGCTTCTGCTATTTTCACCACGCATTCCGAGGAAATCTGCGAGCCAAGGGCTTTACCTTTTTCGGTACCTTCTTTTATGACCACTGTCAATTCCGATGTTATACAGACTACCGTAGCCGCCAGGCCCAGCCCTTTACATTCTTTCATAATCCCCCCTTCAACCGTCAGTGCAGTCCCTGCACTATTGACTTTATAGGTGCCTGTGGCACTAGCACATTTGACCGCGCCGCCTTCATACGTAAACGTGCCTTCGCCAGCTCTGCCGATGCCTTTCCCTCCATGGTCGGTAAAACGCGCAAGCGCGGGTGTCGCGGTGAAGGCGAACAGCGTCACCACCATCGACATCCCCAGCGCAAACTTGGTCTTGCTCATCATCACATCTCCTTTATCATGCAGTCGTGCGTTGGCGAGCGACCGCCCGCCAACCCGCATTATTCGTCTTGATGGAGCAATCCCGTGAGATCTACTCACGTTCTAGCCTCTGAACGTCAGCGAGATAGACATCGATCGTCTCAGCAGGCGAGCGGTCGCAGACCCTTGCTATGGCTTGAAATAGCCAATCAACCACGGCCGCACCCACACTCGCCCACAGTCCCTCGGGCGTGCAGGACGCAGCTAGGGTCAAAGGACCCAGTTCCGGGCAAATGTCTCCTATCGGACTCTGGCTCCCAGACCGAGCTAAGCCGTCGGTCTCGTTAGCCAGCCGGGGGCGCGATCCCCCAGCCGGCTCAGACCCGCAGGAACCGGCGCAGCGAGAGCCCAGAGCCAAGCGCCGAGACCGCAACCGCGCAACCCATCAGCACGACGATCAGCAACGGGAAGGCGATCATATCCGGCTGCGCGATCAACCTCACGGAGCTGGCGAGCGGATCGACCAGCGTGACCTTCGCGAGCGCCAAGAGCCCAATGGCAGCGGCGCCACCAAGCGCGCCGAGAAAGAGACCCTCGAGCACAAACGGCCAACGTATGAACCAGTCGGTAGCGCCCACCAGCTTCATCACCTCGACCTCACGCCGACGCGAGAACAACGACAGGCGAATCGTATTCGAGATCAACAGGATCGACGCGACCACGAGCAACGCCGCGAGGAGCGCCATCGTCAGCTTGATCACGCGCGTCGCGGAGAGGATCTTTTCGGTCTGCGCCTGGCGATTCTGCACGGCCGCGATCGCCGGGTCGCTCACCAAACGCTTGCCCACCGGACTCCCCGGGTCGAGCTCTTCGCGCAACACCGCCGTGTTGCTCGGGTTGTCGGGGGTCACTCGGAAGATGTCAGGCAGAGGGTTATAGCCGATCAGCTGGAAGGCCTGCGGGTTCAGCTTGCGCTCTTCTTCATAGCCCTGCTGCTTTGAGACGAACTGCAGCGAGCCCACATGCGGCGCGTGTTCGAGCTCGCCCTTCACCCGCGCCACTTCCACCACCGAGGCCGAAGGGGCCAGATCCACGTCCACCAACACCCGACTGCGGATGTCATTGGCGGCCCCATCGGTGGCCTGCACCACAGGGATGAACACCCCCAGCACCAGCGTCGTCACGAGCACCGAGGCCAGCGCCGCGAACGAAGGCACAGCGTTACGACGCATCGAGCGCACAGACTCCTTGATGAAGAAACCCAGGCTCACTGCGCCTCTGAGGAGCCAGATCCCCCGGACCCGGGTTCGAGTCGAGCGGCACTGCGCCTCGCGGGCCCGTCCAAAGCCTTCATCTCCCGCCGCAGCCGCACCCCCAGCTCCGCCGTGTTCTCACTCTGCGGCCCATAGCCACCCACAGCCTCGTCACGCACGATCCGCCCACGCCGCAGCTCGATCACGCGACGACGCATCTTGTCGACCATCTCGCTGTCATGCGTCGCCACAAGCACCGTCGTGCCAGCCCGGTTGATGCGATAGAGCAGCTGCATAATCCCGATCGACGTCTCCGGGTCGAGGTTGCCCGTGGGCTCGTCCGCGAGCAGCAGCGGCGGGTGCCCCGCAAACGCACGCGCCACGGCCACGCGCTGCTGCTCGCCCCCGGAGAGCTGATGGGGGTAGTTGTGCAGCTTCGTCGAGAGCCCCGTCAGGCGCAGGATGTCGGGCAGCTTCTCGCGGATCTGCCGGCGGCTCGCGCCGGTCACCTGCAACGCGTAGGCGATGTTGTCGTACACCGTGCGCGTCGGCAGCAGCTTGAAGTCCTGGAACACCACGCCCACGTTGCGCCGGTAGTAGGGGATGCGCTTGCGGTCGATCTCCCCCAGGTGGCGCCCCGCGACACGGATGAAGCCCTCGGTCGGCTCGAGCTCCTTGATGAGTAGTCGCATCAGCGTCGACTTGCCCGAGCCCGTCGAGCCCACGAGAAACACGAACTCCTGGCGGCTCACCGCAAACGTTGCCCGCTCGAGCCCCACCCCTCCCGGCCCGTAGAGCTTGGAGACACCGCGAAATTCGACGACCGTGTCCGCGCGCGGCGGCGGGCTGCTCGGAGCGGGCGCCTTCACGGGCGGCGCGGCCGCCCGCGCCGGAGCGCGACGGCGGCGCGCCGCGCCACGCCCATGAGTCGAGGTCTCAGTGCTGGCCATCGCGCGGCACAGTAGCGCCAGGGGGCCGACCGACCTGAAGCTTTCCCTGCATGCAACAGGCTTTGCAATAAGGTGGGCGCATGGCCGAGGTCTCCACCACCACCGTCCCCGCCAACGGGCTCCCGATCCACCGCCTGGGGATCCCCGGCACGCGCGCGCTGACCGTGCTCGTGGCGTTCGACGCCGGTGCGCGCACCGAGCGCCCCGAGGAGAACGGCATGGCCCATTTCCTCGAGCACCTCGTCTTCAAGGGCGGCGAGAAGTATCCCACCCACCGCGACGTCAACGAGACGGCCGAGCGCATGGGGGGCGTGCTCAACGCCTACACGAGCCATGACCTGGTGGCCTTCCATATCACCGTCCGTGCCGAGTCCGCGCCGCAGGCGATCGACCTGCTCACCGACTTCGTCGCCCGCCCGCGCCTTGACGCGCAGGAGCTCGACCGCGAGCGCGGCGTCGTGATCCAGGAGATCAACCGCGCCTACGACCAGCCCTCGACGGTCGCCGAGTATCTGATCGACCGCGCCGCCTTCGGCGAGCACCCGCTCGGGCGCACCGTCTTGGGACCCGAGGAGCACCTGCGCACGTTCACGCGCGAGGCGATCGTCGCCTTCCGCGAGCGCCGCTGGGCCGGCGCGCGCGGCGGGGCTTTCCTCGCGGGCAACGTCGAGCACCTGCCGCCCGAGGCCGAGCTGCAGGAGTGCTTCGCGCGCTTCCCCGCGCTGCCCGCGCCCGAGCCCTACGTGCCGGCGCCCGCCTTCGCGCCCAAGACGCTGACCGAGCAGCGAGACACCAACCAGTCCCACCTGCGCATGATCTACCGCCCCGATATCGGCGTTACAGACATGTCCCAGCGCGCGGCCCTCTCTATTTATTCAACGCTTCTCGGTGGCTCGATGGGGTCCAGGCTGTTCGAGGAGATTCGTGAGAAGCGGGGTCTCTGTTATTCGGTGTACGCCATCGACCACGCCTTCGCAGACGTGCCGATCCTGCAGCTGGGCTCGGGCCTGGAGTCCGCCAAGTGCATCGAGGCATACACCCGCATGCGCGAGATCGTCGCCGAGCTGCGCGAGCAGGGGCCGACCGAGGAGGAGGTGCAGCGGGCGCGCGCCTACGCCGCCGGGCGCCTCGTGCTCGCCTTCGAGAACACCGGCGCCGTCGCCCGCTACGCCGCCGGACGCTCGGTCGTGTTCGGCGAGGACATCGACCCCGACGTCGCCATCGCCGCGCTCGACGCCGTCACCTACGAGCAGGTCCGCGAGGTCGCCGGCGGCGTCGCCGACAACCTCGCGATCGCCTGCGTCGGCCCCCACACGGCCGACGAATTCTGATCTCGCTCAGCCGATGGCGACCATGCGGTCTATCGGTATTCGGGCCCGCTCGGCGATCTCCGGCGGCACGCGCACCTCGAACTGCATCTCACGCAGCGCGTCGCGCAGCTTGGGCAGCGTGATCATCTTCATGAACTGACAGCTCGCCTCGGGGTTGGCGGGGATGAAGTCGACGTCCGGCGCGGCCATGCGCAGCGGGTACAGCATCCCCACCTCTGTCGCGACAACCGCCTCGCGCCGTCCGCCGGCGCGCTCCCCGGCCCCGGCGTGCTCCTCCGCATCGCGCGCATACTCGAGCATCCCGCCCGTCGAGAGCATGTGCACGCCCTCGCTGGAGACGTCCCCGGCTGCCACGTACTCCATTACGCTCGTGCTGCAGCCGCACTCCGGGTGGATCAGAAAATCGGCCCCCGGGTGCGCCGCGCGCGTGGCGTCGATATCGGCCGGGCGGATCCCCGCGTGCACGTGGCACTCGCCGTCCCACACGTGCATGCGCTTGCCGAGCTCCTTCTCCACGTATGCCCCCAGCCACATGTCGGGCCCGAACAGGATCTCCGTGTCCGCGCCGTGGGTCTCGTAGATGTGGCGCACCACCTCCACCGCGTTGGCCGAGGTGCAGCAGTAGTCGGTCAGCGCCTTCACCTCGGCCGTCGTGTTGACGTACATCACGACCACCCCCGCCGGGTGCTCGGCCTTCCACTCGCGCAGCTGCGTCCCGTCGATCGACGCCGCCAGCGAGCAGCCCGCGTCCAGGTCGGGGATCAGCACGGTCTTCTCGGGACAGAGGATCGAGGCGGTCTCCGCCATGAAGTGCACACCGCAGAAGACGATCGTCTCACCCTGCGCCTGCGCCGCCACACGCGAGAGCCCGAGCGAGTCGCCCACGTAGTCGGCCACGTCCTGCACCTCGGGCAGCTGGTAGTTGTGCGCCAGGATCACCGCCCCGCGCTCGGCCGCCAGAGCGCGCACCTGCGCCTTCAGATCCTCGATCTCAGCGGGCGTCAGAGCCTCTGAGAGCCGCTGCGTGGACATGGGTGCCATCGGCAACTGCATGACCCCATTCTACTGCCACCCTTAAGAGCCGCCACAGAGCCTCACGGCCAGGAGACAACGACAGGGTCTGCACGCCCTGGCCCCTGGCTTGACCTTCGACTATCGTCAAACGCTGTAATGTCACATTTGCTTTCCGTCGATGACTCCGTGCAGGACGGACCGGAGCCCTCAGATACGCCTCCTGGCGCCCGCCGCCCGCATAACCCGCCCCGCAGATTCGTGACGCGCAACGAGCACGATCAAATCCAAGCCGCCGTAGCCCGCGCCATCGCCGGCAAGGGCTACGAGGCCACCACCGTGGAGGACATCTGCGCGGAGGCCCACATCACGCCGCGGGTCTTCCACGAGCACTTCCCGGGCAAGGAGGAGGCCGCCATCTCCACGCTGGAAGCCAGCGCCGACCAGCGGATGGCCCACTGCCAGGAGGCCTTCCAGATGGCCAAGACGTGGCCCGAGGCGATCTGGGCCGCCTGCGACGCCTACACCGACTGGATGGCCAACGAGCCCGCGCTCGCCCGCCTGGGCCTCGTCGAGATCCTGGCGGTCGGCACGTCGGGCAAAGAGCTGCTGCACTCGCTGCTGGATGCCTTCGCGCTGTTCCTGGAACCGGGGTTCCGCTTCGCGCCCAGGGACACACCGACTGCCCGCGTGGTAGACGAGACGGTCGCCAACGAGGTCTTCGGCTTGTTGCACGGCCACGTGGTGGAGCACTCGCCCGAGACGCTCCCCACGATCGTCCCCGAGATGGTGCTCGCCGTCCTCACGCCGTTCCTGGGCGAGGAGCGGGCCGTCGCGTTCGTGGCCGAACAGCAAGCCGCCTCAGAGGGCTGAGAGCCGCTACACGGGCTCCAGCTACAAGGGCTCCACGATCAGCGAGAGGTCGAGCGCCGACGCCGAGTGAGTCAGCGCGCCGAGCGAGATGAAGTCCACGCCCGTCTCGGCGTACTCCCGCAGCGTCTGCAGCGTCACGCCGCCGCTGGCCTCCAGCACCGCCCGCCCCGCGACCTGGGCGACGGCGGCATGCAGCGCGACCGGGTCCATGTTGTCGAGCAGCAGCCGCCCCGCCCCCGCCGCGAGCGCCTGGTCGATCTCGGCCGGATTGCGCACCTCGATCTCGAGCGTCGCCGCCAGCTCGGGGGCGTGGGCGCGAGCACGAGCGACCGCCTCCGCGATCCCACCGGCGGCGGCGATGTGGTTCTCCTTGATCAGGATCGCGTCATACAGGCCCGCGCGGTGATTGACTGCCACACCGGCCCCACCCGCCGCGACGGCGGCCTTCTCCAGCGCCCGCAACCCAGGCGTGGTCTTACGCGTGTCGAGCACCCTCGCCCCGGTGCCCTGCACGGCGCGCGCCGCAGATGCCGCCGCGCTCGCCACACCGGAGAGGTGGGCGAGGAAGTTGAGCGCCGTGCGCTCCCCCGTGAGCAGCGCACGCGCCGAGCCCTCGACCGTCAGCACGGGCGTGCCGGCCTCGTTCCAGGCACCCTCCGCCACCAGGCGCTGCACGCGCACGCCCGGATCGAGCAGCGCAAACGCCACCGCGGCCGCGTCCAGCCCGTAGATCGCGCCGGGCGCCTTCTGGGTGATCCGAGCGCGGGCGCGAGCGTCGGCGTCAACCGTGGCCTCGCTCGTCACATCGCCCGAGCCGACGTCCTCCGCCAGCGCCCGCCCCACGAGCGCCTTCAGCTCGTCCACACTCACCGGCTGGGCGCCGCCGCCGCGTGCAGCAGATAGGCGCGCACGAACCCGTCTAAATCTCCATCGAGCACGCGCTGTACGTCGCCCATCTCGTGCCCCGTGCGGTGATCCTTGACCATCGTGTAGGGGTGCAGCACGTACGAGCGGATCTGCGAGCCGAAGTTGACGTCCTGCGCCTCGCCCTTCTCGCGCGCGATCTCCTCCTGGCGTTCGCGCTCCTGGCGCTCGAGGAGCTTGGCGTGCAGCATCGCCATCGCCGTGGCACGGTTGGAGGACTGCGAGCGCTCGTTCTGGCACTGCACGACGATCCCCGTCGGGCGGTGGGTGATCCGCACCGCGGAGTCGGTCTTGTTGACGTGCTGGCCCCCGGCCCCTGAGGCGCGGTAGGTGTCGACCTGCAGGTCGTCGTCGTTGATCTCGATATTGCCGGTGTCGGCGACCACGGGCGCGACCTCAACCCCGGCGAAGCTCGTCTGGCGGCGGTGCGCGGAGTCGAACGGCGAGAGGCGCACCAGCCGGTGCACGCCGCGCTCGGCACCGAATAGCCCGTAGGCGTTTTCGCCGCTGACGCGGAAGGTGGCGGACTTGATGCCAGCTTCTTCCCCCGCGCTGACCTCCAGCAACTCCACCTGAAAGCCCCGCCGCTCGGCCCAGCGCATCAGCATCCGCAGCACCATCTCAGCCCAATCCTGCGCGTCGGTCCCCCCCGCTCCTGCATTGACGCTTACGAGCGCGTCGCCCGCGTCGTAAGGTCCGGAGAACAGCCGCTGCTCCTCGAGCTCCGCCAGACGGGCCTGCACCGAGGCGAAGTTCTCGTCGACCTCCTCCTGCAGCGACTCCTCCTCTTCGGCCATCTCCACCAGGCCGTCGAGGTCCTCCACGTCGCTCTGCAGTGTCGTGAACGTCTCCAGCCGCTTTGAGGCACGCGAGTGCTCGGCCGACACCTTCGCGGCGCGCTCTGAGTCATCCCAGAAGCCCTGCCCGCCCATCTCCCCTTCGAGCGCCGCTACGCGCTCGGCCAGCGAAGCGGGGTCAAAGATAGTCCGCGAGCAGTTTCAACTGGCCGCGGATCGCAGCGAGACGCTGCGACGTAGTTTCAGTGGATGCGGTGGTCATCTTTGTGGTTCAAGTGGCCTGTGAACTACGCCGGCCTAGGCTCCGTGGCACTTCTTGAACTTCTTTCCGCTCCCGCACCAGCAGGGGTCGTTGCGCCCCACCGTGTGCGCGTCGTCGACGACGCGCTGCTCCACGACCGGCGCCAGTTCGGCGCCCTGCCCGTTGCCCGCCTCGGCATAGCCCGCGCCCGCGGGACCAGCTGCGGCAGCTGCAGCGGCGAGCGCGCCGACGCCCGCCGCCGAGGTACCGCCCGAGTAGGAGACCCGTCCGGCGCGCGTGGAGCTGCCGGCGGCGGCGAACGAGGGGATGGCCGGTCCGCCCGCGCCATTCCCGCCGCCGTTCGGCGCTTCGACGGTCACCTGCGCGTTGAAGATCATGCGCGCGTAGTCGGTCCAGATGCTGTTCATCAGATCACCGAAGAGGGTGTAGGCCTCATTCTTGTAGGCCACCAGCGGGTCGACCTGGGCGAAGCCGCGCAGGTGGATGCCCTCGCGCAGGTAGTCCATGTCGTACAGGTGCTCGCGCCAGCGTTCGTCGATGATCTGCAGCAGCAGGAAGCGCTCGAGCTGGCCCATCAGCTCCTCACCGAGCTCGCGTTCGCGCTGCTCGTAGCGCTCCATCGCCTGCGCGGTGATGCGCTCGGTCAGGTACTCGCGATCGACCGTCTCGGGGTCGAGATCCTCGGGACCGAGGTCCAGCGGGAAGTACTGCCCGAGTGCGTTGAACATGCCGTCCACGTCCCAGTCCTCCATGAAGTCCCCAGGCGTGTACTGGGCGACGGTGCGCTCGATCACGTTGCCCAGCTCTTCGCGTGCCTCGGCGCCCATCGCCTTGCCTTCGAGCACGCCGTCGCGGTAGGCGTAGACGATGCGCCGCTGCTCGTTCATCACGTCGTCGTACTCGAGCACGCGCTTTCTGATCAGGAAGTTCTGTTCCTCGACCTTCTTCTGCGCCTTCTCGATCTGCTTGGAGAGCATCCCGGCCTCGATCGGCTCCTCGTTGCCCTCCTCGTCGGTGCCACCGAGGCGGTCGAGGATCTTGTAGATGCGATCGCCCGCAAACAGGCGCACGAGATCGTCCTCCGCAGAGAGGAAGAAGCGCGATTCGCCAGGGTCGCCCTGGCGTCCGGAGCGCCCACGCAGCTGGTTGTCGATGCGCCGCGACTCGTGGCGCTCGGTCCCGCAGATGTAGAGGCCACCGGCGGCGACCACCTGTTCGCGCTGGGCCTCCACGCGAGCGTCGAGTTCCTTCTCCAGCTCGTCCAGGCGCTCCTGAAAGCCGTCGTCCTCGGGCGAGAGGCCCTGGCGCGCCAGCTCCAGGCGCGCCATGTGCTCGGCATTGCCGCCCAGCTTTATGTCCACGCCGCGGCCGGCCATGTTCGTGGCGATCGTGACCGCGCCCGGCTGGCCGGCCTCGGCGACGATCTCCGCCTCGCGCGCGGCGTGCTCGGGCTTGGCGTTCAGCACGGTGTGCGCGATGCCGCGCTTCTTCAGCCGATCGCCCAAAAGCTCTGAGACCTCCACAGAGATCGTCCCCACGAGCACCGGCTGCCCGCCCGAGTGGCGCGCGGCGATTTCCCTGACGACGGCGCTCCACTTGCCCTCTTTGGTCTTGTAGACCTGATCGTTGCGATCCTCGCGCACCATCGGCATGTTGGTGGGAATCTGCACGACCGGCAGTTTGTAGATCTTCATGAACTCGGTCGCCTCGGTCAGGGCCGTGCCGGTCATCCCCGAGAGCTTGTCGTAGAGGCGGAAGAAGTTCTGGTAGGTGATCGTCGCGAGCGTCTGGTTCTCCTCCTGCACGCGCACCCCCTCCTTGGCCTCGACGGCCTGGTGCAACCCCTCCGACCAGCGGCGCCCGTCGAGGATGCGCCCGGTGAACTCGTCGATGATCTTCACTTCGCCTTCGATCACGGCGTAGTCCACATCGCGCTTGTAGAGCGCCTCGGCTCGCAGCGCCTGGTTGAGGTGGTTGACGAGGTGGCCGTTCTCCGCGCGGTAGAGGTGGTCGACGCCGAGGAAGCGCTCGGCTTTGGCGACGCCCTGCTCGGAGACCGACACCGTCTTCTGCTTCTCGTCGAACTCGTAGTCGAAGTCCGCCATGAACTCCTTCTTGGAGCGCGGGTCCATGCCTTCGGGCGTCTTGCCAGCCACCATGCGCGGCGCCAGGCGCGCGAACTGCGCGTACAGGTCGGCGGCCTGTTCGGGGGCGCCGGAGATGATCAGCGGCGTGCGCGCCTCGTCGATCAGGATGTTGTCGACCTCGTCCACGACCGCAAAGGGGTGCCCGCGCTGGACCTTCTCCCCCAAGTCCTTGGCCATGTTGTCGCGCAGGTAGTCGAAGCCGAACTCCGAGTTGGTCCCGTACACCACGTCGCAGGCGTAGGCGCGCTGCTTCTCGTCGTAGGCCTGCTGGTTCTGCAGCACTCCCACGGTCACGCCGAGCGCCTTGTAGATCGGACTCATCCATTCCGCGTCGCGGCGTGCCAGGTAGTCGTTGACGGTGACCAGGTGCACGCCCTTGCGCGTGCCGGCGTAGGGGGAGTCCTTGTCCCACACCGCCAGCGAGTTCAGCACGACCGCGAGTGTGCCGGTTAGCGTCTTGCCCTCGCCGGTCTTCATCTCGGCGATGCAGCCCTCGTTGAGCGCCATGGCGCCGATCAGCTGCACGTCGAAGTGGCGCATCCCCATAACGCGCTTGCCCGTCTCGCGCACGACGGCAAAGCACTCGGGCAAGAGATCGTCGAGCGACTCGCCCTGGCGCGCGCGCTCGCGCATTGCGTCCATCCGCTCCAGCAGCTCGGCGTCGGTGTCGTGTTCGAGCTCGGGCTCGAACACGCCGATCAGCGCGACCCGCTTCTCGTAAGTCTTGAACTTCTTCGCCTCGCCGACGTTCAGCGCACGATCCAGGAGGGACATGCCCTCAGGGTATCGCTGATCGAGAAAGAGGGGCCCACCTCGCCGGCCTACGCCGGCTGCCTGTGCCCTCTGGGTGCGCCACCCTCTAGGACGTGGCCGGGAGTGTCCTTCGTGACTCCCGCCGCTTGCGCCGCTTGTCGCGGTGGCGCTTGACCTGGCGCGATAGCTCCTCGACCATCAGGTTCAGGGAGTGCATCATCTTCGGCGAAGCGTCCTGGGCGCGCAGCGTCACGCCCTTCAGATACAGCGTCGCCTCCGCGACCTGGCTGTCCGCCACGCGCGGGTTGCGCTCGGCGAAGAGCTCCACCTCCAGGCGCGCCAGCGGCGAGACCTGCCGCGCGATCTTCCCCAGACGGCTCTCCAGATGCCGCCTCAGCTCGTCGGTGACCGGAACGTTACGGCCCTTGATGTCGATCTGCATCAGGACTCCCTTCGTTGGTCGGGCGTAATTGCAAACGCAGTTCGATCCTACGCCCGTCACCGGCGGTTGTCTACCCTCTAGGCGAATGTCCCCTCCCCTCGTGTGGACGCTCGCGCCGGGCGTGCTGATCGGCGTGGCGCTCGTCGGCGGCGTCTACCTGCGTCGCTGGCTGGCCGTACGGCGTGTTTCCGACCACCCCACCAAGGATGCGCCCGTGTGGCGGCTGTGCTGCTTCATCGGCTCGCTCGCCGTGGTGCTCGTGGCGCTCGTGTCCCCGGTCGACTCGCTGGCCGACGACCTGTTCTTCATGCACATGATCCAGCACATGCTGCTGCTGGATGTCGTGCCGATCCTGGCGATCCTCGGGCTCACGAAGGTGATCCTGCGGCCGGTGACGCGCGTGATCTCCGACATGGAGCGCCAGGCGGGCCCGCTGGCGCACCCAGCCTTCGCGCTGATGCTGTACGTGGCGGTGATCTGGGCGTGGCACATCCCAGCCGCCTATGACCTCGCGCTGCGCCATCCGGTCGTGCACGTGCTGGAGCACACGAGCTTCGTCGTGGCGGGGTCGCTGTACTGGTGGCACCTGCTCTCGCCGATCCGCGCGCGCATGCGCCTAGGCGGCATGGGGCCAGTCGTCTACATGGCCACCACGAAGCTGTTCGTGGGTGTGCTGGGCATGGGTCTCGCCTTCGCGCCCGTGGCGCTCTACTCGTACTACATCCATCACGCCCGCGTGTGGGGCATCCCCGCCCAGGAAGACCAGGCGATCGCCGGCATCATCATGGCCGTCGAGCAGTCGATCGTGATGGGGCTCGCGCTGGCGATCCTGTTCATCCGGATGCTCACCGAGTCCGAGCGCGAGCAGCAGCGCAAGGAGCGCTACGAGCTGGCTTCTCAGTAGGGCCGCAGGCTCTGCAGGATCCCCGCGTGCCCGGCAATCGCGCCGATCTGGATCGACCCCGCCGCGACCTCGGTGCCGGGGAAGACGATCGATTCGCGCAGTTGCGCGCCGTCGCCCACGCGCGCGCCGTCACCGAGCACGATCGGGCCCATAAGGCGCACGCCCGCGCCGATCTCAACATCGTGCCCGATCCACGCCTGCCCGTCGATCTCCAGATCCTCGGGCAGGGACTGCCCACCGGCGACGGTCACCCCGGGGCGTACCTCCTTGCCCTGCACCTGCAGGCGCAGCTCGCCGCGCAAGGCGTCGAAGGTGCCCTGGCGCAGCTCGGCTAGTGACCCTACGTCGTTCCAATAGTCATTGATCTCGTGGATATGGAAGGGCACGTCGCCCGCCAGCAGCGCCGGAAAGACGTCCTGCGCCCAATCGGCGAACGGCCGCTCGGGGAAGTGATCGAAGATCGCGGGCTCGAAGATGTAGATGCCGCAGTTGCCGAGGTTCGAGAGGGCCTCCTCGGGCTCGGGCTTCTCCTGAAAGCCGGTGATGCGCCCAGCGGCGTCGTGCAGCACGACGCCGTACTCGCGCGTATCGGACACCTGTTTGACCGCCAGCGTCGCGATCCCCCCCGCCTCGCGGTGGCGGGCGACGAACGCGCCCAGGTCGATGTCGGTGAGCGCGTCGCCGGAGATGATCAGGAACGCTTCGTCGCCGAAGAACTCGCGGCAGGCACGTACGCCGCCGGCCGTGCCGAGCAGCTCCTCCTCGTAGCGGTAGGTGAGGCGCTCGCCGAAGTGCTCGCGGATCGAGTCGGGGAAGTAGTGCAGGTTGGCGATCACCTCCTCGAACCCGTGGCGGTCGAGCAGGTCGAGGATGTGCGCCATCACGGGCCGGTCGAGCACCGGCACCATCGGTTTGGTGATCTCGTATGTCAGGGGCCGCAGGCGGGTGCCGAGGCCCGCCGCGAGGACCATCGCCTTCATGGGGCTAGTAACGGTAGTGATCGGGCTTGTACGGGCCGTCCACCGACACGCCGATGTAAGCCGCCTGCTCGTCGCTGAGCTTCGTCAAGCGCACCGCCAGCGCGTCGAGGTGCAGCCGCGCGACCTTCTCGTCGAGGTGCTTGGGCAGCACGTACACGCGCCGCTCGTACTCGTCGTTCTTGGTGAACAGCTCGATCTGGGCGATCGTCTGGTTGGTGAAGGAGTTGCTCATCACGAACGACGGGTGCCCGGTGGCGTTGCCGAGGTTCAAAAGGCGCCCCTCGGAGAGCATGATGATCGCGTGGCCGTCTGCGAACACCCACTCGTCGACCTGCGGCTTGATGTTGATCCGCTCGATGCCCGGCGTCTTGGCGAGGCCCGCGATGTCGATCTCGTTGTCGAAGTGGCCGATGTTGCCGACGATCGCCTGGTGCTTCATCTGCGCCATGTGCTCGGCCTTGATGATGTCCTTGTTGCCGGTGCACGTCACGAAGATGTCGCCCTCGGCGATCACTTCCTCCAGCGTGCGCACCGTGTACCCCTGCATCGCCGCCTGCAGCGCGCAGATCGGGTCGATCTCGGTGACGACCACGCGCGCGCCCTGGCCGCGCAGCGATTCCGCGCAGCCCTTGCCGACGTCGCCGAAGCCGCAGATGATGGCCATCTTGCCGGCGATCATCACGTCGGTGGCGCGGTTGATGCCGTCCACGAGCGAGTGGCGGCAGCCGTAGAGGTTGTCGAACTTCGACTTCGTCACCGAGTCGTTGACGTTGATCGCCGGGAACAGCAGGGTGCCGGCCTCGGTCATCTCATAAAGACGATGAACGCCCGTGGTGGTCTCCTCGGTGACGCCCCTGATGCCCTGGCCGATGCGCGTCCAGCGCTGGGGGTCCTCGCCGAGCGAGCGCTGCAGTACGGAGAGGATCACGGCGAACTCCTCCGACTCAGCACTCCCCGGATCGGGCACGGCGCCGGCGGCCTCGTACTCGGCGCCCTTATGCACCAGCAGCGTCGCATCGCCGCCGTCGTCGAGGATCATGTTGGGGCCCGAGGTGAAAGAGCCGTCCTCGGCGGGCCAGCGCAGCACCTGCTCGGTGCACCACCAGTACTCCTCCAGGCTCTCACCCTTCCAGGCGTACACCGGCACCCCCTGCGGGTTCTCGGGCGTCCCCTCAGGACCCACGGCAATGGCGGCCGCGGCGTGGTCCTGGGTGGAGAAGATGTTGCAGCTGCACCAGCGCACCTGCGCCCCGAGCGCCGTCAGCGTCTCGATCAGCACGGCCGTCTGGATCGTCATATGCAGCGAGCCGGTGATACGCGCCCCTGCCAGCGGCTGCTGAGCGGCGTACTCAGCGCGGATGGCCATCAGGCCGGGCATCTCGTGCTCGGCGAGGCGGATCTCCTTGCGGCCGAACTCGGCGAGCGAGAGGTCAGCGACTCGGAAGTCGGGGGCGGTGGCGACAGCGGACATGGTTGACATGACTCTCCTGTTGATCAGGTGAGCGCCCTTGCTGCAGAGGGAGGCCGAGCGTGGCGGATGAGCCCGTCGCAGCGCTCCTCGGCCGCCTGGGAAGTTATCACACGACCTGCGTCTACTGCTCGGCCAGCTCGGCCTTCAGCTGCTCGATCATCCTGACGGGCCCGGGGTCCACGCCACGCAGCGCGGCGAGGTAGAGGGAGACCAGATCGCCGAGCAGCACGAGCGAGACGACGCGCTCGCAGGCGCTCTCCCCGCGCGTCTCCAACCTGAAGGTCGCGGCGGCCGAGTCGGCGATCAGTCGCTCGGTGAGCTCCATGCGCGCTTTCACGCGCGGATGCGCGTCGGCGTCGTCGAGGAACACCGCCGAGAAGCGTCCGACGTCGGGGGCGCCTTCCCAGCCGACGAGTTCGTTGTGGTCGAGCTCGGGCAGCTCGTGCGCGAAGCAGGGCTGCTTGGCGTTCTCGTTGATCTGCGTCTTCCAGCGGTAGGCGATTGGCGTCGTCAAGCCCGCGCCGGCGATTACCGGGGCGCTGCCCAAGAGGCCGCGCGCGATCGTCTTGGCGAGCGAGTCCTCGTCCGCGTCGGGGCCCCACTCGGCGACGAGCAGCTCGGAGTGCGAGGCCGCCACATCGATCTCGGAAGTCAAATGGGGACCGGCGCCGCACAGCGCCGCCACCTCGAGCGCGACGACCGTCATGTAGGCGACGGCCGCGCGCGGTTGAAAGCCGCCGGGCAGCGGGATCAGGGGGACGCCCTCCTCGCGGGCCAGCTCGGCCAGCCGCCCGCCCGTGGTCGCCACGACGCGCTGCGCGCCGAGCGCGCCGGCCGACTCGTAGCAGGCAAGCGTCTCCTCGGTGTTGCCCGAGTAGGACGCGCACAGCACGGTCGTGTCGGGCGTCGTCCACGAGGGCAGCCCGTACGCGCGCGTCACGAAGATCGGCCGCGAAGCCTGGTCGCCGAGCGCCGCGCGCGCAAGCGCACCGCCGATCGCCGAGCCGCCCATGCCCGCGACGACGAGGCCGGCGGGCGAGTCCCACTCGTTCATGATCGCCGACTCCACGCGCCACAGCGCGTCGCGCAGATGGTCGGGCAGCCCGAGCACGTCGTTCATCTGCCCGGAGACGTCGATCTGCGCGATCGCCTCGCGCGAGAGGGTCATCACATCCTCGGGCATCAAAATCTGAGGGCTCCGTCGGGGAGGGTCACCCCGGGGAAGATACGCGCACCGTGGGCGATCGTGTTTTCCGCCCCCACCGTGACGCCCTCGCCGAGCACCGCGCCGCCCAGGATCTGGGTGCCATCGCCGATGCGACAGCCGGCCGCGACGATGCAGTCGCGCAGCGTGCAGCCCTCGCCGATCTCGCTGCCGCGCCAGATCACGGCGCGCTCGACGGTGCTGCCGGCGCCGACGGACACGCCTTCGCCGAGCACCACAAGGCTGCCCACGTGCGCGTCGGGTGCGATCTGAACGCCGCTCTCCAGCACCGCCGGGGGGATCACGCGACCCTGCGCGTCGGCGCCGTCGGCGATGGCGAGGTAGTCGCTGCCCAGGCGCTCCTGCACGGCGGTGCGCACGTTGCCCTCGATGATGTCGAAGGTCCCCTGCAGGTAGCGCGCCGGCGTGCCGATGTCCAGCCAGTAGCTCTGCGAGGGGAAGCCGTAGAGGCCCGCGCCGATCAAAAGCGGCCATATCTCGCGCTCGATCGAGACGTTGCGGTCGGGCGGCACGAGGTCGAGCACCCCGCGCTCCAACACATAGGCGCCGGCGCTGATCATGTTCGAAGACGACCAAGAAAGAGGGGCCCGGCTCGCCGGCCTTTGGCCGGCTGCGCCACCCTCTATTTGATCGGAGCCGGGCTTCTCGACGAAGTCGGTCACCGCGTTGTCCTGTGCGAGGCGCACGAGTCCGTAGGCGGTCGGATCATCCACGGGTACGAGCGCGAGCGTGGCCTGCGCGCCGGTGCGCTCGTGCTGCGCCATCTGGGCGGTGAGGTCGATGTCGGTCAGCACGTCGCCATTGAGCATCAGAAACCGCTCGTCAAGCATCGACTCGGCGAACTTGAGCGCGCCGGCGGTGCCGCGCGGGTCGGGCTCCTCGACGAAGCGCAGCCGCACGCCCACCCCGGAGCCATCGCCGAGCACGTTGCGCACGGAGGTGGCGAGGAAGCCGCAGGACATGATCACGTCGTCGATGCCGTGCTCGCGCAGCCATTCGAGCATGAAGGAGATGAACGGCCGGTCCACGAGCGGCACGACGGGCTTGGGCACGGTGGAGGTCAGCGGCCGCAGGCGGGTGCCCTCGCCGCCGACGAGGATCACGGCCTGCATCAGCGTCCAACCCCCTCGTACACGAGCCCCGCGGCTCGTACCGCGTCGGGGTCGAGCGCGTTGCGTCCGTCGACCACCAGTGTCCCGCTCATCGCCTCGGCGACCGAGCGCCAGTCGAGGTCGAGGAACTCGGGCCACTCGGTGACGAGCACGGCGGCATCGGCGTCTTTGAGGGCATCCATCGCGGAATCGGCGAAGCGTAGTCCGGATACCAACTTGCGGGCCTGCACCTCGGCGACGGGGTCATACGCGGAGACCGCCGCGCCGTCGGCGTTCAGCCGCGCGGAGAGCACCAGCGAGGACGCCTCGCGCATGTCGTCGGTGTTCGGCTTGAACGCCAGCCCGAGCAGCGCCACGCGCTTGCCGACGAGGCCGCCGAGGTGCTTGTGTAATTTGGAGATAACGCGGCGCTTTTGCAGCTCGTTGACCTCGATCACGGCGGTCAGTAACTGAAAGTGATAGCCAGAGTTGCCTGCCAATTGTTTGAGTGCGTCCACATCTTTAGGAAAGCAACTGCCCCCAAAGCCAATCCCCGCCTGCAGGAACTTCGGCCCGATGCGCTCATCCAGACCCATCCCCCGCGCGACCTCGACGACGTCGGCGCCGGTGCCCTCGCAGACGTTGGCGATCTCGTTGATGAACGAGATCTTCGTCGCCAGGAAGGCATTGGACGCCAGCTTGACCATCTCGGCGCTCGCGATGTCGGTGCGCACGAGTGGCGCCTGCAGCGGCTCATACAGCTCGACGACGGCGTCGCCGGCCCAGTCGCCGTTGTCGCCCACGACGACACGGTCGGGGTGCAGGAAGTCGTGGACGGCCGAGCCCTCCTTGAGGAACTCGGGGCAGGAGACGTAGCGCAGGCCGGCCTTGCCCTGCTCGCCCAAGACGCGCTGGATCGCCGCGCCGGTCCCGCTCGGCACAGTGGACTTCATCACGAGCGCGTGTTGGCCGAAACGGGGATTCGCGCCGGAGGCGCGTGTCTCCCGGCTTCGGTGGGAGGCGGGGATCGCGTCGACCACGGCATGCACCGCCGACAGGTCGGCGTCGCCCGAGTAGGTGGGCGGGGTGCCGACGGCGATGAACAAGAGCCGGCAGTGCTCCAGCGCCTCGCTCAGATCGGTCGAGAAGTGCAGGCGCCCTTTGTGCTTGGCCAGCAGCTCCGCGAGGCCCGGCTCCCAGATCGGCACCTCGCCCTTTTGCAGACGGGCCACCTTGGCGGCGTCGATGTCGATGCACCACACCTCGCTGCCCAGCTCGGCGAAGCCGGCGGCGGTGACCAGCCCGACGTAGCCGGTGCCGATCACACCGATGGGTTGGCGCTCAGGAGCCATCTAAGCCCGGCATCCTTGCAGGCCGCGCGCGCGAGCGCTTAGGAGCCGGACCCGGAAGCGGAACTCTCGACGGGCGTGGCTTCCTTGAGCAGCAAGAGGGCGCGGTTTTCGGCGAACTGCAGGTACCCCTCGTCCTGCTTGTAGCGCACGACGTCGGTCTCCGAGCGGTACAGGCGCAGCTCGGTCGGCTCCAGCAGCGCCAGCACGGGCTCGTGGTTGGCGAGGATGCCGATCGAGCCCACGGCGGTGCGCGTGGTGAGCATCTCGATCTCCTCGTTGAACACCTCGCCCTCGGGCGTCAGCACTTCAACCGGAAACTTCGCCCTAGCCATCGTTAGCATCCTCCAGCACCTGCTCGATTGTGCCCTTCAAGAAGAACGCGCGCTCGGGCACGTCGTCGTGCTTGCCCTCGATGATCTCTTCGAAGCCGCGGATCGTCTCGGCGATCGGCACGTATGCACCGGGGGTGCCGGTGAACTGTTCGGCCACGAAGAAGGGCTGCGAGAGAAAGCGCTCGACCTTGCGCGCGCGCTGCACGATCACCTTGTCCTCGTCGGAGAGCTCGTCGATGCCGAGGATCGCGATGATGTCCTGCAGCTCCTTGTAGCGCTGCAGGATCTCCTTGACGCGGTTGGCGACGCGGAAGTGGTCGTCGCCGAGCACGTCGGCCTTGAGGATCGTCGAGGTCGAGTCCAGCGGATCGACCGCCGGGTAGATGCCCTTCTCGCTGATCGCGCGCGAGAGCACCGTGGTGGCATTCAGGTGCGCGAACACCGACGCAGGCGCGGGGTCCGTCAGATCGTCGGCGGGCACATAGATCGCCTGCACCGAGGTGACCGAGCCGGTGCGCGTCGAGGTGATGCGCTCCTGCAGCTGGCCCATCTCGGTCTCCAGCGTCGGCTGGTAGCCGACCTGCGAGGGCATCCGCCCGAGCAGCGCCGAGACCTCGGAGCCGGCCTGCACGAAGCGGAAGATGTTGTCGATAAACAGCAGCACGTCCTGGCCCTGGTCGCGGAAGTACTCGGCCATCGTCAGGCCGCTCAGCGCGACGCGCATGCGCGCACCAGGCGGCTCGTTCATCTGGCCAAAGACGAGCATCGTCTTCTCCAGCACGCCCGACTCCTTCATCTCCAGCCACAGGTCGTTGCCCTCGCGCGAGCGCTCGCCCACGCCGCAGAACGCGGATAGCCCGCCGTGCTCCTTGGCGAGGTTGTGGATGAGCTCCTGGATCAGCACCGTCTTGCCCACGCCGGCGCCGCCGAACAGCCCGACCTTGCCGCCCTTGGCGTAGGGGGCCAGCAGGTCGACGACCTTGATCCCGGTCTCGAACATCTCGGTGGTCGGCGTGAGGTTCTCCGCGCGCGGGGCCTCCTGGTGGATGCCGCGCCGCTGCGTGTCCGCGGGCAGCGGCTCGCCGAGGTCGATCGGCTCGCCGAGCAGGTTGAAGATGCGCCCCAGCGTCGCCTCGCCGACGGGCACCGTGATGGGACCGCCGGTGTCGAGCACCTCCGCGCCCCGCGCGAGCCCGTCGGTCGTGTCCATCGCGACCGCGCGCACACGGTCGTCGCCAAGGTGCTGCTGCACCTCGCACACGAGCACACCCTCGCCGGCGCCCGAGGAGATGCCCTCGGCCTCCTCGGCGGCGGCAGCAGCGGGCCGCGCGACGGTGATCGCGTGGTTGATCTCGGGCAGTCGATCGGGGAACACGGCCTCGATCACGACGCCCTGGATCTCCTCGATGCGCCCGACGTTGCGCGTCGCGGCGCCCTCTGAGGAGCCTTTGGGCTGGGTGGCGGTGGTGGGTGTCATTTTGATTCCCATGTCTCCTTGTGTTTAAGCATCAGTTAAGTCCCTCTGCACCCGCCACAACCTCCATGATCTCCTGCGTGATCTCCGCCTGGCGGGCGCGATTCATCTGCAGTGTCAAGTCCGTGATGATCTCCCCGGCATTGTCCGAGGCGCTGCGCATGGCGGTCATCTGCGCGCCGAAGAATCCCGCCGCGGACTCAATCAGCGCGCGGTAGATCGATATCTCGACGTAGTCGGGCACGAGGCGCTCGAGCAGATCCTTGGGGTCGGGCTCGTACTCGACCAGCGCGCGCGGGCAGGCGGGACGCTCGTCCTGGTCGTCCTCGTCCCCCCCTTCCTCAGGGCTGAGCACGGCCTCTGAGAGCGGCAGGAGCGTCTCGCGCGTGACGGTCTGCGTGAGCGGCGAGACGTATGAGTTGTAGAGAATCTCCACGCGGTCCAGGCGTCCCTCGACGTAGGCCTCGATCAGGTCCTGGGCGATCGCGCGCGCGTCGGCGTAGGCGGGGCGGTCGGTGAAGCCGGTGTAGGAGCCGCTGAGGTCGCGCCCGCGGAACGTCAGCGAGGAGACGCCGCGCCGGCCAGTGGCGTACCACACGGGCGTCTTGCCACCCTCGACCAGCTCGGTGCCGGCGCGCACGCCGGTGCGGATGATCTGCGAGTTGAAGCCCCCCGCGAGGCCGCGGTCGCCGGTGACGAGCAGCAGCGCGACGTTCTGCTCCCGCTCGTGCTCGGCGAGCAGCGGGAACGAGGACGCCTCGGCGCCCGCCGCGTCGGCGGCCTGGTGGGTCATGCGCCGGATCGCCTTCGCGTAGGGGCGCAGCGCGGCGATGCGCTGCTCGGCGCGGCGCAGGCGCGCGGCGGCGACCATCTCCATCGCACGGGTGATCTTCTGGATGTTCTTGACCGAGGAGATCCGGTTCTTGACGTCGCGCTGGCTGGCCATGGCTGAGTTCGGTGGACGTCCTGGCCTGCCTAGGCGACCGGCGCCGCGGCGGGCTCGCTGGTGCGCTCGGCCTCGGCCGACGCGGACTCTCCATTCCCGTTCGCCTGCGCCGAGCCACTCTGCGCGGCGGGCAGCGGCGCAGTGGCGTCGTCCAGCGGCAGGCCCTCCTCGTCGAGGTCGTAGCCGAAGTCGCTGGCGAAGCCCTCCACGGCGTCGTGCACGGCCTGCTGGGTCTCCTTGGACCAGTCCCCACCCGCGATCTTCTCGCGCAGGTCGGAGTGCTGGGCGTGGGCGCGCTCGATCAGGCCCTGCAGGAACTCGGGCACGCGCTCGACGTTCAGGCGGTCGAGGAAGCCGTTGGTGGCGGCGTAGATCTGCAGCACCTGGTCCTCCACCGCCAGCGGCTCGCGCTCGTGCTGGTTGAGCGTCTTCACGAGCCGCTCGCCGCGCGCGAGCGTGCGCTGCGTGTCGGCGTCGAGGTCCGAGCCGAACTGCGCGAACGCCTCCAGGTCGCGGTACTGGGAGAGCTCGAGCTTGATCCGCCCGGCGACCTTCTTCATCGGGCCGATCTGCGCGTTGCCCCCGACACGCGAGACGGAGATGCCGACGTTGATCGCGGGCCGCACGCCGCTGTTGAACAGCTTCGGCTCCAGGAAGATCTGCCCGTCGGTGATCGAGATGACGTTGGTGGGGATGTACGCGGACACGTCGCCCGCCTGCGTCTCGATCACGGGCAGCGCGGTCAGCGAGCCGCCGCCGAGGTGGTCGTTGAGCTTGACCGCGCGCTCCAACAGGCGCGAGTGCAGGTAGAAGACGTCGCCCGGGTAGGCCTCGCGGCCGGGCGGGCGGCGCAGCAGCAGCGACATCTGGCGGTAGGCGTAGGCGTGCTTGGTCAGGTCGTCGTACACGCACAGCGCGTGCTTGCCGTTGTAGAGGAAGTGCTCGCCCATCGCGCACCCTGCATAGGGCGCCATGAACTTGATCGGCGCCGCCTCATCCGCGGGAGCGGCGACAATGATCGTATTGTCGAGCGCGTTGTTTTCGTCGAGCGTCTGCGCGAGCGCCACCACCGTGGACATGCGCTGGCCGATCGCCACATAGATCGAGACAACGCCGGTGTCGCGGTTGTTGATGATCGCGTCGATCGCGATCGCCGTCTTGCCGGTCTGGCGGTCGCCGATGATCAGCTCTCGCTGGCCGCGGCCGATCGGGATCATCGCGTCGATCGCCTTCAGCCCGATCTGCATCGGTTCGGTGACCGGCTGGCGCTGCACGACGCCGGGGGCCTTGAACTCGGCGGGGCGCATCTCGGTGGTGGCGATGTCGCCCTTGCCGTCGAGCGGGCGACCGAGCGGGTCGACGATGCGCCCGAGCAGGGCCTCGCCGACAGGGATCTCGAGCAGACGCCCGGTGCGCCTGACGGTGTCGCCCTCGGAGATGTGCTCCCACTCGCCGAACAACACCGCGCCGACGTTGTCGGACTCGAGGTTCAGCGCGAGCCCGGTGACGCCGTGGGGCAGCTCCAGCATCTCGAAGGACATGCAGTTCTCAAGGCCGTGCAGGCGCGCGATGCCGTCGGCGACGGACAGCACGGTGCCGACCTCGGTCAGCTCGGCCTCGCCGGCGCCGAGGCCCTCGATGCGGCTCTTGAGGATGTTCGTTATCTCGTCGGGATTGATCTGCATGGTGTCTCCTGGTTGAAAAAGTTGGTCCTGCTCGTGGGACGTCGGGGTCCCGATCGTCGCGCGTCAGGCGCCGACGGCGACCTGCCTGCGCAGCTGCTCCAGTCGGTTGCGGATCGATGCGTCGAGAATCGAGTTGCCCACGCGCACCACGATGCCCCCGATGATCGCGGGGTCCACGCGCGTGGTGAGCGTCACGCGCCGCCCGGTGCTCTCGCCGATGCGCTGCGCGACGCTACCGGTGGTGGCGTCGTCGAGCTCGATCGCGCTGGTGATCTCCACCGGCAAGAGGCGGTTCTCCTGCTCCCACAGCGCCTCGAAGGCGTGCTGTGCGCGGAAGATCACCGGCATGCGGTGGTTTTCGATGAGCAGCTCCAGGAAGTTGACGAACGCCGGGTCGGCGTCGGTGAGCAGACGGTCGAGCGCCTCCTGCTTCTCCTTGGTGGAGAAGTAGGGCGAGAAGAAGAACACGCGCAGCTCGCGGCTGTCCCTCAGCGCGGCGGCGAACTGGGCGAGCTGCTCGCGCAGCTCCTCCAGCTTGCCCTGCTCGCGGGCGACCTCGAACAGCGAGCGGGCGTATACCTGGGCCAGCTCCTCCATCAGTTCTGGCTCGCCCCCAGGCTGGAGAAGTCGAGCTCGCCGAGCGCCTCCTCCACCAGCCGCTTCTGGTCGGCGGAGTCGAGCGTCTTGCGCGTGACCTTCTCGGTGGCCATGATCGTCAGGTCGGCGACCTCGTGGCGCAGTTCCTGCAGCGCCCGCTGGGTGGCCGCCTCGATGTCGCGCTGCGCGCGCTGCCCCGCCTCGGCGGCGAGCTCGCGCGCGTGCTCCTTGGACTCGCGCTCATGCGTCTCGGCGGCAGCGCGCGCGCGCTGCACGATCTCGTCCGACTGCGCGCGCGCCTCGTGCAGGCGCTCGCGGTATTCGGCGAGCAGCGCCTCGGCCTCGGTGCGGGTGCGCTCGGCCGAGTCGATCGACTCTTCGATCGCCAGCTTGCGCCGTTCCAGCGCCGCGCTGATGCGCGGGAACGCCAGCCGCGCGAGCAGCAGCATCGTGAGGCCGAACACGAGCAGCGTCCACACCATCAGACCGATGCCCGGTGTGATCAGGAAGCTGCCGTTGGAGGCGATCACCATCGCAGACGCCTAAACGATGAACGCGGCCAACAGCCCGGCCACGAGTCCGTAGAAGAAGCACGCCTCCGTCAGAGCGAAGCCGAGCCACTGGATCTGGGTGATCTCCTCGCGCATCTCCGGCTGGCGGGTGACCCCTTCGATCACCTTGCCGAAGATCAGACCGATGCCGACGCCGGCGCCGACGGCACCGAGACCGCCACCCACGCCGAGGCCGATCGACTTGCCGGCCTTCGCGATTTCTTCGGTCACCGCGAAAACGGTGAAAAGAGCTATGTGCACAGCGATTGACTCCTTTAGTGATGGTCGGCGACGGCGCCGCCGAGGTAGATAGCGGTAAGCGTGGCGAAGATGAACGCCTGCAGGGCGGCCACCAGCACGACCTCGAACGCGAACAGCAGGACCGCGAACGGGACCGTCAGCCAGCCGAGCGCCGCGATGCCGAGCAGCACCGCCAACGCCCCTCCCATGAACAGGATGATCATGTGCCCGGCCAGGATGTTCGCGAACAGCCTGATCGACAGCGACAAGAGGCGCATCAGATTGGAGAGCACCTCGATAAAGAACAGCGCGACGGCCATCCCACCGGTGACGCCGCCGGGCACGAGCCCCTTCAGGTAGCCGATCGGGCCCTTGGCGCGCACGCCTTCGACGGTGTAGGAGATGAACACCACCAGCGCCAGCACCAGCGGGATCGACAGGTTGGCAGTCGCCGCGTATAGCGAGAAAGCCGGAATGTGCCAGCCGAACACGCTGATCTCGTGCTCGGTGTTCGTCGGCAGCGGGATGTAGCCCAGCAGGTTGGAGAACAGGATGAACAGGAACAGCGCGCCGATGAACGGAAACCACTTGGCGGCCATCTGTTCGTCCATCGCGCTGCCGGTGATGTTCTCGTGCATCATCGTGTAGATCATCTCCACCGCCGCCTGCACCTTGTTGGGGCGCGCCTGCATGCGCCGCGCGATGTAGATCATCGACGCCGAGGTCAGCGTGGCGGCCAGCACGAGATACAGCACGGCCTTGTTGATCGAAAACACGCCGAGGTTGATCCACGTGTCGAGCTTGAACTCGTTCTGAGGTTCGAAAGCGGTGTTGCGCGTGCCGCTCAAGCCGTAGACGACACCCAGCACGATCAGCCCGGCGAGGTAGATCCCGCCGATGATCGCCAGCTTGCGCTTGGTGCTCATGCCCTTGTGCTCCCCCTTCGCCGCGCCCGCGGGCGATGCCGAGGGGTCCTTGAGGCCGGCGGGAGCGCCGGCCGCGTGCGCACTCATGACACTGGCCTCCCCTGTGGGGAGCTGGGCATCCCCGGCGCGGACGGACCGGACGCCGGAGCGCGGGGGCTCCCCGGCTGCAGCGAGCCGCCGCGCGTAACGAGCGTCATCACGAAGTACACGGTGAACGCGCACAGCACGACGGCGGCGGCCATCACGCCGTCTTCCTTGCTCACCGCGTAGCGGGCGAGGATCACGGCGAGCGCGATCAGCCACACGCGCGCCATCATCGTGCCGACCTGCAGGCCGGCGCGCACGCGCGGATCGTTCGAGCGCAGGGCATGTGTATATGCGGCTGCGGCGCCGACGCGCGTCAACAGCCAGGCCAAGGTGGCGATCAGGTAACCGGCCAAGGGCAGCCCCGCCGCGATCACGACCGGGGCCGTGGCGAGCACCAGGATCACGTCGAGATAGCGCGTGAGTGTGGTCAAGATCATGTGGGATGAATGACTGGGGGACTCGTGGAGATGCTCAGGCGGGTGTGCGGCGCGGGTGAGGCTGCGTGTTGGACAGATGTGGCCCTGGGGTGAGTGGACTCCAAACGGAGCCTATACACGCGAAAGCCCGCGCGCTCTCACGGCGGACTTCGCTTCAGGGAGTCGCCGAGGACGAGTCGGCAACCGCGGCCAGTCTACCTGATCCGGGACTTCGTAACAAGTTTGTGACAGGCGGTACCTGCTGCCGGAAGGGCGCGTGCGCTGACCCTGCTGAGGACCGCCGCCAGCGCGAGCGCCAGCGCCGCCGTGGCCAGCCCGGCGAGGATGTCGAGCACGAAGTGGTTCCCGGTGCCGAGCACCGCCAGGCAGGTGAGGCACGGGTAGAGCACCGCCAGCACCCGCACCCACACGCGCGGGCCAAGAGGGTGCCGCAGGCGGTCGAAGACCGCCGAGGTGTGCCCCTCGACCTTCTTGGTCATCTGCCAGATGACCAGCGCGCACCACGCCGCCCAGGCCATGTGCAGCGAGGGCATCGCCGCCAGCTGATTGGCGTCGTGCGCCAGTGCTCCGGTGTGCCAGGAGCCCACGGCGCCCGTGTTGGCGACGACGTCGGTGAAGCCCGCGAGCATGCGCGGCGGGGCCACCGGATACAGCCAGAATACGGCCAGCCCGATCACGTTCATCAGCACGAGTGCGGTGCGCATCGGCCGGTAGATGTCCGTTCGCCGCCACCACAGCCACGCGAGCAGACCGAAGGTGACGACGAAGTGGGCGTTGTCGTAGTAATAGGAAGACACCACGCCCAGCGTGTGGTGGTGCGCCATCCAGCGGTTGAGCGTGCGCTCCGGGTCGATGCCCAGCGTCTGCTCGAGGTGCAGCACGCTGGTGGCGTGCGCGATCGCCAGGCCATAGCGCAGGTGCGCGAGGTTGTTGATCGCGTCGTACACCCACAGCAACCACCCGACGATCAGGAGCTCAACCCACCAGCGCGGGCGGGCGCGCACCGCCGCGAGCGCGCGGCTCTTGGCGAGCGACGGCTGAGCCAGCGCCTCGGGCAGTGCCGCCGCCCAATCGCCGTGGCGCTCGGTGGAGCCGCCGGGTGCAGCCAGCCCCTCAGGCAGCGTGACCGCCCAGTCGCCGTGGCGCTCGGTGGAGCTGCCGGGCTGCGTCAGTGCCTCAGGCAACGACACCGCCCATTCGCCGCCCGTGTCGGTTGAGCCGGGAGAGGCCATCCAGGGATTCTACGGAGCCACCGGGCGCAGACCGTGCATCGACATGCGCTCGAGCACCTGTGGCAAGGCCGCCGCGGTGCGCCGCCAGGAGTCCTCGGCGCTGTAGTCATCGGCGTCGTGCAGCAGCAGGACCGCCCCCGGCGCCGCGCCCTCGGTTACGCGACGGGCGATCGACTCCGGCGTGGCGCGCCTCTCCCAGTCCCGGCCCCATTGACTCCACAGCAGCGTGCGCCAGCCACGGTGATGTGCGAGCCGCAGCGCAGCGGGACTGATCGCCCCGTAGGGCGGACGGTAGAGATCGATCGCGCGGCCGGTGGCATCCTCGATCGTTGCCTGGGCGCGATCGATGTCGGCGCGCGTCTGCCCCGGTGTCAGGCGCAGCAGACTGCGATGGCGGTCGCAGTGCAGACCGATGCCATGGCCACCCGCCACGATCTCGCCGGGCAAGGTGGGGTTGCGCCGCACCTGCTCGCCGACGAGGAAGAAGGTGGCGCTCACGCCCGCCGCGGCCAGGATATCGAGCACCGCCGGCGTGCCCTCATGGTGGGGACCATCATCGAAGGTCAGCGCATAGCCGGTGCCGCTCGCATTGTGATCCTCGATCCCCAGCGGCCCGCACAGCACGGGCACGTGTGCTGCCAACGCCGGCAGTACGTAGCCCGCGGCGAGGGCACCGGCGAGCGCACCCGCCAAGCGGGGCGTGAAGACCCGCGCACTCCGGCCGCCTCGCGGAGGAAGGCTCGGCTCACATGGAAGAGGGCCTGGGAGACGAGGCGGACGGGGACCCTCACCTGCTGCCCCCGCGCCGGGGCTGCGATGATCGGTGGTCGTGGAACTCGCTCTCGGCATGGTGGCGGCGGTGGTCGCGGCGACCCTATTCAGCCTTGGATTCGCGCTGCAGGCGATGGACGCGCGCGAATCGCCCGATGAGGAGCACCTGCGCATGGCGCTCGCGCTCAGGCTGGTCCGCCGCGTGCGCTGGCTGAGCGGCACCGCCCTCTCGATGCTTGGCTGGCCGCTGCAGGTGCTGGCCCTCGGCCTCGCGCCGCTCGTCGTCGTGCAGCCGGCGCTGGCGCTCGGCCTGCCCGTGCTGATGGTCGTCGGCGAGCGCATGCTCGGCGAGCGCGCCGGCCGGCGCGAGCACCTGGCCGTCGGAGCGATCGTGCTCGGCGTCGTCGGCGCGGGCCTGTGCGCGCCCGCGCGCAGCGATTCCCATGCCGGCTGGGCGACGCTCGCGATCGTGCTCGTGCTGCTCGCGCTGGCGAGCCTCCTCCCCTACGCGCTGCTGCGCATCGGCCGCCCGCCCGCGTCGGTGACGATGCTGGGCGCCGGTTTCGCCTTCGGCTGGAGCGGCGTCGCCACCAAGCTGGCCTCCGACGATCTCTCCCACGGGTATCTGCTCGTGGCGCTCGGCTGGGGGCTGACGACGGCGGGCGCCTCCGCGGTCGCCTCGCTCAGCGAGATGTCCGCGCTGCAGTCCCGCCCCGCGATCCAGGTCGCCCCTGTCGTATTCGTAACCCAGACGGTGGTGCCGGTGCTGCTGGCCCCGCTGCTGTTTCACGAGCGCTTCAGCACCACTCCGCTCGGGGGAGTGCCGCTCGTGGCCGCCCTCGCGCTGGTCGTCGCCGGCGCGGTCGTGCTAGCGCGCTCGCCGCTCCTGCTGGCGCTGATGCCAGGCGGCCATGCGCCCGTGCGCGACCCGGGAGAACCGGTCGACGACAGCCGCGCAGAGCCCGTTGGCGACAGCGGCCAGGCGCCCGTGAGCGCGGCCAGCGGCTCCGCCCCGAGCCTCTCGGCACGCAGCAGCGACACCAAACGCTCGACCCCCGCAACCGACGCGGAGGAGCCGTTGACAGCCACCACCAAGACGTCGCCCGCACGCGCCGGACGCTGAGGCAGCCGGCCGGTGGCGCTCAACTGGTGCTCGCCGGCCACCGGCGTCGCTCCCGCCGTGCGCGCCAGCACCAGCTGACCGACGCTCAGCCCGCCGGCGGGCTGCAGGAAGTAGAAGTGGTGGTGCAGCCCCAGCGCGCGCGCCTGCGAGTCGAGCGCCCCGCGGGTGCGCACCCAGTGCAGGAAGTGCAACAGGTTCGACCCGGGCACTTCAGGCATCAGCTCATCGCCCAGCGCGTGCATCCGCAGGACGGTGGCGTGCACCGGCACGCCGGAGTCATCGGCGAAGGAGATGTGGATGCCCTTCGCCGCCAGCTCGCCGGCGAGCAGCGTCAGATCGGACGCGGGCGCGCGCACGATCAGGCCCACCTCTGGCTTGTCGGTCTTCACGTGCTTGATCGTCGGCACGCGCAGGATCACGCCCGCGAGCGCGGTCACCTCGTCGGTCGACATCGTCCACATGCCCGCTCCAAGTAGCAGCACAAGCGGGGTCACGAGCGCCGCGACGCGCAGGCGCCAGTGGGGAATCGGGCGCACGCGCCGGGGGGCGTCGAGCACCAGATCCACCGCTGTCGGCTGAGACTCCTCCGCCGCCTCCGGCACAACGGGCTGCTCCCGCATCGAGGCCTGCACGTGCTCGCGCAGCTCACGCGTGTCGTTGGCCAGGCGCAGCAGGTCGAGGTCCGCCATCGCACGCGTGTTCAGGCGCGCGTGGCCCACCGGCAGGCCGTAGGAGACGACGGGCGTGCCCGCCGCCATCGCCTCGAGGCAGGTCACCCCGCCCGTCGAGTGCACGAGCGCGTCGGCCGCGGCCAGCAGCTCGGGCATCTTGTCGGTGAATCCGTACACGTGCACGCGCGGCTCATCCGCGAATGCCGCGTTCAGACGCTCCCCCAGCAGCTCGTTGCGCCCCGCCAGGCAGACGATGCTCGAGATGTCGCCCACGCGGCACAGCTCGCGCACGGCACCCTCGACATCGCCCACACCCCAGCCGCCACCCGACACCACGACCATGCGGCCCTCCGCCGGCAGACCCAGGTCCTCGCGGGTCTCGATCGGGCAGCGCGGCGCGAGGAACTCGGCGGAGATCAGCGGCCGCACGAGCCGCACACTGCCCTCGCCGGCGATGCGCTCCACGGCGGGCATCGACTCCCCGTACATCACCAGATGCATGTCGATCCCGGGCTGCGCCCAGAAGAACAGCCCCGTCAGGTCGGTGATGGTGGCCACCGTCGGGCAGTCCACGACGTGGGTGCGTCGCAGATGGGCGAGCACCACCGTCACCGCGGGATACGTCGAAACGATCACGTCGGGGGCGTGCTCCGCGATCGCGCGCGCCAGCGGCCGCGAGCCCAGGCGGCACAAGAGCTTGCGCGCCAGCCAGCGGGCGGGCGCCACGCGCTCGAGCGTCCCGTACACAAGCGAGTAGGTCCACGGCAGGAAGCGCAGTTGCACGCGATACCCGTCCTGCACGACGGGCCGCAGCAGGCGTCCCATCGCGTCGAGCCCATCGATCACCGTCACCTCGACCTCCTGCGGAGATGCATCCAGCTGCTCGGCCAGCGCCCGCGCGGCGGCGGCGTGGCCCTCGCCCACGTCCGCCGAGAGCACCAGCACGCGGCGAGGCTCAGAACGGACCGCCTCGGCCGAGGCTTCGCCCTCTGGGTCTGGAGAGGAGGTTGTCTTGCGGTATCGGCGTCGCATATGCGGTCGGGCCTTGCTCATGCCCAGAACGGCGCGCACAGATTGAACGGTCGCTATAGGACGTTGCAGTCCGGAAGGGCGTGTCGCTGTCCGTCCGCCGGCCCGCAACAATGGAGAGATTACAGCCAGTACAAGCATACCGGGCGACTCGGGGCGGACTGTTTTGCCGACGCCCATCGGCCGCGGCCGGACAAGGAAGACAAAGGCCACCCGTAGGTCTTCGCCGGTTCCGCTCCGTGTCCTTGGCACGCTCGGCCTGCTCGCGGTGCTCGTCGGCGTCTTCGGCGTGGCGGCCGGCGCGGCGCACGCCCCCTCGCTGTATGTCCCCGCGCGCAGCGGCGGCTGGCCGCACTGGCTGGCCGGGCCCTTTCAGGGACTCGGCCTGAGCATCGACCCAACCAGCTTCCAGACGTTCACGCTCGTGATGGCAGGGGGCTATGTGGCGGTGCTGCTCTGTGCCCGCGCGCTGCCGCTGTGGACGCTGGCCCTCACGATCGTCGTGGCCCACGCGATCCTGCTGCTCGGCCCGCCGCTGATTTCCCAGGACGTGTTCGGCTACATCGACTTCGCGCACCTGGGCGCGCTGCATGGCCTCGACCCCTACACGGTCTTCCCCGCGCAGGCCCCCACCGACCCCGTCTACAACTTCCTCGGCTGGCCCTATCAGCACTCCCCCTACGGGCCGCTGTTCACGCTGCTCACCTACGCCTTCACGCCGCTGGGCCTGGCGAGCGAACTGTGGGCGCTGAAGGTGCTCGCGGCGCTGTCGAGTCTCGGCGCGATCGCGCTGGTGGGCATCGCCGCGGGGCGCATGGGCCGCTCGCGGCGTGCGGCCGTCGCCTTCGTCGGCCTAAACCCGGTGCTGCTCGAGCTGGCGGTCGGCGGAGACCACAACGACACGCTGACGATGCTCCTGCTGGCGCTCGCGCTGGCTTTGACAGCGACGGTGGCCACATCCAGCGGCAACTCGACGCGTGGCGCGTCAACCGGACGCACCCGCGGTGGCGTGGGTGCGGCAGGCTCCGGTCACTCGCGCCACGCGGCTCCGGCCGTGCGCACCGCGGGCGCGGCGGGATCGGCAGGCTCCGTCCACTCCCGCCACGCGGCTCCCTCCTCTCCTCGTTACAAGTCCGCGGGCGGCGCGCTCGTCGCGGCGGTCGGGGTGAAGGCCTCCGCCGGTCTCGTACTGCCGTTCCTCCTCCTGGCGCCCTCGCGTACACGCGAGCGCCTGGGGCTGCTCGTGAGCGTGCTGATCTGCCTGGCGGCGCTCGCGCTGGTCGCGGTGCTCGGGTTCGGCTCGCACGCGTTCGGCTTCCTCAGCGCCCTGCGCGAGCAGCAGCAGCTGATCGCCGTCCACTCGATCCCCGCGGAGACCGCGCGCCTGTTCGGGCTGGTGGGGCTGCCCGGGTGGTGGCGCAACGTGTTCGTCGGCCTCCTCATCGTCGTGCTCGGGCTCACGCTGTGGCTGACCGCGCGCGGCGCGGACTGGCGCACGCAGGCCGGCTGGGCGACGCTCGCGCTGCTCTGCTCCACCGCCTGGCTGTTGCCGTGGTATGCGATCTGGCCGCTACCGCTGGCCGCCCTCAGCGCCAGCCGCCGCCTGCGCGCGGCCACGCTCCTCTTCTGCCTCTACGCCCTGCTGATCCACCTGCCGCTGGCCAAACCGCTGCTCTCCCCGCCGCGCCACCACGCGCCCAAACGAGTCCAGACGGCGAAACTTGAGGATCTCCAGCACATACACCAGGTACACGCTGGCCGCCAGCACCAGTAGGCCCAGCAGCGCCATCACCGCCGCCCAACCCGTGTGCAGGTGGCCGTGGTGATCGCTGTAGGGGATGAACCTGAGCGCCAGCGCGAGGCCCGCCAGCATCAGCGTCCACGCGTACAGATAGGCGATCGTGCGGCGCGGGCTGAAGCCGATCCGCGCCATCCGGTGGTGGAAGTGCTCGCTGTCTGACTCGTAGATCGGGCGGCGGTACTTCAGGCGCTTTAGCACCACGAAGGTCGTGTCCAGGAACGGCACCGTCAGCAGGATCAGCGGCAGCACGAAGCTGATCACCACCTGCGTCTTCACTGCCGCCTGCACCGTCAGGCACCCCATCAACAGCCCCAACAGGTTCGAGCCGCAGTCGCCCATGAAGCTCGAGGCGGGCGGGAAGTTGTGCACGAGGAACCCCACCGCCGCGCCCGCCGTCAGCCCCGCGAAGACCGCCGGTGCCGCGCTGTGCAGGTGGCCCTGGTGGTACAGATCGATCGCGATGATTGCCAGCGCCAGCGCGATGATCGCGCACACCCCCGCCGCCAGCCCGTCGACGCCGTCGGAGAAGTTCACCACGTTCATCAGCGCCACCAGCCCCACCGTCGTGATCGCCGCGCCCGCGTTGGGGAAGTGCAGCTCGCCCACGAACGGCAGCGTGATGAGGTGCACCACAACGCCCGCGTGCACCGCGATCAGCGCCGCGCCGACCTGCCCCGCCAGCTTCACGTAGACGGGCAGGTCGAAGCGGTCGTCGAGCGCCCCCACCGCCGTGATCACGGTGGCCGCCACGAGTATCCCGTGCCACTGGCGCCCTTCGGGCCCGCTCATCGGCAGCCAGATGGCTCCCGCCACGAGCGCCCCCGCGAAGATCGCCAGCCCGCCCAGCAGCGGCATCGGCCGGTCGGAGAGACCCCGCTCGCGTGGGCGATCGATCGCCCCCACCGCGCGGGCGAGCCGCATCGTCAGCGGCGTCAACGCCGCGGTGACAGCCGCGGCCACCAGGAAGGCGTAGAGCACGTCGAGCTCAGTCAGGTGCGCCATCGGTCCGCCTCACAGCATCGCAGGCGCGGGGGTCGTGGTGTAGAGGGGCGTCCGCTTCCCCGCGGCTCCCGACCACAGCCTTGCCCGGTCGGCGCGCGAGGTCGGAACTCCCGCGGACCAGCGCCGTATGACCGCCCAGGCGATCTGAATGATCGTGCTTAGGCGATGTGGACGATCGTGCCGATCGGTGTGTACGGCCACACCTTGCCGGCGGTCGCCGGTTCCATCTCCACGCAGCCCAAGCTCTGGGGGAAGCCGTAGGAGGCGCGCACGAAGCCGTGCAGCGCGTCGCCGCCGTTGAAGTAGCTGATCCAGGGGATCCCGGGGTCTTCGTAGTGGCTGCCGTCGGGGTTCGTGCCGCTCATCGTCCCCGAGGCGATGTGCTCGTACACCGCGAACGTGCCCTGTTCGGTCGGCGCCGAGGCGATGCCGGTGTTGACGGGCGTCGACAGGCGGATCGAGCCGTTGTTCCACAGCTGCAGGGTCTCCGAGCTCTCGCTCACCTCGACGTAGGTGTAGCTGGAGGAGGGGTCCCGTTCACCGGCGTCCACGGCGTGCATCAGCGAGCGCCACACCGCCGGCCCGGCGATCCCGTCCGTTTCCAGTTCGTGCCCGTTCTCGAAGGCCATCAGCGCCCCGCGCGTGACGATGTTGGCGCTGCCCGGCTGCCACTCTTCGCTAAGCGCCGAGGGGACATCGCCATAGCGCCAAGTGAAGTGGCCACTCGGCGGATCGATCGCGGCCGCCTCCTGCGTCGCGGCCGTCGTGGGGGCTGGGTCGTCGGGGTGGAAGTCGAGCGGCAGGTACCCCAGCTGCGCGAGGATCTGCTGCAGGCGCAGCGTCGAGCCGGGCGGCACCGTCCAGCTTGCCACGCTAGATGAGCCTGTGTCCTGGCCGCCCACGAGCCGCACCGACTGCGGCAGCCCCAACGTCACGGGCGTGCCCAGCCCGTAGCCGTAGCCACTCGGGCGGAAGACGAGCGTGTGGCTGTCCACGCCGTGCCAACTACCCTCCGTGCTCGGCTGCACGCGCGGCATCCCTTCGCCGAGCACATGCGACACGGGCTGGGAGAACGTCACATAGATCGGCGTCGTCGGCGAGATCCGCGTCCCCGGGCTGGGCGTGACGACCGCGCTCGCCTGCGCGCCCGCCGGGAACCAGCTCACGACCGACGGCCGCGGCAGGCGCTCCCACGTGCGCGGCACCGCCGCCACTTCGATCGACCCGGCTTCGCCGTCGTGCGCGAGCGTGACCTGGCTGCGCGGCTGCACTAGCGCCCGGCGCTGCAGGTGTTCGCCTTCCCCGTACACGAGCGTGCTCACCGGCTGGTTGAACGACACCTTCAGCGGCGTGCGCGCCGCGAGCGTCACATAGTGCTCCAGCACGTGCGCGCTGGGCGTGCGCAAACTGAGCCGCTCGCTGTCGGTGCTCCCCGCCAGCCAGCCGATCCAGCCGGGACGGCGCGCGACGACTTCGATCGACACCGGCTCGCCCGGCGCCAGCGGCTTCGTCGGCCACAGCCGCCCTTCGCGCACGGACACGGAGATCTGCCGCCCGCCCGGTCCGGTCGCCGAGACGCTCTCGATCGTGCCGCCCGTGATGGGCGTTTCGATATGGGCCAACGCGGTCGCGTCGGCCACGACCTTCGTCTGCGATCCGAGCAGCGCCAGCGCGCCGAAGGCGACCACGGCAAGCACCAACAGACCCATGACACCGATCGCTGCGCTTGGCGGGCGCCGCATCCTTGGGATTCTACACCGCGGCCGGCACGTCCTCGTACAGTGGATATCGCTGCACGATCGCCTGCACGCGCTCGGCGAGCTCGTCGCGCCTGGCCTCGTATTCGCCGGTGAGGGCGGTGGCGATCACCGCGCCGACCTCGGCGAAGTCCTCGCGCTGCAGCCCGCGCGTGGCGAGCGCCGGCGTGCCGATGCGCACGCCGGAGGCTTCCAGCGGGGGGCGCGGGTCGAAGGGGATCGCGTTGCGATTGACGGTAACGCCGATCTCGTGCAGGCGATCCTCGGCCTGGCGGCCGCTCAGCTCGGGCACGATCGCGCGCAGGTCGGCGAGCAGCAGGTGCACGTCGGTGCCGCCCGTCAGCACACGGATGCCGTGCTCCTGGGCCTCGGGGCTGAGCAGCTGCTCAGCCACGGCCTTGGCACCCTCCAGCGTGCGTTCTTGGCGCTCGCGGAACAGCTCGGAGGAGGCGATCCTCAGCGCTACCGCCTTGGCGGCGATCACGTGCTGCAGCGGGCCGCCCTGCTGGCCGGGGAACACGGCGGAGTCGATCTTCTTCTTCAGCTCCTCCCTGCAGAGGATCAGCCCCGCGCGCGGTCCGCCGAGCGTCTTGTGGGTGGTGGTCGTGACCACGTCCGCGTAGGGCACCGGGCTGGGGTGCAGCCCCGCCGCCACGAGCCCCGCGAAGTGCGCCATGTCGACCATCAGCGGCGCCTGGATCTCATCCGCGATCGCGCGGAAGCGAGGGAAGTCGAGCTGGCGCGGGTACGCCGACCAGCCCGCCAGCAGCAGCTGGGGGCGGTGCTCAAGCGCGAGGCGCTGCACCTCGTCCATGTCGATCAGCCCCGTCTCGGGGTCGGTCTCATAGGCGACGACCTCATACAGTTTCCCGGACACGTTGAGCTTCATCCCGTGCGTGAGATGACCGCCGTGGGCGAGCGAGAGCCCCATGATCTTCTCGCCCGGCTTCAGCAGCGCGTGGTAGACGGCGGTGTTGGCCTGCGCGCCGGCGTGGGGCTGCACGTTGGCGTGCTCGGCGCCGAACAGCGCCTTCGCGCGGTCGATCGCGAGCTGCTCGGTGATGTCGACCTGCTCGCAGCCGCCGTAGTAGCGCCGGCCGGGGTAGCCCTCGGCGTACTTGTTCGTCAGCACCGAGCCCACGGCCTCGAGCACCGCGCGCGGCACGAAGTTCTCCGAGGCGATCATCTCCAGCGTGTCCTGCTGGCGGTGAAGCTCACCCTGCACGGCCTCGGCGACCTCGGGGTCGACTTCGGCGAGGGGGCGGTTGAAGTAGTCGGGGCTCAGCTCGGTGGGACGTGGGGCGTGGCTGGATTCGCTCGCCGCGACTGCGGGGCTTGGCTCGGTTGCGGCGGGGCTTGGCTCGGGCATCTGGCGCTCCTTTCAGAGGCGACGATATGGATGCCCAGGCGCGCGGCTCACCGCTGTCGAAGGCCATCACTTCCCGGTGGTCAATTCCACCCCAGCGCCAGTCGTGACGGCTTCTTGAGGCTAGCAGGGATCGGCGCAGCGCTTCTGGCTCAAAAGTACAGTCTCACTGAACTAATCAGTACAGATTCACTGGACTGTCCAGTACAGAACCACTGGACTCCACTGCTGGCGCACCGCATCCAGCCGCCTCAACCCAACACCCGCTCCAGCTCCCGCGCCCCGACCGGCCCCGCGCGCACCACACTCCACTCGCCGCGGGCCTCGTACGCACGCAGATCGACCACCGTCGAGGCCGTCCCGGGCAGCTCGCCGCCGTCGAGGGAGAGGTCGGCCCCGGCGCGCAGCGGAGCGGGGACATCGGCCAGTCGCCGCACGTCGGCCTCCCCGGAGAGGTTGGCGCTCGACTGCACGAGCGGCACGCGCACAGCACCCAGCGCGGCGAGCGGGCCCGCAAGCAGCGGTACGCGCAGACCCAGCGTGTCCGGGTCCGGTCCGCTCGCGAGCGGGAAGCGACGGCTGGGGTTGGGCAGTAACAGCGTGAGCGGCCCGGGCAGCAGCCCGTCCAGCGCGGCGCGTTCGCGCGCCCCCAGATCGGGCAGCGCCTGCAGGGCCGGGCCGAGCGAGAAGAACATCACCGCCGCGGGTCGCGCCGGCGGGCGCCCCTTGAGCGCGTACAACCGCTCGACGGCGGCGCGGTTCTCGGGGTCGCAGGCGAGTCCGTAGACGGTATCCGCGGGGAATACGACAACGCCCCCGCCAACCACGCACTCCTCCAGCTGGCGCGCGTCCTCAGCGGTGAGCGTCACGTCCGCTCCCCCACAACGACCCGCTCGATCCCCGCCAGGTCGCGCTCGGCACGCACGGCGCCAAACCCCGCGCCGCGCAGCAGCGCACCCACCGCCGGCGCCTGGCCCGCGCCGACCTCGAGTGCCACGAAGCGCACTTGTGAGCGCCCACCCAGCTGACCCGCCAGACGTCGGATGACGTCAAGACCGTCGGCCCCGGCGAACAGCGCGCCGGGGGGCTCGTGGCGGAGGATCTCTGGCGCCAACGCGGCGCGCTCGGAGTCCGCCACATACGGCGGGTTGGAGAGAACGGCGCCGAACTCGTCTGGCACGCCCTCCAGTAGGTCAGCGGCTACCCAGCGCACCTCCGCCAGCCGGGGCGACCGGAGCCCCAGCCGCTCACCATTGGCACGCGCCACGACAAGGGCCTCGGTGGAGACGTCGCTCCCAGTCACGAGCAGGTCAGGGCGCTCGTGGGCGAGCGCCAGAGCGACCGCACCGCTGCCAGTGCCCAAATCCAGCACAGACACACCCTGAGGCAAGGTCAATCCCACCTCGACCAACAGCTCTGTCTCGGGCCGCGGCACCAGCGCCCGGCAGTCGACCGCCAGCTCCAGGTGGCGAAATCCGCGCCGGCCGACGATGTAGGCGACGGGCTCGCGCTGCACCGCGCGCCGGCGCACAGCGTCCTGAAACGCGCGCACCGCCGGCCCCGCGACGACAAGCTCGCGATCGGTCAACAGCCGCTCGCGCGTGACCCCGAGCACGTGCGCGAGCAGCAGTTCAGCGTCAAGCCGAGGCATCTCACAGCCCGCGGCGCCGATCGCCGTGATCGCCCCGTCGAGCGCGTCGCGCGCGGAGGTGGCGCCCCGGGGCCGATCGGCTGAGTGAAACATCGTACGAGAGCTTGTCAGGCCGCCAACATCGAATCCACCGTGGAAATCGGCCTCACGTCGACACCTGCACCTCACGCCGCCGCCTGAGCCTCCAGCCGCCGCCGCTTCTCGTCCCCCTGCAGCGCCGCGGTCAGCTCGTCCAGCTCCCCCGCGAGCACCTGATCGAGGTTGTGGACCGTGAACTTGATGCGGTGGTCGGTCACGCGCCGCTCGCCGTAGTTGTACGTGCGGATCTTCTCCGAGCGGTCGCCCGTCCCGACCTGCGAGCGGCGGTCCGCGGCCAGCTCGGCCTGCTGCTCGGCCAGCGCCCGGTCGTACAACCTCGCGCGCAGCACCCGCAGCGCCTTCTCGCGGTTCTGCAGCTGGGACTTCTCGTCCTGCATCGAGACCACGAGCCCGGACGGCTTGTGCGTGATGCGCACAGCGGAGTCGGTCGTGTTGACCGACTGCCCGCCCGGACCCGAGGAGCGGTAGACGTCGATCTGCAGATCGTTCGGGTCGACCTCTATGTCGACGTCCTCGGCCTCGGGGAGCACGGCGACGGTGGCGGTCGAGGTGTGGATGCGCCCTTGGGACTCGGTCTCGGGGACGCGCTGCACGCGGTGGGTGCCGCCCTCGAACTTGAACACGGAGTAGGCGCCGTCGCCTTTGATCGCGAACGTGTACTTGCCCTCGCCGATGTCCATCGCCTCGGTCTTCAACCCCAACCGCTCGGCGTACTTGCTGAGCATCCGATACAGATCCCCAGCCCACAGCCCAGCCTCGTCCCCCCCGGCGCCGCCCTGGATTTCGACGATCACGTTCTTGTCATCGTTGGGGTCGCGCTCGACCATCGCCACCCGGATCTCCTCCTCGAGCGCCTCGATCCGCTCGCGCGCGGCGGCCAGCTCCTGGCGCCACTCCGAATCCTCGCCCTCCTCGGCCAGCAGCTCTTCAGCGCCCGCGGCATCGTCCTGGGTATGGCGCCAGCGTCCCGCGAGCTCCGCCGCGGGCCGCAACTGGCGGTACGCGCGCCCCACCTCCGCGTAGCGCTCGCGATCCCCGATCACCTCGGGGTCGGTCATCTGCTCGCCAAGCTCAGCAAAGCGAGTCTCGATCTGCTCGATCAGGTCCTCGACCATGAGGATCCCAGTCTATGTGTGCACAGCACCGATTCTTCTGGCGAGAGTATGCGCTTGCTATAATGCTCTTTAGATACTCTAAATCGCACTATATCGCTTGTTATAGGTCCCCGAGTGAAGCGCACCCGTACATACTCTCCATATGCCATAGAGGCGGCGCGGCTGCTCGGCGCACGTGTCAGCCTGGCGCGCGGTGAGCGACACTGGTCGATGCAGGAGCTGGCCGATCGTGCGGGCATCACGAAGTTCACGCTGAGAAAGGTCGAACACGGCGATCTGACCGTGGGTCTCGGGGTGGCGTTCGAGGTGGCGACTCTCGTCGGCGTGCCGCTCTTCCACGAGGATCGCTCACAGCTGGGCGATGACATCGATCGCGTCCGCGACCGCGCCGCGCTGCTCCCACAGCGGGTGCGGACACGCAGGGAGGACGTCAAGGATGACTTCTGAGGAGCCGCGCGAAGCATTCGTCTGGATCTGGCTGCCCGGCGCGAGCGAGCCCGTGGTTGCCGGCAGGCTGTGGATTACCGGCGACATCGTCGACTTCAACTACGGCCGCAGCTATCTCGAGCGCGATCGGGCGATCGCGCTCTACCTGCCCGAGCTGCCGCTGCGACGCGGTCGGATCGCACCCCTACCTGGCCTTAGCGTCGCCGGCTGCATCGCCGATGCCACGCCCGATGCGTGGGGACAGCGGGTGATCATGCGCTACATGGTGGAGGACGATGGAGGTCCCGAGGACCCCGCAAGCCTCGACCGCCTGACGTACCTGCTGCGGTCCGGCTCAGACCGGATCGGGGCGCTCGATTTCCAGGTCTCACCCGATGAATACGCTGCACGCGATGAGGGCAGCGCCTCGCTGGAGGAGCTCATGCGGGCGGCACAGCGAATCGAGGACGGGCTACCGTTCTCGCCCACCCTCGATCAGGCCCTGCTGCACGGGAGCTCGATCGGAGGCGCCCGACCCAAGGCGCTGTTGAATGATAAAGACCGCAAGCTGATCGCGAAGTTCTCATCGACCACCGATCGCTACGCGGTCGTGAAGGGCGAGTTCGCGGCGATGGAGCTGGCGCGGCGGGCGAGTCTCGACGTGGCGTCGGTGAAGCTGGAGCAGGTGCTGGGCCGGGACGTCCTGCTGATCGAGCGCTTCGACCGGATAGGGGGCACGAGGCAAGGCGCCGAGCAGCGACGCGCGCTCGTCTCGGCACTGACCATCCTCGAGCTGGACGAGATGTCCGCGCGCTACGCCAGCTACGAGGCGCTGGCCCACAAGGTCCGTGAGCGCTTCACCGACGCGCCCGCAACGCTGCGCGAGCTGTTCGCGCGTCTCGCCTTCAACATCCTCGTCGGCAACAACGACGACCACGCCCGCAACCACGCCGCGTTCTGGGACGGTGAGGCGCTGACCCTCACCCCCGCCTACGACATCTGTCCCCAGCCGCGGGTCGGCGGAGAGACCACACAGGCCATGTCGATCCGGGCCGATGGCTTCCGGATGAGCCTCCTCGAGGCGTGCGTGCGGGAGGCGTCGACCTACCTGCTCTCCGAGACGCAGGGCCGCGAAATCATCGACCACCAGATCGATGTGATCGAGTTGCAGTGGAACGAGGTCTGCGACATCGCGCGTATGACAGAGGTCGAGCGCACATACTTCTGGCGAAGGCAGTTCCTGAACCCCTATGCCCTCCAGGGATACTCACCGGGTCACGCATGACGGCCGACGGCGAGCCCCAACCTGCGCCACGGTCTCCGTGTCAGCGGGTTACGCCGTGACCTCCATCTGGACCGGCGTAGAGCGGGCCGTGACCTCCATCTCGACCGGCTACGCCACGACCTCCACGCCGACCAGATCCTCCGCGGACATCTCCCCTGGCTTCTCCAGCGCCAGGACCGCCTCGAGCGCCGCGATCGCCACCGCTAGCTGGTCCAGATCCGGCTCGCGGGTGGTCAGGAGCTGCAGCTTCAGCCCGGGCCACATCACGATCTGCACCCAGCGGCGGCGGCGGTTGCGCCCGGCGAACTTGATGATCTCGAAGGAGATGCCGGCGATGATCGGCACGCCGAGGATGCGCGAGGCCACGAGCCAGTACCACGCGGGCAGCCCGATCGCGCCGAACACGAAGATCGAGACGACCATCACGATCAACAGAAAGCTCGTGCCGCAGCGCGGGTGCAGCCGCGAGAAGCGCTGTGCATTAGGGGGCGTCAGCGGCAGGCCCGCCTCGAAGCAGGAGATCGTCTTGTGCTCCGCGCCGTGGTACTCGAACACGCGGCGCAGGTCGCGCAGGCGCGAGAGCAGCACCATGTAGCCGAGGAAGATCGCCGTGCGCAGCGTCCCCTCCACGACCCAGAACAGCGCCGAGGAGTTCAGCTGATGTTTGATCAGGCTCGTCAACCCCAGGGGCAGCAGGAAGAACAGGCCGATCGCGAACACCAGCGCCACGACGATCGTGCCGGCCCACACGCCGCCCGAGATCTCCGTGGGACCCCCGTCCTCGCCCTCGCCACCCTCGCTGGCGGCGGACAGCTGCGCGTTGGCGGAGATGCCCAGCGCCTTGAAGCCGACGGCCATCGACTCACCGAGCGCGATCACGCCGCGCACGATCGGCAGACGCCATACGCGGTGGCGGCGCATGATCGAGGTCAGCGGGTAGGTCGTGACCTCGATCTCGCCGAGCGCGTCCTCCTCGGCCCGCGTTCCGTCCTCGGTGGATAGGCCGGTTCCGTTGGGCGACACGCCGTTTTTGGCGGCAGAGCCGTTGGCCGACGCGCCATTGGCTGGTGCTCCGCTGGGCGACATACCATTGGCCGCTGCCCCGTTCTCAACCGCGTCGACGCCCGCGGGCGCCGCCGGAACCGCAGGCTTTCGCACGGCCACCGCCCAGTTGCGGATCCCGCGCATCATCACGCCCTCGAGCACCGCCTGGCCGCCGAGCGGCGCGTCGCGCTGGGCCTGCAGGCCCTCGCCGTCCCCGTGCACGGGGCCCTCTTCTACCGCCGGTGCCTGCGGCGCAACCTCGGGAGCGCGCGTCGGCGTCGGCGGACCGGCGACCAGGCGCGAGGCCATCGGCCTACGCGGGCCGCGTCTGGCTCTGGCCTGAGCCTACGGCGGCGGTCACACCGCTCGCCTTGGCTGAGCGCTGGCGGCCCTTGGCCACACGGCGCTGGAAGCGCTCGACGCGTCCGCCCGTGTCGACCAGCTTCTGGCGGCCGGTGTAGAACGGATGGCAGTTGGAGCACACCTCGACGTGGATCTCCGGACGGGTCGCGCGCGTGGTGAACGCGTTGCCGCACGTGCAGCTCACGTGGGCCTCGACATAGTTTGGGTGGATCGCTGTCTTCATGCTCAGCACATTCTAGCGGCCGGCCGGGGCCTGCGCTGGGAGCGGCTGCGCCGGCTGCTCACAGGCCGGGGTGCGCCGCTGGAGATGCGCGATCACATGGCCGCGATTATCGAGCCAGCGGTAGTGCACGAGCGCCCTGAAGGCACCGGGCGCCGTCAGGTTCGTGAACTGCTTGACGAACTTATAGATCTTCACCCCTGTTTCCGACTGGCTCCACACGCCGAGTCCAGGAGCGAGGATCGTGTGGAAGGTGGGGTCCGTGGGGGTCCATTCCTGGATCTCCATCTGAATCGCCATCCGCTGCGTGCCCGTGGTCGCCGTCATCTGCGCGGTGAACGTCGCCGAGCGTTCGGTTTGCACGGCGGCCGGAACGCACTGTTCGACGCTCGCGCTCACCGGCCCCGGCGTCGTGGGCGCGGGGCTCGGCGAGGCCAAGAGGCTCAGCGCAGCCAGGGATGCGGGCAGGACGGTGGGGAATGCCATCGTCCCCCCTAAACACCGCTAAACGACAGGGGTTTCGCTGCGGCGATCGCGAAAGCGCTTCGGACCCCCTCAGAGGATCTGATACAGCGGCCCGTCGCCGCCCTCGGGCGTCGTCAGCCGCCCGCCCTTCGCGGTGATGGCCCCGCACTGCACGCAGTTGGTGTAGTTGACGATCACGTCCACATCACCATGCTCGGGCGCATCCTCGGGGATCTCATACACCCCCGCAGGGCACATCCAGCGCCACGTCTCGGCGATCTCGCGCGGCACGTGCTTCTGGATGCGGATGTGGTTGGGCGCGTCGTCACGCGTGGCGTTGCCGGTGATGAACACCGAGGAGAGCTTGTCGAAGGTGTACTTGCCGTCGGGCTTGGGATAGCGCTCCTTGGTGTCGCCGATGAACATCGGCTCGGCGTCATCGCGGTGCCACTCCTGTCGACCCGGGGGGACCTTGCCCTTGGACATGATCGACGGACCCGCGAGCAGGCTGCCGAGCAGGAAGCCCTTCTGGAACGCCTGTCGCGTGTTGCGCACCTGGTAGAGCTCGGTTCCGATCGTCGACGTCTCGACTGCATCCTCGTAGTTGGACAGATCGCTGCTGCCACGCTTGAGCGCCGCATAGATCGACTCGGCCGCCAACATCCCCGACTTGATGCAGTGATGGACGCCCTTCAGCGCCGCCGTGTCCACCATCCCGCCGGCGTCGCCGACGAGCACCGCGCCGGGCATCGACAGCTTCGGCATCGACCAGTATCCACCGCCGGGCAGCGCCTTTGCGCCCCAGGCGATGCGCTCGCCGCCCTCGAGGATGCCCTTGACGAGCGGATGCAGCTTGAACGTCTGCAGCAGGTCGTGGGCCGAGGTCGTCGCATCGCGGTAGTTGAGGTCGACGACGAACCCGATCGAGACGAGGTCCTCGCCCGTCTTGGCGTTCTTCATCGGGTATATCCAGGTGCCGCCGAGCTGTCCATACTTAGCCGCGACCTTCAGGGGCCACGGCTGCACGAACGTGTGGATCACCCGGTCGAGCGGCTTCTTGACCTTCCAGACCTCCTTCACGCCCAGCTCCCAGACCTGCGGCTCGCGCCCCTTGGCGAGGTCGAACTCGCGGATCGCGGCGCCCGTGAGGTGCCCCCAGCAGCCCTCGGCGAGCACGGTGGCCTGCGCCTTGATGTCCGTCCCGGGCTCGAAGTTGCCGAGCGGCTCGCCGTCCTTGCCGCGGCCCTTGTCGCCCGAGCGCACGCCGACGACACGAGCACGCCCCTCCGGGCCCTCATCGATGATCAGCTGCGTGGCGGCGGTCTCGGTGAGGATGTAGGCGCCGGCCTCTTCGGCCTGGCGCTGCTGGAAGCGCGCGAGCGCGGAGACCGAGACGACCTCGTTGCCGTGGTTCTTGAAGTTCGGCACCGCCACAATCGGCACCGGGACCTTAGTTTTCGGGCCGGTAAGCATGTACACCGACTCCTTCGTGACCTCACCGAACGCGAAGCCCTCCTCCCGCCACTGCTCGCGGGTCATCTCCGGAAACAGCTCCTGCAGCGGCCCCGGCCGCATGACCGCGCCTGAGAGGTTGTGCCCGCCGCAGGTCTTGGCCTTCTCGACGACGGCGACGGGGACTTCGCCGAGGCGCTCCATCATCTCCGGGTCATCCGCCAGTAGCTGCAGCAGGCGGTTGGCGCACGCAAGCCCGGCGGTGCCGCCGCCGACGATCGCCACGCCGACCTCGATCAGCTCGTCCTCGGCGTCGAGGCCGTGCTTGACGAATTCCTTCTGCGGATCCACGGGGGGCGGGAAGGCCGCCGGAGCGACCCTCCCATTGCGCGAGCCGTTATGTCCGGACATATCCAAACCTCCTACTCGTACTCAGCCCGACTGTGCGTCTCCTAACCAAGCTGGGCGACGCGGGTCGACGAAGGGCGTATCGGGGAATACGTCCGAGGCGACACGTGGCGATCCAGCGCAGCGTCAGGGGGCGCACAGTCAGCTCGCCTTCTTGGCCTTCACAGCCTCGGTCAGCTTCGGCAGGATCTTGTTCAGATCGCCGACGATGCCGAGGTCGGAGAACTCGAAGATCGGCGCGTTGGAGTCCTTGTTGATCGCGACGATGTTCTCGGAGGCCTGCATCCCGACCTTGTGCTGGATCGCGCCGGAGATGCCCGCCGCGAGGTACAGCTTCGGCGCGACCGTCTTGCCGGTCTGGCCGATCTGCGCCGCGTAGGGGTACCAGCCGGCGTCGACCACCGCGCGGGTGGCGGCGACGGCGGCATTGTTGCCAAAGGCGCCCGCAAGCTCTTCGCAGAGCGCAAAGCCCTCGGCCTTGCCGAGCCCGCGACCGCCGGCGACGAGGATGTCGGCGCCCTCGATGTCGACATCGGCGCCGCGCTGCTCGCCGCGCGTCACCATCGTGGCCTGCTTGGCGTGGGGCGAGAGCTCGAAGCTGAGCCCTTCCACCGCCGCCTGCTCGGAGCTGGGCTGGGCGATCTCGAACGCGTTCAGGCGCCCGATCACGATCCCCACCGGCGAGCGGTACTTGATCTCAGAGATCGCGCTGTCGCCCAGGATCGGGCGCTCGGCGATCAACTCGCCGACCTCGGCTCGCACGGCGGTGACCTCCATCGCCACGCCCGCGCCCAGACGCGCGGCGAGACCGGCGCCGATCTCAAAGCCCAGCAGACCGCCGCCGAAGATCGCGTACTTGTAGCCGCCGTCGGCGATCGCCTTGCCCATCGCGTCGACGACAGGCTGCGCGAGGCCTTCGGGGCCCTCGGCGACGAGCACCTTCTTGGCGCCGTAATTGCCGAGCGACGCCGCCAGATCCTGAGGCACGTTCTCGCCGACGAGGATCGCGTGCGCCTCGCCGCCGAGCTGCGCGGCGAGCTTGGCGCCCTCGGAGACGGCGCCGAGCGAGTTCTTGTTGATCGCGCCCTCGTAGTGCAGCGCGTAGACCAAAATGTTCGCCATCTAGATCAGCTTCCTCTCGTCGAGCCAGGCGACGATCTTCTCGACCGTCTCGTTCGTGTCCTCGTCCTCGATGATCTCTCCGGCGCCCTTCGCCGGCGGCGCCTTGGCGGCGACCCACTGCGCGGCGGAGTTATCGCCGCCGACCTTCGCGGCGTCGATCTCGACGTCGCCGATGCCGACGGTGTCCAGCGGCTTCTTCTTGGCGCCCATGATCGCCTTCAGCGAGGGGTAGCGCGGCTCGTTAATCGCGTCGCCCACGGAGATGACTGCGGGCAGCGTGATCTGCACCGTGTCGTAGCCATACTCGGCCTGGCGCTCGCACTTCAGTGCCTGCGCGTCGACGTCCATCTTGATGACCTGGGTCAGCGAGGGCATCCCCAGGTGCTCGGCCACGACGGCGCCGATCGTGTAGCACTCGCCGTCGTCTGACTGCTGACCGAGCAGCACCAGGTCAGGGCTCTCGCGTCCCAGCGTCTTGGCCAGCGCGTAGCCGGTGGCGGCCACGTCGGAGCCGGCGACGGCGTCATCGGAGAGGTGCACCGAGCGGTCGGCGCCGAGCGAGACGGCCTTGTGCAGCGCGCGCACGGCGCTCTCCGGGCCCATCGTGACGGCCACGATCTCCTCGACGGGGACGGCCCCGCCCTCGCGGATCTGCATCGCAGCCTCGATGGCGTGCGTGTCATAGGGGTTGAGGTTCTTCTCTCCGCTGCGGTCCATGCGCCCCGTCGAGGGATCGATGCGCTTCTCGACGGCGGCGTCCGGAACCTCCTTAACCAGGACGCATATCTTCATTCGGTTCGCTCTCCTTGAGGATTAGGTCACGCCAATCCTACCCGAATCGGCGGTTGACTGACGAGTCAATCAGTTATCGGATCCATGCGCTCCCCGCCCGGCCCGACCGATCGGATCCATGCGCTCCCCGCCCGGCCCGACCGTAGATACTCTGCCGGTCCGCGTAGATACTCTGCCGGTCCGGCCGTAGATACCATTGCAATCCGAAAGCAAAAAGGGGCACACACAACCCCCGCCTTTACAACTCCCTCTCCGGTCCACATTCCAAAGCCACCCCTAATTCTGCGCGACCGAGCTCTCGATGAAGTCCACGATCGCCTGCGTGGGCGCGCCGGGTGTGAAGACCTCGGCCACGCCCAGCTCCTTGAGCTCGGGGATGTCCTCCGCGGGGATCGTGCCTCCCACCGTCACCAGCACGTCGTCGATGCCCTGCTCGCGCAAGAGCGCCACCACGCGCGGCACGAGCGTCATGTGCGCGCCGGAGAGGATCGACAGCCCCACCGCGTCGGCGTCCTCCTGGATGACCGTCTCGACGATCTGCTCGGGCGTCTGGTGCAGGCCGGTGTAAATGACCTCCATGCCCGCGTCGCGCAGCGCGCGGGCGATGATCTTCGCGCCGCGGTCGTGCCCGTCAAGGCCGGGCTTGGCCACGACGACGCGGATCTTGCCTTTGGTGTTGGTGGAGGTGGACATCGGATCGGAGGCTCGGGACTCCAAGCGCGCGCGGCAGAGCAGATCGCGCGGTGGCGGAGCGGGATTGTAAAGCCCGGGGCTACCCGCGCGTGCTCACGCGGCCTCTGACCGCGCTGCCCACTCCCCCGAGCGCGGCGGCAGCGGCGAGCGCGGCGAGCATCTTCAGGCGGCTGCCGAGACGGTCCAGGCGCAGGACCTCCCAGCCTTCCTGTGCAGCGATGCGGCGCAGATCCTGGTCGGGGTTCACGACCACGGCGTGCCCCACCGCGCGCAGCATCGGCAGGTCGGACTCCGAATCCGAGTAGGCATAGGAGGCGGCGAGATCGAGGCCCTCGCGCGCGGCGAGCGCCTGCATCGAGAGCACCTTGCCCTCACGATAGTTGAACGGCCCGTCGGCGCGACCGGTGTAGCGGCCGTCGACGACCTCCAGGCGCGAGCCGAGGCCCCCGTCGAAGGCGAGCACGTGCGCGAGCAGGTCGGCCATCTCCTGCAGCGCGGCGGTGACGATATACACGCGCCGGCCCTGCTCTTGGTGCTCGTAGGCGCGCTGGAGCATTTGCGGATAGAGCCTCGGCAGGACGCCGGCAAGGACGCGCGGGGAGAGGCGCTGCAGATCGCGCACCGGCACGTCGGCGATCATCTCCCCAACCCGCTTGCGCACCGCGTCCGCACGATCGTCGGTGGAGCCGCGCAGGCGGAAGCGCACGTTTTCATACACATCGCGCGCCAGGCGCCCGCGCGAGATCATGCCCGTCTCGAAGGCCGCCCGGGCAAAGAAGATGCCCGAAGAACCGACCATCAGCGTGCGGTCGAGGTCGAAGAAGGCCGCAGCCTGCCCGGCCGTCTCACCGGCCGTGGCAACGTGCAGATGCCTGGTGGGGCGCGTGCTCACAGGTCAGTGTTTAGCAACCCTGACGCCTCACTCCGACCAACTTGGACGCTTCAGCTTGGCCTACTCGGCTGCCGAGGCAAGCTCAGACGCGGATTATGACCGCGTCGCCCTGTCCGCCGCCGGAGCAGATCGCCGCGCAGCCGAGGCCGCCGCCGCGGCGGCGCAGCTCGTGCACGATCGCGCCGAGGATGCGCGCGCCGGAGGCGCCGATTGGGTGGCCGAGGGCGATCGCGCCGCCGTTGACGTTCACGCGGTCCTCCTCGATGCCGAGCATGCGGATCGAGTTGAGCGTGACCGAGGCGAACGCCTCGTTGATCTCCCATATGTCGATGTCGGCGGCGTTCAGGCCTGCCTTCTGCAGCGCCTTGGTGGCGGCTGAGGCGGGAGTGCGGGCCAGGTAGGCGAAGTCGTCGGCGGACTGAGCGTGGGCGACGATCTCCCCGAGCGCCTCGCGGCCGTTGACCTTGGCCCACTCCTCAGAAGAGAGCACCAGCGCGCCACCGGCGTCGTTGACGCCAGGTGAGTTGCCCGCGGTGTGGGTACCCTCCTTGCCGACGAGGCCGGGCAGCTTGGCGAGCGCCTCCAGGGAGGTGTCGCGGCGCGGGGCCTCGTCCACCTCGACGACCGTGTCGCCCTTGCGTCCCTTGACCGTCACGGGCACGATCTCCTCGGCCAGACGCCCCTCGTCGGTCGCGGCGAGCGCCAGTTCGTGCGAGCGCAGCGCCCAGCGGTCGAGGTCTGCGCGCGTCATCTCCAGCTCGTCTCCGACCTCGGTGGCCTCGATGAACATCTGCTTGCCCGAGAAGGGGTTGGTGAGCCCGTCGTGGACCATCGCGTCGAGGCTCTTTACGTCGCCCATGCGAAAGCCAAAGCGCGCGCCCGGCAGCAGGTAGGGGGCACCGGACATCGACTCCATGCCACCGCCCACGCCGACCTGCATGTCGCCGGCGCGGATCGCCTGGTCGAGCAGCACGCAGGCGCGCAGCCCCGAGGCGCAGACCTTGTTGATCGTCTCCGAGGAGACCTCCTTGGGGATACCGGCCTTGATCTGCGCCTGGCGCGAGGGGATCTGGCCCTGGCCTGCCTGCAGCACCTGGCCCATGATCACGTGCTCGACCTGCTCGCTCTCGACGCCGGCGCGCTCCAGGGCCGCCTTGATTGCCACGCCGCCGAGCTCGGTGGCGTCGAGCGTGGAAAGGCCCCCGCCCATCTTGCCGATGGGGGTGCGAGCGCTGCCGAGGATCACGGTCTTGGGCATGGGTGTGGGCTCTCCTGGTCGTAGTCGATGTTGAACGGGCCTGGACTGAAACGTCGAACGGCCTGGACGATATGTCGGTGGGCAGGCTGTGGAGTCTGACGCGAGGTATGTGTCGAAACCGAGTTGGACCGATGTCGACCCGAAAAGCCTACCGATGTGGATAAGGTGCCTCTGTCGTGAAGGTCACACTTGTTAGCGAGACCCCCGGGGCAACCAACGCCGACACCGTCGCGGTAGGCCTGTTCGACGGCGAGGACGCTCCGGCCGGTGTTCCCGATGAGGTCTCCGAGCTCCTCTCCAGCGGTGAGGCCCGGAGCACGTGCAAGGCGCTGGCCGTAACCCACGTGCAGGACAAGCGCTGGCTGACCGTGGGCATGGGTAAGCGTGAGGATTTCACGCCCGAGCGCGCGCGTGTTGCGGCTGCCCGGGCGCTGGAGCGCGCCCGCGAGATATCCACCCGCACCCTCTGTTGGCTCGCCCCCGAGCGCGCGGCGGACGATGTGGTGAGCGCGCTCGTCGAGGGCACGATGCTGGCCGACTACCGCTTCGAGCGGTACAAGTCGGTGCCCTCCGATGACGGGGAGAAAGCGGGTCAGGAGCCGCCCAAGCACCTCGATGCCCTGATCGTGACCGCGCCCGATGCCGAGGCGGCCAGGGCAAAGGAGCTGGAGCGTGTGGCGACCGATGCCGCGACCGTCGTCGCAGCGGTGAACGAAGCCCGCGACCTGCAGAACCGCCCCGGCAACGATCTGACGCCAAGCGCGCTGGCCGAGCACGCGCGCGCACTGGCCGCCGAGATCGAGGGCCTCACCGTCGAGGTGGAGGGACGCGCCGGACTGGAACAGCACGGGATGGGCGCTTTCGCCGCGGTCGCCCAGGGCTCAGACCAGGAGCCGGCGCTGATCACGATGCGCTACGCCCACGCCGACGCGAAGGGTCCCCTGCTGGGGCTGGTGGGCAAGGCGGTGACGTTCGACAGCGGCGGCATCTCCCTGAAGCCCGGCGCGAAGATGTCGGAGATGAAGTTCGACATGTCCGGTGGCGCCGCGGTGGTGCAGGCGGTCGCGGCGATCGCCCGGCTGGAGCTACCCGTGAAGCTCGTGGCGGTGGTGGGCGCGACCGAGAACCTGCCGAGCGGCGGCGCGGTGAAGCCCGGCGACATCGTGCGCGCGGCGAACGGCAAGACGATCGAGGTCAACAACACCGACGCCGAGGGGCGCCTCGTGCTGGCCGACTGCCTCTGCCACGCCGTCGAGCAGGGGGTAGAGCGGATCGTGGATCTGGCGACGCTGACGGGCGCGGTGATCGTCGCACTGGGCTCCACCTACGCGGGCCTGATGAGCAACGAGGACGAGTTCGCCGAGCGCGTCGCCAAGGCGGGCCGGGCCACGGGTGAGATCGTGTGGCGGCTGCCGTTGCACGAAGAGTACGACGAGCTGGTCAAGGGCCGCTACGGCGACCTCGACAACGCGCCCGAAGCGCGCAAGGCGGGCACGATCGTAGGCGCGGCGTTCCTCTCGAACTTCGTCGGCGACGTGCCCTGGGTGCACCTCGACATCGCCGGCTCGGCGTGGGACCTAGGCCGCGCGTACGCCGCCAAGAGCGCGTCGGGATACGGAGTACGGCTGCTGGTAGAGCTGGCTCGTTCATACGCCGCCCAGTGAGTCGGCGTGTCACGAACCGAGCCGCGCCCGACGTGCCACAAAGCCCGAACCGCCCGACGTGCCACAAACCGAGCCGCCTCGTGAAGCCCAACACGCAGCTGAGAGGATGACTCGATGAACTTCGACCTCTCACCCGAGCACGAGCTGATTCGCGCCACGGTGCGCGACTTCGCGCAGGGCGAGGTGGCGCCGGTGGCCGAGGAGCTCGACCGCACGAAGTCCTTCCCGTACGAGATCGTCGCCAAGCTCGGAAAGCTCGGGCTTATGGGGATCCCCTTCCCACAGGAGTACGGGGGCGGCGGCGGGGACAGCCTGGCCTATGCGCTGGCCGTCGAGGAGCTCACGCGCGTGGACAGCTCGGTGGCGATCACGCTGTGCGCGCACACTTCGCTCGGCACGCAGCCGATCCACCTGTTCGGCAGCCAGGAGCAGAAGCGCGAGTGGCTGCCTCGGCTCTGCTCAGGCGAGCGACTGGGTGCGTTCGGGTTGACCGAGCCCGAGGCGGGCAGCGACGCGGGCAACACGCGCACGCGCGCCCGCGAGGATGGCGGCGAGTGGGTGGTGGACGGCGCGAAGCAGTTCATCACGAACGCCGGTACGGACATCTCGGGCGTGGTGTGCATCACCGCCGTTACGGGCGGGGAGGCAGGCGGCGCGAAGGAGATATCGAACATCATCATCGCCAACGGCACGCTCGGCTACGAGCAGGGCGAGCCCTATCGCAAGATGGGCTGGCACGCCTCGGACACGCGTCCGCTGACGTTCACCGAATGCCGCGTCCCCGCGGAGAACCTGCTGGGGCCGCGGGGGGCGGGGTTCAAGCAGTTCCTGCACATCCTCGATATCGGGCGCATCGGCGTGGCCGCAATGGGCGTTGGCCTCGCGCAGGGGGCGCTCGACGAGGCGCTGAAGTACGCCAAGGAGCGCCACGCGTTCGGCAAGCCGATCTCGAAGTTCCAGGCGATCCAGGGCAAGCTGGCGGACATGTCGAGCGAGATCGAGGCGGCGCGGCTGCTCGTGTACAAGGCCGCCCGCGAGAAGGACGCGGGGCGCAACTTCACGCTCACCGCCGCCCAGGCGAAGCTAAAGACCGGTCGCCTGGCCGTGCGCTGCGCGGAGGAGGCGGTGCAGATCCACGGCGGGTACGGCTACATCGAGGAGTACCCGGTGTGCCGGTACTACCGCGACGCGAAGATCCTGACGATCGGCGAGGGCACCGACGAGGTACAGCAGATGGTCATCGCGCGGGCACTGGGGGCGTAGCGGCCCGGCGGACGGCTGAGCCCGGCGGCCGGCTGAGCCCGGCGGGACGGCCCGGCTCAGGGTGCGATCAGTCACCCGCCGGTGCAACCGGTGCGGCAGCTCGCTCCAGCAGCTCGACCGCCGCCGAGGCGGGGTCAAGGCGCCGCTCGACGACCTCCTCCAAAAGCTCCTGAAAGCGCGCGTCTCCGGCAAGCTCATCCTCCAGGTGTCTGCGCAGACGCGCGGTGGCGATCGCGAGCACCTCGTTGCGCAGGTTCGAGCGGCGTCGCTCGGCGAGCTGGCCGGCGGCGAGGATGTGGGCGCGGTGCGCGTCGAGCGCCTCCACGAGCTCGTCCACGCCGCGGCCGTGGGCGGCCTCGGTCTTGACGATCGGCACGCGCCAGCTCGCGCGCACCTCCTCGGCGGAGCGGTCGAGGTTGGCGAGCGAGAGCACGCCGCGGATCTCGCGCACCATCGTGTCCGTGAGCGGGTGGTCGGCCTTGTTGATGACGATCACGTCGGGGATCTCCATGACGCCGGCCTTGAGCGCCTGGATCGAGTCGCCCGAGCCGGGCATCAGCACGAGCACGACGGTGTCGGCGTGGTCGATGATGTCGATCTCGGCCTGGCCGACGCCGACGGTCTCCACGAACACGTCCTCGCGCCCGGCGGCGTCGAGCAGAAGCGCAGCCTGCAGCGCGGCCTCGGAGAGGCCACCCAAGGCCCCCCGGTTGGCCATCGAGCGGATGAACACGCCCGGGTCGAGGAAGTGCTCGGAGAGGCGGATGCGATCCCCCAGGAGCGCCCCCTGCGTGAAGGGCGAGGAGGGGTCGATCGAGAGCACCCCCACGGTGCGCCCGGCCTCGCGGCGCGCCTTGGTGAGAGCGCCGATCAGCGTCGACTTGCCCACGCCGGGCGGCCCCGTGAAGCCGAACACGGCGGCGGAGCCGGTGTGCGGGTAGACCTCGCGCACGAGCGCCCACCCCTCGGGGCGGTCGTCCTCGACGAGCGAGATGGCGCGGGCCAAAGCGCGGCGGTCGCCGTCGAGCAGGCGCTGGGCGAGCGAGGAAGCCACGAGAGAAGAGTACGTCGGGACGGCGTCCGGCCGTCCCCATGTGAGGCCGGAGGCCCTCCAGGCCTCCGTAACCGGGCCTTCGGCCCTTAGGATGCCCGCTCGTGACACACCCCCGAGACATTGCGCGCACGTGGCGGTGGATGCGCGCGAACAACATGACAAACCGCCACTACGCGCTGCTCGGCGCGCGCTGGCTGTGGCTGAAGGCGCGCCATCGCGGGCGGCTGCAGACGGACGGCATCTGCTTCGTCTGCCCCGGCGTGAAGTTCGAGATCGGCCCCGGCGCGACGCTGAACATCGGGCGCTGGGCGTGGATCGGCCACGGCAGCAAGATCCGCGTGCACGAGGGCGAGGTGTGGATCGGCGCAAAGACGGTGATAGGCCAGGAGTGCACCATCTCGGCCTACCAGCACGTGTCGATCGGCCGCGAGTGCATCCTCGCCGACCGCGTGATGCTGATCGACTTCGACCACGGCGTGGTCGAGGTGGAGCGCCCGATCCGCCTGCAGGGCATCTACAAACGCGACGTGCGCGTGGGGAGCAACGTGTGGATGGGCTACGGCGCGTGCGTGCTGCGCGGGGCGAGCATCGGCGACAACGCGATCGTGGGCACCAACGCAGTGGTCACCAAGGAGGTCCCGGCGAACGCCGTCGTGGGCGGCGTGCCCGCGCGGGTGATTCGCATGCGCGAGGCGCCGCAGACACTGCGCTGGGAGTGAGGAGAAGGCCGGGTGGGTGGGCCTTAATCTGAGGCCGCTGGAGCCGCGCGTGGCCGACGACCGCGATGGGCGAGGCTACTGGCTGCGGGCCTCAAGCGGCAGGCAAGGCGGAGGTCATATCCACCGCCTGGACGAGTGCGACTGCCGGCGCCCTCAAGCGGCGAGCAGCGCCGCGGGGTCAACCCGCGCGGCGAGGTTGCGCAGCGCCACGGTGCTCGCCGCCGGCCCCTCGCTCAGTGCTCCCTCAAGCGCGTGCAGGTGCCCGGCGAGGCGCTCGCGAGCGTAGGGCACGGCCAGGTCGCGGGCGACCATGAAGGCCCAGTCGGATGCCTGGAGCGCCAGCAGCTCGCGCACCGCGGCGGCACCCGCGTGAGGCCCGGCGGCCTGCACGCGCAGCTCGGCGTCGCGTGTCGCGAAGGCGATGTCGGCGACCTTCGGCGAAGACCAGGTGGACAGGTCTCCCCCGGCTCCCCAAGTCGTGACCTCGTCCTCGGGCCGGCCGTCCAATACTCCTGCCCCCGAGTGCTCCGAGCCCGCTCGACCCGCCGCGCGGCCCCCACCACCGCATACATCCGATACGTCCGCCGGCTCGCTGCTCGCGAGCGCGTCGTCCAAACGCACCAGCTCGAGCCCCTGGCGCGTGCACTCCTCGACGACGGCCGCGAGCCACGCGACACCCTCGTACCACCAGTGGCCGAGCAGCTCGGTGTCGAGCGCGCAGACCACGAGCCCGCCGCCGGGCAGTCCGGCACCGTCCTCGCGCAGACGCGCGACGGTGCGGGCGACGAAGTCGGCGGCGTGCTCGCGCGCCTGACCTAGCGCCGCGGCGTGGTCGTAGGCGCTGCCGTCGTTGGCCCACGGCTGGTGGTGGTGCACGGTGTGGTGGTGGTAGTCGCGGTAGCCGCCGTGCGCGGGGTAGCCGCCGTCGCTCCACACGAGCGACACGGTGGCGCGGTCGATCGGCACGAGCACCACGCCGGACTCCCCCACGAGTGGGCGCAGGTGCGCCCCCGCGCCGAGCCCGAGGCGGCCGGTCAGCTCGACGCAGGTGGCGCGCACGCCGGCCTCGGCGAGCACCCACTCCTGGGCGGCCGTATGCGCGCACTCGGGCAGCCAGAATCCCCCGCGCCACTCGGCGCCCGCCCGCCTGAAGCGGGCGAGGTGGGAGTCGACGCCGCCATGCACCTGCGCGCGCAGGCCGGCGTCGGTGGCGAGCAGCGGCAGCACAGCGTGCGTGGCCGCGGAGGTCCACTGGGCGTGAGGGGCGAGCGCGTTGAGCAGATCCCCGTCGAGCTCTTCCAGGCGCTGGGCGGCGCGCTCGTAGTCGCCCCACGAGCGCTCGACCTCACGCGCGAGACCGTCGTGGCCCCCGGCGCGCAGGCCCCGCGCGTCCTCGTGGTGGGTGTGGTGGCGCACCTCGCGCAGGAACTCCAGGCAGCGCGCGCCCACGCCGGAGGCCTCCAGCTGATCGCAGAGCACGGGCGTGAGCGACAGGGTCAGCGGCGCCCCAGCCTCCAGCAGATCGAGCAGCGGCAGGTAGGAGCTCGCGACGGCCTCCCACAGCCACTCCTCGCCGAAGGGCCATGTGCCGAAGCCCTCCACGTAGGGCATGTGCGTATGCAGGACAATCGCCAGCGCGCCGCGGTCCGCGCGGGCGCTGCTCATGCTGACGGTGAGGCCACGTGACTCATACCGCCGGCCTGGGATCAGGGTCCGCGCCGGGGCATCCGATCCAACGGTCGCCGGCACAGGCAGCCGTCACGGACGGCACACCGCGATGAAGTCCAGCGCGCGATCGAGGTCCGCCTGCCCGCGCGGGCGCAGCACGAAGTCGCGCACGGAGATCGCAGGCGTGAACCATCCGTAGAAGCGCTCCGTCAGCCCCAGGCGCGGGTGTAGCGAATCCCAGCCGGCCCGCAGCGCGAGCTCGTGCGCGCGCAGCTTGCGCGCGTGGTAGAGCCCGTAGAGCCCCACCGAGGAGAAGTGCTCGCGGCACAGCGCCTCGAACTCGCAGGCGCGGTACTCGTGCACGTGCCAGGGGTTGTCCGAGCGCGGCGCGCCCCTGGGGGCCAGCGTGAGGACGTTCGGGGTTGAGAGGTAGATGGCGCCTGCGCGGTCTTTGACTGACGTCCCGCCAGACCCGGGACCCAGCCGCCGGCTTGGCCGGCCCTCCTCTCTTTCCTCCACGCTGTCCTCCTCTCCAGCTTCACCTGCGCGGCCCCGTGGCTCCCCTTCCCCCGCGCGCAGGAGCGAGGCGAAGTGTTCGAGCACCGCGCCCGGGTCCTGGAGGTGCTCGATCGTCTGCAGGAACACCACCGCGTCGGCGGGCTCGCTGAAGCTCTCCACGAGGTCGCGCGCGAAGCGCAGGTTCGCCCGCTGGTAGCGCAGGCGCGCGTGCTCGTGGGCCTCGGGGTTCGCGTCCACGCCCACCACGCTCGCCGCCGTGCGCGCGAGCAGGTCAGAGCCGTAGCCCTCGCCGCAGGCCATGTCGATCACGCGCTCGCCGCCCACGCGCGCGGCGATCCACTCGTAGACCGCCACGTGGCGGCGGTACCAGTAGTTCTCCTCGGGCACATCCGGCAGCGTGCGCTCGCCGGTCAGCTCCAGGGGCGGCACGCCCGCGGGCTGGTCCTGCTGTTGGAAGTGGGGTGTGGACACAGGCGCGGACATCGGGGCAGAGGGAGACACGGTAGGGCGCGCGAGTATATGGTGCCCTCCCCATGTGCCCCTCATTGAGCACCAGCGAAGACGAGTCCGCCTCGACAGCCGCCTGCAGCAGCCCACTGCACCACCCCCTCAGCCCTGAGGAGATCCGCGACGTCAACACGCGCTACCACGATGTCGCGGCCCACCACTACGACTCCAAGTGGGGCATCGACTTCGGCGAGCTCGGTCACGAACAGGTGCTCTCCAAGGTGCGCAAGGTGCTCGGCGGCGGCGAGCGGGGGTTGGGTTCTTTCGCGCGCTCGCTTGAGATCGGCTCGGGCACGGGCTACTTCACGCTCAACCTGCTCCGCGCCGGGGTGATCGAGGAGGCCACCTGCAGCGACATCTCCCCCGGCATGCTCTCCACGCTGAGCGCCAACGCCGAGCGCCTGGGTCTCGCGGTGCGCACGGTGCCCGCCGACGCCGAGCGCCTGCCGTTCGAAGACGAGAGCTTCGACCTGGTGCTGGGCCACGCGGTGCTCCACCACATCCCCGACCTCCCCCGCGCCTTCGCGGAGTTCGCGCGCATGCTCGCCCCCGGCGGCACGGTGCTGTTCGCCGGCGAGCCCTCCCGCTACGGTGACCGCCTCGCGCGCGTACCCAAGCGCGCCGCCTCGACCGTCGCCCCGCTGTGGCGCCGCGCGATGCGGGCCGGCCCCGCCCCACCCGCGGAGGGTGGCGCGCCCGACGCCGCACTCGAGGGCGTCGTCGATGTGCACGCCTTCGCCCCCGGCGAGCTGTCGGCCTTCGCGCGCGGCGCCGGCCTCAGCGACGTGCGCGTGATCGGCGAGGAGCTCCTGGCCAACTGGTTTGGCTGGACCAACCGCACGCTCGAGGCCACCGCTGACCCGAATGAGGTGCCGTGGGCGTGGAAGTGGTACGCCTACCGCGGCTACCTAGCCCTGCAGCAGCTCGACCGGCGTCTCTTGGAGTCGCGGTTGCCGCCGGCGATCTTCTACAACCTGATGCTCTCCGCGCGCAAGCCGTTCTAGAACCGGCCGCCGGGCGCGTCACGTCGCCTCTTGGCCCAATACGTTCGGGGCCTAGACTTAGCTCATGCCGGACAGGCTCCAGTGGGGCTTTCCGATGTTCCCCCTCGGAATCGTGGCGCTGCCCACCGAGAGCGTGCCGCTGCACATCTTCGAGGACCGCTACCGCCGCATGATCGACGAGTGCCTCACGGCCGAGAGGGAGTTCGGCATCGTGTGGCTCTCTGACGACGAGCTCAAGCCCGTCGGCTGCGCGTGTGAAATCGACCATGTAGTCGAGCGTACGGACGACGGGCGCCTGAACATCCTCGTGCGCGGCACCCGCCCCTTTCGCCTCGTCGAGCGCCAGGACGACCTCGCCTACCCCGCCGCTGTGGTCGAGTTCCTAATCGAGCAGCAGGAGGATCCCGACCCCGAAGTGATCGCCGAGACCCACGCCCTCTACGCCGAGCTCGTCGAGCAGGCGACCGACAGGACGCTCGAGCAATCCGACCTCGCCGACCTCGACTCCTACACGATGGCCGCCACCGTGGAGTTCGGGACAGACGTGAAGCAGGAGCTCTTGGAGCTACGCTCGGAGACCGCCCGTCTGCGGCTGCTCACGCTGCTATTTCGCGCCGCGATCAAGCGTCTGGAGCTGGTCGAGCGCGCGCAGGCGCGCGCTCGGTCCAATGGGAAGGTTCGCTTCGGCTGAGTGCCTGCCGCCTCGGCCGAGGGCGTGTCGCCGAGCTTCGCCTCGGCCGAATGCCTGTCGCCGAGCAAACTATCTGCCGGCCGCCAAGGAAGCTACCCACCGAGCTGTGAGTGGCAGACCTCGCGGCCCACTTCCAGCACCAGTGCCTGCAGTTCATGCATCGTCTTGCTCTGCCCCGCGGAGTTGTCGCTGAAGCGCACATACCCTTCTCCGTCACGCAGGTAGTAGCTGAGCACCGATCCGCTACGTGGCGGCAGGTCGACATGGTTTGACACCGCTTCCTTCAGTTCTTCCTGTACTCCCCGCGCGAGCACGAGCTGGGGATCGCTGATCGGCAGCGGCGGCCCTCCGCTACAGCGAACCGTGCCGTCTTCGTTGATGACCAGCGTGAGCTGCGCACCGGGCACGGAGCCCGAGCGCTTCACTTCAAAGAGGTCCGCCGCGAGTACGCCATTGCCGCCACAACCGCACAGCAGCAGCGCACACAGCAGACCGACCCCCTTCTTCACGCCGCCACCGCCACCCCTCCGCGCCGCGGATCGCCCGCTCCCGCCAGCTCCGTCCCGTGGCGCTGCACCGCCTGGACACCTCCAAAGAAAAGATTGAGATCGTGAAAGCGAACGAGCTCGCGCTCGTGTGCACCTGAGAGTCCTCGGGCGTCGATCCCCGGCTCGTGGTAAAGCACCCCGCCCTCGACATGCGCGCGTGGCGCCTGTACCGCGTCAGCCACCCCAAGGCCGTGGTCCACGACCCCCACGATCGTCTGCAGAATCGCCGAGCGGATGCGGTTGGACCCCGCCGAACCGAGCACCAGCTCCACGCCGCCGTCGCGCAGCACGACGGAGGGAGCCATCATGCTTGGCATCCGCCGTCCCGCGGGGTGGCGGTGGAAGCCGTGTGGGTTCAGGTCCTCCTCGCCCATCACGTTGTTCACATGAATGCCGGTCCCGGGGACGACTACGCCCGATCCCTCACCGTTCGTGCAGGTCACGCTGCACGCGCAGCCCTCGCCGTCGAGCACCGAGATGTGCGTCGTCGCGCCCAGGCGCGAGCCGAGGAAGCGCTCCAGGAACCCCTCCTCCCCCAGACCCTCCACGAACTCGAGCGTACGCTCGGCTTGCGCGGCTTCCATCGCGCCCACCACGCCCCCGAGCGTGGGTGGCGATGGTTCGCGGTCGAGCAGCGCCAGCGAGTACGCCAGCAGCGTCCCGCCGGCCGAGGGGGGCGGGTTGGTGAGAACCGTGCGGTCGCGATAGCTCACCTCCAGCGGCGCCCGCTCGATCGCCGTGTAGGCGGCGAGGGCCTCGCGCGTGAGCGACCCCCCACGCGGCGCCAGCCACGCGCAGACGGCCTGCGCGATATCGCCGCGATAGAACGGCTCGGCCCCCTCGCCGCCGAGGCGCTCCAGCGCATCCGCCAGATCGGGGTTGTGCAGCATCTCCCCCTCGCGCAGCACGTGTCCCCTAGGCGCCCACAGCGCCGCGCACTCCGGTGTCGAGCGCAGCAGCCCGCCAAGTATCTCCGCCACGTACGCCTGGCCGTGGTTCAGCTCCACGCCCTCGCGTGCCGTGCACACCGCCGGTTCGACGAGGCGCTCAAGCGGCACACTCCCCCAGCGCGCCATCGCAGCGCAGATGCCGGCTGGCGTCCCATACACCCCGCACGAGGCCGGCCCGATGTAGAAGACCTGCACCGCGTCCCCGAACGACACGTCGATCGCATCGAGCTCCGCGGCACTCCCGTCCTGCGCTCGCGCCGGCGCCTCCACGAAGAAGTCGAGCAGCACCGGCTCTTGTCCGCCGCCGGCCACGAGCATGTATCCGCCAGCCCCGAGCCCAGTCAGCAGCGGCTCGGCGACGAACGACATCAGCATCGCTCCCACCGCGGCGTCTACGGCGTTGCCCCCCGCGCGCAGCACATCGGCGCCGGCCTGCGCGGCCAGCGGGTGCCCGGCGGCGACTACCCCTCTAGAGATTCGGGATGAACTCTGGGACCTCAAGATCCGCAAAGCTACGGCGTCGCTCGCCCAGCGGCGCCGGTGGGCGCCCGGTGCGCTGCACCCGCGGCTCGCCCGCCGGCTCCTGCAGCCGTCCGCGGCTGGAGCGCTCGCCCGAGCCGTCGCGGTAGCCGGTCGCGACGACAGTCACCCACACCTGGTCCTCGAGCTTTTCGTCGACCATCGCGCCGAAGATGATGTTCGCGTCGGGGTGGGCCGCCTCGGAGACAGCCTTGGCGGCCTCGTTGACCTCCCACAGCGACAGGTCGCGCCCGCCGGTGATCGACAGCAGGATCGAGCGCGCACCGTCCATCGAGGTTTCGAGCAGCGGCGACTCCACGGCCTGCATCGCGGCCTGGGTCGAGCGGTGCTCGCCGACGCCCATGCCGATTCCCAGCAGCGCGTTGCCCGCCTCGCTCATGATCGTGCGCACGTCGGCGAAGTCCAGGTTGATCAGCCCCGGCAGCGTCACGAGGTCGGAGATGCCCTGCACGCCCTGGCGCAGCACGTCGTCGGCGACGCGGAACGCCTCCATCATCGAGGTCTGCTTGTCGAGCACCGACAGCAGCCGTTCGTTGGGCACCACGATCAGCGTGTCCACCTCCTCGGCGAGCGTGCTCACGCCGTTCTTCGCCGCCTCCGCGCGGCGCGTGCCCTCGAAGCCGAAGGGCTTCGTCACGATCGCCACCGTCAGCGCGCCCACCTCGCGTGCGATGCGCGCCACGATCGGCGCCGCGCCCGTGCCCGTGCCACCGCCCGCGCCCGCGGTGATGAAGATCATGTCGCTGCCCTTGAGGAGTGCCTTCACACGGTCGTAGTCGTCCATTGCCGCCTGCCGCCCCACATTGGGGTCGGCGCCCGCTCCCAGGCCGCGCGTCAGCTCCGCGCCGATGTGCAGCGTGATGTCGGCGGTGGACTGCTGCAGCGATCTGCAGGTCGGTGTTGATCGCCATGAACTCCACGCCCGCGACCTCCGCCTCGACCATGCGGTTAACGGCGTTCACGCCGCCGCCGCCCACTCCCACCACGCGGATGACCGGATTGATCACCTGCTCGGCCGTGCTGTACAGGCGGGGCTCCTCGCGCGGAGGCATCTCCACGAGCACCTGCCGTCGCGCGGGCGCCTCCGACTCCGCTTTGGGTCGCTCCATCATGTCCTCCGGGATCTCTGAGGAAAACACGTTGCGCAGGCGCTCCTGAGGACTTGGAACCGACGTCGGCTCCTGCGCCTGGGGCTCCTCCCGGGAGGACGGTAGCGCGGGCGCGGCTCCCTGGCTGGCTTCGCCAGCCTCTCCCCCTTCCTCGGTCTTGCGAAACAGGTCCGCGAGCGGGCCTTCGCGCATCGAGGCACGCTTATTAGGCTTATCAGCCATGCGCCAGCACCTCCTGCGCCAACTGACGGTAAGACTCGGCCGCGACGCCGTCGGGCTCGTACTTGAGCACGCTCATGCCCTTCACCGGGGCCTCCGCGAAGCGCACCGTCTTGCGGATACGACTCGCGAACACGCGGTCGCCGAAGTTCTCCTCGAGGATCTCGATCGCCTCCTTGGCGTGGATCGTGCGCGAGTCGACCAGAGTCGGGAGGATACCCTCGATTTCCACGCCCGGGTTGAGGTTCTCACGAATCATCGCCAGTGTGTTCTGCAGTTGGATCAGTCCCCGCATCGACAGGTACTCGCACTGCACGGGCACAATAACCTTGTCAGCGGCGGTAAGCGCGTTGATCGTCAACAGCCCCAGGCTGGGCGGAGTATCGATGCAGATGAAGTCGTAATCCTCGAGGATCGGTTCGAACGCCTTCTGCAGCGACCGCTCGCGTCCGATCATCGTCGACATCGCGATCTCCGCGCCCGCCAGATCGATCGACGCACACGCCACGTCGATCTCGCGCTTGCGCACCACCTCGCGGATCGACACCTTGTGCACCAGCACGTCGTACATCGACTTCTCGATCGTGTCCGGGTCGATCCCCTGGCTCATCGTCAGGTTGCCCTGCGGGTCCATGTCGCAGCACAGCACCCGGTGGCCCTCCTCGGCGAACGCCGCCGCGAGGTTCAGTGTGGTGGTTGTCTTGGCCACGCCGCCCTTCTGGTTGGCGAACGCGATGACCTTTGCCTTTCCTTGCACAGCGGGCTCCGATGGCTCGTTTATGACACGCCCTCGCGGGGGTATTCGCAGAGGCGCCGGGGATTCCTGCTTGCGGGGCGCGCTGCGCCGCGGGGTTCCCGCATGAGAGCCGCCGAGCGCTCCGGGGATTCCCGCATACCATCCGCGCGTGAAGGTTTCCCTGGCCGAGCGCCTGCGTGAGAAGCGCGTAGTGATCTGTGCCGGTCCCGGCGGCGTCGGCAAGACCACCACCTCGGCCGCCATCGCCCTCGGGCTGGCGCGGCGCGGCCAGCGGGTGGCGGTGCTCACGATCGACCCCGCCCGCCGCCTGGCCGAAGCGCTCGGCCTTGACTCGCTCGGAGGCGAGCCCCAGCTCGTGGACCCCGCCGTGCTCGCCGGCCACGACATCGAGCTGGCGAGCGGAGGGGAGCTGTGGGCGATGACCCTCGACGTCAAGGCCACCTTCGACGCGCTCATCGCCGAGCTGGCCGAGGACGAGAACAAGCACCGGGAGGTGCTCGGCAACCGCATCTACCAGGAGCTCTCATCCGCGGTGGCCGGCTCACAGGAGTTCACTGCCGTCTCGCGCCTCTATGAGCTCGATCGCGAGGGTCGCTTCGACGTGATCGTGCTCGACACGCCCCCCTCGCGCAATGCGCTCGACTTCCTCAACGCGCCAGGCCGGCTGCAGCAGTTCTTCGAGGGCCGCGCGCTGCGCGTCTTCCTCGCCCCGGGCGGCGTCGCCGCGCGCTTTCTCGGCCGCGGCACGGGCCTCGTGCTTTCGATGTTCTCGCGCGTCACGGGCGTCGACCTGATGGGCGACATCTCGACCTTCTTCCGCTCGCTGGGTCCAATCGCCGAGGGCATCGTCGAGCGTGCTCGAGGCACCGGTGTACTGCTGCGCGACGCCCCCACGACGTTCCTCGTGGTCACCTCGCCCGAGCCCGAGCCCGCGCGCGAGGCGATCTACCTCGCGGGCAAGCTGGATGAGGCGGACATGCGCCGTGGCGGTTTGATCGTCAACCGAGTGCACCTGGAGGGGCTGCACGGACACGACGCCGCGCACGTGCGCGCGCTGCTCAGCCAGGAGCTGGGGCCGGAGCTGGCCGGGCGCGTGGCCGGCAATCTCGCGGACTTCGACGTGCTCGTTCAGCGCGACGCTGAGAGCGTCGCCGCGCTCTCACACACGCTCGGCGACAGCGACCCGATCCTCGTGCCCCACCTGGACGGCGAGGTGGACTTGCTCGGGCTGGCCGAGATCGAGGGCCACCTCTTCGCATGACCCCCCCAGCCAGCGCTCGCCGTAGGAGCGCATGTCTTCGATCAGCGGCACCAGCGCCTGGCCCTTGTCGGTCAGCGCGTACTCCACGCGCGGCGGCACCTCCGCGTAGGTGCAGCGCTCGACGATGCCCTCGTCCTCGAGCGCGCGCAGGCGCAGCGACAGGGTGCGCGGGCTGATCCCGGCGAGCGAGCGCTCCAGCTCACAGAAGCGCGAGCGCCCCTCCGCGAGGTCGCGTACCAGCAAGAGCGTCCACTTGCCGCACACGATTTCCGCCGTGCGGCATACCGGACATGTCTCGTCGATGGCCATTCCGCCCTTTACTTTACCAAGTGAAGTGCGGAAGCCGGCATTCGGATGGCGCCGCTGCCAAAGCGATGGCCACCCCACTCGAACCACGACGGTAGGCTACGGCGCATGCCGGAGAACTCCTATGGAGAGACGCACAAGCATGAGGTGGTGCGAGTCCACGAAGCCATCACCTCGCGTGGGATCCCCAGCTTCATCGAGGATGTGGAGTTCGTTGACTGCGAGATCTACGGTCCCGCCATCATCGCGGCCCTCGGAGACGTCACCATCGACAACTGCGATTTCGATGCGCCGCCCGAGGTGCTGTTCATCGAAGCGGAACCCAACCGGCCTTACATCGGGGTCATCGCATTGAAGAACGTCCGGTTCTTCGAGTGCCGCTTTCACAACATCGGCATCATCGCCCCACACGAGACGATCGAGCAGTTCAAGCAGTCACTGCCGAGCCAGGCGCCACCGCCAGCGTGAGCGTACCGTCCGCTAGCTAGGCGTACTGAAGAATGGATCCCGAAAGCACTGTCGGGGAGTTGGGGCCGAAGACCTTGTCGAGCGCCTCTCGCGCCTCCACATCGATGAACTCCAAGAAGCCGCCGCTGGAGGCGATCTCCAGTCCATCGACCATGCCGGACGCAGCGTCGTCTACCCACGTGGTCCAGTCGGGGCGCAGATAGACCAAGCCGCGAGTCTCGTCGAACCCGTCCACTACCATTACAAGCCGATTCCGGTCTTCGTCGGAGGTCTGCAGTACCTGGCCGACGCTCACCAAAGTCTCAAGTCGTGACAGACGAGCGGAGTACCTTCCGTCGGACATCTCCGCGTTGTAGTCGATATAGATGCTCATCTCGATCTCCCCCTAGCGTAGCGATTCGCGACCGGCGGATCGAACACCTGCTGAAGACAGAGCCACGCCGCCTCGTCCAAAGGTTTGAAGACTCTGAGCGTGGCATGGGGATCACTCCTAGTGGGGATCACATCCATCCCAGCATCGCGAACTCGTCTCGCCGTGGTCAGCCTGACGGTCCCATGCGGACGGCGGGTGGCGCGTAACGCATCCTCAATCGTCGGCAGGTCAAAACACTCGACCGAAAGTCCGTAGATCTGAATATCTAGCTCTATCTCCGCGTCTTCCGCGGCATTCACGGCAGCCGAATGATCGTGCATACTTCCACCTCTCAGAACTATTGCCTGGTCAGGTATCGGCGGGCGTGTAGGCGAATGCACGCCTGCGAGGCTACACGTGACCTACGTCGTGGAGCGGGTCTGCGAGTCAGGCCCCGATCGACTCACACCGCGGTCAGCGGAGCGCCAGGGCGCGACATCGACTCGGCGGCGGGCTCCGGGGCGGCCGGGGCCGCATCGCCGCGGCGCTCCTCCACCGAGGCGACGTCCTCCATCGTCGTCCCGCGCCGCCCATCCGCCTGCATGAGCAGCTTGAAGTCGTGGGGGCTCGAGGCCACGCGCATCGCGTCGTCGAAGGTCACGCGGCCGGCCTTCACGTGCCCAAAGAGCGCCTGGTCGAAGGTCTGCATGCCGTAGTAGCCGCCGGAGGCGATCACCTCGAGCAGCTTGCCCGTCTGTTCGGGGTCCTTGATCATGTCGCGCACGCGGCCGGTCATGCGCAGGATCTCGCACACCGCCACGCGCCCACCGTCCGCGCCGGGCACGAGGCGCTGGGAGATCACGCCCTTGATCGTGCCGGCGATCATCGAGCGCGCCTGGTTGTGCTGGTGGGGCGGGAAGAAGTCGAGCATGCGGTTGATCGACTCGGTGGCGTCCACGGTGTGGATCGTCGAGAGCACGAGGTGGCCGGTCTCGGCGGCACTGAGCGCAGTCTGCACGGTCTCCTCGTCGCGCATCTCTCCCACCAGGATCACGTCGGGGTCCTGGCGCAGGACACGGCGTAGCGCGCGCTTGAAGGAGGCGGTGTCCATGCCCACTTCGCGCTGGTTGATGACCGAGCGCTTGTCGCTGTGCACGAACTCAATCGGATCCTCGATCGTGACGATGTGGCGGTTGAGCTTCTCGTTCATGTGGTCGATCATCGCCGCCAGCGTCGTCGACTTGCCCGAGCCCGTGGTCCCCGTGAGCAGCACAATCCCCCGCTCCTCCTCGGCCAGTTCGCTGATCACCGGCGGCAGCGACAGCTCCTGCACGGTTGAGATCTTGTGCGGGATCGCGCGGCACACCAGCGAGATCGCCCCGCGCTGGCGGAAGGCGTTGATGCGAAAGCGCGCCACCCCCTCGATTTCGAAGGAGAAGTCGACCTCGTGCTCCTCGCTGAACTCCTGCAGCTTCACCGGGTCGTGCAGCAGCTCGTGCAGCGCGTGCTCGGTGTCCTCGCGCGTCAGCGCCGGCGTGCCCGGGTCGCTGGAGAGCTCGCCGTGCACGCGATACAGCGGCGCGGCGTCGAGCTTCAGGTGCAGATCGGAGCCCTCGCGGCTGACCAGCTCACGCAGAGCCGCTTGCACGTCGAACATGCCCTCCACATCGGCACCGCGCCGGGGCGCCTTGAATGTGGAGCGGGCCACTGGACGAAGACCGCCAAGCGCGTGCTGGGAGACTCTATTTTTCTAACTTGATTGCAATTGTATATACAATTTTGTATAGACCATGGTTATCAAGTCTTAAAAAGACAAAGACACACCACACGCCGCCACCCTGCGGCCGCCCGCCAACTCCCCTCTCGCTCTTCTCACGAAGGCCCAGGGATCGTCAGGCGACGTCGCGGAGCTTCTGGGCCTCTGCGAGCGACTGCAGCTTCTTCAGCGACTGGTTCTCGATCTGGCGGATGCGCTCGCGCGTGACGTTGAACGTGCGCCCGACCTCATCCAGCGTGCGCGGGTGCTCGCCGCCGAGCCCGTAGCGCAGCTCCAGCACGCGCCGTTCGCGGTAGGAGAGGTTCTCAAGCGCCTCGCGCAGGGCCTCCTTGGTGAGGATTTCCGCCGCCCGCTCGTACGGCGACTCGGCGCGCTCGTCGGCGATGAACTGGCCGAACTCGGACTCCTCCTCGTCCCCGACGGGCTTCTCTAGCGACACGGGCGCCTGCGCGGAGCGCTTGATCGAGTCGACCTCTTCGGGGTCGATGCCCGTGACCTCGGCGATCTCCGCCGCGGTGGGCTCGCGGCCGAGCTCGGTGACGAGCTTGCGCTCGGCGCGGCCGATCTTGTTGAGCTTCTCCACGACGTGCACGGGGATGCGGATCGTGCGCGCCTTGTCGGCCAGCGCGCGAGCGATCGCCTGGCGGATCCACCAGGTGGCGTAGGTGGAGAACTTGAAGCCCTTGCGGTAGTCGAACTTCTCCGCGGCGCGCACCAGCCCGAGCGTGCCCTCCTGGATCAGGTCGAGGAAGGGGAGCCCCTGGTTGCGGTAGTTCTTGGCGATCGAGACGACGAGGCGCAGGTTGGACTCGACCATCTTCTGCTTCGCGTCGAGGTCGCCGCGCTCGATGCGCTTGGCGAGGTCGACCTCCTCTTGGGCGGTCAGCAGGCGAACCTTGCCGATGTCCTTGAGAAACAGCTGCAGCGAGTCGGTCGTCATGTCCGGCTTGAGGTCCAGCGCGGTCTTCGCCTTGCGCCGCCCGCGCTTGTCGGGCGCGCGCTCGACCTGCGAGCCCGCGGCCGTGGCCGGGTCGATGTCCTCGACGAGCTCGATCTCGGACTTCTCGAGGAAGCCGTGTAGCTCCTCTACGTCGGACTCGTCCAGATCCAGCTCGGAGGTCGCCTTGGAGATCTCCGTATAGCTGAGCACCCCCACCTGCTGGCCTCGGGCCAGCAGGCCCTTGACCTCGTCAAGCTCCTGAAGTTCGACAACTGACATCTATTTCCGTTTCCGTCGTGGGACCCAACGAGGGCCCCTATCTTAACGCGTTGCGCCATGATTGCCGCATGAGCGACGTCCCCGACGCCCCCGCGACCCCCGAGATCCAGCCGGGAGTCATGAGCAGCCTACCCAAGACCCGTCCGCAGCGCCCCAGCGCGCGCCGGGCGAGTGGGAGGAAGGCGACCGCGGCGCGGGCCTCGGCGGCGGGCAAAACCCGGTCATCGACCCCAGCAGATGGCGCGCCCACAACCTCCAGCCGATCCGCGCCGAGCGACAAAGCAACACGCAAGACCTCCGCCAAAACCGCCTCCAAGGCCCACCCCAGGAAGGCAAGCACGACAGCTGGGTCGCGTACCAATAACCGGCCGCGCAAGCCGGCGGCCGAGCCCCTGCGCGCGCCGCGCCAGGGGTTCGAGGCGGAAAGCGAGATCGAGACAGGCGCGCCGGTGGCGCCGCCCAATGGGGTCGAGCTGGCCGCATCCGTGGTGGAGCTGCTGGGCGAGCTGGCGCAAAGCGGACTGCGCAGCGGCGAGCGCCTCTTGCGAGACGCGCTGCTGCGACGTCCGTCAGGCTGACCTGTATAGTTCCGCCCCAGCCGAACTCATGCCGCTCCGGTGGCGTGAGACGGGGGACCCATTGCGGATCGTCTACCGATCCGCGGGGGCGAATCGGCCTCGCCAGAGGCCGTAGCGCTAACGCAGCGCGAGCCCGTCAGCTCACCCCGCAGGCGCCGAGACGACGATGCGTACGCGATTCGCCACGACAACTCTGCTTGCCCTGCTCGCCCTGCCTGCGTGTGGCGGCGTGTCGGCTGCGATGGCAGCCGACACAGGGGGCGCGTCCGCGTCCAGCGCACCGGCGACCCCTGCAGGCACGACGTCCAGCGGTGCGAGCGCGGGCGGCTCGACCTCGACCCCGGCGGCCTCCCACTCCCGCAAGCCGCCGATGGCCAGCTGGTTCGGACCGGGCTTCTACGGCCACAAGACGGCCTGCGGACAGACGATGACGCCGGTCATCGTGGGCGTCGCCAACCGCACGCTGCCCTGTGGCACGCTTGTGAAGTTCTCCTACGCGGGCCACCAGCTGACGGTGCCGGTACTCGACCGCGGGCCCTACGCGAAGGGCGTCAACTGGGACCTGACCACAGCCGCCGCCCAGGCTCTGGGCGTCGAAGAAACGGTGCCCGTGCTCACGAGCGTTGTGGGCGAGACCGCCAACACCCCCACGCTCGGCGTCCCGGCGGACGCCCCGGCCTTTGAAACGGCCGGCGGCACTTCGGCCGGCTGACGTAAGCCACTCGCGACGCCGCGAAGGCGTGAAGGCGTGAGGCGCGCGACTCTATGCCGCGAAGTCGTCGTCCGGCGCAACCGAGCGTCCGGCGGCCCGGGCCGCGTAGACGCCCACGTCGGCGTGCGCGGCGAGCGCGGCGGCGTCCTGGCCGTCCTCGGGACAGACGGCGATGCCGATCGCGACCTCCAGCGGCACGCCGCGGTGCTGGGCCGCGAGGCGCACGGCACGGGCCAGGCGTTCGGCCAGCCGGCGGGCACCGGGGGCGTCGGTCTCGGGAGTGACTAGCCAGTAGCGGCCCTGGGCTTCGTGCGTGAGCACATCGGCGGGACGAAGCTCGGCGCCTATGGCCCGCTCGACCTGCATGATGAGCCGCGCCAGCTCCTCGCGAGGCTCGGCATGGGCCAGACGGTCGATGTCGAGCACTTCGATCAGGAGCACCGCGAAGGGCAGGCGGTCTTCGCCGTAGCGCTCAAGACGCCGGCCAATCGAATGGATCCAGGCGGACGGATGAGCGGAACGCTCCTCCTCGCGCGTGTCGTGAATCTGGATCGCCGCGTCCACCGGAGAGTGGTCGGGCGGCTCAAGCGGCGCCGACGGCGAGGGCGGCTCCTGGGCGCCGGCGAGCAGCGCCAGCGCTGCGCTGACCTCGGCAAGTCGCTGGGCGAGCAGCGCCGCGCGCTCAGCGCCCGCCCCGGCAAGGGACTCGTGCAGCGAGTCCCAGAGCGCGTTGCTGAGGTCGTGCGCTCCCCGCGCGGCGCGCGCCAGCCGCTGGGACGGGGTCTGGGGGGCGTCGCTCATACCGGTTGAATAGCAGCAGCAAAGGACACGACGCGCAGGAGCGGGGGATAGCCTGGCGAGACATGCGCCGCGCGAGCATCAGCGATCTGTCCGACCAGTCGAGCGTGGATGAGTACACGGGGGCGGTGCGCTCAGTGCAGTCCGCGGAGCTGACCCTGCCCGCCGAGGCGCTGCAGAGGATCTGGTCGCCCGCCCACCTGGAGCGCCTCGCGCGCACGTACTGGCGCTTTCTGACACGCGTGACGCTGGGGCTCGTGCGCGTGCGCTACACCGAGCGCGAGCGCTTCCTCGTGCTGGTGGGCCGCCCGCTGAAGCTGATCACCTTCCAGGCGCCTGAATACGAGATGGAGCCCGACCACGCCATCGTGCGCTGGCGCATCGAGCGCGGGCTGTTGGTGGCAAAAAGCGGGCGCGGCATCGGTGGGCACCTGCAGATCGACGTGCGGAGACTGCCGGACGCGAGCAAGGACTCCAGCATCGCGCGCGTGCGTCTGGAGGTAGAAGTGGCCAACTTCCACCCGGCGATTGCCTCGGGGATCGGGCGGTGGGTCTTCAACCAGACCCAGTCGCGCATCCACGTGATCGTGACGTACGGCTTCCTGCGCTCGCTGGCGCGAATGAGCCTGGCGAAATCGCGCGTGGGGCGCTTCGCTTAGAACCGCTCGCCGCCGACCGCACGCAGCTTGGCGCGGTCGTGGCGGGCGGAGACCCGGCGGACGGTGCCCGAGCGGGTGCGCATGACAAGCGACTCGGTGGTGGCGCCGCCCGCGGAGGGGTAGCGCACGCCCTGCAGGACGTCGCCGTCGGTGATGCCGGTGGCGGAGAAGAAGACGTCGTCGCCGGCGACGAGGTCGTCGCGGTCGAGGACGCGCTCCAGGTCATAACCCGCCTCGAGCGCGGCGGCGCGCTCAGCGTCATCGCGCGGCCACAGCCGGCCCAAGAGCTGTCCGCCTAGGCACTTGATCGCTGCGGCGGAGATGACGCCCTCGGGCGTGCCGCCGATACCCCACAGGAGATCAACCGTGGAGCGCTCGGTGACGGCCAGCAGCGAGGCGGAGACGTCACCGTGGGGGATTAGGCGCACTCGCGCGCCGGCCTCGCGGATCTCCTTGACGGCGGCGGCGTGGCGGGGGCGGTCGAGCACGACGACCATGACGTCGCGGATGGGGGTGCCCTTGCGCTCGGCCACGAGCGCCAGCGTCTCCGGCAGCGGGCGATCGAGGTCCAGCAGGTCGGCCACTTCCGGCGAGCCGGCCATCTTTTCCATGTAGACGCAGGGGCCGGGGTCAAACATGGCGCCGCGCTCGGAGAGCGCGATGACGGCCAGCGCGGAGGGCATGCCGTGCGCGGCGAGCGTGGTGCCCTCGAGCGGATCCACGGCAATGTCGACCTCGGGCGGGGAGCCGTCACCGATGCGCTCGCCGTTGTAGAGCATGGGGGCCTCGTCCTTCTCGCCCTCGCCGATCACCACGAGGCCGTCCATCTGGACGGAGTGAAGCGCGTAGCGCATGCCGTCGACGGCGGCCTGGTCGGCGGCCTCCTTGTCGCCCATGCCCACTAGCGGCGCGGCGGCTAGCGCGGCGGCCTCGGTGACGCGCACGAGCTCCAGCGCTAGGTTGCGATCGGGGCGCGTGGGGTCGTTCACGAGCGGACAAGCTACACCAACCTGTGGGAAGGCTAGGATCACGTCGGTGAGCTCACGGCCGACGATCAGCGCTCACGTACCGCCGCCGCTGCGCGAGCCGCTGGCTGCCAAGCTGGCGCAGGCGCACGACGAGCGCGTGGCCGAGCGCGTGCGGAGCGCCGACGCGACGCTGTGGGCGCCGGCGGGCACGCCCGAGGTGGCCAATCGGCTGGGGTGGCTGACGATCGCCGAGCGGATGCGCGCGCAGGCGGGCGAGCTGCGGGCGTTCGCCGAGGAGGCGCGCGCGGAAGCGACCAGCGACGTGGTGCTGCTCGGCATGGGCGGGAGCTCGCTGGCGGCGGAGACGATGCGGCGCAGCTTCGGCGCGCACCCCGTTGCGGGGCACACCCTCTGGGGCGCAGGCAGGCAGGCCGGGTGGCCGACGCTGCACGTGCTCGACTCGACCGACGCGACAACCGTGCTGGCGGTGGAGCGCGCGATCGATCCCGCGAAGACGCTCTTCCTGGTGTCCTCTAAGTCGGGCGGCACGGTCGAGCCGCTGTCGATGTTCGCCCACTTCTGGGCGCTCGCATCCGAGGGCAGACAGTTCGTCGCGATCACCGATCCCGGGTCGGGCCTGGAAGAGCTGGCACACGCGCACGGCTTCCGCCACGTGTTCGCCGGGGACCCCGACATCGGGGGGCGCTACAGCGCGCTGTCAGCGTTCGGCATGGTGCCGGCAGCCCTCGCCGGGTATGACATCGAGGGCCTTCTAAAAGAGGAGGGGGCGGCCTGGAGGGCCGCCCTAGGGGGCCGCGAAGTTGCCGACGACCTCGGCACGCGAGCGGACTCGGAGGGGGCTCATGGCGCTGGCTCCTTGAGACCGGACGCAACAGGGGAGCGCACAGCGGGAGCGGGCAACGCTGACGCTGGGACAGATGCGGACCCCGCGTGGCTGTGGATCGGCGCGGCGTTCAGCGCATGGGCACAGGCGGGGCGCGACAAGCTGACGATCCTTTCCGAGGCGCCGCTGCAGAGCGTGGGGCTGTGGCTGGAGCAGTTGGTGGCGGAGTCGACGGGCAAGCACGGGACGGGCATCCTGCCGGTGGCCGAGGAGCCACTCGGCGAGCCGGGCGAGTACGGCGAGGATCGCGTGTTCCTGTACCTGCCCGACCAGGACGCGCCTGACGAGGCGCGGGCGCGGAAGGTCCACGCGCTGGAACAGGCCGGACACCCCGTCATAACGCTGTCAACCGCCGGCCCCACCGACCTCGGGCGTGTGTTCATGCTGTCCGAGCTGGCCGTGGCGGTGGCCGGGTGGGGGCTCGGGATCAACCCCTATGACCAGCCCAACGTGCAGCAGGCCAAGGACGCCACCAAGCACGTGCTGGACCAGTACGAGCAGACCGGCGAGCTCCCCGAGGTGCAGGACGCTGAGGACGCGGCGCTCGCGAAGCTGCTGGGCGAGGCGGAGCCGCCCGAGTATGTGGCGATCATGGGGTACGTGGAGCCCACAGATGAGTTCGAGGCGGCCGTGGCGGAACTGCGGGCGAGCGTGCGCGCGGCCACCAAGGTCACGACCACCTACGGGTACGGCCCCCGGTTCCTGCACTCCACCGGCCAGTTCCACAAGGGCGGGCCGCGGGTGGGTCGATTCCTGCAACTGCTGCACGACGGGCCGCGGGACGCGGAGATACCGGGCGCGCCATACAACTTCACGACGCTGAAAAACGCCCAGGCGACAGGCGATCTGCAGACGCTGCGCGAGCTGAAGCTGCCCGCCGAGCGGGTGCGGCTGCACGGAGATGACCCCGCGAGCGCACTGCGCGCGCTGAACGCCAAGATCAAGGAGCTGCTGTGAGCGATAAGACGCAGATCGGGTTTGTGGGGCTGGGCAAGATGGGCGGCAACATGGTGCACCGCATCCGCCGCGACTGCGACTGCGAGGTGGTGGCATTCGACTTCGACAAGAACGCGGTCAAGCAGGCGGTGAAGAACGGCGCCGTGGGCGCCAACTCGCTGGCGGATCTCGTCAAGAAGCTCGACCCGCCGCGCCAGGTGTGGATCATGGTGCCCGCGGGCGATGCGACGCAGCAGACGGTCGACAAGCTCGCCAGGCTGCTCGACCGCGACGACGCGATCGTCGACGGGGGCAACTCCAAGTGGACCGACGACAAGCGTCGCGCCAAGGAACTGAAGAGCAGCGGCATCCACTACGTCGACGTGGGCACCTCCGGCGGCGTGTGGGGTCTCGAGGTCGGGTACTGCATGATGGTCGGAGGCCCCGCCAAGGCGGTCAAGCGGCTCTCACCGGTGCTCGACGTGCTGGCGCCGCCGACGACGCAGGCAAGCCGCGCATCGATCGGCGAGCGCGGCTGGATGCACTTCGGCCCGGCCGGCGCGGGGCACTACGTGAAGATGGTGCACAACGGCGTGGAGTATGGCCTGATGCAGGCGTACGCGGAGGGGTTCGACGTGTTCGACAAGAGCGAGTACGAGCTCGACAACGCAAAGATCGCGCACCTCTGGGGCCAGGGATCGGTCGTGCGCTCGTGGCTGTGCGAACTGGCGGCGCGCGCGTTCGAGGAGGACGGCAATGAGCTGGCGGGCATCGAGGGCTGGACGGCTGACTCGGGCGAGGGACGCTGGACGATCGAGGACGCCACCGCGCACGACGTGCCGACGCCGGTGATCACCGCGTCGCTGTACGCGCGCATGTACTCGCGCGGCAACGGCGACTTCACGCACCGCGTATTGGCCGCCCTGCGAAACCAGTTCGGCGGCCACGCAGTGAAGAAAGCCCCGCGGTGAACGCCGCGGGTATAACGGCACAGCCCCAGCCAGGGGTGGAAGCTGAGAACCCTCTGATAGAGGGTTTGGAGCGCCTACCAGTAGCCCCCACCACGCTGGTCATCTTCGGCGCGACTGGCGACCTCGCCCAGCGCAAGCTCCTCCCGGCCCTCTACAACCTCGCCCACGAGGGCGCCCTCCCCGAGCGCTTCCACCTCGTGGGCGTGGCCAGACGCGAGAAGGAGCACAGCGAATACCGCGAGGAGTGCGAGGAGGCGATCCGCCGCTTCTCGCGGCGCACCCCCGACGAGGACGTGTTGGGGGCGCTGCTCGCAGATGTGAGGTACGTGCCGGGGACGTTCGACGAACAGAGCATGTATGGGGAGCTGCAGAAGGTGCTCGAGCACTTCGACGAGGAGGACGGCGCGGTGCTCAACCGTGCCTTCTACCTCTCGACGGCCCCCAGCTTCTTCCCGGTGATCGTGGAGGCGCTCGGCGAGCAGGGCCTCGCCCACTGCGAGGCCGCCGACGCGCAAGTGCGGGTGATCATCGAGAAGCCCTTCGGCACCTCCCTGGAGGAGGCGCGCGAGCTCAACCGCAGCGTGCTGGGGGTGTTCGAGGAGAGCCAGGTGTTCCGCATCGACCACTACCTCGGCAAGGAGACCGTCCAGAACATGCTGGCGTTTCGCTTCGCCAATGGCATGTTCGAGCCGCTGTGGAACCGCAACTACATCGACAGCGTGCAGATCACCGCCGCGGAGGACATCGGGATCGGCTCGCGCGCGGGCTACTATGACCACTCCGGGGCGCTGCGGGACTTGATCCAGAACCACATGCTGCAGCTGCTTTGCCACGTGGCGATGGAGCCCCCGGTGAGTTTCACCGCGGAGGAAGTGCGCAACGAGAAGGTGAAGGTGCTGCACGCGATCCACGCCCCCACTCCGGCGGACGTGGCGGAGATGGCGGTGCGCGCCCAGTACGGCCCGGGCCACGCCGGCGGGCAGGACGTGCCGGGCTACCTGGAAGAGGACGGCGTGCGCGAGGGCTCCACGACCGAGACATACGCGGCGCTGCGCCTGGAAGTGGACAACTGGCGTTGGGCGGGGGTGCCGTTCTACCTGCGCGCCGGCAAGCGCCTGGCGCGCAAGATCACCGAGATCGCGGTGACGCTCAAGCCCGTCCCCCACCTCGCCTTCAGCCAGGACGGCTCGCTGGGAGTCCGACCCAATCAGCTCGTGCTGACGCTGCAGCCCAACGAGGGCGTGACGCTGCAGCTGGGCGCGAAGATCCCGGGCACGCGCATGCTGATCCGCACGGTGAACATGGAGTTCCTGTATGGAACCTCGTTCCTATCGCAGTCGCCGGAGGCCTACGAGCGGCTGATCACCGACGCGATGCGCGGCGACCCGACGCTGTTTACGCGCAACGACGAGGTCGAGGCGCAGTGGTGCATCTGCGACCCGATCGTTAAAGATTGGGGACCCACCCACCCAGAGCAGCCCGGCCCGCTCCCACAGTACGAGTCCGGTTCGCAGGGACCGGTGGAGGCGGAGGGACTGCTGCTCGACGGGCACAGCTGGAGGGCCATCTGATGCAACACCATCCGCTGCGACTGGTCCGAAGCTCAACGGGCCATCGAGGCGAGCCGGCGAGGGCCTTAGGCGTCCACACCCCCACCGCCCCCAGCAATCGCAGCGACCCCATCTAGACCGTGCCGGCCGTGAGCGACGCCGTGTGGAGCGCCCAGGGCACGACGCCCGACGCGATCGAAGCGGCACTGCGCGGGCTCCTGAAGGAACGCCACTCCGAGAACGGCGGCTACGTGCCCGCGCGGGTGCTGAACATGGTGGCGTTCGTGGATCGCGAGTGGAGCGGGGAGATCGCCAACCGCCTGCGCGGCGTGGGGCGCTACCACGCCTCGCGGCTGATCGTGCTGTCCTATGACCCCAAGCGCGAGCGCCTGGACGCGCGCGCGACGGTGGCCTCCGAAGGCGAGCCGGCGCCGGGCGAGCTGGCGCTTTTGCGCGAGACGGTGATCGTGGAGATCGGCGCCGAGCACCTCGACGACCTCCCCACGATCGTGGACCCGCTGGTCGTGAGCGACCTGCCGACGCTGCTGTGGTCCCCGCATGGACATCCCGAGGCTGTGCAGGCGCTGCTGGGACTCGCCCAGGCGGTGCTGCTGGACTCGATCGACGAGCCCGTGTGGCGCACGGCGGTGGAGCGCGCCGAGGAGCTCTCCCGCCAGGCCTACGTGGTCGACCTGGCGTGGCTGCGCTCGATGCCTTGGCGCGAGCGGATCGCGAGTACCTTCGACCCGGTGCAGATGCGCGCCGAGTTGGAGGGGATCGCGGCGCTGAGCGTGCGCCACCACCCCGAAAGTACGGTCGCGGGGGTGCTGCTGCTCGGCTGGCTGGCCTCGCGCCTGGGCTGGCAGACGAGCGCGCTGGAGAGCGACGAGCACGTCCTGAGCGGGGTTGCCCAGGCCGACGGCCAGGACATCGAACTGCGCCTGGAGAGCGCGCCGGAGCTGCGGGTACGCGGCCTCGAGGGCCTCACCCTGCAGACGGCCTCGGGCCTCCAGTTGAGCCTCGACCGCGCGCCGGGGGGCCTGCACACCCACCGCCGCGACGGCCACGGCCATGAGCACGAGTGGACGATCCTCGGCGCCTCTCGCGGCGAGGCGGGCGTGCTCGGCGAGGGCATCCGCCAGGCGCTGCTACGCGACCCCACCTACGTGCCCGCGCTGCGCGCGGCGCAGGCGATGCTGCCATGAGGAGAACGGGTCGACCGGACCGCACCCGCACCATTGCTTCCCTTCGACTGACCAACCCGCTCCCCGACCCAGACGTCCCGGATCCGTTCCGGTCCCGAAAGGAGGCACAGCCATGACGCGCCTGATCACCTTCGCCGACGCCGAGTCCGTGGCCGAGCGCGCCGCCCGGGAAATCGCCCAGCACATCGAGCGCGCGCGCGAGGAGCGCAGCGTGGCGCACCTCGTACTGAGCGGCGGCACCACCCCCGAGCGCTCCTACGAACTGCTGGTCGATGCGCTGGAGGACTGGCAGGGCGTGGAGGTGTGGTTCGCCGACGAGCGCTGCGTGGGGCCCGAACACGAGGACAGCAACTACCGCATGGCCCGCGAAAGGCTGCTGGATCGTGTCCCCGTGCCCGCCGAGCGGGTGCACCGCATGGAGGGCGAGCTGGGACCCGAGCGGGGCGCCGAGCGCTATGGGCAGGCCCTGCGCACGGGTGTGGCGCCGGGTGGCGCCCCGGCGCGTACCGGCAGCGGCGTCCCGGCCGCAGGCGAAACCCGCACGGCCAATGGCTCCCCGACGAGCGGCGAGCAGAGGCTGCCGGTGCTCGATGTCGTCGTCCTGGGCATCGGCCCCGACGGCCATGTGGCTTCGCTGTTCCCCGACGCCCCCACTCTCGAAGCGGAAGAAGAGGCGGTGTGCCTGGGCGTGCACGACTCCCCCAAGCCGCCACCGCAGCGCATCACTCTCAGCCTTGCGGTACTGCGCGCGGCCAGGCGCTGCCTGCTGCTGGCCACGACTGCGGGCAAGGCGCAGGCGATCGCGGGCGCACTGGCTGAGCCCACACCCCATATACCCGCCAGCCTACTGAGGCGCGAGCGGTTGACTGTTATCGTCGACGACGCCGCCTCGCCGCCCCCGCCCGTGGAGCGCCGGGATGCGGACTGTGGGAACTTAAAGCCGTAGCGTGTAGCGAGTGAACTGACTCGGTAGTGGGTACGTAGGTCAGTTCAGAGCCCGAAGCCGATGCCAGCAACCGTTTCTCAGGAGCCCGACGCCTTAAGCGCCCCCGGAGCCGCCGAGCTGGCGAGTCCCGGCGATGTCCTGGCCGCGCTGCAGGCCACCCGCAGGCGCACCCTCCAGCTGGTGACCCATCTCAGCGACATCGACCTGGAGTGCTCGCACTCGCCGATCATGAGCCCGCTCGTCTGGGACCTCGCCCACATCGCCGCCTACGAGGACCTATGGCTGGCCCACCGCTACGCCGGCCTGCCGCTGCTGCGGCCCCAGCTGGCCGAGCTGTATGACGCGTTTGAGACCCCCCGTGCGGTGCGCGGCGAGATCGAGCTGCTTGACGCGGCCCAGGCGCGCGAGTACCTGTGCGATGTCAGCGAGCGCACCGCCGCCGCGATCGAGCGCCACGGCGTCGGCGACGGGATCGTGCACGAGATGGTGGTGCGCCACGAGCTGCAGCACACCGAGACGATGCGCCAGACGATGGCGCTCGCTGGACTGCTCCCTCCGGGCGAGCCTCCCGACTCCCCGCTGGCGGGCGCCGACCCGCCGATGGAAGACGCCGACCCGCCGATCGCGGGCGAGGAGGGCTGGATCGAGATCCCCGCGGGACCCTTCGCGATGGGCGCGCGCCCCGAGGGTTTCGCCTATGACAACGAGCGCCCCCGTTTCGCGACCCACACGCCGGCCTTCGCGATCGCACGGCGCCCCGTCAGCAAGGCGAGCTGGCTCAGATTCAGTGAGGGCGGCGGCTACGAGCGGCGCGAGTGGTGGTCGGACGAGGGCTGGGCGTGGAAGGAGGAGTACGACATCACGCACCACCCCGCCGTGGCCGAGGGCCGCCAGCACGAGGAGACACCCGCGTGTCACGTCAGCTGGTTCGAGGCCGACGCCTTCGCCAGAGCCCATGGGGCCCGGCTTCCGAGAGAGGCCGAGTGGGAGAAGGCAGCGACCTGGGAGCAGGGGAAGGTGGCAGCAGGCGAGGGCGCCGCGAACGATGCGGGCGCCGCGAACGATGCGGGCGCCGCAAATGATGCGGGCGCCGCTAACGGTGTGAGCGGGAACAGGGCGGACCCATCGCACGGCCGACTCGGGGCCCTCCAGGACGCTGGTCGGGTGTGGGAGTGGACCGGCAGCTGCTTCAATGGCTACCCCGGTTTCAAGGCCTACCCCTATCGCGAGTACTCCGAAGTGTTCTTCGGCCGCAACTACCGCGTGCTGCGCGGCGGCTCGTGGGCCACCAGCCCGCGCGTGGCCACCCCGACGTTCCGCAACTGGGATCTGCCCCAGCGCCGCCAGATCTTCGCCGGCGTGCGGCTGGTCAGGGACTTGACCTCGTGAAGCTTTCCTACCAAGACGACCGCCGAAGCCCGGCGGGAAAGGCGCGATGATGAACCCACTCGTTCAACCTGAGATCCGCATCGACTCCTACCTTGGCGAAGGTGACGAGCGCTCGCTCGCCGACGACGCCCGTGAGGGCCTCACGCGTCCCTTCAAGGAACTGCCGCCCAAGCACTTCTACGACAGTCGCGGCGCCGAGCTGTTCGATCAGATCTGTGAGCTGCCCGAGTACTACCCCACGCGCACCGAGCGCGCGATCCTCAGCGACACGGCCTCCGAGCTGGCCGCCGTCACCGGCGCCGTGGAGCTCGTCGAGCTGGGCTCGGGCACGGCCGCCAAGACGCGCGTGCTGCTCGACGCGCTGCACGCCGCCGGTACGCTCACCCGCTACGTGCCCGTGGACGTGACCGAGGGCATGGTGCGCGACTGTGCACAGGAGCTGATCGAGGAGTACCCCGGCCTGCAGGTGCACGGCGTCGTGGGCGACTTCGAGCGCCACCTCGATCGCGTCCCCGAGCCGGCCGGCCCGCGCATGGTCGTGTTCCTCGGCGGCACCATCGGCAACTTCCCGCCGTCGGAGCGCGGCCGCTTCCTCGCGCAGGTGGCGGAGCTGCTGGGACCCGAAGACCACCTGCTGATGGGCACCGATCTCGTCAAGGATCCCGACGTGCTGGAGGCCGCCTACGACGACCGCCAGGGCGTCACGGCCGAGTTCAACCGCAACCTCCTGCACGTCCTCAACCGCGAGCTCGACGCCGACTTCGACCCCTCCGACTTCGAGCACGTGGCCCGCTTCGACGCCGGCAACGAATGGATCGAAATGCGCCTGCGCTCGCGCCGCGAGCACACGGTCACCGTGCGCGCGCTCGACCTGCCCGTGCACTTCGCGGCGGGTGAGGAGATGCGCACCGAGATCAGCGCCAAGTTCACGCGCGAGCGCATCGACAAAGATCTCGCCGACGCCGGCCTGGAGCTCGTGCGCTGGCTGACCGACCCCGAGGAGCAGTTCGCCCTGACGCTCTCCGCGCCCGCCGGCTGAGCCGGCGGCGGCTGCGTCGAGTATTTCGCCATCCGTCGAGAGCCACACCGCCTCACAAGCTCGACGCGTCCATTTCGTTAGTCTCCCGCCCCATGCGCATCGAGGGCAGCTCAGCGATCATCGTCGGCGGGGCCTCCGGGCTCGGCGAGGCCACGGTGCGGCGCCTGCACGAGAGTGGCGCCGTCGTCGCCATCGCCGACGTCAACGCCGAGAAGGGCCAGGCTCTGGCCTCCGAGTTGAACATCGAGTTCCTCGCGTGCGACGTGCGCGAGGAGGAGCAGGTTCAGGCTGCCGTCGAGCACGCCGCTGGCGTTGAGGGCGGGCTGCGCATCGCTGTGTGCTGCGCCGGCATCGGCTGGGCGCAGAAGGTCGCTGGCTCCAAGGGCCCCCATCCGCTGATGCCATTCGAGGTCACGGTGCAGATCAACCTGATCGGCACCTTCAACGTGCTGCGTCTGGCTTCTGCCGCAATGATCGCTAATGAGGTGCTGGAGGACAACGAGCGCGGGGTGTGCATCCACACCGCCTCGATCGCAGCCTTCGACGGCCAGGTCGGCCAGATCGCCTACTCCGCCTCCAAGGGCGGCATCGTCGGCATGACCCTCCCGGCCGCGCGCGACCTCGCGCAGTACGGCATCCGCGTCAACACGATCGCCCCCGGCCTGTTCGACACCCCGCTGCTCGCCGCCCTGCCCGAGGAGGCGCGCCGGAAGCTCGGCGCGGGCGTCCCCTTCCCGCAGCGCCTCGGCCAGCCGGCCGAGTACGCACAGCTCGCCGCCCACATCGTCGAGAACGCCATGCTGAACGGCGAGACGATCAGGCTGGACGGCGCGCTGCGCATGCCCCCGCGTTGAAGGGAGCCCACTACGCGGCCCCTCGGCCCCGCTTGTGGGGCCCTTTCCTTCCTTCTACGCCAGGCGTTCCACCAGCATCGCCATGCCCATGCCGCCCGCCACGCACATCGACTCGATGCCGTAGGTCACGTCGAGCGTCTCCAGGTCGTTGAGCAGCGTCGTCATGATGCGCGCGCCCGTCATCCCGAAGGGGTGGCCCAGGGCGATCGCGCCGCCGAAGGGGTTCAGCTTCGCCTCGTCGAGGCCCAGCTCCTTGATGCAGGGCACGATCTGCGCGGCGAACGCCTCGTTGATCTCGACCACGTCGATGTCGCCGATCGACATGCCCGTGTTCTTCAGGAGCGCCTGGATCGCCGGGATCGGGCCTAGCCCCATCACCTCGGGGCGGATCGCCGTCACCGTCGAGGCCACGATGCGCGCGCGGGGCTTCAGTCCCAGCTCCGCCGCCTTCTCCTGACTCATCACCAACAGCGCGGCGGCGCCGTCGTTGAGCGGACACGCGTTGCCGGCCGTCACCGTGCCGTCCTCCTTGAACACGGGCTTCAGCGACGCCAGCTTCTCCATCGTGGTTCCCGGGCGCGGGCCGTCGTCCTTGCTCACGACCGTCTCGGGCACGTCGACCTCGTTGCCCTCCTTGTCGGTCTCGCGGTGCGCCGGCACCGTCACGGGCACGATCTCCTTGTCGAAGTGCCCGCTCTGCACCGCCTCAACCGCGCGCGTCTGGGAGATCAGCGCCCACGCGTCCTGCTCCTCGCGCGTCACGCCCTTTTCCTCGGCCACGTTCTCCGCGGTCATGCCCATCGGGATGTATACGTTGCAGATCGACCCCTCCGAGCCGTCCACCCGGGGGTTGAACTCGAACTCGCTGCCCCGCCCCACGCGCGAGACGGCCTCGACGCCCGCGGCGATGTACGTGTCGCCCTCGCCGGCCTTGATCGCGTGGAAGGCCATCCGGGTGGTCTGCAGCGAGGACGCGCAGAAACGGTTCACGGTGCAGCCGGGCACGTGGTAGTCGATCCCCGCCAGCAGCGAGGCGATGCGCCCGATGTTGTAGCCCGACTCCCCCTCCCCATAGCCGCAGCCCATCATTACGTCTCCGATCGAGCGCTGGTCGATCTGCGGGTTGCGCTCGATCAGCGCACGCAGCGGGATCGCCGCCAGCTCGTCGGCGCGCACGGACTTGAGCGACCCCTTGGCGGCCCGCCCGATGGGCGTGCGTACGGCGTCGACGATTACGGCTTCGGGCATCTGGCTCTCCTTGGTCGGTCTTCGGGCCGCGAATCCTAGGGGTTACCGGTAGGGGTGTGCGGTGGGGTCTGGGGGTCAGGTGGGCCGAGTGGGCCGAATCACTCCACGGGAGCCGACCCGGGCAGCGGCTCCATCGCCACCTTCGCGGCGTGCTCGGTGCCCACGAACGGCGCCAGCGCCAGGTATGTCGCGTAGGTGCCGACGCTGGGCAACTCCTCTACGCGATCGTGCATAACGCAGCTGTACATCAGCTCCGCCAACCCTCCTCCGATCGCCTCGATCGTGATCGCCGGCGGCCGGGGGTGCTCGGAGGTCTCCTCGAACCCCGGCTCCAGCACCGACAGGTACTCGGTGATCCCCGCGTTGGCCCGCTCCGCCGCGCGCGGCGTGGCGATCAGCATGTGCAGTAGCGACAACTGCGCGAACGCCGGCTCGGAGCCGAGGTACTCGAGCAGCGTCGTCACTGCCGCCTTCACGCCTCGCGGCCAGTCTGTCTGAGCCTCGTAGGCCCGCTCGACCAGCGTCAGCCCACGGGCATGACCGACCTCGTATGTGAAGAGAAACGCCTCTTCCTTGCTCTTGAAGTGGTCATAGAACGTCTGCAGCGACATTGCCGCCTGGCCCGCGATCTTCTCAACCGTCAGATCGGCGTAGCCACCCGCCGCGGTCAGGTTCGCCACGGCATCCACGATTCGCTCGCGCTGCAGGTGCTGAGTGAAGCTGCGCATCACGTTGGGCATCCCCCGTACTAGACCCAGATCCCCGCCGGAGTTCGACGCGAGGGAACCAGGAGCCCGCCCGCCCAACGCTCGTCCACCCAACGGCCGCCCATCCAACGGCCGCCCACCCAGCGCCCGTCCACCCAACGGCCGTCCACCCAACGGCCGCCCACCCAGCGCCCGTCCGCCCAACGCTCGCTCGCCGCGAGCCTCGGCTCCGTCCGATGGTTTCTGGGCGTCTGATGGCTTCTGGGCGGCTCCATCGGATGGCGTCGGGACAGTTCCCTCGGCAAGCATCGCCGGCGTCGGGCGGTAGCACGTCACCCAGCGCATCAGGTCGGGCACGAGCCGTCGCAGTTCCGCTCGCTGACCGTGACGCACGCGGCTATACAGAATCCTGTTCAGGCCCCCCACCACCGCCCTCACGACCTCGTCGGGCACCGTGCCGTCGTCGGGCGCCTGCTGGAGCATCCCCCGCACGAAGTTGCGGTACTCGTCGGCGGCACGCTCGCGGCGCTCGATGCCGGCGGGTCCCGCGGCGACGATCTCCACCATGTTCAGCCGCGCTGCGGCCGGGTTGGCGATCGTCGCCTCGAATAGCGCCCTGATCGCGGCTTCCACGCCCTCCTGCAGGCCCCCCTCGGCTTGTTCGTAGGCGGTGATCGCCCGGCGCCTGCCGTCCTCGGCGATCATGTTGAACGTGGCCAGCAGGCAGGCCTGCTTGTTGGGGAAGTGCTCGTAGAAGGTCTTTCGCGACACCCCCGCACGGCCCACGACGTCGGAGATCGTCGTCGCGCGATACCCCTTCTCCCCCACCGCATCGATCATCGCCAGCAGCAGCCGGCGCAGCTGGTCGGCGGCTACCTGCTCGCGCGGCAGCGCCTGCGAGCCGCGGGGCAGGTTGCGGCGAGCGGGGCGGCGTGGAGGTTGGTTTTCGGATGCCATCGTGTAGGGGGCCGGGCCGTCTGCTCCCGCAGTAAGCCACTCGACCGACGATTATCGCTTTACCACGGGTAGAAAGCGAAGCCGGCCTTGCAAAGACGCGTACCGGCCGATTCATTGCCCACCCATGCCCCGTTCGGCTTGCCGTGCCCCGCACTTTGGGGCAATTCTGCGGCTTTCGGTGGCGCCGGGGCCTTCAGTAGGCTATCGTACCGATGGGCGAGTACACTGCTTTTATAGCTGGGTTTCACGCCGGGCCGACCTTGACAAGCTAATAAGAACCTGTTCTTATAACCATATAAAGCTTGAGCGCTGTCTGCTACCCCATTCGGCGGCGCTCAGGGAGCCTCCAGTGTCTTTCCCCATGGGCGCTGGCGGGCCTCTCATCGGGCGCCGTGACCAATCGACCCTGGTCACGGCGCCCTCTTCGCTCTGAGACGCCCTCTGAGGTGTCGGCACGTCAGGTTCGGCGTCCCGCTTCAGGCCCCCGCAACCCTCGACGCCGCGAGGTTCCCGCCTACACGCTCGGCGATCCAGGGGACGTGCCACAGCACCCGCGCTACAGATCCAGCCGGCTCACGCCCAGCTCGTCGAAGCCCACGTGGTGCGCCAGCTCGTGGCGCACCGTGCGCGTGACCTGTTCGCGCAGCAGCCCCCCGTCGTAGCCGAAGTCCCGGCGCAGCGTGTCGCGGAAGATGATGATTCGGTCGTGGGTGTCATCGCGCCGGCTCTGGCCGCCCTGGTAGAGGCCGTAGGCTCCCGCGCGCTGGCCGCCGTCGGAGACGACCACCGGCACGTGCCGCAGCGCGTTGCGCAGCAGGTCGGGCAGATCGTCGAGCGCGTCGCGCACGAGCTCTTCGAAGTCGCTGTCGTTCAGCGGGTCGAGCTCCATGAACTCGCCTTCTTCGGGGTCCGCCGCGAGCCCCTCGCGCGCGAGTTCCTCCGAGCGCACCACCAGCTCTTCGAACTCGCTCTCGGAGGTGGGGTCGCGCCAGTCGGCCAGGCGCACCGCCACGAATGCCGCGGCCCCCAGCACGAGCGCCGCAACCGCCACGCCGAGCGCTATATCCTCGACCGCACGCACCGCACCGATCGTGCTGAAGCCCTGCCCCACGACCACCACCACGAGGCCCAGCGAGAGCGCGATCAGCACCGCCACCCCCACACGCCGCAGGTGACCGAAGTGACCGGGTGCCTTGAACGCGCGCATCGCCGGTGCCGATCGGCTCCCCACGCACCCGTGCTACTTCAACGTTCGGGCGATCACGAGCCGCTGGATCTCGTTCGTGCCCTCATAGATCTGCGTGATCTTGGCGTCGCGCATCATGCGCTCGACGGGGTACTCCTTCACATAGCCATACCCACCGAGCACCTGCACCGCGTCGACCGTCACGGCCATCGCCGTGTCCGAGGCGAACACCTTCGCCATCGAGGAGTACTGCGCGCGCCGCGGATCGCCGCGGTCGGCCATCGCACAGGCCTTGTAGAGCAGCTCGCGCGCGGCCGCCGTGCGCGTCTGCATATCAGCAAGCTTGAACTGGATGCCCTGGAACTCGTTGATCGCCTGGCCGAACTGGCGGCGCTCGCGCGCATAGGCGACCGCGTAGTCGGTCGCGCCCTGGGCGATACCCACGGCCTGTGCGGCCGCGCCCAGACGGGTGCGCTCGAGCGTTCCGAGCGCCACCCGCAAGCCGCGGCCGACCTCGCCGATCACATTCTCCTGGGGCACTCTGACGTCCTCGAAGATCGGCTGCCCCGTGGGCGAGGCGCGGATGCCGAGCTTGTGCTCGAGCTTGCCCACGCTGAACCCCGGCCGGTCGGCCTCCACGACGAACGCTGTGATCCGCCTGCTCTCACGGTCGGTGACCGCGAAGCAGATGTAGAAGTCCGCCACGCCGAGGTTGCTGATCCAGTTCTTGGTGCCGTTGATCACCCACTCATCGCCGTCTCTGACTGCGGTCGTCTTCATGCCCGCCGGGTCAGACCCGGCCTCGGGCTCGGACAGTGCGAACGCCGGTGACCACTCGCCGCTGGCGCACTTGGGCAGGAAGCGCTCCTTGAGCTCGTCACTGCCGAACAGCTGGATCGGCAGCGTGCCGAGCTCCTGCACCATCAGGATCAGCGCGCAGGCCGCGTCGACCTTAGCGATCTCCTCCACGCCCATGTTCAGCATCAGCGTGCCCGTCCCCGTGCCCCCGTACTCGATCGGGAAGGGCAGCCCGAGGATGTCCTGCTCGGCCAGCACCCTGCGGACGTCCCACGGGTATTCGGCCTTCTCGTCGATCTCCGCCGAGCGAGGCGCGATCTTCTCGCGTGCGATCTCGCCGATCGTCGCGCAGAAATCAAGGTGCTCCTGCGGGATGGTGTAGACGTCGCTTACAGCCTCCATGGAAGAGATGCTACTAAGAGGGTGCCGCAGCCGGCCGCACCCAGAGGACACACCCAAATGGCGCAGGCAGGCAGGCCGGCTGGCTGGCTGAAATGGGATTCGCGCCGCAGGCGCGTGTCTCCCGGCTTCGGCTTCGGCTTTGGTAGGCCCCTCACTTTCGATCGGCCCGCTAGGCTCCGCCGATGAGCACCCCCGAGATCGGCGTCGACCCGGAGCAGGTCGCGAGCTGGCTGTCCGGGGATCCGGAGGTCCAGGTGATCGACGTGCGCGAGGACTACGAGCGCAAGGCCGGCCACATCGCCGGGACGCGCCACATCGAGCTCGTGAACCTCACCGCACAGGCGGGTACGCTCGAGCGCGAGCGCCCCGTCGTGTTCTACTGCCGCGTGGGCTCCCGCTCGGAGATGGCCGCCCAGGCCTTCCGCGCCTCTGGCTTCCAGGCATACTCGATGCTCGGCGGCCTCGTGCGCTGGGCGCAGGAGGACCGGCCCCTAGAGCCCGCCGACGGACACGTCGCCGCTCACTGACCGCAGATGGGTTCCAGACTGCCATGGCTACCTCTCTTGGTCGAGGGTAGGTGTGTGGGAGTCTCTATTTTTTCTTGCGTATCACCATAGTATGACGGACCTTAGAAAAGCGCAGTTCACGCCAAGCACAAGCACAGGAGGGGAAGCGATGGACACCGAATACCCCGGAGTAACCACAGGCGATGGCTACGCCGTCGGCAATATCGACGACCTCGGGGAGGGTCCCGGCTTCCGCAAGGTCCGCAAGGGCCTTGGCGTCACCGCCTTCGGCATCAACGCGATCGTGATGCCCGCAGGCTATGAAAGCGGCCGCCACTTCCACGACGTCCAGGAGGAGCTCTACTTCGTCCACCGCGGCGTCATCGAGATGGAGTTCGGCGACGGCTCAGTGCATCGGCTCCAGGAGGGCGGCTTCGCGCGTGTGGACGCCTCCACGGTACGCAAGATGCGCAACGTCGGCGACACCGACGCCATCTACCTTTGCGCGGGCGGCAAGGACGGCTATGTGGGCCGCGACGGGCGCCTGCCCGAGGGCGAGACGCGCGTCGGCGGCGGCCCTCCGGGAGTCGCGCACTGAGGGTCGCGCCCGCGAACGCCTCGGCCGCGACCATGCTGGTCGCACGCCGAGGCCTTGCCCACCCGCACCGCGGGCGGGCAAGGCGCGAGCGTCAGTCCAGCAGCTCCTTGACATAACGCTGGTGCAATTGACCCAGCGGCGTCTTTTCCGGTTCGAAGCCCACGGCCTTGAACACGTTCCCCGCCAGCGGCGCCCACACCAGCATGAAGAACACGCCGAACGCCAATGCGGTGGTGCGCAGTGCCCGCGAGCGCGACAGCGCCGCCAGCGGCAGTACCCACAGCACATACCACGGCAGCACCCAGCTGAGCGTCACAAACAGCCCCACCGAGGCCCAGCCCGCAGCGGTCAGCGAATCCTCTTTGCGCCACGCCATCACACAGGCGAGGACCAACCAGAGGAAGAGCACCCCGCTGAGCAGGTGCAGCAGCGATTCGGTCGCACCGCCCTTCCCCAGCGCCAGGCCAAGTAGGTTGGAAGGGCTCTGCGCGGACACCAGTCGACCCTGAGTGCTGAGGTCGGGCAGATGCAGCCCGAACGCCATCACGCTTACCGCTGCCAGCACGATCCCCGCCCCCGCCATCCCCGCCACCACCTGAGCCAGGCGGCGCGGAGTACGCAGCAACCCGGCAAGCACCACAGGTAAAAGGATGCCCGCGGAGGCCTTGACGGCCAGTGCGGCGACGAACGCCGCGCCCGCGCCCGCGTCGAAGCCCAGCGACCGCCCGGCGTCCCGGCCTCGCAGCAGCAGGTAGAAGCCGAGCATCACGAGGAACATCATGATGAAGTCGTTGTGGTCCCCCCCGAGGCCCCACACGAGTACCACCGGGTTCAGGCCGACGAACACGATCGCCTTCAGGGGGTCCAGGTCGAGCAGTCGCGCGCACTTCCACACGAGCAGCACGGTGCCCAGGCTGGCGGCCATCAGGATCGTCTTGAACGCCCAGAAGGAGGCCGCCACGCCCAGCGGCACGACCGCGAAGGTGATCAGCGTGAACAGCGGCCCGTAGGGGCTCAGCAGGTGGTGCCAGTTGCTGAGGTCGAACGCGGGGTCGTTGTGGGGCTCGTAGATCGGGATCGTCGTGTACGGGTTGAGGTGATGCACAACCTCCATACGCGCGTAGTTGACGTAGTTGAAGATGTCCGTCAGCGCCAGCGGCGGGGACAGGAACACGATCGCGTGCACCGCCACCACCGCGGCCACCACCCAGCGGGCGCGCACCTTCGGGGCATAGCGCAGGCCCACCAGATAGGCCACGTACATGACCACCAGCGAGACCGTGAACACCCACTTGAAGGCTTCGCCTCCTCGGGGGAAGCCGGGCCACAGCCCGCCCAGCGGCCCCGCCAGCCAGTTCGGGAAGAAGTGCGCGTGCGTCGGCGGGAACGTCGGACGATCGGCCGCCACAACGACCATCAGCAGGCTGCCCAGGAGGATCGTCAGCAGCGTCGCCGCGCCGATCGCCGCGGCCCGACGCGTGGCGGCGGGGGCGTGCTCGGCGGCACCGGCGCCGTCACTGTCGCGGCTGCCGTCTCTGCCATTGCGGCCGAACCAGTCGTTGGAGCCAAAGCGGCCGCCGAGCAGGCGGTCTCTAAGTGGGAGGGCTGTGGCGTCGGTGGACGTGGACATGCTGAGGGCTCGCCCCGTGGGGCGAGCCCTTAATTCAGGGCCTCAGCCCTAAGCCAGTACTAAAGCGACCCGCTTCGCCCGGGATAGGCGCGCCATGCGGCACGCTTCCGGGGCTTACGCGCCGGGACGACTACAGCGGGGTGACGTTGACGGCCTTGGGGCCCTTGTCGCCCTGCTCGGGGTCATAGGAGACCTTGGCGCCCTCCTGCAGCGAGCGATATCCCTCGCCGTTGATGCCGGTGTGGTGCACGAACAGATCCTTGTCGCCGTCATCGGGGGTGATGAAGCCGAAACCCTTATCGTCACTGAACCACTTCACGGTGCCGGTAGGCATGTGATGTTTCCTCCACGGTACGTGCGTGCTGCTGCGCGGAGGACGCTTCTGAGAGCTTCGCCTGCGAGAGCCTGCACTGCTTTTTCGCCGGCTCTTTTCGCCGGCCAGACGCTCCTGAAGGTAGCAGGTCGTCTCGCCGATGTGTTAGCAAGTGGTATATGCCTCCACTCCAGCGGCTGCTGCCACCCGGGGTGCCGGCGACGGCGATGGAGGTCGTCGAGGGCCTTGGCCTGCATGCACCGCCCGCGGCAGCGGCGAGCGGACCGTCCGCAACTGGAGTCCAGGCACCGCACGTGGCCGAAGCCACCGCACGCCCGCGTGTGCTGCTCAACATGGTCACCACGCTCGACGGGCGCGCCACGCTGGGCGGGCGCTCGGGCGCGCTCGGCAACAGCGCCGACCACGAGCTGTTCCACGCACTCCGCTCGGTCGTCGACGCCGTGATGGTGGGCGCCGGCACCGCCCGCGCGGAGCATTACGGACGACTCGTGCGCGAGAAGTCAGCACGCGAGCTGCGTTGCGTGCATGGACTGTCCGAGGAACCGCTGGCGTGCATCGTCTCCGGGCGCCTTGCGCTGGGGCCAGACACGCCGCTACTGGCTGACCCGCAGGCGCACGTGGCGATCCTGACCGCCTCTGAGGCGAGCCTGCTCGGCTGCGCGGCACACATCGAGTACGTGCGCACGGCGCGCGAGGGGCGCCTCGATCTGCCAGCGGCGCTTGAGGAGTTGGCGGTGCGCTTCGGCGTACGGACCGTGCTTTGCGAGGGCGGGCCTCATCTCAATGGACAGCTGCTGGAGGCGGGGCTGGTGGATGAACTGTTCCTCTCTCTCTCGCCCCTGCTGGCCGGCGGCGACGCCACGGGCGAGGCGCTGCGCATCCTCGCGGGTGTGGACCTGGACCCGCCGGTCGCGCTCGAGCTGCTGGGGGTGCTCGAGAGCGAGTCGCATCTGTTCCTGCGTTATGGCGTTCGCGCGGCGGGCGCCCCGTAGTTCAGCGCGGAGCGAACGACGCGGCGCGAACTCCGATCGCTTCAGCGCTTCTCAGGCCGAGCCGGAGCAGTGTCGCCTTGGGATTCGCCCGCGCCACCCTGGGGCCCGGCTGCCTCACGCGGCCCGCGCACGGCGGTGCCTCGCCGAGCGACGATCGCGACGTTCAGCACGACGCTGTTGGGCACCATCATCGTGCCGTCCTCGGTGGCGAAGGTTGTGTAGAGCAAGCCCAGCGAGCTGACGATCCCCTCCACCTGGCCGGCCAACGGACCGCCCTGCAGGCGCACACGGTCACCCACCCTGAAGGGGGCCGCGCTGAGCAGGACGGTGCCGGCGAATACGTTGCCCAGCGTCTGCTGCGCCGCGAGGCCGAGGATCACGGCGGTGAAGGCGCCGCCCACCAGCAGCGTCGCCGGATCGACGCCCGCCACCCACAGCGCCACCAGCAGCGCCACGCCCACGGTGAAAAGGCGGATCAGGAAGCCCACGGTGCCGGCGGTGGCTGGCTCCATGCGACGGAACAGCGCCGGTCCGAGCGCGCGCCCGAAGTCGCGTGCCACCGCCCAGCCGATCACCAGCAGCGCCACCACCACGACGACCTTTAGCGGCGTTTCGATTTCCGCCAGCGTGCCCTTGCCGACGAGAGTCGTGCGATGGTCCCACAGCACCACGATGCCCACGAATAAGGCGGCCAGGAGCAGCGCCTCCACGCGGGCGCGCCGCGCGGCGCCGGGGCGCACCTGCTCGAGCAGGCCCACCTCCTGCCAGGCCTGACTACGCGTCTCGAACATCTTCGGGGGGGTCTTGGGGAGGGGCATCGGTCGGTTCCCATCATCTACGCTTCGGCGGCGTTGAGTGCCGCCACGCTGCGCAAGCTGATCATTCCGGCGGTCGTTCTCGGAGTGGTGCTGCTTGTGGTGGCGGTGATCTACTTCGTCGTGCCCGAGCACTCACTTCCCTCGTTCTTCCCCGGCCACCTTCCCTCGTTCTTCCCCGGCCACGTCTCAGCCGGGAGCGCCGAAGCCAACAGCCACCACACAAAGCACGGTACCGCCGCGCTGGTCCTCTCCCTGGCGTGCTTAGCGTTCGCGTGGTTTCAGACCGGCCCGAAGACGAGCTCGGTGGAGTCGGGGGCGTGGAGGGTGTCGAGCGCTGGCTAAGCCAAGCGTTGCGTCGGCGGACGCTCGTATGGTTCGGGCGTGCCACGAATCAGCTCCTTCTACGGAATCACGATCTGGATGTACTGGAACGAGGGCGCTCATGCACGGCCGCACTTCCACGCCCGCTATGCCGGTCAAGCGGCATCAGTGGATTTCGCCGGCGAGGTGATCGCGGGGTCGCTACCGCCACGCGCGCTCGCGCTGGTGGTCGAATGGACGGCCCTCCATCACGACGAGCTGCTCGCCAACTGGGAGCACGCTCGACATGAAGAGCCGCTGGAGCCAATCGACTCCCTGTCGTAACATGATGCCTGTGGAACAGCTGCGGGATGTCACGGCTGTCGAGGTCACCGGCGAGCATCGACTGCGCTTGGTCTTTGACGATGGAACCGTCGGCGAGGTCGACTTCTCCGAGCGTGAGTGGCGCGGCGTTCTTGCGCCGCTGCGCGATCCTGGCTACTTCGCCCGTGTGACGGTTGACCACGACGCAGGCACCGTCACATGGCCAAACGGTGTCGATATGGCACCCGAGCCTCTTTACGCCGAGGCTCGTCAGAACCCCTCCCGCACAGTCTCCGCTAGGTCGTAACCCCATACCTCGGCCGGTCTCGACCGGTGGTCAAACCAAGCGCATGGCCCTTGCCGAGTGGCCCAAGCCGAGCGCGTCCAGCGCAGAGCGTCACCGCCGCGGCGTCCCTGCTAGGCAGGAGAAGCGAGACCACCGGCTCCCTGGCCGGCTCTGCCGGCCCTCCCCCTGCTCAACCCAGCGCGAAGACGAGCGTGCAGACGGTGCCGAGCGCGATGCAGTAGACGCCGAAGGGCGTCAGCCGGTTGGTCTGAAACCAGCGCAGCAGGAACTTAACCGCGAGAAAGGTGGTGACGGCCGCGCAGAGCCCCGCCACGAGCGCCGGGCCGCGCACGCCGTTTCCCTGCGAGCCGAACAGTTCTGGCAGTTTCAGCGCCGCCGCCGCGAGGATCACGGGCGTGGCGAGCAGGAAGGAGTAGCGCGCGGCGTCCTCGTTGGAGAGCCCCACGAGCAGGCCGCCGCCCATCGAGAAGCCCGAGCGCGAGATGCCCGGCACGAGCGCGGCGGTCTGCGAGGTGCCGACCGCCACCGCCTGGCGCCAGGAGAGATGGGCGATGCGCTCGTCGGCGTCCCCCAGGTAGTCGCCCTTGCGCGGCGGGCGCCGGCGCAGGCGCTCGAAGCTGAGCAGCGCGACACCGTTGACGATCAGAAACGCCGCGCCGACCTGCGGGGAGGCGAACAGCGTGCGCAGCGGCTTCTCCAGTAGCAGCCCGAGGATGCCCGCGGGGATCGTGCCCACGACGAGCAGCCACCCCAGGCGCGCATCGACGTCGTCCGCGCGGATCTCGCGCATCGCCAGCGACCGCCACAGCCCCTTCACGATCCGCACCCAGTCGCGCCAGAAGAAGCCGAGCAGCACGAGCGCCGTGGCGAGGTGCGTGGCTACGAGGAAGGTGAGAAAGAAGGGGTCGTTCTGGTGAATGTCCCAGCCCGCCAGTTTCGGCAGCACCACCGCGTGCCCGAGGCTTGACACCGGGAACGGCTCGGCGACGCCCTGCGTGAGCCCCAGGATCACAGCTTGGAAGTAGGAGATGGGGTGCATCGGCGGGTAGCTTATGGCCTGAGGCCGCCGGCGCGCGCCCAGACGGCCGCGTCGTGCGAGCCGGCGGGGAGGAATATTTAAGGAGCGGCCTACCGGCCGCCAGGTAGCCGCGTGGCAGCGAGCCGGGGGGCACGGAGGGAGACCCTGATCACGCGCGTCGGGAGTGAGCGCGCGCGGGCACCGAGACCATCTCGCGCGCGGACGCTACGGGTAGGCGTTGTACACGCTGCTGTCGAACGCCAGCAGTCCCGTGGCGCCCGCGTAGCCGAGCGGCTGCAGACCGAATAGGTTCTCGATGCTGCGCAGCAGCGCATAGTGGTTGTATTCGCCGCTCACGTTGAGCGTGCCGGGCTTGACGTACTTGGAGAGCAGCAGCAGCCCCACCTTCCCGCCGCCCGGTGGAGAGCCGGCGGCGGTCGTCGTGCTCGGTGTGCTCGTCGTGGGTGTCGCTGTCGTGGAAGGCGTGCTCGAGGGTGCGGTGGCCGTCGTGGACGGTGTGCTCGACAGGGTCCCCGTCGTGACCGCCGGCGCCGCCACAGTCGACGGTGTGACGGCAGGGACGCTCGCCGACGCTGCCGCAGGCGCCGCGGGTGCCGCGGGTGCCGGTGTTGTCGCCGTCGTGGTGCTCGCCGTCGTCGTCGTGCCACTCGTGCTGCCCGTCGTCTCAGTGCCAGTCGTCGTGGCGCTCGTCGTGCCGCCCCCAGGCAGGTTGGGATACGTAACGGTCGTGCAGCAGCCACTCGAATCCGCGCCCGGCCCCGTCTGCGGCGCCTGGTCGAAGGTGATCGCGATCAGCCCGCCTTCCTTGTACGCGGCTGACGCCTCGATCTCCGGCACCACTGCGCGCAGGAACGTTTCAGCTGCCGGCAGCCCCGCCGGCGCGTTGGGAGCGCACGGTGCTTCCGAGCCGTCGTGACAGCTGTCGGGCACGATGTAGGCGAGCGTCGGCGTGCTGCGCGACGCCTTCAGATCCTTCGCGAGCTGTGGCAGCCCCACATCGTTCTGCGCGCACGCGGGGGTGTCGATGATCGAGTGGAAGTACACCCACGGATTGCGCCACGTCACATACCCGTCGCCGGGGGTCGGGGCATTGAAGGGGTCGGCCGCACCGAGCGTCGGGTGGCGACAACTGGTGGGCTGGCCCGGCCCGCCCGCTTCGATGCCTTCCACGTACGCCCGCCACGTCTTGCCGTCTGCGCTCAGCTGGTTGCCGAGCGTGAGCGTCGTGCGCGGATACACGCAGCCGCTGCCCAGCACCTGGCCTTCGGCTCCCGTCGTGCCCGGGGTGACTTCGGTGTACAGCGGGCAGTCGGCGGCCGTCTGCGGGGTCGGCCCCTGGCCGCTGATCAACGCCACGCCATTAGCCAGCTCGCCCCCGGCGACCGCGTAGTAGTTCTCCAGCAGCTCCCCCTCGTGGGTCAGCGTCTTCGCCAGGTACGGCGCCGGCGAGGACGGGCCGAAGGCGGCGGTGGAGCCCTGGTCGGAGAGCACCACCAGGAACACGTGCTTCACGGGTGGCAGTCCGCCGCCGGGGGCCGCGGAGCCTTCGCCCGCACCGCTGCCGGCGCTCGGCTGGGACTTGGTGGAGCTCTGCGATTCGGTCTCGGTAATCGTCGTCTGCGTCTGCGCGGGCGCCGGCGTCGTCGCTTCTTCGGTCGCCGGCGGCGTCGGGGTTTGGCTCACCGGCGGCGGCTTGGCGGCATTGGTGGCGGGCTTGGCGGCCGGGCGCACGAGCGCCAGCAACGTGGGCGCGTCGGCGCCGCTCTGCGCCACCGGGCTGATCGCCGAGCCGATGAGCACGCCGAAGGCGAGCAGTGCCATTACCGCCACGGCCGCGACGCGGGGGGTCGGCATGGGTAGGGCGGTCACGCCGGCGTCCTCGAAGCCGGCCTCCTCCGCGCCCGACTGCGGCGGCTCGACGGGTCCACCTGCCGGCCCACCCGTCGCGATCAGCTGGGCGACAAACGGCGGCAGCGGTCCGCGGCGCGCGCCGCACTCCACGCAGTAGCGCTGATCAAGGGCCAGCGGCGCACCGCATGCCTGGCAGCCCGCAACCGCGGGCCCAGATCCGCGCCCGCTGGCTGGCGCGGGCGCAGATCCGGATGCGGGCGCCGCAGATCCGGATGCGGGCGCGCCCGGAGGACGATCGGAGTGAGGGTCGGCCATCGTCAGTCGATAAGTGTCCCTCGCGGAGCCCGCATCCGATGTGTAAAGAATGTGAAGAACCCGTTACGCGCCGATAACGATCTTTTTACATCCCGCGCGTGCGGGCGGCGGATACTGCCCGTAACGTCTTCGTCCGGCGTCGCTGCGTGGCGCCTGCGCTCTTCACGGCGTGCTAACAACGTGACCGGCATCGACAGCACCCCAACCGAGGAGCTCTCCGCCGGCGGATCGTCGGCCGGAGGTGTCACCGCCGAGCACCTCGCAGGCATCCCGCCGACCTCTGCGAGCGTCCCACCGACCGAGCCGAGCCTCTCCCCCCTGCCGGTCGCGCGCGAGCGCTGCGCGATGTGCGGCGCCACGCTCGCGGCTGACCAGCGCTATTGCGTGGAGTGCGGACAGCGCTGCGGCCCCTCGCGCGTGCCCTTCACCGAGGGCCTCGCCCAGCGCGCGACAGCGCCGAGCCCCGAGCCACGCCCTGGGCGACGGCGCCCGTCAGTCAATGCCACGCTGATCGCCGGCATCGGCACGCTGCTGCTGGCGCTCGGGGTGGGCGTCCTGATCGGGCGTCTGGGCGAGAGCTCGACCGTGAAGAGTCCAGCCGTCCAGGTCGTGACCGTCGCCGGCGGCGGCGCGGGCGCGACAGCGGGCGCCGCAGGGACCGGCAGCGAAGCACAGACCTCGACCACCGCCGCGGGCACCGCGAAGACCGGGGCCGCGACCACCGGCGCGGCGGGGGCCGCGGCGAAGGCGAAGGCGGCCAAGCCCGCCGTGCCCGTCACGAAGGTCGTGAAGATCGGCAGCAAGGGCAACGGGCCGGGCTACCAGCACGGCCACTTCACCGGCAACTTCTTCGGCGGATGAGGGGGAGCGAATGACCAGCGACGCACAGAGCGCACCGGCGACGGTCGATCTGACCCGCCGCCGCGACGAGCTGACCGCGCGCATGGCCGAACTGCAGTGGGACCTCGGCGGTCTCTTGTATGAGATGGCCACGCGCAACGCCATCCGCGTCGACGTGCTCGTGCGCCGCGCGGCGATCCTGCAGGAGGTCGACGGCGAGCTCTCCGAGGTCGAACGCATCCTGCGCATGGAGGAGACCGGCGCCGCCGGTCAGTGCGCCTCCTGCGGCGCCCCTCACTCCAGCGGCGCGGCCTACTGCTGGCAGTGCGGCCAGCCGCTGCTCGAGCAGGTGCCGAGCGCCGCGATCGGCGCATAGCTCTGACGTTGCGGCACGGCCAGCGAGCCCTCGCCCCACACGCTCAACCGGCCACCGTTCGCTCCCCACCGCCATCCGCGCGTCAGTGCGCCACGCCGTCGACAGCGCGACACCGCGGTCCTAGCCGAAGCGCCCAGTGACGTAGTCCCCGGTGCGGGGGTCGCGCGGGCGGGTGAAGATCGCGCTCGTGTCGTCATGCTCCACCAGCACTCCAGCACGCCCGCGCGGAGAGTCGCCGAGGCTGAAGAACGCCGTGCGGTCTGCGATGCGCGCGGCCTGCTGCATGTTGTGCGTGACGATCACGATCGTGTAGCGATGCTTGAGCGTCAGCATCAGCTCCTCGATCGCGCTGGTCGCCACCGGGTCCAGGGCGGAGGCCGGCTCGTCGAGCAGCAGCACGTCCGGTTCGATCGCGATGGCACGCGCGATGCACAGCCGCTGCTGCTGCCCACCCGAGAGCCCCAGGGCGGACTGGTGCAGGCGGTCCTTGACCTCCTCCCACAGCGCCGCGCTGCGCAGCGCGCGCTCGACGCGCTCGTCGAGGTGCGCGCGCAGCTTGAGGTTGCGCGGCGCCCAGGCGACGTTGTCGTAGATCGACTTGGGGAACGGGTTGGGCCGCTGGAAGACCATGCCGATGCGCCGGCGCACCTCGACCGGGTCGACTCCCGAGCCGTACACGTCGTGGCCGTGGTAGAGGATCTTGCCGTCGATCCGGAACCCCGCGACGGAGTCGTTCATGCGGTTGAGGCTGCGCAGGAAGGTGCTCTTGCCACAGCCCGAGGGCCCGATGATCGCGGTGATCAGGTTCCGCGGGATTGCCATGGTCACACCGGCAATCGCACAGCTGGCGCCGTAGTAGACGGATACGTCCTGCGCGTCGAAGATGACTTGCCGCATGCGCTCGGCTCCGGGCACCACCGTCCTCGCCGACTCGGCCGCGGGCAGATCGGGCTGGATGCGCACACGACGGCGGATGGCGCTCTCGCCGGGATCGGCCCTCTCCATGCTCTCCATCGTCTCGGATTCTCTCATCGCGCGGTCCCGGAGTGGCCTCGGTTCAGCAGCATCTTCGCGGCGAGGCTCGAGAGGAGTATGAACACAAGCAGCACCAACCCCGCGCCCCAAGCGCGCGCGAACCCGTATGGGTCGGCGGCCTCCGAGGCGTTGAAGATGTACACGGGGATGTTGGGCAGCGCCTGACCGAAGACATGCAGCGAGACCGCATTGCCGAAGATCGAGCAGGTGAAGATCAGCGGCGCCGTCTCGCCCGCCGCGCGCGCCACGGCGAGCACCGTCGCTGTCAGGATGCCCCCGCGCGCGGCCGGCAGCACGATGCCGCGCACGGTGCGCCAATGGCTCACGCCGAGCGCATCCGCGGCTTCGCGCATGGCAGGCGGCAGCGACAGCAACACCTCCTGCGTGGCGCGCGCGATCAGCGGCAGCATCACGATCGCCAGCGCGAAGGCGCCCGCGAAACCGCTCTGGTAGTGCCCGACGACGAGCAGGCCGAATACGAACAGCCCCACGAGGATCGTGGGCAGCCCGTTGAGCAGGTCGAGCGCCAGCCGGATCGCGCCCGCCACCCGCGGCGGCGCGAACTCGGTGAGATACAGCGCGATCAGGATCCCCACGGGCAGCGCGATCAGGGTGGCCAGTCCCATCAAGAGCGCGGTGCCGATGATCTCGGGCGCGATCCCGCCACCGGGCGTGTCGGGCAGCACGGGCGGCGCCTTGGTGAAGAAGTCGAGGTTCAGCGCACTCGCGCCGCGCGCGGCCACCGAGTAGACGACGATCACGAGCACCGCCACGGCGAGCAGCGCGGCCGCGGTCTGCGCACCCTCGAACAGCCGGCTGAGGAGCTGGCGACGGCGCAGGTTGCCTGAGGCGGTGAGTGGGCGGGCGAGGTCGAGCTGCTCGCCGTCAGGCACGCCCGACGTCTCGGCGTGAACCCCATCCGAGCCCTCGGCCTGACCCCCATCCGGCCCGATGGGGTCGTCGGACACGGGCGCCGAGCCAAGCGATGGGTCGGGCAGCTCGCTCATCGCGAGATGGCCGTGCGGATCGAGAGGCGGCGGACGATCAGCTGCGCGGCGAGATTTGCGAGCAACCCGATCACAAGCAGCAGCACACCCAGATAGAAAAGCGAGGCGATCTGCAGCTTCGTCGTCGCGCCCTGGTACTGGTCGGCGATGCGGCTCGCGAGCGTATCGCCCGTCTGGAAGAGCGAGGCATGGATGCCGTTGCCGGCGCCGATCACCTGCGTCACCGCGATCGCCTCGCCCAGCGCGCGGCCGAGCCCGAGGAAGGTGGCCGCGACCAGGCCGGGGCCGGCGGTGGGCAGCATCACGCCGCGCACCATCTCCCAGTTGGTGGCCCCCAGCGCCGTGGCCCCTTCGCGCAGCTCGTGCGGGACCGCGAGGAACAGATCGCGGCTGATCGAGGCGATGATCGGCACGACCATGATCGTGAGGATCAGGCTGGCGTTGAACAGCCCCGTGCCGGTCGTCTGCGGCGCGCCGAAGATCGGCAGGAACCCGAGCGTGCTGTGCAGGAAGGGCTCTAGGTGCGCCTGCAGGAAGGGCGCGAGCACGACGATCCCCCAGAACCCGAGGATCACGCTGGGAATCGCCGCGAGCATCTCCACGAGCGGCCCGATCGTGGCGCGCACGCGCCGATGGGCGACGATGCTGAGGTAGAGCCCGATCGAGATCCCGATTGGCACGGCCAAGAGGAGCGCGCCGAGCGAGGTCACCGCGGTCCCGTACAGCAGCGACGCGGCCCCGTAGATGTTGAAGTTGGGGCGCCATTCGCTGTGCACGACGAAGCCCAGCCCGAACTGCGACATCGCCAGGCCCGCACCTGTGATCAGCTGGTAGGCGATCGCCGCGATCGCGGCCACCCCGAGTAGCGACGCGAGCACGCACAGCCCGTACAGGCTCGCGTCGCCGACGCGGTCGACCGCCCGCCGGCCACCGCGACGGCGGCCACTCGCCGGCAGGCGCAGACGTGCGCCTGCCGGGCCGGCCGAAAGGCCGGAAAATCTGGCGCCGTCGCTCATGCGGCGCGGAGCTTAGTGGAGCGCCCTCCGGCCACACTCGCGTTCACAAGATTTATACATCTTTCTTCACAATTTGTACACATTCGGGGCTAGCCGGGTCATGAGATTACCACGGGAAGCACTTCCACGGGAAGCTGTCCGCGCGGTGAGAGCTGCGCGCGGCCGATAACACGACATTCACCAGGAGGACACTTGATACGCGCAAGAATTCCGATGCTCGCCGCTGCCGCGGCGATCGCATGCATGGCGACGGGTCTGATGGCTGGCAGCGCCGCGGCGGCCGGTTCGCTCACCGGTGCGGGCTCGACGCTGGTCGCACCGCTGGAGGCTTACTGGGGTCAGGAATTCCAGCATCTGTACGGCGACACCGTCACCTACGCCGCCGTTGGCTCCGGGGCCGGAATCGCGCAGATCTCCGCTCGAACGGTTGACTTCGGCGCGTCCGACGCCCCGCTCACGAGCACGCAGGCGTCGGAATGCAAGGAATGCATCCAGATACCCTGGGCATTGACGGCCACCGGCGTGGCATTCCACCTAGAAGGCATCCGCAAGCTCAACCTGACGGGCCCTGTCGTCGCGGAAATCTTCCTCGGCAAGATCACCAACTGGGACGCCCCGCAGATCACGAAGCTGAACAAGGGCACGAGCCTGCCCAACCTGAAGATCACCCCGGTGTTCCGCAGCGACGGCTCGGGCGACACATACGCCTTCACCGACTATCTCTCGCGTATCAGCCCGACCTGGAAGAGCCAGATCGGCAACGCCACCTCGGTCACCTTCCCCACGGGCGTGGGCGGCAAGGGCAACGCCGGCGTGACGGCGGTGGTCTCCTCGACCAACGGCGCAATCGGCTACATCTCGGCCTCCTACATCATCGCCCACCAGCTCGGTGCCGCCGCAATCCAGAACGCGGCCGGGTTCTTCGAGTACCCGAACCTCAACAACATCGAGCAGGCGGCGCAGGCAATCAAGTCGGTGCCGGCGAACAACGAAATGCATATCGTCGACCCCTCGAAGAAGTACCGCATCGCCTACCCGATCTCGACGTTCACCTACGTGATCGTTCCCAAGTCAGCACCGCAGAAGGAACTGCTGGGCAGCTTCATCAACTACGCGTTGACGGCGGGCCAGAAGTTCGGCGCGGCGCTCGACTTCGCGCCGATCCCGAAGGTCGTGCTGAAGGCCAGTCAGAAGTCGGTGAAGACGCTGTAATGGCCAGGTCGCTGTAGCGTCACCAAATGGTGACAGCCGGGTGCACGGGGCAGCCTAGACTGCCGCCCCGTGCCTCCGGCCTATCTGCTGCGAACAGCAAGAATGCGGCGCGCAGCTTCCCCGATGCACAGAGCAAATGTGCGCCTTAATCTGCTCACCAATCGCAATGGCGCGGTCCTCGCCACGCTGCTCGCGCTGCTCGTCGCGTTGGGCCTCAGTGGACACTCCGCCGCCCTCACCGGATCCACGGCCGCCGCCCTCAGCAACCCTACGGCGGCCGGCCCCGGGCAGACCAGTCCCACATACGCAAGCGCCGCGCGCTCACACAGGCGCGGCCGGCGCTCGCACCCACGCGCGCGGCGCCCCCACGCCTCGCAGCGCCCGACCTCGCGTCACAGCCCCGCCCTGAAGATGATCTGGGGACCCTCGACGATGCCAGATGGGGCCTCCGCCTTCCCGATCTACCACCGCCTGGGCGTGCAGGTGTTGGAGTTGCAGTTGGAATGGGCGCACACGGCCCCCACCCGACCCGCCGATCCCGGGAACCCGGCCGACCCCGCGTATCAGTGGCCGGCCTCGCTCAGCGAAGAGGTCAGCCAGGCCGCCCGCTACGGCATCCAGCTGGCGGTGATGGTCAAGGAAACCCCACCGTGGGCCAACGGCGGGCGCGACCCCTCCTGGGCGCCTGAAAACCCGGGGGACTACGCCGCCTTCCTGCAGGCCGCCAGCCGCCGCTACCCCAGCGTGCACTACTGGATGATCTGGGGGGAGGTCACGCGCCCGGGCAACTTCAACCCGATGCCCCCCGACTCGCCCGTCGGCCCCGAGCGCTACGCGGAGCTGCTCGATGCGGCGTACGGCGCGTTGAAGGCCGTCAGCCCCGCCAACGTGGTGATCGGCGGCATGACCTACACGCTCGGGCAGGTCAGCACGCCCCAGTTCCTGCACTGGATGCGCCTACCCAACGGCAAGCCCCCACGCCTGGACTACTACGGCCACAACCCCTACTCCTCGCGCTTTCCAGACCTCGCCGAAGGACCCTACTCGCCGGGAGTGCGCGACATCAACGACATCGACACGGTGGAGAGCGAACTCGCCGCCGTCTACAAGCACCAGCCCGGCGGCACCCCCAAGCTATGGCTGTCGGAGTTCTCGGTCTCCTCCGACCACGCCAACCGCGCGTTCTCCTTCTACGTGAGCCGTCCAGCCCAGGCGGAATGGGCGACGGCGGCCTTCAGGCTCGTCGACTCCGTCAATTACGTAGTCGGTCTCGGGTGGTATCAACTGCTGGACCAGACCGCCACCGAACCCGGCAATCTGACCAATGGGCTGATGACCGCCGAAGGCCAGCCCAAGCCGGCCTTCTATGCCTATGCCAAAGCTCCGTAGCGCCGCAGTGTGGGGGACCCTGTCCTGCGCACTGCTCGGGTGGGGCTTACTGGGCCTCGAGACCGGCGCGGCTAGAGCTGACACCACGATCGCCCAAATCAACCAGCCCACACCGATCAGCGCCTACGATGGCGTCATCGCCTGGAGCGCCTTCTCGGACGGCGCCTACCGTCTGATGCTCAGCGCCGCAGGCGCCCTGACACCGGTCCCCACATCACCCGAGTCACAGCCATTCGATGCCTCGGTGGGCCCCAACCAGCGAGGCGAAGTCGTGGTGCTGTTCTCGCGCTGCACCCGCTACAGGAGCGACCCCTCCCAGTTGCTCTTCCAGGCTGCGGGGAGCAGATGCCGAGTCTATGCCTACAGCCCCACTCGTCACACTCTCGCGCCACTGGCACTTGGCACGGGAGCGACGGACTCGCTCACCCACCCCAGCGAGTGGGGCTCGCGGGTAGCTGTCGTTGCGAGTACCCCACGGGGGAGCGAGCAGATCGAGGTGGTTTCACTGGCGAGCCACAGGCACTCGACGCTCCCCGGCGACACGCTCGCCCACGGCAGCGTCGATTCGCTGCGCCTCGCCGGCTCGCGTGTGGTCTCCAGTTGGTCTACAGGGGGCGGACTGGATACCGAGGTCGTGCTCGACACCCTTGACGGCAGCCGGGAACTCCTGGCGGAGGGAACGCAGGCAACGAACCCCACTCCCCAGCTTCCCAATCCCACAGGAGTCGAGTTCTTCGGAGCGGGCACGACCACCGCAGAAGCCTATTGGGTGGAACCGGGAGACGGCCTGATCGGGACTCCCTCGATCGTGAGCTTCTACAACTTCTTCACACAAACCTCGATGACCGAAGATGCTCAACCCAACCTCTTCTCAGTGGCGATTGACCGTGGACATCTCTATCTGTCGACCGGCACCGCCAGCGGCGGCTGCCCCTGTGAAATCCTCGAACAGTGAACCGATTGTCAACGTTGAGTTAATACGTAGCGCTTTTTGGCCTTGCTGGTCTTGGGTGCGTGCCCGTGCAGTGAAACCAACTGCTGCAATGGCGAGGACCCGATCAGCGAGCGACTACCCAGGAAGCGGGCCTGGAGGAGGACGGTTTTCACCGAGCTCGCGACTGGCACCGCGGGCAGGGAGAAGCGACACTGGGAGTTGACGTAGGCCAGGAAGAACGCCTTGGTCTGCCCGTAGCTGTACTGGACCTGCACGGCGCCCTGCCCGCAGAAGGAGGGCGTGTCGCCCGGCGGCAGCCGCAATGTGCCGGTGGTCTGCAGTCTGTCCTGGGACCCGCGCCTGCCGACGGCGGTTCGCATCGTCAGCCCCAGCGGCCGGGTGGGGTTCACGTGCACGGTGCGCACCGCGATTGCCTGTCCCCCGAGCCCGTTGGTAGCAATGGCGACGAAGGTGACATTGCCGAGATCTTCCGCGGTGGGCGTGAACGAGCAGGTGTAGGGGGCGCTCGTATCCAAGCACAACGACTGTTCACCAACGAGGATCTGCACGGTGCGGATGCCACTGGAGTCACCCGCGCTCACCTGCAGGGGAACGGCCTGAGCACCCGTGAACACCGCGCCTGGAGTCGGTTCGGTGAAGGAGACCGTCGGCACCGGGTCGGCCCCCGCCATCGCAGGTGCCAGGACGGACGCCAGCGCGGCCCCCGCCAGGGCGACAATCACGAGCAGGACTCTTCGGAAAGCGCTTTTTCTCATATCTGAAACTTACTCATAATCCTCGGCGATGCCGCAGGTTACCGGCCCCGGCGCGAGCGCGTCAAATCGACTCGGTTTGGTAACAAGCACCCCGCTGGCCAGGTCTACGATCGGCGCTCGCCAAGCAATGCAAGGAAGCCTCACATGCGGGTGGGCCGAGAGCAGACGACCATGTATATGGGCAGCGCCAGTCCCACAGCACGGGTGGAGATCGACAAGATCGACGTCGCGCCCCTGCACGCGTCTGGCGTGAGCACACACCCGTCCGCCGCACCCGTGCACGCGTCTGGCGCAAGCACGCACCCGTCCACCACACCTCCGCACACATCCGGCGCGAGCACGCACCCGTCCACCACACCCCTGCACGCATCCGGCGCGAGCCGAGGCTGGTACACGGCGTGGAGCGCCGCGAAGGGAAGTCGACGGCATTCGCGCCGGAACGCCGTGCGCCGGGCTCTGGTCTGCGGCGACATCCTCGGCCTGACACTTGCGCTGGGACTCTACGAGCTGCTGTGGGGTGGCCTGGGCGAGCACGGCTTCGGCGCGCTCCCACTCGCGGTGGCGAGCATTGCCGTCACGCTCGCGACGGCCCACCTGTTGGGCCTCTACGACCGCGACCTGGAGAGCGTCGACCACGCCACCGCTGACGAGGTCTTCACGCTCTTCCAGGCGGTTACGCTGTCGGCGTGGCTGCTCATTGCTGCGAGCTTCCTGACCGGCTCGAAGCTGAGCGATCCGCGCGGCCTTGTCGTCCTGTGGGCGACGGCGATCGCGCTGATGCTGTGCGCTCGCGTCGTGGCACGTGCCGCCACGCGGCGCTACGGCAGCCGGCAGAGAACGCTGATCGTCGGCAGCGGGGAGGTGGGCCAGTGGGTGGCGCAGAAGCTGCTGCGCAACCCGCGTCTGCGCTTGGAGCTGGTGGGGTTCGTCGACGGGCGACCGCTCCAGCGCAGACTCCAGCTGGAGGATCTACCGGTGCTGGGCGGTCCCGAGCAGCTGCGTGAGTTGGTGCGCACACACGAAGTCGAACGGGTGATCGTCGCCTTCTCCGGCGACTCCGATGCGCACACGCTCCGGGCCATCCGCGCACTGGCCGCCGAGCCCATCCAGGTCGACATCGTGCCGCGTTTGTTCGAGACAGTGGGTCTGGGCGCCGGCCTGCACCTGCTCGAGGGGCTGCCCCTGATCGGGCTGACCCCCTCGCTGCCGTCCGCGCGAGCGCTCGCCTTCAAGCGTGCTATCGACGTCACCGTGTCGACAGCCGCCCTGGTGGCCCTGCTGCCCTTGATGGCTGTGGTGGCGCTCGCCATCAAGCTCGACTCGCCAGGTCCCGCGCTGTATCTCGGCGAGCGGGTCGGACGCAACGGCCGGCGCTTCCGGCTGTGCAAGTTCCGCACCATGCACACCCACGCCTGCCGGGGCGAGCGCTACGGCGCCGCCGAGGCCGAGGCACTGTTCGAGCGGCTCATGGCCGATCCGACCCGCCGCGCCGAATTCCAGCGTGTGCGCAAGCTCCGCAACGACCCTCGCGTGACCAGGTTCGGGGCGCTCCTGCGCCGCACCTCGATCGACGAGCTGCCCCAGCTGCTCAACGTCATCCGCGGCGACCTGAGCCTGGTCGGGCCACGTCCCGTGACAGCGTACGAGTACGACCAGCTCGACCTCGCCGCACACGGCGAGCCCGGCGAGCCCGGCGAGGACGATGCCGTCTCGCTGCACCTCCCCCCCGGCTACTGGGAGCGGGACTCGATCCGCCCGGGGGTCACCGGCTACTGGCAGGTCATGGCGCGCTCTAACGTCGGCTACGAGGAGCGGCTGCGCCTGGATCTGACCTACATGACCAGCTGGTCGTTGAAGCTCGACCTGCAGATCGCCGCCAGGACCCTTAGTGTGCTCGCGGGCCATGGGGCCTACTGAGGCCGCTCAGGCGCGAGCAAGCTCCCGTCTTTGCCATCACCTGGGTGCTGTCCGCCCATTGGGCCCACTGGGGCGACTCACGCGCGAGCACCCCTTCGCGGGCCCACCGCCTCGACTACGCCCTTCAGACGTTCAGAGCGAGTCGGCTTCTTCGCGGGCTCACCGCCTCAACTACGCCGTTCAGAGCGAGTCGGCTTGCATCCCACGCCGGCCCAACTCCGCCTCGCGCCGGGCCAGCGAGAGCCCGAGCAGGTACAGCGCAATGAAGCCGTAGGGAAAGGCCGTCAGCGAGGAGCGGGTGACGGCGTCAAGGACCGCTACCAGCCACAGGCCCAGGCACGTCCACATCGCGCCGTCTCCGGCCGGCCGCCCCAGGCCCATCGCCATCAGCATGCGCGCAAGGATCGCCCCCAGCAGTACCAACCCCACGAACCCCACGTCGGCAAGGATGGCCAGGTAGGTGGAGTCCACGTTGCGCAGATCCCCTTCCTGCGCCTGCGTGGGTGTCTGGCCGGACGTGAAGCGACCCGGTTCGTAGATACCCGAGGTGGCGCCGCGTGCCAGGCCCGTGCCCACCGCGCCCACCCCACGCCCGGCGAGGAGGTCCGAGGGGGTGGACAGCAGCTCACCCCAACCGGTGGTACGACCGTTGAGTGTGCTCAGCACTGACCCCCCCGAGGTCGGTTGAGCGGTCGATTGGGGCTTCAGCGCGAGCAGCCCCACCGCCGCGATCACAACCGCCAGCAGCAGACCCACAGCCGAGGGCGTGCGGCGTGCACGTACCAATGCCAGCGAGGCGATCACGGCCATCAGGACGATCTCGGTACGCACGAAGGAGATCGCGATGCCCAGCCCCAACAGCAGCGCCAGCAGCACGGCCAGCCGCGCGCGCAACTCGAAGGTGGCACATACCAGCGCCAGCGCCAGCAGCGCCGCATAGTTGAAGGGATCGTCGAGGGTCCCGAACGAGCGGAAGCTGCCGCCGGCCGTCGTGCGCACCTCATCGCCGAACTGGTAGCCGAACTGATGCACCAGTCGCTGTACGCCGATCTCTTGCTGGAGAAGCCCCACGGCGACGTTCAGCAGCGCGACGCCCAGCAGCGCCCACATCGCCCAGCGCCAGGTGCGCTGCGGCTGAGGCCCAAGATAACCCACCAGAAACAGCCCGAACGCCTCGATCGTCAGCCTCGCCGCGTCCGACCACTGCGCGCCGTGGCCACCGGCGGGGTTGACGACGTACATCCCCAGCAGCACCACGATCGCGCCCACCAACCAAGCGTCGTAGCCGCGCCGCTCGGCCGGCAGCCCAAAGGCCGCCGCCGCCAGCAGCCAAACCAGACCGGAGAGGGCAACCGCGTCCTTTGCGGGACCGAAGTCCAGCGACACGAAGAAGACCAGCGCGGGCTGCACGGCGAAGCCGAACACCACCACCACAGCCATCAGCTGCGCGGCACCAGGACGCCAAGCGCCAGCGGACAGACTCCGTGCAGGCGCCGACCGGACCGCCAGGGTGGGCGAAGACACCTAGTCCACCCGTGCGCCGACGACGATCATCCCGATCGGGGCACGTGGCCAGCCGGCGATCTCTGTGTCGACGCGCTCGAGCTCGCTGCGTGTGATCTTGCCGAGGTTCAGCACCAGAACGACCGCATCGGCCGCCCCGGCCAGCCGGCTGGCGCGAGCCGAGCTGAGCGCCGGCGAAGAGTCGATCAGGATCCAGTCGAAGCGTAGGCGCAGGTCGTCCATTACCGGCGCCAGCCAGGGACGCAGATCTGCACTGGCGCCCGAGGCATGGAGCACTTCGACCGTCAGCGCTTGATCGGCGCCAGGAGAGCCCGCGGTGAGCGGCCAGGCGACGGACGACCAGGCCGTGCTCGCGGCGCTGCTGGTGCCGACTACGCCCTGCGCGCCGTCCATCTGGCCCTCGTTTCCCGCGCCCGAACCTCCAGCCGCACCATCGGGCCCAGCCCCATCACCGGCTCCAGCCGCGCCATTCCCTCCAGCCCCACCACCGCCTCCAGCCACAGCATCGGTGGACAGATCGCGTTCGTACAGGCTGGCGCCACCGTCGAGCACGCACACACGCTCGTCCCGAGCGCGCAGCGCCTCTGCCAGGAAGGTGGTCGTGCCCAGCAGTTCGGACTCCTCGGTTGCACCCACCATCGCCACCACCGTGCCCTGGCCCAGCGCGCGGAAATCGTCGAGGGCCACCGCGAGCCGCTGCGCTTCGCGATCATGGCCGTTTCTGCTCCACACCGCGCCTGCGACAGTGCTCGAAGCGGTGCTCCCCGCGGGTCGCTCGGCGAGACCCGAAGCGGTGGGAGCCCCGCCGCGTGGGCCCGCCGGGACGATTGCCAGCGTGCGCAATCCAAGCGTACGCTCGATCTCGGTGCGGCTGCGCACCTTCGTGTCAAACGCTTCCAGGCCCGCCATCAAGAGCAGCCCCACCACGAAACCCACGGTGGCGCCCTCGATCACCGAGCGCGCCAAAGCCGGGCGAACCTTTGTGGCCGAGGCCGCGGCGCCGATCTGAAGGCCGCCCGTGGTCACTGTCCGCAGCAGCCCCAGGCGCGCGATGCTGGCCTGCAGCTGCTGGTTGCGGGGCTCGCGGGCCGCTTCGCGACGGGCCGCCGCGAGCGCCTGCTGGATCGGCGCCAGCTCGACCGACGCCCGGTAGAGCGGAAAGGCGTGCGCCAACTCGCTCGCCAGCGCCACCGCCCGTGCCGCGGTGGGAGCGGTGGTCGCGAAGGAGAGCAGCGCCGTATTGCCGGACTGGCTCACTTCGACGTTGCGCTGCAACGCCTTCCAGTTGGGTTCGTGCAGTTCGCTAGCCACCGACTGGAAGAAGCCCGGCGAGGCTGCCAACAGAGCCGCGGTCGCCCCCAGGGTCTGCGGTTCGGCGTTAGCGGCGGCTCCGGGTTCGGTGAGCGCCGCGTTGAGGTCGGGGTCCACGACGATCACCTGCGAGGAAGCCCTGTACTGGGCGCCCTCCAGCTCGCCAATAGCGAGGAGCGCCGCGGCCCCAAGCAGCGTGCAGAGGAGAATCAGCGGCGCAAAGCGGCGCAGGGCAAAGCGCAGGCGCTCTTCGGAGCTCATTGCGCCACCACGCTCCGCTCATGCGCGCCTGCCTGCCACGCGCCGGGCGCACTTCGCGCGCATGCCATCGCATTCGATCCCCGCGTCTGGGCACCAGGGGTCGGTCCCCACGCCTCCCCGCCCAGCGCACGCTCCGCGGCACTCAGCATGCCCGCGAAGGGGAAGCGCTCCTCCAGCCGCCGCCGCGCCGCCTCGCCCATCGCCCGGCCGCGATCCTCCGCATTCAGGACCCTGCCGAGCGCCGCCGCCAGCGCATCGGGATCGCGCGGGGTCACCAGGTAGCCCGTCACGCCGTGCTCGACCAGCTCGGGGAGTCCGCCCACCGCTGTGCATACGGCGGGACGGCGCATCGCCATCGCCTCCAGGATCGCATAGGGGAAGCACTCCACCGTATGAGAAGCGAGCACCACGACGTCCGCGCACGCCAGCAGCTCCACTGCGTCGGCGCGGTTCCCCAGGAACAGGACATTCTGTTCGATGTCAAGCTCGGCCGCCAGCCCGCGCAGCTGATCGCGCTCGGGGCCGTCGCCGATCAGCAGCAGCTTGAGCTGGGGCACTTTTCTCGCCAGTCGCTGGATCGCTTTCAGGATCGTGGCGTGGTCCTTCTCGCGCCGTAGGACCGCAGTGACGGCCACTACCCTGTCGTGCTCGCCCAGGCCGAGGGCGGCACGCCGCTGTACAGATGTCGCACACTGCCGCTCTGAGGTCCCCTTGCGCGGATACAGCCCAGGGTCCACCGAGTTGTGGATCACCTCGACCTTCTCCGGAGCCAGACGCAGATAGTCGAGCAGGTAGGAAACCTGGCCATGAGCCACACCGACATACCCCGTACACAGCCCACCCAGCAGGCGCTCGGAGCAGCGCTCGAGCACGCCGTGGTGGCCCAGGTGTCCACAGTTGTGCTTCCAGGCGATCCGCCGCGGCACGCGCGCCAGCACGCCAGCCAGACGCCCCAGGACGTTGGCGCTGAGACCGTGGGTGACGACCACCTCGACCCGCCGTCTGCGCATCAGCATCGCCAGCCGGGGCAGCGCGCCCACGATCGCGCGATTGCTCTCTCCGGCTTCCAGGCACAGCACCTCCACGCCCCGCTCGGCGAGCTCCGCGTGCAGCGGACCAAGGCCCTTGATGCAGAGCACAGTCACCTGAAAGCGGGTGTGATCCAGCGCACCGGCGAGCGTTACCAGGTGACGCTCGGCGCCGCCGGTGCGCAGATCGGGTGTTACGAACATCACGCGCACGGGTGCCTCCCCCCCAGGTGCACCGAGGCGGCCCCCGCGACCTTGCCGAAATCCTTGATCGCCAGCGCCAGCGGGATGCAGGCAGCGGCGCGCACCCCCGAGCGGCGACGAGCCACGCGCGCCAGCGGCAACGAGTAGTAGGCGCCGGCGCCCGTCAGCGCGAGTGCGAGGGCGCCACGACGGCGCGAGACCAGCAGCAAGGCTCCGGTCAGATATGCCCCGACGCGAACCCAGTCGCGGGCCTGCAGCTGGCGCTCGCCGCTCTGTGCGGCGCCGATGCCGTAGCGGTAGTACATGCGAAAGGTGGCCGGCACCGACCCGCGCTGCTCCCAGTAGACGTCCGCGCCGGGAACCACCACGCAACGGTGGCCGGCAGCCACCGCGCGCCCGAAGACGCCGTCCTCGACCCACCGCAGGTGCTCGGGAAAGCCGCCGGCGTCACGCCAAGCTGTGCGCGTGAAGGCCAGCGAACGCGCGAAGGGCAGGCTCGGGTCGAACACTCCACCAAACGCCCGCCCGTAGAGACGCACCCACCGCGTCGGGTTGCTCGCCTCGTCGGGATCGGCGTAGCAGGCGGCGCTCTGGGCGCGCTCCAGGGCGCCTCTGGCGAGCACATGCGGAACTCCCGCCGCCAGACCGGGTGGGTCGGCCACCGCAAACGGCTGCATCAGGCGCGCCAGCCAGTCGGGCGCGACGACACAACCGGCGTCGGTGCAGGCGATCAGCTCGTTGCGCGCCGCCGCCACGGCCACGTTGCGACCGGCGGCGATGTTGGCACCGGGGGCCTCCAGAGCGCGCACACGAGCATCCTCCTGGGCGTGTTCGCGAAGTCTCTGGAGGGTGCCGTCGCGCGATCCTCCGTCCACCACGACCAGCTCGTCCTCGGCGCCCAGCTGGGGGAGGACGCTCTGGAGCAGGCGATCCACCGCCTGGCGCTCGTCGAGCACCGTCGCGATCACCGACACCGGGGGTCGCCTCACGCGAGCGGGATATATTGGCGGCCTTCCTTGCGCGTTCTGTTCGTCAACCAGGGGGCGATCGGCTCCAGCGTGCAGGGTCATGTGGCCACCGAGTCCGCGTTGCGAGTCGGCATGGAGGGCCTGCCAGACCTCGAGACGCACTTCGAGCGCCTGCCGCCGTGGCCGCTGGCAGCCAGGGCATTAGTCAGGCCGATTGCGGGGTTGGAGCGCCACGACCTCGACCTACACACCCCACGCTGGCACATGGTCGAGGCTCTGCGCGGGCGGCGCTTCATCGCCCCGCGCGCTTGCGAGGGCAAGGTGGATGCGCTGCACATCACAAGCCACATCCCCGCACTGCTGCTCGGCGAAGTCATGCGGCGCGTGCCGACCTTCCTGGCGGTGGACGTCCCGGTGTGGGAGTGGCACGCAATGGCCATCTGGCGCCCTGTGGCGCGCCACTCCCGCGCGGCGCTGTGGCCTTCGTTGGCGCTCGAGCGACGCGCCTTCGCGCAGGCCGCCGGGGTGATCGCCTTCACCGACTGGGCCGCCACCGCGGTTCGCCGCTGCTCACCGGCCGCACATGTCATCACGATCTGTCCGGGGGTGGACACCGGGCGCTTCCGGCCCGCCGCGCGAGCGCCGCGCGAGCGTCCACGGGTGCTGTTCGTGGGTGGGCGCTTTGCCGAGAAGGGCGGCCACGACCTACTCGCCGCGCTCGACGAAGAGCTCGGGCGCACGGTGGACCTGGACGTCGTCAGCGCAGACGCCGTGCCAGAGCGTCCCGGTCTGCGGATGCACCGGCTGAACCGCGAGGACCCGCGCCTGCTGGAACTCCACCAGCAGGCCGACGTGCTATGCCTGCCCACGCTCGGTGACTCGCTGGGGTGGGCGCTGCTCGAGGCAATGGCCTGCGGCACTCCTGTCGTCTCCACCGAGGTGGGCGCGATCCCCGAGCTGCTGGACCACGGCCGGCGCGGCGTGCTGGTGGAGCGGGGCAACCCGCGCGAGCTGCGCTCGGCGCTGCTGGGACTGCTCGCGGACGAGTCACTGCGCGCGCGACTGGCAGGAGAGGCGCTACAGGCCGTCGCGGAGCGCTTTGACGCGCGCACGCAGGGGGCAGCGTTGGCCACGCTCATGCGCGAGGCCGTCCAGCGCAGGGAGCGCCGAGCGGACGAGCGCAGCACCGGCGAGCACAGGCCCGCCGAGCCGTGAGCTGAGGAGCGCGGAGTTGGCGAGCTCAATCGCACCGTCACGCCCAGCTGAGTCCCCGGCGTGCCACGGCGCTGCGACTGGCTGAGACGAAGAGCTTGGCGCCGATCGCCAGATACACCGCGCCGTCCAGCAGTGGTCGGGGACCCGCGTAGAACTTGCGGTAGAAGCGCCCCATACCACGGTGAAAGGCGACGTTCGCGCGCAGCGGGCGGTGACCCGCCACCTTGGAGAGGCCTCCCTTGACGTGCAGGAAGGTTGCACGACCTTCGTACCACACGCTCCACCCGGCGCGGCGGAAGCGAAAGCACCAGTCCAGATCCTCCATGTACAACCAATAGGCCTCGTCCAGCGGGCCCACCTGCTCGAGCGCCTCGCGACGCACGAGCATGAAGGCTCCGTTGACCGCGTCCACCTCGCCCCGCTGCTGCTCGCCCACCTCGTCGGCCCGGTACTGAGCCAGGGCGCCGCCGCGCGCGGATCGGGCCAGACCGGTGAAATGCGACAGTGCTCCCAGCGGCGTCGGGAACGAGCGCTTGGCGGCATGGTCGAAACTGCCGTCGGGCAGCACCAGCCGGCAGCCCAGCATCCCCACCTCAGGGTGCTCGGACATTCTTTTCAGACAGCGCTCCAGGGCGCCGGCGGTGGCTTCGGTGTCTGGGTTCAGCAGCAGCACCAGCGGGCTGCTTGTGCGGGCGAGCACAAGATTGTTGGCGACGCTGAAGCCCGAATTCCAGCCCACCTCCAGGAGATCCACCCACGGGAACTGTTCGCGCACCATCGCCACCGTACCGTCGCCGCTGGCGTTGTCGGCCACGTGCACGTTCACCTTCACCTCATGCGGAGGATGGCTCAGCAGAGACAAAAGACAGGCCCGCAACAACTCACGACCCCCGGCAGCGGTGACAATCACGATGTCCAACTCGGGCGTCTCCACCACCAAGATGGTGACAATCGCGTGCAAGCACTATGTGAAAGGCGTGTGAAGTGCCGCCGCCTCACGGATCGGCGTCTCGACGGCCTCGCGGATCGGTATCTCGATGCCACCCTTCAGGTGCTCGCGCCAGCGCCCCGCCCACTCCGTGTATGCCCGCCGCCCCGCCCCGCCCACGCGTCGGCGCAGCCGCTCGTTGCTCAGCGCACGCTCGACTGTCGCCCGCAGGTCGGAGAGGTCGGGGCGGCAGAACAGCACGTTCTCCCCGCCCTCGAAGGGAAACATCGTCTCGGTGTGGCTCAGGTCCTGGCAAACCAGCACCGCCCCCGCCGCCAGCGCCTCCATGTGCCGGTAGGTGAGCTCGCCGTGGCCGGCTAGCGCCACCACCACACGGTGACGACGAAGCTCCAGCTGGAAGGCCGCCCGGCTCACCGGGACGCGCGTGTATGGTCGAGTCCGCGCCCGCAACGCCTGGAGCTCATGCGGCGAGAGCAGCTTCCCGTACCAGTAGGGCTCGGCTCCGGATAGTTCGCCGGCCAAGCCGTCGGTTGCGTCTGTCGATCCGCCGTTCAACCCGCGGGGAGCCGATTCGTATGTCGATCCGCCATTCAACCCGCTGGGGGCTGATTCGTCGGCCGAACCGCCGGCCAGCCCAAGCGCCGATTCGTCGGCCAAGCCGTTGGCCAGCCCGGACACCCGCTCAGGCACATCCGTGATGCCGTGGTGACCGCCCAGGCCCTCTAGCAAGCGCACTGCCTCCAGTCTCTGGACATGGGTGAGACGACCCACGCAGTGGACCCCATGCGGGCGCCCGACACCAGCCACCATGCTCAGTGCCGGGTCCAGCAGACGCTCTACCGCGTTGCGTGCCACGCGCCGGGCGGGCGACTCTTCCCGGCGCCTGCGCAAGCTGCGGCGCGCTCCCGGAGCGACCCACAGGAAGCAGGGGATCGACAGCCGCAGCTTCTCCAGATCCTCACGCGTGTAGGCGGGTCGACGCGGGCGTCGACGCTCGCTCCATACCCCCTCGGGGAAACGTGGTCCAACCTCGTGGTTGTACAGCTCGCGGTCGCGATACAGCCCGCCTCCCTTGAGCACGCAAGCCATCCGTCTCACCGCCTTGGGCGGGAGGTTGAGCTGCAGCTCGTCGTGACTCTCGATTGCCACGATGCTCGGCGCGGTCCCTTCCAGCCGCGCAAAGACCTCCTCGACCCGCTCGGGATGGCAGCCGGCGAGCCACCCGTACCAGGCGCTGCTCACCAGCACCACCTCAGCCCGGCGTACGGTAGGCAGCCCGAACGGGTTGTGATCGCCCGGCAGGCCCAGCTGGGCTGGATCCAGCGCAGCGACCTCCAGGCCTGGGCAGTGCAGGCACGCCTCGCACAACCACTCGAAGCTGCTCCAGGCCAGCAGCGCACACCTGACGGGCGTCTGGCTCATCGGCTTTCCGCGTAGGCGGCGGCCGCTGTACGCGCCTGCCGGGGCCAGCGGGCGCCAAGCGAGCCGAGCACCACCGCGGCCGTCGCCCCGAGGCTCGCGGCAGTCGCGGCAGCGGCCACGAGTGCAGTCGGATGCGCCACAATCCAAATCGCCGCCACGCCTGCCACAGCAGCGCCGAGCCCTGCCGCCACAGTGACCCTGTGCTCCAACCGCTCCGCGATCAAGGCAAACCAGGCAAGGCTTGAGAGCGTGAGCACGGGCAGCAGCGCTACGAACACCTGACTGGAGGCGACGGCACCCCTGTAGCGCGCCCCGAACACCACGACCGTCAGCCATGGGATGACGGTCTCCAGCAGAGCGGCGAGCGCCACCGATGCCGCCAGCGCCAGGACGAGCAGGCGCCGTAGGAACTTGCGCTGTGCCTCGGCATCGTGCGCGGCGCGCTGCGCCATCGAGGGCAGCAGGCCGAAGGCGGCCGTGGCACAGATCATGGTCGCCAATTCCAGATACCGCGAGGCCACCGCGAAGTGCGCGATCTGGGTCGTGCTGCCCACGTTGCCCAGCACCAGCGGCGCGGTGCGACCGGCAACCACGGCAAGGGTGCTCGCCGTTCCGAGCCACACTCCGCGGCGCAGAAACGCGCGCCACAGGCCGGGCTCTCCGGGACCCCATGGAGCCGGCAACCACAACTGCGCCAGAGCGACGACCACCGCCTGCTTGATCGCAAGCACCGCCATCAGCGCCGCCAGTCCATAGCCGCCGAAGACGACCACCACCCCCAACCCGACCTGCAGGACCGCGGCGAGCAGCTGGCAGACCGGCCTCCATCCAGGGTCGCCCTGACCCACGCAGCAGCTCGGTCTGCCCGTCGAACAGCCCGTTTATGAAGATAAATGCTGCCGTCCATAGCATCGCCCAGTGCCCGATCACGGGACCCGGCAGGAGAGCGCCGACGACCACCACGCCGACGCCGGCCAGCGCGCTGGTGCCCAGCTGAGTGGGTAGCGCCGCGCGGTAGGCCACCGCCGTGGCGAGCCGTCCCGCCGCCACCTCGCGGTTGGCTACCAGCCCCACCCCCACGTCGGTGATCACGCTGACGGTGGACGCCAGCACCAGCAGGTAGCTGTATGAGGCAAACGTCCTTGTACTCTGGCGGTGCGCAAGCAGCACCACAAACCCCAGGCCCAGAGCGCGCGCGGCGATGCGCGAAAGCAGAGCCACCGAGGCGCCCGTGACGGGCCTGGCACCCGCCGGTGAGGGTCGGCAGTCGAGCGCAGCTCGGACACCCGCCCGTGAGAATCGGCAGTCGAGCGCGGCTCAGACACCCACCCGTGAGAATCGGCAGCCACACCAGCCTCAGACACCAGCCCGTGAGAGTCGGCCGTCGAGCGCAGCTCAGACGCCGATCGGGGGGTGTCGGCTGCTGAGCGCACCTCGGGCATTGCCGAGGAGGTTCGCACAGCCCATACCACCGCCAAGAGGGTTTTTCACCCGTTGGTCACACCCTCACCAACGCGGGGGGCGATCATTGCCGCGCTGTGAGCCGTGGATGCGGCACCGATACGGAGATCTGACTCGAAGTTCACAACCCTGCCGGCGACAACATGGACGGTGAAGTATGGCGGCTTTCGAGATGGCAAAGGAAGAGATGGCCCCCGCGGGCGCCTTTCCGCGCCCGGCTTGCAGCCTTGAAGAGGTTGCCTCCCGCAACCGGGCTGTTGCACGCCGGAAGGGTGTTTCGTTGCCGATCAGGGCCTTCGATCTGGGCGTCTGTCTGCTCCTGCTTCCATTCGTGTTGGTCGTGGGGGCCGTCACGGCGCTGTTGATTTACATCGACTCGCCGGGCTCAGTCTTCTACCGCTCCACGCGCGTTGGACGGGGAGGGCGTCCCTTTCAGATGCTTAAGTTCCGCAAGATGCGCCGCAGCGCCAAGGGCGGCCCGTTGACGATCGGCGAGGACGAGCGCTTCACACCGATCGGGGGCTTTCTGGCGATGACCAAGCTCGACGAGCTGCCACAGCTGTGGAACGTCATCAAGGGCGACATGCACCTGGTGGGACCCCGCCCCGAGGTGCCCGAGTTCGTCGCGCGTTACCGGCACGAGTACGAGGAGCTGCTGAGCGTGCTGCCCGGCATCACCGGCCCGGCCGCCGTGGAGTACGCCAGCGAGTCGCACCTCCTTAGCCTGCAGAAGGACCCCGTCAGGTTCTACGAGGAGTCGATCATGCCGCGCAAGATCGAGATCGACCTGCACTACATCCGCACACGCACACTGTGGGGCGATCTGAAGATTCTTGCCCAGACGACGCTGGTGCCGCTCGCCAAGGTCGGTCAACGGATGGTCGGCGACCCCCAGGTGCGCCGCGTCGAGGCCGCGCTGCTGCTCGGCTCCTGCACGGTGCTGGTGCTGATCTTCGCGATCGCCTCCAGCGCCGGCTCCTGAGCGCGCCGCCGTGCGCGTCGCGATGCTGCTGCACAAGTCGGTCCTGTTCGACTCGCGCGTGCGCCGCGAGGCATCCGCGCTGGCCGCCGCCGGCCACGACGTGACGGTGCTTGAGCTGGCCTACGTGCCTAGCAATGCGGGCGTCGACGGAGGCGCGCAGCTCGACGGCTTCAAGCGCCGCTCGGTGCTGCCTCCCGCGTGGCTGCGCCAGCGACTGCCCTTCCACCTTTACCGTGCAGCGTTCCTATGGTGGTTCGTGGCTGGCATCAGGCGCGTGCGCCCCGACGTGGTGCACGCCCACGACGCCGCGATGCTGCTGCCGGGCGTCATCGGCGCCCGCCTCACCCGCGCCAGGCTTGTATACGACTCGCACGAGCTGGCCACCTCCGTGCCCTACCGCGAGCGACTTTGGGCCTGGTTCGTGGGCGCCATCGAGCGCCTCGCGGTGCCCCGCTGCGCGGCCGTCATCACGGTGTCCGACGGCATCGCCCAGCGCCTGCGCGCGCGCTACCGGCTCGCGCGTACACCCACCGTCGTGCGCAACGTCAGCGCCCTTTCACCTGACGGGCAGCCGGGCCTGCGCGAGCGCTTGGGGATCGCCGCCCACACCCCGCTCGTGCTGCACCAGGGCGCCCCCGCCCCGGCGAGAGGCTGCGAGGTTCTCATCGACGCCGTCGCCAGGCTGCCAGGAGTCCATCTGGCCTTTCTGGGCGACGCCGAGCCAGGCTATGCCAAAGAGCTGCGTCATTTCATCGCCGAGCACGTTGCCTCTCGGAGTGCGGAGGGGTCCGACCTGGCAGAGCGCATCACCCTCCTCCCCAGCGTCCCCCTCGAGGCCTTGCTGGCCCACACCGCCGAGGCCGACGTGGGCGTGACGCTGCTGCAGGACACCTGCCTGAACCACCGCCTGGCGTTGCCCAACAAGCTGTTCGAGTACATCGCCGCCGGCGTCCCCGTGGTGGCCGCCGACCTGCCCGAAACCCGTCGGCTGGTGGAGAGCTATGGGGTGGGGTGGTGCGTTACCTCCTCGGACTCCTCCGCGCTGACCGGAGCGCTGCGCTTCGCGCTGCACCGCCCTCGCGATCCCAAGCTGCACGAGCGGCTCGCCCGCGCCACCGAGGAGCTGTGCTGGTCGCGCGAGCAGGGGCGCCTGCTCGATCTCTATGCACAGCTGGCAGGCCGGCACCAGGTGGTGCGAGGTGCCCATCCAGGTACCCTCCGCGACGAGCCAGCTGTGAGGCGCGAAGAACCGGCCGTGACGCACGAAAAGCTGAAGCACGACGAGCCGGCCGTGACGCACGAAAAACTGAAGCACGACGAGCCGGCCGTGACGCACGAAAAGCCAGCTATGAAGCGCGACGGGCATCGGCTCGACGATCGCCGTCCTCGGAGTGCAGGCCTCACTCGCGACGAGCCGGTGGTGGAGCGCGCGTGAGGCTCCCCCTTTTCTCCGCACTCCCGCCTCACCTCCAGCTGGGGTCCTGACCGTACTTGGGTATGGGCGCGCGCGGCTCCCTTCCTCTCCTCCTCTCCCCCCAGCTGCGGCTCACCTCAACCCCACGGCCCATGCGCGTGCTGTTGCTCACTCACTACTACCCCCCCGAGGTGGGGGCCGCGCCCGCGCGCATCGCCGCGCTCGCGCGGGGGCTGGCGGAACGGGGCGTGGAGGTGACGGTGCACACGGGGTTTCCCAACTACCCCTCGGGCGTAGTCGCGCGGCCCTACCGCAATCGCCTCGTGCAGGTAGAGCGGGAAGGAGATGTGCGGGTGGTGCGCAGCCTCGTCTACCCCACTCCCAATGCAGGCTTTGCCAGGCGCCTGGCAAACCACGCGGTGTTCGCCGCCAGCGCGCTCGCCACGTGCGCGGCCAGCGGGTCCGTGGACGTCGTGGTGGCGGAGACGCCTCCCCTCTTCACCGCCTGCGCCGGTGTCGTTTACGCCAAGCTCAAGCGTGCCCCGCTGGTGCTCAACGTGTCCGACCTATGGCCTGAGAGCGCGATCGAACTGGGCGTCCTCGACGAGGGATCAGCCGCCGGCGCGGCGCATGCGCTGGCGCGTCTCTGCTACCGCTCCGCCAGCCTCATCGCCGCGCCCACTCGGGGCATCGTCGAGAGCCTCGCCGCACGACCACGGGCGCGCGCCAAGGTCGTGCAGGTGTCTCCCGCGGTGGACCTTTCCCGCTTCGCGCCCCTCCCCCCTCCGGCACCCCGGGCGGGCGCCCCGCTGCGCGTGCTCTACGCCGGCACGCTGGGCCTCGCCCAGGGTCTCGACACGCTCGTGGAGGCCGCTGCGCTGGCCGGTCCTGCGGTAGTGGAGGTGCTGCTCGCGGGCGACGGCCCAGCCGCCGTCCCGCTGCGCCGGGAGGTGGCCGCGCGTGGGCTCACGCACGTGCGCCTGCTGGGCTCCGTCGAGCCTGCTCGCGTACCCGCCCTCTACGGCGAGGCCGACGCCGGGGTGGTGCCGCTGCGCGATGTTCCCCTCTTCAACGGCGCCCTGCCCACCAAGCTGTTCGAGGTACTCGCCGCCGGCCGTCCCGCCGTCGTGGCCGCCCGTGGGGAGGCCGCCGAGCTGGTGCGCTCCAGTGGCTCCGGATTGGTGGTCGCGCCCGAGGACGCACAGGCGCTGGCCGAGGCCTTCCGCCTGCTCCACGCCCGCCCACAGGAGGCTGTCGCGATGGGCGAGCGCGGGCGTCTGTACGTTGCCCGCTTCGACCGCGCAGCCGCCGTGGGGTTGTGGGAGAAGCTGTTGACCGAGCTGCAGAGCCAACGGCAGTAAGACGACCCACAACGACCAGCTTGGTCCATGAACGCCCTGATCACACCGCTGTTTTGAGACAGACTCTTACGTTACTTCAACGTCACAGTTCTCCTTGCCGTCTTGGCCTTGCCGTGCTCGGGCTTGAAGGTCGCCACCACTGTTATCCGCAGCCTGCCTTTGGCACCGTTAAGGGCGGCCCTGCCGGCCTGGGTCAATCTGATCTTGACCGTGATGGCCTCTGCGGCAGGGGCGCTCGTGCTGCCTGTCGCAATCACAACCGTCCTGCCGTGGACTTGGGCGCTTAGCACGAACGTGAAGGTGCCCCGGCCAGGTGTCTGCACACTCACCTTGGGTCCGCCCGTCGCGGCCAGCGCGGCGGGTGACAGGCTAGCCAGATAGACCGCCGCCGACTTGGCGGCCGCAGCTGGAGTGGGACTCAAGGCCGGCGGGATCGGGTAGAGATCGGCGCCACGCGCAGACGACTCGGCTGGACGCGCCTGTACGACAGCGCTTGGGATAGCGAGCAGCGAAAGGACGGCGAGAAGCGATATGACGTACTTGCCCATGTGATCTGAGTCCATTTCTGTCGATGTTTACTCACGTGGTGGGCGGGACGCCCACCCTCATTCAGGTCGCTGGTTCCGAGCTCTTTCAGGTCGCGGGTTCCGGGCGCCCACCACTGCGAGCCAGCTGTTGAAGCCCAGTGTCAAGCGGGTCTCGCGCGAGCGCCAGGCGGTAGTAGGCGCGCGCCTTGACGTAGTTGCCCCCGCGCGCCTCGAAGTCTCCAAGTAGACCCAGGGGCACCGAGTTGGTGGGTTCCATCTGCCGCGCCAACTGCAGCTGGGCGCCCGCCGCGGCGCGCTCGCCCATGCCCTCGAGCGCCGATGCCTCGAGGTAGTGCGCATCCACCAACCACGGGTCGAGGCTCGCCGCGGTGCGCGCATCCGCCAACTGCGCCTGCGGGGAGTGCCCCTGTTCGTCGCGTGCGCGGCGGATGTAGAAGTCCGACAGGTACAGGCTCGCGGTCAGCGCCACGGCCGCTACCAGCACGGCTGCCGCGGCCAGGCGCGGGGCCAGACGGCGGCGTCGCTGGTGCGCCGGCAATGACGCCCCCTCGCCTGCAAGTACCAGCCCGGGAGCCCGGCCCTCGGTAGCCGCGGGGAGTCGACCGTGAGCGGGGGCCTGGAGTCCACCTGTCTGCGCCGAACCGCCGGCCTCGCGCGGGCGCGCCTGCACCTCGCGAGCCGCCCCCGTGCGCGCCAGCAGCGCCGCGGCGACCCCCAGACACAGAACGCCCAGCGCGGTGAGCCCCGGGATGTGCCACATCCAATCCACCAACGACTGCCCCAGGAACGTGATGCCGGCGGCCGTCAGGGCGCATACCTCTCGGCGCACGCCCAGCGGCGCCACGCGCCACCAGCGTCGCATCGAGCCCGCCAGACCGAGCAGGATGAGGGCAAACAGCGCAAGCCCCCCCGCGCCCAGTTCGCTGCCCAGCTGAAACAACAGCCCGTGGGGGTCGTCGAGGTTGCGATTGTTGCGCCGCTGCACGTAGTAGTCGAACTGGTAGGACCCCTCTCCCACGCCCCCCACGGGGCTGGCCCGCAGCTCGTTGACAGCCACCCGCCAGAGGTCATAGCGCTGGCCCCCGGCGGATGTGTAGCGGGTGGCCGACGTGGGACTGATCTGCAGGTTCTTGAATTCGTCCCACTTCACGCGCAGCTCGTGCACCGGGTCGCCGTGCGTCGCGACCACTCCGCCAGCAAAGCCCGCCGCCACGACCGCCACGAGCGCCACGCGCGCGCCCCGGCGCACGAACGCCATCGCGGGACTGGTGGCGCGCAGGCCCGCGTCGAACACCGCCAGCAGGAACCCCACCGCCACGCCAGCCGCCACCAGCACCACCAGCGCGCGGGCAGCGGTGGCGATGTCGGCGACGCTCACCACTTCCGTCGGGCTGGTGGAGGCGTGGTAGGGCGTGAGCAGCCACGGCGCGGCGGCAGCCAGCAGCACCACGCTGAGCAGCGCCAGCCAGGCGCGGCGCACCTGGTCGGGACCCAGCACCAACACCACCACCGCGCCGCAGCCCAGGCCGAGCAGCACGCCGCGCGACTGCGTGAGGAAGGCCAGCCCAAGCATCAGCTCCGCCAGCCCCAGGCACACCGCGCGCAGCGCGCGGCTGCGCCCGCGTGTGGCGGCGGTGACGATCAGCGGCCAGTAGCCAATGCAGAACAGCAGCGCGGTGGCGTTGCGGTATTCCACCGGCCCGTTCAGGCGGCCCGCGAGGAAGATCGCGGAGCCATCCACCAGCATCCGCCCGAGCGTGTAGAGAGCGATTAGCGCGATGCCGCCCACCACACCGTAGGCCGCCACGCGCAGCGCGCGCACGTCGCCGACGGCCACCAGCGGCAGCGAGATGATCGCTGCGTACAGCGTCAGCTGGCCCGCGCCTTCCAGCGCCGCCGACGGCGAGGCCGACCAGCTGGCCGACAGCGCGGCCCACGCGGCCAACCCCCAGGCGCCGCCGAGTGCCAGCGCCAGCCAGCGGTCGGGCAGTCGCTGGGCGCCGCCGCGCAACACGAGTGTCAGCAGCACCACCAGCACGAACAGCGAGGTGGGCGCCCACTGCGCGACGTTGAACGCTCCGGCGTAGGCGGTGGCCAGGATCAGCAGCGCCAGCACCAGCACCGTGGGGCCTGCCACCAGCCAGATCGAGGCGCGATGCTCGCGCTCCAGCGAGGATGCGCGGAACCCGGCGCCACCGACGGCACCTCCCGCGGCGCCCGTCCCGCCTGGGGTGCCAATGCCTCGGCCGAGCGCCGTCGCATCCGTGCGGAGTCCCGGCTCAGTCGCCGGCGAGGCCTCCGAGGCGGCCTGCAACGGCAACGATTTGGCCACATCGGCAGTCAATGTTTGATCTAGATTCGTCGCCATGAGGCCTGTGTCGATCGGCGGTGCGCGGAGAGCGTTGGCGTTGGTGGTGGGCGTTCTGGCTTTTCTGGTGGGTCTTCTGAGCGGTGTGGCGGACGGCCGGGAAGCCGTGAGAACCGATCCGCAGGCCGGCAGCCCGGCGGGGGTCATCTATGCGATCCCCCTGGATAGTGGCCGACGCGACGCCGCCCCCGTGTTACCTGTTGGTAGCCGACACGACGCCCCCGGCGGTGGGGCGGCGGCGGGCGGTGGCGGTGGTTCCGCGGGCGGCGGGGGCTCCGCCGGCGGGGGCTCAGGGAGCGGTAGCTCCAGCGCCGGCGCCACGGCGAACGGCGGTGGGTCGGGTGCGAGCGCCGGAAGCCAGGGTTCGGGCGTCGCCACAGGCGCTCGCGGTGCGGTGGCAACCGAGAGTGCATCCACCGCCGCTCCCGGACCAGGCACCCCCAGCGACCCCTCCTCGATCCACTCCGAAAACGGCTTCGGCTCTTCCTCGCAGGTGCCTGGCGTGAGCCCCGCCGCCGTGCAGATCGGCGCCGGCGTACCGGCCGCCCACACGGCGGGCTCGACCGTGCCCAGCTATCTGCTGATGGTCCTGATCGGGTTGGCGGCGGTGTCGGTGGGGCTGATCGCCAGCCGCCCCCACGGCGGGCCGAAGTAGAGGCTGGATGCGCACACTGCTGCTGGTGCGCAACGGCGTGGACCACGACGCGCGCGTGCTGCGCGCCGCGCGGGTCGCCGAACGGACAATCGGCGGCGAAGCGCTTGTCGTGGGCGTCGCCACGGCGTCCGCGCCGACGGGCGAGACGACGGTTGAAGGAGTGCGGGTGCTGCGGTTGTCCGCTCGCAGGCGGCAGAGGCCTGTGTCGGAGGCCTCTGATATCCCGACCGATCCTCCATCTTTCAGCTGCCCACCGAACCACGACGGCCCGCCCGCGCAGAGCGGTCGACCCGAGCAAGGCGTTCCACCAAAGCCGAGCGACCCAACCGGCCGAGGCACCCCGCCTGAGCAACTGACGTGGAGCGCACGGGCAAAACGTGTCCTCAGCGGCGTGTCGTTCGCCTGGCAGGCCCTCGCGGTGGCCCGTCGTGAGCGCCCCGCGCTGGTGCACGCCAACGACTGGAACACGATGTGGTGCGCAGTGGCGATCAAGCTCGTGTGCCGCGCCCGCCTGGTGTACGACAGCCACGAGCTGTGGCCCGACCGCAACGGCCGCTGGGAGTGGCGTTTGTGGCTGCTGGCGAGCGAGGCGCTGTTCGTGCGTGTGGCCGACGCGGTCATCACCGCCAGCCCGGGGTACGCCGATGCGCTCTCAGCCCGCCACCGGGTGGCACAACCGACCGTCATTCGCAACATCCCCGAAGGCCCCCCCGCGATGGCGTTCGAGCCGCAGGCCCCGCCACTCGTGGTGTACGTGGGCGGGCTGATGCCGGGAAGAGGCCTCGAGCAGACGATCGACGCGCTGGCGCTGGCGCCCGCGATCCGCTTGCGAGCGGTGGGCCCGGGTTCGCCGGAGTATCGAGCAGGGCTGATCGAGCGAGCCACAGCGGTGGGGGTTGCCGATCGGCTCGAGCTGTGTCCCCCCGTCGCCCCGGGGTCCGTGGGGACGACGTTGCGCGAGGCCGCGGCGGGGCTGTGCCTGATCCAGCCCGTATGCCGCAGCTATGAGCTGACGCTGCCCAACAAGCTCTTCGAGTACGCCGCGGCCGGCGTACCGGTGCTGGCCAGCGACCTGCCCGTGATCGCCGCGGTGGTGCGCCGGGACGGGCTCGGGGAAGTGGTGCCCCGCGATGACCCACGGGGTATCGCCACGGGACTGGAGCGCCTGGTCGAGCCCGAGCGCCGGAGCGAGGCCGCGCGGTGCGCGCGCACGTTCGCGCTAGCAAACGACTGGGAGGGCGAGTCGCGGGTGCTCGCACAGGTATATACGCGCGCGCTGGCGCGCGCCACGGGCGCCTCCATCCTCGTGCCACCGCCGGGACGGGAATGCCAGCCCCTCGAAGGATCGAGATGAGCCCCCGCCTGATGGGCTCGACGGCGAACGGCCGCACGGGCGCCGCACGGACCCCTCGCTATGAGGGGGTCCTGCAGGGCGTCGGCAACGGCGTCGCCCTCGGCTGGGCGGCGGACGCCTCCGACGGCGACGCGCGGGTGGCGGTCTCCCTGGTGATCGACGGCGAGATCGTCGCCGAGAGTCTCGCCGACGTGCCCCGACCCGACCTGCGCGACGCGGGACGCGGCGACGGCGCCCACGGCTTCCTGCTGGAGCTCCCCCAGCGACTGCAGACGCCCGCCCGGCGGCACATCCTCGTGCTGGCCGGCCCAGAGCAGACGCCGATCCCGGCGGCGCCGTCCTTCTGGCAGCAGCCCTCGCCCGACGGCGCTTGGAGCGACGTCGTGTTCGAGCCGGGCGGAGGCCTCTCGGCCAGCGTCCCCGTTCCACCGGACCCTGCGGAGGGCCGTCGCGCGGTCCTCGATGCCGGTTGGTTGCTCAGTTTTAATGAGGAGGAGGGTCGCGCGGCCCCCGACGAGGCTGAGCTGGACGGCCTGGTCGCAATGCTGCACGAGGGCGCACGGAGGTGCGCTGAGCTGGGAATCCTCTACATCCCGGCGCTCGTGCCCCGCAAGCGCGACGTGATCGCACCCCAGCCCTCGCCGGCGCGCGACTGGGTGAAGGGACTGAACGCCAGACTGCGCGACGTCGACGAGGTGGAGCTGCTTGATCTGCTGGAGGTGCTGCGCGACGGTGCCGTCCGCCACGGCGGCGCCTACCACCGCACGGACGCCGACTGGAACGACCGCGGCGCCTTCTACGTGGCGCGTGCGTTGCTCAAGGCCGCCCACCTGCGAATCCCCGCGCTGCATCCGCCCGCGCTCGGTGAGATGCGCCTGCGCGCCGTCCCGGAGTACCAGGGGACACTGGCGCAGGCGCCCAAGCTGGAGCTGAGCGGCGGCGAGCTGCGCCCCAGCGATACGCAGGTGCAGGCTGAGCTGGGAGTGGCGATCGACCCCGGCGCCCTGCAGGCATTGCGGATGCCAGTCGAGCGGGAGCTGGCAGAGGCCGGAGCAATGCACCTGCGCGTCTATGCCGCACCGGGCCACGACGGCGGCGCGAGCATGGCCATCGTCGGCGACGCCGCCGCCCTGGCGCTGCTGCCGTGGTTGGCCGAGCGCGCCGGCCGGACCACATTCTTCTGGACGCGGCAGCTGCCGGTGGCCCAGCTCGAGATCGAGTTGCCGCGGGTCGTCTTTCACCTGCTGCGTGAGACGGACCTGCTCAGCGGAGCGTTGTCGGGCGGGGCACTCGCCGCTGACCCAGCCCTCGCGTCAGCCCCTCCGTCCGACTTGTCGTCGCACGAGCTCGATCTGCCCGATAGACCCTTGACCCAGCCGTCGCCCCTCCCCACTCTGCTCGGCCTGGTGCTGAGCGGGCTGGCGAGCAGAGCCGCGCGGGGAGCCAGGAGCGCAGGCGCAACGCTGAAGGCTCACGCGTGGACGCTGGCGTTGGTCGTGGCGCTCACGGCGCTGAGCTGGCCATTCACCTACGTCAAGGGGGGCGCCGGCCTGGACAACTCGTGGGTGGTGGGACTGAGTCTGGCGGTGGCGCACGGGCTGGCGTTCGGCAGGCAGGTGATCTTCACCTACGGACCGCTGGGCTTCAGTCTCGTTCCGGCCGCGGTCACGCCAGGGACGTTCTTCGCCGGAGAGGTACTTGGCGGGTTGATCCAGCTCGCGCTGGTCGCGGTGCTGCTCGCGAACCTGCGCCGCCGGATGAACCTGTTTGCGGCCGGCGTCCTCACGCTGCTGGCCGCCAGCCTCGTCGGCTGGGTCGAGGCCGAGCCGCTCAGCGCGATCGCCTTTGGGCTGGTGGCGCTTGCCTACACCACGCCCGCCGCCCGCAGGGAAGAGGCCTTCCGCCGCCTGGCGATCGGCGGCGGAGCGTTTGCCGGCTTCGCGCTGCTGGTCAAGCTCAACGACGGCGTCGCGACGAGCGCGATACTCGCCATCGGCCTGCTCGGGGGCGATTGGCGCCGTCGCAATCTCCTCGACGCGGGGGCAAGCATGATGGGCGCGCTGGTGGTGCTGTGGCTGCTGGTGGGCGAGCCGCTGGGCGCACTGCCCGACTACCTGCGCAACAGCTGGGAGGTGGTGGGTGGCTACGTCGAAGCGATGGGCCACACGGCGGGTCCCGAAATTCAGTGGCAGCTGCTGGTGGTCGTGGGCTCGGCGATCGCGCTTGCCATGGGCGCGTGGCGGGCATTCGCCACCGAGCGCCCCCGCCGGGGAGCGGCGCTGGCCGGCGCGGTACTGGTGATCCACTACTTCGCCGCGCGCGAGGCGTTCGTGCGCTACGACTCGGGCCACATAGCTGTCATCGCTGTCCTGGCCGCGGTGGCGTTGATGATCCCCTGGCCCCGCGCCCAGCGCATGACCGGCGTGGCGCTCGCCGCGATGCTGGCGGTGGCGGCGTTCGCGGTACTGGGCCGGCCAGTGACCGAGATCGTCAACCCGCTGGGCGACGCGCACCAGCTCGCGCGTCAGGCCCGCGACGTGCTGCACCCGGGCAAGCTGATCGCGGAAGGGCGCGCGGACGTGATCCGCGACGATGCGCTGCCCGCGCCGATGGCAGCGAAGCTGCGCGGACACTGCGTCAACGCCGAGCCGGCTGAAATCGCCGCCGTGTGGGCGCACCCGAAGTGGAGCTGGTGTCCGCTGCCGGTGTTCCAGTCCTACACCGCTTACACCCCGCGCCTGGACGAACTGAACGCCGCGGCCTACGCCAACGCGCACAATGGACCAGACCGCGTGCTCAGGCAGGTCGACCAGGCGATCGATGAACGCAACCCGATCTGGGAATCGCCGGCGGCGGCGCTCTCGATGCTGTGCCACTTCAATGAAATCGAACACAGCGGGGAATGGCAGACGCTGGCACGGGTACCCGATCGCTGCGGCAAGCCCCATGCCCTGGAGACGATCCACAGCTCGCTGGGCAGGACGATCACGCTGCTCGACCCACCTGAAGGCGCCGTGATGGTGGCGGCGATCGAAGGAGTGCAGGTCGCGGGCTGGGAACGCCTGGAAACGCTCTTCAGGGGGGCGCGCGCTCGCTATGTGACCGTCAACGGCCAGAGCGATTTGCGTTTCCGCGTGCCTCCCGGCACCGTGCAAGACGGACTTATCCTCGACGTGCCCTACAACGCGGACTATGCCGCGCCGTTCAACCTCAACATGAACGCGCGCACGCTGCGCGTCCAGGTCGACGGCCATAGCTCCGGGGCGATCACGATACGACTGTCTGCTGTGCCGATCCAGTGAAGAGCATCCGAGCACCCCGATCCCGCCATCTTGACTCGCAGATCCTCATGGCTCCAGCGTCCGCGCCACCGCGTCCCCGTGTTCGCAAAGCCATCCGTGGATGTCCTGCAGGATCTCGCGTGCCCCGCGGCGTGGCTGCCAATCGGTGAAGTGCTTTAGGGAGCGGGTGTCGGAGAGGTAGATGCGCACGTCACCCACTCTCGTCTCTGGGGTGGCCGCGATGGTGATGTGGTTGCCGGTGATCTCCTCGCACAGCTGCGAGGTCTCCCGCAGGGAGAGGCTGACCGGCGCCCCACCACCCACGTTGACAACTGCCCCCGACCAGTGCTCGGGCCGCACCAGCTGATCGTCGACTAGCTCGGCGAGGTCGGCCACGTGCAGTAGGTCGCGCACCTGCTTGCCGCTCCCGCCGAAGCCAATGTAGGAGAGCTCCCGGCGGAGGTGGAAGGCAAGCATCCAATGCGTGAAGACCCCCTGGTCGACCTTGCCCATCTGCCACGGCCCGGCGACCACGCCGCAGCGGTCGATCACCGTGGGCAGGCCGAAGCTCTCGGCGTACTCGGTAACGAGCAGCTCGGCCGCCAGCTTGCTCGCCCCATACAGCGTGCGAGCGCCTGTGAGGGGGAAATCCTCGGCCACACCGCTGGCCGAGGCCCCCGGCAGAGGCTGCTCATCCAACAGCTCGAAGCGGGTCTCAGTCTCGTGGAAGGTCAGCCCGTTGAGCGCGGCGACGGGGTAGACGCGGCTGGTGGACAGGAACACCACCTGCGCGCCGTGTCTTGCCGCGGCCTCCAGGCAATGGTAGGCGCCGAGCAGGTTGGTGCGCACCAGAAAGCCGGTGGCGCCATCGACCCCGGCCATCACCGAGGGCTCGGCCGAGCACTCCAGCAGCGCGTCGAAGGCTCCGGCTGCGCGCAGATCCTCGGGCTCGCGCACGTCGCCGTGCACGAAGCGCACCCCGGCCTCGCGCAGGCGGGGGAGATTCAGCTCCGAGCCGCGGCGGTGCAGGTTGTCGAGCGCCACGACGTCCCAGTCCGGGTGCCATGCGACCAGCTCCAATGCCAGGCTTGAGCCGATAAAGCCGGCGCCGCCGGTTATCAGAACGGTGCGGGCGTCCACCCTCAGGCGACCGCCGTCTCGCGACCGGCGCTCCAGCGTTCGACGTTGTGATCGTGGATCTCCTGCAGCACCTCGCGGATGCCCGTCGTCAACTGCCACTGCGGGTGCTCGCGCTTGAAGACCGCGAGGTCGCTTATCCACCAGCGGTGGTCCCCCGTGCGCGCCTGCGGCGAATAGGAGTGATCCAGGCGGCGCCCGGCGATCTCCTGGCAGAGCGCGATCGCCTCCAGCATCGAGACGTTGCTCTCCCGCCCGCCGCCGAGGTTGTAGACCGCCGCGGGCCGCGGGTTCAAGTGAAAGGCGTGAAATGCGCGCACGACGTCACAGGCGTGGATGTTGTCGCGCACCTGCTTGCCCTCATAGCCGAAGACGGTGTAGGGCTGGCCCGTCACGGTGCACTTCATCAGGTAGGCAAGGAACCCGTGCAGCTGCGCGCCGGCGTGCTGGGGTCCGGTCAGGCAACCACCGCGGAAACAGACCGTGGGCATCTGAAAGTAGCGACCGTACTCCTGCACGAGCAGGTCGGCCGCCGCCTTGCTGACGCCGAACAGGCTGTGCGTGGAGCAGTCGATCGACATCTCCAGATCGATCCCGCCGTACCAGCGGTGCTGGGCGGGCAGCTCCAGGCGGGTGTCCAACTCGAGCAGCGGCAAATGGTTGGGGGTGTCACCGTAGACCTTGTTGGTGGAGGTGAAGACGAAGGTCGCGTCGGGCGCGTGCGCGCGCGCAGCCTCGAGCATGTTCAGTGTCCCCTGCGCGTTCACGGTGAAGTCAGTGCGCGGCTCCGAGGCCGCCCAGTCGTGCGAAGGCTGAGCCGCGGTATGGACGATCAGCTCGATCTGCTTGGCGTACCCGGCGAGCACCCGATCGATTCCTTCGCGGTCGCGGATGTCAAGCCGCAGTGGATGAAACGCATCGCCCAACTCGGTGAGCAGTCGCTCGGTGTTGCGTGCGGTGGAGGCCTCGGGACCAAAGAAGTAGGCCCGCATGTCGTTGTCGATCCCCACCACGTCGAAGCCCTGTTCAGCGAAGTAGCGCACAGCCTCGGAGCCGATCAACCCGCCCGAGCCGGTGACGATCGCGACCGGAGAGCTCACTTGGAGACCTGCGCGAACGCCGGCATCGCCCGGTCGGAAACCTCAGCGGCTGAGACACGGCGCGCGGGCCGCAGCGATGACAGCCCGCCGTAGCGAACGACCACCAGGACCAGGCCAGCGAGGGTAATGGGCACGAAGATGACCAGGCGTACCAGCAGCCCAAACGAGATGGCCTGGCTACCGTGCACGTGCATCGCGCCCAGGCCAACCTGGATCGCGGCGTCGTAGGTGCCGAGGTAGCCGGGAGCGGCAGGGATCGCCGCCGCGAGACTGGAGAGCACCACCAGGAAGCAGCCCTGCAGGAGATCCAGCTGCAGGTGCAGCGCCTGTCCGACAAGCCAGTAGACGAACCCCTCCCCCACCCAGATCGCAGCGGTGAACAGTACGAGCAGCGCGCCCTGCGCGCTGAGCAGGTTGCGCGTGGCGAGCGTCAGCGAAGCCACGCGAGCACCCAGCCCATCCGGGAAGCGAGCGCGGGCGATCCGCCATGCGGCCCTGAGCGCCAGCGCCAGCCCAGCCAGCGCGAGCGCCGCGGTGGTGCTCAGGTCGGAGAGGCCCCGCACTTCGGTCGCGGTCACGATCGCAAGCGCCAGCAGCAGACCGAGGAGGGCGAGGACATCGAGCAGCCGTTCGGCGATGAGCGTGCCGAGGATCGTGACCCGCGAGCAACCCGTACGCCGGCCGAGGAAGAAGATGCGCAACAGCTCGCCCCCGCGCGCCGGTAGCACCGTGTTGCCCATGTAGCCCACGACGATCAACGCCTGGGTGTCGACCATGCTCGCCGGCACACCCGCGCGCTGCAGGATCAGGTACCAGCGCAGGCCCCGCACCAGGGTGACACCCGTATACGCGAGCACTGCGAGCAGCAGCAGCAGCAGTTGGCTCGTGCCGCCGCTTGGCCAGCGCGGCGCCTGCTGATGCAGCGCCCACCACACAACCGCAGCCAGCGCGAGCACCGAGACGGCCGGTCCGGCGAGCCGCAGCCACTGGGTGCGACGCTGCGCGAGGAGACTCACGCTGGCACCTGGGCGCCGGGCGCCGCGCGGGCGATCTCCGGACGCCTGTAGTCACCGCGACTGAGATGGTGCTCGAGGAAGACGTAGAGCACGATGAACGTGTAGCGACTGCCCATCTCCTGCAGTCTCAGCTTGGAGACGCCGCTGGTGCGGTTGGTCCAGGTGATCGGGACCACCTGGAAGGTGTGCCCTCGCGTGAGTGCCTTCAGCGGCATCTCCACCGTCAGGTTGAAGTGGTTGGAGAGGAGCGGCTGGATGTTGTCGATCACCTCGCGCCTGTAGGCCTTGAAGGCGTTGGTCGTGTCGTTGTATCCGTGGCGGAACAGAACCCTGATGGCGAAATTCACAACCCGGTTGATGAGCAGCTTGGGCAGCGGATAGCCGCGCGTAGCGCCACCCTTGACGAAACGCGAGCCGAAGGCGCAATCAAACCCTTCGCTGAGCACCCCGTGGTAGCGGACCAGGTCGGCGGGCGAGTCAGAGCTGTCCGCCATGAAGATCGCCACGGCGTCGCCGGTGTAGTGGTCGAGGCCGGCGCGCACCGCGTGACCGAAGCCGGGCGGAAGGTGAGATCGGATGCAGCGAACCGAGGGGCTGCGTGTGGAGACCTCGTTGACGACCCCCGCCGTGCCGTCGGAGCTCGCGTCGTCGACCACCAATATCTCGTGCGGGATGCGCGCTCGGGTGAGCGTGTCGGCCAGCATCTCGACCGTGGCGCCGATCGAGTCGACCTCATTGTGGGCGGGGATCACGACCGAGAGGCGCAGCGGCGCGTGTACCTCCTGCACCCCGTCGGGGTCACGTGCCTCCTGCACCTCGCCGCGTTGCGTACTCGACGGCGCCATCACAGCACCGGAAGTTATTTACGTCCCCGCGCACACTTGTTATCCCTCTGTGATTTAGCCTCGGCAGGAGCGCGAGCCACCCGGATAATTCAGACGTGCCAGTCCGTGAGATGAGACCCCGGCGAGGGCGCCTCCTTGCCGGAGCGTCCAACACGCAACCGCAGACGGCGCGCACGACCCCGGAGACAGGACATCCGCATGCCAAACCATTGGGGGCATGGCTGGGAGCGCTGCTGTGGCTTGCCGCGGCGAGCACGCTGCTGTGGCCTGGGCCAGCGGCGGGTGCAACCTGCACATGGCAACCCACGGGCCCGCTGCTCGCCGGAGTGGAGAATCCGACGCTCACCCTGCTGCCCTCGGGCCAAGCGCTGCTCGCCGGGGGCGCCAGAGCCGGCGGATCCTCCTCGGCCGAGACTCACAGCACGACGACGCTGGCCGAGCTGTATGACCCCGCCCAGGGTAGGTGGTCGCAGACCGGCTCGATGGCGACCGCGCGAATCCTGCATACCGCCACGCTGTTGGGATCGGGGGTTGATGCGGGCGGACTGGCAGGCGATGTGCTTGTCACAGGCGGCGAGGACTCCCCCAACCGGTCGGTGGCCTCCGCCGAACTGTATGACCCGAGTACCGGCCTGTGGTCGCCCACCGGCTCGATGGCTGCCGAACGCGCAGGCCACACTGCCACGCTGCTGCCCTCCGGTGAGGTGCTCGTCGTGGGCGGCAACTTCGGCGTGGGTCCCGAAGCGGAGCTGTATGACCCAACCACCCGCAGCTTCGCACCCACAGGCGCGATGCCGATCGACCCCGCCTTCCACACCGCGACGCTGCTGAACACCGGCAAGGTGCTGGTCAGCGGCGGGCTGGTTGCATCCGCCGGCGACTACGCCCCGACGGCCGCCGCGGAGCTGTATGACCCGCAAACCAACACCTGGACGGGCACCGGCTCGATGCTCACGCCACGAGACCTGCACTCCGCGACGTTGCTACCGACGGGCGAAGTGCTGATCGCAGGAGGCCACAACGATGCGGAAGGCACGCTGACCTCCGCCGAACTGTATGACCCCAACACGGGCGAGTTCTCGGCGACGGGCTTCATGAACACCGGCCACTGGGAGCCCGCCGCGACGCTCTTGCCCTCCGGCGTGGACGCGGGCGAGGTCCTGCTCGCCGGCGGCAGTCTGCGCTCGGTGACCGAAGGCGGCCAGCGGACCTTCTCGGCCGAACTGTACGACCCGGCGCTGGGGACCTGGACTGCGAGCGGGCCCGATGGTCTTCCCCCGCCTGGAGCACAAGGCCACGCTGCTGCCCTCGGGTGAGGTGCTGGTGGCAGGGGGGGATCTGGGCACCCCCGCGAACAGCCTCTCCTCGGCCGAACTGTTCGCGCCGGGCTCGGCGTGCGAGCAGACAGCAAAGGCGCATGTGGCCAAAACTAGACGCAAAGCCAAAGCCAAACGCAAAGCCAAAGCCAGGCGCGCCGCCAAGACCAAGAAAACCAAGGGCAAGCACAAGGTGCCCAGACACAGCAAGGCGCCTGCCAAACCTACCGACCCCCCTGGACCCCAGGGGGCGCCTGGCGCGCCGGGACCTCCCGGCCCCCAGGGAGCCCCGGGCGCAGCGGGCGCAGCGGGCGCGCCAGGTTCCCCAGGGCCACCGGGCGCGAGCGCCCCGATCGGCTCTTCAGCGGCGACGGGCGGCGTGCTGATCCAGCTCGGCGACTCGCTCACGGCATTTGGATTCGACTACGCGCAGGACGCTGCCACGAGCGCGCAGACCGGCGACATCGGCGCCGTCTCCCCATACAACTGGGGGCTGTGGGCCTCGCTGGACACGCAGGGACGTATCCGCTACGGGGGCGCGGCGGCCACAGCGGGCCACACGAGCGCACAGATCCTCGAAGCAACGCGGTCGCTGCTCGCCGGCCCGCTGCCCAGACCAGTCGAGTACGCAACTGTGCTCGCGGGCACCAACGACATCGGCTACGAACTACCGCTGTCGACTTCGCAGGCCAATCTCACGGCGATCTACGGGCTGCTGGTCGAACATGGCATCACTCCGATCCTCTGCACGCTGCCCCCGCGCGACCCCTTTCCCGAAGAGCCGCAGGCAACGATCGTGAAGCAGCGCAACGCCACGATCCTGCTCAACCAGTGGATCGCCCACACAGCGCAGGGCAACGGCTGGCCGCTGGTTGACCTCTACTCCGCGCTCGTGGATCCAGAAACCGGCGAATACAAGCCCAGTTTGAACGTCGATCAACTGCATCAGAACAGCTCGGGGGCGAAGGTGATGGGCCAGGCGCTGGCCAACGCGCTGGCCGGCTACCAGTTGCCGGCGCCTCCCCTGCTGGCCGGTGCCCAGGCCGACACAGCGTATGCCGTCGGCAACAACCTCTTCCTCAACTCGCTCGGCGGGTTGCCGGAAGACTGGTCGGAGACCGGCTCGCCCACGCTCGCCGTAGCTCCCGACCCGGCGGTGAGCGGAGACGCCTTTACGATCACCCAGGGCAAGGAACCCTACGGGGTCGTGTGGGCCAGCACCCCAATGCCGGTGCAGCCGGGCGACGTGATCTACCTCGCGGGCAGGATTCAGAGCGACGTGCAGGCAGTGGGCGGGAAGATCTACTACCGCCTGATCTCCTACCCCAGCGAATCCACCTCGGTGTTCGGCCTCTACGACTGGGACCAGGACATCACAGGCTCGGGGCAGTGGGGAACCTTCGCGATCGAAACGACCGTGCCCAACCTCGGCAGCGACCACGCGCTGGAGCTGCAGGCCACCGTCACCGGAGCCGAAGGCGCACAGCTCAAGCTCGCGCAGGTAACCTGGCTTAACATGACCACCAGCGGCGTGCTGCCGTAGGTGCAGTGCTCAGGGAATCAAGATCTGCTGGCGACTGATGATCGCTCGCCGACCTCGCCCGTAGGTCAGCTGGAGTGTGTAGCGCCCCGGACGCAGCGAGCGGCCCGCGCGGACCGAAAGCGCCAAACGGTTGGGGGTGGCAGTGCCGCTCGCATAGGTCACCCCGTGGCGTAGGAGCAGCGCCTGTGCGGTCCGCTTTGCGATGCTTACCCTTTCGCCGAGCAGCCCAGTCGAGCAGCGTTTACGAGTCGCCTTCCCCGCTCCGGTGCGCGTCTTGCGGCAGAGCACCAACTCGACGCGCTGAGGAGGCGTGAGATCCTTGGAGGTACTCCGTCCGGACCCGCTCCCACTCGAAGAGCCGCTGCCACCTGAACTCCCGTTTGCGCCCCCGCCGCCTGGGCCGCCGCCGGTTAAGCCACCGCCGCCGGTTGAGCCACCGCCGCCAGAACCACCACCGGTTGAGCCATTACCGCCCGATCCACCTCCACCCGGCGCCACCAGCGGGCCGGGCGCGATCTTGCCGATCTCGCTATAGAACTGGTTGATGAACCACATGTTGCCGTCCGGCCCGGCGACGATCCCGGTGGGCATGTCGAGCGTTGGGGTGGCGGTCGAGAACTCGGTGATTTCCAGGGTGCTGGGCTGCAGGCGTCCGATCGCGCCGTTGCCGGAGTCGGTGAACCAGATGGCGCCGTCGGGACCCGCGGCGATACCAGCGGGCATGTCGAGCGCGGGATTGGCAGAGTACTCGACGATCATCCCCGTGGCCGGTTCGATCTTGCCGATCTCGTTGTTGTAGGTATCGGTGAACCACATGTCCCCTTCCGGACCCGGTGCGATCGACGTCGGGTTCAGCAGTGGCGATTCTCCGGCGTACTCGGTGATCTTCCCCGTCGCGGGATCGATCCTGCCAATCTCGTTGTTGTCGTAATCGGTGAACCACATATTGCCTTCCGGGCCCGCCGCAATTCCGCTCGGGAAGCTCAACGCGGGGTCGGCGGAGTACTCGCTGATCACGCCCGTGGACGGATCGAGCCTGCCGATCTCGTTGTTGGCTGAATCGGTGAACCACACGTCGCCTTCCGGGCCGGCCGCGACGCCCTCTGGGTAGTTGAGCGGGGAGTCTTCGGCAGGGTACTCGGTGATCTTTCCCGTCGCGGGATCGATCTTGCCGATCTTGTTGTTGCCGGAGTCGGCGAACCACACGTCGCCGTCGGGCCCGCCCGCGATCCCGTTCACGTAGTTCAGCGAGTAGCTCGGAGAAGACTCGGTGATCGCCCCCGTCGCCGGATCGAGACTGTCGATCCGGCCGTTGAAGTCGCTGAACCAGATGTTACCTTCCGGGCCCTCCGTGATCGCCATGGGCAGGCCGATCGGTGGTTCGGGCGAGACCGGCGCGTACTGTGTGATCGTGCCCGTCGGTTCCGCCAACGCACCCGCAACCCCGGGCATGAGCATTCCCGCCGCCAGCGCAAGCGCCGCCGGCACAAGCGCCACCAGCCGGCAGGTGCGCGGGTTCACTGTGAACCCCGTGCGGTCGTTCGGGTAGCAGCCGTGCGGCAAATCAGTAGATGGCCGTTGTGGCGCCCCTCCCGGTAGGAAAGCACATCGACCTCCTCGAAATATCGACGCACAACGTCGGGAAGGTCGGCTCCGAAGCGCCATACGTTGCCGTAAGCCGCGGGCGGCTGGCTCTCGGAGTCCCGTCGCGCCGGATCGAAGGGGATCTCCAGCAGCGCCGTCCCACCCCCCCACAGGACGCGGGCGATCTCGGCTAGAGCCTGGCGGTAGTCGACGATCTCCTCGATCACGTGCTGAGCGAGCACGAGCTGCACCGAGCCGTCGGCGAACGGCTCCAGGGCGCACAGATCGACCTCCAGGTCTACGAAGCTCGTGTCGCGTGGATCGACGGGATTGCCGCGCCGCGACTGGTCGACGCTCGTGTAACGCCAGCCACGCTTACGCAGGTAGTCACCGAAGACGCGCCGGTTGAGCGGGCCGACCTCCAGGGCGTGGCGGCCGGCCCCGTGCTCGAGCAGGTGAGCCTGGCTACGCACGAGCTTGCGGTGGCGCTCCATCGCATCGCACTCAACGCAGCGTGCGGCCGGACGACCGGCGTACTCCGCACGCTCGCGGGAGGAGCAGAACGGGCATGGGTCCAGCTCGACGGCGACGCTCATGGAGAGGGAGCCTAATCAGCGCTCACACGTTGCCCGTCACTCGATGGATCTATTCACGCTCTCTTCACAAGCCCCGCAAGCCCGACTTCTAGGGTTCAGCTCCCCGTCCGCACGTACGCACGTACCTACCGAGATGGGCACCTCCGGGCCCGACCCGCGATGGGTGCCCAGGCGTGAGGCCCATGACCGTGAACACCTACGACGAGACGAGCGAGGAGTACGCCACCCAGGTCAGCGAGTACTGGGGTCAGCGCGAGACAAACATTCGCTCCTGGTGGCAGAGCCCGGTCGTGCTGGCGGAGCTGCGCCGTCGCGTCACCGGGGATCCGGCGAAGAGCTTCGAGCAGTACTTCCGCGAGCGCTACTGCCCCACGCCCTTCGCGCGAGCGCTTTCGCTGGGCGCCGGCGGCGGCCACTTCGAGCGGGCGATGCTGGACCTTGGCGCGTGCGAGGAGATCCTCGGTGTGGACATCTCACAGGCCCGCGTCGAGCACGCGAGCGCGCTCGTGCCCGAGCAGATGCGCGAGCGCCTGACCTTCACGTGCGCCAACCTCGAGGTGTGGCGCCCGAGCGGCCGCTTCGACCTGCTGATCGCCAGGGACGTACTGCACCACATCTCGCGCCTGGAGGAGCTCTGCGAATCGCTCATGGAGTTGCTCGAGCCCGGCGCGCTGCTGTACGTCGACGAGTTCGTCGGGCCGACGCGCTTTCAGTGGAGCGAGAAGCAGCTGGAGATCATCGGACGGTTACTCGACCGCCTCTCCCCCGAGCTGGTCGCCGACCTCGTGCTCGACGACGGCACGCTGCGCCGGCGCGCGATCCGCCCTACGGTCGAGAACATGATCGCCAGCGACCCGAGCGAGTCGGTGCGCAGCGAGGAGATCCCCGCGATCCTCGCCGAGCGCTTCGAGTTGGTGGAGTTGCGACCCTACGGCGGCGCTGTCTTCCATCAGCTGTTCAACCGCCTGATGGGCAACTTCGCCGGCCACGACGACCTCGTGCGAGTGCTAATGGAGTTCGACTTCCTGCTCACCGACGAGGGCGTCCTGCCGACCAATTATCAGTGGGCCGTCTACCGCCGACCGGGATGAGCGCCAGGCTCTCATCCAAGCGGCCGGTCTCGAACCAAAGGGAGGCCACGCCACCGCCCAAGTCGAGCGAGCCGACATGAGCACGAAGGAGATTGCCTCGCGCGCGCGGCGGGCGTTGACCGCCCCCCAGGCCCCTCCGACCCTGAACGGTGCGGTATGCGCCGTGCGCAATGGTCGCCTAAGCGGCTGGGCGGCTGATCGCGATCGCCCCACCAGGCAGCTCAGCCTCGATGTCTACATCGACGCCTGCCTGGTGCGCAAGTGCGTGGCCGATCGGTTCTCCGAGGAGGCACAGCGCGCGCTCGGCGACGGACGCCACGGCTTCGAGGTCGAGCTGCCGGTGCGACTGCTCGACGGCGCGACTCACTACGTGACTGTGGCGAGGTCGGGTGTCAAGGCCACGCTGCCCGACGCCCCGGATTGGGGGCAGCACAACGTCTCACAGCCCGACGGCACACGCTTCGAGCGGATGCGCTGGGGCAGTGAAGCGCCCGAGCTGCCCGGGCCGTGCCTGATCGAGGGGCACGACGGCTGGGCCTTCCTGTGCAACGACGCCAACGGCAGTCTCGACCAGCTGCTCGGCGATCTTCTCTACACCGACGCCGACGTGCGCATGTACCGCGAGATCCTGCTGGCGCGTGAGGAGCGTCTGAGCGAGCTGGGCATCCCCTACCTGTTCGCTTTCGCCCCCTCCAAGGAGACCGTTCACGTCGAGGCGCTGCCGGACACCATTCCCGCACACCTGCGACCCCAGCTCGCCGATCAGCTCGAAGCTGCACTCAGCGACGGTCCGCTGCAGATCGTCGACCTGCGCACCGCCCTGCGCTCCGCGGCGCTCGCCGGACGCGAGGTGTACTACCGGCGAGACTGCCATTGGAACTGGCAGGGAGGGCTGATCGCCGCGCAGCGCCTGCTCGATGCGGTGCAGCGCGCCGGTGTCCACGGAGCGCGCCTGGATGAGCAGCGGATCGTGTGGACGAGCTCCAGCTACCGGGGCGATCTTGTCGGCAAGCCGCGCACACGCTTTCGCGACGGGCGCCTGCTCAACGCCTCCGAGGAGATCGAGCCCGACGTGCTGGAGCCCGACCGCAAGCCCAACCTCGAGGCGATGGGCGTGCGCACGATCGAGACGCCCGAGCACCTGGAAGTGTCAAAGACGCGTCCGTCGGTCGTGCTGGTCAACGACGAGCGCCCCCAGGCGCCACGCGCGATCGTCTACCGCGACTCCTTTGGCGAGCACGTGCGACCGTTCCTCGGCGCGGCCTTCTCGTGGTCGGCGTGGCTGTGGCGTCCGAGCATCGACGTCGCTCTGATCGAGCGCGAGCGGCCCGATGTGGTCATCCAGGTGGTCGCCGAGCGCTTCCTCGCGAACATTCCTACCGAAGACGCCTGAGGAGCCCAGGATCACGATTTTGCTCCCCGTTAGGCCAGGCAACAGATCTCTCTGGATGCTCACCATCATCTTTGTCCTGGCGGTCTGCACCTTTTTAGGCTCGGCGCTGGCACCGTACGGTTCCGGCAAGGCCCGTTCCTTCGCGGTCTCGGTGCCCGTGTCCAGCAGCGCACAGAACCCGCTGGCGGGACGCCTTACGAGCCGCTACAGCACCGAAGTCGCCGAACATGAGAACGACGGCACGAACCTCGCCGGAGAACCCGATCTCCCGCCGCTGCCACCCGGCGTCTTCACCGCCCCTGAGAACGAGTACCGCGTCTACGCTCGGCACTGGATCGCAAACGCCAGCGGGACCTGCTGAGCGGAATGGATGTGCCGTGGAGCGGGCAGGGGGTGCTCGGCACGGCTGCGGGCCTGGACGCCACCGAAGAGGTTTTTCACACCCTCGAACCGCTGCTCTCAGGCCGTGGAAACACCGAGGGCGAAGTACACACCGAGCTCTCGATGTTGAGGGGCGTGCTCGATTCGATCCGCCGCCACCACCACCACTACCCGAGTCTCACGGAACTCGGCCAGTACGAACACGAGCAGCTCAACGGCTATGTCGCCGGCGCCCTGGCAGCGCTGCAGGAGATGCCGGGCGCCCTCGAGACCGAACTCCACCACGCGATCCCCAAGCTCCCCCCCGAACACGGATGAGCCCGCTCGACCGCCGCGAATTCCTCTCCGGCTCGCTGACGCTGCTCGGCGCGGGCGCCACCGGCACGATAGTTGGTGCCGGCATCAAGGCCGAGAGCAGTGCAAACGCAGCGCAGAGCACCTCCGAGCAGACTCGGATCGCCCTCGGCGACGAGCTCGCCACAAGCGTGCCCTTCGACGGACCCCATCAGGCCGGGATCCTCACGCCACCCCCGGCGCAGGCGAGGTTCGTGGCGCTCGATGCGATCGCTCCCGACCGGGGCGCCCTCGCCGCGGCGCTGCAGAATCTCAGCAGCCGGGCTCGACGGCACGGCCAATCCCGATGTGAACGACACGGATCTGATGAACGAGCTGATCTGGGTGCTGCGCGGCTCTGGAGAGCCGTCGTGGGCAACCGGCGGCACCTACCAGGTGGTGCGCACGATTCGCATGCACGTGGAGTTCTGGGATAGGGTCGGGTTGTTCGAGCAGCAGGGCATGATCGATCGCGCCACCGGCGCTCCCCTGGGCGGCACCGAAGAGTTTCAGGACCCACGCTACGACCTGGACCCGGAAGGCAGGCGCATACCGCTGAACGCTCATATCCGACTTGCAAATCCGCGCACCACGCAGACCGCCAATCAGCGCATCCTGCGCCGCGGCTACAACTACGACCGCGGCTTGGACGAAGCGGGAGACCTCGACCAGGGGCTCGTGTTCGTCGCCTTCAACCAGGACATCGAGCGACAGTTCGCGACGATCCAGAGGCGACTCGCCGAAGAGCCGATGATCGACTACATCACGCCGGTTGGCGGCGGCTACTTCTTCGCGCCGCCGGGGTCGCGGGGAGCGACCGACTGGGTCGGCTCTGGATTGTTCAGCTGAGGTGTATGCCCAAGAGCGCCTAACAAAATGTGTGCACGTCTGGATGCGGCCAATGGCCTTCGCGGAGCGGCGTCCTCGGGGCTCGACTTGGCACCACCAAGCCTTCACCCCTGCGTCCTTGCTCCGCTCGACCCTCGACCACCCCAGCCGCACCCACATTTTGTTAGGCGCTCCAAGCGAACCCTCAGAGATTCTCCTCGAAGCACAGCTCACACCCGATCGATACGACCGACAGATCTGCGACCGACGCCGAGCAGCGCTCGCGGATCAGCGGCAGCAGCTCGGGGAGCTGCGCGATGTTGGGATCCCGCCCCAGACGCAGCTGCATGATCACCATGCCCGTGCTCCGCAACGCCGCGATGAAGTCGGTGCTCGTCATGCGGTTGAGCTGGTTGCAGAAGACCTGCCAGCGCTTGGGCGCGATCTCCTCCTTCAGCTCCTCCGGAGCGCGCCATAGATGCTCCCACGGTCCCTTGCCGATGTGACCCCCAAGCGAGGAGTACCAGAGCGCATCTGCGAAGATCGCAACCCGGCCGCCCGGGTTGAGCAGCGGGCGGAAGGCACCGAGCACGCCCTTGAGGTCGAGGATGTGCTCGAAGACCCCGTTGGAGACGATCAGGTCGAAGGTCTGGCCGGTGAGTGCCGTGTCGTGCACGTTTTCGCGACGGAACTCATAGTCGCTGTACTGTAAATCGCACTCCTCCAGCGCCCGCTCGAAGGGGACCGGCGACAGACCTGCGGTAAGGTCGATCGCGAGCACCGACTTGGCTTCGTGGCGTGCGGCCCACAGGACCTCGTTGCCGTAGCCGCAGCCGAACACGAGCACGTCCTTCCCGCGCGGATCGCCGTAGGGCAAGAGATCGCGGTCGAGCGCACGCTCACGGTGGATGACGTAAGCGGTGAGCTCGGTGATCTGCTCTTCGCTGAGCTGATAGTAGGTCGTAGTCTGGGTCATTTTTCGGATTTCTGTTAGAGGTTGATCGGGTCAGTCTCCGCAGCCGTAAGCAGGATCACGAAGCGCGGATTGACGGCCTTGGCGGTGATTCTCCAGAGTGTGTGCTGTTCGAAGGGGGGCTGTCCGAGAGAAGTGAAGGCCTCACTGACGATCCTCACTCCAGGGGGATCGAGCACCACCATTTCACCCTTCATCGAAACCCCATCGAAGTCGATTGACATGCATGCGCGCTGACCTTCCACGGCAAAACTGCTAGGCGTGGGGGTATGCAGAAGGAACTCATACTCGTGCTCGTCCCCGTCCTTCTGGATGTCGTCGCAGACGAGCAGAGACGGGCTCTGACCGTGGGTGAATAGGCACGTGCGTCTGGCCCACAGAACGGGGTTATAACCATGGCGGGCGTAGGACTCCGTGGCGTCTCCCGCGACGATTGTGCGAGCCGATTCGCGTTCGACGCGAACGATGCTTCCCGATACGCCCAGACCGCCACCCGCGAGCGCCTGCCCACGGCCATCGATCAGAATCGCGCTGTGCCCATACGAGGAGGACGCGCTGCCCTCCTCGGCCCGGTTGGCGGCGCCGGCGTCCAGCACGAACGGAACCCCTGCGGCGAACAGGGTGAAAGAGTTGTTGTCGCACTGGTCGTGGATCGAGCCGATGAAGGTGCCGCAGTTGAAAGAAAACCCCCAGCGGCGGTCCGTCGTCCACTCGCGCAGATAGCCCACGTCCTCGCAGTGAAAGAATTCACTATTGGTGCCAATAGGCGCCAATCCATCCTCCAGCATTGCCTCGCTGGCATCAGATCGGGCTGCACTGGCACTGGATCGTGGCCCTTGCGCGGCTGACTCCCCCAGCGCAGTCCCGCCCGGCCCCCACAGCATCGACTCAAAGACGGTGGACCAGCGCAGCGAGTCATCGGCCCCGTAGGAGCGCAAACCCTGCTCGCCGACGGTGCACCGCCAGATCTGCGCCGCGCGCTGCTCGTCGAGCGCGCAGAACACGGGCAGGAAGCCCGCGAGCGCCGGGTTGGGGTCCCAGTAGGAGTCGCCCACGTTCTGCATCCACTTCCCGTTGGGGAAGACCTCGCCGGCGTACCACGCGGGCACCATGCCAAGCCGCTCGAGGAAGGGGTTCTGCAGCGGGTCGCGGTAGTCGAACGCCCCGCTGGCGCGGGCGCCCAGCAGGAAGGGAAAGAGGTTGCGAAAGACAAAGCCGCAGTAGGACAGCCCCTCGCGCGTCATGCCCGCGTCGGTGATACCGTGCTCGAAGAACAGCAGCGAGCGCTCGGCCGCCAGCGCAACCCACTCCTGCGAGGAGGGATGCTCGGGCAGCGCCAACCCGGCGACGCCGAGTCCGGCGAAGGCGACGATCGAGTGGTTCCAGGCAGCGCGGTTCGCGGTCCGCTGCCCCCACGCCTCGCTGGCGGCGCCAGCCTCGAGCACCCTGGCAAGCCGCTCGACCGTTTCATAGCCACCCGCCAGCACCGCCGGGTCCAGCGCCTCCCGGGCCAGCTCGAGCGCGACCGCCAGGCCGATTGCCACGAACGCGACGTGTACCTCGGTCGGCAGGCACTCCTCGCTCGTGCCCTGCGAATCGAGCGCCACGACAAGGTCGCTCAGAGCCTTCAGGCATACAGCCGAGCGCTCCAGGTGGACGCTGAGAGCCAACTCGAACAGGCACGTCTGGATCACAAACAGGTTCCAAGACGGAGAGCGGCCCGGGAGCGACCCCGGCTTGCGCTGGAGCGCCCGCACGTTGCTCTCTCGCAGTGCGGCGAGCACTGGATCGACAGACCGGTCGCCGGCCTCAGATCCGCTCTGCTCGATCCGAGCACGCGCGCGATCGAGCACCGTGCTCTCGATCAGCAGGCTCGCGGACACCGAGGAGCGCTCGATCAGCACTGCGCAGCCTCACTCGTCCCGACCGCGACCCGTCCGCCAGCCGTAAGCTCACGCAGAGCGTTGCGCATGAAGCGCTGCAGGCGCTCGTCGGCGTGGCCCTCATGGTCCCAGTCGTCAAGACCCCAACTGAACTGCAGCGAGCCTGCCGCAAACACGAGCGCCCCCGAGGCGGCGCGGTGGGCCACCGCGTCGGCGTTGGAGATCTCGCTGTCGTAGTGGAAGAAGACCGTGGCATCGAGTGGCTCAAGACCCTCCTGGAGCGCGTCCCACTCATAGCCCACGAGCCCCTGCAGCCTGGCGGGATGCTCGAAGCCGGTGTCCTGCATCCAGGGATGCCCAAGGCTGTCGGCGCGCAGCTCGTAGTGGCGTGGAGGCAGGCCCGCGGCGGTCAGTCCCTCCTGATATTGCACGCCCCACAGCAGGCACTCGGGGCGAGCGGGCTCCAGGTTGCGAAACATCTCAGTCTTCGAGGCCCGGTCGGGCTCGGGGTCCTGGGCGCGCCAGCGGTACTCCACCATCGTGCGCTCGCAGTCCTCGAAGCGCATTTGCCAGTAGGCGGTGTTGGCGCCCATGCACGCCAGGTTGACCCCGCGTGCCAGCGCATCGTCGAAGGCCTCGCGCATCTCCCCCGTCCAATACTCGTCGTGCCCGGAGGTCATCAGCAGCCGGTGGCCGACCAGGCTCCACGGCTCGCGGTGGGTGTCCACGTCGGTGGCGTATGCCACGTCGATACCCTCGCGCTCGAGGAAGCGCAACAGCTGGTAGTCCCATACGAACGGCCAGCGGGCGTTGAGGTTGGCAGCCTTCCACGCCGGATAGGGACGGTCGAGAGTGACCTTCACCGCCGCCTCCTCCCCGCTTGAGTTCGACGTATAGAGGCTCTTGCCACCCCAGTTGTTGTACGCCTGCGCAGTGGTGACGGGCTGCTGCACGAGTACGTCGGCCACCGTGCCGAGCGGGGGGCGAACGACGAACGGGACAAATGCCCCCAGCCCCGCACGCGGGCCGCTGCAGAGCGTCAGCCGCGCAACGTAGACCCCCGTCACCCAGTCCTCGCCGACTTCGATCGTATCCGTCGTCGGCCACTGCGCCGAGTCGATATGAGGCCCTGGCCGAGGCTCGGGAACCTCGCGCTGCAAACCCTGCACCTCACCACGGCCGGGGTGGCGGGCGATGGTGCGGCCTCCCCTGCCTCCGTACCAGCCCAGGCGGTGCACGCTCACGCGATAGCGCGCCGCAGGCCTCGTGCTGACGTGCAACTCCAGCCGATCGCCTGGGCGCACCGAGCACTGCGACGCATAGCCCTCGATCGCGTGCGAGGGGGCGTGCTCGCCCCACCAGTCCCCATCGCCCGCGCGGGCGTTCTCGAGCGCGACGAGATTCGGGCCGTCGCTCAGGGCGTCTCCCGCACGGGCGTTCTCAAGCATGGGGTGACTCAAAGCCGGGCTCACAGGGCTGCCAGTGCTCACGGCGCCACCGTAGGGCACCGCGCGAGGATAGTTGTGAAAGGAACGCTAAGCCTGTGAATCTGACCACGAAATCGAGGCACTCCGGGTCGGTGGCCGACGACGGTTGGCAGGTAGCCTGTGCGACTGTGAATGCAAGCGATAGTGGCGTACTGCACACAGTGGCCTATCGACGGCGCGCGGCTTTGGAGATCCTCAGGGCCCCGAGCGCGCGGGTTGAGCTCTTTGGTGGTTCAACCTCAAGGCGAATCTATGAGAGCTTTACCGCTCGGCATCCACAGTTGCGTGTCGTTCCGCGCAAGCGATGGGGCGTCGCCATGTTGGCACTGCCCGATTCGCTCGAGCAATACCTCAGCGGACGCTCGCGCGTGCTGGTACGTCAGAAGCGTCGGCGGGCGCTGTCACGTGGCTTCTCCTTCCGGCCGTTCGATGCATCTCAGCACGTGACCGAAGTGCTCGAAGTCAATCGGTCTGCTGCCGCGCGCCAGGGCCAGGCGATGCCCCACAGCTACCTCGATGAGTCCTCCGTGCGGCGCTTCTGCAATGCCGCCGAGACGATGTTCGGCGTATTCGACGCCGCGGGTCGGGTGCGGGCCTACACCTACGCGCCGGTCGTGGGCGAACCGGGGGTCTTTGTGCGCCTGCTCGGCCACGCCGCCGACCTGGAGGCCGGCACGATGTACCTGCTGATCAGCGAAGTGATCGCAGCGTACATCGCCGAGAAGCAGCAGCATGGGAATCCGCGGTGGGCAATGTACGACACGTTCTGGGGCGGGAAGGAGGGTATGACGTACTTCAAGAGGCGCCTCGGCTTCCAGCCATATCGCGTCGACTGGGTCTGGACCGAGCGTGCCTAGCGCGCTGTGGGAGCGGTTCTACTCCGATTTCCTGCTCCCCGACCGGCTGGAGGAGTATCGCCAACTGCTCGCGTGCGCCGCGGAGCTCGGATACCGGACGATGTCGATCGGCGAGCACCGACGTATGGCGCTCGCGGGCGAGCGAGACGGGACCAAGGTGCTCATCCTGCGTCACGACGTCGACACGGACCTGCCGACGGCGAAGCTGCAGTTCGAGATCGAGCGCTCGCTGGAGGTGTCAGCCAGCTATTTCTTCCGCCTCTCCACTGTCGACGTGGAATTCATGCGCCACCTGGACGCCCACGGCGACGATGTCGGCTACCACTACGAGGAGCTCTCTACGGTGGCGCGGGAGCGGGGGCTGCGAACGCGCGGAGAGGTGGAGTTCCACCTCTCCGAGATACAAGACAGGTTCCGCAAGAACCTTCGAGAGCTGCGCACCACGGCCTGCCTTCCGCTGCGCTTCGTCGCAGCGCACGGCGACATGGCCAACCGCCACCTGGGGATGCGCAACCAGGCACTCCTGGGCGACGCTCTGTGCAGCGAGCTCGAGATCGAAGTGACAGCTGACGACCGCGCGGCCACCCCCGGCCTGGTGAGCCGGTTCTCAGACGCCGCCTATCCAAGCTTCTGGAAGCCACACGATCCCATGATCGCGCTCGAGCGCGGCGATGCGGTCGTGTACATCGTCACCCACCCCCGGCAGTGGCGGCGCAACGTACGCGAGAACCTTCGCGAGGATTTCGGCCGGCTGGTCGAGGGCTATCGGTACCGACGTAGCGGCAGGAGGAGGTGAGCATCTAACTCGAGGACATGGCGATGAGCATCGAACCCGAGGACATCGCGATGAGCATCGAACTGAGGTGACACTGGACCCTGAGGGCCTGAGCGAGTCATGACCCAAGGGGACTCGTGAACATGTTGTTACAGACACAGAGAGGCCCCGTCCGCCCTGGTGGAGCGCCGCTACGCTCACGCCATGTCCCCGCCGGTCGCCACCTCAGACGGCCGCTCCGACCCGACGGCCGAAGCCAGCCTCATCCGAGAGTCGAGGCCACTCGATGCCCTCGCCGGCGCAGAGACCGAATCGGGGGTTCCCTCCGAGCACCACCGCATCTCCCACGACTTCCTGGCCCAGATGGGCGGGCGCTTCACCCGCCACACGGCGATCTACGCCCTGGGCCAGCTTGCGATCGGGCCGTTCAGCCTCATCAGCGTGATTGTCCTGACGCGCGTGCTGGATCCCTCCCAGTACGGCGAGCTGGCGCTGCTGTTCTTCTTCTCCGGCTACCTGACCACCCTCTACAACACCGGCAGCCTGCACGGCACCTTCATGCTGGTGTACGGCACCTCCGAGGGGGAAGGCGACGAAGTCGACTCCGACGCGAGCATCTCCACCGAGTCCAGACGCGCGCTCGGCACGGGCATGGTGCTGACGCTGATGATCGTCACGGCGGGCACGGTGGTCTGCGTGCTGCTGGCCCCCGACATCGCCCAGCTGATGCTGCACCGCTCAAACGTCACACTGGTCCTCTGGGCTGCGGCGTACGCAGCAGCCGGCTCGCTGTGGCGACTCGCCGTGACCGTTTTCAGGATGGAGCGCCAGCCCACCCGCTACGCGGCGCTGAACGCGCTGCGGCCGTTGTTCGTCGTCGCCGGCTCGGTTCCGCTCGTGCTCCTCGGCTTCGGCGTCGAAGGAGCGCTGGCGGGCACCGTAATCGGGACGCTCGCCGCCGCGGCGGTCTGCATCGCAATGGCGCGACACAGCTACGCACTGGCGTTCTCCCGCGCCGATGCCCGCGAGATCATACGCAGGGGGTCGCTGGTGGTGGTGCCGGTGGTCGCGCTGTTCGCTGTGCACAACGGCGACGTGGCGCTACTGTCGCTCTTCGCCTCAGCGCACGCGGTGGGCATCTACCGGGTCGCCAGCCGCTTCGCGGCCGTCCCGTCCTACTTCGCCAGCGCGTTCCTGATGGCCTGGGCTCCGCTCGAGCACGGCGTGCTGTTCCAGGCCACCTACCGCCACGTCGGCGAAGAGCGCGTGCGCGGCAAGATCCTCACCTACTACCTGCTGGCCAGCGCGACGATTGTCCTGCTGCTCGACGTCGGCGCGCACGGGCTGATGCAACTCGTCGGGCCCGCCGATCGCTCCGCCGCGCCGCTGATACCGCTGATCGGGGTGGGCTTCGTCTGTTACGGCCTGTTCATCGTGCTGGTGCGCATCGTCAAGCTGGAAAAACGCCGCATGCTCCTCTATTCCGGCGGAGCCGTCCTCTCGGTGGTGCTCGACGTCGTCCTGAGCATCGTGCTGATCCCACGGCTTGGCGTCTATGGACTGCCGCTCGCGACGATCTGCGGGATGCTCATCACGTGCGCGCTGTGGGTCGCCGTGGTGAAGGTCCTGATGAAGGCCTCGATCAGCTTCGAGCCCAGACCCCTGATCGGCCTCGCCGCGGCAGTGGCGATCGCCCTCGCCATCCAGACGGTCGGCCTGCAGGTGTGGCCGGCCGGGCGTCCGCTGGTGATGGCGCTGGTGCTCGCGAGCTACCTCGGCGCGGTGTTTGCCTTCAACGTCGTGCCCCGCCGGCATCTCGGACTGCTGCGACGCCTCACTGGCGTCGCCGTGCGACGAGGCTTCGGAGGGACGGACCCGACGAGCGGCCTCGCGCGCCTTTCGCCCGCGCGGCGCAATGTGCTGGCCGCGATCGAGCGCGACCGGATCCCGCTCGACGTGCTCGCCGAGCGACTGGGCTGGCCCAAGCGCAGGGTGCAGTCTGAGTACGTTGGCGCTCTGCGCGATTTGATCGGCGCCACTGCGCCGGATGCGGGGGCATTCGACACCGGCATCGCCGACTACCTGCTCTCCAAGCTGAATCTCGCCCGGCGCGACATCTTCGGCCGCGAACTGGTCGAAGAGGGCGTCGAGGGACTGGAATTGATGGAGCTCGACGAAGCCGCCAAGCAGCTGCGTGAGCACCCGCACGAGCAGTGGCCGGTGGGAACCGGCGCCGTATTGAGTCAGGGAAGCGGACGGACCCGGGCCGCGCCGGCAGAGCGCCACCGGCTGAGCGGCTGGTTCAGGCGCTCCCGGCGCGCAGCTAGGCGCCGGGGCTCGCCGCGTCCCGTGGGGACATCCGTGCCGCCCGCCTTCGCTGGTGTTGCGCGCGATCTGCGCGATGGCATAATCGAGCACTACGAGCAGCTCGGCGAGCGTCTGGACACGGCCGCGGGGCGGCTCACGCTCGACACCAACTCCGTCCTTGCCGCCAGGCGTGGCAGGCTGCTGCTGCGGCTGCTCGTCGAGGAGGGCATGGGCTCCGTCGAGGGGCTGCGCGTGCTCGATGTGGGCGCCGGTTTGGGCGCCGTGGCCCTCTACTTCGCCCATCTCGGCGCCGAGGTGGTGGCCGTCGACCCAAACGAACGGCGACTGCGGGTCGCCCTCGGGATCGCGCAGCGACGGGGGCTGAATCTGAGCATCGTCGCCGGGCGCGCGCAGTCGCTGCCCTTCCCCGACGCGAGCTTCGATCTGGTGGTGGCCAACAACTCGCTCTGCTACATCACCGATCGGAGCGAGCATCGCGCGGCGCTCGCCGAGATGCGCCGCGTGCTGGCACCGGGCGGCTGGACGGCGATGCGCAACCCCAATCGATTGCATCACCGCGACAAGTTCACAGGGTTGCCGCTGCTGCCATTGCTGCCAGCGTCGCTGGCCCGACGAGTGACGCTCGCCCTGGGCCGGCATCGCTCGGAGGTGCAGCTGCTGACCCCGTGGGGTGCCGTCCGCCAGCTGCGCCGCGCGGGCTTCACGCACGCGCGCTGGCGTCCCTACTCGGGTCAGGGGTTGCGCGACCGATTCGCCGGCTATCACCATGTGGTCGCCCGGCTGCCCGCCCTGGTGGCGGGGGGAGATCTTCTGAACCCTGCACTTGCTCTCAACGCTGGCGCCGCGACTTTCCCTGCCCCGATCCACCTCGAAAACGGCGCCTTTGCGCCGGCAGTGGCCGTGCCTGTCCCCACCCCCGCCCCAGGCCCACCGCCGCCGAGCACGCTGCACCCCCAGGCGCTGCTCGCCTGGCTGCGAGCGCACTGGGAGGCGACGCTGTACGCCTCGATGGCACTGACCTTCGTCTGGATGCGCCTGGTCGACATGCAGATCAGCCTCTGGGACGACGAGGCGGCGACGGTCGTGCAGTACATCAACAAGGGCCCGGCAGGGATCTATTCGAGCGCCAACTACACGCCCAACGACCACATCCTCTACAGCCTGCTGAGCTGGGTGACGGTCGGCGTGCTCGGACGCACCGAGCCTACATACCGCATCTGGAGCGTCTTCCCGGCGATCCTCAGCGCCGTGTTGCTAGTGGTATGGGCGCGGCGGCGACTGGGACGTGCGACCGGGTTGGCGCTCGCGGCGGTGCTGCTGACGGCGCCGTATCTGCTGTATGAGACCGTGCAGGCGCGCGGCTACGGCCTGGCGCAGCTGGGGATGGTGCTGGTGCTGATCGCGGCCATCGAGATCGAGGAGCACGGCCCCCGGCGCTGGTCGCTGGCGGCGCTGGCGAGCGGGATCGTGGTGGGCCCGGCCTCCCACGCAATGACCGCGGTGGGGGTCTTTTGTGTCATCGTCTTCCTGCTGCGCCGCCGCGACCTGCGCCGCCCGGTGCTCAAGGCGAGCGCAATCGGAGGCGTCTGCCTCGCGGTGATAGTGGCGCCCCTGGCGCCCGCGATGGTTGACCAGGCGCGCAAGTGGTTCATCGCCGGACCCCACGACACGCGCAGCGCCGCGATCAAGAGCCAGCGCCCGGCGCTGCCAGCGTCCTCGCCCGTCGTCGGCCCGATCGACCTTGGCATCTATACGGGAGAGCTGCTGGAGACGGGCAAGGTCAAGACCTCGTGCTCGACGCACTGCCTCTCCCCCGCGAAGGCCGCCTTCCCCGATGCGCCGCTGTTGATCTGCGCGATCCTCGGCGTGATCGCGCTGTGGTGGCGACGACGACGCGGCCTGCTCGGCTGCCTGCTGGTGGCACTCGTCGGCGGATTCGCGCTGCCAACCCTCGCGCGCAGCTACGTGGCGCCCCGTTTCGTCCTCTACCTGCTGCCGGCCTATGCGCTGCTGGCGGCGGTCGGGATCGCGGCTGTCCTCACGTGGGCCGCACACCGCAGGATCGCATCGAAGCCTACGCTCGCCGCAGTCGCACTGGCGGTGCTGATCTTCGGCGGCCTGCGCATGTATGAGGTCAACGAAAGCTGGGGCCAGCGTCCCGGGATCGACTATCGAGGCATGGCCGATGCGTTCGCCGGGACCGGAATTCCCCACGCGGTGACGAACGCGCCACCGAACGTCGCCTACGGACTGACGTATTACCTGGGCTCGAAGGTCTCCTACGCGAAGCCCGCCCTGCTGCGGGCAGAGCTGTGCGCCAACAGCGCTCCCTTCGCGTTCGTCCAGTTGGCCTTCCCCATCACCTCCGAAGAGCGCAACTGCCTGGCGGCACGCGGCGCCTCGAGCCTCGACTTCCACGGCAGCGGCAACCAGCTTCTGCGTCTGTGGGTGATCCAGTCGCCCGGCGTGGCCCGTTTCACCCCGCGCGTTACGGGCGAAGCAACGAAGAGCGCCAAAAGCTGAGCCGACGGATGGCCATGAAGATCGAGATCGGCGCCGGCACCAAGCCGACGCCCGGCTACGTCCACGTCGACGCCGTCGTGTTCGACGAGGTGGACGTCGTCGATGACGGGCGCACCCTCTCCAAGTTCGAGGACGGCGTCGCCGAGGAGATCTTCTCGCACTGGTTCTTCGAGCACGTCGCCCGCCACGAGGTCAAGCCGATGCTCACCAACTGGCAGCGCGTACTCGCCCCGGGCGGCAGGATCCGCGTCGTCACCAACAACCACGAAGCGCACAACCGCTGCCTGGCGGAAGGGCAGATCACCTGGAAGGAGTGGTCCTACCTGATCTACGGCAACCGCCCCGGCTACACCATCGGAGACCTGCACAAGTGCGCTTGGAATAGAGAGACACTGGAGGAAGTCCTGCAACTGACCGGCTACGTCGAGGTCACCGTAGAGGCGCAGTGGAAGTGCCGCGAGAGCGACGGCCGCCTGAAGTGTCCAGCGCTGATCGCACAGGCGCAAAAGCCCGGATGAAGGCGATGGCGGGACAGGTGGCCGCCGCTGGGCGGATATCGGCGCCCGTGGTCGCAGTCCTTGGGTTGGTGTTTGCGCTCGGCCCTGGGATGGGCGCTGCCGATCACGCGAGCTCGGCCCCGTGCGGGGCGCCTTCGAGAGCCCTGAGTCGCGCGGAGCAGGAGGCGCTCGGGAATGATGCGACCTCGGCTTCAAGGGCGCTGGCCAAGCTGGCGGCGCACAGAGGCCGCGTGTCGGGGACGCTTGGTACTGCACGGGCAGTGAGGGTCCTTTGGCGCGGGGATGGAGCGCTTGCAGCCGCCGAGAGCGCGTTTCAGTCGGGGGAGCGCCGGGTGGTGTGCCTGCTGCGCAGTGTCGGTAAGAGCGCAACTGGTTTGGCTCACGCCGATGCGATCGTCCGTGGCCTGACGGCTCGTCAGCTTGCATACCTGGATGGGTTGTGGGCGTTGCAGGCGCATCGCGCTGAAGACGACGAAGGCGTCGGGCAGGAAATCGCGGTCACGGTCGCGGCGCAGGCCGAACGTTGCTTTGCGGTCTCAAGCGCCCTCCTTGCCGGCGCGCCAGCGTCGCCAAAGGATGGTTGCGAGTTCTCAAATCCCGAATATGGACCCGCGCGCGCAGCGACCGACGATTCAGGCTGTGACCGCGGAGCGCGGCTCCCGGTAGAGGTCGCAACGGGGCTGGCAAGAACCACGCAGGGCCGGGTGCTGGCCGGCACCGGTGTCCGAAGCCAGGTGGTCCACGGTCTTGATAACACCTTCAGCGAACCGAACCCGCTGGGCGCGCACTATCCGAACGGCAGGCTCCCGGAAGGTCCGCCCCAATGGCGGGACATCGAAGCGATCGGCCCCGCCCAGGTGATCCACACCAGCCAGGCCAGCGCGGTGTTTAACTCCGAACGCTCCAAATATCGGATTGCGTTCAACCTCTCCCACTACGGCGAGCAGCCGGTGAACATCGGCGACTTCTCGAGCAACGGAGTAGACGATCTCGCGATCTCCGACCACTTCTCCTATGTCGACGGTATGCGCTACGCCGGTGAGATAGACATCTACTATGGTCACCGTGGACGTCTGATCAACCCCACCGAACCAGCCGAAACTGGTCGACGTCGAGACCTCGGCCAGCCGCTACTTCGTGGCCGACACAACGCTTCCGGGCCTGTTCGGCTTCACCTGGGACACCGGCGACTTCACCGGCGACGGGCACCCAGACCTTGTCATCGGCGACCACTACCTCGGCGACCACGAACTGGACGTCCACGCCGGCGGCGTCTACCTCTACACCAACCAGACCATCACACGTTAGTGGCTTCTCGGGGTCTCGGTGCTGGACTGCTTCAGCCGTTCGACGCCCGCCTACCCTGAGGTCCGGGCCATCGAGAAAAATTGCGGCGATGGATACGACGAACGATCCCCTTGGGCGCACCGTTCACCTGACCGAGGAGCGATGGGAGCACATCATTGAGGGCCACCCCTACATGGCGCCCTTCCGTGCCGAGGTGCTCCAGGCGGTCGAGGCACCGACCGCTCGGATCGAGCAGCCGCGCTCCGGCCAAGACTGGTTCTATCTGCGGAATGCAGGCCCCAGCCGGTGGCTCAAGGTCGTAGTAGCCTTTGACGAGGACTCCATTGGGAGCATCCGCACAGCGTTCCCGAGGAGAAGCAAGCCATGACCGTCCACATCGGCCCATACACGTTCGACCGCGTCCGCTACGACCAAGACGCGGACGTGCTCTACCTCGCCCAGGGCGATCCAGCACGCGCGGTGGACTTCGACGAGACGCCCGACGGGCACGCCGTCAGCTTCGATCAGAATGGTGACCTCATCGGCCTGACCCTGATCGATATCCGCAGGCTCCTCGATGAGGCCCAGGGAGAGCTTCGCCTGGAGCTGCCCGCAAAGGCCAGCCCCGCAGATCTCAAGCTCGCTCTGGCGTAGCCCTGTAGCTGTCCCGCAGCAGTCCACCCAATGCCACCTCCACGAGCTTCGTCATGACGGTGGCGTCGTGCCGCTGGGCCAGCCGCAGAGAGGACCGAAACCGCGCGAACTCGCGCTCCAGCACCGCGCGCAGCTCACCGACGTCACCGGCGTCGAACCAGCGCGTGTCCTCCCCCAGGTGCGAGAGCAGCGGCTCGATGCGCGTGGCGGCCACGGGCGTGCCGCAGGCGAGCGCCTCGGTGCACGGCATCGACCAGCCCTCGCGGTTGGCGTTCTTGAGGAACAGCCACGCGCGCTGGTAGAGGTCGCGCATCTCCTGCGTCGAGAGCACGCTGTCGATCACCTCGATCTCCGCCGCCTGCTCCTCCTCCAGCCCCAGCTCGGCGAGGATCGCGCGGCGCGCGGCCTCGTACTCCGCGGGCTTCCACTTCCACGTCTTGAGCACCAGGCGCACGGGGTCCTCGGCGGTGAAGGCCCCCAGGTAGGCGCGCAGCGTCTGGCGCCAGTCCTCGCGCGAGGACTCCCCGCCAAGGTTCTCGTGGACGCCCAGGAACGTGCAGCACCGTCCGGTCACGGGGAAGTAGGACTCGACGTCGACGCCGAGCGGCACAACCTCGATCGGCGTTGAGACACCGGCCCGCTGCCACACCTCGCGGTTCCAGGCCGTCGGTGTGAGCACCAGATCCAGCCGGTTCAGGATCTCGACCCAGTCGCGCTTGGAATCGGGCAGGTGATCCAGCTCGTGCATCGTGATCGCCGCGCAGCGCACCTGGCGTCCGAACTTGATCTTGCCGGGGGGGCAGATGAACAGCGCCAGCTCCATGCCGGGGAACTCCTGGAACTGCACGTCGTGGCCGAGTTCGATCAGGCCGCGTGAGACGGCCGCGGAGACCTGGCCATAGCCGTTGCCCTCCAGGAGGCGCCGGTCGCCGTCGCTGACCCAGATCCTCATGGCTCAAGCCACGGCACGCAGCCGCCGGGCATGGCGGGGCTCCTGCACGCGCTCTGTGACAACCGCCAGCAGCTCGTCGACCCTGTGGGCGAAGATGTGTCCGGCGAGCACCGTCTCCCGTCCCTGCTCGCCGCGGCGGCGCAGCTCCGCCGGATCGGCCAGCAGCCGCTCGATCGAATCGTGCAGCTCCCCGGGGGAGCGGTAGATGGCAACGGCGTCGCCGAAGCGCTCGCTCAGGCCGGGGACGTCGTCGCTGAGCACAACCGCCCCGCAGGCGAGTGCGTCGTAGATGCGGTTGGAGATGTAGCCGTGCTCGCGCATGTCCTCCCAGTGGTCGTTGAGCACGATGCCCGCCGAGGAGTACACATGGCGCAGCTCGCCGTTGGGAACGTGCTCGCCCACCACGCGCGCCGTGTCCGTCAGACCCTCCCAGCCCGAGCCCCAGATCGCCAAATCGCGCTTTGTGCCCTGCACCTCGGCGGCGACCGGCCGCAGCACACCGCGCGAGTTGGCGACGTAGACGAGCTCGTGGGCCAGCTCAGCGCGTGGCTCGGGGTACATGACCCAAGGATCGGTGGCCTGCTCCAGCACCACGACCGGCGTGCGCGTGCGCTCGCGCAGCTGCTCGGCGAACAGCGGCGAGGCGACCGCGACCAGGTCATAGCCGTCGCACTCCTCGCCGCTCAGCCCAGCGGGGTGGCTGATCGACCACAGCACATTGAACTGGCCGGGCTTGGGGTGAAAGCGGGAAAGGCCCTTCAGATGCACGACCACGTCAAAGGTGAGGCCCGCCTCGTCCTCCCACTCATCCAGCGTCTGCACGAGCACACGGTGCCCCCGCCGGCGCAGCTCGCGCGCCAGAGACTCGGCGAAGTGCAGATCCCCCCACAGCGGCGCCACCGCGCGGTTGGGAGCGCCGATCTTCAGCACGAAGGAGAGCCGCTGCTCATGCTCGACCAGGATCTCGCGCAGCTGCGCTGCACGGTGCGCGTAGGTGTGGCGCGTGAGCACAGTCTCGCGGTAGCGCGCGGCGAGCGCAGATCGGCGCGGCTCATCGCCGAGCAGCTCGTCGAGCGTCGAGCGCAGCGTCTCGCGCGAATCCCACACCGGGAACTCCTCGTCGAACAGCTCGCGCACACCCGCCTCGCAGTTGGTGAGCGGCAGCGTGCCGCTGGCCAGCGCGTCGAATACGCGCGCGTTGAGCGCGCCGTAGGGCAGGGTGGGACCCTGGGTGTCGTCGAGCACCAGCTTGGCGCTGGGGTAGAGCAGCGGCAGCTGCTCGTAGGGCAGCTCGCCGCGGGCGTGGGGCGCGAACTCGGGCACCTGCTCCCAGTCCTTGCCGTAGATCGCCAGCCGCTCGCCCTCGCGTGGCGCCAGGGCCTGCTGGATGTCGCGGTCCTTGCCCCACCAGTTGCCGGTGAAGACGTAGTCGGCGAGGAAGCGCTCGTCGGGCGCGCGGGGGTGAAAGCGCGCGGGGTTGACCGCGAGCGGGAAGCGGATCGTCTGACGACCGGTGCGCTCCTCGATCAGCTCCGCCGTCCCCTGCGAGGAGGCGAGCAGCACATCGGCGCGCTCGAACCACGGCTGCTCCAACCAGCGCTCGGTCCAGTTGCGAATCCAGGCAATTGTGGTGACATGGTCGGGCACGCGGCGTAGGTCGAAGGGGTCCATCAGCGACAGCACGTAGTCCAGATCCTCGGGCAGCTCATACCAAGCGTCGCCCTTGCGCTGCACGTAGGTGACCTGCCAACCGAGGCCTTCGAGGGCGTCACCGATCTCATGCCCGGAGTACCAGTCCCCCCAGCCATCCCTGACGTCCAGGCTGGTCAGCGTGATCGCGACGTGGGCGCCCGAGCCATCCGTCCAGAAGGGATCCAGACGGAGCCTCGCCAAACGGTGCTCGCGCCGGACCTGCGGCCCCCAGCACTCCAGGAACAGCCGGCGGTTCTCCAGGCGGTTGAGGCGACGGAAGTCGCTGGACGCGCGGTTCTGGCTGGAGGACTCGCGGTGGACCAGCACCGAGCGCCCCACGCCAGCGCTCTCGCCACCGCTGACGAGCAGCTTCAGGCCGAGGTCGACGTCCTCGGTTCCGTAGCGGTAGGCCTCGCCGAACCCGCCGATCCGCTCGAAGGAGTCGCGCGCGATCAGCATGCACGCAGCGGTCACCGCGGGGGCGCGCAGCTCGATCCCGAAGGGCCCCTCCCACAGGCTCTCGCCGTCGCCGTGGTTGAAGCCCTTGACCATCTCGTCCTGCCAGCGGAAGCGGATCGCGCGGTGCTGCACGCGCGGCTCCTCTGCCGGGCGGTCGAGATCCTCGGGGTGCAACAGCGTGGCTCCCACAGCGTCCACGCCCTCGCCATCCAGCGCGCACACCAGCTCCTCGATCCAGCCGGGCTCGAAGGGCTCTACGTCATTGTTGAGGAACAGCAGCAGCTCCCCACTGGCGCGCTGCGCCCCGAGCGCGTTGGTCTGGGAGAACGACAGGTTCTCCTCGTTGGCGATCACGTGGATCGGGAAGGGCGCCTCCAGCGACTTCAGGTAGGCCAGCGTGCCGTCGGAGGAGGCGTTGTCGACGACGACGACCTCCAGGGCCGGGTAGCGCGTGTGCTTGATCAAACCCGTGAGGAGCCGCTCCAGATGTGGTAGCCCGTTGCGCGTGGGGACGATCGCGCTGACCAAAGGCCAGCTCTCGCGCTGGGGAGGCGGGCCAAGGCGCTCGCGCAGGCGCTCGGCGAGCTCAGCGCGGCGCCTGGCGAGCTCCTGCACCTGTGCCGGGGAGAGGCGCATGTCCTCTGCCGGGGGCTCGCCCGGCAGCGTGGCTGGCGCCGGCGCAAGGCGTCCAAGTGCCGAGGCCGATGACGATGGCAACGACAGGGAGGAGGAGGAGGAGGAGGAGGAGGAGGAGGAGCCGACAAGCGAGGCTGGCGCCCCAACGGGAGAGGGCAGCTCGCGGACAGCGCCTTCCACCCGCTCGATCCGCGCCAGCGCGGCGACGAGCGCGCCCTGGGTGCGCACGGGGCGGCGCGCCAAACGGGAGAGCGTGCGGGTGACGAAGTGCCCCCAACGCCACGCCCGCGAGTGCGCGGCGCGTTCGATGTCGTCCCTGGTGTGGCGCAGGCCGACCGTCAGCGCAGAGACCTCCTGCTCCAAACGGCGCGAGCGCGCCGAGTGCTCGGCCACCTCGCGCGTCCGCGCACGCTCCGTCGCCTCCAGCTGCTTGCGCGAGACCCCGAGCCCGGCTTCGGCGCGCTCTAGCTCCTCTCCCAGACGCCGGATCGACTCCTCACGCTCGCTCGCCTCGCCGCGCAGCTCCTCCAACTCGCCACGCAGCTCGCCGAGCTCGGCCGCGGCTCGCGTGGTGCGCTCGAGCTCTGCGCGCAGCAGCTCGTGCGTCCCCTCCAGCTCCGCCGCGGCGCTCTCGCGCAGGGCGTCCCGCTCGCCCGCGGCGCTCTCGTGGGCCGCCCGCAGCTCGGCCTGCGAGCGCACGCGCAGAGACTGCAACTCAGCGCCCGCCTGTGTGCGCGCTTCCTCTACGCGGACGACGCTCTCGGCGCGCAGGCGCTCGAACTCGCTGACGCCCTCGGCGCGAACGTGCTCCAGCTGGGTGCGGGTGGCCCGCGCGTGGCGCACGAGCTGCTCGGTGAGGCGTGCCATCTCGCGCCGCGCCGCGCGCTCCTCGCGGTCGCGGATCGCCAGCTCGCGCCGCAGGTGGGCAATGCGCGCCTCTGCTGCGGCGGATGGCTCGTCGATCTCTATGATCGCGCCCCTACCGACGGTCTCCAGGCCCATGACGCGGAGCAGTGTAAACGCGCTGCGCACCAGCGGAAACGTCGATAACCAGGTGATAACCAGCCCTTCACCGCGAGTTCCCGAATGACCCCAGCCACTCAACCAGCCCCTCACTGCTAGCTCCCGAATGACGGCCAGCCACTCAACCAGCCCTTCACTGCGAGCTCCCGGATGACCGCCAGCCACTCAAAGCGGGCGCGCGAGCACCCGCGCCAGCGCAGACGGTTGAGCCGCACGCTGTCGCGCTCGCGCTGGGAGGAGTACCGCAAGCTGCTGCGCATCGCCCTGCAGCAGGGCTACGCGGTGCTGTCCCTGGAGGCGTGGCTGGCAGACCCCACGTTGGCAGCGCGGCAGCCGCGGCTGCTGTTGCGCCACGACGTCGACCAGTATCCGGCCTCGGCGCTGCGGATGGCGGCGATCGAGGCCGAGGTGGGCGTGCGCTCGACGTGGTACTTCCGCTGGCGTACGGCCAACCCGCACGTGATCGAGACGATCGCCGCGGCGGGGCACGCGGTGGGGTTGCACTACGAGACGCTGACCCGCGAGCTGTTGCGCCGCGGCCTCGGCGCGGACGCCGCCGCGGCGCTGATCCCCGAGGCACGCGAGCTGCTGCACGCAGAGCTGCAGGCGTTTGCGCAGCGCTTCGGCCCCGCGCGCTCGGCCTGCCCGCACGGCGACACGCGGATGCCCGGGGTCCACAACGGCGTCCTCCTGCTCGACCAGGACTGCGCGAATTATGGCCTGCTGTGGGATGCCCGCGCGGCCATGCGCCGCCACCCCCTGGACGTCTGGCTGACCGACCGCAGCGCCGCCCAGGGCAGCTGGAAGGACCGGCTCGATCCGATCGACCTGGTGATCGACCGCCGCTCTCCGATCCTGGTGGTGGTGCACCCCAACAACTGGGTCTCGGGGCCGGCGCTGTGGTGGGACAAGGTCCTACCGGGGCCGCTACACACGGGCAGCGACGAGCCCTCCTTATGAGCCGCCTTCACGCCCGGCGCCAAACCCCCCAGACGTAGTCCGAGGGCAGCGCGCCCGTATCGGTCAACAGCGCGTCCACCTCCATCAGCACCCCCACGAGGTCAGGGCGCCCAGCGAAGTTGCCCATGATGCGGCTGAAGAGCTGGTGGAAGACGGCGCCCCCATAGGGGCACACCTCGACCCGTTCGAAACGCTCGTCGAGGAGTGGCAGGATCTCCTCGCTGCGCACTGCCTCGTGCGGGGTGGCGGCGATCCGCTCCACCAGGTCGGGGCGCTCGACGCTGCGCTTGCGCCTCCCGTCGGTAGCCGACAGATCTGTAAGCAGCTCCTGCGGCAGCTGCGCCAGCAGGCGGTTGATCGCCTGCAGCTGTGCGTCGGTCCACTGAAAGCGCGAGGGCCCGACGAAGTCCTCGACGAACAGCAGTCCCCCCGGCTCCAGCAGCGCGGCGAGGCGGTCGAGCACCGTCTCAAGGTCATCGCGCCGGTGCAGGAAGCTGCGGCTCACCACGGCCCCCAGGGGCTCCGGCGGCTGCCACTGCTCGAGCGCGCCGAGCTCGAAGCGAACCCGCTGGCGCAGCGGCTCGGGGACGCGACCCGCGGCGAAGTCAACGCGGCTCTGCTCGTCGTCCAAGCCGGTCAGGCGCTCGCACGAGCCGGCCTCCACCAACGCCAACTCCAGCTTGGCGTCGCTGGCGCGTAGCGACAGCGCGTGGGGCGCCACGATCGCGGGCCCGTGGCGGCGCGCGTAGTAGGTCTCCGGTCCCAGCTCGGGGTCGCCGGTGATGCGGCGGTTGATGAAGGCACGCGCCACGGGGCTCTGCCAGAAGGCGAGCTGGTTGGGGGCCACGTCCGGAGCTGCCTGGGCGGCGGCGGCCTGCGGCGCCGCGGCGGCAGCTGGGGATCGCTCCACGCCCTGCTGGCCCTCCACACCCTCCGGAGTCGGGGCGGGCGAGCGCTGCAGCGCCCCCACGCTCGCGGCATGCTCGCGCAGGCGCTCGACGAACGGGCTGACGCTCATGCGCTGGCCTCGGCAAACAGCGCGAGCTGGCTGCGCGCCGCCCGTTCGACGGAGAAGCGCCGCGCGACGGCCACCCCCGCTTCGCGCAGCCGCGTGAGCCGCGTGGGCGAGCCCGCGAGCGCGAGGACCGCCGCGGCGATCTCCTCGGGGCTGCCGTCGGCGAGAGTCAGAGCGTTTTCGCCGTCGCCGGCGTACTCGTGCACGCCGCCCAACTGGGGCAGCAGCGGCACGGCGCCGCAGGCCATGGCCTCCAGGCCCGTGCGCCCGAAGGCCTGGTAGGCGGAGGCGTCGATGAAGACGTCGCTGCGACGCATCAGCGCGGACACCTCGATGCGGCTGAGCAGCCCCAGGTGGGTGAGCCCCGGGATACCGGGCTGCCGCGGCTCGTCAAAATGGCGCAGCTCGTCAAAGGCCTCCTGGTCGCAGCCGAAGGTGGCGATCCGCACCCCTTCGCCCAGCTCCACCGCGATCGTGGCGAGTGCCTGCAACGTGGCCACCGGCCGCCGCCGCGGCGTGCGCGGGCGGACCATGGCGGCGACGTGCAGCACCCCCTCCTCCCGCGGCGAGCGCCCGCCCGCGTGGAACAGTTCGCGATCGAGGCTTGGGGCGACCTTGTGTACCTGCACCCCGTGCGCCGCCCACAGCAGGTTGCACAGCCAGTGGGTCTTGGCGAACAGCAGCAGCTCCGGCAGAGCACGGTAGGAGAGCAGCGCACGATCCGCGCGCGAGGACTCCGGCGCGGCGAACAGCGGCTCGTAGTCCTGCACGTAGTAGGCGCACACCACGCCGGGGCGCTCCCGAGAGAGCCGGATGAGCAGGTCCACGGAGGGGTACTCGGTGGCGACGACCACCTGGGCGTCGCCGATCGCGGCAAGCAGCTCGCCGAACATCGAGGTGTCGCTGATCCCGGGGATCGTGGTGTCCCCGGCGTAGGGCGTGAACAGCCCGTCCTCGTCGCCGTACACCGCGATCGCCGTGGCAAGGGAGTCCTGCGGCACACACACACGGGCGCGGGCGCCCAACTTGCGCAGGCCCCGAGCCTCCTGTACAAGCGAGTGCGACCCGCCAGACCCCTCGGGGGGCAGCCCGGGGAGCAGGTAGGCGACGCTCGGCAACGGCCCGCCTCCCGGCCGCCGGCGTGTGCCTGGGACGAGCGCTTTGCGCACGGGCGAACGTCCGCGGTCGAGGCCCTCGCCGACATCCCCACTGCCGGCCAGGGTCGCTGGCTGCTCCCCGGAGGAGGGCAGCACCCCGTCGGTCAGCTCGCACAGCCGTGCACGGATCGTCGCCGGCGTGGGCTCGTCCAGCACAACGGCGGTGCTCACCGCGTCAGCTCGACGATCGCGATGGTCCTGTTGCCACGCGCGACGTGATACGGATGGACGTCGGGCTCGGTATCCAGCACGGACAAAGTCAATCGAACCGGTGCCGCGCCTTGTGAAGATGCGGTGAAGGTGCCGCTGTGGCGTCATTCCGCCCCCCTTGGCGCCCCTACACTCGCGACGCGCCATGCACTGGTATCTGAAGCTGCTGATCTACCCTCTGCTCGACGCGCTCGGTCCGCGGGTGGTGGTCGAGGTGGGAGTCGAGGTCGGCGCCGTCACCGGCCCGCTGCTGCAGTGGGCGCAGGCCAACGGCGCGACGGTGCACGCGGTCGACCCCGACCCCACGCTGAACGTGGACCGGTTGACGGCGCAGTACGGCGAGCAGCTGCGCTTCCACCGCCGTAAGAGCCTCGAGGTGCTGGACGAGATCGCAGACGTCGATCTCGCGCTGATCGACGGCGACCACAACTGGTACACGGTGATCGAGGAGCTGCGCGCGCTGGAGCGCCGCGCGCGCGGGGACGGGCGCGAGCCCCCGGTGGTGCTGCTGCACGACGTAGGCTGGCCGTACGGCAGGCGTGACCTCTACTACGACCCGCAGGCGATCCCCGAGGCCCACCGCCAGCCGCACGCGCGCGCAGGCGTCAAGCCCGGCCGCAGCGAGCTGGGCCCGGGGCTCAACGACCACCTGGAGAACGCACAGCTGGAGGGGACGCCGGCCAACGGGGTGCTCACCGCGGTCGAGGACTACGTGGCGCAGTCGCCCACGCAGTGGCGCACGTGGTCGCTGCCGGGGCTCAGCGGCATGGCGATCCTCGCTAGCGGCCCCGTACTCGAGACCAGCGAGCCGCTGCGCGAGCTGCTGGACTCGCTCGAGCGACCGGCCTTCCTGCGCGCCCACTGCGAGGCGATCGAGCAGGCACGCATCGAGGCCGAACTGAAGCGGGCCAACATCCAGCGGCGCCTGGCCGAGACGCAGCTCAAGCAGGTGATGCGCTCCCCCGACCCGCGCGCACAGGTGGCGCTTCACCGGCAGGTGCGGCAGTTGACAGAGCGGGTGGCGGAGCTTGAGGAAGATAAGGAGGAGAGGGCCGCGCTCGAGGAGCAGGTGCGTGTGTTGGATGGCGAGCTGCGGCGGTGGACGGACGCCGGGGCCGCAGGTGTGGGGGGCGAAGGCGTAGCACCGCACACAGATGAGCGGGGAAACGGCAAAGTGGCGCTCAGCGGCGAGGGACCCGCCGAGGGCGACAGCCAGACTGCCGGCAAGAAGGGCAGTAGCAGCCAGGCCGCCGACGACAAGGCCAGTGGTAGCCAGGCCGCCGACAACATGGCCAATGGCAACAAGACCGGTGACAGCGACGACGGCGGGACCTTCCCCCCCGCGCCGGAGCCCGACCCGGCTGCAGAGCGGGAGGCGTGGCGCACCCTGCTCGACCTCTACCTGCCCCTGCTCGACGAGGCGCTGCCCTGCGAGAGCGAGCGCGACCCGCTCTCGGCGCCCGCCCCGCTCGACGTGCGCGGCGTGCTGTGCGCGGAGGGCGAGGAGCAGGAGCCCGATACGCCCAGTGTCGACGTGGTCATCTGCGTGCACGACGCCCTCGCGCAGGTGCGCGAGTGCCTGTGGTCGCTGCTCGCCAAGACCGAGCGGCGCCTGCGGCTGATCCTCGTCGACGACGGCAGCGCCGAGCTGACCGCGCGCTTCCTGCGCGCCTTCGTCGACCGTCACCCAGCGGTCACACTTATCCGGCGCACAGAGCCACCGCACGGCTACACGCTGGCCGCCAACCGCGGACTGGAGGCCTCGGGGAGCGACTACATCGTGCTGCTCAACAGCGACACCGTCCTCTCCTCCGGCTGGCTGGAGCGCATCCTCGCCTGTGGCGAGAGTCACCCCGAGGTGGGCATCCTCGGCCCGCTCTCCAATGCCGCCACGCACCAGTCGGTGCCATCGGTCCGCTCCGGCAACGAGTGGGCCACCAACCCCCTCCCTGCCTGGCTTACGACCGACGCGATGGGTGCGGTGATCGCAGGTGTCTCGCCACACGCGGCCCATCCCGGACCCCAGATCAGATCCCGCCAGGCCCGGGACCCAGCCGGGGTCCTTTTTCCCTTCATCAACGGCTTCTGTTACGCCATCAAGCGCGGTGCGCTCGAGCGCGTAGGGTTGCTCGACTCCGAGCGCTTCGCCGAGGGGTACTGCGAGGAGAACGACTACTCACTGCGCGCGCGAGCCGCCGGCTTTGAGCTGTGTGTGGTGGACGACGCCTACGTGTACCACGCCAAGTCCGCCTCCTACGGCGTCGAGGGCCGCGCCGAGCTGGCACGGCGCAACTACGAGGGGTTCCTGGAGAAGCACGGTCGCGAGGAGGTGCAGGCGCTGGTGGCCGCGCAGGAGGACGACCGTGCGCTCGCCCCGCTGCGTGCGGCGGTCGCCGAGGCGACGGCGAGCCCGCGCTCGGTAGTACAGCTGCTGGGCGGGGCGGGCGGGTCGCCCCTGAGCGTCGTATTCCTGCTCCCCGGCCTGGCCCACGGCGGCTCGGGGGGGTCGCACTCGCTCTACCAGGAGGCCCGCGCGCTACGCGCGCTGGGAGTGCCCGCGCGCGTCATGCTGCCGCGCTGGGACATGGCGCGCGCCGCGGCCGTCTACGAGGATGCGCAGGACATCTTCGAAGCCTTCGCCGACGAGCAGGACCTGGCCGAGCGCACGCGCGACGCCCACGTGATCAGCGCGACCCACCACAAGTCGGTCGCACTGCTCGCCGCGATCCGCGAGCGGCGCTCGGACTTCCTGGCGGCCTACTACGTGCAGGACTACGAGCCCTTCTTCACCGCCCCCTACATCGCGCAGGAGGCCGTGGCCTCCTACACCGCGCTACCCGACATGCTCCTGTTCGCCAAGTCCCACTGGCTGTGCAACGTCGTGGCCGAGCGCCACGGCCTCAGCGTGGCCAAGGTCGAGCCGAGCATCGACCGCGAGCTGTTCACGGCGGGCGTGCCGACAGTGAGCGCGCAGCCGACGGGCGTCTCCGGAATCGAGTCCGAGGTAGACGGGTCTGGCGTCGGCGGGTCAGGTGCCAGCGCAAAGAGCTCGGGCCCGCTGCGCGTCGTGGCGATGGTGCGACCGCGCACCGCCCGCCGCCAGCCGCTGGCCACCGTCGCCGTGCTGGAGGAGCTGCTTGCCCTCCACCCCGGGGAAGTGCAGGTGAGCACCTTCGGCTGCTACGCCGACGAGCTCGCCGAGCTGCTGGGGGAGCTCGCGTGCGATCCAGGAGCGCCATCTGGGGTTGCTGAGCAGGGCTGAGGTTGCAGATCTGCTGCGGGAGACGGACGTGTTCCTGGACATGTCCGTCTACCAGGCCTTCGGACGCACCGCCCTGGAGGCGATGGCATGCGGCGCCACCGCCGTGGTCCCCGCCGTGGGCGGAGTGTGGGAGTTCGTGGAGCAGCGCCATAACGCGCTCGCCGTCGACACCCTCGACTCCGAGGCCGCACTTGGAGCGCTCAGCGAGCTGGTCGGCGACCGGGTGTTGCTGGAGCGCCTGCAGGCAGGCGCCCGCGCCACCGCCGAGCGCTACTCGGCTGCACGCGCGGCACTCTCGGAGTATGTGCTGTTCGAGCGCGCCTACCGTGCGCGCTTCGGTGAGGTGGATCAGCTCACTCTGGCCGCACCACTCCCGCAGGCAGCGTGGGCGCGCGAGTGATGGCCTCCGGGGAGGAGTCCTCGGCAGCCGGCTCGATCCAGGCGCAGGCCACTCGCGCGGTGCGGGCTTCCCGCTTCGTCTACCGCCACGAAGAGCGGCGCCCGCGCGGCTACGAGCCCATCTACCGCTCCTTCGAGCCCTCGCTGTACGTGCCCGAGTTGGGGCTGCACGGCTTTTTGAGTGCCACCCACGAGCAGGTCCCCGCTGCCGTCGCGGACATCCAGGGGAAGCTGATGGAGGGCGACCAGTACAAGCTCTACGAGGCCGCCTACTTTGCGCGCGGGCCGCTCTTGGAGGTGGGACGGCTGCACGGCAAGAGCACGGCCGTCCTGGCGATGGGTCTGCGCGACGGGGGCAGCGGCCATCCGACGAGCGGTGCCCTACGGGCGAGCACGGGTCAGGAGGGCAGGCCGCCCAACGAAGTATGGACGCCTAGTGAAGCATGGCCGCTCTATTCGATCGAGCTCAACGACAAGTACGAGCCGCTTGCCGAAGCCCATCTGCGCGAGCGCGGGCTGCTGGAGCTGGTCACGCTCGTGCGCGGCGACTCCTCCACCGCGATCGCCGCGCTGCCCGGGCGCTTTGACACGGTGTTCATCGACGGCGACCACTCCTACGAGGGCTTCACGCGCGACCTACAGGCGCTTGCGGGACGCATCGCACCGGGCGGCGTGGCGATGTTTCACGACTGCTTTCACCCCGAGAACGCCACCGGCGCCTACGGCGTCGCGCGGGCGCTGGCCGAGCGCGCGGAGTCGATGGGCCTGGGCTACCGCGGGCGCTTCGGCGGGATGGCCGTATATGAGCAGCTAGACTATATTAATTGATATTTTAAAGGCCTAGTAGGCGTTTAAAATATCATAAAAGATAGCCTGTTCTACATCCTATGGCAGCATCTCTGATGCTTTGCTATCATTAGAGATGCTTTAGATCAATATCTTGAGCTTGTACATGATAAAAGAGAGCTTATGCAGATCAGCAACTCCAATACAGACCGTGCGGTGCTCGAGGAGCTCGGCGCGCGGCTCGCCCGCACGCGCTTGGAGCGCAACCTCACGCAGGCCCAGCTCGCGCACGAGGCGGGCCTGGCTCCGCTCACCGTCCTGCGCCTGGAGCGCGGCGAGGCAGTGCGGCTCACGAGCCTCGTCCGGGTCCTGCGCGTCCTGGACATGCTCGACGCGCTCGACCGCCTGATCCCCGAGCCCACGCCATCGCCGATCGAGTTGTTCAAGCTCCAGGGCCGGCGGCGCCAGCGCGCCTCCGGCGCTCGCGCGGGCAGCCGCCTCGCGACAAGGGACGCCGCCCATGCGCCGCCGGGGGCTCCCGCGCGCAGCGACCCCCAGCCAGGCGTCCCCGCGGGCTCCCCAGCAGACACCCGCCCCACGGGCCGGGGCGCCTGGCGCTGGGGCGATGAACGCCGCGACGATCCGTGAGCACCGTCGCGAGCGTCCGCCTCTGGGGCACGTCGATCGGCGCCGTCTCGCTCGAGGACGACCGCCGCGACGCTGTCTTCCAGTACGACCCCGGCTTCCTCTTCGAGTGGCATCGAGGTGGCGCCGCTGAGGATGCCGCTGGCGTCGGCGCCCTATGTATTCCCGGGGCTGAACCCGGACACCTTCCACGGACTGCCCGGCCTGCTGGCCGACTCGCTGCCCGACAAGTTCGGCCACGCCGTGATCGACGCCTGGCTGGCCTCCCAGGGGCGCCGGCCGGAGGAGCTCAACGCCGTCGAGCGCCTCTGCTACATCGGCCGACGCGGGATGGGCGCCTTGGAGTTCGCGCCGGCCCGCGGCCCGCAGCTCTCGCACGGCAGGGCCATCGCGATCGACGCGCTGGTGGACCTCGCATCGCGAATCCTCGCCGACCGCGAGAGCTTCACCACCTCACTCGCCGACGGGGCTGACCAGGAGGACGCCCTCCGAGACATCCTCACCGTAGGCAGCTCCGCCGGTGGCGCGCGCGCCAAGGCGGTGATCGCCTACAACCCACAGACCGGCGAGGTGCGCTCCGGGCAGATCGACGCCGGCCCCACCTTTGAGTACTGGATCCTGAAGTTCGACGGGGTCAGCGGCAATCGGGATCGGGATCTCGAAGACCCCCAGGGTTACGGGCTGATCGAGTACGCCTACTCGCAAATGGCCCAGCGAGCCGGGATCGCGATGAGCGAGTGCCGCATCCTGGAGGAGCACGGCCGCCACCACTTCATGACCAGGCGCTTCGATCGCACCGACAGCGGCGAGCGGCTACACATGCAATCGCTCGCCGCGCTCGCCCACTACGACTTCAACGACCCGCTGGCCTACTCCTACGAGCAGGCGTTCGACGTCGTGCGCCGCCTCGGCCTCGACATGGACGCGATCGAGCAGCTGTTCCGCCGCATGGCGTTCAACATCGTCGCCCGCAACCAGGACGACCACGTCAAGAACATCGCCTTCCTGATGGATCGGCAGGGTCGCTGGAGCCTCTCGCCGGCCTTCGACGTCATCTACGCCTACAACCCCTCCGGCGGCTGGACCCGCCTGCACCAGATGTCGATGCACGGCAAGCGCGACGGCTTTACGGGCGCGGACTTCCGCGCGTGCGCCGACACCGCGGGAATGAGCCGGCGTCGCGCGGTGGCGATCCTCGCCGAAGTCCGCGACGCCGTCGCCACGTGGCCGGCCCTTGCTGCCGAGGCAGGTGTCCCTGAGAAGCAGGCCCAGGCTATCGCTGCCACCCACAGGCTCACGATCCCCGACCGCTAAATCGTGCGGCCGAGCTGATCGGCCAGCTGCTCCCCGTCGATCCCCGCCTCCATCTGCTCGACAAGGAAGGCCGCGCGCTCCTGCGCCGAGCGCCAGGGGCGGCGGAAGACGGGCTCGGGGTAGATCTGCTTGTAGAGCGCGCGGTTGCGCCTGCCCGACTCCTCATCGCGCCAGCGCGCCCCCTCGTTGTCCACGAGACCGCCCACCAGGTAGAGCTGCGCCTTGGGTTTGGTCCCATCGGGCAGCACGATCGCCTTGAAGCCATAGCCGGCGCGCTTGATCCGCGTGGTCCACTCGCCATGCGCGTGGCCCCAGCCGATGAAGCGGCTGTCGAGGTAGCCGACCTCGGCCAGCGCCTGCGCGGAGACCGTCAGCAGCGCGGCGGAGGCCTTGGGGTTCACGAACGGGTCCTCGGGCGTGCCACTGCCGGACACCGTCCACTGCGCGATCTTGGGGTGCAGGTAAGCGACGTGATGCCAGCGGCGCGTGGCCTCGATCCAGTCCCGCTCCCACCCCGCCACATCCGGGTAGACGTCGTCCTCAACGATCAGGATGGGGTCGCAGCCGAGGCTCGCCAGCGCGAACAGCCCGCGATTCTTGTTGCGCGCCACACCGCGGTTCTCTCCTGTGACCACGCGCACACCGCGCTGCTGGCACCACTCCACGGTGCCGTCATCACCGCCGTCGTCTGCGACCACCAGCTCGTGCGTGGTCTCGGTGAAGCGCTCCAGCCGCTCCATCAGCGGCTCGAAGCGATCGCGGCGACGGTAGGTGATGACAGCGATGCCAAGGCGGCTCATAGGAGTGGCTCGAAGCGATCGCGGCGACGGTAGGCGATGACAGCGACCCCAAGGCGGCTCATAGGAGTGGCTCGAAGCGATCGCGGCGACGGTAGGCGATGACAGCGACCCCAAGGCGGCTCATAGGGGTACCTCCGCGGGCAGCGCGAGCACGCGCAGATTGCTGATCGTGGCGGTGGTGGCACCCTCGGAGGAGGGCGCCCGGCGCAGCGCCCCGCGCAGCCGCGAGCGCGCGCACAGGTTCACGCTGCGCACCTGCGCCCACTCGGGTGCCGAAGCGCTGGCCCCTCGCGGGATCGTGCGCGCGTGCTCGCGCGGCAGGCTGAACGAGCGCCGCCCCGTCCCCACCACGCCGGGGACGAGGTTCATCCAGAACAGCTCCTCTTCCTTCCCGCCGCCGCCATCGCCGCAGAAGATCGCCCGCACAAGAATGTCCTGCACGGAATCGCCTGCCCGCACCTCGATGTCCCCCGCCAAGAAGAAGTGCCCGGCGCCGGCGGCGGGCCAGCCAAGCGCGCGGCTCTGCCACGCCGGCCCGTGAGCGTCGAAGGAGATCGCCTCACGCGCGAGCGCTCGCTCCACGTGCGCGGCCGTGAGCAGCGGCAGCTCCGATGGCAGCCCGTCGCGTTCGCGCGCGTTTGTCTCCTCCGGGTAGCGCGCCTTGAAGACCTCGGTGTCGCGTCCGGCCTGATCGTTGATCCAGTTGCGCAGCGCCTGGTGGGGGGCCGATACGCGCACGGTGCGCGAGCCGGCGTGACGGATACGCGACTGCGGCACGCACAGCGGCGCCATGCCGGCGCGGGCCATGCGCTTGCGCAGGTCGGCGTCCTGGCACCAGATAACCATGCTCGGATCGAAGAACTCCTCCGGGAGCACAGCCATGCGCTGGAGAAGCTCGCGGCGCATCACGAAGCACCACGCCGCGAACTCCCAGCGCATACGCCCCGCGACGGTGAGCGGGAACACCAGCGGTGCGCCGCCCTCAAGCGCACCGGCCAGCGACTCCCACCATCCGTCGAGCACGCGCACGTCATCGTTGACGACCGCCACATACCGCCCGCGCGCAGCCCGCAGCGCAGCGTTGACGGGAGCGGTGAACCCCTGCGGCGGGGCGCCGTTGTCGATGACGATGATCTCGTGGGGCGCCCTGATGGTGGCCTGCAGCGCGTGCACGCAGTCACGCACCTCCGGCGAGGCCGCATCGAGCGTGGGCACGATCACCGACAGCTCGATCTCCTCCGCGCCCGGCCCGCGCCGGCACAGCGGCGCGGGGGGCGGCACGACGTATGGGGCGGTCACGATCACCGGCTCGCGGCGCGCCGGCTCGGCGCAAAGTGCACTCAGCGCGTTCTCGGCGAGCAGCCCCGGCTCGGGCAGGCAGAGCACGTGCTCGCCCTGCGCCGCGTGCACCCCGGCACGCAGCGCTTCCTCTATACCGACCCGCTCGGGCAACTGCACGATCCGCACGTCTCCCTCGAGCGCGGCGAGGGTCGAGCGCAGCCCGAGCGAGGCGTTATCGACGAGCACGACCTCGTGCCGCGGGGATCCCGGTTCGAGATCGCCAATGCTCTCCAGGCAGGCCATCGCTCCCCACGGATCGTCGGCCACCACAACCACGATGCTGGCCTCGATGCCGCTCTCGGGCGGCGTGTGGGGAGTCGGGCTCGACTGGTGTGGCGTCAGCTCGATGTCACTCCAGGCCGGTGTGGCGGGCATCAGGCGCGGCTCGGAGGGCTGAGGCAAAGCGGGGCCACCATTGGCGTCCGCGGCCGGCGGCTGGGCCGTGAGCCCGGGAGCAAGCACCGCCCGCGCAGCCTCGTTGCGCAGCAGCGTCCGGGCCATGCCGTCGAGCGCATCGTCGAGCCCACCGGCCGTATCGGCCTCCCCGCGCTCGGCGATCGCCAGCTCCAACAGCAGATGCAACGCCTGCGCCTCGGCCGACACTGCCGGGTGCTCGACCAGCTCGCGCAGCGTGCTCGCATGGTGGCGCAGATCCTCCTCGATCCACTCCCGCACCTGCCTGCGCACCTGCTGATCGGCCCCGCCCTCGCCCACCCCGAGGAAGCCGGCCAGCTCGCCGACGAGCGCTTCGCGGTCGCCGAACAGCTCGTCATAGCCGACGACGATGCGCCTCCGCCCGGCGGTGTGCGCGAGTGCGCTGGCCATGTAGCGCGTCCACAGCGCCACACCGTCGTCGAGCCTGATCCCGTTGCGCTGCTCCAGCGAGCGCGCGCTGTCCAGCGGCCGACGATGGCAGATGACATAGCTGGCATCGCCGCCGAGCAGCTCCTCCCAGAAGGGCAGCGTGAGCGACGTGCGCGGGTCCTTGAACCCCCACAGCCGCGCCTCCCCGAAGTCCGCTGCCAGCACCTCGCGCGCCCGCTCGCGCAGATCGTCCAACCCCGCATCGAGCTCCCACCCGGCCGCCGGCCGCGGGGGCTCAGACCACGACCCGCCCAGGCGCTCCAGCAGCTCCTTGTTGATGCGCACGATCGGCCGATGCTCGAAGAACCCCCTGGCGTTCTCTCCCGCCGGCGGCAACAGCGCCTGCTCGGGCCCCAGCTCGACCCCCAGCAGCGCCAGCAGCCGCGTGATCGCGGAGGTCCCGCTGCGCGAAGGCCCCAGCACGACCACCGCCGCTTGCAGTGGAGTGTTTGCGTCACGGGTCATGGGCGCTCTGATCCAATCACGGCGAGCTGCTGGGTTGGCGCGGCGAACACGTCGCGTCGGACGCCCCGGCAGGCAGCCTATGGTCCAAGCGCCGCGACGCGCGGCGGTGACGATTTGGTAAAGCCCTCAGCCAGAGGTTGCCGCAGCAGACGATCGAGCATCCTGGAGAGTGACCACGAGCACCACGTCCTCCCGTTCGTCGTAGACATAGAGGATGAGCAGCCACCTCCACGGACCGAGGAGAAACCGGAAAGGCCGCCAGCGTCCTTCGAGCGCGCGGCCGAGTAAAGGAAAGCGTTCGAGTGGACGCAGCGAGCGCTTGACCCGCGCGCTCGTATCGGCCGGCAGGCTGTGCGTGAGGATCATGCGCTCGAGATCCTCGACGGCGACAGAGCTCAGCCTCACCTCCGCCATCGATCTAAAGATCGTCCAGGGCGATCCCCTCGCCGGCGCGACCACGCTCCAAGCCCAGATGCGCCCGCTCGTAGGCGCCGGGAATGCCGTCGAGCACGGCGACGATGTTGCGCGCATCGGGGTCGGCTTCGTCGATCGCTATCGACAGCAGCGACCGTGCGAGCGTTCCCTCCTGAACGCGTGTGCGATCGGCCAGTCGCGCCAGTCGAGCCGCGTGCTCCGAGTCGAGCGTCACATTCAACCGATGACCTTTCACTTCCATCGATCCAGTCTACTACACATGGCGTTACGCGCCGTGTAGGTGGCCTCTCGATGACTTCGACGCCGCCCAGTCGGAACGGGATCGAGCCCCATCAACTACACGAGGCGCGCGAAGTTCGGCCACAGCGCGAGATCGATCTCTGGAAAGCTCTCGGCCAACCGTACGACGTCGGGCGTGTAGGCCTCGACCAGCGCCCGCCGCGCGTCGGGGTGCAGCTCGGGCTTCTCGGCCTGGCGGTTGGGGTGCGCGTCGAGGTCCGGAGCGAAGCCGATGTCCTGCACGCCCAGGAATCTGTAGGTGCGCCGCAGCTCGCCCAGCGGCTCATTCACGCAACGCTCGTACTGCACCACCAGCACCCGCGAGCGGTCGAAATGGGCCAGCAGGTGCGTGAGCTGCGCGTGGTAGAAGCCGCGCACGAACGCCTCCAGCGGGGCCATCGCGTTAAGCGGCGTCTCGGTGGCGCGGGCGGTGCGGTGGTGGCGCTGCAAACCGGAGAGATAGCGCTCGATCGGGTCGCGCAGGGTCACCAGCAGCTTCGCGTCTGGCGCGGCGGCCGCCAGCATCCCCGGCACCCAAGGCGCAGCTAGGTACACAGGGGTCCACTCCCCCGTCAGCCGGCCCTCCGGCCGCGGGAACCACTCGCCGTAGGCCTCCGCATCGGTCGCCGTGAACCCGCCCGCGTGGAAGCGGTCGAAGTAGTGCAGCTCCTTGCGCGTCGCCGGCGGCGCCTCGATCTGCGGATGCGCGACGATCAGATCGAACCACCGCGTGGTGCCCGCGCGCTGCGCCCCGATGCCGACGAAGTCCGGCGGCCCCGTGCGCCAGCCCGCAGGGCACCGCGGCAGAGGCGGCGGCATCATCACGCCCTGATAGGCAAGTGTCAGCGGCTTGGCCGTGGGCTCGCTCATAGCTGAGTCAGCTGAAAGGGACAGCTCATCGGACGCTTGCGGAGCGCACGTATCCGATGATGCCCGCCTTGCTGGTGAGGGCGATGCGCAGGGTGTATGTACCCTTTGGGATGCCGTGAAAGTGCAGGACCGCGGTTGCGCGGTCGTGGTGGATGAAGGCGCGGGTGGTGGCAAGGATCCGGCCATGACGTACGAAGCGGAAGCGGACGGCTGTGCGCCCGTGAATCAGAGCCGCCTTGAACCGGCATGAGATAACCACCGTGCGATGCTTGCGGAGAGAGATCGTGCAGGCGACGGGCTTGGTCGGGCCGGGGCTGGTCGTTGGGTGCGGAGTTGTCCTGCCAGTAGTTGAGGTGGTCGTCGTGCTCGGGGTGCCCGATTCCACCGATGGACTCACACTGATGACCTCGCCCGTCGTTTCGTCGAGGATCACCTTAGGCGCGCGCGGAGCGTCTGGGTTGAAGTCGAAGGCGTTTTCCAGCGTGCCCGCTTGCGCATCGGAGGAATCGCCGCCGATGCGCCCCAACCCCCAGTTGTCCTCGATGAAGCGCAGCACCGAGGACTGATCTGTGAGCGTGCTGTCGACGTAGTTTTCCTTCGCCCAGGGAGAGATCAAGAGCATCGGCAGGCGCGGTCCGTAGCCGCAGCGATCGGGCTGGTAGTCAGGGGGTGGCGGGCTTTCCACCGAACCGCACTTGCCGGGGCCGTCCAGCGCGTCCTGGGGGGAGGCGGAAGGGCGCACGATCGGCGGCATCACGTGGTCATACCATCCGTCGGAGTCGTCCCACTCGATCACGATCGCCGTGCTCGACCACTCCGGCGACTGCTCGATCGCGTTGATCGTTTCGACGAGATAGCGCTGTTCGTCCAGCGGATCGGAGTATCCGGGGTGGCCGTCCTCGTAGGCCGAGGGCTTGATGAATGAGACAGCCGGTAGGTTGCCTTCGTCAAGTGCCGTAAGGAAGTATGTGAGGTCGTACTGGTGGTTGGCCTGGTCGGTATGACCGATCGCGCCCAGCGAGCCGGGAGGCAGGTGGTGGGGGTTGGCCGTCGAGGCGTAGTACTGGAAGGGCTCGTGGTAGGAGACGTAGTCGGAATAGCTCTTGGCATCGCCGACATTGGCGTGCGCGGCCTTGCATTCGGCCTTGCCTTCGGCGTTTCTCGACGTAGCGGCGAACCCCCCCTGAAACCAGCCCCAGGTGACTTCCTTGGCGTTGAGCAGATTGCCTACGTTCTTGCCGGACATCGAGATGCGAGGCGCTTCGGAGACCCCTCCCGGCAGGCCCGCTTCGCCACCGCCCACGCAGTCGTCGTACAGTGGATAGGCGTTGGCGATCAGCGAGCCATTGGCGATCGCGGTGGTGGGCTTGGTCGAGCTGGCGCCGCCCGTTTCGCCGCTGATGAAATTCAGGTGCCCCGGCGTGGAGGGCCCGTACTGGGTCTCGAAGGAGTCCTCCTCGAGCGTGTAGTACTGCGCGTAGTTCCACAGCGCCGTGACGGTGTTCCCGTCGTAGTAGTCCATCACGGTCGTCTTGTTCTCGCCTGTGGGCCCCGGTTCGGTGCCCTTGCATTCTTCGCCGGCGGTGTGCTGGATGAACTGGTCCACACGGCCTTCGTCATAGGCTTCCTGCTCGGCCGTGTAGTGGTGGTCCTGATCGCACGTCAGCACGTGCGCGCGGTCCAGGCGCTCGGGGTTCTCCTCGTTGGGGTTGTCGGTCAGCAGCGTTTCGCCGGGGGCGCCTTCGATTGGCGTTTCTAGGCCGTTGACCGACGGTGTGCCCGGGCGCGGCGTGAACGGCGGTTCGCCGGGCAGGTCGGCGGCGTGGGGGTAGGTGCCGAAATAGTGGTCGAAGGTGGCGTTCTCGTTGAAGATCACCACCAGATGCTTGATCGGCGTCGTCGTCTGACCGGAGGAATCCGCTAGTGCAGCCGTCAAGCCGGCGACCACAATCGCCCCGACTGCCAACCCTGCGGCGGCGTAGGTGAGGATTTTCCGAGGCTTCAACGTGTGCTGTTTTCCTGCACTTGGCCGTCCGGCGAGGGACACTCCCACCGCCGGCCATAAAGCTTCGTGGGTCCGGAGCCGTGCCGTGTTGCGGCTATGTAAACGGCTTGTCCTCGTCGTGGATGTCACCGAGCGCGTGCCGGGCTACCCTCGGCCTGCTCTTCGGCGGCCCGCCCACGCAGCCGATCGACTTCGTCGGACGCCACGAGCGCCTGACCGACGACCTCTGCACGGCCCTGCCTCTGGCGGGCGAGGCCTTCGACGCGGCCGCGCTGCGCGGGTATCAGCCGGTCAACGCGACCGACTATGAGCGCCCCCCGTCCGCGCACACCGGCCCTTAACGGCCGCGGCCCGCCACGCACGAAGCGCGACGGGCCGCCGGCAGCTGAGCCGCGCTAAGCGATCAGTAGCCGATGCCGGGGGTCACAGCATTGTTGACATGCGACTGGAATCCAGTCGGGTAGCGGGTGAAATCGTGCGACTGGATATCGACCTGACCCTGGTTAGTGATGTATTCGAATAGGTCATGAACCGAGTTGGCCACTTCGTGCGCCACTTCCGTGGCGCCAAACAGATGCTTGTTCGAGTAGTGATGGAACACCAGATCGTAGGCCAACTCGCAGAGCGGGTAGTCCGTTGCGCTGGCATCCGCGGCGATGTTCGGGTCCGAGGCCAGCAGGCCGTACCACGAGTCCGTGTACGAGTACGGGAAGCCTTCCTCGCCCGGCAGGATCTTCGTCGTCTCGCAGTTGGCGATGCTGCTCGCCGGCAACAGCGGATCCTCATACGTCGCGCCTTCGGTGCTCGTACCGTTGTTCTGGATCTCCGCCCACAGGATCTGGTGGGAGGGGCTGGCACCGCCACCGGTGCCAAACGTGGTGCTGGCCGCGGCGTTGGTGAAGTTACCGTTGCTCACGGAGGCGGAATCGGCGGTGTCTGCGAAGGCGACCGAGCCGGGGTTGGCCGCAGCGTTCTTCACAATGTTGCCGTTGCTTTCGTTGAACAGCGTCGTGCTTTCGTGCGGCGGAGACTCGGGGTTGGACTCCACCACGTCACTGGTGGGCCACGTCTCGTCGTCGCTGGCATAGCCCGCCCACGTTTCGGGGTTGATCTGCGCGAAGTAGTTCTTGATACCGAAAGCCGGGCCGGACAGGTAATCGGGGACCTGCGACTTGAGCGCCGCGCCGCAACCGGTGGCGCCGCCTTCGTCGAGGAACTGGCCGCTTTCCGGCGTGCCGCTGGTGATCTTGGTGTAGCCCAGCTGCGTGAGGAAGGCACCCCACGTGGCGATCGCGTAGCCGCCCTGGGCCTGGATGCCGCCCGGGTTTTCGCCGCCTGGGGCGTTCGTGCCCTCCCACAGCTGCTGCAGCGTCGTGTTGTTGATGTCGACCGCACTGCCCGAAACGATCTTGCAGCCCGCAGGCAGGCTCAGGAGCACTGCGAGCGGGGCCTGCAGCACGGGGATCGTGATCTCGGCCTTCTGGTTGTGCAGCGTCCCCGCTGCCAGCGCCGCCTCGCCCAGTTCCCGGGGCGTCGGGGCATCCTCGGTGCCGGTGTACCAGTCGAGGACGTTGCCCTCGGTGTCCTTCGTCCCCTTTTCTTCGAGTTCGGCCGTGTGCGCGGTCGGGTCCTTCGCCGGCAGGAAGTGCCCGACGGTGTTGCCAAACTCTTCAAGGCCGGCGCCGCTGGACGTCTTGGTGTAGGTGATCGTCGAGGACGTCGGCGCGGTCGCGCAGTTGCTGTGCGATCCCCAGCCGGCGGACGTCAGCCACACCTGCTGCTGGGCAATCGACTCCAGATTGGCGCCCGAAGCAAACCCTGGCGCGCGGCAGGCCACGGTTGCGGCCGCGGTTCCAGCCGAGCCGAGCACCGCTAGCGCAGCCGTGGCGCCGGCGCACGCCGCGAGCGTGACCAGGCGCCTGCCTTTGTGATGATGATTCATGCGAACCAAGACCTCCTTCGCTCCCATAGGGATAGCGGACATTGTTAATCAGATTTGTGAGCTTAGAGGCCGCCAGACTCCTCACAACCCGCCGAAACAGCCTGATAACAGATGTGAAGACGCCCCGAGGCGCCCTTAACGGCCGCGGCCCGCCGCGCACGAAGCGCGACGGGCCGCCGGCAGCTGAACCGCGCTAGGCGTGGATCAGTAGCCGATGCCGGGCGTCACCGCATTGTTGACGTGCGACTGGAACCCGGTCGGGTACCGCGTGAAATCGTGCGACTGGATTTCGACCTGGCCCTGCGTGGTGATGTATTCGAACAGGTCATGAACCGTGTTCGCCACTTCGTGCGCCGTTTCCGTGGCGCCGAACAGGTGCTTGTTCGAGTAGTGATGGAACACCAGATCGTACGTCAGCGCGCAGATCGGGTAGTCCGTCGGCGCGGCATCGGCCGCGATGTTCGGGTCTGAGGCCAGCAGGCCGTACCACGAGTCGGTGTACGAGTACGGGAAGCCTTCCTCGGCCGGCAGGATCTTCGTCGTCTCGCAGTTGCCGATGCTGCTCGCCGGCTCCAGCGGGTCCTCATACGCAGCGCCTTCTGTGCTCGTGCCGTTGTTCTGCACCTCCGCCCAGAGGATCTGGTGGGAGGGGCTGTGGGCCGATCCGGAGCCGCTGCTGAATGTGCTCACCGTCGCCGCGTTGGTGAAGCCACCATTGCCCGCCGAGGCGGCGTCCGCCGTGTTGGCGTAGCCGACCGAGCCGGGGTTGGCCGCGGTGTTCTTGACCAGGTTGCCGCCCGTTTCGTTGGGCAGTTCGGTCGCGCTGCCCGTCTCCAGGTCTGACTCGACCACACCGCTGTGCGGCCACGTCGGGGCGTCGCCCGTGAATCCGGTCCACACCGCAGGGTTGACCTGAGCCAGATAGCTCTTGAACGCGAACGACGTGCCCGAGGAGGTCGAGCGGACCTGCGGCGTGATTTCCTGGCCGCAGCCATGTTCGCCGCCTTCGTCGAGGAACTGGCCGCTTTCCGGCGTGCCGCTCGTGATCTTGCTGTAGCCGAGCTGCGTGAAGAGCGCGCCCCAGGTGTTGATCGCGTAGCCGCCCTGCGCCTGGATGCCGCCCGGGTCTTCGCCGCTGGCGACGGTCGCGCTCTCCCACAACTGTGGGATCGTCGTGTTGTTGAGGTCTATCGCGCTACCGGCCTGCAGCTTGCAGTTCGCGGGCAGACTCAGCATCACGGCCACCGGCGCCTGCGCGATCGGGATCGTGATCTCGGCCTTCTGGTTATGCAGCGTCCCGGCCGCGAGCGCAGCCTCGCCGAGTTCGCGGGGTGTCGGAGCGTCGTCGGTGCCGACGAACCAGTCGAGCACGTTGCCCGCCGCGTCCTTCGTCCCCTTTTCTTCGAGTTCGGCCGTGTGCGCGGTCGGGTCCTTCGACGGCACGAAGTGACCGGCGGTGTTGCCGAACTCTTCCAGACCGGCGCCGCTGGACGTGGCGGTGTAGGTGATCGTGGACGACGTGGGGGCGGTGGAACAGCTACTGTGCGAACCCCAGCCGGGCGTGGTCAGGTAGACCGAGAGCAACGCTGTCTTCTGAAACGAGGAGCCCGACGCGAACCCGGGCGCCCGGCAGGTCACCGTCGCCAGCGCCGTCCCGGCAGAGCCGAGCGCGGCGAGCGCAGCAGTGGTGCCGACGCACGCCGCCAGAGTGGCGAGGCGCCGACGCGTGTGATGACGGCTCATTCGAACCGAACCTCCTTCACTCCCCTACGGGAGAGATAGTGGACTGTGCCAGGCGAACGTAATCGCGCGGGTCACCGATTGGCAAGCAAGTCACACATTAATTCCATCCCCGATTCCACTTGATCACACGCTGTATTCCAGTTTGTCACCACAAGATAACCTTAGTTACCTTGAGTAACATCTCGGGGTGTGGTCGAGGCTCAGCGTCTGCTGTGCTTTACGCCTCGGGAGGACCTGCGTGCGGGAGCGACGGGGGCGTTCAGGGTGAGCCTGAGCGTCGTGGTACCGGCATCGCCGAGCGAGTCGTGCGCGGAAACTGTCACCAGAACCTTCAGGCGCTCGGAACTCTTTAGCAGCGCCATGCCCCTCGCCGAGAGGCGAACCTTCACTGTCCTGCTGTGGCCGCCGGGGATGTCGAAGCCGGCATGGCCGAGCAGCAGCCGGCTGGCCCTGTGCTTGCCCCTGCCAGTCTTGGTCGCCACGATCGCGGCGGCCGTTTCGATACTGACTGTCCCAGCGCACAGCTGCTTGGTCGTGGGGCAGGAGAGCGCGAGACTCAGCGCGCCGCCAGCCCAGCGCAAACGGGGGGTGAGGCGCGTCGGAGCTCTGTTCGGTCCCGGCCCCGGCGGGATCGGATAGGGCGCGAACGGAGCCGGGATGTCGTAGAGCGGGCCCCCGAGCGACGCGGCCGACTGCACCGGCGCAGGAGCCACCACGGTGACCGTCTGCGGCGCCGACGTCACCGACTGGTAGGAACTGTTGGTCACCGTCAGCGTAACCTGGTAGCTGCCCGGTTCCGCGTAAGTGTGCGCGACGACGGGCGTCTGTGCACTTTCGTCTTCTTCGCTGCCGTCGCCCCAATTCCAGTGGTAGTTCACGATCGTGCCGATGCCGGGTTTCGAGCCGCTGGCGTTGAACGTCACCTGTTGGCCCGATGGCGTCGTCGTGAAGTCGGCTTCGGGCTGAGCGAGCGCCTTCGTGACGACCACGGTGCCGGAGTGCGGTGGGGTGTAGACGCCGTAGTCGGTGCGCATGCGGAAGCGCACTTTGTATTCGCCGGTGCGCGTGTACGCGTAGGTGATGCTGGAAGGCGGGTAATAGTACTTCGGCGGTGTCATTTCGTAGACCTTGTCGAACCCATCGTGAGCCGGTCCGCCGGTGGTGCTGCCGTCGAGGTCCCATTCGTAGGCGAACGGCTTGCCCCCCTGGCGGTTTACTGAGCTGGCGCTGAACGTCACCGGAGTGCCAGCAGGGACTTCGAGTGTTTCTTCGCCGGTCTTCTTCGCCCCGTCGGCGGAGGTCATCGTGTACGTTCCCGAGGGCTGAGGGCATTGCTTCTGGCTGACACCCGGCGCAAGCTCGATGATTTCTCGTCCCTGCCCGCTCGTCCCTTCCTTGTCCGATTTGGGTCCCCGGTCGAGGATCCACAGGGTGCCGTCGGCGCCAGCGACGAGTGCGGCCTCGGAGGCGCCAATGTTGCATGGCCCGCCCCTTGCGCCGTTTCCCAGCGTATTGACAATGGTGCGCGCCTGGAGGTCGCTGATCGCTTCCCCAGCGCCGGGCTCAAGTATCCGCACACCGATGTTTGCTTCGAAGTTTTCCGTGATCTCCTCCCCAGGCGCCCAGTACTGCGGCCCATCGTTGTCGGTGCTGCTGACCTGATCGTCGACTGGTTCATCGGGGAATACGACGGCCGCGTAGGGCCCGGCGGTGGAGCCAGGCGCTGCCGCAGAGAGCTGAACGACCTGTGGACCAGCGCCTCCCAGGTCAGAAATCCCGACTCCCGCGGGTGTGGCAAAGGGAGATGAATCGATCCACATCGGCGCCTCGTCGAAGTCGCCGCCCGGCGGCACATTTGCGGGGCTGTCCAGCGCTGCTGCTTCGCTGAGGTCAGCCTTGAGCTTAACGACATAGACGTCGGTCGCAGTCGCGCCGCTCGCCTGCAGCAGGACGTTGAGCGTTCCGTCAGAGTTGGTGGAAATACCGAGCGGACCCCAACTCCCAGCCAGCTGACCGGCCACGCCCGCGCCGGACCAGCTGAGAAGCAGATCGCCAGTTACGGTCGCGCCCTGCGGCTGAGTCGCCACCTGCTGCACGATCGTGTTGCCCGGCGGACTCTCGAGATCGCTGGCCTCGATCACAATGGGGTCGTCCACCCCAGGAATTTCGAGCGGGTCCACTGCGATGCCCTGCGGGTCGTACAGCGGAGGGTCCTTGGCAAGCAGCTGGGCCTTGCTACTGACAAGACCTCCGACCGTCCCCGGACTGCCGGAAGCTTCGCTCGCGATCGGGTCGGGGGGTAGCTGACCACCCCCCACAGCGTTAGCTGCAACGAGCCCACCGGCGATGGGCTTCGTCGACCAAGCCAGCAACTCCTGCGCAACAGGCGTGAGCTTGTTTGGGCTCGAAGCCGGTGGTGCGCCCACGATCAACGTGTAGAGGCGCCCAGCGCGGTGATCGACCGCGAGACCCTCGATCGCATACGCAGCGAAGTTGTTGTTCGGCAGCGTGAACATCGTCGCCGCCTCCAGAACACCTGCTGGGCTGAACTGCTGGATGCGCCAGGAGGTCGGGTTGTGGAAGTCCTTGGATGTTCGATCGACCACATACACGGTGTTGTCCACCGGGTCCACGGCAAAACCAGTGGGGTCGAGGAACTTGCCTGGCGTGGGCGTGCCACCATAGCTACCCCCGTTGAAGGCGCTGCTGTCGAAGCCGCCGAAGCGGGTCACTTCGCCATATTCAAAGCCTGGTTCCGCGCTCGCCGGCGCGGCCGCGAGCGGGGCGAGGACCACCAACGCGAGCGTCAGCCTCAGGACGAGCGCCAGCCTCAGCGCGGCGCCGAGCTTCAGCGCAAGCGCCAGCGGCGCGCGACCTCGACCCGGTCCCGCTCCCACCCTGCGCTCAGCTGCCTTCCACGGTGCCCAGGATGTATTCCTGGGGCACGGCCCCGAAGATGCGACTGTCCTCCCTGTCCAGCCCTCGGTTGTCGGCCATCAGGTAGTAGTCGTTGGGGGGAACCGTGATCGGCGTGGGGAATTCGCAGTTCAGCTTTTCGTCCTTTTCGCAGGCCATGATCGGCGGTTCTGGCGTCTCCGGCTGGCCGTTGCGGATCACGTGGCCTTCGCGGATCGCAATCGTGTCACCGGGCAGCCCGACGACGCGCTTGAAGGAGATTTCCTTGTTCTGGGTCATCCCCGGGAGCGGCGTGGTGCAGGCGCGCCCACCGACCATCACCTCGCCGCACGACCCCCCTTCCGCACCGGCGGGGAGGTAGAAGACGACCACTTCGCCGATCTGCGGGTGCGTGCTGGTGGGGTTGTAGTAGATCTTCGTTTCGGGCTGGTACGTCGGTTCCATCGAGGTCGTTTCGACCTCGAAGGGGACGCCGCTGTTCGCGCCGGGGGCGCTGGAGCCGGAGCTCGAACCCGCACCGGAGCTGGAACCGCTGGCGGCGCCAGACCCGGCGGCTGCCGTACCGCTGCCGGCGGCGGTCCGGCCCGCGGCCTTGGACTTGCCGTGGGCGTCCCCCTTGCCGGCGCTCGAGCTACCGTTGCTCGGTGCGGGGTCGTTGGGGGCGCTCTTGACGGCGCCACCGCCGGTCGCGGTGTTTGCCGCCGCGCCCGCGCCACTCCCCTTCGCGGCGGTCGTGGCGGAGGAGGTCGTGGTCGTGCCGGTCGCACCCGTGCCGGACTTGGCGGCACTCGCAGTGCCGGTGGAGCTGGTGGTGGTTGAGCTGGTGAGGGCACTTGCCCCACCCGCGGCGGCACCGTTGATATCGGCCGCCGCGGTGCTCGCGGTGTGCGAGCCGCCGCCACAGCCGGAGAGGGCGAGGGTCAGCAGGCCCGCGCTTGTCACCAGCGCCGCGAGCGCCCGTGCGCGGGCGCCAGACCCTGCGCGTGAGCGCAAGGTCGCAAACCTGTCAGATCCGATCGGCACGCGCTTCGAGGGTAGGCGCCGAAAACGGGACACATGTGACGAACTCGTTGCTCACCATCTGCGGTAGCGACCGCCCTGCGCCCGCGCGAGCGCCGGCGCGCGGCGCGTGCGCCGGCCGCGGTTGGAGCGCCTGATGCCGGTGCCGGCGCCGGCGGCGATCACGAGCAGCGCGAGCAGCGCATAGGGGGGCAGATGTGGATCTTCGGGGGAATAGGCGGCCATGTTGGCGCGCGCATTCTCGACGGCCTCCTCGTCTTCTTCCTCTTCCTTGGGCGCCACCGCGGGGACCGACACGGTCGCCGCGCCCGACGGGGGGATCGGGCGCGCCAGCACCGGGGGCGGCGGCAGTACGAAGGCGAACAGCGGAGCGGCCACCAGCGGCCGGAAGAAGAACGGCGGCGGCGGCGGGACCGCGTGCGGCGGAGCCGGCGCCGGCAGCTTGACGGGGACCAGCGCCACGGGCGGAGGTGGCGGCGGCACGACGGCGAGTGGCGCCGGCGAGGGCGGCGGCGAGGCCGGCGCGGGCGTCACCGGCGGGGGCGCGGCGGCGGACACGGCGGCGGCGGGCGGGTTCTTCAGCGGCACCGTGCCGCATGGCTGCTCCACGCTGCCGGCCTGGACTGTCACCGGCTCGGAGTAGCTCAAGCCACCGGTGGAGATCGTGATGATCGTCGTGCCGGGGTTGAAGGCGCAGAACACCCCGGAGTGCCCCTGTGTTTCCTGCACCGGTTCGCCCTTGGCGTTCTGCAGCACGGCGAGGGGTTCGGAGCTGCTCGGTTCGTGCTCGACGAAGTTGCCAATGTCCGGGTTGGAGGAGGTGAAGGTGTATTCGGGCGCGATGAACTGCGAGCAGACGGCCCCGATGCAGGTCTCGGGGATCGGCACGTAGGGGTCGGGCGCAATGGTGGAGCTCGAGCCCTCCCCACCCGCCAGCTCGAGGCCCCCGGTGGGACGCCGCGCCAGACCCTGGAAGAGCGATACCGAGCTGCGCCGCAGGAGCGTGCCGCCGGTCGCGTCGAGCCCCAGCTGGGAGATGTTGGGGATCAGCGACGCGCTGACCGGCGCGCGGTTGCTCGCGGCATTGCGCGCGGCGACGTTCACGCTCACCGTGAGAAAGCCACCGGCGCCGAGGAATTCCTCGGGCGAGACCGGCGCCGGCACGTAGCCGAGCGTGCCGCTGCCGTAGGCCGGGATCGCGTCCGCGCCCGAGCCGATCTGCTCGGCGCGGTTTTCGCCGATGCTGTCGAACAGGTACGCCGAGGCCCCCCCGGCGAGCAGCACATTGCTCAGCGCGGCGGCATCCTGGCCGTCGTAGTTGGAGGCGCCCGGGTCGGCGATGTCGGCGCTGCCCATCACGATCGCCGCGATGCTCGCCGACCTGGCCTGGGCGAGCTGCGCTGCCAGCCATTCGAGCTCGCCTGGGCGCAGCACGGAGGCGGTGAAGTCGAGCACGATCACGCGCACGTCGCCACCCTTGCCGGCCGATTCGATTGCGTAGGCGCCGCTGCCCGCCGGCGGCTGCGGCGTGCCGGCCGGTGCGCTCCCGATGGGTGCGTCGCCCCCCAGCGCCGCGGAGAAGGTGGCGAGGCTGCCGCTCGAGTCGATGTCGGAGGACGTCGGCGTGACGTAGGTCGGCAGCGCACCCGCCGCGTTCAGGTCGGTTCGGTAGGCCTGCTGCTCGCGCGCGAAACCGCCGGGGACGCCGCTCAGCGCGTGCGCAGCGCCTTCGGCCACATGCGCCCCTGTATAGAGGAAGGCCTGCAGTTCTTCGTGCTGCTCGTGGATCTGCGCGGCGCGCGCGAGCGCGGCCGACAGCCACGCGTCGGGGCCGACGCCCTCGTCGGCGAGGTTCGCGCACGGTCCCGCGCACTGGGCGTTGCCACCGACGGCAAACGTCACCATCTTGCCGCCGGGTACGGCGATCGGTGCGGTGCTGCTCTGCGGCGGGGAGAGGTCACCGCCCAGGCGCAGCGCGGCGGCGCTCTGGCTGGTGAACTGAGCACCGGCATCCTTCGACTCCTCGACGAACGCGCCGGTCTGCCCGCCGACGGCCCAGCCGCGCGAGCCGTCTGGTGCGAGGTCGAGCGCGAGCACCGGATCGGGCCAGTTGGGCAGGTCGGCGTTCTGGCCGGCGTTGCTGATCGAGAATGCGCTCGGGTAGGCCTGACCCTCGAGGTCCTGCCAGCCGCTGGCCGTCTCGCGCAGCAGGTAGCCGCTGATCGGGAGCGGGTCGGGGCCGATCAGCGCTTCGGGCTGGCCGAAGCCGACGCCCGGCGGGTTGTCGATCAGCAGGTAGTTGTTGGTGGAGTTGTTGGGGTTGCTGAGGCTGTCGAGGTCGACCGAGACGAGCGCACGCACGCTCGAACCTTCGCGGAACGCCGCCAGCGCGGCGATGTTTTCCGCTTCGGGCAGCGGCTGGCTAGAGAAGCGCCAGGGGGCTTCAGCGGAGTCGCGCTCGATCACCACCCCGGGGCCGGCGGCGACCGCGCCGCCGTCGGGCAGCGCCGCGACCTTGGAGAGCACACTCGAGCTCGTCGCGACCTTGGGGGGTTCCTTGGAGGAGGACGGGCTCGGTTCGTGCAACGTCGCAAGCAGTTCCTGCGCCTTGGCGTCCACCTGCCAGCCCGAAGGGGAGCCGTTGTTGACGAGCAGCCCGCCGACCTCCTTACCGCCCACCACCATGCGGTAGGTGACGAGCGCTTCGCCGCCGGCGAAGGCCACCGAGGTCAAGTCGGCGTGCGCCACTTCGGCGGGCAGCGTCTGCTGGGTCCAGGTCTTGTCGTAGGCCAGCAGCGCGCCCTGCTTGCCGACGGCGTAGCCGATGTCCGGGTTCAGCGGTGAGAAGGCGATCGCGGTCAGATTGGCGTGGAAGTCCAGTGGCTTGGCGGGATCGGGCTCCCACAGCCCCGTTTCCGCGCGCCACAGCCACATCGCGCCGTTGTCGCCGACGGCGTAGGCGCGGTCGGTTCCGGGCCACGCCACCCCACGCAGGCGCGGTTCTTCGGGTACACCGACGGCGTTGTAGAGGAATTCCGGCGTCCACCCCTGGCCGGGGACGAAGCGCGCGACCTGGCCGCGGTCGCCCACCGCCAGCGCCTGCGCACCTGGTTCGCCCGGTGTCGTGCCGGGCTGCGCGGCGATCGCCGTCAGCGGACGGCGGAAGGGCAGCGGCCAGGCCTGCAGCGCGCTGGGCGTGGGTACCGTGGTTACGTGCTCCACCACCGCGCTGTTGGAGCCCGGCTGAGCGACGGACGAGATCCAGCCTTCTGCGGGCGTCGCGAAGGCGGCGTCGCCCGAGGAGCTGCTGCCACCGCCGCCGACGAGGTACTGGAAGTCGCCCGAGCCCTGCATGCGCAGCAGCGCGCCGTTTTCCAGGCCGGCAAGGATGCGCGTCCCGTCGCCCGCGCCGGGCCAGGCGAAGCTCCTGTAGTTCTTGGGCAGCGGCGCTCCGAGGGAGCCGCCGGCCGGCACCCCGGGGGAGCCCTGGGCGCAGGCGGCCTGCGGCCAACACCACGCCCCGAGGATTTCGCTCGGCGTGGCGGCGCTCACGAACAGTGAGAGGTCGGCCTTTTCGTTAGGCGCAGACGGGGCGATGACCGCGGCGTCGACCCATACCCCCTGGGTGGTGGCGCTCAGCATCTGCCCGCTGCTGCGCGCCAGCACCTTCTCGCCGCTCGCCGCCCAGCCGGCAGGCTGGCTCTGTACCCACACGGGCGGGCCGGAGACTGCGGCGGTGCGCTTGAACAACATCAGCTGTTCGCCTTCAGAGCTCGCGAGCAGCCAGGCGACCGGCACCGCTTCGCCCTGCGCGGGCGGGGCCGAGATCGCCAGCGCCTTCACGCCGCTCGCGCCGTCGACGCATGTACCGCCGGTGTAGGAGGTGCAGATCGGCTCGCGCGTCCACTGCCTGCCGTCCCAATGCAGCAGGGCGGTGAGCGAGGACGCTCCGGGCACGAACAGCGCGCCCGTGCGCTTCACGCCTTCGACGGTGTCTTCGATCGCCGTGAAGATCGGCGTACCCTTGGCGGGGTAGAGCGTTTCGCCGTGTTCGAGCACGCCACCCGGTTCGCTCTTGCTCACGGGCTTGGGAGCCGGGGCCTGCCTGAAGGCGCCGTCGGGTTCGCGTGCGAGGAGCGTCGGCTGCGAGGACTTGGTCTTCTGCCCCTTGACTTCTTCTTCTTCTTCGACGGCGCTCTGCAGCGCCATGCCGCCGCCGGCGTCGACGCTGGGCGTGCCGCTCCAGCTGAATTCACCCGTTTCCTTCCTGGTGTTTTCCCCTTCGATGGGCACAACCTGCCAGCCGCCTGCACCCTCGGCGCGGCGCAGCAGCACCGCTTTGCCGGCGACCTGCTTGCTGCCCGCGCTTGCCGGAACCACGCCGATCTCCCCCGTCGCCCAGACCGCGCCGCCCCCTTCTTCCTGGGGTGCCGCGCCGATCATGTTCACCGAGACCGCGGGCAGGCCCAGTTCCGGCTGGAAGCTCAGCCCGCCCGAGGCCGGGCTGGTCGCGAGCGCGCCCACCCCGGCTGCGCCCGCACTTGTCGCCCCGGCGGTGCTCGCGGCGGTGAGGCCCGTACTCGCACCGGCCTGCGGGGTGAGGTCGAGCGTCGGCGCGGAACCGAGCAACGGCGGTGGCAGATCGACCCCGCCGGGCCTGTCGGGCAGCGCGGCGCTCGTGGGCGTGAGCGACACGTGCGGCTGAGGCAGTTCCGCCAGCCGCTGCGTCAACGTATGCCACTGCGCCGGGGTGAGCCCGCTGTCCGCGCCGTGCTCGCCGGCGGCGGCCGCGCGCGGGGAGGGAGCGAAGCGCGCGCCCTCGCCGGCCGAGCCGTGTGCCACCACGTCCGCCGAGCTGCCGTCCGCCGCAGTCCCGGTCGTGTGCGCGGCGGCGTCAGTACCGGGCTGGGCGCTCGCGCCGGGATAGGCGCCGACCCCGGCCGGCGTGCTGTCCCGCCCGATCGCGCTCAGCGCCTGCAGCAGGGCCGGCGGGGTGCCGGCCAGCAGTCGTGCGCGCAGCATCACCGATTCGACGTACAGGCTGGAGTGGTTGTAGGCGAAGATCGCCCCCGTCAGGCTCTGCGCGGCGCCGGCGGCGCGCAGGTAGCGGGCCGCGGCAAAGACCGCGTCGGCCGGGTTGTAGGGGTCGCGCACGCCGGCGCCGGTGGCGTCCACGCCGTACTCCGCCCATGTCTGCGGCAAAAACTGCATCCAACCCTCGGCGCCGGCGGTGGAGACCGAAAGGTCGCCGCCGTAGTCAGTCTCCACTTCGTTGATCCCCGCCAGCGCCTCCCACGGCACCCCGTAGCGCGCGGCCGCCGACTGGTAGATCGGCAGCAGAAAGGGCGGCACACGAAATGTTTCGAGGAAGAAGCCCGGCACCGCCCCTGCGGGGAAGGGGGTACCCGCGAGGGGATTGCCCTCCTGCCCACCGATGCCCGCGGCGGCGAGCGGTTCGGGCGGTAGACCGACGGTGGCCCCGATCGGTGAGGCGCCGGGAATTTCCGCCGCGGAGGGCTCGCTGGCGCCCGCCGGCGTACCGCCGGTGTTCGCGCGCTTGCGGTGCTTTGTCCTTGCCCCGCGCCGCCCGCGATCAGGCTTCCTGTGCTCGGATGCCGCTGTGGTGGGCTGCGCGGTTTGCCACGCAACCAACGGCCCACCCCCTGCGCGTGGCGGCGTTCGTGACGGCGTTAAGGGTCGGTAGACTGGAGGTGAAGTTGAGGTTGAGGTTTCGACCGTTGAGGTGCCCGGAGCAGGGATTGGATACAAGCTGGACGAGGTCGAAGCCGACGAATCCGACGTCGAGGTCGACGTCGATGTCGAGGTAGACGTGCTCGTGCTGACGGGGGAGGCCGGCGCAGAGGTCGACGTGCTCGTCGCCGAGACCGAGAACGTCGCCGAGGATGTCGCTCCCAGAGCAAGCGCCGACGCGCAGGCGCCTACGGCGACCAGCCCAAGGAGGATGGACAGAGCCCGTAGGACAAGCCTGCGACTCACGCGGACGTCCCGGCGATGCGCAAAAAGGTGAACATGGAGGTATGTGGAGGTATGGGCAACGACCCGGTGGGGCCGCAAACGTCCTGTAATCTGGCGGCGCCGGGGCACCGGAAGGTGAAGAAGTGGTGACACTCTGGGGTTTCCTCATCGCTCCTGTGAAACTGTGGTGAAGCGGTTGCCCGGCCCGATGTGCCCCACCTAGCATGGGCACATCCGTGTGCCGCCTCTGCATCTCCGCACGCCGCTCGTGCTCGCGCTCGTCCTCGCGAGCGCACTGCTGTGCGCCGCGAGCGCTCGCGCCGAGCTCGCGCCCGCGGTCAGGATCGACGGCCCGAGCCCCACGATCCTCGATGTCGACGGTGCGGCGATGGCGCCCGATGGCAGTGGCGCGATCCTCTACCGCAAGCTCCTCGCCGGCCAAGCCCACCTGTTCGTCGCGCGCTTCTTGAACGGCGCCTGGCAGCCCCCCGTGCAGGTTGACTCGGGTCAGCCCTTCAGCGCGAGCTTCCCGACGATCGCCGCCGGCGACGGTGGGCGCGTACTGGTCGTGTGGGAGGAGCCTTGGGCCGTCGTCGACCAGGCGACCCAGTACGAGCTGATGTCCGCGGAAGTCAGCCCGGGCGCGAGCCAGTTCGGGCCCGCGCAGCAGATCGACCCGAAAGGCATCGGCGACGGCAGCGCCGCCTACCCCTCGCTGGCGATGGCGCCCAACGGGCAGGCCTACGTCGCCTACCGGGTGGTCACCGACAACCTCCTCGAAAACCCCACGATCGTCCCCGAGCGCCCCGGCGACGAGCTGATCGACGTGCGCGTCGCCCGCTACAACGGCCAGGGGCTGACGTGGACCTCACTGGGCAACGTCAACGACCACCCGCAGCTGCCGATGCGCCACCCCGACCGGGAAAACGCGCCGGCGATCGGCGTCAGCTCCAACGGCAACGCGGTCGTGACCTGGCAGGAGCCCGACGCCAGCGGCGTGGCGCGGATCCTCGCGCGGCGGATCTTCGGCAACCGTCTCGCCACCGCCGTGCTCGACGTCAGCTCCACCACCGCCGAAGGCCAGCCGATCGACGCCGAAGCCGACGCTCCGACGATCGCCGTGAATACCTTCGGTGAGGCCAAGATCGCCTACCGCCTGGCCGGCGGCGAGGGCTCGCCCTACGGCAGCCCGCGCATCCTGCTCAACACGCTGCCCGCCGAAACCGACCCCAACGGCGCCAAGCTGCAGGGCGCGAAGGTGCTCGCAGCCGGCTCCACACTCGGCCCTCCCAGCCTCGCGATCGCCAGCAAGGGCGAATTCCGCGCCGCCTACGACGCCGGCTCCTCAGCGCAGCTGGTGAGCGGCAGCGACTACGAACCGTTCAGCTCGCCGCTCTCCTTCGGCGCGATCAGCAGCCCCCTGGAAGCGACCGCCACGCAGGTGCTGACGGGCATCAACCCGGCCGGCGGTGGCGTCACCGTTTGGCCCACACTTGCAAACGGCCTGCCGGCCGTGGCGGCACGCGAGGACTACGCTGGGGGCGCCTTCCAGACGGCGCTACTCTCAGCGCCGATCAGCGGCCAGATCGGCCGTCCCGCACTCGGCGGCTCGGGCAACGGCGACGCGCTGATCGCCTTCGCACAGGGGCCCGCCGAAGGGCAGCAGGTGATGGCCGCGCTCGCCAAGGCGCCACCCGGCCAGTTCGAGGCCACCACGCCGGTCGGCTGGGTGCGGGGCAGCGCCGCCACCGTCAACTGGGAAGCCCCCAGCGAGGCGTTCGGCAGCACTTCCTATTCCGTGCTCGTCGACGGCCGCGTCTGGGCCCATGGGTTGACTGGACTGTCGCTGCGTCTGAACCCGCGCGCGCTGGGCGACGGTGTGCACCAGGTGCAGGTGCTCGCCACCGACAGCCTCGGCCAGCAGACGATGACCCCCGACGCGACGCTGAAGGTCGACGCCAACCCCCCCGAAGTCACCGTCAGGCGCCTGGGCGGTGACGGCGTGTCCGTCAAGGTCCTCGACCACGCTTCAGGCGCGGTGGCAGGCGACACCTCGATCTCCTTCGGCGACGGCACGCGCGTGAACCACAAGCTGACCGCGCGCCACATCTACGCCGCCGCCGGCACCTACACGATCACGGTGCGCAGCCGCAACAGGGTGGGGAATACCCTCGACGTCCACTTGAGAGTGCAGGTCTGATGAGGCGCGCACTCCTGCTCGCGTTTGCGGCGGCGCTCCTGAGCTGCTCCCCGGCGCAGGCCGCGTTCACCCCCTTCGCGCTCGCCTCGGCCAGCCCCGAACAGGGGATCCAGGCCGACTACGCGTACGACCCTGCGATCTCCGGCAACGGCCACTATGTCGTGTTCGTGGGCTCGGTCAAGTCGGTGCCCGGCATCTACCGCGGGGAACTCGTCGCCGGCGAACCGGGCCAGCCGCCCAAGCTCGTGGCGCTGCAGGCCGTCGCCTACGGCAACCACGCGGGGGCGCCCTCGATCAGCGCCAACGGGCAGTACGTGAGCTTCACCACCGACCAGAACCCCGCCACCGGCCAGCCCGCCGGCGACGGGGCGTGCAGCTCGGTGTATGTGCGCAACATGCAGCAGGCGCCCGAAAACGAACCCGCGCACCCGATCTCCAAAAAACCCGACGCGTGGCAGCCCGAAAAGCAGCCCGCCGGCTCCTCCGAACCCCCCGCGTTCACGCTCGTCTCGGCGCCCAACGGCTCCAGTGCAAGTCTCACCTACGTGCTCAGCACGCTCTCACCGAACAGGTACGGAGCGTGCGGCTCGGCCACCGCCGCGCGCGTGGCGCTCAGTGGCAACGGACAGGAGGTGGCGTTCACCGTGATCAGCTCCTCGGACCTCACCGGCGCCTGCACGGTAGAAGAAGAAACGCTGACCTGCCCCACGCCGCCCAACCAGGTGGCGGTGCGCGACCTGGAAACGAAGACCACCACGCTCGTCAGCTCCACGCTCGCCTCGCAGGGCGGCACGCCGCAGCCCACGCCGCAGCCGGTCCCCGTGGGGGCGGCGCTCAGCGGACCGACCGTCACCCCGGTGACAGATCTACCCAGGGGCGGGGCGGTGGAACTCCCACTCGGCGCCAGCACGGCGGCGATCAGCGCCGACGGCAGCACGGTGTCGTGGATGGGCATCGAAGTCGCCGCCCAGGCCCCAGTCGCCCAGCCCCTGCCGGGGGTTCCCGACGACCCCGACAGCTACGCCGAACCGCTCTGGCGGCGGATCTCCGAAGGGCCCGGAGCACCGACGCGCAGGGTGCTTGCGGGCGACGACCCATCGGCCCCCGAATGCCCGCCGGCGTGCCCGGGGGGTCTTGACCTGGCGTGGGACACGCAGGGCATAACCAACGAGGAATACCCCGGGGCCGCCCCGGAGTACGGCAGCTACACCTCGCAGGCGGGGACCAGCTTCATCGCCGGCGCAGGCCTGGGCGGTCCGCTGGCCGCGCTCACGCCGCAGCTGAGCGCCGAAGGGACGGAGGTCGCGCTGCTCTCGACACAGCCCACCTACGGCGAAGACCCAGACTTCGGCCTGTTCAACGCCTCCAAGCCGCCGCCCGCCAACGCCTTCGTCGTCAACATGGCGCCTGGCCTGACCCGCGCACAGTCGATCCAGCGGCTGACCGACTGGGCCTCGCTGAACTTCGAAGACACCGAACTCGACTCGCCGATCGCCAGCGTCGCGCTCTCCCCCAACGGGTCGCGCGTGGCGTTCACCACCGCGCGCGTCGCCTTCCCGCTGGCCCCGCCGGCGCTGATCACCCCGACGCTCAGCCAGGCCGCGGTCTCGCAGCTGTACGAGGTCAACCTAGCCGGCGGCACGCTCGCGATGGTCAGCTTCGGCTACAACGGGCAGCCCGCCAACGGGGGGGTCATCGCCGCGGCGTACAGCGAAGACGGCAAGACACTCGCGCTGGCCTCGGGCGCCACCAACCTCGTCTACGGCGTCGTCAACGAAGGCGCCGACGTGTTCGTGACCGAAGAAATCCACTCGCCGGCGGTGGCCGGGCAGCAGAGCATCGCGCCCACGCCACCCTGGCCGGCGGCTGAAATTCCGTGGAGTCTCAGCGCAACGGCCACACCGTCTCCCGACGGCACCCTCGATCTGTACGTGTCGGTGCCCGGCGCCGGGCGGCTCAGCGCGAGTGCGGTCAGCGCGGTGAGCGGCCTGAGCGTCCCCTCGGTCGCGACCCGTGCGCGCAAGACTGCCAGGGGCGCGCACAAGGCCGCGGGGCGCCCAAACGCACGGCGCGCGGTGGCGGCGCGGCGCAAGCAGGGCTCCGGTAGGAAGGGCTCCGCCCACACCCGCAAGACGAGCAGTGTGTCCGCTCCGGGCGACGCACAGATCGCCTACGCGGCGGCCAACACCAGCGGACCTGAGACGATCGAGCTGCACCTGACCCCCGCGGCGCGTTACGACGCGCTGCTCCAGGACAGCCGTTATGGCCTGTACACCACCATCACGCTGACCTTCACGGCACTCGGCCACCGCACTGTGCACGAGACCCTGCGCGTGAGCTTCCCCCACCGCCCGTCGATCTACCCGCTCCCCACAGTCAAGCGCCCCACGGTTAAGCACCCCAAAGCCACGCACCGGAGCCGACGCAAATGAGACCCCGCGCGCTTCCGGCTCTGCTGGTCATGTCTACGCTGCTCGTGCTCGCGGCGATCCTCCCCGCGCTGGCAGTCGCGGCCGAAAGCGTCCCGACCGCCACATGGCAGTTCGCCCCCGTCAACCCGCCGGAACCGCCGCCCGGGACGCACGAGCCTGAACCCAGCTACCCAGTGCCGCTCGGGCAGATCGGCGAGATCTCCTTCTGGAGCCCCAACCGCGGCCTGCTGATCACCGGCGGCACCGGCAGCTCCTGTGCTGCCAGCGCCGGGGCCTCCGTCCCCTGCGGGCTGTACGCCTATAACGGGCGCACCTGGCACCTACTGTCAACCGTATGCGGCGGGGCCGAGGGGCGCATCGCGTGGGCGGGAGAAAACGAATTCTGGACGATCTCCGACCAGCGGCCCGGACAGGTCGTGACGGCGGAAGCCGAATACGGCCGGGTGTCGCTGTGCCACTTCCAGAACGGCCACGTGGTGGCGTCCTACGCGATGCCGCTCAACCAGCCCAACTCCTACCGGCCGATGAACGCCGCCGCGTGCCTGTCACCCGAGGACTGCTGGTTCGGCGGCGAACTCGCCAACCCGCCCAACACCGGCGCCTTCCACCTGCACTGGGACGGCACCGGCGTCACCGTCGTGTACTCGCCCGAGGACCACGAAGTCTTCTCGATGGCACTGGCCGCCCCCGGCGTGCTGTTCGAGAGCGTAAGCTTGGCCGTGGAAGAAGAAGAAGGACAGACGATCGACTACAGCGGCGAAGACCCCAACCACCCGGCGCTGCTGCACCAGGTCGACCCGCCCGGCTCGAGCATCGACTTCCACGACGTGCTGACGCCCAACCCCGCCTGCGCGGCGAGCGAATTCTGCCCGCCGCTGCCCGAATACGGCACCAACGCGAGCGGTCTGCCGGTGGAACCAAAGACGCTCGGGCCGTTCGCCCTGGGCAGCGACTACACACCTTCTCACAGCAACACCGCGCCGCCGCAGACGTGGGCCATCGCGGGCCCCTACGAAAGGGCCGAAGCCGCCAGTTCCGGCGCGGGCGTCGCGCACACGATCGCGCTGCGCTACGCCGAGAACCCGGGCACCCACCTGTACGAATGGAAGCAGGTCATCGGCAGCGAAGAATTCGGCGGCAGCGACCCCTTCGACTCCGAAGACGAGCCGCAGGGCATCGCCCCCGAACCGGGCGTGCCGGCAGCATGGATCTCGCTGCACGGCACCTCCGGACAGGCCGAGGTCGCGCGCGTGAACGCCGAAGGCACCGCCACCAACCGCGAAGCGCTCGGCGAAGCGCAGGGGGTCGGGCGGCGTGGCAACGCGGGCGCGATCGCGTGCCCCGCCGCGAACGACTGCTGGCTGGCGACCAGCCAGGGCTGGCTGTTCCACTACACCGACGAAAAGCCGGATGAGCCGCAGCTGCCCGAAGACACCGACCCATACTTCGCGAACGTCATCACCTTCCGCCCCAGCGACGACGGCGTGCTGCAGCTGCCCGCCGACGAACCGCCCCCTGATGACTCGCTCGCCAACCAGGCACCACCACCGCCTCCCCCGCCGACCCCCTCAGCACCGGCCCCGCAGGTGCTCTCCAACGCGCCGGTGGTCAACGGCGTGCACTCGCGCGTGGTGCACGGCGACGAGCTCGAACTCAGCTTCAAGCTGGTCGCCGAAGCGCACGTGCAGCTGCTCGCCAAGCGCAACGGGCGCGTCGTGGCGAAGACGCCGCGCGAGACGCTGAAGGCCGGCAAGCGCAAGCTCCTGCTGCGCCTGGACCGGCGTCGCTGGCCCAACAAGCTCGCTCTCAACGCCACACCGCTGCACCCGCTCACGATCACCGCCCCGAGCAGCGGCAGCGGTAGCGGCAGCCCAAGCCTGACGGCGCCGATCAGCTCGGAAACCGTTTCCACTTGAATCGTCCCCTCAGATGCCCCGCTCGTCGAGCCGCCGCGCCAGCCCCGCCGCATCGATCCCCCCCGCGGCCTGCTCGGCGAGGAACTCGCGCCGTTCGGCCGAGTCCCGCCACGGGCGGCGGAAGACCGGCTCCCCACGCAACGCCGTGGCCAGCTCGCGGTTGCGCCGCGCCTGCTCTTCGTCGCGGTGGCTCTCGCCGTCGTCGCTCGTGAGACCCCCAGCAAGGTAGAGCTGCGCCTTCGCCCGCCGCCCGTCGGGCAGCGCGACCTCCCGAAAGCCATATCCCGCGCGCTTGATCCGCGTCGTCCACTCCGCGTGCTCGTGGCCCCAGCCCTGGAAGCGAGGATCGAGGAAGCCCACCCGCTCCAGCACCTCGGCGGAGACCGAGAGGCACTGCGCCGTCGCCGCTGGGTTGACGAAAGGGTCGCCCGGAGTCCCCGCGCCGCCCACGGCGTGCTTGACCACCTTGGGGTGGTGGTAGGCGAGGTGCTGCCAGCGCCGCGTACCCTCGATCCAGTCCCGCTCCCAGCCCTGCTCCACGGGGAGCACGTCATCCTCGAGCAGCAGCAGCGGATCGCAGCCCAGCGCGGCGAGCGCGAAGAGGCCGCGGTTCTTGTTGTGCGCCACGCCACGGCGGGGGCCGGTTATGACGGTGTGTCCCTGCGCGCGGCACCACTCGACGGCCTCGTCCTCACCTCCGTCCTCGGCTACCACCAAGTGGTGTGAGGACTCAGTGAGACCGGAGATCGCCGCCAGCAGACGCCGCAGGTGCTCCGGGCGCCTGTAGGTGACGACCGCGATTCCCAGCTCGGCCATCAGTCCTCGAACAGGGCGAGCGCCATCCGCCGCGCCGCCTCTAGCCAGGGCGGCATCGCGGTGCGCAGGTGGCGCTGGCCGTTGGTCACCAGGCGCGCGCGCAGCTCCGTGTCCGCAAGCAGTTCCAGCACGTTGCGCGCCAGCGCCGCGGGATCGTGCGGGGCGCTCACCAGCGCCGTGTGGCCGTCGACTGCATAGTCGCGACTGCCCTTCGTGTCGGTGCTGGCCAGTGCCGCGCCGCAGGCAATCGCCTCCGCGCCGGTCAGCCCGAAGCCCTCCTCCCAGCTGGCCACGACGTGCACGGCGCTTTCCCTGAGCAGCGCCGCGACCTCGGGACGGGTGGGGCTGGCCAGGAATGTGCCCTCCGCGGCCAGCCGGGTGGGGCCGGCTAGCGGGCCCACCCCAGCTGGCGGTTCTTCCCCAGTCAGAGGCCCCCGCCCCACTACCGTCTCCGTCCCGAACAGCGCCAGCTCCACGTCGGGGCGCTGCTCGCGCACGATCGTCACAGCGTCGAGCGCGTCGCGCAGGCCCTTCCAGTCGAGGCGATGGGTCATCAGGCTGACGCGCGGCGTTCGCTCGGCCGGCGACACCGGACCCGCGGCGAACACCTCGCGGTCGAGACCCTGGGGTACGTATGCACAGGGCACTCCGCGCGCGAGCGCCAGGTCCTGGAGCCAGCGCGCGACCGCCACCGCCTCACGAGCGCCCGTCAGGTTGGCCTCGACGACGGGCGAGCCGGGGGTGCCGTAGCCCTGGAACAGCATCACCGGCCGGCCCACGCGCATGGGCAGCTCGGCGAGCAGACCCGCGGCCTCGCGCAGGTCCGCCGGGTAGACCAGCACGTCTGCCTCAGGTAGTGCTTTGGCCCAGGTGGGTGCGTCGTCCGCGGGCAGCTCCTCGCCGTAGGAGCCCTCCAGCCAGCGCACCTCCACGCCGGGGATCTCCCGCGAGGGCCGCTCGCGCACCGCCACGCACACATCCGCCACGCCGGCCAGGTGGCGTGCGAACTGCTCGATCACGTATACCCCGCCCGTCGTCGCGCGCTGGTGGGGTGCGATAAAGGTGACGCGCGGCCGCGCACTGACGGGTACCACTGACAGCCGGCCTGTCCGCTCAGCGGTCTCCTCACGAGGACGCGTGCACTCGATCGCCGGCTCCCCGGCCAGCGCCTGTCCTCGAAGCCGCTCGCCGCGCCGCGCCAGCTCACCGGCCTGCTCCATGAACCGCCGCTCAAGCACGTCCACTTCGGCCTCCGCCCGGCGGCCGGGATGGCGCATTTCCTCCAGCAGCTGTCCCTGCTCACGTTCGCGCTCGCTCAGCTCCTCGACGGAGAGCAGCGTCTCGTCCTCCCCGTCGGCGATTCGCCGGACCGCTGGTCTGAGCGCAAGTTGACTCTCCATGCGCTGCTCCGCCCACGAGCGCAAGCCGGTGTCGACGTGGGTCTGCACGTAATCCACGAGCTCCGCCTCGACCGGACGGCTGCCGGCGCGCTCACTCCACCTGTCGGCCAGCCGTCTGTACTCGTCCTGTACCCGCGTACTCCACGGCAGTCCGGCAAAGCCCAGCAGCCACTCCAGCCAGCGCTCGTCGCCAGACAACAGCGCCTCGTATGGCAGCAACGCGGCTCCCTCGGCCCCCCTTGTGGGGGCCTTTTCCTTTCCTTTCCCCCCAGCTCGCTCCTCATCGACCGCTCGTACTGCCGCAAGTGTCTCGTTCCACATCTTCACCGCCAACCGATGGTCGTTCTCGGCCGGCCACCAGTCCTCGGGGTCCGCCGCGCGGCGCGCGAACGACCGGGCCACGGCGAGCGGGTCGCGTACCAGCACCGCCACCCGTGCCTGCGGAAAGCGCGCCAAGAGCTGGGGCAGCACGCGCGTGTACAGCGGCACCTTGTCGCCCACCACGCTCACCCCGCCGCCCTCCCAGCGTGCGCGCAAGCGCGCGTACAGCAGCTCGCCGCGAATGTCCGTCTCGGCCAGCACCGGCGCGAAGAACTGGGCCGGGGTGAAGTGAAAGGGATCAAGCTGCGCACGCACGCGCTTGTAGCGCTCGAACCCGAGTGCCACGTGGGGGTGCTCATTGAGCAGGAACGCCAGCGCGCTGGTCCCCGAGCGCGGGCAGCCGGCGATGAATAGGTGACGCTTTGGCATCGGCTGTGGCATCGCGCCGATGCTCGCATCCGCGCGGCTTTCACACTTGTTCGGGCGCCAACGTTCACCAGACCTTCACACGGTGGTTGCGGCCTCGTCACAAAAGATGTCCCTTTGCAGGCGAATCCTACTAATAGAAATGGCCAGGGTCGACGTGAGCAACGAGCGCATAGAGCACCGCGGGGAGCGCCGTGCCGCATAGGGGCACCATCGCCGTCGCGCTGCACGACATCGAGCCGGCCACCTTCGAGCGCTGCGCGCGCATCCGCGACTGGCTCGACGACCACGGCGTCGATCGCGTGACGCTGCTCGTGATCCCCGCGCGCGACCTGCACCCCCTGGGCGAGCGCTCGCCGGAGATGATCGAGTGGCTCGCCGAGCGCCGCCGCCGCGGCGACGCGATCGCTCAGCACGGCTTCCAGTACAAGCAGCTGCGCCGGCCCTCCGCGACCCGTCGGATGCTGGGCTCCGCCCGCGGCCGCCAGCACTCCGCCGAGTTCGTCGGCCTCGATTGCGAGGAGACCCGCCGCGCGGTCGAGGCCGGCTGGCGCGTGCTCAAGCTCGCCGGCGTCGAGCCCGACGGATTCGTCGCCCCCGCCTACGCCTACACGCGCGCGCTGCGTACCACGCTCACCGCGCGCGGCCCGCTCAGCGTCAGGTTCCGCTGGTGGGCCGGGCTGCTGCGCCTGCACCGCGCGCTCAGCTGGGGACCGGCTGCCGCCGACGGACCGGCGTGCGAGACGAGCGGTGCGAGCGAGGGGTCTCATCAACTGCTGGCCCCCGCCTGGGACGTGGGCAGCGAAGGCCTCATGCGCCGCGCGCTCTCGCCCTCGCTGATACGCGCCGGCAGCCTCCTGCCGGGCGAGCACCTGCGTCTTGACCTGCACCCCTCCGACCTCGAGCGTCCACGGCACATGATGGCGCTCGAGCGAGTCCTCGCTCGCGCCGGGGGCCGGCGCACGGCGATCACCTACAACGAGCTCGCCGCGAGCCTCTGAGCGGGCTACCGTTCGAACACAGCAGCGCCGAACGCGTTGACCCCGCTCGCCCCCGCGTACCCCAGGTGCCCCAGCCCGAACAGGTCCTCGATCGTGCGCAACAGCGAGAAGTGGTTGTACGGTTCCTGGTTGGTGCTCCCCGCCTTGACGAACGGCGAGAGCAGCAGCGCCCCCACCTGCCCGCCGCCCGAGGGCGGCAGCTGCTGACCGCCCGGCAAGGGCGCGGATGCAGGCAGGTTCGGGAAGCGCGGCTGTCCGCAGCACGAGCTGGAGTCGGCTTCGATCCCCGTGGCGGGGGCCTGGTCGACGGTGATCGCCACGAGCCCGCCCTTCTTGTATGCCGGGGAGGCCATGATCTGCGGCACGACCTTCCGCAGGAACGCGTCGGCCGGCGCCAGCCCCCCCGGCTTGCCCGGCGCGCAGGGTGTGGGGCTCCCGTCGTCACACAGCGAGGGCACGATGTAGGAGACGGTGGGCATGCTCTTGGCGCTCTTCAGGTCGGAGCTCAGCTGCCCCAGCCCGACATCGTTGGCGGCGCACGCCGTCGGGGAGCCGATGATGCTCGAGAAGTACATGAAGGGGTTGCGAAAGGTCGTGTATTCCTCGCCCTGGGCCACCTGGTTGGCCGGTGTCGCCTGGTCGGCCGCGCCAGTGGTAGTGGAGGCCGGCGGCGGCGCACCGACGGTCGTGTCAGCGGCGCCGAGCGCAGGGTGTGCGCAGGTTCCCGTCATCCCTTCCACGTAAGCCCGCCAGGTGAGGTGCTTGGCCGTGAGCTGCCCCGCCAGCGTCTGCGTCGAGGATGGGTACACGCAGCCCTGTCCTTCCACCTGCCCTTCGGCTCCTGTCTTGGCGGAGGCGATTTCGGCAAAGGTCGGACAGTTGGTGGCCGTCTGCGTCGTCGGCCCCTGCCCGCTCACCAGCGCTATGCCGTTGGCCAGCTCGTCATGGGCCACGGCGTAGTAGCGCACCAACAGCTCGCCGCGCTTCTCTAGGCTCTGCGCCAGGTAGGGCGCCTTGGAGGCGGGCCCGAAGACCGCGGCATAGGGCTGGTTGGCGAGCACGATCAGCCACACGTGCTTGACGGGTGGGGTCGCAGTTGATGCCCCACCACCGCCCCCGCCTTCAGCGCTTCCACCGCCACCGCTGCCACCGCCGCTGCCGCCCTGACCAGAGCCCGCTTGCCCAGCGCCCGAGGACCCCTTACCTGCGGACCCCTTACCGGAGGAGGCATGCGGCACGGTACCCGTAGGCGTGGTGGACGGCGAGACGGCGGGTTCGGGGGTCGATTCGGCGGACACCGCCGGTGCGGGCGTCGCCGAGGGCGTGGAGGCTCCCTGGGAAGAGGCCGGCGCCGCCGCCGGCAGCACCAGTCGCAGGCGCGGCTGCACCGCGGCGCTCGGCGTGTCGCCAGAGTTGGAGGTGGCGTTCCCAACGAGCACCCCGAAACCCAGAAAGAGCACCACCAGCAGACCCCGCACCCAAGGCGGCGGCAGAGCGAAGTCGAACCGACTCACCCGCCGGTCCCCGCACCCGGCCGACGATCCCCTTCAAGGCTCCCCGCCTGCTCCGATGCTCCGCGTGCGGATCCAACCCGCGCCACGGCCCTACCCCTCCGACGCGGTCACGGGATCCATGACCAGTGTGTCGGCCACGTCTGTGTCCCGCTCAGTGGGTGCAGCCGCAGCCGCGCCCCGAGCGACGGGCGCAGTCACCTCGGTTTCCCGACCGGCAGGCACGGGCACAGCCGCACTCGGCGCGCGCTCCATTAGCGTCGCGCCACACTGCCAGCAGAACAGCGCGCCGCGGCTGTGCGGCGCCGCACAAGAGGGGCACGCGCCCGCGCTGGCCGACTCCTCCAGGGCCAGCAACCGCTCGACCTCGGCCAGCTCGGCGTCGCGCTCCTGGAGGCCGGCAGCCCGCCGCACGAGCAGGTCCAGGCGAAAGTGGTCGCGGATGGCCATCTCGTAAGTGAGCCCGCCCAGGTCCCAGTGCAGTTCCGCCACCTGCTCGGCCAGTTCCTCCCTGCGCCTGCGCAACTCTGGGTAGGCCCGATCGGGTTGAAATGGAGGTGGAGCCATGGATGGAGGTGGGCGTCGAGGGATCGGGTCAGCCGGTGGAGACCACGTTGGGGAGGTTCTTGGACTTCTGCTCATAGCTCTGCCCGCTGCCGCCTCTCAGGTGTTCGAGGACCGTGGGCGGAGCCGGCTTGCTGGGCACCTGGCCGACTTCCGAGGACGAGGAGGCGGCCTTGCTTGCCTTATGGGCGGAGGCCTTCGCGGGCGTGGTCGATTTGGGCGTCGAGGTCGTAGGTGTCGTGGCCGTCGCGGCCCCGGGCGAGGAGGCCACACTGATGACCTGCGCCGGTGGGGTGGCCGCCTTGCCGGCGCCGTCCGAGCCGGCGCGTCCAATCAGGACGCCCACGCCCATGGACAGCAGCAGCACCCCCACGCCCGCGATCACCGCCGTGGGCCCGCCGTTGCGCGGGGTGACCGCCGCCGGGGCTGTCGCGGCCACCGGGGCCGTTGCGCGCGGATCCACACCTCCGGGCGTCTGAGCAGGGATGGCACGGTCGGTCGCCTCGCCGCGACCCTCCTCGGCCGAGTCGGACTCTGAGGTGTGTGAATCGGCGAGCGATCCACTGCCGATCGTCGACCGGCGCGAGCCGCACTCAAGGCAGTAGCGCTGGTCGGAGGCCATGGGGGCGCCACAGGTGGCGCACAGATCTGCGGCGTCCATACAGGAGATGGTCCAACCGGACTCGGCCGGGGGCGTGAAAAAATGGTGAAACGGTTGTTCACCATTTCTTATCCATCCCGTCACCGCACCTTCACCTCGGCCTGCGGGCACGCCAAATAGCTTTCGCCCGCCGGTGGACGACAGCTCGTTCAGCTCATATTACGGGGCAACCACGGCCAGCGAGCTGGTTGCGAGCGATGCGCCGACCACCACCGCACAGACGATCCCCGCGACAGCTACCGAGGCGGCTCTACGCACGTCCACGAGCAGCGACGAGGCCAACAGCGCTGGCCACGACTCCGGCGCCAGTAGCGGCAACCTCAGCGCAAGTGACGAGAGCTCCCGCACCAGCGGTGCTGACTCCAGCTCCGTGTCGGTGCTGGTGTACGGCAACCTGGAGATCCGCCCCGACGAGGTCCAGGTCCTAGCAGACGGTCGCCGCGTGGGTCTCACTGTGCGCGAGTTCCAGGTTCTCTGCGTGCTGGCCCAGCGCGAGGACCGGGTGGTGCGCAGGGCCGACATCTACAACCAGGTGTGGGGGGGAGAGATGAAGCACCGCGACCGCTCGGTGGATGTATTCGTGCGCAAGGTGCGTAACAAGCTCTCGCACGTGGCGCCTCACTGGTCCTACATACATACCCATTTCGGCGTCGGCTATCGCTTCGCCCCAGCGCCGCACGAGAAGGTCGTCCCGCCCGGCCAGCCCGTGGAGGCTCTGAATCTGGCCGTGGAACCCCTCACCGCCCCCGTGACCCCTCCCTCCTGACCTCCCAGCGCGCCTCGAGCAAGCCTCACCGGTTCCCGAACCGCCACGCCGGTAACAACTATTAACACGACGGCAACAACTCGCCGCCCTGCAAACATGATATTCTCGACAGGAATTATGAGGATTGCAGAGGCAACCGCCCCCCCGACCAACGCCGCCCGCGCGAGCACCCACGTCCGCCCCGCCGGCGGAGAGTGCTCTTCCGAGGGGCGTCAACACGCCGGCCCGCACGCGATCGTCAACGAGCGGTCCGCCGAGCCCTGGGAGCCGGGCGCAGGCAGAGGAGCGGCGCCCGTGATGCGCATCGCGCACCTCGAGCAGGACTCCTCGCTGCTGCTCGTAACCGCGAAGCGCCTGGAACGACTTGGCTACGAGCACTGCGTGCTGCCGCGGGTGCTGTCCCCGGAGCAGATCGCCGCTATGCGCGTCAATGCGATCGTCGTAGACCTCACGCTCGTGGGAAGCGAATGCTGGGATTGGCTCGAACAGCTGTGCCAGCACAAGCAGAACCTCGGCGTGGTTCTCTGCACCCGCTCTTCCACGGTCGCCGAGCGCGTTCGCGCGCTGCGTCTGGGAGCCGACGACTGGCTCACCAAGCCCTGCCATCCAGAGGAGCTGATCGCCCGTGTGGAGGCTGTGGTGCGTCGGCGACGGCGCTCCACCCCCGAGCGCGACCCCAGGCCAATCGTGGCTGGCGAGTTGGAAGTCCGCCTCAACCTGCACCAGGCATTCGTCCACGGACAGAGCCTCGGCCTGACCCGGCGCGAGTTTCAGTTGCTAGAGCTGCTGGTCTCCTATGACAAACAGGTCCTGGAGCGCGACTTCATCTACCAGACGTTGTGGGGCTACGCGATGGTCCGCGGCGACCGCTCGGTCGACGTCTTCGTGCGCAAGGTCCGCCACAAGCTCGAACGCGCCTCGCCGGAGTGGTCCTACGTCCACACGCACTTCGGCATCGGCTACCGCTTCGCGGCCGTGCCGCTGGACGAAGATGACGCGTCGTCGGCGGCTGAGCAGCGTTCGATCGCAGCCTGAGCGGGCATACTCAGCCATCTGGTATGCGTCGGTCTCAGTCCCAAGGACCGGGCGCTCGGAAACCCGGGGACCATTGATCGCGGACACCAGGATCATCGCTCGCGGCACCACGTTGCCGACGCGCTTTGCGGCGATCGGAAACATCTGGCCGAGTTGGCGACCATTCGTTTCCGACTCTGACCTCGACACGAGGGCGGGGAAACCCCGCTGGGACGGGCTTTTTCCCAACGCCAGGCCCAGCTTCCGCGGTCCCCATCGATGTTTCCTTTATTTCGCTTGATGAGCGGAAGTAGGAAGACGAGGATGGAGTCGAACCTCAGAGGGAGGACTCAGGGTCGGCGCAAGCCCCAATCGGCAGCGACCGCCCTTCCACTGGAGCGCCACGGCGCTCCCCGACTCCATCCATCAAAGAGAAGGAGCAAGCATCATGTTCAGAGCAAAGTTGCTGGCGGTCACCGTCGGCATGCTCGCAACGCTGGCCGTCATTGCGGTACCGGCGTTCGCAGAATTCGAATCTGGCTCATCGTCGTCAACCGGGACTGTCAAAGTCGGAACAATCACCATCGAAGGCGGAGGCGCAACGCTCACCTGTACCAGCGCCGAAGGCAAATGGACGATCCTCTCGGGAGGCAAAGCGTCGAAAAAAGGCACGAACGAGCAGTTGGATTTTGAAAAATACACTGGCTGCAAAGTAAAAACGAGCCTGGTCACGGTCACGCCCACGATGTCTCCCTGCACCCTTGAATTGGAACAAACAGCAGGGAAAAGCACCGCGATAGGGTCCATTGTGGGGAGCTGTAAAACCGAAGTGAAAGTCCTGGGCACCTGCACGATCACGGCGACAGGCAGCAACCTCACAGAAAACGTCCTCAACAATGTTGGCGCTAACAACGAAATCAAAGCCAACGACAAAGGCATCACGACCAAACCCGCCGGGAGTGGTTGCATAGGCGTCAAAGAAACCAACGAAGCCAAAGAGAAAGCGATCGCCACCGCCGAAGGTCAAAAATGGCTATAGGCCACTGAGGCCTTAATCCTGACTGAGCAGCGCAGCGTGGGTCGGGTTATCGCGCAGCGCAACATGGGGCGGTCAGCGCGACCGCCCCATTGCTCATTCTTCGTTCTTGTTGGCCCCCGGCACCTTGCCGTAGGCGCAGCGGAAACTCTCCGGCTGGGCGACCGGCTCGCCCCCCGCGAAGCCACCCTTCTGACCGTTGGAGTAGACGGTCACGTACTGCAGCGTGGCCGGCTCGGGCACCGCGGCAAGCGGTACCGGGTTGGGTTCGCCCGTACGGGGGTTGCCGGTGGAGCCTTCGCTGACTCCCTCGAAGCCGGCCGCGTCGGAGCCCGCGGCGGTGGTGATGAGCGTGGAGGACATCTCGCGCTGGTCCTTCAGACCGACGGAGGGATCCTGCTCGACCGTGGCCGTGTCGGGGTTTTCGTGGATCGTGCCCTCCAGCTTGACGCGCTTGGCGGCGCCGATTAGCTGCGCCGCGGAGGGCAGATAGCCACCTCGTTCCACACACGCCTGGCTGGCCCAGAAGTAGTTGTTATCGCCCTCGTCCTGGGTGGTCAGCGGGTAGGGCGACTCTTCCAGGCACCAGGTGCCGAGGTCGGCCGAGGTGGGAGGACAGGAGGAGAGGGCGCTCACCGTCATCCCGCCCACCTCGTTGGAGTCGGCGACGGTGGGGATCGCCGAGGCAGGGAACTTGCGGTTCTTGCCTAGCAGCAGGACGCCGCCCGCATAGGGCCTGGTGCTCACGTGGTGTCCGTCGAGCATGCCCGAGACGGCACGACTGACGGCGTGGCGAGCGGCGTCGGCAAGCGGAGTGGTGGCGAAGACGAGCGCGACGACCGAGATGACCAGCGACGCCGAGGGAAGGCGACGGCGGGAACGAGCCGGCCGGCGGGCGGGCTCGTCGTGCGACGAGCTGGGTGTGGAGGTGAATCGCGGCATGTCCTTCCCGCGTGGCTCGTCCGGCTGCGAGGAGCGCCCGTCGTCCCGCTGCGAGGAGCGCCCACTCATCGTTTCTCAGGCCGCGGGTCCGCCTCGGGGGAGTCGCGGCGCACGTCGCGCAGGTCCTCCAGCGTGGTCTCCTGGACTGTGGACAGCACCGCCTCCAGCGCCACGCCCGACAGCGTCTCGTGCTCGAGCAGCGCGTTGGCCGTCTCCTCCACGGCCTGCCAGTTGCGATCCAGGACCGCACCGGCGCGGGCCTCGGCGTCGCCCACCAAACGCTCGACCTCCCGGTCGATCAAGTCGAGCGTGGAGGGACCGACCGAACCCAGGTCCTGCAGCGAGGCGCCGAGGAATATCTCGCCGCCCTTCTCGCCGATCGTGACCGGCCCCAGCGCCTTGGACATGCCGAAGGAGGTGACCATCGAGCGCGCCAGCGAGGTGGCGGCGTGCAGGTCGTCGCTGACGCCGGTGGAGACGTGCCCGAAGGCCATCCGCTCACCGGCGGCGCCGGCGGCGATCACGATCAGCTGACGCTGCAGGTCCGGTTCGGCCTGGATCACCTGGTCGCGGTCGGTGAGCATGTGCGCGGCGGTGCCCAGCGTACGCCCGCGCGCGACGATCGAGAGCTTGCGCGTGGAGGACTCCTGGCCGAGTGCTTCGGTCACGACGGCGTGGGAGGCCTCGTGGATGGCGATCAGCCAGCGCTCTTCGCGTGTGAGGATGTGCTTCTTGGCCGGTCCGGCGACGACGCGGTCGATCGCCTCCTCCAGCGTGGCCTGGTCGATCGTCGACTGGGCGTCGCGCACGCTCAAGAGCGCGCCCTCGTTGATCACGTTGGCCAGCTCGGCGCCCGAGAAACCAGGGGTCTGGCGGGCAACCTCCTCTAGCGACGCGTCGGGCCCCAGCGGGCGCTTGGCGGCGTGCAGGCGCAGGATCTCCAGGCGTCCATGCACGTCGGGGACGTCGATCGTGACCTGGCGGTCAAAGCGCCCGGGGCGCAGCAGCGCGGGGTCCAGAACGTCGGGGCGGTTGGTGGCACCCATCACCACCAGCCCGCCGTCGCCGGAGAAGCCGTCCATCTCGACGAGCAGTGCGTTGAGCGTCTGCTCGCGCTCGTCGTTGCCCTGGCCGATGCCGGCGCCGCGCTTGCGCCCGGCGGCGTCGAACTCGTCGATGAAGATGATCGCCGGCGCCGCCTTGCGGGCCTTGGCGAACAGGTCGCGCACGCGCGCCGCGCCGACGCCCACGAGCGACTCCACGAAGTCAGAGCCCGAGAGCGAGAAGAAGGAGGCATCGGCCTCGCCCGCAACGGCCTTTGCCAAGAGCGTCTTACCGGTGCCGGGCGGCCCGACCAAGAGCACGCCCTTGGGTGCGGCGGCACCCACGCGCAGGTACTTGTCCGGTTCGGCGAGGTAATCGCGGATCTCACGCAACTCGGCCACGGCCTCGCCGGCGCCGGCGACGTCGGCGAAGGAGACGCGATCGGTGGTGCCCTTGCCCCTGCGCTTACCCTTGCCGGTGAAGCGCGAGAAGCCCGCGATCCCCCCGGCACCGCCGTCGGCGCCGAGGCGGGTGAATAGCGCGAACAGGCAGACCAGTAGGAGAATCGGGATCAGGAACTGCACAACGATCTGCTTTGTCGCCTTGCCGGACTGCTGATCCACCGTCACCACGGCCCCGCTCTTGGCGAGGCCCGAGACCAGCGCCTGGGTCTGCGCACCTGAACTGGGGTATGAGGCCCATACCTGTTCGGCGGGCCCGACGGGGAGGGTTGGCGCGCTGGAGGAGGTGCCCGATTCGCTGGACGAGGCGGAAGAGCGGCCGGCCTTTGGCAGCACCGCGCGCGTGGTGAGCTCCACGCGGTTGTCGTGATCGAGCAGCACGGCGAGGGCGATTTCCTTGTTCTTCGTCAGGGTTTCGACGCGGCTGAGCGGTATCTGCCTGCCGACGCTGGAGGGCCCGATCGAGCCGAGCAGGATCGCGAAGGCGATGCCCAGCCCGATCGAGGCGAGCGCCAGGAAAGTGGTCAGCGGATCGCGCAGGAGGACCCGCGCGACGCTCTGCAGGACTCCCTCCAGGCCCACGAGTACCGGGTTACGCCGCTCCGCAAGACCCGAGCGCACCTTGCCCGAGGAACCGCGCCCGTTGGCAGGGGCGCCGTTGGAGGCCATCGATCCATTGGGCTTGGGAATGCCGTTGGGCTTAGGAGGCTCGTCGGTCATGTGGGAGTATGGGGTAAGGGGTAAGGGGTAAGAAAGGGCAGCACGAAACGCAAGAGCAAGACGACGCCCAGGAAGTGCCCGACCTGCACACCACCATGCGCCAGGACCGGGCAAGCCCGAAGCCGGCAGTGTCACAGCGAGCCCCCGCGAAAGCAATGGGTGTTCACAAATCCGTCACAGCCTGACCACCGGACGGTCGCCGGCGCTGTTGGTCCTTCCTGCCAGTCGGATGAAATCCGAGTGCTCGGCGACAGCCTGCCACCGGGTATCCCGTCAGGTGCTGTTGGTGAGAATCAGCCCGAGCACAAACAGGCCGAGCACGACCCCCACCACCCCAAGCGCGACCACCAGGTGCTCGTCGGGCGGGGCAAAGACGCCGCGCCTGATGGCCTCCTCAACGCGCTTGTGCCGCACGAAGGCGTAGGCGATGAAGACGACGCCGATGAGGGCAAACCCGACGCCCGCAACGGTGTCGGGCCAGCGCGCACCCGAGGAGACGTCGGGCACGAGCTTGCCCACACCGAGGCCGACCGCCAGCGATGTGAGTCCCGTGCGCCACCAAGCCAGGTAGGTGCGCTCGTTGGCCAGGCGGGTGCGACGGGTAGCGTCAACAACCTCGGCGTCTTCCTCGGCCGGGGAACCCGGTGTGTGGGGCGGTCCGCTCACGGGCGCAGTCTTACCGAAACCTCGGTCGGGATGGGCTTATCCAGATTTTCTCCAGACAGACACCCGTTGTTCACCTGGCGCAGGTACAGGTTGCCAAGACTGCCGGGGGCGCTTCCGGGTGGCCATGCCCGGACCCCCACATCCCGCTCGACGCAGCAGACCAAAGGAGTCCCCCACGTGCGACCGACCCGCCTGACGACAGTGACCCTACTTGCCGCGCTTGTGATCGCGAGCGTGCCCGCCGTGGCGTTTGCGCGCGCGGTGCTGGTCGACGGATCGACCTCGATGTTCCCGCTGGTAAACCAGCTGGCGGCGGCCTACCACAAGGCCACCCACCAGCCCGCCCCCAAGATCGGCCAGGGGACCTCGGGCGTGGGCATCAGCGACGTGAACGCCGGGCGAGTGGAAATCGGCGACGTCTCGCGCGATCCAATCATCGGCGTGGACCCCAAGGGGCTCGTGTTCACCAAGGTCGCACGCGACGGTGTGTGCGTCATCACCAACACCGCCAACCACCTCACGAACCTCAACCAGCAGCTCGTGCAGCAGATCTTCACCGGTCAGATCCGCAACTGGAGCGAAGTGCCCGGCGCCACCGTGTCGGGGCCGATCGACCTGTTCCAGCGAGTCGCCTCCTCCGGCACGCAGGACGCCTTCCAGAACATCTTCCTGGGCGAACAGCTGAAGATCTCCCCCAGCGCCTCGGCGGAGGAATCCGAGGGTACGATGCGCCAGGCGATCATCGGCGATAAGAACGCGATCGGCTTCACCTCGTTCGACTTCACCCCCGGCACCAACGCGGTGGGCTACCAGGGCATCCCCTGCACGCTGCCCAACGCCAAGTCCGGCCAGTACCAGGGAGTGCGCAACTTCTGGTTCGTAACCAAGGGTGCGCCCAAGGGTGCCGCGGCCAAGTTCATCGACTGGGTCGTCAAGCCGCACAACACGACAGTCGAGAAGATCGTGGCCACCGACTGGATCGTGATCCACTAAAGGGCCTTGCCCGGCTTGCGATGAGACGGAGGCTGGGCTTCTCAGCAGAGAGCCGCGCCGAGCTGATGCTCGGCGCGGTCGCGGTGGGCGTGCTGGCGTTCGTGGCGGCGCTGCTGGTGACGGTGTTCGTCAAGGCGTGGCCATCGTTCGCGCACAACGACTACTACAAGTGGTTCCTGCCGGGCGGGGACACCGAAGAACAGCTGCGCCAGATCGTCAACAGCCCCACCGACCCGGCCCACTACACCTACCACTTCCGCGCGTGGCCGCTGCTGTGGGACACGATCCTGACGACCGGCATCGCGGTGGTGCTGGGGCTGGTGCTGTCGCTGCTGAGCGCGATCTTCATGGTCGAGTTCGCGCCCGCGAAGGTACGGGGCGTGTTGGAGCCGGTGGTGCGCCTGCTGGCGGCCGTGCCGTCGGTGATCTACGGGCTGATCGGGATCCTGGTGGTGGTGCCGTGGATCAACGAACACCTGATCTCCCAGGCGCGCAAGGCCTCGGTGGAGTACGTGGTGCAGCTCAACGGCGCCGGACTGCTGACGGCGAGCCTGGTGCTGATGGTGATGATCACGCCGATCATGGTGGCGATCTCGGCCAACGCGCTGGCGGCGGTGCCCAGCTCGTGGACGGAGGGGTCGGCGGCGCTGGGGGTCAACCGCTGGCGCACCATCTGGCGGGTGTCGGTCAGAGCGGCGCGTCCGGCGATCATCGCCGGAACGGTGCTTGCCACGGCAAGGGCGCTGGGCGAGGCGATCATGCTCTCGATGGTGGGCGGCGGGCGCGTCTTCGCGCCCAACCTGACGGACGGGCTGACGGCGCTGTTCGAGCCGGTACGCCCGGCGGCCTCGGCGATCATCACCTACAAGGACAACCTGGCGGTGGTACCGCTGAGCCAGACGTTGTATGCGATCGCGGCCGTGGTGCTGGTGTCCACGGCGTTCCTGTCGCTGGCTGCGTGGACGGCCAAGCAGCCGCTCAAGCGCTATGGGATCCGCACCTGATGGCAAGCGCGGCACATCCGGCGGGGCCGGTCGGCGCGGACGCGCAGCACACGGCCCCCGGTGCGCGGGGTAGGGCGCGCGGGAAGGACTCGATCTCCTCATGGCCCTGGGCAGACCGCGTGGGGTATGTGGCGTGCTGGGCGGCGGGCCTGCTGCTGTGTGGGATAGCGGCGGCGATCGTGGTGATCATGCTGGTGAAGGGCATCTCCTACCTGCGCCCGGCGCTGCTGGTTGAGCACCCTGCCGCGTCGCGCGACCAGAACGGGTCGGGTGGCTTCCTGGACCCGATCGAGGGGACGTTGCTGCTGACGGCGATCGGCATCGCGCTGGCGGCGCCGACGGGGGTGGCGGTGGCGGTGTGGCTGACGGAGTACCGTCGCCCGGCGGCGCTGGCGCGAGCGGTGGAGTCGGGGATCGAAATGATCGCGGGGGCGCCAAGCGTGGTGCTGGCGTTCTTCGGGCTGCTGGTGTTCACCCAGCCGGCGCTGGGGTTCTTCTCCACGACGTCCTCCGAAGGGGCGGTGTTCGGACGCTCGTTCTTCGCGGCGGGGGCGATGATGTCGCTACTGGCGCTGCCGCTGGTGGTGAGCTCGACGCGCGAGGGGCTGGCCCAGATCCCGGCGCATATGCGCGAGGCCTCCTACGCACTGGGCAAGACGCGCGCTACGACGATCCGCAGGGTGCTGTTGCCCTCGATCCGCCCCAACATCGCCAGCGGCACCACGCTGGGCATCGGCAGGATCATCGGCGACACGGCGATCGTGGTGATCCTGCTGGGGGCGTTCCTGCGCCTGGAAGGCGCGGGCGGGGCGCCGGTGCTCTCGACGTTGCGTGGCACAGGCTCGACGCTCACGAGCTATGTGTTCGAAAACTCCCCGGCGGGCGAAGGCAATGCGCCGCAGAAGGCGTATGCGGCGGCGTTCGTGCTGCTGATGATGGTGGTGGCGCTGAACTGGGTGGTCATCCGCCTGAGCTCGGGAAAGCGCTTGTGGCTGTCGGGGCTGGCACCGGAGATGCTGTGGAACTGGATCCCATGGACCCGCTGATGCCCTCACCAAAAGCAGTCGAGGTAGATGGACCCGGAAACCCGATGCCCACACCTGCGCAGCAGGCGACGTGGAGAATCCGATGGACCCACTGATGCCTCCACCGCCCGTGCGCAGGATCGTCGTCGAGCGCGAGCCGACCGTGGTGGCACCACCGCCCAATGGCGCGCGCCGGCGCATCACGCCCGGGCGCAACGGTGACGGCACCGCGAGCCAGGGCAGCCCCTTCGCGACGGCCACGCGGCACACCAGGCGCCCGGCGGCGGCACAGGTGATCGAGCGGATGAGCATCGAGAGCGTTTCGCTCGCCTATGGCGAGCGCTGGGTGGTGCGCGACGTGACGCTGCCGGTGCGCCAGGGCGAGGTGCTGGCGCTGATCGGCGCCTCGGGGTCTGGCAAGACCACCTTGCTGCGTTCGCTGAACCGCCTCACCGAGGTCACCGACGGGGCCTCGCGGGCGGGGAGGATCGCGCTTGACGGACAGGAGGTGGACGAGCTGCAGGTGACGGCCCTGCGCAGGCGGGTGGCGATGGTCTTCCAGCAGCCCAACCCCTTCCCGATGAGCGTCTTCGAGAACGTGGCGTACGCGCTGCGTGAGGAGCATCGCGGCACTCGGAGCGCGGGCGGGCGGCTCGCGGGCCGGCGACGCGGGCGACGCGGGCGCAAAGAGCTGGAACCGGCCGTGGTGGAGGCACTGCAGCGCGCGGGGCTATACGAGGAGGTCAAGGCGGACCTCGACCACCCGGCTCTGCGCCTCTCCGGCGGCCAGCAGCAGCGCCTGTGCATCGCGCGGGCGCTGGCGGTGAAGCCGGAGGTGCTGCTACTCGACGAGCCGTGCTCGGCACTCGACCCGATCTCCACGGCGACGATCGAGGAGCTGATCGTCGGTCTGCGCGAGGTGGCGATCGTGATCGTGACGCACAACCTCCAGCAGGCCTTCCGGGTGGCCGACCACGTGGCGTTCATGCACCTCGGCGAGCTGGTCGAGTACGGCACCTCAGAGCAGGTGTTCGACCACCCGCGGGAGCAGCGCACGCGCGACTACATCAGCGGCGCCTTCGGGTGAGCCCAGGCGCGAGCCAAAGAACGACGCACATGCCAAGCCGAGGGGGAGAGAGAAACAGAAAGGCCGCCACAGAGGGCGGCCGAGGGAGCCGGTGGACGACGATTGCACGCGGGCTGCTGACGGTCGGCGCGCTCGCGCCCGTGGCACTCACGGCGAGCGGCTGTGAGACCAACGCCGAAAGGAGCACGGCGCTGGAACGCGTCGCGCACAGCCACGCCCTGGCACACCAGACGGGCTTGACGGTGGGCAGGCAGAACCCCGCCGTGCAGGTGCTCGACGCGGTGGCAGTGCAGGGCGAAGGCCGCACGGCGGTAGTGGTGACGCTGCGCAACACCTCCTCGACGCCGCTGCGCGACGCCCCGATCGAGATCACCGTGAAGGGTGCCGGAGGGAGGGTGGCATACCAGAACAGCACAGCGGGCCTCGCTCCCGCACTGACTTCGGTGGCGCTGCTGCAGCCGGGAGCGCAGACGGTGTGGATCGACGACCAGGTCCAGACGACGGGCACACCAAAGGAGGTGAGCGCGCGCGTGGGCCAGGCGCCGAGCGCGCCGGGACCGGCGCCCCAGCTGACCGTCGAGGGGGTGCACAGCTTCGAAGAACCGGGCAGCGGCGAGGGCGCCGAGGGAACCGTGACAAATCACTCGACCGTGACCCAGCAGGAACTCGTGGTGTATGCGGTGGCACGGCGCGGGGAACGGGTGGTGGCCGCGGGGAGGGCGGTGCTGCCGGAACTGACGGCGGGCCAGAGCGCTCCTTTCCAGGCGTTCCTGATCGGCAGCCCAAAGGGGGCGAAGCTTGAAGCGAGCGCGCCGGCGACGACGTTCGGATAGGCGCCGCGGCGAGCCGTCTCAGCGCCGCCCGTGGCCGCTAGGCGTAGGCCCGCTAGGCGTAGAGATCGTCGGGCACAATCAACCGATAGCGCCCGGGGTCCGCGGTCGCAGCCCGCCGCAGCGAGTCGGCGAACCCCGAGTGGGAGAAGAGGTAGTGGCGCACCGGGCCCTCGGCTCCCGGGATGTGGGGCTGTAGACGCACGAGCAGCGCCTCCTCGTCCATGCCGACGGGCGCGGCCGTCCACTTGCAGCTGCCGATCGCGGTGACCTTCGCGGCCGCGTCGAGCGCCACAGCGTCGACCTCGCGCTGCTCGGTACGCCGCCCCTCCCCGGTGGGGACCTGCCCCCACCAGGCGCCGACGACGCGGGCCCGCTCGGCCTGCTGCATGTAGCCGCGGCAGATGTCCTCGAAGGTCGGCTTCGACACGAAGTGATCCAACTCGGGCAGCACGGTCTGCTGCAGATGCTGCTCGGCTCCGGCGCGCGTACGTAACAGGGAGCGGTAGGGATCGACGAACCGGAAGTGGAAGTTCAGAAAGCCGTCGACGATGGCGTAGGTGGTCTTCTTCGAGCGCGGCGCCGCGGTCACCGGACGGCGCTGCTCGATCATGCGCAGACGTTCCAGGGTCGCGGTGATCTGGCTCACCTGGGCGGTGCTCAGCTGGACGCGGTTGCAGATCTGGCTGTTGCGCGTCTGACCGTGGGCGATCGCGCGCAGTACCGAGGAGTAGTTGTGCGGGTCGCTCAGCTCCTGGCGCAGCAGCAGCTCGGCCTCCTCGTGCAGCAGGCCATCGCGGTAGAGGATCTGGCGCAGGATGTTCTCAGCCAGCGGCAGCTCGTCGTCGAAGCGCTCCAGGTAGTAGGGCATCCCCCCGCACACCGCATATGTGCGCACCTTGTCCTGCGCTGAGTAGGCGGGCACGAACAGCGCGGCGGAGCGATGGTCGAATGGCGTCAGCTGCCACTGTCCCGTGCGCCGGCCGTACGTCTGCCCGGCCAGCACCTCGCGCTCGAAGAAGGCGACCTCGCTGCCGGCTAGCACCAGCACCAGCGGCAGCCGCCGGCCCGTGGTCCGCCACCAGCGGTTGAGCAGGCTGCCCAGCTCGCGGTCCTCCGCGGCGAGATACTGGAACTCGTCCAGCACCACCACGGTGCGCTCTGAGGCAGCGTAGTGCTCAATCGCGGTGAGCGCCGCGGCCCAGCTCGTGAGCGGCTGCTGAGCAAGCAGAGCGTTGCCGGAAACCCGGGCCAGCTCGCTGGAGAGATCACCAAGCTGATCTCGCCGAGCGGCGTCGGTCGCCTCGAAGTAGAGAGCACGCTTGCCTTCTACGAAGTGGTTGAGCAGCTCGGTCTTGCCAGCGCGGCGGCGCCCCCAGAGCACAAAGAAGCGGGCGTCTTCAGCGGTCCAATTGTCCTGGAGCGCCGCCAGCTCGTCAACGCGATCGAAAAACTCCATCAAAAGATCTTAGCGCAAAATAAGTTATTGCGAAATAAGATCCTTTGCAAGAAGATTCTTTGCGTTCTCAGCGCCGCCCGCGCCCGCGCTGCTTGAGCGTGATGCCCTCCAGCACGTGGGCCACCGTCTCACACGCGTCCACAGCGGCCTCGAGCGACTCGAAGATGTCCTTCCAGCGGATCACGACCATCGGGTCGATGCCGCCCACGAACAGCGAGGCGACGGCGTCGCGCTGCAGGCGGTCGCCCTCGTTCTCCAGGCGGTGGATCTCGACGAGGTGCGGAGCCAGCTCGGTGCCGGTGCGCAGACAGCGCAGCGCACGGGCGATCTGCTCGCCGGCGCCGACGAGCACCTCGGCGAACTCCAGCGACTGCTCCATCGGAGCCTCCACGCCGTAGAGCCCGAGCTGCGCGGCGGCCTGCTCGGTGTGGTCGACGATGTCGTCGAGCGCCGTCGCGAGCGCATAGCCATCGCCGGTGTCGAACGGCGCGCTCACGCGCCGCCCGCCGGTGAGGCGGTGGATGATGTCGTGCGTGATGCGATCGCCCTCCTGCTCGCACACCTTCAAATCGCGCGCGAGACTCGCGTGCTCGGGGAAGTCGGCGAGCAGGTCGCGCAGGAGCAGGCCCGAGCGTTGTACGTTGCGCCCGGCCTCCTCCACGAGGGCCATCAGGACGTCGTCGGAGCGGCGGCGCGGGAAGGGCATCGAGCGAGGATATTGACGCCTTCGCCGCAGCCACGCGTTTTCACGACTTTTTCACCTATCGATCACGAGATCGCAACGCCGTACCGGCAGATAGGATCGATCATGCTGGCCGATGGAGGCGTATCGCAATAACGGCGGCCTTTCCATGGGGGAGCCTCGCAAGAGCGGTGGCACGCGCGGCGGCGGCGGCGCGCAGTACAGAGGCACGCACGACAACAGCGAGATGCGCGACGGCGACAGCACGCACGACAACAGCGGCACACAGGACGGCAGCGGCACGCAGTACGGCGGCGCACACGAACCCGACAGCACGCACAACAACAGCGGCACACTGTACGCGGGCGAGCTCGAGATCAGGCTCGGCGAGGGGCTCGTGCTAGCCACCGGTCGCGCGCTGACGCTGTCGGTGCGCGAGTTCGAGCTGCTGGTGGCAATGGCCAGGCGCTCGGGTGCGATCGTGACCCGCGAGGAGCTCTACAGCGCGGTGTGGCGGCGCGAGCTGCGCGTAGGCGATCGGTCGGTGGACGTGTACGTGTCCAAGTTGCGCGGCAAGCTGGAAGCCGCGATGCCCGACCGCCGCTTCATCCACACCCATCCGGGCTTCGGCTACCGCTTCCAGCCGCAGCCTTCACGAAATGTTCACACCCAGGCTGTAGCGCTCTGAGGAGACTGCGCAGAGGCACTCGGCAGGCCCACCGCCCCCTGCCCTGAAGGGGACAGGCGCCGGCCCTCGCCGTCAACAACCAGCCAGAGGAGACGTAGTGAACAAGAACAAGGTAGGCGCATTCCTGGGCGCCGGCGTGCTCGCACTCGCCCTTGGCGCGTGCGGCTCGAGCAACTCCAGCACAAGCTCCACCAGCTCCAGCACCTCGGCCAGCAGCGCGAGCGGCACGATCTCCGGCGCGGGCTCCACCTTTGCCGCACCCGTCTACGAGCAGTGGGGCTCCCAGCAGTCGGGGCTCACCGTCAACTACCAGGCCGTCGGCTCTGGCGCCGGCATCACCGCCCTGGAGAGCAAGACAGTCGACTTCGGTGCCTCCGACCCGCCGCTGAAGGCCGCCGAAGAAGCCGCGCTCGCCAAGAACGGCAGCCCGGCGGTGCAGGTGCCGATGTTCCTGGGCGCGATCACCGTCTCCTACAACCTGCCCGGCGTGAAGACCGGCCTGAAGCTCGACGGCACGACGATCGCCGACATCTTCCTAGGCAAGATCACCAAGTGGAACGACTCGGCGATCGCCGCGCTGAACCCCGGCGTGACGCTGCCGAGCACCCCCATCACCGTGATCCACCGCTCGGACTCCTCGGGCACGACCGCCGGCTTCACCGGCTTCCTGGCGGCCGTCGACCCCGAATGGGCGAGCAAGGTGGGCTCGGGCAAGGACGTGCAGTGGCCGACCGGCACCGGCGCCAAGGGCAACGCGGGCGTGGCCGGCGCGATCTCGCAGAGCACGGGCGCGGTCGGGTACGTGGAGCAGGCCTACGCCCTGCAGCACAACTTCACCTATGCCAGCGTCAAGAACAAGGCGGGCAACTACGTGGCACCCTCGCTGGCCTCCACGAGCGCCGCCGCGGAAGGCATCCAAGTGCCGGCCAACCTGGGCTTCGCGATCAAGAACCCCTCGGGCGCTCAGGCCTACCCGATCACCTCGCAGACGTTCATCGTGGTCAACAAGGATCTCTGCAAGGCTGGCATCCCCGGCGGCGAAGGCGCCGCCAAGGGCGTGAAGACGTTCCTCGAATACGGGCTGGGCTCGGCCGGTCAGGGCGTGCTCGCGCAGGCCGACTACGCCGCGCTGCCGGCGTCGATCCTGGCCAAGTCCAAGGAAGCGGTGGCTGGGCTGCAGTGCAATGGGGCAGCGCTCTAATCTAGGCGTACGTTGGAGGCCGCATCTATCTCAGGCGGTGGCCGCTCGAAGCTCGGGCGCTCGCCGCTTGCGCGGCTTCCCGATCGCGCGCTGCGCTACGGCCTGACACTGCTCTCGGCGCTGATCCTCGCGCTGATCGTCTACTTCTTCGTGCGCCTCGTCGGCGAAGCGCGGCCGGCCTTCGCCAAGGAAGGCGTGCTCGGCTTCACCTTCGGCAACGACTGGAACGTCAGCGCCGAACACTTCGGCGCGCTGCCGCTGGTCGTGGGCACGCTGATCACCTCAGCGCTGGCGCTCCTGATGGGAGTCCCGGTCGCGGTGGCCACCGCGCTGTACATCACCGAGCTGTGCACGGGCCGCCTGAAGGGGCCGCTCACGGTGCTCGTCGAGCTGCTGGCCGCCGTGCCCTCGGTGGTCTACGGGCTGTGGGGCATCTTCTTCCTCGCTCCCCGTCTACAGCCCGCCGAGCAGTGGGTGGCGGACAAGCTCAGCTTCATCCCCTTCATCGGCGGCGGCGTGGTGACAATCCCCAACTACTTCGTCGCCGGGCTGATCCTCGCGATCATGATCCTGCCGATCGTCAGCGCGATCGCGCGCGAGGTGATGGCCACCGTGCCGCTCGATCACAAAGAGGCCGCGCTCGGGCTGGGGGCCACGCGCTGGGAGATGATCCGCATGGCCGTGCTGCCCTACTGCCGCTCGGGCATCGTCGGCGGCGCGATGCTCGGCCTGGGCCGGGCGATCGGCGAGACGATCGCCGTGACGCTCGTGATCGGCGACGCGCCGCAACTCAGCGGCCACCTGTTCAGCCAGGGCTACACGCTGGCGGCTGTGATCGCCAACGAGTTCGGCGAGGCCACCGGGCTGCACCGCTCGGCGCTGTTCGCCGCGGCGCTCGTCCTGTTCGTGCTCACCCTGGTCGTCAACGCGGTGGCACGGGTGGTTGTGATCCGCGCCGCGCGCAGCAGCGCGCAGTCGCGCGGCGGAGGCGCCCGACCAGGCGTGGCCAACGCGACCGAGGCCGCGTCGGTGGGGGCATGAGGAAGCCGGGCCAGAGCTTGAAGGCGGGGCGGAGTTCGAGAACCGGACCGTCAGACGACGATGTGCGCCTCGTCCTGGCTCAGCCCGCCGCAAGGGGCGCCCGGCGATGAGCACGCAGGGCTCGACCCCCAACCGCATCGAGCGCTTCGCGCTCAGCCCGCGGCGCCGGCGCACCGATCGCTTTGCGCGCGGCAGCGTGCTGGCCGGCACGCTTGTGGCGCTGGTGCCGCTCGTGCTCGTCCTCTACTACCTGCTGCACGAAGGCCTCGGCGCGTGGAGCCCTCACTTCTTCACCACCGACCCCACGGGCAACACATTCTTCAAGAACTCCGACATCGGCGGCATCCGCAGCGCGATGATCGGCACGATCGAGATGGTCGCGCTCGCCTCGGCGATCGCCGTTCCCGTCGGCATCGGCGTGGCGGTCTGGCTCGTGGAGTACGGCAAGAGCCACTGGTTCGCGCAGCTCGTGCGCTTCTTCGTGGACGTCCTCACCGGCGTGCCCTCGATCGTCTTCGGCCTTTTCATCTACATCGTGCTCGTCGTGGGCACCGGCTTCTCCGGCTACAAGGGCTCCTTCGCACTGGCGCTGCTGATGCTGCCCGTCGTGACCCGCTCGGCCGAGGTCGTGCTGCTGCTGGTGCCCGGCGCGCTGCGCGAGTCGGCGCTGGCGCTCGGCGCCGAGCGCTGGAAGGTGATCTTCCGCGTCGTGCTCCCCACCGCGCTGTCGGGCATGGTCACCGGCGTGCTGCTCGCGGTGGCGCGCGCGGCGGGCGAGACCGCACCGCTGCTCTTCACCGCGGGAGCGACCAACAAGCTGAGCTACAACCTCGGCCAGGCGATGAACTCGCTGCCGGTGCAGATCTATACCGATGTCACCTCCCCCACCCAATCGGTCGTCGACCGCGCGTGGGGCGCGGCGCTGACGCTGGTTGTGCTTATCTTGATCCTGAACCTCGTGGCCCGGCTGGTCTCTCGAAGGAGTCGTCTTGCATGACCCCCGACGCATCGTCTTCCTCAACCGCGGGCGCCCCGTCGCCGTCCGGCTCGACGGCGGGATCGACCGAGCAGGGAGCGGGACCGATGTCGGGGCCGGCTGGATCAGCTCCGATGCAGGCGCAATCAATGGCGCGACCGGCGGGGTCGACCCCAGAAACCACGGAGTCAGCTGAGTACAGGCGCAAACGCATGCTCGAGCCAGGTCAGACATCTGCATCCCCCACGGCCACAGACGCCGCGGCTCCAGCGGCCGCGGCAGGCGTGTCGAAGCCCGGCCCGCGGGTGCGCCTACACCAGCTGCGCGCCTTCTATGGCTCGGCCGAACAGGTCAAGGGCATCGACCTGGAGTTCCCCGCCAACCAGGTCACCGCGATCATCGGCCCCTCCGGCTGCGGCAAGTCCACGATGGTGCGCTGCATCAATCGCATGCACGAGGAGATCCCCGGCGCGCGCGCCGAGGGCAGGGTGCTGCTCGACGAGCTCGACCTCTACGACTCCTCGGTGGACGTCATCGCCGTGCGCCGCGCGGTGGGCATGGTCTTCCAGAAGCCCAATCCCTTCCCCACCATGTCGGTGTTCGACAACGTCGCCGCCGGCCCGCGCCTCACAGGCGTAAGGCGCGGCGAACTGCGCCCCAAGGTCGAGGCGGCGCTGCGCAGCGCCGGACTGTGGGAGGAGGTCTCCGACCGCCTCTCCGAGCCCGGCCTGGGTCTCTCCGGCGGCCAGCAGCAGCGCCTCTGCATCGCGCGCTCGCTCGCCGTGGACCCCGAGGTGCTGCTGATGGACGAGCCCTGCTCGGCGCTCGACCCGATCGCCACGCTGAAGATCGAGGAGCTTATCTCCTCGCTCAAGCAGCGCGTGACGATCGTGATCGTCACGCACAACATGCAGCAGGCCGCGCGCGTGGCCGACCGCACCGCCTTCATGCTCAGCGGCGAGCTCGTTGAGGTCGGGCCGACGCAGGAGATCTTCACCGCCCCCTCCGATCCGCGGACCGAGGAATATGTCACCGGGAAGTTCGGCTAGGGGGCTGGGCCGGATGGGATCTTCAGGGGAGGGGTTCGGCCTGGAGCCCCACGAACGCCCGATCGTCTCCACCGCCCGCCAGCAGGGGCGCGCGCACTTCCAGCAGGAGCTCAAAGAGCTCGAGACGCGCGCCCTCGGCGGCCTGGACCTGATCGTCGAGCAGCTCGACCGCGTCCTGGAGGCGCTCGACCACCAGGACGTCGAGCTCGCCCAGATGGTCATCGACGACGACGACCGCGTCGACGGGCGCTACCTGGAGGTGCACCAGGGCATCCTCTCGCTGCTCGCCCTGCAGGCCCCCGTCGCGGGTGACCTGCGCCTCGTGGCGGCCCTCCTGCACGTCATGAAATGCGTCGAGCGCATGGGCGACCAGTGCGTGAACATCGCCAAGCTGATCCCCCTCTCCGGCCACGAACCCCCCGTGCGCCGCGAACTGCTCGACACGCTCATGAAGATGGGCGCGCTCGCGCGCTCGGAGGTCACCCAGTCCAAGGCCGCCTTCGCCGCGCGCGACGTCGAACTGGCCGAGGATCTCGTGCGCCAGGACCGCGAGATCAATCGCCTCAACCGCGAGATCTTCCGCATGGCGCTGGAGATCGGCGACGACGCCGACATCCGCGAATGGGGCATGCACATGATCCTCGTCGCCCGCGCCCTGGAGCGCGTCGGCGACAATGCCGTCGACATCGGCGAGCAGGTCGCCTTCGTCGTCACGGGACTGTTCCGCGAGTTCTCGGACTCCTCGCACCCCTCGGGCGTGAGCGGCACGACAGGCGGCGGCGCCGTCTGAGGCCGCACCTCATCGCGGGCCCATTCCGCGCGCTGGCGGACTCACACCCACCGACGTGAGCGGGGCGGCCGAGGGTCCCAACCCTTGCGATCTGGGTTCGGCAGTCCAGTCATCTCGCGCTGCGCGGCTCCCTCGGCCGCCCTTGTGGCGGCCTCCTCCCCTCTCTCATCCGCGCTAATTGCGAACCTCTCTGTGAACAAGCTGTGATCTCTGCCGTCACCGCGAACATCCCTGCCATACACTTTCGACTCGATGACGGAGAGCGGCACCCGCGCTGAGCAGGGGGGCACACCGGAGGCTCGTGGCGCATCTGCGACGAGCACACCACTCCGTATTGCGGTCCTCGATCGCGACAGCGGCTTCATTCAGGTGTTGAGCAAACGCCTCGACCGCCTCGGCTGGGAGCACCGTGTGCTCGGCTCTCCCGTCCCCGCCGACGCCGTGGTATCGATGCGTCTTTCGGCGCTCGTCGTCGACCTCGCGATCCTCGGTCCCCAGGCCTGGACGTGGCTCGAGCGCCTCTGCGATGCGCTCCCCGAGCTCGGCATCGTGGTCTGTACAGGGCCCTCAACCGTAGCCCAGCGTGTACGCGGGCTGCGCTTGGGGGCTGATGACTGGATCACCAAGCCGTGTCACCCCGAGGAGGTCATCGCCCGGGTGCAGTCCGTCGTGCGCCGCCGCCGCCGCTCCGCCAGCCGCGGGGAGGTCAAGCCCGTGCTCGCCGGCGAGGTCGAGATCCGCTCCGACCGTTTCCAGGCGTTCGTCGCCGGCTCCTCGATCGACCTCACCCGTCGCGAGTTCGAGCTCATCGAGCTGCTCGCCTCCGCCGAGGGGCGCGTCTTGGAGCGCGAGGAGATCTACTCGCGCCTGTGGGGCTACGCGATGGTCCGCGGCGACCGCTCCGTCGACGTCTTCGTGCGCAAGCTCCGCCAGAAGCTCGAGAAGGCCTCACCGCAGTGGCGCTACATCCACACCCACTTCGGCATCGGCTACCGCTTCGCCGCCGAGGCCGTGGGCGCCGCCCGTGCCACCGCCGAAGAGGAGTTCGCGACAGATGGCCGACCCACGTCGGATGGCACCGAGGGCGAGGACGCGTTCGCAGCGGAGGTCAAGGCGCCCATCGGCGCCCCGGAGGCGTTGGACGGCGGCACCGCGCTGGATGCCGGCCACGCCCCGCTCGATCGCAGAGACACGCTAGACCTCAGCGGTGGCCCCGTCGGCGATGAGCGCCAGCTCGCGCGGACGCAGTAGGACCACCAGCTCGCCCCCTCCGCCTCCCAGTCTTACCACCGCCAGGCCGCCCTTCTTCAGATCTACGCGGGCGCCCGTCAGTTCCGCCACGACGCCCGATAGATCGGGCTCGTGCCCCACCACCATCAGGTTCCCCTCAGGGTCACACCCCGCGAGCGCGTCGAGCGCCTGCGCGGCGTCGAACCCTCCCGCCAGCGGCGTGTGGGTTTGCAGAGCAGGCGGGTGGACCTGCAGCAGTGCCAGCTGCTCGCCCCAGCCCTCGCCAGCCAGCTCGGCCGTCTGGCGGGCGCGTACCTTCGGGCTCACGAGGATCGCCTCCACGCTCGCCTGCAGCCGTCCCAGCGCCGTGCCCGCCAGGCGCGCCTGGCGTTCGCCGCGCTCGGTCAGACGACGCTCTGCGTCAACGCGGGTGCCATGAGGCTCCGCGTCCGCGTGTCGTAGCAACCAGAGCTGGCGAGCCATGCCTCACATCCTCCTACCTTGCAGAGTAGCGGCTGAGCCGCCCACCCCTGAGACACCTATTCTGAGGCGCCGCGCGCATCCGTGCGTGCGAGCCTGGAGGGACAGGCTCGGAGCCGCTAGCGTTGGGGCGCATGAGCGACGTCGTGGACCCCGAGGCCTCGGAGCTGGATGGCCTGCAGCTGGATGGATTGGAGCTGGAGCACCCCTCCCTCTATTTCAACCGCGAGCTCTCCTGGCTTGACTTCAACGAACGCGTCCTGCAGCTCGCCGAGGACGAGTCGGTGCCGCTGCTCGAGCGCGTCAAGTACTGCGCCATCTACACCACCAACCTCGACGAGTACTACATGGTGCGCGTCGCCGGCCTGCTCGACCAGATCGAGGCCGGCGTCGAGAACCCGAGTCAGGACGGCCTCACCCCCTCGCAGACGATCGCCGCCATCAGCGAGCGCGTGCGCGAGCTGGGCGTGCGCCTGACCGACTGCTTCGAAGGCCGCCTGCGCCCCGCCCTGGCCGCGCACGCGATCCGCGTCGTCTCCTTCGAGGAGCTCGACGACGAGCAGCGCGCCTACCTCGCCGGGCGCTTTCAGAAGACGATCTTTCCCGCGCTCACCCCGCTCGCCGTGGCGCCCGGCCGACCCTTCCCTTACATCTCCAACCTCTCGCTCAGCCTGGCCGTGCTGGTGCGCGACCCCTCCACCGACCAGACCGTGTTCGCGCGCGTGAAGGTCCCCACCGAGATCCTGCCGCGCTTCGTCACCGTCCGCGTCGGCGGGGCAGGCGCGAGCGGTGGCAGCGCAAGCGCAGGAGGCGTAAGTGGGGGCGGTGGCGGTGCCGCGATCACGCTCGTAGCGCTCGAGGACGTCATCGCTCATCACCTCGACGCGCTCTTCCCGGGCATGGAGATCGTCGACTACGACGTCTTCCGCGTCACCCGCGACGCCGACCTGGAGGTCTCAGACGATGCCGCCGACCTGCTCCAGGCCGTCGAGGACGAGCTGCGCCGCCGGCGCTTCGGCGAAGTCGTGCGCGTCGAGGTCGGCGAGCGCTGCTCGGCGCAGCTGCGCGGCGCCCTCGTGGGCCTCTTGGGGATGGCCGAGGAGGCGATCTACCCCGTCGCCGGCCTGCTCGACATGGGCGCCCTGTGGCAGATCCTCAAGCTCCCCGGCTTCGTCGAGCTACGGGACCCGCCGATGGTCGGCATCACCCACCCGCGCCTGCAGCGCCACGAGGGCGAGCGCCCCGACGTGCTCGGCGCGATGCGCGAGGGCGACCTGCTCGTGCACCACCCCTACGACTCCTTCGCCACCTCCGTCGAGCGCTTCGTCGAGCAGGCCGTCGCCGACCCCAACGTGCTCGCCATCAAGCAGACCGTCTACCGCACCAGCGACGACTCGCCGCTCGTGCCCGCCCTGATCGACGCCACCGAGCGCGGCAAGCAGGCCGTCGCACTCGTCGAGCTCACCGCGCGCTTCGACGAGCGCACCAACATCCAGTGGGCCAAGGCGATGGAGGAGGCCGGAGTGCACGTCGTCTACGGCCAGCCCGCCCTGAAGACCCACGCCAAGTGCGTGCTCGTGGTGCGGCGCGAGGGCGACGGCGTGCGCAACTACGTGCACATCGGCACCGGCAACTACCACTCCACCACCGCCCGCCTCTACACCGACTTTGGGCTGTTCACCACCGATGAGCAGATCGGCGCGGACGTCACCGACATGTTCAACTACCTCACCGGCTACGGCCGCCCGCTGCACTACCGCAAGGTGCTGATCGCCCCCGCCCAGCTGCGCGACGGGCTGCTGGAGCAGATCGAGCGCACCGTCGCCGCCCACTCCGAGGAGCACCCCGCGCGGATCGCCATGAAGATGAACGCGCTCGTCGACGGCCGCTGCATCCGCGCGCTCTACGCCGCCTCCCAGGCCGGCGTGCAGATCGACCTGAACGTGCGCGGCATCTGCTGCCTGCGCCCCGGCCTGCCCGGCATCTCCGAGAACATCAGGGTGGTCTCGATCGTCGGGCGCCTGCTCGAGCATTCGCGCGTCTACTGCTTCGAACGCCACGGCGAGCACACCATCTACATCGCCTCTGCCGACCTGATGCCGCGCAACCTCGACCACCGCGTCGAGCTGGCCGTGCCCGTGGAGACCCCTGAGCTGCGCGCCGAGCTGCTCGACGTCCTGGAGCGCGCCTTTGCCGACAGCCAGTCCTCCTGGGACCTCGGCTCCGATGGCGTCTGGCGACGGCGCGGGCCGGGGCCGGATGAGCCGGCGCGCAACCTGCAGCTGGAGCTGATCGAGCTGCACGCCCGCCGCGCCGCCGAGGATCGCCCCGGCGAGCGCGAGGGGCTGCTCATTGAGCCGCAGCCGGCCGCGCGCCCAGCCTGAGGCGGCTGTGGCGGGTACCCCCGGGGACGCAACCACGCAGCCGTGAGCACAGGGTCCGCCAACGCGACCACATGTGTCTCAACGACCCAACCGCGCGGGCCGAGTCGCCGAGACACCGTGAGCTACGCCGGCATGGAATAGCTTCGTATTCTCAGTCGCCGTATTTTCCTTGCCCCCGAAGATGGCGGACAGCTTGCCCTCCGCGAGGTTTTCCTAGCCTCAATCGAGCCACGAGTGTTCCCCTATGGCTTTATTACCCTGGCCGCCACCAATCGACGAATAGAGGCCGCTCGCGGTGTTTTCTTGGCCTCCACCAATCCACGAGTGTTCCCCTGTGGTTTTGTTGCCCTGGCCGCCGCTGATCGACGAGTAGTTAGCGCTTGCAGTGTTTTCTTGGCCGCCGCTGACCGCCGACCGTTCGCCATCTGCAACGTTTCTGTAGCCTCCGCCGACCCACGCAGACCTTTCCGTGGTGGCGGCGTTTTCGTAGCCGCCGCTGATCGAAGAGTAGCTACCGCTTGCGACGTTGAGAACCCCCCCGGTGACTGAGGAGCTGTAGTTGTCTGAGGTGTTGAATCCTCCACCACTGATCGAGGAGTATTCACTAGTTGCGCCGTTGCCGTGGCCCCCGGTTACTGAGGAGTCCTTACCGCCCGCAGTGTTTTCCTTGCCACCGCTGACCGACGGCCATTCGCCTTCTGCGAGGTTACCGTAGCCTCCACCGATCCACGAGTGTTCCCCGGTCGCTTTGTTCAACTGACCGCCGCTGACCGAGGAGTACTTGCCGCTTGCCGTATTTTCTTGGCCCGCACCGATCCACGAGTGTTCCCCTGTAGCTTTGTTTCCTTCGCCGCTGCTTACCGAGGAGTAGTTACCACTCGCGGTATTCGTTTGGCCTCCGGTGACCGTTGCGTACGGTCCGCTGATGGTGTTGCTGAAGCCCGCCAGAATGCCGGCGTAGCTTGTGTATGTCTGATCGCTACCGAGGATCAGGTTGTGTGAGCCCGTCTGTTCGTCTTTTTCTATTTCGTCATAGCCGATCACGAGGTTGCCCTTGCCGTTGACCGTCGCCGTTTTTCCTTCGCCGTTGACGATCTGAACATTAACGCCTTCAAACTTGATCGTCGGCTTACCGTCCACGCCTTTTTCTTCATATTTGATGTCGGGCAGGATTTTTTCCAGCTTTTCCGCTTCGGCCAGCGGCAGGAGCCTCGACTGGGTATAACCTTCTTTACACACGCCTTTCGTCGGAGTTACAATAGCCGTGTTTTCTGCGCTGGGTACGCAGACATTGAGCGTGGCCATTGCCTCGCCCTCCATCATCAAGAACGCCGCCACGAGCGCGACGCCTGCAAGACTAAGACGGCTGATACCAAATACTCGCTTCATTGTAGAACCTCCGTTTATGTTCGAATGATTTAGCGCGAGACCACGCGGCACTCGCGCTGGAGCGCCGGCCCGCCGGATCGACTGACGACTGACGACTGACGACTGACGACTGACGGGGACTATTCTTACTTATGGATCGTAGCGCTTTAGAGGCGTCCCGCATAGTCGTCGTTCGAGGATGCGTTCCGGATACTGACGGGCACCTACCCTGCCGGCTATCTCGAGCGGCTCGACGCCGAAGATGAGCAGCGGTGAAGCTGCTCCTCGACGCGGACGTCCTGATCGGAGCGCTTGACGGCAGCGACCGCATCATCATCGCGCTCGCGTGCTGTTCACCAAGTGGCGCGAGGACCAAGACGCTTGCGCTGTCAGCGTCGTGAACCTGACCGAGATGCTGATCGCTCCCTCAGCAGACATATCGAAGCTCGCCGCCACTCGGGAGGCGATCGCCACCCTCGGCGTCACCGTGCACCAGCCGAACGAGGCGATCGGGGTCGAGGCCGCACGCCTGCGCCAACGGCACCCGATCAGCGTCCCCGACGCATACTGCCTCGCGACCGCCAAGCACACGAGCTCGGCGGTCTCGTCATTCGATCAGAAGATCCTCAAGGCCGCCACGCGCGAGGGGATCAAGATCGCCTAACGCCAGCAGGCGCGAGCGAGACTGTCCTCGGAGCCGGCCTCCCGGCAAGCGCGTGGGCATCACTGCCGCGTGCCTCCGGGCCGAGCGCCGCGCCCTACGCCGCCGACGCGCTCGGCAACGCGTCCAACGCCTCCTTGAGGTCATCGACCGACTGATAGTTGAGCCCAAGCAGGTGGTCGTGACGATGACGCACCACGCCGCTCTCATCGATCACGATGACCGCACGCTTCGTACCCATACGGCCATGCGCACCATAGGTCCGTGCCACCTGCCCATCCACATCCGCCAGCAGCGGCACCGTCAGGCTGTTCTTCTCGATGAACCCCTCGTGAGAGTCGAGGCCCTGCGCGCTGATGCCCACCACCGTCGCATCCAGCGCCGCGAAGTCATCCGCGCGGTCGCGGTAACTACAGAACTGCTTAGTGCACACCGGTGTGTTGTCGCCCGGGTAGAACAGCAGCACCACCCGCTCGCCGAGGTGCTCTGAAAGCTTGAACTGCCCGCCGGTGCCGGGCAGTTCGAAGTCCGGCGCCGACTCGCCGACCCTAGGAGTCCTTGCCATGCTCGTTTACCTCCACTCGTGAAAAGTACCAACGGTCAGGATAACAGCCTAATTTCGATCGTGTATCGCCTATATCGGGGCGTATCTCGGTCGGTGCCGCTCCCCTGACGCTCCCTTCGATGCGCTACAACCACTGACGTGCGCCCCGGCCGCATTCCGCGCCTCGCCGGCGCCCTCGCCCTCTGCACGCTCGTGGGCGCCTGTGGCAGCGGCGCCTCCGTGCCCGCCGTCTCCCAGCCGCCGACCGCCGCCACGGCCAGCATCCCCGCTCCCGCGCGGGGCGCAGCCTCCGCAGCGCCGCTGCTCGACTGGCCCGAGTTCGGCCTTGACCCGCAGCGCTCGAACGTGAGCCCGGACTCGACCGGCATCACCGCCACCAACGTCGCCCGCCTGCATCGCCGACGAATCGCGCTGCCCGGGACCGTGGACTCCTCGCCGATCTACCTGCACGCCGTCGCCGTCGCCGGCGCCGTACGCGACGTCGCCGTGATGACCACCACCTATGGCCGCACGCTCGCGCTCGACGCAAGCGACGGGCGCATCCTGTGGACGTTCACTCCCCTGGGCTATTCGCGCTGGGCCGGCACCGCGCAGATCACCACCGCCTCGCCACTGGCCGACCCGGATCGCGAATTCGTCTACGCCGCCTCGCCCGACGGCCTGATCCACAAACTCTCGCTCGCCGACGGGCTGGAGGATCGCACCGGGTCCTGGCCGGTGTCGATCACGCGCGACCCCATCCACGAGAAGCTCGCCGCGGCGCTCAACATCGAGGGTCCCGACGTGATCGCCGCGACCGGCGGCTACCTCGGCGACACGCCGCCCTACCAGGGCCATGTGGTGCTGATCGACCGCTCAAGTGGCCGGCTGCAGGCGGTGTTCAACACGCTCTGCTCCGGCCGGCGCACGCTGATCGTGCCCAGCAGCTGTCCCGCCAGCGACTCGGCGATCCTCTCGCGCTCGGGGCCCGTCGTCGAGCCCGACGGCGCCATCCTGCTGGACACCGGCAACGGCCCCTGGAACGGGGTCAGCGACTTCGGCGACAGCGTGCTCGAGCTCTCGTTCCCCGCCCTGCGCCTGCGCCAGGCGTTTACGCCCGTCAATCAGGCCGAACTGAACACCACCGACACCGACCTGGGCTCGAGCGCCCCGGCGCTGCTCGGCCACGACCGCGTGGTGCTCGCCGGCAAGGACGGCGTAATGCGCGTGCTCTCGCTCTCGCGGCTGGATGGCCGCGGGGTCAGTGGAGCAGGGGGCGCCGCGGGGAGAGAGCGCCTTGGCGGCGAACTGCAACGACTGCCGCTTCCGGGCGGCGGCGAGCTGTTCACCGCGCCGGCCGTATGGGCGCGCGGCTCGCACACCACCGTCTTCGTCGCCGGCGAACACGGTACGGGCGCCTACGCCCTACTGAACGGCCGGCTACATCTGGTCTGGCAGAACGCCACACCCGGCACAAGCCCGGTGATGGCCGGTGGCCTGCTCTACGTCTACGACCCCTCGGTGGGCGGCATCGATGTCTACCTCCCCCGCTCGCCCCGCCCGATCGCGCACCTGGCGGGGGAACCGGGGCACTGGAACAGCCCGGTCGCCATCGACGGCCACGTACTGGAGCCCGAGGGGAACGCCAACGACCACAGCCTTACCGGCACGCTGGACCTTTTTTCGATAGACGGATAGCCCGCAGTCCTACCACGCTAGCCTCGGTGTATGGAGGAGTCTCTCAGCGGTCAGCTGCTGCTGGCCTCACCCGCGCTCCAGGACCCCAACTTCCGGCGCACCGTGGTGCTGATCGGCGCCCACTCCGAGGACGGAGCGATGGGCGTGGTGCTCAACCGTCCCTCGCGCGTCACCGTGGGCGAAGCCGTGCCGCAGCTCGAGCCCGCCGTGGACGACCTCGACGCCGTCTACCTCGGCGGTCCCGTGCAGCCCGACTCGATCGTCATGCTCGGTGAGTTCCTCGACCCCTCCCCGGCGGGTCTCTTGGTGCTCGGGCGGATCGGCTTCCCAGCGCCTGAGGCCAGCATCGAGGAGCTGGCGGCGGCCACCGCGCGCCGGCGTGTGTATGCCGGCTACGCCGGCTGGGGCGAGGGGCAGCTCGATGCCGAGCTCGAGCAGGGCGACTGGATCCCCCATCCAGCGCAGCCCGACGACGTCTTCACCGAGTCGCCCGAGGACCTCTGGGCCGAGGTGCTCGAGCGCAAGGGCGGCAGCTACGCACTGCTCGCGCGGATGCCACTGGACCCAAGTGTGAACTGACCTTCTAAGCTCCAGGCCATGCTCAAGCTCGCCCGCTGGTCCACAACGCACCGCCTGTACGTCGTCCTCGGCTGGATTGTCCTGCTCGTCGCCTTCAACGTGGTGGCCCAGTCGGCTGGCACCTCCTACTCCAACAACTTCACGCTCCCCGGCTCGGACTCCCAGCGCGCCGCGGACCTCCTGAAGTCGAGCTTCCCCGCGCAGGCCGGCGACCGCGACACGATCGTCTTCCGCGTGGACTCGGGCACCGTCACCGACCCGGCGATCCGCGCGCGCATGAACCGCACCTTCGCCGAAGTGGCGCGCCTGCCGCACGTGGCGGGCGTGATCAGCCCCTACTCCCCCGCCAAGGCTGGCCAGGCGATCTCCAAGGACGGTCAGATCGCCTTTGCGACGGTGCTGTTCAACGAGAAGGCCAACGAACTGCCCGCCTCCGCCGCCAAGCGCGTCGTAGCTGTCGCCACCGCCGCCCGCCAGCCGGGGCTACAGGTCGAGCTCGGCGGCCAGGCGATCGAGGCCACCCAGCAGCAGGGCTTCGGTTTGTCCACCGCCGTAGGCCTGCTCGCGGCGATCGCCGTGCTGCTGATCACCTTCGGCTCCGTCGTCGCGATGGGCCTGCCGATCGTCACCGCCCTGTTCGGTCTCGGCACCGGACTCGGCCTGATCGCGCTGTTCACCCATGTGGTGGACACCCCCAACTTCTCCTCCGAGCTGGCGGCCATGATCGGGCTGGGCGTCGGGATCGACTACTCGCTGTTCATCCTCACCCGCTTCCGCGAGGCCTACGCCGGACCCGGACCCACCGCGGGGCAGGTCCGCGAGTCGGTCGTGCAGGCGATGGACACGGCCGGACGCGCCGTGCTGTTCGCGGGCTGCACCGTCGTGATCGCCCTGCTCGGCATGATGCTGCTCGGCGTCAGCTTCCTCTACGGCGTCGCCATATCGGCCTCGATCGGCGTGCTGCTCGTGATGTTCGGCTCGCTCACGCTGCTTCCCGCGCTGCTCGCCTTCGTCGGCGCACGCCTGGTGCGGCCCGGCCGGCGAGCCCGGCGACGGGGTGAGACCACGCGCGCCGCGGGCGGCGGCGCGTGGCTGCGCTGGAGCCGCTTCGTGCAGCGCCGCCCCTGGACGATCGCCCTGGTCTCGACGCTCGTGATGCTGGCGATCGCCGGCCCGGCGCTCGCGCTGCGCCTCGGCTCCAGCGACGCGAGCAACGACCCCAAGAGCTTTACCGCGCATAACGCCTACGAGCTGCTCGCCGAGGGCTTCGGCAAGGGCTTCAACGGACCGCTCACGGTAGTCGCCCAGAACGCCAGCCCCGCCGCGCTCGCCCGGCTGCACACCGCGCTCGCCGCCGCGCCCGACGTCGTCTCGGTAGCGCCGGCGCGCCTGAACCCCGCGGGCAACGTCGCCACGATCTCGGTCTACCCCAGCTCCGCGCCACAGGACTACGCCACCAGCCAGCTCGTCTCTCACCTGCGCGAAGACGTCATCCCACCGCTGGCCGCGCTGTACGGCATGCACGTCTACGTCGGCGGCGTCACCGCCGGCAGCGTCGACTTCGCCACCACGCTCGGCCACAAGCTGCCCCTGTTCATCGGCGTCGTCGTGCTGCTCTCCGCGCTACTCCTGATGGTCGTCTTCCGCTCGCTCGTGATCCCCCTGCAGGCCGCCTTCATGAACCTGCTCTCGATTGGCGCCTCGCTCGGCGTGATCGTCGTGGTCTTCCAGTGGGACTGGCTCGACGGGGTGGCGGAAATCAGCAAGGGCCCGATCGAGTCGTTCATCCCGGTGATGCTGTTCGCGATCGTCTTCGGCCTCTCGATGGACTATGAGGTCTTCCTCGTCTCGCGCATCCACGAGCAGTGGGCGCGGGGCGCCGACGCCCGTCACGCGGTCGGCGAGGGTCTCGCGCTGACCGGCCGCGTCGTCACGGCCGCCGCCGCAATCATGATCTGCGTTTTCCTCTCCTTCATGCTCGGCGAAGACCGCGTCATCAAGGAGTTCGGCCTCAGCCTCGCCTCCGCCGTATTCCTCGACGCGATCGTGATCCGCTGCCTGCTGCTGCCCGCGGTTCTGACGCTCATCGGGGAGCGCACGTGGCAGATTCCAGCCTGGTTGGATCGCGCGCTGCCACGCCTGAACATCGAGGGTTCGGCCGTCGGCGTCGGGGCCGCCGCTCCCTCCGCGGACGACTCCGCGATCGCGGATATCCCAGCGGTACGGCCCCGCGAGAGCGTCGGCGCCGCAGAGGGAGCGGACGGCTGAGACTCCTCCAGGGAGGGCTGTCTGCCTTCCTGCTCTCCGCAGCGCTGCTGGGCTGCGTGGCATCCATCGCCGACGCCCGTCCGACGGCGGTCGTTGTCTTTGTACCCGCAAGTCCGGTCCTCGCCGAGACCCAGCCGCCCTCTTACTCGACGGGCCTGCTCAGCGCCACGCAGGGCAGCTACACGACCGCCCAGCTCCTGCTCGACGTCACGCAGGGAGCAAGGGTGTCCTACTCCTCTTACTCCCCGCAGCATCCGCCGATGCTGTCGCTGCTGGGGCGCCAGGTCGAACCGTGGTCCCGCGTGCTGGCCCGCGCCCACGGCGCCCCGCAGATCCTCGAACCGGGCCTGCTCGCCGCTTCGATTCCTGGCGGCGCGGCCTACGCAGGCATCATCGGGGAAGACCATAAGGACGGCGTTGCGGGAGCAGATCGCACCGGCCGCGTAGCGACGGTCTCGCTTGGAGGCGCCGCGACGCTTCCAGCGCGGATCGAGCGTCTGTCCTCCCAGAACGGCCTAGTCATCGCGGACCTGCCCGCCGGTTCCGCTGGCGTTGCCGACCTGCGAGCCCTGGGCGCCACGCGGCCGACAGACCAGCTTTTGATCGTGCTGCCACGCGTTGGCCCGGCGCCCGGCAACGAACTGCTGTGGATCGCCCTGGCGGGACTGGGCGGCGGCCACACACTCACCTCACAGACCACCACCCAGCGCGGGCTGGTGAGCACCGTCGATCTGGCGCCCACCATCCTCGACCATCTCGGCCTGCCGATCCCAAGCGCGATGCGCGGCACGTCGATCATGCTGGACGGCTCCTTCGATGGCTCCTACCTGCGCTCGCTGAGAGCCCGTCTGCTCGTCGTATACCCACGGCGGCTACCGGCCCTCGCATGCCTGCTCGGCGTATGGGCTCTGCTGGCGCTCATAGCCTCGCTGCTCCCGCGCGACGCCCCTGCGCGCAGGCGTGCCCGTGCGTGGGTGGTGCGCGCGGGGGCCCTGGCGCTGCTGTGGACCCCTGTCGCCGAGCTCGTACCCGCTGCCCTGGAGCCCGCGCGAGGCGTCGAATACGCGCTGCTCGTGCTCCTCTGCTTCTCACTCGGCGCGCTCACCGACCGGCTGTTGCCCTGGCCACGCGCACCGCTTGCCCCGGCGGTTGTCTCGGTGGTGGCGCTCACGGCCGACGCGCTCGCGGGCACCCAGCTGTTGGTGCGCTCGCTGCTCGGTCCCGACCCGGCCCTCGGGGTGCGTTTCTACGGCATCGGCAATGAGCTGAAGTCGGGCCTCGCCGTGCTCGTGTTTGCAGCCGTGGCGGCCGCGCTGTATCCGCGTGGGCGTGGGCGTGGGCGTGCCAAGCATGGTGCTGTCGCCGGCGACGGAGCGTCCTCGGAAACCCTCGCGCCGCCGGCTCCCAGCCCGCACGAGCGGCGCCGGGCGGCAACGACAATGGCGTTGGCCGGGATCGCACTGGCCATCGTCGAGGGCTCCGCGCGCATCGGCGCCGGCGTCGGCGGCGTGATCCTCGTCAGCGCCGGCACCGCGGTGGCCACCGTGCTGCTGCTCCCCGGCGCGCTCACGCGCCGCCGCGCGCTGATGGTGCTCATCAGCCCCGTCGTGGCGCTCGTGGCGCTGGCGGCACTCGACCTACTCACCGCGCACGGCACGGGCCACTACACCGGCTCGGTCCTGCACGCCCGCTCGGCCGGCGACATCCGCGACATCATCGTCCGCCGCTACGGCGCCGCCTGGGATGAGCTAAAGCACGGCGCGATGCCGCTCGCCACCGCACTCGCACTCGTGGCCTCCGTCGTGGGTGTGCGTCGGCGCGAACGCCTACTGGCACCCGTCCACGGCGACCCTGTCTGGCTCGCCGCGCTAGCCGGCGGGCTCACCGCGGGCGTTGTCGGCGCGCTCAGCGAGGACTCCGGCCCGGTGCTGCTGGTCGTGGCCGTCTTCGCGCTCGCCTGCCTGCTGGGCTATCTGTGGAGCGCCCCACCCGAGCGCCTCACCCCTCCACGCACTCCCGACACGCACCATGCAGCACGATCTCGTGCTCGGACACCGCCAGGGGCACTTTCGCGCTGAGCTCGTCGATCGCCCGCTCAAGCGCCTCGTCGGCGAAGGGCATCACCAGCCCGCAGCTATCGCACACCAGGTGATGGTGGTGCCCGGAGTGCTCGTGCACCCGCTCATAGCGCACCATCGCCTGGCCCGTCTCCACGCGCTGTACGAGCCGCAGACGCTCGAGCTCGTCGAGGATGCGATATACGCTTGCGCGACTCACGGGCCGCCGATGCCCGATCCGTTGGGCGTCCTTACGCGGCGTGCCCTCACGCAGAGCGTCCTCGATCTCGACCGCCGTCAGCGCACAACTCTGGCGATCGAGCAGCTCAAGCACCGCGCGCCGTGCGCCCCCTCGCTTGTGTCCAGCCGCACTCAGCGTCGCCTCGGCGCGCTCCACCCACGTCTCGCTCACCTCCGCGCGATGCCTCCCATGGCGTCCTTCCGCTCGCGAATGTCCGGGGGGGACCGTGGTGGACTGCCTCTCTGACCCTTCCTCAGGGCCCCGGGTCACCTGGTCGGTCTCCATCGCACGATGGTAGAGACGACGTAGGTGCCGACCGCCAGCGCCACGATCGCACTGGAGGGAGGCAGCCCTGGCAGCGCATAGCTGAGCACGAGCCCTCCCCACATCGCCGCCACTCCGAGGACACCGGCAAGCGCAATCCCCGCGTAGGGGTTCCCCGCCAGGCGATGTGCCGCCGCAGCCGGCGCGGTCAACAACCCGAGCAGCAAGAGCGCCCCCACGGCCTGCGTCGCCTCGGCGGCCACGACCCCCAGCAGCGCAAGGAATCCGACTCCCAACAGACGCGTTGGCACACCGCGCGCGCCCGCAACCTCGGGGGAGATCGAGGCGAACAGCAGCGGCCGCGCGATCGCCAGCGTGCCCGCCACGGCAGCCAGCCCCACCACCGCGGCCAGCCGAGCTTCGCCCGTGCCCAGGCCGAAGATCGATCCGAACAGGGTGCGCGCGGCCTGGATGCCCGAGCCGCCGGCCGAGCTCATGCTGAAGAGCGTCAAGAAGAACACCCCCAGCGCAAGAATGAACGTGAAGACGGCGCCGATCGCCATATCGTCGGCTGGCTGCGAGCCTGCCGCGCCGCCGCCGCCCGCGAAGGAGCGGCGACCGAGCAGCCCCATCCCGGCTCCTACAGCGATTGTGGCGGCGAACAGCCCCACGCGCTCGTCGATGCCCGCCGCGGCGGCCGCCAGCGCCGCGGGAAAGGCCACATGGCTGAGAGCATCACCGGCGAACACCTGCCCGCGCAGCACCACGAACCAGCCGCTCACCCCGCACGCCAGCGCGATGAATGTCCCGGCCAACAGCGCATTGCGCATGAATTCCTGAGAGAGCATCAGGCGATCACCCCCTGTGGCGGCGGCTCGACGAGCATTGTGTGCTCCGCCGTGGCACCCCTGCTCTGTATCCCCATCACAGCGCGCACGACCACATACATTCCGAAGGAGATCGCCGTGATGAAGAACCCTGCCGGATACTCCGAGAAGTAGGCGACCCCCAGCCCCACCCAAACCACCGCCAACCCCAGCGCGACCGTCAGCAACAGCCCGAGCCCGGGCCGAGCCGTAATCGCCTGCGCGCTGGCCGCCGGCATCAGCAGCAGCGCGAATACCAGCAGCACGCCTGTGACCTGGCTCGTCTCGGCTACCGCCAGCCCGAGCAGCACGAGGAAGAGCACTGACACTCCTCGCGCCGGAACCCCCCGCGCGCTTGCCACATCGGCATCGACCGAGGCGAACAGCAGCGGGCGCCCCAGCATGAGCAGCCCAGCAAGCGTTGCCACCGCCACAGCCGCGAGCACCAGCACCTGGCTGTCGGAGATGCCCACCACAGTCCCGAACAGCAGGTTCTCCAAGTCACCCAGCACACCGCCGTAGAGGCTCAGGAAGAGATACCCGCTCGCGAGCGCGAGCGCCTGCACGCAGCCAATCAGCGCCGACTGCTCGCTCAGCGAACGCCGTCCCGGTCCGGAGAGCCGGCCGATCGCCACCCCGCCGGCGGCGCAGAAGGCGAAGTACCCCCATGCAGCAGGCACACCGATCAGCGCCGCGCCGCTCGCACCCGGGAACGCCATCAGCGACAGCGTGTGCCCGGCGAACGCCTCGCGCCGCAGCACCATGAACCACCCCAACAGTCCCGCCATCACGGCCACGATGCTCCCCGCGAGCAGCGCATTGACCATGAAGTGGTATTCGAGGACCTCGCTCGCGTCGCGCGCCAGGTTCCAGCTCAGCTGGGGATTTGTCACGTCAGCCGTCATCGCTCGTTCTCGCCGTCGACTCTCGCGCGGGGCCGCCGCTCCCGGCGAGACTCGACTCCCGGATGTCAATGCTCATATGTGTGTGCGTGATCGTGGGTGTGGCGATCGTGATGGTGCGCCGGTGCCTCGGGCTGGCCGACCACCACCAGGCGCCCATCGGAAGCCCTCAGCACCTCGACAGGCAGCCCATAAAGCCCGCTCAGCTTCGCGCTCGTGATCACCTGCTCCACCGGCCCCTCCACGGCGCGCCCCGCGGCGAGATACACGACCCGGTCGAGATATGGCAGCAGCGGGTTGACATCGTGCGCCACTAGCAGCACCGTCACGCCCGCGCCGCGGCAGATGTCGTGCACGAGCGCGGCCACCACCGCCTGGTTGGGCAGGTCCAGGCTGTCGAGCGGCTCGTCCAGCAACAGCAGCTTCGGGCGGCGCACGAGCGCCTGGGCGATCAGCAGCCGCTGCTGCTCGCCGCCGGAGAGCTCGCCGATCGGACGGCGCGCGTAAGCGCTCGCGCCGACCATCTCGACTGCTTCGATAATTCGCTCCCGCACCTCCTTCGGGGTTCTGAGCGAGACCCCCCAGCGGTCTCCGTCGAGCCCCAGCCTCACAATGTCGCTTCCGCGCAAGCGCGTTCCCGAATCGAACGAGCGGCGCTGAGGGAGATACCCGATTGCCCGGTTGACCTCTCCCGGCGGGCGACCCAACACGCTCATGCGCCCGCTCGCGAGTGGCAGCGCCCCCAGCACGGTCTTCAACAGCGTCGACTTGCCAGAGCCGTTGGCTCCCAATAGAGCGACGAACTCTCCCGGCGCAACGCGCATGCTGACGTCGCGCCAGATCGTGCGGCCCGCAAGACGCACCGTCGCATCGCGCATCTCCACCACCAAGGGAGTCGTGCGCGCCTGGTCGAGCGAGTCCGCTGCCGCACCTGCGACTGTGGCTGCGTCGACGGCCCGGCGTGCTGCTTCCCGAGGCATCCCTACCTACCCTCAGCCTCGTGCAGCGCCCGCTGCAGCTCTTCCAACTGTGCCACCTGCCACTGCTGAAAACTGTCCGAGGCGGGTGAGAGCGTCTCGGTGACCGTCACGACGGGGATGTGCCGCGCCCTGGCGATTTCGTTCACCCGCTGCACGTCTGGCGTCACGTTCTGGCTGTTGAACACCCACACCGCGATCTGACGGCTCTGCGCCTGGCTGTCGACCGTTTCCTTATCCTGTGCGCTCACGTCTGTGCCCTCCGCGATTGCCTTGGCGAAGCTGTATGGAGTCCTCAGCTTCAGGCCCAGGTCTTCGCCGAGCGGTTGGAAGATGCTCTCGCTGTAGCCCACCGGCGTTCCGGCGTAGCGCGCACGGATTTCCCTGCGCAGCTCCTCATAGCGCGCGAGGCCCTGGGTCTCGAATTCCTGCTCCCGCTGCCCGTAGTAGGTCGCGCCCGCCGGATCGAGCCTGTCGTAGTCGGCCACCATCTGGGCTACGACGCGCTGGACGGAGCGAGGCGAGTACCACTGGTGGGGATTGTCCCCTTCGCTCAGCCCCAGCACGGTGCCGACGTTCAGCACCACCGGGCCGCCCGCAGAGTCCGCCGCGAGCAGCCTAGACGCCCAGTTGTCGTAACCGATCCCGTTGACGATCGCCATCTGCGCCGTGGCCATCGTGCGTGCATTCTGCACGGTGGGCTCGTAGCTGTGCGGGTCTGTTTCGGGGTTGACGATGATGCTCTGCACGTTCACGCGCTGGCCCCCCAGCTGCTCCGCGATGCTCCCCCAGAAGTTCTCCGCGGCCACCACCTGCAGCCTGCCCGATGCCGTCCCGGCAACGCTCTGCGCGCCGCAGCCCGCTATCCCCACCGCGCCCAGGATCGCGGCGGCCACCGCAACGACACCGCCCACCCACGGACGTGGACGCTGTGCCGAAGGGCGCGCCTCGGTGGAGCGGGAGCTCCCACCGTAGCCTCGCGGTCGCATACGCGATGCAAACTATCATAAGACTGAGTCTCGTTCTTGACTGGGGCCCAACGCATCGGGAGGAAGGTGGGTGGTATATGGCGGAGGCCGCGTGGCCTGCATGCCGGCGCGGTAAGGAGGAGACTGGTCCTGAGCCAGCCCCCAGCCCAGGAGCCCACCATGCACAAGCTGAACCTCACCTCCGAGGAGACCCACGCCCCCACCTACGCCGCTCGCTGCTTCTCCCACGACATCCCCAAGTACCGCCTGCCCGCGCAGGGCATGTCGGCTGACGCCGCCTACCAGCTCGTGCACGACGAGCTCAACCTCGACGGCAACCCCGCGCTGAACCTCGCCTCGTTCGTGACCTCCTGGATGGAGCCCCAGGCCGATCGCCTGGCGGCGGAGACGCTCGACAAGAACCTGATCGACCAGGACGAGTACCCCCAGACCGAGGTCGTCCACCAGCGCGTGGTCTCGATGATCGGCCGTCTCTTCCACGCCCCCGCCCACGAGACCCCCACGGGCACCGCCACGATCGGCTCCTCGGAGGCGATCATGCTCGCGATGCTCGCCCACAAGCGCTCTTGGCAGCTGCGCCGGCAGGCTGCCGGCGAGTCCACCGAGCGTCCCAACATGGTCATGGGCGCCGACGTCCACACCTGTTGGGAGAAGTTCGCCCGCTACTTCGAGGTAGAGGCCCGCGTCGTGCCAATGGAGGACGGCCGCTACACGATCTCCGCCGAGGAGGTCGCCCCATTGCTCGACGAGCGCACGATCGCCGTAGCCGGGCTACTCGGCACGACCTTCACCGGCCAGATGGACGACCTCGCCTCGATCAACGCCCTGCTCGCCTCCATCGAAGCAGAGCGCGGCCTGCGCATCCCCCTGCACATCGACGCCGCCTCCGGCGGCTTCATCGCACCCTTCTCCCAGCCCGAGCTCGAGTGGGACTTCCGCCTCTCCCAGGTCCGCTCGATCAACGTCTCAAACCACAAGTTCGGCCTCGTCTACCCGGGGATGGGCACCGTCGTCTTCCGCGACATCTCCGACCTGCCGCAGGAGCTCGTCTTTCACATCAACTACCTCGGCGGCGACATGCCCAACTACTCGCTCAACTTCTCCCGCCCCTCCGCCTCGGTGGTCCTGCAGTACTTCGCCTTCCTGCGCCTCGGCCACGAGGGCTTTCGCGAGGTCGTCACCGGCTGCCTCTCGAACGCCAGCGCCCTCGCCGGCAAGCTCGACGGGATCGAGGGCCTCGAGCTCATCAACGACGGCTCGGCCTTCCCGATCGTCGCACTGCGCGCCACCGACCCCGCCGCCACTGACCTCACCGCCCTCTCGCACCTCCTGCGCGAGCGCGGCTGGATCGTCCCCGCCTACACCCTCCCGCCCAACGCCCAGCACGTCAGCGTGCTGCGCATGGTCGTCAAGGAGAACTTCTCGCGCGACATGGTCGACATGCTCGCCCACGACGTCCACGTGGCGATGCGCGCGTTGCAGGAGCGCACCACCGCCCACCCTCACCGCCCGCGCAAGCGCCCCGTCTGCTAGCCGGCCGCGGGCGGCGCCGCTGACGCCTCGCCGGCCTGCCCATTCTCGCCCGGCCCCTGCGCGAGGTTACGACGGCGACCGACCAGCAGCACCGCCAGGATCGCGAGGATCACGATTACGAGGATCCCAGCCGCGATGTAGCGCAGCGTGTGGTGCACGGGCGCAGCTTTCGTCTTGTGCTTCTCCACGCTCACGACCACGCCCTTTGCCTCAAGCGCGGCGGCGATCTGTGGCTCGTCGTGCGATGGGTAGATCGCCAGCACGTGCCGCCCATCGTTCAGCAGCAGGTGCACCGAGTGGGGCTTCTTGTTGAACGTTGCCGTCCTGATTTCGCCGTGCGCCAGCTGCACCTGGAAGGTCTGGTAGCTCTCGTGCTGGTAGTGGATGACGACCGCCGCATCCACCATGGGCGTGAGGGGAGCGAATGCCAGCAGGCACACCAGCATGCCCGCGGCGACTCTGAGGGATCTGTTCATCGGCGAGACCCTAGCGGCGCGGCAGGACGCATGCGCCGTCGAGACACCCACCCACGCCGCGGCGGGAATGGATACACCGCCGACGCACCCCACCTTCGCTGCTCGGCGCGAGGAGACGCATGCGCCGTCCACGCGCCCGACCCCCGGCGCGTGGAAGACGTCTGCGCTCTCAGCGGCCGCCCGTCCGCTCGTCCTCGCGCCGATATCCCAGGCGCGCGGAGACGCGGTCGGCCGTGGCCACCAAGTGTGGGCCGAGGTGCTCGACGAGCTCCTCCAGTGAGATCAGCGAGGAGTGCGCGGTGAGACTCACCGCGGCGACCACCTCGTGGGACTCCGAGCGAACCGGCGCCGCGATCGCATACAGCTCCGGCGCGAGCTCCTGGTCGTTGACCGCAAAGCTCTCCTCGCGGATGTTCTCGAGCTCGGCCCGCAGCTGGGTCTTGCTCGTGATCGTGTTGGGCCCCATGCGCGTCGGCTTGATCTCCGCCAGCAGGCTGCGCTGCTCCTCCTCGGGCAGCGTCGCCAGCAGCAGCTTGCCCATCGCCGTGCAGTAGGCCGGCAGCCGCGAGCCCGGGGTCAGGTCGAGGTCCTTGCCCTGCATGCGTCGTGCCGAGCGCACCCGATCGACATACACGATCTCCGGCCCGTCGAGCACCGCGAGGCTCACGGTGTAGGAGGACTGCCGGCACAGCTCTTCAAGATACGGCCGCGCGTGCTCACGCAGCGCCGTGGAGTTCAGCGCGCTCATCCCCAGGTCGGTGACGCGCAGACCGAGCCGATACTTGCGCGCGGCGCCCTGCTCCAGATAGCCGAGCGCCACGAGCGTCGACATATAGCGATGGGTCGTGCTGCGTCGCATGCCCAGCTCGTCGGCCACGTCGGCAATCCCACGAATCGGTCGCTCGGGCGTGAAGCTCGAGAGGATCGCCAGACCGCGCTCGAGCGACTGCGAGTAGCGCGGTTCGCGCAGGCTCGGGATCGACCACGCCTCGCCCTCGGACTCCGGCTCGTAGAAACTGACGACATCCGAACTGCTTGCTGGCATGAATCCTCCTGTGGCCTTGGCTTCCCGCCGGCTGGGTTCAGCCGACTCTTTCGATAGTTGAACGGGTCCGAGGTAAGCCTCGATTCCCTATCCATCTTTGCAGGTACCTGATCGTGACGGACAAAACACGCCGCGACTACTCTCATGAGAGTAAACGTGTTCTAACTATGTGCCTTTGCGGTTACCGCTGGCTTTTTGCGGCCCAGCCTGGGCTTCTTGCGGCCGCGTAGCACCACCCTCGATCCGGCATGGGGCGTGACCACTACGCTGCGCCAGCGTGCGTGCTCCATCCGTCTCGCCGCCGGGTGCACCGTAACCTGAGATAGCACCGCACGCAAGATCGTCTTCATCTCGAGCATCGCCAGGTGCCGTCCCGGGCAGCGCCTGCGCCCGCCTCCCCACGGCAACCACACCGAGGGGGCCGGCCGGGCTTCCAGGAAACGCTCAGGGCGGAACTCGTTGGGCCGTGGATACAGCTTCGGGTCGCGATGGGTCAGATACGTGCAGCCGAGCAGCTGGGTCGGGGCGCTGCAGGTCCAGTCGCCGAGCTGAATCGGACGCTCGACCGCCCGCGGGATTGTGAACAGAAACGCCGGGCGATAGCGCAGCACCTCCTTGACGGTGGCGGTCAGGTACTCCTCGCCCTCCCGCTCATCGATCTCGCCGAGCAGTCTGCTCAGGACGGCGGGATTGTGCGCCAGCAACTGAAAGGCCCACTCGAGCTCGGACGCCGTGGTCTCATGACCGGAGATGATGGTCGTCATCACGTTGTCGCGCAACTGCCGAGGCGACATCGGCGAGCCATCGGGGTTGCGGGCTGCGAACAGCCTCTCCAGCAGACCCTCGGGCCCATCCGCCTGGGATGAGATCTCCTCCAACAAGCCGAAGATCAGCTCGTCCGCCCCAGAGCGCTGAGCCAGAAATCGCCGCCAAATCCGCGCTCCGGGTCCGCGCCGCAGAACCGGCTGGGACAGTACGGCGCTCGCGGTGATCGACATCATTGCCTGCAGCCGCTCCGCGAGCACCCGCAAACGCTCGTCCCTACCCGCTCCGAAGATCGCCCGCAGGATGATCTCAAGCGTCAGTGCATGCACATGCGTGTGCAGGGCAAACGGGACATCGCGCGGCCATGAGGCGACCTCGCGCAGCGCCACGCTCCTCACGAGCTCGGCATGCCGTTGCACCGCTCTGCCGTGAAACGCCGGCAGCACGGCCCTGCGACCGACGAGGTGCTCCTCGCCGTCGCGCAGCATGAAGGATTCCTCGCCGATCAGCGGCTCGAGCAGCATGCCCCCCTCACCGGCATGCAGCGTCTCGGCGCCCGCGGCGAGAATCGTCCTCAGATCCTCCGGCTCGGATAAGAACACAAACGGTGGATAGCCGGTGGCGCGCATCGTGAAGCGGCTCCCATAGCGCTCGCGACTCTGCTCGAGGAAGCCCAACGGCCATCTCCAGAACGCAAAGGTCTGAAGCGCCGCAGGAAGGCACGATCCAGGAGGCAGCCCGGAAGGTGACCGCCGCGCCGGCATCTCAGGCCGCCCGCTGTGCATTGACGATGCGCCAGACCCGCAACACCGGCGCCAGCAGCTTCGTGAGCGAGCCGCCCGCATCCACCAGCCGCGCGGTTTCCCCACGCGCGAGCCCCGTGTGCACGCTGTCCTTCGACAGATACATCGTCACCGCACACGCCACCACGACCGCGTGACGGTGACCACGACGCAGCTCGCTCACCTCGCGCGTTGCGCACGCGACGATCTCCTCCAAACGCGCCACTGCCACATCGCGCTCCCGGTAATGGGCGATATAGCTGTGCTCGCCGCCGGCCAGATCCTCGTCCAGGTCGGCGTAGCTGTCGAGCATCGCCGTCGCCAGCGAGACCCACGGCAGATAGGCGGCATGCGCCCGTGCCATGTCCTCGACCGAGCACGCCGGCTCGGCGGCCAGCGCGAGTAGCACGTGGGGAACAAGCGACGCGCTCGCGGCCGCGCTGCGCTCGAACCAGCTTGCTCCCGGCCAGTCCGAGGATTCCCGCTCGGCCCACGCTCTCAGCCGCTGCTCGCGCAGGCCCGGGTCCGGTTCATGGTTGAGGCTCTGTACAGCGCAGCGCCTGGCCTCCGCCAGCACCGGTCCCTGCACGCGCGCATAGGAGGGCAGTCCAGCGCAGACCTCGCGCGCGGCGTCCACGAGTGCCCGCAGATACCCACCATCGCACCCACACGGGTTATGGCGATAGTGATCGGTAGGCGCCGCGCTCGGATCGAGAGCCTCCACGAGCGCCCCATGCAGCCGACGGCCGTTGGCCTCCCCTGCGCTCGCGCCGCGCTCGCTGACGCCGTCCAGATAGTCCCACACGGTCTGGTAGGCGACCAGCAGCCTCAGCAGACGCGGATGGCGCCGTCGCGGCAGTATCCAGAACAGCGCCGCGCCGTCGGCGTGGGCGCGCTTGTGCGCTATCGAGTCAAGCGCCTCGTGGCGCAGCGGCGCGTCGGGCACGCAGCGTGCGCGAGCACGCCACTGTTCCACCTCTCCGGAGACGGCGCGCAGGCCCCAGAGCAGCTCGCGCATCGCGGCGGCCATGAGCGCCCAGATCTGCCTGCCGCGCAGCGGCGTAGGGTCCCTGTCCCCGGAAGCCAACGATGTTCTCGATCCTGTCGATCGACTGGCTTTGTCCTCAGATCGCCGGATGGGGTCGCACGCCGGCCGCGCGATAGCCCCGCACCGCGATGAAGGCACCCGCGACCACGAGGACGAACCCGAGGCTCGCGAGCGCGGCCGGGACCCCCACCGACGATACGACCGGGAAGCCTGTCACGGCCAGCAGCGCGTGGCTCTGCAGCAGCTCGCCCAGGATCCCGAACAGCGCCCCGACCAGACAGCCGGCGCCGAGCAGCAGCCCGCTCTCCAAGAGCAGCGAGCGCCACAGCCCACCGCGCGAGAACCCTTCGAGCTTCATGCGCGCCATCTGTGGTCGGCGCTGGGAGATCATCGCGCTCATCGCGATCGCGATCGCCAGCGCACCCGCGAACAGCACCAGCTTCGCGATCTGGTTGAGCCGCTGAAGGCCCGCGTGACTTGCCACCAGCTGACGGGCTTCGCGTTCATGGGCGCTTTCCACCGCCACTCCCGAGTTGCTCCCGAGCGCGCGCTGGACCTCGCCGCGAACCGTTTCCGGCGAGACGCCCGGGGCGAGCATGATGTTGTAGGCGCTCGGGTCGGCGCTCCCCCACGCGCGTACATAGTCGCCCGAGGCGAGCACGATCGCGCCGGGCGGCCAGCCTAGGTTCGTCGCGAGCGCCGCCACCCGGAGGCTCGTCGGATTCGGCGCGGGCAGCGTGAAGCGCTCGCCGATTCGTAGGTGTCGTTCGTCGGCCAGCACCTTCGAGACCACCGCCCAGCCGCCTTCGCGCAACCGCGCTTCGGCGAGCTGCAGCCCACCGCTCACCAGCTGACTCGGCGGGATCGGATGCACGGCGGTGCTCGGCGGGGCGAGCACCCACACGCGGCGGCTCCCGTAGTCGAGGAAGCTCGCACGGTAGATGCCGACAGCCCTCACCCCCGGCAACCGCGCGAGCGTCGCACCGGAAGCGCTGCCGAGCAGCGGTGTCGTGGCGAGCAGGTTCTGTGTGCCGGGCGCCGCGATCCAGATATCGGACACCGAGGTGACGTCGGAGAACAGGCCGTTGAGTCCCTGCTGAAGATTGTTGACGGCCCCCTGGATGGTGACGCTGGCGAATACCGCGATCGCCCCGGTCGCCGCGACCGCAAGCGCGCGCGTCCGCGTCACGGGCGAGTGCAGTTCGATCGCCGCCAGCCGTGCCGCACCAGACATCAACGGCCGCTGCACCCACTCGAACAGGGCAATCGCCGCGTCCAGCAGCGTCGGCAGCAGCAGAACCATCGCCGCCACCGCGCTGAGGATGCCGAGGATCGCGCCGGCCAGGCTGACGCTGCCGGCGAGCAGGACCGCGAACGCCACCGCGAGACACACGAGTCCGCCGGCGAGCGTCCCGGGTCGACGCACGTACCCAAGCCAGCGCAGTCGTTCCGCCCCCCCACTGTCCGCCCCACCCACACCCTGTGCCTCGCGCCTGCGCTCCTTAGGCTCGCGCGCTGCCCAGCGCCGCTCTCCCCGGCGCGAGGACGCGGAGTCGCGCAGCGGCCGCGCGAAGATATCCCGCAGCGGCGTCAGCACGCCGACGCCGGCCGCCAGCATTCCCGCGACGACGGCCAGCGCGACGCTCTGCCAGGTGACGATCCGCTGCGTGCCGACCGGGAAGGCGAATTCGAGATAGCCCGGACTGGACTGGAACAGCGTCAGCGAGAGCACCTCACCCAGCGCCAGCCCCGCCAGCGTAGCCACCACACCGAGCACCAGCGCGTCGAAGAGCAGTGTCTTGACCGTCATCCAGCGAGTCGCGCCGTCACGACGCAGGTCGCGCACCAGGCCTCGGCGCAGCGGCACCGTCAGCAGCATCGCGCAGTAGGCGAACATGAAACCCACCAGCGCGCTGATCCCCGAGAACAGCGTCGTCGCCTGATCGATCGGTTCGGCGGCCTCTTCGAAAAACATTGCATCGGATTCGGCCGGCTCCACGTTCAGGTGGCCGGCGGCCAGCGCAAGCAGCCCGTCCCGCACCTCGCCTTCGCGCCCAGGTGCAGGCTCCACGAAGATCCGTGTGAGCCTGCCCCGCAGACCCGTCAGCCGCTGAGCGTAGGCCAGCGGTGCGATCGCGATCGGACTGTCGGCGAGCCCGCCGATCTCCGCCCCACCGAGGTCGGCTCCAACCAGGACCTGATCCTCGCTTGCCCCGATCTGCAGCCCCGCCGTCTGCAGCGGACCGAGGCCGAGCGTCTGGGCGAGTGGGGTGGGGAGGGCAATCGCCCGCTCTCCCGCGAGGGCGGCCCGGCTGAAGTGGCGCAACAGCGAGCCGCCGACCTGCACCGCGCGCGGATCGGTGGCGATCAGATCCACCGACCTACTGCCCCTCGGTCCAATCACGTTGGCTCGCTCCTCGAGCACCGGCACCGCGTCCCGCACGCCCGGCAGGCGCCTCACCTTTTCCAGCAGCCCGGCATCGAACCCCTGCGAGTCGCGCGCCACCAGCTGCAGCTTGGAGGCGCCGATCACCCCGCTCGTGAGCTGCCCCACCGATCCGTTCAGACTCGAGCCGGCCACCTGCGAGGCGAACAGCAACGCCACGCCGACCGCGATGCCGAACACCGCGAACAGCTCCTGCACGAGCACCGTCCGCTCGCGCAGCCGTGCCCGATAGAGGCGTGCGATGCTCGACAGCCTCATCCTCCTGCGTCCAGTGCTCATCCCGCAGCGCCGTTGGGCAGCGAGTGCTCGCCGGACGATGCTTTCCCCGGCACCCGGGCGCCGTCTGACCGTGGAGTACCAGTGAAACCCTTGGGCCCGCCCGGTAGCGAGTCCCCGCCGGACACTACGTCCGCGCCGTCCATCGGAGCGGCGCGCACACGATCCGGCTCATACTCCTCGAGTTGCCCGTCGCGCAGCCAGTGCGCGCGATCGGCGAAGCTCGCCGCCTGCGGATCGTGGGTCACGAGCAGGATCGCGCTCTGGCGCTCGTGGCAGAGCTCCCGCAGCAGCCCCAACACCTCCCCTCCGTTCTTGGTGTCGAGGTTGCCGGTCGGCTCGTCGGCCAGCACCAGCTTGGGATCGGTGGATAGCGCCCGCGCGAGCATCACCCGCTGGCGCTCGCCCATCGAGAGCTGGTGGGGCCGGTGGCGCAGGCGCTCGCCCAAGCCCAGGCGTTCCAGCAGCGGCCTGACCTTTCGCTCCGCGCCACGCGCATCGGTCAGCCACAGCTTCATCGCGGCATTCTCGATCGCGCGCGCGCCGGGGAGCAGATCGAGCGACTGATCGACGTAGCCGAGCTCGCGCAGGCGATAGCGCGCACCGTCGTCCTCGGAGAGCGAGGACACCTCGCGCCCGTCCACCAGCACCATGCCGCTGTCGGGGCGCAGCAGCGCGGCGATCAGCATCAGCAGCGTGCTCTTGCCCGAGCCGCTCGGCCCATACAGCGCCACCAGCTCGCCCCTGGCAATCGATAGCGACACGCCGTCCACGGCACGCACGGGCTCGCCTTCGCCCACCCGGTAATGCTTGACCAGCTCGCGCAACTCGAGCACGGGTGGGGCCATCAGGCCAGGCGCTCCCTGCTGGAGAGGTCGATCACATCTCCCTTCCCCTCAGGTGGATCGGGCTCGGTGGGCAGCTGCACGGCGGGATCTGCGAGCCTTCCTCCGGAAAGGGTGAGTGTGCGGTCCGAGCGCCTTGCCGCGGCCGCGTCGGAGACGGTCATCAGCACACCTGCACCCGACTCCCTGGCCAGCGAGCGCAACAGCCGTGTGAGCTCGTCGGTCTCGCGGATGCCGAGGATGTTCGCCACGTCGTCGACGAGCAGCAGGCGTGGGCTGCGCACGATCGCATGGGCGATGCCCACCAGCCCCCGCTCCCAGTCCGAGAGCGTCTCCCAGCCCTGCCCGGCGCACTCCGGCACCCCAACGCGGGCGAGCGCCTCCTCGGCGCGCGTGTAGGCCGTGCGGTCGCCGAGCGCGATCAGCAGCGGCAGCGCCACATAGTCCAGCACCCGCAGTCGTGTATAGGGACCCCGCCCGCCCCCCCGCCCATCCCCCCGCCCATCCCCCGACCCGCCACCCCGCACGCCCCCCGACCCGCCCTGACTCCACGCGCTCTGCCCCCAGCCGCCCCCCTCGCTCTGCACCCAGCCAATCTGCTCGCCCAACAGCCGAGAAAGCTGCGCATCGGAGAGCTGAGGCAGCTCCCAGCCGTCGAAGCTCACCCTGCCTCCGTCTGGTTGCTCTACTCCCGCGGCGATCTTCAACAGCGTCGTCTTGCCCGCTCCGCGCTGGCCCAGCACGGCCACCATTTCACCCGGGCCCACGCTCAGCGACACGTCGATCAGCACCCGCAGCTCGTGCCGACCCCGTCGATAGCTGCGGCTGACCCCCGTGAGCGTCAGCAGCGGCCCGGTCACCGCACCCTCCATGCGGACCATACGGCCAGGCGCTCAGGCTCTCCGCGCAATCCCATCGGCAGCGGCCCGGTCACGTCACGTCACCGCGCCCCTCTCCAGGCGGCCTGTGCGGCCAGGCGCTCGGCCTCCTCGCGCAGACCTTCCAGGAAGAGCCGCACGTCCTGCAGCCACCTGATCCTGGCGTCCCAGAAGCCGGCCTCTGCGTGGTCGACCGCCAGGCCCATCAGCCGCGACCACTCCCGCGGGCCGCCGAGGGACTCCTCCTCGTCGTCCACACCGCGCTGGAAGTCGCCGAGCATCCGCAGGCACACCATTTCCTCACCCTGGATTATCTCGATCAACCGCGGCAGCTCGTGCGGCTCGCAGAAGGCGATCCGCAGCTGCAGCTCCTCGCGCACCAGCGGCACCGAGGATGAGGCCCGCAACCAATGCCTGAAATAGTCGACCCCTTCGGGCGTGGCCTCGTATTTGATGCGCCGCGAGCGTTCGGCGTCGCCGAGCTCGAGCTCCTCCCCGCCCACGACCCGGATCAGGCGGTCTTTCTCGAGGCGGCCGAGCGCCTTATAGATGCTCGACGCGACGAACTGGGCCGAGCCGAAGCGCTCCTTAACGCGCTGCTCCAGCTGGTAGCCGTAGCCCGGGCGCTGGATCACCAGCCCCAGCACCGCCTTCCCTGCCGACATGTCCGATCCGCGGCGCGCTGCCATGCCATAGACCGTACCCAATCGCGGCGGCGGAGCCGGCCCGCACCTGCTCAAGAGACCGGATCTATCGAGATAGAGCGGCTTTCGACCCTTGCAGTCAGTTGTCTGCGTCCCTGGCCGCACTCGAAAGACCTTCTTATTTGCGCAGCCGCGCCGCCTTCATGCGATCGGTCTTCCCCAAGACCGCCTTGCGCAGGCGCACGCTCACGGGAGTGACCTCCACGCACTCGTCGTCGCGCACGAACTCCATCGCCTGGTCGAGCGTCAGCTCGCGGTGGGGCACCAAGCGCACGAGCACGTCCGAGGTCGAGGAGCGCATGTTGGTGAGGTGCTTTTCCTTGCACACGTTCACGTCCATGTCGTCCGAGCGGACGTTCTCGCCGACGATCATCCCCTCGTACACCTCGGTGCCCGGGCCGATGAACATGGTGCCGCGCTCCTGCAGGTTCATCAGCGCGAACTGCGCGGTCTCGCCGCGGCGGTCGGACACGAGGACCCCCGTGTTGCGCGTGCGCAGCTCCCCCGCCCAGCGCTCCCAGCGGTCGAACACGTGGTGCATCAGGCCCGTGCCGCGCGTCTCGGTGAGGAACTCGGTGCGAAAACCGATCAGCCCGCGCGCGGGGACGAGGTACTCCATGCGCACCCAGCCTGTGCCGTGGTTGGTCATGTGCTCCATGCGCCCCTTGCGCAGCGCGAGCAGCTGCGTGACGACGCCGACGTAGTCCTCGGGCACGTCGATCGCCAGGCGCTCCACCGGCTCGTGGCGGTGGCCGTCGATCTGGCGCTCGAGCACGCGCGGCTGCCCGACTGTCAGCTCGAAGCCCTCGCGGCGCATGATCTCCACGAGGATCGCCAGCTGCAGCTCGCCGCGACCCTGCACCTCCCAGGCGTCCGGCCGCTCGGTGTCGAGCACGCGCAGCGAAACGTTTCCGACCAGCTCCTGATCCAGGCGCGAGCGGACCTGGCGCGCGGTCAGCCTCGAGCCCTCGCGGCCGGCCAGAGGCGCGGTGTTGATGCCGATCGTCACCGACAGCGAGGGCTCGTCCACGGAGATGATCGGCAGCGGACGGGGGTCATCGAGGTCGGCGAGCGTCTCGCCGATCGTGACCTCCTGGAGGCCCGCCACGGCGATGATCTCCCCCGGGCCGGCCTCGGCGGCGTCGACGCGGTCGAGCGCCTCCGTCACATACAGCTCGGAGACCTGCGCACGCTCGATCGAGCCGTCCGCGCGGCACCAGGCGAGCGTCTGGCCCTTGCGGATATGCCCCTCGCGCACACGGCAGATCGCCAGGCGCCCCACGTAGGGGGAGGCGTCGAGGTTCGTCACGAGCGCCTGTAGCGGGTGCCCGGGGTCGTACGTGGGCGCGGGGATGTGCTCGAGCAGCAGGTCCAACAGCGGCCCGAGGTCGGCCTCCAACGCGTCCGTCACCGACCCCGCGCCCTCGGTCGAGCCTCCATCTGGCGAGGGCGTGTACTCCAGCGAGGCGCGTCCGGCGCGGGCGTTGCAGTAGACGATCGGGAAGTCGATCTGATCCTCCTGCGCATCGAGGTCGAGAAACAGCTCGTACACCTCGTCCACGACCTCCGCCACGCGCGCGTCGGGGCGGTCGACCTTGTTGACCACGAGGATCACCGGCAGCCGGGACTCCAGGGCCTTGCGCAGCACGAAGCGCGTCTGCGGCAGCGGTCCCTCGCTGGCGTCCACCAGCAGGAGCACGCCATCGACCATCGTCAGCCCGCGCTCCACCTCGCCGCCGAAGTCGGCGTGGCCGGGGGTGTCCACGATGTTCAGCTTCACGCCCTTGTAGTGCAGGGCGGTGTTCTTGGCGAGGATCGTGATGCCCTTCTCGCGCTCGAGGTCCATCGAGTCGAGCACGCGGTCGGCGACGTCCTGCCCGGCGCGGAAGGCGCCGGACTGCCACAGCATCGCGTCGACCAGCGTCGTCTTGCCGTGGTCGACGTGCGCGATGATCGCCACGTTGCGAATGTCGTTGCGTGGTGTGGGCATGGTGGGATGAAGGACGACTGGATACAGGACGGGCCGAGCAGGAGGGTGCTGTGTGAAACGCGTAGCGGCAGGCCGGCCAGCAGGCAGGCTAGCGTGCTCGGGCGCCAACCCCTGAGCGACCCCGCCCGGAGCTCGGGCGCACGCGGCCCAGTGCCCCGCGCCGGGCCATGCCCAGGCCGAAGCCGGCGAGCGCGCGCGGCAAACGCTCCGCCCCCGCGACGACCTCCTCCAGCGCGGCCGCGAAGCGTCTGAGCTCGCCCTCCTCGATCACCAGCGGGGGCAGCGCCTTGATCGTGTTCATGCGGTGCCCGGCGACCTGGCAGAGGATGCGGTGCTCATGGAAGAGCGGCAGCAGGACCAGCTGCGAGTAGAGCCCCGGCTGCGCACTCTCCAGCCGCTGCCACAGTGCGCGGGCGGCACGACCCTCGGGCGGACCCAGCTCGATCGCCCACATCAGACCGAGCCCGCGCACGTCTCTCACCGTCGCGTGGCGCTCGACGAGCGGGCGGGTGAGCTCCAGGAGCAGCGCCCCCAGCCGCGCCGCGCGCTCCACCAGGCCCTCCGTGTCGAGCACGCGCAGCGTCGCCAGGCCCGCGGCCGCGGCGAGGTCGTTGCCGCCGAAGGTCGAGCCGTGGCGCACGGCGCGCTCCATGCCATCGAACACCGCGTCGAAGGCCGCGTGCGAGACGAGCACGGCGCCGACGGGCACCAGCCCGCCGGAGAGGGCCTTGGCGACACACACCATGTCCGGTGCAAGGCCCCAGTGCTCCAGCGCGAAGAAGCGCCCGGTGCGCCCGAGTCCCGTCTGTACCTCGTCGCACACGAACAGCGTCCCGGCGGCACGGCAGGCACGCTGCGCGCCTTCCAGATAGCCCGGCGGGGGCAGGTTGACGCCCTTGCCCTGCACGGGCTCCACGACGAATGCTGCCGCGTCCCCCCGTTCGAGCTCGCGCGTCAGGGCGTCGAGGTCGCCGAAGGGCACGGCGTGGCAGCCGGGCACGAGCGGCCCGAAGCCCTCGCGGAAGAGCGGCTCGCCGTTGAGCGACAGGGCGCCCAGCGTGAGACCGTGGAAGGCGTGCTCGCAGTAGAGCACCCGCCCCCGCCCGGTCGCGGCACGCGCGATCTTGATCGCCGCCTCGACCGCCTCGGCGCCGCTGTTGGCCGGCACCATCGCGGCGAGGCTGCCCGGCGCGCGCGCCAGCAGCTGCTCTGCGAGGACGCCGCTCAGCAACGTGACCCCCAGCTGTGGCAGGTTGGCGGTGCGCGCCGCCAGCACCTCCTCCAGGGCCTCGCGCACGGCGGGGTGATTGCGCCCGAGCGCGAATACGCCGTAGCCGCCATACAGATCCAGATAGCGCCGGCCCTCGGCGTCGATCAGGTGCGCGCCCTCGCCGCCGACCCACACGCGGTCGAAGCCGAGCGTGCGCAGGATGCGCCCCATCTGCGGGTTGAGGTGGCGCTGGTTGAGCGCCATCTCCTCGCCCACGCGCCCGGCAAGGACCTCGCGCACCGGAGGGACGCCAGACGGGAAGGTCACCCCCACCGTGCCGATCCACGAGGTCTAGTAAATACTATTGCAATCACAATTCAAAAACAGACAACCAACACCCACACCTTCGCAGACGACCTTCCCACCCGCCAGCAGCTTCGCCCCCTTCGGCCCATCGCCCCATCGGCCCATCGCCCCATCGCCCCATCGCCCCCAAGGGACGCTAGACGGCGACGTAGCGCTTCTGGGTGCGGCGCTCCTCGGGGACGCGCACGACGTCCCAGGCGAGGCCCACGCGCTCCATCCCGCGGATGATCAGCGCGGAGGCGTCGAACTGGCGCCGGCTCATGCCGTGTTCGGCGGAGGTGGGGAAGGCGTGGTGGTTGTTGTGCCAGGCCTCTCCGAAGGAGAACGGCGCGAGCCAGGCGAGGTTGCGGGAGTGGTCGCCGGTGACATAGTCGCGGCGTCCGAAGAAGTGACAGAGCGAGTTGATCGAGTAGGTGACGTGGTGGAGCACGAGCATCCGCACCGCCCCGCCCCACAAAAGCCCGGTGAGCGCGGCGCGCCAGGAGCCGCCGATGATGCCGCCCAGCACGAACGCCACGCCGAGCCCACCGAGCGCCCAGACAAAGAAGGTGCGATCGACCCACGAGACCACGGGGTCGGCGATCAGGTCGGGGGCGTAGCGCTCACGCGAGCCGCGCTCGGTGTGGATGAACAGCCAGCCCAGGTGCGCGTGCGCGAGGCCGCGCAGCGCGCCGCGCAGGCCCACGCCGTGGTCGACGTGGGGGCTGTGCGGGTCGCCCTCGCGATCGGAGAAGGCGTGGTGCTTGCGGTGGTCGGCGACCCAGGAGATGATCGGACCCTCGATCGCGGCCGAGCCGAGCACCGCCCAGACCCCGCGCATGGCTGGTGAGGTCTTGAACGAGCGGTGCGTGAAGAGGCGGTGAAAGCCGATTGTGATGCCCAGGCCCGTGAGCGTGTAGAGGATCGCGAAGACAATCAGGTCAGAGCCGCGCAAGAGGCCGTCCCACAGCTGCCAGCCGACGAAGATCAGCGCGAGGATCGGACCGACGGTGATGAGGCCCGTGAGCGCACGGTTCAGCCACTCGTATTCGACGGGTTGAACGTCACCTGGTCCGGGACGGCTTTCAAGCGGTTCACCGGAGACGTAGTCTGTACTCATGAGGGCCTATCGCAAAGGTATCAGCGACCGCGGCGTGCGGCGCCGCTCGTGGCCCTGGCCCGCGGGGGGCCGCCGGCGCTCTTACGACCCGAGGAGCCGCTGTAGCCCTTCCAGGCCGACGCGCCGCTCCCCTTGCGATGGGTGCTCCCGCCGCGTCGCTGCGAGCCTCCGCCCGCCCCGCCGCGAGTGGTGTCACTCGCGAACCCGCCGAGCTCCAGCTCACGGTGCAGCCCCAGCTCGCCGACCATGCCGACCAGCTCGCGCGCCTGGTCCTGCGCGACGAGCGTCAGACCGACGCCGGAGGCGCCGGCGCGGGCGGTGCGCCCGACGCGGTGCACGTAGTCCTCGCGCGTGGCGGGGATATCGAAGTTGATCACGTGGGTGATGCCGGCGACGTCGATGCCGCGCGCGGCGACGTCGGTGGCGACGAGCGTGTCGACCTTGCCCGACTCGAAGCTCGCCAGCGCGCGCTCGCGCTGGGCCTGGGACTTGTCGCCGTGCATCGCGACAGCGCGCACTTTGCTGGCGGTGAGCTTCTTGACGAGGCGGTCTGCCCCGCGCTTGGTGCGCACGAACACGAGCGTGAGCCCGCGCTCGGCCTCGTTGAGCTCGCTGACCAGGCGCGCGACCTTGCCCTCGTGCGGTACGGAGAGGAAGCGGTGCTCGACCTGCGCGGTGTGTGCGGCGGAGGCGACGTGCTCGTGGCGGCGCGGATCGGTGGTGTAGAGCTTGGCCAGCCGCCCGACCTCGCCGTCGAGCGTGGCGGAGAACAGCAGCGTCTGGCGCTTGGGCGCCGTCATGCGTACGAGGCGGTCGACGACCGGGCGGAAGCCCATGTCGAGCATGCGGTCGGCCTCGTCGAGCACGAGCAGGCGCACGCGCGAGAGCGAGACGTCCTTGCGGTCGATCAAATCGAGCAGCCGCCCGGGCGTGGCGACGAGGATGTGGGCGCGCGCGGCGAGGCGCGCCTGCTTGACGATCCCGGCGCCGCCGTAGACGGCGGCGATCGAGAGCGCGCGGGCGTGAGCGAGCGGGCGCAGGTCTTCGACGATCTGTAGGGCCAGCTCGCGCGTGGGCGCCAGCACCAGCGCGGAGGGCCGGGCGTCGGAATCGGACAGCAGTTCGACGAGCGGTACGCCGAAGGCGAGCGTCTTGCCCGAGCCGGTGGGGGACTTGGCGAGCAGGTCGTGGCCGGCGAGGACGTCGGGGATGACCATGTCCTGCACCGCGAATGGTGCGGTGATGTCGCGCTGAGCAAGCTCGGCACAGACGACCTCAGAGATGCCGAGATCGGCGAAAGTTTCATGCTTCATGTTGGTGATGCTCCTTGTTATGGCGGCCGGACGGCCGCGTGCTGCAGAGGGGAGATTCGGCTTACTGACCCCATCCGCGCAGAGCGCCAACAAAGACAAACAAGACAAGAACCTCACGGGCGACCTCGCCGCCCATGGGATGACCGTAGCAGGGTCTGGCTCAGACCATGGGCCTCACGGTCCGACCGACGATCGCGCCGGCCTTTCGCCCGTCCTTTTTATGAAGGACCCCGGCTGGGTCCCGGGCCTGGCGGGACCCGATCTCTGGTCCGGAGGGGCGGGTTGGTGCGGGCACACTCAGACAGCAAGCACCGATAGGCCCGGCACACGCTCGAAGTCACGAGCGTTCCTCGTCGCAACCGTCAGAATATGGCTCAGCGCCGTAGCAGCGATCCAAAGGTCATGCGTGCCGATCGTTTCACCCGCAGCTTCGAGCCCCGCCCAGATGCGAGCGTGGACACGAGCGATTGCGGTGTCGATCAGGAAGGCCACTTACTCACTGGTGGTCCGATGCTCTTGCGCGCCTCTTCCACGTCGCGGGCAAAGTCCTTATCGAGCATCGACATGCGCTCCACCAGTCGCCGCCAGGCAGGACCGGAGATTCCGCGTAGCCGCGCTGGAGGGCGCAGCTCCCCGATCGGCAGGCCGTTGCGCACGATCTCGATCTCCTCGCCCGCGCTCACGCGGTTCATGACGGCGGAGAAGTTACGGGCGACCTCGGTTGCACTCAGCTGGACCATGATCGAAGATTATCAGATAAATCAGATACGGCGTGCCGGTGGCCACCGCCCGCGTCAAGCCGCGAGTCAGGGGTTCCGACAGACCCGCCACTACGCGAGCGTCCCCGCCGGGGCCACCCACCGGCTCTCGAACTCGAGCTCGGTGTGCTCGAGGATCAGGTCGTAGTCGCGGTCGTAATGGAGCACCCCGGCACGGGCCTCGTGCGCGCAGGCGGCGATGATGAGGTCGGTTGGCGCGAGGCGGTGGTGGCCGATCGCGGCCAGCTCGCCCTGCGCCTCGATCGCCAGCTTTTCGACCTTGTGGGTGACATCTGTCCGGGGCAGCAGCGTGAGGCGCCGCATGATGTTCTCGTGTTCGCCGCCCGATTGTGCCGAGAAGCCCGCCTCCAGCAGAAATGGGAGGCAGACGCCGAGCTGCGCCGAATCCATCGCGGCGCCCAGCCGGTCGCGCACCGACGGCTCCCGGCGCCGCGACCACACGGAGTTGTCGAGCAGCAGCACGCCTACTCGTAGTTGACGATCAGCCCGAGGTGCTTGACTTCTTCGGCCGCCTCGAGATCCACAGGCGAGGTGCCCTCGCGGATCTCCCGCGCGAGCCATTCCCGCGCCTCGCGTGCCGCTGCGCCCTCCTCGCGCAGCCGCTCCGCCTTCGCCTGCGCCCCCAGGATCACCAGCTCGGCGAAGTCGATCCGATCCTCGTGCACCCCCGTGGAGGTCTCGCGCATCTGCGCGCGCAGCTCGTCCAGAGCCCTGTGAACGGGCGGGGTTTCGGTAATCGTATGGCGCGGTCGCGTCGTCGGCACCGGATCAGTGTAGCACCGTGCAGCACCGCCGGACCGCCAGCGCGGGCGGCGCCTCCGCCGCGCGCGGCGTTCAGCCGGCGGGTGGGTGGGCCCGATTAATCCGAATCGCCCCCTCCACCTCGGCCCCGCGCGCGGTGAGACGCCAGGCGTTGGGCGCGCCCTTGGGGTGGCCCTCGCCGGTGTTCTCGACGAGGCCGAGCGCACACAGGCGCGCGAGCAGCTTGGAGATCTGCCCCTGGTCTGAGATACCCGAGCCCTCGGCGACGATGCGGTTGCTCGCGCCGGGCGCGGCGGCGACCGCCATCAGGACGCGCACCGTGCGGTAGGTCAGGCGCATGGCGAGGCCCTCGAGCGGGTCGCGGCGTGGACGGGTTTTAATTTCCTTAAGAGAGGGAGCCGGTTTGTGCAGCTCCTTCTGTGCTGCCGATTGCCCGAAGTAGGGGAGGACGATGACGCCCATCAGCTCACCTGTCAGCGCGCCGAGCGCAGGGGCAGGCGCGCCGTTTGCGGCGGCCGCGGCGCGCGCGAGGATGCGGGCGTGGACGATCGCGAACACGGCGCCGACGACCCCCTCCGCGGTCAGCGGCGGGGGCTGCTTGGCGGCGGGAATCTCCGCGCGCGCCTCATCGACGGCGGCGATCAGCGCGGCCACACACTGCGCGCGGCGCTCCAGGGCGCCGTCGCCGGCGCCGAGCGCCTCGACGACGCACAGGCGCCCGAGCCCGGGCTCTTCGTCGAGGAAGGCGAGCAGCGCGGCGAGCCCTGCGCGGACACGCTCGCGCCAGCCCGCCATCCTTGAACGGGAGAGCTCTGGGGTCTCATACGCGGGGAGCACAGCCGCGCAGGCCAGCGCGATCGCTTCCTCGAGCGCCGCGAGCAGGCACGCCTCGCGGTCCTCGAACTGCTCGTAGAACGTCCTGCGTGAGATGCCTGCGCGCGCGACGATGTGCGCGACGGTGACGTTCGCGGCGCCGACCTCACCCGCCACCTGCACCAGCGCGCCGAGAATCCTGGCGCGCTGGATCTCCGCCACCTGCCCGGAGACGACGGTCAGCCGGGCAGGACGCTTGCCGCGTGCCCCCGGGTTTTGCGCCCTGGGCGTGCGCGGCCCGGCCGTCGCGTTGCGAGCGCTCATCGTCGCGGCCGTCACTTCCGCTTCTTCTTGGTTTTTGTGCGCTTCTTCGCCTTGGTCTGCTTGGCGCGTGGGCAGCCGGTGACGGCGATCTTGTTATTCACCTTGACGACCGCGCCGTTCTGTCCGGTGATCGTGAATGGCATGCTCAGCGTCTGGCCGCAGAGGTTGCCCTTGGCCTTCGCTGGTACGACGGCCGCCAGCCCCGAGTGTGGTCCCTCCGGGAGCGTCAGCGTGAAGCTCGTGATCGGCGCGTCGGGGACCGACGCGAACGTGGAGCTCGTGATGTCGTGTTTGATGTCGATGCTCCCGGTGAGGTCGATTGTGATGCCTTCGCCTTGGAGGATCGCGACGATGTCGGGGAATGCCGCGCCACCGTGGGATACGAGGTATACGGGGCCGGTGACGGGGACCGACAGGATCGGCGTGCTCGCGCTCGCCGTCCCGATGTCCGACCCGGCGGGGCACGCTGCGGGGTTCGAGTCGAACGCGGTCTGGGTGCATGCCTGCTGGATCGTCGTGAGCCGCGCCGGGAGCTGCTTGGGTAGCACGACGGCGACCGAGTGGATGTTCGCCTCGCCGGTGGGGAAAACCCCCTTGACGGTGAGGCTCGCACCGTTGTGCTTGCTTGTGTTGGCCTGTGTGTTGACGGTGAACCGGGGTGCGAAGGAGAGTTCGCGGCACCCGCCGGCCTGGAAGCGGGAGGAGACGTTCGCGGTGGCGCCCTGGGTTGAGGCTATATCGCTGGTGACTTGCATCGGGGTGCAGCTGGTGGGGTTGAACGTGAATCCGGGCCGGTCCAGGGTCACGTCGATGCGGCGGATCTGCAGCGGTATCCCGTCGAGGATCGTCGGGAACGGGTCTGAGACATCAGTGACTTGTGCTGTCGCGGGGTCGATCCGTAGTGACTGGCGCACGACGACGGTTCCGAGGTTGAAGGGACCGGCGACCGCGGGGACCTCGACCACTAGACCGTAGGGGCCGTTGTTGTATGGGCCGGTGAGGTACGCGTTGCCTGTCGTAAAGAACGGGTCTGGGCCAACACCGATGCCCGCGTGCACGCTCCCTACCCTGGATGCTTCGGGGCACGTCCCAGTACTCGCCTGGCTGTTGGAGCAGAGCGGGATCCCGGCGAGCTTGCCCAACAGTCCCTGGGGCAGCGTCACGGAGACCCCCGCGAGGTCCTGTTCCCCGTCGTTGCGGGAGATGGAGAGCGTGAACGGGGTGTAGCTCCCTGCCTGCGGGTTCAGGCTGCCCGCGGTGAAGCCCGGCGCGAACCCACTGGTACACCCCGATTCGACCTGGAAGCTACTGGAGGGTGTCGCGTCCGGCCCGGAGTCCGGTGCCGACCACGGCACCAGGTCCGAGCTGGTGGTGTAGGTGCCGCAGCCCTGGGGGGTCGAGAGCTCTCCTCGTGCGCCCCCGAAGAAGTGCAGCCGCAGGTCGCTGACGGGGAACTGTGGGCTTTCCCGGAACGACCCCGTGACCTGCCCGGTGTTCGGGTTCGGCGTGAGGTCCCCCGGGATCTTGATCACCACCCCGGTAGTCGGGTCATCGACCACGATATAGCCCGCCAGAAGACTGTGGAACGGGTTTTCGTTCTGCGTCGCGAGATACAGCGACCCCTGCAGGACACCCGGCAGCGCGGGAGTTTCGACTTCCACGCTCCCGATCTTCGAGTCTTCGGGGCATTCTGGCGCGCTCGCCGAGAAGTCGTTCGAGCTTGCGCCCTGCCAGCCGATCTGCGCCTCCGAGCACGCACCCAGCCCACCAGCGGACGCGGGGTTCACCGAGAGCCCCGCCGGGAGCGTCACCGTCGCATCGCGCAACGGGGGTGTCGCCAGCGAACCGGGCTGCTCACTCTGCCCGAACTTCATCTCCACCCCCAAGCCCGTCGGGCTGTCCGCCGCCTGCGTTTCCGGCTGAACGCTCAGGGTCGGACGGAACTGCAGTTCGTCACAGCCCGTCACAGGCGGCGACGCGGACGTCGTACCCGCCCACGCGGCGTCTGAGAAGTTGGGGGTACCATCCGCGTTATACGACCCCCGGTTCTGCCACGAATCCATATGGGCGGAGGTGACCACGGGTTCCCCCGTACAGGCCGAGGGGTTCGTGAAGAACGCAAACGGCGTGTTCCCCGTGTTGTCTCTCGCCGCGGGGTCACCGAAGATCACGACTTCGATATCACTCAACGCGACCTGCGGAACATCACGCGAAACCGCCCGCAACACATAACCCTGCGCCGAGGGGACAACACTCACATACAGCACATGCGACCCCTTGAGCCCATCAGCGTACCCGAACTCCGCCGCGACGCCACGCTCGGGCACCAGATTATACAATGGGCTATACACCGACGCAAGGGTCCCCGGATCTGAGACGACCTGCCCGATCGCCGAATCCAACGGACAACCACTCCCACTCGAGAGCTGCGCCAACGTACACTCCGGCGCCGACAAAACACTCCCGACAAAACCCACCGGTAGATCGACCGCGACATCGCGCACATCCTGCACACTCGTCGGTTCCACCGCCGGACTGAACCCCGTCGGTGTGATTCTCACGCCCGTGTTCATATCGACACCCAACGACAGCTCATACGGATGATCCCCGGCCTGCGTATCCGCCGCACCGTCAAACCCCGCGATCAACGATTCAAACCCAGCGAAACCAAACCCAGCAGGCGAATCCACCGGGTTCACGCTACCCGCAGATGCTTCCGGGACGCCGCCACCGGACACACTCGCCGCGTTGTGCAACGCACCCGACGTCCCCGGGTCCACAGTCACGATGACCCGCATCTTCAGCGCCTGGTCAGGTTCCAGCGGGATCGGGAACACACACTTCACCGGCGTGGTGCTGCACAACGCCGATAGCCCCACCCGCGGTACTTCAACATACGCCGAGGTATCCCACATCAATTCGACCGCCTGGACCGTCACACCAGCCGGGGGCGTATCCGTGATCGTGAACGAGCCTTCCGTCGCCACACTCCCCGCGTTACGCACCACCACCTGATACGCATCACAAAACGAGGATTGCTCGCCCTGGCAGCGCGTCGCGGTGTCAGCCGCCGAGAAACTGCTCGGTGCCGCGACCGAACTGACCGTCAACCTCGCGGCCGGCAAAGCCGCACCAGCAGACGCTGCGCCCCAACCAAATACGGCCAGCACGAGCGCCCAACACACCAACATACCCCGACCAGACACCACCCTTACACCAGGCGCCGCAACCCTGCGCTTCAGACCAGTCAAACGATGTGTGAATCTCATCACTTGCCCTCCCCCTTAACCGAACGACCATGCCCCAGCACCGCAGAGCTGCCCCTCGCCACATGCTTGACGCGCCGCTTTAGTTTGGGCTTATGCTTGGTCTTGGATCGTTTGCTGTGCGCTCTGCGCGCCGCCTTTACCTTGGGCTTCACCACATCGGGCGGCGTGGAATTCCCTGGGCCACTGAACGACACTGTGGCACCGACCGCCGCCGCCGGGAAGACATCCGTCGTGCCGTGACACGCTTCACCCATACACCCAGCCGGCTGCTCTGGGACGGGCGGCGAGCACGGTTCGCTCGCGCTGCAGACATGCGCGTCATACACGTCTACCTGGGTATCGGTGTCCTGCGCCACCAGTGCATCGGACGTCTTGAAGAACACATTCGCGCCCGAGGCATCGCTCCCCACAAGCTGCACGTCGGAGAACCCTTGGGACAATCCGACATCGCGGCCATCGGAGATCAGATACACGTGGCCTTCGTGCCACTCATACACATTCTCCGCATATAGCGGCGTCCTGATGCCTCCGTCTTCGCTGATCCGGATCTGCACCTCGTTCAACGCCCTCGGCGTCAACCCCACCGGGCTATCGAAAAACACAAACGAACCATCATTAGACATCGTCGGATCCAAACGCGGAGAACCACCATGACCAGACGTCTGCCCAGCCTGAACAATGCTTGAGTCGCTCACCCCCGCGTTCCCGTTGTCGTCGAACCCATCGTTACCGACTGAGATCCGCACCAGCGATCCAGTCAGCGCGTCATAGCGAAACACCTGCAACGCACCCGTCACGCTCGTATCGTCCGCCGTCAAATCCCCGTGACTCGTGAACACAAAGAACCGCCCATCCGGCGTCACATTTGCTTCGAACTGTTGGACCGGCCCGGCCCACTCTTCCCTGTCGGACTGTGGCAGCACGGTGATGAATGACACCCGACCCAGGGGGTAGCTCGCGTCGCGCTCAAACACATACAGGTTGTCTGCTCCATCCCGTGCCACCTGCCCCACACTGTTCGCGGCTGTGCTCAACACACCCTTGGCGACGAAATACACGTGCGACCCATCCCCCGCGGTCGCCATCACCCCCTGCACCCGCGGCGCCCCGCCACTCGAATCTCCAGCCGACACATCAACGAGATTCCGCCCAGCCGCGTCAGCGAAATCATACTCATACAAGTTGCAACCATTCACCCCCACCGTCTCGGCACAGTCTTCGCCTTGGGCATTGTCTCTGCTATTGCTGTCCTCGCTCGCACTGTCCATCAACTGTTGCGTCGAAAGGAAGAACGCCTTCGACCCATCCAACGACGCCGCATGGAACTGCGCATCAGCAGGAGGAGACTCCAGGCACGACGCGCTCGTGCACTCCAATGGCGAGCGACCCGAGATCAAAACCGTCCGCGCCCCACCCAACCGCGCATAAACCCCAGCCGCCGGGACAGACACCCCCGCATTCACACCCGACCCCGACGCACACTTTTCCGCAGTGAAGAACACCGTTTCCCCATCCGCCGACAACGACCCGGGATACGGGTTACCATTTCCGCTTGCACCCAGCGATGTGGCGCACTCGCTGATCAGATCCGTGCTGCCTGCCCCACCACTCACACCCACCAACACCGGCTGCGAACTCCCCGCACCCACATACTCATAAGCCGTATTAGGGATGATGCCCGACACGCTGCTAGGAAGCGTCGCGTCAAACGGCCAAAAATTCAGTTCGGCGGCACTCGCTGGTCCACTCTCCCAGGCCACGTGCGAAAGATCGGCCGTCGTCGCTATAGGACCCGCAGCAAACGCGTGCACGCCCTGCGGCCCTCCCGCGGGCGGCGTCACTGGACCGATATGCACAAATGACCCTTCCGGCTCGCGCGCATACCAATCGTCCTCCCCCGCCGGCGGTGTCGGCATACTGAACAACGCCGTACCCGCATTCGCACTCACCAACAGATCCGTGTTCGCCGCGAACTCCGTCGCCGGAGGCGCAAGCGGAGTCGTCACCCAACCACCAGCCGACCGCGAGAACAGATAAGGCTCCCCCTCCAAATACCGTTCCCCGGTACACGATTCGGCGCCCGCAAAACACTGGATGCTCGACATGATCACACGCGAACCATCTTCAGAGACATCGGTATGAACACCAAAGAACGTGCCGCCGATCAATGCCGCGTTCTTCTGCGGCGGCGTGACCATTTCATACTCCCTGCCGTCCGGCAGACCTTCACCCGACATGTCATACACAAACGTGTGATCCACACCCACCGTCACGCCATTCGCGCTGCGAGTAACGACACGCCAATGATACGTCGTGTTAGCGTCCAAACTCGACACGTGCACCGTGACCGGCACATCGCCCGTGCCCGCACCGATGTCCGCGTCAGGCACCGGAACGCTGGACCCATATCCAGTCCCCGTCCCGTATTCGAAATGATACGTGGTGTCGAAGCCACGCGGGTTGATCAGCGCATCCAGGTCAACCGAGGACGCCGTGAGGTTCACCGCGGAGGCGCCGTCGATCGACGGCGGCGGGGGCGTAGCGAACGACGCGTCTTCGCCGAGCCCGGGGCCTTCCGTGGATGCCTGCAGCCGGAAATGATAGGTCGTGCCAGGCATGAGACCTGTGACTTCCGCGCTTACCACGTGCACATTGGAGTCCCCGGGGATCGACGCAGCGGCAGGCACACACGGCGCCGTCCCGCCCGCACTGTAGGGGTTCACAGCCGCCGCTTCGTACCCGGCGTCTGCGACATAGTCGAAATGACAATCCCCCAGCTTCAGACTATCCGGGTCGACCGTCCCGTTCAACCTTGCGCTCCTAGGCCCCATTTCTTCAGCAGCGCCCGTCACCACTTCGGGAGCCTGCACGCCGGGGCCAAAGAGATCGACCACGCCCGGTTCGCTGTTGGACACGTAGACCATGCCGCTCGCCTGGTCCACAGCAGTGCCCAGCGGCTTGGTAAAAGCATGCCCGATTTGCGTGAGATAGCCACCCGAGGCCTCAAGGACATACGTCGCCTTCGCTGCCGAGTCGGTGACATACACGTCACCGCTCCCGTTATCAGCCGCAACGCTGATTTCGCCCCCTCCAAACGACCCATCGGGCGTGCTCGCACCCGTCCAAGTTGTTTCATAGACCCCCGTCCCGCTGAACACATACACCACGTCCGCACCGGAATCCGCCACGTACACATCGCCATTGAGGTCATCGACCGCGATGCCGTGCGTGTAGAAGGCGCTGAAACCTCCCGGGATCGATGCCAGCGAGATCGCCCGCTCATACTTACCGGCCACACTGAAGACGTCGATCACACTGTTGTTCGCGTCCACCACGTACACCTCACCCGTCTTCTGGTCCACCGCGATCCCACCCGGTTCATCGAACGACTTCGCCGTCGTTTCAGCGCCCGTAATCTGACGCACAAAGCCACCCGACGGTTCGAACACATCGACGACGCCATCTGTCTCATCCAAGACATACACATCGCCCGTCCCGTCGTTCGCTGTGACCGCCACCTTCCCGCCACCGAAGCTCTCCTTCAGCGTCAACGAGCCGTCGAGACTCGCAAGCTGTTTCCCCGACGCCGTTTCAAAGACATCCACCACCCCCGAACTCGATTCCGCGACATACGTATCCTCGTTGAAATCGTCGACCGCCACACTCCCCACGAGGAGCTCGCCGAGAGAACCGGACTGCGGGAGCTGTCCATCGAACGGATAGGACAGCGCCGCCAGCGCCCCTGCACTGCCGAACACCAGTCCGGCGCTCAACGCGCACAGCGATACCAGGCAAACCAGCACAGACCGGCGAACACTCATCAAACCCATCCCCTCCTCAAAGAAATCACGCAGGACCCACCCGAATGCGGGCAGCACCGAACCACTCTTCCCAAGACGATCAGTCCCTCTCCATCACGTTCCGATCGGGGCCAAAGCCGCCCCGCGGGGGGACTCCGGAACCAGACCAATGACTTCAGGCAACCATCCATGGGTACCTGACATCAACAGTCTAGACAGAAGTGTCGATGGAAGTCAACCCCCAATGTGGGGAGAAGGCACGAAGGGCCGGCCAGGGGCCGGTCGGGAGTCAGTCCTCTGGCGGCAGCACGGCCAACCTGCCCTCAGCCTGCGCGGCCTGGGCGAGGCCGGCGTCGCAGCTCAGCAGCGGCAGATCGAGCCGGCGCGCGAGCGCGAGATAGGCGGCGTCGTAGGCCGAGAGCCGGTCGCGCAGATCCCAGACGGTGTCGAGCAGCTTGATCACGGAGTAGCGCATGACGCGCAGCGCACGTAGCTCACCCAGCGCCTGCGCGCGGCCGCGCTCGCCCAATTCGCCGCGCAGCGCATGACTTCGCAGCAGGGAGACAACCTCGACGTGGAAGTGCTCGGGCACATGAATCACCGAGTGCTCGGCAAGCACGGAGCGGATCGCCGGCGCGCAGGGCTTGTCGAGCAGCAGGTCGCCGATCGCGCTGGCGTCCGCGACGATCAAATGGGCGCGCGTTCGCGCTCGAGGTGAATGGCCTCGCTCGAACTCAGGCTCGTATGCACCGGCTCGTGCTGACTTACCCGATCGAGCCACTGGCGCATCGTGGGCTTCACAGCGACCTCGCGAATCTCCTCGAGCAGATAGTCGGAGAGGGTCATACCCGTAGTCGCCGCCTGCGCCTTCAGTTCGCGGTGCAACTGCTCAGGGACATTGCGGATCTGGATCGATGACATGCAAGTCAAGGTATCACATGCGATTCGGGAGTCTGGTCACGGACCTTCCCCCGTCGGACACGGGCGCCGCGCTCAGTCGAGCGAGGCCATCACGTGCTTTATGACCGTGTAGTCCTCCAGCGAGTACACGCTCAAATCCTTGCCGTACCCCGACTCCTTGAACCCCCCGTGCGGCATCTCTGAGACGAGCGGGATGTGGTCGTTGATCCAGACGCAGCCAAAGCGCAGTGCGCGGGACACGCGCAGGGCGCGGCCGATGTCGCGCGTCCAGACCGAGGAGGCGAGTCCGTAGCGGGTGGCGTTGGCCCACTCGATCGCCTGGGCCTCGTCTGAGAAGCGCTGCACGGTCACGACAGGGCCGAAGATCTCGCGCTGGATCATCTCATCCTCCTGGTTCAGGCCCGCGACGACCGTCGGCTCCAGATAGAAGCCGGGGCGCTCGGGCTCGCGCCCGCCGGTGACCACCTCCGCGTGCGCGGGACGGCGCTCCAGGAAACCCTCCACGCGCTCGCGCTGGCGCTGGCTGTTGACTGGACCGAGCGTCGTCTCGGGCGCGAGGGTGTCGCCTATCACCAGCCCCTGCGCCTGCCCGGCGAGGCCCGCGACCACGTCGTCGTAGACGCCCTCCGCCGCGAGGACTCGCGTCGCGGCGGTGCAGTCCTGGCCGGCGTTGTAGTAGGCGGTGCCCGCGATCGTCTCCAGCGCGGCGTCCATGCCGACGTCGTCGAAGACGATCACGGGCGCCTTGCCCCCCAGCTCGAGGTGCACGCGCTTGAGCGAGTCGGCCGCGACGCGCGCGATGTGCTTGCCGGTGTCGACCGAGCCGGTGAGCGAGACCATGTCCACCTCGGGGTGCGTGATCAGCGCCTCGCCCGTGGGCTGACCGTGGCCCATCACGACGTTCAAGACTCCCGCGGGAAGCACGTCGGCGGCCAGCTCGGCGAAGCGTACGGTGGTGAGCGGCGTGGTCTCTGCGGGCTTCAGCACGATCGTGCAACCCGCCGCGAGCGCGGGGCCGATCTTCCAGATGGCCATCATCAGCGGGTAGTTCCACGGCGTGATCTGGCCGACCACGCCGACGGCCTCGCGGCGCACGAACGAGGTGTGCCCCTCCATGTACTCGCCCGCCGCGCGCCCCTCCAGGCAGCGCGCGGCACCCGCGAAGAAGCGCAGGTTGTCGGCCATCACCGGCAGCTCGTCGTTCGCGACGGCCGCGAGCGGCTTGCCGGCGTTGAGCGCCTCCGCGCGCGCGAGGTAGTCGGCGTGCTCGTCCACGAGGTCGGCGAGCGCCAAGAGCGCCGTCGCGCGCGTGGCGGGCGTCGCGCCCGACCAGCCCGCGAACGCGCGGCGCGCCGCGAGCACCGCGCGGTCCACATCCACGGGGGTTGACAGCGGGGCGCGCGCCAGCTCCTCGCCGGTCGCGGGGTTGAGGATCGACTCGTGCTCGCCGTCGGAGACGACGGACTCCCCGCCGATGAAGTTGCGCAGTGTGTCACTCATGCGGTCGCTCCCAGCGTCAGGCCGAGCGCGTGTGCGACGGCCGGGTTTGTGACCTCCCCGCCCCGCACGTTCACTCCAAGCGCAAGGCCGGGGTGGCGCGCGATCGCCTCGTCCACGCCGTGGTCGGCCAGCTCCAGCACGTAGGGCAGAGTGGCGTTGGTGAGCGCGTAGGTCGAGGTGATCGGCACCGCGCCAGGCATGTTCGTGACGCAGTAGTGCGTGATCCCCTCCTCCTCGAACGTGGGGTGGGTGTGGATCGTCGGCCGCGAGGTCTCAAAGCAGCCGCCCTGGTCGATCGACACGTCCACGAGCACCGCGTGGCGCTTCATCAGTGAGAGCTGCTCGCGGCGGATCACCCACGGTGCGCGCGCACCGTGGATCAGCACCGAGCCGATCACGAGGTCGGCCTGCGGCAACATCTCTTCGACCGCCAGCGTGGAGGAGTACACGGTCGACGCACCCCCCGCGAACGCCACTTCCAGCTCGCGCAGGCGGTCGATCGAGCGGTCGAACACGAACACGTCGGCCTGCATCCCGATCGCGATCGTGGCGGCGTTCATGCCCACCACGCCGCCGCCGATCACAAGCACGGTGGCCGCCGCGACGCCGGGCACGCCGCCCAACAGGATGCCGCGCCCGCCCATCGGCTTCTCCAGCATGAACGCGCCGGCCTGCGTGGCGATCTTGCCCGCCACCTCGCTCATCGGCGCCAGCAGCGGCAGGCGACCCTGCGCGTCCTCCACCGTCTCATAGCCGATGCACGTCGCGCCGGACTGGCGCAGCGCCTCGGTCAGTGAGGGCAGCGCCGCGAGGTGCAGGTAGGTGAACAGGATCTGCTCCTCGCGCAGCAGCCCCACCTCCTCCAGCTGGGGCTCCTTCACCTTCAGCACGATCTCCGCCTCGCCCCACACGGCCTCGGCGTCGGCGAGGATGTGCGCGCCCTGCGCGCGCAGCTGCTCGTCGGGCAGCGCGCTGCCCTCGCCCGCGCCTGCCTGGATCAACACTTCATGACCGCGGGCGGTCAGCTCGCGCACGCCCGCGGGGGTGATCGCGATGCGGTACTCGTCGGGCTTTATCTCGGTCGGTACACCGATCCTCACCTTGAAAGCTCCCGTCCTCGCAGTGCCAGCCAGAACTCGATCCTATCCCGAGCGTTGGAGAAGTCGCGGCCCGTAAGCTGCTCCACGCGGCGGATGCGGTAGCGCAGCGTGTGACGGTGGCAGTACAGCGCGCTCGCCGCCTTCTCCCAGTGACCGTTGTGTTCGATGAACACGTCCAGCGAGCGCAGCAGCTCATCGCCGTAGTCGCCCTCGCCCTGCTCCACCGGCCCGAGCACGCCGCGGCAGTAGGAGATCAGCGCGTCGTCGTCCTGCAGCGACAGCAGCAGCTGGAACGCGCCCAGGTCGCGGTGCGAGGCCACCTCGGGCGCCGTTCCGTTCTGCAGGCGCGCCGCCTCAAGCGCGCAGCGCGCCTCGTGGAAGCTGAGGCGCAGGCTGTGCGTCGGCGCCGCGCGGCTCGCGCTCGCGCGCACCTCCCCTGCGCTCGACTCGAGCTCCGCCCGCGCGCGACGCGCGATCTCCATCGGGTCGCCGCTTGCGCCGTCGATCACCGCGCACAGGAGTCCCGCGCGCGTGGCGACCAGGCCGTGGGCTTCCGCGCGGTGCAGCGCGCGCTCCAGGACGGGGCGGCCGCGTCGGGGTCGCGCAGCGCGAAGGCCAGCACCGCCGCCTGCTCGCCGATGCCGAAGGGCTCAAGGCGCGCCTGCAGCTCCTCGGGATGCAGCCTTCCGGTCAGCGCCTCGGCCAGCACGTCGCCCGCGAGGCGGCGCTCGGTGTCGCGTTCGATGCGCATGTGCATCAGCTCCAGCGCCACCACCGTCACCGCCTGGCGCAGGATCAGCCGCTCGAAGTCGCCCAACTCGCCCTTCACGCTCGCCCCCACCAACCACGCGTGGGGGGCGGCGCGGTCGCGTGCCACCACCGGCAGCGCCAGCACCGCGCCGCGCCAGCGCGGCAGGCGCGGCTCGAAGGGAGTCGCTCCGCCCACCGTTCCCGCGGTGGGGCCGCTCGCGCCCGCCCCCGGGCCGGCGACCTCCGGACGGCCGCGCGCGCTCGCCGGTTGGCTTGCCTGGCGCACCTCGCGCGCGATCGCCTGGCGCTCGGAGTCGCTCAGCGGACGCACATGCGCGTGCCAAGCCAGCTCCTCGCCGTGCGCGTCGAGCACGCCCACCACGCCGCCGATCGCGCCCGCCGTCGCCCTCACGACCTCGGTGAGGCCGCGCTGCTCCAAGACGAGGCGCTCCAGGCGCTCCTGGATCGCCATCGAGCGACGCAGCGTCTCGAACTGCTGGCCCGCCAGGTGCGTGAACGCGCGCTCCGTGACCGCGATGAACGGCAGCTCGTAGGGCACCTCGAAGACCGGGAACTGCAGCTTGCGCGCCGCCGTCAGCAGCGCCGGGGGCACCCGCTCGTGGGTGAACCCCGTGCCGAACCCCACCCCCGCGATCCCGCGCTCCTTCACGCGCTCGATGAACTCGCGCTGCGCCTTGGGCTTGTCCAGCTGCAGCCCGGTCGTCAGCAGCAGCTCGCCCCCGCTCAACCACGGCGTGGGGTCGGTCAGCTCAGTCGAGTGCACCCACCGCACACGCGCATCGGCCGCCTCGTGGCCGGCGGCCAGGTCGAGGCCCAGCTCGTCCAGCAGGCTCTCGACCGTCAGCTCCATCAGTGGCGCACCACCCGCTCCCACGCCTCGGTCAGGGTGGGCCGCAGGATCGCCTCGATTTCCTCGAACTGCTCGCTGTCGGCGATCAGCGGCGGCGAGAGCTGCACGATCGGGTCGCCGCGGTCGTCCGTGCGGCAGATCAACCCGCGCTCGTACAGCCTGTGCGAGAGGAAGTCGCGCAGCAGCACCTCCGCCTCCTCGTGGCTGAACGTCTGCTTGGTCTCCTTGTCCTTCACGAGCTCGATCGCGTGGAAGTAGCCCGCGCCGCGCACGTCGCCGACGATCGGCAGATCGCGCAGGCTCTCCAGCATCGTGCGGAACTCGCCTTCGCGGTCGAGCACGTGCTGGGGGAGCTGCTCGCGCTCGAGCACGTCGATGTTCGCCATGGCCGTCGCGCACGCCATCGGGTGTCCGCCGAACGTGAACCCGTGCACGAACGTCTGCGTGCCGTGCAGGAACGGCTCGGCCACCCTGTCGCTGGTGATCACCGCGCCCATCGGCGCATACGCGGACGTGATCCCCTTCGCGGTCGTCACCATGTCGGGCTGGTAGGCGAAGCGCTCGCAGCCGAACATGTAGCCCAACCTGCCCCAAGCGCAGATCACCTCGTCGGAGATCAGCAGCACGTTGTGGCGGTCGCAGATCTCGCGCACCCGCTGGAAGTAGCCCTCCTGCGGCACGAAGCACCCGCCGCCGTTCTGCACCGGCTCAAGAATCACCGCCGCGACCGTGTCAGGACCCTCGAACAGAATCGCCTCCTCGATCGCGTCGGCCGCCCACAGTGGGTCGCGGTCTTCCTGCCAGCGGTAGCTGTTGGTGTTGGGCACGTGGTGCCCTCCGGGCGTCAGCGGCTCGAACGGCTCGCGCAGGGGCGGCAGCCCCGTGGCCGTGAGCGCCCCCATCGAGGTCCCGTGGTAGGCGAGCTGGCGGGAGATCAGCTTGTGCTTGCGCGGCTCGCCGGTGGCGGCGTGGTAGGCCTTGGCGAGCTTCCACGCGCTCTCCACCGCCTCCGAGCCGCCCGAGACGAAGAACACGCGGTTCAGATCCCCGGGCGCGAGCGCCGCGATGCGCGCCGCCAGTTCGATCGACGGCGGGTGCGCGTAGCTCCAGTTCGTGTAGAAGCCAAGCTCCTTGGCCTGGCGCGCCGCGGCCTCGCCCAGCTCCGCGCGGCCATGGCCGATGTTCACGCAGTACAGAGCGCTCAGCCCATCGAGGTAGCGCTTGCCGTGCTGGTCGTACACGTAGCACCCCTCCCCGCGCACGATCACCGGCACCTCGTGCTGGGCGTAGGCGCCCATCCGCGTGAAGTGCATCCACAGGTGGCGCCTGGCCAGCTCCTGCAGGTCCCCGACCATCGCCCTCTCCTCCAGATAGCTAGACATCGAGCACAACGCTACCCCTCCGAGCTGTGTTCATCAACCGGCCACACGTTCAACTGTCCTCAGGATGCTTGTCCAAAACGTATAAAGACGCAGAAAGATTTTGGGGATCGCGCCCACTTGGTCCGCCCTGTCCATGGATGTAACGTCTGCAACGACCTTTCCGAGAGGAGCCCCCATGGCCAGTGTCAGCGTCCCCGCAGCAGGTGCCCCGCAGTCGAGCGAGGGCGTGATGGACAAGGGCCTGAAGAAGAACGCGATCGGCTACCTCTCGAACATCGTGATCGGGGTCGCCTCCACGGCACCGGCCTACTCCCTGGCGGCGACCCTGGGGTTCATCGTCGCCGTCAAGGGGGTGGGGGTGCACGCGCCCGCCGTGATGCTCGTGGCATTCATCCCGATGCTGCTCGTCGCCGCCGCCTACAAGTACTTCAACCGCGCCGACCCCGACGCCGGCACCACGTTCGCGTGGGTCACGCGCACGTTCGGCCCGATTACGGGCTGGATGAACGGCTGGGCGATCTTCCTCGCGACCTGATCGTGATGGCCTCGCTGGCGGCAATCGCCGCGATCTACACCTTCAAGCTCTTCGGCTTCACCGAACTCGGTGAATCGAAGGCGGCGATCATCGCCGCCGCGGTCCTGTGGATCGCCCTGATGACGTGGATCTGCTACCGCGGCATCGAGCTCTCCGCGCGTATCCAGCAGTTCCTGCTCAGCGCCGAGGTCTTCATCCTCGGGCTGTTCTCGGTCGTCGCGTTCGTGAAGGTCTACGGCAGCCACCCGCCGGCCGGCTCGATCAAGCCCTCGCTGTCCTGGATCAACCCCTTTGCGATGAGCTTCGGCGACCTCGTCGTCGCGCTGCTGCTCGCCGTCTTCATCTACTGGGGCTGGGATTCCGGCGTCGCCGTCAACGAGGAGTCCGAGGACCCCGCGGAGGGGCCGGGCAAGGCCGCGGTCGTCTCCACGATCCTGCTCGTGCTGATCTACGTGCTCGTGACCGCCGCCGCGCAGTCCTTTCATGGCACAGGCTTCCTGACGGCCAAGGAAAACCAGTCGGACATCCTCAACGCGCTCGGCGGCGGCGTGCTCGGCAGCGGCCTCGACAAGCTCTTGATCATCGCCGTGCTCACCTCCGCATCGGCCTCGACGCAGACGACGATCCTGCCGACCGCTCGCACCACCCTTTCGATGGCGCATTGGAAGGCCGTCACCGCGCTGCTCTCACGCGTGCACAAGCGCTACCTCACGCCAACCGTCTCCACGCTCGGCTTCGGCGCGCTGTCGATCGCCATCACGGTCGTGCTGCTGCTGCTCTCCGAAAGCGTGCTCGAAGACTCGCTCACCGCGATCGGCTTCCCGATCTGCTTCTACTACGGCTTCACCGGCGTCGCCTGCGGCTGGTACTACCGCCACGATCTGCTGGAAAGCGCCCGCAACTTCCTGCTGCTGGGCCTCGGCCCGCTGCTAGGCGGCCTGATGCTGTTCGGGATCGGGTTCAAGGCGGCCTTCTACTACTCGAACTCCGAAAACGTCTCCTCGGCGCCGATCCTCGGCATCACGCTGCCGATCTGGATGGGCATCGGCGGCATGCTCCTCGGCTTCGTGGTGATGCTCTTCTCACGACCCTTCTTCAAGGAGTACTTCTCGCGCAAGACCGAAACCGCGCCGCCGGGACTGCTGCAACAGCCGCCGCCGACCGGGCCGGTGCCCGAGCGGGTGGATTTCTAGAGCTGGGGGCGGCCTGCCGTGGAGGCAGGAGTAGGCAGCGCGGGACGGGAGGCCCGCGCGCCGCTCCAAGGCTTTTCGGCAACTTCGCTCAGTACGTGCGTCCGCGGCGGCGAACGCGAGACCGGAACCGTCGTTTCAAGCTACGGCGGGCCGGCAAGCCCACTGCGCGCTGCAACAAGCCGCGCCATGAGGCGTAGCAGGACTCCTCCCTGCGCACCTCTCCCAAGGATCCCTAACCATCCCTCTGCCCGTGGGGCGAGCCCAACTCCGCCAGGCGCTCCAGGAACGGCACGGGCGGGAACGCCTCGGGTCCGAGCACGCCCTTGCCCTGCCAGGCACCCTCGTTCAATAGCTCGAGCGCCACGACCGGGTTGATCGCGGTCTGCCACACCACGGCCTGCGAGCCGTACTCGCGCATCGTCTGCTCGTTGTCCACCACGTGGTAGAGGTACGTCGAGCGCGGCTGTCCGTCCCTGCCGGTGCCCCTCACCCACGTGCCCGCGCATGTGCGCCCCGTCATCCGCTCGCCGAGCGTGGCGGGGTCGGGCAGCGCCGCGGCGACGACATCGCGCGGTGAGACCTGCGCGCCGCGCACGGTCAGCGGCTCAGTCGAGTCCAGGCCGAGCTTGTGCAGCGTGCGCAGCACGGCGATGAACTCCTCGCCGAGCCCGTACTTGAAGGTCACACGCTCACACGGCACCCAGCGGGGGATCAGCACGACCTCCTCGTGCTCGACGTTCACGCACTCGACCGCGCCGATGCCCTCGGGGAACTCGAATACCTCGGGCTCGCTGAACGGCGGCGTGGTGTAGAAACCGCGCTCGCGCTCCCAGATCAGGGGCGGGTTCAGGCACTCCTCGATCGTCGTCCAGATCGAGAAGGTCGGCGCGAAGTCGTAGCCCTCGACGACGAGGTCCGCCCCGTCGCGCACCCCGACTTCGGAGATCTGCGAGAACAGCTCGTCCGCGGCGTAGCGCGCGAAGACGTCCGACAGCCCGGGCTCGACCCCGATGCCCACGAGCGCGAGCTCGCCCGCCTGCTCCCACTGCTCGTGGCAGGCGAGCTGGTACTCGCCGAGCATCGTGCCCGGCAGCTCGTGCGGGCGCGTCGGGTGGGGCTTCGAGAGCGTCATCGCCATGTCGACATACGTGGTGCGCGCCCGCAGGCACGCGTCGAAGATCGGTCCGACGAAGCGCGGGTCGGTGGCGTTCAGCACCGCGTCGGGCTTCACGCGCTCGATCAGCGCCACGAGCGAGTCCGTATCCGACGCGTCGACCTGCTCGGCGGAGAAGCGGTCGGCCTCCCCCAGCCTCGCCACCGCCGCGCGCGCCCGCGCTGGGGACAGGTCGGCGAGCACCACGCGCTCGAACGCGGGCCGGCGCTGCGCGATGGCGGCAAACGCCGCGCCCACTCCGCCGGCACCGACCACGAGCACGCGCATACATGCAGTGTTGCGCAGATCGGTTTCTCGGAACGTCTGAGGTTCGCCGCCCGTCTGTGCCGCAATGGCGCAGGCCGCTCACGTATGCTGCGCCGATCCCCGCGGCCCTGACAGACAGAACACGGTGAGCGCGCCCGTCCGCGATCCCTCCCTGCCCCCCCAACCCTCGGCAGCGCCCCCCGCCCCGGCGACGAGCGACGCAGCCAAGGCGCGCGGCGCCGTGCGCTGGCCCGCCTCCCCGGCCCTCGGCTGGCGCGAGGTCGTCTGCGCCTGCCTCGGCGGCCTCTTCCTGGCTGTGCTGAGCACGTGGCCGCTCGTGCTGCATATGGGCAGCCGCATCTCTCCCGACCTGGGCGACCCGGTGCGCACGGCGTGGGAGATCGCGTGGGTCGGCCACGCGATGCTGCACGACCCGGGCAACCTGTTCAACTCCAACGCCTTCTTCCCACACCCGCTCAGCCTCGCGTTCTCGGATTCGCTGCTCGGCTATGGACCCACTGCGTTCTTCGGCTCAGGCACCGTCGCCGCGCTCGTCCGCTACAACCTGCTGTTCCTGTGGGCTTGGTCGCTGTGCTTCGTCGGGGCCTACCTGCTGGCGCGCGAGCTGGGTGTCGGGCGCATGGCCGGGACAGCAGCGGGCGTGGCGTTCGCCTACGCGCCCTACCGCGTCACCGAGGCGGGCCACCTGCACGTGATCTCAAGCGGCGGCATCCCGCTCGCGCTGTTCCTGCTGCTGCGCGGTTACCGGCGCTCCTCGCGGGGGCTCGTCGTGGCGGGGTGGCTCGTGACGGCCTGGCAGATCAGCCTCGGCTTCACGCTCGGGCTGCAGTACGCCTACCTGCTGCTCGCGCTGGCGGCGCTGGTGGCGTGGCGGTGGTGGCGCGAAGCGCGCGCGGGGGCGGCACCGGCCGCGTCGACAGGCGCGGCGAGCTCGTCGTGGGCGAGGTCGGGACTCCCGGCCCTCTCCCGCAAGATGCTGGTGGTCACTCTCGCCGGCATGGCGGTGGTCGGGGCGATGACCGTCTACCAGGCGCGGCCCTACCTGAAGGTGGCCAACGAGTACCCGACCGCCAAGCGGACGCTGCGCGAAGTGAAGACCTACTCCTCCGGCCCGGCGGCGTTCCTGGCGGCATCGAGCGAGAACCGCGTGTGGGGCTCGGCGACCGCGTGGGCGCGCGAAGACGTGCACTCCAAGAACGAGAGCGTGCTGTTCCCGGGACTCGCGATCTTCGTGCTGGCGCTGATCGGGCTGTGCACGGGGCTTTACACGCGACGATTGCGCTGGGGTCTGGCGGCGGGGGTGGTGGTCGCCTCGATCCTTGCCCTCGGCATGGGGCTCACCGGCGCCGGTTATCCCTACCGGCTGCTGTACGACTACGCCCCCGGCTGGGACGGGGTGCGCGTCCCCGGCAGGGTGTTCACGCTGGCGACGCTGTTCCTCGCGCTGCTGGCGGGCGCGGGCGTGCAGTGGCTGCTTGTCAAAGCCCGCGAGCACGGCGGGCACGTGTCGGCCTTCTGGCGTGACGGGCTGCCCGTGCTCGTCGGCGGCGTCCTGATCGTGGGTCTCCTGGGCGAGGGCGCCGGCCACCTCGGACACCCCGCCGTGCCCCAGCCCGCGAAGGCGGAGATCGGGCTGCCCGGCCCGATCATCGACCTGCCCACCGACGGGGCCTCCGACCGCATCTGGCAGTACTTCTCCGTGGACGGCTTCCCCCAGATCGCCGACGGCAACTCGACCTTCGACATCCCTGCGATGGATGACGTGCGCGGTGGCATGAACGGCTTCCCCGATAAGGCGAGCATCGAGAAGCTGCGCTACTACCACATCAAGACGGCGGTGCTGCACCTGCACATGCCCGCGCTCCCCGGGCTGCACGGCTACGCGATCACCGAGCCCCCCGACCCCGAAGCGGCCGCGGCCAAGTCGGTGAAGGGCCTCGGCGTCACCCGCCGGCGCGTGGGCAACGTCGTGATCTACGAAATCAGCCCAGGGCCGGCGGCGCTACACGGGCACGATTGATGAGGCGCCGCATGGCTTTGGGGGCGGTCCTCCTGGTGGGGCTCTCCTACGCGACGATCATCCAGTCTTTCTCCTGGAACCAGACCTCCCACTACGACCTGATCCGGGCGCTGAACCAGGATCAGACCACGATCGACCAATATCAGGAAAACACTGGCGACAAGGCCTACTACAAGGGCCACTGGTACTCAGCCCGCGCCCCCGGCCTCGCGCTGTTCGCGCTGCCGTTCTACGACGCGCTGAACTTTTTCAACGCCGACGCCCTCGCACGCGAGTCACAGGCGCAGCGCGGCGACGACGAGATGATCTACTTCATCGGCCTGTGGGCCAACGTGCTGCCCGGCCTCTTGCTGCTGCTGCTTGTGTGGCGCACGGCCGACCGCTTCGAGCCGGGCTACGGAGCCGCGGCGGCCGTGACGCTCGGCCTGGGCACGCTCGTGCTGCCGCTCTCGACGCTGCTGTTCTCCCACGTCTTCTCGGCGTTCCTCGGCTTCCTCGCGTTCACGCTGATGCTGCGCGAGCGCGACGGGCCGCCCAATTCATGGCTGCTCGCGGGCGCGGGGGTGGCGATCGGCTACGCCGTCACCTCCGAGTACCCGCTGTTCTTCGTGGGCGTCGTGCTCGGCCTGTATCTGCTCTCGCGCCGCGACACCTTCACGCCGCTGGGGGTGGCCACGCGCGCGGGCGCCTACATCGCCGGGGGCATCCTCGGCATCGTGCCGCTGCTCCTCTACAACCACTACGCCTTCCACTCCTGGACGCACCTGGCGTACTCGAGCATCCCCCGCCAGCAGCAGGGCTTCTTCGGGATCAGCGCACCCAGTCTGAAGGTGCTGGCAACGCTGCTGTTCGACTCCCGTGGCCTCCTGACGATCTCCCCCGTGCTGGCGATGGGCGCGCTCGGGACGATCGTCCTTTACAACCGCGGCCGCCGCGCCGAGGCGCTGACGATCGGTGGCATCTGCCTCTGTTACGTGGGCTACAACTCGGGCTACTACCTCCCTTTCGGCGGTGGCTTCATGGGCCCGCGCTTTCTGACGACGATGTTGCCGTTCCTGGCGATGCCGCTGGGGATCGCCTTCAAGCGCTGGCCGGGGCCGACGATCGCGCTGGCCGCGGTGTCGATCACAACCACAGTCGTTGCCACCATCACCCATCCGCTCGTCGGGTATGAGACCGAGACGGTCGTCTGGGCGCGCTACCTGCGCGAGGGCTTCTTCCAGCCGACGATCGCCAGCGCCGTCGGCCTCGGGCGCAGCTGGGGGGCCATCTGGCCGTTCTTCCTCGCCGCGGGGGGCGCGATCTTCCTCGCAGCGCGCGCCACGCCCCGCCTGCGCCTGACCGGCAAATCGCTGCTCGTGGGCTTGGCGGTTCTGGTGGGCTGGGCGCTGTTCGCCGTGCTCGCGCCGACCGTGCTGGGGATCGACCACCAGGGGCTCTCAAGCATCGTCAAGGCCGGGGACAACACGGCTCTGAGCACCGTGCTGCACCCGGGGTTCAGCAGCTACCCGCTGAAGGTGCTCGCGCCGCTGGCGGCGGCCATAGGCCTTCTCGCCGTTATCGTACTCGCCTGCCTCGAGCGGGCCAACCCCGGGCGTGACGCTTGGAGCACGAGGTGAGGCGCGGGGCGTGGCCACCTGTGGCCACGCCCCAATGCCCATTCTCACGAAATGCACACGTCCCGTCTATCTAAGACGTAGTGACTTCTGTTGTTTCTTTTTCTTTTTTAACTTTTTTAACTACCTTTTCGCCTGTGACGCTCGCCGAGCCTTCGCCGATAGCCAGACTTGGCGTCACGCCCGCGAATTCTTTCCCATCCCAATAGTGTTGTTGTTTCCAACCAGGAGACGTCGAGCTCAATTCGCTGCTCCATTCTCCTGGATTCGCCGGTTTGATATTCTCCGACTCATTGCCTTTGATTGCAAATTTACCTTTCAATACACTGCACCCTTCGCCCGTCAATGTGATTTCAGCAAAGGTGCCTTTTGCTAGTTCTTTTTCGCCTTCCACGATAGGTGTCGCGGTATAGATCAGACCCGGCTTTTGGCTAGTCGGCGGTTCTTCCAGCTGTTTGTTTTCACCGTTCCATTTCCAGGCAAGATGCCCTTCCGCTTTGATTTCGTTGTTTGGGCCAATTTTTACTTCGCATCCTTTCAATTCAGGTTTGACGAGCCTTGGCCCAAGATATCCAAGCTGGGCTTTGATCTGCCCCTGTAAGGCATTATTATAGAGAATGCCTTTCTCTTGGATACCTTTTGAGACTACTTCAATTTCACTGCCTGAAACTTTTGCGTTCAGTCTCTGTTCTCCGCCTTCACCCTGAAATTCCGCGGGACTTGATCCTTCTATTTTCACTCCAGAGCCTTCGGTGCCCGCCTTTCGCCCCAGGAAGAACGGCCCCGCTTCCGCATACGCGGCTCCCGGCGCCGCCGAGCCCACCAGCAGCAGAGCCACTAGGCTCAGCAGCAGGACCCTCGCTTTGACCGACATATCATCGACCTCCTTTTGCCCCGATCAAACCGGAGCAGCCGTGGAGGCGCCGCCCAGCCCGCCTCGACGCTGGGACGGATCGTTTGACGCCCATGACGCGCCCCCTGGGGACCAACCTGCGCTGCGCCATCCCCAACGATGGAAGCACACGCCGTCATTATGCAGACTGATACGAGAATGTCAAATAGGTTAGAAACACTCACGAACACAGTCTCGACACCGATCGGCGCGGACTTTGGTCCTCGCTCGCAGGCTTCCCCCGGCGCCCGCAGCGAGCTCGACCGGCTCACAGCGCGCCAGCTGGACCGCGGCGCTCGTCGTCGCCTTGGGCCCGACCACCCAGCCTCGGGCTCCTCCGCGCGCCCCCAAGGAGCGGGGGAGCCCGACGCCCTCGGCTCAGTGGCTGGAGATCCGCACGTTCCCGCACCCCGAGGCGTGCAGCTCACGGCAGACGATCAGGTACGCCGCCCGCGGACGGTGGTGCGCGTCGGTGAGGCCCGCGTCGAAGCGAGTCTCGGCGTTACCGCCCGACCAGTCATAGATATACAGCCGTCTGATGCGCGGGCTGATATTGGCGAGCGCGAACATGTAGGACACCGCGCTTGCCGCGCGGCGCAGACCGGCGCCGTGCGCGTTGGGGAAAGCGCCGCCGAACTGCACGATGCCGCCTGTCTCGGTCAGCCACACGTCGCCCGGCACCGCCGCAAGCACCGCGCGCGTGCGGCTGCTGGAGCGGCGGTTGGTATCGGAGTAGTTGTGCAGCCCCCAGATGTTGGGCATCACCGTGTGCAGGACAGCCACCTCGTGCTTGAATTCGGCGATGTAGTTGAGCGTCGGCTGGATGCGTTCGGCGTCCAGCACGTCCAGGCCGACGACCGTGCAACCGCGGCAGACGTCCCTCAGCGCCTTGTAGTACTGCGCCGCTTGGACCGCCGTCGGGCTCTGCAACACATGCGGGATGTAGCCGCGGTTGGCCTCGTCCCACGGCTGGTACTGGCGCACGTGCGGGAACAGCTTGATGAAGCGCTCCACGTCGCGCTGATAGGTCGCGACGCTCGGCATCCGCGTGGGCGTGTACTCGGAGTGGTAGAACGCCACCAGCACCTGCTGATGCTCGATTTCGGCAGTATGTATCCACGTGAGCGCGTTGTCCTTGTAGTAAGGGCGCACCGCAGCGTCGTAAGGGACGATGTAGCGGGTGATCTTCGTATGCAGCCGCTGCCAGTTGGGGTCGCTGAACATCTCGGTCTGCTCATCGCCGATGCCCGTCAGGAAGTGCGCGGCGGCGGCGTGGGCGGTGGGACGACCCTTGGCCTGAGCGGCGAACCCGACGGAGGCCAGCAGTGCACCGCCGCCGAGCAGGCAGCAGCAAAGCAGGAGGGTCGCCAACGCACGGGGCCGGCGGGTAGAGCCGCGTGGAAGGCGAGGACTTTGCGGACTGGACAGGCGGGAAGCGCGCGGGGCGCCTGCGGAAGCTGTGGGAGCGTTTGTTGGCATGTGCATCGAAACAGCTTACGAGGCTGAGGGTTGCGCCGGTCGCAGTGCAATCAACCATCCAGGCGCTCTGGGCTCAGAGCCGAACGCTCCTGGCTCACCGGCGAATCCTCCCGCACGGGCGGCTTGCGCAGGGTGGGATCGGCAACGATCCGGATGTCCACACCCGGCAGTCCACGCAGCAGGCGACTCAGCAGCGAGGAGTCCGAGAGCGAGGAGATCAGGCGACGCAGCCCGTGGTGAGCGACGGGCGCGCCCATCAGGACATACGTGGCGCCCAACTCCCGCGCCAGCCTGATCGCGACCTGGGCGACGTCTTCGCTCTCTTCGACATGCAGGCGCAGCCCCAGTACCGAGACAAGGCGACGCAGCGCCTCCAGCTCGCGGCGATCCTCCGGGCTTGGCTCACGCCCAGGCGGACGCACCACCAACACGTCCAGCTCTGCATCCAGGCGCTGGGCCGAGCGCCACGCGCGACGCACGATCCGCTGCGAGTCGGTCTTCAGCCTGACCAGCACGAGCAGGCGCTCGGCGATGGCCTGCGGAGCCCGCTCCTCGGGGAGATCCTCGCGCCGGCCCACCTGTGGCCTGGGCGCCAGGCGTTTGACCTCGACCCCCTCGGCCACCTGGCGCAGCGCAGTCTCGCGCAGCGCCGCGAGGTTCTCGATCTTGAAGAAGTTGTTCAGCGCCGCCGGCACCCGCTCGGAGGGGTAGATCTTGCCCGCCTGCAGCCGCGTGATCAGCGCCTCGGGGGTCAGATCGATCAGCACCACCTCATCCGCCTGGGAGAGCACCGCGTCGGGGATCGTCTCCCGCACGCGCGTGCTCGTCAGCTGGGTCACCTGGTCGTTGAGGCTCTCCAGGTGCTGCACGTTGACCGTCGAATAGACGTCGATCCCGGCGTCGAGCACGTCCTGCACGTCCTCGAAGCGCTTCTCGTGCTCGAGGCCCGGCGCGTTCGTGTGCGCAAGCTCGTCGATCAGGCACAGCTCCGGTTCGCGCGCGAGGATCGCCGGCAGGTTCATCTCCTCCAGCGGCGCATTGCGGTAATACACGCGTCGGCGGGGGATCGCCTCCAGGCCCGTGGCCAGCACCTCGGTCTCCGCGCGGCCGTGCGGCTCCAGGTAGCCGACGACGACATCGCGCCCGGCCTCCGTTTCGGCCTGGCCCTCCTGGAGCATTCGGTAGGTCTTGCCGACGCCCGCGGCCATCCCTATGAACACCTTGAAGCGGCCTCGGGGCGACGACATGCGGGCATTGTCCTGCACCCACGCCTTGGAGCGAGCTCAGGCTCTCGGCGGGCTGTCCGAGCTTGGGGGGAGCAGGAGCGACAGGGCTCAGGCCCCCAGCAGGTTGTGGATCACCAGGTCGATCAGCTTGATCCCGATGAACGGCGCGATGATGCCGCCCAGGCCGTAGATCAGCAGGTTGCGCCGCAACAGCGCGCTCGCACCGATCGGCCGGTAGCGCACCCCGCGCAGCGACAGCGGGATCAGCAGCGGGATCACGATCGCGTTGAAGATGATCGCCGAGACGATCGCCGACTGGGGCGTGCCGAGGTTCATGATGTTCAGCACGCTCAGCGGGCCCTTTCCGCCTGAGCTTGTGGCGTAGGTGCTGATGAACACCGCCGGCAGGATCGCGAAGTACTTCGCCACGTCGTTGGCGATCGAGAACGTCGTCAGCGCGCCGCGCGTGATCAGCAGCTGCTTGCCCACCTCGACGATCTCGATCAGCTTCGTCGGGTTGGAGTCGAGGTCGACCATGTTGCCTGCCTCGCGCGCCGCCTGGGTGCCCGTGTTCATCGCCACGCCCACGTCGGCCTGCGCGAGCGCCGGCGCGTCGTTGGTGCCGTCTCCCGTCATCGCCACCAGGCGCCCATCTTCCTGCTGTTCCTTGATCAGCGCCAGCTTGCGCTCGGGGGTCGCTTCGGCGAGGAAATCGTCGACGCCTGACTCCTCGGCGATCTTCGCCGCGGTCAGGCGGTTGTCGCCCGTGACCATCACCGTCTTGATCCCCATCGCGCGCAGCTGGTCGAAGCGGACCTTCATGCCCTCCTTGATCGTGTCCTTCAGGTACACCACGCCGAGCACCTGGTTATCGCGCGCGACCGCCAGCGGCGTGCCGCCCTCGCGCCCGATGCGGTCGAGCTGGCCCTGCAGCTCCGGCGGCGCCTGGCCCCCCTCCTTCTCGATGAACTGGATGATCGCGTCGCCCGCGCCCTTGCGTAGCTGCGAGCCGTAGTAGTCCACGCCGCTCATGCGCGTCTGCGCGGTGAACGGCACGAAGTGCGCGTCCGTGCTCGATAGGTCGTGCTCACGGATCCCGTACTGCTTGGCCAGCACCACGATCGAGCGCCCCTCGGGGGTCTCGTCCGCCAGCGAGGACAGCTGCGCCGCCTCGGCCAGCTCGGCCTCTGAGACGCCCGGCATCGGGATGAACTCGCTCGCCAGACGGTTGCCAATCGTGATCGTCCCAGTCTTGTCGAGCAGCAGCACGTCCACGTCGCCCGATGCCTCGACCGCGCGCCCGCTCAGCGCCAGCACGTTGCGGCGCACGAGGCGGTCCATGCCGGCGATGCCGATCGCCGAGAGCAGCGCGCCGATCGTCGTCGGGATCAGCGCCACCAGCAGCGCGATCAGCGTCGTCTCACTGATCGCCGTTCCCGCGAACAGCCCGAAGGGCCTGAGCGTCGCCACGACGATCATGAAGATCAGCGTCAGCGCCGCCAGCAGGATGTTCAGCGCGATCTCGTTCGGCGTCTTGCGCCGCTCGGCCCCCTCGACCAGTGCGATCATGCGATCCAGGAAGGAGTGGCCGGGCTCCTGCGTGATTTCCACGACGATCTCATCCGAGGTCACGCGCGTGCCACCCGTAACCGCGCTGCGGTCGCCACCGGACTCGCGGATCACCGGCGCACTCTCGCCCGTGATCGCCGACTCGTCGACGGTCGCGATGCCCTTGGTGACGGTCCCGTCGCCGGGGATAAGCTCGCCTGCGGTCACGATCACCATGTCCCCGCGCGTCAGCTCCGAGGCGGCCTTCGTCGTGCCGTCGAGCATCTTCGCCACGGTCTCCTTGCGCATGTTGCGCAGCGTGTCCGCCTGCGCGCGCCCGCGACCCTCGGCGAACGCCTCGGCCATGTTCGCGAACACCACCGTCAGCCATAGCCAGATGGCGATCGTCAGTGTGTACCACGCGGGCTCATGGCCTCCACCGAGCGGCTTGCCGCCGAACACCTGGATCAGCCACGTGATCGTGGTGATCACCGAGCCGATCTCCACCACGAACATCACCGGGTTGTGGACCTGCACGCGCGGGTCTAGCTTCTTGAAGCTGTCAACGAGCGCGCGCACCGCGATGTCGCGCTGGAACAGCGAGATCGCCTGGCGCTCGTGGCGCTCTGGGGTTGCCGGCTGCGTCGACATCTAGCGTGCTCCTTTCTGCGTGCGGTGGTGATTTGGGTGCGGGCGGTCGTCGTTCAAGCGGGCGACGCACAGGGAGGTCTGGTTCGAATGCGCGGACATCAGCGTGTCCCTCCCGTGAGGCGGTCAAGCGCCAGGTTCAGCTCCAGCACGTTCACACCCGGTTCACCGGAGAAGCCCAGCCCGCGCCCCGAGGTGTACTTGGAGATCAGACCATCGACCGTGGCCAGCGGCAGATTGCGCACGGCCGCGATGCGATACGCCTGGATGTGCGCGTTCGCTTCGGAGATTTCGGGGTCGAGGTTCGATCCCGAGGTGTTGACCGCGTCGACGGGGATCTTCGCCACCGTCAGGCCAGGGTCGTATTCGCGCTTGTTCGGTCCAGTGTTCAGTTCGAGGTAGGACTTGATGTTTTCTTCGTCCGCTTCCTTCGTCTTCACGCTGTTGGGCCCGTGGTTGGAGAAACCGCTCGCCGCCGCGTTGTAGGCGCCGCCTTCGGTCGCCGAGGGACGCGTCTGGAAGTAGCGTGGGTCCGCTTCGGTCACCACGACGCCCTTCACTTCCTTGACCTTCCCGTCCTTTTCGAGCACCGGCGTGCCCCAATTCTGCCCGATTATCTTCGAGGCGACGAGCTTGCCGTTCACGTACACCTTCTGTCCGTTCGCGTTGCCGGAGAAGGCAACCTGGCTGACGCCCGTGATGAACAGCGGATACACCAGGCCGAGCAGGACGGTGAACACGACGATGCCGATCAGTGAATTTATGATGTCGCGGCGCATTTTTCAGTGAAGATCTCGAGGTATGTCAGTGGATAGGTCTCGGCGCATGTGGAGATCTGGGCGCATATCAGTAAAGGTGTCCCGTTAGGCCCTGCACGATCGGGCCCAGCAGCAGTGCGGGGAAGAACGTCAGCGCCCCGACGAGGATGATCACGCCGATCAGCAGGACCACGAACGTCGGGTTGTCGGTGCGCATCGTGCCGAGGCCCGCCGGCGTCACGCGCTTGCCCGCCAGCGCGCCCGCAACAGCCAGCGCGAACAGGATCGGCGCGTAGCGCGCGAACAGCATGTCGAAGCCGCCCAGCAGATCCGCGAAGGTAATGCCGTGCGAGCCGACGTTGCCGGCATTGGGCTGGATGAACCCTGTGTAGCCCGCGAACGCCGAGCCGTTGTTGTTCGCCTGCGACAGATAGGCGTAGAAAGTCTCGGAGAAACCCTGCGGCGTGTTGCCGCCGGCCTTGGACAGCGCCACTTCACCGATCGACGCGCGCCCCGCTTTGCTCGCGGTCGCCAGCGCCGTGCAGAACAGCGCCGCCAGGGGCGTGATCAGGATGCCCAGCCCGGCGAGCTTTATCTCCCGGGCCTCCAACTTCTTGCCGAGCCACTCCGGCGTGCGGCCCACCATCAGCCCGCCGATGAACACCGCCAACAGCACATACAAAAGGATCGAGTAGAGCCCCGTTCCCACCCCGCCGAAGATCACCTCGCTCGCGGACAGGTTCGCGAACGGCACCGCGCCGCCGATGCCGGTGAAGGACTCGAGCGCGCTGTTCACCGCGCCGCAGGAGGTCACCGTCGTGACGACGTCGAACAGGGCGCTGCCGGCGATCCCAAAGCGCTGCTCCTTGCCTTCCATGTTGCCGCCGCCGGAGCCCGTGATCGCCTGCGTGTGCAGACCGGCGGCGTGCTGTGCGGGCGAGCCGTGCGCCTCGGCGATGTATGCGACCACGACCGCGCCGAGGAACATCACCATCATCGTCGCGTAGATCGCATATCCCTGACGGCGGTTGCCGGTCATGCGCCCGTAGGTGAACACAAGCGCCGCCGGGATCACGAGCACAAGCAGCATCTCGAACAGGTTGGTGAACTGCGTCGGGTTCTCGAAGGGATGCGCCGAGTTCGTGTTCAGGAAGCCGCCCCCGTTGGTCCCCAGCATCTTGATCGCCTCCTGCGAGGCGACGGGACCCATCGCGATCGACTGCGTCAGCCCGGTGAGAGTGTGAGCCGAGAGGTACGTCGAGAAGTTCTGGATCACACCCTGTGAGACGAGCACGATCGCCGCGAACACCGACAGCGGCGCCAGCACGTACAGGATCGTGCGCACCAAGTCCCGCCAGAAGTTGCCGATCGACTTGCCCGTGCGCCCGACGATGCCGCGGATCAACGCCACGGCCACGACGATCCCCACGCCCGCCGATAGCCAGTTCTGCACCGTCAGCCCGATCATCTGGCTGAGGTAGGTCATCGTCGTCTCGCCGCTGTAGTACTGCCAGTTGGTGTTCGTCATGAACGACGACACCGTGTTGAACGTCACGTTCCAAGGCGCGCTGTGGTATCCGAGCGGGTTGAGCGCGTGCGGCACATAGAAGGCGTTCTGCGTGCGCAAGATCAAATACAGCAAGAGCCACCCCGCGAGCGAGAAGATCAACAGGCTCTTCGCGTATGACTTCCAGTCCTGCTCGCGCTTTGGGTCGACGCGCAGCACTTTGTAGAGCAAGCGCTCAAACCAGCCGAGCACCGGGGTTAGGAAGACGCGCTCGCCCGTGTACACGTTGGCCATGTAGCGGCCGAGGGGCAGCGCCAGCGCGGTGAGGATCACCGCGAACAGCACTATCGTGAGCCAGCCGGCGAAAGTCATCGCGAGTGAGCCCTCATTTCAGTGCGCCTCACAGCTTCTCTCCGCGAATCAGCGCGTAGAAGAGATATCCGACGATCAGCACTGTCACGACCAGGCCGAAGAAATCGGCCGCGCTCATGTGGGCGATGAATGCCCCCACTGGCAGAGATACGTTCATACCCGGTCGATCCCCTCGACCATTGCGAGGAGGATTGCGAACATCACGATTCCCAGAACCACAGCGAGAATGTCCATATCGACACTATGGGCGCTCGGGCATCACGGCCGCGTGACGATCGGGACGCTGGCTATAACGATTTCGTTACAAAGAAAACCTGTATCCCACGCCGGGGTCTGTGACGATGTACCGCGGGCGCCCCTCCGGCTCGATCTTCGCGCGCAGTCGCGCGATGTGCGTGCGCAGGGGCTGGATGTCGTCCACGTACTCCGGCCCCCACACCTCGCTGAGCAGCGCCCGGTGTGTCATCAACCGGCCGCGATTACGCACGAGCACGCGCAGCAGGTCGAACTCGATCGGCGTGAGGTGCACCGGCTCGCCGTCGCGCTTCACCGTGCGCGCCGCCAGGTCCACCTCCAACCCCTCCACGCTCACCGCCGGTTCCTCGCCGGGCCGGCCCGCGCGGCGCAGCGCCGCCTGCAGGCGCGCCACCAGCTCGCGCGTGCCGAACGGCTTGGTGATGTAGTCGTCCGCCCCCGCCTCCAGCGCTCGCACCTTCTGATCCTCGTCGCCCACCGCGCTCAGCACGAGGATCGGCATCTCACTCCACTTGCGCAGCTCGCGCGTCACCTCGACCCCGTCGCCATCGGGCAGCACCAGATCGACGATCGCCGCCTGCGGCGGGCGCACCGCTGCGCGGTCGAGCGCCTCTTGTGCCGTTTCCGCCGGCACCACCTCGAAGCCCGCCTCGCGCAGCACGACCTTCAGCGCTCGGAGGATCTGGCCCTCGTCGTCGACGACGAGCACGCGCGGCACCTCAGGACTCATGCCTCGGCGTCCGGTCCTGCCTCCGTGCGCGGCTGCGCCCGTGGTCCATCCAGACCGTCCGTCGCGCGCTCGCCCGCGACCTCGGCCGCATGCTCCTGCTCGGCCTCGGCCTGCGGGGGCGCCAGCGGCAGCTCGAACACGAACGTCGCCCCCTGCCCGGGCAGCGACTCCACGTGCAGCTCCCCGCCATTGGCCTCCGTGAAGCCGCGTGCGATCGCGAGCCCCAGGCCCGAGCCGCGGTGCCCGCCGCCCGCCGTCCCCGCGCGGTAGAACGGCTCGAACACGCGCTCAAGCTGCGCCGGGGGAATGCCGGGCCCGCGGTCCACCACGCGCACGATCAGCCGCCCCTCGCCCCCGCCGATGTTGCGCACCGCCCGCGCCCTCACCGACACCGGGTGCCCGCCCGAATGCCGGCGCGCGTTCTCCAGCACGTTCACGATCGCCCGCTCCAGCTGCGTCGGGTCGGCCAGCACAAGCGGCAGCTCGCGGTCGATCGACAGCGTCCACTCGCTCTCGCGCCCGCCGAGCTCATCCAGCGCCGCGCGCACCACCTCCTCGATCGAGGTCCACTCGCGCCGCGGCTCCGCCGCCCCCGCCTCCAGGCGAGAGAGGTCGAGCAGATTGTCCACCAGCCGCGCCAGCCGCTTCGTCTCCTCGAGGATCACCCCTGCCAGCTCCTGGCGCTCCCCCGGTTCGAGGCCATCCAGCGCGAGCGCCTCGCCCGCGGTCGCGATCGCCGTCAGGGGCGAGCGCAGGTCGTGCGACACCGCCCGCAACAGCGCCGTCTTGACCACGTCCGCGCGTCGCAGCGCCGCCGTCTCCACCACCTCGCCCTGCAGTCCCTCGCGCTCCAGCGCCGCGCTCAGCAGTGCCTCCAGCGCCGGCACCACGCGCTCCTGCAGCCGCCGCAGGTCGCGCTCGGGTGTCCCCGCAGGCACGACCAGGGTTCCCAGCCGGCTCGCGCCCTCGCGTAGCGCGAACGCCACGTGGCGCTCGTCGCCGTCGACCGCCTCCAGCTCGATCGCCGCGCTGGGCAGCTCGAGCGCGTGCGCCAGTCGCGCCGCGGCCGTCGGCAGCGCCTCGCTCAGCCTGTTCCCGCGCAAGAGCAGCCGCGCCATCTCCGCCGCCAGGTCGGCCTCGCGGCGGCGCTCCTCGGCCTCGCGCGCCCGCGCTCGCGTCACCTCCGCTACCGAGCTCGCCAGCCCCGCCGCCACGACGAACGCCACCAGCGCCACCCAGTTGCTCGAGTCGCTGATCGTCAAGTTCCCCACCGGCGGCAGGTGGAAGAAGTTGAACGCCACCGCGCTCAGCAGCGCCGTAGCCACCCCCAGCCAAGCCCCCCAGGTGGCGGACACCACCAGCACCGCCAGCAGATACACCACGCCCAGCGACACCACCGGCGCGATCTGCTTCAGCGGGTAGACGATCAGCGTGCACAGCGCCACGAGCACCACCGCCACGACGATGCCCACGCGCTTGGGCGGAGGGTCGGGGGACAGCAGGAAGCCGAACGGCCGCGGCACGCCGGGGAGCGTAATGCACTCGTTGGCGCTCAGACGATCGCGGAGAAGTACCCTTCCTCTGTACCTCTGCTCGGCCCGCGACCGATACACCAAGGATGGAGAGAAGCCGGCGGCCTATGCGTAGACCACTCAGAGCACTCATCGCGCCGAGCGTGCTGCTTGGCGTGAGGCCAAGCCTGCTGCTTGGCGTAGGGTCGAGCCTGCTGCTTGGCCTGGTCTCGTTCGCTGCTCCCGTGCAGGCGGCGCCGGTCGCCAGCAGCTACACCGCTAGAGCCGTGTGCGCGGCGCCCGCGCCCGGGCATGCGAGCTGTCTGGCCTTGCGGCTCGTGCCGTCCTCCGGCGGCTCAGCGACAGCCCCGGCTGCGCGGGACACCCTGCGCGTCTCACCGCCTCTGACATCCCCCACTGCGGTCTCCCCCGCCAGCATCAAGCCCGTCTCCCCGGCCGAACTGCACCGCGCCTACGAATTTCCGCTCGAAGGCGCCGACCCGCAGACGATCGCACTGGTCGACTCCTACGACGACCCCGATGCCGAAGCAGACCTGAAGGTCTTCGACGAACAGTTTGGGCTCCCCCCCTGCACCAAGGCGAACGGCTGCTTCACCAAGGTTAACCAGCAGGGTCAGAGCGTCCCACTACCGGTCCCGAGCGGCGAATGGTCGATCGAGATCGCGACCGACATCGAGGTCGCGCACTCCGTCTGCCAGAACTGCCACATCGTGCTCCTGGAGGCCGCCTCGGACGAATTCTCCGACCTGGAGACTGCCGAGAACACCGCTGCCACGATGCTCACCGCGGCCTCCAAGCCCGGCAAGCTCGAAGGCGTGATCTCGAACTCCTGGGGCGGGGAAGAGCCCTCGGTGGAAAACGCCGCCTTCAACCACCCCGGCATCGTCATCACCGCGTCCGCCGGCGACAGCGGCTACCTCAACTGGACCGAATACGGCGAACGCACACAGGAAGGCTCTGGCTATTTCGACGGACCCGACTACCCAGCCGCCTCGCCTGACGTGGTCGCTGTCGGCGGCACGAGCCTGAAGGTACGTGCCTCCGGTGAATGGGAATCCGAGAAGGTCTGGAACAACTCCATCGGCGCCGGAGGAGGAGGCTGCAACCCGGCCGCGTTCACCGCTCCCTCCTGGCAATCCCAGGTCCCCGACTGGTCGACCGTGGGCTGCGGCTCCAGTAGAGCCGTCGCCGATGTCGCGGCGGACGCCGACCCCGACACGGGTGTGCACGTCTACGACTCCGTTCCCGAACCCGAAGGCAACGCGGGCGAACCGGCACCCGACTGGCTCGCGATCGGCGGCACCAGCGTGGCCTCGCCGATCATCGCCTCGGCCTTTGCGCTCGCCGGTGGCGCGCAGGGCGTCGCCTACCCGGCCGCCACCCTCTACGCCCACCTGGGCTCGAGCGCCGCCCTGCACGACATCGCCAAGGGGGGCAACGGTGAATGCGACGGCACCTACACGACGGGTGGCTGCAGCGGCTCGCTCACCTCGCCACTCGACTGCGGCGAAGGCGAGCTGATCTGCAACGCCGCCACCGGCTACGACGGACCGACGGGGGTAGGCACACCCGACGGGCTCGGCGCCTTCCAGCCGGTCCCTGGCGAGATCGGCGGTCCGGGAGGGAGCTCGAGCTCTGGCGGCGGCTCCGGTGGCGGCTCAGGCTCAGGCGGTGGCTCCAGTGGAGGCTCAGGCGGTGGCTCGGGTGGAGGCTCAGGCTCAGGGGGTGGCTCGGGTTCAGGCGGCGGCTCCGGCAGCTCGGGCTCGGGCGGCTCCGGCGGGGGGAGCCAGGGCTCCGGCGAAGGTTCGGGCGGCTCAACAGGCGGCGGAGGAGGAGGAACCTCCGGCGGCTCGGGCAGCTCAGGTGGCGGCCAGGGCGGTTCCCCGGGCGCCTCGGCCACCCCCGGCACCGCCGCGCCCGCGACTGGCAGCGCCGTGTCGCTCACCCGCCTGTCGCTCACGCTGAGCGCCGTGGCGGCGCTGAACAGCGGCCGTGCGCCGCTCTCGCGGGTCGCCTTCACGTTCACCCTCAGCGCGGCCGCCAAGGTGCGCGCGACGCTGGCCCGCCGCGTGCGCGCACACGGGCGCTGGGTCTGGAGCACGCTGCCGGGCGCCGACTCGCTGAACGCTCGGGCGGGCGTGAATCGCGCCCACCTCTCGGGCCGCGGGGCGCTCGCACCCGGCTTCTATCGCCTAACGCTCACGCCGGCGCACGGCGCCGCGCGCTCGCTGGCGATCTCGATCGGCTGACGCGCTCGTGGGGCGTGTCCCCTGCTGTAGGGCGTACCCCGCTGCTGTGGGGTGTTGCCGCCATGTGTCGGGGGGCGCGCAGAGGCAGGTGAAACGTTTGTAAATGGGGGTGGGATGTGTGTCTCTTTTTGCTTTAGGGTAGCTATGGTATTTACGGTCTTGGGTTGCAGCACTCCATCCGTCCGGCCCATGGCCCAGGATGCCTGACCCTCTGGCACCCTCCTCGCCGACATCCCCGCGCTCCCCCCCGCCGCGCTCCTCCCCGACATCCCTGCGTGCCTGGCAGCGGCGCACGCTCGAGGCGCTCCAGGGCTGGGAGGGCGACCCCTTCCTCGTCTCCGCGGCCCCCGGCGCAGGCAAGACACGCCCGGCGCTCGAGCTCGCGCGCCGGCTGCTCGCCGAGGGGGCCATCAGGCGCGTAGCCGTCCTGTGCCCCACCACGCCACTCACGCGCCAGTGGGCCGCAGCGGCCGCGGTGCTCGGCGTGCAGCTCGTCCCCGACGCCGAGCATCCGCGTCCGCCGCGTGGCTTTCACGGCGTGGCGGTGACCTACGCGCGCATCGCCTCCTCCCCGCGCGAGTGGGCCGCCGGGGTGAGCGCGGACACGCTCGTGGTCGCCGATGAGGCTCACCACCTCGGCGAGGACCTCGCCTGGGGCACGGGCTTTCAGCGCGCCTTCTCCGCCTCGCAGCGCTGGCTGTTGCTGTCGGGGACCCCCTTTCGCTCCGACGCCACGCCGATCCCGGGCGTGCGCTACGACGCCGACGGGCTGGCGGTGCCCGACATCTCCTACACCTACGCGCAGGCTGTCAGCGACGGTATCTGCCGGCCGGTGGCGTTCGTCACCTTCGACGGCGCGCTGTCGTGGCGCAGCGGCGACGACGTGGTGGAGTCGACCTTCGAGACCGTCCTTGACGCGCGTGAGGCCGGCCGGCGCTACCGCACGGCGATCTCCACCGAGCTCCCCGACGGGCTGCCGCGGATCCTGCGCGAGGCCGACGGCCGCCTGCGCGCGCTGCGCGCCGAGGGGCACCGCGACGCCGGCGGGCTGATCGTCGCCGCCGACTCAAGCCACGCGCGCCAGATCGCCAAGCTGCTGGGCGAGGCCACCGGGCGCGCACCGGTGGTGGTGCTGCACACCGAGGCCCGCGCCGCCGCCAAGCTGGCCGCATTCACCGACTCGCGCGAGCCGTGGATCGTCGCCGTGAACATGGTCTCCGAGGGCGTCGATATCCCCCGCCTGCGCGTCGGCGTCTACGCGACGGCCGCCAAGACGCCGCTGATCTTCCGCCAGATCGTGGGGCGCTTCGTGCGCACGATCCACGGCCAGGCGCCTACCCCGAGCTGGCTGTATCTGCCCGCCGACCCGCTCCTGCGCCGCCACGCCTCAGAGGTCGAGAGCGAGCTGCGCCACGCGCTGCGCCGCCCCGAGGAGGAGGGCCTTGAGGAGGAGCGCCCCGAGCGCCGCCGCAGCGAGCCCTCGCCAAGCGCGGAGTTCGTGCCCTTGAGCGCCGAGTTCGCACCACAGATGACGCTCTTCGGGCCGAGTCCCGCGATGGCGCCTGAGGCCAGGCCACCCGCACCCGACCCGGCGCCGATGGCGGCCTTCGAGCGGCGCGCCCATCTGCGCGCCGAGCGCAGCCGCCTGGTCGCAGACCTGCACCGTCGCGACGGGCGCAGCCACAGGGAGATCAACTCCTGGCTGAACCGCGAGGTGGGCATCGCGCGCGTGGACGACGCCACAATCGATCAGCTCGAGCGCGCGGTCAAGCGGCTCGTCAAGGAGCTCACGCGGCGTAGCGGCCGGGCCGTGTCGCGGGCCTAGATCGATCCCGAACGAAAGGACGGCCCGCCGGGCGTCAGGATTGGCGCCCGCTCGGCGCCACCCCACGTGCCAAAGGACGGCCCGCCGGGCGTCAAGACTGGCGCCCGCTCGGCGCCACCCCGCGTGCCACTTGCTCGCCGCGCGGGGTGAGCACCCAGGCGTTCGCGGCGCCGCGACCCTGGGCGCCGCCTGCGCCGGCCCCGCGATTGGCGATCAGCCCCAGACCCTCCAGGCGGCTGAGCAGGCGCGAGATCTGTCCCTGGTCGACGACGCCGGCCTGGTCGGCAACCTCGCGGTTGCTGGCGCCGGGGCGCTCGCCGATCGTCTGCAGCACGAGCGCCGTGCGGTAGGTCACCCGCATGCCCAGCTCGCCCGCGAGCACGTCCGCCCCCTCGAGGCCGCCCGCGTCGGGGGCTCCCTCCGCGGCGTCCTGACCGGAGGCGCGCCCTCCCAGGGAGGGCCACCGCGCGGAGCGGCTCAGCTCCCGGCTTGCCTTCGCGGCGCCCATGTAGGGCAGCAGGATCAGGCTCATCAGCGGCCCCAAGAGATCAGAGAGCGGCGGCGCGTCGGAGTGTCCGCCCCCGGCCAGGAGACGCGTGTGGATCACCGCCAGCACCGCGCCGACGACGCCCTCGGCGGCCATCTCCGGGGGTTCGGTCCGGCAGGAGGCCTCCAGGCGGCCGCGGTCGACGTATTCGCAGAGCACGTCGACCGCCTCCATGCGCCGCCGCAGCACCGGCCCGCCGGCGCCGAGCGCGTACACGATGCACAGCCGCGCGAGCGTGGGCTCGGCATCGAGCAGCCCGAGCAGCGCCGCCAGCGCGGCGCGCACGCCGTCCTGCCAGCGCGACTCGTGGCTGTAGGCGACGTACATCTCGGCGCCGGCCAGGCGCAGACACCAGTCGAAGGCGTCGAGCAGACTCTCGTCGAGATCCGCGTACAGGTCGTGGAAGGCGCGCCGGGAAACGCCGGCGCGGAGGACCACGTCGGCGACCGTGACCGCGTGCGGGTCCTCCCGTACGGCCATCTCCTGCGCAATCGCCCTCACGATGCGCGCCCGCTGAAGCTCTTCTCCCATGACCCCTTACTTGATCTTCGCAATAACAAGCATATTTCGAGTGTCCAGCCGAGGGCGCACGTTCAGTGGCGGGGACGAGCCGGAAGGTCAAAAAGAGAGCGGGGGCGAGCCGGAAGGCTAAAAAGAGGAGCCGTGGCCTGGGGGGAACAGGCCACGGCTCCGGTCTCGAGAGACCTCCGGCGCAAAGGGGGGCTGTGCGACCAGACGGTCCCCTGAGGCGCTACCCGGAGAGTTGAGGGGCGGTAGCGCTCCAGTTTGGCTTTGGCCGGCGTCCGTGCCGGCCTGATATGTACACAATCGGTAATAAAGCATAACTCCCATAGCTTGTCAAGAGGGATCATTATGGTGGAGTACGTGACAAACCCCTAATTTGCCCGTATTTTCCCGCAGTTTCGACGCTTTTTGGCCCGTTTTAGCCCAGGCTTTAACCATCTTGTCCAATCATTGGCTCCCTTTTCAGCGGCTCTGGAAAAGCGGTGCTGTACAGTGACGTTACAGATGGCACGCCGCCCCTCTCAAGCCCCCCCTCGCTCCCGGCAGACCCCGTCGCGCTCTCAGACCACAACCCGCTCGTCCCGAGCCACTCCGCACCCCGCGGCCCCGCCGGCCTCCCAGCGCGAGCGCCTGCTGAACGGCATGGCCAGGGCCGTGGCGCGACGCGGCTACGCCGAGGCGACCGTCGCAGAAGTGATCGCCCACGCCGGCGTGTCGCGCACGACCTTCTACGAGCACTTCGCGGGCAAGGAAGAGTGCTTTCTGGCGACCTTCGCGGAGCTGGCGCCGGTGCTCGCCGGTGAACTGATCGAGGCCGTCGGCGATGTGCCCTGGTCACAGAAGCAGCGCGCGATGCTGAGCGTGGTACTGGACCCCGATAGGAGCGAGACCGCGATGCACTGGCGTCTGCTGTTGACCCAGGCGCGCGCGGGGGAGCCGCGCATCCGCGCGGAGCGCAACCTGTTCGCAGCCAGACTTGAGCAAGCATTCGAGCGTCTGCTCGACGCGCCGCCCGAGGGCGCGCCGACGCTCGACATCCCGCCCAAGGCGCTGCTCGGCGGCGTGCGGAGCGTGATCTCCACTCGCCGCTACACCCTCCAGCCCGGCGACGAGGACCAGCTGCTCGACGATCTGGAGACGTGGACCGGGGCCTACGCGGTGCCCGCAGGCTATGCGCGGCGGGACGCGGCGAGGTGGGCAGAGCTGGGACGGGGGCTATGTCCCTCAGAGCGCAAGATCGAGAGCAACGAGCGGCCCAACCGTCTCCCCCGCGGGCGCAGCCGTCTGCCGGCGAACGTGGTGGCCAGCGAACACCACGCGCGCATCGTCGAGGCGACCGCGCGCGTCGTGCGCGCGAAGGGGTATCCCGCGAGCACGATCGCCGAAATCGTCGCCGCGGCGGGCACCTCGCGCGGGGTGTTCTACAGCCAGTTTCAGAACAAGCAGGAGGCGTTCCTGGCCGCGCAGACGGTGGCGCTGCAGCAGGGCCTGACACGGGCCTCGGTGGCGTTCTTCACCGGGCGCGGCTGGCCCGAACAGGTGTGGAACGGGCTCGACGCGCTCTTCGGATACCTCGCGGGCGCACCCGACGTCGCACATCTGATGCTGATCGAGCCATACGCGGCGGGGCGCGCGGCGCTCGAGCGGATCATCGACACGATGCGCACGCTGAGCCTCTTCCTGGAGGAGGGCTACCACCGCGGGACGCGCGCCGAGCGCCTGCCGCGAACCTGCTCGGACGCGATCGCGGGGGCGATCCACGAGCTGCTCTACGACGCCGCCGAGCACGATCGCGTGCCCGAGCTACGCGAGCTTTTGCCGCAGGCGGTATATGTCGCGCTGGGCCCCTTCCTCGGACCGGTCAGGGCGCGCGCGGCGGTGGACGAGCTGACAGAGGCGGCTGCAAGTGGGGCTGCACCGGTTGGCTCGGCGGGGCGCCCCGGCTAGCTTGACAGGCCGCGAAGCCCCCGCACATGAGTCCTTTTCATCGCCATCGACGCCCCGCACACGCGGGAGCCGGCCGCACACGTGCGAAAACTGGCCGCGCCCGTGCGAGAGCCGCGCGTCGTGCGCGCGACCGTGCGCCGCTCGGCATCCCCCTGGCGCTCTTGGCTATCGCCATCGGCGCCGCCGCGCTCGCTGTCGGCTCTGCCGGCGCCAGCAGCTCGGGCAACCTCGAAGGCCGCATCGCCAACTCACAGGCGCGCGGCAACGAACTGAGCTCTGGAATCCAGGCGGACAGCAGCAAGATCGAGGGGTTTCAGGGCAGCATCGATGACCTGCAGACGCGACTCAGCGCACTGGAAGGCAGCCTCGCGATCGAGCAGGCGCAGCTGGCGAAGCTGAAGACCCAGCTGGCGGCAGCGCGCAGGCAGCTGGCGACACTGCAGGTGCAGCTGGCGTACGACAAGAAGGCGCTGGTGGCACAGGTGGTTGCCTCCTACGAGTCCCCCCAGCCGAGCATCGTGACGGTGATCATGGAGGCGCACGGCTTCGCGGATCTGATCGAGCGCTTCGAAGACCTGCGCGACATCTCACGCGAGAACGCACAGGCGACGACGCTCGTGGCCGGCGAGGACATGGCCGTGGCCGTACAGACGGCCCAGCTCACAGACCTGGAGGCGCGCCAGCAGCGCGCGACTGGCGCGATGACGGTGCAGCGCGACGAGGTCGCCCAGCTGCACCTCGGGCTGGTGGATGACCAGCTGCAGTACATCCACGCGCGCGACGCCAAGAGCTCAGAGCTGGGGACGCTGCGCAGCCACCAGCAGGCCCTCGAACACGAACTGTTCACGATCCAGGCGCACGAACTGGCGGCGGCGGGCAACTCGCTCGCCTACACCGGCCCGATCGGCCCCGTGACGGCAACGCCAGACGGCGAATACGGCTTCTTCCAGGCGCCCGGCACGAACTACAGCGTCGGCGTCGAGCCGATCCTCGTGGAGCGCCTGAACACGCTCGGCAAGGCGCTGCGCCTACACCTGATCGGGATCTCGGGCTACCGCACGCCGCAGCACTCGATCGAGGTGGGCGGCTTCGCCAACGATCCCCACACGCGCGGCGAAGCATCGGACACGCCGGGCGTCGAGGGCGTGCCCGAGGCGACGCTCGAGCGCTTCGGCCTGACGCGGCCGTTCCCAGGCGCGGCCGAGGCGGACCACATCCAGCTGCTCGGCAGCGCGCCCTGAGACCAGGCACCAGCCGCTCCGCCATGGGGCCGCGTTGCGCGCGGACCGCCGCATCTGAAACCACCGGCGCGATAACTTGGCCAACGTGGCCAAGGACTGCTATCCTGGCGCCATGTCGAGTTACGGCATCGGCGAGGCCAAGACCCAGCTCTCCAAGCTCGTGCATATGGCCGAGCAGGGCGAGGAGGTGGTGCTGCGCCGCGGGGGCCGCCCGGTGGCGCGCGTCGTGCCGATCCTCGCCGAGGAGGGCGGGAGCCGGCGAAAGCCAGGTCGCATGCGCGGGCGGGTGAGGGTGCCCGACGACTTCGACGATTGGCCACAGGACATCGCCCACGCGCTGGGCATCGACTGAGAGCCGATGCGCCTGCTGCTCGACGCGCACGCGCTGCTGTGGTGGCTGGGCGAAGACAAACAGCTCTCGCGGGCAGCGCGCGAGGCGATCGAAACCGCTGAGAATCCGCTGATTGGCGCCGGGACGCTCGTCGAGATCGCCGTCAAACGCTCGATCGGCAAGCTGGACATCGATGCCGACTGGCCCGAGCAGGCGCGCGCCGATAGCCTCGGCGTGCTGGCGATCGGCTGGGGACACGTCGCGCGGCTCCAGGACCTCCCCTACCCCAGGCTGGCCGGTCGCCTCCACCGCGACCCATTCGACCGCCTGCTGGCCGCACAGGCACTGATCGAGCAGATCCCGATCGTGACGCGCGACCCCGCACTCGCCGTCTACGGCGCAGCAGCGATCTGGTAGCCCCATAGATGTGCCTGGAAGGGATGGACCCGCTCGGTGTTGGAGGTGACGGGCACCACCGTGAGAGCGGCCCAGGTCTGGTGTGTGGGCGAAGACAAGCAGCGCCGTCGAGCCTCAGCCTCAGCGAGCAGGCAGCCCTTGCATCGGAGCCGGGATGCGCCTCAGGGCCGCAGCAGCTCGATGCGGCAGCTCAGCCCCTTGAAGCTTAACCCAGTCGCCGTCGGCGCAGACGACGGTGTCCACCTCCGCGTTCAGGTCGGCGGCGGCGAGGATCAGCGCGTCGGGCATCCGCAGCGAGCGGCGGGCGCCGCGCAGCGCACCGGCGCGAGCGGCGACGGCACGGTCGACCACAAGCAGCTCGCGTATGAGATCGGCGAAGAAGCCCGAAACGGCCTCCTCCGGATGGTGAGCGAGCGCGACGCCGGTCATCACCTCGGCGTAGCTGACCGCACAGGCCGCAAAGGCGCTCTTCGCACCGGCCGCCCTGACGCTCGCGACAGCGACGTCGTGTAGCGCGTCGTCGCGGTCGAGGAACCCGACGATCACGGTGGTATCGAGAAGGATCAATCCCACTCGTCGCGCACGGTCCGTACCGCCCGACCCAGCTCGCCGCCGCTGCTGAGGGCACCTGCGTACCGATCGATGAGATCGTCGAAGCGCGTGAGCAGGATACGACCGGCGCCCTGCACCTCCACCTGCACGACATCGCCGGCGTGCAGTCCGGCCTCCCGGAACGCGCGCACCGGGATCGTCACCTGGTGCTTGCTGGAGACCCGCGTCCTACCGGACATGCGCGACGCATCCCGGCCCGGCCGCTGTTCCTTTACTTTTCCCGGCATACGTAAAGGATAGCGCGACCGGTGCCGATGCGCCGGATGTCGACTGAACGAACCCGCTCAGCCTGGGCTTCTTCGGCTTCGTGGATGAGCGTGCCTCCATATTCCAACCTTAGAATGTAAGCTTGGATTATGGCCGGGACTTTTCAACCCTCGCGCGGGCGTCTGGAGCGGCGCAGCTGGCGTCCCGGCCAGGATCTTGGCGCGGGCCGGCGCCATCGTCGCGCACAGAGCATCGACTGTTACGTCCCCGAGCCCGTGGCCTCGTGGGATCCGCTGCTGAGCGCCACGACGGCGTCGATCCTCGTCGATGCGGATGCAGCGGTTCGCGCGCTCAACCGCGACGCGCCCGAGTTCCGCGCGCTGGAGACGCTCTCACGGCAGCTGCTGCGCCAGGAGTCTGTTGGGTCGAGCCGCATCGAGGGCCTGGTGATGAGCCAGCGCCGGCTGGCTCGCGCAGCCGTCAGTGGTAGCGACAGCACCGCCCTACAGATCCTCGGCAACATCCGCGCGATGGAGCAGGCCATTGCCCTCGCCGGCGAACCGCGGGCGCTCACCCCCGAGGATCTCCTGGCGGTGCACCGCACGCTCCTGAGCGGCACGCGCGACGAGCACCTCGGCGGTGTCGTGCGCAGCGAGCAGAACTGGATCGGCGGGAGCGCCTTCAGCCCCGCCGGGGCCGAATTCATCCCGCCGCCCACGGAGTACGTCGGCGAGCTACTCGACGATCTGGTGGACTTCGTCAACCGCGATGACCTGCCCGTCGTCATGCAGGCCGCGATCGCCCACGCGCAGTTCGAGATCATTCACCCATTCGCCGACGGCAACGGCCGCGTGGGACGCTGCCTGATCCACATCGTCTACCGCCGCCGCGGGCTGGCGCCCAACGTCGTGCCGCCAATCAGCCTCGTGCTGGCGAGCGTCGCCGACGAATACATCGGCGGCCTCGCGGAGTACCGCTTCGGTGAGGCCGTGCAGTGGCTCACGTTCTTCGCCGCCGCGACGATCTCCGCCGCCAGCCAGGCACACGACCTGGCCGCCCGCGTCGCGGAGCTCACCGACACCTGGCTACAGCGGATCGGCAACCCCCGCGCCAACGCCAGCTCCCGCAAGATCATCGACCGGCTGCCCGCCGAGGCGATCCTCACCATCGCCCGCGCAGCCGAGCTGGCGCGCGTCAGCAACACCGCCGCCGACAACGCCATTCGCACCCTGCAGAACGCCGGCATCCTGAAACCGCTCAACGAGCGGCGCTGGGGCCGCCGCTGGGAAGCGCCCGACGTCTTCACCCTGCTCGACGACTTCGAGCGCGAACTCACCACACCCGACGGCTAGGACCGCCCGCCCGCGCAGCTCCCGGGAGGCCCCAGCCGTTGCCGTTACTCGTCCCTCCGCGTTACTTCTTCTTGGGCTTGGCGTGGTGCTTGGCCTTGGGCTTCTTCTTGGCCTTCGCCTTGGCGCACCCGTTAACGGTGATCTTCACGGGTTGTTTGACGACGGCGCCGTTCTGGGCGACGATCGTGAACGGCATCGCGAGGCTCTGGCCGCAGAGGCTGCCCTTGTTCTTAGCGGGTACGACAGCCGCGAGGCCGGAGTGCGGGCCCTCAGGCAGCGTCAGCGTGAAGCTCGTGATCGGCGCGTCGGGGACGCTAGCGAATGTCGAGCTGGTGATGTCGTGCTTGATGTCGATGCTGCCGGTGAGGTCGACAGTGACGCCTTCGCCCTGGAGGATCGCGACGATGTCGGGGAACGCCGCACCGCCGTGCGACACCAAGTACACCGGGCCGGTGAGCGGGACGGCGAGGATCGGTGTGCTCGCTGTGGCGGTCCCGATGTTCGCGCCGACTGGGCAGTTGGCGGGGTTGGCGTTGAACACGGCTTCGGTGCATGCCTGCTGGATCGTCGTGAGTCTCGCGGGGAGCTGCTTGGGCAGTGTCACCGCAACCGAGTGGATGTTGGCCTCCCCCGCGGGGAATGCGCCCTTGACTAGGAGGCTCGCGCCGTTCTTCTTGCTCGTCGCGGCCTGCGTTGAGACCGAGAAGGACGGTTTGAACGCGAGGTTCGCGCAGTTCGCGGCCTGGAAATGACTCGAAGACACCGACGCTCGCACCCTGCGTACTCGACAGGGTCCCGCTCACTACCAGCGGTTCGCAGTCGGTCGGGTTGAACGTGAACCCCGAACGGTCGATCGTGACGTTCACGCTCCTGATCCGTAGGGGTATGCCCTGCAGGATGCTGGGCAGCGGGTCGCTCGTGACGGTGATCTGCGCGGTATGCGGGTCGATATTGACCGCGGCCCGCACCACGACGGTCCCGAGGTTGAACGGGCCTGCGACCGCAGGCACCACGATGCTGAGCCCAAACGGCGCACCCTTATAAGGGCCCGTGAGGAACACCTCGCCAGTAATGCTCACCGGGTCCGGGCCGGCGCCCGCCGATGCAGTGGTATGCCCGATCAGGCTGCCCGCACCACACGTTCCCTGTGCTGCCTGTGGTTCGGGGCAGCGTTCGACGCCCTTAAGGATCCCCAACAGGCCCGGCGGGGTCGTGAGCGTGATCCCACCGAGCGCCTGGTCCTGGTCAGAGCGCGCGAACGACACGCTGAGCGGGCTGAACGCACCCGCCTGCGGATTGAGCGTGCCCGCCGCGAACGACGGCGCGAACTGCGGCCCGTGGCACCCCGAACTCACTTCAAAGCCCGCCGACGGTTCCACCGGCGTTTCGCTGCTCCACGGCGTGAACTGCGAGCTCACACCATAGGACCCGCACGCATCGGGGGTCACGAGCGCTGCCCGCGGCCCACCGAAGAAGTCGAGCTTCAGATCGCTGAACGGCTGCTGGGGCACATCGTCGAACGTCGTCGTCAGCTGCCCCGTCTGGGGGTCCGCCACGACGTGCCCAGCGAGCTTGATGACAATCCCCGTTTCGGGATCGCTCACCGCGATATAGATCGCCAGCAGCGAACCAAACGGGTTGTTGCCCTGTTCAGCGACATACACGCCGCCCTCCAGCGGATGGTCGAGGATCGGCGTGTCCACCTCGACGCTGCCGATCTTCGCCGCGTCGGGACACCTCACCGGTTCGGGACCCGACAGCGCTATCTGCGCCGGCGAGCACGCAGCCAGACCATTGGCGATCGCCGGGTTCACGCTCAACCCCGCCGGCAGCGCAACAACCGCCCTCTTCAGATTCGCTTCGGCGAGACCTTCGGGGTCCTGCAGCCCTGCCAGCGGCATGTGCACATCCACCTGCAAACCCGTCGGCGTGTCCGCCGCACTCGTTTCGGGCGCAACCGACAACGACGGGCCAAACGGCAGACGATCGCACCCATCAAACCCGATCGCCGCACCCGAACCGTCATGCGTGAGGAAGCTCGCGGTCAGGAAATCGCCCGGTTCCTGCCACGAATCGGTGCTCATCGTGGTCGTCTGCGGCCCCCCGCACGACGTCGGCAGCGTCAGGAACGGCCTCACCGACGCATTCGTGGAGAACCCACCGAGGAAACAATTCGCCGGATTCGACGGATCCCCGAGACACAGAGCGCCACGCATCGCATCGTGACTGGGATCCCCCGGCACACCCCACAGCGTCACCTTAACACTGGAGAACGGTTCAAGCGTCGAGATGTCGCTCGACGTCGTCGTCAGACCATAGTCGCCACCCGTACGCAGATGCGGATCGATATAGATTGGCGCCTCCACGATATACGCACCGAACTGCGCAGGCTCACCAGGCGGCGCGACCATATTGGACAACGGAACCGTCACTTCACCAAGAAAAGAGAGCCGCACCGTCACCTGGCCGATCTGCGAAGACGCCGGACACGACCCGAAGCCGTTACCGGACGTCAGCAGCTGCTGGTCGGTGCACGTCGGCGCCGCCAACGGGTCCCCGACGACACCCGCAGGCACGTTGACGGCGACGTCCTTGGCGTTGCCTTCCGCCACCAGGTGACCCGTGCTGTTGGGGACTGGGTTGACGTTGAAGTCGATGCTAGTCGTCATCTCGTACGGATGGGACCCGGCCTGCGTCGCGGGCGAGCCGTCCTGGTTGGTGAACGAGCCATCGAAGCTTTCGATACCAAAGCTCGCCCCCGCCACACCAGGCGCCACCACCGCAAGCAGCAAACACACACAAGCCACCACCACAGCGACGAACCCGGGTGCACCGAGCACCCCCAGCCGCGTGGGCCTGTCGATAAGACGTACGCGCATCACTTCGTCCCCTTTCCGGAACGCCTACCAGTCTTCCCAGCTGCCTTCGCCGGGCCATAAAGCCGTTGTGCATGAGCGACACACGACGCTCGCCTGCGCCGCGGCTCACGCCGACACACCCGCAACGCCGCGGCGAGCTTCTGCGTTCGCGTCAGACTCCTGTTCTTCACAACCGGCGCCGAGATGACACTGGGCGCGAGGTTCCCCACACCGAAGACACCGCTCGAACCGGGGGCCTGTTCGACCGCCTGACCCGACGGCGGCGCCTTGCACGCTTCCCCCTCACACGACAGAGGCGACGCGGTGGGCGCGAAGCCTCCCCCGACACGCGCATCGTAGATATCCAGCTTCTGGTCGATGTCCTGGGGCACGAGCTGAGCGCGCGTATCAAAGAAAACATCGTCGCCGCTCGGGCCCGCATCGAGGAACGTCGAATCGCTGCTGCTCGTGCCGTCGGAGATCAGACGCGCCCCACCGCCCTCATACTCATACACATCCCATTTGCCGTTGACATCACCCGGCACAAGCGCATCCACACTTTCAAAGAACACACGAGTACCATCTTCGGAGAGATTGCGCGGCAGGTATTCGAACGGGAAAACCTCTGCCTCCTCAGACTCGGCATCGAGCCGGGACGGGCCGATCGGCCGCGTGCCGCTAGGATTGCACGACGCGCAGGCGAGCTGGCCCGAGACGGCGTCGTAGAGGTACACCTCGCTACAGCGTGGGTCGCTCCCCATCGGTTCTTCGTCGGCGATCTTACGATCGCAGGTTGAAGCGCCATCGGCGATGGTGTTGTCATAGCCGGTCAGGCTCCGCACCGATTCAAACGCCATATGCAAACCGTCGGGCGTAACCCTCGCCGTGAATTCTCCGTCCCAATCGCTCCGGTCGCTCCAATCGAGCTGGGCGATGAACGTCGTCACTCCATCGTGGGCTACGTAGAGGTTGCACGCCTGGCCTGGCGTTTCAGCGCCGTTGCCGTAGTCGCAATTGCCGAGGCGTGCTCCACTCGCCAACACACCGTTGGCGACGAAATACACGTAGGAGCCATCGGCGCTCGCTCCGAGCACACCGAGAACATCCGCGCCAAAAGGGTCCCCATTGCGATCGACCGTGAGGTCGGACAGCACACCGCTGACGGTGTCGTACTGGTAGAGATCATTACCGATTGGACGATCGTCTTCCCCCCCGACACAGATTTCGTGTCCATCCGGGGCGGAGTCCGCGGTCGAGTCGTTGGTGAGCTGCTCGCAGCTGGTGAAGAACGCCTTGGAGCCGTCGGCGCTGGCAGGCCAGTAGCGTGGGAACCGACGACCATTGGGATCGGTACCGCCGGGCCCCGAACCGTTGGTCTTCTGCGACGCGGAGATTTCAACAGTAGTGGTGCCATTCTCACGCATATAAAGCTGGCCTTCAACAATAGCGACCGAATCCCTGAAAAACACCTTTGAACCGTCGGGTGAGACCGCATTGATATGTTCGTAACCGTGGCCATTGGTTGAAACACCAAGACTCGCCCCTGCAGGTGCAGCGATACATGGCGATCCGCCGATTCCGCAGCTGGTGGCGGGCGCGACCGGGATCTGGCCCACAAGGCTCACTACACCGCCGGCCCACTGATAAAGATTTCCGGTGCCGCCAAGGGCACCGGGGGTAAGCTGCGCCATCGTGCGGAAAAAGACGTGGCTGTAGTCAGCGGAGGCTCCTTCGGGGGAAGTCTCTCCAGGGAGCGTACCCGGAGGCGTGACGTCCATCAATCGGTAGGAACCGGTTTCGTTGTCGCGCAGGAACAGGTTCAGGTTGTGCGGCGGCTCTCCACTCACCAGCGGCGGGCTGTCTTCCCCATCTGTAAGACCAGAGCCCCCATTTTCATTTTCGCCGTCCGCGAATGTAGCCTTCGAGAGATCTGCCGAATACCCCACGATCTTTGGATACTGAGTTATGAACTTGGTGGGCGCCTGCGGCGGCGTGAGATCCTGGGATGCCCAACCGCTGGGACCGCGCGTGGCGAGGTAGCTGTTGGGGGCGCCCGCCTGCGCCCCCGAGAATGGGGTCTGCGAGCTGTAGGCAAACTTGTCACCATTCGTCGAGGACTGGAATGCCCCCAAGAGAACAAATGTCAGACCTGACGGTGGCAGCAGACCGTCGCCCTTTTCCACCGGAGTGACCATCTCATACGCGCGACCGTCGGGCAGCACGAAGGGAGCACTGGATGGCTGGGTGGTGAACGTGTGGTCGGGTCCGGGCACCCCGCCGGGAGCCACCGCGCTGGTCGCGACGACGCGGTAGTGGTAGGTCGTTTCGGCCGCGAGCCCCTGGATGTGGGCGCTGGCGCCGTGTTCGGTGTCGTCTGAGCCGACCGAGGCGCTCTCGGTGGTGCTCTCCCCGTAGGCGGCGGTGGTGCCGTATTCGAAGTGGTAGGTGGTGGCGGCGCCCCCGGGGTCGATCTCCGCGCCAAGCGTCGCGCTGTCCGCCGTGGCTTCGGTCGCGAAGTCGCTTGCGACGACAGGCGCGACCGCTGGCGTCGTGAACGTCAAAGGCTGCCCTAGCGTCGTTTCTTCCGCGGCGTTGCGCGCGAGCAGACAGAACGTGTACTGCGTACCGGGCAGCAGGCCACTCACGGCGACAGACACGTGTTCCTTTTCGACGCCGAGCGCGATACCCGCGGGGGTGGGGGCAGTGCTGCCTTCCGTGCATTCACCCACCGAGGGCTTGTAGAGGAATTCATACGTGCCGGCTTCACCGGCGGCACCCGGGTTCAACGCACCATTCAGCGTAGCGGTCGTCGCCGTGACCCCACTCGCCGCCACCGTTTCCGGTGTTTCCGGCGCGGCCGCGAGCGCGGGTAGCGCCAGGACCCCCAGCAGCACAATCGCCAGCGCCAGTGTCAGCCCGCCGATACCCAGCTTGCGAATACTCACCGTGAAGCCTCCCTCAGAGATAACCCCGTGCGGGGCATGTGTGTTTGAAGTGATCCCGCGCACATCACGCGGCCTCCCTGTCGCCGTGCGTGTGCATCCCGATCGTCTGCGCGACCCTCTGCCCCGTAGGGGTCAGAGTCCACGCGTTGGGCTCACCCTTCATGTGCCCCTCGCCCGTATTCGCTGCGAGCCCCAGGCGCTCCAAACGCGCCAAGAGCTTTGAAATCTGCCCCTGGTCGGAGACCCCCGCGCGCTCCCCAACACCGCGGTTGGACACCCCGGGCTCCTTCGCGATCGTCTCCAGCACCCGCACCGTGCGATAGGTGAGACGCATAGGGATGCCTGCGAGCGGATCGCCGAGCTCGCTCTCCTCGCCCTTTCCCTTGGTCGCATCCTTCGCGCCACGCGCGCCATGGTTTCCCGCGGGCCTGGCGATGCCAGTGGCCGGCGCCGGGCGCGTCTGCTCCCTGCGCGCCGCCGCCGGACCCATATAGGGCAGCACGATCATGCCCATCAGATCGCCCATCAAACCGATCAGCGGCGCACGCTCATTACGCAGCAACCTGGAATAGACAAGCGCGAACCCAGCGCCCACCAGACCCTCCGCGGTCGAGGGCGGACACTCAACCTTGCGCGAGCTCCTCGCCCGGCCCTCGTCAACCACACCAGCCAGCCCGCTGAGGATCTCTTCGCGACGCTCCAACACCCGCTGAGAACCCCGCAGCGCCTGCACCACACACACCCGCGCCAGCACCGGCTCGCGGTCGAAGAACGAAAGGATCACCCACAGGCCACCCCGCATCCGCTCCCGCCACGGCAACCCATCCAATCCAGCGGCGGCCAGCTCGCCGCAAATGCCATCCACGACACCCTCTAGCGCCGCAAGCAGACACTCCTCGCGGTTGGCGAACAGTTCATAGAACGTCCGCCGCGAGACCCGCGCGCGATGCGTTACATGCGCGACCGTCGCCTGCGAATAACCAAGCTCATCGACCGCACGAACAGCCGCAGCCAACAACCGCGAACGCTGAATCTCTGCCACCTGCGGATGCGGGACACCCTCGCCACCCGCCGGCAACACCCCCGACGTCCTCGACGCAACGGAAGGACCGCGAGAGCGAGACGCCGCCGCCATCAGACGGCCCTCCCACACGGGGCATGGCCCGAAGGCCGACCGGAACTAGCCCTTAGAGAGCTGGACCCCGGCCAAGAGAGAGAGAGAGAGAGAGAGATGCTTCAGAGACGCTGAAGCATCTAGCTACGGCCCCCAAAGGGGTCACAACCAGTCCCGGCACGCCTGTCCTAAACGAACTCACGCGAAACACATCTCCCTCATCACTCGGCCCAGCACCTCTCCCAAAACAATCCCCTGCAAGCTTGCAATCGATCCAGAGGACCCATCCCAAACCAAACCTATATATGTATGCCGGCACCCCACATCAGGGATGCCACGACAAGGACACTATACACATAACGCTCACCCAATTGCAACCCCCAACAAGAAACGGAGGGTGTGGGCGAGGACAAACTACGCCGCGGGCAGCTCCAGCTCGCTAGTTCCTGGTGCGTTACATCGCAGCTGCTCGACGCGGCAGCTCGACCACTCGACCGCGGAAGCGCCTCGCAACCATCTGCGTAACGGTCTAGTAAAAAGCCGCGAAACGGTATAGTAGACAAGATGCCCACCACGACGCGCGGACCGGAACGGGGGAGCACCGCCGATGCGTCATACCGGCGACGGATCGTCGACGAGGAGCTCGACGAGCTGCTCGCGGGCCTGCCGGCGATAGCGGTTGATGGCCCGAAGGCGGTGGGCAAGACCGCCACGGCGCTGCGGCGGGCGGCGACGGTCTACCGGCTCGACGACGAGGCCGAGCGCGTGATCGCACAGGCTGACCCGGCGCGGCTGATCGAGGGGAAGCGGCCGATCTTGATCGACGAGTGGCAGCGCCTGCCGGAGTCCTTCGACCGCGTGCGCAGGGCGGTCGACGAGGGCGCGCCGCCCGGCAGCTTCCTGCTCACCGGCTCGGCGTCTCCGTCGAACCCGCCGACACATTCGGGAGCGGGCAGGATCGTGCGAGTGAGGCTGCGGCCGATGACGCTCATGGAGCGCGGCGTGGGTTCCCCGACGGTGAGCCTCGGAGAGCTCCTGGAGGGTGGACACCCGGAGATCGCGGGGCGCACGGATGTCGATCTGGAGCGCTACGTGGATGAGATCCTGATGTCGGGGTTCCCCGGCCTGCGCGGCCTCGCGCCCCGCCTGTTGCGGGCGCAGCTCGACGGCTACCTGGAGCGCATCGTGGATCGCGACTTCGAGGAGATGGGCCGCCACGTGCGACGGCCGGCGACGCTGCGCCGCTGGATGCAGGCCTACGCGGCGGCAACGGCGACATCGACCTCCTACCAGAAGATCAGAGAGGCCGCGGCCGACGATCGGGGCGAGATGCCGGCGAAGGCGACGACCCAGCCCTACCGCGATGTGCTGGAGCAGCTGTGGATCCTCGACCCGGTACCGGCCTGGCTGCCCACGCGCAACCGGCTGGCACGCCTGTCGGCGCCGCCCAAACACCACCTCGCAGACCCGGCGCTGGCCGCCCGCCTGCTGGATGTCGACGCAGGGGCGCTGCTCGGAGCCCAGCCGGCCGGACCCAGGGTACCGTGCGAGGGAACCCTGCTGGGAGCGCTGTTCGAGTCGCTCGTCACCCTCTGCGTGCGCGTGTATGCGCAGCGAAGCGAGGCACAGACCGCCCATTTGCGCACATGGAGCGGAGACCGTGAGATCGATCTGATCGTGCAGCGCGGCAGCAGGATCCTCGCGCTGGAGGTCAAGCTCGGCCGGGTGCCCGACGACCGAGACGTGCGCCATCTGCTCTGGCTACAAAAGGAGTTGGGCGAAGACCTGGCAGACGCCGTGGTGGTGAGCAGCGGTCCGGCAGCCTACCGGCGCCCCGACGGGATCGCGGTCGTACCGGCGGCACTGCTGGGACCGTGAGGCCACACCGCTCCCGGCGGTAAAGAATGGAAGGGCTGCGCTGCGCTCCGCCACGGGGGCCGCGTTGTGCGCCGGCCGGCGCGGGTTGAGGCCCGCGCGACCGACGCCAACGACGCTGCTCTTCCTGCGTTACTTCTTCTTCTTGGGCTTGGTGTGCTTGGCCTTGGGCTTCTTCTTCGCCTTCGCCTTGGCACACCCGGTGACGGCGATCTTCACGGGCTGCTTGACGATGGCGCCGTTCTGGGCGGTGATCGTGAATGGCATCGTGAGGGCTTGGCCGCAGAGGTTGCCCTTGGCCTTGGCGGGCACCACTGCCGCGAGGCCGGAGTGCGGTCCCTCGGGGAGGCTCAGCTGGAACGTGGTGATGGGGGCGTCGGGGACCGACGCGAATGTGCTTGAGGTGATGTTGTGTTTGATGTCGATGCTGCCGGTGAGGTCGATCGTGACACCCGCGCCCTGCAGGATCGCGACGATGTCGGGGAACGCCGCGCCACCGTGCGAGACGAGGTAGACGGGGCCGGTGACGGGGACCGCCAGGATCGGCGTGCTCGCGCTCGCCGTCCCAATATCAGACCCCGCAGGACACCCGGCGGGGTTCGCGGCGAACACCGCCTGGGTGCACGCCTGCTGGATCGTCGTCAGCCGCGCCGGCAACTGCTTGGGCAAGGTCACGGCGACGCTGTGGATGTTCGCGTCGCCTGTGGGGAACACGCCCTTCACGATCAGGCTCGCGCCGTTGTGCTTGCTCGTAGCGGCCTGTGTGCTGACCGTGAACCGGGGTGCGAATGGGAGTTCGCGGCATCCCCCGGCCTGAAAGCGCGAGGAGACATTCGCGCTCGTGCCCTGGGTCGAGGTCACAGTCCCGGTGACCGCGGTTGGGGTGCAGCTGGTCGGGTTGAACGTGAACCCGGGCCGATCCAGCGTCACGTTCACACTACGGATCCGCAACGGGATCCCATCGATGATCGCCGGGAACGGATCCGACACATCCGTGACCTGCGCGGTCGTCGGGTCGATGCGCAACGACTGCCGCACCACTACCGTCCCGAGGTTGAACGGGCCCGCGACCGCGGGGACCTCGACGACGAGGCCGTAGGGCCCACCGTTATAGGGGCCCGTGAGATACGCCTTGCCCGACACGAACAGGGGGTCCGGGCCGACACCGGCGCCCGTCGTCACCGTCCCGACCTCGGATGCTTCGGGGCATGTCCCGTTGTTCGCCTGGGCGTCGGGGCACAGCGGGATCCCTGCGAGCTTCCCTAACAATCCCTGGGGCAGGCTCACTGAGACACCGGAGAGACCCTGTTCCCCATCATTCCTTGAGAGGGACAGCGTGAACGGGGAGTACCCTCCCGCCTGCGGGCTCTCGCTCCCCGCGGTGAACGCCGGCGCGAACCCGCTCGTACAACCCGAGTTGACCTGGAAGCTGTTCGATGGGGTCGCGTCGGGCCCGGAGTCCGGCGCCGACCACGGCGAGAGGTCGCTTGCGACCGTGAACGTCCCGCAACCCTGCGGTGTCGCGAGCTCACCCCTTGCGCCGCCGAAGAAATGCAGGTGCAGGTCGCCGAACGGGAGCTGCGGGTTATCGTCAAAGACCCCCGTGATCTGCCCCGTGCTCGGGTTGGGTGTGAGATCGCCGGGGATCTTGATGATCACCCCCGTCGTCGGGTCATCAACGACGATGTACCCCGCCAACAAGCTGTGGAACGGGTTTTCGTTCTGGGTCGCCAGGTAGATCGAACCCACAAGCGTGCCCGCAGTCAACGGCGAAACCACTTCGACCGAGCCGATCTTCGAGGATTCCGGGCACGTCGGCGCACCAGCGCCACCCAAACCGATCTGCGCTTCCGAACACGACCCCAAACCATTCGCCGCGGCCGGATTCAACGTCAGGCCTTCGGGGAGCATCACGCTCGCGTTACGCAACGGCGGTGTCGCGAGCGTTTCCGGCTGCTCGCTCTGCGGGACCTTGATATCGACATCCAACCCGGTGGGACTGTCCGCCGACATCGTTTCCGGTTGCGCGGTGAGCGAGGGGTCGAACTGCAACTCGTTGCACCCCGTCACCGCAGGCATCGTCGTTGTGGCCGACGCCCACGCGGGGTCGTTGAAGTTGGGGGTGCCGTCCGCGTTGTAGCTGCCGGGGTTCTGCCACGAATCCACGTGGACGGTACTCACCAACGGTTCCCCCGAGCAATCCGAAGAGTTCGTGAACATCCCCTCTGGTGTGTTGCCGCTGCCGTCTCTTTCCACGGGGTTCCCGTAGAACGTCGCTTCGAGGCTCTTCAACTCGATCTGCGGGAGTTCACGACTCGTCGTCCGCAGCACATAACCAGCCGGCGTGGGCACCACATTCGCATACAGAACATGCGAAGCGTCCAGCCCGTCGACGAACCCGAACTCCGCCGCCACCCCACGCTCCGTCACCATATTGTAGATCGGAGCAGAAACACTGGTCGTTCCGTCCGGTTCGGTGTCGAGGAACCCAACCTGGGTATCAGACGGACAGCCACCGACAAAGAAGGAGTAAGGTGGCCGGGCGGCTTCTTTGGAGAGCTGCGCCAGCGTGCACGTCGGTGTCGCCAGCGCGCTACCGAGGAAACCCACCGGGAGATCCAACACCACATCCCTGACATCCTGCACACTGGTCGCCACATAGTTGCCTTCTGGGTCATACCTGAACTCGCTGTTGAGATCGATCCTCGCCGTATACGTATAAGGATGACTACCCGCCTGGGAATCGGGCATACCATTCACACCCGTCACCGGCGAGGAGAGATCCGCGACACCGAACATTGGCGCCGCCGAGGCGACCTGGTTCCCCGCGCTCGTAGACACTTCCGACGTGCCCCCACCGGAAACCGCCGCGGTATTCACAAGACCCTCTTCAGCACCCACGTTCACCGTCACATAGACACGTATCCTCAGCGTGTCACCCGGCGCGACAGGTGGAAGCCCATCTTCACCAGTCGGAAGTTCACACCGCACAGGACTCAACGTTGGACAAAACCCGAACTTGACAAGATTTTCGTCCTTCCCGCCGTCTTCAAAGGGGAGACCTGACCACAAGAATTCTACCGCCTGCGCCGTCACACCGGCCGGAAGCGCATCGGTTAGCGTGACCGTGCCACCGTTCGTCGCGAGGGCCCCCGCATTCCTCACGAGCACTTCGTAGGTGTCGCACACCCCTGTCTTTTCCCCGAAACCACCGGCTTTTATCGTTTCGAGGCATTTGGTGTTCTGCGCCGTGGAGAAATTAGTCGGGGTCGCGCTGGAGTGGATCGTCCAGCCCGCCGCCGGCGCGACAGCCACCGCAGGTGCAGCCCAAACCGTACAGACACACGCCACCGCCAACACCCCAACAAGCCATCCGGCCAACGGCGACGGCACCAGCTGCCAACGAATACTGCGCATAACCCTCTCTCCTGTCCGATACCCGTTCATGACCGGCCCCCTCGCTTACCCGAGTTGCGTCGCGCGGCCCCACGGACCCTCACACGAGACTTCTTAGATGCCTTACGCGTGCGCTTGCGCTTGACGTGCTTCTTCACGACCGCCTTCTTATGCACCACCACCGCAGTGGGCAGCGCGAGGTTCCCCGGGCCGCTGAACGTCACTGTCGCAGCACTCACCGCCGACGGCGCGCCCGCCGGGGCACCATGGCACGCTTCGCCCTGACACACCGCCGCCGGCACAGGCGAAGCGACACACGGTTCGCTCGCAGTACAGACCCGCGCGTCGTAGATATCAAGCCCGGTATCGGTATCCGCCGCGACCAGCGGATCCGCCGTCATGAAGAACACATTCGAGCCCGTCGCATCCGTGCCCAGCAGACACACCGACGACGGGACTCCTTCACACGCCTCATTCGTCGTGCCCGTCGTGTCGCGCCCGTCAGAGATCAGATACACATGCCCTTCGTGATACTCATACACATTCTGCGCGTAGATAGGGGTGCCATTCTGCCCGAATCGTTGCTGGTTGGTCTGGCCCAGGAAGGTCCCGATCGCCACGTCGTTCAGCGCGTGTGGCGTCAACGCGACGGGACTCTGGAAGAACACGTACGCCCCATCGTTGGACATCGTCGGATCCGACCGCGCCGCACCCGCACGTTCCACCCAGCCCGTTTTGGCGGGCACGATCGTCGCTTCCCCCGTCCCCCCGTCGCCGTTGTCGTTGAAGCCGCCCTCGCCGATCGAGATACGCACCAGCACACCCGTTTGTGCGTCATAGCGAAACACCTGCGCCGCACCACTGACACTCGTATCGTCCGCCGTCAACCGCGCCCCGCTCGTGAATACAAGGAAACGCCCGTCCGGTGTGACATTCGCTTCACCGACCCCCGGCACTCCTTCGACGACATCCACACCCAAGCCCGGGTCCGTCGCGATGAACGCCACCCGGCCTTCAGGGTAAGCCGCGTCACGCTCGAACACATACAAGTTTTCCCTGCCGTTCTGCGCCGTCTGACCCTGAGCGTTCGGCGCACCAGTCAGCACCTCACCGTCGAGGAAATAGATGTGCGACCCGTCCGGGGAGATCGCCGTAACGCCCTGCACCCCGCCCGCCGCGACCGTCACCAGATTACCACCGGCTGGGTTGGCGAAATCGTACTCATACAAATTGCGGCTGCCCTCACTCGCACCATCCATCAACTGCTGCGCATCGGTGAAGAACACCTTCGACCCATCCTCAGAAGCACCCTGAAACAACGCCGCGGCCGGCGACGAACCAAGACACGCCACGCTCGTACAGCCAAGCGGCGAACGCACCGAGATCGGAACCGTACGCGACTCATCGACACGCGCATACAACGCATCGGCTGGCACTGCGATATCTTCGTTGGTCCCGGAGCCCGAGCAACCGCCCAGCTCGCCACCGTACGCAGTGAAAAACACAGTCCCACCATCAGCAGACAGAGCATTAAATTGGGCCCCTGATCCGCTACCCAACACCGTTCCGCACTTGCTGATCAAATCCGTGCTGCCCGACCCGCCCGTAACACCTACCAGCATCGGAGCTGCAGCGCCAACACCCACATACTCATAAAGCGACTTGGGTTCATATTTCTGAAATGGCAACTGCGATCGCTCGGTCGCGTCAAACGACCACAGATCTCCAGACACGGGCCTCACCTCACTAACGACATGCGAGAGATCCGCGGTCGCAACCGTACTTCCCACGAAACCGTTGCCGACCAACCCCGACGCAGGGGGGCTCTCAAGCCCTACATCGAACAGCGACCCATCGGGCTGACGGGCATAGTAACCATCCTCCCCCAACGGCGGCGTCGGCAAATTGAACAGCACTGTATCCGCATCCGCGCTCGCAAGCGCCGAAGAGTTGACCGCGAACTGCGTCGCCGGCGGCGCCAGCACACTCGCCGTCCACCCATCTGCAGTACGGGTAAACGCAAACGGATCACCCACATCCCCGTTGCGTTCGGCGTTGCACGAGCCCGACTCGGCAAAACACTGGTCGCTCCTTGCGATCACACGTGAACCATCTTCAGAGATCAACGGTGTGGCATTCCCGGAGAACATGTCGCCGATCAACGCGGCGTTCTTCTGCACCGGCGTCACCATTTCATACGCACGGTTATCGGGCAAGCCAGCCCCAACGGTGCTGTAGACAAACGTGTGATCCAACCCGGTCGTCGTGCCGTTTTCGTTCTGCGCCACCACCCGCCAGTGATACGTCGTGTTCACACTCAAACCAGACAAATGCGTACCCACAGACACACCACTCGTGCCCCTCAGCACCTGGCCACCGGGAACACTGTTGCCATACGCGGTGCTGGTGCCCCATTCAAAGCGGTAGGTGGTTTCAAATCCGTTTGGGTCGATTTGCGCAGTCAGGTCCGCCGAGATATCCGTCACATTCGTCGTCGAGGCGTCGCTTATCGACGGCGGCGGAGGCGTCGAGAACACCACGTCCTGCCCCGTATTCTGCCCGTTGGCGTTGGACGCGACGAGCCGGAAGTGATAGGTCCCGCCCGGTGTGAGACCCGTGACGCTCGCGCTCACGGCATGAACGCTGGAATCCGCGGGAATCGACCCGGCGGCAGGCACACACGGCGCGCTCTGCCCATACGACGCTTCGGTGCCGTATTCGAAGCGGCAGCTCTTCAGTTCCAGGCCGTCCGGGTTGACCGTCCCTTCGAGCTTCGCGCTCGTCGGATGAACTTCCCCAGCGGACCCCGTCGCGACATCCGGCACGACCAGCGCAGGCCCAAGGATGTCCACAACCCCCGGACTCGTCTGACTTTTGACTTCATTGTCTGCTACATAGACCTTACCGCTCGCCTGATCCACAGCGACACCCTGAGGATTGTGAAAGGCACCGAAGGAACCACTGGACTGCGGCAGATACACACCCGACGCTTCAAAAACATCAACGACCCTGTGCCCCTCGTCAGTGACATACACGTCGCCGGTCGCGTCATCCGCTGCGACACTGGTTTCGGCCGCGAACGATCCCACTGAGGTGTTCGACCCGTTCCACGTCGCGACCCATTCCCCCGCCACACCGAACTCGTAGACGCCACCACCGCTGCCATCCGCAACATAGACATGGCCATTGAAATCATCGACCGCGACATTGGAGAGTTCGTAGGCTTTGTAGGTTTCGATGCCGCCCGGGACCGAACTGAGCAGGATCTGCCGCAGATACGCCCCTTCCCTGCTAAAGACATCCACGACGCTGCTTTCAGGTTCGGCATTGGACCCATCGACGACATAGATATCGCCCGTGGCCTGGTCCACCGCGACCCCGCGCAGTTCGCGGAACCCGCCCGCCGGAGTCTTGCTGCCCGCCACCCCGTTGCACTCCGTCGCGGACGGCGTCGCGCTGCCCGTGATCTGACACACATAGCCCCCCGAGGAGTCGAACACGTCGATGACCTTGTTGCCTTCATCCAGCACATACACATCGCCCGTCCCATTGTTCGCCGCAACAGCGACACGTTCGCCAAACGAGCCGGCCGGCGTCAACGCGCCGTCGAGCTGTGGCAGTTCCGCCCCCGACGAGTTGAACACGTCGACGACACCCGAATGCGAGTCCGCGACATACGTGTTCCCGTTGGCGTCGTCCACCGCGACGCTGCCGGTACGGATGTTGCCGAACGACCCGCCCGCCGGCGCGAGCTGCCCATCGAACGGGAACGTCAGCGCGGCGGACGCCGGCGCGGCACCCACGAGGAGGACTGCGCACAGCACGAACGGCAGCACCCCCAGCGCAAGGCTAGCCAACGCCACGACCAACCCACCACGAACCCGCCTATCCCGTGCAGCCATCACGCCGCCTCCTCCTGTGTATGAATACGAATCGTCTGCGCAACCCGCCGGCCCGTTGACGTGAGGACCCAAGCATTGGGCTCACCCTTCAGATGCCCCTCACCCGTGTTCCTGGCAAGCCCCAAACGCTCCAAACGCGCCAAGAGCTTTGAAATCTGTCCCTGGTCAGAGACCCCCGCACGCTCCCCAACCCCACGGTTCGATACCCCGGGCTCCATCGCGATCGTCTCCAACACCCTCACCGTGCGATAGGTGAGACGCATCGGGATCCCCGCCAGCGGATCGCCGTGCTCGCCCTCCTCGGCGCCCCCGGCCGTCGCGCTCCTAACACCCTTAGCGTCGCCCACGCCCTTCGCGCCGCTTGCACCCTTGCTGCCCCCGACCTTGGCGCCGTGCATGGATACCTCGCGCGTCTGCTCCCTGCGCGCGGCCGCGGGACCCATATACGGCAACACGATCATCCCCATCAAATCGCTCAACAGGCCAGTCAACGGCTCGCTGTCGTTGCGCAACAACCGGGAATACACAAGCGCGAACCCGCCACCAACCAAACCCTCCGCGGTCGACGACGGACACTCGACCCCACGCGAGCTCTCCCGCCCCCCCTCATCGATAACGGCAGCCAGACCCGCGAGGATCTCTTCACGGCGCTCCAGCACACGCTGAGAACCCCGCAGCGCCTGCACCACACACACCCGCGCGAGCACCGGCTCGCGATCCAGAAACGACAGAATCACCCACAGGCCGCCCCTGATCCGCTCACGCCACCCCAGACCACCTAGCTCCGCCGCCGCCAACTCCACACGGATGCCATCAACGACACCCTCGAGCGCCGCCACCAGAACATTCCTCACGATTGCCGAACAGTTCATAGAACGTCCTGCGCGAGACCCGCGCACGACGCGTGATATGCGCAACCGTCGCCTGCGAATAACCCAGCTCATCCACAGCACGAACAGCCGCCGCCAACAACCGCGACCGCTGAATCTCCGCGACCTGGGGATGCGGAACACCCTCCCCACCCGCCGGCAGAACCCCCGACGCCCCAGAAGCACCGGGACGACCGCGAGAGCGGGACACCGCCGCCATCAGACGGCCCTCCCACACAGGGCATGGCCCGAAGGCCGACCGGAACTAGCCCTTAGAGAGCTTGACCCCGGCCAAGAGAGAGAGAGAGAGAGAGAGATGCTTCAGAGACGCTGAAGCATCTAGCTACGGCCCCCAAAGGAGCCACAACCAATCCCGGCACGCCTGTCGAAAACGACCTCACGCGAAACACATCTCCCTCATCACTCGGCCCAGCACCCCTCCCAAAAAAAATCCCCTGCAAGCTTGCAATCGATCCAGAAGACCCATCCCAAACCAAACCTATATATGCCGGCACCCAACCCAGGGATGCCACGACAAGGACACTATACACATAACGCTCACCCGATTGCAACCCCCAACAAGAAACGCCCTGTGCAGACGAGGCCAAACACCTCCACCGTGGCGCCCAACCGCGCCCTCGCCGCCAACTGCGCGACCCGCTGGCGGCCGGTAGGCCGCCCTTCCCTTCCTCAACCCGCCCTCGCCGGCGCTGCGCTTCAGCTCGTAGCGGGCGCGGCGGGCAGCTCGGTTGGTACTCCAAACGGCGCGAGGCACTCCGGCAACCCGACGCTGCCGTCGGCACGCTGGCCGTTCTCCAGCAGTGCGATCAGCGTGCGCCCGACCGCGACCGCGGTGCCGTTGAGCGTGTGCAGCGCCTCGGTGCGCTTCTCTTGGCGCACGCGGATCTCCAGGCGCCGCGCCTGGTAGTCCGTGGTGTTCGAGCACGAGGTCAGCTCGCGGTAGCGCCCCTGGCTGGGGATCCACGCCTCGCAGTCGTACTTCTTGGCGGCCGAGTTGCCGAGGTCTGTGACGGCGATATTGACAACGCGATAGGGCAGGCCCAGTGCCGTGAGGATCTCCTCCTCGATCCCAAGAATCCGCTCGTGCTCGGCCGCCGACTCCTCGGGCGCGACGAAGCTGAACATCTCGACCTTGTCGAACTGGTGCACGCGAAAGATGCCGCGCGTGTCTTTGCCCGCCGCGCCCGCCTCGCGGCGGAAGCAGGGCGAGAAGCCGGCGTAGCGCACGGGCAGGCGCTCGGCCGGGAGGATCTCCTCGGCGTGCAGCGAGGCCAGCGCGACCTCCGAGGTGCCGACGAGGTAGAGCTCGTCCTCGGGCAGGCTGTAGATCTGCTGCTCGGTGTCGGGCAGGAAGCCCGTGCCATACAGCGCGCGCTCGCGCACGAGGACGGGCGGGATCACCGGCTCGAAGCCGTGGCCGCGCAGCAGCTCGAGCACCCAGCGCACGAGCGCGAGCTCCAGCATGACCAGGTCGCCCTTCAGGTAGGCAAAACGCGCGCCCGAGAGCGCCGCGGCGCGGTCCATGTCGATCCGGGGGCCGGCCAGCTCCAGGTGGTCGCGGGGCTCGAACGCGCCCGCCGCCTCATCGGCCCCCTCACCCGCCCTGGCCTCACCGGCCCTCTCACCCGCCCTGGCCTCACCAGGCCCCTCCCCCGGTGCGGCGACGCCCAGCGAGGGCTCGCCCACGACGCGCACCAACTCGTCCTCCGGCCCCGGCGCGGCCGTCGGGGCGGGCAGGTTCGGCAGCGGCGCGAGCGCGTGCTGCAGCGCCTCCTGCGCCGCGCGAGCCCGCTCGGTCAGGTCCTTGACCTGCGCACTCAGCTCCTTCACCTCGGCAAGCGCCCGGGTGGCGTCCTCGCCATCGCGCTTGGCCTGCGCGATCCGCTCGGAGTGTGCGCGCTGGGTCGCGCGCAGCTGCTCTGACTCGGCGGTGGCCGCGCGCCATTCGCGATCGCGCTCGAGGATCGCGTCGATCGCCACCGGCAGACCCGGGTCGCGTCGCGCGAGCGCGGCCTTCACGGCGTCGGGGTCCTCGCGGATCAGCCTGATGTCGAGCACGGGGGGAGACTATCCGTCAAGGCCGCGCGCTTCAGCTGACTGCTCCGCCAAGATGGCCGGATGCCGAGGCCCTGCGCGGAGGCGCGCGACCCCGGCCCTACTTCGTAGAGAGCGTGATGCTCGTCGTCGGCACCTTCGGCGCCTGCAGGCCCGAGTACCTGGCGAGGAACGCGGCCACTTCCTTGGCGTCGTCGCCGAGGACGATGTTCTCGGGCATGATCGCGCCGGAGAAGCCGCCGTTGCGGATCGCGAACAGGACCTGTTCTTCGTTCTCCTTGCGGAAGTTGAAGTTGGGGCCGTTCGTGCGCAGGCGGTCCTTGATGCTCGTGGCCGAGCCCTCGGCGCCGACGACCGACAGCGTGTGGCAGCCCGAGCAGTGGTCGCGGAACAGCACCGCCCCGCGGTAGTAAGGGCTCGTCGAGGGCAGCGAGATCGCCTGCGTGCCGCAGCCCGCCGCGAGGGCGGCGCAGGCGAGCAGAAGCAGGCCGGCGACACCGAGCTTCGCCCGCGCGGCGCTGTTCTTGGCAGGGAGCGTCATGCGCGGCGGAATATATAGCCCGGCTCCGCCGTGGCGCGCTGTGCTATGACCGCGGCTGTGGACGCGCCGCACTACCGCGAGACGATCGGGCACTTCGCGACGGGGGTGGCGATCGTCACGGCGCACGGCGGCGAGGGGCCCGCGGGGATGACCGCCAACGCGCTCTGCTCGCTGTCGCTGGATCCCATGCTGCTGCTCGTGTGCTTCGACCGCGCGGCGCGCACCCTGCCCCCCGTGCGCGAGTCGAGGCGCTTCGCGGTGAACGTGCTGCGCCACGAGCAGCATGCGCTCTCGGGCGTATTCGCGTCCAAGCGCCCGGAGGCGAAGAAGTTCGAAGGCGTGCCCTGGCACCTGCACGAGGGCACCCCCGTGCTCGACGAGGCGCTGGCGTGGCTGACGTGCGAGCTGCGAGAGGTGCTGCCCGGCGGGGACCACACCGTGTGCATCGGCGCGGTGAGCGACGGCGGCTTCGACCCGGCCGGCCAACCACTTGTCTGGTATCGCGGCCGCTACGGGATCCTCGGCGACGAGGTGCCCGCCGAGGCGCGGCTGATCTAGAACCCGTGCGCCGTTTCCGCCGCGCGCAGCGCCAAGAACACGACGACAAGCGCCGCGAGCGTCATCACACCCATCTCGCGTCGGACGATCGCCGCGACGACCTCATGCTGCTCGGCCTCGGGGAGCTGGCCGACGGCCTGCGCGTCGGCCAGCTCGCGCTGGTCGAGGATCGTCTGCGCGGAGGCGACGCGCAGCTGCTCGGCGACGAAGCCGACGGCGAGCGGCAGCAGCGCGTACAGGTAGAAGAGGCTTTCCGTGGGCTCCTTCCCCAGCGCCACCAGCACGCCCACGGCCAGGGCGAAGAGGAGCGCGCCGACCTGCCCCACGCGCAGCGCGATCCAGAAGGCGCGGCTTGGCTCGTGGCGGTACCAGCGCCAGGCCCCCAGCAGCATCGGAACGGCGTTGAGAGCGGCCAGCGCGAGCGCGCCGGCCACGACAGCGCTGTTCACCCTCTCGCGCCGATCGTCACTATGTAACAGTCTGCCACAAGCGGTGATATAACAGCGCCGGTGCTCCGTTCATACCTCCCCGCGATCGTCTTCCTGCTGCTCGGCGGCGCCGTGGGTGGGGCATTCGCCGCATTGAACAGCGTGCTCGGCCCGCGCCGGGCGGTGCAGCGCAAGCAGGATCCGTACGAGTGCGGACTGCCCTCGGAGGTCAAGCGCGAGATGCGCTTCGGGATCAGCTTCTACCTGATCGCGATGCTGTTCATCCTGTTCGACATCGAGGTCGTGTTCCTCTACCCGATCGCGGTCGAGCTGCGCGCCTACGGCGGCTACGCGCTGGCCGAGACCGTCACGTTCATCGCGCTGCTGGCGGTCGCCCTCGTGTACGTGTGGCGGCGGGGGGCGCTGGAGTGGAGATAGAGCGCTCGAGCGCCCACCAGTTGCTGCGCGGCGGCCCAGCCGACGGGCGTAACTTGCCGGCCCACCTGGAGGGGACAGAGCTCGAACGGCACGTCGAAGAACGCGTGCTGACGACGACGCTCGACAAGGCGGTCGCGTGGGCGCGATCGAACTCCTTCTTCCCGCTCGGCTTCGGGCTGGCGTGCTGCGCGATGGAGCAGTTCCACGCCGCCGGGCCGCGCACGGACATCGCGCGCTTCGGCTTCGAGGCGTTCCGCGCCTCCCCGCGCCAGGCCGACCTGATCATCCTCGCCGGGCGCGTGTCGATCAAGATGGCGCCGATCATCCGCCGCCTGTACGACCAGATGCTCGAGCCCAAGTGGGCGATCTCGATGGGCGCCTGCTGCAGCTCGATGGGCGTCTTCAACAACTACGCGCTCGTGCCGGCCGACAAGTTCCTGCCCGTCGACGTGCACGTCCCCGGCTGCCCGCCGCGCCCGGAGGCGCTGATGCACGGGATCCTCAAGCTGCGCGAGCTGGTGCAGGACGACCGCAAGGATGGCTGGCGCGAGCGCTACGACGCCGTCGGCACCGAGGAGATCGTCCCCGGTGCCACCTCAAGCGTCCCCGGTGCCGCGCCGAGCACCTCGCCGGGCGACGCCGCGAGCGGCCCCCAGGCAAACGCGCCTCGCGCGGGAGCCACCGGTGCCTGACGCGACGGGGTTGGAGCTGATCGCCCAGGAGCTGCGCGAGGCCGAGGGCATAGGGGATGGCGCCGTACTCGGCACGCTGTTCTTCCGCGAGCGCGCCACCGTCAGCGTCGAGCCGGCCGCGATCGGAGCCGTGCTGGAGCACCTGCGTAGCAAGGGCTACGCCTTCCTGGCGAGCCTCCACGGCGTCGACCACTACCCCGAGGAGCCGCGCCTGGGCGTGGTGTACGAGCTGCTCGACATGAACCGCGTGGACCGCCTCACCGTGAAGGTGCGCGTCCCCGTCGACGCCCCCGAGGTGCCCTCGGTGACGCCGGCGTGGCCCACGGCCGACCACCAGGAGCGCGAGGTGTATGACATGTTCGGCGTGGTCTTCGCGGGCCACCCCGACCTGCGGCGGATCCTGATGCCCGAGGACTACGAGGGCCACCCCCAGCGCCGCGACTTCCCTGTGGGCGGCGAACCGGTGATCTTCACGTACAACGAGGGCGTCCCCAACCCGCGGCCAGGTCCCCCCGACCCGACGCCGGGCACCGCCGGCCCGAGGCAGGGCGCCCCCAGCGCGAGGTCCGCGGCGTGACCACGCTCTCCGAGTACCGCAAGCAGGAGGAGAGCATCACGCTGTCCCCCGTGCAGGAGCAGATCGGCGCCCTCAGCAGCGAGCGCACGCAGGAGCTATTGACGCTCAACTTCGGCCCCCACCACCCGGCCACGCACGGGGTGCTGCGCCTGCTCGTGACGCTCGAAGCGGAGATCGTGCGCGACATCAAGCCGGTGATCGGCTACGTGCACACGGGAATCGAGAAGACGGCCGAGGACAAGGCCTACTGGAAGGTGATCCCGATCGTCGAGCGGATGGACTACCTCTCCTACTACTTCAACTCGATGGCCTACATCGGCGCGGTCGAGACGCTGCTGGAGGTCGAGGTGCCGCGCCGCGCGCAGTACCTGCGCGTGATCCACCTCGAGCTCAACCGCATCGCCTCGCACCTGATCTGGCTGGGCACGAGCGCGCTGGACCTCGGCGCGGTGTCGATCTTCCTGTACTGCCTGCGCGAGCGCGAACTGATCCTCGACCTGTTCGAGATGTCATCCGGCGCGCGGATGCACACGCGCTACTTCCAGGTGGGCGGCGTGATGGAGGACATCCCCCAGGATTCGAGGGAAAGGTGCGCGAGTTCCTGAAGGTGATGCCCGAGCGCGCGGACGAGTACGGCGCGATCCTCAACTCGAATGAGATCGTGCTGCAGCGCCTACGCGGCACGTGCCCCCTGGACGCCGAGACGCTGCTGGGCCTCGGCGTTACCGGCCCGCTCCTGCGGGCCGCCGGGAACCCGTGGGATCTGCGCAAGGCGGCTCCCTACTCTTCTTATGACGATTTCAACTTCAAGATCCCGGTCGGGACGGTGGGCGACAACTACGACCGCTTCGCCGTGCGTCTGGCGGAGATCTACGAGTCGGTAAAGATCGTCGAGCAGGCCATCGACGGACTGCCCGAGGGTCCGCACATCACCGAGGATCGCAAGGTCGCACTGCCCCCACGCCACGAGCTGGCGACCTCGATGGAGGCGCTGATCCACCACTTCAAGCTCGTCACCGAGGGCTTCCGCGTGCCGCCCGGCGAGGTGTACAACCCGATCGAGTCCCCGCGCGGCGAGCTGGGTTGCTACGTGCGCTCCGACGGCAGCTCCAAGCCAGCAAGGGTGCACATGCGCGACCCGTCGTTCGTGAATCTACAGGCGCTCGGCCCCATGGCCAGGGGTGCCTACATAGCCGACATGATCGCCACCACAGCAATGCTGGACCCGATCCTCGGGGGAATAGATCGATGAATCGCCTCGGCACCCCCAAGAGCACGGCGAAGCCGTGCGGTTACGGGAGCCCGGAAGGCTCCCGTCATATAAAAGCGCCGGCCGGATGCCGGCGCGAGCACTTCAATGTCGGCGCGAAAACTCAATGAGCGCCCGTAAACAAATCCCTCGATACGCCCACGGCTCAAGGGTGCCAGGCTGGGATGAACCAGCGGATTTAGACAAGGACCCAGCCCCAGTCCCGAACCCAGCCACGACCCCCGTCCCCACCGAGCTGCGGGCGGAGATCGAGAACCACATGGCGCTCTACCCCGACAGTCGCTCGGCGGCGCTGCCCGCCCTGGAGGCCGCGCAGCGCGTGCACGGCTGGTGCTCGCCCGAGGCGATCGAGCAGGTCGCCTGCGTGATGCGCCTGACGCCGGCGTACCTGGCCGCGGTGGCCACCTTCTATGACATGCTCGAGACCACGCCCGTGGGCCGCCACAGCGTGTACGTGTGCACGAACATCAGCTGCTCGCTATGCGGCGCCGACGAGCTGTACGAGGCGGTCTGCGCAGCGGCCGGCGAGGACCCTGAATTCAACGTGCGCGCGTTCGAGTGCCTGGGCGCGTGCGACCTCGCGCCGATGGCCTCCGTGGACGGCGTGTACGTGGGGCCGCTGAGCGTCGAGGACGTGCCCCAGCTGCTGAGCGACATCCGCGCGGGCGGGCCGGTGCTGCCCGACAAGCAGCTGGCGCGCCGCCTGGTGGCGGACCCGCACGCCAACTCGCAGGCGTTCCCCGAGCACCCTGTGCAGGAGGGCTGCTGATGGCCACGTGTAGGACGCCGCGGCACCGAGCGATCGCCCTGCCTGCGACGGAGGACTGCTGATGGCTGCCGCAAGTCCCATGCTGCTGTTCACCGACATCGACGAGCCGGGGCTGAACACACTCGACGTGTACCAGCGCCGCGGCGGCTACGAGTCGCTGAGCAAGGCCCTTGCGATGCCGCCCGAGGCGGTGCTGAACGAGCTGGAAGCCTCGGGCCTGCGCGGGCGCGGCGGCGCGGGGTTCCAGATGGGCAAGAAGGTGTCGTTCCTGCCCAAGGGCGCCATGGACAAGTACCTGGTGTGCAACGCGGACGAGTCCGAGCCGGGGACGTTCAAGGACCGCGAGCTGATGCAGAAGTCGCCCCACATGCTGATCGAGGGGATCGTGATCGCCTCCTACGCGGCGGGCGCGAACCGCTCCTTCATCTACATCCGCGGCGAGTACGTGCTGCAGGCCGACATGCTCGACGCAGCGCTACACGAAGCGCGCGAGGCCGGCTACATCGGCGAGAACATCCTCAATTCTGGCCACGATCTCTCGCTCGTGGTGCACCGCGGCGCGGGCGCCTATATCTGCGGCGAGGAGACCGGCCTGCTCGACTCGCTGGAGGGCAAGCGCGGCAACCCGCGCCTGAAGCCGCCCTTCCCGGCCAACCAGGGTCTGTATCAGGGGCCGACGCTGATCAACAACGTCGAGACGCTCTGCACCGTGCCGAGCATCATGCGCATGGGCGGCGCCGAGTACGCGAAGCTCGGCGTGGAGACCTCGACGGGCACGAAGCTCGTGAGCGTCTCCGGGCATGTCCAGAAGCCCGGCAACTACGAGATCGAGCTCGGCATCCCCTCACGCGAGATCATCTACGGCCTCGCCGGCGGCCCACCGCAGGGGAGGGATGTCAAGTGCTGGTTCCCCGGCGGCTCCTCCTCGCCGGTGCTGACGGGCGCGGACCTCGACATCCCCTACGACTTCGACTCGCTCGCGAAGGCAGGCACGATGCTCGGCTCGGGCGCGATCATCGTCGTCGATGACTCAACGCCGATCCTCGACGTGGCGCTGAAGGTCGCGAAGTTCTACCGGCATGAGTCCTGCGGCAAGTGCACCCCCTGCCGCGAGGGCACCAACTGGACAGTGAAGATGCTCGAGCGCATCGAGCTCGGCGAGGCCACGCCGATGGATCTGGAGATAATGGCCAGCGTGCAGGAGCACATCATGGGCAACTGCCTGTGCGTGCTGGGCGACGCGATGGCGATGCCGATCGGCTCGATGATCGCGAAGTTCCGCGAGGAGTTCGAATCGCACATGCAGACCCAGCAGGTGGTGGCGCATGCTGTTTGAAGCGAAGGGCCAAAGGCCCGAAGCGGTCACGGGCGCCCGGAGGGCGACCGTCCCCATCAAAACGCGGGCCAGGATGGCCCGCGGAGGAGCCCAGTTCGATGCCTAGGCCAGAACCGCGAGTAATTAGCCTCACAATCGACGGCCTGGAGGTAAAGGCCCCCGAGAACTCGATGCTCGTTGACGCCGCCAAGCACGGCGACGTGGAGATCCCGGTCTTCTGTTACGAGCCGAAGCTCGGCCAGCCCGTCGGCGCGTGCCGCATGTGCCTCGTGGAAATCGAGGGCATCCCCAAGCTCCAGACGGGCTGCTCGACGCCGGTGAAGGACGGCATGGTCGTGCACACCCAGACCGAGCGCGTGAAGGAGGCGCAGAACGCGGTGGTGGAGTTCCTGCTGATCAACCACCCGCTCGACTGCCCCGTGTGTGACAAGGGCGGCGAGTGCCCGCTGCAGGACATCACCTTCGGCTGGGGCAAGGGGACCTCGCGCTTCATCGAGCCCAAGCGCCATTTCGTCAAGCCGCTCGCGCTCTCGCCGACGATCGCGATCGACCGCGAGCGCTGCATCCTCTGCTACCGCTGCGTGCGCTTCAGCCAGGAGATCAGCGAGGACAACCAGCTGGTGCTGCTGGAGCGCGGCGCGCACTCCTACGTCTCGACGTTCGACGGACACCCCTACGTGGCGCCGTTCAGCGGCAACATCGTCGAGCTGTGCCCGGTGGGCGCGCTGACCTCCCAGCCCTACCGCTTCCGCGCGCGCCCGTGGGACATCGAGGACGCAGGGTCGGTGTGCACGCTGTGCCCGGCGCAGTGCAACGTGAAGCTGACCGTGCGCGACGAGCGCGTGCTGCGCGTGCTCGCGCGCGAGAACACAGAGGTGGACGACGGCTGGCTGTGCGACCGTGGCCGCTTCGCCTACCCGCACCTGGGCGGCGACGAGCGCATCACAGAGCCCCTGCTGCGCGACGGCGGCGAGCTGCGCCCCGTCTCCTGGGAGCGGGCCCTGGAGGAGGCCGCGGCAGGCCTGAGGCGCGCGGGGTCACGCACCGGCGCGCTGGCGGGCGGGGGAGCAACCAACGAGGAGGGGGAGCTGCTCGCGCGCCTGATGCGCGAGGCCCTCCAATCGCCGCACCTGGACTCGCGCGTGGCGGGCACGCTGGCGCTGGAGCTGCACCGCGCGCTGGGCGCCCCGGCGCTGCAGGCGAAGGTGAGCGACCTCGAGTTCGCGCACACCGTGTTGCTCCTCGACTGCGACCCGGTTGCGGACGCAGCGATCCTCGACCTGCGCATCCGCAAGGGCGTGCGCCGCCACGCCATGAAGCTGGTGCGCGCCACCGCCGCCGACCTGCTCGACCCGAGCACCGCCGGCGAGCTGGCCAAGACGCTCGCTGCCGCGGGCGAGGAGGTCGTGGTGCTGTGGCACGAACGCCTCACGGCAGGCCCTGAGGGCGAGCGCGCCGCGCAGGCGCTGCTCGACCTGGCGGCGACGCTGTCGCTGGCCGAGACCGACGGCGCGGGGTTGATAGAAATCCCCGCGCACGCCAACGGCCGCGGGCTGCGCGAGGCGGGCGTGCTGCCCAACGCGGGCCCGGGGCTGAGCGACATCGCTCAGGAGGGCCTCGACGCCCACGGGATCGCCGCCGCGCTGGCGGAGGGCGAGTTGAGCGCCGTGTATCTGCTCGGGGTCGACCCGCTGGAGCATCCCGCGACCCAGGCCCCCGCCGCGGGGGTTGACGAGGAGGCCTGGGAGCAGCGCCGCGCGCTCTGGTCGCAGGCATTGGAGCGCGCGAGCACAGTGGTGGCGCACGCGATGTTCCTCACCGACGGCCTGCGCGAGCATGCCAACGTGGTCTTTCCGGCGCAGGCGTACGCGGAGAAGAAGGGCACCATCGTGCACCCCGGCGGCCTCGTGCAGCGCCTGCGGCCGGCCGTCGCCCAGCTTGGAGCAACGCGCCCGGAGTCTGAGGTGCTGAGCGACCTCACCGCGGCGCTGACCGGTCGCACCGTGGCGGTGCCCGCATGATCGCGCTCGTCGGCTACTACGAAACGTGGTGGATCCAGATTCTCAAGGCGATAATCATCTTCGCCGTCGCGCTGCAGCTGGTCCCGGTGGTGCTGCTCGCCGAGCGCAAGCTGCTGGGCCGTTTCCAGTCGCGCTACGGCCCCAACCGCGTCGGCCCCTACGGCGCGCTGCAGCCACTGGCGGACATCCTCAAGCTGCTGACCAAGGAGCAGTTCCGCCCGAGCACCTCGATCGGGTTCCTGTTCGTGCTCGCGCCGGTGATCTCGATCCTCACGGCGGTCGCGGCGTTCGCGATCATCCCCTTCGGCGACGTGCAGGACATCTTCGGCACGAAGGTGGGGCTGTATGGGATCGACGTGTCGATCGGCCCGCTGTACCTGTTCGCGCTGGGCGCGATCGCCTTCTACGGGATCATGCTGGGCGGCTGGAGCTCCGGCTCGAAGTACTCGTTCCTGGGCGCGATGCGCGGCGCGGCGCAGCTGATCTCCTACGAGGTCTCCCAGGGACTGGCGCTGGTGGGCGTGATCTTCACCGCGCAGACGCTGTCGCTCGTGGGGATCGTGCACGCCCAGGAAGGCATGTGGTACATCGTGCCGCAGTTCTTCGGCTTTTTGATCTTCCTGACGGCGAGCTTCGCGGAGACCAACCGCGCGCCGTTTGACCTCACCGAGGCCGACGCGGAGCTGGTGGGCGGCTACAACACCGAGTACGGCGGCGGGCGCTTCGCGAGCTACTACTTCGCCGAGTACCTCAACGTGCTCGTGGTCTCGGGCATCGTCACGACCGTGTTCCTCGGCGGCTGGCTGCTCCCCTTCGGCATCCACCCGCCCGGCTGGGTGGACCCGTTCGTGGTGCTGTTCAAGATGGGGCTGATCACCTTCCTGTTCATCTGGGTGCGCGCGACGCTGCCGCGCCTGCGCTACGACCAGCTGATGAGTTTCGGCTGGAAGGTGCTGCTGCCGCTGGCGACGCTCAACGCGTTGGTGACCGCCGTACTCGTGGTGGTGACGCACTGATGGCGCGCTGCCCTCGACTCGCTAATGACGGTGGCCACGCACTCATGCCGGCCCCCCTCAACCTGCTCCCAACCGGCGTGCCCGTGGAGGTGAGCCACTGATGTGGAGTCCCGGCGATGACATCATCGAGGTCCAGCGCACCCCCGCGCCGGGCCCCACGCGCAGCACGTGGCGCACGTTCGTGGAGACGCTGCGCGGGCTGGCGACGACTTTCGGCCGCTTCACCGAAACGCCGGTGACGGTGCAGTACCCCGAGCAGAAGACGCCCGTGTACCCGCGCTTTCGCGGACGCCACAAGCTGCACCGCTTCGAGGACACCCACCTGGAGAAGTGCGTGGGCTGCTCGCTGTGCGCCGCGGCCTGCCCCGCGGACTGCATCCGCGTGGTGGCGGCAGAGAACACGCCGGAGAACCGTGTGTCCGCCGGCGAGCGCTACGCGGCGGTGTACGAGATCAACCTGTCGCGCTGCATTTTCTGCGGCTACTGCGAGGTGGCCTGCCCGTTCGACGCGATCACGATGGGCCACGACTACGAGCTGTCCGACTACAGCCGCTCGGACCTGATCTTCACCAAGGAGATGCTGCTCGCCGAGCCGCTTGAGCGCACGCCGCTGAGGAACGAGGGCGAGTGAGGCAGTGAGCACGCTCCTGTTCTTCATCGCCGCCACCGGCGCAATTGCCGGCGCGATCGGCGTGGTGATGCTGCGCGACGCGTTTTTTAGCGTGCTGGCGCTCGTCGGCCACCTGATCTCCCTGGCCGTGCTGTTCCTGCTGCTGCGCGCGGAGTTCGTCGCCGCCGTGCAGGTCGTGGTGTATGCGGGTGCGGTGATGGTGCTGTACGTGTTCGTCGTCGCCTACGTGGGCGGCGAGAGCGACTCGCTCGGCTCCGGGCTGCGCGGTCCGGGCGGCGCAAGCATGCGCCTCGGCGGCACGGTGCTCGGCGCGGCGCTGCTCGTGGAGCTGTTGATCGCGCTGCTGGGCACGGGCCTTGAGGCAATCAACGGCTACGGGGCACCCTACGCGCCCGGGCCACGTACGTATGGGACCCCGGCATACATCGGCCAGCTGCTGCTCACGCGCTTCCTACTGGCGTTCGAGGTCGCCTCGTTCCTGCTCGTGATCGCCGCCGTCGGCGCGGTCGTGCTGGCGCGGCGACGCGCCGGCCTGAAGGAAGAGGAGCGGCGGCTGACCCCAATGGACCTGGTACGCCCGCAGGGCACAGGGACGATGGCTGAGGGTGTCGGAGGAAGGCATTCGTGAGCATCGCCTGGTACCTCGCCGTCTCGGCGATCGTCTTCAGCCTGGGCGCCGTGGGCGTGATGGTGCGGCGCAACCCGCTCGTGGTGCTGCTGTGCCTGGAGCTAATGCTCAACGGCGGAAACCTCGCGCTGATCGCGTTCGCACGCATGTGGGGCAACGGCGACGGCCAGATCCTCGCGCTCGTGGTGATGACCGTGGCCGCGTGCGAGGTATGCATCGGGCTCGGCATGATCGTGGCGATCTATCGCCGCAACCTGCCGATCGATGTCGACGAGCTCCGGGAGCTCCAGGGATGAGTGCCACGACGTACGGCTGGCTCGTGCTGGCCTTCCCGCTGCTGGGCACGCTCGTGATCGGCCTCGGCTACCGCGCGCTCCCCGGCCGCACGGCAGGGTGGATCGGGACGGGCGCGATCTTCCTCGCCTTCCTGGCCGCGCTGGGCGCGCTGGCGAAGATCCAGAGTGTCTCGCCCTCGCACCGCGAGATGACCTCTTCCCTATGGAACTACGCGAACACGGTCGGCGTGGACGCGCAGCTGGGGATCCTGGTGGACCCGCTGTCGGTGTTCATGATCCTGATCGTCAGCGGCGTCTCGACGATGATCCACCTGTACTCGATCTCCTACATGGACAAGGACCGAGGCTTCAACCGCTACTTCGCGTACCTCAACTTCTTCGTGTTCTCGATGCTGCTGCTGGTGCTGGCGGGGAACTTCCTGCTGCTGATCGTCGGCTGGGCGTTCGTGGGCGCGGCGTCCTACCTGCTGATCAGCTTCTGGTACCGCCGCACGACCGCCACGCGCGCCGGGATCAAGGCGTTCGTGATCAATGTCGTCGGCGACGTGGGGCTCGTGCTGGGGACGTACTTCATCTTCAAGCACACGGGGACGCTCGACTTCCTGAAGACCTTCCAGCGCGCGCCGCACGTGTTCTCCAAGGGTGAAGGCGACATCGTCGCCGGGTGCCTGCTCTTGCTGGTGGGGGCGTTCGCGAAGTCCGCGCAGATCCCCCTGCACACGTGGCTGCCCGACGCGATGGAGGGCCCCACGCCCGTCTCGGCGCTGATCCACGCGGCGACAATGGTGACGGCGGGCGTGTATCTGATCGCGCGCATGCACACTCTGTTCGAACTGGCGCCAGCGGCGCAGGACACGGGCGCGGTGATCGGCGCGCTGACGTTGTTCATCGCGGGCACGATCGGGCTCGTGCAGACCGACATCAAGCGCGTGATCGCCTACTCGACGATGTCGCAGATCGGCTACATGATCATGGGCGTCTCGGTGGGCGCATACGCCGCAGGGATGTTCCACCTGATGACGCACGCGTTCTTCAAGGCGCTGCTGTTCATGGGAGCGGGGTCGATCATCGGCGCGATGGGAGGCGAGCAGTCGCTGAACCGCATGGGAGGCTTTCGCAAGGCGATGCCGTTCACGTTCGCGTGCTTCGTGATCGGCGGACTGGCGCTGTCCGGCATACCCCCCTTCTCCGGGTTCTTCAGCAAGGACGAGATCCTGCTTGTCACCGGCGAGCGCGGCGGCTGGCACTGGGCGCTGTACGTGATCGGCTACATCGGCGCATTCCTCACCGCCGTGTACACGTTCCGGATGATCTTCCGCGCCTTCTACGGCGACCCCGTGCCCGAGGCGCGCGAGCTCGAAGGCGGCCACCTGCACCACGCCGAGCACCCCACCAATCCCGCAACCGGCGAGGTTGAGGATCTCGACGTGGGCTTCCCCGGCCCCACACACGCAATTGCCGAGCGGGAGTGGCCGATGAAGATCGCGATGAGCGTGCTCGCGGTGGGCGCGGTCGGCGCCGGGCTCTTGCAGATCCCGAACGTGGACTTCGTGATCGACGACTTCCTGCGGCCCACGTTCGCAACCTCGCCGCTGTATGAACCGCACACCAAGGACGGCCTGCTCGTGTTCGGCCTGACGCTCGGCACGCTGCTGGGGCTGGCAGGCATCGGGCTTGCCTACCGCATCTGGGTTAAGCGTCCTGGATTGTCCGCGGCCCTGCAGGAGCGCTGGGGCGCGGTGTATGAGCTGCTCGCGCACAAGTGGTACTTCGACGAGGCGATCGACGCGCTCGTCGTGCGCCCCGCGGCGGCGGCTGGCACGTTCGCGCGCGGCACGTTCGAGCGCGTGGTGATCGAGGGCGCGCTGATCGACGGCACCGTCGGCATCGTGCGCGCCGGATCGGCCGCGGTGCGCGCGGTGCAGAGCGGGCTGCTGCGCTACTACGCGGCGCTGCTGATGCTCGGCGTGGCAGCCGTGGGCCTCTACTTCCTACTCCAGTCCTGATGCCGCTTTCAGTCCTCATATGGGTGCCCGCGGTGTGCGGCCTGCTCGGAGCGCTGGCAGCCCTTGCGGGCGGGCGCGACGCCGAGCCCGCGGCCGGCGGGCTCGGACAGACCGGGACGGGCACCGGCGGTACCGGCGACGGCGGCACCGCGAGCAGCGTGACGCCGGGCGCAGGCGACACCTCCCCCCTGCGCTTCCGCGGCGGCGTGCCCGGCGTGCTGGCGCTGATCGGCTCGCTGCTCGCCCTCGCCCTCGCGATCGGCTACATCGCGGACTTCAAGTCGGGCGCGGGCCTGCAGCACGTGACCGACGTGGTGTGGATCTCGACGCTGGGCATCCACTACAAGCTCGGCATCGACGGGCTGAACGTCATGCTGATCGGCCTGACAACGCTGCTGTTCGCGATCGCGACGCTTGCGGCCAACCTGCGCGAGTGGGATCGGCCGCGCCTCTTCTACTTCTTCTTCATGCTCGCCGAGTCGGCCGTGCTGGGCGCCTTTCTAGCGCAGGACCTGGCGCTGTTCGTGGCGTTCTTCGACCTGATGCTGATCCCCTTCTACTTCATGATCGGCATGTGGGGCCAAGGTCCCGACCGGGTGCGCGCGACGATCAAGCTCGTGATCTACACGCTCGTGGGCTCGCTGCTGATGCTCGCGGCGGCGATCGCCACGGGCGTGCTGGCGGCAGAACAGAACGGCGCGCCGCTGACGTTTGTGCTGTCGAACCTGCACGCGCTGCCGCTGAGCACGGGCTCGCAGGAGTGGATCTTCCTGTTCTTCGCGGCGGCGTTCCTCGTAAAGATGCCGGCGTTCCCGCTGCACGGCTGGATGCCCGACGGCTACCGGGCGATGCCGATCGAGGTGCTGATGGTGTTCTCGGGCGTGCTTTCGAAGGTCGGCGCCTACGGGTTCCTGCGCATCGCGCTGCCACTGTTCCCGCAGGCGGCGGCGCACTTCCAGACGCTGATGCTGCTGATCGCGCTGGCCTCGATCGTGTACGGGTCGGCGGTGGCCTTCACGCAGACGGACGCACGCCTGATCGCGGGATACAGCTCCGTGGCCCAGATGGGCTTCATAACCCTGGGCATCTTCGCGCTGAACGCCCAGGGCGCGCAGGGGGCGCTGCTGCAAATGTTCAACCACGGGCTCGTGGTCGCGCCGCTGCTGTTCATCGTCGCGCTGCTCGCACGGCGCGCGGGTGGCTCCGAAGACGTGCGCGACATGGGCGGCATCGCCTTCCGCGCCCCGGTGCTCGCTGCCCTCTTCCTGATCGTGGCGCTGGCGACGCTCGCGATGCCGGGGTCCTCCAACTTCGTGGGCGAGTTCCTGATCCTGCTGGGCGTGTTCAACACGAAGCTCGCAATCGCCGCAATCGCGTTCAGCGGCGTGGTGATGGCGAGCGTCTATGCGCTGCGACTGTTCATCCGCGCGATGCACAACCGCGTGGGCAAGGACGTGGAATCCCGCGACATCGGTATATGGGACGGCCTCGTACTGGTGCCTGTGGTCGTCGTAATCCTGTTCCTCGCACTCGACCCCCAGGTGGCGCTGCACCGCAGCGAAGACTCGGTGAAGGCAGCGGTGGGACCGGCGCACGTGGCGCTGTACCCAGCCACAACCTCGGCGAGCGTAACGCCGTGACCCCGCTCCTCGCCACCCTGAAGGGCCCGCATGTCAACTTCGCCGGCCTGTCCCCGGTGCTGGCGCTGCTCGGCGGCGCGGTCGTGGTGCTGCTGGTCGGCCTGCTCGGCTCACGCCGCGCGCGCACCCAGGCGGTGCCCGCACTGAGCCTCGTCGTCCTCGCCGCGGCGCTGGGGCTGAGCATCTGGCAGTACGGCGAATCAGAGCCGCTCGTCGCGGGCGCGCTGCGCCTGGACGAGCTGTCGATGACGCTCAACCTGATCCTCATTGCCGGGGGCATCGCGACGGTGCTGCTGGCCTGGCGCTCGCTGGCGGCGCGCGAAGCGGGGCACGGCGAGTTCCACGCGCTGCTCTTGACCTCGATCGGCGGGATGTCGCTGCTGGCGGCGGCGCAGAACATCGTGATGCTGTTCGTGGGCATTGAGCTCCTGTCGATCCCACTGTACGTGCTGTGCGCGAGCGAAATGCGTCGCGAGCACTCGCTGGAGTCGGGCCTGAAGTACCTCATCATCGGGTCGGTTGGCTCGGCGACGCTGCTGTACGGGCTCGCGCTGATCTACGGCGCGACCGGGCAGAGCGACTTCGCGGCGATCTCCGCCGCGATCGCCAACCACGGGCTCTCAAGCGACGTGCTGCTGCTGACGGGCGTCGCGCTGGCGGTGGTGGGCCTCTGCTTCAAGGCGTCGGTCGCGCCCTTCCACCAGTGGACGCCCGACGTGTACGAGGGCGCTCCCACCCCCGTGACGGCGTTCATGGCGGTCGCCACGAAGGTCGCCGCGTTCGGCGCGTTCCTGCGCCTGTTCAACGTGGCGCTGATCGAAACCCAGCACAGCTGGGGACCGGCGCTGGCGGTACTCGCGGCGGTGAGCATCATCGTGGGCAACGTCGGCGCGCTCGGCCAGTCCTCGCTGAAGCGCATGCTCGCCTACTCCTCGGTGGCGCAGGCCGGCTACATCCTCGCCGGCGTCGTCGTCTCCAGCCAGCTGGGCGTAAGCGCGACCGTGTTCTACCTGGCGGTGTACCTGCCGATGAACATGGCCGCCTTCGCGGTGATCCTCGCGCGCGAACGCGAAACGACGCTCGGCGACTCGATCCAGTCGGTCGCGGGCCTCGGCCGCGAGCGCCCCTGGCTGGCGTGGCCGCTGACGATCTCGATGCTGGCCCTCGCCGGCATCCCCGCGACAGCGGGCTTCATGGGCAAGTTCTATTTGATCGACGCGGCGGTCTCGGGCAGCTACACCTGGCTGGGCGTGACGATCGTAATCGGCTCGATGATCTCGCTCGGCTACTACCTGCCGGTGATCGCGGCGATGTGGATGCGCGAGGCGCCGGCTGCCCAGGGACGCGAGGGTGGCCCGGCGCACTCCGGAGCAGCCCTACCCGCAATCGCCGGCGGCTCGCCGGAGCTGGACGAGGAGACCACGCCCACGCCGTCCCACGGCCCACAGCCCGAGGTCGTGTTCGTCGCGGTCCTCGCGGGCGCGGCGACGATCTTCTTCGGCATCCTCCCCCAGCCGCTATTCAACCTCGTGCACGGCGCGGGCAGCGCGCTGGGCCTGCTCTGAGGGCATAATCCCCTAAGCTCCTGTTTTTCCGGTTGATGGATCTTTAGGGCTTGAGGGAAGATGACTAAGCAGGATAGGCGCAAAAGAGCCAAGTCGCGACCCCCACGACAGTCTGCAGCAGGGGGGCACACCGATGGGAGCACGCCTGGCATCGCCTCGTGGGCTTCCTGACCGACACCAAGAATGCCGTCCTGACCCTCGGCGGTCTCGCCGCTGCCGTCAGCGCGATACTCGTCTTTACACACTCACCCTCTCCGCCTGCGCTCAAGGTCGACTTCGACAGACTCAAGGTCGACGACGGCATGTCGCTTGAAGAGTTCGACAAAATAGTCGAGTCCCAGCCGGTGAAGCTGGCGGGCCTGCCCAGCCAGCCAACGGCCTTCATGGCTTCCTATCGACGGGCTCACCCCATGAGTCAGGTCTCAGGCAGATCGGCGCCCTCGACCGCTGAAGCGGTCTATTCGCGGCCGCGTGTCTCGAGCACATCAACCCTCACGACCACAGAAACCGCGACCGCGGTCAAAGTGAACTCGACCCCCGAAGACACCTCAACCGAGGAATCCTCGACCGAAATTACCGGCCTGTCCACCACCGAGGACGAAGCGGCCGACGAAACGGAAACAGGCACGAGCGGCAAACCGATTTCGACCCTTGTCATACCGCGACCAGCGACGCCGTTCGTCTCGGTCGGCGGTGTCCCCACAAGAGAAGGGACCGGAGCCTCTCCGGCACTCGTCCACGAGGTCGCGACAGCCCTCTCGAAGATGCACTCCGCCCGGCGAGCGAGGTTGGCGCTTCCCTCTGAATGCGAATCGTCCACATGCCCGGCGACAAAGTCGCTGTATGAGCACGCACTCGCTTATAACCCCAATCCCGTAGCCGCGGCCAAGGAGGTGGCAAGAGCCTTCGCGGACTCACGCGGCAAGGTCATCGACCACAGGTTCCGGCCCATTGGGGCGACAGTCCTCTATACGGTCGATCTCGTCGGATTCGCACACCAGGAGGCGCTCCTGGTGTGGTCGCTGTGGTCGAGGGGCGCCACTGCACCGCTGACGAAGGCATGGCTGCAGCACGTGATCGCCCAGGAGGTGGAACCGCAGCGGGAAGACGTGACGGTCCCCGGTCGGTTCTGGGTTCCCGTGCCGGCCCGCAGGGGCGAATACGAAGTCCATCTGGCCGTGTACACCAGCAACGACGTCGAACGCGGCGAAATGGAAACAGAACCATTTCGCTGATGCGCCGCCCTCCGCTATAGCCGGCCACTCTCCCGCGCGGCCGCCTCGACCTCATGCAGCCGGCGCGCCGCCCTCCGCTATAGCCGACCGCACTCCCGCGCGGCCGCCTCGGCGTCCTGCAATTGGCGCTCGATCAGGTCCAGACCGGCATACCAGAAACCGGGGTCGGCGAGGTCGACGCCGACGATCGCACCCAGCTCCTCGGGCGAGCGCGAGCCGCCGGCCGCGAGCATCTCCAGGTACCGAGGCACGAAGTCCGCGCCCTGCTGCTCATAGCGCTGATACACCGACAGCGCCAAGAGCTGACCGTAGGCGTAGGCGTAGACGTAGCCGGGAGTATTGATGAAGTGCGGGATGTATGACCACCACGTGCGGTACCCCTCGGTGATCTCCACGGAGTCGCCGAGCATCTCCTCCTGGCTCTCGGCCCACAGCTCGCCCAGACGCTGCACCGACAGCTCCCCCTGCTCGCGCCGCGCGGTGTGCGCCAGATCCTCGAAGCGGTTCATCGCGACCTGACGGAACACGGTGGCGATCGCGCCCTCGAGGTTCTCCGCGAGCAACGCCAGGCGCGACTCGGGCGAGCTGTCCTCTTCGAGTAGGCGCCCGAACACGATCGTCTCGCCGAACACCGACGCCGTCTCGGCGAGGGTCAAGGGCGTGCCCTGGTGGAAGATGCCCTGACGGGCCGCCAGCGCGAAATGCACGCCGTGGCCGAGCTCGTGCGCGAGCGTCAGCACGTCGCGCCGGCGCGACGTGTAGTTGAGCATCACGTACGGGTGCACCGCGGGCGTCGCCGAGGCGCAGAACGCACCGCCGCGCTTGCCGGGACGCACAGGCGCGTCGATCCAGCGCTCGTCGTAGAAGCGCCCAACCAGCGCGCCCAACTCGGGGGAGAACGAGTCGTAGCAGTCGCGCACCAGCTCGCAGGCCTGCGCGTAGGTGAAGCTCACGTCGTCCTGCGTCACCGCCGCCATGCGGTCGTAGTCGGCGATCCGCTCGACGCCAAGCAGCCGCGCCTTCAGGCGGTACCAGCGCTGGGGCAGCTCGTAACGGGCGCGCACGGCTGAGATCAGCGCCTGCACTGACTCGTCGCTGGCCTCGTTGGCGAGGTTGCGCGCCGCCAGCCAGCTGGGGTAGCGGCGCAGGCGGTCATCCGTGGCCTTGTCGGCGAGCAGCGTGTTGAGCACGTACCCGCGCGTGCGCAATCCGGGCGCAAGCGCCGCCGTGACGGCCTCGGCAGCTGTGCGTCGCAGCTCGCGATCGGGCAGCGCGAGGCGACTCAGCGCGACGTCGAGGGCGACCCGCTCAGTTGCGCCGTTGCCGTTCGTGGAACCTGAACCGCCAGACTCCGCAGCATCAGCCGAGGCGCCAGGCGCTCCGGCGCCGACAGGGCTCGCGCCCGCAGCGTCGGTCGGCAACTCCACCTCGATCGCCGAGGCCAGCTCCTCGAACAGCCTTGCCCACGCGGAGGAGCCGGTGACGGACTTCTCAGCCAGCACCTTCTCCTCGGGCTCGCTCAGGAGGTGCTCGCGGTAGCGGCGCACGTTCTCCAGGTGGTGGCGCGCAAAATCGAGCCCCTCCCCCTGCACCAGCCGCTGCGCGGTGGCGTCGCTCAGCGCGGCCCACTCTAAATCAAAAAAAAGCAGCCTCGTCTCGATCGACGTCCCGCGCTCCTGCACGCGCTGCAACAGTGCACCCCGGGACGGATCGGCCGTGTCGGTGGAGAACCGCAGCGCGGCATACGTCCCCGCGCGGCTGACGAGGTCGTGGATCGTGGCCAGCTCGGCCATCGCCTGCGCGAGGCCCGGCCCATCGAGCTCGCCCAGCTTGCCGGCGTAGCGCTCGGCGAACGCCTCCGCACGGGCGAGCGCATCGTCGAGCTGGCGCTCCACCCCGGCCTCGCCCTCGCCGTCGACGAGCGGGTCGAGGTCCCACGCGGCCTGCTCCAGCTCGGGGTCGGTGGGCTCGGAGGTCGCGGTGGCCATCGGGGCCTAGCTTATAGCGCCGCGTCGCCCGTCCGGCGAATCTCAGGCGTCCATTGTGCGCGTGCGCCACGCTCCCAGGGCGAGGAACACGGCCAGCCAGACCACCAGCACCACCGCGGCCGTGCCCCCGGACATGACCACGTTTGCGCCGCGGTCGCGCACCGGTCCGAAGTGAACCAGCGCCTCGCTGAGCACCCAGTCGCGGATGCCCCCCAGCGAGCTGATGCTGGCGATCAGCGGACTGGCGACCAGCTGCCATCCGATCAGCGCGGTGATCGACGCGGGCTTGGAGCCCGTCAGCGCGGAGAACCCCACCGACACCACGCATACCACACCGGTCGCCAGCAGCATGAAGCCGAGCCCTTCCAACAGCAGCGAGGAGCTGGGTGTGGGCAGGTTCGAGGCGAAGACGAACGTGCCGGCCACCAGCAGCAGGTAGGAGGTGACGATCACAATCCAGCACAGCGCCAGCGCCGCGGGCACGCGCGAGAAGAACAGCTGCAGGCGCGAGCGCCCCGTCACGACCAGATCGCGGAAGACCCCCGCCGACACGTCGCCCGTCCCCGCCTCGACGCCGATCAGGATCGCCGCCAGCGGGCAGAACAGCAACGCGATCACGCGCAGGCCATCGGTGAACGATTCGGTGCCTCCCGCCGGGCCGTGCTGGAGCGGGTTGGAGGAGTGCTGGATGGCCTTGACGGTGAAGAACACGATCACCGGCGCCAGGGCCAGCACCAGCGCCCAGATAAGCGTGCCGCGCTTCTTGCGCAGCTTCAGTAGATCCGCGCTGGTCATCTGCGCCGCAATGGTCGCGTTCATGCCCTCACCTCCTTTGATCCGGCGGAGTCGAAGGTGCCCAGTAGAGTGGTCATCGCACTCACGCCTTTACCCCCTCGGAACTCGCAGGGCTGGCAGCTTGGGAGTGGCCGCCGGGATCGGCGTCCAACCGCGCCGTGATCTCCAGGAAGCGCTGCTCGAGGCTGTGACGCACGGGCTCCAGACGCATTACCGCCAAGCCTGCCCCGACAAGGCGGGCGTTGACCAGGGCGGCGCTCTCTGGCGCGCCGCTGAGCACCACGCGCAGACCCTCGTCCGAGCGCTGTGCTTCGCGCACCAGCTCGCTGCCTTCCAGCGTTGCGAGCGCCTGCTCGACGTCATCCACGCCAACGATCAGCTCGTGTCGTGCGCCCTCCCCACCCTGCGCCAGCTCCGCGATCGGACCCTGCGTGACGATCTTTCCGCGATCCACGATCGCCGCCGCGTCACACGTCTTTTCGACCTCGTCCAGCAGATGCGAGGAGAGGAACACGGTGCGCCCCTCCTGCTCGACCATCTCGCGAATCATCAGGCGGAACTCCTGGATGCCACCCGGGTCCAGCCCATTGGTGGGCTCGTCCAGGATCAGCAACAGCGGGTCGGCCAGCAGGCAGCGTGCCACACCCAGGCGCTGGCGCATGCCCAGCGAGTAGCTCTTGACCTTGTCGTCCGCGCGATCTGCGAGACCCACCCTGGCGAGGGCAGGCACGATGCGCTCGTGTGCCTCGGGGCCACGTACGGCAGCGACGATGCGCAGGTTCTCCCGCCCCGACAGGTGCGGATAGAAGCGGGGCTCCTCGACAATCGCGCCCACGCGCGCCAACGCCGCGGCGCGCTCCTCCGGCACGCGAAAGCCGAGCACACGCATGTTTCCAGCGGTCGCCTGGGTGAGACCAAGCAGCATCCGGATCAGCGTCGTCTTGCCCGCGCCATTTGGACCGAGGAAGCCGAATGCGCTCCCACGCGGTACGTGCAGGTCCACGCCCTCCACGGCGGCACGCGTGCCGAAGTGCTTGGTCAGAGCTGAGGTCTCGACTGCGGGGCCATCTGCCATCGCGGGCCACCCTACTAGCATCGGGCGAGGGGCCGAGCCAGTCAGTACTTCTGTGAAGCGGCTCCATTGAAGTGGCGGCCCTCTCCGGGCGGCCCTCTCCGCGGCGCACAGGTCCATTCAGTCGGCGACACAAGTCTCACCGACGGACCGCCACTACCGACAGCTCAGTCCTCCTGCGCCTGCAGCTCCCTGATACGCCCCTCCAGCTGGGCCATCACAGCGGGGTCGCGCAGCGTCGTCACGTCGCCCAGCGCGCGCCCCTCGGCCACGTCGCGTAACAGCCGGCGCATGATCTTGCCCGAGCGCGTCTTGGGCAGATCCTCGGCCCAGATGATGCGCTTGGGCCGCGCGAACTTGCCGATCCGCCCTGCGACGGTCTCGCGGATGCCCTGCACCATGTCCTCATCTTCGACGGCGCCCGACTGCAGAGTGACGAACGCGACGATCGCCTGGCCGGAGTCCTCGTCGTGCTGGCCGATCACAGCCGCCTCGGCCACCTCGGGGTGGGCCACGATCGCCGACTCCACCTCAGCCGTGGAAAGCCGGTGCCCGGAGACGTTCACCACGTCGTCGATCCGCCCGATCACCCACAGGTACCCGTCCTTGTCTCGCCGTGCGGCATCGCCCACGAGGTAGGTCTCCGGCCCGAAGCGACTGAAGTACGTCTGCACGTAGCGCTCGTCCTCCTTGTAAAGGGTGCGCAGCATCGAGGGCCACGGGTGGGTCAGCACGAGCAGCCCCTGGCCCTCGTCGAGCGGCTCACCGCTGGACTCAGCCAGCACCTGCGCCTGCACCCCCGGAAAGGGCCGGGTGGCCGAGCCGGGCTTGGTCGCGGTGATGCCCGGCAGCGGCGTGATCATGATTGCGCCCGTCTCGGTCTGCCACCACGTGTCGACGATCGGGCAGCGTTCGCCCCCAATCACCTTGTGGTACCACAGCCACGCCTTGGGGTTGATCGGCTCGCCCACGCTCCCCAGCAGCCGCAGCGAGGAGAGATCGTGCGCCGCGGGGTACTGCGGTCCCCACTTGATGCACGCGCGGATCGCCGTCGGCGCGCAGTAGAGAATGGTGACGCCGTAGCGCTCCACGATCTCCCACCAGATGCCCTTGTGCGGATAGTCGGGCGCACCCTCCCACATCACCGATGTCGCGCCGTTGCACAGCGGGCCGTAGACGATGTAGGAGTGGCCCGTGACCCACCCCACGTCGGCCGCGCACCAGTACACGTCGGGATTGGACCCGCCCACCCTCAGATCGAACACATAGCGGTGCGTCGCCGACACCCCCGTCAGGTAGCCGCCGGTGGTGTGTAGGATCCCCTTCGGCTTGGCCGTCGAGCCTGAGGTGTAGAGGATGTACAGCGGGTGCTCGGCGTCGAGCGACTCGGCCGGGCACTCTGCCTCGGCGGCGTCCATGATGTCCTCGTAGTAGACGTCGCGCCCCTCCTTCATCTCACACGGAACTTCCTTGCTGCGCACGACGACGATCGTCTCGAGCGTCTGCAGGTCGCCCATGACCTCGTCCACGCGCTCCTTGACGGGCGCGGTCTTGCCCTTGCGCGCGGCGCCGTCGACGGTGATCAGCACGCGCGCCTGCGAGAACTCCATGCGCTCGCGCACCGCCTCCGCGCTGAAGCCGCCGAAGACGACGTTGTGGGGGGCGCCGATGCGCGCGCAGGCGAGCATCGCCACGACGACCTCGGGGATCATCGGCAGATAGATCCCCACCACGTCGCCCTTGCGCACACCCTGGTCCTTCAGCGCGTTGGCGAAGCGCTGTACCTCGGCCAATAGCTCGGCATAGGTGATGTCGCGCTCCTCGCCCTCCTCTCCGCGCCAGTGCAGCGCCACGCGCTCGCCCCGCCCCGCCTCCACGTGACGATCCAGGCAGTTGTAGGACACGTTCAGCTCCCCGCCCACAAACCACTTGTAGAAGGGCGGGTTGGAGTCATCGAGCACCGCATCCCACGGCTTGGACCAGTGCAGCTCCTGGGCCTGCTTGGCCCACCATGCCTGCGGGTCGCGCGCGGCCTCTGCGTAAACGTCCGGGTCGTTCAGCAGTGCCTGCGCGCGGAACTCCGCAGGCGGATCGAAGCGCTCGATGTCGAGCAGCTTGCCGAGCTCGCGATCCAGCTCCCCGCCGGCACCGTCGCCTGAGACGGGCCCATCGGCGGCGCCGGCAGTTGACTTGGGTTCGATTGCCATTCTCAGACCTTTCTCGAAGCTCCTCGCTCAGCGGCGCCGCATCCGCTAACGGCGGCCGCGGCGCCTCCCTCGTTCGTTTTACCCGTCACTTCTCAGCGCTCTCAACGCCGATCAGCGCCGTCCAGCGGCACGATCGGCAGGACGGTGCGTCCGAACGTCGAGTTTGTCACAACCGCAAACGATGCATACCACGCGGCGGCGGCGGTGGCGAGACCCACATACCCGCCCCAATGTGTGACGGTCGCGTGTGGGCCCACCGCGCCGATCGCCAGCAGTATGAACGTGGCCGTCAGCAGTACGAACACAGCCAGCACAGCAGCATTCACACGCAGCGCCGCGACGGTCATGTAGGCCGTGAAGATCGCCCACGCCCATAGGTACACGCCGACGGCGTGTCCGACGTTGCCGCCGATCTGCTTGGCGTAGAACACGTTCAACGCCCAGAAGGAGATCCAGAACGCTCCATATGAGCAGAACGCCACGGCCCCGAAGGTATTGCCGGTGCGGAACTCCCAGATTCCGGCCACGAGCTGCACGAGGCCGCCGTAGGCCAGCGCCAGGCCGAGCACCACGGGCGTGCCCTTTTCGTCGACGAGGTTGGCGTTGAACATCGACAGCACGAACGTCGTCATCGCAAAAGCCGCGAGGCCCAACGGGGCCGGGTTGGCGGGCGCCCACGAACTCGCTCGCGCAGTGTCGTCGCGCACGGGCTCACGCGGATGGATCGACTGCGGGGAGTCGGGACGGTGAATGGATGCTGCCTCCATGGGACCCTCCTTCACGCCGCCCCAATGCCAGGCGGCATCGAGATGCTCCGGTGACCTAACCGGATCGATTGAGAGCGGGGAACGGTGGGGCACACCGTTGCCCTCTCTCCTTAGATTATTCCCGGAGGAGAGACTGCTCAATCATCAAGACGCCGAGCGCTTGCGCCGGCGCCGACTGGAGGAGCGCACCGGCGCGGCGGGGGCCGGCGCCGCGTCCGCGCCCGCCGGGGCGGCCTTGCCCGCTCCGCGGCGTTCGGCCGCGGAGGGCCAGGGCATCGCCTCGCCAGCGGCCCACGCGGGCGGGTCCGGCGCGCGGCCCATGAACATCATTCCGACCGCCACCAGCCAGAAGGCCGGGATCACCTCCTGCACGATCCCGAACAGCACGCCCAGCGGGGTGAACGCGAGCACGGCCGCGAAGATCCCGAGGATCATCATCCACTGCGCGAGCAGCCCGCTGCGCCCGGCGCCGAGCGCCACGATGATCATGCCCACAGTCAGGCTGAGCCCCGCGAACAGGCCGAGGTACTGCGTGATCTGCAGGCCCGCCCCCTGGATCAGCGCTTGGTCGGCCGCGTGCGCGCTGAAGTCGTGGCCCGTCACGAAGCTGTGGGCCGTGAGGGTCTGCACGATCGGACGGACCGTGAAGACCAGCGCCATGCCAATCCCGCCGACGAGCACCGTCGGTCGCGCCACCTGGGCGGTCTGCGGCCTGCGAAAGCGCACCGCCCCGAGCAGGAAGAGCAGGACGAGCGTGAGGAACACGACTGCCACGCTCTGCAGCAGGCCACCGATGATCAGGTAGAAGGCGTGGTGATCGATGAACGCGACCTCGGCCGCCCGCGGGCTGACCGCCGGATTGGGTTCGCCGCGCAGCGCCGGCGCCACCCCCTGCAGCAGCCCCACCGTCGGGAGCGTCTTCAGCGTGGTGGTGAGGACGATCCCGCTCAGCAGGTAGAGCACCCCGGCCGCGGCGGCCGGGACTCCCAGACGAGCGCGCCGCTCGCTCTCCATAGCGACCTGCGCGGCGATCTCGGCACGGTCGTGCCTGACGGCGCCGTTGTGCGCCGCTTCGATTTCGCGTTCCTTGGGCATCGGCAGCGGAGTGTATGAGTTCGTCGCTACGATGAGCTTCATGGAAAGCGGCGATCTGGGCGATCTGTTCGGGGATCCGGAGGAGCTTCAGCGACGTCTGGCCGAGTTCGCCTCCCAGATGCAGGGTCAGCAGCGCCTCGCGTGGGCCGACAACGCGATCAAGCTGGCCGTCGACATGACCGTCGCGGCGGTCAACCGCATCAACGTGCAGGGCAGCGCCGACGCACAGGCGCAGCAGATCCGCTCGGTGATTGCCGTCGTCTTCCCCGAGGCCGTCACGCTCGTGCGCGAGGCGCGCGAGGGGCTTCAGTAGGCAGCGCCTCCTCGGACAGGACGCCGTCGCGCTCGGCGCGGCGCTCCGCTTCGCGCGAGTCCCTGCCGGCGGAGATCACCTCGCCGAAGGAGCGGAAGCGGAAGATGAACACCACCGCCCCCAGCCCCACAATCGCCGTGAAGGCAGCGATCGCGATCTGCTGGCCCACCGAGTAGGCGGCGACGACGGCCGTGGGAGCGGTCGTGGCGAAGACCTTCACCAGCAGCGCCTGCTGCACGCCCGCCCCGCCGGGGGTCAGCGGCACCGCCCCGGCCACCTGGTTGACGGCGAACACGAGCAGCACGTTCTGCACCGAGGCCCCGACGCGAAACGCTTCGAGCATGAACCAGAAGGCCACGAAGCGGCACACCCACCCGGCGGCCTGCAGCGCCGCGACTTCGCGCAGGTAGCGCGGACGGTCGGTCAGGATCGTCACGCCCTGGCGCACGCGTGCCCAGAAGGCCTTCACGCGCACCGAGAGCACCGCGAAGGCCACCAGCCCGGCGACCGCCAGCGCCGTGAGGAGAAACAGGGTGAAGCGGAAGTGCGCCGCCAGGTAGGAGATGTCGAAGGAGTTCAGTTTGGAGAAGTCCGGCGGCTTGGGGAACACGCCCTGGGTGAACGCGAAGATCAGCACCACCACTCCCACGGTGATGTCGAACACGGACTCCACGAAGAACGCCGCCGCCACCGTGGGGTAGGTCGAGCCCGGGATTGAGCTGCGCGCGAGGAACAGCTTGATGATGTCCCCACCGCGCGCGGGCACCACATTGTTGAAGCCCACAGCCGCGAAGTAAGCGCCCCAGATACGCCGCCACTGAAAGCTCACCGCCGGATAGGCGGCACGCAGGCTGTTGAAGAAGGCGCGCGAGCGCAGCGTCAGGTTCAGGCCGAAGAAGACCAGGCCTAGCACGAGCGCACCCCAGTGAACGGCCGCCAGGTCGGAGAAGAACTGCCCGACCGCTTCGAAGAAGGCGTTCAGGCTGTCGGCTATCGAGGTCGAGGCCGGGGCCACGGGCACAGCTCAAGCGTACGGCGAGCGCACCCGGACCTCCGGGCTCCATCGGGACATCTAACGATTTCGTCCCAGCCGGCTCCTCCCTGGCGACCGTCTCGCGCCGGGTGCCTATTCCCTGGGGGCGGGCCACTGGGACGCTAGATGTCGTCGTCGTCCTCGTCCAACCCCTCCTCGGGCTCCTCCAGGTCGAGCTCCTCGTCCTCGGTCCCGAACTCCTCGTCCTCGGCGTCGTCCCAGTCCGCGTCGTCGGATTCGCGCTCGGGGCTCTCGAGGATGGTGCTTGACGGCATATCGGCTCCTTTCGTGTGGCTTGCAGACGCTCTACCCGTTCCTGCGAGCGCGCGCATCATAGTGTCGCCGCGACCCACAGAACAGTCGAGTCACAGATCCCTCACACTGCAGGAAGATGGCGCACACAGCTGACGCCGCTCAAGCGGGTCAAGGGGGCATGAGCCGGCGCGCGACATTCGCCGTGCTGGGGGTTGCGCAGTTCGTGATGGTCCTCGACACGACCGTCATGAATGTGTCGATCTCGCAGGTCGTGAGCGACCTGCACACGACCGTCACCGCCGTGCAGGCGGCGATCACGCTGTATGCGCTCGTGATGGCGGCATTCATGCTCAGTGGCGCCAAGCTCGGCGACCTGTGGGGTAGACGGCGCACGTTCACGATCGGCATCGCGGTCTACGGTGTGGGCTCGCTGACGACCGCGCTGAGCGGCTCGATCGCGATGCTGCTGGTGGGCTGGTCGCTGGTGGAGGGCCTCGGCGCGGTACTCGTAATCCCCGCGATCGCGGCGCTCGTCGCCACCAACTTCAAGGGCCCCGAGCGCGCCGTCGCGTTCGCCACGCTCGGCGGGATCATCGGCGCCTCGATGGCCGCCGGTCCGCTGATCGGGGGCTTCGTGACGACCACGATGAGCTGGCGCGTGGTGTTCGCCGCCGAGACCGCCGTGATGCTCGTGCTGCTGCCCCTTTGCCGCGGGATTGCAGACGCCCCGCCCACGCCAGGCACGAAGTTCGACCGCCTTGGCGCGACGCTCTCCGCGCTCGGGCTTGGGCTGATCGTGTTCGGCGTCCTGCAGAGCTCGAAGTGGGGGTTTTTGGTGCCGCGCGGCGCCCTGGAAATCGCCGGCACTCGCATAACCCCCTTCGGTTTCTCCATCGTGCCGTTCCTGATCGCCGCCGGCGCCATCTCGCTCGGGCTATTCGCCCGTCACGAGCGCCGCGTCGCCGACCGGGGCGGCACGCCCCTGCTCGACCCCGACCTGCTCGGCATTCCGCGGCTGCGCGCCGGCGCCTCGATGACGGTCGCCCAGCAGCTGATCATCGCCGGCAGCTTCTTCGTGCTGCCGCTCTACCTGCAGCTCGTCCTGGGCAAGGACGCACTGGAAACGGGCATCGCCGTGCTGCCCGTCTCGGTGACGATGATCGCCGGCGCACTCACGGGCGCGCCGCTCGCGCGGCGGCTATCACCGCGGCGCGTCGTCCAGGGAGGCCTTGTGCTGCTGTTCGCAGGACTGCTCGGCCTACAGGCGACGATCGCACCCTCGCTCAACGGCCTGGCGTTCGGGATCGCGATCGCAGCGTTCGGCGCGGGCATGGGACTCGTCGTCTCCCAGCTCGGCAACGTGATGATGAGCTCCGTAGACGGCTCGCGCGTGAGCGAGGTCGGCGGCGTGCAGGGTGCCGCGCAGAACCTCGGCGCCTCGCTCGGCACCGCCCTGATCGGCTCCGTCCTGCTGGTCGGGCTGCTGGCCGGCTTTCAGACGCACGTGCGCGAGAACCCCGAGCTCTCCCCGGCCGCCCAGCAGCAGATCCTCGCGGCGACCGACGAGGGTATCGCGATGACGCCGCCCTCCGCGGTGGGACAGGTAGCGCGCGAGAACGGCCTCTCTAGCGCGGAAGCGGACAACCTGCAGGCCGGCTACGCCAAGGCCCAGCTGCAGGCCCTGAAGACCGCGCTGTTGGTGGCCGCGGCCTTTGCGCTCGTCGGGCTCTGGTTCGCGCGGCGCCTGCCGGGGGAGCCGCTGCAGGCCGCCGATGGCGCTACAACTGAGTGATGGCAGACCGCCTCACCGTCGCCGTCACCGGCCCCACCGGGGAGATCGGCCAGGGGGTGATCGCGGCGCTGGAGCGCTCGCGCGAGGTGGGGCGGATACTGGGCATGGCCCGCCGTCCCTTCGATCCGGCCAAACTGGGCTTCAAAAAGCTCTCCTACCGACGCGGCGACGTGCTCGACCGCACGGCGGTGGCCGACCTGGTGAAAGAGGCCGACGTGGTCGTGCACCTCGCGTTCATCATCATGGGCGGCGCGAAGGAGAGCCGTGAGGTGAACCTGGAGGGTTCGCGCAATGTCTTCGAGGCCACCGCGGCGGCCGGAGCAAAGCGCCTGGTCTACGCCTCCTCGGTTGCGGCCTATGGCTTTCACGAGCAGAACCCTCAGCCACTCACCGAGGAGGTACCGGCGCGCGGCAGCTCCGGTCACTATTACTCGGCCCAGAAGGCCGAGGTCGAGTCGCTGCTTGAGCAGACGCTGAAAGACAGCTCCACAGCGGCTTACGTCTTTCGGCCGTGCATCGTCGGCGGGCGCGACGCGCCACTGCTGATCGACAGCCTCCCCTACACGCAGATCTCAGGGCGCCTGCCCCGGGCGGTGCTGAATCTGCTCGATGGTGTGCCGATCCTCAAGCCGGTCCTGCCCGACCCCGGCACCCCCTTCCAGCTGGTCCACCACGACGACGTCGCCACGGCGATGCGCGCCGCGGTGCTGGGACGCGGCACGCCCGGCGTCTACAACCTCGCGGCCCCCGGCCAGCTCACGGTGACGGCGCTAGCACGCGAGCTCGGCTGGTACTCGATCCCGGTGCCCGAGCTGGCCCTCGACGCAGTCGCGGAGATGGTCGGACGCCTCGGTTTCCTGCCCGCACAGGCCCAGTGGGTCACAGTCTTTCGCGAGCCGGTCCTGATGGACACGGCCAAGGCGCGCCGCGAGCTGCGCTGGCGGCCCCAGCACGATGCGCTGCAGACGCTGCGCGAGACGATCGTGAGCGCGCGGCTGGAGCGGTTCGTCCGCTAGATACTCAAAGGCGTGCGGCCAGCAGCGCTGCCGCGATCACGACCATCGCCAGCGACATCGCCGCCAGTGCGCCGTCGAGCGGCGCGAGCAGACCCGTCAGCGTCAGCGGCTCGCTGGCGCGGTCGGCCAGCACACGCACCCCGCTAACGGACACGGTGCGCCGGCGCAGCTCGCGCGCGGGAGTGCTCAGCCGTCGCTGGGCGACACTCATCGCCAGGCAGCCGACACTAGCGAGCAGGCCGGCGAGGGAGATGCTGAGAGCATTGACGAAGTAGCCGGTGAATGCCGGAAACGCGCCCCAGCCGACCGCGAACCACAGGTCGCTGTGAAAGCGAGCGCCCCAGAGCTCGAGGTTGTAGGCGAGCAGGAAGAATCCACCGGCGAGCACCAGTGGCGCCAAGAGCGCAGATACCGTGAGGATGCCCGCGACGCCGATCGCCAGCGCACCCACGAGGCTCAGCACAGCCAGGGTGATGAGGATCCCGTCCGAAAGCCCTGTGCGCAGCGGTCGGTCGTGGAGCTCGTCGAGCGCGTGTGCGGCTATCCCCACGGCAAGACCAAACGCGGCCAGGCCCCACACCAGGCGATTGACATAGACGTGCGGTGCGAGGGCCGCACCAATTGCGAAGTAGCTCAGGTGCCAGGCGGTGTAGGGCGGGTGAAGCAGCGTCAGCACGTCCCGCCAGCCACCGCCGGAAAGCGCGTAGAAGGCTGGCCGCTCAGGCGTCACTGTCATCGCGAGCAGACCGGGTGGCTGACATGACAATGCCGCCGCCGAGGCTCATGCGCCGGACCACGATGTCCTGCAAGCCGGCCTCCCGCCAGTATTCGACGATCCGCTCGAGTGGATGGCGCTCGTAAAAGTCGGTAATGCTGGGACCGAGGAATCGACCCACTTCGCCCCACTCGCGCGAGACCATGCGGCCCAGCAGCGGCAGCCCGACGGCGGTGTAGAAGCGCCACGCCAGCCGCGCAAGGCGGCCCGGTGGAACCGCAAACTCCAGGTAGCCGACGCGACCGCCAGGCACCACCACGCGAGCCAGCTCGCGCATCGTCGCCTGTGGATCGTCGACATAGCGCAACAGGTAGGTGAAGGTGAGCGCCGTGAAGCTCCCGTCCGCGAAGGGCAGCTCCTCTGCCTGCCCTTCGACCAGCTCCACCCGCTTGCCGAGCGCAGGCTCGGCCGCGAAACGCGCCCGCGCGCCGGCCAGCATCTCGGCGCTCTGGTCGAGCCCCACGACGGTGCAGCCGCTTCGCTTCAACAGCTCAGCAGCGACCATCCCCGTGCCGGTCGCCACGTCGAGCACCCGGTCTCCTACGACGGGTGCGACCGCGCCCACGAGCGCCCGGCGCCAGCGAGGGTCCTGACCGAAGCTGAGAACCGTCGCCACCAGGTCATAGCGACGGGGCAGGCCGCGGAACAGCTCCAGCGCCTGGCGCTTGCGCGGCGAAGCCTGGCCCTCCGCCGCGCTGGAAACCTCAAGGCTCATTCCTCGACAGAGGCTAGCTGCTCGCGGTGGCTAGGCTTGGTTCATGTCCGGCCGCGAATCACCGTCCTGCCGCGAGTCACGGTGGTCACTGCACTCCGAGGAATCCGTTCTGAGCATCGCCTCCAAGGGATCGGTCCTCTCGGTTGGCTCCGTGGGATCGGCTCTCTCCATCGGCAGCATCGGCTCGTTCGGCTCTGTGCTCTCGGTAGGCTCGTTCCTGGGCGTCGGATCCCTGCTCTCGGGCGCCTCACTGCTGTCGATCCTCTCGTGGCGCTCGCGGCGAGCGGTGCTCGCAGGAGGCGAGTCCGCCCCCCGCGCCGCAACCGACTGACAACGCCCGCGATGGATCCCCGGTCAGACCGGGCCGCGCGTCGAGAAGTCGACGACACGGCGGCGCCGCTCAAGGGGCGCGGCGCCGCGCGCGTCGATCCTGCCCAGCTGTCCCTCCTTTCTCCGATTGCGCTCCTGCTGCGCAATCCAGAGTCGAATCTTGCGCTCCACCGGTCTGGCTTCTCCGTTCATCGGGTCTAGCCTTCCTCGAAGGAGCACGGGTGGTCGGTTGCCTTCCGCGTCTTCGAATGCTCGAAGCCGGTCCCGGCCGTGCGCAACGGGTTGCCCTGCAGACGCACGAGGCGATAGCGCCGCACCTTCGGTCGCGGCCCCGCCGGTCGAATCTCTGGCATCAACAACAAGCGTGATCTCGGGGGCTGTGGGGTCATGGCAGCAATATCGCCCCTCCACGCCACCGGCACATTGGACGCCGGTCCCAAATCCGAGCGGTGTCTCCTCGACACGCGGTCCAAGCGCGGTAGCTTTAGCTGCGTGGCCAGCGTGTCGGCTAGCAACCTGATCGACCGAGGGCAGGCGCTCGCCGCAGGTGTCCGCGCACGGGGAGAGGCCGCGGCACTGCGCTTGGAGGAGCTGCGCCCGCGGATACCCGCGCTCGACGCCGCGCTGGCCGCCGGCCAGCGCGATCGCAGGCGTGGTGGAAGCGTGCTCGCGGGCGCGCTTGCATTCAGGCTGTTCGTGCCACTGTTGCCGTTCGCGTTGCTGGTGGTCGCGATTCTCGGCTATGCAACCAGCGAAGACGCCGGCGCGCCCAAGTCGATCGCGCACAACCTCGACATGCGCGAAGCGACGCTGACCACCATCGCCGACTCGGCAAAGCTCTCAGGCGGCGATCGCATAGGTGTGATCGCGTTCGGCGTTGTCGCGTTGCTCATAGCGTCTGTCTCGGCCGTCCGCGCACTGCGGGCGATCCACGCGCTGGCATGGGGGCTGCCCTTGGGGCGCTTCCCGCGAGCACTGGGGGCCGCGCTGGCGTTCATCGGATGGGCGGCGGTGTTCTTTGGGCTCTGGGCGCTCGGCGGCTGGGCCCGCACAACGCTTGGACCCGCGGGGATCCCGCTGACCATAGCCCTGCTGGGCGGCTTCTTCGCGCTGTGGATCGCGGTATCGATGATGCTCCCGCACCCGCCCGAACTCTCCTGGCGGGCATTCGTCCCCGGAGCCCTCCTGGTGGCGCTCGGGATGGAGGTGATCCATCTGGCAACCGTCCTCTACATCTCGCACAAGGCCGAACAAGTCTCGGCCTCCTACGGGGCGCTCGGGATAGCCCTGGTGCTTCTGCTATGGCTCTACCTCCTGGGGCGCCTGATCGTTGCCTCGGCGTTCCTGAATGCCACGGTCTGGGAGAGTCACCGCGGCGCCGAGGGCTGAGGAAAGGGCGCTACCTTCAGGCGAGCGCCGCGTAGGCGGCGAGTCAGCCTGCCGTTGTCAACGGCAGCGGAGAGGCGGTATGTATGCTCAGCCGATGAAGACTCGTGTGCTCGTCTTGGGAGCTGGTTTCGGCGGCCTCGAGCTCGCGAGCACCTGCTCAGAGGCGCTCGGCGATGACGTCGAGGTGACCCTGGTCGACAGGAACGACTCGTTTGTCTTCGGGTACTCGAAGCTCGACGTGCTGTTCGGCAGGACCACGCTTGACGCCGTGCGTCTTCCCTATCGACATATCGCCAAGCCGGGGGTTCGGTTTCTGCGTGAGACGATCACCGCGATCGATCCCGGTGCCCGGCGAGTGAGCACCGACAGCGGCGTCCACGAGGCCGATGTCCTCGTCGTTGCGCTGGGCGCCGACTATGACTTCGACGCTACGCCTGGTCTAGCCGAGGGCGGCAACGAGTTCTACTCCGTCGCCGGCGCACAGCGACTGAGCGAGTTGCTTCCAACCTTCTCGCAGGGACGAGCTCTGATCGGCGTCTGCGGCGCACCCTTCAAGTGCCCTCCGGCGCCGAGCGAGAGCGCGCTGCTGCTGCACGACTACCTCTCGACGCGGGGCGTGCGCGGCGATTGCGAGGTCACCTTCACGATCCCGCTCGGGAGCCCGGTTCCTCCCTCGCCGGACACCTCCCTCGCGCTGGAAACGGCCTTCGCCGAGCGCGACATACGGTTCGTCCCCGGCCGTCGCGTGAGCTCGCTTGACCCCGCGCGTCGCGTGGCGGTGTACGACGATGGCAGCGAGCTGCCCTACGACCTTTTCCTCGGAGTCCCCAAGCACCGCGCCCCCGACGTGGTCATCGCGAGCGGCATGACCGAGGATGGCTATGTGCCCGTGGACTCCAAGACTCTGCAGACACGTTTTCCCGACGTCTACGCGGTCGGGGACGTGACCACCGCCGGGGTGCCCAAGGCAGGGGTGTTCGCCGAGGGAGCAGCACGCGTCGTCGCCGCTGCGCTGATCGCCCGCATTCGCGGCGGCGAGCCGCCGGCACCCTATGACGGACGCGGCATCTGTTACATCGAGTTCGGCGCCGGGCGCATCGGTCGCGTGGAGGTCGACTTCCTCTCCGGACCCAAGCCGACCGGCTCCTTCGGCGAGCCCTCCGATGCGCTCGCGGCGGACAAGCGGCGCTTCGGATCGAGCCGGCGAGCGCGCTGGTTCGGCCTCTGAGCAGCCTCGCAACCGCACTCAGTCTCGGGGCCGTTGCCGCGATCGTGCCCGCAGCAGTCGGCCTTGGCACTTGGCTCACAGCACGTGGCTTGCAGCCCGGGGGCACAGCAGGTGTCAGCGCTCAGGCCAGCCATGTGGACAGCTCCTCGAGCGCGTCGGGGATCACGTAGTAATAGGCCCATAGTCCCGTTCGCTCGGAGTCCACGATGCCGGCGTCGCGGAGCTTCTTCAGGTGGTGGGAGAGCGTGGACTGGGATATGTCGAACAGTGGCACGAGCTCGCACACGCAGACCTTGCCGGCGTGCTTTCGCAGCACGTCCACCAGCTGGAGGCGAATCGGGTCGCCGAGGGCCTTGGCGACCTCCGCCATTCGCAGCGCATCGGCGCGCTGCACGTCGGGATAGGCGACAGGCTCGCAGCAGCGCTCACCGGCCGCTCGCTTCTGCTTGGGCACCAGCTCCAGATCGATGGACATCGATCTACTTATATCAATAATACTCATGATTATCGATGTAATATGATCCCGCGCCAACGACCCAACGACCCAACGACCCAACGACCCAACGACCCAATCCCCACTACCCCGCGCTATGCCCCGTCGATCCCACCCCCAAGACCCCACTACCCCGCGCCATGCCCCCTCGATCCCACCCCCAAGACCCCACTACCCAACGCCATGCCCCCTCGATCCCACCCCCACGACCCCACGGTCATGACCCCGGATACGTCTGGCGCTGACGCGTCCGGCGCCGACCGGAAGCAGGCCGAGCGCCCGAACCTCGCCCGCCGCTCGCTCATGGAGGGCATTGGCACCTTCGCGCTTGTCACCGCCGGGTGCGGGGCGATCGTCACAAACACCACGCACCCCGGCTCGCTCGGCGGCGTCGGAGTGAGCCTCGTGTTCGGGCTCGTGATCATGGCGATGATCTATGCGGGCGGCCATCTCTGTGGCGCGCACTACAACCCGAGCGTCACGGTCGCGTTCACACTCGCCCGACACTTCCCCGTGGGTGATGCGCTGGCCTACATCGGGGCACAGCTCACCGGAGCGACCACGGCAGCGCTGCTGCTGGCCGCGGCATGGCCGAGCAAGCCAGCGCACCTCGGCGCCACCCTCCCGAGCGTGAGCGACGGAACCGCGCTGGCCTATGAGGTCATGCTGACCGCGTTCCTGATGTTCGTCATCACTGCCGTCGCTACGGACACGCGCGCAATCGGCGCCGCAGCCGCAATCGCCATCGGCGGTACGGTGGGGCTCGATGCGCTGTTCGGCGGCCCGATCACCGGCGCGTCGATGAACCCAGCGCGCTCCTTCGGCCCAGCCCTTGCCTCCGGCACGTGGGGGAGCTTCTGGGTCTATGTGGCAGGACCAATCATCGGTGCAGCCATCGGCGTGTTCGCCTATGGGCTGGTGCGCGGCCCAAAGCCGCTCGCTCCGTCCGCCATCCACGCCAACGGAGAGGCTGCGCGCGATGGCGTGCGTGCTGTTCGTCTGCCTGCATAACGCCGGACGCTCACAGATGAGCCAGGCGCTGTTCGAGCGCGCCTCCGCCGGACGCCACACCGCGCTCTCGGCGGGTACCGCGCCCGCCGAGCGCGTCCACCCTGAGGTGGTCGAGGTCATGCGCGAGCTTGACATCGACCTGTCCGAGCATCGCCCCCAACGGCTCACACCCGAGCTTGCCAGACAGGCAGACGTGGTCGTCACGATGGGCTGCGGCGACGCCTGCCCCGTCATCCCCGGCAAGCGCTACTTCGACTGGAACCTCCCCGACCCGAAGGGCCAGCCGCCCGAGGAGGTCAAAGCCACGCGCCAAGAGATCCAGCATCTGGTTGGAGCTCTGATCGGGGAACTGGATGCGGATGAAGCGCTCTGCGATTGAGCGCGTCTCGCTGTGTCAGGCCAGGACGCCGGCCGGCAACACGAAGCGAAGCGGCACCCGTGGTCCCGCTCCACCGCTCTCGTCGAGCCGTGGACCGTGCAGGCCGTATCTGGGAGCTGAGGCGACCGCCGCTTCGGGGGTCCCCGCGTGGGCGATGATCCACGCCATGATCGCAGCAGAGTCGGTGCCCTCGGCAAGAATCGCTGCGCGCTCGATGACCTCGCCTCCAGAGGGGTGAGGGCGCGCCAGGCGCCTCACCAGAGTGCGAATCGCGTCGTCGTCCACCCCACCCACACTAGTCGCTTTGCGAGCGCAGCCAGCCCTACCCGACGCCGCACGGACCACAGAGCGTTCACCGGCGGCCGCGTTCCCGTGCGCCCCGAATCGCCGATCTGCCCCTCAAGCATGAGCGTCGGCCACGATACGCCGCCCGCGCGAGATCATTGCGGCCTGCCCGACCAGCGCGACCGCCGTCGCAAGCAGGAAGGCCGTGGCAACACCCGAAGCGCGGAGGGAGATCGTGAGCGTGAAACAGAACAGCGCGAACGCGACGAAGCCGGAAAGCATTCCACGCAGCAGTCTCACCGCGTCGCCGGCTCCGCGCTGGGTGTGCGTGAACGTCGCCAGAACCGTCGTGATCACCGGGAACGGTGCGAGCAGTCCGCTGAGCTGCGGCCCAAGCCATCCCGAGGCCGTCGTGAGGGCAAGTACCAACACCAGAGCACACGCGCCGCGAAGCGGCAGATCCCAGACCGGCGGGCTCGCGATCGCCGAACGTCCAGCGGCTGCTTGGGGCAGCAGCAGTAGACCAACCGCAAATCCAACGCATGCCAGGCAGAGCGCAACGCCGGCCGGTACGGCGACACCATCGAGCGCGAGCGTACCGACGGCGAATGCGAGCCAACCGCAGAGCATGCAGGCGAACCACCGGGCGCGGCCTGCAAGGCGACCGTAGACGACGACGAATGCTGTCAGAGACAGCAGGCCGAGCAGAGTCCCAGCGGCCGCGTGCTGTGCAAACGTACGCCCGTGCACGAGCGCATAGGCCAGCAGGATCGGACCGGCCACCACCGGAAGCCCGCCGACGGCCCCTCCAACCCAAGGGCCGAAACGGCGCGCGGCCATCGACGCTCCCATGACGAATGACGGCGCCAGCAGCGCCTTGGCGGCAAGAACGATCACTCCGAGATGATGACCGATCGCTGCGCGGCGAGTCTCAGAGGGCCTAACAAAATGTGGGTGCGGCTGGGGTGGTCGAGGGTCGAGCGGAGCAAGGACGCAGGGGTGAAGGCTTGGTGGTGCCAAGTCGAGCCCCGAGGACGCCGCTCCGCGAAGGCCATCGGCCGCATCCAGACGTACACACATTTTGTTAGGCGCTCTTAGCCGAGCTGCGCTCTCCTGACGTCACGGTTCGCAGACGGCGGGCCGCCGGATTTCAGGCCACCGACTTCAGGCTCAGGAGCAGATCGACGCCTCCCAAGCGTCCAGCGCCAGGCCAAGGCTCTAGAGCGGCGGGACCTGGTTATTGACCTGTGAGCCGTGATACAGGTGGTCGTGGTCCCTGCAGGCGGCCGGGAAGGTGAACTGGACGCTGTCGCTGCGCACCCCGTTGTAGCTCGCGAACAAGGTCGCATGGCCGCGGGTGCCAATCTCACATCGCGGGTCGGTGCTGCTCTTCACGCGGACGACGATCTTCATGATGTTCCCGGGCACGCCCCACATCACTGCGTAGTGCGAGTGGTAGACCAGGTGATGTTCGACCGTCATGACGATCAGACGGTCGGGTCGGCGGGGGACACGATCGACCTGGCAGAGGATCCCGGAGACGGTGTTGGCGGCCAGGTCGATGTCGCCGTGGCCACGGGCGAAGCTGCCGCTGGCCCCCACGATTGGGGCTCCCGTGTGGAAGCCCCAAGGTGGTATCCCGCCGACGACGGGGATCTGGGCGCAGTATTGAACCGGGAATGCGGCGGCCGAACCGGCCGTGCCGATCAGCGCCGGCAGTGGCGTCAACATCAGGATCGTGAGTCCTATAAATCGTATAATACGATTTATCTGCATTTCGTGCCCATTATAGTCCTTACGGTGTCCCTGCAAGCGCTCAACAATCACGGTGCCTATCTAATCGGACGACGAGACGAGTTCCGTTAGCCGCTAGAGGCAAAACCAACCCTGAGCGCCGGCCGGGAGCAGCGCTACGGCGCCGAGCGTGACAATGTGAGCTGCTCAGATTCCAAGGGACAGAGGTTCTAAAGATCCGCATCACTGGAGAAGTCGGAACAGCGGCCAGCGACCAGGGACGCCCTTGAGTTCATGAAAGCCCCGGTCCTCGAACGTGAACGGGCCGCCCACCACCGTCCCGAACACCGTGCCCGAGACGAGCACCTCGTCGACACCCGCGAGCCCGCTCACGCGCGCGGCGATGTGGACAGCCATCCCACCGATGTCCTCGCCGATCAGCTCACACTCGCCGGTGTGCACACCGATACGCACCTCGATCCCGAGCTCGCGTGCCGCGTGGGCGATCGCCAGCGCACAGCGCAGCGCACGCGATGGCGGACCCGCAAACGTCGCAAGGAAACCGTCGCCGACCGTCTTGACCTCGCGGCCTTCGAAGCGGTGCAGCTCTTTGCGCACCACTTCGTCATGGCGCGCCAACAGATCGCGCCAACGGCCGTCGCCGAACTCGGCGGCACGCACAGTTGCGTCAACGATGTCAGTGAACATCACCGTTAGCAGCGCCCGCGCCAGCTCTGCGCCGCCCCGTCCGCCCGTGAGGAACTCCTCGATCTCTTCGACGATTGCGTCGCTGTCGCCGACGAACGGAAGGGAGTCGACTCCCTCAAGCTCGATATAGCGGGCGCCCGGGATGTGCTCGGCCAGGTAGTGGGAGTGGCGCGGATCCCAGGCGCTATCGCAGGATCGGTGCATGATGAGCGTCGGGACGCAGATGCGGGGCAATGTGTCGCGCACGTCGAGCTCGGCCGCGGCGTTCAAGAGGACGCGGGCGTCACTCGGGCTCGCCGCCAAGCGCTGCAGGCGTGCGAACCACGCCGCAAGCGTCGGGTCGCCGGCCATCGAAGGCGCCAGCACCGGGAGCCCTGGTCCATCAGTCTCACCCCAGGCGGCGACGGTGCGCTCGGTCCACTGGGCACGATCCTCCACGGTCATCGCCCAGTCGTAGTCCGTAGCCCAGGTCGTGCGCGCTATCGACGCATACATGATCAGCGCACCGATCCGCTCCGGCCGATCGGCGGCGAGCAGCGCACCGACCGGCCCACCCAAGCCGTAAGTGAACACCGCGGCCCGCTCGCTGCCCACGGCATCGAGTACCGCGAGCGCATCGTGGGCCTCCTGCTCGAGAGAGTACGACTCACCGACGACGCTGTCGGACAATCCGGTCCCGCGGCGATCGAAAAGGATCAGGCGGCTGAACACCGCAAGACGCTCCAGCAGACGACGCAGGGCCGGCGACTCCCACAGCTGCTCCACCTGGGAGATCCAGCCGGTCATGAACAGCAGATCGAGGGCCCCATCTCCCGCAACCTGATAGGCGATAGTCGCATCGCCACTACTCGCGTAACGCGTCCTGGGAACCATCAGGGGTAAAATCAACCAAGCAGCTGCAGCAGATCCTCGCGGTCGGGGCCCGGCATTTGCAGGCGCTCGTGCTGAGCAGCCAACTCGAGGATGCGCTCGGGCACGCCGTCCTGCATGAATGTCTCACTCAACGGCCTCAGGCAGGAGCGGGATTCCGCGAAAGCCCTGAAGAGGTCGGGATCGTGCAGCATCGCCGTGAGCAACGCCCCCCGCAGGGCCTGTGATGGGTCACTCGGCGGTGGTGGCTCCAATCCTTCGCGCAAAGCCTCGATTTCGCTCAGGCGGCTGCGATCCTCCGCGACCGTCTCCCGATACCACGGAGTCAGTCGTGCCTCGGTGGTCTCATCCCATGCCTGCGCGAACTCGAACGGATCCTCCAGGTGGGAGTTGACGAGCTCGCGCAGGGACTGCGCGTGCAGCAAGCCGAGTGAGATTCCGCGGCCCAGTGAGGGGTTCGTGCACGCGCAGGCATCCCCCAGCAGCGCGATGCCCGTGAGCAGGGGCCGTCCGTCGCGTATCGGACGGCGGTAGCGGTCGGTCACACCGCCCATCGCCAGGAGGCCGCTGATCGGCTCGCCGTCAAGCCAGTGCGCGTGCAGCGGGCACGCCTCCACAACAGCGGTCCACGCGTCGAGGTCGCGCATCCGCTTCAGCGGCTGATCCCCGCTGGAGACGTAGACGGTCACCGACCATGTGCCGTTGTCCGATGGGAGGGTCAGGATCGAGAATGTTCCCAACGGCGCCAGCAGAGGGCCAGCGGGCTGCGGTGTCGTACCGTCCGCCGAGCGGAAGAACCGGCCGTAGTAGATGAATCCGGAATCCTCGGACTCCTCGTGCAGAGGCCCGATGTTCGCCTCGCTGCACCAACGCGGCAGCTGCGAGCTGCGACCCGTCGCGTCCACCACGAGGTCTGCATGCAGCGTCTCACCTGACTGCAGCCGCACACCGGTCACGTGCGGCGTCCGGTCGCCGACTCGCATGGCCAGCCCCTTCACAGCCACGCCTCGGCGCACCTCCAGGCCGGGCTCGCCCTGCGCCGCCGCTCCCAGAGCGTGCTCGAAGACCGGGCGACGAGCGGTGTATGTAACGAATCTCTCATCGCCGGCGCGCGGAGGGCCGCCGGCCAGGTTGGGGGGCATCAGCCCGAGCACATCCAGGCGCATGGCGCCCGCCGAGACGAGCGCCGCAAACACGTCGGGGAGCTCCCGCTCCAGGACCATGCGACCCGCGGGCTGCAGGAAGTGGGCCATACGGAACTGAGTCACGCCGTCGCGCGACCACCCGTCCCACGCCTCATCGACGGATCCGGGCACAGGGTCCACGTCGCGCTCGAGCACCGTGACCTCGTGCCCGTCGCGCGCCAGCATCAACCCGGATGTCAGCCCACATACTCCGCCGCCTATCACCACGATTCTGGCCATGCGATGCTCAGGCCCCCACCGCGCTACCCCGCTGACGATACTCAACCTGCTCACGGGCGTCGCCGCACAGCTCGAGACGACAGCAGCTCATACGGGCAGGAACTCCACCAGCAGCCGGTTCACCGCGTCCGGCGCCTCGATCTGCATCCAGTGTCCCGGACCGTCGATGCGCTCGTAGCGCCACGGGCCGGCGACGTTCTCGGCCGACCGGGTCATCTGGCCCTCGGTGAGCGCAAAGTCCCCCGAGCTCCACATGCCCATGGTCGGGACCGTGATCGGTGGTGGCTTCAAGTCGGAGGGCAGAAAGCGCTCGGGGGGAATGTTCGCCCGGTAGTAGCTCAGCCCAGGAGTCAGCGAGCCGTTTGCCTCCAGTTCGGCGATCGCCGCATCCGTGTCGGGGTGCTGGCCCCAAGCACGGAAGTTGGCCCAGTCATTGTCCGACAGCCACTGCTCGGCGATTCCGGCGAACTGGAACAGCAGCATGTACCACGACTTTTCGTACTGCCCGAAGCCCTCTGCGAAGAACGTCGCAGGATGCCCGACCGACATCGCGACGAGATGGTCGACGCGCTCGGCCGCCATCAACGCGGTGGCCCACGCCACGCCGGCTCCCCAGTCGTGGCCAACCACATGGGCTCGATCGGCGCCCGCCGCATCCATCACAGCCAGCACATCGCCGACGAGCAGGTCCATCCTGTAGGCGGCCACGTCCGTCGGCTTGTCGGAGCGGCCATAGCCACGCAGGTCGGGGACGATGACCTCGAACCCCGCCTCCGCCAGCGCCGGGACCTGATGGCGCCACAGCCGGCCCGAGTCCGGGAACCCGTGCAGCAACACGACCGGACGACCGTCGCCGGTCACCTCGTACTCGATACCCACACCACCAGCATCAACGCGCACGGTGACCACACCTTACCGCTCTGCCTACACCACCGGCGGCCCAGTCAGCCAGCGTTGCAGCGCTCGCAGACCTCCCCGGGGATCACGCCGGCGCGCATCAGCACGGCGAAGGCCTTGCAGCCCAGGCACAGACCAAGCACTGACTCGAGCGTGGCAGCGACGATCAGTAGGCCGAGCAGCACGTATGCAGCGGTCGTCGAACCAAGTCCCAGCGCCAGCACCGCGGCAGATACCGAGAAAGCGGCACCGATGCCTTGCGCGAAGCGCTTCGGCGGACCCGCCACCGGCCGAGCGGCGAGGTGCAGCCAAGGGGTGATGACCCGGGTGACCAGTTGAGCGAGCGGGCTTAGTGTGGGGCCCGTCAGAACGCGCGCCACGAAGCCGTAGGCGATCACTGCCGTGAGCCATGGCTGCTCGAAGATGATCGTGACGAGGCTCAGAAGCACCACACCGCCCGCAACCAGGCGCGCAGATACCTCGTTTACGGGGTTCGGGAAGGAGAAGACTCGGGCCATCCGGTCGCGCCTGACGATCGGACGCGTTATGTCAGATGACGCAGCCAACACAAAACGCGAACCCCACAAAGTCAGTGGACAATATCGAATGCTGCGGGCCGTCTCGCCGCGCTAGCGCATGAGCGGAGCGCCAGCACAGCCTCTGCGAGGCGCGGCGTGCGCGCCTGCTAGGACTCTTGGCGAGACGATCTGCACTCCGTATTGGTGTACTGGTGGCGAAGGCAGTCAGTGTCTGGCTGTGCTGGTCTGTCGGCCCAGCTGCAAGGAGTCAGAAACATTTTCTCTGATCTTCTGCCTCGCTGGCGGCGCTATAGGTAGGCGCACTCAGCTGGTCTTTTACCCTGCCAGCTCCCAGAGCTATGGTCACCTCATGCTGCTGCATGGGGAGTGTAGGCATAGCAGCCACGGTGAGGGACAGAAGCATTTGCCTCCAGGAGCAGCTGTAGAGGCCGCATTCCCTGCGCGCAGTCCATCCCTACCCGCGGTCAAGGATCACTTTGGCTCCGCTCAGATCGAGTGGGAGACCGAAGTTCTCATGCCGTGGGCGACTGAAGCAATGGCGGCGGCGGCGCTGGGACTCAAGCCGGTATGGAGCAGCTTGGCCGAGCGTCGCTCGGCGCCATCGAGCACGGCGCACCGCATCAAGACCTCGCCTAAAGACCCTACGAGCCTGCCTCCAGCTACCCGGATGAGGGTGTCGGGGTGCTGAGGGGCAGGCATATCCTTATCGCGTCAGTCCTCCAGGTGGCGAGTTTAGAGCGCTGAGCACGGTGCGAGACCTGAGCGCGCGCTGCTTTGGGCGACGCAAGGAGCCTGATCGTCAACCGACACAGAAGGAGAGCGAAGACATGACCAAGATCAAGACGCTGTTCCGGCTTACCATCGTGATAGTAGCCTCACTCGCTATCTTAGCGGTGCCAGCATCTGCAGAATTTAAATCAACGGGAACTGAAGGTAAAACTAACGTAAAAAATGTATATGAAGCTGACGGCTTTACTGTTATCTGCCCGTCTGACGAAACGGTATGGAAACTACCAAAATCACCTAGTCCCAAAGAGATACAGGTAAGTAAGCCTTTTAAAGGTAATTGTGTCTTTAAATCAAAATCGGAAGAAAAAATTGCTGTAGAAGAAAGCGAATGCGAAGTTGAAGCGATATCAAGGTCAAAAGGCGTTACTAAAGAAGCAGAAATTTTGAGTACTGTTCTCAAAACTTGCACTGCTACCTTTAAACTGTCGGGTACGACGTGCGAATTGAGGTCAGAACCGGAAGGGAATAAAGAAATTAAAGGCACTATTGGGAAAAATGAAGGTTCTAACATCGCGTTGTCAAACGAATCGATACTCCAGCTTGTTGAAGTAGGAGATGTATGCCCTGGTCTAAAAGGGAAAATTGAAGGTAAAATCAAAGTGAATGGAGCACTAGAAGGAGAGAGCCTAGTCTGAACGCCCAGACCCGACCGCTCTTTTACTCCGTGTCTTTGAGTCATTTCGGGACGCGGTAGAGCGGGTAGAGTAAGAGACTCGTATACAGCCTGCATCTGACCGGGGTCGCCGTGCTAACTGCACGGGCGATCCTGGTTTCCTACCGTCTGGGCGAGGGAGCACCAAGCGACCCGCTTGCGCAAGAGACGACAAGCAGCCGCATACCAGCACAACGACTATACGACCGGCGGCCCAACCTCGGCCAGCGCCTTCAACACCAGGTCGTCATGCTCGGCCGGCTTGACCTTGCGCAACAGATGGGCAACGCGTCCGTCGCGGTCGATCACGAACGTAGTGCGCTCGTTGCCCATGTAGGTGCGGCCATACATCGACTTCTGCACCCACACGCCGTAGGCCTCGGCCACGCGATGGCCCTCGTCGGCGAGCAGCGCGAAGTTGAGCCCCTCCTTTTCGTGGAACTTCTTGACCTTCGACACCGGGTCGGGGGAGATGCCGAGCACGACCGCGCCTGCCTTGGCGTAGGCGGCCTGGTGGTCGCGCACGCCGCATGCCTGCGTCGTGCAGCCCGGCGTGGCCGCCTTTGGGTAGAAGTAGACGACCACCGGCTCGCCGCGGAAGTCAGACAGCTTCACCGTCCGCCCGTCCTGGTCGGGCAGCTCGAAGTCGGGGGCCTGCTGTCCCTGCTCGATCATGTGTCTCCTCTCGTTGGGGCCCAGACGCTACTTCAACAACCGCGACAGCCTACGATCCTTCAGCACCCGTCCGTCGGTCTGGCAAGCCGGACAGTAGGCGATCACATAGTCCTCGAAGTGCACCGCCCGCAGCGTCTCCCCGCAGCGCGGGCAGGGCTCCCCCTCGTGGCGGTGCACCTGCAGTGGCAGCGGCAGCTTGTCGGGGATCGGCAGCCGAATGACCTGCTCGTAGTGCTCGAGCGCCTCCCCCAGCACCTCCACGACCGCCGCCCGCAACCGCATCAACTCCTCCTCGTCGAGATCCCCACCGCGCTTGTAGGGCGACAGGCGCGCGCGCCACAGGATCTCGTCCACCCACGAGCGGCCGATGCCGGCGATCGTGCGCTGGTCGCGCAGCTGCTTGTGCAGCGGCCGCGCCCCCGCCAGCAGCTCCCGTAGCGGCGGCGGCTCGGGCCACGCCTCGGGCCCCAGAGTGGCCAGCACCTCCTCCGCCTCCAGCTCGTCCTCGCGCAGCAGCTTCACCCACGCGGCCTGGCGCGTACCGAACTCGCGCAGGCGCAGCTCGCGGCCGCCCTTTAGGCGCACGAGCAGCCGCGAGGTGCGATCGCGCGGGCCCGCGCGCTTGTCGTACAGCTGCAGGCGTCCGGCCGACATCAGATGGATCAGCAGCACGAGCTCGCCGCTTATGTGGACCAGCAGATGCTTGCCCCTGCGCCCCACCCCTTCGATCTTCCGTCCCGTCAACTCGGACAGTGGCGGGTCAAAGCTCTTCAACGCGTTGATCCCCGGCGCGAGCGCCGACTCGATGCGCGCGCCGCGCAGCGCCTCGTCCAGGCGCCGTGCTGTGATCTCGACCTCGGGCAGCTCCGGCATCGCCCCTCATCGTAGGGCGCTTGTATCGGGCTCCTGTCGCTACAACCCGCCCGTGTATATACCATGGCTACCCTAGAAAAAAAACGAACATACATACCACGCCCTCCACCGCCGACATCTGTCGGTCGAGAGCGACCACGTATGGCTCCTAATGGTGAGCCCGACCGCCTAGGACACGTGAATCGGCGGCCCTTCGTACTTGGCACCCGCAGGGCTCGCCCAGCGCACGCGCCACTCGCTGCCCTGCACGCCCGAGTGAAGCGCCCATTCGCCCAGCGCGCCCGTGTGCACGTGCGCGAGGACCCGCCACTTATGCGAGCCGCGCGGCAGCACCATCACCGTCGCGGTGGTCGGCACGAGCGTCGGGCGCACGAGCCCCCACAGCGAGTAGGAGCGCCCCGAGTGCGATACCACCAGCGGCAGCGGCCAGCCGTAGTACAGCGGCTTGGGCGCGCCGCTCACGTACTCCAACCCCGTCTGAAAGCGCACCACCCCTCCGTGCACGCTCGACCCGGGTGCCCCGCCGAGCGGGTCGTCGCGCAGCAGGTACTGCGAGAACGCCACCACGCGCGGGTTCGACCACGCGATGCGCTCGGCCTCGGCGTCGAATTCGGCCTGCTGGCCGACGGGCACGCCGAGGTAGCGGTTGGGCTTGCTCTGCACGCCGAACTCGGTCAGATACACGAGCATGCCCGCCTTGATGGCGCCCGCGCGCGCGGCCAGGTCGAGCGCGTGTGTCAGCCGCGAGAGCACCCCGATCGTGACGTTGTCGGCGCCCGCCGGCTTCGAATACGGACCGGCGGGGAGCGTGTAGGCGTGGTGCGCGTAGCCATACGCCGGCAGCGGCCCACAGCTCGGCGAGCGACGGTAGTGCGCGTTCAGGCACAGCACACCGCGCAGGAACGCCAGCGGCGCCACGTCGTGCAGCGGCCCTTCACGCCGCGTCACCGTGTCGTAGCCGGTGGGCGCCGTTTCGCCCATCAGCACCTTCGGCTGGGCGATGCCCGCGGCCTTCAGCCCGGCGTAGCCTGCCTGGAACAGGCCGCGGTAGATGCGCGGCGAGGCGGGCTGGCCGTTTGCGGCAAACTGGGGTTGCAGGAAGGCGGGGTGGTTGGGCTCGTTCCAGATCGCGAACAGCGACACCTCAGAGCCGAACTGGCGCCCGACGGCGATCATGAACTGTTCGAAGTCGGCCGCGTTGGGGCTCGTGATGTAGTCCCGGCGGGTGGATGTCGCCCAGCGCGGCACCGGCGAGGTCACTGTCAGCAGCACCTTCATCCCCAGCTGGCGGGCTTCTGCTAATAGCGGCAGGTACTGTTCCCAGTGGTAGCTGGCCGGGTTGGTCGCATCGAACACCGGCTTGGTCGCGCTCGTGGCGTCGGGCGCCACTTCGCGCCAGTACAGCTCCACCCGCAGCGCCCGCACGCCCAGATGCTGCAGCGTCGCCATCGTCTTGACCCGCGTCTTGGGGTTGAGCAGCAGCGAGGAGTCCTCGAAATACACCGCCTCGCCACGGCCGGCGTGCGCAAGAACGGGACCGACGAGGGCGAGAAACAGGCAGGCAAGGGGCAGGGAGAGAAGTGCTTTGGCTTTGGGCATAGTCGTTAGGACACCACAGCGCACCGGAGGTTGCGGTGTGTGTAGCGTGCGGGCGATGACTCCAGCAAGCGCACCGGACGACATCGTCGCGACGCACGCAGAGGCCCAGGCCAACGCCCGCCCGCCGCTGCTCGTGCTGGAGCCGCTGCGCGCGTTCCTCGACGCCCACTCCCTCGGCGCGGGCACGATCGAGGCGAGCCCGATCGGCGAGGGGCACTCCAACGTCACCTACCTGCTGCGCCGCGAGGACGGCAGCGAGCTGGTGCTGCGCCGCCCGCCCCGCCCCCCGCTGCCCCCCAGCGCGCACGACGTGCTGCGCGAGGCGCGCCTGCTGGGAGCGCTTGAGCCGACACCGGCCCGCGTGCCGGCGGTACTGGCGGTCTGCCCCGATGAGGGTGTGATCGGGTGCCCTTTTTATTTAATGGAGAGGGTCGCGGGTGAGGTGATCGTCTCGACCGTGCCGGCAGAGCTCGACTCGCCCGCGCAGCGACGGCGCGTGGCCCACGAGTTGATCGACGCGCTCGTCGAGATCCACGCCGTGGACTGGGCCGCTGCCGGGCTGGAGGGCTTTGGCAAGCCCACCGGCTATCTGGAGCGCCAGCTGCGGCGCTTCGGCGGGCTGTGGGAGCACAATCGCACGCGCGAGATCCCCGAGGTGGAGCGCGTGCGCGAGTGGCTCGCCGCCAACCTGCCCGAGTCTGGCCCCGCCACAATCGTGCACGGGGACTACCGGCTGGGCAACACGATGTACGCGGCGCAGGCGCCCGCCCGCCTCGTGGCGGTGCTCGACTGGGAGATGGCCACGATCGGCGACCCGCTCGCCGACCTCGGCTACCTGTGCATGATGTGGACCGAGGGCGGCGACCCCAAGGGCGGCATGCGCGAGTACCTCGGCGCGGTCACGCGCGCCGACGGGTTCCCCACGCGCGGGGAACTGATCGGGCTGTACGAGGAGCGCTCGGGGCGCTCGATGCAGGCGCTGCGCTGGTACACCACGCTGGCCATCTGGAAGAGTGCGGTGTTCATGGAGGGCAACTACAAGCGCGCCGTCGCCGGCACCACCGACGACCCCTACCTGAAGCAGTTCGGCGCGGGCGTCGTGGAACTCGCGCGCCAGGCCGAGGGGGTGGCCTATGGCAGCTGAACCCGCACCCACGCCTCGCACGGGCCTGTTGATCGACTGGGGCGGCGTGCTTACCACCAATCTGTTCGCCTCCTTCCACGCCTATTGCGTGGAGGCCGCAATCGACCCACAGGCGCTCATCACGCGCTTTCGCGACGACCCCGCCTTCCGCGAGCTGTTGATCGCGCTGGAGAAGGGCGAGCTCGACGAGCTGGCCTTCGAGGCCCGCTTCGCCGAGATGCTCGGCGTCTCAGCCGAGGGACTCGTCGACGGGCTGTTCGCCGGCGTCGGCCCCGACATGGACATGATCGAGGCCGTCCGCCGCGCGCACACCGCGGGCGTGCGCACCGCGCTCGTCTCCAACTCCTGGGGCACGCACCGCTACCCGCACGAGCTGTTCGGGGAGCTGTTCGACGGTGTCGTCATCTCCGGCGAGGAGGGCATCCGCAAGCCCTCGCGCCGCATGTACGAGCTGGGGGCCGAGCGCGCCGGCCTGGCCGCCGCGGAGTGCGTCTACGTCGACGACCTCCCCTTCAACCTCAAGCCGGCCGAGGAGCTGGGCATGGCAGTCGTGCACCACACCGCTGCCGAGACCACCGTGCCCGAGCTCGAACGTCTGCTCGGGATCCCGCTGGGTCCCGCCTAGTCCCGCTTGCCGCGCCCGTACATCAGCTTCAGCAGCCTCCCCAGGCGCTTGGTGCCGCGGCGCGTGTAAGGGAAGTAGTGCAGCTCGCGCTTGAGCGCCAGGCGCGGGGTGACGAGGATCGACTGCTGGGTGGCGAACTTGCGGATGCCACCCGCGCCGTGGCGCGTGCCGAGACCCGATTCCTTGTGCCCGCCCATCGGCAGCTCGAGCGCCGTGTAGTTGATGATCGCGTCGTTCACGCACACCGCGCCGGCGTCCACGCGCCGCGCAACCTCCTCGCCGCGCGCGGTGTCGCGGCTGAACACCGACGCGCCGAGGCCGTAAGGGGAGTCGTTGGCCAGGCGCACCGCCTCCTCGGCGTCGGCGACCTTCATGATTGGCAAAGTCGGCCCGAACGTCTCCTCGGTCATGGCCTTCATCGTGTGGTCCACGTCGACCAGCACCGTCGGCTCGAAGTAGTGCCCGCCACCCTGCCCGCGGTGCCCACCCGTGAGCGCCCGCGCGCCCTTGGCCAGCGCGTCGTTGACGTGGTCCTCGACGATGTCCACCTGCGGCGGAAACGTCATCGCGCCGACCTCAACTGTCCCCGGACCGCCGTCGGGGCTGCCCTGGCGCAGCGCCCCGACCTTGGCGGCGACCTTGTTTACGAACTCGTCATACACCGGCGCCTCCACATACACGCGCTCCACCGAGATGCACGTCTGGCCGGAGTTCTGCATCGAGTAGTACGTCGCCGCGTTCGCCGCCCGCTCCAGATCGGCGTCGGCGAGCACGATCATCGGGTCCTTGCCGCCCAGCTCCAGCGAGCTGGGGATCAGGCGGCGAGCCGCCGCTTCGGCGACCTTGCGCCCCGTTCGCGTCGACCCGGTGAACATGATCATGTCCACCTCCTCGATCAGCGCCGCCCCGGTGCCGCCACGGCCGGTGGCGACCTGGAAGACATCCGCGGGCACCCCGCACTCGCTCAGCCCTTCGGCCAAGAGCAGCGAGGTCAGCGGCGTCACCTCCGAGGGCTTGAGGATCACCGCGTTGCCGGCCGCTAGCGCGGGGATACAGTCGCCAAAGGAGTTCGTCAGCGGGTAGTTCCAGGGGCCGATCACGCCGATCAGCCCGCGCGGCTCATACCTGACGAGAAGCTTCTTGCCCTTCACGAGCAGGTTGCTCGAGCGCACCCGCTCGTCCGCCAGGTACTCCTCGGCGTGCTTGGCCCAGAAGCCGAACGCCGCGCCGCCGTAGGAGATCTCCGCGAGCTGCGCATCCTCGAAGGTCTTGCCCGTCTCCGAGACGATCGTCGTGGCGATGCGCTCGGCGTTGTCCATCACCCACTTCTGCATCCTCAGCAGCACGCGCGCACGACCGTCGAAACCATAGGCCGCCCACGCCGGCTGCGCGGCCCGCGCGCGGCGCGCCATGTCCGCGACCGCCGCGGCGTCCAGGTCCGGCACCGTCGCGACGATTGCCCCCGTCGCGGGGTTCTCCACGGGGATCTCCGGGCCGGCGTGCGCCGCCGCACCGTTCGGGGTCTGCGCTGGATGCTGCTCGACTGTCGCCATTCTCGGTCCTCCCCGTCTGTCTCGTTCGCTTTGTACGAGACAGGCTACTCCTCTAAGAGAGCTCGATCGAGGTGATTCCGACTGGATCCTCGGGCCGATCGCCGCCGCCGGTCTTGACCCCCTCGAGGCTGTCCACCACGTCCATCCCCTCGGTCAGCTGGCCGAACACCGTGTGCTTGCCATCCAGCCACGGGCAGCTCTCGGCCGTGACGATGAAGAACTGCGAGCCGTTCGTGTTGGGTCCCGCGTTGGCCATCGCCAGCGCGCCGCGCACGATCTTATGGTCGTTGAACTCATCCTCGAACGTGTACCCGGGCCCACCGGTGCCGGTGCCCTGCGGGCAGCCGCCCTGGATCATGAAGTCCTTGATGATGCGGTGGAACAGCAGTCCGTCATAGAACCCGTCAGCCGTTAGCTTGCGGAAGTTCTCGACCGTCTTGGGCGCGTCCTCGTCGAAGAGCTCGAAGACGATGGCGCCCTCGGTGGTCTGCATTGTGGCTGTCGACACGGCTGGTTCTCCTCTGATCGCTGGGGTGGCGAGGCGCACGATAGCGAGCGCGGGGGAGACGGCAGTGGACCGGCGGCTTCGCGGCGCGGCGCGGACGGCAACGCGAACGACCAGGGCTCAGGAGCCCACGCGCTCCAGGCGCAGCTCGCGGCCCTTCACGGTGTGCCCCTCCAGAGCGGCGATCACGCGATCGGCCTCGGCGGCCGGGACCGAGACGAAGGAGAAGCGCTCCAGCACAAGCACGTCGCGCACCGCCTCGCCGTCGAGGCCCGCGGCCGAGGTGAGCGCGCCGACGATGTCCGCCACGCGCACCCCCGCGGCGCGCCCACCGCCCACCATCAGCTTCACGTAGGGCTCCTCGCCGTTGCGCGAGATGTGCGGCTTGGAGTGCCTGCGCGGACGCTCGCTGACCGGGGTGGGCGCACCCACGACACCCTGCTGCCACGGCTCGATCGAGGTGCCGATGTGGCGCTCGATCGCCTCCAGCTCGCGCTTCTGGCGGGCCTCCACGAACGTGATCGCGCGGCCGGAGCGCCCCACGCGCCCGGTGCGGCCGATGCGGTGCACGTAGGTGTCGGGCGAGGTGGGCACGTCGTAGTTGATCACGTGCGTCACCGTGGAGATGTCGAGGCCGCGCGCGGCCACGTCGGTGGCCACGAGAATCGGCACGCGACCGCCTTTGAAGGCCAGCATCACGCCGTCGCGCGAGCCCTGGCTCATGTCGCCGTGCAGTGCCCTGACATTCATGCCGCGGTCGCGCAGCGTGCGGAAGAGCTGATCGCAGCGGACCTTCGTGCGCACGAACACGATCGTCTGGTTGACGTCCCCGTCCCGCGCCCCGGCCCCCACCTCGGCGCGCAGCACCTCCACGAGCTTGTCGGGCTTCTCGCGCGTCTCCACCGGCAGCTGGAACTGCGCGACGGTTTCGATCGTGAGCGTCTCGGCCTTGACCTTGATGGTCACCGGCTCATACAGGTACCCGTCGGCGAGCTTGCGGATCGGCGGCGGCATGGTCGCGCTGAACAGCGCCGTCTGGCGTCCGGAGGGGGTCATCGAGAGGATCCGCTCGACATCCTCCAGGAAGCCCAGATCGAGCATCTCATCAGCCTCGTCGAGCACCATGAAGCGGCAGTCGTGGAGCACCAGCGAATGGCGCGAGATCAGGTCGAGGACCCGGCCGACGGTCCCCACCACGATGTGCCCGCCAGCGCGCAGCTGCGCCTGCTGGGTGCGAATCGGCGCGCCCCCGAACACCGCCACCACGTCCACGCCGCTGTGCGCGCCGTAGGTGCGCAGCGCCTGGGTCACCTGTATGCACAGCTCGCGCGTGGGCGTCAGCACGAGCGCCTGCACCTCGCGTACCTCGGGATCGATGTACTGCACGATCGGCAGTCCGAAGGCGGCGGTCTTGCCCGTGCCGGTCTGCGCCTGCCCGATCACGTCGCGCCCTTCCAGCAGCGGCGGGATCGCCTGCTCCTGAATCGGCGAGGGCGACTCGTAGCCCACGTCGCGCAGCGCATGCAGGGTCTGCTCGGAGAGGCCGAGCTCGGCGAAAGTCTTGCTCACGGGCAGCAGCTTACGCGGTAGGCGATGTCAAGCCGTTGGATCGAGCAACAACTTGCCCATGCTTCGCCGCTCGCGCATGTCGATCTGCGCCTGTGCGGCCTCCGCCAGCGGGTAGGTGTGGCCGACCACCGCGCGCAGCTCCCCGCGCGCGGCCAGCGCGAATAGCTCGGCCAGCGGCTCGACCCACATGCTCTGCGCTCGCTCCAGGCAGTGAAACAAGTAGAAGCCGACCACCGCGCGTGAGTGGCGCAGCAGCGAGCCGGTGCGCACGATGTTGGGCTCCTGCGAGGCGATCCCGCAGACCACGAGGCGCCCGAAGTGCGCGAGCGCGCGATAGGAAGCGTCGAACACCTCGCCACCGGCCATCTCGAAGACCACGTCGACCTCCGCGCCCCCATTGGCCTCCAGCAGACGCTCGGTCAGCCCCTCGGCCGGTTCTGAGTCGATCGCCACGTCCGCCCCCAGCTCCAGCGTGAGCGCGCGCTTATCCTCGCTGGAGGCCACCGCGATTGTGCGCCCCGCGCCGAACGGACGCGCGAGCTGGACCGCGAGCGAGCCCACACCGCCGGCCGCGGCGTGCACGACGACGCTCTCGCCCTGCGCGACTCGGCCTGCGGTGCGATACAGATGCCAGGCGGTCAATCCCTGCACCATCAGCGCCAGCGCCGTGCCGTCGTCGAGCTCATCGGGCAGCGGCACGACGAGGCCAGCCGGGGCGGCAGCGTACTCGGCATAGCCCCCGCTTGAGACAAGCGCGATGACGCGCTCGCCGGTGTCCTCGCGCACGCCTGCCACCTCGCGGCCCGGTACGAGCGGCAGGGTGGCCTTCTGCACATAGGAGTTCGTCCGCGTGTGCACATCCGCGAAGTTCATCCCCGCGCGACTCACGCGGATCAAAACCTCCCCCGGGCCAGGCTCGGGGAGGGGCAGATCGACCAGCTCGAGCACCTCGGGGCCGCCGAACTCGCTCATCTGGATCGCGCGCATCGCGGTGCAGGCTAGCGAGGGCCGCACCCGCCTCGCACGCCGCGCGCGGCGGTGGACTATCTCTCGGGCAATCTCTCGGGCATGCCCCAGGACATCTCGGCAGGCGGGCGCCGGGGTCGATAGGGTCCCGGCCATGTCAATCACAGTGGTGGGATCGATCGCATATGACACGGTCACGACGCCCTTCGGCGAGCGCGATCGGATGCTGGGTGGCGCGGCGGTGCACTTCGCGCTGGCGGCCTCCTTCTTCGAGGAGGTGCGTGTGGTCGGCCCCGTGGGCGAGGATTTCGGCGAGCACGAGCTCGACGTTATGCGCCACCGCGGCGTGGACGTCTCAGACGTCGAGCGCGTCCCGGGCGGCAAGACGTTCTTTTGGCGCGGCAAGTATGGCTGGGATCTGAACTCGCGCGAGACGCTCGACACGCAGCTGGGCGTGTTCGAGGGCTTTCAGCCCAAGCTGTCGGAGGCCTCACGCGCGAGCGACGTGCTGTTCCTCGCGAACATCCAGCCCGACCTGCAGCGCGAAGTGCGCGCCCAGCTCCCCCATGCGCGCTTCGTGGCGCTGGACTCGATGAACCTCTGGATCGAAGCCGCGCGCGACTCCCTGGTGAAGGCGATCAGGCAGTGCGACTGCCTGATCCTCAATGACTCCGAGCTGCGCCAGCTGACGGGCAAGGCCAGCCTGTACTCGGCGGCGAAGGAGATTCTCGACTGGGACCCTCCCCACCCGCGCGTAATCGTCGCCAAGCAGGGCGAGTACGGCGCCGCGCTCGTCACGAGCGAGGGCTTCTTCTCGCTGCCCGCCTTCCCGCTGGAGCGCGTCGTGGACCCCACCGGCGCGGGCGACACGTTCGCGGGCGGCTTCGTGGGCTACCTGGCGGCGCACGCCGACCAGGACTTCTCCGAGGACCTGCTGCGCCAGGCGATGGCGCACGGCACCGCGCTGGCGTCGTTCAACGTCGAAGAGTTCGGCACCGACCGCATCGAGAAGCTCTCCGGCGGCGAGATCGTCGCGCGGGTGCGCCAGCTGCGCGAGTTCACGCAGTTCTCCGCGGCCGCGCTGCCGCTGCGCGACTGAGCCGTCGCGCCCCGACTGAGCCGTCACGCCCGAGCCGCCACCGCCCGCCCGCGACCGAGCAGCTGCGGCGCGCGCGGGAGGCAGCCGCCCTGCGAGTAGCGGCTGCCTCCATGCGCGGTGCCGGGCTTCTGCGGCGAGGCAGCTCAGACGATGAAGCCGGTGCCCTTCACGGCCGCCAGCACCTTGGCCGCCGTAAAGGGAGTGTCAAACGGGCCGTCCGGTGCGATCGCTTCGCCGCTCGGGTCGTTCAGCAGCCCGATCACGCTTGCATGGCGCGCCTCGATCGTGAGGATCGAGATCGCGGCCTTCACGTAGGCCGGGCTCTTGATGTTCAGGGCCTGCCCGGAATAGGCATGGACACCCGTGTTCTCGAGCACCTGGGCGGTGGTCATGAACATCGCGGCGTTCGTGTTGGCCGCGCCAAAGTTAAACTTTGGTTCCTTGGCGGCCTTGGCGCCGAGCGCCTTCTTGAGGAACGCCACGTGGGCGTTCTCGTCCTTGGTGACCACCTTCAGGAAGGCGGCCGCCTGGCCGCTCAGCGGGAGGTTGGCGGCGGTGGCGCCGTTGTAGAAGGCCGCCTCCAGGTACTCCAGCGTGAGCGCGTAGTTGAGGATGCCGATATCGCCCTTGCCGAAGCTGGCCGGCGGACGGCCGCCGGCGGCGAGAGCGCCGGGTGCGAGCGCGCCGAGCAGCGCACCACCGCTGATCGCCGCGCCACCGGCGATCGCTGACTTGCGCAGGAAGCTAAGGCGAGTGTCGCCCTCCTGCAAGCCATCGATGGCGGCTTCGTGCGCCTCACCGATGGCGCCGTCGCGGTCTACCTGCTCGAGATTGATTGCATGGGTCATCGTCAGCTCCTTTGGTCTTTGGACATGAGGGACCGGAGCGGATCCCCCAATCCGCTTGACTGCCGCTCGATGGTGTATTCGCAGAGAACAGCCCTGCGGATCAGTCCGGCGCCGCCCGCGGAGATCCCGAACTCGGCTGCGGAATCTCCACTTGTGGGTGCGGGCTTTCCGGTATACCCTGGATGGGAGTGGATGCCTGGACCTTCATCTGGCTGATGGTGCTCCTGAAGATCCCTGTCGTGGCGCTGTTCCTGCTGGTGCGATGGGCGATCCGTCAGGAACCATTAATAGATCCCGCCCGCCCCGCAGCCGACGAGGACGGCGGCATCTCGGTGGATCCGCGCGGCCCGCGCCACCCGAGCCATCCGCGTCCGCGCCTGCCCCGCAGCCCGCGCCGCGGCCCGCACCGTGGTCTGCCCGTGCCCTCCGCGCCACCTCGTGTGCGCGCCGTGGTGGCACATGCACGCCTGGTCGAGCGCACGCACGCCTGACCGGCAGAGCGCGCCCCCGCCTGCCCAGGCCCAGCGGCAAGGCCCCGCGACGAGAGTCGCTACGGTGTAGCCAGGACTGTGCTTTGAGGTAGGCGTCGCCGGCTGTGGCGCTCGAGGCACATTCGCCTTGAGGCACATTCAGACCCGTTGACAGGAGACGAGACCAGATGAGCACAGAGACGCAGACGGGGACACATGGGGAGGTTGCGGGACACGCATCCAACGGCGCCGGCCAGAGCGAGACGTTGAGCGTCACCGACAACCGCACGGGCCAGACCTACGAGCTGCCGATCACCGACGGCACGGTGCGCGCGATGGACCTGCGCCAGATCAAGGTGCAGGAGAGCGACTTCGGGTTGATGGCGTACGACCCGGCCTATACCAACACGGCGAGCTGCCGCAGCGCGATCACGTACATCGACGGCGACGCGGGCATCCTCGAACACCGCGGCTATTCGATCGAGCAGTTGTGCGAGCAGTCGACCTACCTCGAGGTCGCCTACCTCTTGATCCATGGCGAGCTGCCCACGCGGGCGCAGCTGGACGAGTGGGTCTACGAGATCACGATCCACACGTTCGTGCACGAGAACGTGAAGGACTTCATGCAGGGTTTCCGCTACGACGCCAACCCGATGGGGATGCTGGTGGCCTCGGTGGGCGCGCTGTCGACGTTCTACCCCGACGCCAACCAGATCCACGACGAGGAGGTGCGGGCGATCCAGATCATCCGCCTGCTCGCCAAGATGCCCACGCTGGCGGCGTTCGCGTTCCGCCACAACATGGGCCAGCCCTACGTGTACCCCGACAACGACCTGCAGTACGCGGGCAACTTCCTGGGGATGATGTACAAGATGACCGAGCTCAAGTACGAGCCCGATCCTCGTCTGCAGCGGGCGCTGGATGTGCTGTTCATCCTGCACGCCGACCACGAGCAGAACGCCTCGACGAGCGCGGTGCGCTCGGTGGGCTCGACACAGGTGGACCCCTACTCGGCTGTGGCGGCGGGTGTGGCGGCGCTGTACGGGCCGCTGCACGGGGGCGCCAACGAGCAGGCGCTGCGCATGCTGCAGCGGATCGAGTCGGTGGATAACATCCCCGACTTCCTGGATGGCGTGAAGGCCGGCAAGGAGCGCCTGATGGGGTTCGGGCATCGCGTCTACAAGAACTACGACCCCCGCGCGCGCATCATCCGCAAGCACCTCGACGCGGTGTTCGAGGTGCGCGGCAAGAGCCCGCTGCTGGACATCGCCACCGAGCTCGAGAAGCGGGCGCTCGACGACGAGTATTTCACCTCGCGCAAGCTCTACCCGAACGTCGACTTCTACTCGGGCCTCATCTACGAGGCGCTCGGGCTGCCCGTGGCGATGTTCCCGGTGATGTTCGCGATCGGCCGCACCTCGGGCTGGATCGCGCAGTGGCTTGAGATGGTCAAAGACTCAGAGCAGAAGATCGCGCGCCCGCGCCAGATCTACACGGGCGAGCGCGAGCGCACCTACGTGCCGCTGGAGCAGCGCGGGTAGGCGGACCTCCCGCCCGCTGCCATCATCGGGCGATGAACGGGAAGTGGCTGCTCACTGTGCGCGACGGCCCGCATGTGGGGCACAAGCGCTTTGAGCGTCTCGGCGAGACGATCGACGCAATGGAGCGCGAGCTGGACGAGCTGATCCCGACGGCCAAGCGGCGCGCCGTGCAGCTCCCGGGCAAGCGCTTCGATGCCGCGCGACAGGTGGCGGTGCGCGCCGAAATCGCAGGTCCGGGCGGATGGCTCGGCGGAGTGCGGGGCGGCGTGGATATGCGGGCAGACGGATCGGTCGAGGCATACACGGGGCGGCTGCGCCGGCGGCTCGTGGAGCTGCGCGCGGGCGAGAGCGCCTATGAGGGGCTAAGACGGGCCCTGGGTGGACAGGCCGCATGAGGCCAAGTGGCCGCCAGCGTCACAGCACCAGCGTGGCCCCGTGCCGGCGTAGCCAGTCGCGGTCCTCGGCGTAGCGCGGCCAGTGGCGCTCGACGAGCGCCCAGAAGCGCGGCGAGTGGTCGAGCACCTGCAGGTGGCAGACCTCGTGCCAGACGACGTAATCGAGCACGCTCTCGGGCGCGAGGAGGAGGCGCCAGTTGAAGGACATGCGCCCGGTGGCCGAGCAGGATGCCCAGCGGGTGCGCTGGGCGCGGATCGTAAGATCGCGGTAGGGCGTGCCGGCAAGCGCTGCCGCGCGGTCAAGACGCGGTGCGATCTCAAGGCGCGCCCGGCGCCGGTACCAGCGCTCCATCGCAGGGCGGGCGTCGCCAGCGGGCACAAGCAGACGCTCGCCCTCGCGGTGCACACGGCTCCGCCCCGGCTGGGACTGCAACCGCAGGACGGTGCCCAGATAGGGCACCGTGGCGCCCCGCGCGGCGACACTGGCCAGCACGCCCTGAGCCTCAGAGAGGCGGCGTTCGATCCAGGGGCGCAGCTCGACGACGGCGGCAGCCGCGGCGCGCTCGGGGGCGCGGGAGGGAAGCACGACCTCGACGCCCGAATGAGCGTGCACGTTGACGCGCACCCGCCGCGCGCGGGCGGAGCGGCGGATGGTGTAGGGGATGTCAGGGATGATGTGCCGATGATGAAGCAATCCAAGGTCAGACTTCCGCGGGAGGTGAGGGCGCCCTACGAGGTGTACCTCAATGGCGTGGCCCAGCAGCTGGGCCAGGACTATGAGGTGCGCGAGGGCGCGCTGGTGTTCGAGCGCGAGCTGCGCAAGGACAGGATCAGCGGCTGGCGCTGGCTGCTGGGGGCTTGGGGCGTGGGGACGTACCGCCAGAACGACTCGGTGGACGTGCGCTACGCGGCGGCCGACGGCTCGCTGCGGGTGGCCGAGGGTCTCGAGATCGAGCCGGCGTAGATCGCGTTCTCCCACGGCCGAGCGAGCTTCAGGGCGCTCAAGATCGCGCGCGTGGCGGGCGAGCGGTTGAGCGTGTAGAAGTGAATGCCGGGCGCACCGGCGGCCAGGAGCTCGGCGCACTGCAGGGTGGCGTAGGCGACGCCGAAGTCGCGCACGGCCTCCTCGGGCATAGAGCGCGCGCTGGTCGGTGCTCCGCCCCCAGCGTCGGACTGATGTAAACCGGGCTGGTCGCGACGGGCGTGCAGCTCGCGGCGCAGACCCCCCGGGATGGAGGCGCCGCACATCTTGGTCATCCGCTCGAGCTGCCCGATCTGGGTGATGGGCAGGATGCCAGGGATGATCGGCACCTCGATGCCCGCCCCGCGCGCACGGGCGACGAAGTCGAAGTACAGAGCGTTGTCGAAGAAGAGCTGGGTGATCAGGAAGTCGACACCGGCGCGCACCTTCTCGACCAGGTGCTCGAGGTCGGCCTCGGGGGAGACGGCGTGGATGTGCGTCTCGGGGAAGCAGGCGGCGCCGATCGCGAAGGGGTAGTCGGCGGCGATCAGCGAGACGAGCTCGCTGGAGTACTCGAGGCCGCCGTCGGTCTTGCGCCAGAGCACCTCACCGGCGGGAGGGTCGCCGCGCAGCGCGAGCACGTTGTCGATCCTCGCGGCGGCCATCTCGTCGAGCGTCGAGCGCAGCTCTGGCACGGTGGCGCCGACGCAGGTGAAGTGGGCCATCGCCTCCAGGCCATAGTCGCGTTTGATGGCGCGCACGATCTCGATCGTCTTGGCGCGCGTGGAGCCGCCGGCGCCGTAGGTGACGGACACGAACGAGGGCTCGAGCTCGCGCAGCTCGGCAAGCGCGGTGTAGAGGTTCTGCTCGCCGGCGTCGGTCCTGGGCGGGAAGAACTCGAAGGAGAAGATGGGGCCGGGCGCGGCCAGCAACTCATCGATGCGCATAGCATGAAGGGTACTTGTTTAGGAAAGCTCCGCCCCAAGAGGGGCTCCGCCATGGAGCCGCGCGGCGGCATGATGAGCTGGACTGCCGAACACGACGCGAAGCGCAGGCGGCAAGCCGAAAAACGAAGGCCGGCCACGGCTCACAGATCCACGGCGGTCCTCCGAGCCGACACTCCGGTCCCGCCAAAGCGACAGCATGCTCGCGCTGGACGGCTCAGACCGCCCGCCAGAGCTCCGCGCCGCCCTCGCCCTGGCTCCTCACCGCCCGGCCGGTGACCTCCAGGTGCAGGAGGAACGAGAGCGTCTCCGTCAACAGCCACGGGGCCGTCATCGCGGAGAGGCGCACGTCGTCATAGATCTCGGGCACGATCTCAAACGCCGTGCGCGGCTCCTCGCCGGAGATCGCGCCCAGGACGCGCTCGGTGCGGGAATGCACCAGGTCGCGGTTGCCGACGATGTGGGCGTGAACGTCGGTGAAGGTGCGCCCGTGCCCGGGCAGGCACAGGCGCGCGCCGAGGCGCTCGACGACGTCGAGGGAGCGCATGAATTCCCCCACGGGGTCGGGCGAGTAGCCGTAGTCGAAGTACAGCGAGATGCGCCCCAGCAGGTGGTCGCCGGAGATCAGAAGGCGTCGCTCGGGCTGGAAGAGGCAGACGTGCGAGGGGGCGTGGCCGGGGGTCTCGTGCACCGTCCAGGCGCCGAGGTCGGTGGCGACCGTGACGCCGGGTAGGAGCTCTCGATCGGGCTTGACCACGGCGGCGATGCCCGAGTCGTGGTCGCGGCGCTCCTCGGCATAGCGGCGCAGCGGCTCCTCGGGCACGCCGCTCTGGCGGGCGATCTCCAGGCGCCGCGCGAGGGCTGCGTCGGTGTCGGTGGCCCACTGGGTCATGTGCTCGTAGTTGGGGTGCATCCACAGCTCGCAGCCTGCGCGCTGCACGATCGTGGCCGCCTGGCCGTAGTGGTCTGCGTGGGCGTGCGTGCAGACGACGAGACGAATGTCCTCGATGCGCAGGTCGCACATCTCAAGCGCCCTTTCGAGGTGACCCACCGAGCCGGGCTGGTGCATGCCGGTGTCGAACAGCACGACCCCATCGCCGGCGGCGACGGCCCAGGCGTTGCAGTGGGGAACGCCTGGCCAGGGGAGCGGCAGGCGCAGGCGAAAGACGCCGGGGACGATCCGTTCGCCGCGTCCCAGCTCGTGCTTGTGAATCGTCTCGGGCATAGTGACGAGAGAGCCTATTCGGTCCCGCGCGAGGGCTCGGCCAGGCCCCGTTGAGCCAGCGGGTCTCTGCCGCCCCAGCCGTCCCGCGTCCAGGCGCTGGTCTCCCGCTGCCCGCCCCAGCCGTCCCGCGTCCAGGCGCTGGTCTCCCGCTGCCCGCCTCACCGTAGTCCCGCGTCCAGAGCGTTTGCCGGCGCCGATGCGCGCCGCCTCGCGCCAGGACGCCGAACGGCCTAGACTTAACCGACCGCCACACAAGGAGGCAGACATGGCCGACGAGACGCCCACCAGCACCGCCTCCAAGGTGCAGGAGGCCGCCGCCAACATCCACCAGAGCACCCGCGCGACCCGCCAGCGCATCACGCGCGAGCCGGCGAGCGAAGCGGAGACGGTGGCACGGGCTTATTTCGAGGCGCTCAGCGCGCGAGATATCGATGGCGCGCTTGCGATGTGGGCGGACGGAGGGCGCGAGAACGTGCGCGGCCAGGTCGACGTCACGGCCCCCGAGGGCGTGCGCGAGTTCGTCGGGCAGATGATGGACGCGCTGCCCGATCTGCACTTCGAGATCGTGGGCACCACCACCGAGGGGGAGCGCTGCGCGCTGCAGTGGCGCCTGACGGGCACCTTCGCGGGACCCGGCGGATTCAGCGGGGTCGCCCCGACGGGCCATCCGATCGCGCTGGAGGGCGTCGACGTGCTGACGGTGCGCGACGGCTTGATCCAGGGCAACGAAGCCTTCTCGGACACGATGACTTTCCCCCGCCAGATCGGCATGATGCCGCCGTTGGGGTCGGCCGCCGAGCAGCGACTGATGCAGGCGTTCAACGTGAAGACTCGTCTGACGGGCCCCACCGAGGCCAAGCTGGTGGCCGAGGGCGTGTGGGTCGTGCAGGGCCAGCCCGGGCGCTGCAACGTGTACCTGATCGAGGACGAGGGCGGCGTGACGCTATATGACGCCGGCGCGCGCACGATGGTGCGCACGGTCGCGAGCGCCGCCGCGAAGCTCGGCGGGGTGCGCCGCGTGGTGCTCGGCCACGGCCACACCGACCACCGCGGCACCGCGCCGGCGCTGGGCGCGCCCGTGTACTGCCACGCCGAGGAGCTGCAGGACGCCGAAGGTAGCGGCGGCTTTCGCTACTGGCCCGAGGGCCTCGCGGGGCTGCCGACCCCGCAGCGCCAGATCCACCGGCTGATGCACCGCATGGCGTGGGACGGCGGGCCGGTGAAGATCGCCGGCACCCTCGCGGAGGACGACGAGGTGGCGGGATTCCGCGTGGTGCACCTCCCCGGCCACGCCCCCGGCCAGATCGGCCTGTGGCGCGAGTCCGATCGGCTGGCGCTCGTGAGCGACTGCTTCTACACCTTGGACATGTGGGGCCGCAGCTGCCCGCCGCACGTGCCCGAGGCGGTCTACAACTACGACACCGAGCAGGCCCGCGCGAGCATCCTCAAGCTGGCGGCACTGGAGCCGGCGGCGGCGTGGCCCGGCCACGCCAAGCCGTTGACGGGCGACGTGCGCGGCCAGCTCGAGCGGGCCGCCGCAAGCTGAGCGTGGGCAAGAAGCCCAAGAAGCTCACCGCGCCGAGGAGCGACTACACCGACACCCATGGCAACGTGCTCACGTTGCGCGGCTCGCTCACACCGGCTACCCGACGCGAGTACACAGAGGTGTTGTCCGGCTCGGCTGGACCGGCGGCAACGCGTGAGGACGCGTGGCATCGAGCTGTGGAGTTCCTGTTCGAGCGACTGGCCGTACGCTGGGAGATCGCCGGAGCGCCGATCAAACGCCAGCGCGAGCTGCTGCAGCGCTTTCGCGTCGCCAGCCCCGACGAGCGTGCGTGGATCAGAGTGGCACTGCGGGAACACTGTGCGGAGCACTTCCCTGACGTGCGTGCGCCCTGACGGCACTCGGCGAGGTGAACGGCACTCAGGCGGAGGTGAACGGCTTGTAAAGAGGAGTGCATCTGTGTCTGCTTTTTGAATTATGATCGCAATGGTATTTACGGTGCTTTGAATTGCAATGAACTGCTGCTCCCCCGAGAGCGGAGATGTGCAGCGACCGGGCGTCAATCGAGCAGCTCCAACCGTGCTCCATGTGAACTGCCCGCGGCGACGAAGCGGGCCGTGGCCGGCGAAAGGGCGAACTCGAGCGTCTCCCCGCCCTCGCAGCGCACCTCCAGCCGCCGGCCCTCCTCGCGCACGGCGATGACCGTCGCGGCTTCGAAGCCGCCGCCGAAGTGCGCGACGCGTGCGCGGGCGCCAAGCGTCGGCACGGGTCGAGAGGGGCCGAGCATAGGAGGGATGGTAGGCATCGAGCCAAATCGTATGAGCCGGACAGCCGATGCGGCGGTCGACGCAGAGCCGGCGGACAAGAATCGCGCGGCGGACGACGGATGACCGTAGATCCGAATGCTGGGACCGCACGGCACGGCGCCCCCCGTCGCATACGATCCCACCATGCGCCGCACGAAGATCGTCGCCACCATCGGACCGGCCTCGCGCGAGCCCGAGACGCTGCTGGCCATGGTGCAGGCCGGCATGGACGTGGCGCGCCTGAACTACTCGCACGGCACGCTGGACGAGCACGCCGAGACGGTCAGACGCGTGCGCGACGCCGCGGGCCGCGCGGGGCGCCCGGTGGCGATCCTGCAGGACCTGCCCGGCCCGAAGCTGCGCATCGGCCCGCTCCGCGAGGACGTCGTCGAGCTGAAGCCCGGCGACCACGTGGTGTTCACCTGCGGCGGAGAGGCCGACGAGGGCGACGCCCGCCACATGACCATCTCCTGGGCGGGACTGCCGGCCGCCGTGGAACCGGGGGCGGTCCTCTACCTCGCCGACGGCTCGGTGCGCCTGCGCGTCGCCGCGGTGCGCGCGGGCGAGCGTGAGGTCGAGGCCGAGGTCGAGGTCGGCGGCGCGGTGGCCTCGCGCCAGGGCGTCAACATTCCCGGCCCCGCGGAGGGGCTGCCCTCGGTGGGGGCGGAGGACCTCGAGCTGCTGCGCCACGGCGAGTCGATCGGCGTGGACATGGTGGCGCTCTCCTTCGTGCGCTGTCCCGAGGACGTCGAAGAGGTCCGCGACCACACGCGCCTGCCGTTGATCGCCAAGATGGAGAAGCCCCAGGCGGTCGAGCGGGCCGAGGAGATCCTCAAGGCCGCCGACTGCGTAATGGTCGCGCGCGGGGACCTCGGCATCGAGCTGCCGATCGAGCAGGTGCCGATCGTGCAGAAGCAGCTACTGCGCCTCGCCGGGCACCTCGCGCGTCCTTCGATCACGGCCACGCAGATGCTCGACTCGATGGTCACCTCCTCGCGCCCCACACGCGCGGAGGTCGCCGACGTGGCCAACGCGATCCTCGATGGCACCGATGCGGTGATGCTCTCCCAGGAGACCGCCGTGGGCGCCTACCCGGTGGAGGCGATCGCGATGATGGCCGCCGTGGCCGAGCACGCCGAGGCGATCGCGCCGTATGAGGACTGGAACGCCTCGCGCGTGCGCCGCCTGCACACCGACCCCGCCTACACCCTCGCCCACACCCTCTGCGTGGCCGCGCGCGAGCTGCAGCTCGATGCGCTCGTCGTCCCCACGCTCTCCGGGCGCTCGGCGCGCCTGGTCTCCGCGCACCGCCCGACGGTCCCGATCTACGCGCTCTCCCCAGGCCGTGAGACGGTGCGCCGCTGCGGACTCATGTGGGGCGTGCAGGCTGCCTCGATCCGCCGCCACGAGACCACCGAGGCGCTGATCGCCGACTCAGCGCGGCGCGTGGTCGAGCTCGGCTGGTGCGAGCCCGGGCAGCGCGTGGGCATCACCGCCGGGCTGCCCTCAGGTCGGCCGGGGACCACGAGTTTGGTGCAGATTCAGGTGGTTTAGCCAGCTCCACGATAAGAAGCGAGGGGGGGCCGATATGTGCCACCGACTATATGCTCGATGACCGTACGCACCAGATGAAGCCACTTCTGGCCAGGGTGATCGAATCTCCGCTGCATCTCCTCCAGCGCATCGCTCAGCCCTTGGCTGTCGCGGGCTCGTTTGGCCGCCTCTATTCTCTGGGCGAGCGCGTCCATGGATTGCAAAACGAACTCATTTGCCTCGTGGGTAAAGGAGTCACTGTCGAGCCCCAGCTTCTCGATGGTCCAGCGTCCTCTCGGCGACGTGGCCGCGATGCGCCACATGCCTCCCGCATAGACATATGTCAGGTGCAACGTCGGATCCTCCGCAGTCGGATCGATCAGCATGGTTCGCTCGGACGTCACCCAGGGCCGTTGCCGCGGGATCAGCTCGGACTCGCCGTCGCAAAGCTCCCACCGGCTTGACTTCGTGTTGTTACACGCGCGGCATGTGGCGACCAGATTCTCCACCGAATACGCCAGCCACCAATAGAGATGCCGCTTCTTTGGTCGGATGTGATCGATCTCGATCATGCGCCCGCGTAGGTAGTCCTCGCAGTAGGCGCACTTGTTGTGCTGCAGCGACACCAGTTGCTGGCGCATACTCGTCCAAGCAGCGCTCGAAACCCGAGCCACCACAGCGATCCCATCCTCGTCGGTGGTTGCCGCAGCGAGTTTTTCTTGTGCGTTGACAAGTTTCCGGGTCGCACGGAGACCAGCGCGCTGCAGTTCTATCACTGCTCGACTCGCCCAAGCGCATCTTGCCACGCAGCCTCGACCATCTCGCCCAGGCCGGAGACGGTGACCGGATCGGCTGAGGCGATCTGTTGCAGATAGTCGCGCTCCGCCTCGACAAGCGCCGGCGACGCGGTGCGTCGAACTCCGAACACTTCCTCGTAGATGCGCTCGGCCCCGAACATCCCCAGTCGCGTCTCGAGGATGTCCGCCGACACGGCGCCGTCGTCGTCGATGTCCAGCACCACTACCTCCCCCTCATTCGCCGAGCCAACGACAAGTGGTGAGTGCGTAGTCACAATGAACTGGCACTGGGGAAAGATCTCGCGCAACAGCGGCACCACACTGCGCTGCCAACGAGGATGGAGGTGCGCCTCGATCTCATCGATGAGGATCACGGCCTCCAGCGTGGTCGGGTCGGGTACCTCGCTGCTCTCGAGCGCCGCCTGCGTAAGTATCTCGAGGACTATCGCGAGCATCGCCTGGTAACCGTCGCTCAGCTCCTCGATCCCCACCTTCACCTTATAGTCTTCGCCGTAGCGCAAGACAAAGCGGCGCTGCTCCATCAGCTGCCTGCTCTCGTTCACACCACCGGCGCCCCGCAACTCCAAAGCGTCCACCAACGGAAAAAGCCGTGCGTCGGTATCCCCCCTCAAGCTGTGAGTTGTCACGTCTCGCACCACCCGTGCGAAAGCGCGAGAGCTCGCCTTATCGTGAAACGCCAGAAAGGCGTCCTGGGTGAGAAGGGGGTGGTCTGTGACAAACAGGCCCCTCACCCGCTCGATCTCGAGGTTCGAGCTGCTCGGCAGCTCGCCGGGATGGGCGATTCGCCGACGAGCCGAGAACCCCAGGAGCAGGGGAAGGCCAAGTTCGGAGGTGTCTCCTTCCACGTAGACGTTCCTGCGCCCGGAGATACGGCGCGACGCGGTGTTTCCAGCGCTCGTCGTGAGTCGGATCTCGGCGTCCAGTTCCTGCGTCTCGTCGCTGCGCACGAGGGTCCAGGCGTCGGGCACAAGGCTCGTCACCGGGCGCGTATCCAGTGCGGCCAGCACGATGCTCTGCAACACGGTCGACTTGCCCACGCCGTTCTGGCCCACGAGCAGAGTCCAACCCGCGCCCTCGCTCTCGGGGGTCCGCAGGGCGAGCTTCATGCTCGAGAAGCAGCGAATGTTCTTCAGCTCAAGCTGGGCAAGCATCCTGTACCTCATCGTACGACAGGCGCGGACAGACATCGCCCACCCCGCTCTGTTCCGCACAACGCGGCCCCTCCCGGCCGCCTCCTGGCGGCCCTCCTTCCATCTCCTAGGACGTGGCCACTGCCCCGCCCTGGGCATAGAACTCGGCCTCCTGGTGGCCCAGCTCGGTCACTGGCTCATCGCCATACATCCACTCGCGTGCCACGCGGTGCCAGTTGCAGCTGGCGTGCAGCTGGGAGAGCACGGCCAGCGTGAGCATCTCCATGCGGCGTCCGAAGAGGTGCTCGGGCTGCATGTCCTGGTGGCGCATCTCGCGGAAGTGGCTGGAGCGAGGGTCGGAGCTTTCGATCATCACCTGCGTGGCGATCTCGGGGGTCAGCTCCACCACTTCGTCGGCCGTCGTGTACCACCAGATCGCGTCGTTTACGAATGCGAGGAGGTTGCCCGGATCCACGCGCTCGGGTTCGGGCAGGAACCCGGACTCCGCCAGCAGCCGGTGCAGCGTGGCGGCGTCGCCCTCGGCCACCGCGCGCTGGCAGGCCAGCTCGAGCTCCACCGCCTCTGGCTCCATGCGCTTGAAGAGGCCGAAGTCGAGGAACGCCACACGCCCGTCGGCGAGCAGGATGAAGTTGCCCGGATGCGGGTCGCCGGAGAACTGGCGGTGACGGTACAGGCAACCGAGGAAGAAGCGGAACACGATCTCGCCGATCCGGTCGCGCTGCTCGACTGGGTACTCCTTGAACTCCTCGAACCCGACACCGCTAACGAACTCGCTCACCAGCACTCGCTCGCGTGAGAGCTCGCTGACCACGTCGGGCACGACGATGAAGGGATGCCCGCGGTAGATGCGCGCCAGTGCGCGCTGGTTCTGAGCCTCGAGCTCGTAGTCGAGCTCCTCGGCGATGCGCTCCTGGATCTCCTGCCCCAGCGCCTTCACGTTCAGCCCCGGCGTCATCCGCTTGAGCAGCCGCATGATCATGTCCAGGTTCTGCATGTCCGCCCGCACCGCCGCCGCCACGCCGGGGTACTGCACCTTGACCGCCACCTCGCGCCCGTCCTCGGCCAGTCGCGCCCGGTACACCTGCCCGATCGACGCCGCCGCGATCGGCTCCTCGTCGAACTCCTCGAACACCTTCGCGATGGGTTCTTCGAGGTCGCCCTCGATGACCTTTCGCATCTGCTTGAACGACACCGTCGGCGCCGCGTCGCGCAGCTTCGCGAGCTCGGCCTGGAACTCCTCACGGTGCTCCTCGGGTACGAGCCCAACGTCGAGGAAACTCATCACCTGACCGAGCTTCATCGCCGCGCCCTTCATCGTCCCGAGCGCCGCCACGATCTGCTTGGCCGTCTCCAGCTGGCGGCGCGCCAGCGCCTCTTCGGCTCCCCGCTCGTCGCGCGTCATGTTCGCCGCGCGCGTCCCGAACTGCTTCACGGCCTCGCTCGCCGCGAGCCTCCCCACGGTCGCCGTGCGACGCACCCGGCCAGTCGGGATGCTGTCGTTCTGTTTCTCGTCGCTCCTCTTCTTTTCGCGGGCCACGCCAGTGATGTTAGGCGGCGCGGAGGCCTGAGGAGCTGGAGGGCCCCGGCGGCCTCACGGAGGCTCGCGAGGCGGCGGTGGCGAGACGTGCCCCCGGATGATCCGGCGAGACGTGCCCCCGGGACAATCCGGCGACCCTGCGAGACGACGCTACGCCCGCTGGACCTGCGAGCCGGGGACGATGTCATCCGATCCGTCCGCCCAGCGCACCCAGGCCTTGCTGCCGCCGTCGTAGTCTTCGCCCAACAGCACGAGCGTCGCGGGCTCGCCCAGGGCGGTGCAAACCTCCGAGCCCTCGGGGTCGAGGCTGCGCCAGACGCGGATGAAGGAGTTGTGCTCCCACTCGCGCGCCACCGTCGTCGGCTCGGCGTGGCCGGGGTGGATCACCGTGTCGTGCGGCAGCTCCATCAGCGTGCCCATCACCGAGTCGCGCAGGTCGGTATAGGTAGTGTGACCCGGCGCCCTTACCCCACCCACCGAGCCGCGGAAGAGCGTGTCGCCGGTGAATACCACCGCATCGCCTCCCACAAACCCGCCCGGCACCGTGGTCGAGCTGTGGCGTCCGCCGCCCGAGGGTCGGCCCACGAGGAACGACAGCATCCCGGCGGTGTGCCCCGGAGTGCGCAGCGGTCGCACCTCCAGCGCACCAAAGCTGAGCGTCTCACCCGCTTCCACGGTGCCTGTGGCCACGCCCTCCTCCACGCCGCCCTGCAGCAGCTCGCGCTCCAGCGGCTGGATCAGCACCCTCAGCCCAGGCCAGCGCTTGCGCAGCGCCCCGGCCTCGCTGACGTGGTCGAAGTGGTGGTGGGTCAGCAGCACGTGGGTCGGCGACAGCTCCAGCCGCTCCGCGGCCTCGTTCAGGCCCTCCACGGGGCCACCCGCGTCGACGAAGAACGCCGGTCCGCCTTCGCCGTCGGCGACGAGATAGGTATTCGAGAGGAACTGCGGATGCATCGCCCGCTCCACGATCATGTGGCCATACTTGCATGTAGCCCGGTTTTTCGGGCGGCGGCTGGGGTCTGTAAAGAGGCGGCTGGGGTGGACGAGCGGCGGCACGACCATGGGAGCGGCGACTCGGGCTCATGGCCTTGTGCTCACACGCCGGCCCGCGACGGCTCCCCCTCCGCGGGAGTCACGTACGGCAACGGACGCAGCGTAGACTCTCGCGCATGGCCCTCATCCACACCTGCTATCGCATCACCGACATCGACCGCTCGGTCGCCTTCTACCGCGCGCTGGGCTTCGAGGAGGTCGCGCGCATGCCGATCCGCGACGAGGCCGTCAACGTCTTCATGAGCCAGCCCGGCGACGGCGAGATGCCGCGCCTTGAGCTGACCTACAACTTCGGCGTCGAATCCTACGAACTCGGGACCGCCTACGGCCACATCGCGATCACCTCTGAGGACCTCGACGGGACGCTCGCGCGCCTGGCCGAGCAGGGCATCGCGCCCGAGCGCCCGCCCTACTCCGTGCGCGAGGGCGGCTCACGGCTGTGCTTCGTGCGCGATCCAGATGGGTACTGTTCGTTAGTAAATTGAAGGCTGCCGCAAGGCAAGCTGGGTCGCCTCACTCGGATGACAGGGAGCGTCGGCGACGCGGACGCCAGATGCCGTGACGCCTCAGCGTGTACCGCCTGAGCGTTCCTTGAGCCTGCTCTTGCATCGCGTGCGCCCACCTGTGCACGATCTCCCGGCGCCACTCCTCCAGGGGCCAGCCCGCCTCGCGCTCGGGATTGATCGTGGCGATGGTGGCGCCAACGCGTTGCACGGCCTCGGCATGGCTATCGGGCAGCCGGTCATCGGCCGTCACGAGCACCCAGACATCAAGCTGGCCGTCCAGCTTGTCAAGAAGCTGGGGGTCAGCGCTGCCGCGAAGACCAAGCTCCTGAACGCGCGTGGCATTCCTTCCGCGCCGAGTCAGCTCAGTAGCGAGGCGTGGGTTGAGATTCTCGTCAAGGACCAGCGTGCGCTGCGACAGGCCGTTGCTCACGCGGCGACAGCCTCAAGACGCCGAACCTCCCGCCACCAGCGGCGCGCATCGGCGATCTCGGCCTCATCGAGCTCATAATCCTCGCGCAGCGTCTCAAAGCCCCCCCTAACGGCGGCTATCTCCGCGACATCCTCCGCCGCAATCCGCCGGCCACGAATCGTGGGCCTGCCGCTGAGACGATCGGGGTCCACCTCGACGTGCTCCAGATCGGGGAGGGCCCGCACGGCCCATCCGCCGCGACGAAGCTGAGCCCGGATCTTCTCCAGATTTTCGGGCTCTATGACCTGTTGCCAGCCGAGCCCCCCGATGTCGTAGGCGCCCTCAGCCTCGCGGGCAATCACCCGAGCACGAGCCCTGCCGGGGGCCGTGGCAAGTTGCGCGTCGGTCAGCGGCCAATCCCCGTAGCGGTTCCCCAACTCGCGGATCGCCTTCTTGATGTCGCGGTGCGTCACCCCTCGTTCGAGCAGCTCGTGCACGACCATCGCCTCCGCGATGTCCTGGAAGCTGTAGATCCGCGGGGTCGCCTGCTCAACCGAGGAGCGAATGTAGCCGCGCCGCGCCCACTGGCCGATCGTCTGGCCGGACACGCCCGCAAGATGCCCAGCCTCCCAGGCCAGGTAGCGACCCCGCGGCGGCATGTGAATAACGTCAGCCATGCCTTGACTTTACTGCTGGTGGGAGCGGACATCCGATATGCATGGCGTGATGCGCTGCTAACGTCGGTCCGGCTCCATTGTTCGTCGGGCATACGGCTCGCCTCATCTTCGCAATGGCTCGGCTGTCAGCGAGCGACGGTGCCATGGCAACGGGCACTCCAGATACCCTGTAGCGATGGGGTTCGCACTACAAGCCACCGAACTTCTGCGACGAGTGCGGGGGACCCTTTCCCTGGGTCAATCGGCAGGGCCGAATCTACGAGTTGCAGAACCGGCTGGATGACGAGCAGCTTGACCCGGCAGACGAGCTTGTGGTGCGGGAGCAGCTTGACATCCTCACCAGCGCGGACCTCGATGAGGACGAACAGCGTAAGCGTTGGGCGCGCGTGAAGAAGCTAGCGCCACAGCTCTGGGAGTCATCGCTGCCGCTCATCAACACGCTGATAAACGTGGCCGCCCAGGGAAAGCTCTGAAACGATCGGGCGGGGCTACCCACCGCCACCTCAGCGCTGCGCGTCAGGGCACATCGCCTTGAACGCCATGCTTGACGCGAGAAGGCGGGCGACCAGATCAACGCCCACGGTGAAGCGAACACGCACCGTATAGGCGTTCTCTAGACTGCCCACATGGCCCTCATCCACACCTGCTACCGCATCACCGACATCGACCGTTCCGTGGCCTTCTACCGCGCGCTGGGCTTCGAGGAGGTCGGCCGCATGCCGATCCGCGACGAGGCCATCAACGTCTTCATGAACCAGCCCGGCGACAGCGACATGCCGCGCCTGGAGCTGACCTACAACTTCGGCGTGGACAGCTACGAGTTGGGCACCGGCTACGGCCACATCGCCATCACCACTGACGACCTCGATGGGATGCTCACGCGCCTCGCCGAGCAGGGCATCGAGCCCGAGAAGCCGCCCTACTCGGTGCGCGAGGGCGGCTCGCAGCTCGTATTTTTCAAAGATCCAGATGGATATCGGATCGAGATAGTCGAGCAGGCATAGACCTCGCAATCCGCGCTAGCCTCGCCTCCACAGTCCGCGCTAGCCTCGCCTCCATGGAAATAGGCCTGGCCAGCTTTGCCGACATAGCCCCCGGCGCCGACCCGGCGCACGTGGCGCAGCGTCTGCAGGACCTCCTGGAGGAGATCGCGCTCGCCGACCAACTCGGACTGGAAGTGTTCGGCGTGGGCGAGCACCACCGCCCCGACTATGCCGTCTCCTCGCCCCCGGTGGTACTCGCGGCAGCCGCGGCGCGCACCGAGCGCATCCGCCTGAGCAGCGCGGTCACCGTGCTCTCCTCGGCCGACCCCGTGAAGGTGTTCCAGGACTTTGCCACGCTCGACCTGCTCTCGGGTGGCCGCGCGGAGGTGATGGCCGGGCGCGGGTCTTTCATCGAGTCCTTCCCGCTCTTCGGCCTGGATCTGGAGGACTATGACGAGCTGTTCGCCGAGAAGCTCTCGCTGCTGCTCGCGCTGCGCGAGTCCGAGCGCGTCACCTGGTCGGGGCGCCACCGCGCGGCGCTGAACGACGCCGGCGTCTTCCCGCGCCCGCTGCAGCAGCCGCTGCCGGTGTGGATCGCAGTCGGCGGCTCACCGGGGTCGATCGTGCGCGCAGGCGCCCTCGGGCTACCCCTGATGCTGGCGATCATCGGCGGCGCCCCGGCGCGCTTCGCGCCGCTGATCGATCTCTACCGCGAGGCGGTGCGCAAGGCGCAAGCCGGCGGAGACAGCTTCGACTCCTCCGCGGTGGCGGTCGGCATCAACTCCCACACCTACGTCGCCGCCACCAGCCAGCAGGCAGCCAACGAGTTTTACCCGGCGTACGCGCCGATGATGAACCGCATTGGGCGCGAGCGCGGGTGGGCGCCGCTCACCCGCGAGCAGTTCGACCGGGCCTGCGGCCCCGACGGTCACCTGCTGGTGGGCAGCCCCCAACAGGTGACCGAGAAAATTCTCGCCGAGCATGAGCTGTTCGGCCACGACCGCCTCCTCGCGCACATCAGCGTCGGCACGCTGCCCCACGAGCACGCGATGCGCGCCACCGAGCTGTTCGCCACCGAGGTCGCGCCGGCGGTGCGTCAGGCGCTTATGCCGCAGCCCTCGTAACCGTCCGCCGCTCCTCCACCCCATCGAGCAGCGTCCAGTTTCCCTCCAGTGCAGCCTCCGCACGCGCCAGCATCCGCTCGCCGTCGCTCGCGTCGGCCAGCTGGGAGATCAGCTCACGCGCCTGGCGCGCGTGCTCGACATCGAGCGTGGCATGCAGCTTGAAGTAGCCAAGGCCCGGCGAGTCCTCGCTGAGCCCATAGTGCGTCGTGAGGCCGGCCTGCTTGGTCGTTGAGATCTCAGGCTGGGAGGCCTCGACGGTGTAGAGCACCGCCAGGTGCTCCAGCAGATCCGTGCCGGCAGTCCAGCTAGCGACGCACTCGCGCGTATGGTCCAGCGGCTCTGCGCGCTCACCTGCGCTCACGGCGCCGACGGCGCGGGCGAAGTCATCCCACAGATCGACGTGGCTGGCCTCCTCCTCGGCGTGGCGCATGAGTGCAGGCTCATCTTCCGGGCCGGCCATCACGGCCGCCAGATAGGACGCGTCTGCGAGCGCCACCACGGCGTGGCGGTACTCCCCGGCATAGAAGCTCAGCTCGCCGGGCGTCAGCTCGCCGGCGCTCCAGCGCTCGTAGAACGGGTGCTCGAGCACGTTTATGCGCCGGCGTGCTGCGTCAAGAAGGTCGAAGATCTGCATTGTGGTCCCCCTTCGTGGGCTCGTGGTGGGGGCCATGGTACGCCCGAGCACGGCGGCTGGCGCTCCTGGCATATGGCGCCACCCCCGGGGCTTGTGCTGCCCAGCCCCGCCGGCGCCACCCCGCCGCCACTGGCGCCACCCCGGCCGCCACTGGCGCTACCCGGCCGCCGGCGCTACCCTCCTCCCAGGCATGGCGGACACCGGCAAGATCGCCAAGAACCTGGAGCGCTTCGCGCAGGCCGTGGCCGCGCACGACCGCGAGAACCCCACGCACACCGCCTACGGCATCGGGCTGGCCCACTTCGATATGGAGCGCCTGGGCTTCGAGGAGGGCGAGCAGATTCTGCCGGGCATCGTCATCCAGGCAGACACGGGCGTGACCGGCAACTTTCGCGTGCTCTGCGACGGCGAGCACGATCAGGAGCTGACCGAGGCAGAGGAGCAGGCCGTCGAGGCGATCGCCACCGAGTCGCTACCGATGGTCGCACCGGGCGTGTCGCCGTTTCAGCCGTTCGAGCAGTAGGCCAGGCGCCCGTAGGGTCCAGCGGCGCGCCTACCGCACCGGTCCCGCGCAGCGCCGGGGCCGCCTTGCGCAAGGTCGATAGCGTCAGGGCCCGACAGCCGGGACCGACACCGCCGCGCGTGCAGCGGCCATCGCCATGAGCCGCTCGATCGTCGGACACGCGATGCCGTGGCGCGCACCCGCGCGCAGCACGGCGCCGGGGATCGCGTCGAGCTCGGGGGCGCGCCCGGCGGCGATGTCGCGCTGCATCGAGCTGCCCAGCGTTGCGTGGGCGTCGCTGAGTTCGCGCAGTGCGTCGGCCGGAGCGATGTCGGCACCCTCGGCCTGCGCCACCGCGCAGCCCTCCTCGATCGCCCTGACGAGCTCGGCGCGCAACTCGGGCGTGGAGCGGATCTCGCCGAGCAGGCGGTCGAAGGCGCTGGTGGTACAGGCGAGCGCGTTGAGGCGCACGAGCTTCGACCACAGCACCTGCGCCTCGGCATGCGCGGAGGCCGGCTCGTGTACTCGCGCGGGAATGCCGGCGTCCTCCAGCGCGCACGCCAGCGCCCGCATCCGGGGGCCGGCCACGGGATAGCGGCTGGCCATGTCGACACGCAGGAAGGGGCTGCGGTGCACCACCACGCCCAGCTCGGGGCAGTCGGCTTCGACGCGGATCGTGCCCGCCACGACCGAGGGCGGCGCAAAGCGCTCGCGCAGCAGTGCCACGTGGTCGAGGCCGTTGAGCAGAGGCAGCACGAGCGTCGGCGCCACCGCGACGCGCTCCAGCGCGGCGACGAGTCCAGTGGCCTTGGTGGCCACCACCAGCGCGTCCACCGGCTCCTCCAGCCGCACCACCGCGCGCAGGTGGACGACGAGCTCGCCGAGCCGCACGCTGCTCACGCGCAGTCCCCGGTCCTCGATCGCGGCGGCCGTGGACTCCCGCGCCACGATGGTGACGGGGACTTCCGCGCGGGCGAGCGCACCGGCAACCAGCCCACCCACGCCTCCGGGGCCCAGCACGGCGACGTTCATGACAGCGACTCGCCCGGTCCACCTGCCGACGGGCGTCCGGCCGGCCCGCTGGGACTCTCAGCTCGCGGTGGCTCGCCCGTCTCTCGATCCGGCCCGGGCAGGGGATCGACCAGCACGCCGGGATTCATGATGCCTCGCGGATCGACGGCGGCCTTGGCTCCGCGCAGCGCCGCCGCGAACGGATCGGGACGCTGCGCGTCGTACCAGGGCCGGTGGTCGCGCCCGACGGCGTGGTGGTGGGTGATCGTGCCGCCCTCGCGGATGATCGCATCGGAGACGGCGCGCTTGACGGCCCACCACTGATCGACCTCCTCACCACGGCGCGCCTGCGCCAACACGGTGTAGTAGGGCGCGGGACCGTCTGGGTAGACGTGGGTGAAGCGGCACGTCACCTGCCCCTCCCCGCAGACCTCGCGCAGTGTCTCCTCGGCTGCCGCGAGGACCCGTTCGTGAAAGACCGGGAAGCGCTCCCAGGTGATGGCGGTCTCGAAGGTCTCGCTGAGCACGCCCATCGCCACGAGCAGGTCGCGCAGGTATGGAGCGCCGATGAACGCGCCGCGCCAGGAGCCCACGGCGTCGCCTCCGCCGCCGCCGCTCCCACCGCTGCCCTCGCCATCGCCATCGCCCCGTCCACCATCGTTGCCGCGCCTCTCGTCATCCCCGCCGACGCGTCCCCCACGACCGTCCTGAAGCTCCCCACCATGCTCCCGGCACACCTGGAGCGCCCGCCTCATCGCGCCGTCGACGGCATGATCGGCCGACTCGAAGCCGAGCACGAGCAGCGCAAAGGAGCCGTCGCCGGCCATCGTTGTGCGCGCCTCGCGCGCGTCAAGCAGGCGACAGTTGGAGGGGTGAAGTCCCGACTGGCTGAGCGCGCGCACGCAGTCCACCCCGTGCTGGAAACGCTGGAAGCCAACTGCGGCCGAGCGGCGGTGGACGGGACGGGGCAACACGCGCAGCCACGCCTCGGTGATCACGCCGAGTGTGCCCTCCGAGCCCGCCAGGAGCCGGTCGGGGCTGGGTCCGGCACCGGAGCCGGGCAGACGTCGCGACTCCCAGACGCCAGCGGGGGTGAGCGCGCGGACGGACTCGACCATGTCCTCGATGTGCGTCCACAGCGTCGCGAAGTGGCCGGCGGCGCGCGTGGCGATCCAGCCCCCCAGCGTGGAGTACTCGAAGGACTGGGGAAAGTGGCGGAGCGTCAGACCGTGCTTGGCCAGCTGCGCCTCCAGGCCCGGACCCGTGGCGCCGCCCTGGATGCGCGCCGCGCGCGAGACCGGGTCGACCTCCAACACGCGCTCCAGCGCGCGCAGGTCGAGGCTGACGACGCCGTTGCACCATGAGGGGACCTCAGGGCGCACGCCCCCCACGACGCTGGTGCCCCCGCCGAATGGGATCGCGGCGACGCGCTCGGCGGAGCACCACTCCAGCACACGCCCGACCTCGGCCTCGGTGCTCGGACGGGCGACGAAGTCCGGTGGATGGCGAAAGACGCCGCGAAAGCCCTGCACGATCTCGGCGTAGGACTTGCCCAGCGCATGCGATGCGCGCTCGTGCACATCGGCGGAGCAGAAGTCGGCCAGCGCGGCGGGCACCGGCACACGTGGTGCAGGCAACCCCACGGCAGCCAGCGGCACCGGGTCCTCGACATCCGCCGCACCCAGCCCCAGGTGCGAGGACAGCCCGGCGGCCGCGGAGCGTGCCTGCGCGGGGGTGGGCTGCTGATCCTCGAAGCCCCACCCCCAGTGCTTGTGGCGACGCGTCACAGGCGCGAGTCTATGGCCCGTGACTGGCCCGTGACCCGCGCGCGGGTGTGGACCCACCAGCCTGACGCTGAGTGCCGATCCACCAGCCGACGCAAGGGCATGACACGCGCGCGAGTGTGGGCCCACTAGCCTTAGGCAGATGTCCACCATCCCCAGCATCCCGGCCACGGAGCAGCCCGAGATCCTCGCACGCGGACCGTGGGCGCTCGAGAACGTGACGGCAAACTGGCGAGAGGACGCCTTCGAGCCGCCAGCCACCCACTCCCAGGCGGCCGACGCCGCGATCCAGGCGCTGCGCGATCGCGGAAGCCCCAGTCACGACGGCGTGTCCGCGCGGCTGGTGGGCTATCGCGAAAGCCCCGAGGGCATCGAGCTCGAGTTGCAGCCGCTGCGCTGGGCCTTGCGTCTCGTCGAGGGCGACGCCTCGCAGAGCGTGGCGGCGCTGTGCATCACGCGCGCGGCGGACGGGCGCTGGCTGGCGGGACGTCGCGCGCCGTGGCTGTCCTCGTGGGCGGGGCGCTGGGCGCTGGGAGCGGGCGGCGCGGTGGACCTCGGCGAGAACCCGGCCGACACAGTGGCGCGCGAGCTGTGGGAGGAGTGGTCGGTGACGCCCGCTGAGGTGCGCGGCGAGGCCTTAATCCGCCTGCCGCGCGGCCTGGTGATGTTCGTCGGGCAAGCATGGCTACCGCGCGGGGCGGAGGTGGTGCGTGACCCCGAGCACGACGCCCACGCATGGTGGCCCAGCGCGATCGACCAGTGGCCCCCGGAGGCCGGCGCGAGCCTGCGCGCAATGGCGCATTGGCTGACGGAATGAGAGCGTGACAGGAGCGCTGCCCGAGAGAGGCCTCGGGGGAGCACCGCCCGAGCGCAAGCTCGCAGCGCTGGGACCGGGCAGGCTGAGTGCGCCGGGCAGCAGCTCGCCGAAGACATTCACCCGCCTGAAGTGGACGTCGTTCACACATTCGTGCATCTATACGGCCCTGCTGGTGTGCGCGTTCGCGATTGGCAAGCCCCAGCCGGAGACGTTCGTGCTCGGGATGAGCCACGGTCTGCTGTGGATCGGCATGTCGCTCGCCTGCATTGCGGCGGCGCGCCTGCGCGTCGTATCGCTGCGCCTCGCCGTGGCGGTGGCGGTTCTCGGCGGGATCGGCCCGTTCTTCGGCAGCTACGAGTTCCTACGCGAGCAGCGGCGGCGGGATCCGACCAGCGACGATCCGACCAGCGGGTCTGCCGAGCAGGAACGCTAGAGTAAAAGTCACAGATGGCCACGGGGACCACGACCGCAGAGACGATCGATGTCGTGACACCGGCTGCGGGAGAGTCGGTAACCGAGGGAACCATCCTCGAATGGCGTGTCAAGGTCGGCGACACCATCAAGGTGGACGACACGATCGTCGAGATATCCACGGACAAGGTCGACGTCGAGCTGCCCTCGCCCGCCACCGGCACGGTGGTCGAAATCCTCGCGCAGGAGGGCGACACGGTGACCGTCGGACAGGTGATCGCGCGCTTGGCCGCGGGGGGCGCAGTGGCTGCAAACGGCGCACCGCCGGCGTCCACGGCCGAGCGCGAGAACGGCAAGGCCGACGAGCAGGGCTCGCAGGAAGGCGTGGGTGCCCCAACAGCCGGCTCGGCCGCCGGCACGAACTCCGCTATCGCCACAGAGGCACTCGACGGCAAGCGCGTATCGCCGGTTGCGGCTCGCGCCGCCGCGGTCGAGGGCGTGGACCTCGGCGGCGTCGCAGGCAGCGGACCGGGCGGGCGCATTGTCAAGGCCGATGTGCTCGACGCGGCCGCCGGCAACGGCTCGGCCGCTCAGGCCGACGGACGGACAGCGGCTCAGACTTCCGCCAACGGACGCGCCACGGCCGAGAAGCCCGCCGGCGCACAGCCGATCAAGGGCGGTGCGGCGGTGCTGGCGCGCTACATGGACGAGTCGCGCGCGATCCCCACGGCCACGAGCTTCCGCACGCTGACCGTCACCTTCCTGGACGCCCGCCGGCGCGAGCTGAAGGCGGCAGGACTAAAGGTGTCCTTCACCCATCTGATCGCCTACGCGATCGCGCGCGCGGCCGACGACATGGCCGTGATGGCTAACCACTTCGCCGAGGTCGACGGCAAGCCCCACCGCGTGGACGACGGACAGGTGAACCTCGGGCTGGCGGTGGACGTGGAGAAGAAAGACGGCTCGCGTACTTTGATGGTGCCCGTGATCGAAAATGCCGGGCGGCTGCCGTTCGGCGACTTCCTGGCGGCGTATGACGCGCTGGTCGAGAAGGCGCGCACGAACACGCTCAGCGCGGACGACCTGCAGGGCGCCAACGTGACGCTCACCAACCCCGGCGGCCTGGGCACGGTCGCCTCGGTGCCGCGACTGATGGTCGGCCAGGGGACGATCGTGGCCACCGGCTCGATCGCCTACCCCGTGGGGCTGGGCAACATCGGCAGCATGATCGGCGCGGAGAAGGTCATGACGATGACCTCGACGTATGACCACCGCATCATCCAGGGAGCCGAGTCGGGCAGGTTCCTGGCGCGCGTGGAGGAATACCTGCACGGCGAGCGCGGCTTTTACGAGGGAGTGTTCGCCTCACTGGGCGTCGATCTCGGACCCGCACCGGCGCTGCCCGCCCCCGCGGCGGCCGCCGCCGCCGCACGCGAGGAGCCGCGCCAGGCACCCGACGAGGATCTGCTGCAGGCGGTGCAGGCTGCGACGGCGCTCCTGAAAGCGTTCCGCACCCACGGCCATCTGGCAGCGCGCCTTGACCCGCTGGGCGTGGAGCCGCCGGGCGACCCCACGCTCGACCCCGAGCCGCTCGGGCTGACGCCGCAGCTGATGGCGCAGATCCCGGCGAAGATCCTGCGCATGTACGTGCCGGGGGCGACGCTCGCCGACGCGCTGCCACACCTGCGCGAAACGTACTGCGGGACGATCGCGTACGAGATCGAGCACATCGCCTCCCACCGCCAGCGCGTGTGGCTGCGCGAGCAGATCGAGTCGGGGACCTTCCGCCAGCCGCTGACGACCGACGAGCAGCAGACGCTGCTCAAGCGCCTGATCGAGGTGGACGCGCTGGAGCGCTTCATGCACAAGGCCTACCTCGGTCAGCACCAGTTCTCGATCGAGGGCCTCGACATGACGGTGCCGATGCTCGACGAGCTGATCCAGCTCTCCGCGCTGCACGGCGGGCGCGAGGTCGTGATCGGGATGGCTCACCGCGGGCGCCTGAACGTGCTGGCGCACAACCTGGGGCGCTCCTACGACACGATCTTCGCCGAGTTCGAGGGCGCCTCGACGCTCGAGGCCGTCACCACCATCCCCCAGGGCGGCACGGGCGACGTCAAGTACCACCACGGCACCCAGGGCGACTACACACTGCCCGACGGCGGCAGCATCAAGGTCAACCTGGAGTCAAACCCCAGCCACCTCGAGTACGTCTCGGCGGTGGTCGTGGGCGCCACGCGCGCCGCGCAGACCACGCGCCAGGGACCGCACGCCCACCAGGACACCAACGCGGCCGTGCCGATCGCGATCCACGGCGACGCGTCGTTCCCCGCGCAGGGGGTGGTGGCCGAGACGCTCAACCTGCAGGCGCTCGACGGCTACAAGGTGGGCGGCACTGTGCACGTCATCACCAACAACCAGATCGGCTTCACGACCGACCCCGACGACGCGCGCTCCACGCGCTGGGCCTCGGATCTCGCGAAGGGCTTCGACGTGCCGATCATCCACGTCAACGCCGACGACGTGCCGGCCTGCATCAGCGCGGTGCGCCTCGCGTTCGCCTTCCGCCAGGAGTTCGGCCACGACGTGCTGATCGACCTGATCGGCTATCGCCGCTTCGGCCACAACGAGTCCGATGAGCCCGCCTACACCCAGCCGGAGATGTACGCGAAGGTGAAGACCAAGAAGCGCGTCTCCGAGCTTTGGGCCGAGCGCCTGATCGCCGACGGGGTGGTGAGCAGGGAGCAGGTCGACCAGCTCGCGCAGAGCGTATGGGACAACCTCACACTGCTGCACCAGCGGCTGAAGAGCAAGATCGCGGCGGCCGCCGAGCACGGTGGCGAGCAGCAGACCGGCGAACACCAGCTCGACCGCACGCAGAGCCCCGACGTCAGCACCGACGTACCCGCCGCACGCCTGCGGGCGCTGGGCGAAGAGCTGCTGCGCGCACCCGAGGGCTTCACCGTGCACCCCAAGCTCGTCAAGCAGCTCGAGCGTCGGCGCGAGGCGCTCAACTACGACGCCGCGCCGGCCGCAGCGAGCGGCGTCGCGGATGCCTCCGGCTCCTCGGCCGCCGCCGCCTCGACCACCGTCGCGGAGGGCTCAAGCTCCTCGGCCCCCGCCGCCTCTGGCGCCGCCGCACAGGCCACACCGGGCGTCGACTGGGCGCACGCCGAGGCACTGGCCTTCGCGTCGCTCCTGACCGAGGGCACCCCCATCCGCCTCACCGGCCAGGACACCGAGCGCGGCACGTTCAGCCAGCGCCACATGGTGCTGCACGACGCGAAGACCGGCCAGACGATCTGTCCGATCCAGAACCTCTCCGAAGCGCTGGCGCCGCTGGAGCTGCACAACAGCCCGCTGTCTGAGCTCGCGTGCATGGGCTTCGAGTACGGCTACAGCCAGGAAGCGCCCGAGACGCTCGTGCTGTGGGAGGCGCAGTTCGGCGACTTCGTCAACTCCGCACAGGTGATCGTTGACCAGTTCATCGTCTCCGGGCTCGCCAAGTGGGGGCAGACCTCGCGCCTGACGCTGCTGCTGCCTCACGGCTATGAGGGCTCAGGTCCCGAGCACTCCTCCGCGCGCCTGGAGCGCTTCCTCGCGCTGGCCGCCGAGGGCAACATCCGCGTGGCCAACCTGACGACCCCCGCCCAGTACTTCCACATGCTGCGCCGCCAGGCGCGGATCGCCAAGGAGCGCCCGTTGGTGATCATGACCCCCAAGTCGTTGCTGCGCCTGCCCCAGGCGAGCAGCCCGCTCACCGACCTCGCCGAGGAGACGCGCTTTCAGCCGGTGCTCGCCGAGCCCGGCGTAGACCCCGAGAAGGTGACCCGCCTGGTGCTGTGCACGGGCAAGATCTACTACGACCTCGTCGGCCACTCCCAGCGCCCAGGCAACGAGAACCTCGCGGTGGGGCGCATCGAGCTGCTCTACCCCTTCCCCGAAGGCCAGGTTCTGGCGATGATCAAGAGCTACCCCAACCTGCGCGAAGTGGTGTGGGTGCAGGAGGAGCCGCGCAACATGGGCGCCCGCGCGCACATGTTCCCCCGCCTGATGCAGATCATGCCCGAGGAGATGCACTTCGGCTACATCGGTCGCCCCGAGCGCGCCAGCCCGGGCGAGGGCTACCCGGCCGCGCACGCCGCCGAACAGAGCCGCATCGTTAGCACCGCGCTCGACCCGACCGTGCCGATCTCGCAGTACCCCCGCAAGGCTCCGGGACTGCGCTGAGCGGTGCTCAGCCGACCGCTCATGCCCAGCACGGTCACCGACTGGCCAGCCCTCGCCACCGTCCCAGAGGCGCGCTGAGCGGTGCTCTGGCGACGCTTCAAGCGCGTCTTCAGCCAGTGGCGGCGAAAGCGCCGCGCGCGGCGCGGCTGAGGCCATCCAACGCGGCCAGCCGCCCGGTTCGGACGCTCGCGCTTCCCGACGATTCGGACGCTTGCGCTCCGGTAGTGTCACTCAGATGAAGACCGCCAACCTCCACACAAGCCCCTCGCACGAGGTGGAGATCGGGCATCTGAAGGCCACCTGGCGCGACCTCGGGCGCGAGGTCGGCACGCGCACCGTCGGGCTGCGGCGCATCGAAGTCGCGCCCGAGCACTTCTCCACTCCCGCGCACGACCACGGCGCCGACGAGGAGATCTTCTTCGTGCTGGGCGGTGCCGGGGTTCTGTGGCAGGACGGCAAGACCCACGCCGTCGCGGCCGGCGACTGCATCGTGCATCGCCCCAAGCGCGGCGCTCACACTCTGCGTGCCGACACCGAGGGACTCGACGTGCTGGTCTTCGGCCAGCGGCGCGACCCGGCGCTGACCGCCCTCCCGCGCGCGGGCGTGGCGTGGTCGTTTCCTCGCTGGGTGGAGCTCGGCGAGGGCGACTCGCCCTTCGCGCGCGAGGCCGCGGCCGGTCCACCCGAGTGTCCACCGCCCGAGGCGGAGCGCCCGCGCAACGTGATCGCACTGACCGACCTGCCTGCGACTCTCGGTGGACGCGCCCGCCGACTGGCGCAGGCCGCCGGCGCCACGGCGACGGGCCTCAACCACGTCGTGCTCGCAGCCAGCGGACAGGGCGCGCCGGCGCACTGTCACTCGCTGGAGGAGGAGCTGTTCGTGGTGCTCAACGGCGGCGGCATCCTTGAGCTGTGGGAGCGCGGCGCAGAGACCCCCGAGGAGCACCCGCTGGCCCCCGGCGACGTGGTCTCGCGCCCGGCGGGCACGGGCGTCGCGCACGCGCTGCGCCCGGGCCCCGAGGGCCTCACATATCTCGCCTATGGCACCCGCGAGCACGCGGACATGTGCTTCTACCCGCAGTCCGGCCGAGTGTCGCTGCGGGGACTGGGCATCGCGCTGCGCTCGCCCGAGATCGAGCACCTGCCGAATCTTTGACGCCTGCGGGCGCCTACCGCCCCTGCCACACCGGCTCGCGCTTCTCCTTGAAGGCGCTCGCACCCTCCTTGGCGTCCTCGGAGGCGAACACCGGTCCCGAGATGGCAGCCTGGCGCTCCCACATCTCCGCCGCCGACCAGTCGTACTGCTCCTGCAGGATGCGCTTGGAGGCGATCAGCGCCAACGGCCCGCTCTTGGCCAAGCGGGCCGCCAACTCCAGCGCGCCCTGCACCGCCTCGCCGGGCTCGGCCAGCTGGTTGACGACGCCCCACTGGTGAAAGCGCTCGGCTGGCTGAAGGTCGCCGGTCAGCGCCAACTCCATCACCGCGTGGTAGGGCATCCGTCGCGGCAGCCGCAAGAGCGCGCCGCCCGCGGCCACCAGCGAGCGCCGGGCCTCGGGGATGCCCATCTTCGCGCCCTTGGCCGCGACCAGCAGGTCGCAGGCAAGCGCGATCTCCATGCCGCCCGCCACCGCGAAGCCCTCGATCGCGGCGATCAACGGCTTGGCGGCGGAGCGCTGGGCGATGCCCGCGAAGCCGCGGTCGCCGAACCACGGGGACTCGCCCTTGACGAACGCCCCCAAGTCCATGCCGGCACAGAAGAAGCCCCCGGCGCCGGTGAGCACGCCCACGGACAGCGCGTCGTCGCCGTCCAGTTCCTCCAGCGCCCCCGCGATGCCGGCCGCCACGGCGGCATTGACCGCGTTGCGCACCTCTGGGCGGTTGATGGTTATCAGCAGTACGGCGTCGCGGCGCGCTGTGAGTACGGCATCTGTATCGGTATCCATAGCCGGGACTATGCCGCAAACAGCGTCAGCTCGGGCTCGCGCTCGCCGCGCAGCACCTCCAGATCAACCTCCACGCAGTCGATCCCGCGCGCCTGCGCCAGCACGCGCGCCTGGGGCTTGATCCGCTGCGCCGCCAACACCCCGCGGCAGGAGCCCAGCGCAGGATCCAAACGGATGCGCTCCAAGTAGCGCGTGAGCTGCTCCACGGCGTCGATCGTGCCCATGCGCTTGATCTCGACGGCGATCCACTCGTCCTCGCCGTCGCGGCACATCAGGTCGACCGGGCCGATGTCCGTGGGCCACTCGCGGCGCACGAGGCGAAAGCCCTCGCCGCACCACTGCGGCTGGGAGGCCAGGAGCTCCTGCAGTTCGCGCTCCAGCCCCTCCTTCTCCAGGGAGACGAGCACGTCGAGCTCGTGCTCGATGTCGGAGAGCACCTCGTGCAGCACGATCTCCACGCGATCCTCCTGCTTGCGTCTGCGCACCACCAGGCGCGCGGGCGCACCCTCCGCGTCGGGCTCCTCTTCGAGCACCGTGGGCGGCGTCATCCAGTTCAGCGGCTTCACGTTGGGCCCGCCGCCGTCGGCCCACACCATGAAGGTGCCGTCGGCCTTGAACATCAACAGCCGCACCGCCTCGGGCAGGACCGTGGTGACACGGCCGATGTAGGAGACCTCACAGCTGGCGACGATCAGGCGCACCCGGGGAACATATCGTCCACGTCGGACCGCGCCACGCCGGTTCTGCTCGCCGCCGTCGGACGATCTGCTCAGCCCGCGTCGGAGCGCTCGGCGCGCCGCACCAGATCACTCTCCGGCAGGCGCGACAGGCGCTGCTGCGGCGGGTGCGACAGACGCTACGGGGGCGAGCGGCTCCGCGGCGGGCGAGAGCGGCGCGGCAACCTGGGCCGGACCCTCCTTCGCCTGCTCGTGAACCCCGTCCACCCTCTCGGTCAGCGAACTGCGGAACTCGCGCATCCCGGTTCCCAACGAGCGTGCCATCACAGGCAGGCGCTTGGGACCCAGCACGAGCAGCGCAATCAGGCCGAGGAATATGAGATGAATTGGATTGTCTAGTCCGAACATGTTCAGTTCTACGGGCAGGCCCGCGGAACGGATCACTCGGTGTTGGGCGGCGGCGGCTTCTCCTCCTCCGCCTCACCGCTCATCGCCTCGCGAAACTCGCGCACACCCTTGCCGAGCGCGCGAGCCATCTCGGGCAGGCGTTTGGGGCCAAGCACCACCAGCGCGACCGCCGCGATGAAGATCAGGTGGACCGGGTTCTCGATGCCCATGCCATTGAGGCTAGCGCGCCCCGCCCCGCTGATCCCTCCGAACCTCGGCCTAGAGTGCCAACGTGGCCTCCGAACCCTCTGCGCGGCCCCCTGGCCAACCCGCGCTGCCCGGCCGTTCCTACCCGCCGCCGGGAGTGCCAGAGGCGTTCTGGCCGGCGCAGGCGACGATCCTCGCGGCGATCGCGCTGCAGTTGCTGCTGCCGAGACGGCTCACGGTGGGGCCGGCCTGGCTGATCCCCGCGCTGGAGGGGGCGCTGCTGCTGGGCATGTTCATGGCCACGCCCAACCAGCTCGAGCACGAGCACCCGCGGCGCCGGCGCGTGGCGCTCGGGCTGACGGCGTTCGTGAGCGCCGCGAACATCTACTCGCTGGCGGCGCTCACGCACTACCTGCTGCACAGCAACGTCGACAACGGGCGCGAGCTGATCACCTCCGGCGTGCTGATCTGGCTGACGAACTTCCTGATCTTCGCGCTGTGGTACTGGGAGACCGACCGCGGCGGTCCGGGGCGCCGCGCGGCCGGCCACGACCGGGCGCCCGACTTTTTGTTCCCGCAGATGCAGGACGACCGCATCGAGCCGCGCAACTGGCGGCCCAGGTTCATCGACTACCTGTATGTGTCGCTGACGAACGCCACCGCGTTCTCCCCCACCGACACGATGCCGCTCACACCGACGGCCAAGTCGATCATGGGCGTGCAGTCGCTGGTTTCGCTGGTGACGATCGGGCTGATCGTCTCGCGTGCGGTCAACATCCTGAGCTGAGTCCTGAGCTGTGCGGACTTCAGCCGCGCTGCTCGTCCTCACCCACGCGACTGTCCGGCAGCTCACCGTGCACAGCCTCGAGATCGCGCAAGTCGAGCAGGTCGCGCTCGCGGCCAGCGATACGCTTCATGGCGACGAGGTCCTCCAACGCGCAGATCGGAGCCTCCACGCCGTCGACACGGCGAGTCTCGGCGCGAGCTGAGAGCTCGGCGAAACTGAGCGGCGACTGCCGCTCGGGGAGCAGATCGAGTTCGCCATGAGGCGTCAAGAGATGGATCGTCCTTCCCGGCGCGATCGCGTCCTCGGGTACCGGCGAGCCATCAGGGCGCGTGGCGAGCCATGCGGCAACCAGCTCCCGCAACCGCTCCAGGTTCTCAGGCTCTGGCGCGAGAACCACGTCGATGTCGCGCGTTGCACGAACCACGCCATGGCGGATCAGCGCGATCCCGCCGATCAGGACATAGCGGACACCAGCCCGATTGAGATCGTCGAGGATCGTCCCGAAGCCGCTCACCGCGGCGCGCGGCCGGACGTGGCCAACTCGATCGCGCACTCGCTCAACGCGATCCCTTCGGCAAGCAGCTCATCCGGGTCGCGAGTGCCGTCGCGAATCAGGCGATAGCGACGCCACGCCTCGCCCGCAACGGCATCATGCCCCGCCGCCTCGGCCGCCTGAGCAGCCCGGGCGGCGTCATCCAACCGCCTGGACGAACGCAGATCCGACATAACCCGAGCATAGCCCCAGCCAGGCCATTTACACAAACAAACTGACAGTCCCCCTTCCGGAGGTGGCGCGAAAAGAAGCGCTCGAAGAGCGTCTCAGGCCGCCGGAACCGCGCGCGGCTCCATCGCGAGCGCCTGCACGAGCAGGTCCCTGACCTCCGCGCCGGCCCCCAGGCCGAGCGCGCGCTCCAGAGCGTGCAGTGCCCCCTCGCGATCCATCAGGTTTAGCCGCAGGCGGCCCAGGCGCTCCCACGCGCCGGCGTCCTCGGGGCCGCGCTCGGCCGCGCGCTGAGCTGCTTCCTCGGCGAGGTCGGTCGCGCCGATGTCTTCGTAGATGCGCGCCGCGAAGCGGTGGGGCGCGGGGCGCTCGCCGTCGACGCGCGCCCAGTCGCGCACCGAGCGCGCCGCCGCCTCGAGGTTGCCGGCCTGCCAGAAGGCGAGCGTCATCAGGCGCAGCACTCCCACGTTGCGCGGCTCGGCGTCGCGCGCGTATACGAGTCGCTGCGCCGCCAGCTCATACTCGCCTTCAGCCATCGCGCGCTGCGCGGCGACCATGAATCGCTCGACGCGCTCCTCGGCGGGGTCGGGTTTTGAGAAGTCCACGAACCGCATGCTCCCGGCGGGCACCGTGCGAACGCCGTGGCTGAACTTCACGCGCGCCCACTGCTGGTCGACTTCGGGGTGCTCCTCGCCGTTCTCGCCGCCGCCCATGCCTGTCCCGCCGCCGGTGAAATAGATGCCCGCCACGGTCCCCACTCCCCACTCCGGGTAGGAGATGCAGCGCGCGTAGCGGTGCACCACCGAGTGGTCGGGCACGCGACTGCCGAAGGGGTCGTTCTGGGCGCGCTCGGTGGCCTCTTCGCGGGCCCGCTGCTCGGCTTCGTAGGCTCTGCGCCCCGCCTCCTCGCGCGCGCGACGCGCCGCCGCGGCGCTGACCCGCACTGCGTTGGCGCTCACGCGCCCGCCGCGCGAGCCCTCGGCCAGGCGCTCCAGCTGGTCGGCCGCCTCGTTGATCGCCTTCAGGTGGCGCTCGTGCTCGAACTGTCTCCCGCTGGGCGCCACATCGGGGTGCCAGCGCTTGGCCATCCGCCTGCGCGCCAGCTGCACTTCGCGCTTGTCGAAGGGCGCCTCCAGCTCCAGTAGGAGCAGCTGCTGCTCTATGTCCAAGATGCCTGCGGGCATTCCCTGTTTACGTTATCGCCCTGTCGCACCTCGATCCGCAGGCCTTCGGCCACATCGTCGTGACTCGCCACGCGAACGCCTCGCTGGACGGCCTTGTGCCGTCCCTCTAAAAAAGCTTTTCTCGGCCCCGCCGGCGGAGTCGCGCGGTCCGAGCGCCTATCCTGGCCGCTCATGTCCTCTCAGTACGTCTTCACGATGCACCGCCTCTCCAAGCTGCACCCGCCTGAGAAGACGGTGCTGAGCGACGTCACGCTCGCCTTCTACCCGGGCGCGAAGATCGGCGTGCTCGGGTACAACGGCGCCGGCAAGTCCACTCTCCTGCGCATCATGGCGGGGCTCGACGAGGAGTACCGCGGCGAGGCCGCCCTCGCGCCGGGTGCCACCGTGGGGATGCTCGCGCAGGAGCCCGCCCTGGACGAATCCAAGGACGTGCGCGGCAACGTCGAGGACGGCGTCGCCGAGACCAAGGCCCTGCTCGATCGCTTCAACGAGCTCGCCGCCAACTATTCCGATGACACCGCCGAGGAGTTCGGCGACGTCCAGGCGCGCATCGAAGCCGCCGACGCCTGGAACCTCGACACCAAGCTCGACTACGCGATGGACGCGCTGCGCCTGCCCCCGCCCGACGCCGCCGTCGAGAAGCTCTCCGGCGGCGAGCGCCGGCGCGTGGCGCTCTGTCGCCTGTTGCTGCGCGCGCCCGACCTCTTGCTGCTCGACGAGCCCACCAACCACCTCGACGCCGAGTCCGTCGCCTGGCTTGAGCAGCACCTCGCCGAGTACAAGGGCACGATCGTGGCCGTCACCCACGACCGCTACTTCCTCGACAACGTGGCCGGCTGGATCCTCGAGCTCGACCGCGGCCGAGGCATCCCCTACGAAGGCAACTACTCCTCCTGGCTTGAGCAGAAGCAGGCGCGTCTCGCCCAGGAAGAGCGCTCGGAGAAGGGCCGCCAGCGCACGATCGCCGCCGAGCTCGAATGGGTGCGCACCAACCCCAAGGGGCGGCGCACGAAGTCCAAGGCCCGCCTCGCGCGCTATGAGGAGCTGGTCGCCGAGGAGCGCGCCGTGAAGCTCGACGAGGTCCAGATTCACATCCCCCCCGGCCCGCGCCTGGGCGCACAGGTGCTGACGGCCACGGACCTGCGCAAGGGCTATGGCGAGCGGCTGTTGATCGAGGATTTGAGCTTCGATTTGCCGCGCGCCGGCATCGTCGGCGTGATCGGCGCCAACGGCGCCGGCAAGACGACTCTCTTCCGCATGGTCACCGGCGAGGACTCCCCCGACGCCGGCACGCTCGTGCTGGGCGACTCGGTGCAGCTCGCCTACGTCGACCAGTCGCGCGATGCGCTCGATCCGGCGAAGACCGTCTGGGAGGAGATCTCTGACGGCCTCGACCAGCTGAAGGTCGGCGAGCGCGTCGTCAACTCGCGCCAGTACGTCGCCGGCTTCAACTTCAAGGGCTCCTCCCAGCAGGCCCGCATCGGTTCGCTCTCAGGCGGCGAGCGCAACCGCGTGCACCTCGCCAAGCTGCTGCGCTCCGGCGGCAACCTGCTGCTGCTCGACGAGCCTACCAACGACCTCGACGTCGACACCCTGCGCGCGCTCGAGGACGCCCTGCTCGGCTTCCCCGGCTGCGCCATGGTCATCTCGCACGACCGCTGGTTCCTCGACCGCGTCGCCACGCACGTCCTGGCGTTCGAGGGCGACTCCCAGGTCGTGTGGTTCGAAGGCAACTTCGAGGCCTATGAGGAGCACCGGCGCAGTCGGCTGGGCGCAGCGGCGGATCGCCCACACCGCATCACCTACAAGCGCCTCGTGCGGGGCTGATGGAAACAGTCTTCGACCGAGACACCGCCGTGCGGCAGATCGAGGACTCGACTTCGTTTGCCGCCGACATCGCACCCGGCTGGCGCGCCGGGCGCGGTCCCCATGGGGGCTACCTCGCCGCGATGCTCCTGCGCGCGTTGACTGAGACCGTCGATGATCCCACGCGCTCACCGCGCTCGCTCACTGTCCACTACCCCTCCTCGCCCGACCCGGGCCCGGTCGCGATCGACGTCACCATCGAGCGCGAGGGACGCTCGCTCAGCACGCTCTCCGCGCGCCTGGAGCAGGGCGGCAAGGTAATGGCGTTGGCGCTCGCGGCGTTCTCCACCCCCTGGGAGGCACCCGAAGCCGATGCACTGCCGATGCCCGAGGTGGCGGGGCCCGACCTGGAGCGCCGTGACACGCCACGCCTGTTCAAGGGCGCTCCCGAGTTCACCAAGCAGCTCGTCATGCAGGCGCGCGTGGGCGCGATGCCCTTCGTCGGCGCCGAGCACCCGATGGAAATCGGCGGGTGGATCGCCCTGCCCGAGCCACGCCCGCTCGACCCGCTGTCGCTTACCGTGTTCGCCGACGCCTGGTTCCCCCCCTCATTCATCGCGCTCTCCAAGCCCGCCGTCAGCCCAACCGTCGACCTCACAATCCACTTCCGCCAGCCCCCCACGCCCGCGGATGGCCCGCTCGATGGCATGTGCCTGTCGATCTTCAATACCCGCCTCCTGCACGAGGGCTTCTTCGAGGAGGACGGCGTCATCTGGGCGCCCGACGGCTCCGTGCTCGCCCAGTCGCGCCAGCTCGGCATCATCATGCCGACGGAGAATCCGGTGCTCGTGCTCGATCGCGGCGACTCCCCCGAGTCCGCTTCCACAGATTCTTAGTAGTCGCTAATCTATTCCCGGAAGTTCCCTGCGGCGACTCACAGAGAGGATCACAGCCATGCCCGATTACACCGTCAAGCGCATCGACGAGATGGAGGGCGCCTTCGGCGGCGGCCTCAAGAAGGCACGCGCCGAACTGGGCGTCAGCTCCTTCGGCATGCAGGTCGTGGACCTGCCCCCCAACTACCCCGACTACCCCGAACACGACCACGCCGAGCAGTCCCAGGAGGAGGTCTTCGCCGTCCTGCGCGGCTCCGGCGAGATGGACGTCGAAGGCGAGCGCTTCAAGCTTTCCCCCGAGGTGATCGTGCGCGTCGGCGCTGCCGCCAAGCGCAAGATCTACCCCGGCGCCGAAGGCCTGCGCCTGCTGGCGCTGGGCGGAACCCCCGGGTCGGCGTATGAGATCTCGGAGTTCACGGAGCTCGCGAAGGCGTAGCGAGGTTCAGCGTGCCAGCGACGTCTCGCCGTCGAGCGCCAGCGCCGTCAGGGCGATCAGGCGCGCGCAGGCGTGGACGTCGCTGAGCTGTACCGTCTCCACCGGGGAGTGCATGTAGCGCAGCGGGATCGACACCAGCGCGGTGGGCACCCCGCCGCGGCTGAGGTGCACCGCGTCCGCGTCGGTCCCCGTGGCGCGACCCGATGCCTCTACGGTGAAGGGGATCTTCTCCCGCTCGGCGGTCTCATACAGCAGCTCGCACAACGCGGGGTTGAGCGTCGCGCCCCGCGTCAGCACAGGGCCGGAGCCCAGCTCGTGCTTGCCCGCCTCCTTGACGTCGATCCCGGGCGCGTCGGTGGCGTGCGTCACGTCGACCACGATGGCGGCGTCGGGCTCCAGCGTAAAGGCGCTCGTGCGCGAGCCGCCGAACGTGATCTCCTCCTGCGCCGCCGCCACCGCCACGATCTCCCACGCCGCGCCTCCGGCCTTGGCCACCAGCCGGGCGGCCTCGAGCGCCACGAACGAGCCGAGGCGGTTGTCCAGCGCGCGTGAGGCCACTCGTCCGTTGGGCAGCTCCAGCGGATCGCCGGCGACCACCGCCACGTCGCCGACGCGCACCATTTCGCGCGCCTGTTTGCCGTCCTTGGCGCCGATGTCGATGTGCAGGTCGCGCACCTCGGCGACCTTCTTGCGCTCCTCGTCGCGCAGCAGGTGGATCGGCTTCTTGCCGATCACCCCCGCCACCTCGCCTCCGCGTGTGGCGAGCACCACGCGCTGGCCCACCAGGATCTGCGCGTCCCAGCCGCCGACCGGCCCGAACCACAGGTAGCCCTCGTCGTCGATGTGCGTGACGATCAGCCCGATCTCATCGATGTGCCCCATCACCATCAACCGCCTCGCGGAGGACTGCTCGCCGTGGCGCGAGACCACACGCGCCGTCGGCGTGCCCACCAAGTCGGTGCTCACCGCCGCGAACTTCTCAGCCGTCCTGCGCCACACAGCCGCCGGGGCCGTCTCATAGCCAGAGGGTCCGCGCGCGCTCAAGAGCTCGCGCAGGACATCTGTGAAGCCTTCGTCCTTGCCCACACGTGCTCGCCCGCCGGCAGCCCGGCCACCGGCGCTCCGTCCAGCCGCGCTCGCCCGTGTCGCCTTGCCGGCCTTGGGTCGATCCGCGGCACTCACGAGAGCATCCCGCGCAGCACATACTGCAGGATGCCGCCATGGCGGAAGTACTCGGCCTCGCGCGGCGTGTCGATGCGCACGCGCGCGTCGAACTCCACTGGCTCCGCACCCTCCGCGCCCTCGCTCTCACCCTCGTGCTCTGCGTGCACCCTGACCGTGCGGGGCGGCGCGCCGCCGTCCCGCATCGCCTCAGCCATGCCCTCGATCGAGAATACCTCGCGGCCATCGAGCCCCAGCGACTGCGCGCTCTCGCCCTCGGGGAACTGCAACGGCAGCACGCCCATCCCCACGAGGTTGGAGCGATGGATGCGCTCAAAGCTCTGCGCCACGACGGCCCTGACGCCGAGCAGCCGCGTGCCCTTGGCGGCCCAGTCGCGCGAGGAGCCCGACCCGTACTCCCTACCGGCCAGCACGACGAGCGGCACACCCTCCTGCTCGTAGCGCATCGCGGCGTCGTAGATCGACAGCTGCTCGCCCTCGGGCAGGTGGCGCGTGAAGCCTCCCTCGGGCAGTGGCCCGCTGCCGGCGTCGCCCCCGAGCAGGTTGCGCAGGCGGATGTTGGCGAACGTGCCGCGCATCATCACCTCGTGATTGCCGCGCCGCGAGCCGTAGGAGTTGAAGTCGCGCGGCGCCACGCCCTGTTCCTGCAGGTAGGCGCCGGCGGGCCCGTCACGCTTGATCGAGCCGGCCGGCGAGATGTGGTCGGTCGTGACGCTGTCGCCCAGCAGCGCCAGCACGCGCGCGCTCTGCACGTCCTGCACAGCGGGCGGCTCGGCGGGCATGTCCTGGAAGTAGGGCGGCAGGCGCACGTACGTGGAGTCCTCCTGCCAAGCGAAGCGCTCGCCCGTGGGGACCTGCAGGCCGTTCCAGCGCTCATCGCCCGCGAACACCTCGCCGTAGCTCTTGCGGAACATGTCCGAGCGCACCGCCTGCTCGATCGTCTGCGCGACCTCGCGCTCGCTCGGCCAGATGTCGCGCAGGTACACGTCCTCGCCCTGCTCGTCTTTGCCCAGCGGCTCACCCGCGATGTCGATGTCCATCGTGCCCGCCAACGCGTAGGCCACGCACAGGGGCGGCGAGGCGAGGTAGTTCATCTTCACGTCCGGGTTGATGCGCCCCTCGAAGTTGCGATTGCCCGACAGCACGCTCACCACCGCCAGGTCCTCGTCGCCGACCACCTTGGAGACCTCCTCGGGCAGCGGCCCCGAGTTGCCGATGCACGTCGTGCAGCCGTACCCCACGAGGTTGAACCCCAGCGCCTCCAGCGACTCGGTCAGCCCCGCGCGGTCGAGGTATTCGCTCACCACCTTGGACCCGGGCGCCAGCGAGGTCTTCACCCATGGCTTGCTCTTCAGTCCGCGTGCGAGCGCGTTGCGCGCCAGGATCCCGGCGCCGACCATCACGGATGGGTTGGATGTGTTCGTGCAGCTGGTGATCGCAGCGATCACCACGTGCCCGTGGTCGAGCGTCGTATGCGTGCCATCGGCGAGCGTCACGGGGACCTTCGTCCCAACGGCAGGGTGTCCGGGTGCGCCGTTGGATGGGGGATCGGAGGCCGGATAGGAGTCCTCGCCGTTGACCCGCACGTAGTCGCCCAGTGCGCGACGGAAGGCATGCTGAGCATCGCTTAGCGACACGCGGTCCTGGGGACGCTTGGGACCGGCGATGCTCGGCACCACCTCACCGAGGTCGAGCTCGATCAGATCGGAGAAGGTCGGCTCGGGCGAGTTCTGGTCGTGCCACAGCCCCTGCTCGCGCGCGTACGCCTCGACCAGCTCGATCCGCTCCGGCGGGCGCCCGGAGAACTCTAGGTAGCGCAGCGTCTCTGAGTCGATCGGGAAGATCGCGCAGGTCGAGCCGAACTCGGGGGACATGTTGCCGATCGTCGCGCGGTCAGCCAGCGGCAGCCCTGCCAGACCAGCGCCGTAGAACTCCACGAACTTGCCCACCACGCCGCGCTCGCGCAGCATCTGCGTGACCGTCAGGACCAGGTCAGTCGCGGTGGCGCCCTCGGGCAGCTCGCCGTGCAGCCTGAAGCCCAGGACCTGCGGGATCAGCATCGACAGCGGCTGGCCCAGCATCGCCGCCTCGGCCTCGATTCCGCCCACGCCCCAGCCAAGCACGCCGAGGCCGTTGACCATGGTGGTGTGCGAGTCGGTGCCCACTAGCGTGTCGGGATATGCCTGCGGCAGACCGCCCGCGGAGGCAGCGCCGGATGCACTGCCTCTTGAAGTACCGGCACCGGATGCGTCGCCCCCGGAGGTACCAGCACCGGATGCGTTGCCGCGGGTGCCCGAGGCCGGGCGGTCGTCCTCGAACACCACGCGCGCCAGGTACTCGAGGTTGACCTGGTGCACGATCCCCGTGTCGGGTGGCACGACCTTGAAGTTGTCAAACCCCTCCTGGCCCCAGCGCAGGAACGCATAGCGCTCCTGGTTTCGCTCGAACTCGCGCTCGGCGTTCACGCGGAAGGCGTCGCGCGTGCCGAACGCGTCGACCTGCACCGAGTGGTCGATCACGAGCTCGGCGGGCACGAGGGGGTTGATCCGATCGGGGTCGCCGCCCATCTGCGCCATCGCGTCGCGCATCGCGGCCAGGTCGACCACCGCGGGAACGCCGGTGAAGTCCTGCATCAGGACGCGCGCCGGGGAGAAGGCGATCTCCTTGCTGGGCTCGGCCCTGGCGTCCCAGCTCGCCAACGCCTCCACGTCCTTGGCGCTGACGGCCCCGTTGCCCTCGGTGCGCAGCAGGTTCTCGAGCAGCACCTTCAGCGAGAACGGCAGCCGCGCCACATCGAAGTGCTCCTGGAGGGCGTCGAGGCGGAAGATCTCGTACTCGCACCCGCCCACAGCGAGGGTGTTCTTTGCGCCAAAACTGTTGCGTGACATGGGCTCTCCTGGGATCCGCGGTGCGTGGGCGTCGCTACTCAGTCTCTCAAAGCGCAGCCCGAGACATCGGCAGACTCAGTCTTTGGGCTTTACCACAAGGGCCGTGTAATACAAAGGCTTTGTAGTACAAGACCTTTGTAGTATTCTCGGGGCATGGCGCTCTTGAAGCTGATCGATCGGGAACGCGAGCAGGCGAGCTTGGCTATGGCGTGGGAGCAGGCGCGGAGCGGCATCCCTCAGCTCGCGGTTGTATGGGGCAGACGCCGGGTGGGCAAGACCTTTCTGCTGTCTCATTTCGTCCAAGGCCGACGAGCAGTGTTCTTCGGCGCCACCCAGCAGGCGCAGAGCATCGAGCTCGCTCGCCTGGCTGAGGCGGTACGCAGGGACCTCGGCGACCACGCGGCCGATCTCGCTGGAGGTCGCTTTTCGAGCTGGGAGGCAGCGCTGCGTTTCTTCGCGGCGCTCGCGACCGATGAGCCTCTGACGGTGGTGCTCGACGAGATGCCCTATCTCACCCGCTCGACTCCGGGGCTGGCGAGCATCGTGCAGGCGGTATGGGACCACATCTCCGCCCACACCAAGCTGATGCTCGTGCTGACCGGATCGGCGATCGGCATGATGGAGGCGATGGTCGGTGCCGGTGGAGCGCTGCGGGGCCGCCCGACGCTTACACTCCAACTCGGCCCGCTCGATCCGCTTGACGCCCGAGCCTTTCTACCTCGCCTGGAGGAGGCCGAGTTCCTCGAAGCGTACGCCGCGTGCGGCGGCTATCCGCTGCATCTGCGCGACTGGGACCAGGACGCCACCACCGAGACCAACCTCATCCGCCTGGGTGGTACGCCGGGCGGAATCCTGCTCGAGGACGCCTCCGGGATGCTCGCCGAGGAGCTGCCCCACGACAGCGGGTACCCACGTGTCCTGGCGGCCATCGGCCGCGGCAGGACACGCTTTGGAGAGATCGCCGCAGAGAGCGATCAGCGGATCGAGCGCCCGCTGGAGATCCTGGCCCGAGCTGGTCTCATCGCCAAGGTGCTGCCCGTCGGCGCACCCAGGGGCGCGCGCGCGAGCTATGAGATCGCCGACTCCTACCTGGCCTTTTGGTTCGGCGTGCTCTACTCGGAAATCCCGCAGATCGAAGCCGGCCAGGGCAAAGCCGTGATCCGCCGGAAGGCACCCGAGTGGCAGCGGCATCTCGGCGCGGTCTTCGAGGAGGCCGCGAGAGCCCACGCGAGGAGACTCGTGCGGCGAGGCGAGCTGCCCGGGGACCTCGTGGTGGGCCGCTGGTGGACCGTACGCGGAGAGCCTTGCGAGGTCGACGTGCTGGGGCTTGGAGACAGCGGGACGGTCCTGCTCGGCGAGGCCCGCTGGCAAGCTCGGCCGCTCGGCCGTCGCGAGCTGGCACGCCTGCGGGAGAAAGCCGTACGAGTCCCGCGACCCGTGGCCGAGCCGATCTTCGCCCTGTGGGGGCGAGGCGGCGTGGAGGACGCCGTAAAGCGCGAAGGCGCGCTCGGGTTCTCCGTGCGAGACGTGCTTACTCGGTGAGCTCCGCGGGTGCCGACCTCAACCCTTGATCAGCGGCCCGGCCGCCGCCAGTACCTGCGTCTTGGTCAGCGGTACGTCGAAGGCTCCATTCGGCGTGGGGCTGTCGCCGATCAGCAGGTTGATTGCGGCGGCGTGGCGCGCCTCGACCTGCACGATCGAGCCGGCCACCGTCAGCACCTGCTTGCTCTTCAGCGAGGGGGCCGCGCCGTTGTAGGCGCCCACGCCGGTATTCTCGAGCGTCGAGGCCAGCGCGAGGAAGGTCTTTTCGTTGGTCACCGGGAATACGAATGTGGGCTTCTTCACAGGTGTGCCACCGAGTTCCTTGATCGCGCCGGTGAGCGCCGCGACGTGCTCGGTCTCCTCGCGGCCGAACTGCTCGGCGTATTCCTTGGCCTGGCCGCTCAGTCCCACCTGACGGCCCTTGACCTCGTAGAAGGCGCTCTCCAGGTACTCAAGCGTCAGCGCGAAGTTGAGGATTTCCGCGTCGCCCGGGTCGCTCGCGGCCAGCGCCTGGGAGACGAACGGCGCCACCGCCGAGGTCCCATACACTGCGCCTGCCGCCAACGCGCCGCGCAACATGAAGCTTGAGCGGGTCATGCCGTGCACCTCGAAGGCGCTCAGCTCGGGGTGGGCCATCTTGTTCTCAGACATTTTCAAAGCTCCTTTTGGATCTGGTGGGCCGCAATTTGATCTGGGCGGGTCGGCAATTGGGATGGGTGAGCCGGCGGTTTGATCTGCGTGAGCCGGGATTGCGATCGAGGGTCCGCGTGCACCCGCGAGCATCCTGCGTTAGGCCAGGAACGGCTTGATTGCGACCAGGACTGTCGCCATGCTGGCCGGGACGGCGAACGCCCCGTTCGGCGTGAGCGGCTTGTGCACGAGCGTCCCCAGCGTCGAGGCGTGACGCGCCTCGATCGAGTGGATCGCGAGCGCCGAGGCGAGCACTTCGGGGCTCTGGATATTCGCCGCCTGGCCAAGGTAGGCAGCCGCTCCGAGGTTCTCCACGGTGTAGGCGAGTTCGGCCACCTGGTTGGCGTTTTCGACGGGGAACTTTCCGTTCGGCTGCGCCACCGGGGTGCCGCCGAGCTTTGTGACGGCCGCCTTCAGCGCGGAGACGTGTGCCTGCTCCTCGGCGCCGAAAGTCTTGATCAACGACCCCACCTTGCCGGTGTAGAGGTTCGCGGCGATCACCCTGGAATAGAACTCGGTCTCCAGATACTCGAGCGTGAGGGCATAGTTGAGGATGCCCACGTCGCCACCGCTCGGAGCGTTGGTGTTCTTGGCCGTCGTGGCCGCGGTCGAGGCGGTGGTGGCGCTTTTGTTGGAGCTGCCGCACGCCGCCAGCACGAACGCCCCGAAGCTCGCGGCGCCGCCGGCGCCGACTATCTTCAAAAAGCGCCTGCGGTCTGAGTCGTCGCGCACGAGTCGCTCGACGATTCCCGCGGGCTGCCCTTCCCCCAGCTGTCCCTCCCCTAGCTGCCTCTCCGCCAGCTGCACCGGCGTCTCCTCAGTCGGCACTGCGGAGAACACCTTCTCAAGGCCTGCCATCACACACCTCCGGTTGTCTACATTTGGATCCCCCAGGATCTGCAGACTGCCCGGGAGCGTTCAGTGTTAATTCGCACCCGCGCCCCCAGCGGATCACATCGCTGCGCGCGGATCGGGCCAGCTCAGAGGGCCATCGTGGCGGTCACGTGCGGACTGCGAGGGCTGTGGGGCCGTCAACCACCAACTGCGTTTACGCTGAGCGCGTGACGCGGCCCTTGCCGTTGCGCTTACCGTGCAGGAGCGCGGCGTCGCAGGCGTCGAGCAGCTCGTCGGTGCTCATCGGCGCGCGCCACTGGGCCACGCCGATCGAGGCGGACACGCCAGGGACGACCTCGAAGGAGGGCACGCCTAGCATCCGCTCGCGCGCGCGCTCGGCGGCGATCGCCGCGTGCTCCAGGTCCGCGGCAGCGAGGATCACCACGAACTCGTCGCCGCCGTAGCGCGCGACGCGGTCAAAGGCGCGGAACTCCCCCATCAGCGCATGGGCGACGCCGCGCAGCACCGTGTCCCCCGCGGAGTGACCGTGGCGGTCGTTGACCATCTTGAAGTTGTCGAGGTCGATCAGGATGCACGACAGCTGCCCACCGGTGCGCATGGCGCGAGCGATCTCTTCATCCAACCGCCTGCGCATGGCGCGGTGGTTCATGCAGTCGGTCACGGGGTCCGTGCCGGCCTCCGCGCGGGCGCGCAGCAGCGCGAGCGCCGTGGCCGCCTGGTCGACGAGCGTCGCCGCCCGCTGCACCGCGTGGCCGTCGAAGGGCTCGGGCCGGCGGCGCGTGAGGATAGTCACGGCCTCGACCTCGCCGCGCATCGCGAGGGGCAGCAGCAGCGCGCCGCCGACCTCACCGGAGACGGCCAGGCGCGGCACGCTGGCCGCCAGCTCACGCGCGCCGGTGACGAGGACACTTTGAGCGGTACTTGCAACCCAACTGACGCCGGGCGGACGCTCGTTGTGGGAGACGCGGTAGCTGAGGCGCCCCTCGCCGCCGAACAGGTACACGGCCACCTCGTCCTCCCCCTCGCACAGGCGGTGCAGCTGAACCTCGTCGCAGTCCAGCTCGGCGAACAGCTCGCCGGCCAGGGCGCGAAAGACTTCCTGGGGCTCGCGGGCGCTGTCGGCGAGTCGCGTCAGGCGCCGAACGCCCGCCAGCAGTGAGTCGTCGTCGACCGACTGCCCGGCCGCTTCCGTGCCGTAGCTCGCTGCTCGCTCGTGGGTGTCCATACCCGCGCCTGCCATACCCGCAATCTATGGCATGGGACGGCGCGAGTCCAATGACAGGCGCTATCCCTTGAAGGTCACCGTCACGTACGTCACCGACGAGGGACCCTTGTTGGAGGGGATGAAGCCGACGCGGACCTTGACCTTCAGGTTGTGATTGCTGCGCGCCAGGGCACCCACGCCGCCGTTGGTGAGCGGCACCTTCAGCGTGAGGCTCTGCGTCTTGGAGGGATAGCGGTAGGTGAGCTTCAGGTTGCTGCCACTGCCGCTCACCCGCCCCTTGGAGGGCGCCTGCACGGTGAGGATCGCCATGTGGTTGGAGGTCTTGTGCGCGGTCACCTTGACCGCGCAGCCCGCAACCGCGACCGACGTCTTCTGCTTGATCACGGTGCCGCTCTGAGCGGTGATCGTGGTCGGCATCGTGAGCGCCTGAGCGCAGAGGTTACCGTTGGCCGCGAGCGCCGAGTTGGGGCCCGTGGGCAGGTTTAGTTCGAACGCCGAGATCGGCACGTCGGGCACGGCGGCGAAGGTCGAGGTCGTGATGCCCTTGACGATGTTGGTGTTTCCGACGAGGATCGTCTCCACGCCGTCGCTGCCGTTGAGCACCAGGTCGAGATCCGGGAACGCCGCACCGCCGTGGGAGACGAAGAACGCGGGGCCGGTCAGCTTGACCGGAAGCACGGGCGTCGTTACCGTCGCGCCACCCACGCGGGAGTTCGACGGGCAGGCGAATGGGTTGGCGTTGAAGACGGCCGCTGGGCAGGCGTGCTGCAGCGTCGTCAGGCGCGAGGGCAGCTGCTTGGGCAGCTGCACGACGACCGAGCGGATGTTTGCCTGCACGCCCGTCGGATAGCCGACCTTCACGCCGAGCGCCGCGCCGATGTGCTTGGAGCTCTTCGCGTTGGAGGAGGCCGTGAACTTCGGCTTGAAGGAGAGCGCGCTGCAGTTGGCCACCTGGAACGCGGTGGACAGACTCTGCTGAGCGCCGAACGTCGAGGTGAGCGCGCTTTCGGTCGCCAGCACCCCGCAGTTGGTCGGGTTGACGAGGAAGCCCTGGCGGTTGATCGCCACCGCGAGCTTCTTCAGGCGCAGCGGCACGCCCTTGACGATCGTGGGCAGCTGGCTTGACACGGTGACGCGCGCGGTAAACGGGTTGACGGTCAGCCCGGAGCGCACGACGACCTCGCCGAAGTTGAACGGTCCGGTGGCCGCCGAGATCTCGACGGTCATGCCGTAGGGCGCACCGCCGACTGGGCCCGTGAGGAAGACCGGGCCGGAGAACTGCACGGGCGTGGGACCGGAGCCGACCTGCGTGACGGCCGTGCCGATCTCACTGGAGAACGGGCATTCCCCGCGCGCGGCCTGCGGTTCGGGGCACAGCGGGACAGAGGGGATCAGGCCCACGAGACCAGCGGGCAGCGTGGTCGAGACGGTCGACAGATACTGCTGCCCGTCGCCCCGTTCGAGGTTGAGCGTGAACGAGGTCTGCGCGCCGGCCGTCGTCGGGTTGCTCGCGGTGCTCTGGCCGAGCGAGAAGGGCAGTGGTGAGGCGCACGTGCCTCCGCTGCCGTTGCTGTCGACGGTGAAAGCGCTGATCGGCGACACCGAGGCGGGCGTGCCCGTGTAGGGGGTGAGGCTCGTGCTGGTCGTGGCGACCCCACAGGAGAGTGGGTTGGCCAAGGGCGCGAGCGGCCCGCCGGTGAACTTCAGGATCAGATCGCTGAAGGGCTGTTCGGGGTTTTCGGTGAACGTCGCCGTCAGGCGGCCCGTGGCTTCGTTAGGCACGATCTGGCCCTGCAGGCGCACGGAGATGCCGTAGCGCGCGGACTCGACGTCGAGGTAGACGGTGAACGGGGGACCGATGATGGAACCGCCGCCTTCGGGCCCGCCCAGATACATCGCTCCCGTGAGCGACCCCGCGGGTAGACCGGGGACGTTGAGCGTAGCTTCGGCGACCTTCGAGCCGCCGGGACATGTGACGGGTTCTCTGGTGTGAATGCCGATCTGCTTGGGCGTGCAGGCTTCAAGGCCGTGCGCCGCGGAGGGGTTGAGCGTCATGCCTTCGGGCAGCAGGATGCTGGCGGTCTTCAGCTGCGCAGAGTCGAGTTCGGCGGGGTTGGGGTTGTGGGGGAGCACCAGTTCGGTGGCGGCGCCATCGGGCGCGTCGGACTGCGTGGTTTCGGGCTTGAGCGAGAACGTCGGCGCGAACGGGACCAGCGCGAACGGCGGCAGGCCGTTGCAACCTTCGGTGCCGACGGGCACGGTGTAGGTCGCCGAGGCCTTCGCGCCTTCGTAGGACTCGCCGCTCCAGCCGGTGGTCGTCGCGGGACCGGCACCCAGACAGCTGCTTGGGTTACTCAGGAAAGCGCCATTTTCGAGGGGGCCGTTGTTGCCGAAGAAGGTGAGCCGCGATTCGAGGAGGCCGGGGTTGATGTTTTCAATTTCGAAGAGGTCGTGATAGTCGCTGGCCCATTCGACGTGACCGTTGATGAAGGTGTGCACGACGAGCGGGTGGCCCGGGGGTAGCGGCGGAGCCGAGACACCCACCACCAGCGCAACGCCGAAGTATGAAGACATGCCGGTGGGCTGTTCGAGGTTGTAGACCTTGCCTGCCAGCGGTACATCAGCGAACACACCAGGCGCGACTTCGAGCACCGTGGTGACTTCGTTCTTGCCGATCACCGTGTTCTCCTTACCGCTTTCCGCACATTCAGGCGCCAGGAAGATGTGCTTGACCGGTTCCACTTCCGTCGAGGTGAAGTTCTTGACCGAGCACTTCGCGACGGCTTCAGGGTTGGTGCTCACGCCGGGAGCAACATCGATACGCAGGTTCTTGAGGTTCCCGTTGGGGACGGTCACGCCCGTCAGTGGGCCTGATTCTTCCTTGTGACGACTCAGCTTGAAGTCGCTCACGCCGAAGGGAGGGTGTCCTGAGGCCTGGCCATAGGCTTCCGCTTCAGCCTTCGCCTTGTCTTCCGCGGGCGTCGCGCCCTTGTTGCAGGTTTCGACCTTGCAGTTGGCAGCGTAAAAGCTTTCCGCGCCGAATTCAGGCGCGGCCTGGGCGACAGACACCGGTACTGCGAGAACAGCGCCTGCAAGCAGCGCGAGAAGCGAGACGCGAGCGGGGGACCTCATTACCAACCTCCCTATTGGACAAGAAATTTCTACCCGCTTTTCGAGAGTTCTAACCGATGCAAGCGATCTGTCACCGCGAACACCGCGCACGGTGGGACGCCAAGGCCGAGACGTCGCCTCAGAGCATCCAAATCCCGACCGCGGCGGACGAGGGCCTCACCACCGCAGCAGCATCAAGCCCACAGTAATCCCGGGCCCGATCGTGACCATCAGTCCCCACTCCCCCGCCTCGGGGGTGCGCTCATCGATCGTCTGCTTGAGGACGTACAGAATCGAAGGCGTACCGACGTTGCCGTGGTTGGCCAAAACGTCGTAAGAGATGCCGACCTGCTCGTCGCACAGCCCCAGCGCGCCCTGGACGCTCTCTATGATGCGCCGCCCACCGGGATGCACGAGCCAGTGGTCGATCGCGGCGGCCGAGAGGTCCTGCGCCTCGAGGAAATCCTCCACGAGCGCCTGCAGCCCGGCACCGGCGCGGTCGGGGAGGTCGCGGTCCAGATGCAGGTAGGAATCCTCGGCGGCGAGCTCCAACTTGACGGCGCCGAGCGAGCTGCCGATCTGGTGGACCTTAGAGGCAACGATCTGGGGACCCTCGGCGTCGGGGGACCCATCGAGCAGCGCCGCGGCACAGCCGTCGCCGAAGATCGAGGAGCCCACCACCTTAGCGCGGGTGTCCTCCGCGGAGGAGCGCATCAGGATGCCCGCCATGCTCTCGGCGGCGACCACGAGCCCCATGCGGCCGGGGTGGTCGCGCATCGACTGCGAGACGAGGCGCATCAGAGGAACGGCTGAGGCACAGCCGACGCCGAGCACGTGGTACTTGTCGGTGGCGGGGTCCATCTCGTAATGGTCGACCAAGCGGTGAGCGAGGGTGGGGCCGCCGAGCGAGTAGAGCGTGGCGGTCACGACCGTGCCGATCTCGAGCGGATCGACGCCGAGACGGTCGACGGCCTGTACGGCGTAGCCGAATAGCTCCTCCTCGATCTGCGCGGTGCGACCCTGCAGCGTCGTGGCGAGCGAGTCGTCGCTGAAGTTGAGATGGCGGCGCTGGACCCCGCAGCGGCCGAAGATGCGCTCGGCGAACTCGTCGCCTTTCATGTCAAGCATCGTCAGGACCTCATCCTGGGAGAAGGACATCTCCGCGTCGGCCAGCTGCACGCCGCTGATACGCGGCCCTGCGGGGGGCGCCTCACGTGTGCGGGCGACGGCCGGTGCGGGAGCTGCGAGGGGGACCTCAGAGGCGGGAAACTGCGGTATGCCAACGGCGTTCACGTGCGGCGACTCCCCTGTTTAGGATGAGCAAAGCGTCGCGCCAAGGGCGAGACGATACCGGAGTAACCCGCAGACCCGCGCAACGGAGCGGTGCGGGCCAGACAAATAAGTCCCGCGGCCTCGCGCGGGAAGTACAGCGGGCGACGAAAGGGAGGCTGGATGAAGGTCATCGGAGCAGGGCTGCCCCGCACGGGCACGCTGACACAGAAGGTGGCGCTCGAGATGCTGGGATTGGGCCCGTGCTACCACTGGGTGGATGTCCTGGCCGACCTCGATCGCGTGGCCCAGTGGCAGCGCGCGATGGACGGCGAGGAGCCGTGGCGGGAGATCTTCGAGGAGGGCGCCTTTCGATCCACGGTGGACTGGCCCGGCGGGTACTTCTATAGGGAGCTGATGGAGCGCTACCCGGAGGCGAAGGTGCTGCTCAGCGTGCGCGATCCACAGGCATGGGAGCGCAGCTTCCGCGAGACGATCTGGAACATGGGCCACGGCGAGTCGCTCTTGCGACTGCTGTCCAGCGCCCGCGCGCACGTCGACCCGCGCTGGCGCGACTATCTGGCACTCGTCGAGCGGATGTTCTGGGGACCGCAGGGCACGTTCGCAGCCGGCCACGCCACACCCGCCGAGCTGATCTCCGAGTTGGAGCGCCACAACGCGGAGGTGAAGGACACCGTGCCGCGAGAGCGACTGCTGGTGTGGCAGGTCAACGATGGGTGGGAGCCGCTGTGCGACTTCCTCGAGGTGCCCGTGCCCGCGCAGCCGCTGCCGCACGTCAACGACCGCGAGACGTTCCTCGGGCGCGTGGCCGACGGGGCGATCGCGACCGTAGCGGCGTGGCGGCGCGAGCAGACGGCCTCAGGCTGAGCCTCAGGCTCAGGCTCGACGGCGCTCGTCGGCCGGCACCGAGCGCTCGGACAGAGGGAGTAGTAGTCCGAAAAAGGCCCTGCAATGCAATTGCTATACCGGCCCAAAAACACAAACCCCCAACCCGCCCTCTACAGCCCCTTCACACAGGCTCGGCCCTCGCCCAGCTCGGGATCTACGTCGTGAGTGGGGGCCCAGCGAGACTCGAGCCCTCGATCGTCAACCCTTGATCGCGAGCGAGGTGCCGAGCACCGTGCCCGAGGCGTCGAGCGCCTGCACGGCGACGTATGGGGCGGTAGCGCTGAGGTGGACGGTCGTCTCGAAGCCCACCTTCGTGGCGCTGGCGGCCGGGATGAGCGTCGTCGGCGAGGAGCCGGCGAGCACCCGCCAGGAGACGATGGCGGTGGCGCCGTTCCAGCTCGCCTCAACGTCCAGCCCGCCCCCCGAGAGCTGCGCGGCGACCGACGGTGCGGTGGTCGGCTGGCCGGTCCAGGGGAAGAGGTAGGAGCGGAAGTCCTGCACGTTGTGACCGAGCGTGGCGTCGAGCAGGACCTGCCCGGTGGAGGAGTACTCGGTGAGGTTGGGCAGCCGCCCATAACCCATCAGCCAGTTCCCGCCGGGGAGGCTGAAGAGGTTGCCCTGGCTTTCGGCCAGCAGCCGATGCGAGGGGTTGGTGAATGCCTTCACCAGCGTTACCGTATGGGCCGACACATTGGGGTCGAGCAACAGGCCGCGCGTCTGCGGTTCCTTCTGCGGGTCGGCGGCGTTGTCGAATATCGAGACGAGCCCGCCGGGCTGGAATTCGGCGTCGTGCTGCCAGTAGAAGCTCGTGCCCGGGCCGGCGTGGAAGCTCGAGTGGGGCCCGCCCAGGCGCCAGCGAAAGCCGCCGGAGTGCATATCCACGTCGTATAGCGTCCAGGAGTTGCGAGCGGAGAGCAGCACGTCGCCGGAGGAGCCCGGATCGATCGAATTGATGTGAATGTAATCCCATGGGTAGGAGGAGTGCTGGGGCGGGTTGAACGAGTCGCTTAGGGGGATGTGGCCGAGCGCGTGCCACTCCCACATGACGAGTCCCGTCTTCACGTCAATCTCCTGCACGATCGAATCGAGCAGGATGCCGTCGGCCGAGCCGTGCCAGGCGGCGAGGTTCATGTGAATCGGGTCGAACGCATCGATCCAGGCGGTGCCCTGCGGCGTCACGCGAATCTCGTGCAGGTCGGCGTGGTAGCCGTTGCCCGCATGGATGCTCGCCACCGGCTGGTAGGAGGAGGAGTAGAGCACGTCTTCGCCCTGGCCGAAGCCGACCTGCAGGACGCGGCCCTGCCACCAGACGAGGACGGGGCGCCCTTCGTAGGACTCGACCTGGAAGTTCGTCGCGACCTCGTGGGCGGGCAGCGAGTGAAACCACACCAGATTGCCGAGCTGGTCATAGATCGCGGGCCCCGGCGCGCCTGTGCCCTGATAAGGGGCGAGGAATAGGTCGCCCGGCGCAGCGCCGGGCTGGGGCGGGACGGTGACTCGCAGCGTCGAGGGAGCGAGCGAGGGCGCGGAGAGGAATTGCTCGACTTCGCGCTCAGAGCCGGGGACGTTGGGGAATTCGCTCTCGCTCACCGACGCTTGGTGCGCGACGGTGAACGTGGTGGTAGCGCTCTGCGGCGAGCCGCCCGCGGGCTGCACCTGCGCGCTAACGGTGACGTGCTCCCCCTCGGTGAAGGGGTGGGACGGCAGGAAGCTCGCACCGGTACCGGTCGAGTAGGCCTCGATCCGCCCCGCGTGCGCGCCCGAGCGCGAGCCGCGCGTGGAGACCGACAGGACGCGCAGACCGGGGGCGCCGAGAAAGGAGATCTGGGTGGCGGGCGAGGCATCGAGGGTGCCCGGCAGCGGCGAGACCGTCACGGGGTTGGCCGCGGCGGCGGCGACCGACGCGCGCACGTCGAATGCGCTCGGAGCGACGGCCTGTGTTGAGGAGCCGCCGCACGCCGAGAGCAGCACGATGCCCGCAAGGCCGCACAGCAATCCCACCACTCGCCCTCGGCCTACGCCTATCAACCCCGCTCTCCCGCCTCGATGACGACGGGGATCGTAAAGCAGCCGCCCACCGGCCAGCGCCGCTCGCCGGGGAGCCTGAAGTGCACGACCGCGGGTGCCCGCGCAGGCACCAAGGGACGAGGTGAGGCGGGCTCGGGATATTTAGGAGGAGAGGGGGCCGCGTCGTGGGGGGCCGCCTGGGGCGCCGCATCCGCAGCAGGGGCGGGAGTGAACGAAAGGGCAGCCGGGGGCGCGACGACCGGCAGCGGATGCACCGTCGCGCCCGCGGGTGGCGCCGGCGCGGGGGCGGGCGGGGCGCCTGGCCGCACGCGCGGGATGAAGCGGAATGCCGTCGCCGCGCCCACGGCGGCGAAACCCGCGGAGATCAGGAAGGCCAGGCGAAAGCCGTTGGTGAGCGCCACCAGCGGCGGCTGGTAGTCGCTGGAGATCAGGTGCGCGGTGTACTGGGTGCCGAGTGAGGTGAGCAGCGCGAGACCGAGCGCGCCGCCCATCTGACGCGATGTGTTGACGAGGCCTGAGGCGAGCCCGGCCTCGCTCGGGGCCACACCCGTCGTGGCGGCGATCGTGGCGGGGACGAAGGCGAGGCCGACGCCGATCGACGCGAGCAGGCCGGGCAGCAGCAGATCCTGGCCGTAGCCGCCATCGACGCTGATGCGCGCGAACAGCGCGAGGCCGGCGGCCATCGACGTGAGGCCCACGCCGAGCACGGGGCCGGCGCCGAAGCGCCCCACCAGGCGTCCGGCGCGCGTTGCGCAGACCATGATCGTGAGCGCCATCGGCAGGAACGCGAGGCCGGCGCCGATCGGGGTCATGTGCAGCACGAGCTGCAGGTAGAGCGAGAGGAAGTACCACATCGGGAACAGCGCGGCGCTGAAGGCCAGCACGATCAGATTGGAGATGCGCAGCAGGCGGATCGAGAAGGCACGCAGCGGCACGAGCGGCGCGGGCGCGAAGCGCGCCTCGATCACGACGAACGCCACCAGCAGCGCCAGCCCGAGCGCGATCGGGCCGAGTGCTTCGACCGAGCCCCACCCGTCGGCGCCGGCACTGACGATCCCGTATACCAGCGCGAGCAGCCCGCAGGTGATCGACAGCGCACCGGCGAGGTCGAACGAGCCGGCGCCCTCGCGGCGGCGTTCGGCGACGGCGACACTCGCCACCATTGCGGCGGCGATCCCGATCGGGATGTTGATGAGGAGGATCCAGCGCCAGCCGAGCGTCTGCGTGATGACCCCGCCGGCGAGCACGCCGGCGGCGCCGCCGGCGCCGCTCATCGCGCCCCACAGCCCGATTGCGCGCAGCCGTTCGGGACCGGGGGCGTAGGACGAGTTGATGATCGCCAGCGAGGCGGGCGCCATGATCGCGCCGCCGAGCCCCTGCAGCGCGCGCGCGCCGACGAGCATCCCCTGGCTCTGGGCCACGCCGCCGGCGAGCGAGGCGAAGGCGAACAGCAGGAAGCCGGTGATGAACACGCGCCGCTGGCCGAACAGGTCGGCGGCGCGGCCGCCGAGCATCAGAAAGCCGGCGAAGGTGACCGCGTAGGCGTTGACGATCCACTGCAGATCGATCGCCGAGAAGCCGAGCGCCGCGCGGATCGAGGGCAGCGCGACGTTGACGATCGACACGTCGAGGATGACCATGAACTGCGCGGTGCAGCACACCGCGAGCAGCAGCGCGTGGCGCGAGTGGGCGGGCGCCACGCCGGGCGCCCGCGCCTCGGTGCGACCTCCTGCGGGAGCAGCGACGGTGGCCATCAGTGCAGGTTAGTAGCGCTCATCCGGTGGGCGGGTGATCGCGGCCGCAGGTGGACGGTCGGGTCGCAGGTGCAGGTGGGAGTCGACCGCAGGGCGGGCGGCAGTGGACCTGAAGATGCTGGCGATGCCCGGGCGCGAGCCGTGCGTGTATCGGAGGAAGTTCATCCGGCAGACGGGGCGGCAGGTGGTGGGCTCACCGCGATGGTACTCGAGGTGCCGAGCAGTTCTCCGGCTCCGCCGAGCGCCTGCACGGCGACGTAGGCATAGCGCTCGGGCAGCGTCGTCGAGCTCTCGAAGCCGCTGACGGGCATCGTCGTGACGGGCTTCAGCGAGCTCGGACCTTCGCTGGAAGCGAGCACTCGCCAGGAAGCCACGTCGGTGGCGCCGTTCCAGCTGGCGAAAAGCGCCGTGGAGTCGCCGGTGGAGAGCACATTCGCGCTCACCGAAGGGGGCGTCAGCGGATGCCCGTTCCAGGGGAAGCGGAAGGCGCGGTAGGAGGACATGCCCGGCGGCAGGTGGGCGTCGAACAGCAGCGCGCCGCCCTTGGCGAACTCGCTTACCTCCGGCACCGCCCCCCAGCCGACGACGACGTTTTCGTCGGCCAGCGTCTGCATATCGCCCTGCGAGTCGGCCAGCAGCGCACTCGGGTGCGTGTACACGCGTGCGAGCGTCGCCGTGTGGTTGGCGAGGTCGAGCTTCAGGCGCACCGCGCGGGACTGGTAGTGCACGCGCGGGGAGGAGCCGTCGTCGAAGAACGTGACTTCCCCGTCTCCGAACATCCGCCCGTCGTGCTGCCACGCCGTTTCCGCGCCGTGGCCGATCGTGAAGCTGCTGTTGGTGCCGCCCAGCCGCCACAGGATCTGTCCCGAGCCGGCCTGCAGCTGGTAGCCGGCCCATGTGGAGCGCCCGGAGATGAACAGGTCCCCACCCGGCTCGGGGGAGATCGAGTTCAGGTGGAAGTAATCCCACGGGACGGGCTTTTCCTGGGCGGGCACGGGCGCGTGGGACTCGCTCACGCCGACGTGGTCGAGGCTGTGCCATTCCCAGCGCACGAGCCCCGTCTTCATGTCGATCTCCTGCACGGCCGTGTCGACGATCGTGCCGTTGCGCGGGCCGTTTACGGGCGTCAGATCGCAGCGGATCGGGTTGTACGCGGTGATATAGGCCACGTTGTCGGGGGCCAGCTGGAAGTCGTGCAGGTCGGCCTGCAGGCCATTGCCCCCATGCACGTGCGCCACCACCTGGTAGTCGTTGTTCATCACGAGGTCTTCGCCCTGGCCGAAGCCGAGCGAGAGCACGCGGCCCTGCCACCAGGTGAGATCCTGCTGGCCTTCGTAGCTCTGCATGCTGAGGTTCTCCGCGCCGATGCCGCCGGACAGCGGCTCAAACCACACCAGGCGCCCCTGCGGGGTGTAGATCAGCGGGCCGAACTGCCCCGGCCCCGGCCCGACGGTCGTGAGGATGTCCCCGGCTGCGGGGTCCTTGTCGGGCGCGGTGACGTCGAGGATCGGCGGGTGGGCGTCGGCGTCTGAGACGAAGCTCTGGTAGGAGGCGGCCGCGGCCGGCGGGTTGGGGAAGCCGGGGATCGATTCGGTCGGGTAGGGCGTGGCGACGTGGAAGCTGTAGCTCACCTGCTGGCCGCCGCCCGCGCCCTGCAGCACGGCGCTGACGACCACGCGCTCGCCTTCCTGGAAGGGTTCGTCGGGCACGAAGGAGCCGCCGTCGCCCTGGAAGTACCCGTACAGGTGGCCGTAGTGGTAGCCGCTGCGCGAGCCCACCACCGAGACGTCCTCGATGTTCGTCACGGGCGTGCCCAGGAAGCTGATCTGGGTGTGGGGGTTCGCGGTGTCGGTCTCCGGCGCGGGCGACACGTCGACCGTGGTCCCCACAAGCTGGGCGGAGTGGTCGAGCGTCGCCGGCAGGCACACCGGAGAGGGTCCACTGGGACCGACCGCGGTGCGCGCGCCGGAGAAGGTGCCCGAGCCGAGCACGATCGCCACCACCACCCAGGCGACGATCGCGAGCGGCACGATCACGAGGCCCAGCTTGAGGTTCTTGAGGATGCTCATGGATGAATACCAGGCTCGACTCGAACCCAGGAGGGAATCGCGGGGGCCCACTTTGGATTCTGGAGGATGTTCATCGGGAGCTCGCCGGCCACTGCTTCAGCTTCGCAAGGAGGCGCCCCACCATGCTCCCCTTTCCCGGCCGTCCCCGCACGAAATGACACGCGCACCAGGCGCTATACCGCCACGGACGCGCCGTGGAGCGGGCCGAGGTTCGGTTCGCGGTCATACAGCTCATACGCCAGAAAGCGGCTGAAGAGGCGGTGGTCGGGGCCGTGGAAGTCGGCCGACCCAGTGCTAAGCAGCCCCAATCCCGCGCAACGATCGGCCAGCAGCTGCGTCTGCGGAGCGTCGTGAGTGACGTAGAAGCACTCCACCCCGTCCAACCCGAGCACGCAGAAGCGGTCGATGCAGGCCAGCACATCATCGGGCGAGTCGATATCCCAGAAGGGGTGCGCCCACACCGCCACGCCCCCCGCGTCGTGCACCCACTGGATTGCCTCGCCCACGGTCGGCTCGGTGCGTCCGGAGTACGCCGGCGCGCCGGGGATCAGGTAGGCGGGCAGGAACGACGCCACGTCGTCGTGGCCTTCCTCTGCCAGCCGCGCGGCGTTCGCCGGGTGCGAGAGCACCGCTGCCGAGAGATGGGGTCGCCCGAGCGGCTTGCCCGCCGCGAGGCGTGCTTCGAGCGGGGCCTGGTCAACCTCGAAACCGAGCTCGCGCAGGCGCCCGGCCATGCGCTCGGCCCGCCGCTGGCGGTCGCCGCGCGCGCCGGCCAGACGTTCGCGCAGCAGCGCGTCGCGGTGGTCGATGCCGTAGCCGAGCACATGCAGGTCTTCATAGGCGCCGTCCACCGAGGAGATCTCGGCAGCGCTCACCAGCTCGATGCCGTGCGTCTGCGCGGCGGCGAGCGCCTCCCCAATGCCGTCGACCGTGTCGTGGTCGGTCAGCGCCAAGAGCTCCACGCCGGCGCGCGCGGCGTGCTCGATCACGCCGGCGACGGGGAGTTCACCGTCGGAGTACAGCGAGTGGCACTGCAGATCGAATACCGGCCAGGGCGACATGCGGATGAGAGCGATCTTATAGGGCCCTCCTCATCAACCCGCTCACTACCCCGGGCACTCCCGCCGCGCTTGACCGCGCTCGCGGATCGCCCGGGGCATGGGCGGCTGGCACGCCGTGCTACTGGTACGTCGGCGTCGGGGGCGCTCCTTCAGCGCTGGAGCCCGAGTGCGTGCCCGAGCCCGAGCTGGAGCCCGAGCCCATGTTCGGGCAGGGGTGCGACGAGGACCCCGAGCCGGAGCTCCCGTTCGGCGTGGTGCCGGTGCCGGGCGTCGTGCTCGTGCCGGGTGTGGTGCTCGTACCCGTGCTCGGCGTCGTGCTCGTGCTCGGCGTCGTGCTTGTGCTCGCGACGTTCGACTGCGTCACGGCACTCGTGCCGGCCGCGCTCGAGGCGCCGCTCGACGCCGCCGAGGCGCCGGAGATCCCGGCCAGCACACCTCCCGCGCCGAGCACTCCGGTGATGAGCACTGCCCTGATCTTGTTTGCTCGCTTCATTGGACTGGACCTCCTGATGTGTCTGTGGGGGTTGGCGTGACTGCCAGTCCATGGTGCGACGGCTCGCTAAGGCTCGCCCTCGGTCTGTGTAGGAGGTGTGTATGAGCCGCGCGGCCACCTTCTTAATATTTCTTTCTGCCAACCGGCCCACGCGAGCGATCGGTCAGGTCACGGGTGCCGGGGAGGCGAGGTCCAGCGGCGCCCCGAAGCTCACGCGCAAGAGCGCCCCGCCGCCGGGCGCGTTCTCGACCTTGGCGTATCCGCCACCGGCCTCCGCCGCCTGGCGCACAATCGCCAGCCCCAGCCCCGACCCTGGGAGCGAGCGGGCGCTCTGAGCGCGGTAGAAGCGGTCGAACACATAGGCCAGGTCCGCCGGCTGAAAGCCCGGTCCGTGGTCGCGCACGGTCAGCTCCCCCCCGTGCAGCTCTACCTCCACCGTCCCCTGCGGTGGGCTCCACTTGCAGGCGTTCTGCAGCAGGTTGCTCACCGCGCGGCCGATCGCCCGGGCGTCGCCGCCCAGCAGCGTCGGCTCCAGCCGCGTGCGCCAGCTCACGTCGCTGCGCCGCCGCGCGTGCTCCATCGCCTCCTCCACGACCCGATCGAGGCGCACTTCGTCGGCCTCCCGCTGAGTCGCGGCGCTGCCGCGCGCCAGCTCCACCACATCGCCCACCAGCGCCGTCAGCTCATCCAGCTCGGTCACGATGTCGCGCCGCAGGCTCTCCTGCTCGTGCGCCGGCAGCCGCTCGGCTTCGCTGAGCACCTGGATGTTCACGCGCAGGCTCGCGATCGGCGTGCGCAGCTCGTGGCTCGCGTCGGCGATCAGGTGCCGTTGCGCCTGCACCGAGCGCTCCAGTGCGTCGAGCGTCGCGTTGAAGCTCGCCGCCAGCCGTGCGATCTCGTCGTGACCCGGCGCCTGTAAGCGCTGGGACAGGTCGAGGCCGCCTGTCAGCGTTTCCGCGCGCGCGGTGAACCGCGTGACCGGCGCCAGCGCCGTGCGCGCCACGAGCGCCCCGAGCAGCGCCGCCAGCGCGATTCCCGCGACTCCCACGGCCACGAGCAGGAGTAGCAGATTGCTCAGCTCGCTGTCCACCTCCGTCAGCGGCAGCGCCACCATCACCGCGCCGCGCGGCCCGGTGCCCTGCGTGAGCACGCGCAGGTGGGTGCCGTGCACCGTTCTGTCGCTCAGCGTGCCCCCCTCGCCTTGGCGGGCAATCTGCTTGTCGAGGGGTGTCGGGGCGATCTGCGAGGCGTTCTGCCCTCCTGGCACCTGCACCATGCCCGCGGGCGTGAGGAACTGCACATACCCGCCAGCGCCGCCGAAGGGCGCAGGTTGGACGGTGGTCGGGAACCCATCGTCGCCCGGCGGCGGGCCACCGACCGAAGACGCCGGACCGTCGTTGTCGCCGTCGGGCAGTGGCGGCGGCGGCAACCCGGCCGCATTGCGCGGCGGCGCGACGGCCTCTCGGGGCAAGCCGCCGGCTCCCGCGAATGACGCCCTCGCACCATTCGCTCCCCGAGTCGCCAGCGGAGGCGGTGGCGCCATGAACGCCGTTGCGCGGTCGTGCAGCGACTTGTCGATTTCCCCGCGCAGGTCGGCGCGCACCGCGAAGTACAGCCCCAGCGCGACCCCCAGCACCGCCAGCGCCACAGACAGACTCGCGAGCGCCGCGATGCGTACCCGCAGGGTCATGGCTCGCGCAGCACGTACCCCACGCCGCGCACGGTGTGAATCAGGTTCTCGGCGCCGGCGTCTTCGAGCTTGCGCCGCAGGTATCCGATGTACACGCGCAGCGCGTTCGAGGTCGGCCCGAAGTCATACCCCCACACGCGCTCGTAGATGACGCTGTGGGGCAGCACACGCAGGGGGTTCGCCAGCAGCAGCTCGAGCAACTGGTACTCGGTGCGCGTGAGCTCCACGAAGTTCTCCCCCACCACCGCGCCGTGACGGGTGCTGTCGAGGCTCACGCCCGCAAAGGAAGGCTCCTCCGGCCGTGTCGCTCCGTCGCTCTGGCCACGGTCGGCCACGGTGCGCCGTAGCAACGCGCGCAACCGCGCCTTCAGCTCGCCCACGTCGAACGGCTTGACCATGTAGTCGTCCGCTCCCATGTCGAGCCCGTCGATGCGATCGGCCACTGCGTCGCGCGCCGTCAGGATCAGGATCGGCACGCGGTTCTCCAGCTGGCGCAGCCGCCGGCAGACCTCCAGCCCGTCGACGTCCGGCATACCCACGTCGAGCACCACCGCATCGGGCACGCTCTGGGCGACCATGTCCAGGCACTGAGTGCCGTCCTCGGCGATCTCGACCTCATACCCACCCAGCGCAAGCGCGCGGCGCAGCGCGTCGCGCACGGCGCGGTCGTCATCCACCACGAGAATCCTCACAGCGCCATTCTGTCGCGCCGCGCCTAAGAGTGGCGTAAGAACGACCCGTAGACATTCGGCGGGGCCGCGCGATCTCGGCGGGGGCGCGCGATCTCGGCGGGAGCGCGCGATCACCAGGGTCACGCCGCCTTTGGCGCGTCGGCCGTGGCTCTGAAGGCTGTGGGCGCCGACTGGAGGGCACGAGCACACTATTTGGACCTTGGGGCGAATGTCCAGCGCAGCCCCCGCAATCTCCAACCGCCGTCCATACCTCCGTGGGACGCCCGCGCCGACACTGTGAGCGATCGTCGAGTCCTGTGTTCATCCGGCGACCTGAGCGAGGTGAGAGCCCATGCGATCCCCATACCGTCAGATCCTTGCCCTGGGAGGCGGAGGCTTCTCGATGGAGAAGGACGGCTCGCTGCTCGATGACTACGTACTGTCCCTGGCCCCCGCCAAACGCCCGCGCGTCTGCTTCCTTCCCACCGCATCGGGCGACGCCGACCACTATGTGGTGCGCTTCTACCGCCGCTTCTCCTCGGACTGCGAGGCAAGCCACGTCTCGCTGTTTCGCCGCGACCAGGGCACCGGCGGCGTCGAGGAGGACATCGCCTCGCACCTGCTGGCGCAGGACGTGATCTACGTCGGCGGCGGCAACGTCGTGAGCATGCTCGGCGTGTGGCGCGCCCACGGGCTCGACGAGGTCTTGGCTCGAGCCTGGCGCGAGGGTGTGATCCTGTGCGGCCCCTCCGCCGGGTCGCTGTGCTGGTTCAGCGAGGCCCTCTCCGCCTTCCACGGCGCCCCCCGGCGCGTGCGCGGCCTGGGCCTGTTGCCCTACTCCAACTGCGTCCACTACGACGCCGAGCCCGAGCGGCGCGCCGAGTACCACCGCTTCGTAGGCGACGGCATGCGCGCCGGCTTCGCCGCCGACGACGGTGCCCTGCTGCACTTCCGCGGCCGCCAGCTCGAGCGGGCCGTCTCCTCGCGCCCGCACGCTCGCGCCTACCGCGTCGAGCCGCTGCGCGACGGCGTGCTGGAGGCGCCGCTGGAGACGGTCTTCCTGGGTGCCAGTCCTAGCGTCCCCGAGTCGCTCGCGTTCGCGTCCGTGTCAGTCTCGGTGTCAGCCCCGGCCGCCGCGTGAGCCCGACGATCTTCGCGATGGGCGGCGGGGGCTTCACGATGGAGCCCTCCAACCCGCTGCTCGACGACTACGTGCTTGGTTTGGCGCAGGCGCGCGAGCCGCGCATCCTGTTCCTGCCGACCGCCTCCGGCGATACCAACGCACAGATCAACGCCTTCCAGGCGCGCTTTGCCGGCCGTGCGTGCGTGCCCGAACACCTGTCCCTGTTTCGCCTGCGCGACGCCGCGCGCACGCTGGAGGAGACCGTGCTCGGCCAGGACGTGATCTATGTGGGCGGCGGCTCGATGCGCAACCTGCTGGCGCTCTGGCAGGCGCACGGACTGGATCGTCTGCTGATCCAGGTGTGGCGTTCAGGCACTGTCCTGGCAGGCCTCAGCGCCGGAGCGATGTGCTGGTTTGAGGGCGGCGTCACGTGTTCGAGCGGACCACCGGAGCCGATGGCGGGCCTCGGACTGCTGCGCAGCTCGCTCACAGTGCACGCCGACGGCGAGCCAGAGCGGCTGCCTGTCTGGCTGGCAGCGGTGCGCAGCGGCGTCCTCCCCGGCGGCTGGGCCGTCGACGATGGCGTCGGCCTGCTCTTCAAAGACGAGCGCCTCGTGCACATCGTCAGCTCACGCCCTGGGGCGAGTGCCGATCGCGTCGACGCGATCGCGGGAGAGCTCGTGCGCCGCCGTCTCGTGCCAGAGCTGCTGGGGGCCAGCGAGGAGCCAACCGCACCGTCCTCAGACGGTGACATCCAGGAGCTGCGCGAGGTGCAACGCCTGCGTCGCGGCACCGGCACGGGCGGCGCGCTCAGAGATCTTTGAGGTCCCCCCTCAGATATCGTTGAGGTCCCCCGGCACACGCGCGAGCGTCTCCTCGAGCGTCAGCTCCGCCGCCCCGCGCGCGCGGCGGTAGCGATTCTGGGCGGCCAGCATCTGTGCGATGTCGCTGCGCTCCAGCCTCGCTTCGGTCTCCGAGGAGCGGGTGGGCGTCCAATCGAGCAACTCCTCGTTGCCGCCCTGGTAGAAGTGCGCGCCGAAGATCCCCAGCGCGATCATGAGCAGCGGCATGCCGAGGATCACAACGTAGAAGAGCATCCCGCCCGCGCCGCCCTCGGCCCTCAGGCCCCCGCCGGCGCGGGGCGGGTCTTGGCGCGCGCCCGCGGGGGCCGCTTGGGCGCACTGGAAGCGGACGCGCTCTCCTTCGACTCCTTCCTCGAGCCCTCACCCGCGTCAGACCCCTTGCCGAGCTTCTCGATCGCGGCGTGCAGCTCGGCGATCTGAGCCACCAGCTGGCCCTTGATCTGTTCGAGCTCCTCCACGTCGAGCAGCCGCGGGCCCGCCGCGGAGGGCGCCTTCGGCGGCTTGCGAGCCAGCGCAGGACGTCGCGCGGCCAGCTCTCCGAGCGTCAGCTCCAGCGCGGCGATCTGGGTGTGCATCTGACGACGCCGGGCGGTCTGCTCGTCGGGGGTCTGCGTGCCGGAGCCCCCCGGTTCGACATATAGGGCCGCGGCCACGTCGCGAGGGTCCACGCCGGTGTCGCGCGCTTCCTGGGCCGCGAGCGCGGCGATCGAGCCGACGGCGGAGGGCCCGCCGGGCAGATCGGCGACGAACGTTCCCGACCCCTGCTGGCTGTCGATGATCCCCTCGTGCTCCAACCGCTGATATACCGCGCGCACGGTGTTCGCATTGATGCCCAGCGCCAGCGCGAGGTCGCGTAGCGCCGGCAGGCGCTGGCCGGAGGCGAACCGGCCGTCACGAATACGCGTGCGCAGCGCCCAAGCCAGCTGCACCCCGATCGGCACCTCTGCGTCGCGATCGAGGACGAGGTCGGTGAGGCCGTCGGTCACCTCTTCAGATTAGCTCGCCGAGAGACTATTGGATAGTGTGCTAGTGAACCAGTAGTTTTTGCTCAGTCGATCAGCCGCCCTTCGAGGCGGTGTATCGCCAGGCGCCACATGAGCAGCGCGAAGGCAACCAGCACCGCGACATGGCCGAGGTCCGCCGGGCCCAGCAGACCAAAGACCGCGTCTCGCACCAGCTGCACGCAGTGGTAGAGCGGGTTGAACTCGGCGATCGTACGCAGCACAGGCGGCAGCGTCGAGATCGGGAAGAACGTACCGGCGACAAGGAACATCGGCGTGAGCACGGCCGAGGTGACGTAGTTGAAGTTGTCGATCGTCTTGGCGATCGCCGCCACCAGCACGCCGAAGCAAGCGAAGCCGAAGCCCGTGAGCAGGCCGATGAACGGCACAAGCAGCATGCCCCAGCTCGGCGAGAGTCCGAACGGGATGCCCACCAAGAGCGGCGCCATGCCATACACGCCGGCGCGGATCGAGATCCACAGCACCTCGGCGGTGATCATCTCCTCGACATCCAGCGGCGTGGCGAGCATCGCGTCGTAGGTGCGCTGGAACTGCCAGCGCACGAAGGTGTTGAACATGCCCGGGAAGGCCGAGGAGAAGAGGACCGCGGTGGCGACGACGCCGGTGGCGACGTACTGCACGTAGTCGTAGTGCTCTACATGGGAGACCAACGAGCCGAAGCCGAGCCCGAAGGCGAGCAGGTAGATGGTTGGCTGCACGACTGAGGAGAAGGTCGTCGAGCGCCAGTAGCGTCCGAAGATCACCACGTCGCGGCTCATCACGGCCACGAGCGCCGCCGGTTCCAGGCGGCGCACCGTGCGCTGTGGGGACGGACGTCCGGGCGCCTGGGTCGGGCCGGCAACCGGGTCCATGTTCCCGGAGACGGCGCTCATCCGACCTGCTCCCCGGCGTCAGCCGGGCCGATGGACGAATCGACCTCGTGGGACCTAGCGCTCATTCGATCTGCTCCCCGGTGAGCGCCACGAACGCGTCCTCGAGGTTCGCCGGCCTGCGCACGCCCACAGGTGCGTCACCGTCGAGCTGGCCGATTCCCAATCGGTCCGCCCGCATGATCGCGATCGCCGCGCCGCTGCGACGGTGCGCCCAGCCGCGCTCGTCGGCCAGCGTGGCGACGTCTGCGAGCTCGGCCGCGGGCCCATACACCTCGAGCACCTGCTCGCCGGCATGCGCGCGCACCAACTCGGCGGGCGTACCCTGGGCGATCACCTGTCCATGGGACATTACGGCGACGATATCGGCGAGCCGCTCGGCCTCCTCGATGTAGTGCGTAGACATCAGCACCGTCACCCCGTCGGCTCGCAGCGAGTCGATCAGGGACCACAGCTCCTGGCGCACCTGCGGATCGAGGCCAACGGTGGGCTCGTCGAGGAGCACGAGCCGCGGCCGGTGGATCAGCCCGCGCGCCACCAGCAGGCGCCGGCGCATGCCGCCCGAGAGCTCCCTGACGATCGTGTCCGCGCGCGGGGACAGGTTGGCGATCTCAAGCGCCCGGTCGACCGCCGCCGCGCGTTCCTCGGCCGGTACGCGGTACAGCCGCGCGAACACCGTGAGGATCTGCCGGCACGTGAGCTCGACGTCGAGGTTGTCGAGCTGGGGCACCACCCCCATCGCCATGCGCGCCTGCTTGGATTCGCGCGGCAGTGTGTACCCCAGCAGCTCGATCTCGCCCGCGTCCGCCAGCGCCTGCGCGGTGAGCAGGCGCATCGTCGTCGACTTGCCAGCCCCATTGGGGCCGAGCAGGCCGAAGCAGATGCCGCTTGGCACCTGCAGGTCCAGCCCGTCCACAGCGGTGATCGCGCCAAAGCGCTTCACCACGCCCTTCAGAGATATCGCGGGTTGCTCCATCGCGCCGGAATGCTCTCAGACCGCCGGTGCATTGTGCGCCTGCCGACGCCGAGCCGCGTGCGCCAACCCTGTCGCGGCGCCGCCGAAGCCCAACAGGTGACTCTGCTCTCCGCTGAAGCCCAAGATGCCCTGGAAAGGTAGGCTCTCATGAAACCGGGCGCGGAAGTGGCAGCTGGGCGGAGGGTCCGCGTCCGCTCGACACGAAGGGACCTGAAATGAGATTGATCGGCGCCGGCCTGCCGCGTACCGCGACCTTGACCCAGAAGACGGCGCTGGAGATGCTCGGCGTCGGCCCCTGCTACCACATGGTCAACGTCCTCGGCGACCTCGACCAGGTGCCGCTCTGGATGGCGGCGCTGCGCGGAGAGGCGCAGTGGGATGAGATCTTCGATGGTTTCCAGTCGACCGTCGACTGGCCCGGGGGCTACTTCTATCGAGAGCTGATGGACGTCTACCCAGACGCAGTGATCCTGCTGAGCGTGCGCGATCCGCAGGCCTGGGCGAAGAGCGCGCACGACACGGTGTGGAGCGTGCGCTACGGCGAGTCGCTGATGCGCCTGCTCTCCAGCGCCTGGGGCAAGATCGACCCGCAGTGGCAGGGCTTTCTGGAGATGGTCGACGGACTGCTGTGGAAGGACCAGGGGACGCTCGCCAAGAGCCACGAGACCGTCGAGCAGCTGGCCGAGGGCATGGTGGCCTTCAACGAGGAGGTCAAGCGCACGGTGCCGCCCGAGCGCCTGCTGGTGTGGGAGCCCAAGGACGGCTGGGAACCGCTCTGCCAGGCGCTCGACGTGGCGATCCCGAGCGAGCCCGTGCCACACGTCAACGACAGCGAGGAGTTCGTCGCCAGGGTGATCGACGGCGCGCTGGCCGGCCTGCAGGCTTGGCAGGAGCAGCGCGACGCCACGGCCGCGCACTGAACCTGGCAGAAGTCGCGCAACGCCACGACCAGGCATTGGGGAGCGCCGCGATGACGCCCCCCAAGCCGAGTTTCAGGACGCTGCGATCGGCACGGTCACGTCGCCCTGGTTTTCGAGCAGCTGCCCCCAGGTCGCGAATGCCATGCAGAAGCGTCCGCCGAGCCCGAACTGAGTGCCCCAGCTGTTCCAGAACCAGACCAGTTCCTTTTCAGCGTCGATGCCGTCGGCGACGATCTCGTGACCGCCCCGGATCGTCGCGTCCGCGGCCAGCTCGACCAGGCCCGTGGGGTCGGGGGTGTCGAAGCTGGTGTACCAGCTGATCCCAGTGATGACCGGCCGCAGCACAAGCGCCTCCAGGGCGTGCTGTAGACCGAAGGCGTGCGTGTAGGAGGCAACCAGCCCCATCTCCTTGGCCGCCTTGCACACCATCAGGCCGCTGCCGCCGGGGTCGTTGGGCGGATAGGGGTGGCCCTCAAGCTTCGTCTCCAGTTCGTAGAGCTGCACTGCCTTCGTCTCGCCCAGAGGCGTTCCGGTGGTGTAGTCCGGAGCCGAGTCCAGCGCACCACAGAGAGCGTTGGCGGTGCACGATCCGATTTCACCCTGATTCAGGGGCAATCCGGTGGCGTTGTGCGTGACGCTGATGATCTGCGGCGCGCGCTCGGCAGAGAACTGCAGCGAGCGAGGGTCGTGCTCGACGTGTCTACCCAGGCGCATGCCTGGAAGCTGCTGCTCGGGTAGGTGAACCTTGGTGACGTCGTCCTGTGCCATGTGGTCCTCGCGTGTTCGAGATGGGGCCGCCGAGCGGCGGGTGCCGTAGTTCTACATGCGGTGATCGTTTCTGTCAATTGACATTTTTGGGCCTCGTCGAGACACCCCATCGGCCACTGGCTATGCGACCTGTGCCGCCACCTCTGCACCCGCCATGCCGATGGCCATGTCGGTCTCCTGCGACTGAGAAGCCGCAGGCGGGCGCAGCACCAGGAAGGCGGCGAGGATCCCCAGCGCAACGCACACGGCAGCGACGGCGTAGGCCAGGTGGTAGCCGCCCGTCAGCGCGCTTGCCAGCGAATGACCCTCGGCGCTCAACGTCTTGGTGTGGTCGGTCGCGATCGTCCCGAGCGTCGCCAGGCCGATCGCGCCGAACAGCTGTACGGACACGTTGATGATCCCCGAGGCCAGGCCCGCATCGCGCGCTGGGGCGTCGGCCATGCCGATCATCAGCAGCGGCAGGAAGGAGGCGCCCGCGCCCAGACCGAGTACGAGGAAGGCGAAGAACAGGCCGGGGAAGTAGTTCGCGTGAACGCCCTGGAAGGCCAGCAGCACGAGGCCGAGTGAGATGCCGAGGAGCCCCGCCGCCAGCGTCTGCAGCGAGCCGAAGCTCTCCACCGCGCGCGCCGATATGCCCAGCGACATCGCCGCGATGGCGATCGTCAGCGGCATGAACGCCAGCCCCGTGTCGATTGCGTCGTAGCCGAGTACGCGCTCGAGATACAGCGCGCCGAGGAAGAACGCCGAGAACATTCCCGTGACGAGCAGGCCGCGCACGAGGCTCGAGCCCATCAGCATGCGTAGGCGCAGGATCCGCAGGGGCATGATCGGGTTGGCCACACGTGCCTCCAGCGCCAGGAAGCCGGCCAGCAGGATCAGCGAAGCGCCACCTGCGCCCAGCGTGCGTGCCGAGAGCAGGCCATATTCGGTCGACTTGACGATCGCAAAGGCGCCCGCCATCGTCGCCAGCGTGATCAGGAGCGACCCCAGGACGTCGACGCCGCCGGCCAGCCCGATGCCCTCGTTCTCCTCGATCAGCATCGAGCCGAGCACCAGCGCGAACACGCCGATCGGCACGTTGACGAAGAAGATCCAGTGCCAGCTCAGCGACTGCGTGAGCGCCCCGCCGGCGAGCAGCCCGATCGAGCCGCCGCCGGCCGACACGAACGCGTACACGCCCATCGCCTTGGCCTGCTCGGCCCGCTCGGGGAACTCGGTGACGATGATCGCGAGGATCACGCTCGAGGCCACCGCACCGCCGACACCCTGGAGCAGGCGGGCGCCGATCAGCATCGTCTGGCCGCTGGAGACCCCACACAGGATGGACGCACCCACGAACAGCACGAGCCCTGAGAGGAACACCTTCTTGCGACCCACCAGGTCGCCGAATCTGCCGGCCAGTAGTAGGAAGCCGCCGAAGGTGATCAGGTAGCCGTCGATCACCCACGTGAGGTTCGCCTGCGTGAAGTGAAGGTCGCGCTGGATGGCCGGCAGGGCGACGTTGACGATCGTCGCATCGAGGACCATCATCAGCTGGCCGAGGCAGAGGACGCCAAGCGCTATCCAGCGCCGCCGCTCACGCTTGTGCGCGTCTTCGGCAGCGCGGTTCGCGCCCGTGCGGCTCTCGGGGGCGGTCGCCCCGATGTGCTCGTGGGTCTGCTCCGGCGTCTCGTGTGTCTTGGTGGTGGCGGTGGTGCTCATCAAATGCTCCCTTCGGTGTGCGCGAGGAAAACACCATAGCATGGATCATCACTGATCCAGGTATCGTCGCCTAAACATGATTATTGCTGCTCCGTGGTATAATCCTGGAGTTATGGTCGACCAGGCTCGCCAGTGTGGCCCCAACTCGATGGTCCTCTTGACCCGTCTGGCCAAGCAGGTCTACAGGCGCAGTGACGAGGAGCTTTTGGGAATGCACCTGCGCCTGTTGATGGCGCTCAGCTACGTGCGCGACCACGACAACGCCCCCCAGCAGGAGCTCGCGGAGGCGCTGTGCATGGACGCCAACAACGTCGTGCTGCTGCTCAATGAGCTCGAGGATCTGGGGTTCGTCGCGCGCCGGCGCGACCCCCACGACCGTAGGCGCCACCTGGTCGAGCTGACCAAGGAGGGTCTCGATGCGCTCACCAGAGCCGAGCGCGCGCAGGAAACGATCGAGGACGACGTACTGAGCGCGCTGGACGCGAGCGAACGCGCGACGCTTTGGCAGCTGCTGACCCGTGCGCTACAGGGCGCCGAGCCCGCCGCGCGCGCGCCCGAGGCGGTCGCGAGCGCTACGGTCTCGGCGTAGGCGCACCGGCTCGGCAGTGCGCTTGGGTGGTTGTCGCACACGCCGTGAACCCATGTCTCGAGAGACGCCGCCCACCGAAACGGAAGGGGGGGGGATTCGAACCCCCGAGACGGGGAACCCGCCTGCCGGTTTTCAAGACCGGTGCATTCAACCGCTCTGCCACCCTTCCACGGGCCTTCTACGGCCGCCTCGGCGGCACGCTCTCAGATGCTACGCGGTAGCCGACCAGATCCACAAGCGACATCGACGGCCCGTGAGGCTACACTGGCTGTCCGCTCTCTCGGGGAGAGGTGGCCGAGTGGCTGAAGGCACTCGCCTGCTAAGCGAGTATGGGGGTTAAACTCCATCGCGGGTTCGAATCCCGCCCTCTCCGCCATAACGTCGAAGTATGAACACCCGGCAGCAAGGGGTTTCGGAGAGGCTATTTGGCTCTCCGAAGCCTTTTTTGCATCTTGCTCGGCTGCGGCGGTGGCCGTGATGGCCTCGACCTCGGCCAGGACGCCGGGTACGAGGTCATCAGCCAGCAGCAGAGCGTAGGGCGCGGTCAGCTTGGCACCCGTGATCCAGGCGGTGGTCTGGCCCTGCTCGTCGTCCCATTCGGGCGTGACGTAGAGCCGTGTGAAGAAGGCCTGGTTGAGGCTGCGCTTGGTCGGCCGTGGCGTAGACCTCGGCCACGTCCTGGGCCAGCTGGGGATCACACGTAGCGCTCGGATAGGCCGCTTGCACTTGTGCCTTTGACGAACCTCACCAATACCTTTGCTGGTCTTATCTTTGACCACGATGAGGGCATTGGCATTTTGGCCTCAGCGGCAACGGTGCTCAAGTATCACGACCGAAGATCCTCGTCCCGAGGCCACCACCGAACCTGGATCACTTGGCCGGGAAGCAGTGTCCCAGGAAGTTCCACCCGCTTGCCCGGGACGGTCTCTTCAGCTTGGTTTCCTGCCCGGTTGCCAAACATGACCTTCCAGTCAATCTCGTCCGGCGCGTTTACGGTGACTCGGGGATTGACCGAGGCCGGGCCAACGAGAGTCAGGATGTAGACGTCGCTCTTGCGGCGCGTCTCTTCCGCCTCCGCAACAACGACCATCTTCTTGTCGGACCCAAGGCTCTTGCCGCTGGCTTTGGCCACGAGATCGAACCCGTTGCCTGGAATCAGCTTGTGACCGTAGGTCTTCCTGTCTTGCGTGCATTGCAGTGAGATCACCCGCGAGGGGCGTCCCGCGTGGAACCACTCGTCCACTTCAAACGTCCGCGCGTCGTCTGTCTCGGCAGTAACCAAGGCGATATTCCGCACCTCGCGTTCCATTTCGACATGCAAGCCGAATAGCTCGGTACCGTCGATCGGCGTGAGCGTAAGAATCAGCTCGTGCCGCTCCGCCAGCAGTTGTTGTTGGTAGACCCACGCCAGCTCCTCCTTGAGCGTGGGGGGCAGCATATAGCCGAACAGCTCCTTGAAAGAGTCCTGCAAGAGCTGCTTCTTTAGCCACAGATCAACACTCACAGCAAGCAACGCGGCGACGAGGAAGGCCGTCCCGAATGCCGTAGTCAAGTCGGTGACGGTGTGGGACTCATGAATGACGGCCGGACTCGCGAGCAGTAGGGCCCCGACCATCGCCAGGACGCCGACCACAGTCCGGAAGGCCAGGTCGCGAGACTTCTTCATAGCTAGCTCATCGGCGGTCTGGGCATCGGGGTCAAGGCTTGGCCCCGTAGTCCCAAAGCCTCACTTCTTCGGCAAGCTCGCCGAGAAGGCCGAGGCTGGCTACGACGTCGAGGAGATCCTTCGCCGACGTGGCGGGCGCCCGCTACTCGGCTCAGCGGCTGCCAGTGTGGAGTCCGTGCACCTACCACAGCGGCATGACCGTCACGATGGCCCCAGACAGTGGGCACGATGAGCCCCGCCCCTGAGCCTGGCACCGATCGCCTCGGCTGCCCGTCGCCGCGCCTGCAATCCTTCTGGCTCCATCAGAAGCTCCACCAAACTCTCAACGTGGGCTTGAGGGTTTGCAACCTGTCCCGATCTCCCCGTCCTCCTGTGGGCTTATCTGCGGCTCGTCTGGCCTTGGAGGCAGGTCAGCCGTCGGCTGGCAGGATCGTAAAGGTGCTGCCTCGAAGAGGAGTGACGGTGCGGAAGTGTCGCTCGTCGAAACTCATGATGCGATCGGTTCTGTATCGGTTCGCGATTACGACGAGCGAGCAGTCGGCGAGCCCGAGCCCGAGGTCTGCGTAGCGTGCGTCGAGATCTCCAACCGTGACGTAGTCCTCGCGCTCAAGGCAGGCGACCGTGAATCGTCCCGCGGCGAGATCGGCGATGAAGCTTCTCCGTGGCCCACGTCCAAGGCGCTGCCCGAGCAGGTAGTCCACCTCGGCCGTGACAGGCGCCGGAATGACCAGCGGTCCGTCGGTGGTTCGCAGCAGCTGGTCGATTTGGGCGTGGTGTGGGTCGTTGGCGTCGCCGAACGCCACGAGGGGTCCTGCGTCGATGATGACGGTCACTCGCCGAAGCCCTCGAGCAGATCCTCCTCGGGCACGTCGGCGATCGACGATCCGTCGCCGTACCCGGAGCCCGCGAGAGCGAAGTTCCTGTTCTGGGACGGCTTGGGCTGGTAGGTAGCCACGGCCTCGCGCAGGATCTCCGCCTGCGAGCAGCCCTCCTGGCGGGCGAGCGTTGCCAGGCGCTGGGCTTGATCCTCATCGAGATAGACGCTGGTCTTACGCATCTACATCAGTATAGGGCATACCGTAGGGCATCCTGTCGTCTTCCCAAAAGCGCTGCCGATGCAGCTCCTGACGCGACGGGGTCGGTTTCGAATGTTGTCCGTGAGCCTCGCTCGCTCGTGCGAGAACGCGTGGGGCGCTCTTCGCCCAAGTCGGCCCTGGGACCAAATCGCTCCTCGTCGAGCTTTCGGATCAGGGGCCGGGGCGCCGATCCACCACCCGCTGCCTATCCTGCTGAACGATGCCGATGAAAGGATTCTCACTGGGAGTTTGACCCGGCCTCGCCTATGGTTGGGGCGTGTCGGCGCGAAGACACGAAGCGGGCACACGTCGCTGGGTCGGTGGACATGCCTAGCGGGCCCCGTGGCGGGTCTCATCTGGGCATGAACGATCCGCCCGAGGCGGCTGGCCAGGCCCGCGTCTCCACGTCACTCGAGGGGCTAGAGGCGCGCCGCGAGCAGCGGCGCAAGGCTGTGGCCAGGCGCAAGCGGCGACGCAGGCTCCCTTTAATTGGGATCCCTTTGCTCGGCCTGCTCGCCTGGGCTGGCACTTCCTACGCGCTCTGGATGCTGAAACCGACGAGCATGTCGTTCAGCGCCCGCAGCGTCGAGTGGGTGAGAGCCGAGGTGCCCTTCGGGAACACGATCGTCGACGACATCGAGCACATCTACTACACCGCGAACGCGCCGAAGAAGGGCGGACTGGCGCCGAAGCGCCTGCCGGCGGTCGGGCTGAGCCTGCCGCGCAGCAAGCAGACCGCGGCCTGGCCGCCGCCGATCAAGCCGGTATTCGCGCATCCGCTGCCCGGGGAAGGGATCTGGAAGCCGACGGGGCCGCCTGTCGACGGCGGCCCCCCAGTGCTGGTGAGCAGCTTCCGCCCCGAAGCCGAATATCCAGAGCTGCTTGCCTACGTCGCCTGGTTCGACCACACACGCACCGCGATCGGCTACTACCCGGGCCGCTACGAGCCGCCCAACGCGGCCGTGCGCGGGCCGATGATGGTGCCCTACGGTCAGCGCTGGCGGCTGCTCGCGACCTTCAACGGCGGATTCACCTACGAAGACGGCGAAAACGGCTCGACCGTCGACGGCCAGGTCAACGAGCCGCTGAAGGACGGCAAAGCCACGCTCGTCGGCTATCGCGACGGCCGCGTCGAAATCGTCAAGTGGAACGGCGGTCCGAACGCAGGGTCAGGTGTCGCCTGGGCGCGTCAGAGCCTCGCGCCGATCGTGTGGAACGGGCGCCTGAACCCCGCCTTAAACGAAAACCCCAACAGCCCGGAATGGGGATTTACGCTCGGCGGCGTCACGCGCGTGTGGCGCACCAGCGCCGGCATCGACCGCCGCGGCGACCTGATCTTCGTCGCTGCCGAAGGCCAGACGGTGATCTCGATCGCGAAGCTCCTCCAGCACATCGGCGCGGTGCGCGCGATGGAGTTCGACATCAACCCCGACTGGCACACGCTGATCGCCTACACCCACGACCACGGGCTCGTCCCAAAGATGGTCGAGCCCCAGCTAAACCAGTCGGCCGATCGATACCTCGTCCCCGACGACCGTGACTTCTTCGCCGTCTATCGCCGACTGCCAGGTCCGATCACGGTTCCCTTGAGATAGCGGCCTCATCGGGACCAAATCGCTCCCCATGGAGCTTTCGGATCAGGGGCCATGGAGATTTCGAGGACTTTCCCGCGATCCCCGCCATTTGCACTAATTGCGAACCGCGGCCCCGAAAAACGGGGCTTCGGTCGTCTTGGCCGGTTCCCTGGGCTTTGGGCCGTCTGGGGCCGCTTCTGGCGTTCCTGGGTGGCTTCCTGGGCCAGCTCGGGGGCAGGGCCCACCAGCTCTGCGCACTGACGGGTTGGCCCTTGAAGGACGAGGTTGACCTCCCTCACGGGCGTCCAGTCGGCGTCCAGTCGGGGTGCAGATGGGTGCCATCAAACACTCCGATGGGGAAGTGGGCATCACATGGTCCGGCGCATCGGCACGGGCCGCACCTACACCTTGCTCGTCCCGTAGCTCGACTTGCCGCTGCAGGAAGGGGTCTTGACCCAGGTGGTGGTGAGCACGCCCTGCTCGCGCCCGCCGCCGAGGAACTTGCCGGTGATCTTCAGCTTGGTGCCCAGCTGACCCTTGAAGGGGCCTTCGGCGATGACGTAGCGGCCGGTGCTCGTGAAGGTGCCCCCGGCCGAGATCGGTGCATTGGCGAAGCGCACGGGTATGGGCCGCCCACCGCCCTGGCAGTAGATGGGGGTGTTGCTGATGCTCAGCGCCGTCACCTGCTTGCCACTGCTCGAGACCTTGAGGCTGACCGTCACCTGCTTCTGAGCTACTTCGCCCTTGTAGGAGGCGCCTTTGACCTGGCTCGCGGCGAGTGCCACACCGCTGGCGCCGAGCGGGCTCAGCGCGAGCGCGACGGCCAGGGCTCCGCTCCTCGGTCTGCCAAGCATCCTCTGGCGCATGCTGGAGGTTGTCCCGTTCGCCGTAGAAGTTCGTGGTGGCGGCCGGGTGTGATGGTTACACGGTTGCTGCGGTGGGCGTGTTCTCCTTGGTCGTGGTGTGAGTGGGCGCGTGCTGTGCCGCGAGGTCTCGTTCGACGGCGAGGGCGAGCTTCGCGAGGTCGGTGTAGCCGACGACCTTACGGAACTGGGTCTCGGCCTCGAGCATCCCGGCGGCGGTCCATCGGAGGCACATGTCTCCGTTTTGCCAGCGCTTCACGTTGCGTGAGGTGCGTTGGATGATCTCGATCATCGACTCGATCGGGTTCGTCGAGGCGAGCGTCTTCTTCAGGCGCCCACGGACCCCGAGGCGTGTGAGGGTGAGGGTCTCCTCCAAGCCCTCGGCGAGCGACGCGGCCGCTCCGGGATGGGAGTGTTCGAGCTCTGATGCGAGGATCCGCAGACCGTCCAGCGCGCGCGCGTGGTTATCGCTGGACCACGCGCGCCGCAAGCGCGCCTTCACGGCGGGGCGGTCGCGCTCGGGGAGGTGATCCAGGACGTTGCGTTCCTTGTGACGAACACATCGCTGCACCGGCACGGGGCCGAAGATCTCATCAACGGCTGCCCGCAGTGCCTTACTGCCGTCCAGGACGACAAGGACGCCCTGCTCGACGTCAAGGCCACGGCTGACGAGATCGGCGAGGAGGTGAGCGGTGACTGTCTTGTTCTCCGTGGAGCCATCCCATAATCCCAGCGGGATCTTCACTCCCTCGGTGCTGACGCCGAGCGCGACGATCGCGCAGCGGCCCTTCAGCTCGATCCCGTCGACCATCAACGCCGCGAGGCGCACGTCTCCCAGATCGCGGCTCATCAGTGCGTCCAGGTGCTCACGCGTGCGGCCAACGAACTCGCGGCTGACCGCTGACTTCGACGCCGAGCGCTCACTGGCTCTCACCTGCTCCCCAACGGGCTCACGGGTTCTTGAGAACCGGCGGGTGCTGACACCCGCGAGCATCTGCTCCAACACGACACGCGTCAACGGGTCACGGTCAGCGAAATACGCGTACGTCGCCAACGGCACCTCGTGCTCCCCATCAGCGCTCCTGGCACGCGGACGCTTCACCGCGACCCGCCGGCCACCAAGAGTGACCTCGCCATCCTCGTGACCGTGACGCACCGCGGTGCGCTCCGGGATCATGGCGTGCTTGGCGCCGACGACCTCATCCAGCTCGGCCTCCATCATCTCGCTGAGCACCCCCAGCCCAACACCGACGCTCAACGCGAGCAGCCCGTCCTTCGCCGCACCAGCCAGCTCCCCCAGCGCATCCAGCACCCCTGGCGGCAACACATGCTCTGGGCGTGCGTCCTGCTCCTGCTCTACGGTCATCATGGCGGTTCCTCTCGTCTCAATGGACTTGTTCGCACTCGCCACGGTCCCAGCGGGACCGGACGAGGCGAGAGAACCGCCACCTACGAACTTCTACACGCTACGGGACAACCTCGCATGCTGCCTCCAATCATCAGGGTCGATGGTGTACCGCGGAGCAGCATATTGCCGCGCCGAACCTCCCGCCCGCCAAACCGACGGCACCTCCCGCCCGCCAGACCTACGGCGGGACGGGAGGCAGATGGGCCAGCGGCGACGACGAGAGTCAGCGCCCGCGACGCAAACGCTCGCTGGAGCGCCGGGCATGGCGAGAAGTGACGAGCGCGATGCTCTCCACGTGCGCCTGTGCATGCACGCGGGGCGACGTGGCGCCGACAAGCGTCAGATACAGCCCGACCTGGCGGTGGTCAGCCAGCGCGCCGAGCACCGCCTCGCGCGAACGCGCCGAGAGCATGAGGTGCACCTCGGTCCGCCCGGCGGGGAGCAGTGATCTCAGGCTGCCCAGGGCGTAGCTGAGCACCGAGCCTCGGGATGCCCCGCGCCCACGCCCATGTCCGCGCCTGTGCGCGTGCGCACGAGGGAGAACGACGGTCAGGTCCCCGCCGAGCGTCCCCTCCAGCGCGACATTGCAGCTCACCTCCAGCGTGACGGCGCCCTTGCCCAGCAGCTTCTGAACGCGGGGAGCCGCGAGCGAACAGGTTGCCGGAGCCGGAGCTGTGGCCTGCGCGACCGGGCGTGTGATCGTCACGGCCTGGGTCACCGTGGTGACGTTGCCGAGCACGTCGGTGGCAGTGGCGCTCACCAGGTAGCTGCCCGGAGCGCTGTAGGCATGAGTCGCATTCACACCACTTGCGCTCCCACCGTCTCCGAAGGCGAAGCCCTCGCTGAGGACCGGGGTCCACACGTCGAGCGGGGCCTGGAAGAACTGCAGCTGCTGGCCCACGAGCCCCTGCGAGGGGAGCGAAAGCCCGCGCAGCAGCGGCCCGGCGCCGTCATAGCCGGCCGCTTCGAGCAGGTAGTTGGCGCCGTTCGCGCGCGACCAGACGGCGATCCCATTGCCCTGCGCGTCGACCCCGACATCGGGCACACCTTCCTGGGGAGCCGCCGCCGAGACGGTCGTGGCCGCACCAAACGAGCCACCGGCCGCGCGCACGGCTGCCTGCGTTGAGTTGGTGGCTCCGTTGAAGGTCTTCCAGCTGACGATCGTGGCGCTCAGCCCGTCGCCGGCGATGCGCGGTTCGAGCGCTTCCTCGCCGCCCGGGTCGAGTGTGCTCGTCGCGGAGAACGTCCCACCATCACCGGCCGAGCGCACGCTCGCATACACGCGCGGGTCGGTGCCGTCGTCCTGCTGCCACGCCACGACGCCCTCGCTCTGCCCGTCGAAGGCAACCTGGGGCACCTGGGCGGGGTAAGCGCTCGGCGTCGAGACGGTCTGGGCGAAGCCGAATCCTCCGCCTGCGGGACGGTAGGCCCCCTGGATCGTGCTCGCGGGCGAACCGTCGAAGCGCCACACCGCCAGGGCATCGCCGCCGGCGTCGAAGGCGACCTGCGGCACATCGGCGTTGTAGCCGCTCGGCGAGAGGAACTGCGGGGCGTCGAAGCTGCCGCCCGCCGGGCGCAGGGCATCCTGGATGCGGATGTTCGCCCCGTCCCAGCCATCCCACACGGCGAGCGTGTCGCCGTGGGAGTCGAGCGCCACCTGCGGGACGCTCGCGACCGAGGTGAACCCGGTTAGCGCCACCGGCGTCTGAAAGACGCCTCCCGGCGCCGCCTGGGCGGACTGGATCTCCGAACTGAGGCCCGAGGAGATGCTCCACACGATCGAGGCATCGCCCGCGCCGTCCATCGCCACCCTGGGCATCGCGGCCTGGTATCCGGCGGGCGAGAGCGTCTGCGACGCGCCGAAGCTGCCGCCGGCCGGGCGGTAGGCGGCCTGCACGCGGAGGTTCGAGCCGTCGAAGTGCAGCCACACCGCAACGGCATCGCCCTGGTTGTCGATCGCGACGTCCGGGGATTCCGAGTAAGCCGAGGGATCCGAGAGCGTCTGCGGCGCGCTGAAGATGCCTCCTGCGGGGCGCGCCGCGGCCTCGATCGTGGGCTGGGCGCCTGATGCGCGCCACACGACCACGGCGTCGCCGCCGGGATCGAAGGCCACCTGCTGCGCGCTTGCGTCCTGGCCCGAGGGGGAGAGCGTCTGCGCGCCGAGCCACTGCGGCGCCGCCTGCGCGGGGACCGCGCCGGCCAGCACCGCCGCGGCCGCTGCCAGGCCGAGCCTGCGGTTGAAGATACGGGTGATGTTCATCTCGCTGCCTCCTGTGTCGAACCCGCCTGGGCGGGCCGGTGGATTTGTGCGAGGGAAACCGGCGTTCGCACCGCGAATTACGCGGACGACGAAAAAATCTCAGGAGCGCCTACGGGATCAGCCCGGGTGGGCTGTTGGGATTCGTGGGCGTGGTGGGCGCGGTGGATCCTTCTGAGCCGGAGCCCGCCGGCGACGGGGTGGTGCTCGTCGCCGAACCGCTCGATCCGCTCGGCGCGGGAGTCGGAGAGGGAGTCGTCTGCGTAGCCGTGGTGGTCGCCGGCGCCGGGGCGGGAGCCGCGACGGGCGCGGGAGCCTTGCTGGCCGGCGCTCGATGCGCAGGCGCCGCATGGCGCCGTCTGTACTTGCGCTGACGAGCCGGCTTACGCAGGGTCGGCGACTTATGCGCCGGCGGCGCGGGCACGCTCGAGACTCCCGGCGTCGCGCCGCGGCCCGATGGGCCGTCCAGGCGCGAGGGGCCGCCAAGACGCGCGGCTGGTACTCCGCCGTGCGACGCAGTCAGCTTGTCACTGCTCGGAGGCACCCCGGTAGTGGCGATTGTGGGCGGCGTCGATGAGCTCGAGGCGACGGGCTCCAGGCGCGTGGCGCCGTCGCGGCCGGTGCTGCCCGCCAGCACCAGGGCAAGCACGACGCACAATCCCAGTACCAGCAGCGCCGCGAGGGCGAGCCTGCCCCGCCCTCCCAGGATCTCGCGAGCGCCCGAAACGGGACCTACTGATGGTAGATCGGCCACCTGCACCGGATCGGATGTCGGCCCGGAGCCGGTCGAGCGACCCTGGCCAGCCACATGACCCCTGTCGGCACCGGTCCCCCCGTCGGCGACCTGAGCCCGATCGGCCACCTCGCTCCAGTCGGCCCCGACGGCTTCGGCGGCGCGCGCGATCGTCGCGCGGCGCAGCCACAGCGCCGGCACGAGCAGCGCCAGCGCGCGGTAGGAGGTGCCGGCCTCTTCCATCGCCGCGCGACTGAGGCGGCAGGTGTCGCAATCGGAGAGGTGGACGCGTATCCAGTCGAGCTCGCCGGGCGCGCCCTGCTGCTCGTCCTGAAGGCTTGCCAAAAGCGGCAATGCTCGCTCGCACTCAGGCGAAGAAGGACCCACCGAGGCAAGCGCGCTGCCCCGCAGCAGCTCCGCGAGCTTGATCCGTGCACGCGATATGAGCTGCGCGACGGCGTTGCGGTTGAGGTCCATCAGCTCGCCGATCGCGTCGTAGGAGAGCAGCTCGACCTCGCGCAGCGCGAGCACCTCGCGCTGGCGTGGGGGCAGCGCCGCGTTGGCCGCGCGCACGTCCTCGCGCGCGGCGGCGAGCAGCGCGAAACGCTCGGGGTCTGCCTGGATGTCCGACTCGCCCGTGCGCGGCGGCGGGAGCTCCTTTTCGGTCGGCTCGAGGGTGCGCCTGGAGCGGATCATGTCGTAGCAGACGTTGCGGGCCGTGGCGAGCGTGTAGGCGAGGAAGTCCAGCTCGCGTCCCTGCAGAGCGGGCAGGCGCGTGAGCATGCGCACGAACGTCTCCTGGGTGGCGTCGGCCGCGTCGTGCGGGGTGCCGAGCATGCGCACGCAGAAGGCATAGACGCGCCGCTCGTTGCGGTCGTAGAGCTCAGCGAAGGCGTCGCCGCCGCCGCCGCCGGCGAGTCTCGCCAGCTCCGCGTCCTCCAGCTTCCCGCGTGGATGTGCGCCCGAGATGGCCATGGGCGATAACCATGATCCATTCTTCCATAACGAGGAGCACGAACGACGAATTACGCGACCGGCTATCAAGACTTAGCTGGTCCGGTCCGATGATTCGGAGGATGTCGTCCGCCCTGCTAACCACGACACCGCGATCCGGCGGGCGCTGGATCGACCATTGGCTGGACGGCGTCCGCGATCTGGAGAGCTTGCGCGCGGGCCATCCGATGATGGACGCCGTGATCGAGGAGGTCGACGGGCGCATGATCCGCGTGGGCGAGCACTGGCTGGCGGACTTCGCCTCCTGCAACTACCTCGGCTTCGACCTGGACCGCGAGATCATCGAGTCGGTGCCGGCCTACCTGGATGCGTGGGGAACGCATCCGAGCTGGTCGCGCCTGCTCGGCAGCCCAGTCCTCTACGAGCAGATCGAGGCCCGCCTGAGCGAGCTCTTGGGCTGCGAAGACTCGCTGGTGCTGCCCACGATCACGCACATCCACGCCTCGGTGATCCCGATACTGGCGGCCTCGGGAACGATCTTTCTGGACGCGCGCGCACACAAGACGATCTACGACGGCTGCCAGGTGGCGCGCTCGCGCGGGGCCGCGGTGCGGCGCTTTCGCTTCGAGGACCCCACCCACCTCGACGAGCTGCTCACGGCCGACAGCGACCGCGCGCGACTGGTGTGCATGGACGGCGTCAACAGCATGACCGGCAACCCGCCCGACCTGCGCGCCTTCGCGGAGGTGACCCGCCGCCACGGGGCGCTCCTGTACGTCGATGATGCGCACGGCTTCGGCCTGGTCGGCGAGCGCGAGGCGTTCGGCGGCGCCGTCGAAGTGGACGGAACCTCCTCCGGACCCAACGGGTCCACCTCTTCCTCCAACTGGTCCACCCCTTCCCCCGATCGAGCCGCCGGCGACCGTCCCTGCCCCTACGGCAGCCGTGGCAACAGCATCGTGCGCCACTTCGGCGAGTCATACGAGGATCTCGTGCTCGTGGGCGGCTTCTCTAAGGCCTACTCATCGCTGCTGGCGTTCATCGCGTGCCCCACCGAGATCAAGAATCTGCTGAAGGTGGCGGCGCCCCCCTATCTCTACTCCGGCCCCTCCCCCGTTGCATCGCTGGCGACGGTCCTGAGCGCCTTCGAGGTCAACGACAAGCGCGGCGATGAGCTGCGCGGCGTCGTGCACCGCCACACGGTGCGCGTGCTTCAAGCGCTAAAGGCGCTGGACGTGCACACGCCCAACCGCTCGGAGCTGCCTATCATCGAGATCCCGCTGCGCAATCACGAGCGCATCGGCGCCGTCGGCGAGCTCCTGTTCGAACGAGGGGTGTACGTGACGCTCGCCGCCTACCCGCTGGTGCCCAAGGCGGAGGTGGGCTTCCGCGTGCAGCTCACGGCAGCAAACACCGACGCCGAAGTCGACACGCTGATCGCAACCGTCGCGGAGCTGGCCGAGCAGGGGGAGCTTCAATCCGCCACCGCGCCAAGGACGGCGGAGGTGAAGTGATGAGCCGCCGCCCACCGGTGCAGCAAGGTGAGGCGATTGAGAGTCGCCCGCGGGTGCAGTCGATTGAGAGCCGCCCTCGGGTACAGCTGTGGCAGGGCTATCTCGCGTTCGCCGCCGTCGGCGCGTTCCTCTATCTGCTGGTGCCGCCGCTGAAGGGCAACGCGGCGTTCTTCAACACGCTCGGGCTGACGAGCTGGATCGCGGTGATCGTCGGTATCCGCCGCAACCGTCCCGGCTACTCGCTGCCGTGGTGGCTGTTCGCGGTGGGCCTGCTCCTGTACTGGATGGGCGACGTCTACACCTACAGCTACCCCAAGTACATCCTGCACCACGAAGTGCCGTTCCCCTCGATCGGCGACGCGATCTACCTGTCCGTCTACGTCGCGCTAATGCTGGGCCTCTTGCTGCTCGTGCGCCGTCGCAACCCGCAGCGCAGCCGCAACACGCTGATCGACGCGGCGATCCTGACGCTCGGACTCTCGCTGCTCTCGTGGGTGCTGCTGATCGCGCCCTATATCCACGACAACTCGATGAGCCTCTTGCCCAAGCTCGTGTCGGTGGCCTATCCCCTCGGAGACATCATCCTGCTCGCGGCGGCGATCCGCCTCGTGCTCGACAGCGGTCTGCGACGGCCGTCGTTCTACCTGCTGTGCTCGAGCATCGTCTCGCTGCTGGTGACGGACTTCGTCTATGGAGTGATGACACTCGACAACGCCTATCACCATCAGCTGCTGCTCGATTTGGGTTGGTTCTCCTATCAGGCACTGTGGGGCGCGGCCGCGCTGCATCCCTCGATGGTCGAGCTGCAGGAGCCCGCCGGACCGCCCGAGGCGAAGCTGACGCCGCTGCGCCTGAGCCTGCTCACGGGGGCGTCGCTGATCGCGCCGGTGTGCATCCTGCTGAAGGAGCTGCGCCGCGGGGACCTCGATCTGATTGTGATCATCTGCGCCTCGGTCGTGCTGTTCGGCTTCGTGGTGATGCGAATGGTCGGCCTGGTGCGCCAGCAGGAGCGCTCGGTCGCGCGCGAGCGGCTGCTCAGCTCCTGCGGCGCGGCACTCGTGTCGTGTGCGACGCGGGAGGAGATACAGAAGGCCGCGCTGAAAGTGCTGGCGCCGCTTTTGGAGAGCTCCGGGGCTGGGGTGCTGTGCCTGGTGGGAGGCGCCTCACGCTCGTCCACCTCCACGGAGATGCTCGCGGCGATCGCTCGCAGCGACAACCACCGCTGGCCCTCGCGCGAGCTGCCCGAGCACATGGGCGCACGATTGTTGCGCCTTGCCGGCGAAGGCAGCTATCGGGACATGCGGCTGGACACGGCGCTGCTCAGCGCGCTGGATCTCCCGCGCGACTGGATCTGCGGACTGGTGTTGCCGCTGCCTGTACGCGACGGCGTGCTCGGCCTCCTGCTGGTGGCACGACCGACCGCCGCCCCGCGCGAGACGCGCGGCGCACTGGTCGCGCTCGCCACCCAGCTGGCGCTGGCGCTGGAGGGCGCGCGGCTGACCGAGTCGGTGCACCTGCAGCGCAGCGAGGCGCGCTTTGCCTCGCTCGTGCAGAACTCCAGCGACCTGATCACGGTGGTGGGCTCGGACGCGACCATTACATACCAGAGCCCCTCCTCAGAGCATGTGCTCGGTTACACCCCGAAGGAGCTCGTGGGGACTCGCTTCGATCGCCTGGTGGCGCCCGATGACGCGGGGCACCTGTTGCGCCTCTTGGCCGACGGCGCGGCCTACGCGCGCCGCGACGGCGAGGTGATCGAGTGCACGCTGCGCCACCGCGACGGGGGAATGCGCCAGTTCGAGATCCTGCACACGAACCTGCTCGGCGACGAGCACGTGCAGGGGATCGTGCTGAACGCGCGCGACATCTCCGAGCGCAAGGCCTTCGAGGAGCAGCTGGCCCACCAGGCGTTCCACGACCCCGTCACCAACCTGCCCAACCGCGCGCTGTTCGTCGAGCGCGTGCGCCACGCGATCAGCCATGTGCGGCGCGAGCGCGGGGGGCTCGGGGTGATTTTCCTCGACATCGACGACTTCAAGACGATCAACGACAGCCTCGGCCACGGCGCCGGCGACACGGCACTGATCGATGTGGCCAAGCGCCTGTCGAGCAGCATCCGCGCGAGCGACACGGCGGCGCGCTTCGGCGGCGACGAGTTCGTGGTGCTGCTCGAGGACCTCGAGGACACCGAGACGGCCGTGGAAGTGGCCGAGCGGATCCTTGAGGACCTGCGTCAGCCGCTGATGGTCGCCGGCAAGGAGCTGGTGGTCAGGGGAAGCATCGGCATCTCGATCCTCGACGACTCCTCGACGGCCACCGCGGAGGAGCTGATCCGCGACGCGGACGCGGCGATGTACATCGCCAAGCGCGACGGCAAGGGCGGCTACCGGCTGTTCGAGCCCGAGATGCACGCCGGCGTGCTGGCGCGGCTGGAGCTGCGCGCGGACCTGCAGCGGGCGCTCGAGGACAGCCAGTTCGAACTGCACTACCAGCCGATCGTGCGCCTGGCCAACAGCCAGGTCGCGGGGATGGAGGCGCTGTTGCGCTGGCGCCATCCCGAGCGCGGGCTGGTGGTGCCCGGCGACTTCATCCCGTTCGCCGAGGAGACGGGTCTGATCGTGCCGATCGGGCGGTGGGTGCTGCGCGAGGCGTGCCGCCAGGCGGTGGCAATCCAGCGCCAATGGGAGGAGGACCCACCGCTGTACATGTGCGTGAACCTGTCGGTCAAGCAGTTGCAGCACAGCGACGTGATCTCCGACGTGAGCGATGCGCTCGCCGACTCCGGGCTCGAGCCGGGGCTGTTGACGCTCGAGATCACCGAGTCGATGTTGATCGACGACCCGGAGATCGCGGTGGTGAAGCTCACCGAGCTGCGCTCGCTGGGTGTGCGCATCGCGATGGACGACTTCGGCACCGGCTACAGCTCGCTCAGCTACCTCAGCCGCTTCCCGGTGGACGTGATCAAGATGGACCGTTCGTTCCTGCGCCCGGAGAGCACGCCGGAGGCGGTCGACCTGTCGAGCGCGGTGGTGGCGCTCGGCAGCTCGCTCGCACTCGAGGTGGTGGCCGAGGGCATCGAACTGGACGAGCAGCTCAGCCGCCTGCGCGACCTTGGCTGCGAGCTCGGCCAGGGCTTTCACTTCGCGCACCCGATGGAGTCCGAGCGGATGTTTAACTACCTGGAGGGCGCCTCCTTGCTGGCGACCGCCAAGCAGCCCGTCGAGCCGGCTCCCGCCGCGCCCGATGGATCCTAGCCGCGAGGAGCCTGCGATGAGAGGCGCGTTTGACAGGGTGTCCACCCAGGGCGCCCCCGCCGCCCATGAAAGCCGCCATCCGCTGGCGCGCCCGTCGAGCCACCCGCGTGCGCTGCCCACGCCGCGCCCACACCTTTCACGACCAACGACACCTTCCCCCTCCGCGCGGCCAGGGCCGCGGGAGCTCTTGGCAAACCGCGACTTCCGGCTGCTGTTCACCGGGAGATGCGTATCGCTGCTGGGAGACGGGGCGTTTCTGGTCGCGGTGGCGTGGCAGGCATACACCCTCTCCAACGCACCCACCGCACTGTCGCTGATCGGGATCGCGATGACGGTGCCGCTGATCGTGCTGCTGCTGGTGGGGGGCGTGGTGAGCGATCGCCACGACCGCCGCCGCGTGATGCTGCTGGCCGACCTGGTGCGCGCGGCGCTGCTCGGGGTGATGGGGGCGCTGGCGCTCACTGGCTCGCTGCGCCTATGGCAGATGATGGTGATCGTCGCGATCTACGGCGGCGCGCAGGCGTTCTTTGACCCCGCGAGCGACGCGATCGTGCCCGATCTGATGCCACCGGAGCAGCTGGGCGAGGCGAACGCGCTCGACCAGTTCGTGCGTCCGCTCGCGCTGCGCCTGGCGGGACCGGCGCTCGGGGGGGTGCTGGTCGGCGCTTTCGGGCCCGGGTCGGCATTCCTCGCCGACGGCGCGACCTTCGTGGTGAGCGCGCTGGCGCTGTGGGCGATGTCCTCGCGTGTGCGGGCGGCGAGCGTCCCCGAGGAGGATACGGCCGCCGCGACGGCCGAGCGCGAGGTGACGCCGGCGATCGCCACGGCCGGCCGCGAGCTGCGCGAGGGCTGGAGCTACGTGCGCCGCCACGTGTGGCTGTGGGGGACGTTCGCGAGCGCGGGCGTGGCATATCTGCTGTTCATGGGTCCCTCGGAGGTGCTGCTGCCGTTCATGGTCAAGCACGAGCTGGGGGGCACCGGGTTGCAACTGGGCCTCGTGCTGGGGGCGGGCGGCCTCGGCTCGGTGGCGTGTGCGATGGCGATGAGCCGCAGCGGGCTGCCGCGGCGCGCGATGACGTTCATCTATGTGGTGTGGGGCTTGGCCACGCTGGCCGTAGCTGGCTACGGGCTGGCGAGCGCGATGTGGCAGCTGATGCTGGCGAGCCTGGCGTTCAACCTGCTGGAGACGGCGGGGACGATCGTGTGGGCAACGACCAAGCAGCGCCACGTCCCGGGACACCTACTGGGGCGGGTGTCGAGCCTGGACTGGCTGATCTCGATCGGGCTGCTGCCGGTGTCGCTCGCGCTGACGGGTCCGCTCAGCGTGGTGCTCGGGGTGCGCGGGACGCTGATCGGTGCGGGCCTGCTGGGCGCCGCGGCGACGCTCGGCGGGCTGGCGCTGCCGGGGATGCGCGCGGTGGACTACGCCTGGGGCGGTCCAGCGAGCGGCTCGGCTGGCGGCTCGCCCGGCGCCTCGACGGCGCTGACGGCGAACACGATGTGAGCGCGCGCGACGGCGAGGAACGAGTGGCTCTCCACGGGGCCTCCGTCGAGTGGCTCGACGGTCACGTCGGTGAGTGTCAGGAAGTCGCGCTCGGAGGCGTTGAGGACGTCCGAGATGCGACTGCGGTAGCCATCCCGGGCGAGCGTCATGAGACCTTCGATGCGGTGGCGTGAGGTCTCGACGCGGACGCGCTCCTGGCGAAAGTCCAGGTGCTCGTGCGCGGTGCCCGACCGTGCGGCGCCTTCCCCCGCAGCGCTCTCCAGTACGGCGCCCTCCAGTATGGCGTCCTCCTGTACGGCTCCCTCCCGTACTGGGTCCCGCACGTCCGCAGGGGTGCCGCCGGTGGCATCGGTGGAGCTCACGCCGGTCATTATCGCCTGACGCGGCCGACCACGTGAGCTCGTACGCCTACGGAATGACGATCGTGAAGGCATAGCCGTTCGTCGGCGTGGTGCCGCCCGGAGCGTAGGTGTCAACCTCGAAGGCACTTGCAGGACAGTGGGGGTGCTGTGCGTCGACAGCGACGATGCCGAGCGCGCCGCCAGCGGTCGTGTAGGAGACCTCGGGCGACACCGACACAGTCTCAGCAGCCGCGTTGACGGGAGCGGCTGGGGTGACGCAGTAGGAGCCGGGGACAGGCTCGGAGATCCCAACGATGTTCACGGTCACGGAGGGGATCACGATGGCCTGCGTGCTAGAGACTGACTGCACCAGCCCGTAGGCACGTGCGGTGCCGGCAGGCCCCTGCGGGCCGGTAGCTCCGGCGGCGCCGGTCGCGCCCTTGGCGCCGGCGGCACCCCTGGAGCCCTTGGCACCCGCCGGGCCCTTGGGTCCGGGAACGCCGGTGAAGCCACGCGGTCCCTGCGGCCCCTGGGGTCCGCGTGGGCCGCGCAAAAGGCACTCGCGCACGTGATGGCGACCGGAGAGAACGGTGACGCAGTTGCTCGCGCGCGTGTCGTGCGCGGAGGCGCCGAGCAGGCTCGTACCGGCAAGGGCCGGAACGGCGACGGTCATGGCACCCACAGCGGCGGGGGTGGCGAGTGCGGCGAGCAGGGCGGGGCTGAGGCGTCGGGGCATGGGGTCCTTTCCGTTGCGGGTCACTGACGAGAACACCGCGAGATGCGAGATGGAGCGGTGCGCCAGGCGGCTCAGGCGACGTTCTGGGGCACGCGCGCGGGCAGCCCGGCCCGCCCTGCCGGCCCGGGCGCCGAGCCGAGGGAGTCGGTGGGGGCGTTGCGCTCCTCGCGCACGATGTACAGCGGCCGGTGCTTGACCTCGTCGTAGATGCGCCCTACGTACTCGCCGATCACGCCGATGGCGATCAGCTGAACGCCGCCGAGCAGGAGGATGGCGATCGTGATCGAGCCGAACCCGGGCAGGTAGGAGCCGGCGAGGCGCAGTCCGATGACGACGGGGATCGCGACGAAGGCGATTCCCGCGGAGAGGATGCCCACATAGGTGGCCAGCTGCAGCGGCAGGTGCGAGAAGGAGGTGATGGCGTCGAGCGAGAAGCGCAGCATGCGCCGCAGCGTGTACTTGGTCTCGCCGGCGTGGCGCGCGTCGCGCTCGTAGGGCACGGCGGTCTGCTTGAAGCCGACCCAGACAGTCATGCCGCGCAGAAAGCGCGAGCGCTCGGTCATCGCCAGGAGCGCGTCGAGCGCGCGGCGGTCGAGCAGGCGAAAGTCGCCGGAGTTCGGCTCGAGGTTGACCTGGGCGAGCTTGTCGAAGAGCTTGTAGAACCACGAGGCGGTGGCAAGCTTGAAGGCGGTCTCGCCCTCGCGCTGCTTGCGCACGGCGTAGACGACGTCCGCGCCGGACTGCCACTGTGCGACCATCGTGGGTATCAGCTCGGGGGGGTCCTGCAGGTCGGCGTCGATCATCGCCACGACGTCCCCCGCGGCGTGCTCGAGGCCTGCGGTAAGCGCGGCCTGGTGGCCGAAGTTGCGCGAGAGATGCACGACGCGCACACGCGGGTCGGCGTCGGCGAGGCGATCGAGCAGCGGGCCAGTGCCGTCGGAGGAGCCGTCGTTGACGAGGACGAGCTCGAAGGCGTAGTCGGCGACGGCGGCACAGGTGCGGCTGACGAACAGCTCCACGAGCGCCTCCTCGTTGTAGACGGGGGCGACGACGCTGAGGAGCGTGGGAGAGCGCTGCGAGGAAGCCGACAGGGGTTGAGGGATCGAAGCCGACATGGGTGCCTTCCGAAGCTGGTTAGGGTGTCGTGGGTGAGAAGACTAGAGAACCTTCCCGCGCTGACGCGCCATCCGAGCATGCACGTGGTCGTGCAGTTCGTCAAGTTCGGCATCGTCGGTGTCAGCAACACGTTGCTGTTCTTCGCCGTCTACACGCTGCTGCTGAAGGCCGGCGTGTGGTACCTGGCGGCCTCGGGCATCGGCTTCATCGTGGGGGCCGTCAACGGGTTCCTGCTGAACCGCCGCTGGACGTTCGCCGGGCACGTGGGCGACGCGCTGACGCCGGTACGCTGGACGGTCGTGCAGGGGTGCGGGCTGCTGCTGAACCTTGCGCTGGTGGCGGGGTGCGTGGAAGTGCTCGGCCTAGACAAGCTCATCGGCCAGGCAATCGCGATCGTGGCGGTGGTGGTGGTCACGTTCGTGGCCAACCGCGCCTGGACCTTCCGCACGCACCCCGCACAGGCGGGCTCTGGGTAAGAAGATTTTAATTAGAGGGGGCCGCGCTCAGCGAAACAATGCCAGCAGCGAGAGCCCCGCCGGTATCCGCATGCCGCGCCCGATCAGCGCAGCCTCCGCGTTCAGGGGCTGTTCCAGCAGCCAGTTCAGCGGCGCGGGCGGGACCCACAGGTCGAGGCTCGACTCCCTGGCGGAACGGTTCAGCGGTTGGACCGCGCGCAGTGCGATCGCCACGGGCAGCAGCAGTGAGTTGAAGTGGCTCGTCCGCGTGCAGCTCCAGCCCGCGCTCTCGGCGGCCTGCACGAGCGTGCGGCGCGAGTAGCGGCGGTGGTGGTGGTTGATCTCGTCGTGGCGGCTCCACAGGCCCTGGTAGGCTGGGACGGTCACGAGCAGCGCGCCACCGGGGGCCACCACGCGGCGCAGCTCGGCCAGCGCGGCGCGGTCGTCTTGCAGGTGCTCGATCACGTCGAGGCTGACGGCGAGCTCGAAGGAGTCCTCGGCGAAGGGCATCTCGAGCACCGAGCCTTCGACCACGTCGCCGACCTGGCGTTCGCGCGCGACGTCGACGCTCGTGGCGGACAGCTCGATGCCCGTCACGGTGCCGTAGCGGGCGAGCTCGACCATGTTGCGCCCGCTGCCGCAGCCGGCGTCGAGGATGCGCGCGCCGGGCGCGAGCGAGAGGTGCGAGAGCACCACCTCCAGCACGTTGCGCCGCCCCCGATACCACCAGTGGCGGTCCTCGGCGCGGTGGGTCTGTAGCTCGAAATCGGCATCCACGGCCCTGCATCTTTCACAACTGACCGGTCGCGCGCAGTGCGACCCCCACGCGACCGCCTTACGTCATACCACGCTTCTTCCCTGGCGGCGACCAGCGCGCGGCCTCACGCGGACCTCACCGAGGGGATCGGCGGGTGGTTCGCCGAGATCGCGAAGGGGGTCGGTGGGTGGTTCACCGAGGGGGTCGGGGGGCAGCGATCGAGGCGATCCGGAACGGATCGGCTTCCGCCGCGCCGCCTCGGATCCTTCCAGACCCGCGGCTCGCGGACAGCGCCGAGCTCAGACGCTCGTGGGCGGGCGCCGGGAGAGGTCTTCCCGGTTCTGCAGGTACTCGCCGCGCACCTGTATGGCGATGTAGACGACGATGATGTTGACGATGATGCCGATCCCGATGAACGTGGCGATCAGGCCGACATCCTTGGAGAAGGCTGCACTGGCGGCGAGCAGGAGCACGCGCCTAGCCTACCAACGCCTCGCCCTGTCGGTGTCGTAGCCTGTGGTGGCCGCTCGGAGCCCTCCGCCTGAGCCTCGGTCTCAAAGCGGGTGGGCCCCAGAGCATCGCAGTGCCCGGAGAGGTGCCGGAGCGGTTGAACGGGCGCGACTGGAAATCGCGTAACGGGGGAAACCTCGTTCGGGGGTTCGAATCCCCCCCTCTCCGCCATTAGCTCGATGTACGAACCCTCGCTCCGAGGACTAGGGTCGGGGTTCGCACGTCGTCCCGCTCTCCCGGCCATTGGTCAATGTACGGATACCGCCAGCAAGAGCTTCAGGGTGCCGGCTTGGCACTCTGAAGTCGCAGCCTGCCGATCAAGCTCGTCCGCGACCTGCTCGGCGCCCCCGCGCCGGTGCGCAGTTTCCCCACAGCGAGCTCGCGCAAACCGGTGCAGCCTGTACGCCTCGCGGTGCAGCCTGTACGCCTTGCGCGCCGCGACCCCGCCTCGCCGCGGCGCGCGCAGCGCTTCGCCGCCGCGTATCACCGCGCTCTCGCGGGCGGGAGACACCGGACTGATCCCGTCGCCGCCGCGCTGATACCGGACTGATCTCGTCGCTGCCGCGCTGGTCCTCAGGCCCGCCCAGGAGAGCGAACGGCTCACGTTCGTGCAGACCAACTCCTGGACCGCGCGGGAGGCGCAGTTGTTCGACGTCGCGCTAGGTATGCCACTCCGAGCTCACGCCCGGGCAGTCAAGGCTAATGGACCGCAAGCAGCCGTCCGACTGATCATCCTCGACCGCTGACTGTCCGGGCGACTGGCCCTCCCTGGATCAGTCGGAAACATTTTCTTGACCTCATCGAGCAGTCGGCCATATCCACGAACGAGAGGATTTTGCCGTAAACCGCTGTAATGACACCATTCCCAGCCGTCGACTCCGTGCCAAAGATCCGGGACCAATCCGCCCTGCAACTCGGCTTGGCGTGTTCACCCAGTTACACTGCCCTCGTTGTCGAAAAGCTCACCCATATGGGGAGAAAGGTAGTCATGGCGCTTGGCAGATTGACGGTGGATGCCCTGCTGGTAGTTGGCTTCGGCGTGCAGCACTCGCTGCTGGCGACCGTCCGGGTGAAGACCTATATCAGCAAACGCCTATCTCTGACGCCCCTACAGTGGCGTGGCGTCCAGTCGATGGTCAACGTCGTCTATGTCCTGGCAGCGTTCGCGCTCTGGCAGTCCGTGAATACGCAGATATGGAATGTCACTGGGCCGGCACGCATCGCGATGATCACGATCTGCGTAGCCTCCTGGCTTTGGTACTTCCAGCTGCACATCTTCGAGTACGACCCTGGACAGGCCTTTGGATCCTCGGCGGCAGCAAGTCGTATCACCATGCGCAAGGCTCCCTCGCTGGAGCTCTGGAAAGTTGGCAGTCGCAACTGGATCAGATTCCCTGTCCACACCGCATTCTTCCCAATGTTCCTGGCCTTCCCCCATATGATCGCCAGCACGCTCCTTTTCGGCATAGCTATCAACATCTACAACGTCGTGGGCTCCAAATTCTACGACCAGCGGCTGAAAAAGTTGGGGCGTCCGTATCACGAATATCAGGCCGTGACGGGCCTGATATTGCCCAAGATGAGCTCGCCGCGCGGCGCCACTGATCTGCCCATGAAGGGGCCACGGCATTGGATGCATCCCGAGCGCTACACCCTTTCCTTGCTCGTCGGCATCGGAGCTGGCGTTCTGTACTACGCTGCATTGGGCCGATCGGCAGGAAACTTTCCCACCTTGGTGCTGGGGGGAGGTGTAGGCGTAGGCGTCGCGCTGATGTCAGGAGTGTTGCTCGGCACGCTGTCAAGAGGTCGTCTGATTCGCTCGGAGGAAAGCCTCTCATACGACGAGATGCACGCCAGGCTGGCCACATCCGCTGCGCTGGGAAGCGCGATCGCCCTGATCGTGTGGTATGCAATAACCTACTATAGCCACCATGCCATACCGGCTATTGGACTCGTGCTACCTCTATGGGTGATCGTGCTGTGGCTTGGACACGTGAGCATGTATCTCACGGGATATCGACACTTTGATGAGGAGGCGCCGCAGATGTCGAGTGGCATTGGCGAAACCACCTCCGGCTCATCAGCCGCGGTCAGCCGGCTTGAGGCGCGGCATGCAAAAGGCTTCTAGGGAAGTAAATGAAACGGCGGCAAATCATCAGCTCGAGCGCCCGTAGCTTAACGATGAACGGATGGGACGGCATGGCGAGTCAGGGCCGCGTGGGAGTCGAGGTTACCGGATGTTAACGGCTATCTCGCCGGTGCGAGTCTTGTTGGAGCCCGCAACGCGTCTGAGCGCTCAGCGTGCCCTCCGCCTAAGAGCAGCGGTCTTAAAAACCGCAGGTGCGGGTTCGAATCCCGTCGGGCGTACTTTCATATTATGTGTGAACTACCGCTAGGGTTGGGCCTTCCAGGCAAGCGGGTCGTGGTCACCGGCGGCGCCGCCGGGATCGGCCTGGCAACGGCGCAGCGTTTCAGCGAAGTTGGAGCCGACGTGGTGATCATCGACCGCGATTCCTGTGCGTTGAAGAATGCCGTCAGAGAGCTCAAGCGGGTGGTGGGAATTGAGTACGACGTCAGCGACCCCGACGCGGTGGCCGATGCGTTCGACGAGGTGGAGCACGCAATAGGCGGTGTCGATGTCCTGATCGCAAATGCAGGCATCAGCACGCGAACGGGCGCACTGGAAATCTCGCCAAGGGAATGGCAGGATATTCTGGCCACCAATCTCAGCGGCGTGTTCTACTGCGCCCAGGAAGCGGCTCGCCGGCAGATGAAGGATCGGCCTGGAGTCATTTTAATGACAGCCTCTACCAACGGGATGCGAGCTTACGTGAATTACGCACACTACAACGCAACCAAGGGAGGCGTGATAGCGCTTGCCCGTACGATGGCTCTTGAGTTCGCTCCGCATATACGCGTAAATGCGGTTTGCCCCGGATATGTACTCACTCCCATGCACCATTCGGAGTGCTCGGCCGAGATCATCAAGGAGCTGAATGACGACGTCATTCCACTTGGGCGCCATGCAAAATCTGATGAGATAGCGGCTCTCTTTTTATATCTCGCATCCGACTGGGGAGCCTATATGACCGGGCAGACAATTGTGATTGATGGGGGAGAGCTTGCGTGATGGCCGAAGGGGCTCCAGATAGTTGCGGACGGGCCTCGAGGACAGCGCTCGACGACTACCGGCCCGCAAACTTCGAGAGCACATGGCAGAAGCGATGGTATGAGCGCAGATCGTTCGAGGTTCCCCCCTCGATGCGGGAGAAGGCCTCGCGATATGTCTTCACCGCGTGCCCGTTCACATCTGGACGGGCACACATGGGACACGTCCGCAGTTACACCATAGGTGACGCATACTCGCGTTTCCGGCGCGCCCGAGGCGACGCGATTCTGTTCTCACTCGGGTTCGACGCCTTCGGGCTACCGTCAGAGGTGGGGGCGCTCAACAACAAAGAGGCGCCGTGGGCGTGGGTGGAGAGATGCGCCAATGCAATGAGGGCTCAGTTTGATTCTCTGGGCTATTCCTTTGATTGGAAACGAAGTTTCATCACGTGCGACGAGCAGATCTACCAGTGGACGCAGTGGCTATTCTTGACCTTATTGGAGAATGGCTTGATCTATCGCGATGTGGCGCAGGTTGAGTGGTGTGAAAACTGCCAGACCACGCTTGCGGCTGCGCAGGTCCTCGACGGGGACTGCTGGCGGTGTCAGCAGCGAGTGACGTTTCGTACTCTACCGCAGTGGTTCTTGCGGTTGACGGACTATATCGATGAGAATGACCGTCGTTTGGGTGAGCTTACCAGGTGGAATAGGGTGGCCGTCGGCTCGCAGGTGCGGGCGGTTGGGGGTGTGCGTGGGGTCGAGCTGCGCACCATCAGCAGCGATGGCGATGCCTTGACCGTGTTTACCCCGCATCGCGGGCTGGTGGGTGCAGCGACCATGATCCTCGTGTCTCCGCAGCATCCGCATTCCCGACGGTGGATGGATGATCCCAGCCCAGGAGCGACTGTGGAGGATCTGGCCAGGATGTCATGGCGGCGTGTCGAGCACCAGGTCGATACTGCTCTGGTGATGGATACCGGTCAGGTAGCGAAGATCGACGGTACAGATATCGAGTTGCCCATCTTGATATCGCCGACGGTCGATGTTAGGTGCGGCGTCTCGGCAATTTTCGGTATCCCGAGTAAGGAGCCAATCGATGCACAGATAGCGTCCATGCTCGATTTGCCTGAAAGGGACGAGCCGATCATCGAGATCCCCGCAGAGCTCATGAAAGATGCAGTTCGCCATAGGGGTCGAGACTTCTCGATTTCACGGCGACGAGTGTGGGGAACGCCGATCCCACTGGTGAAATGCGATTTATGTGGTACGCAGCCGGTGCCCATAGATAGCCTTCCGGTGAGGCTGCCCGACATAGGGCCGGTACAGATCGGAGGATCGCTAGCGGACTACCCCGACTTCTACAGATGCAGCTGTCCCAAGTGCGGAGGCGATGCCCATCGAGAAACGGAAACGCTCGACTGTCACTTCGATGGTATGTGGTTCTGGATGGTGTCATGCGTGCCTCCTCGCGATCGTAAGGAGACCCTGTTCGCGCATTCCGAAGTCAGCCGTTGGTTGCCGGCAACCAACGTAGTGTGGGGCGCAGACGGAGGCGACATGATCCTCGACATCAGAACACTCACCAAGGCGCTACGCGACCTGGGGCACATCACGCACATGCAGGGCGAGCCATTCAGGGGAATGCTCATGCACGAGATGGTGCGAATCGATGGCCACAAGATGAGCAAGCACATAGGTAATACAGTCGAGCCAGAGGCGCTCGTGGATGAGTTTGGCGCGGATGCGATACGTCTGGCGGTGTTATTCGCGGCGGCTCCCGCGAGCACGTTCAGCTGGAGGCGCGATCTGCCTGTCTACCTAAGGAAAGTGCTTGAGCGGATATGGCTCATCGGTCAGATGTACCTGAGCGTTGAGCCGAAGCAGGAGCGGGCGGGTGACGCGCCTCCAGATCCGAGGCGTAACCGGCTTGCTGTGTGGTGCAAGGCCGGTCATCGACGCATAACTGAGGATTACGAAGAGCTCGCCCTTCACAAGGTGGTGAGAAATGTGATCCTCTTGCTCGAGCGCATCGAACAGTTCGAGCGGATGGCGATGGACAGGCCCACCGGCGTCGATGTTCACGACGAATTGGCTATCTGCGATGCACTACTGCTTCTCCTGAGAATGCTGGCGCCGGCGGCGCCGCACATTGCTGAGGAGCTGTGGTCACGATCCGGGCAAAGGGGGATGATTGCGGAGTTGCGGTGGCCAGAGGCGATCAGCCGATGTGGCGAGATGACCTTCGCCTCGGTGAGCGACCCGAGCTCCTCGATGTTCAGGCCAGCTCCTTGAGCATGTCGATATCCAGCGCCTGCCCGGCGACGAGCTTCTTCAACCTCTGATTTTTGCTCTCGACCCCTTTCAAGCGCTTGGCCTCATCGGCCTCCATCCCACCATGGGCCGCTCGCCACCGGTTGAGCGTAGCCTCGGAGACTTCGAGATGGCGCAGCACCTACACGAGATCCCAGCCCTCATCCAGAAGGCGCTCGCCCTCCCTGATCTCCCCTACGGCCTGCTCCGGCGCATGCCCGCGTCGCCTCACGATCGTGTCCAACCTTCCATCCATCACGGGAAACACGACCACGCACCCAGCCCAGCTCACTCAAGGGGACCCCGTCAATGGCTCCGGACCGTGGGTACGATGATCACCGGGTACGATGATCATCGTCCTTTAGGCTGGCCTCGATCGCCTCGGCGGCCTTCCGTCGTGCCTGGCGCCCCTCGGGCTCGAGCGTCTCGAACAGCCGATCTAGAGCCGCGTCAAGGTTCGCAGATTGTCCCGATCTCACGTCCAGATTTCCACCGACTCGGAAACACCAGCCAGCAGACGATTGTCTCTATGTATGATGTGGACTGTATGAGCACCTGGAAAACCCCGGCGCGGTCGCAGCGCAGCTGGACATTCACCTTCGGCATGGCGGTGGCGTGCCTCTGCCTGCTGCCGATCTCGCTCGCGGCTGGATCGGTGGGCACGTCGCAGAAAGTCGCAGCCGCGGCGCAGAAGCCGCGAGCGCAGGCGCCAGCCGTGCTGGGCCACGCCGCCAGGCTGCTGGTGGTCAACGACGCCGCGCACATGACGCTCACCAACCCCAGCAGCGCGAGCGCGACGCTCGTCGAGGAAGGCAAGGCCACGGGGACGCTTCCCGGCACCGTGCGCGCGCGCCTGACGGTGGGCGCCGACTCGGTGACGGCGGGCTTCACGATCTATCTGAGCGGCGGCACCATCTCGGGGCACAGCACGGCGCACCTGAACCCCGGAAAGGGGGAATACGCGAGCTTCGGCGGCTCGCTCGGGGTGAGCCACGGCAGCGGCCACTACGCACACGCCTCCGGCAGCGGCGAGCTTTACGGGACGATCAACCGCAACACCGACAACGCCACCGTGCAGGTGATCGGGAACCTGCACCTGTAAGGCAGCGTGCGAGCCGCACTCCTAGCGGTGCTGTGTGCCTGCCTGGCGCTGTCCGCGAGCGCCGCCGCGTCGGAGACGGCGATCCTCTCCACAAGCTTTTCGCCCGACCGTCCCGGCGCGAGCACCACGATCACGTTCGGCTTTCTCATCGAAAGCCCCAAGGGGGAAGTGCCATCGCAGCTGCGCAACCTCGATCTGCATCTGCCCGCTGGGATCGGCCTCGGGCGCAACACGCTCGGCCAGGCGATCTGCGAACCGATCTACCTCTATGTGAACGGGCCCGAAGGGTGCCCCGAGAACTCGCGCCTGGGGTTCGGCTCGGCGACCGCCGAGGTGCCCTACGGGCCGGAGATCGTCTCCGAGAACGCCCACGTCTACGCCTATCGCGGCGAATCCGAAGACGAACACACGACGGTGCTGTTCTTCGCCGAGGCCTGGGAACCGGTGTTCGCCGACCTCGTGTTCCCCGGACACCTGCTGGAAGACACGGGACCCTTCAGCGGGCAGATCGACACCGAAGTGCCGATCGTCCCCTCGCTGCCCGGCGGCCCCGACGTCTCGGTCGTGCGCCTGCACTCGAGCTTTGGCCCCGAAGGCCTCACCTACTACCGCAAGGTGGGCGGCCGCGAGATCGCGTTCAAACCGCGCGGCGCCACCGTCCCCCTCGTGTGCCCCCACGGCGGATACCCCTTCGCCGCCGACTTCACCTTCCAGGACGGCACCCACCTCACCGCTCACACCACCGTGCCGTGCTCTCGCCGCGCGCGGCGCAGGGCTACGCCTTGATGATCTTCGAGGTGCCCAGCACGGTCCCGTTTGCCGCCAGCGCCTGCACCGCGACGTAGCTCTCGGCCCCGGGGGTGAGCAGCGTCGTCTCGAACCCTCCACGCGGCGCGTTGGCGACCGGCGCGAGCGACTTGGTCGAGCTGCCCCCCAGCACCCGCCAAGAGGCGACCTGGGTGGCGCCGTTCCAGCTGGCATACACATCGAGCTGGCCGGACGCGCCAGCCTTGCCCCCCGCGGCCGCGGCCGCGGCGATGGCGGGGGGTTCTGCGGGGAAGCCCACCCAGGGGAAGCGGTAGCCGCGGTAGGACTGCTCGACGGCGGGCATGTGCGCGTCGAACAGCAGCTGGCCGGAGACGGAGAATTCGGAGAAGTAGGGCTCGGGGCCCCAGCCGAGGAAGAAGTTGCCGTCGGGCAGCACCTGCATGTTGCCCTGGCTGCCAGAGGAGAGGGGCTGGGGGTGGGTGAACTGCGTGACCTCGGTGTCGGTGCCCGTCTGGGGGTTGATGCTCAGCAAGAGGCCCCGCGACTGGGAATGGACCTTCGGAACGCCGCCGTTGTCGAACACGCTGATCTGGCCGTCGGGCAGCAGCGTGGCGTCGTGCTGGTAGGCCGTCGCGGCGTCGTGGCCGACCTTGACCGTGGAGTCCTTGCCGCCGATGCGCGCCACCACCTGCTCGCTCACAGCCGCCAGCTCATACAGCGTGGAGGTGTTGCGAGCCGACAGCAGCATCGTGCCATCGGGGTGCAAGTCCACCGAGTTCAGGTGGAAGTAGTCATAGGGCCACTGCGCGTCGGCCGGCGTGGGCGCCGCGTAGGAGTCGGCGAGGGCGACGTGGTCGAGCGAGTGCCACTCGCGCCGCACGAGCCCCGTGCGCAGGTCGAGTTCCTGGAAGACCGCGTCGGTGACCGCCCCGTCGGCCGGGCCGTGCACCGCCGCGAGGTCGCAGGCGATCGGATCGAATACCGTCAGGAGCGCGGTGTTCTGCGGCGTGATGTGGAAGTCGTGCAGGTCCGCCACGTAGCCGTTGCCCGCGCGCAGGACCGTCTGGTGGTAGTCGGTGGAGGCGATCACCTCGACCCCCTCGCCGAAGCCCTGCGCGGGGATGTAGCCCTGCCACCAGGTCAGCACGGGCTGGCCGAAATAGGTCTGCACCTGGAGGTTGGTCGCCTCGGTGCCGTAAGGCAGCGGATCGAACCACACGACCTGGCCGGTGTCGTCGAAGATCATCGGCCCGTCCTGACCCGGACCGGAGTAGGGGGTCGACATGATGTACCCCGGCGCCGTCGACGACGAGGCGGGCGTGGTGACGGAGATCGTCGGCGGCTGCAGTTCCGGGCGAGAGTGGAAATGCTGCGCTTCGCCGGGCTTGGGCGCGGCCGTGGCAATCGCGACCGGCGAGCGCGGCAGGGGAATCTGCGTGGCGACGGTGAAGGTGTAGGAGAAGGCCTTGGCGGGTGCCCCGGCGAGCCCGCGCACCGTCACCACCTCCCCGGCCTGGAATGGCTTTGCGGGCACGAAGGAGGCGCCGTCGCCCTGCGAGTAGCCCTCCAGCTGACCGGTGTGGGCGCCCGTGCGCGAACCGCTGACCTGCACGTGCGAGAGCTCTGTCACGGGCACGCCCAGCAGGCTGATCTGCGTGGACGCGGAGGCGTCGAGCGATTCGGGCAGCGGCGAGACGGCGAGGTTCGTGCCGGGCACCACCGCGGAGCGGTTCAGCGCGGTGGGCACGCAGCGCGGTGCGGTCGTGGGCGTGGGCGTGCTCGCCGCCCGCGAGACGACGTCTTCACCGCCGAGCCCCACGGCCGCGGCGAAGACGAGCAGCGTGGCGTTGCCCCAGGTCAGTCCCCTGCGCACGCCTTGGACGGCATTCACCAACACAAGAAGTTGCGAGGGTACCGATGCAGGCGTGGGGCATGGCGCAGTAGAAGGAGGAGAGGGGGAGCCGCGCAGCTGGAGACGAGGCTCCTGTCGAACCCACCGGCCGCGCCAACCGCCCGCAGGGCCGCGTCACGCAAGAGAGCGGCCCTGCCCGAACCCGCCGGCCCCGGCAACCGCCAGCGAGACCCCCTCAGAAGACCGGCGTCTCGGTGTAATCCCCAAACACCTGCTGCAGCGACTCCACGATCTCCCCCTCGGAGGCCTGCGCGCGGGCACACTCGAGCAGCGACTCCATCAGATTGCCCTCGCCGGCGGCCGCCGCTCGCAGCGCTGCGAGAGTGCGCTCCACCGCGGCGCCCTCGCGCGCGGCGCGCACCGACTGCAGGCGGTCGAGCTGCTTGCGCTCCAGCGCCGGGTCCACGCGCAGCGTGGGGATCGGCACTTCGTCGGCGGCCACGTAGCGGTTGACGCCCACGACGACGCGCTCGCCGGCGTCGATCTCCTGCTGGAGCTCGAACGCGGCGTCGGCGATCTCGCGCTGGGGGTAGTTGGCCTTGACCGCCGCCACCATCCCGCCGAGGGCGTCGATCTTGGCGAAGTACTCGTAGCAGCTGGCCTCCATCTCATCCGTCAGCGACTCCACGAAGTAGGATCCCCCGAGCGGGTCCACCGTGTTGACGACGCCCGTCTCGTGCGCGATCACCTGCTGCGTGCGCAGCGCCACACGCACGGCCTCCTCGGTGGGCAGCGCCAGCGCCTCGTCGTAGGAGTTGGTGTGCAGCGACTGTGCCCCGCCGAGCACACCGGCGAGCGCCTCGATGGCGGTGCGCACGATGTTGTTGAGCGGCTGCTGCGCCGTCAGCGACACACCGGCGGTCTGACAATGAAAGCGCATCAGCCACGAGCGCGGATTCTTCGCACCGAATCTCTCGCGCAGCTCGCGCGCCCAGATGCGGCGCGCGGCGCGGTACTTGGCGATCTCCTCGAAGAAGTCGACCTGGGCGTTGAAGAAGAAGGACAGGCGCGGCGCGAACTCGTCGACGTCGAGTCCGCGCTCGACGGCCTGCTCGACGTAGGTGAGGCCGTCCTTGAGCGTGAACGCGAGCTCCTGCTGCGCGGTGGCTCCCGCCTCGCGAATGTGGTAACCGGAGATCGAGATCGGGTGCCAGCGCGGCATGCGCTGCGTACACCACTCGATCATGTCACCGCACAGGCGCATGGCGGGGTCGATCGGAAAGCACCACTCCTTCTGGGCGATGTACTCCTTGAGGATGTCCGCCTGGATGGTGCCCGCGAGGTTCTCTGCCGACACAGGCCCAGCCTCCGAGGTACCGGCCTCGGCGGCGGCCACGTAGAAGGCGAGCATGATCGCGGCGGGGGCATTGATCGTCATCGACACCGAGACCTCCCCCAGGTCGATGCCCCCGAACAGCGTGCGCATGTCGGCCATCGTGTCGATCGCCACCCCCTCGCGTCCGACCTCACCCTCCGCGCGGGCGTGGTCGGAGTCGTGGCCCATCAGCGAGGGCATGTCAAACGCTGTCGAGAGCCCTGTCTGGCCGTGGTCGAGCAGGTAGCGGAAGCGCTCGTTGGTCTCCTCGCTGGTGCCGAAGCCCGCGAACTGGCGCATAGTCCAGAGCCGCCCGCGATACATCGTCGGGTAGACCCCGCGCGTGAAGGGGTACTCGCCGGGGCGACCGATCGGGTCCTCAGGGCCGCCCACGCCCGCGGGCAGGTCCTCGGGCGTGTAGAGCTCGCGCACCGGGGCGCCCGAGAGCGTGCGATACGCGCGCGTATCGGCGTCTGCCTCTGCCGCGGTAGTCCTGGCCGCCATCCTGCCGGGAATTCTACTTGACGGCCATCTCTTGTCTTTTCCGTAGGAGCACGTATACTTGACTCAACCCACGGACGGGTCTCGCGAACCTACGGGAGGTATTCATGAGCGAGCTAGCCGAGCAGGTTGCCTATGCGGCGCGGTTGGTGGCACGCGCCGACCTGGTGGAGGCCTTCGGGCACGTCTCCGCCCGCCGCCCCGAGGGCGGCTTTCTGCTGACCCCCGCCACGCCCCTGCTGGACACCGAGGCTGAGGACGTGATCCACCTCGACGCGGCGGGACGCGTGACCGACGGCCAGAAGGCGCTCTGCCCGCTGGAGGCGCCGCTGCATGCCGCGATCTACTCCGCCTGCCACGACGTGGGCGCGATCGTGCGCACGCACGCGCCGGCCACCGTCATCTGGGCCAGCCGCGGCGAGGTCCCCCCGCTCGTGCACGGCCTGGGCGGCCTGAGCGGCGTGGTGACATTCCACCACGAGCCCCAGCTGGTCGCCTCGATCGAGGCCGGCCGCGCCGCCGCCGGCGACCTGGGGGCCTACGACTGCCTGCTGCTGCACGCCAACGGCGCCGTCTGCACCGCGGCGACGCTGCCCGACGCGGTCGTGCGCGCCTACTTCCTGGAGGAGCGCTCGCGCGTGGCCGAGTACTCCACGCGCGCCCGCGCGCTGACCGACTCCGAGGCCGTCCTGCGCGCGCGCCACTACGAGAGCGAGTCAAAGCACGCGTGGGAGTGGCTGCGGTTGCGCTACGGCGACGCGGTCGTGAGCGGGGGTGGGCAGGTCCCCAATCTAGAGCCCTACGCGGCGCGCACGCTCAGCTGAGCTGCGTAGATACCATTGCTACCGCAACTCGAAAACGGACATACCCCACACGCCTACACACCCCATCGACGTCCCCACACGCCCCCTCAACGACGCGTGAGCCTGACCTCACTCGCTGTCAGCTGATAAGTAACCGGGCGTGACACGCGCCCTGCGCCCCATCTCCACAGCGCTCGCGGTCGCCCTCAGCGCACTTCTGTGTTCGGCGTGCGCCGGCAACTCGCCATCCACCGGCTCCCTCCCTCCTAAAAAAATGGCGAGCGCCACACTGGTGCTCGATTTCGTGCCCAACGCGGTGCATGCGGGGATCTACCGCGCGCTGGCCGCCGGCTACTACCGCCAGGCCGGCCTTGAGCTGCGCGTGGTGGCGCCCGGAGAAACGCAGGACCCGCTCGCGCTCGTCGACGCCGGAAGTGCGCAGTTCGGGCTGGCCGACGGCTCGGACCTCGCCACCGCGATCGCCCGCGGCGGCGATCAGCAGGCGGTGCTCGCGATCGCCCAGCGCCCGCTGGGGGGCCTGATCGCGCTGGCCTCCTCGCACCTGAACTCGCCCGCGCAGCTGCAGGGGCGCACGGTGGGGACCACCGGGGTGCCCTCCGACCTGGCGGTGCTCGACACCGTGGTGCGCCACGCGGGCGGGAACCCAGCCAGGGTGCACGTGGTGAACGTCGGCTTCGATGGCGCCGCCGCGCTGCTCGCCGGGCGCCTCGCGGCGTTCACGGGGTTTGTGCCCGCCGACGGCGTGCAGCTGCAGGTGGAAGGCCACCCCATCATCCCCTTCCGCCTGGACTCCTACGGCGGCCCGGGCTATCCGGGGCTCGTGGCGTTCACGACGCGCTCGCTGATCGCCTCGGACCCGGCGCTGGTGCGCGCCTTCGTGAGCGCCACGGTGCGCGGCTATGAGGACACGCTGCGCGACCCCGCGCGCTCGCTCGCCGAGCTGCTGGCCGCCAACCCGGGGCTGGGCCGCGCCTTCACGGCGGCCTCGCTGGCGGCCTACCTGCCGCTCTACACCGACGACGGGCGCGTGGCCTTCGGCACGATCCAGCCCGCGCGCATCTCCGAACTGTCCAGCTGGATGGTGCGCTCGGGGCTAATCGGCAAGCCGATATCGGCCGCCCGCTACGGCACCGACGGATTCCTGGCACCGGGCGCCTGACGTCCTGAGAAGCCGCGCCGCGGCCCAATCGCCGCCGCCACCACGCACGCCACCGCGCCAACTGCCCTCATCCACGGGCCACGTGTGCCGGCGGGTTTTTACGCAGTTGGGTACTTCAGTGTTTATGAACGCGCCATGCCTGGTAGGCTTGATAGCTAGATTCATATGCGACTTCTCATCACTGGCGTCAGCGGACTGGTGGGGTCCAACCTGGCGGCCGCCGCCGTGCAGCAGAGCTGGGAGGTGCTTGGCACCTGGCGCGACACCCCCGTGGAGATCACGGGCGCGAGCACGATCGGCCTCGACATGGCCGACCGCCACGCCTGCGTGGAAGCCGCGGTGGCGTTCGAGCCCGATGTGCTGATCCACGCGGCGCTCGGCACCCACGCAAGCCACCTCGAGCACGACCCCTATGCGGCGCAGCTGGCGCTGCTGGGCACCGTGCACACGCTCGCCGCGGCGCGCAACGTACGCGCGCACTACGTGCTCGTCTCCAGCGACTGGGTCTACTCGGGCATGCTGCCCCCGCACCTGCGCTGGTCTGAGGAGGACCCGCCCGGAACCGATCAACGCGTGGGGGCGCGCGCGCCAGGCCTGCGAGCTGGCCACCGTCGACTACAACGGCTCCTGGCTGATCACGCGCGTCGGCGGGCCTCTACGGCGTCAACCTCGCCCGTCCGCAGACCTCCGGCGAGCTCGCGCGACACGTATGGGCGCACTCCAGCGTGCCGCTGCACCTAGTGGAGCGCCTGCGCGAGGGCCACGCGTTGCCGGCGCCGCGCGACGGCTACCGCACGCCCACCTATGCCTGGGACTACGCGCAGCGCCTGTGCGAGCTCGTGGCGCAGGACTGCGAGGGCATCTACAACACCGCCGGACCCGACGCGCTGCACCGCCGCGACTACCTGCGCCTGCTTGGCGCGCGCGTTCGACTGCGACCCGGCGCTCGTGCAGGAGGGCACGGTGGCCGGCTACCTGCAGGCCTGCGGCGAGGACCCCCATCTGAAGGCCCCCTCGAACACGGCGCTGGCCGACGAGAAGGCGACCTTTGTGCTCGGCCACCACGCCGTCGACCCGCATACCGGACACCGCCTGATGCGTAATCAATTGCGCGAGGTGCTCTCCGGCGTGGACCCCGCGCAGGCCGTCAAGATCTGAGCCCGGCGCCCGCGCGGACTGCGCCGCGCAACTCGCCCCGCCGCCCCGCGCTGCGCAGCTCGCCCGCCCCGCGCCAGGCCTTCCTGGGCCCCCGTCGAAAAACCCGCCGGCCGGCCATCTCGCTCAGGCAAGCCATCCGAGTGGCGTTCGCGCTACCCTGCCGGCTCGTTGCGCTACCCAACCGAAAGGAAGCACTCATGAACAAGACCGAGCTGGTCGACGCTGTCGCAGCCGACAGCGGCCTCACACGGGCGGATGCCTCGCGCGCCGTCGAGTCCTTTGTGGCGATCGTCAACAAGACCCTCAAGAAGGGCGACGAGGTCGCCCTGACCGGCTTTGGCAAGTTCTCCGTGGTCAAGCGCGCGGCACGCATGGGCGTCAACCCGCGAACGGGCGAAAAGGTGAAGATCAAGGCCTCCAAGGCCCCCAAGTTCACGGCCGGCGCGACGCTCAAGCAAAACGTCAAGGGCGCAAAGAAGTAAAGACGCTCCGGGAGGAGATGGGATTCGGGGGCCTTCGGGGCGGGTAGTCCTCCAGCCACAGGCGGCGCACGGAGCGCCGCCGCGATGGAGGAGGACAGATGATTGCCCTGATTGCCCTCGTGCTCATCCTGGCGGTCCTGGGCGGGCTCGGCTTTGCCGTGCACCTGCTGTGGATCGTGCTGCTCGTGGCCATCCTGCTGTGGCTGATCGGCTTCTTCGTGGGCGGCGCCCCCGCCAGCGGCCGGCGCGGCTGGTACGGCCGCTAGCTTCACATCCGCGGCGCTGATAGCGTCGCCCCCCGATGCCGACGCTGGTCAGCGAGCTGGAGCTCCCGAGCTTCGACTACACCGACCCGCAGATGCGGGGGGCGCGCTTTCACGCCTGCATGCGGGATCTGCGCGGGCAGGGCTGGCTGGCGAGCACGCCGCTCGGCTACCTCGTGCTCGATCGCGAGGCCTGCGAGCTGTTCCTGCGCACCCGCGCGGCCGTCTTCCCGGGCATGAAGATCGCCGAGATCTTCGGCGTCGGCGAGGGACCGCTGTATGAGGAGATGCGCCGCAACATCCTGCACATCAACGGCCCCGACCACACGCGCCTGCGCGCGCTCGTGAACCCGGCGCTGGCCCCGCGCGCGGTGGAGCGCTACCGCCCGCTCGCGCGCCAGTTGCTGGCGGAGCTTTGGGAGGAGATGATTTTAGAGGGACCCCACAAGGGGGTCCGGCGGGAGCCGCGCGGGGCGGGCCGCGGGAGGGGACGCAAGCGTGGCCGGCGCGCGAGACGGCCGAGTCCCCGGCCGGACAGGACCTCAACCCTGTGGGGTGCGAGTTCGTGGAGGCCTTTGCCAAGCCATATCCCTCGCAGATGATTGCCGCGGTGATGGGCGCGCCCTTGAGCGACGCGCCGCGGTTGCACCACTGGTCCAACTGGATCCAGCGCCAGTTCGACGCCGCCTCAATGATGACCGAGCGCGAGCTGATCGAGCAGGCGGTTGTCGAGTTCTACGAGTGGTGCGGCGAGCTCGTGCGAACGCGCCGCTCGACGCCGGGCGACGATCTGATCTCCAGGCTGATCGCAGCGACCGGCGATGAGGACGGGATCGCGGGCGTGGACGGCGACGGAGCCGCCACGCCCACCGCGGCCGCGCCCCCAGTCAGGCTCGAGCGGCTGTCGGACGTGGAGTGCGTGAACCTCGTGCTGAACGTGCTGATCGGCGGCGTGGACACGACCCAGAGCCAGCTGGCGCACGCGGTGCGCCTGTTCGCCGAACACCCCGCCCAGTGGGAGCTGCTCGCCGAGGACCCCTCGCTGGCGGCGCAGGCCGTCGAGGAGGTGCTGCGCGTCGAGCCGATCACGCCCTTCACGGCGCGCATCGTGACCGAGGAGCTCTCCTTCCGCGAGGTGGTCTTCCCCAAGGAACACGATCGTGATGGTGTGCGCGTTCACGGGCAACCGCGATCTCGACCCGCCCGTCGAGGGCGGCGGAGACGGAAACGCGGACGCCGACGGAGACACCTTCGACATCGCCGCCCCGCGCGGCCGCACGCGGGCGCTGACGTTCGGCGCGGGCATGCACTACTGCCTGGGCGCGAACCTGGCGCGCGTGGAGCTGCAGGAGGCGCTGGCCTTCCTCGCGCCGCGCATGGCGGGGCTGGAGCTGGATGGGGAGCCGGTGTACGAGAGCATCACCGGCATCTATGGGCTGGCCGAGCTGCCGGTGCGCTTTTCCGCCTGAGGTCCGGCCTCTACACAGGCCAGAGCCAGCCGCGCCCGGTGGTCCGATCCCTTTCCGGAAGGCCCCAATCTCCGTTCCAGATAGACACCTAAGCCTTAAGAAGTCAAATTAAGGCTAAAGGTCCCCCCGGAGGCCTGCCGACAAAAATTGGGAGGGGGGCCAGAGAGGGCTCCGCTGCGACATTGGTACGACGGCCCGCCGGGCCGCGATCCAAACGGAGGAAACATGCGAATTGCTAGAGCTGCGGTGGTGGCGGGGGTGATATGGGTGGCGGTGCTGGGGGCGACCGTCCATACGGTTGCTTGGGCGGGGAGCTTCCATGTGTATGGCTGCCGGATGCCGAACGGGGAAGTGGCGCCGACCGATGGGTGGAGCGAATCGACGTCCCTTTCGCAGACACTTGACTACACCGGGAACGGCTGCGCGACGAGCGGAGGCCTCGTCGCAGCGTTGCACTCAGGACACGCTCATCCTGCCAATACAGATTTAGCGACATGGAGCTTCAACGCGCCATCCGGAGAGACGCTGCAGGCGGCTACGCTTTGGCGAGCTGGAAACACTGCTGGCGGAGGCAATTCGAACGACTCCTATCTGTTCTGGCTGAGCGGCGTGGCAAACAGTGGGGAAAACACAGTGGTCTTCGACTCGTGCGATGCCTTCAAGGGATGCCACGAAGAAGGGAATCTGCAGGACCCTCTAGCCACAAAAAATCGAATCGAAGTGCCGAGCAGCGCACTCCACAGCCCGTACCTCTCCCTCAATGCATCCTGCGGCTCCCTCATCTCCAGCTCAGAATGCTCGTCAAGCCCAGGCGACACCAATGGATACGCAGCCTCGGTCGAGCTCTTCGCTGCCGACCTGACCCTCACCCAGGAAACGGCCCCGACCGTCAAGGAAGTGTCCGGCGCCCTCGCCGAAGCCGCCACCATAAGCGGGACGAGCGATGTGGCCTTCACCGCCACCGACCCCGCCTCGGGCGTCTACCAGGCGATCGTCCAGGTCGACGGCCAGACGGTCTCGACCACCCCGCTCGACTCCAACGGCGGCCACTGCGTGGACGTGGGCCAGAGCACCGACGGGCTGCCGGCCTTCCTCTACACCCAGCCGTGCGCCCACTCGGTGTCGGCGGACGTGCCGCTCGACACGACCAAGCTAAGCGACGGCACGCACCACCTCGTGGTGTCCGTGACCGACGCCGCCGGCAACTCCACTCCGGCAGTGGACCGGCAGGTGACGGTCGCCAACGGCACGCCTGCGGGTGGCAGCCAGTCCGGCAGCCAGCCCGGGAACCAGTCCTCGGGCGGCTCCTCCACAAGCACCACGGGCACGGCGGGCACCGGCACCACCACCGGCGGCTCCGGTGACAGCCAGCCCCCAAACCGCGGCGCGGCCAACGGCAGTGAAGCCTCCGAACAGGCCGCGCTCAGCGCAAGCTGGAAGAGCACCCGCGCGGTGCACCTGACGAACGCGTACGGCCAGACTCACGTGGTGCAGGGCCGCCTCACCAACCCCGCCGGCCCCGCGATCGCGGGGGCGCTGATCGACGTCAGCCTGGCGTCCGCCGCGGCCGGCGTCGCCCCGCTTGAGCTGCCCGGCGCGCACACCGACTCGACTGGACGGTTCACCATCGCGCTGCCCCGCACCGTCCCCTCGGGAGCGCTGCGCCTGGGCTACCGCAGCCACCTCGGCGACACGCTGCCGGTGGTCACACGCACGCTGACGCTGAGCGTGCGCGCGGGGGTGCTCCTGCATATCTCCCCCACCGTGAGCGCCGTGGGCCACATGATCCATTTCAGCGGACGCCTGCAGGGCGGGCCCGTACCGGCGGGCGGCAAGCAGCTCGTGCTGGAGGCCCGCTCGCCCGGCGGGCGCTGGATCGAGTTCGACGTCGTCCGCAGCGATGCGCATGGCGCCTTCCACGCGACCTACCGCTTCCGCTTCCCCGGACCGATCGCCTATAGCTTCCGCGTGGTCTGCGGCTACGAGGCCGACTACCCATACCTGGCCGGCGCGTCGAACGTGGTCGTCGTGCACGAGCATTGACGGACCTGTACGCTCGCACAACCATTTCACGACTCAAGGAGGGCTTGAAGATGGTCAGGTTGAGACTTCTGATTGGCCTGTGTGCGGTGCTCGCGCCCGTGGTGCTGGCATCGAGCGCGTCGGCCGACCCGTTCGTGGGACCGCCGATCTGCTCGAGCGCGGGGACCGCGCTGTCGGGCACGCACAGCGGCAACCTCACAATCACCGGCAACAATTATGTGGCGGGCGGGACGACGCTGACCGTCAGGGGCAACCTGACGCTCGCCCCCGGCGCCTGCCTGGACGCGTTCACGCTGGGCACGGTGACGGTCAACGGCAACCTGCTGGTCGGCAAGGGCGCGATCCTCGGCCTCGGCTGCACGCCCGGCTCGATCGGGCCGGAACCGCCGTGCGGCACGACCACCACGAACGACACGGTCGGCGGCAACCTCGTCGCCAGCCAGCCGCTGACGATGTACCTGGACGGCGACACGATCCGCGGCAATGTCACCTCTACCGGCGGTGGCCCCGGCCCGACGTTCAACCCGTACATCAACTTCCCGATCAAGGAAAACACGATCGACGGGAACCTTCTCGTCAGCGGCTGGCAGGGCGCCTGGTTCGGCGTGCTGCGCAACACCGTCCACGGCAACGTCACGCTGGATAACAACGTGGGCGTGACGATCGGCGAACTCGGCACCCCCGACTCGACCGAGGTCGTGACGAACAGGATCTTCGGAAACCTGGTCTGCCTCGGCAACAGCCCCGCCGCGCAGTTCGGCGACTCCGGTGGAGCGCCCAACGTCGTGAGCGGCAACAAGGTAGGGCAGTGCACCGCGGTCTGAGCACCGCCGCAACTCAGTTGCCTGAGCATCTCACCGAGATACCCGGCGCTCTGAGCATCCCACCGCGTTAGCAACGCTGCGGGTCCGGGTCTCGCCAGGGAGACTCGGACCCGGCAGTGCGAAGCCCGCGGGCGCGTTGAGTGGATATGGACGTCCTCGACACCGCGGCGGCCGGTAGGCTCGTCGTGCGCGGCGGGGTCCTGCGCTTCCTCAGCTACGTGGCGGTCGTCGGGCTGTCGGTGATCTCCGCGGCGCTGCTCACCCGCCACCTCGGCCCCGTACGCTTCAGCCAGTACACGACGGTGCTGTCGCTCGTGAACCTCGTCGCGGTGGTGACCGACGCGGGCATGTCCAGCTACGGCACCCGCGAGTTCGCCGTCCTTCAGGGCGCCAGACGCGAGGCGACGATGCGCGACCTGCTCGGCCTGCGGCTGGTGCTAACGGCCATCGGGGTGGCGCTCACGATCGCCTTCGCGCTCGCCGCCGGCTACGACGCCGGACTGCTTGCCGGAACGCTCGCGGCGGGGCTGGCGACGATTGCGATCGTGTTCCAGCACACGCTCTCGATCCCGCTCGCGACCTCGCTTCGCCTGGGGTCGGTCGCCCTGATCGAACTCGCCCGTCAGGCGATGTCGGTGGCGACGATCGTCCTGCTGGTCGTGCTCGGTGCGGGACTGGCGCCGCTGTTGAGCGTGAGCCTGATGGTCAACCTGCTGCTCGTGCCGATCACCGCCGCGCTCGCGCGCGGGCAGATATCGCTGCGTTTCAGTCTGCGCCCGCGGCGCTGGGGCTCGATGCTGCGCCTGACGGTGGCGTTCTCGCTGGCGACCGCCGTCGGCACCATCTACGTCTACACCGCCCAGATCCTCACGAGCCTCGTCGCCAGCCCCCACCAGAGCGGATTGTTCGCCGCGTCGTTCAGGGTCTTTATCGTGGCCGCCGGCGTGCCCGGGGTGCTCGTGAGCGGAGCGCTGCCGCTGCTGGCGCGCGCCGAGCGCGACGACCGCGCCCGTCTCGCCTACGCCCTGCGACGGATCTTCGAGGTCTCGCTGATCATGGGCGTCGGGGCAACGCTGGCGCTGTGCTGCGGCGCCGGCTTCATCATGAGCGTCGTCGCCGGCCCGAAGTTCGCGGGCGCGGCCGCCGTGCTGCGCATCCAGGGTCTCGCGATGAGCGCCTCGTTTGTGCTCGCCGGCTGGAGCTTCGCGCTGATCTCGCTCAAGCGCTACCGGGTCCTGCTGCTCGCGAACGCCGCGGCGCTCGTCGTCAGCTTCGCGATGACGCTCTCGCTGGCGGCCTCGCACGGCGCGCGCGGCGCGGCGCTTGCGACGATCTGCGGCGAGGCAACACTGGCGCTCGGCTCGCTGGCAGCGCTGCTGAGCGGCCACCCGGAGCTGCGCCCGCCGCTCGCGATCGTGCCCAAGGTCGCGCTCGCCGCCCTCCCCGGCGTCGCGCTGGCACTCGCGGGCGAGGAGTCGTCGTTCGTGCAGACACTGCTCGCGCTCGGCGCCTACGCGCTGCTGATCGCGGCGACGCGCGCCGTGCCGAAGGAGATCACGCAGATCGTCCCGTGGCCGTGGCGCACGCCGGGCGGCTGAGATCCGCGCGGTGCGCCACCATGGGCGACGATGACTACCACGAGACCTTCCTTCCGCCGCGTCGGGATCAACGCCGTATTCCTGGAGCCACGCTTCGGCGGCCTTGACACCTACGTGCGCGCGCTCATGCCCGAACTGATCCGCCTCGCCCCAGAGGTCCGCTTCAGCGTGTACTGCAGCCCCGGCGGCCACGAGTACCTCGGCGGCGAGGACTGGGCGGGCGAGGTCGAGCTGATCGTCCCGCCGCTGATCGGCCGGCGCGGCCTGAAGGCGCTCGGCGAGCTGACGGTGCTCGGCGCGATCGCCGGACGACACGTCGAGTTGCTGCACAGCTTGGGGATGACGGCGCCCCTGCGCACGCGCGCCGTCAGCGTCGTCACACTGGCCGACGTGACCTGGATCGTGGCCCCCGACCCGGGCGAGGCCGCCACCGTACGCGTGTGGCGCTTAGTGGTGCCGCCGGTGGCGCGCCGCGCTGAGCGCCTGATCGCGTTCTCGACGGCGAGCGCCGAGCACATCGTGCAGTACCTGAGGGTGCCACGCGAGCGCATCGATATCGTGCCGCTGGCCTCCGGCGGAAGACCATCCTCAAACCCGGCCCCTGGTACTGCCTCGGGCGCGAACAGCGTGGCGCACCCAACACCAGCCGATGAGCTGCGTCGACGCCTGGGACTGGGCGAGGGTCCGACCATCCTCAGCGTGTCCGCCAAGAAAGCACACAAGAACCTGGAGCGTCTGGTACGCGCAATGGCCGTCGTCGTCGAGCGCCATCCCGAGGCTGTGCTGGTGCTCCCCGGCAACCCCACCGAGCACGAGCTAGAGCTGCGCGAGCTCGCACGCGAGCTGGGGATCGCAGCCAACGTGGCCTTCCCGGCATACGTGGACGCCAGTGACCTGGAGGGGCTATACGCGCTCGCCCGGTGCTTCGTGTTCGCCTCCGTCAACGAGGGCTTCGGGATCCCGCTGTTGGAGGCCATGCGCCGCGGGGTTCCGGTGGCCTGCTCGCGCGCCTCCTCGCTGCCAGAGGTCGCGGGCGAGGCGGCACGCTACTTTGACCCGCTCAGCGTCCCAGACATCGCCGAGGCGCTGATCGAGCTGCTCGGCGACCGCGAGCTGGCGACGCGCCTGACCGCGCTCGGCCGCGCGCGCGAGGCCCGCTTCACCTGGCAGGCCACCGCGGAAGGGACACTCGAGAGCTACGCACGGGCGTGGGCCGGCGCGCGATGAGCGACGGCCAGAGTGGAGCTGGCTCAGTCGTGCCCCCGCAAGCACCGGCACGCGGGGACCCGGCGACAGGGCCGTGCGCCCCTGCGCCTGCGCCCGGGGACTCGGCCGCGGAGCCGCCCGCCTTTGAGGAAGCCGGCGCCGAAATCGACGTGCTCGACACGAGCGCCGCCGGCGGGCTGATCGTCCGCGGCGGGGCGTTCCGTCTGGGCAGCTATGTGGGGATCGTCGGGCTCTCGATCCTCTCAGCCGCGCTGCTCACCCGCCACCTGGGAGTGATCCGCTTCGGCCAGTACACCACCGTCCTCTCACTCGTGGGGATCGTCGCGGTGGTGACAGACGCCGGGATGTCGAACATCGGCACGCGCGAGTACGCCGTCAGCACCGGCGCCGAGCGCGAAACCCTGATGCGCAACCTGCTCGGGCTGCGCGTCGCGCTGACGATGGTGGGAGTGCTGCTCGCCACCGCCTTCGCGCTGGCTGCCGGGTATGACACGGCGCTGCTGCTCGGCACCGTCCTGGCCAGCATGGCTACGGTGGCGCTCGTCTTCCAGCACACCCTCTCGATCCCGCTCACGGCCGCGCTGCGTCTCGGCTCGATCTCACTGCTGGACCTCACCCGTCAGGCGCTGACGGTGAGCGGGATCGTCGCCCTCGTCGTGCTCGGCGCGGGGGTACTGCCGCTACTCGCCGTGACCCTCGCCGCGAACCTGTTGCTGATACCGCTCAATGCGGCGCTCGTGCGTGGACAGATCTCGCTGCGGATGGAACTGCGTCCCCATCACTGGCTCGTGCTGTTGAAGCTCACTGTGTCCTTCTCGCTGGCGACGGCCGTCGGGACGATCTACGTCTATACCGCCCAGATCCTCACGAGCCTCGTCGCCAGCGCCCATCAGAGTGGACTGTTCGCGGCCTCGTTCCGGGTCTTCATCGTGACCGCCGGGATCCCCGGCCTCTTGGTCAGCGGCGCTCTGCCGCTGCTGGCGCGCGCGGCGCGTGACGATCGCGAACGACTTGCTTACGCCCTGCAGCGGATCTTCGAAGTCTCGCTGATCCTGGGCGTCGCCGCGGCGCTCGCAATCGCGGGGGGAGCGCAGTTCATCATCCATGTGATCGCCGGCCCGCGCTTTGCCGGGGCTGTCCCGGTGCTGCGCATCCAGGGGCTGGCGATGATCGCTTCCTTCGTGATCGCCGGCTGGGGCTTCGCCCTGATCTCGATCAAGCGCTATGGCGGCCTGCTGGCCGCCAACGGGGCCGCGCTCGTGGTCAGCTGCGCCCTCACGCTCACGCTGGCGGCCACACATGGCGCGCGCGGGGCGGCGCTGGCCACGCTCGGCGGCGAGTGCACGCTCGCTGCCGGCTCGGTGATCGCGCTCGTCTACGGGCACCCTGAGTTTCGCCCTCGGCTCGCAATTCTCCCGAAGGTGGTCCTCGCGGCGATTCCGGGAGTCCTGCTGGTGTTCGCGACGGATCTCTCATCGCTCTCGAAGGCTCTGCTCGCACTGGCCTCCTATGGAGCGCTGATAGCCCTCAGCCGTGCGGTACCGGGGGAGATCATCGAGCTGATCCCCCGCCCGCGCCGCTAGCCTCCCCGACAGATGAGCACGACCTCGGCTCAACCCGCCCACCGGCCGCTGTCACGCCGGCTACCCGCTCCGGTGCGCTCCCTGCTGGCTCGTCCGAGCGTCGAGCGGCGCGTGGCGGCGGTGCTGCGCAGCCGCGTGGTACGCGAGTCGCCGGCCTTCGCGCTGCGGGAGCTGGCGGGAAGGCCCTCCAGGCACGTCTACACCGTTCGCGAGAGCGGCCTGCGAGCGCTGATCGAGCACGGTCACGACGCGCATGCGCTGGACCAGGCCTTCTACCAACACGCCCATGAGCCGCCCGCCGAGGTCGTGGCGCTGCTACTCGGCCTGGATCGTCCCGTGCGCGCGCTCGACCTGGGAGCGAACGTGGGCATGTGGGGGCTGTGGCTGCATGGGCGCTTCACGGTCGAGCGCGTCCTCGCGCTGGAGCCCGACCCAGAGAACGTGAGCCGCCACCGGCGGCAGATCGAGCTGAACGATCTGGAGAGGTCCTGGGAGGTGCTCGAAGCGGCCGCGGTGACGGCCGACGGCCCGGTCTACTTCACGGTGGGAAAGGCCACCAACGGCCGGGTCGCCGACGCGTCAGGAGAGGGCGTGGAAAGCGTCCCTGGACGCGACACCTTCGCGTTGCTCGACGACCTGGATCTGCTGAAGATCGATATCGAGGGAGGCGAGTGGGCGATCCTCGCCGATCCCCGCGCCGCCGACCTGCGGGTGCCCGTGGTAATGCTCGAGTATCACGCCCACGACGCCCCCTCCGACGATCCGCAAGCGCAGGCGCGCGGCGCGCTGGAGCGTGCCGGCTACGCCGTCGAGACGGGCGTGGAGACAGAACCTGGCTTCGGAGTTGTGTGGGGATGGAAGCCGGCTTGCGCGTCGGCCTCAACCTGATCTTCCTCGGCGAGCGGGCGGGCGGCGCCGGGCGCTACGCGCGCGCGCTGCCGGGGGCGCTGCTGGAAGCCGAGGCGGACACCCAGGTGCACGTGTTCCTCTCGCGCGACGCGCCAGCCGACCTGCGTGAGGAGCCGTGGGCGAAGGAGGTGCGCTTCACGACGGTACCCGTGAGCATGCAGGGGCCACCGCTGCACGTGCCGGCCGAGTACCTGCTGCTGCCGGCCCTCGCGGCGGCGAGGCGACTGGACGTGCTGCACAGCCCGGCCAACACCGGCCCGGCGATCGCGCCGGGGGTGGCGAGCGTGGTGTCGGTGCTCGACCTGATCTGGCTGCACCGCCCCGAGGAATGGGAGGCCAGCCCGCGCGTGCACCACACGATGCGCCGCCGCGTGGGGCGCGCGGTGGCGGGAGCCGATCGCATCTTCGCGATCTCCCAGGCCGCCGCCGAGGATCTCGTGAGCACCCTGGGCGTGGAGCGCACGCGTATCGACGTGACACCGCTCGGCGCGAGCCTCCCACCTTCCTCGGCCGGTCCCATCGAGGAGCGAGCGCTGCGAGCCGAGCTTGAGCTCGGCGACGCGCGCGTGGTGCTGTGCGTTGCCCAGAAGCGCCCCTACAAGAACCTGCAAAGCCTGGTACGGGCGCTGCCGGCGCTGGACGCCGACGTGGTGCTGGTGCTGGCCGGCGCGCCGACGCCGCACGAACAGGAACTACGCGCATTGGCGGACGAGCTCGGCGTGGCGCAGCGCGTGCGCTTCCCCGCGTGGCTGTCCGAGGCGCAGCTGGAGGGGTGCTACGCGCTGTGCAGCCTGTTCGTGCTGCCCTCGCTGATCGAGGGCTTTGGGCTGCCGGTGCTGGAGGCGATGCTGCGCGGCGTGCCGGTGGCCTGCTCGAACACGTCCTCGCTGCCGGAGGTGGCGGGCGACGCGGCGCTGCTGTTCGACCCCGAACGCCAGGAGGAGATCGACGGCGCGATCCGCCGGCTGCTCGAGGACCGGACACTGGCAAAGCGCCTGCGCGAGCGGGGGCGCGAGCGCGCGGCGCGCTTCACCTGGAGGCAGACCGGGGTGGCGAGCCTCGCGGGCTATCGACGCGCGATCGAAGGCGACGCCGCCCCGTCCAGACGCCCAACCCCCACTTCGGACTGACCTGCGCCGTCGTCCCCGCGTCCCACCAGCCGGGCTAACCCACACCATCCTCCCGCGGGGGACCGGGACATCCCACCCACCCGTCCGCCATCCGGCGGGCTAACCTGCGCGCGTGACCCGAGTGCTGATCGTGCGCGGCCACCAGGCGACGCCATGGGAGCTGCGCCCGTGGCGTGAGCTGCCGGAGCGCTTCGAGGTCTCCTATCTGCTGAGCGGCTCCAACCGCTTCGCCAAGCCGGAGGGGCTGCGGGCGGTGCCGGTGCGCGCGCTGCGCGACCTGCTGCCGGGCGGCCCGGTGGGCGAGCTTGGCGCGCTCGCGCTGGGCGACCGCTACCTCTCGGCGGAGAGCGCCTTCGCCGCGGCCGACATAGTGCACGCCGAGGAGCTCTCCTACTGGTTCGCGGCGGAGGCGGCCAAGCGCAAGCGCCGCCACGGCTACCGGCTCGTGCAGACGGTGTGGGAGACGTTGCCGCTGCTGAACGCCTACCGCAATCCGCACGCGCGCCGCTACCGCGAGAGCGTGCTCGCCGAGACGGACCTGTTCCTGCCGGCGACCGAGCGCGCCGCGCAGACGCTGCGCCTGGAGGGAGTCGAGGAGGAGCGCATCCTGGTGTGCGCCCCCGGGATCGACACCGAGCGCTTCGCCGGCGCCTCGCGGGCTTCGTCCTCATCGTCCTCACCGGCGTCACCGTCCTCACCGGCGTCACCGGCGTCGCCCACCTTGTCCTCCCAGCCTGCGCCGCCCACCCCACACCCGTCGTCTGCCTCCGCGCCGAGGCCCCGCGAGCACGTGCTCATCAGCCCCGGACGACTGGTATGGGAGAAGGGTCACCACGACGCGCTGCGCGCACTGGCGGCGCTGCACCGCGGGATCGTCACCGGGCCGGACGGCACGGTGTATCGCCCGCGGCTCTCGATCGTGGGCGCAGGACCCGAAGAGGGCCGCCTGCGCGAACATGCCGCCGAGCTGGGGTTGAGTCAGGCGGTGGAGATCCACGGCGTACCCTACGAGCAGATGCCCGCGGTGTTCGCCGAGGCGACGGCGATGGTGCTGGCGAGCCTGTCCTCGGCGGGAGCGGCGAAACACCCCTTCGACATCCCGCGGGCCTTCTGGGAGGAGCAGTTCGGGCTGGTGCTCGCCGAGGCGATGGCGGCGGGACTGGCGATCGTGAGCACCACCAGCGGGGCGATCCCCGAGGTGCTAAAGGGCACGCCGGCGCAGCTTGTGGCACCGGGCGACTGGCTGGGAATCGCCCGCGCGCTGGCCAGCCCAGGGGGCCCGCTCAGCCGGCCGCCGGGCACGCGCGTGGCCTACTCGGAGGAGGTGGTGCGGCACTACTCGACCGCGGCTGCCGCGGAGCGACTCGCGGCTGCGTATGAGCGGGTGTTGGCAAAAACGGCAGTTGACGCTGTCGAAAAGCGGCACTCGCGACTATCGAAAGGCGGTACTGAAACCTAGGCTAAAAGCGGGATTGGCACCCTCGCCTCGCATCCTCCGCCCCAGTAGTGGATGATGGGGGCATGCCCAACCCGCCCACATCGCGCAGCGTGAAGATCTCCGCAGACGAGCGCACGGGGTGGTCCTCGGAGCGCCCGCGCAAGGAGGGCGACGGGCCGCCGCGGCCGGTCGACGTGTCGGGGCGCTGTCGCGTGCTGGCGCCCGCGGATCGCCTGCGCTACTCACCAGGGAGCCTGCTGCTGATCGTGTGCGCCTCCGCACCACAGGGCGCCGCGCTGGCGGCGCGCGTGGTGGAGGAGCACAGCGCGGTGCTGTCGCTCGCGAAGGTACGCACGCTGCTGGCGGGAAAGGTGCCGCGGGACGAGATGGAGACACGCTCGCATGAGCTGCTCGACGCGGCGGTGGCCAAGCGGCTGAAAGCCAACAGCACGGTGGTGATCGCGATGGAGAGCCTCGCCGCACAGGAGCGCGAGCCCTACGTGCGCATGGCCCACGCCCTGCGCCGCCCGCGCCACGTGCTGCTATTGGAGACCTCACGCGAGCAGGTGCCCGAGGAGGAGCGCGGAACGCTGAACGAGCTGCGCCGTGCACTCGACGCCGGGGAGCTCGGCCAGGAGGGGTTCCAGACGGCGCTGCGTCTCAGCGGCGCGGCGGTGGGCGAGCTCAAACGGATCATCTTCCAGCCACCCCCGCGCGAAGACTGAGGACGGCCGGCCGACGGGCCGATTGACAAATACGAACCTCGACGGCCGGCTCAACTGACGGGCCGGCCGGCAAACACGAACATCGCGGCCGACGGCCTGGACTTTGACGCAAGCGAGCCAGCGGACCCGAGCATCGGCGGCCGACGGCCTGGACTTGACGCAAGCGAGCCAGCGGACCCGAGCCTCAGCGCTCAGACACCCCGAGCGTGCCCTGCGCGGCGGCGATGGCATGCTCGTCCCCGCCGCGGCCGCGCAGGATCGCGGCGATGGCGACCGCCATGAGGCCACCCGCCACCGGCCCGACGAGGTAGACCCAGTAGTCGCTGAAGTTGCCGAGCACGACATCCGGCCCGAACGAGCGGGCGGGGTTCATCGAGGCGCCTGAGACAGGGCTCGACCATAGGCCGGCGAGCACGATGTAGCCGGCGACGGCGACGGCTGAGAGCGGACCGACATTCTGCGCGCGCGAGGCGGTGCCGAGGATCGTGCTGACGAGGCCGAGGGTGAGGATCAGCTCCATGAACATGGCCTGCGTGGCGTCGAAGCCGGCGCCGGGGACGGTCGCCCCGAGCATGCCGACGCGGCCGAACATCGCGTCAAGGAACAGCACGGCAGCGGTGGCGCCGACGAGCTGGATGAAGATGTAGCCGGGCACGCGGATCCAGGGGAAGTCGCCGCGCGTGGCGAAGGCGATGCTGACGGCGGGGTTCAGGTGCGCACCGGAGACGGCACCCATGAAGAGGATCACCGCCATCACCGTGAGGCCGGGGGCGCTGACGGCGGCGCCGCGCCCGATCGCGCCGTGGCTGACCGCGTTGATGACGCCGCCGCCCGCGCCGGCCAGCACAAGCAAAAACGTGCCAAAGAACTCGGAGAACAGCCGCCGCCATTCGCGCGAGGGGTCGTCGAAGCGCAGTTCCCACGGCGTCTTGACGCCGGCCAGTTCGTGCACGAGCGACCAGGCGGCGAGCGTGCGGTGCTGGGCGGCGCGCGCCTCGGGCTCAGAGCCGGTCGACCCCGGGGCCGCGGCGCCGGCTGGCGAGCTCTCAGCCACCTCGCATACTTCGCGATTTTCAGGCCGAGTCCTGCGGCCGACGGGCCGCGTGTCAGGAGGCGCTGGAAGAGGGAAGGAAATAGAGGGCCGCGCCGCCGGTGCCCTGCGAGCCGATGTGGACCACGGTGCCGTGGCTTTCGATCCACGCGTCACGGGCCTGCGTGGCCACGTCGCTGGCGCCGGCACCGGCCGAGCCGCCGCTAGCGCGGGTGCCCTGACCAGCCACTCCATCGCCCCCCGAGCCACCGCTGGCGCCGGGTGCGCCGCCACTCCCGGGGCCGCCCTGCGAGAGCAGCACGTAGTGCAGCTGGCCGGTTGCCACCAGGTGCTTCAGCTGGACCAAGGAAGGACTCGGGTCGGAGCCCATGAAACCGCCCATGTCGATCACATTGCGCCCGCTCTGCAGCGCGATCGATGCGGCCGTGCCCGAACCAACGGCAGCGACCATGTACTTGGCCGAGCCCTGGTGAGACTCCAAGTACTTGACGGTCGCGCTGCCCATCGATCCACCTGGACCGCCGGCGCGAGCAAAGGCACCGGGGAGAGTACGAGGCACGACGGAAGGGGCGCGGCCCCGAGCACCAAACAACGGGGGAGGTGTGCCAGGAAAGCCCTGTGGCCGCCCACCTGGGAAGGCGCCGGGACCGCCGCCGCCAAAACCTCCAGCCTCTGCGCTGGCTGGTCCAGCCAGCGGATTGCCGCCGCTGAGCGTCTTGCCGACAGTGGCGAACGAATAGGCGGCAGGTCCAGCGAGCACGACGAGCACGGCGGCGATCGCTGCAACAGGGCGGCGTGAGAGGAGGACCGCGGCGATGCTCACCGCGGCTAGCGCGATGACCGAGGGGGCGAGCCACGGCGCGAAGCCCGAGGCGCGGTCGAGCAGCACCACCGCGAGCGCCGCGCTGGCGCAGATGGCGGCGCCGAGCGCGAGGCTCCAGCCGAGCGAGCCGCGCGAGCGGTCCCACAGCTCGAGCGCGCCACCCGCAGCGAGTACCGCCACCGCGGGGGCCAGGGCCGTCGTGTAGTAGGGGTGGAAGATGCCCTGCGAGAAGCTGAACACGGCCCAGGTGACGAGCGCCCAGCCGCCCCATAAGAGATAGGCCGAGCGGGCGCGGTCGGTGCGCGGGGCGCGCCGGCGCGCCCACAGCCCGAGCACCAGGCCGAGCAGGGCCAGCGGCATCAGCCAGGCGATCTGGCCGCCGACGATCGAGTTGAACAGGCGCAGCGGTCCGGCCGCGCCGCCGAAGCTGCCCGCGCCCGTGGGTCCGGCGGCGGCGCCGCTGCCCGAGACGCGGCTGAGGCCGTTGGCGCCGAAGATAAGCGAGAACCACGAGTCATCGGTGGTGTCCCCCACCCACGGGCGCGAGCCGGCGGGGATCAGCATCATCGTGCCGTACCAGACGAAGCTCACGGCGAGCATCGACGCGCCGCCGGCCGCGAGCTGCGCGACGCGCCTGCGCACCGAGCCCTGGCCGGCGAGCAGGAAGGTGAGCGCGAGCCCCGGCACGACCAGGTAGGCAGCGAGCATCTTGGCGTTGAAGGCAAGGCCGATGAACAGGCCGCACAGGACCAGGTGGCGGGTGCGGCCGGACTGCAGCGCGCGCACAAGCGCCCAGGCAGCGCAGACCTCCATCAGCACGAGCACCGCGTCGGGGTTGTTGAAGCGGCTCATCGCCACGAAGATCGGGGTCAGCGCAAGCGCGAGCGCGGCGAGCAGCGCGGCGCGGTGGCCGAGCGTGCGCTTGACGGTGTTGTGCAGCACGAGCACCGCGCCGATGCCGCACAGCGCCTCTGGCAGGAGCATGCTGAAGCTCGAGAATCCGAACAGGCGCCCGGAGAGGCCCATCAGCACGTTCGAGAGCGGCCCCTTATCGAGCGAGTCCGACCCGGAGACGTCGAGCGCGTTAGTGAGAAGCGCGCGCCAGCTGCGCGTCGCCGCCTGCGCTGCCTCGGCGTAGTAGGTATTGGCGTAGCCGTTGCGCGTGAGACCCCAAAGGGTCAGCACACCGGCCAGCAGCGCGATGAGCCACAGCGCGGGGCGCGACCACGAGGGGTCGGCCTCGCTGCCGCGCACGAGACCGCGCAGAGCCGCGCGCACACGGCTGGTCCAGGTGTCGGCAGGGGCGGGACGGGTACCGGGAAGGGGAATCGCTGGAGTGGACATGGAGGCCACTCTCGCGGCTGGAGCTAGCCGAAAGGTCAGGCGCGGCTAAGAGAAACGTCGGAATGGAGCCGATCGCTGCGACGGCACGGCCAATAGCAGCCCAGCCGAAGAGCGAGTTGATCGTGCAGCGGAGCGGCTCGATCCCGAGAGCAGGCCCCCCGAGATCGCTGCTCCGATCGAGGAACGACGCGACCTCAGCCGAAGAACAGCGCGGCCGTCTCGTACAGCCCCGGGTCGAGCAGCTTCGGCTCGCGCAGCGCCTCCGCGAGCGACACCTCGACCATCGCGGTACCGCGTAGCCCCACCATCGCGCCGAAGCGCCCGCCGCTGACGGCGTCCATCGCGGCGACGCCGAAGCGGGTGGCGAGCACGCGGTCGTACGCCACGGGCGTGCCGCCGCGCTGTATGTGGCCGAGGATCGTCACGCGCGTCTCATAGCCGGTGCGCGCCTCGATCTCCTGCTCGAGGGTCACGCCGATGCCGCCCAGGCGGGGGTGCCCGAAGGCGTCTGTGGTGGTGACGGGGATGGAAGTAGGGGCGACCGTCGCCAGGGTGCCCTCGCGCGGCGTGGCTCCCTCGGCGGCGACGACGATCGAGAAGCTCGAGCCGCGCTCGTGGCGGCGGCGCAGGTGCGCGCAGACCTCGTCGATGTCGAACGGCCGCTCGGGCACGAGGATCGCGTCGGCGCCGCCCGCGATGCCCGCGTGCGTGGCGATCCAGCCGGCGTGGCGACCCATCACCTCGACGACCATCACGCGGTTGTGCGACTCCGCGGTCGTGTGCAGGCGGTCGATCGCGTCGGTGACGATCTGCACGGCGGTCTGAAAGCCGAAGGTCACGTCGGTCCCGTCGAGGTCGTTGTCGATCGTCTTGGGCACGCCCACCACGGGGATACCCTCCTCGTGCAGGCGCAGCGCCACGCCGAGCGTGTCCTCGCCGCCGATCGCGATCAGCGCGTCCACGCCGCGCGCAGCGAGCGTCGCGCGTACCAGTGCAACGCCGTCGCGGCCCTCCGCGAAGGGGTTCGTGCGCGAGGTGCCGAGGATCGTGCCGCCGCGCGGGAGGATGCCGCGCGTGCTCTGGAAGGTCAGCTCGATCGCCTCGTTGGCGAGCACGCCGGCCCAGCCGTGGCGAAACCCGCAGAACTCATAGCCGCCCTCGGCCAGCCCACGGCGGACAGCGGCGCGGATCACTGCGTTCAGGCCGGGGCAGTCGCCGCCGCCGGTGAGCAGGCCAACGCGCTTCATGCGAAACGATTCTGCACGATCGGAGCGCCGGGCGACAGCGGCTTACAAGCGCTGTCACATGGTGCTTGGGCGTACAAATCAGACCGCGGGACCCTCCGGAGCATCACACCGCCGCGCCCTCCGCGTCCGCTGCGACCGCCGCGGATTCGCCCCTCGCGCCACTCACCACGCGGGGCAGCACGAGCAGCGAGCAGCGGGCGTGGCGCTGCAGGTGCTCAGAGGTGCTGCCGAGCACCAGGCGCTTCACCGGTCCGTAGCCGCGCGAGCCGACCACGAGGATGTCGACGTCCTTGCCGAACGCGGCCAGCTCCTCGCCCGTGAGCCCATACACGGCGCGGCCGTCAACGCCGGGCAGCTCCTTCATGCGGGCGTTGGCCTCCTGCAGTCAGCGCGTCGATGCTCTCGCCGATCGCCGGCGGCATCATCCCGGTGTAGGCGTAGGTCGCGATCGGCACCACTTCCAGCGCGTGCACGTCCGCCCTGGTGGCGCTCGCCAGCTCGCGTGCCATCGCCAGCGCCGCGGTACTCTCCGGCGAGCCGTCATAGCCCACGCCGATGTTCGTGAACGGCGCGGGGTTCTCGGCGTAGCCGCGCGCGGCGATCGCCACCGCGCAGGGGGCGCCGTTCAGCGCCGCACGGGTGTCGTCGCCCAGCATCACGCGCCCCAGCGCACCGCGGCTGCACGAGCCCACGACCAGCAGATCGGCGTGCTGCTCTTCGGCCTGCTGGTGAAGACCCCGACCGGGGCTCGTCGCCACGACGCTCACGAGCTCGGCGCTCACGCCGACGGCCGCGCGCTCCTGCTCGAGCAGCTCGTGGGACTCGTCGCGCTCGACGTCCACGAGGCCGGGTGTCACAGCGTGGACGGGGCGCAGCGAGCCGCTGTGCACGTACGCCAGCGTTAGCTTGCCCGTCGGGTCGGTGAGATGTGCGGCGAGCGCGACGGCGTCGCGGCCGTTGGCCCTGCCATCCACCCCCACCAGGACGTTCTTGAACATTGTGTCTCCTTGTCCTGAGACTCGGCTGGGAGCCTCGGCTGAAGTCTTTGTCGTCTTCAAGGTATTGCCCGCGGCCGACCGGACCATCCGCAGCTTTCCGCCATCGTATAGGGGAATTTCCGCAGTCAGACAGCGCGGGAGGTGGCGGTGCGCCGCTCCCTCTCTTCCTCAAACGCGCTCACCTCAGGGTCCTATCAGGTCGCGCCGTCTGAAGAGCCACAGCGCCGCCAGGCCAGCGGCGAGGCCGATCGCGACCATGCCCGCCGCGTCCCCCACGCGGAAGGCCTGTGCCGGGACGAGGCCCACGTGCTCGAACGGCGTCGCTCCCACCAGCCACTGCGGCGCGCTCAGCGCGGTCGCGAACAGCTGCCACAGGAACGCCACCACCACCAGCCCGTAAGCGATGCCGCTGCTCGCGCGCGGCACTACCGCGTAGGCGAGCGCGCCGATGCCCAGGAACAGCAGCGCCACCGGCAGGCAGTTGGCGCCCGCCTCGAGCATCTGACCGAGCCCCACACCCGCGTTCTGTGTGGCTGCACCCGCCCACGCACACGCGCCCGCTGCGAGGCCGAGCACGGCCGCCCCCACCGCGGCTAGCGCCAGGCGGCCGGCCAGCCAGCCCGTGCGGCTGACAGGCAGTGCGAACAGCGTTTCCAGCTGCTGATCCATCTCCGCGCTGCGCGCCGCACCGACCTGTGCGCAGGCGTATAGCGCGAGCACCACGACGAAGAACAGAAACGTCAACCCCATGTACCCCGCGGGGGTCACGATCGACACCCCCACCACCTGATGCACCTGGCGCTGTAGCGCCCCAGAGAGCCCCGCCGAGGCGATGCTCGTGGAGATCGCGCCCACCACGAACGCGAAGAAGGCACTGCTGAGGAGCCAAATCGCAAAGCTCGCCCGCTCGCCGCGCGCCGTCTGCGCCAGCGGCGAGCCCAGCAGACGTGGGTTCGGCGGGGCGCTCTCGCGCGCGGGCAGCAACCCCGTGCCGACGTCGCGCCGCAGCGCGACCCCTGCGGCCACCCCGAGCAGAATCGCGCTTGTGACGGCCGGCAGCAAGAGCACCCAAGGCCGAGCGCCAGTGAACGGACGCATCTCCTCCGCCCACCCCAGGGGTGTGACCCAGCGCAGCCATTCAAAGGACGTAGTCGTGTCGGCCACCACGCGGGCCAGAAAGGAGATCAGGAGGGCCGCGCTTGCGAGCTCAATCGCCAGGCGCCGGCTCGGAGCGAGCTGGCTTGCCAGAGCGCCCACCCCCGCATAGACCGCCGCCACGCCCACGAGCGCCAGCGCCATGTATGCCGAGCCACCCACCGGGAGCTTCGCGGCGATCAGGCCCAGGGCGCCTGCCGCCCACAGCAGCGTACCCCCGGCGAGGATCGCCGCCAGCGCCGCCAGGTACACGCCGCGGCGCGCCACGATCCCCGCGAGCACGAGTTCGGCGCGGCCCGCGTCCTCCTCGGCGCGCGTCGCGCGAATCGCCGCCAAGAGGCCCCACACCGCGGCCAGCAGCGTGAGCACCCCGCCGACGCGCCACGCCGCGTAGCCGCCGATCGTGAGCAGGTCATATGGCTTGCCGTAGAACAGCCTCACCGCGTCGTTCGTGCCGAGGCTGCGCGCCAGCGCCAGACGGTCGGTAAGGCTGGGGTAGGCCGAGCGGTAGGCCACCACGTTCGCGTAGCACGTGATGAAGAACAGCGCAGCGAACGAGTACGTGCGAATGCGCCCGTCGGCGTACGCCCGCCGTGCAATCGCCGCCTCGCCCCGCCTCGCCCCGCCGATGCTAGCTGCCGCGGTGGCCATCGCTGCCGTCGTAGTGGTGCAGGAAGATCTCCTCCAGCGACGGCTCGCGGCTCTTCAGCGCGAGCACCTCATGCCCAGCGAGCGCCGCGATCACCGGCTCCACGCTGCCGCTCACCTCGAAGTGCAGCGTATTCGCGCCCGCGCTGGCCACCTGCACCCCCGGGAGCCGCCCAAGATCGGGGGGAGGGCCGGCGAAGGTCACATCGATCGTCTGCCCGCTCAGGTGCCGCAGCTCCGCCAGCGTGCCCTCGTCGATCAGCCGCCCCTCGCGCAGGATCCCAACGCGTTCGCACAGCGCCTCGACCTCGCTGAGGATGTGCGAGGAGAGGAAGACGGTCTGCCCCCGTTCCTTGGCCTCCATCACGGCCTGGCGAAACGCCACCTCCATCAGCGGATCCAGGCCACTCGTGGGCTCATCGAGCATCAACAGCTCCGCGCGGCTAGCCAGCGCGGCGATCAGCTGTACCTTCTGGCGGTTGCCCTTCGACAGCGCCCTCACCTTCTTCTCCGCGTCGAGCTGGAAGCGCTCGATCAGCTCGGCGCGGTAAGCGGTGTCGGTGCCGCCGTGGATGCGCGCGAGGAACTCGAACGTCTCCGCCCCCGTCAGCGCCGGCCACAGGAAGGGCTCCCCCGCGACATACGCCACGCGGCGGTGCGCGCTCACGGGGTCGCCCCACGCGTCGATCCCGAACAGCTGCGCCGCGCCCGCCGTGGGACGGTGCAAGCCGAGCAGCAGGCGGATAGTCGTCGTCTTGCCCGACCCATTGGGGCCCAGGTAGCCGTAGACCTCGCCTGGCGCGATGCTCAGATCGAGCGCGTCGAGCGCGAGCGTGTTGCCGTAGCGCTTGGTCAGGCCCTGCGCCTGGATCACGGGTGTCCCGGCCATCGTGCGATCAGACTATTGCGCGCGCCGGAACAGCGGGTCCGTGTTTTGCCGCAGTCGAGAGCGTGTTTGCCCCGCTCGTGAGGAGCCCGGGATAGAGCAAGCTTGCATGCACGCCCCTTCGTCTGCGTCCGGAAACCGGCCGGCCGGCCACCGCGGCCCGCTCACAGCTGGCGGTGCCACGCCAGCCAGATGACCGCAGCCCGCTAGGCGACTGAACGGGACTCCCCACTCGCCGCACGGCTGCGGCGCGCCGGCAGCCGCGCGCGCAGGAGCGTCCCCTGCTCGCCGGACTCCACGGTGAGCGTGCCGCCGGCGAGGCTCACCCGCTCGTGCATCCCCGCAAGCCCGAAGCCGTCGCTTGTCGTGGAGATATCGAAGCCCGTGCCGTCGTCCTGCACTTCGATCGACAGCTCGCCCTCGTGCTCGCGCACCGCCACGCGCACGGTGCTCGCGCGCGCGTGCTTGGCGACGTTTGTGAGCGCCTCCTGCGCGAGCCGGTAGACGGCCGTCTCGAGATCGTCGTCCAGGCGGTCCTCGCCCGTGGCGGAGACAGGCAGCTCCAGCTCACCCTCGATCTGGACGCCGCTGTGTTCGCGGTGGCGATCAAGCAGCGCTTCGATCGCCGTGCGCAGCCCCAGCTCGTCCAGCGCGGCCGGGCGCAGCTCGGTGATGATCGAGCGCAGGTTTTCGATCTCGCGCTCGATGTGCGTGACCGCCTCGCGCATCGTCTCGCGGGCGAGCTGCAGGTCGTCGATGCGCAGCGCCGAAGAGAGCAGCAGCCGCAGCCCCCCCAGCCCCTGCAGGGTCTCGTCGTGCAGCTCCCGCGCCCAGCGCCGGCGCTCGGCGTCGGCAGCCGCCAGCGAGCTGCGCAGGCGGTCGCTCTGCACGCTCTGGGCGAGCGCCACGGCGGTCGCCGCGGAGGCGGCAAACGTACGCAGCATCTGCTCGTCGTCCTCCCGGAACACCTCACCCCCTGCGCCGCGGTCGAACGCTGCCAGCACTCCCATCGCCTCGCCCCGATAGACCATCGGCACGAGCAGCGCCGTGCGTGCCTCGAGCACCCCGAACTCGCTCGGCGCGATCCGTAGCCTGGCGGCGACGTCAGTGATGCGCTCGGGCCTGTGGTGGGTCAGCACCTGCCCGGAGGTACTATCGGCGATCGACAGGCGCATGCCGCTCATCTCCGTCGCGTGCCCGGCGCTCGCGTGCACGACCAGCTCCTCGCCCTCGCGCAGCATGATCACGAGACTCCTAGCGCTCACCAGCGCGCGCCCGCGCTTGGCGATCAGCTCCAGCACGTGCTCGAGTCCGATCTCCCCGCCGATCGCCACCGCCACGTCGCGCGTGGCCTCGAGGCCTCGGAACGCCTTCTCGAGCTCCTCGCGACGCCGCTCGCTGGTCTCATACAGCCGCGCGTTCTCGATCGCGATCGCCGCCCAGTCCGCGAGGATCACCACGGCCTCCTCGTCGGCCGCCGTGAACTCGCCATCGCCCTGCTTCTCGCCCTGCTTCTCGGTCAGGTACAGGTTGCCCCAGGCCTGCCCCCGGATCAGCACGGGGACGCCCAGGAAGCTTCGCATCACCGGATGACCGGTCGGGAACCCATAGCTCGAAGGGTGCTGTCCGACATCGGCAAGCCGCAGCGGCTCGGGGTGCTCGATCAGCGCACCCAGCACGCCGCGCCCGCGCGGCAGGTCGCCGATCGCTCTGTGCGTGGCCTCATCCACGCCCGACGTCAGGAACTGCGCCAGACCGGAGTGCTGCTCGTCGAGGATCCCCAGCGCCGCATAGCGTGCCCCGGTGATTTCGCGGGCGGTCTCCAGCACAAGGTCGAGCACCATGCGCTGGTCGAGCTCCTGCGTGAGCGTGCGACCAACGTCCAATAGACGACGAATCCATGGCTCTTCGGAATTTATGCTCATCGACAACCCCATCCTACGCTCACCTGGTCCCAGCTCCCAAGGCGACGTTGCGCCACGTAGTGTGCCCTGGCGTTGCGCCCGGTAGTGGGCCCCGCCAGATTGCCGGTGCCTCTCAGCCCTCGCGCGAGCGGCCGAGGGAGGCCCTCAGTCCTCACGCGGTGGACGAGCAGCCCTCAGTCCTCGCGCGGGCCGCCGATGGCCGTCAGTCCTCACGCGACTGCCCCTACGTCTTGAACAGATCCTCCAGGCGCTCCAGCGCCGGGGGCGTACCCATCGCCACGACCACGTCCCCGGGCAGCAGCTGCACCTCCGCCGGCGGCTGGGGCTGGAACGCCGCCTCGCGGCGGACGCCCACGATCATCGCGCCGCCGCGCACGTCGCCGATCGTCTGGCGCGCGCCCGCGCAGCCCTCACGCACCATGATCTCCTCCATGCGGTACTCACTGTCGACGTCGAACACGCCGCTCAGCTGCGGGTGCAGGGCCAGGCGCGCCATCTCGGTGCCGCTCGCCTTGTAGGGGGAGATCACCCGGTCGGCCCCCGCTCGCTTGAGCTTCTTCTCGGAGTCCTCCGCCGCTGCACGCGCCACAATCGCGATGTCCGCGCGCAGCTCGCGCGCGGTGAGCGTGATGAAGATGTTCTCCGCGTCGGAGTCCGCGCAGGCGATGATCGACCGCGCCCGCTCGATCCCCGCGCGGGCGAGCACCGCGTCATCGGCCGCGTCGCCCTCGATGAAGCGCACGCCCACGCCCTGCGCAAGCTCGTGGTTGTTCGGGTTGCTGTCGATCACAACGTACTTCGCGCGTGCCGCGCGCAGGTCGCGCGCCACCTGACGACCCACACGGCCGAAGCCGCAGATGATGTGATGGTCTGAGAGCGAGTCGATCATCTTCTGCATCCGCCTCGCCGCCAGCAGCTCGCCGAGGTGACCCGCCACGAAGAACTCCGTGACCGTGGCGAGCGCGTAGAAGAGAGTACCCACGCCGAGCACGACCAGCGCGACCTGCACGATCTGGCCAGGCGTCGTAGCAGGCTGGGGGAAGCCGCCGATCGTGGCCACGATGTCGAGCGTCCAGCGAAACGCGTACCACGGGTCGGCGCCTTCGGTGATCGCGAAGCCCAGCGTGCCCAGCGCCAGCAGGGCCGCGAGCAGCAAGCCCAGGATCGCGATCCGGCGGGTGAAGATCCTCAGCTGGCGGTTGCCCGGACCGCCCGAGGCGATCCCGGGGTTGCGGTGCAGCAGATGGTCCAGGTTCTGGATCGGTGGCCTCCGGCGGGCAGCTTACCCCGACCTGGGCGCCCGATCCATCGACCTGCGGCCAGCCGGCCTCCCGCCTCGCGTACGCCCGTATTTCCAGCCGCATCCGCTGATAGCAAATATTCGAACAGACATCAGATTCGCGTGTAGGGGACACCGGACCCGGGTAGTAGTTTTCCGCATAGGGGACACCGGACCGTGATTCTCCGGGCAACCGGGGTTTCGGACGGAGGAGAGGCCATGTTTGACACCCGTACCGCGCCGCGTCTGCGCCGCAAGGCGTTCACGTCGCGTCCCAGCAACGAGTCCAGCGAGTCCACGTCGCCTCCCGGCGGGGTGCCCTCGTGGCGTCCGTTATCGATCTCGCGAGGACCCTTCTCGAGGGAGGCGACGATCTCGCGCGGCGCCACGATTGCTGTCACGACACTCGCGCTCTTCTGCTCCTCGCCCGACATCGCCCACGCCGCGTTCGGCGTCGAAGCACACGCCTTCGAAGCCGGGACCTGCACGAGCGCCTCATGCACGTACGCGAGCGTGGAGGCGAACCCCGGCGAAGCGTTCACCCAGGCAGCCGGACACCCTCCGGTGGGGCTCACTGCGTTCGAATTCAACCATCACAGCGGCGGACTTGGCGAGGAACCGGAAGGCGCTGTCGAGAACATCCGCGTGGATCTCCCGCCCGGACTGGCGGGCAACCCGCAGGCGCTGCCCAAGTGCCCCGTCGCGGCCTTCCAGAAGGACGAATGCGCCGCCGACACGCAGGTCGGCACGAACGAACTGACGGTCTTCGATGGCATCGACGACCTCACCATCTCGGGCACCGTCTACAACCTCGAACAGCCGCCCGGACTGGCGCTCGACTTCGGCATCCACGTCGCTGCCGAACCACTCGTGAGCGTGCACATCTATCTCGAAGGCCACGTCGACTGGAGCGGCGACTACCACGAGTACTTCGACATCGACAACATCCCCCGCGAAGGTGAACTGCTCGGCGCCAAAGTTCCTCTGGCGGTGCTGAAGTCGAAGCTGATCTTCAACGGCCGCGCCGGGAGTGGCGATTTCCTGACGCTGCCGAGCACCTGCTCTGACACCACCACCTCCGATCTGGAAGTGCAGTCCTGGGAAGGACAGGTTTCGAGGACCCAGACGCACACGCCCGTCGGCGTAGAAGGCTGCGCCAAGGTCCCCTTCAAGCCCACGGCCGCGACGAGGGCGGAAACAACCCAGTCCGACGCCCCCGATGGCGCGAGCGTCGAAGTCAAGGCTCCCCAGCAGGCAGGAGGCGAAGAAATCGACACGGCCGACATCCGCGACGCGCACGTGACGCTGCCTGAAGGGATGACACTCAACCCCGCAGCCGCACACGGGCTGCAGGCCTGCACGGCCGCCCAGATCGCGATCGGCAGCACGACTCCAGTCACGTGTCCGGCAGCTTCGGCGATCGGCAGCGTGAGCATCGAAACGCCCGACCTACCAGCCGGATCACTCACAGGCGGCGCCTATCTGGGCAGCCCCAGCGGCGCGCCCATCAGCGAACCTCCATACACGATCTATCTCGACGCCGAGAGCCCCTACGACGTGTCCGTGCGACTCAGAGGGCTCGTCACCCCCAACCCCACCACGGGGCGTCTTGAAGCGACGTTCGCCGAAAATCCCCAGCTGCCGTTCAGCGATCTCGTGCTGAAGCTGAAGGGTGGCGCCCAGGCGCCGCTGGCCAACCCGCTGGCCTGCGGAAACGCGACGGTCGACTCCCTGTTCGTCCCCTACACGGGCGCCCCGCCGGCGCTTGACTCGACGCCGTTTGCGACCACCGGATGCCCCTCGCCACTGTCATTCTCGCTCGGCCAGAGCACGACGGACTCCTCGCCCAAGGCAGGCGCCTACACCTCATACACCGTCAATCTGACCAGGGCAGAAGGGCAGCAGTACCTCTCACAGGTGAAGACCACACTACCCGCGGGCCTGCTCGGCGCGATCCCCTCTGTCGCACTCTGCGGCGAAGCGCAGGCCGCGACCGGGACCTGCTCGGCGACCAGTCAGATCGGCACCGCCACCGTGGGCGCGGGCTCAGGGCCCGAACCATACGCCTTCTCCGGACCGGTATTCCTGACAGGGCCCTACAACGGCGCGCCGTACGGGCTTGCGATCGCGGTGCCCGCCAGCGCGGGACCCTTCGACCTCGGCAGCGGACCCTGCAACTGTGTGCTCGCCCGCGCGGCGCTGTCGATCGACCCCTACACCGCCCGCGTGAGCGCCACGGCCACACTCCCGACGATCGTCGCGGGCGTGCCACTGCGCCTGAGAAGCATCGGCGTCGCGATCAACCGGCCCAACTTCCTGTTCAACCCGAGTTCCTGTGGTCCACTGGCGAGCGAATCGATGCTCACCTCCACGTTCGGGGCGAGCGAGGGCGTGTCGAGTCCCTTCCAGGTCGGCAACTGCGGCACGCTGGCGTTCAAGCCCTCGTTCAAGGTGTCCACCGACGCCCACGCCTCAAAGACGATGGGGGCGAGCCTGCTGGTGAGCCTCACGCAGGGAGACCATCAGGCCAACATCCATTCGATTGTCGTGCAGCTTCCGCCCCAGCTCTCCGCGCGCCTGACGACGCTGCAGAAGGCCTGCGTGCAGGCGACGTTTGCCGCCAATCCACTCGACTGCCCTCGCGAATCGAAGGTCGGCACCGCAACGGTCACCACACCCGTGCTCCCCGGCGCCCTGAGCGGCAAGGCCTACCTCGTCTCACACGGCGGTGCCGCCTTCCCCGACCTCGACCTGGTGCTCGAAGGGGACGGCGTGCGCATCGTCCTGGTGGGCAACACGAACATCGCCAAGGGTGGCATCACGACCTCGAACTTCGCCGCGATCCCCGACGCCCCCGTGTCGAGCTTCGCACTCGATCTGCCGATGGGACCGGACTCCGCGCTGGCGGCAAACGGCAAGCTGTGCAAGCAGCCTCTGCTGATGCCCACCACCATCACCGCGCAGAGCGGTGCCCAGATCAAGCAGACGACGCGGATCTCCGTGTCAGGCTGCTCCAGCCCTAGCCTTCGGATCCTCTCCCATCGAGTGGCCGGCCATACGCTGATCCTGCGGGTCCGCACGATCGCAGCGGGTCGGCTCAGCGCAGGAGGGAAGGACCTGCACTCGCTCGCGCGCCGGCTGCGCCGAGCCTCGACGGTGACCCTCAGGCTCCCGCTCTCGCACAGTGGGGTGCGTACTCTACGCAGGCACCACCGGCTAAAGATCGCCGTGCACGTCAGTTTCGCGCCCACCCAGACGGGCGTCGGGCGTGGGGGCGCATCGGTCGCGGTCGTGTTTCGGCGATGACCCGGTGGGGCGCAGCGCCCCACCGGACGACACCGGGCATCCTCCCGCAACGGCCCCACCCACTGCCCTCCCGCAACGGCCCCACCCACTGCCCTCCCGCAACGGCCCCAGCTGGCGCCCTCGCAACGGCACCGGGGTCAGCGCAGCGAGGCCATAACCCCGCGGCTCAATCCCGGGCTCAACCACCGCAACGTTTTCTGCCCAGATGACACTTAACGGAAGATGGGCGCCTCCAAAGGATCGGGCCGGGCACCCAGCGACGCGGAGCTGATCCGTGCGTCGCGCGGCGACCCCGCGGCCTTTGAAACCCTGGTCGAGAGGCATGCAGCGCTGCTCGACCGCTGGCTACAAGCCCAGACGGGGAATGCCGCGACCGCCCATGAGCTCATGGCTGAGACGTTCGCCCAGGCATGGCGCGGAGTTCGACGCTTCCGGGGCACCGACGATCGCTCCGGCGCGGCCTGGCTGTACGCAATCGCTCGCAACCTGCTCCGCCAGCACTACCGGCGAGGGCACCTGGAGACGGCCGCCCGCCGACGCCTGGGGATGGCGACGCTCGTCGGCCAGGACGATGACACGGAAGAGATCGCCCGCCGTATCGACGCGCACGAGCTCGCGCCGGCCGTCAGAGAGGCATTCGCCGAACTGACACCCGACCAGCAGCGCGCGATCGCCTACAGGGTCATCGATGAGCTGAGCTACGAGGAGGTCGGCGCGCGTCTTGACTGCAGCGCCCCGACCGCGCGCAGCCATGTCTTTCGGGGTCTCCGACTAATTAGAACAACCATCGCAAAGGGAGCCAGACCATGAACGAAGCAAGTCCCGCGGTCCGCGCGGTGATCGCCGAATTGAGCCAGGCGGTCCGGCGCGACCACGCGCGTCGTGTCCGCCATGCCAAAGCCATTCGCATCGGGGGCTTCAGCGCGCTTGGGCTCGTCGCGCTCTCGAGCGCGGCGCTCGCCGCGGGGGGCGCATTCCGAGAGATCGAAACAGTCACCCCTGTCGGGGAAGTCCAGCTCCCCCGGAACCTCACCATCCAGGCCGTCGACAGCTTCCCCGAATTCGTCGGCAGAGCCACCCCCAACGGCTTCGCCACGAGCACCGGCAGCGCCGCCGGCGGCCGCTACATCTACCACGTCACAGGCGGAGTGGCCAGCGGTCTCGGGTGCGGGTTCGCGACCCCCCCCACGAATAACATCTACATCAGGAGCACCCGCCAGCTGACGTCGGCTGAAATCGAGTCGATGCTGCTGCCCAACGGGGAACTCGCCGAGGACAAGCAATGGCCCAGGCCCGCGGGCGTGACCGAAACGAGCAACGGCTGCCCCAACCCCGGCGTCGCCGGACAGCCCGGCACGCCCAATGAATCACCCAAGCCCGGCAAGGCCGCCGTGGCGACCCCCACCTCCGGGACGACGCGCATACTCATACGCAAGCGGACGCTGGTGCCCGTGAATCAGGCGCCGAGCCCGACACCCACCCAGCCGGCCGCGACAAGCTCATCCAGCGCATCGTCGAGCCCGACGGACACAAGCACGAGGACAGGCACCGCTACGCTCACGCTGCCATAACCCAGGAGCTTTGGAGCGCCCGAGCTCAATGTCGCCGCTTCAGGATGAACGTGACGTTGCGCACTGCCGAGGCTGGCTGGCCGCCCTTGGGGGTGTAGGTGATTCCCAGCATTGCCCCCAGCTTTCCTCGTTTGGCGAGGAGCGCCCTCGCGTTGGCAGTGGGCTTGAGCGTCACAGTGGTCCGCCCTGCCCTGGATACCGTCACGTGCATGGGCGCGACCACAAGAATCGTTTCGGGCTTCTTGCGGGCACGCGAGGCCTGGGTGTGATGTACGGGAGTCCCCGTGCCCACGAACGCCAGGGTACCCGCCTCCGACACGGTGAGTGTGATCCTCACTGTCCCCTGCCGAGAGAGGCTTGTGATCCCGGCCACCGCGAACAGGCCTTTTACGCCCACCGCCGGACCGGGTGGGCCACCACCGTCATTACCGGTCCCCCCGGGATTCGGAGCCGCCGGCACTGACAGTGCGCTGCTGGTCGCGCTTGTCGATCCTACGCTGTTGGTCGCTATGACCTGGCAAGCGAGACTGTGGCCTTGATCAGCGGCTTGCACGGTGTAGGAGCTCGCGTTAGCGTTAATGATCGGGGCCCCGTCGCGTATCCACTGGTAGGCGATCGTGGGTGCGTATTCGCTGGACCACGAGCCTTCAGAGCAGGACAGCGCCTGCCCGACTGCGGGCGTTCCCGAGAGCACTGGCGCGGACGTGTTGATAGGCGCTACCGCTGGGGTTCCGACGACCACCCGACCGTTGATGTCAACAACAACGCAGAAGCCCGGCGAGGCACACGACACTCCCGTCAGCACAATGCTGCGGAGGGGAAGAATGGGATCTGGTCTTGTGATCTGATCCCCATAGACATTGGCCTCGGTCCAAGCGTCTGCGCCGGCCGCAGGGTCGGTCGAGACGATGACGTTACCATCGGAACCGTTGCCGCCGTAGCTCGTGACCACGCACAAGCCAGCAGGTGTGCACGACACTTCGTCAAAGCCGTTGAGACCTTCGACGTAGCTCGTCATCCAAGCGGACGCGCCCCCCGTCGGATTGGTCGACGTCACGACCCTCCCCGCCGCTTCTTCGACCGAAACACACAGGCTGACGGTAGGGCACGAGATGCTCGGGCCCACTTCAGCATCAGTCGCAGTCCACGTATGTAAACCGGCAGCCGGAGCCCTTGATATGAGCACATCTCCGTGGTCAGTCAGAGCACAGAGATCATCGGCCGCACAGGACACGCCGCCGAGATAGGACCCAGGCATGTGTTCCACTCTCCACGCGCTCTGGCCACCCGCCGGCTTCGTCGAAGTCAGTACATCTCCCTGCCTATCGATTGCTACGCAAAGGTTCACCGATGGGCACGACACGCCGGTGAGGGAATTGGCCCCATCCACATTCGCCACGCTCCAAGAACTAATGCCACCCGTCGGGTCTGTCGAAGTTACGACATCGCCAGCGTCGTCGACAGCGACGCACAGGCTTGTCGTTGGACACGAGATGCCGCTCAAACCGCTGCCGTCCACATGACTCTTCGGCCACGCGCTAACGCTCCCGGTCGGGTCGGTCGACGCAAGGACATTGCCGGCGTCGTCCACAGCCACGCACAGAGCAGACGACACGCACGACACCCCCGATAGAGCGCTGGTGTCGACTTGCATCGCACTGCCCCACTTCAACGGCTGAGATGCCATTGCCGGCGCAGGTGCGCCCGAAGCGCTGCTTATCACCAACACAAGCAATCCGGCAAGCCAGAGCACTCTACGCGCCCTGATCCACCTAGACCAGTCACCCGGCCTATGCACGCCCCGTGGTCCCACTGATTCCAACTATACCACACAACTCACGCCCCCGAGAGCCAGGCCCTCGGGGGCATCGTCTTTGCGATGAGTGAGATCAGTGGAAAATCTCTCCCAGAGTCACGGGCTTGCTAGAGCTGTTTAAGTCGTTGCCAACAGCCACGCATTCGGTCGACGACATACACGATATCCCTTCTAGACGGCTTTCCTTAGCCCCGATCGGGTTGGGAGTCGTCTGGACCTTCCATTCAGTGCCAGTCCATTCCTCGCCGAGAGTCACATACTTGCTCGAGCTGTTGACGTAGGACCCCGTGGCGGTACATGCGCTAGACGCCGCGCATGACACACCCATAGGATAGGTTTCCTTAGCCCCGGTTGGGTTGGGAGTCGTCTGGACTTTCCATTCAGTGCCGTTCCAGTGCTCGGCCAACATGACGCGTGCTGCTGAGCTGTTCAGATAGCCGCCAACGGCGGTGCATGCTTCTGTCGATTGGCATGACACCCCATTGAGATAGCTATCTAGTGAGCCCGTAGGGCTTGGCATTTCTTGCTGCGTCCATGCCGTGCCATTCCAATGCTCGACCAGCCCGCCATAAAAGCCTGCACTGTTTTCATAGGCGCCCACTGCCGTGCAGCCCGCCGTTGAGCACGACACGCCGTATAGCCGTGTTTGCTTCGCCCCAGTTGGGTTGGGTGTGGATTGGATCGACCATGCCGTTCCATTCCAATGCTCCGCAAACATGGTCAGCGGGTATCCATACACTCCTACCGCTGTACATGCTGTCGCCGACGTGCACGACACACTCTTGAGTTCGCTGAATTCCGCCGTGGGGCTGGGGATTGTCTGGAGCGACCATGCTGTGCCATTCCAACGCTCCGCCAATGGCACATTGTGGGTCCCGAGAGCACCCTCAGTACCTACCGCTATACATGTACCCGATGAGCACGCCACAGCATTCAGTTCGCTGAATTCCGCCGCCCCTGGGATTGTCTGCAGTGACCATTCTGTACCATTCCAACGCTCCGCAAGCGGCACATTGGCATATCCGTCGTGACCTACCGCAATGCATGCGTTATATGCCGTACACGCAGCGCTCTTCAGGTAGCTGAATTCAGCGCCCGGGCTTGGTGTCGTCTGCAGTGACCACGTAGGCACATGCGTAGTGAACACCTGATCCGCCCCGTGGGATGTTCCGCCGCTGCTGGTCGCGACGATCCGGAAGTGATATGTGGTATTCCCCAGCAGGCTGGTGATGGCCCTGCTCGCTTCCACACTGCTCACTCCTTCCCCCATGCTGACTTCGGCCGTCTTCGATCCGTAAGACGTTGTCGTGCCGTATTCGAAGTAGTATTTCGTTTCCAAGCCATTTGCGTTTACGGTGCCGTTTAGCGTGCCGGTCGTTTCGGTTACGCTTGATGCCAGCCCTGTGGTCGCTGTGGGCGGTACGACCACGTTGACTATGCCATCGGGGGTACCCAAACCGGTCGGGCCATCATACCCAACCTTGGCCGTGCAAAGGTATTCATCTTCAGCTGGAGGAGTGCACGTACCGTTGCTCCCAGTGGATACGTCAAACAACGCGCTCGGCTTGAGATAGAACGCGTCCGCGCCGAGCGACCGCGTGTACACTGTGGCGTGCGCCTCTATCCCTGCGACAAGCGGTGAACTAGCGCTCGTGCCACACACGTTCTCCCAGTAACCGTCATCGTATATGGACACTGGCGTCTTACATGCCGCGACGGCCGATACGTCGTTCTCGGTTCTCTTGGCGCAGCCAGTGTCGGTCTGCCAAGTGGGCTTGGACTCGAATTCGCTGCAACCGCTGCCTGTTTCTGACCCTGGGCCTTCATTCCATACTTCCTCGGTCCAACCGCGCGAGTTCGACGCTTTCGTCAAAGCGGTACCTCCCACCGCGATTACAGTCGGGGTGGATGCCGGAAAGGAAACGCCCTCGCCGCCGTTTCTGTATCCATCATCACCAGCAGAGACCGTCACAGGTATACCAGGATGGTTATAGTCGGACTTGTACGAGGCGCAACCGTTCTTTTCACACCAAGGTTCGTAATTCTCGGGATAACCATAACTATTGCTGATCTCGGTTGCGCCCAAAGTAGCGGCCAGGTTGACCGACGCTCCCGTGTCAGCCGCGTACTGGGTATTCGCCTCGACCAAGAGGATATGACAATGAGGGCACGCAGCCGAGACCATGTCCATGTCCAGCGACGTCTCAAGCCTCCAGTCAAATTCGAGTTCGCCGCCGACTTCTGGATAGTTGCCTTCTTCACCCTTCTCATTGACCTTCTTGAAGCAACCGTTGCCGTGTGTACACACTTCAAGTCCATACTTGCCTCTGTAGCTAGCGAGATCCGATTCGGCGGTCGCGTCGCCGTATGCGTCGACGATCGCCACGGTCTGGCCGGCACCTCCGGAAGTGGGAATCTTATATGCCGATTGAAGATCCGCCGGATCGAAGCCGCCGTTTTCTCCGCTGCCTTGCAGCAGCGGGCCGCCGGCCGGCAGTTCATAGCCGGTTGACTTTTCGACTGTCGGCGGATCGACGATCGCATCGCACGGCCCGTTTGGACAGGCGTAGTAGGGCTTCGTAGTGGACCGTGTCAATGCGATCCCCGGTTCGAGCGCCTCCACCGTCTGAGCAGACAGACACCCCAGCATAGCTGTGATGAGAGCCAAGGCGCAGATCAAATGGCCTATAACTAGCTGGCAACTCCTTATAGTTCCTATCTTCATGGACTGCTCCTTTTTTGGGGTGGAGTTATTCTCATGACCCGTGCAGCCTTGTCGCCGAGCAGAGAAGGCGGAAGATGGTCGCGACGACCTACCTCCCGCGAACAATCGGGAACAATGGTGGCTGAGCAGTCGCCCGCCTATTTGACAAATCACATGACTTTCGCGACAGTACACATCCTGCCTGGCTTCGTCTATCCCCCAAAAGGGGGGATCTTCGGGTGACTTTGGGGTATGCCGGCAGGCGCTAACAGCGTAGAGCTATTATCTAATAGCTCTCGCGTTTGGCCATCAAAGGTCGGCACGCCTATCAGTTCTCGCTTGCTCCGCACATCGAGCTTGCGGAGGATTCGGCGGGCGTGTGTGCGAACCGTCTCGACGCCGATTTGCAACGCAAGCGCAATTTCGGGATAAGAGCTCCCTTTACGTAGATAAGCCAGGACTTCGCCCTCACGCGGCGTTAGAGACCGTACATCTGCGAGATCAGAATGCCCAACTCGACGGTCACTGGCAAGCGCGAATGTGTCTCCACCTTCAGCAGCGCAGTGAACCGTGGCGAGAATATCAGCGCCAGCGGCGCTGAGAGATATGCAGGTAACGCCAGCAGACAGTAGGCGCATTTCGTATGCCCGGGTCGGATCGTGCGCTAGGATAAGGACCTCGGTCGCCGGATAGGTCGCCCTCAGACGCGCCAGATGGGAGTATGCGGCCGTCGCGTCCAAGATTGCGACACGCGGTGCTCGCTCTGCAACCACTCTTTCGAGCGTCACCTCGTCTAAGTCAGTCCCGATAATGTGGAGACGATGGTCCTCGCATAGAACTTGGGTCAGCCCGATTTGTACGAGCGGCTCAAGATGACCGAGTACGATCATAATACTTTCTTTCGTGTACATGATGTTTGGGCTGCTCGGCCTGCTCCCTACAGGAGCTTGTCAAATAGATGAAGAACCATGTAGCGGCCCGTAGTTACAGTAGGCTTACGCCTCACTCGACACGGTTTAGTGACGCACGGACGAAGCACGTCGACGTGGGACGTGCGACGGGTCGCAGATGACGCGCACGACTTCGAGATGGGGCCGGCAGCTCGATCAGAGCCGCTGTCAAGCGGCTCGGCCGCGGCGAACGGACGGCATGGCCCTCGTACTCTTGGAGCACTTGACGAGCCTGCTCCTGCACCGAGGCGACAGCGTCCGCGACGCTCGGCCCGATTGCCTGGCACTTCAGATCGGGGATCGAGGCGAAGTTGCAGTTGCCGTGCTCTATGACAAGGGCCTGATACCTGAGTAGCGCCATCGTGGCCTCAGCCTTCGCTCTTGTGTTGGGGGACACCCGGGCGGACCGAGCTTCCAGCGCCAGGGATGGCTCGTCGACGCTCGGTCGGCCTCGGGACCGCGACCCAGTGGAGCGGAGCGGCACTAGCTTGCCGGCAACCCGAAAGACCACCTTTCCTTGCTATAGAAATCCGACTTTGGCGTTCTGTGGCAACCATTAGACTAGATGGACGCAGAACCCCACGTTCAGGTCAATACCTTTAAGTAGGCGTTCCGACAGTCCGATCTCTACTCGGACTTCTGAAGCTCCCTCGGATGGGCATCAACCTCCAGGCGCCCTGCTTTCCCTGCTATTGGCCTGAATAGGCCCATCTGGAGCAGGCATCGGCGTGCCTGGGGCGATCTCGATGCCAGCCCCGAGCCAGCTTTAAGTAGGTGTTCGTCGGGCCCGACGAACACCGTCCAAGCGCTGTGTGTAGTGTTTACTCTTCGAAATACTCCCGCCCGTGAGGATGAGCGATGTTGGACCGTTATCCAAGAGGAGTCTGAATGTCCGCCAAGCACGCGCTTCTAGGGCTCCTGCTCGATCGGCCTGGAGTGGATCCCGTCTGACGGACAGTTGAGCGCTTGATTGGCTTGGACGCGAAAGGATGTGTTCATGCCGCGAACGAAGCCGCCGTATCCGCCGGAGTTCCGCCGCCAGGCTGTCGAGCTGGTGCTCGCTGGCCGGGCGGTGAAGGATGTGGCTGAGAGCCTGGGTTGCAGCGATCAGTCGCTGCATAACTGGGTCAAGCAGCGCCAGCTCGATCATCGGGAGCGCGATGACGGGCTGACGAGCGCGGAGCGCGAAGAGCTCCGTGAGCTGCGCAAGCGGGTCAAACGCTTGGAGCAGGAGCGCGAGATCCTCAAGCGAGCCGCGGTCCTTTTCGCAGCGGAGACCGAGACCCGGTGAGCGCCTACCGGATCATCTCGGCGGAGAGGGCCAGTTTCCCAGTCTCTGTGATGTGCGAGGTCCTCGGTGTGAGCCGTTCTGGCTACCACGGGTGGGAGCGCAGGGTCCCAAGCGACAGGGCGCTCTCCGATGCGTGGCTGACCTCGAGGATCAAGGAGATCCACGAGCAGGCCAGGGGCGTCTACGGCTCCCGGCGGGTAGCGGCCGAGCTGCGCCTGGGAGATGGCATCCAGGTCTCGCGCAAGCGGGTGCGGCGCCTTATGCGCCGGGCCGGGATCTCAGGGCTGGTGCGGGTCAAACGCGGGAAGACGACGATCAGGGTGCCAGGTGTCAGGGTCGCCGATGATCTGGTCGACCGGCAGTTCACCCCGGCCGCCCCGAACGTGCTGTGGGTCGCGGACCTTACGTATCTGCGAACGTGGGAGGGCTGGCTCTACCTCGCCGCCGTCCAAGACACGTTCTCGCGGATGATCGTGGGGTGGGCGATGGCCGAGCACATGCGCTCAGAGCTCGTCGTCGAGGCGCTGCAGATGGCGCTCGCCCGCCGGCGCCCCGCGCCCGGTCTCGTGCATCACAGCGATATGGGCTCGCAATACGTCAGTCTTGCGTTCGGGCAGCAAGCCCGCGACGCCGGGATCGCCGTCTCGATGGGCTCCAAGGGCGACGCCTACGACAACGCCGTCGCCGAGAGCTTCTTCGCCACCATCAAGAAAGAGCTCGTGCACCGCCAACCCTGGCCCACCAGACGCGACCTCAGCTCCGCCGTCTTCGAGTACATCGAGGCGTTCTACAACAGACAACGACGACACTCCACCCTCGGCTACCTCTCCCCAGAGGCATACGAGAGAGAGATAATCACCCCCACAAACAAAACCTAGCCAGCCAAGCCCGCGACTGTCCGCGAAACCGGGTCCACTCCAGACAGCTGTATCAGACGACCAAACGACTCGAGGAGGCGGGACTAATCGAACGGGTCGATAGCGTCACCGAGGACCAAGAGCGGGACATCTTTGCGATCACTGATGATGGAGCGGACGAGTTCGAGCGATGGTTCAGCGCGGAGACGAGCGGAGCTCGACTCTTGCGCCGACCGCTCCTGGTGAAGATCGCACTCGCGGGCCCACGGCGCCTGAAGGATGCGCTGAAGCAGATCGACGCCTACGAGCGCCACTGTGCAGCCCGCTTGAAGGAACTCTCGACCGAACAAGAAAACATTTCGCTCGGGGGACCCCGGGTCCGGGCCGATCACGTGCTGCTCAGGCTCGGGCTCAGCGCCGACATCTCTCATCTGGATGCAGAGCTAAGGTGGGCTAGGCATGCCCACGAGATGGTTTCCTGGCTGCTCAACCAGGATGCGATCTGGCCTTCGGCACGCGAGCGCCCCGGCGCACCGGCCAAGAAGACAGATGACCGCCAGAGCAGCGCTCGGGAGCAACTGTTCGACAGAATTGCTGCGAGACACCGACGGCCAGTGTCGGGCGAGCCGAGGCAGGGCCGCGATGGCTGAAAGACTCGTGCCTGAGCAGGGCCGGAACCTGAAGTTCGGTGCGAGGTGGCAGGCACGCTGATGATGCTTCGTCTTGAGCGTATCTCCAAGCGCTACAGCCGACCCGACGGCAGGGTCGCGCTGGATGATGTCTCCTTGGAGGTCGATCGCGGACAGATCGTGGGCGTCTTCGGGCCGAGCGGCTCGGGCAAGACTACGCTGCTGCGGATAGCCGCTGGCTTGCGGACGCCCGATAGCGGCACCGTCACGTACAACGGTGAGCGCTTGGACCAAATGTCGACGACCGAACGGACTCGCTTTCGCCGACGCGAGATCGCGTGCGTTTGGGCCGCCCAGTCTTGGCAGGAGCGGCTCGGCGTACTCGACCACGTAGCGCTTCCCTTGCTCGTGGATCGCTGCGGGCACCGCAACGCCGAGCGGCGCGTGCGGGAGGCGCTGCTCGCGTGCGATGCGGAGCAGTGCATTGGCATGGAACTGCACGAGCTCTCCGACGGAGAGCGCCAGCGTGTCGCGATCGCTCGCGCGCTGATCACAGAACCCCGGCTGCTGCTCGCCGACGGTCCGGCGTCGAACCTCTCGCTGGTTGAGCAGGAGGGGATCATGGCGCTGCTCTCGGCCCTCGCCCGAAAGGCCCACGTTGCTGTGCTCATCACCGACAGCGACGCGGAGGCGCTGCTGCGAGCAGATCCGATCCTCTATCTGCGCGACGGCAAGCTCATCGACCCCGAGCCGATGAGCGAGCGCGGAAAGATCTACCGCTTCCCGTCAGCCGGGTCGCCCCGAGTGGCGGCCGATGCTTGAGCTGGAACGGGTGCGCAAGTACTACTCGAGTCCCGGCGCGGCGGTCCACGCGGTCGATGACGTGAGCATGAGTGTCGAGGGGCAAGAGCTTGTGGCGATCTTCGGACCAAGCGGCTCGGGCAAGACCACGCTGCTACTGCTGGCGGCTGGGCTCTTGCGAGCGGATTCAGGGACCGTGCGCTTCGAAGATCGTGATCTCACCGCGCTGCCAAAGCGCGAGATGCTCGCTTACCGCCGCACAAAGCTCGGATTTGTCTTTCAGAACTTCAACCTTGTTGCGGGGCTCACGGCCGAGGAGAACGTCGCTATGCCCCTCCTGCTGCGCGGAGTGCATCACCGCGAGGCACGCGCGCGGGCGCTCGCGGGACTCGACGATGTCGGACTCCAAGCCCGGGCGAGCCATATCCCAGCTGAGCTCTCCGGTGGGGAGCAGCAGCGCGTGGCGATCGCGCGGGCACTCGTCGGCAAACCGAAGCTGATTCTCGCGGATGAGCCAACGGGCAACCTCGACAGCGACACCGGGGATGCCGTGCTCGATCTCATTAGCGCTTTGCCCCGCGAGCGCGGGGCGGCCACCGTCCTCGTGACACACGACACGCGTGTCACGCGCTACGCCGACCGCGTGTTAGGGATGCGCGATGGCAGGCTGAAAGATCTGGATCTCCAGGCGCAGTCGGTGATCGATGGATGATCGACTATCTCCGGACCCTGCTGCTCTTCTACAGACGCCACCTGCGTATTCAGCCGCTGCGCGAGCTGATGGCGGTCGTGGGGGTGGCCGCCGGCGTCGCGCTGCTGTTCGCCGTTCAGGTCTCCCACAGCAGCATCACAGGCTCCTTTGAAGAAATCGCGCACGGGGTCGCCGGCCGAGCGACGCTCGAACTGGCCTCACGAGGCCCCGAAGGTTTCAATGGGCGCATCTCCGAAGAAGTCGAACACATGGCCGATGTAAAGGCGGCAGCACCGATCTTCGAGCAGCCGATCGTCGCTGTTGGATCGAAGGGCCGCAGGGCGCTGACCCTGGTCGGCGCGACCGAACAGATCACCGCTCTTGGAGGCAAGCTCTCCCTGCAGTTCCAGCGTGCGGGCGAAGCCTCCCATCGAGGGTTCCTAGTCTTGACCGAACCGACCGCCCACGCAATCGGCGCAAAGCCCGGCAGCGTCCTCGCCATTCTGGTCGGCGGGCATACCACGCACATCACACTCGACGCGACCGTACCCAGCGACAGGGTCGGCCGGATAGCCGAAAGTCCGGTCGCCGCTGCCCCCTTGGCGATCGTGCAGAGCCTCTCCGGGTTGCCGGGCCGTGTGACGCGGATCCTGATCGAGCCAAAGCCAGGGCGCGAAGCCGCGCTGCGCCGTGCGCTCACCGATCGCTTTGGGACAACCTTGAATGCCCGCCCGGTGCAGACCGAAGCGAGACTCCTTGGGAGCGCCGCTGGACCGGAAAAGCAGGTGACGCTGCTCTTTAGCGCGATCAGCCTCGTTGCGGGCATCATCCTCGCCTACAACGCGCTACTGCTGGCAAGCGATGAGCGTCGGCGCTTCATCGTCTACCTAATCGAGACGGGCACCCCGGATTCGATGATCATCGCCTCGCTCGCCTTCGACGCTCTCGTTCTCGGCGTCGTCGGCTCGGTACTCGGCCTGCTCATCGGTGACGCCATCTCGCTGATCGCCTACCGGACCGTGCCCGGCTATATCGCAGCTGCCTTCGCAATCGGGGGCCAGCGGGTCATCGGCCCGCAGACGGTGTTGATCGCGCTGGCCGGTGGAATGCTCGCGGCCTTCGCCGCGGCAGCATTGCCGGCGATCGTGACGCTCCGCGCGGGCGCCGCGGTCGAGCCTGAAGCCGTGGGTCGCACGCTCTCCTTCGCGCGCAGGCTGCAATTCTCGGAACGGATCGTTTTCGCTTGCGGAGCGATGCTCGTATGCCTCTCGGTGGCTGTGTCCGCGTTGAAGCCGGCAACGACGGTAGTGGCGCTGGTGGGACTCGCGGCTGGTCTTGTGATTTGCCTGCCTATGATCTTGCGGTACATGCTCGGGGTGGCGCGCTCGGTGTCGCGGCACTCAGACGATCCGGCTGCTCGCCTCGCCGTCGCCGAGCTTCGTGGCTCTCCTACGCGGTCAGTCGCGCTCCTCGCCACAGGGACTGTTGCGGCCTTCTTGATGGTCCTAATCGGCGGCGCCGTGGCGGATGTCCAGCACGCTGCGCGCAAGGGCGCAACCGACCTGCTCTCAAGCGCCGAGTTGTGGGTCAAGCCAGGCGGACCGGAGAACGTCTACACGACCCAGCCCTTCGCATATACCGAAACCCAAAGTCGCCTGCAGCGCCTGGGCGTCGTGAGCTCAGTGCTGCCGTGGCGCGACTCGTTTCTCGACCTGCCAGGAAGGCGAGTATGGGTCCTGGGCGTCCCGCCGCAGCTCCAGTCGCAGATCGCCCCGAGCCAGCTCGTAGAAGGGTCGCTCAGCGCAGCCGACAGGCATCTGCGCGAAGGTGGCTGGGCGGCGATCAGCCAGACAATCGCACGTGAAGATCATCTGCGGCTCGGTGAGCGCTTCACCATCCCGACCCCTACAGGCAACGCCAGCCTGCGGCTCGCCGCGACGATCGCAAACTACGGCTGGCTCTCGGGCGCCATCGTGATGAACGGTGATGACCACGCAACGCTATGGGGCAGCGACACCGCCTCCCAGCTCGCCGTCGTCCTCAGGCCCGGCACCCCGATCGAACATGGCAAGCAGGCTGTTCAAACCGCGCTTTCAGGCGATCGAGCGCTCACTGTCGAGACTCTCGACGAACGGCGCTCAGAAGTCAGCGCGGTGCTGGGCAGCACGCTCTCAAGGCTCAGCGAGACGACGATCGTCGTGCTGATCGCTTCCGTCGCATCCGTCATCGCCCTGATGATCGCCGCTATCTGGCAGCGGCGAGGGAGAATCGACTCGCTAATGTCGATCGGCATGAGCTTCAGCCAGTTCGCCAGGCTCATCTTCTACGAGAGCGGCTTGCTGCTGATCTCAGGGTGCCTCATCGGCATGGTCGCCGGCATCACCGGCCAGTACCTGATCGATGGCTGGCTGCAACAGACCACGGGTTCTTCGATCCAGTTCATGCCCGCATGGCAGCTTGGACTACGTACAATTGTCATCGTCGGCGGGATCTCGATCGTGGCGTCCATGGTCGCAGTCATACAGACAGCCGGGTTCCAGCCGCGGACAGCCTTCTCGACCGAGTGACGGCATCCCCGCTGCCAGCTCACCCTATCCCCTCCTATTAGAAACTCTAAATAGTACAAACACCAAACCCAAAAACGGGATAATGTGCCGTGCCCTCCACTACCAGGACGACCGAGCAGCGGCGAGACCCGGCGTCCGTGCTCGCATCGAGCACGTTGAGCGCGGGCATCCGCCTGCTGCCTCGTGATCTCCAGGCGGATGCGCGCAAGCTCTACTACGTGCTACGCACTTTAGACGACCTCGTAGATGAGCATGACCCTCGCGCGGCAGATCGGGTCGAAGCAATCGAGCACTGGGCAAACGGCCAGGGGTCAGAAACTCCCGAGACGCACGCCTTCGCGGATCTCTCACTCAGATACCCGCTCTCGCGCCAAGCGTTAATCGAATTCTGCCAGGGGATGCGCCACGACCTCGCGCAGACCGAGATCGAGACCGAAGAGGACCTCGAGCGCTACTGCCACTACGTAGGCGGCACAGTCGGGATCATGCTCGCGGGACTCTTCGGCACGTCACACCCCGACGGCGAGAGAAAGATGGCTCTCCTCGGAACAGCAATGCAGCGGACCAACATCCTGCGCGACATCGACGAGGACCACGTCGACGGACGCCTCTACATCGCCCACACCACGATCGAACGCTTCGGGTTCCCAACGCCAGGGGCACGCGAAGACCTCCTGCGCGACCAGATCGCTCGCGCCGACCGGCTATACGAAGAAGGGTTCGGCGCAATACCACTTCTCTCCCGCGGTGGACAGGGAATGGCCCTCTCAACAGCCCTCTATCGCGAGATCCTGCGCCAGATCGAACGCGACGGCTACGGACGCACCCCCGGACGGGCCACCGTACCGGTTTGGCGCAGACGCCTGCTCATCGCCAAGCATCATCTGAGGATCAGCACTGACCGGTCCTAGCTACCCCAATCGCTGGCCGACCACTAGAATCAGTCCGCATGGAGCACAATCACACACATCGCATCCACACCCGATGGGCAGCGCTGCTCGTGATATTCGTGATTGAGGGTGCCACGCTGATGAACGCAGGCGAATCCTCAGCCGCCAGACGCCAGATGCCAGCGCACGCCGCACGATTGCTTAACATCACCGACACGGCACATCTGAAACTGATCAAGCCGGAAGGGGCCGAACTATACGAGGAAGGGCCCGTAACCGGCTCGCTCCCAGGCTCGATGCGCGCCCAACTCGACACCGGCTCTGTCTTCACCGGTAACTTTACGATCCACACCCACGGAGGCTCAATCACAGGACACGGCGGAGCAACCCCACGCGGCTCGGGGCGCTATCAGAGCTTCGGTGGATCGTTCACCGTCACCGACGGCACCGGCCGCTACACCCACGTCAAGGGCCGCGCGGGGCTCTATGGCCTCTTCGACCGCCGAACCGACTCGGTAGTCATCCAGACCACCGGGAAGCTGTCGTACTAAAGACGACCCGGAAACGCAGAGCACCATTGCTCCGTGCCCCCAACCTCCTCGCCCTGCTGGCATGTACCTGCCTACCGGCCACCGCACACGCCACGCAGTCAGCAAGAATCCACGTCGCGTTCACGCCAGATCACCTCGGCCAAGGCACCACGATCAACCTCAACGCCCAGATCTTGGCCCCCCCTGGCCTGGTCCCCTCTCCACTGACCGTGCTCGACGTACGCTACCCACGCGATCTCGGCGTCGCCACAGGCGGCCTTGGAGTCGCCAGTTGCTCACTGGCGAGACTCACAGCCCACGGCCCCGAAGAATGCCCCGTTGACTCCCACATGGGAAAGGGCACCGCAATCGCCGAGGTTCCAATCGGGCCGATCATCCTCCAAGAGACCGCCGAAGTGGCGATCATCCGCGGCCCACAGCAAGAAGGACACCTTGCACTGCTCTTCTACGTCAACGCCGAAGGACCCGTCAGCGCCCAGATCGTGTTCACTGGCGTGCTGCTCCAGAGCCCAAAAACGAACGAAGAAACGATCCAGATCGATGTGCCGTTGGTGCCGAGCGTCACCGGCTCGCCCAACGTGGCAGTCGTTCAACTGCACGTCACGATCGGTCCACACGGGCTCATATACCACGAATACGCACACGGCAGGACCATCACCTACCAACCCGCAGGCGTACTCCTGCCACACCACTGCCCCCGCCAAGGCTTCCCCTTCACCGCCTCACTCACCTTCGAAGACGGCTCAAACGCCTCGGTATCGACGACCGTGCCCTGCCCGACCGCATCGACGGGCGGTCGATGACGCACGTCGGCGCATTGGCGCCGCCCGATCTCGGGGGCGCGTCGCCTCATAGCCGCATCGGGGGCAGGCGATAACCTCGGGGCCGTGATGCCCACCGACGACAGCCTGGGGAGCGGCGAGCCCGCCCCCGACCTCTCGCCGATCGACGAGCGCGCGAGGATCGCGCGCCTTGGGCGCTTCGTCCTGGCGCACCGCCGTCTGGTGATCGTCGCGTGGCTGGTGGTCTTCCTCGCGGGCGCGGCGAGCGCGTCGCACGTTACCAAGCGCCTGGCGGCCGACTTCTCGCTGCCGGGCCAGCCGGGCTATGAGACCTCGCTGGAGATCACCCGCCTGTATGGCAACGGCGGGCTGGAGCCGCCGTCGCTGGCGGTGATCACGGTGCCACCCGGCCACACGGTCACGGGAGAGCGCGCACAGATCCTCGCGGCGGTGCAGCGGATGCGCGCGCGCATCCCGTACGTGCGGGTGGTCGACTTCGCGAACACGGGCGATCCGGACATGATCACGCGGGACGGCCGCAGCACCTACCTGCTCATGTTTACGCCGCTAGAGAAGACCTTCGGCACCAGCAAGATCCCGCAGCGCGCCAACGTGGTGCTGGCTGGAGCGCTGCCGCCGGGAACGCGCAGCGAGTTGACGGGCCTGACGCAGCTCTCCAATGGCGAAGAATCGGGCAGCGGCCCGGGCGTATTCCTGGAGACGATCTTCGGCGGCCTCGGCGCGTTGGCGGTGCTGGCGTTCGTGTTCGCCTCGATGCTCGCCTTCGTGCCGCTCCTGATTGCTGCCGTGGCGATCCTCACCACACTGCTGGTGATCCTCGGCCTGACCTACATCGCGGACGTGTCCTTCATCGTGCAGTTCCTCGTCTCGCTCGTCGGCCTGGGCGTGGCGATCGACTACTCGCTGCTGCTCGTCACGCGCTGGCGCGAGGAGCGCGCATACGGGCGTACCAACCACGACGCGGTGGTAGCTGCGATGGCCACCGCCGGGCGCGCCGTTGTGCTCTCCGGCATCACCGTCGCGATCGGCCTGATCGCGCTGATCGTGCTGCCCGTGCCCGGCCTGCGCAGCGTCGGCTATGCGGGGATGCTGATTCCGCTTGTCTCGACCTTCGTGGCGCTCACGCTGCTGCCCGCGATGCTCGGCGGCATCGGCCCGCGCGTCGACTGGCCACGCATCCGCCACGAGAGGGAGGCGAGCAGGGGATGGACCGCGTGGACGCGCATGGTGGTGCGCCGGCGCTGGCTGGCGGCGGGGGTGGCGATTGCGATCCTCGCGCTTTTGATCGTGCCGCTGTTCAGCCTGACGACGGGCGAAACGAGCGCGAGCGCGCAGGCGCACACCGGCCCGGCGCACACCGGCTACGAACGGCTGCGCGTGGGGGGCGTGGCGACCGGCGCGATCACGCCGCTGGAAGTGCTGGTGCGCTCGACGCAGGCGCAAGCCGTGCGCGCGCGCCTGGCGACGGTCCCCGGGATGGCCGGCGCGCTGCTCTCGATCGCCCCCGACAGCAATCGCGCGGGGACGAGCATCGTCGTGGGAATCCCCCAGCAGGAGACGGTCAACTCCACGACGCTCGACCCGGTGCGCGCGGCGCGCGGCGCCCTGGAAGGCCGCACGGGCGTGATCGGGATCGCGGGCGTGGGCCCGACCGTGCTCGACTACCAGCACGCGGTGTTCGGCAACTTCCCGTTGATGTTCGCGATCATCGCCCTGCTCACCACACTGCTGCTCGCGCGCGCCTTCCGCTCGGTCGTGCTGGCGGTGAAGGCAGTGGTGCTCAACCTCATCTCGATGGCCGCTGCCTTCGGCCTGATGACGTGGTTCTGGCAGGAGGGCCACGGCTCGAACCTCATCTTCGGCATTCCCGCGACGGGCGCGATCGTCTTTTGGGTGCCGATCCTTGTGTTCGCCTTCCTATTCGGCCTGAGCATGGACTACGAGGTCTTCATCTTGGCGCGCGTGCGCGAGGAGTACGACAAGACGGGCTCCACCGACCAGGCGCTGATCACCGGCCTGGGCCGCACCGGGCGCCTGGTGACTAGCGCCGCGCTGATCCTGTTCCTCGCCTTCGCCTCGCTGGCGAGCGCGCCGAACACGGACATCAAGGTGCTCGCGACGGGCCTTGGCGCGGGCATACTGCTCGACGCGACGGTGGTGCGCGCGCTGCTGCTGCCCTCGCTGGTCTCGCTGCTGGGCGATCTGAACTGGTGGTTCCCGGCTCCGGTGGCGCGAATCCTGCGCGTGCCCCCGCGCGGGCTGAGCGGGCGTGCCGAGACGCCCGCGGAGACGCCCGCGCACGAGGACCTCGACGGGATCGCACCCGCGCAGCGCGGCGCGTCGTCGTAGAAGGGAGTCGATCCGTAGAAGGGAGCCGATCTCTTCACCCGCCCCACGGGCAGCTCATGCGGCCCGCGACCGGTGTGGCCGACCGCGCGCGTAGACCTCGGCGACGTGGCTGAGGCGACCGAGCACGTCAGTGGTGGGTGCGACCTTCGCGTTCTCGTAGTCGGACAGCCGCGAGGCCGACGTGCCGGCCGCCAGAGAGAACTGCCGCAGCGTCATCCCGGTCCGCGCTCGCCAGGAGCGGATTTGCGCGGCGTACTCCGTCCGCCCGCTCATCGCCACCTCCTCACGCACCTGCCGGATCACATTGGCGATGAGCGCATCCACTCCGTAGTGCTCGCCCCAGGAGACCACGTTCGCGGCCGTACGCGCGGCGGGACCCCACGGGTTGCGCCGGATCGCCTCGGCGAGACAACCCCAATCCGAGAGCGAACCGCGATCGATGACCGTCTCGATCGCCTCGGCCGGCCACTGGTCCAGCGGCGCGCTGGAGTCGAAGTCGAGGTTGCGGAAGCGCATCGGCACCGTCATCGCGCCGTCCTCTTGCGCGCCGTTCCCTTGTGCTCCGCCCCCTCCGACCGCACCATCCTCGCCGCGAGGTCCGCCAGCGCCGCCTCCACGGTGGACCACTCGTGCCAGCGGGCGTCAAGCGACTTATAGCCGGCCAGCTGCCCAGTGACTTCGGCGTCGCGCGGTCGCGGGTCTGCCAGCTGCCGCGCGAGCTGCGTGGCCACGGCCTCGGGACGGCGGTTGAGGTCGGCGTAATAGTCGTCGATGCCACGCAGGACGTCGGCGGCCTCGTCGAGTCCGATGCTGTCCGCGAGGGCCGCGATGTCGAGATAATCCCGCGTCTGGTTGCGGCCCAGCGCGAGCCACGCCTTGATCCGCAGGATCTCCGCCACCGTTGGAATGCGCAGGGGGCTGCCCCCCACCTCGATCTCGGTGCTCTCCAGCGGCCGGCTGCGAAACAGCTGGCGCACACCCGTCTCGATGCCGCCAAGTTCGCCGAGGATGATCTTCCCGGGCTGGGCCTTGGCCGTCGACCAGTCGCCAAGCGCCTCCAGGTTCTCCAGGATCGAGTCGAAGCGCGCAGCGAGATCCGCGACTACGTGATCGTTGTCGAGCGAGCTGCGGTGATGGGCATGGAGCGCCGCCGCCGAGCCGCCGACGAGGACGGCGCCGGGAACCAACGCCTGCAGCCGTGCAGCCTTCTCCAAGACCTCCTGCGGTGACGGGTCGTCCACAACTTGATGTTATCAGATCAGATAACCATCCCCTGCCATGCCAGGTTGCGGAGAGAATCGACCGAGACGGAACCGCAGGGCTGGGACATGGAGCGCGAAGCCCGGCGATGCCAGCGCGCGAGTAACCTGATCCGTCCCAGGCGATGCTGGCGCGCGAGTAACCTGACTCGGCCCGGCAACCTTCCCCGAACGGAGTCCAAGTCATGACCCAGGAGCTGTGGAGCGCGGTCGACGACTACATCGTCGAGCATCTCATCGAGCCCGACCCCGCGCTCGAGGCAGCGCTCGCGGACAGCGCCGCGGCGGGGCTGCCGCCGATCGCCGTGACCCCCAACATAGGCAAGCTGCTGCAGCTGATCCTGCGCCTGGCGGGCGTACGCACCCTGCTCGAGCTCGGCACGCTCGGCGGCTACAGCACGATCTGGCTCGCCGGCGCGCTGCCCGCGGATGGGCGCCTGCTGACGCTCGAGGCCAACCCCGCCTACGCGGCGCTCGCGCAGGCCAACATCGCGCGCGCCGGATACGGCGACCTTGTGGAGATTCGTGTGGGGCCCGCACTCGAGACGCTGCCGGTGCTCGCCGCGGAGGGCGCCGGGCCGTTTGACGCGATCTTCATCGACGCCGACAAGAAGAACAACCCCGGCTATCTCGAGTGGGCGCTGCGCCTCTCCCGGCCGGGCACGCTGATCGTCGTCGACAACGTCGTGCGCGGCGGGACGGTCCTCGACGCGGACGCCGAGGATCCCAGCGGTGGCGGGACGGCCACCACGCTTGGCATTCGCCGCACCTATGAGATGCTCGCGGCCTGGGCAGACGAGGGCTCGATCGCCGCCACGGCGATCCAGACGGTCGGCAGCAAGGGCCACGACGGCTTCGCGCTGGCGATCGTGGGGGACGGCCGCATCGACTCGCCGCCCGCTGAGACTCCGAAGTAACGCCCCACGGGGCGGCTGCGAGCATCGGGCCTCGCGGTGGGCCCGCACGTCGACGGGCGGGGAATGGAACGACCTTACAGCTCGGCCTCCAGCACGGGGCCGGGCTCGGGCTGGGCGTAGGGCTGGGGAAGGTGAGATGGATGGAGGTGAGGCGGATGGGGAAGAGGATGGGCATGGGGCGCGAGCAGCTCCCCGGGTGCCGGGGCGCCTTGGATGTCGGGCTTGGTGACGGTCACGTAGGCGACGAGTGCGATGAACGCGACAAGCGCCAGGGCGCTGACCGTGCCGTCCCCAAGACCGAGACCCGTTATCGAGGGCGGCTTGCTGAACCAGTCCGCGAAGGAGGCGCCGAGCGGGCGCGTCACGATGTAGGCGAGCCAAAAGGCGACGATCGGGTTCAGACTGAAGCGCCACCAGCCGATCGCGGGGATCGCGATGATCGCGGCGAACAACAACACCGACCCAAAGAAACCGAGGTTGAGCGTGGTCGCGGTCAGATCCCCGGCGGCGGTGCCGAGCGCGAATGTCGCCAGGACGGCGGCCCAGTAGAAGCTCTCACGCCGGCGGGTCGTGATGGTGTGGATCGAGAGCGTGCCCTCGCTGCGGTACCAGAACCCGAACACGACGGCCACGAGGCTCGCGAACAGGGGCGTGGTCAGCGCATAGGGAATACTCGCGCCGTCGTGTATGCCGTCGGCGGCCATCGTCCCGAAGATCGCGACCATCATTACCGCGAACCAGTAGATGGGGGCGCGGTATTCGCGCTGGCGCAGCTGCAGCCACAGCGCAAAGGACAGGCCGAAGATGCCGATCGCCCCCGCGATCGGGACGCTGTGCTGGCCGAGGAAGTCCGACATCGACTCGCCCATGCCCGTGGTGAGGAGCTTCAGGACCCAGAAGATCACGGTGATCTCGGGCACCTTGGCCAGGGGGTGGGTGACCTGGTGTCGGGATGAGGGTGCGGGCGACGCGCTCATGTGTTCGTGTCCCCCCTTTACGGGGGCTGTCCTCCTTGACAGGACGTAGCGTGGCCTGGATTCGGCGGCCAGATTGCCAGCTTTGCCTTTGCTTTCTCTAAAGATGGGCAGCCATGAGAAAACTCTCATCTTGCCCCTGCGTCCGATCTTGCCCTGCGTCCGGGCGAGTCCAACTTGGCGCTGCCTCGACCCGCCGCACCCGACCGAGCGCACGCAGAAGGCTGCCGTGGTGTGGACCCCTCTGACGTTGCTCCTAGTCAAGGGGGGTCGCTATTTGCGAGCTTTCGGATGGGCTGCTGTCGCTCTGTTAAGCCATGGCCCGACCCCTCCTTGTTGATCCACCCATCCACGATCGACTCTCACTAACTGCGGCACCTATGTCACGTGCTTCAGGTCGCGGTGGCGGTTGCGTACTGCGGGCGCCCGGTGGGCCGGTAGACCTGGAGCGTTGCGCCCTCTGGGAAGGCTCGCGAGTCGACCAGGTCAAGCGCTATGTCCGGGCCGTTGTCGGGGAATAGCCGCGTGCCCTGGCCGACGACCACGGGGACGATGAGCAGGTTCATCTCGTCGACGAGGTCGTTCTCGAGCAGCCACCGGGCCAGGGCGCCGCTGCCGTGCACCTGCAGCTCGCCTCCCGGCTTGGCTTTCAGCTCGCCGATGGCCGCCGCAACGTCACCAGAGAGAACGGTCGTGTCCACCCAGCGCGGTTCGGTGAGCGTGTTTGAAACGACATACTTGGGCCGCGTGTTCAAGGCACCTACGATGGGGTGCCCCAGATCTTCCCTCACGCCCCAGTAGCCGGCGAAGAGCTCGAAGGTCCGCCGGCCGAACAGGAAGGCGTCGGCGCGCTGGTAGACCTCACAGATAAACGTCATGGCCTCGTTGTCGAACTGCCCCATGGCCCATCCTCCGCGCTCAAATCCGCCGCTGCGGTCCTCATCCGGGCCGCCGGGTCCCTGCATCACTCCATCGACGGAGACCTGCGTCGTGGTCGTCAGTTTCATGGGTTTGTCCTTTCTCTCATGGTCGTCTTTCTCTGATCATGACCGCACCGAGGCGCGCATCTCATCGGTCGAGCCCGCAAGGTACTCTCTGACATCACAGCAACGACCGACAGGCAGACTACGAGTCAGTCCGTCACCAATGGGGCGCCGGCGGAAAGGACAAGATGGAGCCACACATCGACGTAATCACGCTTGCCGTGGGCGATCTTGAGCACTCGCTCGAGTTCTACCGTGACGGTCTCGGCCTGGAAGGCGAGCTGGTCGGTACGGAGTACCCTGGCGACGACCTAACGCCGGCGGGAGCGGCGGCGATGTTCAAGCTTGCGGGCGGGCCCATGCTGATGCTCTACCCGCGGAGCGAGCTCGCGAAGGACGCCAACATGGCGGCCGCCTCGGCGCAGAGCGGCGAGTTCAGCATCGGCCACCTGGTCGCCGAGCGGGCGGACGTCGATGCTCTGCTAGCCCGCGCCGAGGAGGCTGGCGCGACGCTCACCGACCGGCCCCACGAGCGTCCGTGGGGCATCTACTCCGGCTACTTCCGTGACCTCGACGGGCACCTGTGGGAGGTCATCTGCAACCCGGGGCTGGCGCGCGGCTCCTCACAATCGGACACTTCGGCGACGAGGCCTGGACCCTGATCGCCGGCGACAACTGTCTTTTCCATAATCGGCATGCCCCGATTGTTGGCGAAGCGTTGAACCGTCGGTCGGACCTCCAGAGCGCATCGCGCAGTTGCAGGATCGCCTGTCCGCCTGCGCGAGCTGGACAACCGTCTCCAGCAACACACTGGGGCGGATGCGGAACCGAGAGCTCAACAGAACTTCGCCTCTCCTCCGCGGAGGAGAGGCGCTCGGCGCGTGTCCTAGCTTGCCTGTCGAAGGCCCAGAGCGTAGACGCCCATCGGATGCAGCACGTAGCTGCTGCGATACAAGGGCATGCGCAACTCGTCGTACTCCGTCGCGCCATAGAAGGTCGGCATGCCGTCATCTTCAACGTACCCAAGCAATCCGTTCTGCCACAGAGCCGCAAGCGGGGCAGATGCAGTGCCAAAGTCGCACTCGAGCCGCTCATGTAGCGTCGTCATCCGATCCGGGCCGAAATGATCGACGCCGACCGCCTGGAGGGCGGCACGCAGCTTCTCCTCGATCCCCGCGACATACGCGAGTCCGTGCTCGCTGGCATCCGTCCCGGTGTAGATCGCGTCGTAGCCATGCTTCGAAGCATCGGCTGGCATTAGCTCTGCGGAGATTTGGTTTGCGCAGATCGCGAGCTGCTCACGACCGAAGAGCTGGGCGGCGCGCGAGATGGTCGCACAGATCTCCGGCAGCCCAACGGAGCGGGCGCCGGCCTCCTTCGCCTCAGTCACAAGGCGACAGAGGGAATTACCCATGACGATCACGTCGCGCGGAAGCAGGCGCGTGTGTCGCAGCATGTACCGATCGAGCGACTCGCTGGTACGCCGGACTGCATTTGGAATCTCGGCATGGCCGAGCCAACCCTTGATCGTTGGCCCCAATTCGGGCCTGAGGAGGTGGTCATTGTCCAACCCGCGTAGCTTCTCCGCAAGCAGATAACCGATCTTTGCCTCATCCCACCGCAGCACGTGGATGTGTCGGTTGTCGACGTAGCGCGTCGCGTGCTCGGTTGCGAGCATCGAAACATAGGCAAGGTCGCGCAGGCCGATGCTGACGTGTAGGCGATTGCCGAAACGGCCGTCGACGAGCACGCGCATTAGCTGGAAGTAGAGACCCTTCTGAGCCGCGAGCCAATACGCGGGAGCGTGCTGAAACTCCTCGTCGAGCGCGTCGAAGAAGAAATACATCGGCGGGGAGTTGTGCAGCGCCGCTCCAACCGACTGCTCGACCTGCTCCCATTCAGGTCGAAGCAGATACGACTCTAGGTGGCGACGAGAGTGATGGGCCCCAAGCACGTCACGTACCTGGGAACCGAGCGAAACGGGCGCACTGAATGGCGGCCACAAGTTGGGGGCCGAGAGATGATGCGGGCCGAGTCGCTGCCGGGTGGTGAGATGCGAAACGACGGTGCGCAGGAGAGCAACGCGCCAGATCGACGACCACACCTCTGTCAGCAGGTGCCGCGGATACCACTGGGAGACGCGTACCACCTCCGCGGTGAGCGGCGCCGTGTAGTCCGCATCAGTGACGTACAGCGAGCGGTCACCGGCGAGGGATGCGTGCTGGCGTCGCAGCCATAGCGTCTTGCCGGCACCCTTCTTGCCGACGATCACGCGGATCGTACGAAGAGTACGCATCGCACTGCGGGGATCGCCAACCTCGACGTAGCCGCGCCCTAGATCACCCAATGACGCGCGTGCCCCGTCGGCCATCCCAAACGGAGACAGACGGACGCCATCCTCTGCAAAGGCGGCCGGTCGCTGTCGCTGCTGGTGTGGCGAACGTCGCCCTGCTGCGATCCAGGTGGCGTAGAGCGGGTCAACGAGGCTTACCCCGCCTTGGCCGTCGCGCTGGAGGTCGCCGGTGTGCAGCAGGCGGTCGCGGGCGTGTACCACTGTTGTCTTGCTGATGTCCAGCTCCCGAAGGGTGGCGGCCGCGAGCAGCCTGGACCGCCCCGCAGCGATGGTGGCGAGCACTGCACGATCAGCATGCTTTGGGTATGCCGACCAGGACCGCTCGTACTGCTCCTGTAGCTCCGAGAAGACGGCTGCGACGGCGCTTTCCCACGCGTCCTCAGTTGCATGCTCGCCCGCTGGCGTGTGCTCCCATAGGTGATGGGCGAGCATCATCACGCGCTGCGGATGCCCGTCTGCGAGCTCGATGAGTGCGTCGAGTGGCCGAGCAGCGCTGCGTGAGGTCTGCACGAACCGCTCTTCCACGTACTCGGCGACTGCGAGTGCACCGAGCGGCTCGAGCATCACAGAGCGCGCCTGGTCGTAAAGGGGCCGGCGGCGATCCCCGAATAGCTCCTCGAGCATCCCTGGGTGGGAGCCCGCGAAAAGGTAGCTGGCGGCCTCACGCTGATGTTGGATACGGCTGCGCAAGACCGCGTCGACACCGTCTCCGGCCTGAAGCACATCCTGGAACTCGTCGAAGATGATGAGCGTTCGCGCGCCCTTGCGGTCGTGAAAGCGGACCGGCAGATCGAGCAGATCGATCAGGAGCCGGTCGGCGCCGTCTGTTGCCGGCGCCGTCGTCTCCGCCTCAAGCTTTGCCGGCCCCATCCCAGCCGATGCCTTCAGCTTCGCTCGTGGCAGCAGCGCCTTGACGTAACGCTGGACAGGGCCGCGCAGGCTCTCGTACGCGCGCTCGAGGCGCAGCGCAACATCGGCACGCGAGAGAACTCCGTAAAGATCGACGCGGACCGTGTTGAGGCCGTGCCGCTCGGCCTCTGCGCGGAGATCCTCGATGAGCGTCGTCTTGCCGTAACGACGCGGTGCGCTGACGCGCGTGTTCTGCCCGGAAAGCGCCATGCGCAGAAGCAGTTGCGTCTCCTCGGGCCGGGGGATTCCTTCGCCGGGGGATAGCGGCGAACCATAGGTGAACGGATTGATGTCCATGTGGGGCATTCTACACTCGGTACCGAAAAACGGTACCATAGTCCCGAAATCTGGCACCATGTCAGACGATCCGCCGTCATTCAATTTATCGGGACGCGCGAGCATCGAAGCAAACCTCGCTCTGTGTCGCTGGATCGCATCTGCGCCGCAGGAGCGAGCGCGTCCGTCCGCAGACTTACCTCGCGGGGGGGGGGGGGGGTCGCAGACCCAAACGGCGTCGAAGCTCGAGCACTCCAGCGGCCAGGCCCTTGTGCCGGCAGCAGACGCAGATACGAGCCCCGCATCCAGGTGTCGCCCTCAGGCGCGCCCGAGCGGCTCTCGAGCGACGTCGATCACCACGGGCCGGCGCCCGGCGGCGAGCAGCTCGGCGCCGAAGCGCCCTCGTCGCAGCCGACGTCGAGCACGCGCTCGCCGGGAGCGGTCCGCCCCAGCAGGAACGCGAGCCGCAGCGCGAGCTGGGGCGGCTCGCCGCCTTCAGGCACGACCTCCCAGAGTGCTTCGTGGTACTCGCTCGAGGGCATCGCCGCAAGGCTAGCCGGCGCCCGGCGGGGAACGTCAGACACATCCAGGCCATTTCGCTTGACCGTCGGCCGCGGCACGGGGACGATCAACGCACAAGATCTATTTATCAAATAAAGAAACGAGGGACTCCATGTCACGCATCAGACTCTCAATCGGGCTCTCCGCGACGCTCGTCGCGGCCCTGCTCGCGATTGGCGACGCCTCGGCCTCGGCGGCCGAGGAATTCGTCAAGTCGGGACTCACCTATCCGGTCTCGTTCACCGCGAAAAGCTTCTCCTCAAACCCCGATGTGTTCACTTTCCACAACTATGCGCTTCACTGCGAATCGACGACGCTCAAAGGCACGCTCACGAGCGCCTCCCCGTTCTTCGAAGTGAAGCCCGAATATCATTGCGGCGCCGAAGAAACGGTCAAACACGAAGGTGTGGGGATCACCACCCTAACGATCGGCTGTAACTACGAATGGGGCAAACTCACGCACACGGGCACCGGGACGAACAAAGGCACGACGGCGTTCGTGACCAGCTGCAAAGACAAAATGTTCCTGGCCAACGGCTGCAAAATCGCCACTGAAAGCGAAGGCCCCTTCTCGAAAGTCGACTTCACGAACATCAACAGCAACAAAGAACTGGAAATCAAATTCGCCCTGACCGGGATCGGCTACACCGAGGAAAACTGCCCAGGCTTCGGGGAATCATTCGTCAACGGCGAATACAAAGGCGAAATGAAGGGCGCCGGCGTGATCATCTCACCGTAGGCTCGCGTCCAGCCAGGCGGCGGCGCGCGCCCAGGCGTCGCCGCCCCGCGCCTGCCGGCGGCTAATAAGCCCCGCGCTGCATCGTCACGGCGGGGATCGTCTTCAGCAGCTGCTCGGCGAAGCGGTCTGTCACCGCGGTTGCGCAGATGTGCCGGGGCCTTCCGCGACCTGGTAGAGGCGATTCGTTCCGGGTAGCCACAGCGAGTGGTTCGCGATAGCGAGTGTGAGGACCGGCTGGGAGGCGACGCTTGCGGGGAGCGGCTGTGGAGCCGCTACGATGGTGCGCGTGGTGGGATCGACACCTATGAGCGTGCCGGCTACGGTAGCGATGGAGGCAGCCGTGGTGGCGGCCGCCCAGACCGTGTGAGGGGCCACCGCGATCGCACCTGTGTTGAAGCTCTCTCCGTGTGGGGGGCTTGCGGTGAGGCTGACGCTGGCGATCATGCGGCCTGAGTTGTCGTCGAGCTGGGCGAGCACTGACTCGCCGCCGGTGCCCGCGGCGCTCTCTAGCCACATGCTCCCGTCGCCAGCCGCCAGGGCGAGCGGCGGGCCGGGCAAGCTGAGCGCCCGGGTCCTGACGGCCCCTGATGTGGCGTCGACCCGCACGAGCGTGGAGTGACCGGCTTGCGTGACGATCGTCCATAGCGCCCCAGCGCTGTGGACGACACCCGGCACCAGTGCGCCGGCAGGGAGATGGATCTCGGCGGTCTGCTTGCGACGGGCGATATCTACCCGCAGTAGATCTCCTTCGCCGTTCGGTCTGACGCCCAGGATCCACACGCTGCCGGACGCGACCACCATCGCGGAGACCTTTCCCAGACGGGCGAGGCCGATCGGGGCGTCCACCTCCAGTCGGCTCCTCTCGCTGACCTCATACAGCGCGGAGCGCCCGGGATTGGGTTCGTTCGCACTTTCGGTGATCTCCGTGATCCACACATCCCCCGAACCGATCGCCATCTTTGGGAACGCCAGCGCGAGGCTGGGGCTGAGGTCGGTCTTCGGCCCCAGAGGCTGACCCGTATGCGGGTCGAACTGCTGCACGGCGCCCCCGCTACTGAGCCCGTCAACCGAACCGTCGAGCTGACCCCACAGCTCGCCGTCACCGAAGGAGATCAGCTGGAGCTGACGGACGACCGGGCCAGGGGCGATCGTCGCACCGCCCGCAAGCGAGACCCAGCCGGCGAGGCCCGCTGCCAGCACGACCGCCAGCGCGCGCAGCCATCGCGATACGCCTCGCGTGAGCACTCCTGAGACGATAACGCGCCGACCTACCCGGCCCTGTCGCGCTCCTGAGGCCTGCTCCCTCACGCGCCAGTGCATAAGGGAGGCCACCACTACCCGCGGGAAGATGAGAAGCTCGTATGTGAGCTCATCCGATTTACTGAAGACAGGGCCATCGGATCAAACGCGGTGGCCTATAGCTTTACCACGGAACGAGATAGAGTCCCGATCATCACAATATGGACTGCAAACCCCGCCCGTAAGGGGTACGGGTCCTAACAAGTGGAGGTGGCAGATGGCCGAAGCAGGACCGTCCACAGAGGGAATTGTGCTGACCCACTTCATCGTCTCGGACGACGTTGAGCGTTCTCGGCGCTTTTACACCGAGGTACTCGGCGGCAGGGTAGTCTTCTCCGGGGAGCCAACCTACGTCGAACTATCCAACAGCTGGATCATCATCAATGTCGGGGGAGGTCCGACCGACGACAAGCCGGCGGTGACCCTCCAGACGCCACGCGACCTCGACCGGGTCAGCAGTTTCCTCAACATCCGGGTCAAAGACATCGAGGCCGTGTACGCCGAATGGAGCGCCCGTGGTGCTCAATTCCTGACACCGCCGAAGCAGCACCAGTACGAGATCCGCTGCTACATCCGCGATCCCGACGGTCATCTGATCGAGGTGGGCCAAACCACCGACCCAGACGGGGACTGGACCCCGCCTCAGTGGCTGTCGAGTACGGCCGCCGAGGAATCATGACGACCGCGGTCATCGGCACTGGGACGCTCGGATCGGTCATCGCACGCCTGCTGGCCTCAGGCGGCGAAACCCTGCGGCTCTCGAGCGCCGACAATGAGTCGGCACGAACGCTGGCTGCAGAGATCGGTCGAGCTGGGGTTGTCGCCGGCGAGAACCGCGACGCGCTGCAGGGCGCCGATGCCGTCGTCCTCGCGCTACGGTTTACCGCGCTGAAGGGCGTCATCGACGAGATCGCCGACCGGCTAACCGACAAGCTCGTGGTCATTCCGAGCAACCCGCTCGGCGTCGACGCACAAGGTAACGTCTCACATCTCCTGCCGAAAGGGCAAGCCTCTGGCGAGGTTGTAGTCGGGTGGTTGCCGGCGGGCGCGCGCTTGGCGATGGCGTTTGGAACCCTATCGTCCGATATCCTCGAGTCCTCTAGCAAGCGCTCACCGGAGCTGGCGGTCCTCTTCTACGTGACCGACGACGACCGTGCCGGCGACGAAGTCAAGCGGTTGATCCGGACAGCCGGCTTCGAGCCGGTGAAGGCCGGCGGGCTCCGACAGTCCGGTCGACTCGAGGTGGGCGGCGACCTTCACGACCTTGTAGTCGGCCCTACAGAGGCACAGTCATTGACCAGTGGGGCCTGATCGCTTCGCGGCTCTGGCCGGAGGCACCTCTTCTGTCGGACCCTTGTTCGGATGGGCTTGACGACGGCTGATCGTCGCTCATCGCTTCACTCCCACGCCCGTCCCCTCGGTGTACCGAATCGCCTCTCCTTCAACTGGACTCACCAGGAACTGCTCGCGCTCGCCGCGGTCCCAAGCATCGCGCAACCCTGGTGCGCCCAGATCGAAGTCGGGGCGCAGGTTGCGCATGACCTCGCGCAGGTCACGGTGCAGCTCTTCGACCGTCGGGCGCCCCCAGTACCAGTAGCCGTTGTAGATCGCGGAGATCTGCAGCCCAGGGGCGAGCACGAACGTGTGCGGGATCATCGGGTCGTGGACGGGGTCCGTGTACTCGACGATGTCGAGATCGCTCCGCACCGTACGCTCCGGGTCAGAGAGGAACGGGAACTGCGCACCGACGCTATCGCGGAACTCATTGATCTCGAGCTGGTTGTCCGTAGAGATCAGGGTCACGCGCGTATACCCGACCCGGAAGTCGAGGTATGCATCGACCAGATAGCGAAGGAAACGGTGCTCCTTCGGATCAAACCCGCCGCGTGAGAGGTGGAGCACCATCGGGTTCGAGCCCTGCAGGCCCGACAGACGGCGCACGACGCCGTCCTGATCGGGCAGTTCATAGTCGGGAAGGCGTGCCCCGACCTCGATATCGCCGCGCATAATGAGCCTCCAATCGGAATTTTGCTTCTCGCAGGGTGGCAGCTCAGCCGCTGGCGGTGTCGCCCCGGTAGACGACGGTGAACGTAAGGCGAACGGTGGTAGGCACGTCGGCTCCCACGAGCTTGCAGGTAAAGCTCGTCTTTTCGCCGCGGACGACCGGCGTGCAGCGGTAGCCTTCGGCTAGATACGGCCTCTGGTAGCCGCCGTTGACACCTTTGCGAGCAACCGCGGAGACCGTGTTTGCGCTCCACCACGAGCGCACCTTCGCTTCGGGTGCCGTCACAATGACGTTTACCTTTACGGTGTTGCCCTTGGCGAGTGCCATCGGCTTGACCTGCACGGCATAGCTCTTCCGGATCGACTTGGCCGCGAGCGCCCCCGCGGGCATTGATGCCAGCAGTGCTGCGCCCAGGGTAAGGAGCCCCAGACAACGCGCGCGTCGGCGCGAACGCCCTGTCGTCGCGACCCATGCGGGGCTTTCGTGATTCTCAAGGTGGTTCATCGCTGTTCCTTTCGATCGGTGTCGTGCATCCCAGTCGGGGTACGGGAGTGCCTGATGAATGTCATTCCCAGCATGGACGGGCGGTCGGACTACCCGGACGAGCTGCGCGAGCGGGACGGTGGGCCGCGGTGCCCTCACCGCCGGCCTCTCGCCTCGTTCCAGGGACCAGCGGGGTCTTGCCTCAGCGGGAGATGAGCGTGACTTTTAGCTTCCCGGGATTCCCCTGCTCACTGGGGAACTTCAGCTTTACGACGTAGGCGTTGCGGTCCAGAGCCACGCCTGCCGAGGTGACGACCACGCTGCAGGATTCGCCACCGCTCTGCGTAAAGTAGCCCACGACCGGACTGGTGCCCTTCGGCGACTTGACGACGATCGTCTCGTAGCCGGTGAAGCCCCTCGTCGCAGTCGGCTTCGGCGTGAAGGTCCGGATCACCGGCGTGTAGCTGGTGTTCCCGAGGAGTTTCTTCGTCTGGCGCTCGGCTGCTGCGTTCCGCTTGAGCACGGCCTTCGGGGTGACCTGGCAAGTCGCTGCGTGTGCGGGGGCCGAGCTCGCCGCCGCGATAGCCAGCGCGACGGCCGCGGAGGTCGGCAGCAGGCCATAGAGATATCTGGAAGTGCTAGTCATTTCGATTTTGCTCCTGTCTTGGTGTCTTGGAACGGCTTGTGGCGGAGCTTCGCCGAGGTGCCCAGGCCCGTCAACAGTAATCGACTACTGCATTGACGAGCGGCGTTCGCGGAGCGCTACAATGCGACGACGGACACAGACTCGCGTCCTAAGCGCAATACGCCGAGGAGCGTGTGAGAATGATGTGCGCAGGCTCGCCTCGACAGCGTGAGCGCGGAACACAGGAGCGATACCCAACCTCGTGTTTAATCGAATTGTCACTAGACATGGGAATTGGATCGGTGGCCTAGCAAGTGCCGCGGCGTTGGCTGCTGTCGTCGGCGTCGCCGGGGTCGCGTTCGCGCAGACCACGCTGCCACTCCAGGCGGTCGGCTGGCAGAACGAGACCCTGCCGCGGGCGGCTTGCAAAGCAAACAGTCCGATCCGTTTGCACAATCACGTCGCGCAGATCTCCCACACCGGTTTCGGGGACGTCAACAGCTCCGGTTCAAACCGCGACCTCGTTCAAGTCGCGGCCGCGTACGACGTGACCTATGGTCAGCTTGGCGGCGTTGGGCCCGCGGCCGCTGTTGATGTCGTCTGCTCCAACAACGGCGGGACCGCCGACGGTCAGATCCGCTTTGCCGAGGTCGTCTTCAGCGGCTCGGCGACGAACGCACGCGCAGTGGGTCTGATCACACCCCAACAGCCCCACCGTGCAAAGGTGTCGCACGTACCGCTGCTGGGAAAGGTCAAGTGGGTCAACGGCCGGATCGTCGTCGCCGAGTACTGGTACGGACCAAACGACCCGACCTGCTGCGCCTCCGGGCGCGCGACCACCACCTGGGCCTACCGCACCGGCAAACTCACAGCTGTCCGTACCGAGGTCACGAAACGACCGACCGGCTTAGCCGCTCGGTAAGGCCTGCGCCGCTGCTGCCAAGACGCCGCCAGCCGCCTGTAGAGTGTGCCCAGGATGAGCTTCCGGGCAACGACGACCGCATTTGCGATCGCCCTGGGAACAGTCGCGATGAGCGGCGCCACAGCGAGTGCAACCAGCGGCTCCAGCCCCCAGATCCGAGCCGTCTACCGCAGCGTCCTGACCGCCGAGTACTTCGGCCCGGCCAGCGCTGTCTGCTCTCGCCTGACCGCCAGCGGCGTCAACTCGTTCACGGCGGGCGGCCAGGGCACATGCAGACACGCATTCGATGCCCTGCAAAACGTGCTGCGGCACAAGACCCCCGGGGTCGACGACTCCGGCTTCACGGCCCGCGAATGGCGTATAGAGGTCGCTCAGGTCATGGCCCACCTGAAGCTCAGCATCCACGGGGCACACGCCACCGCGATCGGTCCCAGCGGAATCCCCGGCCAGACAACCCTCGTCAGGGTCAACAGTCGGTGGCTCTTCGGTAGCTACCCACCAAGCATCGAGCCGTAACAGCGTCGCACGCAGCGCCGGTGACCGCGGCGGGCTAGATGTTGTGCCCGGTGACGTCTCGAACGCGGTGGATGGGTGGGTGGTTGCCGAGGGCTGAGTGGGTGCGCTGCTCGTTGTAGTGGCGGACCCAGTGTGGCAGCGATGCGCGGCGGGCGTCGCTTGAGGCGTATTGCAGGGCGTAGGCCCACTCGCGTTGCAGGGTCTGCTGGTAGCGCTCGACTTTCCCGTTGGTGCGGGGCGTGTAGGGCCGGGAGTTCCCAATCTTCGATATAGCGAGCGCCTACAAGAAGAAGGCCAGACGGTATCCACGCGGAGTCGCCTCCGGCCACAGCGCACTAATCGAGGCGTTCCAGCTCCTACCACCTTGACGCTGGCCCTGCTCTCCACAGCCTCGCTGTGCTCCGCGATCTGCCCAACATCGATAAGCATCGATTTGTGCATCCCGCAGTGATCGTGGGCGACAGCGATGCGCGTGAGGTTCGGTTCACCGAGCTAGAAGTGGCGACGGGTGCGCTCTTTCGTCTGGAGCACTACATCACCTACATCGTGTTCAAGAAGTTCGAAGAGCTATTCCCGCTGCCAGCACACGCGGTTGACAATCTGATCACTAACGCCGAGCTAGCACCAGAAAGCACGAAACCCGAGCGGGTTTCGTTAAGTAGCGGGGGAACGATTTGGAGTGGACCCGGTTTCGCGGACAGTCGCGGGCTTGGCTGGCTAGGTTTTGTTTGTGGGGGTGATTATCTCTCTCTCGTATGCCTCTGGGGAGAGGTAGCCGAGGGTGGAGTGTCGTCGTTGTCTGTTGTAGAACGCCTCGATGTACTCGAAGACGGCGGAGCTGAGGTCGCGTCTGGTGGGCCAGGGTTGGCGGTGCACGAGCTCTTTCTTGATGGTGGCGAAGAAGCTCTCGGCGACGGCGTTGTCGTAGGCGTCGCCCTTGGAGCCCATCGAGACGGCGATCCCGGCGTCGCGGGCTTGCTGCCCGAACGCAAGACTGACGTATTGCGAGCCCATATCGCTGTGATGCACGAGACCGGGCGCGGGGCGCCGGCGGGCGAGCGCCATCTGCAGCGCCTCGACGACGAGCTCTGAGCGCATGTGCTCGGCCATCGCCCACCCCACGATCATCCGCGAGAACGTGTCTTGGACGGCGGCGAGGTAGAGCCAGCCCTCCCACGTTCGCAGATACGTAAGGTCCGCGACCCACAGCACGTTCGGGGCGGCCGGGGTGAACTGCCGGTCGACCAGATCATCGGCGACCCTGACACCTGGCACCCTGATCGTCGTCTTCCCGCGTTTGACCCGCACCAGCCCTGAGATCCCGGCCCGGCGCATAAGGCGCCGCACCCGCTTGCGCGAGACCTGGATGCCATCTCCCAGGCGCAGCTCGGCCGCTACCCGCCGGGAGCCGTAGACGCCCCTGGCCTGCTCGTGGATCTCCTTGATCCTCGAGGTCAGCCACGCATCGGAGAGCGCCCTGTCGCTTGGGACCCTGCGCTCCCACCCGTGGTAGCCAGAACGGCTCACACCGAGGACCTCGCACATCACAGAGACTGGGAAACTGGCCCTCTCCGCCGAGATGATCCGGTAGGCGCTCACCGGGTCTCGGTCTCCGCTGCGAAAAGGACCGCGGCTCGCTTGAGGATCTCGCGCTCCTGCTCCAAGCGTTTGACCCGCTTGCGCAGCTCACGGAGCTCTTCGCGCTCCGCGCTCGTCAGCCCGTCATCGCGCTCCCGATGATCGAGCTGGCGCTGCTTGACCCAGTTATGCAGCGACTGATCGCTGCAACCCAGGCTCTCAGCCACATCCTTCACCGCCCGGCCAGCGAGCACCAGCTCGACAGCCTGGCGGCGGAACTCCGGCGGATACGGCGGCTTCGTTCGCGGCATGAACACATCCTTTCGCGTCCAAGCCAATCAAGCGCTCAACTGTCCGTCAGACGGGATCCACTCCAATTCGTCCTTACGGGCAACCCTTCGGTACTGGTCGAACGGGTCGTCCCGTAGCCATACGGTTGAGCTTCGCGTCGCACCGAGGCGTCTTGCCGTCTCCCCGAGTGCGCTACATCAACGAAAGGCCGCGAGGCGAGCCCGGCTCCCGGTCAGGAGGCGGGCTGGCGACGAGTGCAGCCAGCCGAGCATGCCGTTCAACTTTGGGAACGGCGGTCTGATCTGGCCCCACTGCGGCGGTCTGATCTGGCCCCATCTCTGTCCGACTTGCGGTTGACTGTTCGGTGTTCGTGGAGCTCGAGCGGGAGGCGGCGGAAGGAATGGGATCATGTATGGAGACGTTCGAGCAGATCAGGAGGGACCGGGATCGAGAGGGCTTGTCGATCAGGGCGCTGGCGGAGTGTCATGGTGTTCATCGCCGCGCGGTGCGCTAAGCGTTGGCCTCGCCGTTGCCGCCTGTCAAGCGGACGCCGGTCAGCCGGCCGGCACCGAAGCTGGGGGCCTATGAGGGGCTGATCGACTCTTGGCTCTAGGGCGACCGTGAGGCGCCGCGCAAGCAGCGCCATACCGCCAGGCGGATCTGGGAACGACTGCGTGATGAGTACGCGGCTGATGTCGCTGAGCGCACGGTCAGGGAGTACGTTCATCGTGCTCGCCGGGAGCGCGGAGAGGGCGTTGAGGCGTTCGTGCCGCAGGTCCGTGAGGCGGGCGTAGAGGGCGAGGTCGACTGGGGTGAGGCGCAGGTCGCGATGGCTGGTGGGGCGAGCAAGGTCTTCGTGTTCCACATGCGTGCGTGTCATTCGGGTGCGGCGTTCGCGATGGCGTTTCCGCACTGTTCTCAGCAGGCGTTTCTGGAGGCTCACGTGGAGGCGTTTGACTGGTTCGGTGGGGTGTTCGGCTTGGTGCGCTACGACAATCTCGCCAGTGCGGTCAAGCAGGTGCTTAGAGCGCCTAACAGAATGAGCGTTGGAGTTGTTGGTGGCAGATGAGTGCGCAGCCGATGGTGAGGAAGGCTTCGTGGATGTCGGCGCGTCGGTCGTAGCGACGCTCGAGGCGGCGATGCTGGTGCAACCAGGGGATCGTGCGCTCGATTACCCATCGTTCTCTGCCGAGCCCTGAGCCGTGGCCGGTTTTGCGCTTGGCGATACGCGGCGTGATGCCGCGCTCACGGAGCGCCTTGCGATGCTTGCGGCTGTCATACGCCCGGTCAGCGAGTAGAGCTTTCGGCTTGAACTTGCCGTGAGCGCCGGTCGGCGGGACGCGATCGACGAGCGACAGGAGCTCGGTGATGTCGTTGCGATTCGCGGCGGTGAGAGTCACGGCCAGAGGAGTTCCCCGACCGTCGCAGATCACGTGGTGCTTGGAGCCCGGCCGGCGCCGATCGACGGGCGAGGGGCCAGTTTTCTCGCCCCCCCTTTGGCCCGAACATGCGAGCTGTCCACCACCGCCCTTGACCAATCCAACTGCCCCGCGTCTTGCAACTCGTCCAGGAGCACCTGATGCAGGCGTTCCCAGACCCCCGCCTCGTTCCAGTCCCGCAGTCGCCGCCAGCACGTCATCCCTGACCCACAGCCCATCTCTTGGGGCAGATCCTCCCAAGGGATACCCGTCTTCAGTACGAACAGGATGCCCGTCAAAGCCTCCCGGTCGGGCACCCGCTTGCGGCCCGGATACCGATAGCGCCGCTCCACCCGCGGCAACAACGGCTCGACACGAGCCCACAACCCATCACCGACCAAAGGTTTCGCCATAGACACCGTTTACGACAACAGCATCCCAAAACCTCTTTTTGTTAGGCGCTCTTAGGGGCCGTCAGCGTGTGCAGACCGACCGGTTCATCGCGTTGCGCTCGCACTATCTCTATGAGTCGCAGTTCACGATTGCGGGGGTCGAGGGGGCGCACGAAAAGGGCGGCGTGGAGGGGGAGGTGGGTCGTTTCCGCCGCCGTCATCTCGTGCCCGTCCCCGAGGTCGCGACGCTTGGCGAGCTCAACGCGCGGATGCTCGCCGGCTGCGAGGCGGATCTCGCACGCCGGATCGCTGGGCGCCAGGAGACCGTGGGTGAGTCCTTCGCGAGGGAGCGCCCGCTGCTGCGCGGCCTGCCGGCGGAGAGGGCATCCACGGCAGAGGAGGCCACACCGCGGGTGAACACCAAGGCGCTGGTCACGATCAAGCAGAACAACTACTCGGTCCCCGTGCGCCTGGCTGGGCTACGCGTTCACTCACGCGTGGGTGCCCGCGAGATCGAGCTGCATCACGGTGGTGGGCTGGTCGCTGTCCACGAGCGTCTGCAGGGCCGCTACGGCGTGTCGGCCTCACTCGACCACTACCTGGAGCTGTTGGCACGCAAGCCGGGCGCGCTGACTGGCTCAGTCGCTCTCTCGCAGGAACGCGAGCGCGGCGCCTGGCCCTCATGCTTCGATGAGCTGTGGGGAAAGATCACCGAGCGCTACGGAGCGTCGGAGGCCGCGCGGCAGATGGTCGACGTGTTGATGCTCGCCCGCGAGCACAGCGCCAGAGAGATCGAGCTCGCCGTCCGTGGTGCTCTGGCCGCGGGCGCCCACGACGGACGCGCGGTCGCGGTGCTGGTGAGCCGCGGTGCCCGCGTGGAGCCCGCGACGCTCGATGATCTCCCCTCGCGCCTCACCGGGCTCGGGGCGCCACCGCCGACGCTCGCACACTACGACGAGTTGCTCGGGACGGGGGCGAGTCGATGAGCGCCCCGGCGAAGGTCCAAGCGATGGAAGCACTAATCGACGCGCACGCCCGCGAGCTTCACCTCCCAACAGTCCGGGCACGCTTCCGAGGGCTCGCCGAAGAGGCCACACGCGACCAGCAGACCCAACCGCATACCTCGCGGCGCTCCTAGAGGCCGAGGTCACAGAGCGCGCTGAGCGCCGCGAACGCCGAAGGCTCATCGACGCCCGCTTCCCGCTCACCAAACGCCTGGAGGATTTCCGCTTCGAGGAGAACCCAAAGATCCCCCAGGCCACGATCGCCGCGCTCGCCCAAGGCACCTGGATCGATGACCGCGAGAGCGTCATCCTCCTCGGCGACAGCGGTACCGGCAAAACACACCTCGCGATCTCACTCGCGGTACTCGCCTGCCAGCAAGGACGCCGCGTGCGGTTCACCACCCCCGCCGCGCTGGCGAACGAGCTGCAAGCGGCCGAGAGCCGCCGCGAGCTCGGCCGTGTCATCGCAAGATACGCCCGCACCGAGCTCGTTGTCCTTGACGAGCTCGGGTACCTCGCGCTGCCCGAGGGAGCCACGGAGCTCGTCTTCCAGGTCATCTCCGAGCGCAACGAGCGCGCCAGCTTGATCGTCACGACCAACCCCCCGTTCGGTGAGTAGACCAAGGTCTTCCCCGACGCCCGCCTCGCCAAGGCAGTCGTGGATCGCATCACCCACCGAGCACACATCATCGACACCAGCGCAGAGTCTTGGCGCTTCCGCCACGACCCCACCCGCACCAAGAAAGGAGCCGCCTAACCCCCACCACGATCGCCCTGGTGGCGTCTCGCTCCGCTACGCGCTACGCGCTCCGCTCCACGAGACGCCACCAGAACCCCTAATCAGAGAAGATCAATCACACACAACAACCGACACGAAGTGGAGCCACTTCAAACCACCGCGCCGGGGCCAACGCAAGCCGCCGCTCCCACCGCGCTCAGTGCCATCGCACGCGGTAGCGCCTGCGGCGGCGCAACAATCGCGAACGCGCAGTCGTAGGGAACGTTGAGCCACTTGTGCGCATCGACGGCCCAGGAGTCGGCCCGGTCCCTGCCGGCCACCAGGCCCTCCAAGCGCGGCGATGCGGCGGCCCACAAACCGAAGGCTCCATCGACGTGAAGCCACGCGCCGTGCTCAGCAGCGAGGTTTCCGATCGCCCCGAGGGGATCGCACGCGCCAGTATTGACGTTGCCCGCCTGGGCACAGAGAAGCACCGGGCCCTCGGCAGCGAGCAGCGCCCCCTCGAGCGCCAACGGGTCCATCGCACCGTTCGCGTCGACGCCCACCCGCGTCACGCGATCGTGACCAAGACCCAAGGTAGCCAAGCGCCCGTAACACGGTCACGTGTACCTCCTCGCCGACTAGCACCGCGATCGGCGGAGCCCCAAACAGTCCCTGCGCGTCAACGTCCCAACCCGCTCGCCGTAGCAGCTCGCCGCGCGCAGCCGCCAAGCAACTGAAGTTGGCCATCTGCGCGCCAGTGACAAAGCCAACGCTCGCGCTCCGGGGGAGACCAAGCAACTCCAGAACCCATCCTGCTGCGACCTCCTCGGCGACCGCCACCGCTGGCGATGCGCTGTACATGCCGCACATTTGGTCCCACGCGGAGACAAGCCAATCAGCCCCGAGCGCGACCGGAAGCGACCCACCGACGACAAATCCGAAGTAGCGCGGCCCAGCGGATGCGACCAGCCCTGGGTCGGCATCGGCGGCCAACTGCTCAAGGACGTCTACCGCACCCTCACCGGAATCGGTCAGCGGCCGGCGCAGCGCCACCGGATCGGAGCCGCCCACGTGCCGCTCACTCACACCGTCGAGGTATGCACGCGCCAGGCGATGTGCATGAGCGAGCACGTCTTCGTCGGTCACCGCCGGAACAGCTTATCCCGGCCGCAGCCGTATTCCGCTTCGAGGACGCAGGGGCCAGACGGAGGCTGGCGGGCGCGCGTAGACTCTCCCGGCGTGTCGGCCATGGGAGACCCTGGGTATGCGTTGAGCTCGTCCAGCGGGGAAGAGCATGAGCGGCTGGTCCGCCAGGCTGACATGTATGCGCCGTTCACGCGCCGTCTGCTGGCGCGCGCCGGGATCGAGCCAGGGATGCGGGTGCTTGATGTCGGCTGCGGGCCGGGCGATGTCAGTTTGCTTCTGTCAGAGCTAGTCGGCGCCGACGGGTCGGTGGTCGGGGTCGAGCGCGACGAGCAGGCGCTCGCGAAGGCGCGTCAGCGGGCGGCCGAGGGGGGCGCCATCGAGAACGTCGAGTTCGTGCTCGGGGACTTTCGCGAGGTCGAGCTCGCCGGTGGCCCGTTTGACGCGTTGGTCGGGCGGCTCGTGCTGATGTACCAGGGTGACCCGCCCGCGGCAGTGCGGGCCGCGGCACGCCACGTACGCCCGGGCGGGATAGTCGTGTTCGCGGAGATGTGCATGCGCACGGGGTCTGCGATACCGCAGAGGTTCTTGGTGTCCTGGCCGCATACCCCGGCGTCTGAGCAGCTCAGCGAGTGGATTGATGGCGCTTTCGGCGGCCTGGGAACGCAGCCGGACATGGGAATGCGATTGCCCTCGACGTTTGCCGAAGCCGGCCTCGAGCCCAGCCCGGACCTCGACAGCGAAGTCGCGATCGCTATTGGCGAGGAGGCGGTCTCCGAGGCCGTGGACTTCGCCCGCAGCTTGCTGCCTGGGATCGTGGCTGCTGGGGTGGCCACCGAAGAGGAAGTGAACATCGACACCCTCGCCGAGCGCCTGCGTGCCGACACCGGACCGGTCGGACGCATCTCGTTCTGGCCGACAATCATCGGCGCCTACGCGACAAAGCCGCAATAGCGCTACTACTCGCGCGAGCGACCGGGCGCCTGAACCACCGCACTGATGCTCAGAGCGCATTGCGAGCGTGGGAAAAAACCGGCATGACGCTATCGCAACGGACGAGACGTGAGAGCGCGAGACCGTCCGCCAGCGGCCGGTGTCACGGTCTCAAATCTAAGGCAGGATTCGAACCTGCGACCTTCAGTTTATGAGTTTGACCAGACGGGGTGGGGTGGGTCCTGGAGGCCCGGTTTTGCTGGGTTTCGGTGCTCTCGTTTGCGGCTCAGATCCGCTCATATTGGAACGACGATTGGAACAACGGAGGGGAACGGGCACGGTACGGCAGGGCCTTGACGTAGGCCTCCTCGACGAGCAGCCCTATGGACGGTCATCGAGGATGGCGCGGACTCGTGAGACGCTGTTGACCCATGATGCTGGCGCGTCGTGGTTGATGAGCTGGGTGCGCGTTAGACTTGCTGGTGTATGCCCCAGGTAAGGCTCTCCCGCTTCGGCGGTGATCCCCTTGGGGCTCCGTCGTTCAGGGCAGCGATGTCTTCATGTCCTCGTCTCGCCGAGGCGGCGTAGAAGGCCCTGCTGTAGCACCCTGAGAGGGACGTCCTGAGCCGGGATACAATCGAGCGCGCGATGCGTACACTGGCACGCTACGAGGGTGCAACTGCCGTCAAGGAGCGGCGGTCATGAACGCGGTTGCCGCTACGGAGATGATCGAGCGCGCCGGTCGTGCCCTGATCGACGCGGCGCCGGCGCCTGCCAAGGTGATCCTGTTCGGCTCGCGCGCCCGTGGTGACGCCAACGAGCGAAGCGACTTCGACTTTCTGGTCATCGAGGACGCGGTTGAGAATCGCCTCGCGGAGGAGGTCAGGCTTCGTCGTGTCCTGCGCGGCTTCGGCGCCCCGGTGGACGTGATCGTCCTCGACGCAGCGCTTGCCGGCCGGCGAGCGAAGGTGCCTGGCACGATGGTCCACCGAGCGCTCCGTGAGGGACGTGTTCTCGCCGAGTCCTGAGCAGGTCGAGTACGCCGGGATGCTCAAGCGCCTCGCAGCGGGAGACCTCGTTGTCTGCCGCAAGCTCGTCTACGACACCGAGGTCGAAGACCATGCCATCGGGTTCCATGCGCAGCAATCGGTCGAGAAAGCCCTGAAGGTCGCGCTTGTGCTTGCAGGCGTAGAACTGCCGTATAGCCATGATCTTGAACTTCTCGTCGATCTGGTCAGAGAGTCCGGGATCGAGTTGCCGGCGGACCTCACGAGCCCCGAGTGGCTCACACCTTGGGCGGTGGACCTGCGCTATGGCGAGCCGACCGCACTCGATCGCGCTGCCGCGCTGGCAGTGGCTGAGAGCGCTGTGCGCTGGGCGGCATCGCGGCTCGCCGCAGAATCCCTGAGCGTTCCCCAATTCGATTCTCGGGAGGAAATCTCGGGAGGAAGTCTGCCAGGAGATCAACCCCTAAAAACAGAAAACCCTCCATTTGGAGGGTGATCTACCTCGTCAGCCAAGATGGGGTCAGACCAGTGGCGCAGGATCGACACCAGCTCTCTGACAGCGCCACCATCCAAGACTTCATCCAGCCTGTCCTCGTAGCGCACAGCGACAGCCCGCAGCGTCAGTTCCTCGATCTGCTCGCGCCGGTTGGGAGATCAATTCGATGATGCTCCATGAGGGAGGTCAGATAGCCGATGCTGTGGGTGCGCTCGAAGTCGACCCCACGGAAACGGTAGTTATCCCCCACCAGGCGGATACTATCCTTCGGTCTTCTCGCGATGGTTGTCGGCCACCACGACTGTGCAGCGGTCAAATAGACACCCGTAGGCATCGACCTGTCACGGCACGTCGCGCTCCGTCTTGATCTCAAAGCCGTCCATCCGGCGAGCCGCCGCAAGTCCTCGTGGATTAGCGCAACGGAACATGCAGACCTGAAGTCGCTTGGCAACCTTCGGGTTTTCGACCCGAGCGCCAGAAGTAATTTGACTCCAGGACTACTCGAAACAGCGCTAATCCGGCGACCGCGAGGAGCCCAGCGTGCGACTCGCGCTCAGATTGGAACAAAAATTGGAACAACGGTCAAAACCGGCCACTCCCCAGATACAAGAAAACCCTGATTTGCAGGGCTTTCTCGAATAGCGGGGGGCCGCTATGGACCCATTAGCGACCAGCCCACCCTGGCAAATATCGTTATGGAGCGGCCATTCTAGCGCGTTGGCCCAGCAGAGTGGCCGTAGAGCCCCACCCCCCAACAGCGGAGCGACTGGACCATACGCCTCCTCAGCCGTGCCGACGACGACAAAAGCGACCTTCGGGTCAGGAACCCGGAGATCGCCAGGAGCGGAGCAGCAGGCGAGCGACGAACATCTCGTGCCTCATAGGGCGAGAAGCGGCCTTCGGCTCCGGGACGCACTCCGCGTAGCAGGGGGCAATCTGAGCACGCTCCGAAGCCATCCGCAGCGTTAGCTACCGTTATCTATGCGGCCTGAATCGGCCGACAAGGCTGAGTCAAGGACCGCAATGAACGTCGCTGAGCACATCGCCGTCAATGTCACGATGCCCGATCCGGTCTACGCCGGGCATTGGGAGTCGATCGTGGTTCCCGCCGACCGTAAGGACCGGCTGCTGCACCACGCCCTGCTGGCATGGACCGTCCGCGGGAAGCTGCCGTTCGAGCGAAGCGCCGTGCATGGTTTGGTCGTTTTGCTCGGGCCTCCAGGCACCGGCAAGACAACTCTGGCTCGCGGACTCGCCTACATGGCCAGCCAGGCACTGCAGGGACGCAGCGCGCGACTGATCGAGATCCATCCTCATGGCCTTATGAGCGCAGAGCACGGTCAAACCCAACAGGCCGTCTCAGAGCTGCTTCTCGAGCACCTCCCAGACCTCGCCGCCGATGGCCGTCCCACCGTGGTGCTGCTGGATGAGATTGAGTCGATGGCCGTCGCGCGCAGCGCCGCGTCGCTTTCGGCGAACCCGGTCGATGTGCATCGCGCGACCGACGCGGTACTCACGGCGCTTGATGACCTCGCCCGAAAGGCGCCGCACATCTTCTTCGTCGTGACCTCCAACTACCCCGAGGGTCTCGACGAAGCATTCCTCTCACGCGCGGACGCGGTGCTCGACATCGGCCTCCCCGACGCCGACGCGCTAGCCCGAATCCTCAGCGACACGCTCAAGGCGTGGGGCGAGGCGTTCCCCGGAATGGAGAAACTCGCCGAGGGACGCACCCTCAACACGACAGCCAAGGCACTCGTCGGCGTGGACGGCCGCCAAGCCCGTAAGCTCATCCCGCAAGCCGTCGCCGGACGGCTGCAGAGCGCGCTTGAGCCCGCATCGCTGAAAGCCGACACCCTGCTGGAAGCCGCACAGACGCTCGCGGCGTCCACTGAGGAGGTGCGGGAGCTTCGTGCGCGCTAGAACCATCAAGGGCTCACCGGAACGCTCCGCGTCGGCCGCATGGGAAGAGATCCAGCGGATGATCCGCGAGACGCTCGCGCCAGCGACCGGAATCGCTGACGAAGATGTCGCGACGGCGCTAGACGAGCTGACCGGCATGGGGCGCACGCTCATCGCGGGTGGCGTGCTCGCCGAGCAGCCGCTAGTGCTCGTCGCGCCGCCGCTTCAGCTCGAGATCCGCGTCAGCCTCGGCAACGATGCCCTTAAGGGCCAGGAGCAACTCGGCAAGGTGCCCGGAGCTGCGAGCGCGAGCGAGTGGGACCTGTACGTTCCGGACCCGGCCCCCTACACCGATCAGATCGCCGAAGCCGTCGCCCGCCACGACGCACTGCACGCCGGCGCGGCGCCCGCCGAGACCACGAGCAGCACGGCCACCAGGAGTCCTTCAGTCACCGTCGACGCCGACGCACTGCGGCGCATCTCGGCAGGCAATCGCTCATGAACACCACCACGCAGATGCGCACATCGACCTCAGTGCGGACCCAGACCGCCGTGCACCTCACGGACGTCATCACAGGCGCGTTCTCGGCAATCATCGCGACGCTGCGTCTCTCCCGCGAGACGCTTGACGCCCACTGGGACACGATCGAGCAGGGTCTGATGATCTGGATCGAGGAGGGCAGCCTCGAAGACGTGTGTCTGGAGTTCGGAGACCCTGACGCGCCCGACGCGATCTTCGAGATCCCAATTACATACAGATTCACCGGAGTGGGTAACGTCGAGTTCGTCGCCAGCCGAGCACGCCTAGTGCGTCTCACCGCGAAGATCGAAGAGGTGCCGAACGGCACGAGCTACCGCGTGATCGCCAACCATCAAGGCAGCCACACGGCCGTGCCCGGCTGGTTCACCACAGATGCTGCCAACCGATCGGGGCTGTCGAGCTACAACCTCGGCTCGCTCGGGTCTGGACCGAACGCCAGCGCCTCGCTTAACTATCTCACAAGGCGAACCTGACATGAGCTACCTGGACGATGCCTGGAGCGGTCTGCGCGGAAAGCTCAAGATCACACCCACAGAGCAAGCCCAAGCGATCCGCCGCCACAAGCAGATTCGAGAACACGTCGAAGGGAGCCTCGACCTACGGACCCACTTCCTGACCGGCTCATACGCCCGCCACACAAAGACCAAGAAGCTCAAGGACGTGGACATCTTCTGCGTCGTGAGCGCCGACGGCGAGGATGCTGCATTGCGTCAGCAGACCCCCTACGCGGTGCTTGGCCATCTACAGAACGTCCTCGCGACCAAATGGCCCGCCGCTTCGATCGGACGGCGCTCTTGCTCGATCGAGTTCGGCAGCGAGGAAGACGTGACATCGTTCGACGTGGTACTGGCGTTCGACCGGGACAGCGGTGGCTATGAGCTACCCGACACGACCGTCGGTGACTGGATCGCCTCGGACCCGAAGATCCATGCCGAGGAAGCCAGCGCAAAGAACGCCGCGTGCGCCGGAAACTGGATCCCGTTCGTGAAGATGGTCAAGGGCTGGAACCGCGAGTGGGACCGGCCAGTGAGACCGTCCTTCCTGCTTGAGGTGATGGCCCTCTCACTGGTACGAGAGCCTTTCGGGATCTGGGGCGATGAGCTCATCACTTTCTTCGCGAACGCCGCCGACCGCATCGGTGAGCAGTGGCCCGATCCAGCCGGCCTCGGTCCCGACGTCAACTCCTCGATGAACTCGGCCGAAGCGGCAATTGCCGCCGGAAGACTCCGCGAGGCCCAGGCGGTCGCCGAGACCGCAGCCGACCTCGCCGACGCCGGCAAAGAGAAAGCCGCCGTCACCGAGTACAAGAAGCTATTCGGCTGGCGTATGCCGTACCCGAGCACAAGTTAAGTCAACGATGAGGCCCGTTTTTCTGTCCTACGCCTGGGAGGACGAAGAGCTCGCCGATCACCTCGAGTTGCAGCTGCGCCTGCGCGGCGTACCCGTGTGGCGCGACCGACACGACATGCGCTGGGGCGCCTACAACGAGGAGATCGTCCTCGAAGCGATCGAACATAGCTGCAGCGGATTCATCCTGCTACTCACCGACGCAGTCATGCAATCACGCTTCATCCTAGACATCGAGCTGCCCGCGATGGGCCGGCGTCGCAACCGCGATCCCACGTTCTTCGCAGGCGCCGTCTTCGCACGGTCGGCACCCGTCAAGACATCCGCCGAGGAACTCCGCTCGACGAGCGGCATCGAACTGGCCAGCGCACTGGGCTCGCCCATCGGTGATAAACGCACAGCCGCTGAGCTGCGCAGCGCCGCGAAGGCGATCTTGCACAGCTACCTCCGAATCGCACTTGATGACGAGCAGAATCCGACGGTGAGGATCGAGACCCGCAGCGCGGTCCCCGACACCGACCCCGCGCAAGTTCACATCTCCTGGTCGCCCCCTCTCGCCGCGGACATCGACGGCGTAGGCGAGCACATCTGGGAGGAGGACCTGCTGCCCGCGCTCTCCGATCTGCGCAGCGCACTTGAGGAACTAACGCAACGACGACGACTGATCGTCACCGGGCGACCACACCTCTCCGCAGCGCTCGCGCTCGGGTTCGAGTTCAGAGCACCCACCGGCTGGACGCTCACCCTACGCCAAGACGGACTGGAACTCCTCACTGAGCGGGTGCAGCCAGACCAAGCAGAGTGGAGCATCGTCCGCCAGCCGTGCTCCTCCGACGGGGACCGTCGACTCGTGCTGTGCCTGCACGCCACCAAGGACGTCACGCGAGCGATGCAGGAGCATTGCCGCTCGACACAGCCCGCGCGCGTGGAGCTCCACGTCCGTCCCCCAGGCGACCCGGGACACCTGACCGTCGACACAAGCACCCTAAATGCACTGATCGCCGCAATCGCGCACGAAGTCGCCAACACCCGAACTCGATTTGGCGTCACCGAGACGCACCTCTACCTCGCCTGCCCGTGGACGATGGCTGCCGGACTTGGCTGGCAGCTCTCGAGCGTCGGAACGCTCATCTCCCATGAGGCTGACGTCGCGCGCTCGAGCTACCGCGCAGCATGCCGACTGACCTAAGCCCAGGTAATCGCCGTCCGCACCCTCAAGTAGCTTTCGCGTTGTGGAAGTTGATCTCCCGCCGCTCGATTGCGCCGCCTCAGACGATCTTGAGCAGGAGCTCAGCCACCAAGCAGACCTCCTCGTGCTTCGACTCAGCGACGGTCGTGAGCGGCTCAGCGCGCTTGAAGATCTAGCCGCCACACTGCGGACGCAGCTCGACACCGACGAGCAAATGCTTCGCCAGCTCGACGGCCTCCTCGGACGCACTACGGAGATGCCACTCGACAGCCTGGACTCCCGCCTGCGAGGCGCAGCGCTGAGAGATATCTCGGTGCGGATTCTCGCCCAGAGATCCCCCGCCGAGCCCGTACACTACCGCGAGTGGTATGCGTGGCTTCGCGAGGCAGGCCACCACGTCTCGGGCAAGGATCCACTGGCCAGCTTCCTGGCACAGATCACGCGCTGCCCAGATGTCGAGCGTGTAGGCGGCGCTCGATCGGGACGCTACCGCCTCCGCACAGCTCCCTGACCCGTCCCACGCGCCATCAAGCGTCAGGCAATGCTCGACCTATCGAAGTCCACGATTGATTCCCAGCTACGTCAGGGGTGGGCAGCGCCGACTCAGACGCAACCCCAGGTGTACTCGGGCGTTACGTCAAGACCTCCTCAATCCGCTCTCGGTCCCATCGAGGGTCGAGGTAGCGTCCAAGATAAGCCGGTCCGCTGTTGCTGGCGCGATGCTCGGCAAAGAACGCGCGAGCATTCTCATGAAGCTGCTCGGGCAGAAAGACGAAGGCCACGTCGTCCGGCTGAAACTCGAGCCCACCGGGAACGCGCCACTCTTTCTCCCAGCTTGTGTCCTCGGCAGGATCAGGATCGAGTTCGTCTACAAAAGGCGTCTTCTGCCAGAGCGAATCCTTCGCGTCTATTTCCGCTACGCACCGCCTGCTGATTTCCTGAGCCCACCTCTGGGCATCGGCCCCGCCGTGCTGAAGATACTTGACTGGTTGACCACGATTGATTCGCAAGAAGTCCTGGTGAAAGCCGATCCCATAAAGACTCCGCGTCTCGATGAGCCGCGCGAGGTCGTCGAGCGGAGACTCTGAGAAGCACGCTGAGCGATGGGCGTCCTCAAGCCCGGCGACATCTTTGCCAACGCAACGAGGCAGATCCGTGGGCCGCACGAAGCCTTGCCACAAGATGCTGAGACTCGCACGGTAACCAGTGTCGTCGATGTCATCTAGCCACCGGACGAGTTCGACATGAGTGAGATCGCGTGGTAGTTGGCGAGCGAGCGCCTTAGCAGCCAAAGCAGGGCAATTGCCGCGCGTGAAGTGAACAGCGTAGCCAAGCAGGGGATCGAGCCGAGAAGCCACTTTTGTAGTCTGGCAACCAGCGTGCGCGTCACGCAGAGGTAGTGGTCGCATGATCACTACGACCTTCTTGCCGGCATCGATGATCTCCACGAGCTCGCCAACGCCACGACGACGGCGAGCACGGCGCATGAACTCCAGCGCCTGCTCGCGGTCATGACAGGCACCAGGCGCCGAGGGATCGCCGCCATGCCATTTGACCGTCAGGGTGCAGGAACTCGCGGATCGCGTCGAGGTCGCCGCGTAGCGCCGCTTCGTAGCCGCGGCGAGCCAGCTCGACGTTGCTCTATGTCATGCCGCTATCTTCGCATCCCTGTCCGGGATCGACTATCGCTTCGATGACTCGTAAGCAAGCCCTGATCGTGCTCGGCGCGGCGACCGTCGCGTTCACGGTGATCCTTGAACTGGTCGACCCCTCCAGGCAGGTCGCTGGCGCACCGAGCATCTTGGATTTCGAGTTCGCCGCCAGCCACACGCGCGCGGCGCAGATCATGAGCGAATGGGGGTCGAAGGGCCGCAGCGCCGCGCACCTCTCGCTCCTGCTGGACTACGGCTATATGCTCTCCTACGGTCTGTTCTTCGCACTCGCGGGCTTCGCGGTCCGCGATACCGCGCGAGCACGCGGCTGGCGGCGCCTCGCCGCCGTGGGCGTCGTCGTCCCGTTCTTTGCTCTCGCCGCCGCGCTCTTCGACGCAAGCGAAAACGTCGCCTTGCTGCTCACGCTCGCTGGCGAAGGCGGCAGCTTCGCCCCGCCATTCGCCGCTGTCTGCTCGGCCGTCAAGTTCACGCTCGTCGGCATCGCGATCCTCTACGTCCTCTGCGGCCTGACGGTCAGGCTCAGGACTCGTCTGCTGCAGCCGACCTGATCGAGCCGAGAGATGAGCGACCTGGAGCTGGTGATCTTCGACTGTGACGGCGTGCTCGTGGACAGCGAGGTCATCTCAAACACGGTGCTCGCCTGCGCCCTGACCGCCGAAGGGCTGCCGACCACGCTCCCGCAGGCCCGCCGCAAATATCAAGGGCTGCTGCTCAGCCAGGTCGTCCAACGAGCACAGCAGAGCCTCGGAGGAGAACTCGCCCACGATTGGATCGAACGGTTCGAGCGCGACCGCACCGAAGCCTTCCAGCGAGAACTACAGCCGGTCCCCGGCGCCGCCAGCGCCGTGCAGCGCGTAAAGGACGCCGGCATTCCCGTCTGCGTCGCCTCGCAGGGCAGCCTCGCAAAGACCCGCATGACGCTCGGCATAACCGAGCTACGCCAGTTCTTTCCCGCCCGCGCGTTGTTCTCCGGTCAGCTGGTGCCGCGCGGCAAGCCCCACCCAGACCTGTTCCTGCACGCCGCCACGACGATGGGCGCAAGACCCTCACGATGCGCCGTAGTCGAGGACACCGTTTCCGGCATCACCGCAGCCGTCGCGGCCGGCATGCGCGCGATCGGCTACGCCGCCGACAGCGACGAGACCGCACTACGCCACGCCGGCGCCGAGATACTCCACACCCTGGTACGGCTACCAGAGACGTTGGGGATCTAGGATCGCGCTTGTCGCCGTAGAAGCTCGGCGAGCGCAGAGGCGATCCAAGCCAAGCCGCACGCCGCGGGCGCCTGCTCGTCCACACCGGAAATGTGACCGGCAACCCAGCGATCAATCCGCTGCCATGCGAATGAAGCGCGCGCGATCGCGCTGCCTCACGTAGCCAGCAGCCTGCCAAAAGCCGAGCGCAGCTGAGTCGTCTTCGGCGACGATCGCTGTGAGCCTGACCGCACCCCGCGCTCGCAGACGCCGTTCGCCCTCCGCAAGCAGCCGAGTGGCGATCCCCTGCCGGCGATGCTCGCGGTGGACCGCCAGCCGGTAGAAGCTACCTCGCCACCCGCCCCACGCGGGCAATCAGCGACCCGACCAGGGCGCCGTCGTGTTCGGCGAGGATCAGCGCTTCGCTGTCGCTCGCCAGTAGGCTCAGCAGCCCCTCGCGAGTGTCGGTGACGCTCGACGGCCCACCGGCCGCGGTCCACAAGCTGAGCACCGGCTCGATGTCCTGCGCGGCGGCGCAGCGGATCGTGAGATCGGACAAGGCCGAGACGAAATAGCAGCACGGGCGGACCCGTCCAGCGCACAACCCAACGAGCGCGCCGACGAAGCGGACGCATACTCTTCGCCGATGACCAACATCAACGATCCTCTCTTCGACGAGCCGCGCGAGCACCCCGGGTTTCGCTGCCTGCGCGCTCGAGTCAGCCGCCAGGCCGGAGGCGAGCGGCTCGGTCTGAGCCTGTGGGAGCTGCCGCCCGGCGAAGCCGCCTATCCCTACCACTACCACTACGCCGAGGAGGAGCTATTGGTCGTGCTCACCGGACAGCCGAGCCTGCGCACCCCGCAGGGGTGGCGGGAGCTCGGGGAGGGTGAGGTCGTCGCGTTTCTCCGCGGCGAGCAGGGCGGGCATCAGCTCGTCAACCGCACGCAGGACACGGTGCGCTTCCTGGCTTTCAGTACCAGCGGTGACCCTGACATCGTGATCTATCCCGACTCGGGGAAGCTAGGCGCGTTCGAGCGCCTGCCTCAAGGCGGCGGGCTGCGCCCGATGTTCCGTCTCGCCGACACCGTCGACTACCACGACGACGAGCAACCGCCAGACCGATAGATGTAGTGGGCGTTCTTGGGGACTACTCCAACCAGGCCAGCGGCTACGATCGCACGCGCTCGGCGAGCCCCTCGGTGCTGGTGCCTTTGTGCGCGGCGCTCGCCGGGGCGCCCGGTCCCCGTCTCGCCGACATCGGCGGCGGCACCGGCAACTACGCGCTCGCGCTCAAGCAAGAGGGGTGGGAGCCGGTGGTCATCGACCGATCGAGCACGATGCTCGCACACGCGCGCGATAAGGGCCTTGCCACGCTCTATGCCGACGCGCAGCGTCTGCCCCACGATGATGCGAGCTTCGACGCCGCGGTGCTGGTCTCGATGCTTCACCACGTCGAGGACCCGCCGGCCGTGCTCACGGAAGCGAAGCGCATAATGCGAGCCGGAGGACGCCTGGCCGTGATGCTCTACACGCGCGAGGACGTCGAGGACTTGTGGTTCCTAGAGCTATTTCCCTCCACGCGTGCATGGATGGAGCGCACCCATCCTTACCTGGCAGACATACTCGCCCAGCTACCCGGAGCACAACACCACCCAGTCCTCTTCGAAGACCTCAAGGACGCCTCGCTCGCCGCGCTCGCGTTGCATCCCGAGAAGGTTCTGGAAGAGCGATGGCGCACACAGACCAGCTACTTCGAGCGCCTGCAGCGCGACAACCACGGTGAGCTGAGCGCCGGGCTGGAGCGCCTGCGTGGAAGGCTCGCTGCCGGATGGGCGCCGGATGCCCCAGGGCGAGCCTCAGTCCTCTCTTGGACAAAGCCGGCATGACCTGCCGTGCAGCGCCAATAGCCTTGCCGGTGGCGATCTCCGCCGAACCCCGCGCCACCGCTGACAGACGATCGGCGCTGGCTACAGGATCGCGGGCTCGAACCAGATCACCGTCGTCTGCCCCTGGCGCACGCACAGCTCGCCCAGCACGACATCCTCCTCGGCGGATTCAAAGTGGCGGCGTGAGAACTCCACGAACGCGGTATCGCCGATACTGAGCGTGATCAGCCAGTCCTCGATGGCGACCCCGCGTTCCTCCTCGAAGCTGTCGATCACGCCGACGGCCGTGATCGGCGAGACCTGCGGCCAGATCCGCCTCCCGGCGTCGGTCGAGATCAAGACGTCGCGCCCGACGCTGTCCTTCAGCACGTTGACGAGCTCGCGAAAGGACAGGGTGCGGTGGCGGGGCGGCGCACACAGCACCAGCGGTGCTGGCTCAGCGAGGGAATCGGCGAACGCGTAGAGCGCTTCGGCGCGAGAGATCGCGGCGAGCCTCCGCTGTCGGGCCGTCTTGGCGCGCTCGCGGAGCATCCCGAGCAGTTGCCGGTTGACTACTCGCCGACCCGCGACGGTTGGATACCAGCGCGCTGGCGCTGGCCCGTGGGGCTCTACCAAGCCCGCTTCGCGCAGGCGCCGAAGCCTTGCTCCAACCTGCCACGGATGACCGATCTCTGACGCTCTTGACCCGGGCTGACGCACGATCGCATACAGCGGATAGAGCCTCCTGTGATCCGAGGCCGGGAGGCTGATCGCCGATCCGCCCATGCTGCCTACAGCCCCATGCGGCCCGGGTCGATGCGGGCGGCCTCGGCGAACCTCCCCTGGTGCAGGAGCCGGCGGGCGTGAGCCCGCCGCTCGTCGCTATTATCGCGGGCTTGGAGGTCGTTGCGAGACACGGGGTGCTCAAGCCAGCGCGCCAGGGCCTCCAGGCCGTGGCAATGGGCACGTAGCTCCCCGTCGAGCGAGTCGTAGTAGCCGACCTCGACGCAGCCATGCGGCAGCGCGACGCGACGCCCGCGTTGGATGGCCTGGGCGCAGCGCTCACCGAAGGGTTCGCCGCTCGTGAGCACGAAGGCTGACCGGCGGTTGTATTCGAGCATGGCTGCGCCGCGCGGGACCGCCTGGGTCGCGTGTTCGGGTATGAGTACGCGGTAGAGCATTTGCCGTCTTGGGTCTCCTCAGTAGTCCGTGAGCGTGACGCCGTGTTTGCCTGCGATGGCTAGCGCTTCCCGTCGGGTTCTCCAGCCCAGCTCGGTCATGCCGTTGGGCTTGTAGCCGAACGGGATTCCGAATCCGCCCTCGCCGCGGCTCTTGACGATCTCCGGGTCGGTGTCGTAGAGGTCGTGGTCGATCACGACCACGGGCCCGATCGCGCGGTCCTCATCGTCCCAGTCCTCGGGCTTGAAGCTGACGGTGATGCTCATCGGCGGTGCTCCGGGGGAACGTTGGGGACGCCCCACCACCGCGTGGGGTTCAAGGGCGCCAAGGCGTGGTTGAAGACCCGCCGCGCCAGCGGCGAGCAGAAGTAGTGGTGGCGCAGCGCGAACAGCCAGTGTCCGGCAAGCCACGCCAGCGCACCGAGGATGCTCGCCGCCGCCATCGTGGGGGATCCCGTCGTCGCTGTGCTCACCAGCCCGCCTGCGGCGAGCACTACGCCGCTGGTGCGGAGCACAATGCTCCCGAACAGCCAAAGGCCAAGCGCGATCAGGACGCCGGTCGCCACCAGGCTCAGCAGCGGGCTCATCACGCCGCTCGCGTCGCCGTCGGCGATGGCGAGCGCGGCTCGCCGAGGGACCAGTCGCTGAAGACATGGTAGACCCGGCTATCGACTGTGAGAGTCCGGGCGCGGCGGTCGTGGGCGCCCTCGCCGACGATCGTGTAGTTGTCAGCGAAGCGCGCATCGGTGAGCCGGAAGTCGTCGCTGTCCATCATCAACCGAACGTCCTTATGGCCGTTGTAGTCGCGGCAGACGACCATCAGCCGCCTGCGCCTGCTGCTCGTCGCCGGCTTGCTCTTTGCGGGCATCGCGTCGCCTCCTTATCGTTCGTCGGTTTGCTCTCCGGGACACGTCTAGCTCGACCGACGGGAAAGCTCAAGTCTTTTTCCCAAAGACTTCTGCGGGGCGCGCAAGGGTGCCAGCGAGAGTCGGACGAATCGTCCCAGTGGCGCCCTGTAGGCCGCCGTGCGCCCATCTAGCGGCGGGTAGGCATGGATGCCGGAATCGATGGCTCCGTGCGGCCCTGTGCGGGCTCTGTGGCGCGGATATCGGCGAGATCGGCGAGCCGTGTATCGCTGGCTTCGAAAGGGGACTTGATGTTTGCCTGCGGTCGAGCTACCACGTCCATCCGCCAAAGGCCCAGAAAGGGCTCTAGCAAAGGAGAATCACGATGAGCAAGACCAAGACACCCCCCACCAAGCAGGCGATCCTCGAGGTCCTGAAGGTCGAGCCGCAGGCGACCGTCGCGCAGATCGCGGTGAGCGCCGGCGTTGGCCGCTCGACAGCGGGCAAGCTGCTCGCCCAGCTGGAGAGCGACGACGAGGTTTGCCGCACCGAAGGCGGCCGGGACGGCAATCGCCGGCTGCCCGATCTCTGGTCGCTGGCAGGCCAGCAGCCAGCAGCGAACGACGTGGACGCGAAGCCTGCGACCGACGGCAAGCCCTCCAGGGGCCGGCTGAAGCCAGGTGAGCTTGAGCCGCTCGTGCTCGCCTACCTCAAGGAGAACGCCGACAGCGGCCCGCACGGGCCGACGGCCGTTGCGAAAGCGCTTGAGCGCTCCTCCGGCGCGGTGGGTAACTGCCTCGTCCGGCTCACCCGTGACAAGCGGGTGCACGAGGTCAGCGAAACACCGCGCCGCTACAGCCTCGCGGCCTGACCCGTGGCAGAAGCGCGTACCGCGCGTGCGAATCTCCTCGCCCTGCTACTGGGTGAGGAGACGACGCGCGTCCTGGCCAGACACAGTGGCTGCAGGCGCTCACCGCTGATCGCCCCGGGGGCGCGGTGGGCGCTGATGGACGACGCCGACCACGGCGCTTCGCGCGGCTCGGTGGATCAGATCGCGATTTTACTGCGGGTTCGCCTGGCGAGGTTCCCGAGGTGGTTGAAGCGCTGCTTGGCGCAAGCCGACGAGTCGGGCAACAAAGAGACTCGTAGTAGTGCTATTGGCGGCTGCTGGGCTTGGGTATATCGGTAGAGACCGCCTGCCCTTGCTCCTCGTCTTCCCCTGCCTGGAAGCTGAATGGGTCGCGAAGTCGGGGGCCGCCCCACGCGCCCACATAGCCGCCGACGGTGATGATGAGCACAGAGAGCACGATAATCAGGCCGAGCCGCGGGCCGATCTCCAGGACAGCCGCCGCGATGGTGGTCATATCGACAGCTTTCTCTTCGCCGCAAGTTCGTACCTGTCAGCGAGCGCGAACGCTGTCTTGCGCAACCCGTGGATGTCCTGTTGAGCCGCCTCGGCGCGTAGTTCCCGCGCGCGGCCGAGCAATTCCTCAGCGGTATGCGAGCTTGTCGCTATCCGCCGAAGAACGGCGGCGAGTTGCTCGTCGCTCTCGCCGGGCAGTTCGCACAAGGGGGCGCACATCGAGAACGCTCTCGGTATCGGCGATGAGGTCGCGCGCGACCTGCAACCAGTCCCCGTCGGTCATAGTCGTAAGCGGCTCAATGAGGATCGGATGGAGCTTCTGACTGAGCCCCATCGGTGTTGTACGACCGCGGGCCACATGATCGTCCAGGATCTGAGTTACCTCATCGCTCACGGCCGAATGACATAGTCCCGACCGGACGAAATCGAGCAATGTGGCAGCATCGAAGATAGTACCGTGCGGCGATGTACGCTCGGCGAGGGTGGTGGCGCCGTGCTGATCAGACATGATTAATCCGTCTCCTTTTGCATAGGAATACCTGCTAACGCATACACCGTTAGCTCGATTCTCGGAAAAGGTCAAGGGGTGCCGTCAGAGTCTTTTATGGGTTTAACGGTAAGACTGACCTTTTTCTGAGGATCAAGCCCCCGTGTGCAATTCACTCTTTAGCTGGAACTTGCCCGGCTCTGGTCGCTCGACGTAGAGCCCACGCTTGGCGTGGACCGCAAGCTGCGCGGCAACCGTCTGCTCGGGAGTCTTGCCTTTCAGGCCCAGGGCGAGTTTGCGCTCGCGGATCTCAGCGTAGATCTCGGCTGCCCGCATCGGCTTTCCTTTATCGCGCAGCACCTCGATTGCGGCCCACATTGTCGAACCCGCGCGGGGTCGACCCGTCCGACCGGCCACCTCGGCATTCGACTCGACATTCTTGCGGTCAGCCCCTTCGACCTGGGCGCCCGATTCGCTAGATACCATCGGTTCGATGGTTACCGACTCAGATCCTTTCCCGGCTGTGTCACTCGGCCCGGCGAGGCTCTGGGTGGCGCCGCTTTCGGGTACGGGTGTACCCTTTAGCGAGTAGTGGTCGGGAAGCCGGCGACCTGCTTCGCGTCCGCCCTCCACCCGCGTTACCTCACCTGCTTCCGCGAGTTGGGCGAGCACCTTCCGGGCAGTTGATGGACTGATGCCGGCAGCGCCCGCAACGCCCTCGGCAGTCGCGCCGGGAGAGTCCTCAAGAGCCTTCTTGATAGCGCCATCCGCACGTAGTTTGCCAGTGGTGTTCGTGGTGTCACTCATCATCATTTCTCCTTCTGCTGGAATCCCTGCCTAGTTTTGGTCATGGACGTGTTAGCTCCACCAATGGGAAAACTCAAGTCCTGTTTGGGTTATTGCTGCAACGGCCCGCGCGGCTTGGTTCCCTCTGCGCGTCACACAAGCGGCACGGCCCTGGCAGCCGACTCCCAACCCGAAGGTAATCTTTTGATTTTGAGCAGATTGACGGCGCCCGCGGAACGACCCTCGGGACTATTTGCCGCCTACGAGCACATGGATCAGGTACGTGCGGCGCGGACGAGTTGCAGCGGCTCGGCCGTTCGCCTCGGCCGCGTAATCTCGATCTCGGCGAAGCCCGCAGCGTCGAACATTGAGCGCATCGTCTCGTCGTCGTAGACATGCATCTGTGATCCCCACACCCACACCCACACCCACCAGTTGCGAAGCGACGGCGAGGGGAGCGGGCCGGGCACTGTTCCGATCACCACGCGCCCTCCAGGCGTGAGGACGCGATGCAGCTCGGCGAGCACCAGCGCGGGCTGCGCGAAGAAGAACGTGTTGGCCGAGAGAGCAACTGTGAAGGCGCCATCGGGCCAGGGCAACTGGGCTGCATCGTCCAGCTTGAGCTCAAGCACATCGCGCTCGACGGCATCCTGGTTGCGCTCGCGACTGAGCGCGAGCATGTCGGGACTGTGGTCGAGCCCCGCCGCGCGCGCCATGCCGGCAGAGAGAGCCCGCTCGAGCAGCCTACCGGCCACCACACCCTACCTCAAGGCAGCTTGCTCCCTCCAACGAGCCAACGGTATCGAGCATGTAGTCGAACACGGGTCTCGTGTCCCTTGGGCGCCCCCAGCGGCCCGCCGTAGGTCTTGCGGGCAAGCCAGCCGGACGGACGCCGCGCGGTCGCGTCAATGAGCCGATCCTCCATCGACACCGTGCCGCGCATCTTATTGGCGGGCCGCCGCTCGCGCTCGTCTGCCGCGCTGCTCAGGCAGCGCGGAGCAAGTACTTGGCGAAGATACCGTCTTCGGAGTGTTCTGCGTGGGCGAGTGAGCTCCGAGGGCGGCAAGCCTGGCCCCGCGCTGCAGTGATTGTCGACTGAAGGGCCTGGCGCCGACATGCACACGCCTTATTCGCCCTTTGGGTGCCAGCCTCTGCCTTGCTTGATGACCGAGCCCGTTTGCTCGAGCGTGGGGAGCACCCTGTAGAGGTAATTCTGCTTGATGCCCATCTTGCTCGCGAGCTCGGGGATCGTGATGCCAGGCTGAGCCGTGATGTTCGTGAGCGCTTCGGTGGCACGCTTTCCCCCGCCCTTGGGGCGTCCTCGACGCCCCTGTTTTACCCGAGGCGCACGCTTCGCCCTTGGCGTCGTTGCCGCCGCTGCTGCCACGGCGCGAGAGCTGCTGCCACGAGGCCGACCTGGTCCTCGACGCGCACGAGTGCGTTGACCGCGTGTCGTCCGAGAAGGTGCGCTGGTCGCTGAGAGGTCGCCGAGTGCCGCGTCGGCGGCCTGGAGACGCTCGTACTCCTCGACGAGCGGTTTGAGCTCGGCGAGCCGCTCGACGATCTCACGTTGCTTCTGCTGTAGAAAATCCGACATGAAGCACCTCCCTTTTCGGTTACCGCTGTGCGGAATGTATAGCGCGGGCCCCGGCGGGCGCGCGTGTATCTGGTGCGGGAGATCAGCCCTGCGGGGACGAGAGCGTCCTCGGGACTGGTAGTGAACCGTCTCGATGGCCTCGCCGTCGCGGACCGCCGTGAGTTGGCGTTCAGCGCAGCAGGCTCGTCCTTGTTCCCTGGGGCAGACGCCGAGCTGGTCATTGAGCCGACCCAAGGCGGAATATGGTCCGTGCTCACCAGCCCAGGCCAGCAAGTCTATCTCGCGGCCACCGCCCTCTCCAAGTCGGGGGGCTCGCCTACGCCAAGGCCCGAAACGAGCGCAAGATTTATCATCAACCCGACAGTCGTTTCAAATCGGCGGGGGGGTTATCACCCAGGCGGCCCGAACTCGGGAATGCGGACTCTCGGCAAGTAATCTCGACAGTCCTCACAATCTCGCCCATTATTTAGACGTGCTTCGCTGAATCGCTAGGCGTTTTGATCGAGCAATTTTTAGTTCGACTCCATCTGCGAGAACATGCAGCTCATCGGTCTCCGAATCCCTAGAGAGCACCTCTACCCTCTCGTGGGCCTTCTTTAGCCGGTGCCAAGATATGAGCTGATCCGTTGACACAATGTAGCATTTTCCATGTGACCAAAGTGGCGGCATTGTTTCATCTCGCCTGGGGAGCGGTGTCCGTATTTCAAACACGCGAAGATAAGTTGGTCGCCTTGCAGGGCGACGAAGGTGTTCCGTGGGGACGGAACCGAGAACTATGTCCCCCGTCGCCCAGCAAGACGACCTTCTTGGCAGTTACAGGCAACCTCCAATCGCGTTTGTTTGCCGTCGTCGTACACGTCTAGCTCGATCCGGGAGGGATTTCAAGTCGCATTCGGGAAACTTCGCAAAGACTCTGTAATTGTGCGTGGTAAACATCTACCTCGCTAATCATCAACTAGTGTATTTTACGCAGGTCGTGTCGTTACTAATAGCGACATTGGACTTCGACACCACCCCCGTGCGCAGCGAGCTTCATCAAAAATAGATACTTAGCGCCGCATTTCCTCGCCGTGATCCGGCCTTCCAGTGCTTTCCGCAGCTAAGCACACCCCGCTACGATTTGCCACTGTACCCCCTACTTTTTCCTCAATCAAGAAGGGCTCATGGTGACCACTTTCACAGTCCCCCCTCCCACGACAGAGACCGCCACAAATACTGCAGCCGGCCGTCTCGTCATCGAACTTCCACGCTCGCGGATCACACACCGCGAGAGCGCCGAGTCCATCGCACTTCGTCGTCCCGCATGGCTCCCCGATGCATATCAGCGGGACGCAATCCTTAGCTCCGACGCTGCCTTTCTCGTGAGTTGCGCGATCGTATGGCTTCTGTCGGGCGTTATGGCGTATGCCTACGCACTATGGACGATCGGTCCTGTCTGATGGCTCATGCCTGTGCTGCTCCGAATCGTTCAAGGCGACGGCGTTGAGGCCAAGGCAGCACTGCACCGCTCGCGCTTTGCTCCTGCCTCATGCAGCTGCTAGCTTCGCTCGGGCAATCCGGCGACCTCGCCAAGATGCGCGGAAGCCACGAAATAGCCGGTATTCATCCTTTGGAGCGGTATCACAGTGAGTAAAGCACCTGCCGGTCTGCTTGATTGGCTCGATCATCCGCTGACCGACCGCGCGATCCACTTCGCGCATGACGACGGCACATGGGACCGGCGCTCCTATGCCGATCTGGCCAGCATCAGCAACAGTGTCGCCTCTCAGCTTCTGGCTACGTTCCCTTTGATCGAGCGGCAGGTCGTGAGCATCGTTGTACCGACCGGCCCCCTCTTCGTCGGCGCTTACTTCGCCGCACTTATGGTTGGTGCTACACCCGCACCACTGGTCCCGCCAACGCTGTTCGACGACATCGACGTCTACATCGCGCACACGGCGTCGCTTCTACGCGTCGCCGGCGGCCCCATCGTTACGACCAGCGAGATCGGCGACGCAATCAGCCAAGCCGCACTGCAAGCCGGACTCGATCGTCCGCTGCTCTTGGACGACCAGTTCGTCGCTGCGGGCGAAATCGCCCGCAGGTCGCCTGCAGAGCTTGCTTTGCTCCAGTTCACGTCGGGGTCTAGCGGGCGCCCTCGTGGCGTGCGCGTGACCTGGGAGAACCTGCAATCGAATATCAGGATGATCCGTGACTGGATCGATTGGGGTCCGAACGATGTCGGCGCTCACTGGCTGCCGCTTTACCACGACATGGGTCTGATCGGTTGCACACTCACTCCGGCCGTGCACCAGCGAGACCTTTGGATCATGAGACCTGACCAGTTCATTCGCACTCCACAGCGCTGGCTGGACTGCTTTGGGCGGAGCGGCGCGCACTTCACAGCCACCCCCGGCTTTGGCTTCGCCTACGCACACAGACGAGCGACAGAGGAGGCACTCGCGGGCTCAGACTTCTCGGACTGGCGGGTCGCAATCCTGGGCGCCGAGCGCCTCGATCCGGGGACACTCGGCCGGTTCGCTCAGGCTATGGCCCCGCACGGCTTTCGCCCACAGACGTTCTTGCCTGCATATGGCCTCGCTGAGTGCACCCTTGCAGTGACAGGCGGCGCCTACGGCCGCGTCTCGCGCGCTGTCTCTCCAGACTGGTCAAAGATGCAGGCGGCCACACCTGTCCCGATCCTCCGAGATGCCCCCATCTCCTCGCCGGAGATTGGGGACGGAGCTGGATGGATACTCGGGTGCGGATCTGCCCTGTCTCCTACGCGGGTAGAGATACGCGATGGCCAAACCATCCTGCCAGACGGCGAGCTCGGCGAGATCCATGTGAGTGGCCCAACTGTCGCCGACGGATACCTTGGCGACGAGCGGTCGGCGTCGACCGAGTTCGTAGCCAGCGGTGTGCGAACCGGGGATGCCGGATTCATCTGGGACGGCGAACTGTTCGTCGTCGGTCGTCTCGGAGACTCGATCAAGATACGTGGTCGCACCGTCTACGCCGAGGACCTCGAGGCTAAGCTGACCGCGCTTCCAGCGGTGCCAAAGGGACGCACCGTGGTGATTCCCGGCTGGGACCGCGGCGAGGAGAGCGTGACCATGATCACCGAGACCGACCCGGGCGAATGGGTGGAGTCGGCCATGCAGTTGCTCCGGTCGGAGATCGGAGAGGAGACGCCCATTCGCATCGTGACGGGCCCAGTGGGCACGATCCCGCGCACGTCAAGCGGAAAGCCTCGGCGAAAGATGCTCTGGCAGGCAGTCGTGGACGGCACCCTTGAGGGAGTCGCCGTCAGAGCGAACTGAGCGATCAGCCGCAGACCATGCTCGAACGACGACTCGTGAAGGCGAGCCGACCCACGCGACCGCCGCTGCATAGCCATCCTCAAGCGACAGGTCGACAACGGAGCAGCGGCCCTCCCATTGCGCTCGACGGTTGAGTCCTGACAGCCCGCTGCCGTGAGCCTTCAGGCACGCCTCCTGTCGCGTCCAACGAGCAAAGAACATCCGTCGGCACTCCTCGGCCTCCCCGACCAGCGGTTGGCGGCCGACGCCCGGAAGCGCACGCGATGCGAGGAGCGCTACGTCAACATCCCTGATCAGCTCTACGTCGATCCCCACGTCGATGTGAACAGCCACAACAAGGAGACAGAGATCCCCCGAGTGCGAGACATTGAAACGCAGCCAAGATTGCCCGGTGTTCATGAGAGCCGGCTTACCGCAAGCGTTGAGCACGAATCGGAGTTCTCCCGGGTTTGTCTTCAAACAGCCACCCAAGATGTCACGCACCATACACCGGGTGAGCACAAATCGCTCGCGATCATCCCGGTGAGCATGGCGCTTTGCACACTCCTGCTCCTCAGCGCTTAGTGTCCCCTCAAGGCCGCGATACACATCCGGACCTACGCAGCGGGTCGCGCGCCATACATGGATCTCACCGGAGCATGGTGTCGCGCATCCTGGCCCTCTAGTTGCTGATGAAAGCTGCCTATTTACCATCGTACCTGCCGATAGCGGCGCCTTACCGTTATCGCTGCGCTAGGGGCTGTAGCTGAAGGGGGCGCGCTACCGTCGGCGCTTGTGGTGCAGTCGACGTCCCGGGCACGGCACTCTATGCGTTGCGGTGACCTTGGTGCCATCAGTAAAGGTAAGCTCAGCAGCGAACGGAAAGCCACCACGAGGACAGCTCGTGGGAACCGCGATCCCGCGAGGACGGAATGCTTCTGTCTTGCCGTTGGTATGTACGTAATAGGTGAGGTTGTCAGGCCCAATCGTAGATGTGAAGCGAGTCAGTGCTACGTCAGGACCTTCGGGCCACGATTCCACCAATGGGACGGCAGTTTCCAACTCGCCACCATAGATGCCGTTGGCCTCCGAATGTAGCTGGCCCGGGAAAACGAGCTCGGCGTCGACGGGACTGTTGCCCGACGCGTAGAACAGCACTTCATCGGTGGTCTTTGGCGGTCCGAAGAACGTGGTGATGCTCGCGCTCTCCTGAATGAGAGTGTCGCCGACTGCCACTTCCACAAACGCCGTTCCGAACCCTACGCGCGAGTTGGCGGGACAACCTTCTGGCCCATCGGCCATCAACGCAGCTGGCTGGCAGATTCCAAGACCAAGTTCGGATGTATTGGGATTCATGCCTGCAGGGAAATGCAGGTTCACGTTGGTTACCGGCGCGGGAACGCCGCCGTTGGTGTTGGAGACCACGAGACCAAACTCGATTGTTGTACTTGCGCCCAGCCGGTTGGGTAGGAACGCCGTATGCAGCTTGACGACCTCCCGGCCTTGGGCTGCCGTAGAAGACCAGGCGAACAACAGAAGGGCGATAGCAAGCGGACGAACGCTGGACATGGGCTAGGTTGTTGTGAGAAGCGCTCTTACGCCTAGTAGGACATGGTGCCGCTGACGCGGATTGACAAGTTGTAGTTGTGACGGTTCACAGTGCCCGTTATCGCCAGGCGGCTACCGTGCGCGTGGGCGTATCGGCCGCTCCCTCCAGTGATGGACACAGTGCCGGTCACGCGCCCGATCGCTCCCTGGGGCTGGACGTTCGCGCTCCCTTCGCCGCGCAGAGTCCCACCTGACGGATTCGCACTGAACTGGATACTTACGTGAGTTACTTTCGCCGTTAGGCGTAGCGTGAGCGTGCACCTGAAGGTCCCAGATGCAGGGCCTTGCTCGTTGAAGACAATTCCGTGTCGACTCAGCACGCGCAGCTGGGCTGTCTCGTTCATGGAGAGGCTTCTCGCCGTATGGGCTCGCGCGTCTGGCTGCGACCGCTCTTCGGCGGGCCGGCCAACCGCTGGTGTCAGACTTGGACTGATGACCGCCGAGGCGACTAGGGACGCGCCGATGAAGGCGACCAGACGGCCCATCCGCCTAATCAAGCTGGCTGCTCTCAGATGCATCATTTCTCCTTGTTACGAGACCATAAGCCGGTCCTCTGACCGATCAGGGTCCAATCATGGGCCTCGGGCCTCGGGGCCTCAAGTTTTGCTTTGTCTCACGGCACAACGCCGACGTGCCGTCCAGGGGCCGGACGGCCCTCGAAGCGCAGAGCAGAACGTGGCATCAGACAGCGTCTGTTCCCGACTACTTGCCATCCCGCGACGCACCTGCTACAACCACACTCAGAACGCGTATGACCGACCATCGCCACATCCATTCCCCCGGCTGGTCACTCTGCGCGCGCTTCTACGCCTGGCGATTTAGCTAGGCGCCCGCCTGCTTTCCTTGCTCGCCTGCTTGGGCGGGACGATCTGGAGGCCCGGGCGCCGGAAATACCCCGCCTCCCCCCGTACCGCGTCCAGGCCCAGAAAGGAACCAGCAGACGAGATGCACGCAACTACACCACAGCCACACACCAGGAGCTCTGACGACCGTGTCTGAGCTACCCGGCACCAAGCTACACCGAGTCGAACCCGGTCAAGACCGTCCTGCCGACTACGTTCGTGACCGGCGAATCGAGCGCGTCGTCCCGCTGATCGCACCAGATGCCCTACTCGATGAGCTTCCTCTGACGGACAAGCAGGCAGACGTAGTCGTCCGGGGCCGCTCGCAAGTCCACTCAATCCTTGAAGGAACCGACGACCGACTGCTCGCCGTCGTTGGCCCGTGCAGCGTCCACGACGTCGAGGCGACGCTCGACTACGCTGACCGTCTAAGCAAGGTGGCCAGCGAGTTCAACAGAGACCTACTCGTGGCCATGCGCGTGTATTTCGAGAAGCCGCGCACGACGACCGGCTGGAAGGGCCTGATCAACGACCCGCATCTCGACGGCTCGGGTGACGTTAACGCGGGCCTCCGCACCGCACGTCGGGTGCTGCTCGGCGTGCTCGAGGCAGGGCTTCCGGTCGGGTGCGAGTTCCTCGACCCAATCACCCCGCAGTACATCGCTGACGCGGTCAGCTGGGGCGCAATCGGCGCGAGGACAACGGAGAGCCAGATTCATCGCCAGCTCGCTTCTGGCCTGTCGATGCCGGTTGGGTTCAAGAACCGCACGGACGGCAACGTCGGTGTCGCGGTCGATGCGGTGCGTGCTGCTGCCGTGCCCCACACCTTCGCTGGCATCAACGTGATCGGGACTCCCGCCATCCTGCACACGCGTGGAAACCCGGACTGCCACATCATTCTGCGTGGAGGACGCAATGCGCCGAACTACTCTGCCGAGGCCATAGACGAGGCCGTGTCGAGCCTGCGGGTCGTTGGCTTGCCCGAGCGGGTAGTCGTTGATGCCTCGCACGACAACAGCGGGAAGGATCACAATCGCCAGCCAGCGGTAGTCCGAGCTATCGCCGCGCAGATCGCCGCCGGGAACGAGGCCCTCGTGGGCGTGATGCTCGAGTCGTTCATTGTCGCCGGCCGACAGGATCTCGACGGCGACCGTGGGCCCACCTATGGGCAGTCAATCACCGACGCGTGCATGTCCTGGGAGACGACCGTCGATGCGCTCGACGAGCTCGCGGCGGCCATCCGTCAGCGCCGCGACACAACTGAAAGGCTCACTTCGGGGTCATAGCGGCAACCTGATCTTGGCTGCGCTCGATAGCTGGTCCGAGGATCTCGTCGATACGGTCAAGCAGCGCTGACTCCAAGACGACGCCGCTGGCTTCAACGTTCGATGAGACCTGGCTGGGGTGGGAGGCGCCGATCACGACGCTCGCGAACGCCGGATTCTGAAGCACCCACGCAACTGCCATCTGGGCGAGCGAGAGGCCAGCCTCAGCGGCCAACGGCTTTAGCCGTTGAACGCGCTCCAGAGTGTCACGGCTCATAAACGTGTCGATCCGGAATGACCCTGCGCCAAGGGCCCCCCGCGTATTTGCCGGCGGCGGCACCCCAGGCTCATACTTGCCGCTGAGGACACCTTGAGCGAGTGGTGACCATGCAATCTGCCCGATCCCGAGGTCTGCACAGGTGGGCATGATCTTCGAGCTCGGCCACCCGCCAAAGCATCGAGTGCTGCGGCTGGTTGGATATGAGGGGAATCTGGAGAGACCGCGCCAGGTCATAGCCGGCTCGAATTCGCTCGGGACGCCACTCGGAGATCCCGACATACAACGCCTTGCCTTGGCGGACGACGTCAGCGAGAGCAAGCATCGTCTCCTCGAGCGGTGTCGCGTCGTCGTACCGATGGGCGTAGTACACGTCGACGTAGTCAGTCTGCAGACGCCGCAGCGAGGCGTGGATCGACTCTATGATGTGCTTACGCGAGAGGCCCCGGTCAGTCGGCAACGGGCCCGTAGGCCAATAGGTCTTCGACGACAGCACGATCCCCTCCCGCCGCACCCCCTGCAGGGCGCGACCGAGGACTACCTCCGCCTTCGTAGCCCCGTACACGTCGGCGGTATCGAAGCTGGTGATACCAGCGTCGAGCGCCGCATGGACAGAGGCGATCGCGTCGGCGTCATTGATCTGGGCACCGTGGGTGATCCAGTTGCCGAACGAAATCTCGCTGACCGTCAGGCCGGAGTTGCCGATGCGCCGAAACTCCATCGCTTAGCTGCCTCCATTTTCGTCGTCGTGACTGATTGCAAGTGTCCCGGCGCCGCCGTCCACCCTTACCTGCATTCCGCTGCGGACGGTGGAAGTCAAGCCTGCGATCTGCACGATCGTGGGCACCCCTAGCTCCCGTGCGACGATCGCGACGTGGTTGAGCGGGCTGCCCACCTCAACAAGCAGACCCGCGGCCGACGGAAGAACGGTCGCCCATCCCGGATCGGTTCTGTAGGTAGCGATGATGCCGCCCTGGGCGTCTCCGGGCGCGTCCATCAACCGTGCTTCGCCCTCGACGATTCCTGGGCAACAGGGTAGGCCGGTGAGCTCGCGAACGGGCGCCCCAGCCACGGATGTCGCGCCCGGTGCCCTCCACGTCGTCTCCTCGACGGCATTGTGCCAGTAGACCGGGCCCCTAGTCTCGAACCGTCGTGGGGTTCGCAGCTCGCGGTAGCGAGTCTCGGCATCTCGACGGGCCTTGATGAGCACCTTCAGCTCGCTCGGGTAGATGCCGCCCTCAAAGCAGCCGCGGATCTCCCCGAGGCGGAGGTAGAAGATGTCTCGCTCGGTCTCGATCGCCCCGACTCGGGCGAGGTCCCGTCCGATCGCGAGGAACATCGTGCGCACAACCCCAAATGCACGGGTACGGCAGAAGCGCACGCGCTCACGAGCCCGCAAGAACCTCCTGGCGTTCCATCGGACCAGCGCGTATGGCAGCCGTCTACGGCGTGCAAGGTGCTTTTTCAGGTAGGCGTCCACGTCTGCTCCGTCCGCACCGGACGTCGCCTCGCGAGTGACCCCTCCCGATCTGAGATTGTCGGCGAGCATGACGAAAAAGTCCGCAGGCCGTTCGCGTAGGCACGGCTCCTCCAGCTTCAACTCGTTGATGCTGCGATAGCCGAACTCTGAAATGTAGGCATCGATAGCCTCGACGATGCTGTGCGCCCCACGATCAACCAAGCGTGCCCGTGCGTTTCCGGGCGGCGTGTTGAGAACGATCCTCTCAGCGACCGGATTGGCGCGGACCACCGCTGTGAGAGCAATTAGCCTCTCGGCTGGCTCGACTGACGCCACGCCGCCCGTTGGGCTGGCCGCTTGGTAGTGAAACCACCCAGGTGCGTCCGGCAGCCACCTGCGGGTGAGTCTCTCCAGCGCCCCAACCGCGAGAGAGATCGCAGGATGTAGAAACAGGACCGACCCGAACCCACGCACCAGCTGCTGCTCGATGTGTCGCAAGCGGCGATAGATTTCATCGGAGTTCCACTCGGCATAGTCCACGTCGAGAGCTGCGTATTCACCGTAGAAGCGCTTTAGGAAGCGTCTTACGCTCACGCCCACCGTGCCAAAACGCCAGATAAAACGGGATGTAACGACCATTCGTATAGCGCGGGCGCGCAGTCTCGACTTTGAGGAGAACGGTACTGCAGCATCGACGATGGCTTGGTCGATCGGTCCGGTGAGGCCCATCGCCGTATGCATTACCGAGCGTCGCAGCCGCGCGAAGGGCAGCAGGCGATTCGTTCGTACCCAGTTCGTGAGGTTGTTATACATACGGCCGTTGAAGTAGCCGAACATCGCCCGGAGCCAACCGTCCATCTGGTGAAGCTCGGGGTAGGGCACCCACAGCCGCCTGAAATGCTCTCGGTAGATCTCGTGCGTGACGTGCTGGACAAACGAGAAGGTCAGCGGTGTCGTGATGTCTCCAAAGTTCTCGCTTGCACTGGAGTTGTCCCATACCTCGGGGATTGATTTGGCAGCGGCCGATTCCCTGGCCGACGGAGCACTGCCGTTGACGATGGTCGTGATGGGCCGGCTTTGCAGAATCCAAAGACGGCCATCGCTGTAGGCCCACTCGATGTCCTGCTCGCCGCCGAGAGCTTTTGCGACTCGCTCGCCCAGTTGTGCGATCTCATCTATCTCGGCATCGCTCAACGCGAGCTTTCGGCGGTTCGTGTCCGAGACGACGGCGGCGGCGCAGCCGGGCTGATCGTGGTGAGGGTCATACCGCGTCTCCTTACCGCCGATCGTCGTTTTCAAAATGCGCCGAGTGTGCCGGTCAACGGCGATCGTGTCTGCGTCCACCGCCCCGGACACGAGCCCCTCTCCCATGCCGTAGACCGCACTGATGAGCGTTTCGTCGATGGCGTTAGTGACCGGATTCGCGGTGAACAGAACGCCGCTACAGTCCGCCGGCACCATCGTCTGCACAATCACGGCAATATTGATGTTGGCCACCGCTACCCCGTGGCCCCGCCGGTATGCAAGGGCGCCCGGGGAGAAAGCTGATGCCCAGCATCGGCGCACGCAGAGCACGACTTCCCGGAGGGACGTGACGTTGAGGTAGCTCGAGAACTGTCCGGCGAAAGAGCGGGCCTCGTGGTCCTCCTCAGCTCCGGAGGAGCGCACGGCAACTGCGCCAGCCCCTACTTCGCGGTAGGCCGTATCGATCATCGCGCGAACACGTGGGTCGACTTCGGTGGCTTCAATCTCCTGAGCGATCTCGCGCACCAACGCCTCAAGGTCAGCCTCGCCCGTGCCGGCGGTCAACTCTCGCACCTTCGCGTCGATGCCGGTCAACTGTAGGTAGTGGTGGAACGCGTCCGTTCCGATCGCCGCCCAGCGTGGGACATTCAGGCCGTATCGAGTGAGCCGGTATAGGTTCGTGGCCTTGCCGCCCCCGTAGCTGACTACATCCTCCTCCGCGGCGTCGAGATTCAGTAGGTGCATGGGTCGTTTGTGCTGTGTCTGGTTGCCGCCATCAGAGAACCAGCGAACTCACGCGCTTGTGGTCCGTGTAGCCCGGATACCGTCGAGTGCCGCGTCCGCCCGCCGCAGCGACTCCTCGGCGTACTGAACCCAAGGACTATCCCCGATGGTTTCGTCTTCGACGAGCGCGAACAGCTCCTTGACTGGCGCGATGTGCTCCTCGAGAGCGGCGGTCGAGTCTTCGCGGGATAGATCACTGAGCATTCGTGTCATCGCGGCAACGGATGCGCGCATCGCTTGATTGGCATAGATGACAGCCGAGACGCCCATCGCTGCCAACGCGCGAGAACCAGTGGTGCAGTAGGTCGTGGGCACCGCCAGAATCGGCAGCCGGTACTTGGTCTCACGCATGTTGGCGCAGAACTGCTCAATCTCATGCGGCGTTGATTCGCGGCTGTGGATGAGCAGCGCGTCCGCACCAGCCTCTGCGTAGGCCGCAGCCCTTCGCAAAGCGTCCTTCATGCCGACGCCGGCGATCAGCGACTCCAGGCGGGCGATGACCATGAAGTCACTCCCCGCCTGGGCCGACTTAGCCGCTGCGATCTTCCTGCAGAACTCGACGGGGAGCTCTAGGAGATGCCCATCTTCGACGAAGCTGTTTCGCTTGGGGTATTGCTTGTCCTCGATGCACACGGCGTCGACGCCGGCCGACTCGTAAAGGACGGTCATCCGCTTGATTACCTTGACATCCCCGAAGCCGGCGTCCACGTCAGCGATGATCGGCAGGGAGCTCGCGCGCCGTACCTCGGCAGCTGCGTCGTGAAACTCGCTCATCGTCAGCAGACCGGCGTCCGCAACGCCACGTGAGGTCGAGACGCACAGGCCGCTCACCCACAGCGCCTCAAATCCGGCGCGCTGCGCAAGGATCGCACCCAGCCCGTCATGCACGCCGATTACGCGCGTAACCTCCGCCGAGCTGAGAAGCAGCCGTAGAGACGATCGGCGGCGGGTCATCTCATGACCGCCGTAGGGCTTGTTGAAGGGTGAGATGCGCAAGTGATCCCCAACGCGGCATCTGTCAGAGCCCGAGCTTCGTCCGCTTCGTTATCTCCGCAGATTGCACGGATCGCGTCGATCGTCTCGGGAATCGTGATCGCGGCATGATCGAGTGAAAGCCACGCCACCACTTCGCGCTGTCCAACCGATTGCTCGAGACGTACCGCGACCTCGTACCGGCATGGTGGCCGGCGTGAGGAGGTCGCCGTGCTGGCGGCGATCGCAGCGGTGTCCAGGGCCTCGCCGGTCGGATGCACGATGGTCCGTGCGCTCTGCGCAAGGCGGTTCAGGGTGTCACTGTGCGTTGCGGCTCGAAGCAGCTTGACGCGAGCGTGCACCACGTGACCGGCGCTCATCGGCACTGTGACCGCTGTCGATTCGACGTAAACGTCTCTGAGGACACTACGGAGATCGGCGGCGTGGTGGGAGGTGCCCGGCTGCACGACAACACCGTGCGGTTTGGTTGAGTCGTGGTTGCCGGAGCATCGAAGTATGGTGGCCACGACTTCGCTCACGTCGCTTGCGCCGAGGCTAGCGGTAACCCGTGCGAGTGCGGTGGTGTTGCAGCTGAGCAGACGCAGGCTGTTCACTTCTCGCCCGGCGTCGTAGTTCAGATGGGAGTTTACGAGCGGCCCCAGCTCGGGCTTCCGCTCACCGCCGCAGAAGATCGCCTTGACCCCAGCCGCTCGGTAAGTGTCATGGCGACGGGCGCCGGTTCCTGCCTGCCCGCAGTCGACGATCACGTCGCTCTCCGCCAACAGGTATGAGAGATCCCCCCTGCTGCCTATCCCGCCTTCAGCGAGGGCGTTCTGGCCGGACGTCCCAGAGCCGAAATAGGGGTAGTGGGGATTTTCGCGCACGGCCGGCGACAGAGACCTGACTGCGATGCCGGACAGGTCCATGTCGGGCTGGACGCTGACGCCGTCGACAAGTCGCTGCCCGATTATTCCCATGCCCAGAACTGCAACGCGCATGTTTCACATCCTTTGCTTGCGTCTAACCACCGTTGCGCGATGCTACGGCGTCGCCAATCGCCCTGGCAACTTCTGTGGTGGATGCTTTTCCGCCGAGCTCTTGGGGCAGTGGTCCGTCGCGGCGGACGGCGAGCAGGGCATCGTGGATCGCTTCGGCCTCGGCGATGTAGCCGATCTCTCTGAACAGCAGTCTGGTGCTGTCGATGATCGCGAACGGGTTGGCTGTGTTGCGTCCCGCGAGATGTCCGGCGTCGCCGTGGCCCGCCTCGGCGACATACAGCCCGTTCCCGCAGTTAAGGCTTCCGACGAGGCCAAGTCCGCCAGCGACCGCCGCGCCAAGGCTGCCGAGTAGATCCCCGAAGGTGTTGGATGTGAGGATGACGTCGAGGGCGTCTGGAGCCGTGACGAGTGTGGCGCACGCTGTGTCCGCCAGCATGTCCTCGAGGGCGATCGTCGGATACTCGGCGGCAACCTTGCCGGCCAAATCGAGGAACATGCCTTCGGTCAGCTTGAGGTTGTTTGCCTTGTGGACGAGCGTCACCTTCTGGCGGCCTTCCCGCACAGCCAAGTCGAACGCGTAGCGGGCAATCCGCTCGCACCCTTGGCGACTTGCAACCTTGACAGCGTGCGCGACTGGGCCCGTAGCCCACTCGATCGCGCCGTAGAGATCCTCGACGTTCTCGCGCACCAAGAGCAGCGGGTGCGAACTGTCAATCGGTAGGGGCCGCAGACACACGTACAGATCAAGCTCGCGGCGTATGTAGAAGTTGGCGCTGCGGATGTGCCCACCGCTGGGGGTCGCGAACGGCCCCTTAATCGCGTAGCGATGGGTACGGATGGCCTCAAGCGTGTCGGGTGGAGCGGTCGCCCCCGTCGATTCATAGGCGCCCAGTCCTGCGGCAACGTCGATCCAGTCGATAGCAAGGCCGGTAGCCGCTGCGACTTCGCTTGCAGCAGCGACGAGTTCAGGGCCAACGCCGTCTCCGGCAATGCGGACGATCGTGATGCGTTGCCGATCCACGAGCTCGCGTCGCGCGCTTCTACCGAATCTTACGCGGCGTCGGTCGCTGTTGGGTCAGCTGCGGGCACGGCCTGGGTAGCCGGGACCGTCGATCGGCTGGGCAGCGTGATTGCCGCGAGCAGCGCGCCAGCACCGGCAATTGCTGCCCCGGCGCGGAACGCTGGCGTGGCGCCCTTAACGAACTCTCGGCGCGCGACTGCCAGGAGTTCGTGGTTATGTGCGCCGTAGTAGTGAGCGGCGACCTGGAGCACATCTAGCAGCGATTTGGGCGTGTGTGACAGCCCGAAGAATTCGGCGGCTGTCGCGATGTCGCTGGACAGCGTCGAGGTCATGATGCTTCCCATGATTGCTACGCCGAGTGCCCCGCCGAGGGTCAAGCCGGTCATGTTCAGCGAGGAGCCAACACCTGCGTCTGACAGCGCAAGCCCGTCGAGCGTAAGCGCCATCGTTGGAGAGAGAGTCAGACCCATCCCGAGCCCTCCGATCACGAGCGAAATGGCAACGAGACCGTACCCGGAGCGTGTCGTGATACTCGCCATGACAGCGAGCGACACGGCCAAGAGCCCAAGCCCAATCGTCGCGGTCAGCTTCGTGCCCAGGCGGGCGGCGACGCTTATCGCGATGGACGCGCCGAACGCGAAAGCGCCAGCGACAGGGAGCATCCGCACGCCCGCCTCCAGCGGTGTGTACGCAAGCACGTACTGGAGGTACTGCGTGACAATGAAGAGGGCACCGGCGACGGGCAGGAATGTAAGAGCCAGGACGCACGTCGCCCTGAAGGATCGGGTGCCCCGGAACAGGTCCAACCGTAGGAGCGGCATCGGAGTGTGGGTCTCCCAGCCCACAAAGCCGGCGAGCAGGATCGCGGCTGCCGCAAACGCAGCGAGCACGGTGCTGTGAGTCCAGCCAATTTCAGGCGCCTCGATGATTGCGTAGAACAACGCAGTGAGCCCGGTGACGGCCAGTACTGCACCGACCCTGTCTGGGGCCCGAGACCGTGATCCGCGGGTGTGCGGTAGGAGGGGAATTGCAGCTGCCGTTGAGCACGCGAGAATTGGAAGGTTGAGCCAGAAGATTGCTGACCATCCGCCGTGTTCGACCACAAAGCCGCCGACCGTCGGCCCGACCGCAAAACTCAGACCGGCTACGGATGACCAGATGCTAAACGCGCGCATCCGTTCATAGGGCGGGAAGACATCGGCCAGGACAAAGACGGTGGCAGGGAAGATCAGGGCGGCACCGGCGCCCATCACGGCGCGGGCAGCGATTACCTGAGACACATTCGGCGCGACGGCCGCCCACGTCGAAGCGGCAGCGAACACGGCGCTGCCGACAAACAAGATTCTGCGCCCACCGACGCGATCGACGATCGAGCCGCAGAACAGAAGCAGCGATGCGAACACCACGACGTAGGAGGCAACTACCCACTGCAGCTCGGTCGCGTCGGCGTGCAGTGACCGTCCGAGGCTTGGCAGAGCGATGTTGACGATCGACGTATCGAGCTCGGCGACGAACTCGCAAGCGATGATCGTTGCCAGGATCGCCCAACGCCGTCGAGAGGGGACGTCAGTCACGTTAGCAGCACCTTACGCCCTCCTTGCCCTTACCGGCCGAGCCCTCAACCCTCGAAGCCCGGGATCAGGCCGAGTTGGCCGAGAAGCTCCAGACGGTCGAACATCATATGATCCCGGATGACCATACCGTCCTTGACATCGAATATCTCCATGAATTCGCCTTTGATCGTCTTTCCGGTCGCAGGTAGGTCGCCCGCGGGCGTCCGATAGACGCCGGTATGGGTGCCGGTAAAGACGCCCTCTCCGATAACCGTCGAATTGACCACGATCGTCCTCTGCATGCTTGAGTGGGAGTCCGGGAACGCCTCGAACCAGGCGGCGGTGAACTCGCGGATCGCCTCGCGTCCGTGTAGAACGACCCCACCCGGCGAACGAAATTCGGAGTCGGGTGCAGAAAGCTCCATAAACGCATCGAGTTCGTGGTTGTTGAATGCGCGGTTGGCCCGCTCGACCACCTCGTCAATGCTGAGACTCATTGCGCAAGCTCCTTCCTGCTGCACTTCTTGATGTGGATATGCCCGACACTGCCGACCGTGACCTTGCGTCGTCCGGGCTGGGGCGGCGCCAAGCTAGCACTCCGGATCGTGGATTCCCTAATTCCCGCGAGCAGTAGGCAGCCTGGCCCGTGGTTATTGGGTGGTGTCGGCCTGGGCGGTCCCAGACAGTTTCCGACTTGCCTTCTGCGGTGCTCACGCCGGTCACAACGTCCCGGTCGTTCGGACGTATTCGAGTAGCCCGCCGGCCTGCACGATCTCGCGGACATCCTCCGGCATCGGGGCCGGGGTGCGCTCAATTCCGCGCTCGGGGACACGAATCCGGTGGCCGGCGGGATCGTAGGCGAGCACGTCGCCCTCTTCCATCCCCTCAGTCGGGCAGGAAAGCAGCAGGAGTCCGATGTTGATTGCGTTTCGGTAGAAGATGCGGGCGAATGAGGGCGCCACGACGGCAGCGATCCCGACGTGCTTGATCAACGCTGGTGCTTGCTCGCGGGAGGAGCCGCAACCAAAGTTACTGCCAGCGACGATGAAGTCACCGGCTTTGACGACCGAGGGGAAGCCTGGGCGAATGTTCTCCATGAGATGCGCCGCCAGGCGATCTAGGTCGGTGGTCTCGTGCTTGTACTTCCCGGCGATAACGTCGTCGGTTGTGACGTTCTCGCCAAAGCGGTGAACGTCGCCCGTGATGACCTCGCCGGACATGCCGATTATGCCGCCGGGACGCTGACGCTCCCGCGAACCGCCGACCAAGCCACCGTGTCTGGTGAGGCGACAAAGATCGCGGCGTCGCGGTTCCCCATCCGGCCGCGGAAGTTTCGGTTCGCGGTCGTAATCACGGTGTGGCCATCGGCGGGTATTCCCTGGTGCGTGCCGACGCAGGGGCCACATCCTGGGGTCGTGATCAGTGCCCCGGCCTCGACAAAGGTCTCGATCAGTCCCTCGCGCAGCGCGAGCTTCAGCACGTCTTGTGATCCGGGGGTGATAATCAACTGCACGCCGGGCGCGACCTTCTGCCCGTGCAGTACCGTTGCCGCGCGGCGCAGATCGGCGATCCGACCGTTGGTGCAGGTGCCAATGAACGCGATGTCGATGGGCGTTCCCTCGGCTTCGCTCAGCGGACTAATCTCGGTGAGGTCGTGAGGGGAGGCGATCATCGGCTCGACGTCGTGGAGGTCGAGCTCGACGACACCGGCGTAGTCGCAGGATGGATCGGATGTGACCGGCTCGATCGGCTCTGTGAGACGTTCGCTGAGCCATGCCTGGCATACCTCGTCGGCGGGCATGAGCGTGCACTTGGCGCCCATCTCGATAGCCATGTTCGCGAACGTGAAGCGCTCGTCCATAGATAGGGAGGCGAGTCCGTCGCCACCGAACTCAAGGCACCCGTAGGTCGCGCCATCGACGCCTATGCGACGAACCAGCTCGAGTATCGCGTCCTTCGCACTGGCCTTCGCCGGGAGAGACCGGGTCAGGTTCACCCGGATCGTCTCCGGGACGCGAAGCCAGGTGCGGCCGGTGAACATCGAGACGGCGATGTCGGTGGAGCCCATGCCTGTGCCCAAACAGTTGACGGCCCCATAGGTGACGGTATGCGAGTCGGATCCCACGACGAGCATTCCTGGCTTGACGTCTCCTTTTTCGGGCAGTACGACGTGTGAGATGCCGGTGCCCGCGTCATATAGGCGTGCGTTGCAAGCGCTTCCGAAGTCGCGCATCAGGGCTTGCATGTTCGCTGCGCCAAGGTTCGGGGCCGGGGCGCAATGGTCGATGACGAGGATGATGCGACTTCCGTCGATGCTTGAGTCCTCAGCTCCCAGCTCGCGTCTGAGCAGTTCGATTGCTAGCGGTGCGTTGCCGTCGGTGGCCATGATCACATCAACGTCGGCTCGCACGAGGTCGCCGGCGACGACGGGGCACCCGGCGTGCGCTCCGATGATCTTCTCAGCTGCTGTGCGCGGCATCTGTCTTACCGTTAGCTGAGCGGTAGATCGCGACGGTCTCTGCGGTGGTGAGGCAGCGCTTGAGTCGTATCGCCTCGAAGCGGACGGCTTGCGTGACGGCGCCGAGTTCATCTCGGGCGACCTGCACCCCGGCAGTCGCGAGGACGTGTTGGATGGAGGCACTGCCGCTGTGCTTGCCGATCACGATGCTGCGTTCGGCGCCAACCAGCTCAGGCGGGAATGGCTCGAACGCGTCTGGTAGACGCAGGACACCCTCGGCGTGGATGCCCGACTCGTGGGCGAAGATCGCCTCACCCGTGATCGGCTTGTTGCTGGCGATCGGCCGTCCGGAGACCTCGGCGACGTACTGGCAGAGTGGCGCGAGCTTCTCGAGGTGACATCCCAGATCGATCTGGTGATGAAAGTGCAGGCCGAGTAGGATCTCGTCGATCGGTGCGATTCCGGCGCGCTCGCCGAGGCCGTTTACGGTCACATGGATATGCTCGGCGCCTCCTTCAATGGCGGCAAGGGTGTTCGCGGTCGCTAGCCCAAAGTCGTTGTGCATGTGCGCTTGAAGCGGGATGCCAACCTGGGCGACAGCGGCGAAGGTCTCTCTCGCGGTGATGGGGCGCAGGATCCCGATCGTGTCTGAGAGGCGCAGCCGGTCGGCGTTGGCGTCCCTGACCGCCTGCGCGTACTCAACGAGAAAGTCGCGGTCGGCGCGTGCCGCGTCCTCGGCGCTCACCGATACCCATGCGCCCTGCGACTTGGCGAACGCGACCAGCTCCTGCATTGTCTCGATGACCCACTCGCGGGTCTTGCCGAACTTCTGCTCGAGGTGGTGATCGGAGGACGGCAGGCCGATGTGCACTGCCTGCAACCCGCAGGCGAACGAGGCTTCGAGGTCTGAGCGGCGCCCGCGGTTCCAGCCTATGAGCTTGAGGCCGAGGTCGGCCGCCAACAGGCGGCGGATTGCGTCCTCCTCGGGGCCGCCCATTGCGGCCGTGCCGACCTCGATCGCATGGACGCCAACGGCGTCCAGTAGGCGGGCGATCTCGACCTTCTCTGCGGCGGAGAATGCGACGCCTGGCGACTGCTCGCCCTCGCGCAGCGTCGAATCCTCCAGCATCAATCCGTTGGTGGCTGTCATGGCTCATCACAATGACCAAAGGGCTTTGCGTCATCAAATCTCAGGGCGTCTTTCCGCGGCCGGCGTCGCGGGACGGGAAGTTCTGCTTCTCTTGGGACCGAGAAAGCAACAGCCGACTCCCGAGGGTTGCTAGGAGGGAGTGGGAGCAGCGAGCGCGTCTGGGCGCGAGTCGTTGGCGGGCGCATCTGCTCCGCCGTCCGTCTCGATGGCCGCTGCCTCGATGACTGCATCTACGGCCGGGTGGCGACGGAGAGTTCCCTGGCGTTGAGTGCGCGCGACCAGCTCTCGCAGTACCTCGTCAGTGCCGCCGCCGATCCGCATGAGCCGTGAGTCGGTCCACATCCGTCCGATCGGCGTTGCCATCGTATAGCCGCGACCGCCGAGCAGCTGCATCGTCTCGTCGGCGACTCGCCACGCCACCCGGGATGAGTACAGCTTGCCCATCGCCGCGTTGCCAGATGTCAGATTGCCTTCTCGCGCTTGGACGATGAGGTTGTCTACGAGCGATCGTGCCGCGGTCACGACGCACGCGAGGTCCGCAAGGCGATGCAGGATCGCCTGGTGGTCGCGGAGCGCGACGCCTCCAATCTGCCGCCGCTCGGCCCAGGCGTTCGACATCTCCAGGCACAGTTCCGCCGAGACGACCGAGCCGATGGCCGCCCAGAACCGCTCGAAGCTCAAGAACCCCAACAGGAATTGCAGTCCGGCACCGACCTTGCCGACTCGGCGGCTGTCGTCGATCTCGACGTCCGTGAAGTCGACCATGACTGTGCCGGACGCGCGGGCCCCCATCAGGTCGTGGGGGGCGGCGCAAACGCCGGGAGCATCGGTCGGCACGATGAAGACCGTGTAGTCGTCCATGCGTTCTCGGTGAGCGGTCCTGACGAACGTCACGCAGTCGGTCGCGGTGGAGAAGTTTGAGACGAAGTGCTTGTGGCCAGTGATCCGCCAGCCATCAGGTGTTTGCTCAGCGACCGTGCCACAGTTGGTCACAACGGAGCCGCTAGTGGCCTCGGAAATCGCGATGCACCCTATGCGGCGTCCTGTGTCGATCTCGCTGCGATGTTGGTTGCCGAATTCGCAGCGGTGTGTGGCGGCGATGAAACCCTCAGTGTGGGCCATGAAAGATACGCCGGCACCGGCCGAGGTCAGTAGGCCGCAAGCATCTGCGAGCGCGACGGCGGTGTCGATGTCGCCAGCGGCTGAAGCAGGAGACCAGCGGGCGACGAGTGCACCCGTTTCCGCGAGGCGTTCAAACGCGCTCGCCGGCACGCGGCCAGCGGCATCCCACAAGGGCACCTGTGGATAGAACTCCGTGATGACGAGCTGCCGTAGACGCTCGCAGAGGTCCGCAGTCACTGTTGGAGATGGATCGGCGTCGCTTGCCATTCGATCTTGGGGTGAGCCGGGGCCGGCGGCGATGCCACTGCCTCGCTTCTCATATAGTGCTGGAGGGGAGCGTGGGTTGCAAAGACCGCCTCCCCTCGGATGTCCATCCGCCGTTTAGCCGCACGCTGGCTGGGTGCGATCAGCCAAGAGGGACGCCGCTGCGCGTGCTGGCGTCGGTGCTCGCGAGACTCGCGAGCACCTCGTCGACGGGCGGGAGCGGAGCGCCGAGGTACCCGACGCGCAGGCAGTAGTTCAGGAGCTTGCGAAGGAACGGCTTTCCATCGAGGGGTGGCCGTCCGCCGACGAATGCGGTGGCGTCGTCGGCGACGAACGTCATTCGACGGACGAAGAAGGTCTCGTAAAAGCGGACGACTCGCTCGTAGTACATGCGCTCCGAGGCAGGCAGCCGAGCGACATTGAAGGTGGCAGGCGGCACGTATCGAGGGGCATGGAAGGACGGGTACTCGGCGAGCACGTCGCTGAAGTCACGCAGGGTATGAGGGCTCGCGCCGATTGCGTGAAACGTTCGGCCCGCCGCTTCCTCGAAGCGCCGCGCGGCCTGAGTGATGACCTCAGCTACGTGGTCAACCGGCACGAGGTCGAGCTTCGCGTCGTACAGGCCAGGGATCGACCGTACTCGACCCTCGGTAAACAGCTTGAGCAGCGGATAGATGTTCTTGAACTCGCGAACGGCACCGGATCGTGCCGTGCCGACCACGACGCTCGGCCGCACAATCACTACCGGCAAGCCGGATGCCGCCTCGCCCCTGACCATCATCTCTGCTCTGAACTTGCTCTCTTCGTAGGCCGTTCCAAAGCTCTGACCGGCGTCGAGTTCGTCCTCACGGACGTCTCCGACGCGTTCGCCGCATACATATGCGGTGCTCACGTGCACGAGGGAGATCGGAGCGCTTGGTCCGCTCGTGACGAGATCGAGGACGTGCCGCGTGCCTGAGACGTTGAGCGCCTCATACACCTCCTGGGATCGCCCAAAGTCAGTGGTCGCGGCGCAGTGCACGACTCGGTCGAGTCGGGTCTGGAGCATGTCGTATTGGCGTGCTGCCAAGCCCAACCGGGGCTTGGTGACATCGCCGCGGAGGGTCGCGATCTCGCCCGCCTGCGGCTGGTCGTTCAGCTCAGTCGTGCGAGCGTTGCGCCCGTTGTTGCGCGCAATCTGCTGGCGCGTGTGGACAAGGGCGATGACAGCGTACCCCTCGGCGGCGAGCTTCGCGGCTACCTCCGAGCCGATCAGTCCGGTCGCGCCGGTCACGAGTGTGGTGGTTGTCTTCATCTTGTGGTCTTCGCACAGAGATCCTCGACCAAGCCGACGACGTCTTTGACGGTCGAGACGGTAATCGCCTGGTCCATGTCCAGTGGGGGAAGCTCGAAACGTTGCTCGATCACCGAAGCGAGCTCGAGCAGTCGCAGCGAGTCCATTCCGAGATCCTCGCCGAGCAGCATCTCATCGCGCAGTTGGTCGGGGGCGTTGGGCATCATCGCATGGAGGATGCGTTCGATCTCACCGCGAACGTCCTGTCGTATCGCCTCTCGGCTCTCTACTGGCTCGTAAGTCATGTGCGCCCTCCAAGAGCGTCGTCAAGGGGTTTCGTGTTTTGCGTCAACTCTGCGCATCGACTACCTCGCGCATGGCTTGCTGCTGACCACCAGCAGCAAGGAGGTCTCGCGCCTCCTCGATCGGGAAGTCGGCATCAAGATAGGCGCCGAGGCGTACCCAGTCATATCCGATTTCGAGCGTCCTGTTCCAGCCGTCGTCGTCGATAAAGCACGAGGGGAAGTCCTCGCCGTAGGTGTTCCGCCGGATCATTTCGATGAACTGGTCGAGCAGTTGCAGGGTGCTGTCGTCTAGCTTCTCGTCGAGCGGGCCGGACTGGATGTCGGTCTCGAGGGTGAGTGCCGTGTTCTTGATCTCAGCCGGCAGGTCGCGGATGTCCTGAATGCGATACGGCCCCGCGTCTGGCAATGGAAGTGGATGGATGCCATAGGCGGTCTGCGTTACCACGCACGCTCTGCGGATCATGCGATAAGCGGTGGCTCTCACTACTCCCCACTGCCCTGCTTTCAGTGCACCTTCCATGTCCTCCCGGGCGTTCTCGATCTCGACGTTCGCCCACACTTGGGCCATGCCCGCAGCGGCAAATTGGGGTGCCGGGATCGGTGACGGCTTGATCGCGCGGTCGCTTGGCCTGGGTAGCAGACCGTGGGCCGAGAGCGTCGGCTGCTCAAACGCCGGCGCCGGGGTGTAGGCGATTGATCCCTTGATTCGTGGTCCGCCGCGCCAGCGAAGGTCGATGAGCCCAAGACGGTGAAAGTCGGCGAGCACGGCTCCCGCCGCAGGGGCAACAGGCGAGGCACGGTCAAGGATCGTGGGGAGGGGAAACCCGAAGACGAGCGAGCGCCATACGCTCTCGGCTTCGGGGGTGAGCGCGAAGACATCGCGTTGCTGGCGGACGATGTGGACCCGCTTGCCGATCTGCCAGGTCGTGATGTCTCGCCGGCGCGCGAGCAATACCTTGTCGGGCTGAACCTGCGCCTCGGTCAGACCGAGTTCCGTCGCCATCCGTAGGCACGCGTTGGCATGGTCGCTGGCGGCAGGACGCGTGCCGGCCGAAGAGGCGAGCGATCTAAATCGCGCGAGCAGCTCTGGATGATTGGTGATTCGCTTGAGCTGCTCGGAGACCCACTTCAATCCGAGATAGGTCTCTCCCTGCCGCGCGGCCCACGACTTTCCGGCCTGGAGCATCGCGGTGCGCGCCCACAGCGCAGCTTCGTCGGTTTGTCCAAGGACGAGCAGGGCGACTGCGTAGCGCGCTGATTCCCTCGCCTGACGCAAGAACCACGAGGACACGAGATCTTCCAGGTCACATTCGGGCAGGGTCTGACGGACCCGCTTGATCAGCGACTGGTTTTGCACGGTCACGGCATGGGCAAAGCGTTGGCATCGATTCAGTTGGTCTTCGGTCAGCCTCTCTCTCTGCTGCGAACCACTGGCACTGGCGCGGTTGACGCGTTCGATCTGCTCTCGCAGTTGGCTGGCTGAGCGCATACGAACCTCGACGCGGTGACCGTCGACGAAGAGAACTGTCGGCATCGTCGGATGCCCGTAGTCACCCTCTGTGACGAGAAGGAAGTCGACGTCAGACGTATGGTTGCCGAAGCCCTCAGCGATCGATCCCTCGACAACAACACCGAATTTGCTGGGATGGTCTACTCGCTGGAGCGCCGTGGCCAGGAGTCCCTGCAGGTGGGTGACGTCGAGGATCATCCGTCGCCCGGTTTGATTGCCGATACTCATCTGCAAACCGAAGTCATCTAGTCGCCGTTCCCAACGGCTCGTGGAGCGTCTCGAGCGCCCGCGCAAATGCATCTGCGGCTTCGTAGTAGTGCGCGGAGACAGAGACGAAGGGGCAGTGTGGCGCGACGCGTGCTGCGGGCGCCGCGTCCGGCTCAATTCCTAGCCACCTCTGTCGCACGGGAAGGATCTGCTGGGTCAGAAGCTCAAGTCCCGGATCAGCGTCAACAGGCGTCACTCGTGTCTCGGTTGTGGATCGCCCGATGGTGGGGAAGACCACCATGCCAACCGTCGTTTGCTCCCGGCAAACGAGACTTAGGGCACCATTGAAGTACGAGTACAGCGGCACCAATCTCTTTCTCTTGCCCGGCTGATTCACGAGCCGCATCGGGTCGCTCCACCCTCGTACCGACCAGCGTGGCCCGGAAGCGTCCACAAACAGCCTGTCGTTAGTGATAAACCGCGCACCTGCCTTTAGAGCGGCCTGCACGAGCGTCGTCTTGCCTGAAGCCTTCGGACCCACGAACAAGATCGCCTTCCCTTCGTACTCCACCGCCGCCGCGTGCAGTACGCATTGGCCGAGCGACTCAAAGCGCGTGGCTACGAGCTGCTTAATCACCCTGCAGAGATCGACCACACCAAAAGCGAGCTCCTGATTGCGTACGTCCACGTGATTCCCCGTGATCGTGAAGTGTGTTCCGGTGTGTGGGTTACGCACCACGCGAGCCCCCGAGCCGACTTGCCACAATTCCCCCGTGTTGTAGTCCGGGACATGCCCATCGGGGGCTTCGTAGAGCGTGATGCGCTCGCCCGCGCCAGTCGCACGCTGTTGTGCAGCGGTTGGGTCCTTGCCGAGCTCGATCACCACGAGGGGTGAACTGTCGCGTGTCTCCTCGCAGTGGGGCCAGAAGTATTGGGCGACGGACGACGCCAACTCCGACTCCGACTGGATTGACACCGGCAGCGTGCCGTACAGCGTGTAGTCGGCGCGACTGCTTCCGCGCCCGCTGCTCACGCCGTCCGCCACAGGTCTCTCAAAAGGCCGACATGCCTGTTGATGTCTGACCGTATTGCGTGCTCGGCGCCGCGCTTTCTCATCGACTCAGTGACGGGCGTGGAGATGATCTCGACCGCCTCATCAATGTCTTTAAACACGTAGCCCGCAGGACCGACGTACTCGCGAAGGTCAGGCCGGATGTCTTGGACACAGACGCCGACGCCGGCGGCCTGCGCCTCGGCGATCGCCATCGGCCAACCGACCGTGCGACGCTCTGATGACGCCGTGTAGACGAGCCATTCGTGCCGCTTGTACTCGCCGGGCATGTCGGCGTATGGCACGACCGGGATCATCGTCACGGGCGATCCGAGCGATTGGTTGTACTCTCCAATCTCGCTGCTTTCGTACCCCATCGCATAGAGATTGAAGCGACGTTCCGGTAGGCGCCTCGCTAGATCCACATAGGATCTGTGGTCCTTCTTTGGTAGTGCGGCGCCAACGTTCATTACCTCATTGCCGTTGGGGTCCATGTCGTAGAACCGCGCGAAATCAATCACTGGATAACAGGGCACGACCTTCTCTTGGTGGATGCCTGCGGCGAGCAAATGCTCGATGGTGAACGGGAACGTGAGAATGCCCAAGCAGCGGTCGTGGTTGACGGCGGCGACGAAGTCAACCAGTTCGCCCGGCGTCCTGTCGAGCACGTCATACGAGTGAGCGCGCACCGTGTAGCAGCAGTCCGCCAAGGTCGCCACGCGCAGGAGCGCGGGGGCGTGATGGATGTAGTGGCCGTGCACAACGTCAGGCCGAAAATCGGCAACGACCGCCGCCAGCCCGGCCTCATTGTCTAGGCCAATCGTCTGAAACGGGTGATGTTCGGTGGACGGAAGGTCGGCCGCTCCGAGTCCGATGACCTGTACCTGATCGCTAGCTGCGACGGTGCGTAGCTCGGTCTCTATATAGGACTCTGAGATTTGTGGATACCGCCTGAGCAAATACAGGACGCGATTACCCATTACCCCTCCTTCCCTGGCGCTGCCTCCGCTGGTGGGGGTCCTCCATGCGGCTTGCGAAATATTGGGACGTGCCTCGATGCAAAGCAGGCTTCTCGCTGGCCCACTGCCAACAGCCCCCAGCGTGTGTGATGTCCAAGCGCGGATTGAAGCAGTTATCGATGAGTATCCGGTAACGAACGCCGTAGCCTCGGTCCTGTGTGTAGCCGTGCCAGAGGTGCACGAGCTCGCCGTCGACATAGCCGACGCCTCCGGCTACATCCGACGCAAACGGCTTAGCCCAGGCGAGCAGGTGCTCAACCTGTGCTGGGGTTCGTGCTCGGCAAGCGACTAGAGCGTCGAGGTCGTCGAGCGCGGCCGTGGCGATCTCACGGGTGGCGCCGCCCAGGATCGAGGCATCATAGAAACCGTGGGTATCAAGAAATTCACGCCGAGCAACCCACGCATACCCACAATGAAGAGGCACCGGATCTGAGCCGACGCGCCAGGTCGCCAACTCCTGCTGGCCGATTTCCCCGTGCGTACATTGATACGCGAACGAGGGTCGACCATGACCCACTACGCCCGCGATGGACTTAGCTCCTGGCCGTGTCTCACCGACCGTCGAGAACGGCTGAACCATTGTGCAGGTTTCCAGCCGCTCGAAGTGTGCGCTCAACCCACCCCTCTCCCAGCAGGACAACATCGCAATCCAGCCAAGCGACGGCCGTACAGTCCGGGAGGACAGTGAGAGCGACATTGAGCAGGCGCTCCTTCTGCCACATGATGTCGCCATCGGCGAGTTGGATCAACGTGTCCGCGTCGTCTGGTCCAAGATCGAATTCACCTGTGGGTGAAAACTCGACTGCCACCAGAGGCACCCTCAAATGCTGCCTAAAGATTCGATAGTTCTGTAGGCGACTACGGTACCCCGCCGGGTTGAAGTACGTCGTTATCGCCATGAGAGGTGTCACAGTGCGCGGAGGCTCACTGATCTCGGCCGGCTTCGCCGTGCGCCTCCCCCCGCACGGCTTGGAAAGTCGGCAGAGCGTGCGCGGCCTATGAGGGCTTAGTCCCTCGCAGAAAGGCGACGGCGTACCGCATCCGCAGCGTGCCTCGGTCGAGCTGGGGGCGGATGCACTGCTCGACGAGCCGGAGCTCGTCCGCGTCAAGAACCTCCCCGAAAACCTCGCCGAGGGGCGGGGCGGTTGGGTTGGGGGACATCCGGAGAAACGTTTCCCAATCGTGAACGACGTTGGGGAGCGTCACTCGTGTCTGGAGGTTCAGATCGAGGGTGATCTCGCTGAAACCGGCGCGCTCGGCATATCTGAGCAGGTCACGCTCGTCGAAGTTGATGAGCGGGTTCGCTTTCGCCGACGGTCCGACATAGGCGGCCTTCACCTTGGCCGCTGCGTGTATGCAGCCGCTGACGTCGTACCCGTAGCACTCCTCTGGCGGCTCGCTGAGCAGCACGCGACTGATCGGCTCGTAGAGTGAGATTCGGCCGCCGGGGCGCAAGACTCTGAACATCGCTGCAAGGGACTCTTCCTTCGCGGCAACATACATCACGACCGAGCGAGTGAGAACGGCGTCCACGCTTGCCGACGGGATACTGATCAGCTCGGGCAACTCCGCTTGCTGAAAGTCGCATCGCTCTGCACCGCCGCTGGCAGCGGCGAGAGCTTGGCACTCGGCAAGCAACTCGGCCGATTGGTCGCTGAACACCACCCGGCCAGTCGGTCCGACGCGGTCGAGCGCCGCGAAGCTCACCATCCCGTCTCCACAACCGACGTCGAGCACCGTGTCACCCGGCGCGATCTGCGCATTCTCGAGGATCTGGTCTCGGACGGGCACAAGGGTGGCGAGAATCAGCTCACGTGTGGCCGGATCGCCACCGTGGCGATGACGCAGCAACCAAGCCGCATACGGCTCCCCCTCATCGCGGGTCGGATCTGCTGCCTGCGCGTCTACGGCCATGTGCCTCTCCTCATCCGGGCTCCCGGGCTCCATCTGTTTCGGTTCCAGCCGCGGGCGCCAGCTTGTATCCACACTGCGGGCACACCACAACATTGTCGGTCTCGTTGCCTGCGTTGTCGTTCCCGGCTGATTTGAGGCCACGTTGGTCGGCTCTCAACGCGAGTCGAAGATCCGCGGTTGAAAGTTTCAGCTCGGTTGCACGATCAAGCCACTCGTCTTGTTGGTCGGGATCCAGCGCGGCCACCTCGGCGTGGTGGGTGAAGTCCAGATTGTCCCGGCGCCGGGACAAATCAAATCGCGACACGACGGAGGCGATATTCCGCAGCGTCTTAGGGTCGAAGCCCGTGATCTTGGCGGCTTCAACGTACTTTTCGCCCCATCGCGTGGTCCCGTAATTGAGCCAATCACCTACCCACCAGTTGTTCACACGGGCCATTTCGCCGAGGCCCAGCCCTGCAGCCACCCACTCTGGATGCTCCATCTTCGCGGGCGCTACCCAGGCAGTGCCCAGCCTACGTCGGGGACGCAGTGCCCTAGCGGGCGCTGACCTGGGGGTTGTTTGGACGGCTACGGCACACATAAGAGAAATACCAGTTCGCGGCCCGATCCTACTCAGCGGCATAACACATTTGGGAGATTGGGATGGTCCAATATGGACCACAGCCATCGCCCGAATGGGCCAGACTGTCCCATCACCCGGCCGTAGAGTCACTCGCCGTGCCGCCGCCCGGCCGCCTTTGGGTCGACAACGCGGTGGCGTTGCGAGCAGCGCGAAGTTCGTACAGGCGCAGGGCGACTTCCATCTCAGGCTGGCATGTCGAGATCAGACGCCCCAGCGTCTCCTCGATCGACCGGAGACGGCGTTCGACCGTGTGCCGGCCCACGCCCATTGCGCTGGCGGCCGTAGCCGTATTGCCCTGGGCGTCGAAGTAAGCGCCTAGCGTGTCGCGCCAGGCCGCGCCGCCGTCCCTCTGACTGGCAAGCGGCAGTAGGTACATCTCTTCCAGAGACCTCGCCAGGGTTTCATTCTGCAGCGCTGCAGCGAGGAGCATCGCCTCGGCGTAGCGCGTGATCCCTTCTCCATCATGTAGGGCGACCAGGAGCGCCGCCTGCGCCTGATGGTGCGTGAGACGCCATCCGTCTAGTCCGGTGCCCGGCTCGCCGACTGCCAACAACGCACCCTTCCCTCTCATGGCCGGCAGCCGGAAGTCGACGTCAGCGACCGCGAGCCGGCTCTCGCCACCAAGCCACGCCCACACCGTGTTCTCATCGCGCGATAGAGGAAGAAGGTGGCGCTCACATCCCGCGGCGAGGTCCCGAACTGCCTCGCGGGCTCTCGCGCCGATCGCGATTACGCCGAGGTGCCAAGCATCGTTGAACTCGTACTCGAACTCCCCCAAGTCGATCGGCTCGCCAGCAAGGAGCTTCCGCAATCGCCGTCCACGGCGCTGTTCGGCCGAGCTTGCGACGCGGGCTACCTCGCGATGGTACTCGGCGGAAATCGTTGTCATGAGGCGCTCAAGCAAGGACCACTGCATCTCGACCACGTGGCGCAGGGCCTGACTCGGAAAGTGATCGACTTCGGCCATCACAAACCCCTCCAGGTGCCTCTGCCCAGCCGCGTACCGAAGCCAGACGGTCTCCAAGCCGACACCGTTGCGCGCCGCGAGTTGGGCTTGCGCAACCGCCACCGAGGGGATTGGGCCCGACCAATCCTCCCCCCGCTCGATGGCCGTCAGCACATAGTCCACGACTGCCGTAACCGTGGCGCGCAGCCCCGCCAAATATTCCGCATCCCAGCCGGGATGATCAGACACAGCGCGGGCCCGCGCGAAGAGGACCTCCTCGATCTCCGAGCGACGATCCCGCAGCCGTTTCACCACGCCGGCGCGAACTTCCTCCAGCGACATCCTGTGACCGTTCCCGCTTTGGCTCATTCGCTACCCGTGGGAGCCCGTGTCAGCCCCAACCAGGACGTGCGCGCCGGCCGGGCGTGGCTCAATGCCAAGCAAGGGAACACCATTTCGTCCTCACGACACCTGTTGACGCCAAGACCTTCAGCGTCGAGGTCGGCCCCTTGATCCTCGCGCCGATCGTTTCCGCTGGGAGTGCAGAGGGGTCTCGGTGCGCGGCTCGGCCGGGAACACCTCTGGTCGGCGACCTCCCTGTCGGAGAAGGATCCGCTTTATCTCCATCACGAGCTCTCCGAGTGCGTGAATCTCCTCGCCACGCACACCACTGTCCAGTCCGTAAGTCGCCCGCTCTTGTAGACGATCAAGCTCCGTCGAGTGCTCGCGGTCGAGGGCTCTGAACACAAGTTGCGCATCGGTGCTCAGGTCGAGCTCGATGTCCTCGTGCAGTTGATCCTCTCGTGGTGCGATTCTGCTACGCAGAGCGTGGGCGGCCTCAAGAATCTCATGGGAGCGATCAGCCGCATCGGGCGCTGGCTCCGCTTCCAAGACAAGCATGATTGTCGCGATGCTCTGTGCAGCGGCACCCATCTCGAAGCGCAATCCACGGCGCAGGTAGTGCACAAGACGAGCGTCGATCACAACGATGTCGCTCGCATCCCCCAAGATGTCCCTGACGGTCGAAGGGCGCGTTTGCCTGGTCATACAGCGACCTCGTCGTCTCGGCGGTAGCACAGCCCGCAGCTAGAGTCGCTGGTCTGCAGCCCGGTCGCCATCGGCTTCGTGCTCTGTAGCTGGCCCCCGCTGAACACGATGGCGCCTTGGCGAGCCGAGCGTCGGGCCCCAAGGAAGCCTCGTTGACGCCCGGCCCGCCTCGGGACACGAACAGCCACCCGGGCGTGCGCGGCGCCAACCTGCCGCCGACCTGGGTCGCCTCTCCTCTGTGGGTGCCTGGGCGCGCACCCGTCGCGGACTCGGACGGCGCCTTGCCGGTGACTCACGCCGCCCGTGGTCGGTAAGCGCGGTCGGGGCCGGCTCGTTGAGCCCCCGGTCCACGCTGTCCATGTCGTATCCCTAGACGCCATCGCACATCTATACCGCCAATGCACGATGAACTACCAGCCGAATATTCGGTTGGTCGAAAAAGTCCAGGGTCCAGCCTCCTCGATCTAATTATTTGTCCGCTTCGTGATAACAGGATTTGGGGTTAGCGCAGCGGTGTGCTTCAAGCGTCGGATGCACATAACGGCGAGAATCGGCCAGATCACGGGGCTCGCAGCGCTGATTGCCCGTATTGTCACCGTGTGCGCAAACGTGTTGTGGGCCTCAGGGGCGGATAGGTAGTAGCCGGTGATGCCCGCAAGGATGATCCTATGCCGTCGTGCATGCCGAAGTCCGCTCAACTGCTCCTCAGCGTCAGCGATGATCGCTGCGTATCGCTCTGCCGCGTGGCTGCTTGCAGTGTAGTGCGCTGCGAAACTGTGGTTGATAGTGTCGGCGTCGTGCGGAAGGTCGATGAGACTATCCAGCAATGCGCTGATTGCGCAAACGGGTGGGAAGTAGGCAGCGTCAATGCGCTGCGCTTCGTATGGGGTTGTTTTTGGCGTTGCGGCGGCTGCGAACAGGGCGTGAATTGCCAGGCACGAAATGCCTGCCGCCGCGAGCTCCCACCATAGGTATCCGCCACATGGTGCCTGTCTCTCTGACCAGTCGATCAGCTGGTCGTAGCCCTCAATCGAAACGGCGTGGTTGCGGGCCTGCGCTTCACCGCATCGCCTGGCTGCGGCAATCAGCGCCGGAGTAAGAGCTACCCTGGAAGGGCAGGCATCCAGCGCATCGCGGCATGTGTGAATGAGGGCGTTGAGATAGCCGTCGTCGTCGTGCTGGGAATCGTGCGCGTAATAATCGGTTGAGGTCTGCTGGGACAGCACGGGGTCGAGGAGTGCGCGATGTAGCTGTAGTCCATCGCGCAGTGATGAGAAGGTTGGTGCCTCATTCACCGCGTCTAGGTAGTCGTACATGACCTGGTACGCGACAATCAATCTGGAGTGGATCCCGTCTGACGGACAGTTGAGCGCTTGATTGGCTTGGACGCGAAAGGATGTGTTCATGCCGCGAACGAAGCCGCCGTATCCGCCGGAGTTCCGCCGCCAGGCTGTCGAGCTGGTGCTCGCTGGCCGGGCGGTGAAGGATGTGGCTGAGAGCCTGGGTTGCAGCGATCAGTCGCTGCATAACTGGGTCAAGCAGCGCCAGCTCGATCATCGGGAGCGCGATGACGGGCTGACGAGCGCGGAGCGCGAAGAGCTCCGTGAGCTGCGCAAGCGGGTCAAACGCTTGGAGCAGGAGCGCGAGATCCTCAAGCGAGCCGCGGTCCTTTTCGCAGCGGAGACCGAGACCCGGTGAGCGCCTACCGGATCATCTCGGCGGAGAGGGCCAGTTTCCCAGTCTCTGTGATGTGCGAGGTCCTCGGTGTGAGCCGTTCTGGCTACCACGGGTGGGAGCGCAGGGTCCCAAGCGACAGGGCGCTCTCCGATGCGTGGCTGACCTCGAGGATCAAGGAGATCCACGAGCAGGCCAGGGGCGTCTACGGCTCCCGGCGGGTAGCGGCCGAGCTGCGCCTGGGAGATGGCATCCAGGTCTCGCGCAAGCGGGTGCGGCGCCTTATGCGCCGGGCCGGGATCTCAGGGCTGGTGCGGGTCAAACGCGGGAAGACGACGATCAGGGTGCCAGGTGTCAGGGTCGCCGATGATCTGGTCGACCGGCAGTTCACCCCGGCCGCCCCGAACGTGCTGTGGGTCGCGGACCTTACGTATCTGCGAACGTGGGAGGGCTGGCTCTACCTCGCCGCCGTCCAAGACACGTTCTCGCGGATGATCGTGGGGTGGGCGATGGCCGAGCACATGCGCTCAGAGCTCGTCGTCGAGGCGCTGCAGATGGCGCTCGCCCGCCGGCGCCCCGCGCCCGGTCTCGTGCATCACAGCGATATGGGCTCGCAATACGTCAGTCTTGCGTTCGGGCAGCAAGCCCGCGACGCCGGGATCGCCGTCTCGATGGGCTCCAAGGGCGACGCCTACGACAACGCCGTCGCCGAGAGCTTCTTCGCCACCATCAAGAAAGAGCTCGTGCACCGCCAACCCTGGCCCACCAGACGCGACCTCAGCTCCGCCGTCTTCGAGTACATCGAGGCGTTCTACAACAGACAACGACGACACTCCACCCTCGGCTACCTCTCCCCAGAGGCATACGAGAGAGAGATAATCACCCCCACAAACAAAACCTAGCCAGCCAAGCCCGCGACTGTCCGCGAAACCGGGTCCACTCCACTCCTCTATGAAGCGGTCAATCACTCTCAGCATTGCGTCCGTCCGATGTAGGCTGGTCGAAGCCAGCCGACTCAAGAGCGCCAAGCGCCGAGGGTCCTCCCGAAGACGCTCCGCGAGCCAAGATAGATGGATCTCGACTCCCTTGGCCGTCGCCTGGAAGTTGACCCTCGGCCTGCCAAACGCACCGCTGCGGCCAGCAACCTCGACATACTCGTCCTCTTCCAAGCGACCAAGCGCGTCGTAGACGTTCGCCAGGCTCGTCGACAAGAATTTGCCGAACCGGCGCCCGAACCGCTCATGAAGCTCATAGCCATAGCTCGGCTTCTCGATCACGAGCGCGAGGATGATGCTGTCGATCAGCGAAGGCAAGGCAGCCTCTGTAGTCGCCGACTGCCTGTGATCCGATGCATGTCATCGCTAGCGTCATGACCCCAGACCGTATGTGGGTAGTCCTGCAACATAGTCGGCTCTATAGTGGGGTTGGTCAGCTGCTAGACGCTTTGTTTATATATTGCCCATATTTGGACTGACGGGACATAGATTACTCGATACGTTGCGACCTACCGGGAACTTGTTCCCTGGGCATGGGGGGCTCTGCCATCGAGGGTTCAAGCGTGCGGATCAGCCAGAGCCCACAGGTCGCCCTCGGCCGAGCGATCCGCCTACGCCGTGAAGAGGTCGAGCTGACCCAAGAGGCCCTCGCCGACGCCGCGGACCTTGACGCAACCTCGATCCGTGGTCTAGAGCGCGGCGTGGCCAACCCCACCTGGGATGTCGCCGACCGCGTTGCACGAGCCCTCGGTCTCGCTCTACACGAACTCGCCCGCCGGGCCGACGAGCTGGAGACCAAGGACCGAAGACCGACCAACCAGCCGCTGCAACACAAGCCCACAAAGTAGTAGTCGAACTACCGTGGCGCGAACACAGCGCACTCCCTGTGGGTCGGAAGGGGCTATGCCTGTCCGAGCAACTGCCGGTACATCATCAGCGTGTCGTGGCTGGGTTGGAGTCCGAGTTGTTCGTCGAGGAGGTGGGCGAGCGCGTCGTAGCGCTTGGTGACGCCGCTGTAGAGGCCGAGCGCGTGGTCGGCTTGGAGTGCGAGGCGCCAGCTTGGCTCGTGGAGGTTGTCGAGTGCGATTGCTCGTTCGGCTGCTTGGAGCGCGCCGCGGGGATCATCTGCTTCGAGCCTGGCGGCGCCGACGCGTCCGAGGAGGTCGAGTAGGGCGGCGTGTAGTTGGTGGATGAAGCCGTCGGCCCAGGGGTAGTCGCAGCCGGCGAGTGGCTGTCCGCGCCAGAGTGAGAGCGCGGTTTCGAGTGCTTGTCCTTCGCGCTCGGGATCTCCCGTGATGGCGAGCAGCCGGTCGAGTTCGTCGAGGTCGATGCGTATTCTGGCGCGGTCGAGTCGGTAGCGCTCGCGGTCGCGGATCACACTGTCGCCGAGGGCCCTGCGTGCGTCGCTGACGCTTTGGTAGAGGCGTGGGAGCGTGCGTTGGGGATCTTCTCCTGGCCATAGCGCCTCGATCAGCTCGTCGCGGGTGGCTCCTGGCGGGTGCAGCGCGAGGAAGGCCAGCATCTCGTTGGTCGCTGCGCGCTTGATCGGCTTCAGCCCGTTGATCCTGAGCGGGCCGAGCACCGAGATCGAGAGGCTCGGCTGGGCCTGCTCGTCGACAGGCGCGCGGCTGGCATCCGACGTGGCCTCTGGGCCCGCGGTGGCTGGTGGCTCCAGCGTGGGCTCGTCGCCGAGGTTCGGGCGCGGCTCAAGCGTCATCACGTATCGGTCGGGATATACCGGGGCGAGGGACAGTGGCGCTGGAGATCGCGGGATTGGCTTCATTCGCTCGGCGAAGGCCGCTATGTGGCTCTCGCGGCGTTGTTTGATCGCAAGTCTGATCTCGTTGAGCAGTGCTCGTGCGATGAGTAGGAGGACCACGGCGAGCGCCAGCCAGAGCAGCCAGAAGAGGACTTCTTCGGCCTCGAAGTCGCTCATCGCTGCGGTCCAGGATTTGGGGAGCACTGGTAGGCCGGGGCGTAGCTGCCAGAGCGCGGCGAGGGCGGCGAGCGTGAGCAGCGCTGCAAGCGCGTTCAACGGGATGCGCGGGCTACGTCTCATAGCAGCAGGGCGATGAGGCAGCCGGCGGCGGTGATCGGGGCGAGCGGAAGCGTGCTGCCCAGCGCGGAGCGGCCACGACGGATGAGCAGGAGCAACGCAACGAGGGCGTATAGCTGGAGGGTGAGCAGCAGCGCCGTGGAGGCGAGACCGCCCAGCGCGCAGAGGAGTAGGAGTGCGAGCTTGACGTCACCCATGCCCAGCACTGCCGGTGAGGCAAGGCTGACGGCGAGGAGCAGCACGACGAGCCCTGCAGCCAGGAGCAGGCTTGTGCTGGTGTGTAGACCATCTGCGAGGGAGAGCAACGCGCAGGTGGCGGTGGCTGGCAGGACGATCCCGTTGGGGATGCGCCGCTCGCGGAGGTCGTAGAGAGCGAGCTGTCCGAGTGCGGCTCCGAGAATCGCAAGGCGCGCGATGACGAGCGGGTCGAGTCCGAGTCGTGCGGCAGCGAGCGGGACCGCGAGTGCTCCTCCAGTGCTCGCGGCGAGTGCGGGAGCGTGCCTGGTCATGGTCCGCGGGGCGCCGCGGTTGCGTGCGCGGTGATCGTGAGTGTCTTGAGCCCTACGAGCCCAAGTAGGATCGTTGGGACGCGACGGCTGACCGTGACCGTCACGGTGCCGGTGCCAGCGGTCGCCTGGCCGGTGACGGACGGGTTGGCGCTCACGGCATGGAGAGCTTCCAGACGCGCGTGGGCGGGGTTCAGTTGCAGGTGGCCTTCGTGAAGGGCGGGGAGGTCGATCGCCTGGCTTCCTGAGAGCGCGGCGTCGTCGGCGATCGAGGCTAGCTGGCGCTTGACGAGGAAGGCGTGGCCGACGTCGACCGCGAACCCGATCACCATGAGCAGCGCGATAGAGAGCAGGAGGCCGGTGATTAGCACCGAGCCCTCGTCGCGGGCGAGATGGCGTTGTAGACGGCCGGTCATGGGCTGCCTTCGAGGATTGAGCGGTAGCGGTCGACTGGGGCGCTCGCGTTTGCGTGAATGGTGATCGTCCCGAAGTGTCCGAGTAGGGGTAGCGTCCCGATTGGCACGCGGGTCGTCACGCTGGCCGTCATCGATTCTCCGCGCGTGAAGGTGCCGTGGAGGCTCAGCGCGAGCGGTACGCCGGCCCCGGCTTGTTCGCGCGCGAGCGCGGCGGTCGCGGCGGCGTGTGCCGCAGTCCCGTCGGGTGCCTGCACGGCGGAACGGACAGCGTCGCGGGCGGCCTGCTGCGCGTCGACCTGCGCGAGCTCGACCCGGGCGAACAACGGGATCAGGAACATGAGCGGGATCAGCACCCCGGCGAGCAGCAGAACCGCGCTGAGGATGGCTGCTTCACCGCGCTGCTCTTGGAGCCTACATCTCAGCCGGGCGATCATCGGCGTGTTTCGTCTTGTGGGTATCGCTCGGTTGGCACGCTCGCGTGCGCAGTGATCCCCGGGAGCAGGAGACCGACGCCGGGGAAGACGTGCGGGGGCTGGCCGGTGACTCGAACGGTCACGACGCTCGTGCTGCTCTGAACTGATGGGCGCAGACCAGCCCCCGCGCCTCCGGCCGCGGTTAGGATCGTGTCGGCGCGCGCGATACCTGCGCCCTGGCCTTCGGCGGCGGCGGTCTCGGCGCCTTCCTGCGCTGCGGCCTGCGCGACGTTACGGGCATGCGCGTATGCGAGGGCCTGCACGGCCAACGCGACGACCAGGACGAGCAGACCAAGGGTGAGCAGCCCCGAGATGAGCGCGTCGCCGCGCTCATCTCTCAGCCGTTGACGCAGACGCACCATTGCGATCTCTCACCGACTTAGGCGCTGAGCTCGCTGACGATGTGCTGTGCGGCCTGCCGCAAAGCGGGGCTGAGCAGCGCCACGATCGCGGCGGCGACTACGGAGAGCCCGACGGCGAGCACAACCCAGTTGACCATGCTGTCGCCGCGCTCCTCCTCGCGCACGCGCTGCGCGCTGGCGAGGAGTCGGAGCCAAATCGCGTCTAGAATGCTCATTGTTTCCTCCCTTCTTCGTTTCAGATGGTTTGTGTTAGGAAGTGGATGAAGCCGTAGGCGAGGATCAGCACGAGCACCGCAATCAAGGGGATGACGGGGGCATGCATCGCCAGGTACGCGCGGTCGGCGGCGCGCTTGAGATAGCGGTTTTGCTCGGAGCGCAGTCCTTGGGCCTGTAGGCGTAGGAAATCGACATATGGGCTCTCCTTCGCGGCGAGTAGTTCGGTGAAGCGAAGGAGCGTGGGCTCCCCTGTGTCCTTGGCGACTGTCACGAGTGCTTCGCGCTCGCCGAGTGCGCGGTCGCGTCTTGCCAGCGAGAGAGCGCGGGTCAGCTCATCCCCGAGCGGACCTTCACAGTCGCGTGCCGCCAGCTCGAGCGCTTGCCGCAATGATTGGCCAGCGCGCAGCGAGAGCGCCATCACCGAGATCGCCTCGGGAAGGTCCAGGAAGATCGCCTCCCTACGCTGTCCGGCCTCGCTGCGCAACACGAGATCGGGCACGAAGAATCCGACGGCGGCAAGGACGAGCACGATCACGGGCGAGGGCAGATGCTGTACTGCTGCCGAGTAGGGCAGCAGGGGCACGAGCGGCATCGCGACCGCTAGCAGCACCTTCTTCAGGACGAGCAGCGGGGCTGTTTCGTTGCGCCCGGCGCGGCGCAGGCGCTCCTCATACCCGGCCAGGATGCGCTCGCTCAATGCGTGCAGTGGCTCAGGCACCTGGTCGACGAGGGTCCCCGCGGTGCCAGCGGACAACTCGCCTTCGGCGCGTGCGAGGCGCACCTGCAGACTCGGCCGCCGATACAAGCGGAAATGGAGGACCAGCAGCAGACCTCCAGCGACGAGGCATACCGAGGAGAAGAACGGCACCGCGCTCATGATGAGCGCCCCGCAGTTCGGCGCGGCTCAGGTATCCGTCCCAGCCGGCGCATCATCAGATAGCAGCCCCAAATCAGCCCGCCGCCGACCACCAGCACGATCGTGCCGCCCACGCTCTGGTAAGCAGCCAGATAGCCAGGGGAGACAGCACCGATCAAGAGCAAGATCGCGATCGGGCTCAACGCCAGTACCGCCGCTTCGGTATGCAATGTAGAGGCCCTGGAGCGCGCCTTCTCTCTGGACTCCAGGCGTTCGGAGAGCACCGTCGCGAGCTCGCGAAGCATCGGTGCCAGTCCGCCCGCCGGGAGATCCACCAATGCCGCCCTCAACAGAACCGCCACCGAATCCGCGGTGCGCTCCTCCGCGCCGCGCAAACCTTCCAGCGCCGCGTCGAGGTCAGCTCCGCGGAGCCTCGTAGCGAAGGCCGACCACTCCCCCCGCAGCGCCTCTGGACCTGATCGTGCGACCAGCGCGACCGCTGCTGGCCAAGCGAGCCCCGCCTCGAGCGCGTCGGCTAGCTGCGAGAGAACCGCGGGCCAGGCACGCTCGCGCTCACGACGTCGCTGCTCGCGCCGCGAGCGGACCCACGCGACCGGCGCCACCCCGCCGCCGAGCACCCCCGCGAAAGCAGCGGCCGGCAACGCTACGACCCACCACACGAGCAAGCCCGTCACGACGGCGCAGCCAACTACAGCCGCCGAGAACAAGTACGGCGAGATACCCAGCCCAGCTTCATCGAGCAGCGCGCCGACTCGCACCAGGTGGTCCGTTGGGCGGGAGGGCCGCACGCCGACCACGGCGCCGAACCAAACGAGCCCGACCCCAGAGGCGAAAACGAGAGCGAGAAGAAGTCTCACCCTCCACCTCCATTGGTCGTCAGGAACGCACGAGACTCGCTGACCGGATAAGCGATCGAGGTGCTTGTCGCCCGCGCCGGCAACGGGCCGCCGGCACTGACCGGACCCGTCGCTTGGTAAGAGATCGCCCACACCACACTCGCCGCGACCATGTAGCCGTTTGTCCCACAGGTTGAAAGCACGTTCGGGTCGTGCCCTCGATCACCGGGCAAACACCTCGTCTGGTAGACATGACGAATCGCGCCCGTGGCGATAGACCCTGATCGGTAGGCCACGCCTGCGCCGCCGACAAGCGAACTGTCGTCACCGAACGACCAATGCACGGTGCTCATGGTTGCTGTCACCGTGACGTGCTCGCCTCGGAGTGACACCGATACCGACTGTGGTGAAGGTGACGGTGAGAGCCAGAACCACGTTGCGGCGCCCGTCAAGCCGCTCGCTTGCCGGGAGGGGCTCACTTGAATCGTGCCCGCGCCAAGTGTGAGGCGAGCTGCTGCAATCGCCGCAAGCGCAGCCGGGTTGACGGGCGGCTGACGCGGACCAGCCGCTGGCGGCGGTGCAGGAGCTGGCCCGGGCACGACGCCGTAACAGGGTGTTACCGCGCTTTCCTGCGCGACTATGCACGGTGCTTCGCTCGGCGGAGCCGTCGAGGCTTCGGTAGGCGCTGAGGCTGATTCGCCGAAGGAAGGTGAGGACGCGGGCGAAGGCGCAGCCGTTTCAGCGTTCCCTGGTGTACCGGCGTGCTGCGAGGAGACCTGGACGGACGCGCCAGCGGACGCCGTACCCGAGTTCGTCTGCTGCGAGTAGGCATAGATGCCGGGTGATCCGCCCGCATATGCCGGTGGTCCTGCGATCGACAGCAGCGCCACAAACACGAGGGCGATGGCGAGGCCGGCGATCATGAGACGGTCGACACCTTCCAGACCGCGAAGTTTTCGCTGTTACCGAGCCTGTGCAGTTCCAGGCGCACGCGCTCCCGAGTTGCGGACGGCTTGCCGCGCGGACGGCCGTTCCGGTCGGTGATCTGGACTCGCTCAGCGTCGAGAATGGTTGCTGTCGCGGTTGTGTAGGACGGTTCCAGTTGGACGCGGAGAACATGGAAATGATCGGAGAGCATCCGAACTCTGATCCCCTGCTTGCGTCGTTGCGCGACCGCTTGACGCAGATCGTTGAGCGCGGGCCCCACTATCCCCTGCGGGTTGGCGGGCACCGTGTTCGTCCAGAGGGTTTCCACCGACAGGCTGTGATCCTTGTTGACCGCGCTGCGTACCGCCTGTTCGAGCTGAGCGGTTGGGTTGCGTGTCGTGCCGGCGGATCCTGTGGCGCTCGAGGTCGTCGTTCGGTGTGTGCTGCTGCCGCAGCCGGCTAGCAGGACGCATCCGATCAGGGCGAGCGGCGCGCGTCTCATCGTGGCTCCTGGAACCCGGCGCGTTCGAGATCAAGCTGTAGCGTCGGACCGGCGGTGCCTGCCCAGGTGAGTTCGGGGCCGCTGCCGGTGAATAGCGGGTTGAGGGTCATGTTGCGGCCCTCGATTCCGGCGACCTCGACGATTTGGTCAATGCGTCTTGGGAGGAAGTGTTGGTTGCCGGCTCCTTGACTGCGGGGCCGATCGCAGTGGATCACGATGTCGATCTCGCGCAGCCACTCGCGTGCCTGGTCTGACTCAATGTTCTCGCCCGAGGTCAGCGCGAACCGCACGAGGTTGTTGAGCGCGTGCTCGGCTGACTCGCCGTGGACGGAGGTCATGCCTGCGTGCCCGGTCGCAAGTGCCCAGAGCATCGCCATCGTCTCAGGCCCGCGGCACTCGCCGACGATGATGCGCCGGGGGTTCATTCGCAGCGCTTCTGCGACGAGCTTCTCCAGGGTGATCGGGGCGAGCCCTTCGATTGTTGCTGGTCTTGCCTCGTAGCCGACGCAGTTGGGCAGAACCTCGGGCAGCTTCAACTCGGCGGATGACTCGCACGTCACCACGCGCTCTGTGCCGGGAATTGCACGGCCGAGCGCATTCAGCAGCGTTGTCTTTCCAGCACTGACGGGGCCGGCGACGACGATATTCTTCCCGGCGCCCACCGTGGCGACAAGGAACTCGGCGGCCTGCTCGCTGAGGAATCCGAGTCCGGTGAGCTCGGCGAGCGTGTTCGCAGCCAGGCGGAAGCGTCGGATCGTGCAGATAACGTGCCCGTTGGCGGAGACGGGTGGGATCGCAGCGGTGAGGCGTGAGCCGTCTGGCAGCCTCGCCTCGACCATCGGAGTGATGCGATCCAAGCGCTTCCCCTCAGCGCGCTCGAGCAGTCGTTCGATCAGCGCGCGGACCTGGCGGTCGTCGGTGAACAGCACGTCGGTGACGCGTTCGATGCGCTCGCCGTCGTCGCGGAAGACCTGCTTCGGACCGTTGATCATCCACTCCTGCGCGACAGGGTCAGCGAGCATTCGCTCGGCGAGCGTGCCGAGGCCGATGAAGTCGTCGCGCAGAGCCCGCGCGAGCGCCTGTCGCTCAGCCTCTGATAGCTGCCCATTACCCTCGTCGTTGAGCGCACGCGCGTGGTAGGCGTCGATCGCCGCGTCGATGATCTCCTGCGTGCGCTCGCGGCCGTCCTGGCTTGTGAGGTCAACCTGCTCCGCAGCGAGGGTGCGCTCGACGCGCAACCTCACCGCGTCGGCAGCGTCACCCGAAACCTCGGCGGCTTCGGTCAGGTCTGCCACGGCAGCGCCACCTCCCCCTCCTCCTCGTACTGCTGCGGCGATTGCGAGCGTCGCAGCACACCGGGGACCGCCAGCCGGCGCTTTCTGCGTCTAGTTCTTGGGCTCGCGCCCCCGTCGTCGGGTAGGAACATCTCGTCGAGCAGGCCGGCCAGCGCCCGTGCGTATGAGCCGCGACGACGAGCGAGGGCGATCGGCAGACCCAGGCGCTGTGCATGTCGTGCACCGCGTGCATCCCACGTCAGCCATGCGTCAACGGTCACGCCGCTCGCACCGAGGTGCTCGATGATGGTCGCGTTGATCGCTTCCTTCTCGGCGCTCGAGGGTCCGCCGAGGCCGTTGACGATGATCCGCAGCCGCTCGGGCGGGATCTTGAGCGTCTCCAGGATCACCTCGAGCTGACGTAGGCCCTGTCGTACCTGGGTTTCGCTTGAACCGAGGACTACCAGCACAGCGTCGGCGTTGATGAGCACTTCGCGGTGAGCACGCGCCGCTGGCACTCGCGTGTCGGCGAGCAAGAACCCGACGTCGCATATGACCAGGGGATGCACTTCCGTGAGCGCGTCAAGCGCGTGCGTGATCGCACCAGGTTGTGAGAGCTCGCCGAGTGCTTGCGGGTCGGGTGCCCCGAGAAGCACCGCCGGCCAGCCCTCGCGTTCGCAGCGCCAGCGTTCCAGTAGCTCCCGCATCGCGCCCTCGCCGGCCTGGGTGGCACGGATCAGGCCGAGGATGGACCCGTCGTTGGGGTCAGCACCGAGGCGCAACGCGAGCCCGCCGCCGAGCGCGTCGGTCTCGACGAGCAGCGTCTCCCAACGGTCGGCGGCGAGCGCCCCGAGCGAGGCCGCGCACTCGCTTGATCCTGGTGCGCCCTTGCTACCGATGACAGCGACGAGGCTCCCGTTGTTCTCGCCAAGCTCGCGTCGTACCGCGGGCGTCGGGTCGGGCGCTGGTGGTGGTGCCCCAGATCCCTGCAGCGCGGTCAGTAGCTCCTCGCGCGAGACCGAGGTGTCGATCGTCGCGTCGACACCGAGGGTATTGAGGGCCTGCTGATCGCTCGTTTCGGCCGCGAGGCCGACCAGGCGGCAGCCGGTGGCGCGCACGCGCTCACAGTGGGCGGCGGTCAGCCCCGAGAGGTCGGGCGAGAGTAGTGCCGCCTGGGGTTCGTGCTTGCGCACGGTGTCGAGTAGTTCATCGGCCTCCAGCGCCGTAGCGAGTAGCTGCAGCGGCGCGTCACTGTCGAAGAGCAGCGGTTCGACGCGCCGCTCGGCTGGCGGACTGAGCGCCAGCACGACGGTGGGCAGGTTGCTCATGGTGTGCTCCCCTGCGTCGCCGGTGGGATCGCAGCCGTGGATCCACCTGAGCCTTCAAGCAGCAGGTCGAGCTTGGCGTCCTCGTTCGCCAAAGCCAACGAGGAAGCGACCGAGGTGTTTTCGACTGCGACGGTGACAGGGATCGTTGTCGTGCTCGGGTTGGAGTTGGGGCCGGCTTCGCCAACAGAGAGCACTTGAAGGTTGCGGGCGACTGGGCGTGTGGTGGCCGGTCCTGAGCCGCTGCCGAAGGTGGCGAGCACCGTAACGCGGTCCCCGGGCTGGAGCTTGGTGCCGATGACGTCGAACTCAGGGGCTGAGAGCACGAGCGCCGAGCCACTGCTCTGGCTGCCGGCGATTGCCCCAGCTGGCACGGGCGCACCGGCCGGCACGGCACTTGAGAGTCGCTGGCCGATCACCTGCTGGCTCTCGCGTGCGGGGATGAGCGAGGCGAGGACCGAGGCTTCCCCCGCGAGCTGGCCGGTGCGCAGGTCGCTCGCGCTCAGAACCGTGCCGGCGGGCAGCGCGTGCGTGGCGAGCAATACCGGGGAGCGGTTGCTGCTGGCTGCGAGCACACCCAGGTCGAGGATCAGCGCCAGGATGATGAGCGCGATCCCTGCGAGCGGCAGCGGCGCCAGCAGACGCCGTGCGCCCGCACGACTCGACGCGACGGACTCCGGCTGCGAGCGCACCCGCAACTTCGGAACCTGGCCGTTGCCGTCCGCTGGACGCGGGGTAGGCCGGGGAGCAAGATGGGGGAGCCTGGGACGAGGAGTCATGGGCCTATTCCTTCCACGGAGCGCTGACAAATCACTTGCAAGGCACCTGACACTGACTGACAAGCCGAGCTGACACCGGCCCTTGTCCGCCCGGGTTGGGCGGGTAAGCGGTCGTGCGGGTAACCAGCGAAGGAGGGACTACCACCGGGATCGGGGCCGCTCGAGCCCGGCCAGGCGAGAGGTTTTTGGCGCAGCTCGTCGTGCGTCGTCGCTTGGCGCGGCGGCGTGTCTGCCTGGAGCGTGTTATGGCAGCACGGCACATGATGGGGCCTTTCGCTGTCCTAACCCGCGTACATACCCGCAGATTCGGTCTTTGGAACATGGGAGTCATCCGGGCTCATGGGTCGTGTCAGTGGCGCTGTCAGTGAGAGTGCGAGCTGCGTGTAACTACCGCCGGGCAAGCTGCTTGCTGTAAGCGACGCGAAGGAGCCCCCGATTGCCGGCGGTCGTTCTCTCTGAGGCTGTCCTGGGGCTGGTGGCCCGCAGGATGCAAGTGCTGTCCGATCCGTTGCGGATCAGGCTATTGCTCGCGCTGCAGGACGGCGAGTCCTCCGTGCAGAAGCTCGCCGACGCGCTTGACGTCGAACACCGCAACGCCTCGCGCAGCCTGACCGCTCTGTACCGCGAAGGCGTCCTCACGCGCCGCCGGGATGGGACGAGGGTGCTCTACGGCATCTCCGACTTCACCGCGTGCCGGCTGCTCGGCCAAGCAGCGGAGAGCGTCGTCGCACACGTCGAAGAACTCGGCGACCTCGTCCTCGAGGACTGATCTCGCCGAGCCCGCTCGGTCTCCCGGAAAGGGGCCAGCGTCGGCTGCCCTGACTCGCGCGCATAGCACGTTTCGCGCGTCGCGTCTACTCACTTTCGCGCGGATACACGTAACCACGTATTCGGGTAGTTAGGACGATTTTGCGGGCGTACGTTTGCTCGCATGATTGATCTGCGCAGTAAGAACGGACGTGACGCCCAAGGCGAGGAGGCCGGCGGGCGCCTTACTCGAGCGGCCGGGCGGCTGGTGCTGTGGGGGTGCGTGCTGCTGCTGTTGATCCGCGGCATCGCCTCGGTGCTCGCCGGGACTCCCCAGGCAGCTAAGGCACCGGCTGGGCCGGCGGTCACGGTTACGCAGCCCGCCACCCCCACGTCGCCGGTTGGGCGGGGGAGGTGAGCCCCGTGGCTGGCAAGCGTCGGCTGTGTATCGCGGTGCTGCTCGCAGCTGGGGTGCTGGCGTTGTTCCCGGCTCAGGCGCTGGCGGCGGGCAACGATGTCGGCGGGAATCTCGCCGGCCTGCTGCGGCACTACGCGAGCGAGCTGTACGGCGGGATCGTCGCGATCGTAAGCCTGTTCTTCCTGGTTCATCGACGTTACACCGAGCTCGCGGTGTTCCTGCTCGCGTCGGTCGTGGTGGCGTGGATGGTGTTCGCGCCCGGCGAGATCGCGAAGGCCGCGGAAGGCATCGGCCACCAGATCTTCGGGTGAAGGGCGGGGTTCGGTGAGTGATTCTCCCGCTCCGATCCGCTCCTACCAGCGGATCTTCCGTCCCGACCGGCGCATCTATCAAATAGACGGTCGACGCCTGCCGGTCCCGGGCGGCGTGCCGCTTGAGTGGCTCGCCTGGGCGTTCGGCGCGCTAGTGGGAATCCTCGCGCTCAGTCAGCGCTCGATTCTCCTAGCGCTCGTGATCGGCGCTGTCGGCGCGCTGCTCGGCGCAGGCGCGCGCGGCTGGCTCGGCGCCGTGGTCGCGGGCGGCGCGGGGTTCGTCGGGACGCTGGCGGCCGGGGTGCTGCTGGGCTGGCTTGATTGGCCGCTTCGGCTGGTGATCGGTCCGGGGATGCTCGCCATGTTCGCGGGACAGGTCTCCCCGGACGGCCGTCCAGCGCACCGCTACCTCACCTCGTGGGTAGGAGTGCGGTTGCGCGCCGCGCGCCGTTCCCTGGACCGGCCGCTGCCGGCTGACGGCGAGAGCGAGCTATGGGCGCCGCGCGTGTGGGTCGCCCCTGACCACCACTCCCCCGTGCTCCAGCGTGGTCGGGTGCAGGGGCCGGCACGGCTCGTCTTCGGTCGCCCGGTTGTCGTGATCCCAAGACGCGGACGCGACATCGTGCGCCCAGCCAGCGGGCACCGCATTCGGCCGGGTGAGCGGATGGTTGAAGTGATCGAGCTCGCACCCGAGCAGGTCGTGGAGATGCGCCCATGACCTCGAGCTTCCCGTTGCGCTACGCGCACGCGAACGTGCTGCTCGGCCGCGGCGGCGAGGCCGCCGGCCTGTACCGGCTCGGGATGAACACCTACCCGTTCCTGCCGACTGGCGGGAAGTGGGCGCTCGCACGGCGCCTTCAGCGTCTCGCGCACACGATCTCTGCGGACTTCTCGCTGTGGCGCGTGAACCGCGCCTACCCCGCGCACAGATACGTCGAGCGCGCAGCCGGGCTGCTGGACGAGCGCCACCAAGACCCACAGGCGTGGCAAGAGTTCCTAGCGGGCCACGAGCAGCGGCTGCGCGAGCTCGGCTCACACGTACCCGAGGTGTATCTCGCCGTCTCGCTAGGGCAGAGCACGCCGACCGGGGTCGGCGCCGGCTTCGTGCGCGGCGTTGACCGGGTGCGGCGCCGCATCGAGGAGCTCGCCGGCATCGCGGACGCCTCCCCCATCCCCGCCAGCCAGCTTCAAGAACTCTCGGCGGCCGAGCAGCACGTCTTCCAGCGCGTGCGCGGCGTGGTTAGCGCGCGCCGCGCGACGACGGGGGAGCTTCAGTGGCTGTTGCGACGCGCGGCCTGCCGCGGGATCGCCGAGCCAGAGATCGACGGTTACTGGGCACCCGACGCACTCATCATCTCCGGCCCGGCGGGAAAGCCCGCGTTCCAGCCGCTCTCCCACGATCTCGAGCAGTGTGCCAACGCGGCGATCACCGAGCGCGCGCAGACGCTAATCGTGGACGGAGAGCAGGGCCGCTGCTACCAGGCGATGCTCGCGCTCGGCTCGCTCGCCGACGCCCCCGAGTTCCCCGGGCCCGTCGCGGAGGCCCTGCACGCCCCGCTTGAGGCGCTGAGCTTCCCCGTCGACGCGGTTGTGCATGCGCGCTGGCTGGGGAACCGTCATGCGCTCGCGGCGGTGCGCAAGCGGATCGCCGACGTCGAGCACGCCTACGAGGAGCAGGTGCAGGGCGCCGCACATGGCCCGAGCCTGCTCGCCGGGGAGGATCGTGTCCTCGCGCGCGAGTATGAGGCGCAGCTACAGGCCGGCGGGCACCCGCCGATGCTCTACGCCTCCATCGGTCTTGCTCTCGGCGCCCCCGAGGAGGAGGAGCTTGAGCGTCGCGTCGCCGTCTTGAAAGAGCAGTACGGCGACATTCAGCTTCACCGCCCGGCTGGCCTGCAGGACCGGCTGTTCTTCGACCACCTTCCACGCCCGGACGGTTGGCTATGAGCGGCGACTACGTGCAGCAGCTCACGGTCGAGCAGTTCGGCGCGATGGTCGCCACCGCCACGCGCGAGGTCGGCTCCCCCGGCGGCCCCTACCTCGGCTACACCTCCACCGGGGCGCCACGCCCAGTGCGCTACGACCCAACGCAGGCGCCACGCGAGGACCGCGCCTCGGCCGTCCTGTTGATCGGCACGCTTGGGTCGGGCAAGACTGTCACCGCGCAGGCGATCGAGTACGCCGCCGAGCGCCGCGGGTCGCTGATCGTTGACTTCGATCCCAAGCCCGACCACGGCCTGCACCGTCTCAGCGAGCTAGGCGAGCGCCTGCAGGTGCTCGAGCTATCCGGCGATCCGGCACAGCAGGGCCGGCTGGACCCGCTCGCGGTCGGTCTTGAGGATCTGCGCGAGGAGCTTGCCTGCTCCTACCTGCTCGACCTGCTGCCCGGCCCTACAGCCGCATGGGAGAACGCGGTCAGCCGCGCCGTCAAGGACGCGGTGTGGGAAGGGTCGCGCAGCCTGCAGCACGTCGTCGACCTGCTCCTCGCCAGCGACCGGACAGCCGGGCAGGAAGCCGGCGAGGCGCTTGAGGTCATCCGCGACTTCGGGCTCGCCCGGCTCGGGTTCGGCGACGGCGAGAACACAGTCGTGCATGCGGCGCGGCCGGTCACGACGATCCGCATGCCCGGCCTCTCGCTGCCCGAGCCGGGCGCATCCAGAGACACCTACACCCGCAGCGAGCGGGTGTCCGTCGCGACACTCAGCCTCGTCGCCGCCTACGCGCTGCGGCTGATCTCCCACGACCGCTCCCGCCACAAGGTCATCGGGCTAGGAGAGAGCTGGTTCCTGTTGGACTCCGCGCAGGGCCGCCAGATCATCAAGCGCCTAGTGCGCCTGGGACGGGCGCTCAACGCAACCGTGCTGCTGGACACCCAGCGCATCGCCGACCTCGGCGACCTCGCAGACCTGATCGGTTCCGTCTTCGTCTTCGGCCAGGACTCCGACCAGGGCGCGGCAGCGGCGCTGCGCTTCATCGGCCTTGAGCCGACCCGCGAGCTGATCGCGCTTCTCCGCGAACTCCGCGCCGGACGCTGCCTAATGCGCGACCTGCACGGCCGTGTCGGCGAAGTCCAAGTCGACCTCGTCTACCCGCGCCTGCTAAAGGCATTCAGCACCACTCCCGGCCAGCACCAGAGGGCCGCGGCATGAGGTCCCGTGTTGCTCGACGGCTCCTCGCGCGCAAGCGCCGCGCGGTCGCACTCGCGCTGCTGGGCGCGCTGGTGCTGGTGGCGCTCGCGGCGCCGCCGGCTGGAGCCGGTGATGTGTACGGCAACATCGGGCCGGCGCCGCAGATACCCGCCGGTGGGCTGTTCGGCCGCTACCCGATCGCCAACTACCAGCTCGACCAGTACTTCCCCGCGATCAAGGTCGGCGTCTTCTCGGGGATCGACACCTCGGGCCTTTTGCCGATGATCGCGTACTTCGTCGCGCAGGTCATTTGGCTGATCACGGCGTTCATCAGCAACTTGGTCATCACGCTGTTCGCGTTCGCGTTCAGTCTCGACCTCGTCAACGGGAATGGCACTCCGGGGTCCGGCGCGCTCACGCCCGTCTCGCAGGCGATCCAGAACATCTACTCGAACACCTTCGGTCAGCCGTGGCTGATCGCGGCGGTCGCGCTCGTCTCGATCTGGGCGATGTGGAAGGCGCTCATCCAGCGCCGCTACACCGAGACCGCCGGAACGCTCGCCATCTCACTCATCTACTGCATCCTCGCCCTGGCGATCGTCACGCAGCCACAGCGCACGATCGGCCCAGCGAGCCAATATGCGAACAAGCTCTCCACGGCACTGCTCTCCGTTACAAGCCAGGGGAGCCTGACAAGCGAACAGAGCGCTAAGGAGGCGGCGGGGAACCAGCTCTTCTCGCTTCTTGTCGTGCAGCCGTGGACGGTGCTCGAGTTCGGCGGGATCGAGCATTGCACCACGCAGGCCGGCGGGAAGGCCGTCTCGGTCCCCGTCCGGCCGCTCGGCGGCAGCGCGAGCGAAGAAGAGGCGCTCGCCGGCCGACTGCAGAGCACGACAGAAGTGAAAGCGCCGGGCGGAAAGACGTGCATCAACAACCAGGTCAAGTACGCGCCGCACGTTCTCGCTTACCCCTTCCAGAGCCACGAGCGCAACCAGGAGTACGAAGCGCTCGAACACGGCGACGACTCCAAGCTCCCCGAATCAGACCCCGGAAAGCACGACGGCAGCTACCCGCTCAGCCCCGCCGATGAGCCCGCCGCCGAAGCCGCAGGCAAGGGCGGCCAGTACCAGCGGCTGCTGCTCTCGATCCTGATCGGGATCGGCTCGCTCGGCGCGTGGCTCTTGCTCGGCGCGCTCGCGGTCGGCGTGATCATCGCCGGGGTCTTCCTGCTGATGTGGCTCGGCTTCTCGCCGTTCGCGCTCGTGATCGGCGTGATCCCGGGCCGCGGCCACGAGTTCTTCCGCGGCTGGCTCTCGCGGATCGCGGGCTATCTGCTGCGCAAGGTCATCTACAGCGCGATCATCGCGGTCGTCCTCGCCGTCTGCCAGGCGCTGGATGACGCGACGAGCAACCTCGGATGGTTGATGGCGTTCGGTCTGCAGGCGCTGTTCCTGTGGGCCGTGTTCTTGCAGCGCGACCGGATCGCTGGAGATCTTCTCGCCGCGACCGCCGGCACCAAGGCCGGATGGGACGGGGTGAGCCGCTTGCAGTCCTTGTACTACTCCACCCGCCTCGCGCGGATGGCCGGGCTGCACCGGCATCACACACCAGCAGCGGCATCCCCGCGGGGGCACGCCGGACCCACCGACGTGCCCCCGCCCAATCCGACCGAGGAGGCGACCGTGAACACGCCACCGCCGCGCGGACTCGACGTGCCCGAACCAGGCGATGACTACGAAGAGCCGATCGCCGGTAGTGAAGGAGGCCCGGTGCCCGTGCCGCCCGATCCGCCCGAGCCCGAACCCGACGACGACGCGGGCGAGCCGATCGCCTCAAGCGAAGCGCCGCTCCCGATGCCGGCGCCTGACCCCGACGAGGAGCCCACATGAGTTGGCGAGTCGAACACGCAGACCCGCTCTCGCTGCTGCGGGAGCTGCCGGATAACTGGGTGCAGACGTGTGTGACGAGCCCACCCGCGGATGCGGATAGCCAAGCGCTCGCGGTCCTCGGAGAGGTACATCGTGTGCTGCGCGAGGACGGCACGCTCTGGCTCCTGCTGGGGCGCGATGAGCCGTCGCTCGCCGAGCTGCGCGAGCAGGGCTGGACATGCCAGCCGCTACCACTGTGGGGGACCTCGCTTGTACATGGTTGGTGCCCACCTCGGCGGCTCTTGCTGCTCACAACGGGACACCAGTATTTCTACGAGGACCACGCGCTCGAGGGGCATATCGGGCCGCAGAGCCGCCTGTGCCTGAGCACGTCTCGTCAGACCCGCCGTGTCCAGGGCTGCGCCTTCGCTCCTGAGCGCCGTCTGCAGCTGGTCAAGCGCTGCATCTTGGTGGGCTCCTCACTGCTCTCGTGCGGGGTATGCGGTGCTCCATACAGACGCGCGCGACCCAGCGAGCGCGTAGGTGGCATACGACGTCCGACTTGCCGGCACAACGATCCCGAAGGATCCTGCTTGGTGCTGGACCCGTTCTGCGGCCCCGGCGCACTCACGGCTGAGGCAGCCCGCCGCACCGGCCGAAACTTCCTCGGGATCACCACCCGCGCTGGGGATGCGTGAGGACCGATGACCGGGTGGCTCACCTCGCTTCGTGATCGTCCGATCGCCGAGCGCGAGCGCCGCACGGCTATCGCCGTGGTGGCTGTGCTGCTCGCCGCCAGTGCCGTCCTGCTCGCGGCCACCCGGCCAGCTGGGCAGCCGCGCCAACTCGCGCCGCGCCGGCCGGTGGCGCCGGCCAAAGACGCCTCGCGCCTCCCGATGCCCCCAGCCGGCGCGGCGAGCATCGCGCCCGTGGTAGCCCGCACGGCGCGCGGTTTTCTCGCCAGCTATCTCCCATACCTGTACGGGCACGCGCCGGCCAGCGCCGTCAGCGGTGCCACCCAGGCGCTGTCGCGTTCGCTGCGCGCCCATCCACTCATCGTCTCGCCGGGCGTGCGCGCGCGCCGCCCACGTGTCCTCTCGCTGCACGCCGCTTCGGCGCCAGCGGGGTTCATCGGGGTCAGCGCCCTCGTGAATGACGGCGAGCTCGCCAGCTACGGGGTACGGCTGATCCTCGCCCGCGCTGGTGGCCGGCTGCTCGTCACCGCGGTGGAGGGAAGTTGATGGGCCAGCGACGACACGGGCGAAGGACACTGTGGCTGGGGCTCTCTGGTGTGTTCGGCGTCGGCGGCCTGCTGTTCTTGGCGATCTTCGTTGTCGCCGCAGCGGTCCTCGGCGCGAGCTTCACCGGCTGCGAATCCGGTGAACCAGCCGCGGCGCAGAGCGGACCTGCGCCTTCGGCGTATGCGCTGCAGGGCATTCCGCCACAACGCCTGCGGCTCTACCAGCAGGCCGGCACGCGGTTTGACATCGACTGGAGCTTCCTCGCGTCGATCGGGGCGCAGGAGTGCAACAGCGGCACCTGTGCAGGAGACAACGGCTTCGGGTGCGCCGGGCCGATGCAGATCGCCTTCAAGCGCGGCAGCCCATGCAGCCCCGGCAACGAACCGACGCTGTGGGAACGCTACGCCGTCTCCGCGCACCCCGGAACGCCGCCCTCGATCAACGACCCGGCGGACGCGATCTACACTGCCGCCCGGATCTTGCGCCAGGACAAGGGCGCCCCGCCGATCGGCGGCTCCTACGCCCAGTACCGCCAGGCGGCCTGTAACTACTACGGCGCCTGCGGCGAATCGACCGTCGCCTACGCGGACGAGGTTATGGCTAGAGCCGTCCAGTACGGGTTCACGGGCAGCGGAGCGCCCGCGGCGACAAGCCCGCAGCTCGGCGAACTTGTCACCGCGCAGCATGGCCAGTGCAGCGCGAGCACAATCGCCCCCGAAGCAGCGAGCGCGCCGCAGATCGTCAAGATCGCCGAAAGCCAGGTCGGCCAGGGCGAGCACCCGTCCGGCTCGACCTGCACGATTTACGGGCCATGTGAGGAGTGGTGCTCGCTGTTCGCGGCGTGGGTTTGGCAGCACGCCGGGGTACCGCTCCCGGGCTCGACCGCGCTCTACGGCTACTCCGGTGCGCTCTTCACCTGGGTCAAAGAACACGGCGGCCATGTGCTCCCACCGTCGGCGAGGCCCTCGCTCGGTGACGCGGTGTTCTACGGCTCAGGGCCGAGCGAAAGCCTGCACGTCGGAATCGTCGTCCGCGTACTGCCACACGGCCAGATCACGACGGTCGAGGGCAACTACGCAGGCCAGGTCAGCCGCGTGGGCCCGTTCTCGCCAAGCCACCCCGTTGGCGAGGCAGGCGGGATCTACGGCTACGCCCAGCCACCCGCACCCAACGCCGGGAAGGCGTGAGCGGGATGACGAGCACGGAGCAATCACGCATCCGCGTCGATGACCCCGACGAGCTGGTGGCTCGTGCTCGTGCCGAGCATCGGCCGGTCGCAGTGTGGTGCTTGTTCTCAGGTGGGAACGACTCGACAGTGCTCGCGCACCGTTGCCGCGAGCACTACGAGGGCCTCGCGTGGATCGACACCGGGACGGCCGTCCCGGGCGTCGCGGAGTTCGTGCACGAATACGCCGAGTGGATCGGCAAGCCTCTGCGCGTCCTTCACGCCGGGGACGCGTTCCGGGTGATGGTCATCGGGGACCTGGTTTGGTGGGCGCGGTTCATTGCCGCGCACGAGTGCGATCCCGGCCTGTCGATTGAGGCGTTTATCGCCCGCGACCAACGCGAGTACGGCAGGGCCTCGGGTGGTGAGCTCGGCCAGGTTCCTCACGGGTTCCCTGGCCCGGGAGCGCACGGCCGTGCGTACAACCGGCTGAAGGAACGCCAGATCATGGCGCTGTTGCGCGAGAGCAAGCAGGGCCATCCTCGCAGTGCGCGGGTGCTGTTCCTCTCGGGCATCAGAAGGGCCGAGTCGCGCCGCCGCGCCAAGCGAGAGCCAATCAACCGGGTGGCGGGCACGTCAGCGGTGTTCGCCAACCCGCTGATCGACTGGACGGGCGAGGACATGCGCCGCTACCGCTCCGAGCACGGCATCCCCGAGTCGCCGGCCGCCGCGCTTCTGCACCGCTCCGGGGAGTGCAACTGCGGCGCGTTCGCGAAAGCCAACGTAGAGCGCGCGATGCTCAGCGCGCTCTACCCCGACTTCTTTGCCGGGATCGAAGCGCTCGAGCGCCAGGCGCGGGCGGCCGGCGTGCGCTGGTGCCGATGGGGCGGCTACGACATCCACGGCAATCGCGCAGGCGAGGTGTCAAAGGAGCGGCCCGGCCTGCTCTGCGAATCGTGCGAGAGCCGCCAACACACGGTCGCGGCTCGGAGCAGGCGCAAGCCCAGACGCGCGAGGCGGCGGCGCGCGACCAGCGAGCCAGGGCGGAGGTCATGAACGCCGAGTGTCATCTCCAGGCTCGTTTCCAGGCGCGTTTCCAGGCTCGTTTCCAGGCTCGTCTGCGGTCGTGTGCCGAGTCTGCGGATTCGGCGGGTTTGTGCTGCAACCGTGCGGGTTTTCGGGGCGACGCGCTGTGCGACAAGTCTATGTCCCGAGGTAGCTTCCTGTGAACCGTCAGCCGTCTCAGGACGCTAGACCCCTCCTCGCTGTGGTGGCTGGCCTCGCGCTCGCCTTGCTTCTGGGTGACTCCCGATCACCGACGGGGTTCCTCCAGCGGGCCGGTGCCGTGGCTGTGCGCCCGCTCGTTCTCATCCCTGTGACGTTGCTCGCGCTCGTGCTGCTCGCGGGTCGTGTCGTCGCTACTCGTCGCTCGCTTGCCTCTCGCACGCGGCTCGTCGTGCTCGCCCCTGACTCGTTCGACCCTTCGCTCGATGCTGTGCTGCGGTGCGCCGCGCAGCTCTCGCGGGTGCGCCGGCTCGTCGGCGGCTGGTTCGATCCACGCGCGCGGGCGGTGCGTGTGCTGCTCGACACCGACCCGGAGGGCCGGATGCGCTATTCGCTCAGCGCGCCCGAGCGGGCGCTGCCGGCGCTCCGCTCAGCGCTGGGTGTCTTTGACCGGGTGCAGGCGCACGTCATCGAGCCCGATCCCAAGCCCGCCGCCGAGGACGAGCCAGCGCCAAAGAAGACGGTGGAGGTGGTGCGGGCAGAGCTACGGTTGGCACGGGCGAGCAGCGAACCGCTCGCGCATCTGCCGTTGAGTCCTGATCCGTTGCAGAGCTTCGCGCGGGTCCTCGCCGCTCTTGACCCGGGGCGTGGTGAGCAGGCGGAGATCGCGATTGACCTTCTTCCCGCGGTCCCGGCGACTCGCAGGCGCCTGCGTCGCCGTCTGCTGCGGGAGGCTCGCCGCCGCGACGAGCGGGCCAGCGCCCGCGAGCAGGCCGGGCTGTTTGGGGCGCGGCGGGTGGATCGCCGCCAGCCGACGGAAACGGTCGAGGAGCGCGCGGTGCGGGAGGAGGTCGGCGCGAAGCTGCTGCAGGCCGAGCCGCTGTTTCGCCTTCAGATCCTGATTCGCTGCTCAAGCCCGCAGAAGGACAGAGCGGTCGCCTGCCTGCAGGGCCTGCTCGGGTGCTTCGACGGCTTCGCGGCGGCGAACTCCCTGCGCGTCGTCGGCGTCCGCTTGGCGGGGCTTGCGTTCGCCGGTTCGGACCTTCCCGGCCAGCGCGCGTGGTTTGACCGGCGGATGCGGACTGGACTGTTCCACCCGACACGTCGAGGTCTCGTAAGCGCCCGGGAGATGGCGGGTTTCCTGAAGCCTCCGAGCGTTCACTGCGCGGCCCCGGACGTGCTGCGGCTCGGCCCGGCGGTCTACCCCGCGCCGAAGACCCTCCCGACGTTTGGCGGGCAGGCCGATCTCGTGCCGCTCGGCACCGTCGATGGCGAGAGCGGCCCGCGACGGGTCGGGCTGCGCCTTGAGGACTCGTTCTTCACTTATACGGCCGGGAGGAGCCGTTGGGGGAAGACCGAGCTCGCGCTCACGCAGTTCTTGCACCTCGTCCGCGCCGGGCACGGCGGCCTGTTCTTGGATCCGCACCAGGACGCGATCACGCGGATCAAGAGTTGCCTCTCCGACGAGGAGGGGCTCGCGGAGCGCGTGATTGAGCTTGACCTAGTCGGTACGCGCTCACGCGAGGGACAGCCCGGCTGGAACCTTCTCGCCGCCCACGGTCTTGACGCCGAGGCCGGCGAGCGGCGCGTCGAGGCGATCGTCGACTCCTTCGCCAGTGCCTTGCAGTGGGGCGAGCGCAACAATCGCGCGCTTACCCTCACAACGCAGGCGACCGCGGCGCTGGTCGAGCTCGCCACGGTCCTGCCCGAGGGTCTACAGCCGACGATCTTCCAGATACCAAGCATCCTCGGCAACCCCGAGTGGCTCGCCGCAGCGCTTCCCCACCTCTCGCCCGCGCGGCGGCAGTTCTTCACCGAGCGCTTCCCGCGGTTGAGCGAAGAGGCGATCACGCCGGTCACGAACCTCATCGACCGGCTGCGCTCGTCAACGCAGCTCGCGGCGCTGCTCGGCGCGCAGACCTCCAGCTACGACATCGCGCGGGCGATGAACGAGCGTCGGATCGTGCTCGCCTGCCCAGGTGCCGGAGGAGCCCGCGACCGGCTGGTGGCGAACCTGCTCGTGTTCGACCTGCTGCACGCGGCGAAGGGCCGCGCGCACATCGACCCCGCCCATCGGGTGCCGTTCTACGTCTTCTTGGACGAGATCCAGGTGTTCGACGGCGCGAGCTCAGGGAACCTCGCGGGCCTTTTGGAGCAGACCGCCAAGTTTGCCATCAAGGGTTTTCTGCTTAACCAGAACCCTGAGCGGCTGACTAAGGAGACGCTGAACGCGCTCACGACGAACCGCTCGCATCTGATCACAACTGCGCTGAACGCGCACGCCGCCGGGCTGATCGCCCGCGAGTGGGGCGGCGACCCGCCCGCGAGCGCGATCACCGCGCTGCCGCGGAGAACCTTCATCGCGCAGGTCACCCATCGCGGGCAGCTGACCCACCCGTTCCTGTTCGGCAACGAATCGGTGGAGGAGCACTTCGCCGAGGCGTTCAAGCCCGAGGCGATCCCCGAGATCCAGCCCACCATCGATGCGGCATCCGGTAGGACGGAGGCCGCGGAGACCATCAGCGCTCTGGACACCCTCGATGAGCGCATCAAGCAGTACCTCGAGCAAAGCGGCAGAAAAGAGAAGGACGCGAGCCCCGGGCGCTCCAGCCGGAACGCCGAGCAGCCCTGGCGAGCACCTGCGCCCGCGAGCGCCCACCACCAGCGCACGCATTCCACGACGGGCACCACCAGCACGAGAGGGCGAAGCAGGGGCACCGCGAGGACTCTAAGCCGGACCCCGCTCGACAGTCCCCTGACACCGATGGGTGGAGCGTGAGCGCCCGATCCGCGCACGACCGGCCGCTGCCGCCGGTCGCACCCGCGATGCTGGCAAGCCTCTACCAGCACCGGCTGCTGACCACAGCGCAGCTTCACGCGCTGCACACGCCCGACGACGGGCTGGGCTGGACGCGGCGCGTCCTGCGGTTGCTCCTAGACCGGCAGCTTGTCGACCGTGTACAGGCCCCCGGCAGGCTCTCGCACTGGTTTCTCACCGAGGCCGGTGCTGACGCCGTCGAGACCGCGGGGCCGCGCGCCGAGCCGCGCAGGCGGGTGCCGACCTGCGCGCAGGCCGAAGGGCCGCTGCGCGCGCACACCATCGCAGTCAACGACGTCGGCATCGCGTTCGTGAAGGTCGCGCGCGAGCGGGGGGATGAGTGCGGCCCGGACTCCTGGCGGCACGAGGTCGCGCATGCGATCTCCCCGTGGCGGGGACGGCGGCCCGCCGAGCTGGTGATCGCCGATGCGCTGCTGACCTATCTCCAGGTCGACAAAGACGGAGCGATCACCCTGCACCAGCGCTGGGTCGAGCTCGACCGTGGCACCGCCCGCCCAGCGGAGCAACTCGCCAGCAAGATCACGCGCTACACCAGGCTTCGATACTACGCGCCGCCGGTCGCACCCGGCGAAGAAGAGCCCGAGCCGCTGTGGCGCAGGTACTACCGCTCCTTCCCGCACCTGCTGATCGTCCTCGCCGACCAGCCGGGCGAGCGCATGCACCAGCGCATCCAGCGCACGCTCGCGCTGCACCATTCCGACCCAGCGAAGGACCACCTCGGCACGATCCCGGTGTCCTTCGTAACGCTCGATGAACTCACGCAGCGAGGCCCGTTCGCACCGATCTTCATCTCCGCCGAGCAACCCGAGCAGCCCGTCGACTGGCTCGGCCAACCACAAGCAGAGGAGGAGTGAGCATGGCTTCCGCGCGATCAAACAACGGACAGACCCGAGCCGGCGGGCCGCGGCGAGCGAGTCGCCCGCGACGCTGGCAGATCAAGAACGCCGACTGCCTAAAAGCGCTCCCGAGACTCGATGCCTCGAGCGTCGAGGTCGTTATCACCGACCCGCCCTACGGCATCAACGCCAACAACATGCGCTGGGACCGCCCGAGCGCGCTCGACCCCACGCGCACAGCCGGCCGGCGTGCCGCCAGCGCCGACCCGGCCGCTGCGTTCCAGCGCTTCAGCGCGCAATGGAGCGAGCAGTGCCTACGAGTGCTCAAGCCGGGCGGGCACCTCGCCGCGTTCGCCGCACCGCGAACCTTCCACCTCTTGGCGCGCGGTCTTGAAGAAGCCGGGTTCGAACTCCGCGACGTCCTCATGTGGCTCCAGGGCCAGGGGTATCCCGCTACGCGCGTCCTTCCTGACGGGCTCGGCACGGGCCTGAAGCCGGCGTGGGAGCCGATCGTGCTCGCCCGTCGACCACTCGACGGCAGCATCGAGCACAACCTCGACCAGCACCGCACCGGCGCGATGAACATCGACGCCTGCCGCATACAGCTCGCCGCACAAGACTGCCCAAGCGAAGGCCCCACCCACGGCCGTCGCGTCACGGCGAGCGAGCGTGGCCGCTGGCCCGCCAACCTCCTGCTCTCCCACGGCCGATCCTGCACCCGTAGCCGCTGCGAACGCGACTGCCCGATCACGCTGCTCGGCGAGCGCCACCGCTTCTTCTACGCCGCCAAGGCATCCCGCCGCGAGCGCGACGCCGGTTGCGAGCAGCTGCCCCGCCGAGTCACGCAGGCTTACAAGATCGGCGCGAAGAACGTCCGCCGATGCAACGAGAACCCGGTCGCGAACATCCACCCGACCGTCAAGCCGATCGAGCTGATGCGCTGGCTCGTGCGGCTCCTCACGCCGCCCGGCGGACTCGTGCTCGACCCATTCGCCGGCTCCGGCAGCACCGGCGCCGCCGCCGTGCTCGAGGGCGCGCGCTTCCTCGGAATCGAGCGCGAAGCGGTCTACGTACCGATTGCCAGGGCACGCATCAAGCACTGGGTCAAGGCTTGCGATGGAGCCGCGCATGGCTCGCGGAGGGTCGCGCGATGACTCCCGGTCCATGCCACGAGCCCCAAGCGGTCTCCTGCCGTCCACCACAGAATCGAGCGCCCGCGAGGAGCAGAGACCACGCGTGCGGGCGACACGCATGCAAGGACTTGAGATCCGCCCCCAATCGAGCTAGACGTGTCGAGCCCAAGCCCAACCGCAGGCGGGCAGCCCATGATGACCTCACCAACGCACAGATCACAATCTCGGTTGAGCAAGCCAGTCCTGGCAGCCCGCGCGATGAACGGTTGCGTCGAGAGCAAACCCGGGCGTTGCTTGACCTCCTTGTTGATATCGCGGCCCGCCGCAAGGCAAAGGCAGGCCGTCCGAAACAGAGCTGAGGCCGAATGATGCGCTTCGCGTGGTACGGCCGGCTATCGACCAAGGACAAGCAAGATCCGACGCTGTCCTTTCCTTCTCAGAGAAGAGAATGCGAGCACAAACTCAGCGAGCTCGCGGGCCAAATCGTCTGCGACTTCACCGACCAGGAAACTGGCCGGCGCGATGACCGCGAGGGATGGAGCCAACTTGTCGCCGAGGCCCGCGACCGCGAGACACGCCGCTTTGACGCCGTCGTCATCTACTCGACCTCCCGACTCTCCCGCGACCTCTTCCACGCCTTGGCATTCGAGCGCGAACTCGCCCGCGCGGGAGTGGAGGTCTACTATGCGGTCGCCGCAGGCGACCAGAACAGCCCCGAGGGGCGCCTCACGCGTCACCTTTTCCAGGCCCTAGATCAGTTCGAGGTAGAGAAGCTCGGCCGCGAGGTACGCCGCGGACAAACCGAGAACACTCGCCAGGGATACCGCAACGGCGGACGGGCACCATACGGATACCGCCTCAAGCGCGTTCCGCATCCCGACCCCCGCCGTGCCCGCGCAGGCGACCACAAGTCTCTCCTTGAGCCAGAGCCCAAAGAGGTCCCCGTCATCGTGGAGACATTCGAACGCTACCTCGCCGGATCAGGATTCAAGGAGATCGCAAACCACCTCAACCGGCTCGGCGGGCCCCCATCCCCCAAACACGTCGACTCGCGCCGCAACACCGCGGGCAAGTGGTCAAAGACCACCATCCGCGCGATTCTCGAAAACCCCGTCTACACCGGCCGGCTCTGCTGGAACCGCCTCGACTTCCGACAGACCAAGATCAGGGAAGGCCCCCTGATCCGCCGCCCTGAAGAGGAATGGATACAAGCCGAGCGTCGCCATGAGGCGATCATCTCCGACGACTGCTTCCAGCGAGTCCAGGAACAGCTAACCCAACGCCCCAAGACCGAGGGCTCACGACGCCGAAGCACCCAACGACGCACCTACGCGCTGCGCGGCATCGTCCACTGCGCCACCGGACACAACCCGCTGCGCATGCACGGCAAGGAACGCAAGGGCATCACCTACTACGCCTGCTGCTACCGCATCGCCTACGGCGACAAGGCCGCCGAGGCGCTCGGACACGGCAAGTGGCAGTACATCCGCGAGGACGCACTCCTGCCCGTCATCGACAACTTCTTCGTCAACAACATCTTCGGCGCGCAGCGCATCCACCACCTCCGTGCCCAACACCCTGACCTGGCCCCCTCGATCGCCGCCGAGGACACCCAGGAGCACGACCGACTACGCGAGCGGATCGCCGACGTGCAGCGCCGCATCGAGCTACAGGTCCGCGCGATCGAGGCCGGCGTAGACCCCGCGCTCGTCACCGCGCGCATCGACGCGCTCAAGCATGAGCAGCACAACCTTCAGCGCGCCCTCGCCGCAAGCGAAGACTCCACCGCCAGCCGTCCCCACGCGGACCTCGATACCACCTGCGAAATACTCGACCAACTACCTCTCCTCGACAACGAGTTCGCCGAAGTAGACCCCAAACTGCGCCGCCAAGTCCTCGACGCCTTCAATTTCTCCCTTGAGGTCGACCGCAACAAGCCCGAGATACGACTGAGGGCGCTTATCTCAAGCGCCCTCAAAGCCGCCAATCTTCAGGAGTTGGTCGCTAATGGGTCCATAGCGGGGGCAGGATTCGAACCTGCGACCTTCGGGTTATGAGCCCGACGAGCTACCAGACTGCTCCACCCCGCGTCGCATATCCAACATCGCCACTCTAGCAAAATCCGACCCCAGAGCCGGGCATACGACCGGCCCCGCTGCCCGAAGAGACCGGCCGACCGCCCTGACCGGATCAGCCGGCCGACCCTCACCGAACCGGCCCACCGCCCCCCTCCTCCTCTACCATCCTCGCCCAGTGCGCGTCGCCGTCGTTGACATCGGGACCAACTCCACGCGCCTGCTGCTCGCCGACGTGGACCCCTCCGGCGCCGTCACCGACCTCCTGCGCTTCTCCCGCGTGACCCGCCTCGGCGAACGAGTGGACTCCGGTGGCGATCTCTCCGCGGCGGCCATCGAGCGTACCTGCGCGGTGCTGGGCGACTACCGGCGGCTGATCGACGAGCACGACTGCGAGGCCAATCTCGCGGTGCTCACCTCCGCCGTACGCGACGCCTCCAACGGGGCCGCCTTCACCGAGCGCGTGCGTAGCGACTACCTACTGGACGCCCGCACGCTCTCGGGCGATGAAGAGGCCCAGCTCACCTTCCTCGGCGCGATGAGCGACCGCGAGCCGTCCGTCGAGCCCACCGTGGTCGTGGACATCGGCGGCGGCTCCACCGAGTTCGTCGTCGGCCACGATCACACCGCCGGCTTCCACGTATCGCTGCAGGCCGGGGTGGTGCGCATGAGCGAGCGCCACATCCACTCCGACCCGCCGGCACCCGGGGAGCTGCAGCAGCTGGCATCGGACACCCGCGCGGTCTTCCTGGAGGGCCTCCCTGCCGAGGAGCGCGCCTCCGTCAGACGGGCGATCGCGGTCGCCGGCACCGCCACCTCGGCTGCCGCCATCGACCAGGAGCTCGACCCATATGACCCCGAGCGGGTGCACGGCTACACGCTGCTGCTAGCCACGGTCGAACTGCTGCTCGCACGCCTCGCCGACATGAGCGACGCAGAGCGCCGCCAGGTGGCCGGCCTGCACCCCGATCGCGCACCCACGATCGTCGCCGGGATGATTCTCCTGCAAGAGGCCATGCGCGCCTTCGAGCTCGATCGCGTCGAGGTCTCCGAGCACGACATCCTGCGCGGCGGCGCCCTGCGTCTGGCGGGGCTCGGCTGAGAGGCGAACGCTGAGTCGACTCGCCCGGGCAGTTTAGGTCCACAGCCCTCAGCCCCGCCGACCCGGCTGTACTCCGTGCACACCCGCGCTGACCACCGGTCGGAATTTCCAAAAGCCCGCCGGCCTCTCCAAAAATTCTGACATGTGGTACCTTGCAGGACGAGGCGGTGTGTGGCTGTGCCATTCGCCCTCTCTGCCGGTCCATAGACCCGCGACGCGCACAGAGCAGCCCCCTGCTCGCCGCCTCGGGTCGCCCTACCCCCCCAGGCTCCGAGGGACGTACCCCTGCCTGTTCCTCGGGGCCGCTGAGGAAGCCGCCCCCCGGCGGCTTCCTCGTTTAAGTCGCCGCCGAGGAGACTCCAGGGCGATGCCGCGAGAGCGAGGACGAGCAGGCGCGACGGACGCGCGACGGGCTAGGCGATGTACGTCAGGCCAAGTTCGAGCGCCGCGGATAGACCACGTCGGGGTCCGTCAGCACGTTCACCAGCGCCGGGCCCTCGCCGCCCAGCGCCCGCTCTAGCGCCCCCTGCAGCTCCTCCGGGCGCTCCACCAGCTCGCCGCGACCTCCCAGCGCCTGCACGACCCGGTCATAGCGCGTGCCCGGCCGCAGCTCCGCCGCCACCGAGTACCCATACAGGAACTCCATCGGGTGCTTCTCCAGCGCCCAGATGCCGTTGTTACCCATCAAGCCCACCACCCCCACGCCGTGACGCGCGAGCGTGTCGAACTCCATCCCCGAGAACCCGAACGCGCCGTCGCCCAGCAGCAGCACCACCTGGCGCTCCGGCCGCGCCAGCTTCGCCGCCAGCGCATACCCGGGCCCCGCGCCGAGGCATCCAAAGGGACCGGGGTCAAGCCAGCAGCCGGGCTGGTAGCTGTCGACCACGCGCCCCGCGTAGGACACGAAGTCGCCGCCATCGCCCACCACGATCGCATCGCGCTCGATCGCGCGGGCCAGCTCGGCATACAGGCGCATCGGGTGCAGCGGCGCCCGCGCGTCGGCCAGTTCTGTCTGCTCGGCCGCGCGCCTCTCGCTCTCGGCTGCGCGCAGCTGGGCTATCCAGTCCTCATGGCTCCTCCCCCGCGTCCCCACCGCTACCCGCAGGTCCGAGAGCGTCTGGCGCAGATCCCCATACACCTCCGCCGCCACGGCGCGCGGGTGCGCCCGCGCGGGCTCGGCCGTGTCGAATACCACGATCTCCGTCTCCGCGCCGAACGCACCCCCGAAGCCGAGCCGGAAGTCCATCGGCACGCCGATCACCAGCGCCACATCGGCGCCCTGCAGCCCCTGGCTTCGCGCGCGCGAGTAATACAGCTCGTGATCCGCCGCCACGCACCCGCGCGCCAGGCCGTTGAGGAACACGGGCACGCGCAGCTCCTCCACCAGCTTCTGCAGCGCCACCTCACCGTGACCCCAATACAGGTCGGTGCCGGCCATCACCACCGGCCGCTCGGCCTCGCGCAGCAGCACTGCCGCGCGTTCGAGCGCCTCAGCGTCGGCGGCCCCTGCCACCATGCGGCCGTCCCCCGCCGCGCGGCTCCCTCCGGTACCTGTCACTACGCGGCCATCCCCCACTGCGCGGCCCCCGCCGGACCCCAGATCAGATTCCGCCAGGCCCGGGACCCAGCCGGGGTCCATCTCATCTTCTTCTCCCTCCCCCGATTGGCTCGCGCCCTCGGGAGCCTCCATGAACACGTAGTCCAAGGGGAAGTCCACGAAACTGGGCCCTCCGTGCGGCGCCTGCGCCACCGCGAACGCCTCGTCCATGAGCTCGGGGATCTCCGCCGTGCTCTGCACCGTCCGCGCGCTCTTAGTCACCGGGCGCACGAACGGCACGTGGTCGATCTCCTGCAGCGATCCCTGCCCCCAGCGCCCCGCCGGCGCGCGCCCGCCGAGCACCACCATCGGCGAGTGGTTGGCCTGCGCCGAGGCCATCGCGCTCATCCCGTTCGTCACGCCCGGGCCGGCCGTCAGCGCGCACGCCCCCGGTTCGCGCGTGACCTTCGCCCACCCCTCGGCCGCGAACGCCGCCGTCGACTCGTGGCGTACGTCCACGATCTCGATCCCCTCCGTGCGGCAGCCGTCATAGATCGAGAACAGGTGCCCACCTGACAGCGTGAACAGCCGACTCACGCCATGCGCCTTCAGCCGCCGCGCCACCAGGCGCCCGCCGTGGAAGGCCTCCGGCCCCTTCTCGGCCCCAGCCTCGCCGCCCTCGCCGCCGCCCTGCTCGCGCGTACGCTCAGTGGACATTGGCGCGACTCTACAGGCCGGAGCGCCCCGGCGAGAACGACACGCCGCACATACCCGGGATGGCGGAGGGCCCGGCGAGAACGACGCGGCGCACATACCCGGGACGGGACTCGAACCCGTAAGCCCTTGCGGGCGGCAGATTTTAAGTCTGCTGACTTTGCCAGTTTGTCTACCCGGGCGCCGGGATCCTACCGCCTGGTTATGCCCGACCGAAGGCCTCTATCGGGTGGGACGAGTACGACCCTATCTCCATTCGCGCAACTTCCCCGTTGCTACGGTGTCTCTAGTACCAGAAGCAGCGAATCGAGCGATTGGACCCACCGTGGAGGTCTCCGCACTAAAACCCGCCGCCCTTGCCGCCCCCCGAGGTTCGGGGGCGCTTTTGCGGCTCCAGTCCGACGAGCGCCTGGTCGCGCTCACCCGCCGCGGCCAGCAGGCCGCCTTTGAGGTGCTCGTCTCGCGCTACCACGCGCGCCTGCTGTCCTTCTGCCGCCACATGCTCGCCTCGCGCGAGGACGCCGAGGACGTGCTGCAGGAGGTGTTCGCCGCCGCCTTCAACGCCATCCTGGCCGACGAGCGCGAGATCAACGTCCGTCCGTGGCTCTACCGCATCGCGCGCAACCGCTCGCTCAACCACCTGCGCCGCGCCTCGGCCATCGGCGTGGACTCGATGGACATCCACTTCGCCGAGCACGGCCAGTCCACCGGCGAGAAGGTCCTGCGCCGCGAGAGCTTCCGCCAGCTGATCGGCGACGTGCAGCAGCTGCCCGAGACCCAGCGCACCGCGCTGCTGCTGCGCGAGATGGACGCGCTCTCCTACGAGCAGATCGCCCACGCCATGGAGACAACGGTGCCGTCGGTCAAGTCGCTGCTCGTGCGCGCCCGCATCTCGCTCGCCGAGGCCGCCGAGGCGCGACTGCTCAGCTGCGAGGAGGTCCGCCAGCAGCTCGGCGAGGCCTCCGAGGGACTGCTCAAGCTCGAGGCCCCAGCGCGACGGCACCTGCGCGACTGCGACCGCTGCCGCGCTTTCCGCAAGCACCTCAAGACCAACAACGCCGCGCTCGCCGCCATCCTGCCGGTCGGGCCCGTGATGCTCTTGAAGAAGCTCATCCTCTCCAAGTTCGGCTCGGCCTCGGCCGGTGGAGCCCACGTCGCGGGCGCGGGGGGCGCCACCGCGGGAGTCTCGGCCGCCGGCGCCGGTGTGGGGGCCGGCACGGCCGGCGGCGTCAGCATCGGCGGCCTGGCCGGGGCGGGGGCAGGCGCCCTGGCCACGAAGGCCGCCGCTACGCTCGCCGCCGCCGCGCTCGTGGCTGGCGCGGTCGAGGTCGGCCACTCCACCACGCACCACCACCACCACGCGACGCCCGCCGTCTCCAGCTACGCCGCCTCGACGCACCCGGGGTCCTACGTTCAGCCCGCGATCCCCGCCGTGGTGCGCTCCACGCCGCAGCCCTCCTCCCCGCCGCTGGCCCACAGAGCGGCACTGGCAGCCGTCGTGCACCACGCGCGCCACCATCTCCTTCACGAGCTCGCCGCGGTAGAGCCGACCAAGACCCTCGCCGGCACCGCCACCCGGACGGGCAACATCCCCACGGGCACGACCCCGACGGGCGCCACACCGGCCCCGGTCGGTACCGGTACAGGCACGACACAGCCAGCCACCCCGGCGCCTGCGGCCCCGGTGACGCAGGTCACGACCGAGACCACCCAGCTGCCCACCTCGACGCAGACCACGACCGCGCCGCCCACGGCGACCACCGAAACTCCGCAGCCCGCCTCGCCGGCGCCACCCACGAGCACGGAATCGACGAGTTCCACCACCACCTCGTCCGTATCGACAGGGTCCGTCGATGGGTCGGCCGGCAGTGAACCGGCCAGCGCGGGCACCACCGGCGGGACTCCCTCGCCACCGGCCGGCGATCCGCCCAGCGGCAACTGACGGCGCCCAGCGCGTCGTGTCCCTGCCTGGGCCGGAGCAGGTAATTCGCTGCGCCGGCAGCGGCGCGCCGAGCGCCTGCCCGGCCAGAAGCGGTGATTCGCCGCGCGCGGCAGGCGGCGCGCCGAGCGACCGCTCAGCGGAAACTGAACGTCCGCATCGGCTCCGAGAGCACGCCCTCACTCGCCACCAAGAGCGGCGAGGTGACCTGCGCGTTGGCGCCCGGCGCGGTCAGCATCGAGATCACAACACCCTGGCGCGCGGTAGAGGTTTCAGGCACCAGTAGCACGTCGCGCCCATACATCGTGCGCCCCTGCACGAGCGCGGAGAAGTAGATGTTGTAGGCCGACAGCTGGTTCACATGCGTTTTGCCCTCGCCCACCAGCTGAAACGCGGGGTAGCGCACGGCGAGTGTGCGGATGTAGCCAGACGCATACAGCGGCAGCTCGCCGCTCAGCTGCCCTTCATAGGACCCCAGCACGAGCGGCGCGACCGCGAAGGAGTCCTTCAGATAGCCACCCGCGCCGTAGCGCGCCACCCGCACGTCGCCGCCCGGTTCGGGCGCGGTGCGGTAGAGGTCTCTGTAGCTGAACCCGATAGGGCACTGGCCCCCCATAGGAGATGTGCGCGGGGAGCAGCGTCAGCACAAGCGCCGCCACCGCGAGCACCAGCGCAGCGACCGCCACGACGAGCAGCAGTCGCACCGTGCGCGTGACCCCGCGCCAGCGGGGGGCGAGCAGTTCGGGGAGCGTCGGCCGGTACTCGGCCCGCAGAGGCAGCGTGGCCATCTACTCCCCGATCGAGAACATCGCCTCGAGGTCGTGGCGTGAGAAGGCCGCAAAGGCGACCATCGTCTGTGTGCGCACGACCCCGGGGAGCACGGTGATGTGGCCGGTCACCACGTCGGCCAGCTGCTCGTGGTCGGGCACGCGCACGATTGCCACGAAGTCCCACTCTCCCGTGACCGAGTAGGCCTCGGCGACGCCCTCGATGTCCGCGAGCGCGCCTCCGAGGGTGGAGAGGGTGTCGCGCTCGGCCTCGATCAGCACCACCGCGTGGGTCATGGTCATGGCGTGTGCGACTCCCCTGGCTCGAGCACCACGACCTCGGCCGCCCCGGCGGCCTCGACGTCGGCCTTGAAGGCCTGCGCGTCGGTCTCGATCGGCGGGAAGGTGTTGTAGTGACAGGGGATCACCTCTCGCGCGCCCACCAGGCGGGCGGCCCGCACGGCGTCGAGGCGGTCCATGGTGTAGTGGCCGCCGATGCACATCAGGGCCACGTCGATCGCCTCGCGCTGGCCCGGCAGCGCGAGATCGGAGAACAGCGCGGTGTCGCCGAGGTGGTAGATGGTCTTGCCCGCAAAGCTCACGACCAGCCCGGCGGGCGTGTTGACGGTGCCCTTGGGCGTCGTCGAGGTATGCCAGGCGGGCACGAGGCGCACCCAGCCCCAGTCGAGCTCCACGGTGCCGCCGAGGTTGGGGTCGCTCACGTTCTCGACCCCGTCCGCCGTCAGCTCGCCTGCGATCTCCACGATCGCCACGACCTGCGCACCGGTGCGCTTGGCGATCGACACCGTGTCGCCGATGTGGTCGGCGTGACCGTGCGTCAAGAGGATCGCGTCCGCGCTCAGCTCATCGGCCGCCACGGCAGCCTTCGGGTTGCCGGTCAGGAAGGGGTCGATCAGCACCGTCGTGTCGCCGTCGCTCAACTCGAAGGCCGCGTGGCCCAGGAAGCGGATCTGCATCGTCACTCCTCTTTCGTCGCTGGGGTTGTCGCTGGGGTTGCCGTACTGGTCGGGGTGCTCGCCTGACTCTGTACCAAACTCTGAAGCTCGTGGGTCAACCGGAAGCCGGCGGCCACACCGACGAACATACCGAGTCGGCGCGGTCCGGGGGCGCTTTGCGCGCGAGGCAGCACCTCATGCGGTCCTTACGCGGGCCAGGCCGAGCCCGCAGACCAGGCCCAAGGCCCCGCCGGTGAGACCAGCCACCCAGCTCGCCTCGAATACCGCGAAGGGCAGCACGAGCAGAACGGCCGCAAAGGCGGCGGCGCCCAGCAGGTCGCCGTCGTAGTAGCGCCCGCCGCGGGCCGCCTCCAGATCGGGGACCGCCCAGGCCCCGAGCAGCGCGAGGGCGCCCGCGTTGGCACCGGAGACGACGGGCTCGGCGTAGAGCGCCTCGGCCACCAGTCCGCCGCTGACGCCGGCGCCGAGGAAGATCGCCAGCACGACGACCGGCCCGTGGCGGCGCTCGAGCAACCAGCCGAACACGGCGACGGTGAGCAGTGCAGCGAACAGGTAGACCTCTCCCGCCAGGCGGCTGGTGTAGGCGAACTGGGTGGTGAACAGGCGCCACCAGTCGCCGTGCAGCGGCCCGACGATCGGCAGCCGCCAGAGGCCGAGGTAGCCGCCGGTGGTGAGGATCCATACGACGCAGCTGACGAGCACGAGCGCTGCGGTGGCGTAGGCCGGGGACTCGGCGCGGATGCCGGCGATCTCCCCGCGGCGCAGGCGCCCGAGGAACGGAGTGGGTTTGCGCACGCGCGCGGCCTTGACTCCGGCGGAGTGCTCGCGCGGGAGCTTCGGCGCGCGGCGGCGCAGGCGGTGCCCGCAGTAGGGGCACTCGGTGATGTACGGCGAGACCTCAGCGCCGCACTGCTTGCAGACAACGAACAAGTCGGCACCCGAGGACACCCATCCATTCTAGGCTGCGCGCGAAGAGGCCCGGCGATAGAGTCTTAAGCGACCCCCAAGGAGGAAGACAAGTGCAACTGGGCTACGACAAGAAGCTGTTTATCCTGGCGTTCGACCACCGCGGGTCGTTCCAGAAGAAGTTCTTCGGCATCGAGGGCGAACCGGATGCCGAACAGACGGGCATGATCGCCGACGCCAAGCACCTGATCTTCGAGGGGATGACCCAGGCGGTGAAGGCCGGCGCCGAACCCGCCGTGACGGGGGTGCTCGTGGACGAGCAGTTCGGCTCGACGGTGCCCGAGGAGGCACGCGCGGCGGGCCTGATCCTCGCGATGCCCGTGGAGCGCAGCGGGCAGAGCATGTTCGACTTCCAGTACGGCGACGCTTTCGGCGAGCACATCGAGCGCTACGACCCGGACTTCGCGAAGGTACTCGTGCGCTACAACCCCGAGGGCGACGCGCCGGCCAACGCCACGCAGCTGCAGAAGCTCAAGCGACTGTCGGACTGGCTGCACGCGCACGACCGGCGGTTCCTGTTCGAGCTGCTGGTGCCCGCCGAGGACGCCCAGCTGCAGAGCGTGGGCGGCGACGCCGAGCGCTACGACGCGGAGCTGCGCCCCGAGCTGATGCGCCGCACGATCGCCGCGATCCAGGACGCGGGGATCGAGGTGGACGTGTGGAAGATCGAGGGGGTCGACGCGCGCGAGGACTGCCAGATGCTGCTCGAGCAGGCGCGCAGCGGTGCCGGACGCGAGGGCGTCGTGTGCGTGGTGCTGGGACGCGGCGCCAGCGACGCGAAGGTCGACCACTGGCTGGAGCAGGCGGCGCCCGTGGAGGGATTCGTGGGGTTCGCGATCGGCCGCTCGATCTGGTGGGACCCGCTGAAGTCATACGTCGATGGCAAGACCGAACGCTCGGTGGCGGCGCAGCAGATCGCGGCCAACTACATGCGCTTCATCAAGGTCTACGAGCACGCCGAGGGCGGGGCGTTGCTCGCCCCGAAGGCCTAGTCCCAAGCCAATGGGTATGCCGGAAAGAGCCGAGCCGATGGGCCCGCCGGAGCGGACTGGACCGGTCGGTGTGCCGGATCCGGTGGAGCCCGTCGAGCAGCCGGAACGGGGCGGAATCCACCCGAGTGAGGGCGGACGGCTGCGGCGGAGCATGACGGAGCTCGAGCACGCCTTCTCCCGCGAGATCTCGCTGGAGCGTCGGCGGCGCGACTCGCTGCGGCGCACCGCCGAGCAGCGCACACTCAAGCGCGAGGTGCAGCGCCGGCACAAGCACGGCTCGATGCGCTTCGCGCTGCTGGTGCTGACACTCGTCGCGACGGCGGCGATCGTGACGGTGGTGATGTTCAGGACGCTGTACCTGCTGCTGAGCTGAACGCGCGCGCGGCGGGCGGGGCGCCGAATTTAAAGGAGGACCCCACAAGGGGGTCCGGCGGGGGCCGCGAAGTGGCGGGCCGGTGCGCGGGGCGGGAACGCCGGTGGTACGAGGCCCGGCGGGGGCTAGGTCGACGAGGAGCCGCCGAGCTCGCGTAGCGCCTCGTCGACCTGGCCCTCGGTGTCCGGTGGGACCTCGGCCGCGACGACGGTCGCGCCGTCGGCACCCTGGCGCTGGATCTCGAGGTAGATCTCGGTACGAAATACCGGGACGGACTGCGGGGCCTGGATGCCGATGCGCACCTTCTCGCCCACGACGGAAAGCACCGATATCTCGATGTCGTCGCCGATCATGATGCTCTGGTTGGACTTGCGCGTCAGAACCAGCATGGGCCTGCCTTTTCTTTTGCCGGCTGGCAGCGGGCACCCTCCCAGCTCGATGCCCCCGCCTCGCCTGAGTACCAAGCATAGTGTCAGCGGCGGGCGAACGCGAACTGGTAGGAAATACGGGGTTGCCGAGTGGTGGCGAGAGCCGGCGAAGCACATCGGCGACGCTCGCTGAGCGGGCGACCGATCGTCCGGCAGGCACACACCGCGGCAACCCGCCGGGGCGATGCGCTAGTCTCCCGGACCGCGATGGCTCGTAAATCCCTCCGCCCGCAGCTGAACCAGATCCGCGCCTGGGTGCGTCAAGGTCGCACGGACGCGTGGGTGGCCCATCAGCTGGAGGTCACCGTGCAGGAGATCGAGCAGTTCAAGCGCCAGAACGACCTGGAGGGCGCCGAGGATGTCTCTGAGGGCGCCCCCGTGGTGGACTACCCCGATGAGATCGATCTGCGCGCCGAGGACGATGCGCTAATCGCCGCGGAGCTCGAAGAGGCCGCGCGCGAGGCCGAGCGTGTCGCCGCGGAGGCACACGAGCGCGAGGAGGCCGAGCGCGCCGCGCGGGCCGAGCGCGGCGAAGAGGAGCCCGAGGGCGAGGAGGCGCCGCGCACACGCAGACGCAGCCGCCGCGGCGGTCGCGGACGGCGCGGCGCCACGCGCGACTCGAGCCCCCTGGAGGGGACGTTCGACCACGGCGAGGAGGGCTACGGCCTGTGGCTCGATCCGGCCGTGCAGGACAACCCGATCTACGCCGAGCACTGGGCGGGGCACCGGCCGGTCGAGGTCGTGATCGAGGAGGAGCAGATAGTTATTCGTCGCGTAGGCGATGACGATTAGTCATTCCGCCACGGCCCGCCGGCCTCCGGCATAGTCGGAGGCCTCGCGCAGATAGCGGGCGAAGGCGGCGTCGACGACGACGCCTGAGTCCCACGCCCAGGGATCGTTCGGTGCGGTCGTCATGGCCACCTGCAGGCACCAGGCGGTGCCCTGCTCGTACAGCACCACAAGCTCATCGCTGTGGAAGCGCCCGCCCAGGCGGCGTCGCAGATCGGCGACGAGAGCGTCTATGACTCGCTCCAGTAGGCGCGTACGCTCCGCAGGTGATTCCTTCAGGCGACGCTCGCCGCGCTGCCACTGGTAGATCGCGTTCTCGAAGCCGGGCAAGAGACCGCCGAGGCTAGCACCGGCCCGCCGAGCGTCAGTTACGAGGCAGCCTCTGAATCACGTACGGCTGCTCTCCCGGCCGCTCCATGCCAAGCTGGCGCGCCTCGCCCACGAGTGTTGAGGGCTGGCTCAGGGACGCGTGCTGGGCGAGCAGCTGCTCATTCTGGCGCTCCAGCACCGTGACCTGGGCGCTGTTGCGGTGCGCTTCGCGGAGCGTCGAGTAGAGCGATACGCCCGCGCTTAGGTAGAGGTAGAGCAAGGCCGCCGCCACGCCGAGCATCGCCACGCGGCCCAGGCGATTCCAGTGGATGCGCGATACACCACCGGTGCGCGCGCGACGGTGCGGCGCGGGCTTGGCGGCGGGCGCCCGGCGGGGGCGCGCTCCGGCTGCGGCGGGGGGCATCTTGTCGCATTCGTGCTCGCGCGCATGGCTCCTGCAAGCATGGCCGAGTGGCAAGCGCCCACCCGCCGGTTGACGGGCCGGCCGCGGACTATCCGGCCGGAGAAACCGCCGCAGACTGCCTCAGCGCCGAAAGACCGACGCGCCCGAGAACTCGGCGGCCGAGCCGAGGGCCTCCTCGATGCGCAGCAGCTGGTTGTACTTGGCGACGCGATCTGAGCGCGAGGGGGCGCCGGTCTTGATCTGGCCGCAGCCCGTGGCGACGGCGAGGTCGGCGATCGTGGTGTCTTCGGTCTCGCCGGAGCGGTGGCTCATGACGGCGGTGTAGCCGGCGTCGCGCGCCAGCGCGATCGCGGCGAGCGTCTGCGTGAGGGTGCCGATCTGGTTGACCTTGATCAGGATCGAGTTGGCCACGCCCAGCTCGATGCCGCGCTGCAGGCGCTCGGTGTTGGTGACGAACAGGTCGTCCCCCACCAGCTGCACGTCGGTGCCGAGGCGCTTGGTGAGCAGCCCCCAGCCCGCCCAGTCCTCCTCGGCCATGCCGTCCTCGAGCGAGACGATCGGGTAGCGGCCGGCCAGCTCGGCCCAATAGTCGGCCAGCTCGGCCGCGGACAGCGTGCGCCCCTCGTGCTCCAGCACATAGGCCCCGTCGCCCTCGCCTGCGGGGCCTCCACCGGCTATACCGTCGGATGCCGACGCCCCGTCGCGGTAGAACTCGCTCGTGGCGGGGTCGAGCGCGATCGCGACCTGCTCGCCTGGCGTGTAGCCGGCCTCACCGATCGCCTCCACGAGCACCCGCAGGGCCTCCTCGTTGGAGCCGAGGTCGGGTGCGAAGCCACCCTCGTCGCCCCCTGCCGTGGAGAGTCCGCGGGCGTGCAGGGTGCGCTTGAGGGCGTGGAAGACCTCGGTGCCCATGCGCAGGCAGTCCGCGAAGGTGGGGGCGCCGAGCGGGACGACCATGAACTCCTGGAAGTCGACCTTGTTGTCGGCGTGGGCGCCGCCATTGAGCACGTTCATCATCGGCACGGGCAGCACATGCGCATCCGGGCCCCCGAGGTGGCGCCACAGCGGCTGGCCGGCCTCGGCGGCGCAGGCGTGGGCGAAGGCGAGGGAGACGCCGAGGATCGCGTTGGCCCCCAGGCGTGACTTGTTGGGGGTGCCGTCGGCAGCACACAGCGCCTCATCAAGCGCCTGCTGGCCTGTGTCACCGAGTGCGGTCGCGGCGGCGGCCAGCTCGCCGTTGACATTCGCGACGGCGCGTGCGACGCCCTTACCGCCCAGGGCGCGCCGCCGTCGCGCAGCTCGGTGGCCTCGAACTCGCCGGTGGAGGCCCCGGAGGGCACCGCGGCGCGGCCGCTGGCGCCCGAGCGCAGGACGAGGTCGACCTCAACCGTGGGGTTGCCTCGGCTATCGAGGATCTGACGGGCGTGGACGCGCTCGATCTGACTCATGGGAATAGCTGCCTACCGCGGGCGCCAGCCGGGTGGGTGAGTGGGCTCCCGATCTCCGGGAGACTACTTGGTGGTGGTCGTCGACGGCACCGTGCGGACGGTGCCCGTCTGCGGCGTGGCCGTACCTGTGGGCGCGCCAGTGGTGGTCGAGGCGGGGGCCTTGTAGCCCTTGCAGTCCTGGACCGAGTATTCCTTGCGGCATTCGGTCTGGGCTTCCCATTTTTTCTTGAAGTTCGCGACGAACTTGGTGAGCGCCGCCTGCTGCTGGGTGGCGCTGAGCTGCTGCTTGATCGATTCCTTGACCTGCGCGAGCGTCTGCGTCGTGGGCGCGTGTACGGCGGTGACTTCGAAGATGTAGTAGCCGAAGGGGGTCTTGATCGGCCCGGTCAGCGTGTTGGGCTTGGCGGCGAAGATGGCGCTGTTCAGGGCGGCCTGCTCCTGACCCTTGACGACCCCGACGAGCACGCCGCCGTTTGACTTGGAGGCGGGTTCGATCGAGACCTTCTTGGCGGTCGCAGCGAAGGACTTGCCCGACTGGATTTCCTTCTTGGCGGCTTCGGCCTGGGCCTGTGTCTTGGTGAGGATGATCTTCAGGTCGCGCTTTTCGGGCGATCCGAAGCGCTGTTTGTTTTCGTTGTAATACTTTTCGATCTGCGCCTGGGTGACGGCCTTGCCGCCTTCTTTGGAGACCTTCTGCTGAATCTTCTGGGAGAGCAGGTTGAGCTTCACGCGCAAGAGCAGATCGGACACCGTCTGGCCGGTGGAGGCGAGGAATTTCTGGAAGGCCGCTTCCTTGGGGAACTGCTGGGTCTTCAGTTCGTCGAACTTCTTTTCGACTTCCTTGTCGGACACCGTGACGCCCTGGTTGGAGGCCTCGCCGATGACCCAGTTGGCGGAAATCAAAAAGCCGAGCACCTGCTGCTTGAGCGCGGTGTACTCCTCTTCGCACTGCGCCTTGTACTGCGCTTCGGTCGGCGTGGACTGGCCCTTGGCCGGCTTGGGCGCCGTGGCCTTGAAGTGGGCGATGCAGGCGGTGTAGTCGGGCGGGTCGGGCACGACCGGCTTGACGGCGGCGGTCGTGGCGCTGGCCGCGGAGGAGGCGGCGGCGACGCCGAGCCAGTGTTCGAAGGTCGTCTTGGTGATCGGTGTGGAGCCGACCTGCACGACGGCATCGCCGGGGATGCCGCTGCTGCCGCAGGCCGCGAGGCCGACGGTTACAAAGAAAACGGCGCCAAGCGCCGCGATGCTGCGGGTGGTCTTCTTGAACACGACGCGGGCACTCTAGCGGAAACAGATCAAGATGTGCTTAAGAAGTTTCTGATTGAGCTTCTCGGACCACTCCAAGCAGCACATCGGCGGCACGCACGACCGCCGGGAAACGCTCGGGTCCCTCGCCGGGCACGCGTACGGAGACCTGCGAGCGCCCCGATTCGTACAGGGCTTCGGGCAGCTCCTCGCGCAGACGACGCGCGCGCGTGGAGTCAAGCTCGATCGGCGTGACCGCGAGGCGGTCGCCGCGGAAGGACACGACCGTGGCGCCGGCCAGCCCGAACTTGATGCGCGCACGCTGCAGTGCAAGAAGATTTGCAAACGGCTCGGGGACGGGGCCGAAGCGATCCTCGAGCTCCTCGCGCAGGCGTTCCACGTCGGCCACCTCGACGGCGACAGCGAGGCGGCGGTGCAGCTCGATCTTGGCCTGCTCATAGGGGACGTAGTCGGTGGGGATGTAGGCGTCGACGTTGACGTCCAGGCGCACGGGCTCGCGCTGCGCGGCGCCCCCATCCCCGTCCCCGTCAGCCTCGCCCTCCTCCTCGGCCGCCTGCACCGCCTCGTCCAGCATCTGCATGTACAGCTCAAAACCCAACGCCGCGACGTGGCCGGACTGCTCGTCGCCGAGGAGGTTGCCGGCGCCGCGGATCTCCAGGTCGCGCATCGCGATGCGAAAGCCCGAGCCGAGCTCGGTGTAGTCGGAGAGCGCGGCCAGGCGCTGGGCGGCTTCGGGTGTGAGCGCGGCGGCGGAGTCGTAGAGGAAGTACGCGTAGGCGCGCTCGCGGGCGCGTCCCACGCGCCCGCGGATCTGGTAGAGCTGGGCGAGGCCGAAGGCGTCGGCGTGCTCGACGAGCAGCGTGTTGGCCTGGGGGATGTCGATGCCCGACTCGATGATCGAGGTGCACACGAGTACGTCGGCGCCACCGCGCAGGTAGTCCATCATCACGGCCTCGAGCTCGCCCTCGCCCATCTGGCCGTGGGCCACCGCGAAGGTGACGCCGGGGCAGAGCGCGCGCAGGCGCTCCGCGGTGTCGTCGATCGACTCGACGCGGTTGTGCAGGAAGAAGGCCTGTCCGCCGCGGTCGTGCTCGCGCATGAGGGCCTGGCGGACGAGGTCCTCGTGGTACTCGCCCACATAGGTCTTCACCGGGCGGCGCCCCTCGGGTGGCGTCTCGATCACGGAGATGTCGCGCAGCCCGGCGAGCGACATCTGCAGGGTGCGCGGGATGGGCGTGGCGCTCATCGCGAGCACGTCGACGCGCAGCTTGAGCTGGCGCAGGAGCTCCTTCTGCTTGACGCCGAAGCGCTGCTCCTCGTCGACCACGAGCAGCCCCAGATCCTTGGCACGGACGTCGCGCGAGAGCACGCGGTGCGTGCCGATCAGGATGTCCACACGCCCGGCCGCAAAGGCGGCAACGGCGGCGCGCGTCTCGGCGGGCGTGCGAAAGCGCGAGACGTGGTCGACGGTGAGCGGATAGTCGGCGAGGCGCTCGGAGAAGGTGCCGTAGTGCTGCTGGGCGAGGATCGTGGTGGGCGCGAGCAGGAGCACCTGCTTGCCCTGGGTGGCGGCCTTGAAGGCGGCGCGCAGGGCGACCTCGGTCTTGCCGTAGCCGACGTCGCCGCAGATCAGGCGGTCCATCGGGCGCGGGGCTTCCATGTCGGCCTTGACCAGTTCAATCGCCTGCATCTGGTCGGGGGTCTCCGAATACGGGAAGGCGCCCTCGAAGTCGCGCTGCCAGTCGGAGTCGGGCTCGAAGGCAAACCCGGCGCGCCGCCGGCGCTCGGCATACAGCGCGAGCAGCTCCCCGGCGAGCTCCTGGGCGGCGCGGCGGGCACGCGCCTTCATCGTCTCCCAGCGCGTGCCGCCGAGCTTGGAGAGCGGCGGGTGCGCGGGCGGGTGGGATCCCGATCCTCCTACGAAACGGGAGAGCTTGGCGAGCTGGTCGGTGGGCACGAACACGCGGTCGTCGCCGGCATATTCCAGGTAGAGGTAGTCGCGCGTGACGTCGGCCACGGTGCGCGTCTGAAAGCCGGCAAAGCGCGCGACGCCGTGGTCCTCGTGCACGACGATGTCGCCCGTGCGAAGATCGGTAAAGGAGCGCAGGACACCGCGCCGCGTGCCGCCTGGACCCGCACCGGCGCGCTCCACCCGGCGCCGGCGCAAGAGGCGATGCTCGGGGTAGACAGCAAGCTTCAGGGTCGGCGCAACGAAGCCCTCGCGCAGCGAGGCGGCAACAAATCGAAGGGCGGGCTCTAGCGGCGCGACCATCCGGCCGGCTTGTCCGGCTCTCTTATCTCCATCATCAGACCCGCCTCCTCCGCCAGCCTGCCCATCCCCGCCGATCCCCTTTCCCTCGGCCCCATCCAACCACTGCACCTGCAACCGTCCGAGGTTGTATGCCGCCCGCTCCCCTTCGCCGCGCCTGGGAAACGCGACAACCGTGCGGTAACCGGAGCGCACCAGCTTTTCGAGCTCGGGCTCGGCTTCGGCGAGCGAGCGCGCGGTGGGGGCGACGGGCTGGGCGCGCAGCTCCACCGGCTGGTCGGAGTCGAGCGCCGAGAGCCACGTGCGCGCGCGTGCGCGCAGCGCGGCGTCGATCTCCTCGGGCGCCACATATAGATGGTGTGCGTCGACATCGTGGAACGCGGCGCAGACGTCGGACCAGTGGTCGGCGAGCGTCGGCGCGAGCTCCTCCTCGGCGGCCACCAGCACCTCGACCGACTCCGGCAGCAGGTCCAGGAGCGCGCGAAAACGATCGACCGGCAACAGCTCGGCGATGTCCGGGCGCTCGGGGTGCGCCAGCTCCTCGCGCCCATCCTCCTCCTCAGAAGAAGAAGAAGAGGCCCCCGGCTGGGTCCCGGGCCTGGCGGGATCTGATCTGAGGGCCGGCGAGGGCCGCGAAGTGGAGTACTCGAGCGCAGCGATTTCAGCCAGTTCGCGGTGCTCGGCGGCGAGCTCGGCGGCGGGCGCGATCTCCACGGCGGAGGCGTCCCCGAGGGAGCGCTGGGTGAAGGTGGAGAACCAACGCAGCGACTCGATCACGTCATCGAACAGGTCAACGCGCACGGCGCGCTCCTCGGTGGCGGGGTAGATGTCGAGCAGCCCCCCACGTACGGCGAACTGACCGCGCTCCTCGACCTGATCCACGCGCTCGTAGCCCGCGGCAACGAGGTCGGTGGCGCACTCCTCTAGGTCGAGCAGCTCACCGACGACGAGCGTAAAGGAGTGCGGGCGCAGAGCGGGGTCGGGGATCTTCTCTGAGAGGGCCGTCGCGGAAACGACGACGACCGGCGGCTCGTGGGCGATCAGGTCCTGCTCTCCGCCGCCCTGCGCCTCACCCCCGGCTCGCCCCCCCTCGGCCTCCCCAACGTCCAGCAGCGCATCGAGCGCGGCCACCCGCAGACCGACCAAGTGGGGCGGCGGCGTCAAATGTGACTCGTACGCAACCCCGCGCGAGGGGTAGTAGCGCACCGGCCGAGGCGCAAGCCACGCGCGCAGGTCGGCAGCCATGTCGCGCGCGGCGCGATCGTCGCCGACGACCACCAGCGTGGGCCGCTCGTGCCTGTCGGCGAGCGCCGCGACTGTGTAGGGGCGCAGCGCGGAGGACACGAACGCGCGGCCACCGTCGGTGACGAGGGCCTCCGTCGAGGGGTCCTCGGCCAGCAGGCCGAGCAGTGAGCGCAGGGCCATCAGCGACGCTCGTCGCCCGTGGGACCGGCCTGCCGAGGCGAACCGGCCAGGCCGGGCAGCGCGTCCCCCGCACCGTGGCTCTCGTCCAGCACCAGCCGCTCGACCTCGCCGGCAGCCCGCTCCACCAGCTCGCGCACCTGCGCGGGCGGCTCGCGAAAGCGCCCAAGCACGTAAGCGGCGACGATCTCGGGGTCGGTCGAGTCGGGGCGCCCGACCCCCGCGCGCACGCGCCAGAAGTCAGCGCCCCCGAGCTCGCGCTTGAGTGACCTCAGCCCGTTGTGCCCAGCCAGACCGCCCCCGAGACGCGTGCGCACCTCGCCGAAGGGCAGGTCGATCTCGTCGTGCACCACCAGCACACGGTCAAGCCCGACGCGGTAGGAGCCGCGCGCCGGGCCGACGGAGCGCCCGGCGTCGTTCATGTAGGTCTGCGGGCAGAGCAAAGCCACGCGCGGACCGCCAACCCCGGCACGCCCCTCGGCGAGACGCCCCTGAAAGCGCGTCTTTGCCTTGGGCAGCCCCCAGCGCTCGGCCAGCAGCTCAGCCACGACAAAGCCGACGTTGTGCCGCGTCGCGACGTACTCGCGGCCTGGGTTGCCCAGCCCGACAACTAGCCAATCGACGGCGGCGGAACGGCCCCCAAAGCGCACAGTCAACTTCCGCGGGGCATACCGCCCCGCGAACCGGGGCCGCCGGACGACCTGAGGCCGCCCATCACTCCTCGCCGGACGCCGCCTCGCCCTCGGCTGCGGCGCCGCCCTCGCCGACGACCTCGGTTTCGCCCTCGATCTCGGTCTCCGTTTCGCTCTGCAGGCGCGGGGCCGTGAGAGTGGCCAGCACGGTCTCCTCGGGGTCGTCGAGCAGCGTGACGCCCTCGGGGGCGCTCACGGCGGCGAGCATCACGGTGTCGCCGATCTGCATCTCGCTGACGTCGTGCACGATCGCCTCGGGGATCGCCGTGGGCAGCGCCTCGACGTTCAGCTCGCGCGTGATCTGCTCGAGCACGCCGCCTTCGCGCACGCCGGGGGAGGCGTCGACGCCGGCCAGTTCGACCGGCACGACCGCGTGGATCGCCCGGTCCAGGCGCACGCGCAGCAGGTCCACGTGCACCGTCTCCCCGCGCACGGGGTGGCGCTGGGTCTCCTTGAGCACGACCGGCGTGGCCTTGCCGCCGTCGATCGACAGGTCGAGCACGGCGCCGGCCTGCGCGAGCGCGAGGCGCAGCTCGCGCGCGTCCACGTCGAAGCCCAGCGGCCCCTCGCCGCCGCCGTAGAGCACCCCGGGCACGCGGCCGGAGCGGCGCAGGCGACGCGCGGCGCGCGAGCCCTCGGCGTCGCGGAGTTTGACTTCGAGCTGGGTGGCAGTGGAGGCCATCGGGGCAAAGAATAGCTCAGGCCTCCATGCAGTCGGCCTCCCGACACAGACGCGGGCCCTCTAGGCCCGCGTAACCGGACCTTCGGTCCTCAGCAATCCGCCTGGCCTTGGCTCACAAGGCGCCGGGCCAACCCTCCCCGGGCGCGAGCACAGGCGCTCAGCAATCCGCTTCGCCTTCGATCCGAGGGCCAATCGTGAGCAGCGTCACCGAGAGGCCGGTGACTGCGTTGCCGGTACGCCGCATGCGCACGCACTGCACGACGGGCAGTGTGCCCAACACGGTCCACGCCACCCGTGTCGCGCCCGTCTTCGCCGTCAGCGAGCCGGCCGTGGGCGAGGTGAGCGTAAGGATCTTCACCGACCCCGACCGGTGCAGCGTGGCGGCGTCTCTGCGCACCGTAGCTACGCACGTCGGGCTCGCGCGGCAGGCGTGCAGCTGGGCGAGCATCGCGGGCGCGTTGCCCCTGGCCTCGGCCTGCAAAAGCGCGACGAGGTCTTCCCGTTCGAGCGATTCGGTCGAGAAGAAGCGCGCGAGCTCGAAGCTGATGACGAGGAACAGCACCACGCCGAGGGCGATCAGCGCGATCAACCCGGGGCGCCGCCGCCGCCGCACCGCGACCGTCCCGTCGGCATTAACCCCGGCTGCCACTAAAACAGCTGGTTCTCGCCGCCGAACACTTCGCTCACCGAGTCGTCGGTGAAGATGCGCCGGATCGAGTCCGTCAGCAGCTCGGCGCACGGCAGCACGCGGATGTTCTCCGGGCGCGCGGGGGGTACGGGGATCGTGTCGGTCACGACGATCTCCTTGAACCCCGAGGTCTCGAGGTTCGCGAACGCGTCACCGGAGAACACTCCATGTGTAGCGGCCGCGTAAACGGACGAGGCACCCTCCTCCAGCACCGTGCGGGCGGCCGCGGCGAGCGTGCCGGCGGTATCGATCATGTCATCGACGATCACCGCCGTCTTGCCGCGCACGTCGCCGATCACGTAGCCGATCTCCGCGACCTGCTGGGCGGGGCGCTCCTTGTCGAGGATCGCCAGCTCGGCGCCGATCTTGGAGGCGAACTTCTTGTTCAGCTTCACGCGCCCGGCGTCGGGGGCGACGACGACGAGGTCGTGCAGCCCGAGGTCGCCGAAGTACTGGGTGAGCATGAACAGCGCCGTCATGTGGTCGACGGGCTTCTGGAAGAACCCCTGGATCTGCCCCGCGTGCAGGTCCATCGTCAGCACGCGGTCCGCGCCGGCGGCCTCCAGCATGCGCGCCACCAACCGCGCGGAGATCGGCTCGCGCGGAGCGGACTTCTTGTCCTGGCGCGAGTAGCCGAACCACGGCGTCACGGCGATCACGCGGTGCGCGGAGGCGCCGACGGCGGCGTCGATCATGAACAGCAGCTCCATCAGCGAGTCGTTCGCGGTGACCCCCGTCTGCGGGTTGCCGCAGGTGGGCTGCACGATGAACACGTCCGCGCCGCGGATCGAGTCGTCGTAGCGGCAGTAGACCTCCCCGTTGGAGAACGTCTTCAGCGTCACCGGCCCCACGTCGACGCCGAGCTTGGCCGCGATATCAGCCGCCAGCTGCGGGTTCGCGCGACCCGAGAACAGCATCAGCCGCTTGTTGTAGTCGATCGGCAGGCTGCTGCTCGCCGAGGACTCCGTGCGCGTATCCATCGCGCTGCTCACCCTCGGGAGTGTAGAGACTGATGGGCCCGCCCACCCCGCCGGGCGTCGAGGCCCCGCAGACGCTCGTGCGGCGAGCCGTCCGGAGCCGTCCTACTCAGCGGGCGCAGGGGGATCGGGCGCAGCCTTGCCCTGACGCCGCTCGGAGAACCCCTCCACATTGGCCTGCCGCGCGCGCGCGACCCCCAGCGCGCCCGGCGGGATGTCCTCGACAATCACCGACCCCGCGGCCGTCCACGCGTCGTCGCCGACCGTCACGGGGGCCACGAACGCGGTGTCCACTCCTCCCCGCACGCGCCGGCCGATCGTCGTGCGGTGCTTCGCGCGCCCGTCGTAGTTGGCGGTAATCGTGCCGGCCCCCAGGTTCGTGCCCTCGCCGACGTCGGCGTCGCCGATGTAGGAGAGGTGGGGCACCTTCGCGCCGGCGCCGAGGTCGGAGTTCTTGACCTCCACGAACGTGCCCACCTTCGCGCCCTCACCCAGCACGGCACCTGGGCGCAGGTAGGCGAACGGACCGACGGTGGCACCGGCGTGGACGCTGGCCTGCTCTAACCAGGCCACGCGCACGCGCGCATCGGGGCCGACGCGCGCGTCGATCAGCGTGGTGTGCGGCCCCACGACGGCGCCGGGGCCGACCGAGGATGCCCCCTTCAGGCGCGTGCCGGGCTCGATGCGCGCGTCCTCGCCGATCTCGACATCGACGTCGACCTCGGTGGTGACGGGGTCCACGACAGTCACCCCGGCGAGCATGTGACGCTCGAGGATCGCGCGCTGCGCGAGTGCGCGCACATGGGCGAGCGCCACGCGGTCGTTGACCCCCAGCACGAGCCCCGGCTCATCGACCACGTGCGCTGCGACCCGCTGCCCGTCGGCGCGCAGCAGGTCGAGCACCTGCGGCAGGTAGTACTCCCCCTGCGCGTTCTCAGCCGTCAACCGCGGCAGCGCCCCCAGCAGCGCACCCCCGTCGAACACGAAGATGCCGGTGTTGACCTCGTGGATCTGCAACTCCTCCGCGGTGGCGTCGCCCGCGCGCTTGGTCTCCACCACGCGTAGCACAGCCCCGTCCTCGTCACGCACCACGCGCCCGTACCCCGTTGGGTCATCGAGCATGGCAGTGGCCATCGTCGCGGGGCACCCGCCCTCCGCGCGCGCGTGCGCCTCGTGCGCGGCAAGCAGCTCGGAGATCGCCCGCGCGCTGACAAGCGGAACGTCGCCGCTCAGCACGACCACCGCACTCTCCCGGACGATCTCCCGGGCGGCGGCCACCACGGCCCCACCGGTGCCGTTCGCCTCGGGCTGCACGACGAGCGCGACCCCCTCGGGCAGCACCTCCGCCAGCGCCCGCGCAGGCGAGTCGACCACCACCACGCGCCCGGCCCCGGCCTCGAGCGCCGCCTGCACAGGCCACAGCACCATCGGGCGACCGCACAACTCGTGCAGGACCTTCGGCACGGCAGAGCGCATGCGCGTGCCTTGGCCGGCGGCCAGCACGAGGACCGTGGGAGCGCTCATAGGCCAGTGACTCTACAACTGGGCGATCGGGACGACCTTTGAACCCTCCAGCCGACCTTGAGGCTTTGGTTCAGCTTCTCGTGGAGCCGGTTGGGCGGCAAGCGCCGCGGCGGGCAGCGCAGGCGATCCGCCGAGCAGACGGGATCACAGATAGACAAGCTATATTGTCTGCGTGAGGGTCGGCGACCCAGCGCGGAAGCATGGCGTCGCCGAAGCAGACATATGGCACGCGGTACGCAACACGATGAGGCGGGTCGTCTTGGACGACGACTTGACCATGCTCATTGGCCCAGCGACCGATGGGGCACTCTTGGAGGTGGGCGTCCTCGATATCGACGGAGACGACTCGGTCGTCATTCACGCCCAGCCGCTACGACCCAAGTTCTACGAGTTCCTCTGATGAGGTGGCGATGACGCGACACACCGACAACGAAATCGAGCAGGCCGCCGAGCGGTTCGAGCGGCTCGCCGAGACGCTGGACCCCGCGACGGCCAGAGTCGAAGAGACCAACGACCTACGCGCGATCGCAATAGCAGCCGAGGCGGCACGCGCAGATGACGCGCGTCTACGTGAGGCTGTGCTCCTCGCTCGGGCACACGGTAGGTCCTGGAATCACATTGCGCTGGCCCTTGGAGTCTCTCGGCAGGCCGCCCGACAGCGGTTCGCCAGCAAAGCAAGCGCTTAATCGAGTCTACCCCGCGACGCGGCAGGCGCTTCGGTGCCGTGCCCTGAGCCCAGCGCCGGTGGAGCAATCTAGCCCTGTTGTAAAAACAACAACACTGGGGGGCAGGGACTCGAACCCCGATTCTCAGGACCAAAACCTGATGTCCTGCCATTGGACGACCCCCCAGGGTGGGAACCTCCAGCACACATCCTGCCACGCAGGCCCGTCGGGCACGGCCAGAACCCGCCACGGCCCCCATCGGAACCACACGACCCCGCCAGGCGAGCTGCTCGCCGGCCCCGGGGCATACGCCACGCTTGGCCACGTCGCGATAACACGCCCGTCTCCTGCTTCTGCGAGGATCCTTGCCGCTCATCGGGGGACGAGGAGTGCACCACGGGATGGAGACGAGCGCCAGGCGACAACCGCATCGACGCCTACGCCCACGAGGGCGTGCGGCCGCTGCCTGGTGCAGTGCCTCCCTTACCTGGTGCAGTGCCTCCCTTCTGGCCCTGGCGCTCCTGCTGCCCGGCTCCTCCTCGGCGGCGCACACCAAGCCCCGGGCGCCGTGTCCCAACGCCCAGCTGCAACCCACGGCGGGCGACCTCGCGCAGATCAACACGGCGACCCTCTGCCTGATCGACCAGGTGCGCGCGGCCTACCGCCTGCGCCCGCTGCGCTTCAGCTCGCCGCTGCAGAGCGTGGCGGTGGGCCAGGCATGGGACATGGTGATCGGCGACTACTTTGGCGATCAGAGCCTTTCCGGGCGCACGCCGCTACAGCGGATCCTGGCGACCGTCTATCCCCGCCACGCATGGCGGCTCTCGACGGCGCAGAACATCGGCTGGGCCATCGGTCCGCTGGCGACGCCGGCGGAGATGGTGCAGTCCTGGATGCAGTCCCCGCCGCACCGCAGGATCATGCTGACGCCGAGCTACCGGGACATCGGCGTGGGCGTTGCCCCGGTGGCGCCGAGCTCGCTCTCGCAGGGTCTCACGGGCGCGACGTACACGATCGAGTTCGGCGTGCGGATCTTCCTGGCGACCGCTGCCCGGCGCTAAGAGGGCCTAACAAAATGTGGGTGCGGCTGGGGTGGTCGAGCGGAGCAAGGACGCAGGGGTGAAGGCTTGGTGGTGCCAAGTCGAGCCCGAGGACGCCGCTCCGCGAAGGCCATCGGCCGCATCCAGACGTGCACACATTTTGTTAGGCCCTCTATTAGTGCTTTGTCGGGTTGGTGCTTTGGGCCGATTCCCAGGCATATCGGACCTCAAGATCCCGCTCAACCAAACCAATGCAGGACTCTCGCCATCGATGTCGTGTCGAGCCAAATCCGGCCAATCGAGGCAAGTTGACAAAGCACTACTATGAGTCTTTCGCACAGACTCTTAGGCAGAGGGAGCTTCGAACACTTCGCCGGCCGGCGGCGGGGTGACCGGCGGTACCGGCCCGTAGCTCTTGTAGGCGATCGTGACGTTGGCGCTGACGCCGGCCGCCGCGGTGCCGGCCCCGCCGAAGGACATCTCGATGCGTCGCACGCGACCCTGTGCGTCGATCCACACTTCGACGGGAAACGCGCCGCCGGAGCCGAGCTTTTCCAGCGCGCTCTTGGCGGCCGCCTGCTCGCTGCTGGGGATGTTCGCGAGGACGCGGCTCAGTTCGAGCTCGCCGTGGTAGTGCGTGGTGGGGACACCTTCGACGGTCTGGCTGCCGAGCGAGACGACGCCCCCGGCGCTGCCGCGCAGGTATTCGAGGAACTGCGTGGGGTCGCTCTGGTCGAACGAGGAGAACGAGCTGCTCACACCGGCCGCGGCGGCGGCCTTCGTGACGTCGAGCTTCATCCAGGTCTTGCCTTCGGGCAGCTTGCCGGCGAGGAAGGGCATGTGCATATAGACGTCGGGGTAGAGCATCACCATCTGCACGTTCCCTTCGCCGCCGCCGGCCATCGAGGAGAAGCCGGGCACACCCGAGAGGTCCATCGTCATCTGGCCGGTGTGCGCGCGCTCGTCGAAGGAGCCGTTGGCGGTGATCGCGTAGGTGCCGCCCGGCAGCTGGGGGGAGGAGAACTGCATCGTCATCGCGATCGTGACGCCGGTCTGCTGCGTTGACACCTCCGCGGCGCGGGCGATCGGGTCGAGCGTGGCGGCGGCGCCACAGCCGCTCATCGCGACGGCGCCGGCCGCTAGCGCAGCCCCGGCGCCGAGCGCTGTTATCGCGCTGGCAAGCTTCTTCTTGGAGAGCCTCATCACATCCGCCTCACTGCCTCTTCGGTCCATGTGGGCTTGCCCTTGAGGACAGACCGCCAAACCTAAGCCGACGCGGGAGGACCCTCTCGCCCGCCGCCGACGCCGGGAGGATCCTCACGTCCGCCACAGACGCGGGAAACCCTCACGCCCGCCGCCCTGGCGATCCGCGCGGCACGCGCCCGCCGCCCGCGCCCGCCTCTGAGGCGGGGCCGGAAGCCGAGGCGATGCCGAGCACCCGCATCGCCTTCAGCCCGAGGCTGAGCTTCTCGCGGCCGTCGGAGGAGGAGACGTCGAGGCCTGAGAGCTCGCGCACGCGCTCCAGGCGGTAGTAGATCGTGTGGCGGTGGGTGAAGAGGCGCTGGGCGGTGCCGGCGACGTTGCCGTCGGCCTCGAGGAACGTCGCGAGTGTGCCCACGAGGTCGGTCTCGTACTGCTCGTCGTAGGCCACGAGCGGCTCGACGGTCTCCGAGTAGAAGCGCTGCAGCTCCCGCGGGTTCTCGCTCATCGCGGAGAGCAGCAGGCGGTAGGCGCCGGTGGACTCGAACGCGAGCGCCCCCTCCTGCGCGTCGCCCTCGGCGACGTTGGCCGCCAGCAGCGCCTCGGAGGCGGCGCGCGGCAGCTCAGCCGGGTCGGCCGCGACGCGCGAGAAGCCGACGGCGAAGGTGAAGCCGGAGAGGCCGGCTTCCATCTCGCGCAGCACGCCCTCGGCGGCGCGCGCGGCCAGCGTCTCCTCGCCGCCGGGTACGAGCAGGAGCACTTCGGCGCCGGCGGCCCCCTCGCGCTCGGAGAGCGCGGCGATGCAGTGGCTCACGACGGCGCGGGCGCCGCGCTCGGCGACGACGCGCACGCGCCCCCGCCAGCCCTCCTCGGCGGGCGCGGAGGGGCGGGCGCGGGCGACGATCATGCAGGCGCCGCCCTGCACGTCGAGCGACAGCTCCCGCGCGCGCGCCAAGAGGACGTCCCGCTCGCGCAGCTCGCCGCTCAGGACGGCGCGCAGGAAGTCCGCCGCGGCCGACTCCGAGGCGCGCTCGGGGGCACGCACGCGCTCGACCTCCGAGGCGATCATCGTCACGAGCAGGCGCCGCACCGAGGCCGAGGGCTCGGCGCGGGCGCGCATGTGCAGTGAGCCGACGACCGTGTCGGCGACGCGCAGCGGGATCACGGCGACCTTCTCGCCGCCGGCCAGCAGCGAGCGCTCCTCCGCGGGCGAGCGCGCGGCGACGGCGAGCGTCGAGCCCTGCGCGTCGATCACAGCGAGGCTGGCCTCGAGCGCGCGCGCGCCGGCACGCACGACCTCGGGTAACCCGGCGCCCGACTCGACCGCCTCGGTGACGGCGTCGAGTGCCGCCAGATCGGTCATCGCGGCCTCGCCGGCCCGAGGACCGGGGCGGGTCCCGCGGGCCGGGGCACCGGATCGGCCGATGCAGATCTCACCGTCAGCCCCAGTAATAGACGACGACGAGCGCCCCGGCGACGCCGATGCCGACCAGCACGGCGAGCACGTACAGCGACAGCACGGTCGCCGCCAGGCGCTCCCAGATGCGGGTGTAGGCGCTCCAGGCGGGCACGAGGATCAGCCCGGCGTACAGTGCGAAGCCGAACACGCCCGCGCAGACGGCGATCAGGTCGGTGATCTCTGTTCTGCTCATCGCGGCACCGTCGTCAATTGTGACGTATGGGCAGGGCGGTGGGCTGCCCGAAGTCCGCACCCACCGTGAAGGCCACCAGCGGGGCGGGCTCGCACCCCGCGAGGCCCGCCACCGCCCGCTCGGCCGCGGCGAGGCCGTTGGCGCGTGCGAACAGTCCCACGACGGTGGGCCCCGAGCCGCTCACGAGCGCCGGCTCGGCGCCCGCCTCGCGCGCCTCGCGCAGCGCCTCGCCGATCGCGTGACACAGCGAGCGCGCGGGGCGCTCCAGGTCGTTGTGCAGCAGCTCGGGGTCGTGCGGCAGCGACATGCCGAGGTCGAGCGCCCCGTGCAGCAGGCGGCGGCGCTCCTCCAGAAATCCCCGCTCGCGCAGCGCGCCGAGCCGGTCGGCCTCGGCGTAGACGGCCGCCGTCGAGAGCTCGTACGCCACCGGGAGCACGAGCACGCCGATCGGCGCGACGGGGTCGGGGAGCGCCTCGAGCACCTCGCCCGCGCCGGTGGCCAGCCAGCGGCCGGGACGGACCTGCGCGGGGACGTCGGCGCCCAGCTCGCCGGCCAGCTCCAGCAGGAGCGGCTCATCGCCTAGGCCGGAGGCCGACAGCGCGAGGCGCAGCGCCGCCGCTGCGTCAGCCGAGCCGCCACCCAGCCCGGCCGCGACCGGGATGCGCTTGTCGATCCTCAGGCGCAGCGGCGAAGCGTCCCAGCCGGTGGCCGCGCGGAAGGCGGCGAGCGCGCGCGCCGCGAGGTTCTCGCCCGGCGGCCCGTTGACACCCGGGCACATCACCTCGTCCTGCGCGGCCCCGTCGTGCGCGCCTTCAAGCGTAAGCTCGTCGGCCAGCGAGATCGACTGCATCACGCTGACGAGCTCGTGGCGGCCGTCCGCCCGCACGGGGCCGACGAACAGGCCCAGATTGATCTTCGCGGGGGCCAGCGCGCGCAAGGGCATGGGGGCGGTCACTGGGCGTCCGTCTCCCTGCCGGGCGCCTCGCGCGCCAGCGGCCCGGATACGCCCAGCTCCAGCCCAAGCGCCTCGAACTCCGGCGGTGAAAGCCGCTCGGCGCGCACGTCCGCGGGATGCCCCAGCTCGACCAGCGCCGCCCGTATCTTCTCGCGCGAGAGCCCCCGCAGCGCGCCTGGACCGCTGCCGAGATCTCCCTCGGGGGTCTCCTCGGCTGCCTGCCCCCCACGCGCGCCCGCCAACACCAACGCCCCGGCCAGGGCCTTGCGCCGATGGGCGAACGCGCCCCGCACCAATTCCCGCAGCGCGGGCGAGGCGGCCGGCCCGGTGCGGAGCACCTGCACGAGCACCGAGTCGACGCTCGGCACGGGCTGAAAGACGGTGCGCGGCACGTGGCGCACGACGCGCACCTCGCCGGCCAGCTGCGCGAGCACGGAGCTGATCCCATACACCCCACTCCCGGGCGCGGCGGCCAGGCGCTCGCCGACCTCGCGCTGGACCATCACGACCCACAGCGCGACGCCGGGTAGCTCCTCGATCGTGCGCAGCAGGACTCCGGCGGCGATGCCATACGGCAGGTTCGCCACCACCTTCGTGGGGGCCGGCTGCAGAGTGCTCAGGTCGACGCGCATCGCATCGCCCCACCACAGGCTCACGTTCGCGAACGGCTCCAGCGCGCCCTCCAGGGCCACGCGCAGATGCTCGTCCACCTCAACCACATGCACCCACGCGACGCGCTCGGCGAGGTACGTGCTCAACACACCCTGCCCGCCGCCGATCTCGAGCACCACGTCGGCGCTCTCCAGTTCGGCCACGCGCCCGATCACGCCGAGGATGTTGGGGTCGCGCAGGAAGTTCTGGCCGAGCTCCCTGGCGCGTCGGCTCACAGCCACGACCACCCCCTCCGGCGCGCCGCGCCGCGGTGCCACTGCGATGCGACTCGCCATACCGCGGCCCCTACCAACGAAACACGCGCGCCGCGTTGGCCTGGACCACGGCCCCCAACTCGCCCGGCGCGGCCCCTCTTAATTCCTCCAAAAAAGCCACAGTGTGAGCTACGAAGGCCGGCTGGTTCTTGTACTTGCGCACCGGCTGGGGGGTGAGGTAAGGGGCATCCGTCTCGACCAGCAGCGCGTCGTCGGGCACGCGCTTGGCGGCCGCGGCGAGGTCGGCGGCGTTCTTGTAGGTGACGTTGCCGGCGAAGCTGATCGCATACCCGCGCGCGAGGCACTCGTCGAGCTGCGCGGGCATCGAGAAGCAGTGCATGATCACGCTCACCCCCTCGGCCTCGGCCGCCAGCTGGTCGAGCGTCGCCTGCTCGGCGGCGCGCGTGTGGATCACCAGCGGCTTGCCCGTCTCGCGCGCGAGGGCGATCTGCGCGCTGAACGCCCGCTCCTGATCGGAGCGCGGGCAGTAGTCGCGGTAGAAGTCGAGCCCGGTCTCGCCGATCGCCACGCAGCGCGGGTGCGCGGCGAGCGCGCGCAGCTCCGCCAGGTCGGCGTCATCGAAGCCGCGCGCGTAGTTGGGGTGGCGCCCGATCGCGGCCCACACCTGCGGGAAATCCAGCGCCAGCGCCAGCGTCGCACGGCACGAGGCGCCGTCGATACCGACGCTCAGCATGCGCGTGACGCCCGCCGCGACGGCCCGCTCAACGAGCTCGGCCGGCGCACCCTCGCACTGGTCGAGATGGGTGTGAGAGTCGATCACCCCAGCATCATGACACATGCTAACATATGCACATGTCCACCCTTTCGCGCCGCACCCAGCTACTGCTCGATGACGAGCGCCATCGCCGCCTGGAGGAGGAGGCGCGCCGCACGGGGCGCTCGATCGGGGCGCTGGTGCGGGAGGCGATCGATGTGCGCTTCGACCTGGAGGCGCAGGCCGAACGCCGCTCCACCGCCGCGCGGACGCTGCTGGAAGCCCCCGGCCCACCGAACCCGAGCCCGACTGGGCCGAGGTCGAGCGCGAGCTGCTTGACTCGACCGCGCCGAGCCCGTGACCCGATGAGCCGCGAGCCGCTCGACTCCATCGCCATCGGCGCGTGAACCGCGCACTGCTCGACAGCAACGTCGTGCTCTACGCGATCGGCGGACCGCACCCCTACGCCGAGCCGTGCCGGCGCATCCTCGCACTGGCGGGCGAGAACCGCCTGCGCCTGGAGGCTCCCGTGGATCTCATCCAGGAGGTCATGCACCACCGCGCTCGCCGCCTCGGCGATCGCGCGCAGGCGGCGGCCGACGCGCGCGCTGCCGCGGAGCTGTGCCAGCTTCACGCCGTCGAGCCCCGCGACGCACGCGAGGCGGCCAGCCTCTTCGCCGACTCCACCAGGCTCTCGGCCCGCGACGCGATCTTCGCGGCGATCGCGATCCGCCACGGCCTGCCGGCAATAGTCTCCGCGGACGGCGACTTCGACGAGCTGACCCAACTCAAGCGCATCGACCCCTGCGACAGCGCGGCGCTGGCAGCGCTCACCGCATAAGGCTGAGCCTCATCCGGCGCCCGCCTCCACGCGCGGGAACAGCGGCTCGATCGGGGCGAGCACGGGAGCGTCGAGCGCCTGCAGCAGCCGCGCGGTGCTCGCGGGCAGGTAGGGGTGCAGCAGAGTCGTGACGACGCGTAGCCCCTCGACGAGCGTGCCCAGCACACGGTCCAGATCGCGCGCGCGCTCCGGATCCTTGGCGAGCACCCACGGAGCCTGCTCCTCCACATAGCGGTTCAGCCGCCGCACGCGCTGCCAGATCTCGTCGAGCGCGAACGTCAGCTCGACCCCGTCGATCAGCTCGGCGACGCGCTCGGCGAGACCGTCGAAATCCTCGGCGAGCAGCGGATCGAGCGCAGCGCCCTCGGGACCCTGCGGAGGGACCCCGTCGCGATAGCGCGCGACCATCGCGAGGACGCGGCTGGCGAGGTTGCCGTAGTCGTTGGCCAGCTCGGACTCGTAGCGCTGCTCGAAGGCGGCGGTCGAGACCGAGCCGTCCTGCCCGAAGGACACGTCGCGCAGCAGGTAGAAGCGCAAAGCGTCGGACCCAAACCGCTCGATCACGGCAAACGGGTCGAGCACGTTGCCGAGCGACTTGGACATCTTCTCGCCCTCCATCAGGAGGTACCCGTGCACGAACACCCGCTCGGGCAGCTCCAGGCCGGCGGCCATCAGGAGCGCGGGCCAGTAGACGGTGTGAAAGCGCAGGATGTCCTTCGCGATCAGGTGACACGAGGCAGGCCAAAACTCGCCCGTGAGGTCCTCCCCTGGCAGCGCGTAGGAGAGCGCGGAGTAATAGTTCAGGAGCGCGTCGAACCACACATAGAACACGTGCTCGGAGTCCCACGGCACGGGAACCCCCCACGTGAGTCGCCGCCGCGTGAGCGGCACGTCGCGCAGCCCCCCCGTGATGAACGACAGCGCCTCGTTGAAGCGCGTGCGCGGCGCGACGAACTCAGGCCGCTCGGCATACAGCGCTTCCAGGCGCTCCTGAAAACGCGAGAGCGCAAAGAAATAATTCTCCTCCTTTTCGCGCTCAAGCGCAATATGGTGAATCGGGCACAAACGCCCCTCGTCGATTTCGTTGTCGGCCTTGAAGTCGGCGCAGCGCGGGCAGTACCACCCCTCATACACCCCCTCGTACACGAACCCGTTCTCGCGCACGCGCGAGAGCACGTCCTGCACCACGGCCATGTGCTGCGCGTCGGTGGTGCGAATGAAAAAATCGTTGGAGGCCCCGAGCCGCGGGGCAAGCGCGCGGAAGCGCTCGGCATTGCGGTCGGCCAGGGCCTGCGGCTCGATCCCCTGCGCGTGCGCGGCGTCGGCGACGGGCTCGCCGTGCTCGTCGGTGCCGGTCAGGAAGAACACGTCCTGTCCGCGCTGGCGGTGGTGGCGCGCCATCACGTCGGCGGCGATCGTCGTGTACGCGTGCCCGAGGTGCGGCGCGGCGTTGACGTAGTAGATCGGCGTGGTGACGTAGAAGCTGTCGGGCACGCCCCCCAGGCTACTGAGTGGCCAGCCTGTGCACGTGCCCGGCTGGCGGCGCGCTCTGCACGCTGATCGCCCGCTGCACCTGCTCCCCGCGCGCGGTCAGCCGCCAGGCGTTCGGCGCCCCCTTAACCGGCCCGGCCCCCGTATTCTCGATCAACCCAAGGTGCTCCAGGCGAGCCAAGAGCTTGGAAACCTGGCCCTGGTCAGTGATCCCGGCGCCGGCCGCGATCCGCCGGTTGCTCGCGTCGGAGAACTCCGCGATCACCATCAGCACGCGCACGGTCCTGTAGGTGATTCGCATCTCCAGCCCGTCCAACGGGTCGCGCGGGGTGGCGGTAGTTCTTTTAAGAAGGGAGGGAGCCGGTTTGTGCAGCTCCTTCTGTGCTGCCGCTCGCCCGATGTAGGGGAGCACGATCGCGCTCATAAGCTCACCCACGAGGTCAGTGAGGGGCGCCGCGTCTGGGTCCAACAGGCGCGTGTGGATCACCGACAGCACGGCGCCCACGACCCCCTCCGCCGTCAGGGGCGCAGGCTGCGTCGCGCGGCGCGGGACGTCCCCGCGACCCTCGTCGACCGCGGCGACGAGCGCCCTGAGGACAATCGCACGGCGCTCCAGCACGCGCGGGCCGGCCGCGAGCGCCTCGACGACGCACAGGCGCGCGGTGGCGGGCTCCTCGTCGAGCCACACGAGCGCGGCCCACAGCCCCGCCCTAATCCGCTCACGCCACGATCCCTCCCACCCGTAGGCATCCAAGACCAGTGCGGAAACACGACCGATCGCCTCCTCGAATGCTGCGAGGAAGCACTCCTCGCGGTCGGCGAATAGGTCATAAAACGTCCGGCGCGAGACCCCCGCGCGGTGCACGACATACGCGACCGTCACCGAACCAGCGCCCCGCTCAGAGGCGACCTCCGCCATCGCCGTGAGGATGCGCATCCGCTGGATCTCGCTGACGTGCTCGCGTGGCAGACCAATCTCCACGGGCGAGACGTCCCCGCGCTCGGCGGGGGAAACGTCCCTGTGCTCGGCGGGCGAGACGTCCCTGCGTGTCGCGGGCGGGACGCCCTCGCGCGCCCCGCCCTTCGCCTTGCGTGGTGACACCAGGACAGCCACCCCTACTTCTTTCCGCCCTGCTTCTTGGTCTTTGCGCGCTTCTTGACCTTGCCCTTCTTCTTGGCGCGCGGACACCCGGTGACCGCGATCTTGTTGTTCTGCTTGACGACGGCGCCGTTCTGCCCGGTGATCGTGAACGGCATCGTGAGGCTCTGGCCGCAGAGGCTGCCCTTCGCCTTCGCGGGGACAACGGCCGCGAGGCCGGAGTGTGGACCCTCGGGAAGCGTCAACTGGAAGCTCATAATCGGCGCGTCAGGGACGCTCGCGAACGTCGAGCTCGTGATGTTGTGCTTGATGTCAATGCTGCCCGTGAGGTCGACGGTGACGCCTTCGCCCTGCAGGATCGCCACGACATCCGGGAACGCCGCACCACCGTGCGACACCAGATACACCGGGCCGACAACGGGATTCGCGAGGATCGGCGTGCTCGCCGTCGCGGTCCCGATGTTCGAGCCGACCGGGCACGAGGCGGGGTTCGCGTTGAACACGCCTTCAGTGCAGGCCTGCTGGATCGTCGTAAGGCGCGCCGGGAGCTGCTTGGGCAGCGTCACCGCGACCGAGTGGATGTTCGCCTCCCCCGCGGGGAACGCGCCCTTCACGACCAGGCTCGCACCGTTGTGCTTGCTCGTCGCGGCCTGCGTGGAGACCGTGAAGACGGGCTTGAACGACAGGCCCTGGCAGTTCGCCGCCTGGAAACGACTCGACACCGCCGCGGTCGCTCCCTGCGTGCTCGACAGCGACCCGTTAACCGTCAACTGTTCGCAGCTGGTCGGGTTGAACATGAAGTTCCCTCGGTCGATACTGACGTTCACAGCGCGGATATCGAGCGGGATGCCCTGCAGGATCGTCGGCAACGGGTCGCTTGAGACCGTGATCTGCGCCGTATGCGGGTCGATGCTCACCGCCGCGCGGACAACGACGTTGCCGAGGTTGAATGGCCCCGCCACAGCAGGCACCACGATCGACAGGCCGAACGGCGCGCCCTTATACGGGCCCGTCAGGAACACCTGGCCACCCTGCACCCAGAACGGGTCAGGACCCGTACCCGTCGCGACGGTCGTGTGCCCGATCAGGCTGCCCGCGCCGCACGTACCCTGGGAGGCCTGTGGTTCGGGGCAGCGTTCCACGCCCTTGAGGATCCCCAACACCCCGGGCGGTGTCGTGACCGTGATCCCAGAGAGGTTCTGGTCCTGGTCGGTACGCGAGAACGTCACACTCAACGGGCTGAACCCACCCGCCTGGTTGTTCGTCGTGCCCGCGCTGAACGACGGGCTGAACCCACTCACACAACCAGAGTTGATCTGGAAGCTGTCGGAGCTGCTCATCGGCGGACCCGAATCGGGCGCCGACCACGGCGTGAGCGTCGAGTCAGTCGTATACGTACCACAACCCTCGGGAGTCGTGAGCGGCGCGCGTGCCCCACCGAATAGATGCAGCTTGAAATCACCGACGGGGAACTGCGGGAGTTCTGTGAACGTGCTCGTCACCTGACCCGTCGTGGGATTCGTGTCGATACGACCAGGGAGCTTGATCAACACCCCCGTCGTCGGATCATCGATGACGGCGTACATAGCGAGCAGCGTGTGGAACGGGTTTTCGTTCTGCGCCGCGAGATACACCGAGCCCTGCAGCACACCCGCAACCGTCGGGGTACTCACTTCCACCGTGCCGATCCTCGACGCTTCGGGACACCCAGGCTGGTCGTTGGTCTCCAGCGCGATCTGCGCTTCCGAGCACGCCTGCAACCCACCGGCCTGCGAGGGGTTGATCGAGAGCCCCGCGGGCAACACCACGACGGTGTCGCGCAAAGGCGGTGTCGCGAGGGATTCCGGTTCCTCGTTCTGCGGGACCTTCACCTCGACGTTCACGCCCGTCGGGCTGTCCGCCGCCGTCGTTTCCGGCTGCGCGGTCACCGACCCGGTGAAGTGCAATTCGTCACAGCCCGTAACGGGAGACGAAGTGGAGGTGCTCCCCACCCAGTTCGGGTCTGAAAAGTTGGGGGAGCTATCCGCGTTGTAGCTGCCCGGACTCTGCCACGAGTCCACGTGGATCGAAGTGGTGAGCGGTTCGCCGTCGCAGTCGCTTGGGTTGGTGAACATCGCCACGGCTGTATTGCCGCTGTTGTCCATCGCGGCGGGGTTCCCATACAGCGCGACTTGGATGTCGGCCAGGTTGATCTGTGGACTATCATGGCTCGTGGTGCGCAGCACATAACCCTTGGGTGTCGGCGCGACGCTCGCATACAACACGTGGGCGCCATGCACAATGTCGACGTAGCCGAACTCCGCCGCGACGCCGTGCTCGGGTACCATGTTGTACAGCGGACTTTCCGCGCTGCCGCCGCCGTCAGGTTGCGTGACAATGCTCCCCACCCGTGTATCCGCGGGGCAGCCATTTGTCGAACCAAGGCCGTACGAGGAGGTGAGTTGCGCCAGGGTGCACTGGGGTGCCGCCAGCGCACTGCCCAGGAATCCGAGCGGGAGATCCACCACGACGTCCTTCAGGTCGTGGATGCTCGCATCCTCCACGAAGAATTCAAATGGCGCTGTTCTGATCTCGTTGTTCAGGTCGATCGCGTTGGAGTACTCGTTGGGGTGACTCCCGGCCTGCGTATCGATCTGCCCGTCCAGCCCGGCGATAAACGCATTGAACAAGCTCACGCCGAACGGCGGAGCAGCGCCACCGTAGGTGTTCTGGAAGCTCGTGGATGCTTCGGGCGCCCCGCCGCCGGACACCTTCGCGGTGTCCGTCAGGGTCCCTCCGGCAGTGGGTTCCACCGAGAGGTCGTCCAGGACCATTTCAAGCGTTTCACCCGGTACCAGAGCATACGGCCAATGACACTTCACCACCACCGGCTCAGAGCCCGTCACCACTTTGCATTCTTCGCTGAAGCCCGGCGCATTGGTTTCAGTTCTTTCCTTTGACCGGTACAATTCTATCTGCCCTGGCGACACACCCGCCGGCAGCGTATCTGTGATCGTGATCGGGATTTCATCCGTCGACACGCTGCCCCGGCTAGCTACCGTCAGACGATAAGCATCCGCACAGAAACTTTCGTTGGTTGTATTGACTTTGCAGAAGGCATAGTCGCCCGCCGAGAAGTTGCTCGGCGTAGCCCACGCTTCGATCGTCAACCCCGAACTCGGAACGGCGGCCGATGCCAAAGCCACCGGCGACAGACAGAATCCAAGGGTCACCACCGTGGTCGATAGGAGTCTCCTGAGCATGATCTACTTCCTCCCCCGCTTGATGTGAATCCGGCTTCCCGCCGCCCTGCGCGTCTTCCCGCGCCGCTTGGGCTTCCTCGGCTTGGGCCTTGTCTTCTTCTTCACCTTCACCGCCGGGTTTGTCGTGGGTGGCGCGAAGTTCCCCGCACCGCTGAACGTCGCGCTCGTCGGGGCCGACAGCGCCGGTGCGCCAACCGGTGTCCCGTGACAGGCTTCGCCCTGGCACGACGTCACCGGCGGCGAGGAGGGGATGCACGGTTCGCTTGCTGTGCAGATCCGCGCGTCGTAGATATCGATCTGTGTATCGGTGTCCTGCGCGACCAGCGGGTCGGCCGTCGTGAAGAACACGTTCGCGCCCGACGCATCGCTACCCAACAAAAGGACAGAGCTTTTACCACTGCTGACCGTCGCGTCCCGTCCGTCGGAGATCAGATACACGTGACCTTCATGCCACTCGTACACGTTCTCCGCAAATGTCGGAGGGCCGTCAGGGACCGGAACCAGCACATCCTCAAGCGCGCCGGGCGCCAGCGCCACGGGACTCCTGAAGAACACAAACGACCCATCGTCAGACATCGTCGGATCCGCACGCTGCGCACCAGCTCGCACCGCCCATCCCTCAAGCGGGATCACGGTGCTCGCATCGCCTGCACCCCCGTTGCCATTGTCATTGAAACCGTCCTCCCCGATCGAGATACGCACCAACTGCCCCGTCGCCGCGTCGTAGCGGTATACCTGAACCGGGCCTTCCGGACGCGTATCGTCAGCGGTCAACGCCAGGTGGCTCGTGAACACCAGGAACCGCCCATCCGGCGTCACATTCGTTCGGCCAATCCCTTCTCTCCATTGCCCAGAGTCCGCGTCCTGCCCTTCGGTCGAGGGTGCATCGGAGAGCGCCGCGATGAAGGCGACGTGGCCCTGGGGGTAGGTCGCGTCGCGCTCGGACACATAAAGGTTCTCAGCGCCGTCCTGTGCGCTCTGCCCCATATCGTTCGCAACACGCGTGAGGATACCCTTGGCGACAAAATAGACATGGGAGCCATCCGGGGAGAGCGCCATCACGTTCTGCACCCGCGGGCCGCCCGCTACCTGAGACCCACCAACACTCCCATCACCACCCGACACCAAGATCAGGTTGCGGCCGGCCGGGCTATCGAAGTCGTACTCATACAAATTACAGCCACTTGCACCAGCCAATGTTTCGGTGCATTGCCTCCCTGCGTCTGAGCTGCTGCTGTCCTCACTCGCGCCGTTGATGAGCTGCTGCGGGCTCGTGAAGAACGCCTTCGACCCATCCGAGGAAGCACCCTGGAATTCAGCAGCGCGCGGCGCCGAACCAGCGCATTCACCCGTGCATTCCGTCGGGGAGCGCTGCGAGATCCCCACCGTCCGCGCCTGTTCCACACGCGCATAAAGTTCGCTCACCGGCGGGGCCTTACCTGAGTGCGGTGGCTCACACGGCTCCGCGATGAAGTACACGGTACGACCGTCGGCGGACAACGCATCGTAGTGATCAGCAACTTCAAGGCCCTGTCCACCGAGCCTCGTTTCACACGTGCTGATCAGTTCGTCGCTGCCGGGACCGCCCCTAACCCCTACTAGCGACGGCTGTGAGTTGCCCGTCTCATTCTCATAAAGCGAATTTGTCTCAGGTTCGCTGGGGGTGGGATCGAACGGCCAACGAGCATCTTCTATCGTATACACGACATGCGAAAGATCGGCCGTCGCTACAACCCCCGCTCTTGTTGACCCGGGTTCAATATGAAGGAAGCCCTGCGATGGCTGCGTGATCGGCCCTATGTCGGAAAGCGCCCCATCTGACTCTCTCGCATACCAATCTTCCTCACCGAAGGGCGCGGTGGGCATACTGAACAGAGCATCACCTGTGTCGGCGCTGAACCGCCAATAGGTGTTCTGATCGTATTGTGTCGCTGGGGGTGCGAGCGCACTCGCCACCCAACCATCGCTAGTACGAGTAAAGGCAAACGGCTCTCCATACTGCTCGCTTCGATGCGCGATACACGCTTCGGCGTCCCCAAAGCAGTCAACCACATTCTCGACCAACCGCGACCCGTCTTCCGCGATATCATACTCCTGCCCGACGGAGTTGGCCTGGCCTGCCACCAGTGAGGCGTTCTTGACCGGCGGTGAGACCATCTCGTACGCTCGGCCATCCGGCAACCCCGCGCCGCTCGTGTCATACACAAACGTGTGATCCACCCCTGTCGTCGTACCGCTCGCATTGCGAGCGACGACCCGCCAGTGGTAGGTGTCAGCTTCAGCGCCCAATCCCGACAGATGCACCGTCACCGCCACGGCACTCCCACCCGCCGGGATACTCCCTTCCCCCCCCGGCACACTCGCCCCATACCCTGTGCTCGTACCGTATTCAAGACTGTAAGTCGTGGCCAGTTCCTCCGGGTTGATCTGCACCTCCAGATCCACCGAAGACGCCGTCAGGTTCACCGCCGCGGCACTCCCCGCCACCACTTCGGGAGCCGCCGCGGCAAACGCCGCCCCCGACCCTAACCCAAGCAGCAGACACCCGACACCAAGCACACCGACAAGCACCGTCAAGACGCGACGCAGCATCTACATCCCCTCCCAGAGCAATCGAGAACACGACCACCCAGGAGAAACCGGGCAGCACAAAACCGCCCCGGGCACCCAGCCCAGGACGGCAAACCAACGGCGAGGCCTAGAAGCCGACCGACCCAGCCAAGAGAGAGAGAGAGAGAGAGAGATGCGACAGCAAAATGCTGACGCATCTAGTTACAGCCCCCAATGGGACCGCTAGACCATTGGCCGCGCCACGCGCGGTGAAAACAAGATCACTCATCTCATATCTCTCATAAAGCGATCGAAACCCCTCTCCAGCATCCCTATACGATCCATGGACCCGCAACCAACGGGAGGACCCAAACCCGACCTATCGACGCCCGACCCCATGACAGAAGCCGTGACAAGAGTACTATAGGCACAACTGATGGCTCTTGTCAAGTCACTTGGCAAATGGCAGTCCATAACCCAACCCTGAGGCGCCCTCAGGCCACCAGCGACTACAGCTCGCTGGGAAGCCGCAGAATCACCCCGGCGGCCTCGGCCTGAGCGGGCGAGTCGAACGCGTGCGTCGCGCGCAGCTGCGCCTCAGCCTCGCGCAGGTCGATCCAATCGATCTGCGAGCACAGCTCCTGCACCCGATCGAGCACTCCGATCAACGGCGCGGGATTCGCCTGACGCGACAGCGCGCGCAGCGCTTGGAGATAGTCGTCACGGAGCACAGTGGGAACGATCAGGCGCTGCTGCGCGGCGGCGGTCAGCTCGGCGTTGGCCAGCAGCCGCGCGACGCGGCCGTTGCCGTCGGCGAAGGGATGAACCTCTGAGACCAGGAACATCGCGAACACGGCGCGCTGAAAGCCCACGGGCAGCGCGAGCAGGCGTTCGAGGCCGCGTTCGAGCGTGCCGCGCACGAGCAGCGGCGCGACGAACTCCGTTTCACCGGCGCGGTTGGGACTGCGCTTGTACTGACCCGGATCGGCCTGCGGCCGCCCGGCGAGCATCCGCGCGTGAGCCGCCCTCAGCAGCCCGTCGAGCGACGCGGGGTCGCGCGGGGTCGCCGCCCGCATCGCCGGATCGGATAGGGCGTCGTAGCTGCCCAGGATGTCGTGCGCGTCCTGCGGTCGATTTGCGGGGATCGCGCCCGCGAAGACGATGTCCTGCGCCTCGCTCACGAGAAACTCGATGCCCTCGATGAAGTTCGAGAAGTACGCCTCGAAGAACGCGAAGGGGGCGCCCGTGTGTGCGGGGCGCTCGGGGCGCTCGACCGGCACGTGCGCGCTCAACGCGGCAAGCAGCTCGTCGAAGAGGGGCAGCCGCGTTTCATCCCAACCGCGACCTGCGCGGGTCGCACGCCCCGCGGCGGTGAGCAGACCTGTGTCGGCTCGCGTGCCCAGCAGCGCGCCGATCGTCGAGTCCAGCCGCGCGCTCTGCGCCTCGGCGTCGAGCGCGGGGGCAAGGCGCCGTGCCTCCTCGCGCAGCAGGCCCAGTTGGGTCTCGCCTCGATTCACGAGGATCGCCTGCAGCTGCTGCTCCATCTCCGCCGCGCTCAACGTGCGGCTCACCCCCGCGCGCGTGCGCGAAGGTCGCATGTTCTCTAGAAACCGTCGCGGCCACGAGCTGAGGAACAGCCCCTGCATGAAGGGCTGATCGCCGCTCACCGGACCGTGCCCGCGCCGGCTGTTGAGCACGACGCCGGGCAGCCTCACGACCCGGCGTGTGTCAGAGCACAGGAAGACCGAGCCCTCGACGCCGGACGGGCGCATCTCAAACGCCGTGCGGTCGACGATCACCGCGCCCGGAAAGTAACCGGCCGCCACGTCCCACACCCGCCGGCGCACGATCTCCGCGGGGAGATCCGTCAGATTCCTCGTGTAGAGACGAGGAGCGACACGGCGCACCTCGCCGGCGGCCAGGTGGCGTCTGATCGCCCGCGAAGTGCGGGTGGTCGAGAAGAAGACCTCAGGCTGGTCGGCAAGCGAAAAGGTCGTCGTAGGACGCGCCATAAAGGCCTATTATGTCGAAATCTTCGTCGTAAGACAAGGATAACGACGAAAAAGCCGACGAAAACCCAAGGCACGACATCGGATGCTACGAGCGCGACTTACGCGTCGGCGGGCAGCAGGCGGAAGGAGTCGCCGCCCCAGAGCGGCCGCAGCGCGCGAAAGTGGCGCTCGTCGAAGGTAGCGATCTCGGTTCTCTGGAGAGCGCCAGCGAGTGCTACCAATGTCTATGCCCAGGCTAGGAGGTGTGCCTACCCGCACGTATCCAGTGGGCGAGCAGGGGGTCCACCACTCGGTAGCCCGTGGGAGAACCCGGATCGTCCACCAGCTCGCCGCTGTCTATGAGGGCGTGGATTGCGTGCTCCATTGCTCCTCCGCGCGATCCGCCCACCTGGCGCTGGGTGGATCGCGCGTAGGGTGGACTACCGGCCGCGATCGCCAGCAGGGCTCGTCGCTCGCTCCCGGCCAGCGCCGTCCATGCCGAGCGCAGCTCCTCAGCAGCGTCTACCTCCAGCACGCGCGCGAGCGCGGCGGCCCATGTCTGCCCCGTTGCCTGACCGCGCGCGGGGGTGCCCTCCCATAGAAAGTGGGCAAGCAGCATCGAACGCTGCGGATGTCCCGCGGCGAGCTCCAGCAGCGGCGCGAGGGCTTCCCCGACGCTCTTGCCGCCGGCCTCGAAACGTGTGGAGACGAACGCCGCGACGTCACCCTGATCCAGCGGGGGCAGGTCGATCTGGCGTGCCTGCGCGTAGAACGCGCGGCGTTTGTCGGTGAATAGCTCGCGCATCATTCCGACATGCGACCCGGCGAAGACATAGCTGGCAGCGTCGCCGTGGCGCTCGATCTCGCTGCGAATCACAGCGTCGATTCGGTCATCGGCGGTGAGCGCGTCCTGGAACTCGTCAAACGCGATCAGACAGCGCCGGCCGTGCTTCTCGAACAGTCGCCGCGGCAGCGCGAGGCGCTCCAACAGCGGCTGCTGCAGACGAGCGTCGACGCTCAACTCGGCGCTCGCGGGGATCGGCCCACCACCAAGCCGACCCGTGGCCCTGACCCCATCGAACCAGCGCGCCAGTGAGCCACGCAGCTGCTCGGCGTATGCGACCTCGATCCTGTCGGCAATGTCCCCTGCCGTCACGACACCGAAGAAATTGACGTACACCGGCACCATCCCGATGCTCTCCGCCCTCGCAAGCACGGCGTGCAGCAACGAGCTCTTGCCATAGCGGCGGGGGGCAACAAGACGGCTGTTGTGAGCACCCTCGGCCAGCTCGAGCAGCTCGGCCAGCTCGCGCTCCCTGTCGATCAGATCCCGCGGATCGACAGGGTTGCTGTATCTGAATGGGTTCGCCATCGGCTCTCAATTATAGAGCCAGCTGGCTACAAAACCTAGAGCCACCCGGCTACGGAACATAGAGCCATTATGTGCGATTTAGCACGAGACGCCCTACTCGCTTGTCAGCTCCCGATACAGCTCGTTCGCCCCAATCCCGGTGAGTCCGGCCAGTACCTTCGCCGCGGGCCGTGCCCGCGCGCCGGCATCCACCAGCGCACGCAGCGCCACAAGCGCATCTTCCCGCCCGGCGCGCTCGGGCGCGGAGGCCCCGACTACCAGCACAAGCTCCCCACGCGGCGGGTGCTCGGCGTAGTGGACAGCCAACTCCGCGGCGGAGCCACGGCGGACTTCCTCGTGCAGCTTGGTCAGCTCGCGGCAGACGACAACCGGCCGCTCCCCTTCAAGCGCAGCAAGAATCCCCAGCGTCGCGGCGACGCGCCCGGGCGACTCGAACGCGACGAGCGTGTCGGGCACGTCGCCCAGGACTCGCTCGAGCTCGGCGGCCCGGCGCGGCAGGAACCCGACGAAGCGAAAGCGCTCCCCCGGCAGCCCGGAGGCCACGAGCGCCGTCAATGCCGCGCTCGGCCCGGGCAGCACCTCCACCTCCAACCCCGCCTCCAGCGCAGCCCGCACCAGCCCAAACCCGGGGTCGGAGACCAGCGGCATGCCGGCATCGGAGACGAGCGCGACCCCCAGCCCGGCCCGCATCCGCTCGATGAGCTCCGCCGCCCGCGCGGCTTCGTTGTGCTCATGGAAGCTCACAAGCCGGCGCCCCACGATCCCATGGCGCTCCAGCAGCACGCGCGTGCGGCGAGTGTCCTCGCAGGCGACCGTGTCGGCGGCCCCCAAAGCGTCGAGCACACGCAGCGTGATGTCCCGCAGATTGCCGATCGGCGTGGGGCAAACGACCAGCCGGCCTGCCAGGGAACTGTCAGGGCTCATGCGCGGGCAACTATAGATTGGGACGGGTGGCCACTCCACCCCAGTACACCCGCTACCGAGCCAGGCGCCTCCCGCGCATCCAACAGCCCTACGTTCGACTGCGCCTGACCTGGAAGCGCGGCATCCTCGCGCTGCTCGCGCTGGCCGTGGCCTGGGTGGCGCTCTCCCTCGTGCTGTTCCTCGTGAGCGCGCAGTTCAACCGCGAGAGCCCGCCCTCGGACGTGCAGGGCGTGCTCGACCCCGCGGGGTATCCGCTGTTCTCGGCGAACAACATCCTGATCCTCGGCTCGGACCGCCGACCGAAGAACAGCAAGGAACCGGACGCGGAAACGACAGGACCGGGGCGCTCTGACTCGATCATGTTGATCCGCACGGGCGGCGGGCACGCGGCGCGCCTGTCGATCCCGCGCGACACGGTGATCGAAATACCGGGGCACGGCGAGCAGAAGATCAACGCCGCCAACGCGTTCGGCGGACCGGCGTTGGCGATCTCGGTGATCAAGCGCCACCTGGGCATCCCGATCAACCACGTGGTGGAAGTGAACTTCGAAAACTTCCCGCAGCTCGTCGACGCGATGGGCGGCGTGGACTACACGAGCGGCTGCGTGATCTCCTACCTCGACGGCGGCTCGAGCCGCGGCGGCTACACCCTGCGCCTGACCCCCGGGACGCACCACATCGACGGCAGGCAGGCGCTCGCGCTGGCGCGCACGCGCGAGAACGCGTGCGCGCCGGGCGAAACGGACCTCAACCGCGAGCAGCACCAGCAGGCGCTGTTCCAGGACATGAAGTCGCGCCTGCTGAGCCCCTCCAGCTTCCTGCGCCTGCCGTGGATCGCCTGGAGCGCGCCGCCGGCGATCGTCTCGGACATGAGCGGCCCGACGCTGCTGGGCCTGTTCGGAGCGCTGGCGAGCAGCCCGACACCGCCCACGCGCATCCTTCGAGCCGTCGGGCAACCTCACGCTGCCCGACGGCGAAGAGGGCCTGGAAGTGACCGAAGCGCAGTGGCACGCCGCGGCCGCGCGATTCGAGGCTGGCTGAGAGGCAAGCTACCCAAGGCGAGGAACGTGCCTGACGCGCTCGAAGCCAAGGGACTGCTCAGATCACGCCCCCTGCATCACATCCGCAGCCCAAGAACCAAGGCAAGCGCGTCATCGACGGCCTCCAGCTCGGAACGAGTCAGATAACCGACACTGCCGGCGATCGCCTGCGCGTCGAGCACGCGCAGCTGGTCGGTCAGGACGCGTGTGGCGGTACCGGAGATGTCAATCAACGGACGGAAGCTGGCGGGCGCGGCCGAGCGCGAGGTGGGAGCGACGAGCACGGTGCTGAGCTCGAGCAGCTCGTCGGCTTGGACGACCACTCCCGGCCTGGCGCCCTGCTGCTCGTGTCCCCGTGCCCGCCGTGGAGCGTCCAAGCGCACGACCTCGCCGCGAACCATCAGTCCTGCGGCCAGGCGGGAACGAGCTGATCGAGCTCCTCGCGCAGCGCCGCGAGCTCTGCCCGATCGGCCGGGTCGCCGGCCAGCCGTCGCGCCTCCTCGCGCAGAGCCACGCTTCGCCGACGATGGGCACGCGCCTCGCTGAGCGCTCGCCGGACGGCCTGGGAGTCGTTCATCCCTTCGGCCCGCAGGACGGTGAGTGCCGCTTCGGAGTCGGCGTCAAGTCGAACATGAAGCGCACGGACCACCACCCCAGTGTACTACAGATCATGCTACGCCCGCGCGGCGAGCCGAGCGGCAGGAGCAACTCCCTTGGACTAGCCTAGCTAACCGATGCTAGACTCCCACCATGACCCGAGTGGGAATGCACGAGGCGAAGACGAACTTCTCGCGGCTGGTGGACAGCGCGCGCGGCGGCGAGGACATCGTCGTGGAGCGCAACGGCCGCCCGGTCGCCAAGATCGTCCCCTACGACGAGCCGCCGCGCGGGCTGCTGTCGCTGAAGGGCGTGTGGAAGGGCCAGGGCCACATACCCGACGACTTCGACGAGCTGCCCGAGGATCTGCAGCGCGCCTTCGGCATGATCGACGATTGAAGCTGCTGCTCGACACGCACGCGCTGCTGTCGCTGCTGTTTGCCGATGGGCGCCTCTCCAGCTCGGCCGAAGAGGCGATGGCGCAGCCCGACGCGCAGCTGCACGCCAGCGCCGTGAATGTCTGGGAGATCGCGATCAAGCGCAAGATCGGCAAACTGGACGCGCCGGACAATGTGATCGAGCGCGTGGACGAAGCGGGCACCGCGATCCTCGCGATCACCGCCCGTGACGCCCAGGCCGGCGGCAGCCTGCCCCTCCACCACCGCGACCCCTTCGACCGTCTGCTGATCGCCCAGGCAAAGCAGGAGGGCTGTGCGATCCTCACCAAGGATCCGGCCTTCGCCGCGTACGGCGTGCCGGTTGTGTGGTGAGTGAGCAGCCTGCTGTAGGAGACAGACCCAGCCAGCGCACCTGGTTACGCAGCGCGTCCTCGGCCGGATGGGCGTCGAGGAGCGCCCCGAGAACCTCGACGTAGAGCCCAATCGTGCCGCGCCCCCGCGGAAGGCTCTCATCCGAGGTAAAGAGCAGGCCAAAGTGCTCCTGCCCGCCCCTCGCCCAGAGCACGGCGATGGTCGCGAAGTCGCGGACGTTGTTGGTGAGTAGCGCGCGCCGCTGCCCGGCGGCAAAGGCGAGCAGGGCGTCGTCCGCGGTGCCGGTCACCCCCAGCTCGAGCAGCGCCGCGGCGTCATGGCCGGCCGCTCGCAGTGCGATGGCTATGTCGGTGGCGTAGTGCTCGTCGGTGAGCAGCCTCACCCAAGAACCCGCTGGGCGCGCTCGAACCGCTCGCGCTCACGCCGCTCGAACTCACGCTCGCGCTCCTGCTGGGCATCGACCTCCACCGCGAAGTCCGCGTAGTAGTCGACGGCGGCCTGCACCAGGGCCTCCGAGCAGCCAAGGTAGGAGGCCGCCTCGGCCACCGACCCCCCACTCGCACGCAGAGTGCCAAGGACCTGCCACACATACAGGCGGGTGCCCACCAGCGCCGGGGCGCGCCGGCCCGAGCCCCCCGGCCTGAAGTAGACGAGCGGGTGGCGATCGGTGTGCAGCCCCTCCTCCAGCAACCGCTGGGCAAGGCCGTTGCGCGACTCCGAGAGCTCATCCGCGCGCTCGTCCAGCAGCCGCAGCGTGTCGGCAGCAAAGCGAAAGGAGCGCTGCACAGAAGCCGCGCCGGCAGTCGTATCACGAGCTTTCGATGCCATATGTGATGCATCATATCACAAGCGATCACCGCAGCGACTCACCGCCCGGTCCGAACCCGAATCGCTCCCTCCACCGCCCGCCCCCGCGCGGTGAGCTGCCAGGCGTTCGGCGCGCCCTTCACGGGGCCGAGGCCGCGGTTGTAGATCAGCCCGAGGTGCTCCAGGCGCGCGAGCAGCTTGGAGACCTGCCCCTGGTCGGAGATCCCCGCGCCGGTCGCGATCTGCCGGTTGGACGCATCGGGGTTGGCGGCGATGACCATCAAAACGCGCACGGTCCTGTAGGTGATTCGCATCTCCAGCCCGTCCAACGGGTCGCGATGTGCGCCGGTATTAATTTTTAGGAGAGGAGGGGCCGGTTTGTGCAGCTCCTTCTGTGCTGCCGATTGCCCGAGGTAGGGGAGCACGATCACGCTCATGAGCTCGCCCAAGAGGCCGGTGAGAGGCTTGGCGCCCCGCTCCAACAGGCGCGTGTGAATAACCGACAAAACCGCCCCGACGACCCCCTCCGCCGTGAGCGGCGGCGGCTGCGTGGCCCGCTTGGGCACATCCCCCCGTCCCTCATCCACGGCGGCGACGAGCGCGCGCAAAAGGACCGCGCGACGCTCCAGCACGAGCGGTCCGGCCGCCAGCGCCTCGACCACGCACAGGCGCGCGGTGGCGGGCTCCTCGTCCAGCCAGACGAGCGCGGCCCACAGACCTGCGCGAATCCGCTCGCGCCACGACCCCTCACGACCATATGCCTCGAGCACCAGCGCAGAGACCCGCCCGATCGCCTCCTCAAACGCGGCAAGGAAACACTCCTCGCGATCGGAGAACAGGTCATAGAAAGTCCTGCGGGAAACCCCCGCGCGCGAGACGACGTGCGCAACAGTCACCGATCCAGCACCGCGCTCGGAGGCGACCTCGGCCAGCGCCGCGAGGATCCGCATGCGCTGAATCTCCGAGACGTGCTCGCGCGGCAGACCACCCTCGGCCGGATACGGCGTCTCGCGCGCGAGACCGTCGCCGGCCGGGAGCGCATCCTGGCGCGCCCCGGCCTTCTCGCTGCGAGGTGACACGGCGACGGCCACCCCTACTTCTTCCCGCCCTGCTTCTTGGTCTTTGCGCGCTTCTTCGCCTTGGCCTTCTTCTTGACGCGTGGGCAGCCGGTGACCGCGATCTTGTTGTTCTCCTTCACGACCGCCCCGTTCTGCCCGGTGATCGTGAACGGCATCACGAGCGACTGGCCGCAGAGGCTGCCCTTCGCCTTCGCGGGGACGACCGCCGCCAGGCCGGAGTGTGGTCCCTCGGGCAGCGTCAGCTGGAAGCTCGCGATCGGCGCGTCAGGGATCGCGGCGAACGTCGAGCTCGTGATGTTGTGCTTGATGTCGATGCTCCCGGTGAGGTCGACGGTGACGCCTTCGCCCTGCAGGATCGCAACGACATCGGGGAACGCAGCACCACCGTGGGACACCAGGTACACCGGGCCCACGACGGGATTGGCGAGGATCGGCGTCCTCGCCGTCGCCGTACCGATGTTCGACCCGACGGGGCACGACGCGGGGTTCGCGGCGAACACCGCTTCGGTGCACGCCTGCTGAATCGTCGTCAAACGCGCCGGCAACTGCTTGGGCAGCGTCACCGCGACCGAGTGGATGTTCGCCTCACCCGCAGGGAACGCACCCTTGACGATCAGGCTCGCACCCGTGTGCTTGCTCGTCGCAGCCTGTGTGCTGACGCTGAAGACGGGCTTGAACGACAGGCCCTGGCAATTCGCAGCCTGGAAACGACTCGACACCGCCGCGGTCGCTCCCTGCGTGCTCGACAGCGAACCGTTGACCGTCAACGGTTCGCAGCTCGTCGGGTTGAACGTGAAGTTCCCCCGGTCGATGCTGACGTTCACCGTGCGGATGTCCAGCGGGATGCCCTGCAGGATCCTCGGCAACGCGTCGCTTACGACCGTGATCTGCGCCGTATGCGGGTCGATACTGATCGCCGCACGGACCACCACGTTGCCGAGGTTAAACGGCCCCGCGACCGCGGGCACCACGATGCTCAACCCAAACGGCGCGCCCCTATACGGGCCCGTCAGGAACACCTGGCCACCCTGCACCCAGAACGGGTCCGGGCCAGTGCCCGCGGCGACCGTCGTGTGCCCGATCAGACTGCCCTGCCCGCACGTGCCCTGGGAGGCCTGTGGTTCGGGGCAGCGTTCCACGCCCTTGAGGATCCCCAGTAGCCCGGGGGGAGTCGTAACGGTCACCCCGCTCAGGTTCTGATCCTGGTCGGTACGCGAGAACGTCACACTCAACGGGCTGAACCCACCCGCCTCGTTGTTGGTCGTGCCCGCACTGAACGACGGTGCGAACCCACTCACGCAGCCACTGTTGATCTGGAAGCTGTCCGAGCTGCTCGCGGGCGGCCCCGAATCCGGCGCCGACCAAGGCGTGAGCGTCGAGTCCGTCGTATACGTCCCACAACCCTCTGGGGTCGAGAGCGGCGCGCGTGCTCCGCCGAATAGGTGCAGCTTGAAATCACCGACGGGGAACTGCGGGAGCTCGCTGAATGTCGTCGTCACCTGGCCCGTGGAGGGGTCAGTGTCGACGCGACCCGGCAGCTTGATCAACACGCCCGTCGTCGGATCGTCGATCACGGCATACATCGCGAGGAGCGTGTGGAACGGGTTTTCGTTCTGCGCCGCAAGATACACCGAGCCCTGCAGCACACCCGCAACCGTCGGGGTGCTGACTTCGACGGTGCCGATCTTCGACGCTTCCGGACACGACGGCTGGTCGTTTGTCCCCAGCGCGATCTGCGCTTCCGAGCACGCCTGCAGCCCCCGGCCTGCGAGGGGTTGATCGACAACCCCGCGGGCAACGTCACGACGCTGTCGCGCAACGGCGGCGTCGCGAGCGATTCCGGTTCCTCGCTCTGAGGGACCTTCACATCGACACTCACGCCCGTCGGGCTGTCCGCCGCCGACGTTTCCGGCTGCGCGGTGACCGACCCACCGAAGTGCAACAGATCACACCCCGTCGTCGGCGGCGACGTGGAGGTGCTGCTCACCCAGTTGGGATCGCTGAAATTGGGTGTCCCATCCGCGTTATAGCTCCCCGGTTCCTGCCAGGAATCCGCGTGGACGGTCGTCATGAGCGGTTCCCCGTCGCACTCGCTGGGGTTCGTGAACATCGCCACAGGCGTATTTCCGCTCCCGTCCCGCACGGCGGGGTTCCCGAACAGTGTGACCCTCACACTCGACAGGTCGATCTGCGGATTGTCCTGGCTCGTGGTGCGCAGCACATAACCCGCCGATGTCGGCACGACACTCGAATACAGCACATGAACGCCGTGAATCGTGTCGACGAAGCCGAACTCCGCGGCGACGCCGCGCTCAGGCACCATATTGTAAAGATTTGCCTTTACGAGGCCGGCGCCGATAGCGGGCTGGGTGGAGATGGTCCCGACCTGGGTGTCCGCCGGACAGCCCGCCACCTGGCTTTCTGCAACCGAAGGGGACGAGAGTTCCGCGAGGGTGCACTGCGGCGCCGCGAGCGCGCTGCCGAGAAACCCGAGCGGGAGATCCACGACGAGGTCCTTCAGGTCGTGGATGCTCGTATCGTTTACGAAAACCTCGAACGCACTCAGCCTGGCGTCGTTATTCAGGTCGATCGTCGTGGAATACCCATACGGATGACCCCCGGCCTGCGTATCGGACTGTCCATCTAACCCGGCGATGAACGAGCTGAACGAGCTCACACCGAACGACGGCAGCGCGCCACCATACGTGTTGTGCACGCTCGTGGACACTTCCGGTGACCCGCCACCAGACACCGCGATGGTGTCCGTCAGGGCTTCCCCCGCGCCGGGTTCGACGACCACTTCATAGAGGACCATTTCAAGCGTTTCCCCGGCACCGAGCGGATGCCGCCAGTGGCACTGCACGACCACCGGCTCAGAGCCCGCCACCACTTCGCAGTCGTTTTCACCGTAGCTCGCGCCGTTGACTCCATTCCTCGACCAATACAGCAGGATCTGGCCGGGTGAGACACCCGCCGGCAGCGTCTCGGTGATCGTGATCGGGCTCGCCGTGGACACGCTGCCCTGGTTCGTCACCGTCGCGCGATAGGCATCCGCACAGAAAAGCAGGCCCACCCTGTGAGGTTCGCAGAACGCCGCGTTGCCCGCCGAGAAGCTGGTCGGTGTAGCCCACGCCTGCACCGTCAGCCCCGAACCCGGGGTCGCCGCGGACGCCGTGGCCGCCATCGTCAAACAACAGGCGAGGATCGCCACCGTGATCGATAGGAGTCTCCTAAACATGATCTACTTCCTCCCCCGCTTGACGTGAACCCGGCTTCCCACGGCCCTGCGCGTCTTCCCTCGCCGCTTGGGCTTCCTCGGCTTGTGCTTGGCCTTCTTCTTCACCGTCGCCTTCTTCTTCGCCTTCACAGCCGGCTGAGTCGCGGGTGGCGCGGGGTTCCCCGCACCGCTGAACGTCGCGCTCGCCGGAGCCGACAGCGACGGCGCGCCACCCGGTGACCCGTGACACGCTTCGCCCTGACACGACGCCACCGGCGCCGGGGAGGAGATGCACGGGCTGGCCGCGGTGCAGATCCGCGCGTCGTAGATATCCAACTGGGTATCGGTGTCCTGCGGGACAAGCGGATCGGCCGTCGTGAAGAACACGTTCGCGCCCGACGCGTCACTGCCGAGCAACTGAACCGAGCTCTTGCCGCTGCTGACAGTCGTGTCGCGGCCGTCGGAGATCAAATACACGCGCCCTTCATGCCACTCATACACATTCTCCGCGAGCGCCGGTTCACCACCCACAACCGGAACTTCCACATCGTCAAGCGCACCCGGCACAAGCGCCGAGGGACTCGTGAAGAACACGAACGACCCGTCGTTGGACATCGTCGGATCCGGACGCTCCGCACCAGCCCGTACCCGCCACCCCTGGAACGCCTGGCGGATTTCCGCGTTACCCGTGCCACTGTTGCCGTTGTCGTTGAAGCCTTCGTTCCCGATCGAGATACGCACCAGCTGCCCCGTCACCGCGTCATAGCGATACACCTGCGCGGGGCCTTCCGGACGCGTAACGTCAGCGGTCAACGCCAGATGACTCGTGAACACCAGGAATCGCCCATCCGGCGTCACATTCGCCCGACCAATCCCATGTTCCCATTGAGACGAGTCCTGGTCCTGACTTTCGGCAAGCGAGACGTCGGAGAGCGCCACGATGAACGCGACATGACCCTGAGGATAGGTCGCGTCACGCTCGAACACATACAGGTTCTCCGCGCCGTCCCGCGCAGTCTGGCCCGTGTCGTTCGCAACACTCGTCAGGACACCCTTGGCGACGAAATAGACATGCGAGCCATCCGGGGAGAGCGCCATCACGTTCTGCACCCGCGGGCCACCCACGACCCGCGGCCCACCAACACTCCCATCACCCGCCGACACCAAAACAAGGTTGTGGCCGGCCGGATTATCGAAGTCGTACTCATACAGGTTACAGCCACTCGCACCAGCCAACGTTCCGGTGCATTGACTCCCGTTGTCTGAGCTGGTGCTGTCCTCGCTCGCGCCGTTGATGAGCTGCTGCGGGCTCGTGAAGAACGCCTTCGACCCATCCGAGGAAGCACCCTGGAATTCAGCGGCACGCGGCGCCGAACTAGCGCATTCACCGGTGCATTCCGTCGAGGAGCGCTGCGAGATCCCCACCGTCCGCGCCTGTTCCACACGCGCATACAATTCATTCACCGGCGGCGCCTTACCGGAAGACCCAGCGGTACACGCCTCTGCGAGAAAATACACGGTACGACCATCAGCAGACAACGCCCCATACTGCGTCGTCACTTCCTGCAAGAGACCGGCGCCGGCCAGCTCCGTCCCACAAGTGCTGACTAGTTCGGTGCTGCCCGGGCCACCACTCACCCCCACCAGCAACGGCCGCGTGTTACCTACACCAACATACTCATAAACCGAAAATATGTCAGCTTCGCCGTTTGTGGAATCGAACGGCCAACGGTATGTGTTCGACACAAAGACGACATGCGAAAAGTCGGCCGTCGCAGACACGGACGGGAAGATTTCGATGAAACCCAGCGAGGGCTGAGTTTGCGGCCCGATATCGGTAAACGTCCCATCGCCCCCCCGCGCATACCAATCTTCCTCACCGAACGGCGCAGTCGGTGCACTGAACAACGCACTGCCGGTTTCAGCGCTGAGCAGCCACGAAGTGTTCTGATCATACTGCGAAGCTGCAGGCGCAAGCGCGCTCGCCACCCAACCCCCACTCGTACGAGTAAAAGAATACGCATCACCATACTGATCACTCCGATGCGCAACGCAAGCCTGGGCGCCACCGAAACACTCGAGGATGTTCGCCATCACACGCGAACCATCTTCCGCGATATCAGGCGCCTGCGGCTCAACGGACTGCCCGGACAACAACGACGCGTTCTTGCTCGGCGGCGAGACCATCTCATACGCCCGACCATCCGGCAAACCCGCACCACTCGTGTCATACACAAACGTATGATCAACCCCCGTCGTCGTGCCGTTCACATCATGCGCCACGACACGCCAGTGATACGTCACGTCCGCGCTCAACCCCGATACATGCACCGCCACCGGCACTTCCCCCGCCACAGCAGCAACGCTCGCATCCGGCACCGGGACCTTCGTCCCGTACGCGGTGCTCGTGCCCCATTCGAAATGGTATTCCGTTGCCAGTTCCTCGGGGTTGATATTCGCCGTGAGATCAACCGCACTCGCCGACAGATTCTTCGCCACAGCGGCGGTGATCACCGGCAGCGGCAACGTAGAGAATTCCGCGTCCTCGCCACGCGCCGTTCCCTTCCCATCGACCGCGACCAGCCGGAAGTGATACGTGGTGCCACCCTGAAGTTCCTTCAAGTCCGCGCGGACTTCCACCGCACCGGTGCCCCCACCGACCGTCTCTTCGCACTTCACGCTCTGACCATACGTGCTTTCGGTGCCGTATTCAAAATAGCATTCACTGACAGGCGAACCGTCGGGGTTCACCGTCCCGCTGACCGTCGCCGTCGTCGCCGTGACATTGCTCGCCACACCCGTATTCGCTTCGATCACCTGAGCAAACGCATCGACGACACCCGTCGTCTTGTCCGCCGCGTAGACCGTGCCGCTCCCCGAATCCGCTGCAAGGCCCGCGCCACCGCTCAACTGACCCGTACCAAATGACTCCACCGGCACACAGGAGCCCCCCGTGGCACACGATGGCGGGAGATGATTGATGGAACGACCTTCTTCATCCACATACAAATCGCCCGTCCCCTGATCAACAGCCACACCGGACGGAACGTAGCCAGTCACAATGCGACCACCCGGGCCCCCTTCGCGTTCGGGCTGGGGAGTGAGCTTACCCGCCAGCCCACCGCCTGACGTGTACATATCTACAGTCTCGCTGCCCCCCACAAAATACAAGTTCTGAGCGCTGTCGACCGCGAGACCAGACTCGGTCTGGTGTCCATCGACCAGCTGCCATTCCTGGACGAACTTGCCGCTCTGATCGAACTCGAACATCCATTCGACACCAACCGAGCTGCCCACCCAAAGATTCCCCGACGTATCGACCGCCACACCAAGAACCGAACCAACCCCGCTACCGAACACACTCACCCCGCCGAACGGCCCCTTGAAAGGCCCTTCCGCCCCCACCTTCCCTTCCAACTGCCCATCCGCCGGCGTCTGATCCCCCCAGCCACTCACCAGCGCCCCCGAACCCGTGAACTTCGTCACCAACGACCTACCCGTATCCCCCACATACACATCCCCAAACGAAGCACTCCCCGGATCGTTATCCACCGCGATAAACGTCGGCGCCTCAAACTCCCCCGCCCCCGCACCCGACAACCCCTTCTGACAAATCAACGTACAAGCTTCAAACCCCGCACCCCCACCAACACCCCAACCCCACGCCCGCACAAACGTCCCATCCGCTTCAAACTCATCCACCCGCGCATTCCCCGTATCCGCCACATACACATCATGCGTCGTCGAGTTCACAGCCACACCCGACGGCCCAGACAGCTCACCCGCATTCGGACCCGGCGAGCCAAAGCTCGCAGAAAACGCATGCGTCCCCACGGCCGAGGCTGGCCCAGCCCCCAACACACCCACCAGCAGCACACCGACAAGCACCGTCAAGACGCGACGCAGCATCTACATCCCCTCCCAGAGCAATCGAGAACACGACCACCCAGGAGAAACCGGGCAGCACAAAACCGCCCCAGGCACCCAGCCCAGGACGGCAAACCAACGGCGAGGTCTAGAAGCCGACCAACCCAGCCAAGAGAGAGAGAGAGAGAGAGAGATGCGACAGCAAAATGCTGACGCATCTAGTTACGGCCCCCAAAGGAGCCGCTAGACCATTGGCCGCGCCACGCGCGGTGAAAACAAGATCACTCATCTCATAGTCCCTCATCAAGCGATCGAAAATCCCTCTCCAACATCCCTATACGGCCCATGGACCCGTAAACCAAACGGGAGGACCCAAACCCGACCTATAAATGCCACCACCCCATGACAGAAGCCGTGACAGGAGTACTATAGGCACAACTGATGTCTCTTGTCAAGTCCCAGTTGGCGAGCAGCCCTTGGGGTGGCTCCTACGGCCAAGGCCGGACATGCCCGTCTGCCGGCACGCGGGCCTGCGGCAGAGGACTCGGCGAGTCTACTTCGCGGCGGCGACCGGCTTGGAGTCCGGCTTGGACTTCGAAGAGGAACTGTCCTTCGAGGTCTTCTCGCTCGACGCCTTGCTCTCGGACTTGGTGTCCTTCGAGCTGCCGTCCTTCGAGCCCGAGTCCTTCGAGCCGTCCTTCGACGCGCCGTTCTCTCCTGCTCCCGAGGACCCCTCGCCCGCAGCGGCGGTCTCGCGCTGGCGCTTCTTGGTGCCGTAGTCGGTGTTGTAGAAGCCCTTGCCCTTGAAATGAACAGCCGGCGCATGCAGCACCCGCTCCACCTTAACCCCAGTCTCGGGGTCCTTCTTCAGCGCAGGATCGCTGAAGGACTGGATCAGCTCAAAGGTGGTCCCATCGGGGCGTCGGTACTCGTAGATCGGCATTGGCAGTCCCATTATAGGAGTGCCAGCCGCCGGAGGCGGGCTTGACAGCTCGCTTCACGGCGCCGCAGCGCCGGCGGGCAGCCGTCCGCGCTCTGCACCCAGGACGCGGCGGCTCAGTCGGCCAAGAGCGAACGAACGCAGGTGATCCCGACGGCGACCATCTCCGAGAAGTCGCGGTCGGGCTCGGCGAGCATGCGCAGCGCGGCGCCATCTGCCAGCGAGAAGATCACCTCGGCGACGGCCTCGGGCGGCGCATGCAGCTGCAGGACCCCTTCGCGCTGCCCGGCCGCAAGCATCCCGGCGACCTGCTCGCGCGTGGAGCGCATCAGGCCGGCGTACTCGGCGGCAATGTCCTCGGAGCGACGCGAGAGCGTAAAGAGCTCGCAGACGAGCGCGACGACCTCGGGGTCCTCGGTGACCGTCTCCTGCAGCTGGGCGGCCATCAGGTTGATGAAGTCGTCCGCGGTGCTGGCACCGGAGAGCTGTTGCTGCAGGCGCTGCATGCGCAGCTCGCAGTCGCGGCGCACGGCCTCGACGAGCAGCTGCTCCTTGGTGCCGAAGTAATAGTGCAACAGGCCGCGCGAGACGCCGGCCTCGCGTGAGACGACGTCGAAGGTGGAGCCGGCGGCGCCGCGCTGGGCGACGGAGCGGCGCATGGCCTCGATGATGCGCTGCGCCTTCTCGCCGGAGAGCGACTTTGCGTACGACAGCGCCTTGCGCTCGATTATGGCGGTCTCTGTCATTGGCCGGCCGCGCTCAGGACGCGGGCGTCCCTACGGACGAGAAGTCCGAGGCGGGCATCGTGGTGGAGGAGTAGTCGAACTCCTCCTCGGCGCCGAACAGCGCGTCGAGTAGCTTGCCGCGCAGGTCCTTGCTGAGGACGAGCGCGAGGACGCTGCCCAGGAGCAGCAGGAACAGCAGCTTGCCGAGGCCACCGCCGCCAGACTCCACCTCGGCCGCCGGCTCGGCGGCGGCGCCGTTGAGGCTCACCTGTGCGTCCTGCTTGTGCTTGTGCTTGTGCTTGCGTCTCGCCATGGGGACCACCTTCGCTCGGGGACCAGTCGGGGTATACCCAATATACCCTTGAAAGGTGCCCAACTTCCAGGCGATGAGGGCCGTGCGCGTAACGGCCTCCCTGGGGCAGGGCTGAGGCGGCGCGCGCGTGCCCACCTTCCAGGCGACGGCGGCGGTGCTCGGCGGGCTGCTGATCCTCGGGGCGCTCGCGAGCGGACTGGCCCGGCGCAGCTTCCTGTCGCTGACGGCGATGTTCGTCGTGGCGGGCTTCCTGGTCGGCGACGGTGGAACGGGCTGGATCCACTTCGACGCGCAGAGCACGTTCGTGCGCGATCTCGCGTACACGGCGCTGATCGTGATCCTGTTCCGCGACGGATTGGAGGTGGAGGGGGAGATGCTGCAGAGCGCGTGGCGCCTGCCGTTGCGCAAGCTCGCGGTGGCGATGCCGATCACGGCGCTGGTCGTCGCGCTGGCCGGCCGCGTCCTGATCGGGTTGAGCTGGACGGAGGCGTTTCTGCTGGGCGCGCTGCTGTCCCCCACCGACCCCGTACTGACATCCAGCATCGTGACCAACCCGCGCGTGCCGCGCCTGGTGCGCCACTCGTTGAACCTCGAGTCGGGGCTGAACGACGGGCTGGCGCTGCCGGCGGTGCTGGCGCTGCTCGCGGCGCTGAGCGTCAGCGAAAGCGACTTCGTGTGGTGGAGGTTCGTGCTGCAGGACATCGGCCTGGGCCTCCTCTACGGCCTGGCGTGCGGGTGGCTGGCGTCGCTGGCGATGCCGCGCACGGACGTGCACAGACTGGAGCATTCGATACCCGCCCACCAGAAGGCGCTGTATGCGCTGGGGGTGGCGTTCGCGACGTACGGCGTGACGGTGCTCTCACCGAGGGGCAACGGCTTCATCGCGGTGTTCGTGGCGGCGATCGTGCTCGGCGTGCGCCGGCCGGATCTGCGGCGCAACTTCGCGCAGGGCGCCGAGGAGATCGTCGAGATCGTGAAGTTGGGGGTGTTCGTCGTGTTCGGCTCGCTGCTGACCCTCAGCGCGCTGTTCAACGACGGCTGGGCGGCGATCGCGCTCGTCGCGGTGACGTTCCTGATCGCGCGCCCCGCCGCGGTGTGGATCGCGCTGATGGGCACGAAGACCGACCGCGAGACGCGCCTATTCATGGGCTGGTTCGGCCCCAAGGGCGTCGCGACGATGACGTTCTCCCTGATCGTGCTCGACCAGGGGATCCCGGGCGGCCAGCGCATCTTCGACCTGACGGCGCTGGCGGTGTTCTGCTCGATCATCGCGCACGGCCTGACCGACACGCCCGGCGCGAACTGGATCGCGCGCCACGCCGAAAAACACTGACTCAGGCGTGCAGGGCGGCCTGCTCTTGCGCGGAGGGGAACGCCCACGCCGCCTGCGAGCGCCGCTCCTGGCGAAACACGAAGCGCAGCTGCGGCGCAGGCTTCAGCTGAGCCTCGTGCGGCCTGAAGGTCGCGCACGGCTCATCCAGATCGAGCGCGCAGAGAAGATTGCGCTTGAAGAAGCAGTCCTCACAGCTGATCTTGCGCGCCTTGGCCACGGCAGCCATCAAAGCACGCCCGCCCAATCCGCTCACCGAGCGAATCCGCAAATCGCAGAGAAATAACTTCTACCCAGACAAACTCCGCAACTAGTCACTTTTTTGTGATAGGCAGGCCAAACAACCCGCACGTTGCAAAGATTTGCGAACGAGAAAAAGAGGAGGACGGCCTGAAGGCCGTCAGGGAGCCGCGAGGCGCGAAGCAGCGGCCGTGCCGAACCACCTCAACCGCCAACGATACTCAGCGGTCATACGCGCGGCCACGTGGTAGAACGTGCACGATTGTGATGATGAGCTGCCGGCCGTCGCGCTCGAATCGCACGCGCCAGTCGCCAACTCGCAGCCGGTACTCGTAAGAGCCCTGGAGCCGCTTGACATCCCCGGTCAGCTCCGCGCCTTGGGCCAGCCGCGTGATGGCCCGCAGGATGCGATCCCTCGTCGGTGGGTCGATTCTGCGGAGATCCTTGCGAGCACGGTCGTCGATGACGACACGCCAGTGCGGCTCGCTCACTGATCGCCGTCGAACTCGGCGATCACGCTCTCGAGCGGCGCCGGCTCGACGCCCCGCTCGCGGTCCGCGCGGGCCTCGGCGACCGCCAGGCGCTCGTCCTCGGTCTCAGGCTCGTCATCGAGCGGCGCATGATCCAGCATCCAGGCAACTGGGTCGCCGGAAGACTCGGCCAGTGTGCGAAGCGCCGACTGCGCCTCCTCATCGCTCATCGTCTCGACCGCGTTATGCAGCCGCTCCTTCACCGTCATGGTCTAAAATTAGCATCGAACGCCCCGGTCCCGCCTAGGACTCCCGCAAGGGAGTTATGCGGCCGGGCTTTGCGTTACAACTCAAACGCCTCCCGCGCGCGCTCGACCACGTGTCGGGCAATCGCCAGCGAGGACGTCGCGGCGGGCGAGGGGGCGTTGCGCACATGCAGGGCACGCGAGGTGGCGGAGAAAACGAAGTCGTCGACCAGCTTGCCGTCGCGCGCCAGGGCCTGCGCGCGCACGCCGGCGAACGACGGTTCGACGTCCTGCACGCGCAGCTCGGGGACGTAGCGCGCGGCGGCGCGGACGAACTCTGCGCGGATCGCGGCGTGACGCAGTTCGCTGACGCCCTGGCGCCACCAGTGCGCGAACATGCGCCACGAGCCGGGCCAGGTGAGCGTGTCCTTCACATCCCGCGCGCGCACCCGCTTGAGCGAGTAGGCGTCGCGCGCGCCCGCCAAGAGCGCGGTGGGGCCGATCAGCACATCCCCGTCGATGTGCTTGGTGAGGTGAACCCCCAGAAACGGCAGGGAAGGATCGGGGACGGGGTAGATCAGCGAGCGCACCAAACCAGCTCGCTCGGGCTTCAGGCGCAGGTACGCCCCACGAAACGGCACAATGCGCGGGTCGGGATCGGCGCCCGCAGCGACGGCCAGCCGGTCAGCCCAGGCGCCGGCACAGAAGATCGCGTGGGTCGCCTCGGTGGAGCCGAGCGAATGCTCGAGGCTCACCGAGCGCGCGCCGGGCCGAACCCCGAGCACCTCACACCCCGTGACCACCTCGGCGCCGGCGGCGGTGACGTCCTGCGCATACGCGCGCGCGACCGCCGGGAAGCTCGCGATACCGGTCGCGGGCGAGTGCAGACCGGCGATCCCGACCGCGTGAGGCTCGAGCTCGCGGATGCCCTCGGCGTCGAGGCGGCGCAAGCCCGGCACCTCGTTCGCCTGCCCGCGCCGCTCCAGCTCCTCCAGGCGCTCCAGCTCGGAGGCGTCGGTGGCGACGATCACCTTGCCGCACTGCTCGAAGGGAATGTCGCGCTCGGCGCAGTACTCATAGAGCTCGCGCGCGCCGGCCACACACAGGCGCGCCTTCAGCGAGCCGGGCACGTAATAGATGCCGGCGTGCACGACCCCGGAGTTGTGGCCGGTCTGGTGCGTGGCAATCTCAGGCTCGCGCTCGAGCACGCACAGCGACAGCGCGGGCAGCACCCGCGTGAGCTCGCGCGCGACGGCGAGCCCGAGGATGCCGCCGCCAACGATCGCCACGTCGCAGCGGTCAGTCGTCATGATGCTCAACATAGTGCACGTACTCCTCACAGGAGGGTCCGGCTTCATCGGCTCACAGCTGCTGCCGAAGCTGTACCGCGACGGGCACGAGCTGCGCGTGTTCGCGCGCGACCCCGCCCGTCTGCACATCCCCTCCGCCTGGGGGGTCGAGGTGGTACAGGGAGACGTGGTGAGCGGTGAGGGTCTCGCGCGTGCGCTGGCCGGCGTGGAGGTCGCGTATTACCTGATCCACTCGATGGAGAGCGCCACCGCCGCCGACTTTCCCGCGCGCGAGCGCGCGGCGGCGACGCGCTTTGCCAACGCGGCACGCGGGGCGGGGGTGCGGCGAATCGTGTACCTCGGCGGGCCGCTGCCGGCCGCGGCCCACGGGCAGTCATGCCAGCCGGTCGGCGCGAGGCCTCTTTCGCGCGAGACGACCGGCGAGCAGTCACCTCCCAGCCACTCAGCTGGCGCGCTGCCCCTCTCACGCCATCTGGCCAGCCGCTTCGCCGTCGAGCAGACCCTGCTGCAGGCGGTGCCCGACTCGGTCGCGCTGCGCGCCTCGATCGTGATCGGCGCACGCTCGCGCTCTTTTCGCTTCATGGTGAGACTGATCGAGCGCATGCCCGTGCTGACACTGCCCGCGTGGCGGCGCTTCCGCACACAGCCGATCGACGCGCGCGATGTGACAGAGATGCTCGCCGCCGCCGCACACGAGCCGGCGGTGGGTGCTCGGACGCTTGACATCGGCGGCCCCGACACACTCAGCTACGGCGAGACGATCCAGCGCATCGCGGAGCTGATGCTGGTGAACCGCCCGGCCCTCGGCCTGTCCCTCACGATGACACCGATCGCCGCGCGCGTGGCGGCGGCAATCGCCGGCGAGGACCCTGCGCTTACACTGCCGCTGATGGAGAGCTTGCAGGGGGACCTTTTGATGCCCGATGCCCTCGCGTCGGCGCAGGCGCTGAACGTGCGACTGCACTCATTCGACGCCGCGGTGGAGCACGCGCTGGCGGAATGGGAGGCCTCGGAACCGCTGACCGCACGATGAGGGGCTTGCCGCGAGCGCGCACGACTTGGCGATAGCTTCCGCTGCACCCATCTATGAGCACAGTCACAGCATCCATCCAGATCCCCGCCACCCCCGCCGAGGTGTGGAAGACCGTGATGGACCCGCAGCGGCTCGGCGACTGGGTGACCATTCACCGCGGGTTGCGCCACGCCGACGACGGTCCGCCGCGCGTGGGGTTCGAGATGGACCAACGGGTCCATCTGCGCGGAGTCAGCCTCGACATTCACTGGCGCCTGGTGGAGTGCGAGACCGACCGCCACGCCGTGTGGGAGGGCCGTGGTCCGGCCCGCTCCAAGGCGCGTACCGAGTACATATTGAAGCCCTCCGGAGAGGGCACGCGCTTTGACTACTGCAACGAGTTTCGGCCCCCACTGGGCCCGATTGGCGCGCTCGCCAGCAGAGCGCTCGTGGGTGGAATGCCAGAACGCGAGGCAACCCGTACACTGGAGCGGCTGCGCGCGCTGCTCGACGGTTAAAGGCTGTCCGCACGCGCCAGTAGCGTTGCAAAGGGATGACATGCTCTCCCAATCGTGTAAGGTGAGAGGTAAGAACTGAAAATAATGATGTGGTGTACATCACATCTGCCCTAGTGAACAGGACTGAAACGTGACTGACTTTCTCGACGAGAAGCGCCAGGAGATCACCAGCCGGCTGGCTGAGCTGAGGCCGTTGGTGGACGAGTACAGCCGTCTGGAGGCGGCCGCCGCGGCGCTCGAGGGCGTCGGCGGGAATGCACCCGCGGCAACCGCCACGGCAACCCCCGCGCGCCGTGGACCGGGTCGCCCCAAGGGCAGCGGCCGCGGGCCGGGCCGTCCGAAGGGCAGTGGCCGCAAGCCGGGCCGCCCCAAGGGCAGCAAGAACTCCACGACCGCCACAGCCGCGGCAGCCGCCCCGGCAGCGGCGGCAACCAAGGAGACAGCTGCACCCGCACGGCGCGGACGTCCGCCCGGCAGCGGTGCCGGGCGGAGCACCGGCCGCAAGGCGGGACGGCGCAAAGGCAGCGGCACCCGCGCCGCAGAGGCACTGGCGATCGTGCGCGAGCAGCCCGGTGTGACCATCCCCGAGCTGGCCGCACGCATGGGTATCAAGCAGAACTACCTGTACCGCGTGCTGCCGAGCCTGGAGCAGGAAAACAAGGTGGCCAAGCAAGGTCGCGGCTGGCACCCCAAGGCAGCTTAAGTCAGTTGGGGTCAGCCCGGCATCTGGCGCCGGGCTGACCCTCTTGACTGATTCAGATCAACCCGAGCTCCTGGACCGCCTGACGCTCTTCCTGGAGCTCCTTCACGGAGGCGTCGATCTTGGCGCGCGAGAAGGGGTCGATGTCGAGGCCCTGCACGATCGACCACTCTCCCCCTGCACAGGTGCAGGGGTGACCGGCGACGATGCCCTCTGGGATGCCGTAGGAGCCGTCTGAGGCGACGCCCATCGAGACCCAATCGCCCGCGGGCGTGCCGAGCACCCAGTCGTGCACGTGCTCGATCGCCGCGTTGGCGGCCGAGGCGGCAGAGGAGGCGCCGCGCGCCTCGATGATTGCGGCGCCGCGCTTCTGGACGGTGGGAATGAAAGTGTTCTCCACCCACTCTTGGTCACCGATCTTCTCGGCGGCGGGGGCGCCTGAGATCTTTGCGTGCACCACGTCGGGGTACTGCGTGGCGGAGTGGTTGCCCCAAACGCTCACGTTAGTGACGTCCGCCACTCTCACACCGGCCTTCTGCGCGAGCTGCGCGATCGAGCGGTTGTGGTCGAGGCGCATCATCGCGGTGAAGCGCTCGACGGGGATGTCGCCGGCGTGCGAGCGTGCGATCAGGCAGTTCGTGTTGGCCGGATTGCCGACGACGAGGATCTTCACATCGCCAGCGGCGTGCGCGTTCAGCGCGGCGCCCTGCGGCTTGAATATCCCCCCGTTGGCCTCCAGCAGATCGCCGCGCTCCATGCCCTTCGTGCGTGGGCGCGCGCCGACGAGCAGCGCCACGTTGACGCCGTCGAAGGCGACGTTGGGGTCGTCGGTGATGTCGATGCCCGCGAGCAGCGGGAAGGCGCAGTCGTCGAGCTCCATGGCGGTGCCCTCGGCGGCCTTCACCGCCTGGGGGATCTCCAGCAGGCTGAGGTGCACCTCGGTGTCGGGGCCCAGCATCTGGCCCGAGGCGATGCGGAACAGGATCGCGTAGCCAATCTGGCCGGCGGCGCCGGTGACGGCTACTCGTACGGGTTTACTCACTGGTTCATCTCCTTGCGTAGGTTCTCATCGATCGACGCAAGGAACTCCTGCGTCGTCTGCCACGGCTGATCGGGACCGACGAGCAGGGCGAGGTCCTTGGTCATCTTCTCTTCTTCGACCGTCTCCACGCACACACGCTCGAGCGTCTGTGCGAACTCTTTGACGTCGGGGGTGTCGTCGAGGCGCCCGCGGTGTGAGAGCCCCTGCGTCCAGGCGAAGATCGAGGCGATCGGGTTGGTCGACGTCGGCTTGCCCTGCTGGTGCTGGCGGTAGTGACGCGTCACCGTGCCGTGCGCCGCCTCGGCCTCCACGGTCTGCCCGTCGGCGCTCATCAGCACGCTGGTCATCAGCCCCAGCGAGCCGAAGCCCTGCGCGACCGTGTCGGACTGCACGTCGCCGTCGTAGTTCTTGCACGCCCAAACGTAGCCGCCTTCCCACTTCAGCGAGGCGGCCACCATGTCATCGATCAGGCGGTGTTCATAGGTGAGTCCGGCCGCCTCGAACTCGCTCTTGAACTCGCTGTCGTAGACGGCCTGGAAGATGTCCTTGAAGCGCCCGTCGTAGCGCTTGAGAATCGTGTTCTTCGTCGACAGGTACACCGGGTAGGAACGATCGAGCCCATAGCGCATCGAGGCGCGCGCGAAGTCGCGGATCGAGTCGTCGAGGTTGTACATCGCCATCGCGATGCCCGGGCTCTCGAAATCAAACACGTTCAGCTCGATCGGCTCGCCGGCGTTATCACCCCGCCCGTCATCGCTCTGTTCGCCGCCACTGCCACCCAACTCCCCACCGCCCGCCGCCGCCCCCACTTCGCGGCCCCCTCCGGACCCCCTTGTGGGGTCCTCCTTCCCCAATCCCTCGAGCTTGGGGGTGAACGTCAGCGTCAGCGTGCCCGCCCCTGGGATCAGCGTGTCCGTCGCGCGGTACTGGTCGCCGAACGCGTGGCGCCCGATCACGATCGGCTTCGTCCACGTCGGCACCAGGCGCGGGATGTTGGCGATCACGATCGGCTCGCGGAAGATCACCCCGCCGAGGATGTTGCGCACCGTGCCGTTGGGCGAGCGGTACATCTCCTTCAGCCCGAACTCCTCCACGCGCGCCTCGTCGGGCGTGATCGTGGCGCACTTCACCCCCACGCCGTACTGCTTGATCGCGTACGCCGCTTCGACGGTGATCGCATCGTCGGTGGCGTCGCGACTCTCGATGCCCAGGTCGTAGTACTTCAGGTCGATATCCAGGTAGGGCAGGATCAGCTGCTCCTTGATGAACGACCAGATGATGCGCGTCATCTCGTCGCCGTCCAGCTCGACTACGGGGTTCTTCACTTTGATCTTGGCCATGTGGAGTCCTTGGTCTCTTTCGCGGGCCCTTTAGCGGTCGGGGGGTCCGTCTGGTTCTGTGGCGCGTCCGTCAGGTTCTGTTGCGCTGGTCCTGTGATGCTGGTCCTGTGGTGCTGGTACGGAAGTGCAGGTGCTGCGGATTGTGCGCCTCGGGCGCCGGGCGATGCTATCGCGGGGGAGTAACCTTCAGTCCCATGGCCGCCACCGCACACCCGGCCCGTCAGGGCGATACGTGGCAGACGCACAAGGTCTTCAACCAGGCCCCGCCGCTTGTGGGCGTCGACGTCTTCTCCTCGAACCTCCCGCTCGTCGAGGCACTCCAGCGCGAGGGCGGCGGTTGGGCCAAGGAGCGTGCCGCCGCGCTCGGCAGGTTCGTGGGCGAGGTCGATGGGCCCCAGGCTCTGTGGGGCCGCCAGGCCAACGAAAACAAGCCCGTGCTGCGCACGCACGACCGCTACGGGCACCGCATCGACGAGGTCGAGTTTCACCCCGCCTGGCACTCGCTGATGAAGATGGGCGTGGAGCACGAGCTGCACTCGCTCCCCTGGACCTCCTCGGAGTCGAGTGCGCACGCCGCCCGCGCCGGGCTTTACATGACCGCGATGCAGGCCGAGGCCGGCTTTGCGTGTCCGATCACGATGACCTTCGCCGTCGTCCCCGCGCTGCGCGCGACCCCCGCGCTGGCCGAGGAGTGGGAGCCGCTCGTGACCGCCACCACCTATGACCCGCGCCTCGTGCCCGCCGCACAGAAGGGCTCGGCGATCTCCGGCATGGCGATGACCGAGAAGCAGGGCGGCTCGGACGTGCGCGCCAACACCACCTTCGCGCACGCGCTGAACGGCGGCGGACCGGGAGGGGAGTATGAGATCACCGGCCACAAGTGGTTCTGCTCGGCGCCGATGTCCGACATCTTCCTGATGCTTGCCCAGACCGACGACGGCCTCTCCTGCTTTTTGGTCCCGCGCGTGCTGGGCGACGGCACGCGCAACCCCTTCCACATCCAGCGCCTGAAGGACAAGCTCGGCAACCACTCCAACGCCTCCTCTGAGGTCGAATTCCACGGCACCTGGGCGCGCATGCTCGGCGAGCCCGGCCGTGGCGTGCCCACGATCATCGAGATGGTCGGCCACACGCGCCTTGACTGCGTGATCGGCGGCGCAGCGGGCATGCGCGCGGGCGTCGTCGCCGCCACCTGGCACGCCGCGCACCGCTCGGCCTTCGGGCGCCGGCTGATCGAGCAGCCGCTGATGCGCAATGTGCTCGCCGACCTGTGCGTGGAGTCCGAGGCCGCGACGATGCTCGCGATGCGCCTCGCGCGTGCCTACGACGAAGCCGGCAGCGAGCTCGACAGCTCCGGGAGGAGCGACGGCGCGGGCAGTGGCGGCGGGGGGGCGATCGTGCACAGCGACGATCTCTCCGACGCCCACCTCTTCAAGCGCCTGGCCACGGCCGTCGGCAAGTACTGGGTCTGCAAGCGCGCCCCCAACCACGCCTTCGAGTCGCTGGAGTGCCTGGGCGGCAACGGCTACGTCGAGGAGTCGGGCATGCCGCGCCTCTACCGTGAGGCGCCCCTGGCCTCGATCTGGGAGGGCTCGGGCAACGTCATGAGTCTCGATGTGCTGCGCGCGCTCGTGCGCACCCCGCGCACGCTGGAGGTCTTCATGGCCGAGGTCGGCGAGGCCACGGGCGCCGACAGGCGCCTGGACGCCCATGTGGGCCGGCTGATGGACCAGTTCTCAGACCCCGCCACGCTCGAGACACGCGCCCGGCGCGTGGTCGAGTCGATGGCGCTTGCCCTACAGGGCTCGCTGCTCGTGCGCTTCGGCGCCCCCGCCGTCGCCGACGCCTTCTGCGCCTCGCGCCTCGACGGCGAAGGCGGCCTGGAGTACGGCACGCTGCCGGCCGGCAGCGACTTCGAGGCGATCATCGAGCGCGGCCGCCCGCAGGTGTAGCAGCATCTGCTCTCAACTTCGAGGCGATCATCGAGCGGGGTCGACCGCAGGTGTAGCGGCATCTACTCTCAACTGCCGTATATACCATAGCTACCCCAACTCAAAAAGCGACATCCACAACCCCCACCTTTACAGGACCTCGCCAGCGTGGGGTGACAGGCACACGCCTGCGCACCCCCTCAGAGCACCAGGGGCCGCAAAGACCCTCCTAACATGAGAGCCATGCGCTTTCGCAGCTCATTCCAGCTCGCCCGCATCGCCGGCATCCGCGTCGGCGTGGGCATGAGCTGGTTCTTCGTGCTGTTCCTCTACATCTACTGGTTCACCCCCTACTTCCACGAAGTGCTGGGTGGATCGCGTACGACCGCCTACCTGGTGACGGTCGCGAGCGTCCTCTCCTTCTTCTTCTCGCTGATCCTGCACGAGCTCGGCCACGCGTTCGTGGCGCGCCGCAACGGCCTGCAGGTGCTCGGCATCGAGCTGTGGGCTTTCGGCGGGATCACGCGCACGAGCGGCGCTGTGGAGACGCCCGGCCCCGAGTTTCGCGTCGCCGCGGCCGGCCCGGCTGTGACGCTCGCGGTGATCGTGCTCAGCGTCGCCGTCGGCGCGGCGCTGGCGAGCAACAGCCACTTCTTCTCCGTGGCGGAGGGCTCGGGCGGCGTGCACAGCACCCCCGCGGTCGTGTGGCTGAGCTGGGTGGCCACGCTGAACATGCTCGTGCTCGTGCTCAACCTCGTCCCCGCCTTCCCGCTCGACGGCGGACAGATCGCGCACTCGCTGATCTGGCGCCTGACGGGCGACCGCAACCGCGCCACGCGCTTCACCGGCCGCGCCGGCCAGGGCTTCGCGGTGCTGCTCGGCGCCGGCGGCCTCGCGCTGCTCGCCGGCTCGGGCTCGTTCAGCGCCGTCGCGCTGATCTTTATCGCGGTGCTGATCTACCAGGCCGCTAGCATGGCGGTCGCGCAGGGCTCGATGGGCCAGCGCATCCAGGGGCTCACGGTCGCCGACGTGATGGACTCAGAGCCCGTCGCGATCCCCGCCGATCTGCGTCTGATCGACGCCCAGGAGGAGTTCTTCGCGCGCTACCGCCTGCCATGGTTCGCGGTCGTCGATCCCGCGCGCCACTTCCTCGGCGTCGTGCGCGCCGAGCGCCTGGACGCGGAGATCGCCGCCGGGCGCCCTGCGTTGCAGGTCGTGGACGTGCTCGAGGAGAACCTCCCCGTGCGCATCGACGAGCACCAGCCGCTCGAATCGCTGCTGCGGGCGGAGGGCCTTGGGCGCCTCGGTGCGATGGTCGCCGTCGACAACGACGGGGTGCTCCAGGGCGTCGTCACGATGACCCAGATCCGCCAGGCGCTGCGCCCCGCCGCCGGTCTATAGAGTTCCGCGCGCAAGATGCCCTCGCACGACGTACTCATTATCGGCGCCGGCCTCGCGGGCCAGCGCGCCGCCCTCGCCGCCGCCCAGGCCGGCTCGAGCGTGGCGATCCTCAGCAAGGTCCACCCGGTGCGCTCGCACTCGGTAGCCGCCGCGGGCGGCATCAACGCCGCCATCTCCGTGGCCGACGACTGGCGCTCACACGCCTATGACACCGTCAAGGGCTCGGATTTCCTGGGCGACCAGGACGCGATCGAGATCATGTGCTCGGAGGCCCCGCATGAGGTCATGCACCTCGAGCACATCGGCGTGACCTTCCACCGCAACGAGAAGGGCGAGCTCGACCTGCGCGCCTTCGGCGGCGCCTCGATGAAGCGCACGGCGTATGTGGCAGATATCACAGGCCAGGCGATCCTGCACGTCTTGTATGAGCAGTTGATGAAGCATCACGAGCAGGTCGCGCGTTACGAGGAGTGGTTTGTCACCTCGCTCCTGCGCGACGACGCCGGCGCGTGCTGCGGGGTCGTTGCGCGCGACGTGCGCTCGGGTCGTATGGAGGTGTTTTCCGCCAAGAACACGATCCTCGCGAGCGGCGGCGCGGGACAGGTCTACAGCCCCACGACCAACGCGCTGATCGTCACCGGCGACGGTATCGCCCAGGCCTACCGCCTCGGCGCGCCCCTGATGGACATGGAGATGGTGCAGTACCACCCCACGACGCTCGTCGAGAATGGCCTGCTCATCACCGAGGGGGCGCGCGGCGAGGGCGCCGTGCTGCTCAACAGCGAGGGCGAGCGCTTCATGGAGAAGTACGCCCCCAACAAGATGGAGCTGGCTTCGCGCGACGTCGTCTCGCGCGCCGAGCAGACCGAGATCCTCGAGGGCCGCGGCGTGGGCGTCAACGGCGAGGGCATCTACCTCGACATCACGAAGGTCCCCCGCAAGCGCACGCTGGAGGCGCTGCGCGAGATCGTTAACATCGGCAAGGACTTCGCGGGCGTCGACATCACGCGCGAGCCGATCATGATCCGCCCCGGCCAGCACTACATCATGGGCGGCGTGAAGACCGACATCGACGGCGCCACCTCGATCCCCGGGCTGTATGCCGCGGGCGAGGTCGCCTGCGTGTCGGTGCACGGCGGCAACCGCCTCGGCGCCAACTCGCTGCTCGACACGCTGATCTTCGGGCGCCGCGCGGGCGAGCACGCGGCCGCACGCGCCGCCTCGATGGCGATGCCCAGCGTCTCCGAGAAGCAGCTGCGCGAGGACATGGCCCTGATCGACAGCCTGATCGCGCGCCCGCGCGAGGCTTCCGGCGCCGGCCCGACCCCCCGGCGCGTGTCGGAGATCAAGGCCGAGCTGGGCGAGACGATGAACCAGTATGTGGCCGTCTACCGCGACCAGGCCGGCCTGGAGAGGGCACTCGATGTCGTGCTGCGCCTGCGCGAGGAGGCCGACTCGGCCTACATCGATGACCGCGGGACAGTCTTCAACCAGGACGTGCTCGGCGCGATCGAGCTCGGCTACATGCTCGACTGCGCCCAGGCGATCGTCGTCGCCGCGATCGAGCGTAAGGAGTCGCGCGGGGCGCAGTTCCGCACGGACTTCCCCGAGCGCAACGACGAGGAGTGGCTGAAGCACATCGACGTGACGCTCAACGGCGACGGGCCGGACGTGAGCTACTCCCCGGTCACGATCACCCAATGGCAGCCCGAGGAGCGCAAGTACTGATGGCCCCCGCCCGAGCCGCCGGCCCCACCCTCGTCAACTCCCCCGCCCCTGCCGCCCGAGCGGCCGGCCCCACCCCCGCCCCCTCAAGGAGGCCGATCTGATGGCCGAAATGCACCGTCCTCCGGAGGAGTTCAAGCTCAAACTGCGCCGCTTTGACCCGGAGTCCGGCGAGGCCCCCTACTGGGACGAGCACACGATCGAGCTGGAGCCCCACCGCTCGGTGCTGGAGGGCATCCTGCAGGCCAAGGCCCGCTTCGACGGCTCGATCGGCATCCGCTGCTCCTGCCGGGCGGCGATCTGCGGCAGCTGCGGGGTGCGCATCAATGGCGAACCGGGCCTCGCCTGCCACACGCACCTCGACGCCGCGCGCGAGAGCTCGCCCGACGGCACGATCGAGATCGAACCGATGGGCAACATGCCGGTGATCAAGGACCTCGTCGTCGATATGGACGCGGTGCACTGGAAGAAGATCCAGCGCGTCACCCCGTGGCTGCTCGCCAAGCAGCCGGTGCCCGAGCGCGAGTACATCGTGCCGCGCGATGCGATGGTCGACGTGACGCAGTCGATGGCGTGCATCCAGTGCGGCGCCTGCGTGTCGGACTGCCTGGCGATGGAGGTCGACCCCGGCTTCATCGGCCCGGCAGCGCTCGCGAAGGCCTACCGCTTCGTGGGCGACCCGCGCGACGCCGAGCGCCACGAGCGCCTGAACGACCTCTCGCAGGACCCGCAGGGCATCTACGACTGCACGCACTGCTTCAAGTGCGTGCAGGCCTGCCCCAAGGACGTCAACCCGATGGGCCAGATCATGCGCCTGCGCCGCATCGCCGGCTCAGACGAGCACATCGTCGATCAGAACAACGGCCACCGCCACGAGCAGGCGATCACGACGCTGATCCGCGACTACGGCCTGATGCATGAGGCCGAGCTGATCCCGCGCTCCTACGGCGGGGACTCGTGGTTTGGCAAGTTCCACCCGGCCGCCGGCAAGGAGCTGCTGTCCTCGCTGCCTGTCGTCATCCGGGGGCTGCTGCGCCGCAAGGTAAACCCAAAGATCGCGATCTTCGGGCACAAGATCCCCAAGTCCGATCTCGACGACGTCAAACACATCTACAAGACCGTCGAGGGTCGGCCCGAGCGGTATGAGCTGAATCTGTATGTGAGCGGCGAGGACGAAGAGGAGCCGACCCTGGCGGCGGTAGGCGCCGCGGGCGCCGGCTCGACGGGCGCCGCGGAGGAAGGCTCGACCGGGGCCTCCTCCTTGACTGAGGACGGCGAAGGGAGCACGACATGAGCATCAAGGTCGCCTACTGGCCGGGCTGCGTGAGCCGTGGTTTCACCCCCGAGCTGCACGGCTCGATGGCCGCCGTCGCGCCGCTGCTCGACATCGAGCTGGTCGAACTGGACCGCGCCAACTGCTGCGGGGCGGGCGTGATCGCCGAGCACAACCAGGAGCTGGCGGACACGCTCAACGCGCGCACATTCGCGCTCGCCCAGCAGGTGCAGGGAGCGGAGCTGATGATGAACATCTGCTCGACCTGCCAGGGCGCCCAGGGCGAGTGCCAGGAGCGCCTGGACGCGAATGCCGAGTACCGCGCGCACGTCAACTCCACGATCGCGGCAGAGGGACTGAAGTACGAGAAGGGCCTGTCGAACAAGAACTTCCTGTGGCTGCTGGTCGAGGAGATCGGCCTCGACGCGCTGCGCGAGCGCGTGAAGCGCCCGCTGACGAACCTCAGGGTGGGCCCCTTCTACGGCTGCTACATCGTGCGCCCGCGCGAGCGCCTGGGCATCGACGCAGAGCACCCCCGCGACCACTACCTCGCCCAGGTGATCGAGGCGCTGGGCGGCACCGTGATCAGCTACGCCGGCGAACGCAAGTGCTGCGGCTTTCCGATCATCACGATGAACAAGGAGGCATCGCTCAAGCAGGCGGGCACGCACCTCGGCGACGCCAAGGACGCCGACGCCGACTGCCTGGTGACGCCCTGCCCGCTGTGCCACCTGAATCTGGATCTGCAGCAGCCGCTGGCCGCGACGGCCGTAGGGCGCGAACTGGACATGCCGGTGCTGCACCTGCCGCAGCTCGTCGGCCTCGCGCTGGGGCTCGAACCCAAGGAGCTGGGTATGCAGCGCCACATCGTGCGACCGACGTCGGTGATCGACTGGTCGACGGCCGTGGTGGGCGCCGCGGCATAAGCTGCGCGCGTGAAGATCCTCACCCAGTGGAACGGGAAGGGGGCAGGCCCCCCTCCCGACCACCCCCCGGACCGCCGACCTGGGGCATGCACGTGAGGATCCTCACCGTGGTGGGCAACCGCCCGCAGTTCATCAAGGCCGCCGCCGTCTCGGGGCCGCTTCGCTCCGAGCACGAGGAGCGCCTCGTGCACACCGGCCAGCACTACGACGATGCGCTCTCCACAGTGTTCTTCACGGAGCTGGGGCTGGCGAGGCCGGACCGCGAACTGGGAATCGGCGGGGGCACGAACACGTCACAGACGGCGCGGATGCTGGCCGCGTTGGAGGGGCTGCTCGCGCAGGAGCGCCCGGACGCGGTGCTCGTGTACGGCGACACCAACTCGACACTGGCGGGCGGGCTGGCCGCCGCGCAGGCGCGCGTGCCGGTGGTGCACGTGGAGGCGGGGATGCGCTCGTATGACCGTGCGATGCCCGAGGAGCTCAACCGCGTGCTGACCGACCACCTGAGCGAGCTGTTGCTGTGCAGCTCGCGGGGTGCGGCGGAGAACCTCGCGCGCGAGTCGGTCGCGGGCCACAGCGAGGTGGTGGGCGACGTGATGGTCGACGTGGCGCTGCGCTGGCAGCCGCGTGCGCGTGAGCAGGTGGAGCAGGTCGCGCCCGAGCACGGGGTGCGCCCAGGCGAGTACGTGCTGGCAACCGCGCACCGGGCCGGCAACGTCGACGATCCTGCGCGACTGGCCGCGCTGGTGGCGTTGCTGCGGGCGGTGGTGGAGTGGGCGCCGGTGGTGTTCCCCGTGCACCCGCGCACGCGCGAGCGCCTCACCGCGGCGGGGCTGTGGGCACGCTTGGAGGAGACCGCCGGCTTGCATCTGAGCGGCCCGGCGGGGTATACGGAGTTCACCGCGCTCCTGTGCGGGGCGCGGGCGGTGGCAACCGACTCGGGAGGCGTCCAGAAGGAGGCGTACCTTGCCGGGGTGCCCTGCGCGACGCTGCGAGCGAACACCGAGTGGGTCGAGACGGTGCAGAGCGGCTGGAACACACTGGTGGATCTCGACGCGCGGGCGGCGGTGGCGGCGCTCTCGCGCGAGCCCCCGGCGGAGCGCCCGCAGCTGTATGGCGACGGGCACGCGGCCGAGCGCTGCGTGGCGGCGATCGGGCGGATGGGCGTATGAGCACGGGCGAGCAGCCGCTGAGGCTCGGCGTGGTGGGCCTCGGTTACTGGGGCCCGAACCTGGCGCGCAACTTCGCGGGGCTGCCCGGCTGTGAGGTGAGCTGGTTATGCGACGCCTCCAAAGAGGCGCGCGAGAAGGTGGCACGCACCATTCCGGGCGCCCGCCAGAGCGAGAGCCTGGAGGAGCTGCTGGGCGACCCCGAGCTCGACGCGGTGGTGTTGGCGACGCCTGTGCCGACACACGCGGAGCTGGCCACACGAACGCTGCAGGCGGGCAAGCACTGTTTTGTGGAGAAGCCGCTGGCCACGACGGTGGCCGACGCCGAGCGCGCCGTGGCGGCGGCCGAGCAGACAGGGAAGACTCTGATGGTGGGCCACCTGCTCGAGTACCACCCTGCGGTGAGACGCCTGAAGGAGATGGTGCAGGCGGATGAGCTGGGTGAGATGTATTACCTGTACGGCAATCGTGTGAACCTGGGCAAGATCCGCGCGGACGAGAACGCGCTGTGGAGCCTGGGGGCACATGACGTGTCGGTCGTGCTGCACCTGATCGGCGAGGAGCCGCAGGAGTGCGTGGCGCACGGGCGCAGCTACGTGCGGGCGGGCGTCGAGGACGTGGTGTTCTGCTACCTGCGCTTCCCCTCGGGCGTGGTCGCGCACCTGCACCTCTCGTGGCTCGACCCCCACAAGGAGCGCCGCCTCACCGTCGTCGGCTCGAGGCGGATGGCGACCTTCGACGATATGCAGATCGAGGGCAAGCTGACGGTATATGACAAGGGCTTTGACGAGGATGCGCGCAGCTGGGGCGAGTACATCGCGCGCAGCGGTGACATCTTCAGCCCGCGCATCCCCAACACCGAGCCGTTGCGCCTGGAGTGTGAGCACTTCGTGCAGTGCATCCGCAGCGGCGAGCGACCCCGCTCGGACGGGCACAGCGGGCTGTGCGTAGTGCGGGTGCTGGAGCGCCTGCAGCGCTCGCTGGAGGAATGAAGCAGGGCGCCCCCGGGCTCAGGCCACTCGGCGCTCCCGGTCCTCACCGTGAGCGTCACCGCGGGGGGATTAGGTAGCGCCCACCCCGCGCCGCTCGACCCCGTCGAAGCTCCCGCGCCTGCGTCGACGGCGATCGGGGCGCAGCACGGGGCCGAAGGAGCGGCCGACGAAGCGCAGCACGAAGGCGTCGCGCGTGACGCTGTAGCGCAGGAGGGGCCGAAATACGATTAGCCATGTGCGCGAGACGTAGCGGCGCGGGCGGCCTACAGAACGCATGTGGTCCTTTCGTGGAGCATCGAAGCGAGAGCCCCGCCCGCGTCCCCCCGGGCGCGGGCGGATCGCAGGGCCCTCGTCTCTTATACGAATAGCGAGGGCAGGTTCCTACCGGGGCAGGAAATATTTACTTACGCTGCCGGCGTGCCCGAGGCACGTGAGAGCTGGCCGCGTCGGTCTGCCCGAGCAGGCGCGGAGTCACTCCCCCGTCAAAGACTCCCCCGCGGGCGGGCGCAACAGCCGGGCACCGAGCACACCCATCACCCGCTCGACCGCTTCACCAACCGATTCCCGCCCGGAGCGAAGCACGAGGTCGGGCTGCAGGGGCGGCTCATAGGGCGCGTCGACGCCGGTGAGATCGCACAGCTCGCCGGAGCGGGCGCGTGCGTAGAGGCCCTTGGGGTCGCGCTCCTCGCAGAGGGCGAGCGGGGTGTCGACGTAGACCTCGATGAAGGGAAGGTCGACGGCGGTGTGCAGAGCCGCGGCGTCCTCTCGGCCGCGCGCGTAGGGCGAGACGAGGCTGACGAGGGCGACGGTGCCGGACTCGGCCAAGAGGCGCGCGACGTGGGCGGTGCGGCGGACATTCTCGCCGCGTTCGTCCTCGCCGAAGCCGAGGTCGCCGTTGAGGCCGTGGCGGAGGTTGTCGCCGTCGAGCAGGAAGGCGGGGCGACCGGCGCACACCATGTGGTGCTCGACGGCGCCGGCGATCGTGGTCTTGCCGGCGGCGGGCAGGCCGGTGAACCAGATGGTGGCGCCGGTGTGCCCGAGCACGTCCCAGCGCAGGCGACGGGTGAGCTTGGAGCTTTGCCAGCGGACGTTGGGCGATTGGGTGCCCTCGGGGCAGCCGCCCGCGTCCGGGAGCCCGGCCTCGGCGTCGAGCACCACACCGGCAGAGACGGCTTGATTGGTAGATCGGAGGGACATCCAGGGATCTCCTGCGGCAATACTGCCACACGCCGGGCCTCGATCGGGCCAGCTGGGCGGCTCGGAGCTACTCGACCCTGCCTCGTCAGGCGTCGGCCAGCCGTGCGAGGTTCTCGGTGGACGCGGCGATGACGACGTCGAGGTCCTGCGTGAGGCGCTGACCTCCGTACGCCTGGATCGCGATACCGCCGATCGTCACATACTCGACGTCATGGCGAGCAAGCGCTCTGAACAGCTCGCGAGCGTCGAACGTGGGCAGCTGGGTCACCGGCTGCGCTTGGCGCCGGCCGTAGTCCCAAGGAGCCCAGCGCGAAGCTCGGCGGCGACGGAGTTCCAGCTCAATGCCAATTCCAGGCGCTCAGACATCGGACGCCGACGCGCAGCGAGGACGGCCTCGGGAACGGCGAGCGGGTCGCGAACGGAAGCGGAAGGAAGCGAGTCCTTGGTGGCGGATGGGGGCTCGTCCGGCGTCACAGGAACAGCGTACCGAGCATCAAGACCTACGCCCGACCGGCCACGCCGGCGAGCGGGCAGAGAAGAGGACCGAGAGGACGATGGTCTGGCGATTCAGGTGGCTGTCTGGCCCACCGATAGGGCTGTCTCAGCGGACAAGGACCGGCGCGGAATAAGCCGAGACGTGCGCGCCGTCGGAGACCTTCACGAGCGCCCGGTAGACGCCGCCGTGGCGCAGACGGACGGTGCGCGAGAACGTCGAGACGGTGGAAGAGCCGGCCTTGACGACGGTGCCGCCCTCATTCACGGTGCGCCCGCCGGCGACGAGCAGCTGAAAGCCGACCAGCGCACCGGGCTCAGCCGGGGAGACGGTCCCATACAGACGCCAGCGCCCACGATGGGGCGTGCGACGCGCGCGGAAGGACACCTGGACCGCGACCGACTCGAGCACAACGGGACTTGTGATGATCGGAGCGCCAAGGGTCTGGACACGCAACTGGGCGTTTTCCAGGAGGCCGAGCACCGGGAATGAGAAACCCCCGGTGGCGGAGGTGAGCTCGGGGTTACCGAGGGTCTTGAAGCCGGCGGTATAGGGGAACGGGTTGGCCTGAAGCACGATCGCGTGGTTGGCCGAGCCGGTACCCGAAAGCGAGCCCTCCACGAGCAGAGATTCGCCGAAGGAGACGGGACTGGGGACGCCGACAAGCTGCAGCGAGAGGGGAATCTTGGGAGTGGTGAAGGTGTGGTCGGCACCGTCAATCTGCCCGGCGGCGGTGACGGCGAGGAGGCGGTAGTGATAGAGAGTGGCCGCGCTCAGCCCCGAGACGGACTGACTGACGCGGGTGCTCGTGGCGGCGTTGCCTCCCGGGGCGAGCGGCGTCTGAGCACCATAGCCACGGGTGGTGCCGTACTGAAAAAAGTAGTTGGTGGGCTGGCCCTTGGCGTCGAGGACGCCGTCGAGCACGACCGAGGAGTAGGTGAGCGCCGAGACGCCTCCGGTGTAGGCGGCCGGCAGAGACGCCGCCGCGGCCACGCCGCAGACGCTGAGCAACACGGCTGCCGCGAGGAAAGCGAGTACTCGCGGTCTCAGGTGCCTGTGGGAGGCGACTCTTGGCGACGACTTCATCTCGCAGCCTGTGATGCCCTCATTACGAGCAAACGAAACCTCAGCTGCCGTGCTTGGGGTCTTAGGCGTGAGCTGCGCAGTCAAGAAACGAGGGGGCGGCGCGGGGTAGACGAAGAGGGCCAATATTAAGGAGGACGGCACGGCTCGGCACTCCCCAGCCGGACGACCACGACTCAATTGCCGCGGGAGCGCCAGATCAAGGAAGCTGAATATCCTGTGCTGGACGTGGTGTACGCCGAGGGGGAATTATTATCTTGAACAGTTGGGCGACAAGCTCTCAGTCGTGGGCAGCGCGTTTGTTACGCTCTCGCAGAACCAGCCAATCAAGTACATCAAGGTCGGCTCCGGTGTGGCCCAGGAGGGCTTCCACCGCGCCCGGAACGACTACAGTCTCCCCCAGTTCGCGGGAGTGGACGAACGCGCGGGCATCCTCTCGTCGTTCTTGGGCAGCGCGGCGTCCGTGACGGTGCTGAGCACGGACCTCATCTACACACGGTCCGACTGAACTACCGCTTTGTGTGAGCGGAGGCAGACGGTCGACCATCCGCTCCGCTACACGACATCAATCCCCATCCAAGGCGAGGCGTCCGTCAACAGCGCAAATCTTCAGCGGATCAAGACGGGGGCGCTATAGGCCGAGACGTGGGCACCGTCGGAAATCTTCACGAGCGCGCGGTATACACCACGGTGGCGCAAACGAACGGTGCGCGAGAAGGTCGAGACGGTCGACGAGCCGGCCTTGACGATGGTGCCGCCCTCGTTCGCGGTGCGCCCGCCGACCACCAGGAGCTGGAAGCCCACCTGGGCGCCGGCCTCCGCCGGGGTGACCGTGCCATACAGCCGGACGAAGCCACGCCTGCGCGCGTGACCGACGTGGAAGGTGACTTGCACGGCGACGTTCTCCAGCAGCACGGGGCTCGTGACGAGCGGAGAGCCGAGGGTTTGAACACGCAGCTGGGTGTTTTCCAGGAGACCGACAACTGGGAAGGAGAAGCCACCGTTGGCGGTCGTCAGCTCTGGGTTGCCGAGGGTCTTGAAGCCCGCGGTGTAGGGGAACGGGTTGGCCTGAAGCACGATCGCGTGGTTGGCCGAGCCTGTGCCCGACAGTGTGCCCTCGACCGTGAAGGGTTCGCCGAATGGAACTGGGTTGGGCGCACCGGCGATCTGCAGGGAGAGGGGGATTGTGGGCGTGGTGAAGGTGTGGTCGTTGCCGTTGGTCGTGCCAGTGGCGTTTGCGGCGACGACACGGTAGTGATAGGTGGTCCCTGGCGAAAGGCCCGTGATGTACTGGCTGACCTTGACCTCAACCGTTCCGTTGCCCGCCGGCCCTATCGGCGTCGTGACGCCATAGCCGGGGGTGGTGCCGTACTGGAAGTGGTAGGTGGTGTCCTGGCCCTCGGCGGCGACGTAGCCCGTGAGAACGGCCGAGGAGAAGGTCACGTTGGACGCGATGGAAGTGGCAACGGTAGGAGCGTGCGGGGGAGCAGCTGGCGGGGTCGCCGCCATGGCGGAGGCGGCTATGACCAGCGTGATGCCGACGGCGAGGAGCATCGGCGAGAGGAGTGAGCTCGCGCGTGACAGGGGAGCGTTTATCTGCCGGTTATGTGTTCTCATGCCTGCAAGAACCGGATGGCCGAGCAGAAGTTGCGGCAGATCACCGGACGCCACCGTCGACCCCGTGCGAGCTGAAATGTGGCCAAGCCAGTGAACCGTATGCCAACGCCGGTGGAGAGAAGCAAACCCGCACAACCTGGGGCTCATTCGTCTTCGCACGCTGACGGGTATCCTGAGCCCGTCTTGCGAAGCGTATCGCTGATCGTTCGCTGCTTCAACGAGGAGGCCCACATCGGGCGCCTGCTCACTGGCGCTGTGCGCCAGACCCAGGCGCCCGACGAGATCGTGATCGTCGACAGCGGATCTACCGATGCGACGCTCGCGATCGCCTCGAAGTTCGACGTTCGGGTTGTCTCGATTGCGCCCGAGCGCTTTTCTTTTGGGCATGCCCTGAACGCTGGGATGGAGGCCGCCAGCGCCGAGGTCGCGGTGTTCGCCAGCGCACACGTCTACCCGGTCTACGACACGTGGATCGAACGCCTTGTGGCGCCGTTCGACGACGAGCTGGTCGCCCTGAGCTATGGCCGCCAGCAGACCCCCCCTGGAGGACGATTCTCCGAGCAGCGCCTGCTTTCGCAGTGGTTTCCCATGCAGTCCGCGCACCGCCAGCGCCACCCCTTCTGCAACAATGCCAACGCCGCGGTCCGCCGCGTGGCCTGGGAAGCACGCCATTACGACGAGCAACTGACCGGACTCGAGGATCTCGACTGGGCCAAGCACGCGATGGACGCCGGGCACTCGATCGCCTACGTGGCCGAGGCACCGGTCGTCCACGTCCACGAGGAGTCCTTCAAACAGGTCATCAACCGCTACCGGCGCGAGGCGATCGCCCACAAGGACATCTACCACGACCAGGAGATGGGCATGACCACGGCTGCGCGACTCGCCGCGATCAACATCCTCGGCGACTACAGAGAGGCGCTGCACGAGGGGCGCATGCAGGAGAACGCGCTGGACATCCCACGTTTCCGCCTTGCGCAGTTCATCGGCACGTACCGCGGCTTCTCGCAGTCTGGGCCCGTGACGGACGTGCTGAAGCGACGCTTCTACTACCCATCGGCCAACGGGAATACCGCGGGCGATCGGCAGGGCAGCGATATCGGCCGGCCGATCGACTACGACGAGCCGGCGCCGTCGCGGTGAGAGAGGGCTGGTGGGACATATCGCTGCCGCTCGACTCCGAGCTGCCCACGTGGCCCGACAGCCCCGGCGTGCAGTGCGCCTCACGCCTGTCGATCGAGCGGGGCGACGATGCCAATGTCACCCAGCTGAGCATGGACGTGCACTCGGGCACTCACGTCGACGCACCACGCCATTTCGTTGAGACCGGCCAGTCGCTGGACGAGCTGGGACTCGACCCTTTCGTGGGGCCCGCCGTGGTACTCAATACAGGCTCGGCTGAAGAGATCACCGCCACGGTCCTCGCCGCGGCCGCGATCCCGCGGGAGACCCGGCGGTTGCTGTTGAAGACCATGAACAGCGAGCAGCCGACGCGCGGAGCATTTCGAGAGGACTACGCCGCCCTGACACTCGACGGAGCCGAATGGCTCGTGGAGGCCTGCGATCTCACGCTCGTGGGCATCGACTATCTTTCCATCCAGCGCTATACGGAGCCTCCAGATGTCCACCGGACGCTGCTCGGCTCGGGGCTCGCGATCCTCGAGGGGCTTTGTCTGACTGATATCGCTCCTGGCGCGTACGAGCTGGTGTGCCTGCCGCTGCGCCTCGTCGGCGTCGAGGGGGCTCCCGCCCGAGCCATCCTCATGCCCCCGAGCCCAGAGAGCGCCTGATGCCACGCATAGCCGCATTCGTCCCGATGCGCCACGACAGCGAGCGCGTGAAGGGCAAGAACTATCGCCCCCTGGGAGGACGTCCCCTCTACCACCACATCGTCAACTCGCTGCTCGAGTGCGGGCGGATCGACGAGGTGGTGATCGACACCGACTCGCCGCTGATCGCCGAGGACGCGCAGGCCGCTTTTCCGGATGTGCGTGTGCTGGCGAGACCGGAGCACCTGTTGGGCGGCGATATCCCGATGAACGATGTGTTGCTCAACGACGTCGAGCAGGTGCAAGCCGACCTCTACGTGCAGACCCACAGCACGAATCCGCTCCTGCGCGCCGAGACGATCCAACGTGCCCTCGATGCCTTCCTGGAAGCCCGCGATCGACACGATTCGCTGTTCACGGTCACGCCGCTGCACACACGCCTGTGGACTCCTGAGGGGCACGCGATCAACCATGACCCTGAGGTTCTGCTGCGCACCCAGGATCTGCCCCCGGTCATGGAAGAGAACTCCTGCCTTTACATCTTCGAGGCGGAGACGCTGCGAAAGCGCGGCAATCGAATCGGGGAGCGACCGCTGCTCTATGCGCTCGACGCACACGAGGCGTGGGACATCGACGAGGAGCTCGACTGGCTCGTGGTCGAGGCATTGCACTCAGAGCGAGAGGCGATCCGGTGAGCGGCGAGCATGTCCTGATCACCTGCCGGCAGATGCAGAACTGCATCTCCGAGTTCCTGCCGGCGCTCGAGGAGCGCGGCCTTCAGTTGACGATGCCCGATGTAGTGCAGCAACCCAGCGAGGATGAGTTGATCGAGATCATCGGCGGCTTCGATGGGATGATCGCGGGAGATGACCCCCTGACGGCGCGGGTGCTGGACCACGCCAGGCGCATGCGCATCATCTCCAAGTGGGGAGTGGGTATCGATGGGATCGACACCAAGGCAGCGCGCGAGCGCGGGATCGCCGTGACCAACACGCCCGGCGTGTTCGGTGGAGAGGTCGCCGATGTCGCGATCGGCTATGTGGTCATGGTGGCACGCCAACTGCACCGCATGGACGCCTCGGTGCGGACAGGAGGGTGGCTCAAGCACGAAGGCATCTCGCTTGCCGAGAAGACGCTAGGGGTGGCGGGGTTCGGGAGCATCGGCCAGGCCCTGGCGAGCCGAGGCCAGGGATTCGGAATGAGGGTGGTGGCGCACGACGTCGCGCGGGCCACCCACGCCACGGCCGTGGAGATGGACGTGGAGATGTTGGATCGCGACGACCTTTTCCGGCAGAGCGACTTCCTCGTCCTGTGTAGCCCGCTGACCCCGGAGACCTCGCACATGGTCAACGAGCGCACGTTGGCCCTGATGCCATCCGGGAGCTACCTGGTCAACGTGGCACGCGGGCCGCTGGTGGACGAGCCGGCGCTGGTCAGGGCGCTCGAGTCGGGCCGCCTGGCAGCTGCTGCGCTGGACGTATTCGAGCAGGAGCCACTCCCCGCCGACAGCCCACTCAGGCACTTCGAGCAGTGCGTGTTTGGTTCCCACAACTCCTCGAACACGCGCGAGGGTGTGCTGCGGGCGAGTGCACGAGCGGTGGAGAATCTCCTCCATGGGCTGAATGAGCCCTGATGCCCGTCGTAGTGATCACGGGCGCAGCGGGCGGGATCGGGTCTGCGACTTGTGAGCTGCTCGAAGGCTATGGCTGGGACGTCATCCCCATGGATCGTCGACCCATCGATCATCCCCAAGCGCTGCATGTCGACATCGCGGACGCGGAGGCCGTGACAGACGCGCTTTCCGGCCTACCTGAAGTCGACGCGCTCGTCAACAACGCCGCCGTCCAGCTCTACAAGTCGCTCCTCGACACGACCGTCGAGGAGTGGGACGCAATCGCGGCCGTGAACATCAGAGGAGCGTTCGTCTGCCTGAAGGCGGTGCACAATCAACTCGCTGCCGCGGGGGGGTCGGTGGTCAATGTCGGCTCGGTGCACGCCAGCGCGACGTCGCACTCGATCGCCGCTTACGCCGCTACCAAGGGGGGGCTCTCGGCGTTTACGCGCGCCGCCGCGATCGAGATGGCGCCGATGGGCGTGCGGGTCAATGCGGTGCTGCCGGGCGCCGTCGACACCCCCGCGCTGCGCGCGGGATTCTCGCGCCAGGCCGACGCCGAGAGCAGGCTCATCGCCCAGACCCCGTTGAAGCGCATCGGCAGGGCGCAGGATATCGCGCAGGCCATCGCCTTCCTGATCGACCGCGAGCGCTCGGACTTCATCACGGGGCAGGATCTAATCGTCGACGGCGGAGCGCTCGCGCGGCTTAGTACAGAGTAGACAGTCACCGGCGCGTCATCGAGTGCAAAAGTGGTAATCCGCACGTCGACGTGATCGAAGCTACGTCGTTGATGAGGTGCTATTGACTCCTCAAACCTCCACCCAGGGCATCTCGGCCACCAGGGGGAACCGATCACGCATGCCCGTCAGATTCTTTGGATGCGTAAAGCACTCGTTGACGTCGACCTCGGGAAGCACCTCTAACCCAATGTCGTCCCTCATGAAGAACGCATTGAATCCGTAGCGATTCACTCCAACTAGGCGATAGCCTTTACGTCTGCCCAGGTTCACAAATGCACGCAGAGACGCACCGGCAAAGTTCGGCATGGATTCGGTCATAGAGTAGCGTGACGCAGAGAAGCCATCGGAATAGGGCACCGTCCATGAGCGCTCTGGGCCGAGTATGTCCTGATACTCCAGGACCACGACACGAGGCTCGATCGCAGTGATGCCCTCCCAGATCCAGTAGTCAACACCGTCCAGGTCGAGCGACAGCAGATCGATTCCGCTAGAGAACCCGTTGTCAATTATGAGGTCGTTAACCTTATCGCGGGTAATCCACGCATGCAAGAACCTCGGAGGATAGATGTATGTGCGAGGAGATTTTGCGTAGAAGCGGGTACCCCGGTCCACATTCTCGCGGCTTCCGTCGACCAAGAGACCATGCCAACCGTGGTTGAGAATTAGATTCGCTGTATTGCATTGGATTCCATCGCCAGCACAGATCTCCACGCAGCGCCGATTCGTCACCCCGATCCTCAAGAAGAGGTAGAGCAGGATTCCATCCTCGTCGGTTTGAGAGTAGCAAGAGAACCCATATTCGCTCAAGGGAGCCCTGAGCTGCTCATTGACTTCAGTACGGTAGGCCATGCTGAGAACGAGTTGTGCGCCCACGTCAGGGGCTCTCGAATCGAAATGGATGGCGAGCCAGTCTCGAACTCCTAGCGCCAACCTACTGACGGGATGTCTCATCGCCAAAAGCCTCGCGCCCACTCAGGTCCTCGCGGCCGGAACGTCGGACGAGGGACCGCCATTGGCCGAAGGAGAAGGAGAGGAGGGCCGCGGAGGGTTGGCCTGCGCGTAGTCGTAGGCATAGCCATAGGAGCCCCGCCCACTGGACTTGACGCCGTTGGCAACGACCCCCAACAGCGGGGCGCCCGCACCCGTGAGGGTCTCGTGCAGACGCACGGCAACGTCGCGGCGGTTGCGCCCGACGCGGCCCACGATGATGACCCCATCGACCTTACGCAGCAGCGGGAAGGCGTCGGAGACCGCGGTCAGCGGGGGAGTGTCGACCACGATCAGGTCGTAGGTAGCCTTGGCCTGCTGCAGCATGACCTCCATCGCGTGGCTCTCGATCAGCTCGCCAGGGTTCGGCGGCAGCACGGCGCCGGAGACCAGCACGTCGATAGTGCGTCCCCGCAAACCCTGGTCCGCCGGCGCATCCAGGGCGATCGATTGGATCGCCTCGCCCAGCGGAATGGCGCCGATCAGCACATCGGAGAGTCCTGGGCCGGAGGGGATGTCGAGCTGCTGGGCAAGCGTCGGGCGGCGCAGATCCACCTCCAGCAGCAGCACGCGCGAGCCCATCCTGGCCGCCGCGCTGGCTAGGTGGCGAGCGATCGTCGTCTTGCCATCGCCGGGGGCGGCCGAGGCGACCAGCAGCGTGCGCAGCTCGCGATCGACATTGAAGTAGCGCAGATGGGCACGGATCAGATGGAACGCCTCGGCCTCTCCGGGCGGCAGGACGCGCTGCGAGTTGCCGGCGCGTCGCGAGGAGCGCGAAAGCGCTGTGCTCTCAGGAACCACCCCGAGCAGAGGCAGACCGTAGATCGCCTCGAGATCCCTGGGCTCGCGGATGCGCTGATCGAGGCGCTCGAGCAGGAAGGCGACGCCCAGGCCGAGCAGCAGGCCCAGGACCGCACCGAGGACTGTGTTCCTCGTGGTCTTTGGCGAGGAGGGAGAGGTCGGAACCGTCGCGGGCTGCGCAACTTCGACGTTGCCGTTGCGCAGTTCGGCGAGGACTCCCAGCGACTGCGCGCGGTCCTGCAGTGCGAGGCCCGCGGTGCCGGCCCGTTCCTTGGGAGAGAGCGCCGCCAGCTGTCTGCTGACGAGCCTGAGGGCAGAGGCGTAGTAGGCATGGTTGCTGTTCTGCTGCTCCTTGACAAACTGGTCTGTATAGGTGTTCGCGATGTCGGCGGCAAGCCTAGGGGAGGTCGCGGTAGCCGCAACGTTGACGATGTTCGATTCCCCCTGCGCGCTTACGTTCAGGTCTTCGCTGATCTTTTCCTTGGTCAGCCCCTGTCCGAGCAGACTCGCGGTCTTTTCCGTCATGTCGCCGAGCTCGACGAGCTTGAGATTGGTGTTCTGCTGGGCCTGCTGGTTGCTGCTGGTAACGGCTGGGAGTCCCGCAACCTGCTCGCCGAGCTGGTTGTTGCTGAAGACAAGCGAGGCCGTCGCGGTGTACTTCTTGGTCTGATGCTTGGAGTAGCCGTAGGCCGCAGCGGCGACCAGCACGAAGCAGAGCAGTATCCACCCCGCACGGCGCCGGAGAACACCCAGAAGCTGCTCAGGGCTTCGATTTGTCTGCTCAGGTTCCATCAGGTCGCCTTACTCGCCGCATCCATGGGCACATTGAACGAAATCGTCTGCCTATAGCCCGCTCGCGCACGCGCAAGTTCGGGATAGTAGACCATGGACCTTTGCAATGCGCAGGGCCTGCATGATGTCGAGCAACCAAGGATACGACAAAGCACCGCCAGAGGCGTCAGCGTTGCTGAGCGCCCGTCCATACCCGTTGCTAAGTGCCTGCCCAAACCGCTACCCTGGCTGCCGATGAGGATCGCCTATGTGGTCGGCGCTCGGCCCAATTTCGTCAAGATGGCCCCAGTCATCTCCGAGCTGCGTCGGCGGATGCCGGATGCCCGTCACGCGTTGATCCACACCGGTCAGCACTACGACCGGTTGATGTCGGACATCTTTCTCGAGGAGCTGGGCGTTCCCAGGCCCGACCACATGCTCGGTGTGGGCTCGGCAAGCCACGCCGTCCAGACAGCGCGCGTGATGGAGCGGATCGAGCCGGTCTTGGTCGAGGAGCATCCGGATCTCGTGATCGTCCCGGGCGATGTCAACTCGACGCTCGCCGCGACGCTTGTAGCTGTCAAGCTGGGGATTCCCGTGGCGCACCTGGAGGCTGGACTGCGCTCTTTCGACCGCACGATGCCCGAGGAGATCAACCGGATCGTCGCCGACGAGTTCTCAGAGCACTTGTTTGTGCACTGCGACGAGGCGATTGAGAACCTCAAAGCAGGAGGGGCCGCGGACGAGCGCATTCACTTCGTTGGCAACACGATGATCGACAGCCTCGTTGCTGTGGAAGGAAGATTCCGCGACCTTAACGTCGTCGCCCGCTTCGGCCTCGAGGCCGGCGGCTACCTCCTTGCCACGCTGCACCGCCCAGCACTCGTGGACGGCCCCCTGCTGTTCGATGCTATCGACGCGCTTGGCCGTGTAGCGAGTCAGCTGCCCGTTCTGTTTCCAGTGCATCCCCGTACTCGTAAGATGCTCTCTGGGATGGAGCTACCCCATGGCGTCCAGCTTGTAGATCCCGTTGGCTATCTTGATTTTCTCTCTCTCGAGGTAGACGCGCGTGCTGTCTTGACTGACTCTGGTGGCGTGCAGGAGGAGACGACATACCTTGGCGTACCCTGCTTCACCTTGCGGGACAACACTGAGCGACCAGTGACTGTGAGAGCAGGGACCAACACACTGCTTGGCCTCAAGCCCGACCGGATCGACGAGATTCTGCCCATGATCGACTGTGTCGATACGCAAGTCGATCCACCGGCGCTGTGGGATGGGAAGGCTGCCCAGCGCTTGGGCGAGGTGCTGTACGCCGGCCAGATAGCCGTCACGGTCAGCTGAGGACAGCTGTGGAGACCGGTCGGCAATCCGTCGTTCGCGAAGCGATCGAGCCTCTCCGTCGTGAGCCAAGCACTGGAGGAGGTCGGACGCTCCGAGTCATCGCCCACGATCGCTTTACTCACCATGGTGGCCGAAGTGGCTATGTACAGGTGCTCCCCCATCTCGCCTCCAGCGCGCAAATATCAGTCATTCATCTTCCACTCGCCCTTCGCGGCGTGCGGGCGCCGTTTGAATGGTGGCGGGCGGCAGGCGCCGTCAGGGGTGCGGATGCAGAGCTGCATATATATCCCGAACAGACCCTCTTTCCACGGATGGCGAAGACCCCAGTGGTCGCGGTTTGCCATCAACCGGCGGAGTACTATCTCCACCGCCGGCCGAGAAGGACCGTCATCCGCCTGGGCCTGGCGCGCGCGACCGCCTTGGTCGCCCTGGGACCTGAGCAGGCACGGGGATTGAAGGCAGTGAATCCAAATGTCGTCCTCGCGCCTCACGGAGTGGATACCGACTGGTTCTCACCCGGCGAGGCGACCGTTCAAGAGGGTCGCTATCTCGCCGTTCGCGGATGGCTGCGAGACGCAAGGGAACAGACCGAACTTGTCCGCCTTGCGCTAGAGCGATCGGGCTCCGTCGATGAGATCGGACGAGACGCACCCCGACTCTCTGATGAGGAATATCGAGACGCGCTCGTGCGGTGTTCAGCTGTGCTTTTGTGCATCGGCACAGGAGTGGCGAGCAACGCGGTCTTGGAGGCCGCAAGTTGCGCCAAGCCCGTGCTCGGAAAACTGAGCCTCGATCTGCAATCATATCTCTCAGACGCGAATCGCGAGCTGCTGCTATACGCGCCGGAGGTGCAACTGGCGTCGTCGGTGGCCGAGCTCGCGCACGTCGGTGCCGAGAATCGTAAGCATGTCCTCACGCATTACGCTTGGCCACACGTCGCCTCACAGCTGGCGTCGTTGATTGACACGGTCGGAGAGCGGCGTAATCGCGAGACATCTTGACCTGGCGCCCCTTTCACAAGGCAGAAGCTCTATCACCCGGTCGATCCACCAAGCCAAAGAACCGTTCGCAGTCGCCGATACAAGTCGGATAGATTTCCCGATCCAACAGAGACAATACCGATTATACTTGTCGTAGCAACGATCCAGGCCGACCGCACCGCGATGCTCAGGATACCAGCGTCGCCCGATGTCACGACACAGCCAGCGTATCCTGCCAGAGCCAAGCTAACAACGGTGATAATTCGACGCCATGGATAGGGCAGCCTGGCGCTTCTATATATCGCAAATAGACACACTCCAATCAAGAGCGCCGCATAACCGATCGCGGACGCGATAGCAACAGCTTCAAGACCATAAATTGGCGCCAACCAGACAATGAGACCAATATTGGTGGCCGCCCCAGTGCCGCTGATGATCGCGACACCCCGTGTCTTGCCGTGAGTCAGTGTTATTCCGTTCATCGGTATCGAATAAAAACCCTGGAAGCCATATCCCAGGACAATCCAAGGCGCCAAGCCGGCGGCGGATGCATACTGGCTGGCGGTGAGAAGGTGGATCGCCGGCGGCGCCAGAGCAGCACAGGCCAAGCACAATACAGATATGACGGCGACTTGAAACGTGATCGTAAGACGGAGCGAGTCTGTCGTGTTTTCTGCCTTGCCAGCACGAGCATATGCTGGCATAAAGGCCTGGCCAAATCCGATCACGATTATGAACATCGGGAGCGCGAGATTTGACGCGACACTGTATAGACCGGCTGCAGCCGTTCCCAAAATCACAGCTACCAGAAAGCGGTCTGCCAGCTGCAGTGCCCAGAGCGAAACAAAATGTGGAACGATAGGCAGGCTGAGTCCGAGCGCCTCCCGCACCGCGACACGATCGAATGGTCTTGGCAGTGCGTAAGGAACGATGCGCAAGACAGCCACAAGAGCAACTACATTCCCGGCTATCACGGATAGCAGATAACCGATGACGCCACCGTGAATCCAGACGACCAAGACTAGGCTCAAACCGGTCGAAATAATCGTGGTCCAAATCATTATAACCATATAGTCCCGGAGACGATTCTCCGCCCTGAGCACCACCATGGGTACCGTGGTTGATGCCACTGAGAGAGTTGCACTAATTAGAGCCACAACGAGTCGATCGGGGCTAAGCACATTGCTCGCGCCGAGCAGAGGCGCCAAGATGGCGCCGCACGCTACCGCCATGATCCATGGAGCGACAAGCAAGAAGGTCCACGTCGAGTTCACGAATCGATCGCGCGCCGGCGGATCGTTCTCGAGCTGAACGACATTGCGAAACACCGCGACTTCCAAGCCAAGGGAGAAAAGAATCGACGCGACCGTGACCACAGATAACGCAACCGACAGCTGACCGTATTCGGAGGGGGAAAGGACGCGCGTAAATATCGGAAGGAGCGCGAACCCGACCGCTCGCGGAGCCGCCGAAGCGATTGTGTAGACGATGCCCGACCGCAGCGTTGAGGTTCGGGAGGAAGACTCTGACCCCTCTGTCGCGCGCTTACCAGCGGGAGGCTCGGGGTTAGGGGACGTGGCGGTCACAGACATAGCAAGAAGAAAGTACCGAGCAGCACGGTGGCGCGCCTTGTCGTGAGCTGCCGACGGTCGCCGAGGGAAGAAGCGCGGCGCCTCGCGCCATGGAGCGCCACTCCAGAGCGCACCGCCTCGCGCTACGGAGCGCGTCTCCTCACTTCACGGAGCGCAACCCCAGAGCGCGGCCGCCTCGCGCTACGGAGCACCAACTCCAGAGCGCGACTCCTTTGATAGGGTTCCACCGCCATCCTGGCTACTTTTGAGACCTGCTCTGAGCAAGGAAGCCCATTGCCAACCGAACCATCAGCGTCAATCGTGCGCATACGCCGTGAGGCCAAGAGACATATGGCACGAGCCACCGACGAGGCGCGATTCCGAGCGTGGGCGAAGACCGCAGAGGGCCGTAGCAATGCCAGCGAGCTGGAGGCCCTGCGGGGCCGATACGGGGGACGTCGCTGCTTTGTCATGGGCAACGGACCGAGCTTGCTCGAGTGCGACCTGAACCGGCTCGCCTCCGAGGTCACGATCGTCAGCAATGCCCACTATCTGATTTGGGACCAGCTCACCTACATCCCGACCTTCTTGGCCGTCGAGGATCGACTGGTGGCAGAGGACCGCGCCGATCAGCTACAGGCCTTGGCAGGCGTAACGAGGATCTTTCCGTTTGATCTTTATGGTTTGCTGGGCCCGGCGCAGGAGACCAAGATCTACCTCAACTTTCCGCGCAACTACCGGCCATTCCCAAAGTTTTCACATGATTTGACCAAGCGAGGATATTGGGGCGGCACCGTCAGCTTCCTGAACCTGCAGCTCGCCGCCTATCTTGGATGCAACCCCATAGTCCTGATTGGCTTCGACCACAGCTATGTCGTACCCTCCAAAGACATCCAGAACAACGTGATCCATTCGCAGGCCGACGACGTGAACCACATCCATCCTGACTACTTCGGGCGGGGTTACCGTTGGCATGACCCAAACATCTCGCGAATGGAGATGGCCTATGCTCACGCCCGCCAGGAGCTGAGGGCTGCGGGAGTGCAGGTACTAAACGCGACCGTCGGTGGACAACTTGAGATATTTGAGCGCGCCTCGTTCGACGCGATCCTGTGAGCTTGAGATGATCTCAGTTGGTTTGATCGGCTGTGGCGCCGTGGTTCACATGAACTACGCTAAGACCCTGATCGGACGGGATGCGTACACAGTTCGCTACGTATGTGACACGGATCCTTTGCAGGCTGCATCGGCAGCCGCATTGTTCGATGCCGAGGCGCTTTCGCTCGATTCTATCGTGGAGAGGGCCGACGCCATAATCATCTCGACTCCGCCGTCCTCGCATTCTGCGCTACTGCGGGAGTGCCTCAGATCAGGGCGGACGATCCTGTGCGAGAAGCCCTACATGACCACTTATGAGGACGCACTCGAGTTGAGCGAGGCCGCCAGCTCACTTGACGCACATGTCTATGTGGGTCATTTTCGTCGAGCATTCCCACAGGTCGAGCTGGCGCGCCAACTGGTCACCTTGGGCCTCATCGGCGAGGTGGTCGGCTTCACGGCGAGCGAGGGCGGTCGATTTACTTGGAAGGCCGTATCCGACTACCCCATCAAGGATCCGAACGGGGGTGTCCTCTGGGATACCGGATCTCACACCTTGGACATGGCTCTCTTCGCAGCAGCGCTCGACGGGTATCCAGACTTCGAGGTGCGGGATATTCACGTGGAGAAGGACAAGCCCGAGCCGAGCCACGACTTTCGAGCGGACTTCAAGGTCTATATGAATGAACACGCTGTCGATGGGCGGGTTCATGTGAGCAGAAAGGAAGCTCTTCCCAACCTGATCAGGATCTTAGGCAGTCGCGGGCAGCTGGCGTTCGCTACCGACATGGACGATCGCGTACGGCTGACGACTGCGACGGGTTCGACCGTACTGCGTACCGAGCGATCATACGTCGACGTCATAGAATGCTTTGATCTTCAGTTGCGCCGTATCTTGCTTGCGCAAGACGCAGAGCCATTCGCAGTGGAGAATTTTGTTGGTCAGATCAAACTCATCGAGGCTCTCACAAATGCATAACGCAAGTGAGCAACGCGTTGCGGTCGTGGGTGCGGCGGGTCTTGTCGGACGAGCATTGCTCCGCCAGTTCCAAGAGCTCGGCATCAGAGTGACGGCGGTCGTTCGGGGGCTCCCGGAGCTCTCGGTCGACGGGGACTTCCACGCCGCAATTTCGCAGCAAGCCGCCGTCGTCGACGGCGGCTTTGACATTGTTATAAACCTTGCCTACCCCACCGACGCCAGTCCGACCTATACGCAGCCCCACCAGAACGCGGACATTGCGCGCACCGTTCAGAGTCTGCTGCGCGACGGAGGCAGACTTATCCAGGTGAGCACGCTCGCGGTCTTTGGGATGGCGCTGGACCGACCGGTGAGCGCCGATGCCGTAATGGAGATCCGCGACGAGGCCTACGTCGAGGCAAAGATCGCGGCTGAGCTGATATTCATCAAGCAGCAAGCTGCGCGAGGGTTATCGCTGGACATCGTGAGACTCGGCAACGTGTGGGGATACGCCTCCGGCACATGGGCCGTCCCCATTGTTCAGAGACTCGTTGCAGGAAGGCCCGTTGGGATCGTTGGCGCGGCTGGCCACAGCAACACGACCGACGTTGCGAACGCCGCGTCGTATCTAGCTTTCCTTGCAACGACAGGTGACTCTGGTCCCGGCGTGCACTATCACCACGTTGCCGAGTTCTCCGGAGTCAGCTGGAACGACTGGATCCAACCGATCGCTGACGAGATCGGCGTCAAGCCTGTGTACGCCGACATATCGGCGTTGGACGTACCGGCCTCCAAATTTGGAGAGATCGTTGAGGTCTTCACACCACTGAAACCTCAAGATGTCTACCTGAGGCTCTCGGATGGGCGAGCTACGGGGTCTTGGACGCGATCTGCGATCCGCCAGCTTCCTACACCGGTCCGTTCGCGATTGAAAGGTGACAGTCTGGTATTCGCTGCAGATCCTGAATATAAAAGAGCGGAGCAGACATTTTTGGCAATCATGGCAGGAGGGCAGGAATTCAGATCTGTCGTAGATCCCAGATGGAAGCCCACTCTGACCAGAGAGCAGTCTCTCGACGGCGTCCTGCTATGGCTCAGGCGGGGCTAGGACGGTACCAGAAGATGTCCCCTCTATCGCATCGATGACAAAGAGCTTGGCGACCCTCCGAGTTGGGCGCCCCTCGCGGCTTCCTCTGCAGGCCGTTGAGATCCTTGGAGTTTCCGCACTCGCTATCTGCGTAGGTATAGCGGTTGCGAAAAGCAGCTACGTCGCTGAGGCGCTTATTCCGGTTGCGCTTCTGTGCCTGTACGCGTGGTACGCGACCACCCATCCGCGCGGCGCGGTCATAGCGCTGTTCGTGAGTTTGACTCTTCTTCCTGTATACATTGTGCCGAGCTTCCGGTCTTTTTCACCAGAGCCGACTGCGGTGGGAGCACTCGTTTTGGTATTGGTGTTTGCCCGAGAGCGTGTCCAGAGGAAGATCACCGTAGTCGACGCTGCCTTCACTGCCATCTGCAGCGCCATGGTGCTGGCGGCGCTGATAGGCACGCCGGGATTGCGCGCGACACTATCCAATCTCTTCCTTTGGATACCTCCCTACCTAGTTGGGCGTGCTATATGCAGACGTGAGCAAGGGCCCAAGGTTTTCGCCCTTGCCGCAGCAGTCGGCGGCTTGGTTGCGCTGCCATTCATTGCCTACGAGACCATCACCGGATCTAATCCGTTTTTCGGGCTCGCCTACCCGGGCAGCATTCTTACGAAGATGTGGGCTCACCCTGCCCTGCGTGCCGGCTTCGTCCGATCTCAGGGCGCGTTTGGGCACCCCCTTTCAATGGCGATTGTGATGGGGAGTTGCGCCGTGTTCGCGGTTGGACTCGCACTCCGTACGCGCGTCCGTGCTCGGCGAGTCGGCTGGCTATTCGCCGCCCTGGGCCTAGCCGTGGGACAGAACGCATCGGACGAGCGATCAGGATGGATTGTGCTTATCGGTGGGCTACTTATGTTCGCAGCGACAGCGATCCCGCGCGAGACGCGTGTCAGACACGGCTTTACCGTTGCCATGGTCTGTGTCCCGCTTGCCCTGGTGGCAGTCTCTGCTACCCAGGCGTCCACGCTGGAAGCTGCCAGCGATAGGGCCGGCTCTAACGCCGACCGACTTGACCTGTGGCGACATGCGCTTGAACCCGGCGCATTCGCAGTGTTTGGGCTCCCCGAGACTGAAACCTTTAATTATTTTGTTAACGCAGTAAAACCTGGACAGACTGCGATTGACAGTGCCTACTTGCAAATTGGCGATGTTTACGGTTTGATCGCATTCCTTGCATTTCTTACAGTCGTTGCCGCGGTCGTTCGAGTTGCCGTGGCGGTCCGCGGTACATGGGCCGCCTTGATTCCGGCTGTAGCCTTTGCAAACTTGATCGCTCTGACGGTCGTGGGCTTCCAGACACAGATCCCGATCTTTGCCTGGTTGACGATTGGCGCAGCCTCGGGTGTCGACATACGAAGGCGATCCATGGGAATCAAGCATGGGCATCGAGAATCGCAAGCCCGAGAATCGCAGGCTTGGCCAACTCACTTCAAGCAGGCATCGCTGGACTCTCGCTAGAGATGCCTGCTGCCCCCTAACCTTCCCGCGTAGGCACCCAACCGTTCTGCGAGAGAGTAGGGAAGCTGATGAACACGATGAGGCCATCTGCTCCTCCTCCGCACATCTCTCGTATCCTGCTTCTCGACGGCAGTGGCGGCTTGGACAAGCACATTCGTCTTTCCCTGCGCGAAGTACCGTCTCAACAACCACCGCCGAGTCGTGCGCTGAGCGTCCACGTGATGATATACCCAGGCGTCCGGCACATATCGAACGGCACCGCGTGGAGCAAGCCGCAGAATCAAGTCGATCTCCTCCCCTCCAAGGAGGCCTGTGCCGGCTCGCCCCAGTTTCGTGTCAAAGCCGCCGTTCTCTAGCGCCAAGCTGCGGTGCACCGCTATATTCGCCCCATAGGGCGTCTCACGTGGCACGTGAAACTGTCGAGCCTCCTGACCGAGATCCAGGCCGCTGAAGAACGTTTCGTACTCGGGACGAAGCCACGAAGGTCGTCCGCCCTCCCACATGAGCCGGATCGGACCGCCAGCCGCGACCGTTCCGGGGGTTTTAAGCCCCTCCGACAAAGCGGCAAACCACGTGGTAGGGAGCGTAACGTCGTCATCGAGAAACACGACGAACTGACTGGTGGACCGCGAAAGCGCCGTGTTCCTGCAAAGGCTCAATCCGGGCTGCAGTACAGAGACGTAATCTGCTTGGCCAGAAAAACTCGCGGCAAACTCTTTCCACGCCTCGCATGCGCTTTCAGTCTGACTGTTGTCAACCACCATCACGCAGAAGTCCTGCCGAGTCTGTTGCCGTGCCAGCGAATCGAGCGTCCTACGAAGTGAGGACGGACGATCTAGTGTGCAAATGGCTATTGTGGTCACGCTAACTCGCCTGCTGCCATCGCCGTCCGAGCCAGGCCCGGCTTCGCCGAGTCGAGCCCGCAAGAGCAGACTCCACTGCGTGGTGAAATGCCAATGATGCTTCTGCTCCTCTCTTCATCTCAATCCATTTTCAGAAGGTCCGAGAGGTCATGTATCAGGCGCTCTGGTTGGTAGCAGGCCTCATAACGAGCGCGTGCGTTGACTGAGAACCTCTCGCGTAGCGCTGGCTCATCTGCCAGACGCAAGAGCGCAGCAGCCAACGCGCGCTCGTCCCCAGGTTCGACCAGCAGGCCCTCGTGATTGTCTTTCACCGTATCGGGGATTCCTGCCCAGCGTGTGGCCAGCACCGGCAGGCCGGCTCCCAACGCCTCGAGGAGGACCAAGGGCTGGCCCTCTGGAGGATATTGCGTGGGATACACGAAAACGTCGGCCCACCGATACTGCTCATCCTTGTCTTTACCAATTATCTCACCAACCAGGGTGATACGGGCCGAGCCGGGTGGAAGCGCGCCGATCTCGTCCCTCAAGCGCTGCTCCACCTCTGGAGCAGCAGGACCCACGAGTCGGAGCTCCCAGCCGCCTGAATCCTTGCCGAGACGCCTTATTGCGGCAAGCACCTCGAAGCATCCTTTTTCTGGTACTAGATTAGATAAGTAGAGAATCCGCAACCCAGGGACGGTCGCTCGCCCGTCCAACCTGGCCGGTCGTTCTCCGCTCAGGGGATCATCGACAACATTTGGGACACAGTGCACTCGATTCTCTGCGACTAGGCCTCGAAACTGTGGGCGCAGTGATGGCGTCAGGACCCACGCTTGGTATGCGTGCCCCAGCACATCACGGATCAGCCACCGCATTGGTGGCGAAGATTTACGATAGAAATCGGCTAGCAGTCCACCGTGGAGGTGAACATACAGTCGCCGCCTTCGTATGCGAACGATATATATAAGGACCGCATCTCGCAGGAATCCCCAAGTCACCTGGGATATGGGCACATAAACATCAACATCGTCCTCACACCTGGCCAGCAATCGGTTCAACTGCCACGCATGCTTGAATCCAAGCATCACATTGCGTACGTCGAGACGCCCAAGAGTGGTCACAGGGCGTGGATCGCGAGTGTCGAGGCGGTCAGCGTATGCATCAAGCACGCGCAGGGCACGGATCATCTGTTCGGTCATGACCACCACGCCGTGCACCGGCGGCGGGCTAGGCCCTATGACCACCAGCTTTGTCGATGAAGTACGCACAGATCGTCCTGGATATCAGTTCCCGTCCCGCCACTCGACACGCCAATGGAGGCCGCAGTCAGGTCGGAGATGGATGCCTGAAGCCCTTCATTCCCCCAACGCGTCGGTGGGGAGCCGCAAGATATGGGTCAGCGCAGTAGGAACGCCTGTTTCTGCCGACTCCAGCGCGGCCAGCACCGCCGACATGGTGTCCAGAGTGCTCGGCGGCTCCGGATGTTCGGTCCCGCTCACAAGCTTCAGGAAATGACGGAACTGGGCGTCGTGTCCCTTATTGCGCCCTTTTCCCTTCGTCGTCCGCTTGCGACGACCATCATAGGCGACGAGCTCGACGAAGTCGTCCAGGACGGCAGACCGCCCTCCCGCGTGCGCCTCGAAGTACTCCTTCCCAAGTCCGGAAGACCCGCCCGAACCGTAGAGAATCGTCGCGATCGAACTGTCCTCGAAGTCGAGAGTCACGCTGAAGCTCTGGGCCGCCGCCAGTGGCTCATCCGACCCCGCACGCACCACGGAGCTTATGCGGCGTGGAAGCGCGCCGACGAACCAGCATGCGAAGTCGATGAAGTGACAGCCCTCCCCGACCAGGCGTCCGCCTCCCTCGTCGAGATCGTTCAGCCAGTGACCTTCCGGCAGGAGCCCCGCATTGACCCGGCACAGGAGCTCAACCGGGTGACCGCGACCAGCGATATGGTCGCGCATGCTCCGGGCAAGAGGGGCGTAGCGCCGGTTAAAGCCGACGAGTAGCGGGGGACCGTCGGCGGCTGCATTCTTCAGTGCCTCGAGCTCACCCCATGTCAGGCATGCAGGCTTCTCGACGAAGACCGCCTTTCCCCCCTTCAACGCAGCGGTCGCATAGGCTGCGTGCGTCGAGTGGCGGGTCACGACCGCCACGACCTCGATCGAAGGATCGGCGAGAACCTCGTCGGGGGAGAGCAGACGATCGACAGTGAACTGATCCTTCGCGGCGTGAGCCGAGCGGCCGGAGGCACTTGATACGGCCGTGAGCCGAAAGCCGGCGCGTTGCAGTCCCGGCGCGACTGTCCCCTGCGCGAAATTGCCCGTGCCGATGAGACCGGTGGATGGCGAGGACGACGATATCGGCGACCACCCGCGAGCCTGCACCGACTCGATGGCCGGCAGAGGGGTGGGCTCATAGGTGATGATCATCGCCAGCGGAGAGGTATCCGCCGATACCAGCGCCTCGTACGCCGCCTCGGCGTCGTCGACCGAGAAGCGGTCGGTCACCAAACCCCTGACGTCAAGCCGCCCTGCCGCCACCAGCTCGATGAATGAGCTCATGTTGCGGCGCTCGGTCCATCTCACATATCCGATGGGATAGTCGAGACCCCGCTCCTCATACTCACCGTCGTAGCGACCGGGGCCATAGGAACGGGACAGACGCAGGTCGAGCTCCTTCCCGTAGTAGGGCGCGCGCGGGATCGCCAGGCCGACATCCCCAACGATGACCACCTTGGCCCTGTCGCGGGCCAGTTGCGCCGCCAATTGCACTGGATCGTCCGACGCCGTGGCGGCCGTAATCAGGATCGCGTCGCAATCCTCGGCTTCGGTTGGCAGGCGACCGCTCAGATGCGAGCGCTCGTAGACGACATCAGCCGCCCCGACAGCACGAGCCCGGTCGAGCAGCGCCGGTGAGAGATCGATCCCCACCACGCGGCAGCCCGCAGCTCGGAGAAGCTGGCCGGCGAGTTGACCGACCAACCCGAGCCCGATGACCGCCACGGTCTCGCCGAGCCGGACGTCCGCCTGTCGCACACCGTGCATCGCGATGCTGCCGACGGTCGCGAAGGCGCCGCTCTCGAAATCCACCTCGTCCGCAAGCGGCACACACAGGTTCGACGGAATGTGGTCCACCTCGGCGTGGACGGCGTAGTCGGCGCCGCCACAAGCGACACGGTCGCCCGGGACGATGTCGCGCACCCGCGAACCCACGGCCAGCACAATCCCGGCGGCGGAGTAGCCCAAGGCCGAGGGCTGGTCAAGCCTGGAGCGAACGGCTCGTATCGTCTCGCGGACCCCATCGCGCTGAGCCTTCTCCATCACCTGCCGAACCTGATCGGGGCGCGCTCTGGCCTTACCGATCAAGCTCTGCTGGCCCGTCTTGACCTTGCTGCGCTCCGTTCCCGCGCTGAGCAAACTTGCACGGACATCGACCAGCACGCCATGAGGCAGAACTGTGGGGTTGGGCACGTCGATCACGGAGATGCTTCCGTCACGAAGGCGCTGGGTAACTTGCTTCACGAGAGCACGGTATCCATCAATAGGGTGTCGGACCTCTGCCCGACCCACAGACCAGGTCCAGACATTAGCGGCCACCAGGATAGTCGAGAAGGCGAGCCGGTGGGTTCAAGAACCGCGACAGCTGTTGCCTGAGATCACAATGTGCGTTTGAGACAGTGGGCGGCCCCATCAGCCCGGGAGTGGACGGCCCCATCAGCCCAGCTGCGTTTGAGATAGTGGACGGCCCCATCAGCCCGGGGCGCTGATTGCTTAGACTGTCTCCCGATGAAGCTGCTGTGGCAGGGATCCTGGATAGACGCTCCTGGCTACGACGTGCCCGACTCCGCCGTCCTGATCGAGGTGGATAAGACCGTTCCGATCGTGCTCCTCGAGCATGCTTCCGGCCGCGTCACGCGGCGCCCGTACTTGAAGGTCGCGGCCTTCCTGTGGACCGAGGGACCGCGTCGTACCTTGCGCAAGGTTCAAACCAAGCGAGAAGAGACGCTGTATACCGGCGATTTTCGCATCGCGCTGATTCAGGGCCGTGCAATTCACTCGCGCAAGCGCGTCATAGCCCTTGGTTGCCGCCTGCCGCCCGCGGCCCAACAGATACCCGTTCACCACCGACTCGTGAGAGAGCTCGACGACGAGCTCTCCTCAGACGAACTCCTGCGTGTCGCGGCGCTCCTGACGAATAAGTGCCAGGTTCACTGCCAGCAGAACTTCCTCTACTCGACAATAGAGCCGCCAACGCACCTGATCGATGCCCTAAACGACGCGATTGACGGGGGCCTCGCACAAGCCGCGATCTCGGTGGGCGATCTCTCGGTGATAAAGACGCCCCCAGGCTCTGGCGAGGTTGCGAACAAGGTACTTCGCCTTGATCGGGCAAGGCAATCATCCAAGATGCAGGTCGCTCTACTTGGATCGGGGGACTACGCTCGCACTGAGATCATACCTGCATTGCGCGACGCCGGCTTGACGCTCCATGCCGTCGCAAACCGTGAGCCTCAGATCGCTGTGATGGTCGCGAGAGAGTACGGCTTCGCCGTGGCCACCAGTGACGCCCGAGAAGCCATCGCCGAGCTGTCCAGACCTGGACTGGTCATCGTCGCCACAGCACACGACTCACATGCTCAACTGGCGAGCGCAGCGGCCAGCGCGGGGCACCGGGTATTCCTCGAGAAGCCTCCGGCCGTCACACACGCGGATGTAGAGCTCCTCATCGAGGCGCTGTCGGCACGACCTGGCGTGATAGAGATAGGCTTCAATCGCAGGTATCACCCGCTGATCCTCAAGACGCGATCGAGATTGCAGCAAGAGAAAGGACCCACGTCGATCACGTGTACGATCAAGGAGATATCGCTCCAGCCAGACCACTGGTATTTCTGGCCTAACCAGGGCACTAGAATCACAGGCAATCTGTGTCACTGGATCGACCTTGCCATCTTTCTACTCGGGACAAGGCACCTGCCGACCTCCATAACACTTTCCCCCAGGGTGTCGGGCCCAGGGAGCGTAATTGACGAGGAGCGAGTTCTGACCGTCAACTTCGAAGACGGGTCTCTGCTCACAATCCTTGCGTCGAGCCGAGGCGACGACATACGAGGGGTGCAGGAGCAAATCGAGATTCGCCGCGGCCGAACGACGATCTTGCTCGACGATCTGTGGAAGATGCGCGTCCGTCACGGAGGAATGGATCGCTTATCGCGGACATTGTTCCGCGATAAGGCTCATAGCCGTATGTATCGAGCATCTCTCCAACGATTTCTTCAGAACGAACCAGCCGTGTACCCGTCACGCGATATTGTTTTGGTTTCTGCCATCCAAATCGCGGCTAGCGATCTGGCACGAAGCGGTGATCTGCACTGCGCGATCCCCACTTGGTTGGAGCCAGCGCTGCGGACCTTGTCCGATCAGATGCGAGTCTGAACAGCTCAGCGGTCGGCTCCCTCGGCTATCCAAGAAGGGGCGCCGCCGAAGCCAGGCCAAGCGCCACGGGCGCGTCGCACCAGCGCAGGTAGCACACCCGCGTGGCTCCCCACTGCTGTCGCCGAAATACGGCGTGACCGTTGCTGTCCAATAGACGCGCAATCGTATACCGGGCCACACGCCCAACGGCCTCGTCTGGGACGACGCCTCGCGCCGCCAGACGCGAAAGCACCGTCATGCCCGTCCCCGCGCTGTGCGAGTCCTCCGGATAGCGCTTGCTACGCCAGAGCCTCGCGCGGCCCTCGTCATCGAAGAAATCCGACACATACACCCGCGCGCCCCGCTCGATCGCCGTGGGGATGCGCGGGTCCACGCCCTCCAGCCTGCACAGCGAGTCAAGGACGTACCCCGTGTGAAAGCCGTCCACCCACTCCAGGCCCGTGGTCTCCCCGTAGGGCCACGTGCCGTCGGGTCGTTGCCGATCCAGTGTCCGCGCAGTGGCAATACGGACCGCCTCCGCCGCCCCCGGAGCTTCGGGGGCGAGCTCGTGCACCAGCGCAGCGCCCAGCAGATTTGCGTTGTGAACCAGCCGGTCACTGTGACCGTGGTAGGCGAAGTAGCCCTCGCTCACCAGGAACAGCTCGCGCGCGACCCAGCCGGCGGCGCGCTCGGCGCGCTGGCGCCACTGGGGCTCATCGAACGTGATCGCCGCCTCGGCCAGCGCGTTGGCCGCAAACGCGGTGACTACGACATTTGGACTGCCAGCGGGGTAGTAGCTCCAGCGTGTCTGGGTGTCCCACGGATAGCCCCAGCCATCCTCGCCGCAGGTCGTATCCGCGCACAGGGTTTCAAGCGCGTCGCGCGCCAGCCCGCTCAGATGGGCATCGGGATATGCCGCGACGAGCCGGGACGCCGCCTGGCCGAGGAGCGCGGGAGCCTTCGGGACCAGCGAGTGATGACGTCGGTGCAGACGGCGTATGTCCACCGGCGAGCGGGCGTGCAGCTGGATGATCGCCTGACGCCGGCGCCTGCCATCCACGAGCGGAGCCGGCCAGTCGGTGAAGAGACCGTCGTACGGGTCAGGTCCACGCCACCGCGTCTCAGCTCCGAGCTCGATCAGGCGCTGTGCTGCCGCCCGCAATTGCTCCACCCGCATATCGCCCGCCTCGATCAAGAGCGCGACGATACCCTCTCCGCGTGCTACCCGGAGAGCCACGCTTGGTTGAGAGCCGCGATCGTGCCGTTGTGCTCGACTGCGCCATCGACAGACTCGATATGCCGCAAACCGTGGCGCGCTGTCGCGCGATCGTCGAGGAAGGCGCCTTCGTCCAGCAGGTATCGATCAACGCCGCCAAGCTCGTTGCCCTGCGCCACGACGCCTCCCTGCGTGACGTGGTCAATCGATGCGGACTCGTCAACGCCGACGGCCAGGCGGTCGTATGGGCCTCGCGACTGCTCGGCGACCCGCTGCCCGAGCGCGTCGCCGGAATCGACCTGATGCACGCGCTCATGGCGATGGCCGAGCGCGAGGGCTATGGCGTCTACATCCTCGGCGCCCGTCACGAGGTGCTCGAGACGGCCGTGCAGCGACTGCGCGAGGCGCACCCCGACCTGCGCATCGCGGGATATCACGACGGCTACTTCTCCGAAGAAGAAAGCCCCGACGTGGCCGCCGCCATACGTGAGTCGGGAGCCCAGATCCTGTTCGTGGCGATGAGCTCTCCGCGCAAAGAGAACTGGCTCGGCGAGTACGGCCCCACGCTGAGCGTGCCGTTCGTGATGGGCGTCGGAGGATCGATCGACATCGTGGCGGGCTTCACGCGCCGGGCGCCCCAACTATGGCAGCGGATGGGACTGGAGTGGCTCTACCGCCTCCTGCAAGAGCCACGGCGGATGTTTCGCCGCTACCTTGTCACCAACACGCAATTCGGCCTCCTTGTGGCGCGGGGGATGATCGCTCGCATTTTTGTCTCGACTGCACGCCAACCCAGCTCGGATGCCGAGGGTTGACATGCTCGCGTCGTGGAGATAGCCTGCGGCCGTCTCCTGGACGTGCACGACATGGATGTCGATTCTCAAATCCCCAGCAGCAACGAGCGGACCACCCGCATACCCCGGTTGGCCTTGGCTCGTGAGGCCACATGACGACGGTCGGCATCATCGGCTTGGGCTACGTTGGCCTACCCCTCGCGGTCGCCTTCGCCCAGGAGGGCTGCGAGGTCGTGGCGGTCGACGTGGACCCCCGAAAGATCGCCGCGATCGAAGCCGGCGAGTCTTACATCGAGGACGTCCCCTCCGAGCTGCTACGCGAGATCGCCCCGCGCGTCCATGCCTCCACGCGCTATGCCCGCCTGGCCAAGGCCGATGCCGTGCTCATTTGCGTCCCCACGCCCCTGACACCCAACCGCGAGCCCGATCTCGGGCCGCTGATCGACTCGAGCCGCGCCCTCGCCGAGGTGCTGCAAGCCGAGCAGCTGGTGGTGCTGGAGTCAACGACCTACCCCGGCACAACGCGCGAGCGAGTGGTGCCGATCCTCGAGGAGTCGGGGCTCGCGGCCGGCCGAGACTTCCATCTGGCCTTCTCGCCCGAGCGAGTCGACCCCGGGCGAACCGACTTCACGCTGCGCAACACCCCCAAGGTCATCGGCGGGCTGACCGAGACGTGCACCGAGCGCGCCGAGGCCGTCTACGGCCTGGTGTGCGACAACCTCGTGCGGGTCTCGAGCCCCGAGGCAGCCGAGCTGACGAAGCTGCTGGAGAACATCTTCCGCTCCGTCAACATCGCCCTCGTTAACGAACTCGCGATGCTCACCGACCGCATGGGCATCGACATCTGGGAGGTCATCGACGCCGCCTCCACGAAGCCCTACGGGTTCATGCGCTTCGAGCCCGGGCCCGGGATGGGCGGCCACTGCCTGCCCGTGGATCCCTTCTATCTGAGCTGGCGCGCGAGGGAGTTCGACATGGTCACGGAGTTCATCGAGCTCGCCGGCAAGGTCAACAAGCAGATGCCCTACCACTGCGCCGCCAAGGCCCAGCGCGCCCTCAACGAAGCCGGGCTGCCCGTCAAGGGCGCCCGCGTGACCGTGCTCGGCGTCAGCTACAAGCCCGGCGTCGGCGACATCCGCGAGAGCCCCGCCCTGAAGATCATCTCGCTGCTCACCAGCGCCGGCGCCGAGGTGCGCTACCACGACCCCCACGTCCCCAGCCTCCCAGACCTCGATCTCGCGAGCATCCCCCTCGACGACGCCCTCGACGAGGCGGATCTCACGATCATCGTCACCGCGCACCCCGGCATCGACCATGACCGCGTCGCCCGCGATGCACCCTTGCTGCTGGATCTGCGCGGCGTCACCCGCGGGACACACGCCAAGAATCTCGTGCGGCTGTAAGTAGACGGCCGACGGGCCGGAGGCGCGCCAGCTCGACCAGCTTCCATACGGGGAATCACGACGGGCTATCGTCACCCACCATGCAGGAAGTGCTCCCCGGCGTCTTCCACTGGACGGCCGTCCACCCGCACATCCACACGCAGGTCTCCTCCTATTGGCTGGACGACACCGGAGTGGCGATCGACCCGCTCACCCCACCCGAGGTGGGGCTCGACTGGTTCGCCGCACGCCTCCAGCCGCCACTGGCAGTGGTGCTCTCAAACCGCCACCACTACCGCCACGCCGGACTGTTAGCCGAGCGCTTCGGCTCTCCCGTGCTCTGTAACAGCGCCGGGCTGCACGAGTTCACTCGCGGCGAGCCCGTCGAGGGCTTTGCCGTGGGGGACGAGCTGCCCGGTCCCATCGTGGCCATGGAGATCGGCGCAATCTGCCCCGATGAGACCGCCCTGCACCTCCCCACGCACCGCGCGCTCGTGCTCGCCGACGGTGTCGTGCGCGGTGGACCCTACGGCGGCGACGGACCGCTCGGATTCGTGCCCGACTCGCTGATGGACGACCCGCCCGCAACCAAGCGCGGACTGCTCGTCTCGTGCGCACGTCTATTGGAGGAGCTCGACTTCGAGCATCTGCTGCTCGCTCACGGTGGCCCCGTGCTCGGCGACGGTCGCGCGCTGCTGCAGGACATGGTGCAGGCCGGCGGGCGCACCGCATTTGAGATGTAGGCGCCGCCGCCGCGCTCCTGCTCCGAGCATGGCCGGCTACTGTCGAAGCACTTGCGCGCGCTCGCCACCGCCCAGGCCCGCAGCGGCGCCCACGGCGTTGCGGGCGCCCGAGGGGCGCTCCGGGTTCGGCGCCCCCGGCGACACGCACCCCGCGGCCCCCTCCGGACCCCCTTGTGGGGTCCTCCTTCCTCTTCCGCCCCCCCACCAATCGCACGCGCCTGAGTGTTCAACATGCGCTGTGACAGGCGCTGCCGCTCTTAAGCCTCGCGCCCGAGCGGACGAAAAGGTGCCATGGATCAAAGTTGGCTGTGTCCCACCGCGCTCGACCGCAGCCGTGTCGTGGACGCCAACGACCGGGTGCGCATGATTCGCAAGGTCGGCTCGGGTGCGATCGGCCTCGCGCTACTGCTCTCCGCGCCCTGGCTCGGCTGGTGGACGCTGATTCTGTTCGCCCTCTCGGCGCTGAACTTCATCAACGTCGACCTGCGCATGCCGCGCAGCCCGCACCCCGAGCGGGTGAGCGTCTGCGCGATCCTCGTCACGCTCGGCCTGCTCGCTACCGGCGTGTCGCTCAGCGGCGGCCCGCACTCGCCCGCGCTGCCCTGGCTCGTCTTGCCCGCGGGGATGGTCGCCGCGCGCTTTCGCCCGCGCGTCGTCGTCGCCGGGCTCGCTCTGACGGTCGTGGTGATTCTCGCCGTCACACTCGGCCTCGACCCGCGTGCGACCGTCAATGACCCCGTGCCCGTGATCGCCACGCTCGCGCTGCTCACCGCGGTCGTGTCGATCGTGTGGGCGCTTGAGACCGCCGAGCTACACCAGCGCGACGAAGCGATCCTCGACCCGCTCACGGGACTGGCCAACCGCCGCCAGCTCTCCGAGGATCTGGCAGCGATCTGGAAGTCCGCCACGCCGGAGCGGCCCGTGCGGCTGTTGATGTTCGACCTCGACGGGTTCAAGGCCTACAACGACACCTTCGGCCACCCCGGCGGCGACCTGCTGCTGAGCCGGCTCTCGCGCGCCTTCAAGGCCGCCGTCGGCCCCCACGGGCGTGCCTACCGCCTCGGGGGCGACGAGTTCTGCGCGCTGCTGTGGAGCGGTGGCGAGGAGCTGGCAGACGCCTGTCTGCAGGCGCTCAGCGAGGAGGGCGAGGGCTTCTCGATCACCTCCTCCTTCGGTTCGGTGTCGCTGCCCGGCGAGACGTCTGACCCCGAGCTCGCGCTGCAGCTGGCCGACCAGCGCATGTATGCCTACAAGGACTCCTCGCGTGCCTCCGCCGGGCGCCAGACGCGCGACTTGGCCCTGCAGATCCTCGCGGTGCATGCGCCCGAGCTGCACGTGCACTCCTCGCACGTCGCCTCCCTTGTCGCCGGCGTCGCGCGGCGGTTGGGCCTGAGCGACCAGGAGTACGCCGACGCGGTGCACGCGGCCGAGCTGCACGACATCGGTAAGGTCGCGATCCCCTACGCCGTCCTGCAGAAGCCCGGCCCGCTGGATGAAGAGGAGTGGGAGCTGATGCGCCGCCACCCCACGATCGGCGCCGCCGTGCTGTCCGCCGCGCCCGCGCTCGCGCGCGTGGCGGAGATCGTGCGGGCCACGCACGAGTGCCACGACGGTAGCGGGTACCCGCGGGGGCTCTCAGGCAATGCCATCCCGCTGGCCTCGCGCATCGTGTTCGTGTGCGACTCCTTCGACGCCATGACCTCGCAGCGGCCCTATGCGCCGGCCAAGAGCGAGGCGCAGGCGCTCGCCGAGCTGCGCTCGTGCGCCGGGCTCCAGTTCGACCCGCACGTCGTCGACGCCTTCATCGCCGAGCACCTGGCGCGCCACGAGGCGCTGCTCGAGGCCAACGCCGCCGCGCGTGCTCCGGCCCCGGAGCCGGCAGTCGCCCCGCGAGCGAGATCCGTCGCGCGTCTCAGCGCAGACATCCGCTGAAGTCCACGGCGTCCACACGTCCACACGGGCGTGCTGAGGCCCACGGCGGCTCGACGCCCGGCCCGCACCGGCCGAGCAACAATCTCAACCTGGTAACCCCCCGCCCGTCCCGTCCTCTACGCTGCGGGCAATGACGATCGGCGTGATCGGACTGGGGTACGTGGGCCTGCCGCTCGCGGTGGCCTTCGCGCAGGAGGGCCACGACGTGATCGCCGTCGACGTCGACACGCGCAAGGTGGCGGCGATCGAGGCTGGCGAGTCCTACATCGAGGACGTACCCTCGGCGGTGCTGGGCGAAGTGCGCGAGCGCATCCACGCGAGCACCCGCTACGCGCGGTTGGCGAAGGCCGACGCGGTGCTGATCTGCGTGCCAACCCCGCTCACGCGCAACCGCGAGCCCGAGCTCGGCCCGCTGATCGACGCCACGCGCGCGCTCGCCGAGGTACTGCAGGCCGACCAGCTCGTCGTGCTCGAGTCCACCACCTACCCTGGCACGACACGCGAGCGCGTCGTGCCCCTGCTCGAGGAGTCGGGCCTGGCGGCGGGGCGCGACTTCCATCTCGCCTTCTCGCCCGAGCGCGTGGACCCGGGGCGCACGGACTACACGCTGCGCAACACCCCCAAGGTGGTGGGCGGGCTCACCGCCGCGTGCACCGAGCGCGCGCAGGAGCTGTATTCGATCGTGTGCGACCACCTCGTGCCGGTGTCCACGCCCGAGGCCGCCGAGCTCACAAAGCTGCTGGAGAACATCTTCCGTTCGGTCAACATCGCGCTCGTGAACGAGCTCGCGATGCTCACCGACCGCATGGGCATCGACATCTGGGAGGTCGTTGACGCCGCCTCCACGAAGCCCTACGGGTTCATGCGCTTCGAGCCGGGGCCCGGGATGGGCGGACACTGCCTACCCGTCGACCCCTTCTATCTGAGCTGGCGCGCGCGCGAGTACGACATGAGCACAGAGTTCATCGAGCTCGCGGGGAAGGTCAACCAGCAGATGCCCTACCACTGCGTGGCAAAAGTGCAGCGCGCGCTCAACGACGCCGGGCTGCCCGTGAAGGGCGCCCGGATTGCGGTGCTGGGCGTCAGCTACAAGCCAGGTGTGGGCGACGTGCGCGAGTCGCCGGCCCTGAAGATGATCTCGCTGCTGCAGGCGGCGGGGGCCGATGTGCGCTATCACGACCCGCACGTGCCCTCGCTGGGGGAGTTTGGGCTGCAGAGCGCCGCGCTGGAGGACGCGCTCGGCGACGCGGACCTCGCGCTGATCGTCACCGCACATCCTGGCGTGGACTACGAGGTGGTCGCACGGCGCGCGCGGCTGCTCGTCGATCTGCGCGGAGTCACCCGCGGGGTCGGGGCGCTGCCCAACGTCGTGCGCCTGTAGAGCCGGCCCGGCTGCCCGATCAAGGCACGGCGCCCTGAGATAGCCTCCCCGCGATGCGCACCGCCCCGCGCCGGCTGAGATCCGCAGCCTCAAGCCTGCGCGCCTTCCTCTCACGCGCCTACGCCCTCACCCGCCGCCTGCTCGCGGACCCACTCGCCCCCACGGTCCTCCTGTGCGCGATCCTGGTCCTCTCCCTCTACGCGCGCGTCCTGGACCTCGGCCAGCCCTGCACGTCCCCCTGCAGGGCCGACTCCAGCCACACGCTGATCTTCGACGAGAGCTACTACGTCAACGCGGCGCGCGTGATCGACGGCATCGAACCGCCCCTTGGCGCCCCCTACCACGGCGCCCCCAAGTACGAGGACCCGAACGCCGAGCATCCCCAGCTGGCAAAGCTGGTGATCGCGGGGGGGATCGAGCTATTCGGCGACAACCCCCGCGGGTGGCGCATCGGGAGCGTCCTCTTCGGGCTGATCGCGATGGTCGCGCTGTACATGCTGGTGCAGGCCGCCGGGGGCAGCGCGTGGCTCGCGCTGGGGGCGGTGGCGGTGATGTCGCTGGACAACCTCCTGCTCGTGCACGGGCGAATCGCGACACTCGACATCTATGCCGTCGCGATGATGCTCGTGGCCGCGGCGCTGTACATGCGCAAACACCCGCTGCTCGCGGGGATGGCCCTGGGCATCGCGGGGTGCATGAAGGAAGTGGCGCTGTACCTCGCGTTCGTCGTGATCCTGCTCGAGGCGTTGCGCTACGCGCGCGCAGGCTGGACCCGATGGACCGCCGCGACGCTCCCCACAGGAGAAGTCGGCACCGGCTGGCGAGCCCTCCTAATCTTCCTGGCCGCCTCCGCGGCGAGCTTCCTCGGCCTCCTCTGGCTCCTGGACATCCTCGTCCCGGCATATGACCCGGTGCGCCACGTCACCTACGCCGGCAGCCCCTTCACGCACCTGCTGCACATCTACAACTACGCCCAACTGCTGAAGATGAAGCCTGGCGAAGTGGGAATCTCCTCCACCCCATGGCAGTGGCTGCTGAACGAGCGGACCATCAACTACGCCAAGGTGGCGGTCAACTCGGTGGTCAACGGCAAGATCGTGACCAGCCGCGCGACGATCGCCTTCCAGGGCGCGATCAACCCCTTCATCATCTTCATGGCCATCCCCGCGCTGTTCGCCGCCGGGGGGGCCGCCTGGCGTAAGGGCGACGGGGTGGCGGCGCTCGGAGCGTGCTGGTGCCTGGGCACCTTCATCCCCTTCGCCGTCGACAGCCTGCTGACGGCGCGCATCAGCTACATCTACTACATGGTCGTGGTGATGCCGGGGGTCTACCTCGTGGCGGCCCGTCTGTTCAGCCCTCGCCGCATACCCCTCGCAGCCACCCTGGGTTGGTCGGTGGCGCTGGTGTACGGCTTCGTGAACCTCTACCCGCTGCACAAGCTGCTCTGAGTCGAGCCGAACCGAGTAGTCCGCGAGTGGGCACCTGCCGGGACCCGCCCGCGGAACCCAAGCCCGTCGCCCCGGGCGGACCGCCACCAGCCCGACAGGAGTACCCTCCCCGCCGTGTCCACGCAAGCGCTCGGGATGAGCTCGGCGTCGTCGCACGAGGCTCCAGCGGTAGCCACCGCGGAGCGGGGTGAGCCGCTGCTGGACCGCCTCGGCCTCGCAGCCCTGATCCTCCTCGCCCCCGCGGCCCTCCTCTACCTGGCCTTCAACGCGGGCGGCTACTTCCCCAGCGCTCCGGGCTTCGTCGCGATAGTCCTGGCCCAGGCGCTGGTCCTGCGCACGACGATGGCCGAGCGCCCCTTCGAGGGGTTCAGCCGCACACTGGCCATACCCCTCGCGGCCCTGACCCTCTACGCGGCCTGGCAGCTCACCTCGACCTTCTGGTCCCACGCCACGGCGCGCGGCCTGGACGCCTATGACCGCACTCTCCTCTACGTCCTCGCGCTGACTCTCTTCGGCGCCGTCCGTTATACGCGCACGCGAGCGAGCTGGCTGATCCGCGCGCTCGCCGTCGGCCTCGCGGCGGTCTGCCTGGCCGGCCTGATCAGCCGCGTGCTGCCCCACACCTGGCCGACGACGGCGGCCTTCTTCGCCAACCGCCTGAACTACCCCCTGACCTACTGGAACGCCGAGGGGATGGTGGCCGCGATGGCCCTTATCCTGGGCTTCCATCTCACCGCCGACCCGGACGAGCACTGGGCGGTGCGCGTCGGCGCGGCGGCCCTGCTGCCCGCCGTGGGCGCGACGCTGCTGCTGACGTTCTCGCGCGGCTCGCTGGGGGTCGCCGCGATCGGCCTCGTGGGGTACTGCCTGCTGACGCGCCTGCACACGCTGCCCACGGCGCTGCTCGCGGCGGTACCGACGACGGCGGTGGCGATGCGCTCGGCGTGGGACGCGACCGCACTGGCCACGAACACTCCGACGAGCGCGCAGGCCGTCTCCCAGGGCCACCACGTGGCGGTGGTCGTGGCGGTGTGCATGGTCGCCGCCGCGGTGCTACGCGGGGCGCTCGTGCCGGTAGACCGGGCGATCGCCCGGTCGGGCCCGGTGCGCAACCCCCCGCCGCGCAACGTGCGCCTGGCGATCGGTGCCGGAGCGCTGGCCATCGTCGTGGTCCTGGCGCTCGCCCTCGGCGCGGCCGGCGAAGCCAGGCGCGAGTACGACAAGTTCGTCAACGGCACTCAGGAGGCGCACGTGAGCCAGACGCGCGAACGCCTCACCGATCCGTCCAACAATGGGCGACTGCCGCTGTGGCAGGCCGCGGTGGACATCTTCGATACCCACCCCCTACGCGGCACCGGCGCCGGGACCTACCAGCAGTTCTACCCCCAGTACCGCACCGAACAGGAGTATGTGACCGACACGCACTCGCTCTATCTGCAGAGCCTCGCCGAGCTGGGCCTCGTGGGGGGCTCTGCTGATCGCGCTCGTCGTAGGGGGCGTGCTCGTGGGGCTGGCCACCCGCATCGGCGGCCCCGACCGCGCCATCTATGCGGCGCTGCTCGCGCTGACGCTCGCCTGGGCGGTGCACCAGGCCGTCGACTGGGACTGGCAGATGCCGGCGGTGACGCTGCCGGTCTTCATGCTCGCCGGTCTCGCGCTCGCGCGCCCGCGCAGCGCGGGCGTCGGTCTGCGCGGGCTGCCCGCCGGTCGCACGCTGGTAGCGCTCGGCTGGCTCGTGCTGGCGGTGGCGCCGCTGCTGGTGAGCACCTCCTATGCGCGCCTGCAGAGCAGCGGCCGGGCGCTGCAGGCCGGCAACTGCAAGAGGGCCAAGCAGAAAGCGCTGTCCTCGCTGTCGCTCTCGGCCAAGCGCCCGCAGGCGTACGCGATCGTCGGCGTGTGCGACCTGCAGCAGGGCTTCGCCCCCGCGGCGGTCGCGGCGATGGGCAAGGCCACCGAATACGAGCGCCAGAGCTGGGAAAACTGGTATTGGCTGGCCGTGGCGCGCGCCGCCGCCGGCCAGGACCCCCGCCCGGCCGCGCGCAGGGCGCTCGCGCTGAACCCGCTGGAGCCGCTGCTCAGGCAGTCCCTGAAGGGCTTCGAGGCCGCCGGCGGCCCTCGCCAGTGGGAAGCCGCAGCACCGGCTCTGCGCCGCCAGGCACTGAGCTCGGGGAAGTTCTCGATCATGAATCTTTGAGCACGGCTGTCGGAAAAAGCTCGCTCCGTTCGTATGGGCTATCGACAGGCTTTCTAAAGGCTTTTTCTGACCTAACGACCAGGAGACGAAATGCGGCGCAAGAACGATAGGCACGAGAGCGACCTGGAGGGCATCGCGCAGCGTCTGCGCGGCGAGCGCCCCGAGGCCAGCCCGCTCGAGCTCGACCAGATCAAGACGACTGCCATGTCGCGCGCCAAGGCCGCGACCGGCCGCGCCAACCCGCGCCGCCTCGTCGTCGCAGCCCTCACCGTCGGCCTGATGGCCGCGGGCACCGGTGGCGTCCTGGCCGCCGGCGGCAGCGGTGGAGCCGCGGGCAACGCCGCGTCTGCCCAGTACAGCTCGACCACCAGCATCTGCGCCAACGGCAACCACGACGGCAATGGCAACGGCAATGGTGGTGGCGAAGGCAATGGCAACGAAAACGGCAACGGCAACGGCAACTTCGACTGCAACGGCAACAGCTTCAACAACGACACGAACAACAGCAACAACACGATCAACAACATCACCAACAACTACAGCTCCGCGACGGTGACGATCACGGGCTCGGCGACGACGAGCGCGGCGATCGGCGTGGCCGGCACGTCGATCAGCAAGGTCAAGACGAGCAGCCGTAGGATCAAGATCAACGTCAAGGTGCCCCACAAGGGCCGCCTGCGTCGGGTCAGCATCAGCGTCAACGGCAAGCACTACAAGACGATCACCGGCAAGGCGGCGGCGGCGAACATCGTGCTGACCAACCTGCCCTGCGGCACGGGCGCGACCACGATCAAGGTCACGGTGACGCTCAGCAACGGCAAGACCGTCACGGAGACGCACACCTACAACCTCTGCCCCTGAGACAGCACAGGTCGAGGTAGCAGCAAGCAACACAGCAAGCAGAGCACTGACTGAACGGCAAGGGCTCCGGGGTGGCGATCCCCCGGAGCCCAAGCTGTTTCCGCCAAGCAGACCGGGAGGGAACCCGATGGCCCACGAACCGATGGCCCACGAACTGACAAGCGCCAAGGCCCGCCGCGCGGAGAAGCCAAGAACGGGCAGAATGGGTGGGCGTATGCGCTCCGATACGTTTGAGCGGCTGTTCGAGGAGCACGGCGCCCGCCTCTACTCGTTCCTTGCCTACCGCACTGGTAACAGGGCCCTCGCCGAGGACCTGACCTCAGAGACCTTCGAGCGCGTGCTGCGCTCGCGCCAGCGCTTCGACCCGCGCAAGGGCAGCGAGCGGCGCTGGCTCTACACGATCGCGCTGAACCTGCTGCGCGACCAGGCACGCCGCCAGAGCCACGAAGACCGCGTCCTGCAGCACGTGGGCGCCGGCAGCACACCGGAATCCGCAGACCCCGCGCTCACCGCCGTGGAGCAGCGCGACGAGCTGCAGCGGGCGCTCAGCCGCCTCAGCGAAGACGAGCGCGAGGCGCTCGCGTTGCGCTTCGGCGCGGACCTCAAGCTGCACGAAGTCGCCCGCGTGCTCGGCGAGGGCGAGAGCGCCGTCGAGGGCCGCATCTATAGGGCTTTGAAGAAGCTCCGCGACGACCTCGCCTGAACGATCCTGACCGGCTGACCGGGGGACCGTCAGGGGGTCTGCGCTACACAGCAGCCTCTGACGATGAGGGCGCCCCCTACGCGCCCGCCTGCGGGCTGACCGGACCCCTGGATCGAGCGGTCGGAGTGGACCACCACCGCGTAGCGCACACCGGGAAGAACGGGGTAGTGCACCACGCAGATCCAGGGGTTGCCCAGGGCCGATGAGGCGGTGGCGCTCGTACAGCGCGCCCCCCGAGCGCGCCCACGGAAGCCCGGGCGCGGGTCAGACGTTGTCAACAGCAGATGCTCCAGCTGACGCGCCCCCACCGGCGTGAGCGACTGCTGCTGGGAGACAAACTGGGGGTTGCCTTCGCGCGCGGCGAGCGCCACGACCGAGCCCGCCGCGCCCACGAGCAGCACGAGCGCCACGAGCAGCCAGGGACGCCTCATTGCCACAGCATAAAGCCGCAGCAGCCCCTACCTGTCCAGACAGGGCTCAGGGCCCTTTAGCGCTGCAAGGAGCAGCCCGATGGCAACGGTATGAGCCATCATCACCTCGGCAAGCTCCTCGCAGTCCTCCCGGCCACGGTGCTGCTCCTGCTTGGAGCCGCCACGACCGCCCAGGCACACTCCCCCCGCCATCGCCGCTGCGGTCACGCCGCCCACCACAGGTGCCTGCGCCACGCGGCGCACGGTACCCGGGCGTATCGCCACCGCCACCACAGGCCCAGGGCCGAGCACCAGAGCACGGCACCCACGACGGCCGCGAACACCGCGCGGAGCGACGCGGCGGTCATCGCGCAGGTGCTGGCGAGGACCTGTCAGAACACCGAAGCGCGGCCCGAAGCGGGCAACATCGTCGCGATCGACGCGACGACGCTGTGTCTGGTGAACCAGGTGCGCGCGCGGAGTGGCGAGCTGCCGCTGCGACAGAACGCGGACCTGCAGGAAGCGGCGCTCGAACACAGCCGCGAAATGGTGAGCGACGACTACTTCGCGCACACCTCGCCCAGCGGCCTGACTCCGCTGGAGCGCGTCAGGGAAACCGGGTACGTGCCCAACGAACAGGACGGCTACACCATCGGCGAGAACATCGCCTGGGGAACCCTGCAGCTCTCCACGCCCGCCGCGATCGTGGCCGCGTGGGTGGCCTCGCCGGAGCACCTCGCGAACATCCTCGACTCGAGCTACCGCGACACGGCGGTGGGCGTCGCACCGCAGGCGCCGCCGTCGCTGTCCGGCGGCAACCCCGGCGCGGTGTACAGCCAGGAGTTCGGCGTGATCGTCGAATGAAAACGGACGTTTGACCCACCCTACGGAAGGGCAGTCAAGGAGCTATCGGGGACGTCCGAGAAGAGGAATAGACCTTGGAGACCTCGAACCACAGGTGATCGTATGCTTTTCGTCCTTGTACCCAGCCTCTGGCTGACAGTCCTGACCGGCATCCTGGCCGCTTGCCGGATGGCGGCTCGCGCCGACGCCGACCCGCCCGCCGAGGCTCAGAGCCCGCGACGTATCGAGGCTCAGATTCCGCGCCGGCCGACGACGTGCGGGACGGTGCGCAGGAGGATCTTCACGTCGGTCCACAAGGACCAGTTCGCGACGTACAGGTAGTCGATGGCGACCATCTCGCGCAGGGGGACGCGCGCGGGGCCGAGGATCTGCCAGTGGCCGGTCATGCCGGGCATGAGCTCCAGGCGCCGGCGGTGCCAGCCCTCGATGCGCTGATCCTCCTCGATTACGAGCGGACGGGGGCCCACCAACGACATCTCGCCGCGGACGATGTTGATCAGTTGTGGGAGCTCATCCAGCGCGGACTTGCGCAGGAAGCGACCGACGCGCGTGACGCGGGGGTCGTCGGCGATCTTGAAGAAGCCGTCCTGGGCCTCGTTGCGGTGGCGCAGCGAGTCCTTCATGGCCTCGGCCTGGGGGACCATGGTGCGGAACTTGAGCATGTAGAAGCGCTTGCCGTGTTGGCCTACGCGCAATTGACGGAAGAAGACGGGCCCGCGCGAGTCGAGCTTGATGGCCACGGCCGCGACGAGCATGAGCGGCGCGATGGCGATCAGGCCGAGGGTGGCGCCGGCGAGGTCGAAGGCGCGCTTGACGGCGGCGGAGGAGCGGGTTAGGTCGAAGCGGCGCACGCCCATGACGGTGATGCCGTGCAGGTCGTCGAACTCGACGGAGGAGCCCACGACCTCGAGCAGGCGCGGCAAAACCGAGACGCGCACGCCGACGGCCTTCAGCGTGCGCACCAGATCGAGCGTCTCGCCGGCATCGGCGGAGCGGGGGGCGACGATCGCGCGGTGCACGTCCAGCGAGCGGGCGAGGTCGCGGATCTCCGAGAGGCGCGGGGCGGAGAAGTTGTCGGTCGACCAGGGGGCGGTCTTGTCGAGGTCGATCTGGGCGACCATCGTAGCCTTGATGCCGCAGCGGTGTTCGAGCTTCGCGCGGATGGCTTCGGCGGAGAGGGCGTCGCCAATGAACAGGCAGCGCTCGGCCGGAGCCAGGCGCAGCGCCAGCGAGCGGGCGACGGCGCGGGCGAGCACGAGCAGCACGATCAGCGCGAGCCACAGGAAGAGCGCCTCGTGGCGATTGAGTGTGCCGCTGACGAGCAGGCCGCCGGCCAGCCAGGCGACAAGCGCGCAGAGCGTGGCCACCTGCAGCAGCTTGGGGGCCTCATCCAGTGTGGTCTTGCGCAGGAGCGTCTCGTCGCGGTCATACAGCCCGAAGAGCTTGGCGCAGACGAGCAGGATGGGCAGCCCGGCGACGCTCGCCCAGGTGAGTTGGAGCGAGCGCGAGGAGAGCCCCACGGTGAGCCCGAAGGCGGTGACGATGGCGACGACGTCGGCGACGAGCAGCACGCGGCGGAAGAGCGCGTCGCGCAGCATCGAGGCAGCCGGCCCGCGGGCCTCGGTGATCTGCGGCTGGGAGGCCATGCCCATGCCCCCGCGCCGCCTGGCGCCCAACCCCTTCAACCCGCGCGAAGGGGGCGTCCAAGCATCGCTCCATGGAGCCTGCTGCTGCTCGACCTCGGTGGTCTCGCCGCTCATTTGATCCCGGCCTCCTTGCTCTCCGCTTCCTTGCTCGTCGCTACGACCTCCCCTGGGGGGAGAGGCCCATGCCGCTGGTCTTCAAAAGCCGGGGCACCCCTCGTGCGCCGACCTCAGGCTGGAAAGCTCGCAGGTTTCGGCGCAAAGTGCAAGCGAAATTTTCATGTGGTCTACAAGTGCGCCAAGCAGTAGGAGTCTCCATAGGCCACGAAAACCCCAAGCGACGGCCGAATCCCATTATTTGGCAACTACGGTGTCAGTACGGGGGAGTTTTCATAGAGTTGAGCTCCTGGACTGAGCTGAAGGATGCTCTAGACGGCGCCGCGCGGGCGGAAGGGCTCCTCGACGGCGATCGCGTCGGGGCCTGAGAGCTCGAAGGCGGCGTGCAGTGCCTGCACGGCCTGGGCGACCGAGGCACGGGGGATGACGCAGGAGATCTTGATGGGCGAGGTGGAGATCATCTCGATGTTGATGGACTCCTGCGCGAGTACGGCAAAGACGCGTGCGGCGACGCCGGGGTGCGAGCGCATGCCGGCGCCGACGATCGAGACCTTGCCCATCTCCTCGTGGGCGGAGGACTCGGCGAAGGCGTGGCCCTGCAGCGGCGCGAGCGCGGTGCGCGCGTCGAGCAGGTCGGCGCGCGGGACGGTGAAGGAGATCTCGGCGAGCCCGCCGGCGGAGGTGGGCTCGTTCTGGACGATCATGTCGACGTTCACGCCGGCGTCGGCCAGCGCGGCGAAGATGCGTGCGGCGGCGCCGGGCTCGTCGGGGACGCCCACCAGCGTGAGGCGCGCCTCTGAGGTGGAGTGGGTGACGGCTGTAATGAGCGGCTGCTCCATGGTGAGGGCCTCGTCGACCACAACCGTACCTGGCTCATCGGAGAAGGAGGAGCGGCAGTGGATGCGCACGCCGTGGTTGCGGGCGTACTCGACGGAGCGCAGCTGCAGGACGCCGGCGCCGGAGGCAGACATCTCGAGCATCTCCTCGAAGGAGACCTGGCGAAGCAGGCATGCGTCGGGCACGAGCCGCGGGTCCGCGGAGAACACGCCGGGGACGTCGGTGTAGATCTCGCATTCGCGCGCGCCAAGTGCGGCGGCTACGGCGACGGCAGTGGTGTCCGACCCGCCGCGCCCGAGCGTGGTGACGTCGCGCCCGGATGAGGAGACCCCCTGGAAGCCGGCGACGAGCACGATCGAGTCCTCCTGCAGCGCGGCCCTGATGCGCTCGGCGCGCACGTCGAGGATGCGGGCGCGGGTGTGGGACTCGTCGGTGACGATGCCGGCCTGCGAGCCTGTGAGCGAGATGGCGCGGTGGCCGAGGTCGTGGATGGCCATGGCGCAGAGGGCGCAGGAGATGCGCTCGCCGGTGGAGAGCAGCATGTCCATCTCGCGCGGGTCGGGCGCGGCGGAGACCTCTTGGGCGGCGGCGATCAGCTCGTCGGTGGTGGAGCCGCGCGCGGAGAGCACGGCCACGACGCGGTACCCGGCGCGGCGCTTGGCGACGATGCGCTCGGCGGCGCGCTTGATGCGCGCAGCGTCGGCGACGGAGGTGCCGCCGAACTTCATGACGATCAGAGGGTGGCGCACACCGTCGGGCACAGGCAGCGGGGGCCCTCTTTTTTCGATCACCTCGGACACGCAGGCAGGATAGCCGCGCGAGGGCGAGGCGGCTAAAGCGAGCGGCGGGCGGGCGGGCCTTACAGCGGGCGGCGCCCGGCGAAGGCCTTGCCGAGCGTGACCTCGTCGGCGTACTCCAGGTCGGCCCCCACGGGCAGCCCGGAGGCCAGGCGCGTGATGCGCAGCTCGGGCACGCGCTCACGCAGGCCGGCGGCGATGTGCAGCGCGGTGGCCTCGCCGGTGGTGGTGGGGTTGGTGGCGAGCACCACCTCGCGCACGGAAGACCCAGAACCCGAAAAGGAGGAGAGCTCCGCCCCTGCCGGGGCTCCGCCGGGAGCCGCGTCGTGCGCAGCCGACTCGGCTGCCGCACCCGGCTGAGAGGCGAGAGTGGATGGCGCGTGAGTGAGGGGCTCATCGTGGGGAGCCGGAACGCCTGTCGACGGCCGGGTCGCGGGGAATGCGGCCGGGGACGCGTCGCCGACGCCCGACTCGCGTGCCGCCGCGGAGGCGAACGAGGGCGAGGGGACGGGGGCGAGGACGCGCGCGTAGAGCTCGGCGACCTTGAGGTCCTCGGGGTCGATGCCGTCGATCGGGCTGAGGGCGCCGCCGAGGACGTGGTAGACACCGTGGAACTCGTGGGTGCGCTCCATCGGGATGACGTCGCCCGGTTCCTCGACGACGCAGATGAGCGCGTGGTCGCGGCGGGGGTCCTCGCAGATGCGACAGCGCGGGGAGTCGGCGAGGTTGAAGCAGACCTCGCAGAGCCCGATCTTCTCCTTGACCTCCCGGATGGCCTGCGCCAGGTCGAGCGCTTCCTCGGTGGAGACGCGCAGCAGGTGAAAGGCCAGGCGCTGGGCGGTGCGCTGGCCGATGCCGGGCAGGCGGGCGAGCTCGGTGACGAGCTTCTGGACGGGTGGCGCGAAGGTGTTCACGTGCCTACCCTAGGACGCCCAGCCGACAGGACCGGGGCGGCGCGCGAATGCGATGCGCCAGGCCGATGGGCCAGGCTCTACAGACCCGGCAGGCCGAGGCCGCCCAAGCCGCCGGCGTCAAGGCCTCCGGTGATGGCGCCCATCTTCTTGGCCGCCATCTCCTGCGCGGCCCGCAGCCCCTCGTTGACGGCCGCGAGGACCATGTCGCTGAGCATCTCCACATCCTCGGGGTCGACCGCGCCGGGGTCGATCTTCACGGAGGTGACCTGCAGGGCGCCGGTGACCTGCACGCTCACCATCCCCCCACCCGCGGAGGCCTCGACGGTTTCGTTCTCGAGCTCCTCCTGCGCGGAGGCCATGTCGCGCTGCATGCGCTGGACCTGCTGGAGCATCTGCTGCATGTTGGGCTTCTTGGGCTGTGGCATGGGCTACTCGGCTTTCTCGCTGGGGACAATGGCCTCGTGGGGGACGGCTGTCGTGTCGGTGGCAGCGGCGTCGCCGGGGAGGGCGTCGCTGGAGAGGGCTTCGCTGGAGAGGGCTTCGCTGGGGGCGGCGTCGCTGGAGAGGGCTTCGCCGGGGAGGGCGTCGCCGGGGGCAGCCCACTCACCGGAGAGCTCCTCGGCGTCGAGCTCGTCCATGAAGCGTGCCACCCATTCCTCCTCGCTGTGCCCACCCGTGGCGGGACCGGCGACGGGGGCCATGTCGGCGCGCAGCTCATAGGCGGGCCGCAGCGGCCGCCCGGTGAGCTCGCGCAAGGCCTGCGCCACCAGCTCGCGATTGTCGGGGTTAGAGGCCTTCTTCATCATGAAGGAGGCATCCGGGTCGAAGGCCACGAGCAGCTCCTCGCCGTCGAGCTCCACCGGGCGCGCGGCAACGATGGCGGCGGCGAGCATGGCGTTGGGCGCGCGCACGGCCTCGACCACAGCCGGCCACAGCTCGCAGAGGGACTCGAGCGAGTCGCTGGATGTTTCGGACAGGGAGGTGCCATCCTCCGACGCCGCCGCCGCCGCCGCAGCGTCGATCCCCGACTCCGCCGCCGCAGCACCACTCCCCGATGCCGGTGCCGCAGCGTCGATCCCCGACTCCGCCGCCGCAGCACCAGCCCCGCGCTCCACTGGCGCCGGAGCGACGTCCCCTGACCCGACCGCGGCCGGCGCCTGCGCGTGTCCCGGAGCCTCTGGCTCAGCCCGCGAAGAGGGTGGCTCGGCCGGCGTGTGCTCTGCGGCCGCCGGACGTGCAGTCCCACCTGCAGGCGTGGAGGCTGCGGCTGTCGGCCCCTCGCGCACCGCTGATGCTCCCACAGCGCGACCCTCGCGGGCCGCCTGTGGCGGCCCCTCTCCCTGCTCGACGGCAGGCCGGCCCTCCAGGCGCTCGATCCGGGCCGTGAGCGCCTTCGTCGAGGTGTCGAGCTCCGGGCGGGCGGCCTTCACGAGCGCCAGCTCCAGCTGCGTGCGGGGGTCGGCGCCCGCGCGGACCGCCTCCAGGGCGCCGGCGAGCAGCTCCAGCAGGCGCACGAGCGTGGTCGCGCTGAGGCGCTCGGCCTGCGCCTGCAGGCGCGCGTCGATCTCGGGCGTGAGCGCCAGCTCGGCGGGCACTTCGCCCAGCACCTGCACCACGAGCAGCTCGCGTACGCGCACCTCCAGGTCGCCCGCCAGCGAGCCCGCGTCGCGGCCGCTCTGCGCGCAGTCACCCAGCGCGAGGAGCACCGCGCGCGCGTCACCCGCCTGCACCGCCTGCAGCAGCTCCTCGAGCACCGCCGTGTCGGTCACGCCGAGCACCGCCAGCACGTCCTCCAGGGCGATCGTGGGACCGCTGTAGGTGATGAGCTGCTCGAGCGTGCCCAGAGCGTCGCGGAAGCTGCCCGTGGCCGCGCGCGCGAGCGCCGCGACTGCCTCGGGGGGTATGTCGATCGACTCGGCCGCCGCCGCGCGGCGCACGACCGCCGCCAGCTGCTCCACGGTGGGGCGCTGGAAGTCGAAGCGATGACAGCGGTCCACCACGGTCGCGGGCACCTTGGCCGCCTCGGTCGTCGCCAGCACGAACACGGTGCGCGGCGGCGGCTCCTCCAGGGTCTTCAGGAACGCGTTCCAGGCCGCCGTGGAGAGCATGTGCGCCTCGTCGAGGATGTACACCTTCTGCCCGCCGCTCACCGGCGCATACGCCACCGAGTCGCGCAGCTCGCGGATGTCGTCCACCGAGTTGTTCGACGCCGCGTCCATCTCGATCACGTCGAGTGAGCTCGCGCGCGCGATGCCCACGCAGGCCGCGCACTCACCGCACGGCTCCACCGTGGGCGCGCGCTCGCAGTTCAGGCACGCCGCGAGGATCTTCGCCATCGACGTCTTGCCCGTCCCGCGCGAGCCGACGAACAGGTACGCGTGGTGCACCTGGCCGCGTTCCACCGCGTGGCGCAGCGTACGCACCACCGCCTCCTGGCCCACCACCTCCGCGAACGTGCGCGGCCGGTGGCGCCGGTAGAGAGAGGGCTGCTCGGCCTGCTCTGGGAGCGTTTCTGACACCACCGGTTGAGTCTACCCCGGCCCCCTTCGGGCGCTCGACTGGGTAGCGTCCGCCCCCGTGGACGCACACTTCAAGCGCCTCGGCGCGCTCCCCGCGATCCTGCTCGGCGCGCTCCTGCTGCGTGTGGTGGCGGGCGTGGGGTTCGCCAACTACGACACCCTCTACGCGCTCGTCTGGGGCCAGCAGGCGGCGCGCGGCGAGACGCCGCAGTACGGCATTCCCGTCGCCCCCACGCCCCACCCACTCGTGGAGGCGCTCGGCTTCGTCCTCTCCCCGCTCGGCCCGCGCGCGACGCAGAGTGTCACCGTCGCGCTCGCCTTCATCGCGCTCGCGGCCCTCGGCTGGGTCATCTACAGGCTCGGCGCACTGTGGTTCGGCCGCGCCGCCGGCGCGCTCGCCGCGGTGCTGCTGCTCACGCGCGTGCCCGTCGTCTCCTACGGGGTGCGCGCCTACGTCGACGTGCCCTATCTGGTGCTCGTGCTCGGCGCGGTGCTCGTCGCCGTGCGTCCGCATGCCGCGCGCAGGCCGGCGCTCGTGCTCGCGCTACTGGCACTCGCCGGGCTGCTACGCCCGGAGGCGTGGGTGTTCTCCGGTCTCTACTGGCTCTACCTCGCCGTGAGCGCGCGGCGTGGACGGGGCGCGGAGGACATATCCGAAGGGCTGCCCCAACCCGCGCACGCGGAGGGCGCCGCGCCCGACACCGCCCTGCCCGACACTCCCTCGCTCGACACCGCCCAACTCGTCCGCCTCGCGCTGCTCGCCTGCGCGGCGCCGCTGGTGTGGGTGCTGAGCGACTGGCTCGTCACCGGTCAGCCGCTGTGGTCGCTCACGAACACGCGCGCCACCGCGCGCGAACTAGAGCGCGTCACCGGGATAGCGCATGTCCCCGAGTACATCCCCCGGCGCCTGGGGGAGATCCTGCGACCGCCCGTGCTCCTCGGCGCGGCGGTCGGTGGGGTGCTCGCGCTGCTATGGCTGCCCCGCCGCGCTCGCCCCGGCGCGGTGGTGGGAATCGTGGCGGTGGTCGTGTTCGCCGCCTTCGCCACCGCCGGACTGCCGATCAACACGCGCTACGCCTTCCTCGGGGCGGCGGTGCTGTGCATCTTCTGCGGCGCCGGCGTGTTCGGCTGGACCCAGCTGCCCGCCGGGGACCGCCGCCGGCGACCGTGGATGGCGGGCGGCGCGGTGGTGGCGCTCGCGCTCCTCGCCTACGCCCCCGCCCAGTATCGCTCGCTACACCACGAACTCGACGCGCTCGCGCGCCAGCAGTCGATCCAGGGCGACCTGGTGGCGCTCGTGCATAGCGGCGCCATCTCACTGCGCTGTGGCCCGGTAGGCGTGCCCAACCATCGCCCCATCCCGCTGCTGGCACTCGAACTGCAGGCTTCGCCGGCGGACGTGGTGAGCGCGCAGGCGCGCACCATCGACATAGGTATCTACGTACAGCCGGCCACCGAGGAAGTAAAGGACGACTACATCCTCGACCCCCACGACCCCGGCCAGCTCACCGCCACCGTGCCGCCCGGGTTCGCGCTCGCGGCGGCCAACCGTTCGTGGACGGTCTACCGGCGCTGTTCATAGGTGGACCGTGCACCTCGCGTCGAAGCTCTCGCCTCCGGTGCCTACCGCCACCCGCGACTCCGGATCGGGAGCGCCCGCTGCGCCTGCCGGGGATCGCTTAAGGCTGCTTCCTTCCGGACCTGACCTGATTCACAAGCCGACACCGCGCGGGACCCGAGCCATCGACGCCCCAGACAGCGGAGCAACCGGGGGTGGAACCCCTCGGAGAGGAATTCAGCCCCGCTAGAGCGGATTGCGGGTGCAGGGCACCGCTACCTCCCCGCCTAGCACGGTCCAGCGGGGATGATAGGGCAATCGCCCACATGCGCCGCTCATTCCGCTAGGCTGCCCGCCGTGATGACCCTTTTCAGCGACTTCCATTCCCACCTCCGGCGTCCCGGCGCGGCGCTCGCGGCGTTCGCCGCCGTCGTGCTCGTCGCCGGCTGCGGCTCGAGCGGCTCCAGCAGCACGATCGGCGTCGGCCAGGAGAACACCAACGCGGCCACCGAAATCGCCAAGTCGAGCACCTCCTCGACGGCGGCCACCGGGACGACGCCCACCAGCGGTCCGCTCTCGACCGAGCCGACCGTCACGCCGCCCAAGGGGGCCGCGCCGACGAAGCTCGTCACGAAGGACCTGATCGTGGGCACCGGCCCGGAAGCCAAGGACGGCGACACGGTCACCGTCAACTACGTGGGCGTGCTCTACACAAACGGCAAAGTCTTCGACGCCTCGTGGAAGCGCAACGAACCGTTCAGCTTCGCGCTCGGCGAAGGCAAGGTCATCCCCGGCTGGGACCAGGGCGTCGTCGGCATGAAGGTCGGCGGCCGGCGCGAGCTGATCATCCCCGCGCCCCTCGCCTACGGCGCACAGGGCTCGCCCCCGACGATCCCGCCCAACTCGGCGCTGGTGTTCGTCGTCGACCTGCTCTCCGTCTGACCGGAGCCCAGGTCACCTCCACCGCGAGCACCGTCCCGACCACAAGCGGTCCGGGGACGGGTCGCCTGGCGGGCCTTGCCAGCACAGGTGGCCGCAAGGCGGGTCGCCTCGCGGGCCAGGCGCTCGGGGGACTCACGGCGCTGGCCCTCACCGCGGCGCTCGCCGGCTGCGGCGGCGCCAGCCAGGGCGCCGCGAAGGCGCTCGAACCGGGGGCCAGCCCGGCGCAGCGCAAACTGGAGCGCACCGACCTCGCGATCGTCAGCCACGGGCTGCTGGGCGCCGAGCAGACGGTGGAGCGCGAGGTGGCCGCCTCCAAGGCCGCCTGGCCAGCCGTGGCGCACGGACTCCCCGCCCTCCTCTCACCCGCCGAGCAGCGGGCGATCGCCGCAGCAAGCGTGCAGGCACAGCGGATCGCCACGCCCCGCTTCATCTCCTACGCCGGCGAACTCACCGGCGCCTCGGCCGCGATCGCGGGACTGCTGCTCTCCTACGAAGGCCTCACCCAGCGCGGCTGGACGTTCACATTGGCCGCGGCCGCAGCGGGCGGCGCGGCCGGTGAATCCTCACTGCAGGTGTTCACGCCCGCGCGGGCGACCTCAACCCAGAGCGCTACCCAGGGCACCGTGCCCGCGACCGTGAGCCGCCAGCTCGCAAGCGCCTCCCCCGCGGCGCTCCACTTCCTGCGCACCAACGCCAGCCTCTACATCGGCTGCGTGTACGACGGCCACTACAACCTCAGCACCATCGGCGAATACCTCACCGCCGCCTACCGCCGCCTCGGCGGGGCCGCGAGCTTCGGCTCCGCGCTGCCAGCGGGCGAGGTGGAAACCCTCGCCCGCTTCTACTCCCCCGCCAACGCGCGGCTCTCGCCACGGCCGGCGGCTTTGGCTACTGGGAGCTGACGGCCAGCGGGCAACCCCGTGGACCCAATAGACTCAGACGTTCAGGCGCGTAGCTCAGCGGGAGAGCGCTCGCTTCACACGCCGGGGGGCGAGGCGCGGATCGGCGCGGATTTGCTGCGTTCATGCGGGTTTCGAGACTCGGGCCGGGTCGTAGATCGGGTGGGATTTGGGGCGATTTGGCGGGGTTTGGGCACTGGAAGGCCGATAGTGCCCAAACGGAATGGATACACCCGATGCGCCGTCCACCTGGACGACCCGAGGATGGTCTCACCGGCATAGTTCGCAGCCTCCGAGACCTTTGATCACGTCCTTTTCCTGCACCAGCTCAAGCACGCTTAAGAGCCGATCACGCACGGATGGCAGGGACCCGCCTATTTCTCTCGCGCGCTGTCGCTCAGGACGTCCCGCCCCCTCAACAAGAATCTCGTCAAGTTCTCTTTCAACCCTTCCCCGGTCAACCGCTGGTGGCGGCATACCCCCTTGCTCCTCCAAGGCCATCACCACATAGGGACCGAGGTGTAGGCAGCCTAGGATCTCTGAAAAGACGAGCTGCGGCACGTCTGCCTGAGCTTGATGCGCAATAGGCAAGTCGAGGCCGCCACCGAAGGGTGGCCGGTCGTATCCGAAGGCGTGCAGTCGTCCTGCTACCCATCGCCGGAGGTCTTCCTTCGCCCGCTCCCACGACTCAATGCGCGCATTCCAGCCCGCGACCTGCTGAGCGAGTTCGGGGAAGTGTTCTTGAAAGGACTGCGCCTTCCGCTCGTCGCCCTTCCTGCCGTAATAGGCCCCCTGGGAAGCCCGCACGTAGCTCAACAGGCAATCCGCGACGCCCTTGAGCATATCCCGGTGCTCAGGCGATATCGGTTCCTTTGACGCCCGCTCGGCGACAGACGGCGTGTCTGGCGCAGGCTCACCACTCTCGCGCAACCTCTGAAGTGTCTCCTTGAGCCACCCAAGGCGCCGCTCGTAGTAGGCATCCCAAACGTCGGCGGTGTGGGGCGCCTCGATGCCATCCACACGGCCAGGGCTACGCGGATTGGTGCGATAGGACTTGACAAGCTCCGGCGCGAGAGCAATCGAGCGGTCCGTCTTGAGCGTCCGGGAATCAATCCCGCCAAGCTCGTTGACGTTCTGTGTATCCCAGTCTCCCATCTGCTCTTGGTATTCCCGCTCCTCGCGGACAGCGCGCTCTCTGACAATCATGTCGTGCGCCTCGATACGACCCTCCAGCCACGCCTCCAACGGGGACCGCTGCGAAGCGGTCTTGTCGCTGCGCAACCCGGTGGCGCTGTCTGGCTCCTGCCTGATCTGCGCTTGCTTGGCTTCCCTCTCTCGGCGGGTCAGGGGCAGGGGCAGCCTGACCGGCCCGATGCCTCCGATGAACTCGGCCAAGAGGACATAGAGGCCAAGCATGGCGATCAGCAGACTTGCGGCGAAGCCAGCCAGGAAGTAGTCGTCTCCCCACAAATGCTCTCCAGCGCCCCACAGGCCAAAGCTGACTCCAGCCAAAGCGCCCACACTCACCAGAGCACCCCCAATCGAGGCCCAGCCCAATGCGCGGTGCTCAGAGCCGCTGGGGACAACCTCGTGCATTTAGAGCCCCTACCGCCGACGTGGACGTGTACCGTGGCGCTCCTGCGGGCGCATCCGGCACTCGCGGCGGGCTCGCTCCCGACGGCCAAGCTCAGCGACCTGCGATCAGGGGGGACTGCATAGACTTCACCGAGTGGACGATGCACTCGCAGGGATTCGCGCGAAACTTGATCGGGCAAATGCTCATCTGGAATCTATTAACGGCGAAGTCCAAGCTTTTCGCAAACGTCAGCCGTATCGCGTCGAAGGTCAGTTCGATATTCAGCGCGGCGGCTATGTCTTCAAGCTGAACATCGTTGAGCGACCACCGATAGCATGGGGTGTCCTCAGCGGCGAGCTTGTCCACAACGTTCGCTCGGCCCTTGACAATCTTGTATGGGAGCTTGTCCTTCTCAACAACCAGCAACCGGGCCGGTGGAATGGCTATCCGATCTGGGACTCTGGAACCAAGGAGACATTCCTTCGAGATATCCGACAGCCTCGAAAGGGGAAACGACACCCAGGCAAGCTTCATGGAGTTTCTGATGAAGCTTGCGCAGTCATTGAGCGAACGCAGCCTTATAACGGAGGGTTGTGTCAAAGGCTGACCGCGCTTGATGCCCTTTGGAACATGGACAAGCACAGGTTCCTGATGCCCACGTTCATGTCGATTATCGACCCAGAGCTTATTGGCCCGGTTTATCGAGCCAACGAGGATACCGAGATCGTTGGTGAGGCGGTGTATCTCGATGCAGGCTGGCAAAAAGACGGAGCAGAGTTGGTGTTCATCCCCATCGCCGCAACCGGACCGAATCCGCAGGTATATATGGAGGGCGATCTCGCCATCGACGTATCTTTTGGCGTTGGAGGCGCGATGATAGATGTCCTGATGGGTGCGATCTTCTTTGTTCTGGTTGATGTGCTCTCGCCATTGAGCGAGCTTTTCCTCTAGACGACCTCATCGGCCGAGTCCCCTGAGAGTTGCGTTCCGGCGCCGCCTCGCGTCCTGGGATCATCCGGCCATGCCCAAGGATCGGATACGAGAACTGCTCCTCGCCCCCGACGTGCTCGTCGTGATCCGGCGTTCAAGCGCTCATCCGATCGAGTACGCGATCATCCTCTTGGTCGAGCGCAACGGGACGTGGCATACGGTGCGGACCTTCGACAACACCCACGTGCCCGAGGAGCACCACGAGCACCGCTATGTCGGCTCCGAGAAGCAGGCCCCGGTGATCACGCACGGACCGGTCAACGATGCGATGCACGCCGTCGAAATCAAGCTCCGAAGAGGCTGGTCCGATATCCTGCGTAGCTGGGAGAACACCCGATGAGTACCGTTGATAAGACCTGGGACCTCTTTATGGCCGCGTCGCTCAGCGACGATGACCTCGGCTACCCCGACAGAGTCGCGTTCGTTCCCGGTGATCAGGAGTGGGCCGACGAGGCGCTCTGGCGCAATCTCACGGAGGGCCGCGCGACCGTCCTCGTCAGCGACGAGATCGAGCTGCTGTTGATCCCGCTGTCCCGAAGCCTGATCGACCGGCTACGCAGGCGCGTCGGCGTGAACGTCACTCATCGCGCCCACGGACACGCCGCGCCCTACGCAACCGCGAGCCGGCTGGGTCGCCACCCCGTGCGCCAGATGCGCGAGCTTAGACGGCTCGCTTCCAGCGCCTTCGGAGCCTGATCCGGCGCGCGCAACTCGCTGGCGTGCGTCCTTGGCACACAGCAGTCCTTGTTCGCCGAGGTTTGTGATGGGTCCAGGGTGTTCATCTGGGTGTTCATGTAGGTATTCATCTTTTGCTCGACGCCGCCGGCGAGCGCGACAAGCGCGCCGCCGTCTGCCGAGGCCAGCGGCGTGCGCTGCTCGCCACGCTGACCTTCGCGGGCTTGCGGATCGGCGAGGCGCTGTCCCTGTGCTGGCGCGACGTGGACCTGGCACGCGGCACGATCACGGTCCGAGCCGCCAAGACGCACGCAGGGGTGCGCACCGTGAACGTGCTCCCGGTACTGCGCGACGAGTTGGCGAATATCGGGCACGTCTGAACCCACCGGCTGATGCACTGGTGTTCGGGACCGCGACGGGCAGGCGACAGGGAGCGACCAACGTCCGGCGGCGGGTACTGACGAAGGCCGTCGGACTCGCCAATACGAGGCTTGCCGAGAGCGAGGTCGAGCCGCTACCCGAGGGACTGACGCCCCATTCGCTGCGCCGCACCTTCGCCTCGCTGCTGTTCGCCATCGGCGAGGCGCCGCCCTACGTGATGGCGCAGATGGGGCACACCACGCCGAACCTCACTCTCGCGGTCTATGCGCGCCAGATGGATCGCCGAGACGGCGAGCCCGAGCGCCTGAAGGCGCTCGTAGAGGGGCCGCGAATGGGCACCAATGGGCACCAGGCCCGCCAAGAGGGCTCCCAACCGAAGGGTCAGGAGGCGTCCAAAGCCAATAGAATCAAGGTCTCAGGGCGCGTAGCTCAGCGGGAGAGCGCTCGCTTCACACGCGAGAGGTCGCTGGTTCGAAACCAGCCGTGCCCATCGGTCGTTTCGCCTGTATCCAAGCCAATCTCCGGCGGCGGACAGATGTCGCGTTCGGAGCCAAAATCGCCAGGTGGGCAAAATAGTGGGCTAAAATCGCCGTTCTGCGCTCCGTAGAGGGTCGCCTGGGCGTCTGCCACCAGTCGATCGAAGGCCGCTCCATGCTGCCGCTTGCTCCGGTCCAAAAGCTGGTTGTAGACGTCCACGGTCAGCTTTGAGTTCGAGTGACCGACCTGACTCTGGACGAACGCCACATCGAAGTTCGTCGCCAAGAGCATGATCGAGACATACGTGCGCCGCATCGTGTGGGGCGTAACGTGCGGCAATGGCGGCAGGCCGCTTTCCACTAGCCTCTTGCTGGCCAGCTCGGCGGCGTCGTCGAGGACCCTTTCGCGCACATTCCCGTCGTCCCAGCGTGTCCCCTTGCGCGTGCAGAAGAACGGCGTATCGGGCTCAACGGGGTAGCCGCGACGTATCTTCTCGGCGCGGTGGGCCAGCAGTGGAGTGGATCCCGTCTGACGGACAGTTGAGCGCTTGATTGGCTTGGACGCGAAAGGATGTGTTCATGCCGCGAACGAAGCCGCCGTATCCGCCGGAGTTCCGCCGCCAGGCTGTCGAGCTGGTGCTCGCTGGCCGGGCGGTGAAGGATGTGGCTGAGAGCCTGGGTTGCAGCGATCAGTCGCTGCATAACTGGGTCAAGCAGCGCCAGCTCGATCATCGGGAGCGCGATGACGGGCTGACGAGCGCGGAGCGCGAAGAGCTCCGTGAGCTGCGCAAGCGGGTCAAACGCTTGGAGCAGGAGCGCGAGATCCTCAAGCGAGCCGCGGTCCTTTTCGCAGCGGAGACCGAGACCCGGTGAGCGCCTACCGGATCATCTCGGCGGAGAGGGCCAGTTTCCCAGTCTCTGTGATGTGCGAGGTCCTCGGTGTGAGCCGTTCTGGCTACCACGGGTGGGAGCGCAGGGTCCCAAGCGACAGGGCGCTCTCCGATGCGTGGCTGACCTCGAGGATCAAGGAGATCCACGAGCAGGCCAGGGGCGTCTACGGCTCCCGGCGGGTAGCGGCCGAGCTGCGCCTGGGAGATGGCATCCAGGTCTCGCGCAAGCGGGTGCGGCGCCTTATGCGCCGGGCCGGGATCTCAGGGCTGGTGCGGGTCAAACGCGGGAAGACGACGATCAGGGTGCCAGGTGTCAGGGTCGCCGATGATCTGGTCGACCGGCAGTTCACCCCGGCCGCCCCGAACGTGCTGTGGGTCGCGGACCTTACGTATCTGCGAACGTGGGAGGGCTGGCTCTACCTCGCCGCCGTCCAAGACACGTTCTCGCGGATGATCGTGGGGTGGGCGATGGCCGAGCACATGCGCTCAGAGCTCGTCGTCGAGGCGCTGCAGATGGCGCTCGCCCGCCGGCGCCCCGCGCCCGGTCTCGTGCATCACAGCGATATGGGCTCGCAATACGTCAGTCTTGCGTTCGGGCAGCAAGCCCGCGACGCCGGGATCGCCGTCTCGATGGGCTCCAAGGGCGACGCCTACGACAACGCCGTCGCCGAGAGCTTCTTCGCCACCATCAAGAAAGAGCTCGTGCACCGCCAACCCTGGCCCACCAGACGCGACCTCAGCTCCGCCGTCTTCGAGTACATCGAGGCGTTCTACAACAGACAACGACGACACTCCACCCTCGGCTACCTCTCCCCAGAGGCATACGAGAGAGAGATAATCACCCCCACAAACAAAACCTAGCCAGCCAAGCCCGCGACTGTCCGCGAAACCGGGTCCACTCCACACGCTTGGCGGCGACGCCCGGAAAGTCGATCAGCTCCCCACCAGCACCAGGCGGCGGATCGGCCGGCGCGACCAGCCGGCCACTAGACAGCGAACGGATGCGATGAGCGTGCCTCATCTCAGCCATATCGGGGACCGTCACGAGGACGCCCATGTCGTGCTGCTCGGCCAGCGAGCGCAACAACTCCATGACCTCCTCCCGCTGGAGGTCGTCAAGGCTCGTCGTCTGGTCATCCACAAGCAGCACCCGTGGCTCGCGTACCAGCGCATGAGCAACAGCGACGAGGGCCCGCTCGCTGTCGGAGATACGACCCCACTGCTGCTCCGCGCACTCCGGCACGCCGACCTTCTCAAGCGCCCGCGTAGCCAGACGTTGCGCGTCACGATGGCGGCGACTGCTCAGCAGCGGCATCGCGACATAGTCGCGTATCAGCATGCCGCTGTTCTCAGGCGGGCCGGTCGGCTTCGCCCAGCCGACATGTCCACGCAGGACCTTCGCGAATTGTGCAAGCGTGAGCGTCTTCAGGTCCTGGCCCGACATGAGGACGGCCCCCGCGTCGGGAGCCTCCAAGCCCGACGCGAGCTTCAACAAAGTCGTCTTGCCCGAACGGCGCTGACCCCACACCGCTACCAACTCGCCAGCGTGGATGTCCAGCGAGACGTCCTGGAGCACCTTCACCTCGCGCAGCCCACGCCAGTAGCTCTTGCTCACGCCACTCAGAGACAGCAGCGGGTCCATGCTCATACCGATCGGGGCCTCTCCGGCCAGCTGGGATCGTCCCGCAAGCGCATCAGCACCTCGCGGGCACGCTGGATCTGGCGAACCGTCGTCTGCAAATGCGCGATCTGGTTGTTGCGCACCAGCACCCTGGTAACGCCCTCCCAGCTCCTGCGCCACTCACCAACAGGCATCTCCCCAGCGCCCTCAAGCTCCCCCAGCCGCGCCAAGCATGCGCGCTCCCGAGACCACGTCAACTCGATCAGTTCAGGCAGGTTCGCCGGCCGAGACGCCAGAAGCTTGATATGCAACGCATCGATCAGCACGGGCTCCTCCGCTTCGCCCCGCAGCCACGCCTCGAACGCCTCGCTGCCCGTCTTCGTCGCCTTGTACCAGACACGATCCCGCCCCGTCCCAGGCGCCCTGTCGGTGTGCGTCACAGCAATCAGCCCCTCCCCCCCAAGCTGTCCCAGCGCTCGGTAGACCGTGTTCTTCGACAAGTCCGGCATCTCAAGCTGCTCTGCAAGCTGCGCCCGCAGCCGGTACCCGTAGTCGGGATGCCGCACAAGATGCCCCAGCACGGCGTACTTCACGCTCATCCCGCTACCCGCCCCTCATCTCGATCGCTCACGCGCACGGCGCGAAGGCTACCCAATCCCGAACAAAATCGCATCCTGGAAGATCGTTCGACTAGGCTGGCCTTCTAAAGACTCGCAGCAGAGCAGTATGCAAGCCGCAGCGGGCAGGCATAACGGCCCCCAGCAGTGTGTAGCGCGTGTTGGTGCCCAGGCAAAGCAGGGACCACATGCCCCAGGGCGACCGGGCATGGAGACAGCCCAGCGCCGACGAAAGCCGCTCAAAGCCCGGTCGGACCGCATCACCCTTACGGCCCAAACGGAGGGCAGCACAACGATGGGCCTTCGCCGAGACCCCGCGGAGCGCCGCAGCCGAGATATCTCGTATGCGGCCGATTAGTCGAACAAGAAATCCAACGACTTCTGACACTGCCCTCTGTGCGATTTTGCAGGACTTTTTCTGGTGACGCATTCTACTGACTAGCGCCATTTGAATAAGTGTTGATATAACTCATCTGCCGCGACTAATTTACTTGACAGAATTTTGTCGGCTGGGGTAGGGTGCGGCACATAGGGTGCCTCCCATGACTGTGGGCACCGCAAAACCGTATAGTGGAGGAGTTGGCATGGCGCGTCGGGTTCTGCTTGTCCTGATGGGAAAGGGTTCTCCTTGCCGCCGAATGGCCTCCGTCTCGGAGGTGGTCCCGTTATTCCTCCTAGCCTGGGTCGTAGCCTTAATCGTCGCGCCAAGTGTCGCGCAGGCGTCCCCTCCAACGACGGCGTTTCGCTACTTCTATGATGCGGAAGGGCGTCTGAAGGCTGTCTACAAGCCCTCGAACGAAACGGCGCTGTATACGTGGGATGCAGCCGGCAATCTGCTCTCCATCGGGCGTAAGTCCTCGTCGGTGTTGTCGATCACGGAGCTGGCGCCCACGGAAGGGGCGGTCGGGGAAACGATCACGATCGACGGGACCGGGTTCTCGACAACGACTGGCAACGACACTGTGAAGTTCAACGGGACCGCGGCGACGGTGAGCGCGGCGACTGCGTGGGCGTTGACGGTGAAGGTGCCGACTGGTGCGACGACGGGTACGGTTACGGTGAAGACCACAACGGAAGGGCCTGTTACGAGTGCGCAGACGTTTACGGTGGCGGCGAGTCCTGCTCCCCAGGCGACGTCTATTTCGCCGTCGATCTCTACGGCGGGGAGCTCGGTGACGATATCTGGGTCGAACTTCGAAACGGCTCATACCTCCAACGATGCTGTGGCTATCAATGGTATGCGGGCGCCCGTGACATCGGCTACCTCCACGGCGCTGCATGTGACGGTTCCAGGCGTGACTCTTGGTGGGCACACGATCGTGACGACCCCGTACGGCACTGTCACTGGCCCGGATCTGTATATCCCGCCGGAAGGGCTCGCGGCTAGCAAGGTCGGCCCTACAGGTCGGTTGACTGTCGGTGGGTCGGGTGCCACGCTGAACTTCACGGCGGCGGAAAAGATTGGGCTTGGGATCTTTGATGGGACGGTGGGGGAACGGATTTCCGTGACGACGTCGGAATTGACGATCGCGGGCGGTGAATTGTCGATATGGAGTCCTGCGGGCAAGTTGTTATATAGCGCGAGTTTGGGCGCAGCGGAAATGGAACCGCTCACGCTGCACACGATGGGGACGTATACGGTGATGGTCAAGCCGTCCGGTACTGATACGGGTAAGGTGAAGCTTTCGGCTGCTGCCATTCACGAAGTGACGGGTTCCATCACGCCGACGACGGAAGGGTCGGCGACTCATGTCGTGATCACTACGCCTTACCAGAAGGCTCGCTACACGGTCGAAGTCACGGCGAACGAGGTGGTGTCGCTGGCCTCGTCGGAAAGCACGTTGGGAGCGTTCCCCATTGAATGGTTGAATTCCCGTGAAGAAGTTGTGGGCCGGGAGGAATCATATGGGTCGGGGGAGTTCATTGGTGCGACGAGGTTCCCGACGGCGGGCAAGTATACGCTGTTGGTTAACCCGGCGGGCGCGACGACTGGCTCGATGGTTTTGACGGCGTATAACGCTTCGGATGCCACGGGTTCGTTGACGCTCGGCGAATCGAAAACGTTTACGGTCGGCGTGCCGGGGCAAATCGAGCGTGTGACGTTCTCCGCGTCCAGTGGCGAACGACTGTCCGTGCCTGTCAAAGAACCTTCCTTCAGTATAGGTAACGTGGTTTTGTATAACCCAGAAGGGGTTAAGGTCACAGAATTTGAATTCAACGGTGAAGGCTTCCTCGAACCGATCACCCTATCGAAGACGGGGACATATACACTGGTGGTGACTCCTGGGCTGGACAGGACTGGTAGTTTCAAGATGGGAGCTTACTCGGTGCATGAAATCACGGGGTCGATCACGCCCACGACCGAAGGCGCGTTGAAGCATGTGGTGATTGAAACACCGGGGCAGAATGCTCGTTACTCTGTGGAAGTCTCCGCGAACGAGGTGGTTTCGCTGGCGACCTCCGAAAGCACGTTGGAAGCCACTCCCTTCGAATGGCTTAACTCAGCTGGGGAACATGTTGGCGAAACACAGGAATCTTATTCGGGGAGTAGTTATGTCGGCGCGACGAGATTCCCGACAACGGGCACATATACGCTGGTTGTGAACCCTCGCGGTCCGCACACGGGGTCTCTGATGCTTAAGGCGTACAACGCGTCGGATGCCACGGGGACGATCACTCCTGGCGGGGAAGCGGTGAAGGCGACGGTCGGTGTGCCGGGGCAGATCGAGAAGCTCACGTTTACCGGCACCGAAGGCCAGCTTTTGACACTGAACGGGACAGAATCGACGTTCGCCGCTGGCTGGTTCTCCGTGTGGAACCCCGAAGGCGTAGAGCTCTCGGGAAGCGAAACGAGCCTCGCGACCGGAGAACAGAATTACGAATTCACCCCCGCCAAGACGGGCGCGTATACGATCTTGGTCAAGGGCTACGAAGCGGCCACTGGCAGCGTCAAGCTGAAGCTGTACACGGGTTCGCACGACGACATCGTGCGGCCCGGCAAGGCATTCGCGGCATTCCAGACCCTCAACGGCACGCCGCAGGGCCTAGCACCGAGCGGAACGGACCCCACGGGCAGCCCGAGCACGGCCTCGCTCGGAGGCCCACGCGCGAGCGCTGCGATGGCAGCACCGCTCTGGCGTGCCGGTCGTCCCCCGGTTCCTTGGGGGCGCACGCACGCTGCCGCGCACTGGCCTGTGGCTTCTGGCCGGCGGCGGGTGGCCGTGAGGTATGCCGGTGCGACGGTCGCTGCGGCGACCCCGGCGTTGGCTGTGACGCGCCGGATGCGGGCGTTCCGGCCGCTTCGTCCGAGCAGCTGGGAGCCCTCGATGGGTCCGTTGGGTCGCGTTGAGTGGCAGTCGTTGCAGCCCTCGACGCCGTGGTCGGGTATCGCGCCGCTGCGCGCGGGGTCGGCCGTGACGGCGCTCTCCGGCCAGGTGTTGGGTCTGGACGGGCTGCCGCTCAAGGACGTGAGGGTCGCCGTCGAGCACACCTACATCGCCGGCGAGACCGATAGCACGGGTCGCTTCCTGCTCAGCGGCCTGCCCGCGGGGCATCAGGTCCTCGTGATCGAAGGCGAAACGGTGCCTGGCCACCAACGCTACGGCAGCTACGACTACGGCCTGAACCTCATCGCGGGCCAGACGACGGTCCTCGAACAGACGGTATGGCTCACACCGCTGAACCCTGCTGGCGACCACAGCATCAGCTCGCCCAACAACCGGGAAGTCACGCTGAGAACGCCACAGATCCCCGGTCTTGAAGTCCGGATTCCCGCGGGTACCGTGATCACCGACGCTGCAGGCCATCGTGTCCGTAAGCTCAACATTACGGCGATCCCGGTCGACCGGACGCCCTTCCCGTTGCCGCCGTTCGTCGAAGTCCCGACCTACTTCACGGTCCAGCCGGGGCGGGCGTATCTGAGTAAGCCCGCGGAGATCATCTACCCCAACTACGCGCACCTCGCCCCGGGGCAGCGCGCGCCGTTCTGGAACTACGACCCGAATGGCCGAGGCTGGTATGTCTATGGCCAGGGAACCGTATCGGCCAACGGCAAGCAGGTCATCCCCGACCCGGGGGTGCGGGTATGGCAGTTCTCGGGCGCGATGTTCACGAACAGCCCGACGCCACCGTCCAAGGGACCCAAGGGCGCCGCGGGCGGCGGGGATCCGGTCGACCTGTATACCGGCCTCTTTGACTACCACAAGACGGACCTCGTGCTCCCGGACACCATTCCGATCGTGATCCAGCGCAGCTACCGCCAGGCCGACTCCAACTCCTACAGCTTCGGGGTCGGCGCGACCAATCTCTATGACATCAGGATGTGGTCGGAAAACAACTGGCACGAAGCGGACCTCATCCTCCCCGAAGGCGGCAGAGTGCACTACGTCCGCATATCCCCCGGAGAAGGCTACAAGGAAGCTGAATACAAGTCCACGAACACACCCGGCCCCTATTACGACTCAACGATAAAGTGGAACGAATCGGAGCGCGGCTGGGATCTCAAGCTCACTAATGGTCTGACGTTCGAGTTTGGTGAGGACGCGCCGCTGCAGGCGATCAGGGACCGCTTCGGTGATCAGCTCACGATCACGCGCACCGAAGGAGAGAATGGCAATATCACACAGATCACCTCGCCGCACGGCCGGTGGGTAACGTTCTCCTACGACGGCTCCAACCGCATCACCGAAATCAAGGACAACGCCGGAGGCACGCTGCAGTACCACTACAACAGTAGCGGGTACCTCGAAAAAGTCACCGATCCCGCCGGACACGAAACGAAGTACGAATACGATTCCTCCGGGGACATGACGGCGATCACGGACGGCCGTGGCAATAAGTACCTCGAAAACAAGTACAACTCCAACGACCGTGTGTCCAAGCAGATCGACGGGGACGGCGGCACGTTTGAATTCAGCTACGCCCTGAACGGTGAAGGGAACGCCGAAAGCGCGACGATCACAGACCCGCGGGAAAACAAGCAGAAGGTGACTTTAACTCGGAAGGCTACTCGACCAGCGAAACGCTCGGCCTCGGCACCGCTATTGAAGGGACCACACAGATCGAACGGCAGGCCGGCACTGGGCTCATCCTGTCCACAACTGACCCACTATCTCGCAAGACCGCATACGAATACGATGCCTACGGCAACGTCACATCGCTCACGAAGCTCGCCGGCACCTCTTCGGCACAGAAGACGACGTACACCTATGAACCGGGAACCAACGAGGTGACGAAGGAAACCAACCCGCTCAACCACTCGACGACCTATGAATACGGGCCAAAGTACGAACTCCTGACGGTCACAGATCCTCTCGGGCACAAGACGACGTATGAATACAACAGCAGCGGCCAGCCGACGGCGGTAAAGAATGCGCTGGAAAAGAGCACGACCTTCACCTATTCACTTGGGGATCTCACGTCCGTCACCGATCCCCTGAGTCGGACTACCAAGCAGTATGTGGATGGGCTCGGCCGCGTCATGTCGATCACGCAGCCGGGTGGCCAGCGCACGATCTACGGGTACGGTACGGACAACGAACTGACGAGCATCACCGGCCCTGGCGGCGCGGTGACGAGCGCCGAATATGACGCCGACGGGGACATGACGTCGATCACCGACCCGCGGCACAATAAGACGGTAGAGAAGTACGACTCGATGGATCGCCCCGAAAGCATCACAGACCCCCTGGAACACGCCGAAACCGTCGTTCACGACAAGAACGGGAACATAACCCAGTTCACGGACCGCAACGGCAAGGTCAACAAGTACGTATACGATGCCCTGAACCGCATGGCCGAAGCGAAGATCGGGGTATCCGGCGAAACCGCAGAACGCACATTCACATACACATACGACAAGGCGAACCGCCTCACGAAGGTCGTGGACTCCGCGACCGGGACATACACCCCTGAATACGACGAACTCAACCGCCTGAAGTCACTCGCCACCCCCGCGGGGACCGTCAGCTACGAATACGACGAAGACAACAGGCGCACGAGCATGACCGCGCCCGGCGCGGAAGCCCTTAAGTACACCTACGACGAAGCGAACAGGCTCACCGAACTCAAGCGCGGCACGCAAAAGACCACGTTCGAATACGACGCCGGGAACCGCCTCACGAAGACGACGCTCCCCGACAGCATCGAAGAGAAGTACGGGTACGACAACGCGAACGAGCTGACCTCGATCGTCGACAAGAAGAGCTCTACGACCCTCGGCGAACTGGACTACAGCTACGAAGCAGACGGCCGCAAGGAAGCACTCTGGGGCAGCTACGGACGCACCGGACTACCCGAAGCGATCAGCTCCGCCGCCTACAACGCCGACAACGAGCAGACCGAACGCGGCAGCAAGCACCTGGGCTACGACGCCGACGGAAACCTGACCTCCGACGGCACCAACGAATACAAGTGGAACCCCCTCGGAGAGCTAACCGAAATCACCGGCGGCACCACCGCATCCTTCACTTATGACCCCTTCGGACGTCGCATCAGCAAGGCAATCGGTGGAACAACAACCAAGACGCTCTACGACAACGAGAACCCGGTCCAGGAAACCCAGGGCACCTCGACCGTGAACCTCATTACTGGTCTGACACCCGACTCGATCCTCGCACGAACCACAAGCACCACCACACAGAGCTTCCTCACTGAAGCGCTCGGAAGCACCATCGGCCTCGCCAGCACCACTGGGAGCGTCGAAACGAGCTACACCTACGACCCATTCGGCGGCACAACCCAGGAAGGAACCGCTAGCACAAACCCGTTCCAGTACGCCGGTCGCGAAAACGACGGCGACGGCCTCTACGAGAACCGCGCCCGCTACTATAGCCCCACAGGCGCCCGATTCATCAGCCAAGACCCCACAGGGGTCGCCGGCAGCGGCCCCAACCTCTACCTCTACACCAACGACAGCCCCACAAACGCCACCGACCCAATGGGCACCACCATGCGACCCCCAGGCCCCACTTTTGAAGGCGGAAACGCTGGAGGAGCCCCAGGCGGGGGAGGATCTGTTGGAGGATCAGTCGGTGGCGAAGGCACTACCCCATATGGAGGAACCTTTGGGCCATCTGCGCCCGTGGGTTGCAACGTCTCTCCCACCGCTAAGGGAGGAGGCATAAAGGAAGGTACTGGATTGTTCCAGGCAGTAAGGTGTAGAAACATCGAACGGCTAAACAAGGTCGAAGAAGAAAACCACGTAGAAGAAGGGAAGGAAAGTCATCGACGACCGTGTGGTGGACAGCCTGGCACTACACTAGCTGTAATACAGGCGAGGCCCTCTTCAGAAGAATGCAGCGCCGGAGAAGACCCGCCAACTGATGTGCCGATAATAGTATGGCCACCTCTTCAGACGCCCCCCGTACCTGGATGGGATCCTCCTGCACTCCCTAGTCCTTATCCCGCAACCCCCGCGCCTGCTTTGTAGATCGCTTATACATGAGTTCATTGAGTCGCTATCTGATCCTGGGACTTCGAAGGCTTCGTGCCCAAATTACTAGTCGGCAGCATGCTCGATGGAAGTTTGCAAGTACCGCCGCGATCAGTCTCATCGCGGCGGCAGTATTACTACTACTCGATGGCTTTATGATATTGGGTATCGGGGTGTTTGTGCTCGGAGGGTTAGCGTCGTGGCTTACTGGAATCTGGGTTGTGCCTGGTGGCATGGACGGGTATTACCGTAAAGTTTCGCGTGTCCTGCGGGATACCCACGTCCAGAGCCAGCAGTATTATGAAACGGCAGTGAAAGAACTAAGAGATCTCACATCTAGTATTGCTCAACTTAGCCAGTCACACGGTGGAGAAGGGAGCTATAGAAAGATTATCGCGGAATGTAAAGAGATTGACGGTTTAATGAATAACAAAGAGATTAGCTTTGATCGAGTACATCAGGTCGCCAGGCATCGGCAGCACTTGCTGGAATTCGGGAAGTCATTTGGACAGAGCCAAGCTGATGCCGTGAACCAGCCTCTTGCGGAGATCTTTGTGAGACGGGCATCTGCGATACTAGGAGTATTTGATACCGCACATGAATTACTCAGCAATCAAGGTCGGAAACTTACGAGTATTAGGGCTCCCGCTACGCTAAGGGTTCAACATCAACGCTACATCGACATATTAAGCGCCTACGTCTCGGCGCTTGGCGACGTATGCAAAGTGGTCCTACAGGATAGTGAGAGTAGCCGTGACGAGAATCTAGTGGCTGTCGCGAGCGCCCGACACCAAGAGTGGAGGGAGTTTACGCAGATATATTCCGACGAACTGAGACGGTCATGGATCGATCCGACACGCGGGATCGGACGAGTATCCAACGCAACGTAGTTCCATCAAGATGCTTGAGCGGATTGCCAAAAAAGGAATAAACAAATTGCTAGACCACTAGGTGTTCTCTCGGAGATCAAATAGCTATTTAATGATGCCAAAATTACAACAGCGAAAGATCTTGAACAATCAACTTGCCCGTGGCGAGGGTCCACTCCCGCGGCTGCGCAACTGGGTGCTTGCAATAAGTTTACTCATCATATCGGGAACTCTAGCGTCCTTGATAGGGGGAAATGTTGCCCCTGCAGGCTTTGCCGGAGCGCTCCTCGTGTTCGCTATTGCAGTCGTTCAGCATTCCCGACGGGAATCTGGACAGGCTTCTGAAAGAAGAACGAGACCGTGAAACGAACGAAGATAGCCGAGATCGCTCTCGTTATCGTTGCCTTGGCCAACATCGCGGTACTAGCTGCGCCCTGGCCGGTTTTACCAAAGCCAGCGGAGATCGCGACAATGATCGTATGTAGTGGGTTTGTCCTGTTGGCCTACCGGGAAGGTCCTGCAAGCTTTCATCGTCAAGTGAGCCGCTCTGAAGCACTGCGAATACTTCTTGTGCCTGTGGTTTTCGTCGTTGTCGTGATCGTGCTGGGTAGGAATCATCTGCTCTAGCAGTCGATAGGGTCGACGACCAACTTCGCAGACATGAAAATCATGGGCCGATATATATAAATGCAGGCTTCACGAGGGTGGACAGACGTAACGCGCCGCGAGGCACTAGCGGGCGCAGCGATGCTCGGCCTCGGGGCAGGTCTAGATCACCTGCTGTCGCCTCGCGCGGTTACGTCTGTGTCTTCTTCGTCGTCGTCGGCTGTCGAGGTGTTCTATGGATCGCATCAGGCCGGGATTGCGACGGCGGCGCAAGATTTCTTGTACTTCGCGGCGTTTGATCTTGCGAGTAGGTCCGTCGATGATCTTCGTGGTGTCCTTGAGCAATGGTCGTCCGCGGCTGAGCGGCTGACGAGGGGCGAGCCTTACCAGTCGGCTGCTGAGGAGCTGGATGAGCCACCGACGGATACAGGGGAGGCAGTGGGTCTTGGGGCTTCGCGGTTGACGATCACGGTCGGATTGGGGCCGGGCGTGTTCGATGACAGGTTCGGCTTGGCCGATATGCAACCGGCTGAGCTGCGAGGGTTGCCTGCGTTCAACGGGGAGAGCCTTGATCCCGCGAGTTCAGGTGGGGACCTCTGCGTGCAGGCGTGTGCCGATGACCCACAGGTTGCGTTCCATGCGATACACGTCCTCGCGCTGGTGGCGAGTGGTGCGGCGACTGTGCGCTATACCCAGCAGGGGTTCGGCCGTACGTCCTCGACCAGTAGCGCCCAAGAGACGCCGCGCAACCTTATGGGCTTCAAGGACGGCACGGATAACATCCGCGCGGAGGACAGCGAGGCGATGAGCGACTTCGTGTGGGTTCAGGAGTCGGATGGGCCATCGTGGATGGTGGGCGGGAGCTATCTGGTCGCGCGGCGCATCAGGATTCTGTTCGACGTGTGCGTCTGGGCAGCCCTCGCCTCATGCTCACTGGCTCGACCCTCCGCGTCGGCCGCTATCGCCCGGTAGCGGTAGTCGCACATCCTCCCAGCGGCCGAAATCGCCGCGACCCGATCCAGCTTCGCCCGAGCCGACCGGAACACGGCGCGAACCTCGCGATGGGGAAGGCCCATAAGCCGCGAGGCCGGCAGCGCCCCAACGTCATAGCTCGCCATCACGGACATCACCTGCCGCTCGCGCCTATCCAGATTGGCAAACCAGTCGGCCGCGCGGCGAATCCGGTCAACCAGCTCGACCTGCTCAAGCCCTCCGTCCGTCGCGGTAAGCGGCTCAACGACACCTGCGTTCAGCGGGATGCGCTCACGGCTGCCCAGCCGCGTCCAGTCCCGCCCCTCATGGCGTCGGCGCAGACGATGATCCACAGCCAGCCAGAAAGCTCCCAGCAGGTGCTGCTCGCTGAGAATCGGCCGAGAGTCCATCACGACCGCCGTCATCGCGTCGCTAACGACCTCTTCTCGCGCCGCCACAGGCACCCCCTGCGCGATCCACTTCCCGCGCAGCTCCACGAGCAACGCCGCGCGGCGTCGTTGCAGCTCCGCCGCGATCTCCTCAGGAGACCACCCCTTACCCCGCTGCCACGGCCGGCGGGTCACAAGCACCCGCCCCGGCCGACGCCGGACAAAGGACCATCGCAGCGATGTCGATAAAAGCTCATCCATGAGTTAAGCCAAGCTACACGGCTACCGGACCACTCAATTTAGACGATTGCGCCGAACTCCGAGCAGATAGAACAAACCCCCTGGCCGAGCCAGAAACGACGGCCAGCTTTGGCGATCATGCCCGGGGCGTGTTGGCCTGGAGCCGTTTGCAGGTCACAATGCCGCCGTGCGCGTCTTTCAGACCCTGCTGGCGTTCAGCGGCAATGCACCACCCCAGCTCGCCCTGACACGCCAGCTCGTTGAGCGCGGCCACGACGTCCGGGTGCTCGCGCACCGCGCCGCACGGGAGCGAGTCGAGGGCACCGGGGCACAGTTCGTAGAGTTCCGGCGGGCGCTGCCCGACATGGACATGTCACAGCGGGAGAACGACTCGCTGCGCGACTGGGAGGCCCACACAAGGATCGGCGCGGCGCTGCGCGTGCGCGACAACCTGCTGGTCGGCCTGCTGCTCAACACGGCCCGCGAATGCGCCGAGCTGCTGGAGGGCTGGCCGGCGGACGTCGTGGTGCTGGACTGGATGCTGCCCGGCGCCGCCGTGGCAGCTGAGGGCGCCGGCGTGCCAGCCGTAGCGCTCGTCCACTGTCCCCTCCCGCTACCGATCGACGGCGTGCCACCGCTCGGCAGCGGCCTACGACCAATGGCAGGCCGGCTTGGTGGGGTGCGCGACCGACTGCTCAACCGCGCCGCCCGCCGACTTTTCGCTCCCGGCCTGCCGGTGCTCAACCAGGCACGAGCGGAGCAGGGCCTACAGCCGTTGCAAGACTGGTATGCCCAACTCCTCGGCCTTGAGGCGATCTACGTGATGACCGCACCCGAGCTTGACTTCTCAAGCCAAGGCGCGCTCCCCGCGAACGTGAGCTATGTCGGCCCCGCGTTCGAGCCATTCGCCGGAGAGTGGCGCTCCCCGTGGCCCGACACGAACAATGACCCGCTCGTCCTCGTCAGCTTCAGCACGAGCTACATGGACCAATTGCGTCCCGTGCAGCGCGTCCTCGACGCGCTCGCCGGGCTACCAGTACGGGGGCTGCTGACGGCCGGGCCGGCGCTCGACACCGATCGCCTGCGCATCCCCGCCAACACCCACGCCGTACCGTTCCTGGCGCACCGCATGGTGCTCCCACACGCCACGCTCGTCATCACGCACGCCGGCTGGCAGACAATCAACGCGGCCCTCGCCGACGGTGTGCCGCTGCTCTGCATCCCCGGCGGGCGCGACCAGCCCGACAACGCCGCCCGCGTCGCCCTCGCAGACGCAGGGATACGCGCTCGTGAGAGCGCATCGCCGCGAAAGCTGCGCCGGATGATCGCAACAGCGCTCCAAGACCCCGCACTCAAACAGGGTGCCGGCGCGATGGCCACAGCGCTCGCGCGCAGCGACGGCGCCATCACGATCGCCCAACAGCTTGAGCGCCTTACCAACCGCAGCGCCACGCCATAGGCCCTTCTCCCCGCCAGCGGCCCGCGTCAGCGCGGCGCATGACATGAACCTCGCGCCCGGCGGACGTAGCCGAAGGCGACCATCGCCCCCGGCCCCGAGCGCGCCGCGAGCTGCCGCGGGCGAGCCGAAAGGCGAGCGCCCTGGCGCTACAGTAGCTCCCAAATGAGCGCCGCTTGATTCTGCCCACCGGGGCCATTTGGTGGGCAGAATCCACCGGGAAGCCCTGGTATCTAAAGGGATCGGCCATGAGGGTGTAGTCCCTGTACGTGGCTTGTTAGAGCCGTTTCTTGCGCTTCTTCAAGCGTTTTCCGGGTCGCTTCACACGCGAGAGGTCGCTGGTTCGAAACCAGCCGTGCCCATTTTTAGTGACCTAAACCTCGCTAATCGAACCTGGACGCTCGTCTTGTCCTTCGGCAATCCAGATCGGTCGAGTGCAGACGATAACTTGCGCTGTGGCGACCGTGTACTTGTTCGGCGACGAGGCCGGTAACTTCGATTTTTCCGAGGGACCGGGCGCGAGCCGCTACTTCATGCTGTCGACGGTGGCGATGCACGACTGGCAGGCGGGCGACCGTCTGCAAGCGCTTCGTCGCAGGCTGGCGTGGCGCGGGGTGCATCTCGGCGCCGTGCTGCACGCCAGCGAGGACCCCCAGACGGTCAGAGATGAGGTGTTCGGCGTGCTTGCCCGCTGCGAGTTGCGGATCGACGCGACGATCATCGCCAAGCGCGACGTGCCGGCTGCGCTGCGCGATGCGCACGCGCTCTACCGCTACGCCTGGCACGAGCATCTCGCACGGATCGCCGGCGAGATCGCTCGCCCGGGCGACCGCCTACTCGCCGTCGCCTCCGATCTCGGCACCCGCAAGCGCCGAGGTGCGTTCCACCTCGCCGTCGACGACGCTGTACGCAGCTCAGCACTCTGTCCACACCGCGTGGCGTTCTGGCCGAACATGAGCGAGCCGTGCCTCGTGGTCGCCGACTACTGCACATGGGCCATCCAGCGTCGCTGGGAGCGCGAGGACCCGCGCTCGCCCATGCTGCTCGCAGGCAAGATCCGCTCCGAGACTCAGGTGTGCCCGCCGGCCACCGCCCCAGGCAAAAGCTAGACCCTCGCCAGCTAGCCGCGCAAGCGGCAGAGCCCAGGGGCTCTTTCGCCGGTGAGGGTCACACGGTGAGGGTAGCAAGCAGCCGACCATCGCCACGCACGTACTCGCTCCCAAGGCGGGATGGCATGCCGAGCACGACCCACGCGGAGGAATCGGACGCTCGGAAGCCGGGGATCTCTGAGCTGGCATCTACGCTCATCGGCGTGACCGATCCAGATCAGCAGCCCACGCGCCAAGACATCGAACGGCAGGTACGGGATTACTTCCCAAGCGAAGTCGCCGCGTGTGAAGAGTTCTTGGACTTTGCGGCCGAGATGATGGAAGCAAGTCCGTGGCGCGGTAGGCCGGTACGCGACTCCCAGCCAGCCGACCGTCTGATCGCCGCTGAGGCAGCCCGTGGTCTGAAGACCTACCGCGGATCGCTCGACGCTTCGCTCGGCGGCTTCGGCCCGCAGGCCGCGATGCTGAATCGCGCCTTGTTCGAGGGCATGGCTACAACGTGCTGGGCCTGCCGCAACCCAAAACTCGCCGCCGAGCGATTCGCCAAGCACCAGTGCCACCACCGTGCCCTTTGGAGCAAGCGATATCTCGCGAGTGGGGTCATTCAGGCGCCACTGCCTGATCTTCCCGGACCCCGTGAGATGCGCGAGCTCGATCGCCTATTCGGTCGGTGGGGCGACAAGTTGTGGTGCGGAATGCCGCTGCACAAGCTCGTCGACGAGATCTCCGAACAATGGGATGATCGCATGCGCCTGAAAGGCTTCTTCGTGATCGCCCACGCGAGCAACAATGAGTTGCAGCACACGACGGTTCGCTCGATCATGCAGCCTGTACGCGAGACGGACACCAACTTCCAGGTGGATGCCGGCCCAAGCCTGCAGGGCGTGCAGCAGGCGCTCCACGGTGCGCTGTGGACCTATGCGTACATGCTGAGGGCAGTCGCCGACTACTTCGAGGTCCATGGTCGCGGTGTGATCATGTCGCTCTTCCAGCGCTGTGAATCAGTGTTTTGGCCGCTCGACTCCGACCTGCTGCGCAAGACTGGCCGGAATGACCAGTGTCCCTGCGGCTCGGGCAGAAAATTCAAGCACTGTCACGGAAAATAGGAACCCGACGGACATCGGGGCGCGTCGCCTGGAGCGTGCGCGAGGGGCTTGCTTCTACAACTGTCTGTGAAAATGCTCCGTTGCAGCCTGCATGTTGCGGTCCACCAAATATCTCCCCGGTGCAATCCTTGCGAACCGACGCGACGAACCAGAGACATGGTTGGCCAGTGCGCCCTTCACTGAGGACCGCCGCACCGACTCGCCCACCAGCGCCTCGACGGACGCATGGATATCTTTTGCCCGCATCGGCTCACCCCGCTCGGCCAGCACCTGGACGACGGCCTTCAGCACCCAGCCAGGCCGGCGGGCTCGCTGCCGGCAGGCCAAAGGCCGCCGCCGAGGCCTACCGCTGGCCCGAACGGCGGCCAGCTTCTCAGCCAGGCACCGCAACGACCCCTGTAGGTCATGGTTCGAATAGTGTCCAAGTAGGTCTATTTTCGGAGACCTGAACCTCGCTAATCGAACCCATTTGGGCTTGCCGCCCTTCGGCGTCCCCCCGTCCGCTAGCGTGATCCTCATGGATGCTGACATCGAGCGTGCCGCGCACACGCTGGCCGAGACCGCGGGATCGCCGGTGCGCGTAATCCTGTTCGGTTCATACGCCCGCGGAGAAGCGCGCACCGGGAGCGACCTCGACTTCCTCGTCATCGAGCCCGAGGTGCCCGACCGCCACGCCGAGATGGTGCGCTTGCGCAGCGCGCTGCACGGTATGCGCCGGCCGATCGACGTGCTCGTTTACAGCGATGCTCAGGTCGAGGAGTGGGGCCAGGCACGGGGTACGGTGCTTCACGCCGCTCTTTCCGAGGGCCGGGTGCTTGTCGAAGCGTGACGAGCAGGACGTGGCCGACGCGCTGCTCACAAAGGCATGTGGCGATGAGGCTGGACTGCGTGCACTCACGGATAAGCCTGACGTCCCCGACCACGTTGCCGGTTTCCTCGCGCAGCAAGCGATCGAGAAGGCGCTCAAGGCGGTCCTCACAGCGCGCGACGTGCCGTTCGAGCGCAGTCACGACATCGACTATCTATGCGACCTGATCGAGAGCGCCGGATTGGACCTGACGCCAGAGCTGAAGGCCGCCGTTGCGCTGACCCCGTGGGCAGTCGAGTTCCGCTACGCCGACCCCTACGACGTGGCCCCACTCGATCGGACCGAGGCGTTGATGACCGTCATCGCCGTGCGAGAGTGGGCCACCAAGATAATCGGCGCGAAGGAGCCAGCAGGACCACAGCTCACCCCCTCGTCCGAGGACGACACTCAGACTGCTGGCCAGTGACCTCGCGCTCAAGACTAGCGTGAGAAAAGGGGCTTGAGGCGGCTCCAGAATCCCTGGGGCTCCGCGGTAGCCGCAGAGATGGCTGCCTCAGGCTCGATCCCGAAGGAGACCGCCCGCCCCGCGTCACCCCGGAGCCTCGAAGCCTGTGCAATCGGATGGTGGTTAGGACTGATCTTCGTGCTGTTCGCGCTGAGCCGGAAGAGCCCGCAAGCGGATGACCGAATACCAGAGCAGCCGTCGGCCCATTCGATACTCTGCCCGCCCGAAGCCCCCTTATGGTGCGGCGCACCGTCCGAGCAGAATCTTTCAAGTGCTCCTGGAGTCTGGTTGATGATTCATTGATCGACGCCGAGAAGTTCTGTTTCCTCAGCCGCGCAGTAGCTTTTTTGCCTCCCCTTATGGATTGCAAATAGCTAGCCGTGCCCTCGCGTGCGCCTCTTGTGCTGCGTTGCAGCTCGCGCAGGGCATCTATGTCACTCTCGGTGGCGGGTCGCATCGTTTTAAGAAGGCCGCCCAAGCACTCCCTCATGATCTGCCCGCTCTCGCGCATTGCCGGCAACAACTGCTATAGGCGGCGCACAATCGCTCGGCGGCCTTGGCGGACTCGTCGGCCTGAGACTGCGAGTTCAATGCCTGGTTTTTCACAAAATCTCAGCGGTACGCGAAGTCTCATCCGTGATCTGCTGCTGCGCCTCTCCGTACCGTTGAGTCAGGCACATCGGAAGGGCCAGAATCGCCCGTTGGCCCAATCGTTGGCCCAATTGGTTCTCAGCGCCCCGTCGTGGAGTGCGTGAGGGAGCGCTCGGTAGGCTCGTCCGCAAAGCGCGTCAGCCCCAGATGGCCTGGTGCTCCTCTTCGGGTCAGGCGCCGGTGGCGGGTCTGCTCGTATACACCAACAAAAGCTCACCACCTGCCGATGAGGTGGTTAGGATTTGTTGTATGCCGCGTCCTGAGCTGAGGATCGTCAAGCAGCACTTCGGCAACCGGCCGTTCCGCGTCCGCGAGGCCGTCGACGCCGGGATCCCGCGGCACCAGATCTATCGGCTGCGTGACGTGGGCGCCGATCTCTCCACAGTTGGCGTGAGCAACGACGAGGCCGTCGTCGCGGCCGCCGTCGCCGAGATCGTCGCCCACCAAGCTCGATGTGGACGACGGGCTCGCATTCGATACCGACACCATCCGAACGGAGGTCATGCGCGAAGACGCCGAGTATCACGGGGTGCGGGTAAAGCTGATCGCGCGTCTGGTGACGGCGAGGATCACGACGACACTCGACTTCTCGTTCGGCGACCCGCACTCCTCCACGGTCATCGACCTGCCCGAGCTGTTGGGCACAGGCACGATCCGGCTGGCGTCCTACCCGCCGGAGATGAGTCTGGCCGAGAAGGTCGCGACGATGATGAGCCGCCGCGAGCTGAACACGCGCGACCGCGACTTCGCCGACACATGGATCCTCAGCCGCGTTCACAGCTTCACGGCGAGCGAGCTGCACTCGGCACTGCGCCCCGGGAAGTTAGCCCAATGGGTTCTCAGCGACCCGTCGTGGACCGGTGCGTGAGGGGGCACTCGGTGGGCTCGTCGGCGAAGCGCATCAGCTCCCAGATCGCCTGGCGCTCCTCTTCGGTCAGGCGCCTATGGCGCGTCTGCTGGTAGACCTGCAACGTGAATGCCGCCGAGGTGTGCCCGATCTGGTCGGAGATCCACTTCGGATCACGGCCGGCCTGGGCGGCGAGCATCGCCCATATGCGCCGTAGCGAGTGAGGTGTGCGCAGCGGCCGAACCTGCTCAATGTTGCCGTTAGTCGGGCGCGGAGACGGCTGTTTGTGGTTGGGAACCGGGAGGCTTGGAGTGGGCTGGCTTACTTTGAGGTTTTGGATTGGGGGTTGGGGGCGGCTACTTACTCTTCTTGATGTGGGTCTGCTGCTGGACCAGCTGCACGGTCTTTGTCAGTGTGCTCTGCGGGCTGGGTGGGAGTTCGAGGATCGCGAGGCTCCCGCTGAGACGGCCGTGGGCCGCGCTGAGCAGCTCGTGCCCAGCGGCGTTGATGGCAACCTCGACTGCCTCGGCTTCGTTGCCCGAGATCGAGAGGTCCGCGGTGCCGATCACGACCGTATGCGAGTGCTTCTTCGCGCCCTTGGCCTTGGTGGCGACCGGCCAGTGGGAACTTTCGCAAGGTGCTCCGCTAACTTCGTTAGCTCTGGGGCAGACCGGAGGACGACGCGTCTCATGGATACTGCGGAATCAATGCTCGACCCGGCCCGGAACGACGGAAGCATGTTTGTGGGTCGGGAGCAGGAGCTGAACGCGCTCACGTCACATCTCCTGACGCCCTCCGAGTCCGATACGATCGGAGTCTCCATACACGGACCTATGGGTGTCGGCAAGACGGCTCTTATCCAGGAGTTTGTCCGTCGCCATGGTCGAGCTTTTCCTGCAGGCATTCAATACTCCCTGACCTGGTCTGTAAGACCGGGCGCAGCGGAGGAACTGGTAGAAGACGCCGCAATGCTTGCCAACGCACTCCGTCCCCGCGGTCGCGGACTTGTTGTGCTGGAGGACGTCGAGCGCTCCAGCCCGTCCCGGGTGAGCATGGTCGTCCGTAAAGTACTGGAGCGTCGGCCGGTGACGCGGTTCATTCTCACAGGCAGACATCGGTTCCTTAGGTCAGGCAACTGGCTCGATATCGAGATTGGAGGCCTCGCAGAATCCGACATCGCGGCTCTGCTGCGCGGACAGGTCGATCTTGGTGACGACGATCTCTTGAGTCTCGTCTCGCGCATGCAGGGAAGCCCGTTACTGGCCTCGGCAATCGCCCAAATGGCCACGCGTGGGGAGGGATTGGGTGAACTGCTTGGGCGCTTGGAGCCGGCAACCTACTCCGGTCTCCTGGATCCAGATGGACGCCCATTGGCTCCGTACAGCCGGCCGGACGAGCTGGTCGAGGTTCGATTCCAGGCGGTCAACGCCCACCTCTTGGCCCGCATTGGAGCGCGACCAGAGCTGATGCATGAACTCACACCTAGACAGTTCGAGGAGTTCGTCGCCGAGCTATACGAAAGACATGGCTTCAAAGTGGAGCTCACGCCTGCATCCAGGGACGGAGGAGTCGACCTCTACGCTGTGCGCTACGACGCATTCGGCAGCTATTTGACCGTCGTCGACTGCAAGCGATACGCACCCCACCGCCCCGTCCAGGTCAAGCTGGTGCGAGAGCTGTATGGAGCAGTGCAGGACAAGGGCGCTAGCGTTGGAGTGCTGGCGACCACCTCTTCGTTCACCGCAGGTGCCAAGAACCTACAAGAGCGCCACCGATACCGACTTGCTCTCCAAGATTGGTTTGACCTTCAAGACATGTTACGCCGCACTCCGGAATGAGTCGACTACTTGCTCTACAGAATGTGCATGTTCACTACCGTCGTGGGTTGACGGCTCTGCGGGTGCTCGTCGACGCGTCGCTGGAGATCTTTGCAGGGGAAGTCGTGTCTGTGTTGGTCAGGCGCGGGCAAGGCAAGTCAACGCTGCTCAGGGTCGCCGCAGGCATTCAGCGACCGGCCGAAGGCAAAGTGCTGGTGGACGGCAATGACTTGTGGCGTCTGGACAATGCTCGACGCCAACGGCTCCGTGAGCGGATCGGATGGGTGCAGGCCATTGCCCCGGCCGTCGATGTCCGCGTGCTTGAGCACGTGGCCACGCCGCTGCAGGAGACGTGCGGGAAGCGCGAGAGTTACGCGCGGGCCAGCGCGGCACTCGAGCGCGTGGGCGGCTCGGAATGCGCGGCGCAGTGGTGGGAGGGGCTATCCGATCGGGAGCGCGCCCTTGTCGCAGTTGCCGGCGCGCTGGCGCGCGGGCCGCGACTGTTGGTGGCGGACGATCTGACCTGCGCTCTGGGTCTGGTGGAGGCCAGTGAGGTGGCAAACCTGATGCGCAGCCTTGCGCATGAATCCGGGGTTGGCGTGTTGCTGGGGGTCTCGGACGTGAGCGCGATGCAGTGGTCTGATCGGATTACCGTACTCGGGGGCGGCCGACTGCAGGCGCCAATCGGTGCCCGCGCAGAGCAAGAGAGAAGGATCGACTTCCCCGGACGGAGAGGGGGAAATCGCGGGGCCGAGTGAGGTAGCGCCTTGAGCTCATCCTAGTCTCAAACGACGCGCGGCAAACGGCCGGCGAGGAGACGGGATCGCCGAGGCCTGCTCGGAGAAGCCCTACGCTCATCAGGGACCATAGGCCCGCTCATCCGAGGATGAGCCTGACCAGCCCGCTCCGCCTATTGCTTGCGGGCGGTGCAGATGAAGTAGAGGTCGAACTGGAACCGCTCGACCTGCACTGACGGCGAGAGGCGGGCGAGGTCACTCCAAGGTTCTGAGTATGGGTCGCCGGGGAACACGGTGGCGACCACCTCGGCAGCGGGCGCAAGAAGCCGTCCGAGGCGACTGGCTGGAATGCCCGCATCCATGATCGCCAGCGAGCCTCCCGGGCGGATCGCCTCCCAGGCCGCATCGAGCGCAGGCCCTCGCTCCGGCAGGACCGAGTAGCTGAGCGAGAAATACGCGACATCGACCGGCTCCTCCAGCGTGAGCTTCGCCGCGTCCCCGTGGATCAGCTTCACGTTCAGCCAACCGCGACGCGAAATCGTCTTCTGCGCCTCGGCAAGCATGCCAGGGGACGCATCGACGCCGATCACCTCGCCCTCGCTGCCGACCGCCTCTCGCAGCGCCGGCAGATTCCGGCCCGTGCCACACCCGACCTCCACGACTCGCTCCCCCGGCTTGAGGCCGAGGCGTCCAACCGCGCGGCGGCGAAAGCCGGGAGCCAGCAGGACCGTCCACTCACCATATCGATACCACGGCGCAATCCGGTCATAGCGCGCGACCACACGCTCGAGCGGCTGACGGACAAAGCGCGACTGTGGCATCCGCGGATCTTCGCATCTGAGCCGCGCTCGCGTCTCCTCTGAAAGATGGGGTGGGTTAGCGGTGCATTCGACGATGCGAGCGGTGGGGCTTCGGCTTCTCAGACGCTGGTCTGATCTGGAGTATTCGGCTGATTTCTTCTACCAAATACCATCCCCCTTCGAGCCCCGGCTGGGCGATGCCGTTGATCGTCAGGCTTACGCCGCCGCAGCCTTCGGTGTGGATGTCCGCGATGGCCAGCGGCGGTGCACTCGGGTGGGTGTAGAAGGTGAGCTGAACGCTCCCGGGGGGCGCTATCGGACAGTGCCTTATGCCGGGCTGGTGCACCCGGAGTTCGTTGAGCAGCGCGGTCACCTTGTTGATCTGCGCGATGGAGGTGACGTGCGAAGGCAGCCGTCTCAGGACTGTCGCCCGTTCGGATCTGATCTTGACGATCCCGATCCTCTTGTCGCCTGCCTCATGAATGCTGATCTTGAGCAGGTGCGCGCCAGAGGGGATCCTCTCGGAGGCGGGACGGGGGATGATCCATACGACCTGGGCATCCGCTCGCAGTGCTGTCGACCCGTCCGCCAGCGGTACCGCCCAGATGACCAGTGTGCCGGGGTTTCCCGGCCAGGTGAACCCCGAGATCGTGTGTTCGGGGAGCGGCCGCGTGGTGCAGGAGGGGAGATGCGCGTAGATGTAGGCGACCGTTTCAGCCGGCGTGAGGGGCACGATCCACCAGGCGTGATCGTCCACTGCGTTGGGGTTCGCCGGCGGCCCGAACCCCGGGCTGGCGAGCGCCGAACCACCTTCCGCTGGATCGGTCGAAGACTCACTGGACCCCGGCGGCAGCGTGAGCTCAGCGAGCATCGCTGCCGCGTCGGCCTGTGCCGATGGCTCGCTTTCAGGCTCTGGAGCAGGCCGTGTGCTGGACGCGAACGGACATTGGCTCGGCGGTATGCTCGCGTAAGCGTCTCCAGCGGCAGCGGCGGAGCCGATAACCGCGATCGTCGCGGCGGACAGCAACCAGCAGAATGTGATTTGCCAGCGCCACATGTCCCACGGAGTTTACGGCCAGGATCCACCGTCTCCCCGCTTCGCGGCACCCTGGCGGCCGGTAGGCCGCCCCTCCTCACATTGCCCTCTATCTGAGACCACGCTCAGCGCGTCGGGGCGTGCGAACTCAGCAGCTGCTCGGCGTAGCCCAGCGCGACCAAGCGCTTATCGGTGATCTCCAGGGCCGCGCGCAACTCGACCACGAGCCGGTGCTCGTTGGCCAGGTCGGAGTCCGTCGGCGCGACGGCCTCCAGCTCGATGAACGTCCCCAGCCGCTCCACCTCGTCGAGATGTATCCGCACGTTCTGCCACAGGAACAGGCGCCGGCGCTTCACCACCTCGCCTCGCGCGCCGAGCGCCGCCGTCAGCGCCGCGCGCAGGCGTCGACGCTCGATAGGGCAGCTCCACGGCGGCGTAGTTCCTGCCATGGCTGTAGGGCAGCTGCTCGGTCTGGTGCATAAACGGCATCGCGGCGAGCTGGTGCTGACTGTGGAACAGACCAGACGCCGTGGCGGACGCCTTGAACGGGTAAAGCCACGCGGCCTTCAGATACATCGCGTTGGCGAGCGCGAGCACCGTCGCTGGCGGGATCGAGGCGAGGATCTGCGGGACGCGCCCACGCGTATGTTCGCTCACCCACGCATTGATCGACCCGACGGCACCGGCGCCCCCGTGTTCGAAGTCGACAACTTGCGGGACGACACCGAAGCTTTCCTGTATCGCTGAGAGAAAGGGCTGTCGCAGCGAGAAACCCCGCTGAACGAATAGCCCATTCGCTATTTCCAGTGTTGGTGCCTGGGGGTCGCCGTGCGCTGCGGCGAGCTGTGCGGCCGAGATCGAGCTCTGCAGCTGGCCGACCTCGGCGAAAGCGCCGGGCAAGGGCAACCGCAGAACGTGAGCTATTTGCTCGGCGGTCTGGCCGGCCGCACCGCTCCCAGCCATAGCCAGTGCAGCAGCGATGCTGTCCGGCGAGAACACGACGTTCCCGCCTCCTAGCTTGCGCATGAGATCGAGACCGAACGCCCCTACGGCAAGGCCAACGGGGCGGCCGCTGGTGCTGGTCCGAGCGCTCGGACCCTGTTCGGAGTGTCCGCGAGCCACAACAGCCGCGCTGCCCGACGAGACCGCTATCCGAGCCAAGCCCATCAGGCCCACAGCGACCAGCAGGAACGGCACACCTCGACGAGCCCACGCAGACAAGCGCACGAAACCATGATCCCAGACAAGACGTAGCGGTAACCCCGCCACACCTGTTCGACGGAGCCGTCCTATGCCCTCAGGAGAGGGAGCGTCCTCGCCTAGGGGTGAATGGTGCGCTTAGGTCTTGCTCGGTGAAGGGGCCCTCTGCGGTTCCGGTGGTGGCGTAGCGGTAGAGGGCGACAACGAAGGTTTGGCGTACGACGCTCTGTGCGGCGAGGATCGCGACCAGCGCGAGTCCGGCGAGGACCGCGAAGAAGATCATCGCTCCGGTGCTGCCCGCGGCGGGGATCGCCACGGCAGCTGCCACACCGAGGACGAGGATCGCGATCGTCGTCCAGGCGGTGATGATGATTCCGCCCGCGATTCCCTCTCCCCAACGCTCCCTTACCAGTCCGGCCGAGCGCTTCAGACAGTCCACGGGTGAGCAGTCCTTGAGCGCCAGGATCGGGATTGCGAAGAGGCTCGCGAGCGACCAGCCATAGCCCGCGATCCGCGCCACGATGCTGCTGCCCGCCGGGAGGCGGCTTGCGACCTGCTCGATCAGCAAGCCCACCAGCGCCGCGATCAGCGCCCATACCGCGATCCGCCCCACACGCCCATACGCGACCGCGAGCGCCTGCCTCGTGCTCAGCCGCTGTCCCTGGAGCGCCGATGCCGCGGCCGCCGCGATCGCGGTGTTGACGAAGACGCTGATGAACGTCAACGGATAGGCCAACAGCGCAGCCACCAGCAAAATATGCCCGCGCGAGACCCTGGCGCCGGAGAAGACCCCGCCAAGTACCAGAAGCAGAGCGAAGCCAGCGAGACCCGCGAGGGCGCCGAGCACCGCAAGCCCCTTCAGCGTGTCGTCATAACCCACCACCCGCCACGCCGCGCGCGTCAGACGCCACGAGCGGGCGATCCGCCCCTCACCCGACGCGTACGGCGTCCCCGGTAAACGCTCAACAGTCACAGTCCCCCGCCTAATCGGACAACAAGACCAGTTTCATTAGCCGCCATACGCCAAACCAGCAATCAACCCGGTGTCCGTCTCTACTTCCAAAGCCGGATCTGCCCAACATAGTCGCTGCTCCCGTTCACCCGGGAGAAATCCACATCGGCGGGCCTGGCTTCGAGCACATCGAGTGCCCACGCGGGTGCCACGAATGTCGCCCACCCGGTGACGCTTTCCCGTGGTGCAATGAGCGGCTGGCGGAAGACCGAAGGCGTGGGTGCGCCCCGGCCGTCGATGATCGCCGGATAGTTGGTGTCCGTGTTGGAGCTTGACCCCGCCGTGGAGGGGAGTGCGAGTTCGATGAGCGGATGCGCAGGGTAAGACGGGATGGGCGCGTAGCCAACTCCCGGCCCAAACGGCAGCGGTCTGCCGGTCGTGTTCGTGATCGTCACCTGAAAGGACACGAGCTGCCCCCGACCACCGGGATATAGATCCTCGTGCTCGGAGGCATTGCTTACGTGCGTCGAGGTGACCCTCGACCCCAGCAGGCGAGCTTCGTATTCAGGCATCCGCAACACATGCCCGCGATCGACGACGTTATAGACGGTGCTTGGACCTATCAGGCCAAGGCCGCGCGCACATATCCCCTCACGGCCCTCCGGTGTGCTGATGCCCGCCGCCGCGCACGACGGGTAGCCGCTCCCGATGTGCAGCAACGCACGCACCGACGGCGACGCGACCAAGATCAGCGACAGCCGCAAGAGTACGCCAAGTACCACCACGACAAGCCAGCGCCGGCGCACAGGACGGCGCGGCGCGCCGAACGCAGCCGCTGGGTCACCTGCATCCGAGACCGCGGAATGCCGCATCACCCTGAGATCGGCTCGCTGGAAGAGTTCCTTGATTCCATCGATACCCAGGGCATCGACGCGCCGAGCCGGTGCCGCCGGCGACCGCCGAGACAGCATCCAACAAAGGCCTTTCGCACTCTCTAGGATCCGCGAGTGGCGAATCTCAACGATCCCGAGTTCGACGAGCATCGCAAGCACCCCGGCTTCCGTTGCCGCCGTGCGCGTCTTGGCCGCCAGGCCGGCGCTGAGCGGCTCGGCCTCAGCCTGTGGGAGATTCCACCAGGGCAGGCGGCGTATCCGTACCACTACCACCTGGGTGAGGAGGAGCTGGTCGTGATCCTCTTCGGCCAGCCCAGCCTTCGCACAGCTGAGGGCTGGCGTGAGCTGCCCGAGGGAGAGATCGTCTCATTCCTCGTCGGCGAGGCGGGAGCCCACCAGATCGTCAACCGCACCAACAAGCCCGTTCGCATTCTCGCGTTCAGCACGAGCGGCGCACCGGACATCGTGATCCGACCCGACTCAGGGACACTCGGCGTATTCGAGCGACGCCCCGAGGGCGGCGGCCTCTACAGCCACTTCCGCGCCGGCGACGCCATCGACTACTTCGAGGGCGAGCAGCCCCCCAGCCCGGCGTAGCCGGCGGGTAGGAGAAAGATCAGCTGGAGGCTGACAGCGTAGGGAGGGGACGACCACTCGTTGGCCCAATGGTTGGCCCAATCAGCCCCGGATCGGGCCGAAAACGGCCGGTTTTGACGGTTCGGGCTCGCGGTTCGATTCGTCTCGATCTCCCCGTTCGGCTGCTGTCCGGCCATGCCTCTTGCCTGTGATCGCGACGTGCCCATTGAGGAAATGCCTGCAAATGGGCCTATTTCGCTTCAATGTCGAGGGGCATCACGGGGTGGGAAGAGGCCGAAAATCGCTCGTTGGCGCAATCGTTGGCCCGATGGGCTCTCAGCGGCCCGTTGCGGACCGGCGCGTGAGAGGGACTCGGTGGGCTCGTCCGCGAAGCGCATCAGCTCCCACACAGACACCCGGCCATACCCGGAGAACGCGATCTCTACGGACACCACCGTCATCACCGCTGGCGTTCACCCATCGCCCGCGGCAACTTTGCGCGACACCCACGGTAGAAAGGAGGGGCCGACCACCGGCCGATGCAGGCTTTCGCGGCTCGTCCGAAGGGAGTGCGCTGGTGCTAGGGTTCGGGGCTGCTGCATCGCCGTAAAGAAGGGGTTTGGGGTGTCCGGGCTGAGTGTTGTGGTCGTACGTGCTTCCCGGTCACGGAACTCGGGTATTTTCTTCCCTGGCTGAATAGGAGGATCATGCTCTCGGCGCAGAGCCAGGAGAAAGAACATGCTCATCAACACGGACTATCTGGTTGTAGGAGCAGGCGCAAGCGGCCTTGCCTTCGCCGATGCGCTGGTGGCAGAGGCCGACGGGGAGGTGACGGTAATCGACCGTCGAGGGGTCCCGGGAGGTCACTGGGTGGATGCGTATCCGTTCGTTCGCCTGCATACCCCCTCTGCTTACTACGGCGTGAGCTCGCTGGCGCTCGGCGAGGACCGCGTCGACCAGGCCGGCGAGAACGCCGGGTACTACGAGCGGGCGACTGGTGGCGAGGTCTTTGAGTATTTCGCAGAGGCGGTCAGGCGGCTCACGGAGACAGGCCGGGTTCGCGTGCTCACCCGCTACGAGCACCTGGGCGCTGGGAGCGACGGCGAGCAGGTCAGGGACTTGAGCACGGGGGAGCTTCACGATGTCGCTGTACGTCGCAGGGTCGTTGATGCGCGATACCTGGAGGGGTCGATCCCAGCGACCCACGCCGCCCCGTTTCAGGTGGCGCCGGGGGTTCGGCTCGTCCCCATCAACGACCTGCCGGCGGCTGCACAGGAGCGCTGCTCCTACGCGGTCCTCGGGTCAGGCAAGACGGCTGTGGATGCGTGCATGTGGCTTCTGGACAACGACGTGCAGCCGGAGCGGATTCGTTGGATCCGCCCCCGCGATGCGTGGTTCTATGACCGCCGTCACTTTCAGCCGCTGGAGCAGGTCGGCGCGATCATGGAGGGGAACGCCCTCGACGCCGAGGCCGGCGCCCACGCGGAGAACGTCGAGGACCTCTTCGAGCGCCTCGAGGCATCGGGGCGAGTGGCGCGTATCGACCCGGCGTGGCCGGCGAGGATGTACCGCGGCACGATGCTCAGCGCCCGCGAGCTGGCGGCACTGCGACAGGTCACAGACGTTGTGAGGCTCGGCCGGGTGCGGCGGATCGAGGCCGATCGGATCGTGCTCGAGTGCGGAGAGACCACGACCGGCCCCGACGTCCTGTACGTGGACTGCACCGCGCTCGGCCTGAGCGACGTTCCCGCCACGCCGATCTTCCAGCCTGCTCGGATCGTGCTCCAGCAGGTGCGCCACCTCTCGCCGTGTTTCAACGCGGCCCTCGTCGCCTTCGTCGAGGCCCACCGGGACGATGACGTGGGCAAGAACCGGCTCTGTCCACCCAATCCATACGCCGGCAGCATCGAGGACTGGCCGCGCATGATGAGCCGCACGTGGAGAACGGAGGGGCGGTGGTTGAGCGAGCCCGACCTCTCGGCGTGGGTGGCCAAGAGCCGGCTAAACCTGCTGCGTGCGCTCCCCGACCACGCGGCGGAGCCGTCCGTGCAGGGGGCAGTCACGCGGTATGTCACACACGTCCGCGCGGCGATCGAGCAGCTGAAGCAGCTGGACGGATCGAGTTCGCCAAGGGATGAAGGGAGCGGCGCGGTTCCTCCGCCGCAGGCGTCTGCACCTGCGTCCGGATAAGACACAGGCATGGCGCGGAGCTGAATTGGCGTCCAACGAAGCCGGCGGGTCCAGAGATCGGAGCGGAACTGAGGTGTAGAATCGGTCGATGACCCAACAGCAGCGCGCGGGTGCGGTGGCGGTGACCAACGAGGAAGCGGTGCGTGCATGGGACACGATCCTGTATGAGCAGTGGAAGTCGAACCGCAAGGTGTTCGTGGGTGCGCTGGCGGAGGTCACCGAGGAGATCTTCGAGCTCTTTCCGCCGCCCGCGGGGGGGGCTCCATCGACATCGGGTGCGGCTTTGGCGAGACTACTCAGCAGCTGGCCGAGCTCGTCGGACCGGGAGGCTTCGCGCTCGGTATTGATTCCTCGCCGCGGTTCATCGAGGACGCCCGTCGTGAGGCCGTCGAGGCGGGGGTCGAGAACGTTGCGTTCGAGACGGCCGACGCGCAGACGGCTGAGTGGGAACCCGTCTGCGACTACGCCTTCTCGCGCATGGGGACGCTGTTCTTCGCCGCGCCGGTCCCGGCAATGCGCGCGGTCCGCGGCGCGCTGGGGCCAGGAGGCAGGCTCGCCAAGGTCTGCTGGCGCCGCAAGGCCGAATGCCCCGTCTGGGCGGAGACCGAGCAGGTCGTCGAACGGTTCCTCTCGCGCCCTGAGGAGTACGAGGCCGACACCTGCGGACCCGGGCCGTTCTCGCTCGGCAACCCCGAGACCACCCGCGGGATTCTCCAGGCCGCCGGGTTCGAGGAGATCGAGCTGCACCAGCGCGACATCGACTACTTCATGGGCGCCGACATGGACGAGGCGGTCGACGCCCTGCTCGATCGGACCCGGCGCCGAGCTGATCCGCCTCAACGGCGAGCACGGTGAGAGCCGCAGCGGCGAGATCGCTGAAGCCCTGAGGGACCGCTACGCCGAGTGGCGGAGACCCGACGGCTCGATAGTCGGCCGCAGCGCCGTCTGGATCGTCGCGGCTACGAACCCCGTTTAGCTCCCCCGCCCGGGCGCCGCCCCACGGCGGGTGAAAATAGGGATGAGCCGCTTGGCCGTAAATTCAGCGAACGTCTTGGCAACACTATTCCCACTGACGGCGCTCGGCGGGGCCAAGTTGCGCCACTGGCCGACCAGCGACGGTGATCATGATCTGCTCGCCCGCCTCGGCCCGGCGCAGAACCTCCCCCACATTGTTGCGCAGCTCTTTCTGCGGGATGGTCGTCATGCGATACACGGTAGCAGAAGTGCTACCGGCCGTTCTTGTGCTCGTTCAGCTGTCCAGTGGGTGTCCTGCTCCGACCTGCTTGTCGGAGAGGGAAGACAGGGGCACGAGTAGACCTACTCGGTCGGCTCTACACGACCCCTCCACCCAGGGCGTGGAAGCACTCCGAGGCACGATGCGCTCGGCGCTGCTCGCTCTCAACGCCAAGGAGCAGTGCGAACTGCTCGCCCCGGATCTGCTCGAAGAAGACTATGGCCGGACGGTCGGGAGACCCACGATCCTTCAGTCAAAGCAGTAGGAAACTATGGTTATACCGGCGGCGGTCGTGATGAACTCGGTGGTCTCTACGGCGGCAAAGAACATCGGCCCCCGGTTAGGGGCGTGAAGCGTTGGTGTAGTAGCAACCACCGACACACGCCCGGCAAGGCCGGGATCTTGTCCTCAGCGATGTTGCTCGATGAGCAGGGACGCCATCGACCTGCCTCGCTGTGCGGCTTGCGTGTCGCCCTCGCTGGCGGTGGGTTTCAAGCACGCCTAAAAAGGTTATCACTAGAAAGAGAGCCTCTTTGTGAGAGAAAGAGTGTTCTCTAGCAGTGCCGCGTGCCTAACGACGCTGTGAGCCGTACGCACGGCATCGCGGCCGTCGTCTACCAGCTCAAACCAGTGAGGGTTCATGACCGACAAGAACATCGATCAAGCGAAGGGACGCGTCAAGGAGGCCGCCGGTGCATTGACCGGAGATCAGGGCCTGAAGAACGAGGGACACGCCGATCAGGCGAAGGGGTCCCTGAAGAAAGCCGTTGACAAGGTCGCCGAGACTGTAAAGGGACACAATCGAGGCGGCGAGCGCGGATAGCCATGGACGCGCCAAGTCGATCGAGCGTCGGGAGGTGACCATGCTCACGATCCTTCTCGTCATCGTCCTCATCCTGCTGCTGACGGGCGGCGGGCTCGGCTTCAGACGCCGCGGACGCCGCGGCCTTTAGCTCGAGCGCCGCCAGGACCCATCACGCGCCTTCTACGAGCTGGACGTCTTCGCGTCAGCCATAGAGGTCGCCCGAAATCCCAAACAAAGCTAGCTCTAGGAGGAACCGTGAGCACTGGAACGATCATCGTAATTGCTGTTGTCGCCGTGGTGGTGCTGATGCTCATCGCCCTCGTCGCTCGCGCCGCGAGCCGCAGGCGTGACGAACATCGTCGCGAGCAGGCGGGCGAGCTTCGCCAGCAGGCCCGAAGCCGTTCGATCCAAGCGGATAGCGCCCGCGCCTCAGCTGACGAGCAGGCCGCCGAAGCAAAGCGTGCTCAGGCTGAAGCTGACGAACGCGCCGCCCAGGCGCGGCAGGGACGTGCCACCGCAGAGCGACAGGCGATCAAGGCCGAGCATCTCACCGAATCTGCCCGCGATCAGCACGCGCAGGCACGTGCGATCGACCCGGACGCGAGCGACAGCGGCCAGGACGAGGCGCTGGCGATCAACGAGCAGTCTGGCCGCGAGGGCCGCTGAGCTCGTGCGCACAGAGCGGCGGCATACCGCAGCTTGAGCGTGCGCCCCGCGCACGCCATTTACACACTTTCTAAAGAAAGTTGGAGATCCCGATGAACAAGGCTGAACAGAAGATCGCGCACCAGAAGATCGTGCAGTATCTAAGCGAGGCACATGCCACGGAGCAGGCGCTCGTCACCGTGCTGCGGTCGCAGATCGCGATGACCCCCCAGGGGAGCTACCGCGACGGCCTCGAAACGCATCTGCGCGAGACGCGCGGGCACGCGGTTAAGGTGCAGCGCCGTGTGGAGGAGCTCGGGCGGGGCAGCAGCCCGATACAAGCCGGCGTTGGGCTCGTGCAGAGCGTCGTTGGGCAGGCACTTGCCCTGGGTAAGGCGCCTCTGGATCTCGTGCGTGGCACGGGAGGAGAGGAGAAGGTCCTCAAGAACGCCAAGGACGCGTGTGCGACGGAGGCCCTGGAGATCGCCACCTACACCGCCATCGAGCGTCTGGCGAGCTCCGTCGGCGACAAGGCCACGCAGGCCCTCGCCGCCGACATCCGGGCTGACGAGCAGAAGATGCTCGACCGGATCTTGAGGGAGATTCCGAAGCTGACCGAGGCCGTGGTCCGCTCGGAGATCCGCGGGAACCCTTCATACGACATCAGCAAGACGGGCGCCGCCGACGCGGCCCGTTCGGCGTCGGAGAGTGTGAAGGAGACTGCTCGTGACACGGCATCGAGTGCAAGACGTACTGCCCGCAAGGCACGCAAGGTACCCGGGGTCGCGCAGGCCGAGGGCCAGGTCAAGGGCGCGCTGGCCGCTGAAGGAGACCTGGCGCTCACCGGGTACGGGAAGCTCACCGCCGCGGAGATCGTCGAAAAGCTCGCACATCTCTCGCAGATCGACCTCGCGAAGATCGACTCCTACGAGCGCAAGAATGAAAACCGCACGACGATCCTTAGCCGGATCACCAGTCTGCGTGGAGACGAGCCGTGGCCGGGATATGACGAGCTGAGCGTAGACGAGGTCCGCACGGTGCTGGACGAGGGCGATGAGGACCGCATCAAGCGTGTGCGCTCCTACGAGCGCTCCCACAAGAACCGCTCAGGTGTGATCGACGCCGCCGAACGCGAGCTGGTCAAAGCGTAGGAAAGGACTCATCAGCGCACGGATTCATCGGCGCCTTTCTGGGCAGTGGTGCCTGGCCCTTCTCGGTCTCCGGGGAGGGCGCCGATCGGCGAGTCCGCGAGGGGCCATCTAGCGCAGTTTGACACTGCGTGCCGCCGCCCTCACGCGCGACGTGCCCCCTCTGCGCGAACTGGGAGGCGCTTTGCTCCTTCTCGTCGGGCGACGAGCCGGATACCGGACCGTCTGGACCTATACCAGCCGCTGTGAGGGCAGCCGTGCGGAGTTCCCAAGCAAGCTCGCGATCGTCATCAGGAACCTCGTTTTGCTCGCGGATGATCCGTCGTATCTCCAAGCGCGACCTAATCGTCTCAGTTCAACGCTATGGGTCGTTCATAGCCGCTGGGACCTATCGCCGCCGCGATTCTGAGCGGACTGGGCAATGAACGTTTCATCGCAGCTCGCGCGGGTACTTCTCCACCATGACGGAGCTTGCGACAACTTACTCACACGGCTGGGGGCTGGGCCTCGTCCTGATCATCATTGGTGTGCTCCATTTGGCGTTCCGCGGCTTCTATGCGCGGAGATCGGCGGCGATCGAAGCCGCCAGGCGAGAAACGGCGCCGGGCCCGCTCAAGACGCGCGGCGTCTACGTGACCGGCCAGAACGCAAACATGGTCTGGATCGTCGGGAGCTCAGTGGTGTTCATAGTCGCCGGCATCATCCTCGTCGCGACGCGCGTCTGAGCCGTTTGAGCAACCAGGCAGTGAGCTGCGACGCTCGCCTGCAGGAAGCGCAGCACGGCGACTTCGAGCCCGGCCTGACGCTACCCTCACCGCTGAGCGGCCACGCGAGATACCTCTAGCAGCCAATCCCGCATCCAGCGCCAACAAGCACGCCTGCGGACCTCAAAGATCAGTCCTCCACGATGCATATAAACCGCGCGCGATCGCCCTGTCTTGTATAGCCGGCGGCTCGCCAGAAGCCCATCGCGGTCGAATCGTCGTCGGCAACGATCGCCGTTAGCCTGACCGCACCCCGCGCTCGCAGGCGACGCTCGCCATCTCGCAACAGCGCCGTGGCGATCCCCTGACGTCGGTTGTCAGGATGGACCGCGAGTCGGTAGAAGCTGCCTCGCCACCCATCCCAGGCGGCGATCATCGATCCGATCGCAGCACCAGCTTCCTCCACTATGAGCAGCGCCTGCCCGTCGGTCGCAAGCAGGCGCAGCAGCCCCTCGCGTGTATCGGTGACGCTCGGCAGGCTACCGGCCGTCACCCATAGCCTGAGCACCGGTTCGACATCCTGCTCGATCGCACTTCGGATCATCCAATCGGACACGGTCAGGACAAATACCAGGAGCGGCGGACCCCGCGCAGAACAGCCCCCGGATAGGGTTCGAGGAGATGCAGACAGACGCGGCACAAACCCGGGAGCTCCTCACCGGCGAGACCCGTCTCGCCCACCAGGCGATGCGCGCGTTGCGAACGACCTACGAAAACGAGCAGGAGTTCGTCGAGCACGTCGACGGCGTGCTGAGACCAGCCGGCTACAGGCTCGTCGGCGCCTTCTCACCAGACCGTGGGCCGGCCGGCGCGGTCGCCGGATTCCGCGCTGGCGACAACCTCGCCTGGGGCCACTACCTGTACGTCGATGACGTCTCGACCACGCCCGAGGCACGGCGTCAGGGTCTCGCAGGGGCGCTGCTGGAGTGGCTGATCGAGGAGGGCCGACGGCTCGGATGCGGCCAGCTGCACCTGGATTCGGGAGTCGGCCCGGAGCGCTTTGACGCACACCGGCTCTACCACAACCACGGCCTGTCGATCTACTCGCACCACTTCGCCCGCGGGCTATAGGGTTGCTCCGGGGCGCGTCTGTCTTGGCAGTACCACTGCTCATAGTCGACCCGCCTGACACTCGTCAGGCAGCGAGCCTATCCGCTCACACTCCCGCCGTACACACGGCATTTTGGGGACGCCGAGGTCGACGCCAGCGAGGGGGCGACGCGGAGGGTCTTAGCGCAGCGCTTCGATCAGGTCGAGGGTGCCTGCGCCGGTTCGGTATCGGCCAAACACGGTGACGGCCGAGAATCCGGCGTGCGACACAATGTCGGGAAGCATGCCTCGCGCGTGCTCGCGCGTGTTTGCAAACCCATCGAGTAGCTGCACGGCGAAGAACGCGCCGCGCATTATCGGATCGCTGGCGCGGCCTATGTCGCATACCAAGAGCTTTCCGCCGGGGGCGAGGACACGCCGCGCCTCGGCGAGCGCCGCACGCTTCGCGGCGGGTCCGAGATGGTGAAACATCAGCGTGCTCACCACACAATCGACGCTCGCGTCCGCGAGCGGGATATGGTCGGCCAGCGCCTCGTGGAGCTCCAGCTCGACACCCTCCGCCCGCGCCTTCGCAGCTGCACGCCTCAGTACCTCGGCATCGCCGTCGACGCCGATCACCCTTGCCGCCCGAGAAGCCCGAGCTATTGCCAGCGCCATCTCGCCAGTACCACAGCCCAGATCCAGGATCCGCGTCGGAGCGCCAGAGCCGAGTGCTCGCTCGACGAGTCGTGGACGCCATCGTCCCTGCCGCATCGCAATCGCGTTGATCGCGTCGTAGAGAGGCGTGAGCGCCGCGCGACCCGCTGCTGGGACATATCTATCGCTCACCTGCCCCACCATAGTCCTGTCCACCGACACTCCCCGGCCCCGGGCTAAACTGACCCACCGTGAGGGCGTTTCACAGGGCCCGCAGCGCTCCCTCTGCACGATGATCGCCGAGCGTCTCACCGCGCAGCTACTCGCCGGGGAGCCAGCGCGACCTCGCCAAGTGGGCCGGACTGCCCCTGCGCGACGTCCGCGCCGGACTGAACGCGATCGCGCCGCTCCTGGAACCCCGCGCCGACGGGCAGCTCCAGCTCGCCGGGCGCCCACCGGCGGCGCCGATGCCGCCACCGCGGCTGCTCGGCGCGTTCGACCCCCTGCTGCTCGGCTGGCGATCGCGCGAGGCGCTCCTCGGCCCGCACCGCTCGATCGTCACCACCAACGGCATCTTCCGCCCCATCGCACTCTTCCGCGGCCGCGCCGCCGCGACCTGGAGCATGCCCCAGGGAAAGGTCGTGCTGGAACCACTCAGTAGTCTCTCGCGCGGGGACAAAACAGCGCTCGACGCCGAAGCCGCCGACGTGGTCCGCTACCTGGGCGACACGATTGCCGCCGCGTAGGGCATCGCGAGCGGCTATCTGCACCCTGGGGTGGCGATAATCAATCTCGCATGCGTGCCCTCACGACCGAGGCTCGGCCAACAGCTGAGGCCCATCCAACGACCCCATCCCGCCCAACGACCCCATCCCGCCCAACAGCCGAGACGCGCCCATGAACGAACCGACCTGGCTGTTCATCCAGGGCTGCTGGATCGCGTGGCTGATCTATTGGATCGCAATGTCCTTCAGCAACAAGCGCACGGTGGAGCGACAGGGGCTCATCGGCTATCGCATCATCGCGATCGTCATCGTCTTGGCGTTCGTCGTCGCCGAGCGAGCCCTGCACGTAGCGACACACTCACAGCTCTGGCAGACCCCGCTGGCACTGGGGATCGCGGCCAGCCTGGTTGTCCTCGCGGGGGGCGCCTTCACGGTGTGGGCGCGGGTGGTACTGGGGCGCAACTGGAGCGCCGAGGTGACCTTCAAGGAAGACCACGAGCTGATCCAGTCCGGCCCGTACGCGCTGGCGCGCCACCCGATCTACACGGGCCTGATCGCGATGGGGCTCGGCACGGCGATCGCCTACGGGCAGGCCCTCGGCTTCGTGCTGTTGCTCGCGCTGTGCGGTGGCCTGTGGTGGAAGGCCCGGCAGGAGGAGCAGGTGATGAGCAGGCACTTCCCCGAGGCCTATGCCGAGTACCGCACGCGCGTGCACGCAATCATTCCCGGCGTGCTGTAGGCGCCCAACGGCGACCACCGGAGCAAAAGCTACCGGCGCACAGCGAGCCATCGGCGCAGCGAAGCCACCGCCGCACAGCGAAGCCACCGGCGCGCAGCGAAGCGCCCGGCGCGAAGTGAGTTCAAGGGACGACCGGCGTGGGGGACCAGCTCTCCCCCTGCTGAACACGCTCGAACCCGATCCAGAGTGCGTTCATGGCGGTCGCCACGACCTGTGCGCGGGGGACGTGCTGGTGCTCGTACCACCACAGCGCAAGTCCCTGCAGAACAGCGCGCAACACCTCCCAGGCCATGTCCGGCGCGTCGCGGGCGCCAGCCATGTCCATGGCGTCACCGGCACGCGCCATCTCCCGGACCCCCGGCTGGGCGAGCAGCAGCGGCATGAGGGCGGCACGGCTCTGCGCGATCACCTCGGCGTGGACCGCCCTGACCTCGGGGGCACCGGTGGTCTCGGCGAAGAGCATCCGCCAGGCGTAGGGGTGCGCTTCGACGTAGGCGAACCAGGCGTCGATCGCGCGCGCGATGCGCTGCGCGGGCGGCGCCTCGCCGGCCAGCTGCTCGCGCCAGAGCTGGCGCAGCTCGGCGTAGTGGCGTTCGAGCAGGCGACGGTGCAGCTCGAGCTTGGAGGCGAAGTGGTCATAGACCACCGGCGCCGTGACCCCCGAGCGCCGGGCGATCTCGTCGATCGACGTCGCGGCGTAGCCGCGCTGCGCGAACAGCTCGCTCGCGGCCGCTTCGATCAGCTCGCGGCGTGCCGCTGCGGTGAGCCGCCTGCGCGGAGCCTGCTTGGCCTGCCTGCTTGACAACCTAACTCCCACTAGGTAGCTTCCCAGAACCTTTACCTAACGCCCACTAGGTATCTCTCCAGGGCGCGCTATCGGCACACTCAACGACACATGGACTCTTCCCAAAACATACCTAACAGACGTTAGGTATGCAGCGGGCGAAAGGAGACGCGATGACTGAGCACACCGACGTGGAATACACCGACGTGGCGATCGTCGGCGCGCGCTGCGCCGGTTCCCCGCTGGCCGCGCTCTTGGCGCGCCGCGGCGTGCGCGTGACGGTGCTCGAGCGCGCCAGCTTCCCGCAGGACACGCTCTCAAGCCATCTGTTCGAGGCCGATGCGCTGGCGTTCCTGGAGCGCCTCGGCGTGGGCGAGCGGCTGCGCGCCACCGGCGCGCCCTACGTGACGCGTACCGATACGCGCATCGAGGACGTGCACCTGGATATAGAGCTCCCCCTGAAGCCGGGCGACGTGGGCGGCATCGCTTCGGTGCGGCGCTGGCTGCTCGACCCAATCCTCGCCGACGCCGCCGCGCAGGCGGGCGCACAGGTGCGGATGGGCGCACAGGTAACGGAGCTGCTGCAGGAGCACGGTCGCGTCACGGGCCTGCGCGTTCGCCAGCACGACAGGAATACCGAGCTGCGTGCACGGCTGGTGGTGGGCGCCGACGGCCGCCACTCCACCGTGGCACGCCTGGCGGGGGCACGGCGCTACAACACCACACCAAACCAGCGACTGCTGTTCTGGCGGTTCTTCGAGAACGCGGCCCCCGAGATGACCTTTCTCTCCCACCGCTGGGAGGACAAGTTCATCCTCGGGATCCCCTCCGACAGCGGCCTCTACCAGGTCCTGCTGTGGCCTGAAATGGGCGAGCGGGAGCACTTCCGCTCAGACCGCGACGCGGCGTTCATGGAGCACGCGCGCCAGTGCGAGCCCGTGGCCGCCGCGCTCGCCCCGGCGAGACCGGCGGGTAAGACCATCGGGGCGTACCGCTGGGAGGGCTTCTTCCGCGAGGCCTCGGGCCCCGGCTGGGTGCTCACGGGCGACGCCGGCCACTTCAAGAGTCCCTCCCCCGGCCGCGGAATCGGCGATGCGTTCCTCCAGGCGGAGAGCCTCGCGCCGGCCATCGCCGACGCAATAGAGGGCTCCGAGGAGGCCATCGACGCCGCGACCAGGCGCTGGGGGCGCGAGCGGGAGCGCGAGTTCGCCGAGCACTACTGGCTGGCGTACGACCTCGAAGAGGCGGGCACCGTCCCGGCCGTGCTGGTCGAGATGATGCGGCGCCTGAAGCAGCAGGGCCGGGCGGAGATGTTCTTCGACGTGCTCAACCACCGCGCGCGGCCCTCTCAGGTGCTGACCCCGCCGCGCGTGGCGGGCGCGAGCGCTCGCCTACTTGCCAGGCGCGGCACCGCCCGCGGCGCGCTGCTGGCGGAGATCGGCACGCTCGGCGCCCGCGAGGCGCGCCGCCGCTGGCTGAACGCGCGGCCCGCCTACGCGCCTGGCGAGGCGGAGCCGGGTGGCGAGGCACCCGACGAGGAGGGGCTACACGCCCGCCCAGTGAACACAATCAACCCTGTCAATTGACAAACAACACGACATATCAGCTGTAGCCGACACAACGCTTGTCGAATCGGGCGCCCCCCGACAAAGGTCCCCGCGCGGGCGGTCGATCAGAACGGAGCACCCCGATGCAGCGACAGATCCAGCTACTCCGAGCACTCGTGAGCGACGCGCAGTACGCGGTCGACCCGGCGGCCGTGGCCGAGGCGATCCTGACGCGCGCGGCCGCCCGCCGCGGCGTGAGCGGGGTGGCGTTCAGAAACGACGGGCGCGCCGCGCCCGTGCGCTCGTTCCGCCCGAGCCGCCACGCGCGGTCGTTCCGCCCGTGCAACGCACGGCTGCCCGACGAAGAACTGCTGCCGCGCGCGCTCAGAACCCGCGACTGACAGCCACGACGCACAGGCAAAGCCACAGGCACGGAGCTGCCCCCGCGCAGGCAGACACGACAATTTTAAGGAGGCGGCCTCCGGCCGCCAGCGGGAGCCGCGAAGCGGCAGGGTCGGCGCGCCGCGCTGGCGCTGACGCGCCGAGGCGGACGCGGGGGGCGAGCGAACGCGCAGAGGCCTCCGCGCGTGAGCCCGCCACGGCGCGGCTCCATGGCGGCCGGTAGGCCGCCCTCCAAACGGATCCGAGTTGGCTGGAGGGCCAAGGTGTGTCACGCTACGTGCGTGGACGTCGACCTCAGCGCGCTTCCCCCCGGGCCCGGCCAGCCGCCGGTCGTGCAGATGGTGTGGTGGCTGACGCGGCCGATCGGCTTCATGGAGCACTGCCGGCGGCGCTTCGGCGACGCGTTCAGCGTGCGCTTCCTCGGCTCGCGCCAGCCGACCGTGATGGTGTCCGACCCGGAGGCCGTGCGCGTGCTCTACGGCGAGCACGGCCACGGGCTGCCGCCCGGTCGCACGCTCGCGCTGCGGCCGGTGATGGGGCCGAGCTCGGTGCTGCTGCTCGAGGGTCGCGAGCACCTCGCGCGCCGCCGCGCGATGCTGCCGGCGTTCCACGGCGAGCGCATGCGCTCGTATGAGGGGATCGTGCGCGAGGTGGCCGAGGCCGAGGTCGAGAGCTGGCCGCGCGGCGAGGCCTTCGCGCTGCACCCGCGCATGCAGGCCGTCACGCTCGAGGTGATCCTGCGCGCGGTGTTCGGCGTCACCGACCCCGCGCGCGCCGCGCGGCTGCGCGAGCGACTGCCGTTGCTCTTGGGCGACAGCTCCTCGGTGGGGCTGCAGCTGCGGTTCATGCTCTCCAGCCGCTTCGGGCGCGGCGACCCGCTCGCGACGCTCGACGAGCTGGTCGCGGAAATCGACGAGCCGCTGCTCGCGGAAATCGCCGAGCGGCGCCTTGACCCGGAGCTCGAGCAGCGCGAGGACATCCTCTCGCTGCTGATGGTCGCGCCGATGGAGGACGGCGGCACGATGAGCGACCGCGAGCTGCGCGACCAGCTCGTGACGCTGCTGCTGGCCGGGCACGAGACGACCGCCACGGCGCTCGCCTGGACATTCGATCTGCTGCTGCGCCACCCCGCCGCGCTCGCGCGGCTGACGGCCGAGGTGGACGCCGGCGTCGAGGACACCTACCTGCGGGCGGTCATCTCCGAGTCCCTGCGCCTGCGCCCCGTCGTCCCGCTGGCGGGGCGACGGCTCGTGAGCGAGCTGAAGACCGACACGCTCACGCTGCCGCCCGGCGCGGATGTGACGCCGGCGATCTGGCTCACGCACACACGCGCGGACCTGTACCCGGAGCCGTATGCCTTCCGTCCGGAGCGCTTCCTCGACGAGCCGCCCGCCACCTACGGCTGGATCCCCTTCGGGGGCGGCATCCGCCGCTGCCTGGGCGCCGCATTCGCCGAATTCGAGATGCGCATCGTGCTCGAGACGGTGCTGAGCCGCTGCCTGCTGACGGCGGCGAGCCCGCGCGCGGAGCACGTGGCACGGCGCAACGTCACCTTCTCCCCGCGCCACGGCACGCGCGTGCGCGCCGGCGCACGGGTGGCACGTCCGCTGGCGGCGCAGCCGGCCTGAGATGCACTCGGGCGCAGCGCGGTCCGGCGGGAGCTTACGGAGACGCCTCGCACGGGCCGCGCGAATCCCGGGCTGGGAGCCCGCACGGGCCGCCGGGGTCCTGCACCGACACCCGGCGGGCCGTCTGCTATCGGTCGCCCCGGCTCTCGGCGTGACGCTTGCGACGGTGCTGGCCGCGCATGCGCCGGCGCGGAGTGACGCCGCCTCGACATCGCACCATCCGTCTGTCGACGCCGGCGCCCTCACGCCGTCGGCGCACACACCCGAAACCCGCCAGGTCCGCTACCGGCCGGTGGGCTGTGTGCGCAGCGGACCCGCCCTGGCCTACACCCACGGGCCCCGCCGCCGCGAGGTGGCGCTCAGCTTCGACGATGGCCCCTACCCGCTGACGCCGAGTTTCGTGCGGATGCTGCACGCCAACGGCGCGGTCGCCACCTTCTTCATGATCGGCGAGCAGCTCACCGCGCGCTACCGCACGACCCTGCTGGAAGAGCTACGCGACGGCGACGCGCTCGGCGACCACACCTACACACACCCCGACCTCGTGACGAGCGGCGACGTGAGCAGCCAGCTGCAGCGCACCGCCGCGGCGATCCGCGGCCTCAGCGGCTACAGCCCTTGCGTGTTCCGGCCCCCCTACGGCGACTACAACACCTCGATCCTACGCACGGCAGCCGAGCTCGGGCTGGCGACGATCATCTGGGAGGTCGACCCCAGCGACTACACGCAGCCCGGCACGAGCGCGATCGTGCAGCGGGTGCTCGCGCAGGTGCAGCCCGGCTCGATCGTGCTCTCCCACGACGGCGGCGGCCCACGAACACAGACGCTCGCGGCCTACCCCACGATCATCCGCGCGCTGCGGGGCCGGGGCTATCGCTTCGTCACCGTGCCCGAACTGCTCGGCTTCCGCGCGGTGTACAGGCGGTGCGTGCGCGACTGCGAGGGCGTCTCGGTCACACGAGCGCCGGCCGGCTCGATCGTCGAACCGGGCTGAGGCCCGTCCCCACGTCCGCCACCGCTCTCCGCTGACAGGCCAGGGAGCCAGCGCTTCGCCTGAGCGCCCTGCCCGTCAGGCTCGCTTACTGGATGCCTTCTTGGCCTTGCGCACCGCGCGCGCCTTGGGGCAGCCGCCGACGCTCACTGTCACGGTGTGTTTCAACTGGGCGCCGTTCTGGCCGGTGAGCGTGTAGGGGACGCCGAGTTTCTTCGAGCAGAGCCCGCCTGTGGCGCCGAGCATCGAGTGGGGACCGCGGGGCAGGCGCAGCACGAAGGAGTCGATCGGCACGTCGGGCAGACCGCTGACGGAGGCGCTGATGGCGTCGCTGCGCGAGATTTTCAATTCGCCGAACAGATCGGCCGAGACCCCTTCGCCCTGGGGCACCATCGCGAATTCCGGGAAGGCCGTGCCGCCCCGATACACCAGGTAGGCCGCGCCGCTCAGCGGCGCGGCCAAGATCGGCGTGCCGATCGTCACGGTGCCGATCTGCGCTGCCGCCGGACAGGCGCCGGGGTTCGCCGCGAAGGTCCCCGCCAGGCACGCATCGCGGATCGTGCTCAGCCGCGGGCGCAGCTGTACGGGCAGCTGCACGGCCACCGAGCGGATGTTCGCCTGCCCGCTCCCGGGGACGACCTTCACTTCCAGACTCGCGCCTTCAGCGCCCCGGCTGGCCAGCGCCTGGCTGGTGACGGTGAGCTTCGGCGCGAACCCCAGCCCCGAGCACCCGACCACCTGGAAGGGCGTGGACACCGTCGCCGTGGCGCCTTCGCTCGAGCCGAGCGTCGAGGCGATCGTCTGCGTGGCGCAGTCGGTCGGCGCAAGCATGAAGCCGGGCCGATTCATCGTCAGGTTCACCACCCGGATGCGCAGCGGGATGCCGTCCACGATGCTCGGCAGCGGATCGGAGACGATCCCCAGCTGGAGCGTGTGCGGGTCGACCTGGATCTGCGCCCGCACCGCGATCGTGCCCAGGTCGAAAGGTCCCGCGAGCACGGGGGTCACGATCGCCAGGCCGAACGGAGCGCCCTTGTAGGGGCCCGTCAGGTAAACCGAGCCCGTCAGCGAAAGCGGCTGCGAGCCCGCGCCGGCCGCGATCGTCGTCGTGCCGATCTGCGAGGCCTGCGGACAGACCCCTGCGGCGGCCAGCGCTTCTGCGCAGCGGGGCACCTGCGCGAGCATACCCAGCAGCCCCGCCGGCAGCCGCGTCGCGATCGTCGAGAGATCGCCCTGGCCGTCTTCGCGCGAGACCGTCAGCGAGAAGGGGCTCGAGCCCCCGGCCAGCGAGGAGACCGTGCCAGCGCTCACCGAGGGGCTGAAAGGCAGCGCCCCGGGGCAGGCGCCGCCCGCGCCGTCGGCGTCAACCGTGAATGAGCTCGAGGAGCTCGCGGTGGGCCCGCCGTAGGCGGAGAACTGCGCGGTCGAGGGCGCCACGCCGCAGTCCGCGGGATTGCTCAACACGGCCCCGGGCCCGCCGAACAGGTGCATGTCCAGCTCGCTGAATGGCAGCGGCGGGGTTGCGGCGAAGCTCACCGTCAGCTGTCCGGTGCTGGGATCGGGCTGCACCACGGCGCTCATATGGATCCTCACGCTGTCCGCCGCGACGCTCAGCAGCAGGCGGAAGGTGGCCGCCGGGGTCGGGGTGGCCAGGTAGACGGCGCCCGTGAGGTGGTCCGCCAGGAAGGGGGTGTTCACCGTGACCGTGCCCACCTTCGAGGCGTTCGGACATTCCTCGGCGGCGAACTGCGCTTCGCCGCAGCCCTCAAGCCCATTGGCCACCCCCGGTGAGAGCGAGGTGCCGGGCGGCAGCGTGAGCGTCACCCCCTGCAGGGCCGGAGTACCGGGCCGATAGGGTTCTTCGTTCAGCGGATCGCTCAGGTCGATGTCATAGCCAGCCGGGGTGTCGCGCTGAGTCGTATCGGGCGCCACCGAGATGCGCGGTGAGATCTGCAGCTGTTCGCACCCACTCGGCGCGGGGAGAGTGGCCGTGCGCGTCACCGGTTCTCCCGGGTTCTCCCAGGAGTCCACGCTGACCGTGCTCGTCAGTGAAGGGACCGAGCAGTCGGTCGGATTGGTCAGGAACGGCTCGGCCGCCACGCCGGCCGGGGTGGGTTCTCTGCCAATGATTTCGCGTTCGCCCTGTTCGTTGGGTGGACCGTAGATCGGCTTGGGCGCGGTCAACTCGCCGGGGTCCCGTTCGAGGTCGTGTGCGGGGGAGGCCGGCACCCCCCACAGCGTCAGCCCCGCGCCCACCACCGAGAGCGCACCCACCAACGGGAGGTCGGTGGTGAGGTCGTGCAGACTCGTGGTCAGCGCGTAGGACCCGTCGCTACTGAGGTCGACCTGAAACTCGATCTTCGCCACCAGCAGGAACACCGCGAACGTCGCCAAGTGCCCCGGCGAGGGGGTGATGTTGTAGAGCGGCAACGGACCCAATTCGAGCGACCCCCCCAAGTACAGGGACAGCGTCGTCGTCCCCACCTGCGCCGATCCCTTGCAGCTGAGGGATTCAAATTCGAGCTGCGAACATCTGGGCACCGCGAGCGGGTTGCCGACGAAGCCGGCGGGCAGCTCCACCTGAGCATCCTTGAGCTGTCCCACGGGTTCGCCGCTCGCGTTCGTGTTGAGCTTGAACTCCGTAGTGACGTCGGCGTGTTCCCCTGCCTGCATCGAGCTGGCATGCAGCGAGTAGGAGGCGACCCCGAAAGAGGAGCCCGTTTCGGCGGCGTAAGCGCCGCCCGCCGTCGATAGCGTGACCGCGAGCGCGGCAAGGACAACGCCCACGAAGCTGCGCAGGCCGGTGAGATCGATGGGCCAGCCCATCCGGACAGGACCGGTGAGCCGTCGAGACCGAGCAGAGCCAGCGGCGCGACCAAGCGCCAGGGGCAGAACGAAGGCGCTCATCGCGTCGGCCCTCCTCGATCGCCTCATCGCGTCCGCCCCCCTCGATCGCCGGGGTGGCGCACAGTGCTCGACTTCGCTCGCCGCCTCGGCTTCGCTTTCGCTTTTGTCTTCTTCTTCGGCTTGGACGTGGCCTTCCTCTTCAGCTTGGGCTTGGGCTTCGCTTTCGCCGTCGGGATCGTGCTGGGGCTCGGCACGACGTTCGTCACCGGATTCGGCGCGAGGGTGCCGGGCGTGACAAACGTTGGCAGCCCGCTCGTCGACCCACGACAGCTGGCACCGCTTTCGCAGGGCGCCACTTCCGTGCCGGAGGGCGTCGGAAAGCCGCCGCCCACGCGGGCGTCGTAGAGGACCACTTCGCCGGTCGTCGACGCCAAGTCGTCTTCCATGTCGACGTTCGTGTCGAAGAAGACGTCGTCCCCGCTGGGGGTGACGCTCTGCAGCGAGCTCAAACCCGGCTCTCCGGCCGTTATCAGGGCGAGCTCGCCGCGATCCCACTCGTAGATGTCCATGTCGTCGGGAATCGACACTTCCTCCCCGAAGAGGCTCACTTTGAACGGCGGCGCGGTGCCGTTCCTGTCTTCGGGGAGCAGGGTGCTTTCGGTTTCGAAGAAGACCTGTTCGCCATCGGCGCTCATCGGCGCGGACTGGTCCGGGGGATCGTAGGAGCCCCCGCCGATCGACCCTCCCGGACCTTCCTCGGAGACGTCCAGTTTCGCGTCGCCCGTGGCGGTGGGACCGCAGGAGATGCACAGCAGTTCGCCAGAGCCGGCGTCGTAGCGGTAGATCTGAGAAGTGCCGCTGGAGCTTTCGCCGATCAGGTGCCCGAAGGAGCCGAAGACCAGCACTTCGCCGTTAGGGGTCGGCACGGCCGGGCGGGCGACGTCGAGATAGGACACCATGCGCCCTAGTCCTTCGCCATATTCGAGATCTTTGGGAGCCAGCCGTCCGATGAAGGTGTTCCTGTGCGTGATGGTGTCGTAGACGTAGAAGTTGGGCTCCCCGGTGGTGGCGGTCTGCCCGGCGCTGTTGGCATTGGGCGCCAGCACCCCTTCGGCCACGTAGTACACGTGGGAGCCGTCGTTGGCGACGGCACTCACACCGACGACCGCGCCGTCTACAGGGGGTTCGCCTTCCGGGGCGCCCGAGACGAGCGTCAGTTTTTCGCTCACCGTGTTGTAGAGATAGAGCTCAGGGTCGGTGAAGCTGCTGCCGGCCAGCCCCTCGTCGGACAGGAAGAACACGTCTTCGCCGCTTTCGGAGGCCCCCATGTAGCGCGCGCCCGCGCCGCCCACGAAGCTCGGATTGTCGAGCGCCACCGTGACACTGTTGTCCTTGCGCATGTAGAGGTGGATCGCCTGTTCGCTGACGGGCCGCATCCTGTAGCCGTAGAAGCCGGCGGGCATCGGGCTCTCGAAGAAGATCTTCGAGCCGTCCGCCGAGATCGCGTTCGTGGTCGTGCCGTACTCGTCCGCGGGCTGGGAGTCGGAGATCGGCGGCCCCCCTTTCGCCAGGGCAGTGCCGTTCCCGAGGACCGCGCCTTCGGGGAGCACTTCACCGTTATTGCCCACGTCGACCACGGTCGTCTGGCCCGTGGCGACGTCGCGGTCATACAGGAACTGGGGGGCGCTGTAGGAATCCACTTCCTGCTGGGGCACCTGCGGCAACAGCGAGTCCGGGCTGTCGAACAGGATCTGGCTGCCGTCGGGGGTGGCGCCCGCGAACGTCGCCGACCCCGTCTGCGTCGCGCCCTGCGTCCCCCGCGAGATCCACGTCAGCGTCCCCTGCGGAGACTCCTCGTAGAGATCCAGTGCCTGTTCGCCCTGATCTTCCACGGACCAGGGCTGTCCGGTCGTGAAGATCGTCTGCGAGAGGTCCGGCGTGAAGAACATCACCGCGGCCTCCGTCAGGTGCCGCGACTGCACGACGTTCTTCGGCGTCAGCGCCCTCGTCTGCCAGCCGGTGGAGGTGCGCCGAGCCTGGTAGAAGTTCCAGCCGCCCGCGAGCGCTTCGCCGAATGCTCCCGACTGGTAGTCGACGGCTTCCCCATCCGGAGCGGGCACCGCGGTGGCGGGGCTTTCGCCGTTCATTTCGACCGGTGAGACGCGCTCGTAGGACCGGTTGGCGGGCAACGCACCGGCCGCCGGCGGACCCGCGACACAGGCCGCCACCGAGGCCACCACCACTGCCACCGCCGCGAGCGCGCTCCACGATATACCTCTGCCACGCATGCCAAACACCCCTTTGGTTGAGGCCCCAACCTAGAACGAGGCCACCACGTCGGCAAGGAGTGTTTCCGATATTCGTACTGCTCAGCGAGCTGGGTCTACTCCCCGATCTGGACTCCAACCGCGGACACCGCGATTTCAGGATCATCCGGAAGATCCGGACCGACCAGCCCGTCGGCGGACAGGGAAGCACTGCGCCGCGCCGTGACAAGCACGGCGACCGTGCTCGCCCGAATTGGCCGCCCCAGCCGCTCGTGGAGAGCCTGGTTCTCGTTCATAAGGGCCTCGCGCTGGTCGGGTGAGAGCTGTGCCCAGAATGACATCGTGCCGAGCAGGGCGTTGAGCTCACTGGCGGTATGCTCGACCAGGATCGGCACGGTTGCGAGCTGCAGATCCTCGAAGAGATCGGCTGCATAGTCGCGTCCCACGTCGCAGCTCCCCAGCCAGCCCCAGGCGTCCGCGACGTTCCGACGGCGCTCCCGCACGCCCGCGATCGTGCAATCGAGGTCGCGGTAGGTGGGCCAGGTAGCGGCGATCTCCGGCGCGTGCCGGCGCAGGGCCGAGAGCAGAGCCCTCTGATCGTCGACGCTGCGCTGCTCCTGAAGGCCTACGTACTGGATCAGGGCGAGCGTCCCGTTGGGAGCGAGCGCGTCGGCGATCTTCAGCCAGCCTAGATCGGGATCGACCCAGTGGATCGCAGACGCCGAGAACGCAGCCTTGTAGCTCTCGCGAGCCAGCCGCAGGTCCTCGAGCCGCGCGTGGACGAACTCCACATCGCCCATGTCTTCCAGGTTCCCCTCGGCGACACGTATCAGTTGATCCCCCGGCTCGAGCGCAGTCACGCTCAGCCCTCGCGCGAGGAGACTGCGCGTCAGCTGACCCGTCCCGCAGCCAATCTCGAGCACCCGGTCGCCTTCCCCGATACCTGCCACCTCGCATGCTTGGTCGACGAGCGCATCGGGATAGGCCGGCCGATTGCGGTCGTACTCGACGGCAACCTCGTTGAAGACCTTGCCATAGCTCCGTGCCAGCGTCCCGTCGCTCATCCCCGAAACGTACACACCAGCCTGGATGAGCGACGGATCAGCGCGAGCCGATGGCGAGGCGGACGCCCGCACAGTAGTCGCTCGCGCCGTCAGATGGGAGGGCGCAAGGCATGGAAGGAGCGGGTTGTTTGTGGTTTGCTTGTCGTACCGACGGCCCAAGACGAGCGGTCGTCATATGCGACAAAGGAGCTCTAATGAGTGCGACGGAGATTGACGAGGCAAAGCTCGAGGCCTTCATGGGGCAGGCGGTGACGGACATGAGCGCGATCATCAGCGGTCCGCTGATGCTGATCGGCGAGAAGCTCGGCCTCTACAAAGCGATGGCTCATGCGGGGCCGCTGACCTCGCAGGAAGTCGCGGAGCGTTCGGGTGCGGCAGAGCGATACGTTCGCGAGTGGCTGGGAAACCAGGCCGCGGGGGGCTATGTCGCCTACGACCCCGGGAGCGACCGCTACACGCTGCCGGACGAGCACGCGCTTGCGCTGGCGGATGAAGACAGCCCGTTCTACATCCTGGGCGTCTATGACTTGATCGCATCGCTGTATGCCGACGAAGATCAGATCATCGAGGCATTTCGCAGCGGCGAGGGGATGGGCTGGCACAAGCACGACCATCGCCTGTTCCGTGGCACCGAGCGATTCTTCCGGCCCGGCTACCGTGCCCACCTCGTCGCTGAGTGGATTCCGGCCCTGGACGGAGTCCAGGAGAAGCTGCAGCGTGGTGCGAAGGTCGCCGACGTGGGTTGTGGGCACGGAGCATCGACGATCGTCATGGCCGAGGCATTCCCGAACTCCGAGTTCTTCGGCTTCGACTACCATGCCCCCTCGATCGAGCGCGCGCGCCAGGCGGCGAAGGAAGCGGGCATCGATGATCGGATCACGTTCGCGACGGCCGCGGCGAAGGAATATCCGGGCCACGACTATGACCTGGTGTGTGTGTTCGACTGCCTGCACGACATGGGCGACCCGGTGGGCGCCTCCGAACATATTCGCAAGACGCTGGCGCCCGACGGAACGTGGATGATCGTCGAGCCGTTCGCGAACGATCGCCTCGAGGAGAACCTCAACCCGGTCGGGCGCGTCTTCTACGGCGCCTCGACCGTCATATGCACCCCGGCGTCGCTCGACCAGGAGGTCGGCCTCGCGCTCGGCGCCCAGGCCGGCGAGGCGCGGCTGACCGATGTGCTCAAGGAGGGCGGATTCACTCGCGTGCGGCGGGCGACCGAAACGCCATTCAACCTGATCCTCGAGGCACGACCCTAGCCGCGCCGTTGTAAAAGAGATCGGGTGGGGACGTGGGCGACCCCCCCGCGGGCCCGAGCAACCTCCCCGCGGGCCCTTTACCATGTCAGAAGTGGAGCAGCTCACATCTGCCAACGAGGAGGCGATCCGGGCTTGGGACGGGCCGCTGTTCGACGCGTTCGTCCGTTTTCGCCATCTCATGACGACGGGGCTGGGCGCCCATGGCGAGGAGGCCCTGCGCCTCGCACCACCACGTGCCGGCGAGCGCGTGCTGGACATCGGCTGCGGCTTCGGCGACACGACCCAGCGGGTAGCGGGCCTCGTCGGACCGACGGGGGAGGTTCTCGGCGTCGATGCCGCGCCGCGGTTCATCGAGACCGCGAAAAACGAGGCCGCGCAAGCCGGCATCGACAACGTGCGTTTCGAGGTGGCCGACATCGAGAACACGGCCTTCGGCGAGCGCTTCGAGCTTGCGTTCTCGCGGATGGGGACGATGTTCTTCGCCAATCCGGTCGCGGCGCTGCGCAACGTGCGCGAAGCGCTGCGTCCGGATGGCAGGCTCGTCATGGTCGTCTGGCGCACAAAGCTCGAGAACGACTGGCTCTATCGCGCCCAGACGATCACCGAGCGGTTCGTCACCAGGCCCGAGGAGTACGACGAGCCAACCTGCGGCCCCGGACCATTCTCGATGGCCAACGCCGACACGACGAGCGGGATCCTGCTGAGCGCCGGCTTCCAGGGTGTCGCGCTGCGACGCTGTGACATACCGATCACGATCGGCTCCGACCTCGAGGAGGCCGTGGAGCTCGTCATGAGCATTGGACCCGCTGGAGAGATCCTGCGTCTCGCGGGCGAGCGAGCGGCGCACCTCCACGAGCCCGTCGCGGATGCGCTGCGCGAAGGCTTGGCGGAGTGGCTCGGACCCGACGGGGTCACGGCCCCGGCATCAACGTGGATCGTTACGGCAGACGTGTCGTCTTGAGCTTCGAGCTCGCCCACGCTTGAATGACCACCCGAGCGCGGGGATGGCGCTAGGTGTAGTTCCTGAGTGCGTTGTTCGTCCGGGCCTCTCGCGTTGGCGGCAGCGGCACGGACCGAGGGAGCTCCTGGTCACCAATCACGCCCGCGACGGGCCGATCGAGCTGCTCAGCAGCCTCCACCGCCGAACGCAGGACGCGGTGCGGCGCGTTAGGCCAGCCAACCCCGAAGCGCGCTCCGTCAGGACCGTGTCCTGCCGCGAGGCGACAATGAGCATCTCGACGTACAACGGGTGGGCGTCCGTCTCCTCGGCAGCGACGACCGCTATCTAAAAACACGCCCATTTGCAGCGCCTTCTCGATGGAATCAAGCGGAGTTCTATCGAACCAACATTCTGGTTCGATTAGCAACGTTATGGTGGTGAGACACGGACTCGAACCGGGGACACCACGATTTTCAGGCGTGCGCTCTTGCGACTGAGAGGCGCCAACGCGCGGGCGATAAATGGCCTATTTGCAGGTATTTCCCCGGCCCTCCATTACCCAGCCTGCGCGGCTGGCGAGCCGAGATACCGCCGGTTGCCCGCGGTTGCCGGCGGGTTGTGGACAACGGGTGGGGGTCGTCGTCCAAAACCCCGGCGCGGCATGGCGAGAGGCGGACTCGAACCGCCGACACCTCGATTTTCAGGCGTGGCGCCCGCCCAACGACCAGCCGCGCGGAGCGTAGCAAAAAGCCCGCGTTTGCGGGCATTTTGTGAGGAGCCCAGCGCCACTGGATCATCGGGCTACAGGTCGAGATACCGCCGGATACGTGCGGATTCCGGTGGGTTTGTGCCGCGAGGCTAGGGTCCGCGACACAAACCCCACGGCGCTTGGCTCCCCGCGCTCACGACGACGCGTGGCCCGCAGCCATCGCCCAAGCGTGTGGTGGTGGGTGTCATCCCGTGACTAGCTCGTCCAGCCGTGGGAGGAGGTCTTCTGGTGTGGGCATCGAGAGGATCTGCTCGCCCAGTCGAGCGGACGCTGCCGTGTAGGCCGGGTCGCGGCTGACCTCGTGGAAGCTCTCACGCACCGCGGCCGGTGAGAGCGGCTGGGTTGAGCACGCTCTACCGGCACCGGCGTGCTCAATCTGCGCCGCCATTTCGTATTGATCGGTCGCAACGGGCGCGAGCACTAGTGGCCTGCCGTGGGCGAGCGCTCCCAGCACGGTGCCCGCCCCCGCGTTGCAGACGACCGCCTCGCAGTGAGGCAGGATCGTTCTCTGGTCGATCCAGCGCTCCACGCGCACGTTGTCCGGGTGCCGACCGAAGCGGTCGAGGTCCCCATCCGGGCCGATCGTCACGACCACGTTCACGGCCTCCTCGCGCAGCCCCTCGAGCATCGTTTCCAAGAGCCCGGGGGTGGAGTTGTGGGTGGTGCCGGCGGTGACGTACACGGTCCGTTCGTAGGGCAAGCCGTTCAACGCGGTCGGACGCGGGACGGGCGCCGTTGACGGCAGCGCGTTCTCGGGCCGCAACGGCCACATGTTCGGGTACTGCCAGTCCTCCGTTTGCGGGTGCAGACCCTCGGGCCAGATGTTCAGGTAGGGGGTGGCGAGACGCGAGTCGCCGCGTGGCGGGGCGATCCTGCATCCCTCATACAGCTCCGCGAGTCCCGCTCTGAGCACCGGCTCGAAGTAGCTGGACTTTGGCGAGCTGAAGCCATGAATCACGTGCGGCACACCTGCGGCGGTCGCGACGACCTCGGCGGCCGGCTCGCCGAGATTGCGGATCACTAGGTCCGGCTGCCACGTCCTGGCGAACGGCAGCAGGTGCTCGAGCATCGCCGGGGCTGCAATCCCGATCAAGCAGTGGCGCAGAATGTGCGCGAGGCGCTCCTGCGGGGACAGGCTGGCGAGCTCGTTCCCATGCGCTTTGGTATAGCGCCGCTGCGTCTCCTCGAAGGGCAGCCCGGCGGGCAGCGCTTTCAGGCCGGCGCGTTGCACCGCAGCGACGGCGTCGGGGGCCGTGGCGAAGACGACCTCGTGGCCCGCGTTAGCTGCTGTGCGGGCGAGGGGCAGCATCGGCGCGATATGGCTCTGCGCGGACATCGAAGAGAACAGGATGCGCACGGCAACGGCCCCCTACCCCGCCGCCAGCTGCGTGATCGGTGTCTTCTCGCGAGCGAGCTCCTCCAGCAGCGGGACGGCCTCGCTCACGTCCGGGAGATCGGCAAACGCCGCCCTCATCGCCGCTGCGCCGGCTTGCAGCTGATCGTCCGCAAGCGCACCTTGGACCAACTCGCAAAGCCCCTGTGCGCTCTGTGCGTCGCGGCCCACAACGCGCGCGAGACCGAGCTCAGCACAGCGCTCGGCGTTGTACCAGTGATCGGCAGCCAGGCACATCAGGACCATCGGGATCCCGTGGCGCATCGCCCCGAGCACCGTCCCGAAACCGGCGTGCGAGACGACCAGATCACAGTGCTCCAGCAACAGCGACTGCGGGATGAACCGCTCGACGTGTACGTTCTCCGGCAGCGGCTCGAGCGAGCTGGGGTCAAACCCCGCGCCGGTCGTGATCACCACCTCGGCGTCCAGCGACGAGAGCCCGTCGATCAACCACTCGATCAGCGGCGCGATCGACACCACGGTCCCGATCGTCGCGTAGATCAGCGGCCGCTCGGGGAGCTCGGCAAACCACGAGGGCAAGCCGGTGCCCGCCGGGGCGTCATAGAGCGCCATCGCAAAGCGACGCGTCGTCGGACTCGCGGGCGCCCGCTCGCGCACCCAACGCTCGGGCAGCGGTGAGAGGCGCAGCCATCGAGCCCCGTGAGTGTCGTGGACGGGATCGGGCCCGAGTCCAAACGCGGCCCGTAGCTCATCGTAGAGGTCTCCGGTGTAGGAGAAGTCCATGTCGACCTCATACCCCCAAGAGCAATACACGTAAGAGATGCCGAGCACATCGGCGACGAGGCGCCCACCCCAGTCGGCGAAGTCGACCACGACCAGGTCGGGCTTGAAATCCTGCGCGATCTCAAGCACACCCTCAGCCATCGGGAGATGCAGGCGCGGAACGCCGATCCGCTCGATCAGCCAACGGACCTGGTCCGGGCCGCGCGGAGCGTCCGCGATCTCGGGAAAGCTCACCAGAGGCTCCGACCACAGATAGTCGAGGCCCGCGGGCCGGCACTGAAACCCGTGCGAGCGCACCGTCTCACAGAAGCGCGGAGCCGTCGCGAACAGCACCCTGTGGCCGGCGTCCCGGCACGCGTGCGCCACCGGCAGCAGCGGATTGAGATGCCCATGTGCGGGTTGGGTGGAGAACATGACGCGCAGCGACATCAGCCCCTCACGTGCCTTAGTGATCCCGCCTTCTACGGTTGCCGATCATCTATGCACTCATCCCCGTCTGGTGGCTTGGTGGCGAACGCTCCGAACGCGGTCGGCCAGCAGCCGACCGGGCCGACGGGTCCTGTGTCAGTTCGCAGACGCTCGGCAAGGTGGTCGATGTCGACCTCCTCCTCCGTGGCGATCCCGGCGGCGATGATTGCCGGCAGCAGGCTGGCGGCGAATTCCACCGTATGGCCGATGGCGTCCTCGCCGACGGCGACCGCGACCCCGGCGTCGACGTCCGGGCTGGGCTCAAGGCCGGCTTCAGCGAATGTGTGAGGCAACCGGCCGCCCATGTCCGGCTGGGTGCCGAGTCTCGCGAACGCCTCGTAGATCCACCCGCTGAGCTGTTCAGATGCAGGCGTCGCCGGCCACAGCCCCAACCATCGCGCCGGCACCGCCGAGCCGATCATGTTGGCCTCCAAGAACGCGGCTACACCTCCGGGGCGCAGATGGGATGCGGCTCTACGCACCGCGTCCGCTGGGTCGGCCTGGTACATCAGCACGAACCGGCCGACCAAAGCGTCGAACGGGCCGCCGTCGAGCTGCACGTCGCGGAAGTCGCCGCACACGAACTCGACGTTGCCAAGCCCGGCGTCGTCGGCACGTCGGCGCGCGGTCGCGACTGCCTGCTCGTCACGCTCGACCCCTACCACCGACCCCTCCCCACCGACCATGCCGGACACGAGGAAACTGACATCGCCCGGTCCGCAACCGACGTCCAGGACCCGCATTCCGGCCGCGATTCCTGCGCGCTCGAATAGGCGGCGCGTGAACGGCTCATGCGCCACGGACTGGCGGCTGAGTCGCGCGTGCTCATCCTCGCTGGAGGAGCTGAGCGCATACCCAGGGTCCGCGGTGGCCGGTGTGTCGCCGGCGTCAACCGATGCCATCGCGGCTACCGAGCGGCTTCAGATCAGCGATGGAGCGAGTGGCCTGGAAGCTCATTGGCTACGCCTCGGAGGGAGCGACGGCGACTATCGGTCCTGGCGCGGACGCGCTTGCGGCCCGCTGGCTGATTCGCACGCGCAGGCCCTTGGGGATCATCGTGAAGCTGAAGTGCTCCTGGACCGGCGGTGCGCTCTCGTCCAGCCGCAGTTCGAAGTTGCGGGCGATCATCGCCAGCGCGGTCTTCGCCTCCAAGAAAGCGAGGTTGCGGCCAGGGCAGAAGCGCGGGCCGGCCCCGAACGCCAGGAACGACTTTTGGTCGGGCGCCTTGCGCTGCTCGTCGGGGAGCCACCGTTCGGGTTCGAAGTCCGCGCCGCCGCCGACATCGCGGGACGTCTTACGGGTTCCGAGTATCAGACGGGTGCCGGCGGGAATGTGGGTGTCGCAGACCACGGTGTCGGTAAGCGACTGGACGACGAGTCCGTTTGCGACGGACTTCAGGCGCATCGCCTCGCGCAGCGCCGCCTCGCAGTAGGGCAGACGCGAGACGGTCTCGTGATCGCTCGGCAACGATTCATCGCCGAGCACCTCGCGCGCCTCTTGTGCCCACCGGGCCTGAAGGTCGGGGTGCTGGGCTAGAAACCAGCTCGTCCAGGCGAGGGTGTGGGCGGTGGTGTCCTCTCCGGCCACCAGGAGGGTGAACACGTTGCCGATGATTTCCTTATCGGTGAAGGTGCCGTCCTCCCGTTGAGCGGCGAGCATCGCCTCCAGAAAGTTCTCGGGCTCCTCGAACAGTCCGGGGCGCTCGCTCATGCGCTCGCGGGCCTGCTCGATGAACCCGGTGACGGCGCGGTTGATCTCGCTCAGCGAGCGCTCCAGGCGCCGGTCGGCGGGAAGCCGAACCCAGCGCCAGTACGGGATTGGGAAGAACAGCCGGAAGTTCAGCATCGTGAAGACCCGCTGGATGTGCTGCTGCAGCTCGTTCTTTCCGTGCTCCAGCGTGTTGAGCTCGATCCCGAACGCGAGCGTGGAGGTGATGTCGACCGCGTAGGAGGTGAGCACGTCCGTGAGGTCGATCGGCCGGCCGTCGCGTGCGAGCTCTGTGAGCCTTCGGTGTAGCCGCTGAGCGGCGGTGTGGATGACCTTGAAGTGGCGATGCAGGTGGTTGGTGTTCAAGGCGGTGACCGCCAGGCGGCGCTGGCGGCGCCAGGCGTCTCCCTCCACGGCGAACACGCCGGGGAAGCCCATCCCCTCGAACGCGGCCTCGATCTCCGGCCAGCGCCTGTAACCATCGGGGCGCTCGCGCAACACGCGGTTGATCTCCTCCACGTCGCTGACATACAAGCTCAACCGGCGTCCCACATGGAACTTGACGATCGGCCCGTAGCGCTCAGCCCAGGCCTCGGCCACGAGGTGCGATCGCTCGATGCGCCAGAGTTGGTGCAGGTTGCCGAACAGCGGCAGACCGCGGGGGCCGGGAAGGTCAGCTATCCGGCGGGTCGCGGTCACGATGCGCGCCGGCCGGTCATGCCCACGACCCAGCCAAGCGCGATACCGCCAAGCACCGCGACTCCGGGGCGTCGTCCCATTTGCCTCGCTCGTCCCAGAACTCGCTCGCGCGCCCGGTCGAAAGCGAGCAACGCCGCGAGAGCCTGAAGTTCGACCATTCCCGCGATGACGCTACCCAACCGCGGAGCCGAAAACATCTGCCACCTGGCCAGACTTTAATCGCTCGCCGGTGCGCGCACCGCACTCTCAGAGTTCGACATTCCCGGCGCGCGTCGAAGGTGGTCGCGGCGGGGTTTTCTGAGACGATCTTCAGGGCATGGTGAGGACCGACCGGGGAACGCTGATCGGGCGCGAGTCTGAGCTCGCCGAGCTCAAGTCGATGCTCGCAGCCAGCCCGCTTGTGACCATCACAGGCCCGGGGGGATGCGGCAAGACGCGGCTCGCGCTGGAGATGGCCGCGTGTGGCGCGTCGCGGCCGCAGAGCACCGGCTGCGTGGTCGCTGCGCTCGCGGACGTGCCGCGAGCCGATCGGCTCATTGACTCGCTGATGGCCGCTGTGGGTGTGCGTGAGCGTTTCGGGAGCACGCCGAACGACGTCCTAGTCGAGCATCTAGCCTCGCGGCGGCTGCTGCTGGTGCTGGACAACTGCGAGCACCTCCTCCCCGACGTCGCCCTCCTCGCCAGCGAGCTGTGCCGCGATGCGCCCGATCTCCGGCTGCTGGCGACCAGCCGCGAGCCGCTGGAGATCGACGGGGAGAGCGTGCTATGCCTCGGCCCGCTGAGCCTCCCCGAGCCGGACGATGACGGCGTCGGCGCAATCGTCCGTTCTGACGCTGGGCGGATGTTCGTTGATCGAGCCGTTCACCGAGACGCGGCGTTCGCGCTCACGCCGAGAACGGCTCGGGCCGTCGTAAGCATCTGTCGCCAGCTTGACGGTCTACCACTGGCACTCGAGCTAGCCGCCGCTCGCCTGGACACGCTCGATGCCGAGGAGATCGCTCGTGAGCTCGGCGGGCAAGGGCGTCTCGCCACCGCCGGGAGTGCCGCCGAGCCCTCCCGCCATAGCTCACTGCGCGCGTCGCTGGATTGGAGCTACCGCCTGCTCGATGAGACCGAGCGAGCACTGATCCGGCGTCTCGCCGTGTTCTCGGGTGGGTTCACAGCCGAAGCGGCCCACAGGGTCACTGCGCCCGCCGAGAGCGTCACGGCCGTTCACGATCGCCTTCGAGCATTGGAGAGGAAGGGCCTGCTCGTGCTCACGGGAGCGCCGGAGCGCTGGCGGCTTCTCTCGACGGTGGCCGAGTACGCGGGTGAGGAGCTGGCGAAGGCCGGTGAAAGCGACGAGCTGGCCGACCGCCACCTGTCCTGGTTTCAGACATGGGCCGCGCAAGCCAACGACGGGCTTCTCCGGGACGGGCACGAGCCGATCGACGTGGAGGGTCCGAACCTACGCCGCGCGCTCGACCGCGCTCTGGAGCACGATCCTGAAAGCGCGCTGGCGATGGCAGCGTCGCTGATGCGTCACTGGATACTTGCCGAGCATTACCACGAAGCGCGCTCGATCTGCTCGGCGGTGCTTCACACAGTTGACGAGAACACGGATGCGCGCGCGCTTGCGCTCGTGACGTGCGGGGCGGCGCTGGTCGCGATGCTGAGCGAGGACTACGAAGGCGCGCTCACGGGCACGCAGACAGGTCTCGTGTTGCTGGGCGCCGTCGAGGACCCCGGCGTCAAAGCGACCTGTCTGCTGTGCTCCTCGATGGTGCTGATCCAAACCGGCGTGGACCTGCACGGCGGCCTGGCCAACGCCGAACGCGCCGTGCAGCTCGCGGAGCAGCATGGGGACGATCCGCTTGGGCTGGCGTGGGCGCTCGTATCGCTCGCGGTCGCGGCGATGCTGTGCGAGCGCTTTCAAGCGCTCGGCGAAGCATACGAGGCGTTCCTCGCGATCCCGACAGCCTGCGAGCACCGGACCCTTCGCGCGTGGGCGGAGCAGACGGCCGCATGGGCGCACGTCAGCGTCGGATCGCCCGAGCGCGCGCTCGTACACATCGAACGGGCAAGCACCCTGGAGGGCGACTGGCCGTCGATGACCCACTTTCAAGTGCTCGGTTTCCGCATTCATGCACTCGCCCGCCTCGGGCAAACCGACGAGGCCATTGCCACAGGCGAGCAAGCGCTACAGCGCGCCAGGGAGTCCGGTGCGCTTCAGTCGGTCCCCGCGATCGAACTGGCGCTCGCGACCGCCGAGCTAATGCATGGCGCCCTGGACTCCGCCGCCGACCGCGCACAGGGGCTGCTGCGTATGCCGCATCTGCACACGCTCGTCATCGCGCGTGAGACGCTCGCCCGGATCGCGCTCGCCCGCGATCAGCCCGACGAGGCCCAGCGGCACGCGAGCGAGTTGGAAGCGATCGCGCAGCGGTCGGGCAGTATGCGCCATCAGGCGCTTGCGGACTACATCAACGGCCGGGCTGCGATCCAAACTGGCGAGAAGGACAGAGGACGCGATCTCCTACATGCCGCGCTTGCGAGGTGCGCGGAGCTTGGCCTGGAGCGCGAAGCGGCCGACGCCCTTGACGAGCTCGCGCTGCTCGCGGCAGACGCGGGAGAAGCCGAGCGGTGTGCCCGCCTAGCGGCGGCCGGCGCGTCGACTCGCGCTCGGCTTAGCTGTGCGCCTACGCTTGCGAGCACTGAACGGCTCGACAGCGCACGCGCACGCCTCGCCGCGCAGGCAGGGGACTGTTGGGATGCCGCTTGGGCACAAGGCGAACAGGCTGCGCTAGCCGACGCGATCGCCTACGCCCGACGAGGACGAGGACGCCGCCGTCGAAGCACGGCGGACGGCTGGCCGAGCCTGACCGGCACCGAGCGCGACGTAGCGCTCCTGGCTGCCAGTGGCAAGACCAACCCACAGATCGCCGAGCAACTCTTCATCGCCCGAGGCACGGTAAAGATGCACCTCTCCACGGTCTACCGCAAGCTCGACGTCGCAAACCGCACCGAGCTCGCCGTCGCAGCGCGACACGCGACGCCGCCGCCCACGCACGAACCATGATCACCGACCCCCGCGGTGGTAGCTGTAGGCGTAGGCGCCTAACTGGACTCCCACGAAAGGGCAAGCCTGCGGCGACGGCCTTCCCGCAGCTTCGTTCGCTACGCGCCGGTGACTGCGCCTGCCGTTTGGCGGCTGCGTTGGGTGAGGCGCACACGCAGACCCTTGGGGATGGTCACGAAGTTGTAGTACTCGCTCACGGGGCCGGCGGTGCTGTCGAGTTCGATGTGGAAGTTGCGGGCGATCATCGCGAGCGCGCTCTTTGCCTCCAAGAACGCGAGGTTGCGTCCTGGGCAGAAGCGGGGGCCGGCGCCGAAGGTCAAGACCTTTGGTGCGCTCGACTCATCGCTGCGCAGCAGGCGGCCGGGGTCAAACCCGTCGCCCAGGTTGGGATAGCGCAGCAGCATCAGTAGCTGAGTGCCGGCGGGTATGTGGGTGTCGCAGATCGTGGTGTCCGCCAAGGGTTCGGCGGTTATGAGCGGGGTCACGCCCTTCACCCGCAGCGACTCGCGCAGCACCGCGTCGGTGTAGTCGAGTTCCCCAATGACTCCGTAGTCGTTGGGGAACGGGTCCTCGCGCAGCGCCTCGCTCGCCTCAGCCGCGAGCTGCGCCTGCACATCGGGGTGGGTCGCCAACAGCCAGATCGTCCAGCCGAGCGTGTGCGCGGTGGTGTCCTCCCCGGCGAACAGCAGGATCAGGGTGTTGCCGATGATTTCGCTGTCGGTGAAGGTGCCGTCGTTTTCCTGGGCTGAGATCATGCTCTCCAAGAAGTTCTCGGGTGCCTCGCGCAGCTCAGGTCGCTCTCGCATCCTCTGCCTGGCCTGCTCGATGAACTGCTCCGTCGCCCGGTGCAGCTCTGCCAGCGAGCGATCGAGCGCCCGGTCGGCGGGCAGCTTGATCCGCCGCCAGTACGGAAACGGGGCGGACATACGCCGTATGAGCATCCCGAAAGCCCGCTGGATGTGCTCCTGCAGCTCCCCTTCACGGCGCTCCAGCGTGTTCAGGTCGTGCCCGAACGCGAGCGCGGAGGTGATATCCAGGCTATAGGAGGTGAACTCCTCGCCGATCTCGAGCATCCGGCCCTCCTGGGCCGCCTCGGACAGCCGGCGGTGCAGACGCTCGGCGCTCGTGCGGATCACCCCGTAGTAGCGGTGCAGGTGATTGGTGTTGAGCGCCGTGATAACCAGCCGGCGCTGGCGCTTCCACTGCTCGCCCTCGGCGGTGAACACTCCCGAGAGGCCCATCTCATCGAAGACGACCTGCTGCACTGACCAGCGGCGGAAACCCTCGGGACGCTCCCGCAAGATCATGTTTACCGCGTCGGCGTCTGAGATGCCGACGATGCGCCGCCGGCCGATATCGACACGCAAGATCGGCCCATACCGATCCGCCCATCGTTCGCAGACCGTGTGTAGGCGGGATGCGCGCGCTAGCTGGTGCGCGTTGCCGAGCAGCGGGAGGCCCGGAGGCCCCGGAAGCTCATCGATAGTACGCGCCATCGGCCGTCTACCTCCGCCCTTGCTTGAACTCGCCGCCGGGCATGGCGGCACACGAGAGCCGACTGTAGCGGAAATCCCCGCAGCTGGAACGCTGCTGAGCCAGGGCCCTAACCGAACGTAAACGCGAAGCCGAGCGCGGGTGGCGCCGCCCGTTAGCTGCCGAGTTGGCAGGCCGTAGCCGTAGGGCCTGGCTCGCGTCGTCTCAAACCTGGCAACGGACCGTCAGACGGCTACTTGGGCCCGCACTCGGTGCGGGCATCGCTCTGACCGGCGCCGGGTTTTTTCGCATGGGGAGCTGTGCGCGAGCCGGCAGCGGCGAGTGACAATGCGGTAGCTTCGGCTGGTGGGTGATCTGGCAGGCTTGGCCGGATGCTGAGCGCTGCTGTCGAAGTAGCCTGGCCGCCGTTCGTGCTCGTTACCGGGCTGCTGTTGATCGGCTTGGTAGCCCACCGTGACGGTCTGTTCGAGCAGGCCGGGCGATTCCTGTCTACATCTCAGGCTCGACCCAATTTCTGGATTCGCGCCACGGCCTCGTCCGATCGCTGCCCGATGGAGTGCTCGGCAGCGGCGTTGCAGTGTGACCACTGGGGGAACGGTACGCGGTACGTGGTGTTCTCAGTGCGCGCAGTCGGCCTCGCCAGCGGATCGCGCTGCTCCTAATCGAGCGTGGCCTCGTGTGGTGGTCGTGGTTGTGGTGCCTGGGTCATGTAGGCAACCCCGGCGAGCCCACCCGAGCCGCAGATTGCCACACTCACGGCCGCTGAGCCACCTCTAATCGAATCTAAAAACTCTAAAAACCTCTAAAGGATCGGGTATGGTGGTCGGATGAGCAACCCATTCCACGCGAGCTTCGGGGTCAGCCCGCCGCTGCTGGTCGGCCGCGACGACCTGCTCGATGACTTCGCCGAGGCACTTGAAGATGGCCCCGGAGCGGCGGGCCGCGCGACGCTCTACACCGGCGCTCGCGGCGCTGGCAAGACGGTCATGCTCAACGCCGTCGAGGACCGCGCACGCCAGCGCGGTTGGCTCATCGTCAGCGAGACCGCCACCCCCGGCTTCGTCTCCAGGATGACCCAGCAGCACCTCCCACGGCTACTTCGCGACTTCGACCCCAAGGCGGTGCAGCGCCGCATGAGCGGCGTGGGCGCTCCACTTAATCTCGGCTCTCTCACCTGGAGCACGATCGAGGCGCACGTCGTCCAAGCAGGTCTGCGTAACCAGCTCGAGATGCTCACCGACCTGCTGACCGAGCAGAGCACCGGGGTCCTGATCACCCTTGACGAGATCCACCACAACCAAATCGAAGAGCTACGCGAGCTAGCCACCGTCGTGCAGCACACCTTCCGCGAGAATCGGGAGCTGGCGATCGCCGGTGCTGGCCTAGCTGCCAGCGTCAGCGACGTCGTCAACGACGACGTTCTCACCTTCCTGCGCCGAGCCGAACGGCACACCCTGGGCTCAGTGGCGCGCGCCGACGTTGAACGCGCGCTGCGCGAACCGATCCGGGCAGCCGGCCGCAGCATCGGCGAGGAGGCCCTGCAGATCATGGTCGACGGAGCCCGCGGCTACCCCTTCCTGCTGCAGCTAGTCGGCACCCAGGTTTGGCGGGTGAACCCGAGCGCACCGGAGATCACGGCCGCCGACGCCACCCAAGGGGTCGCCCGAGCGCGGCGCCGGCTCGGTGCGCTCATCCACGAGCCGGCGCTCAGCGCTGCCTCAGACATCGACAAGTCATTCCTGCTCGCTATGGCCCAAGACGACGGCCCATCCAGGATGGCCGACATCCAGCAGCGCCTCGGCGCCGACGTGAATTACGCCAGCCAGTACCGCCTACGACTGATCGCAGCCGAGCTGATCCACCCCACCCGCCACGGGTACGTCGACTTCGCCCTGCCCTACCTCCGCGAGTACCTCCGCCAGCACTCAGCCATCGACGCCTGATCGGCGCCGTGAGGCTTTCTCGCCCAGCCCGCTGACGCTTTCAATCCTGCGACCGCACAACCCCTCGATGAGCCCCGTCCGACCGGCCATAAGCGTTTATCGAGATCGCGTAAACCCTGTAAAACTTCGTACAACTCGATATGAGCCGGGGCATCGCAGTCTGGTTCTCGTTGCCCCCCGCCACGCACAGAGCTTGACATCCGCAGTAGACGATCATCTGTCCTCTTTCGCTTTAGAACGTCTTTCAAAAAGACCGGCACGCCCGGATACGTCCCTGGACGCTGCGCTGGATCGCCACGGCCCGTCTTGCCCGTGCTACCAGCACGGGCTGCGCCGGCCCGGGTCGCCTAGCTTGGTCCAGGAACGCCCCGGTCGCACGTCTATTTTGAAAGACGTTCTTAGAGCTTTGTGCGCTCATGTCGGGACACTCGAACAGCTCAAAACTCGTTCTCAGGGCATCACGATTCCAACTGATGTTGTCTTTGATTCGAGGCTCGCCCATAAGTTCGGTTCTCCATGTCGATACTGCATAGATAAGCCATTTGCCGCCCAGACACGCCCCTCGTAAGGCTTCTCGAGACGGCCGATTGGGCCCGGAACAGGGCCTATTGTCAAGGGTTTGTGCCGAGGTTTGTGCCGCGACGACCAAAACGTGGGCGGCCGAGATAACGATCACTATCTCAAAAACATGCCCATTTGCAGCGCCTTCTTGATGGCGAGACCCAGACTCGAACTGGGGACACCACGATTTTCAGTGGTGGGGCAACCAGCCCTGACCCGCTCGGCTGAGCGTAGCAAAAAGTGCCTGTTTGCGGGCAGTTTTGGGGCACCGTCAGCAGTCGCCTCCGGCTGTGCGGTCCACCGAGATACCTGCGGATACGTGCGGATTCCGGTGGGTTTGTGCCGTGATGCGGGGGTCGGCGGCACAAACCCCAGGGGCGGCTATTGCCGTGGTACGAGCTCGCGTCCACGAACGCCAGCAACGGCGAATTCAGGGTGCGCTACACACTCCCCCGGCCCCGCTTCGCACGGAGCGCGCACGCCATCTTTCGCTTCCGGCATCCCGCCGCTGGCTGCTACCGAGTTGGGCCGTTCCTGCTACCGAGCTGCTACCGACTCGCGGGCATCTGAGCCCAACATCACCGAGCGACGGTTCGCACTTTTCGCAGGTGCTAGGCCAGAAACTGCCTGCAATCGGGCGATTCTGAGGCTCGCGACCGCCTTGTTCGCATTTCTTCGTATTTGGACTTTTTAGTCGGGGAGACAGGTTCAGATGGCTGCGAAGGACCAGTGTTCATCGGGCTTCCACGGAGGCGTGCTACCCGATTGCTACTCGGTTTCAGTCGGCCAGGACGGCTCGAAGTCGCGTCACGTCCTCCGCACGTGGCGGCCCGGCGTAGCCCTGCTGCCAGGACACGACGACCCGCTGCGCTGCGCTGAGACGGTACGTGATGACCGTGCGCGACTTGACGAGACTGCCGAAGTCCTTGCCTCCGGCTCCCCATCGGTTCTCTGGCTCTAGTCCAAGCTGCTCGCACATTCGCGCCCAGTCTGCGCCAAACGCGAAGAAGAACGGGAGGGAGACTTCGGCCAGTGGCCTCCAGACGAACTCCTTGAGCACCCCTGCGGGCGGGCGCATCGTTGCCGTCACGTTCTTGGAGTGCCACGGATACATCTCCACGGTGAGCAGGTCGGCTCCTGACACCGACTCGTCGCCGGTCCAACGGCGCGCGAAGTCGAGCAGCCTCCGGCTATACCGATTGACGCCGTGGATGTCCTCCCAGGGCGACCGCCGGTAGGGGTCGCTAGCCGCCCAGGTGCTATAGGCCCCAAGCTCACCTATCTCGTCGGCGAAGATGCCGTGGCGACCTTGGAAGCTGGTGTCGGCCTGCCCAGGGTTGAGGCCGAGCGTGACCATTCTTGGTGCCTCCCATCGGCCAATGTAGGGCTCCGGCATCGCCTCCTTCGTCACGGAACCGCCGTAGCTGGCGAACCACTCGCCGAAGGGAGCCGGGAGCGGGGGCGGCGAAGGTCGCGCGAGCCAAGCGCCGATGTACGCGTCCCATTGCTCCATCGCGTCGTCTCGTGCCCTCATTTGCGGGCAGCGTATCCGGCACGGAGGCGCTCGGCTGAGCTCCGCCAGCATCGAAGAGCGCACTCACGCGGGAACGCTGCCAGGCGCGCGCGCAGCGGCCCGACAAAGGGCCAACAGGCCGCGTAAAGTGGGGACTTCATGAAGACGCACACCGCACTCCTTGCAGCAATCCTTCTGCTTTGCGCACCGGGCATCGCGGAAGCGAGCAACCGCAGCGTCGCGAGCAAGCGCATGACTGCCAAGCTGTTCGCTGAATACAACGGCGGTCCGTCCCCGAAGGTCAGGTGGGGTCAAGTAACGGAAGGGCAGGAAGTCGAAGGCCCGAACGGTCCGGAATGGCGAAATAAGAAGTACCAATTGGAAATGGACTTCCCCCAGGGGGACGGCTCGTCAGAGTGGCAGCCCGTAGAACTTCGCGTGTCATGCCGTAAAAGCGGTTGCACCGGGCGGCTATGGTACGAGTTGAACTACATCCTCGAAGACCACGCGGCGTTCCGGGGTCGCAAGGGCACCTATCACGAAACGGGATGGAAAGAACCATGAGCTCGAACGCCCCGTTCGCGCGTACGGGGCCGGTCGCCAGACCGTTCAGAGCCGGGGACGGAGCATAGAACCGTCGCCTCCGACGCACCCCTGGTGCGCTAGGGTTACGCCGTGGCTAGGGTGCTGATTGATGCGCTACTGCGGACCAAGTTCCGCGAGACCGCGACGAAGCGCGACCTCGATGCAGCGCGAGTTGATGGCTGGCTCGTCTGGCACGACGATGGGGCCGTGAGCTACGTTGAGGCTGACCAGTTCGAGGAAGACTTTGAGCGCAGCCCCGTCAATGACGGCGGCTGACCGCGACTGCCCGACCTGCGGGGGTCGCGGGTGGATATGGAACCCTGCCCCCACGACCCCTCCGCTGACCCCAGCCACCGGCGACTGGTGGCGCGAATGTCCCCAATGCCTTGGTACGGGCAGCACGACCCAACGAGGTCCCAGGCAGCCGAAGCCAACCACGCAGCCCTAATGCATCTCCTGCCATCTCGGTTCGGGCCTCAAGCTCTCTCCACCGACGAGTCGATACCACATCCATGAGGCGGCTTACCGCACTCCCAATGGTGCTCGGCCTGCTCGGGGTGATGGCAGGCTGCGGGCAGAGTGCTTGCCAGGCACATCCGGGCGGACTCGCGTGCGAACAAGAACAAGGCAAACACACTTCCGAAGAAGTAGCAAATCGGAGACACGAAGAAGAAAACACGCCGCAAGCCAAGGGGGAACGGAAAGAAAAGGAAGAACGGGCGAGCGAGCCGAGCGAAAAATACAGCGGCAAAGAAGTCACCAAATGGTTCAGCGAAGAGGAGGAACCCCGCGCGTCCGAAAAGGCTAGCTGCCCGGAAGGTACATACGAAGAATATTCCCACCTAGTATGCACCCTTTCCGAACCTGGTTCTGAAACCAGATATTTTGAAGTGTCGGTGGAACCGGGGAAGAAAGTCCATTATGAAGAAAAGCCCGAAGACAAGCCCGCAACCTCAGAAGGTAGTGGCTAGCGGCGAAGGGTTAGCTGCCTGCTAATCGCCGACGGCTTTCAAGTGCCAGGCGGGGTTGCGTTGGTACGCCGCAAGGACGCGGGCGCGCGCTGCCTCATCAGAGGGGTGTCCGTAGGTGCTCATCACGAGTGCGCCGGCGTCGGTATGGCCGAGGGGATCGTGCACGTCCGCCTCGCGCTGCCCGACGGCGACTACGCCGTCAGGACCATCGATGTCACCTGAGTTGCCCGGCGGTGTCTATTTCCTCTCGCCCCTTCGCTTTCCCCTTGGCCCGTATTTTGCCTGCGCCTTGGCTTCGCACGCCTTCCGCTTGCCCTTCGCCTTGTACTTGTGGCAAGCGTGCAACGCTTTGGCGAGCTTTTGAGCGCGCGTGAGCGGCTTGAGGGTCGGCGCAGGCGGCAGGACGCGAGCGCTACCTACCGGGTCGCCAGCCACCGAGTCGACCGCATTCGTGGCTGTGACCACGACGGCCAAGGTGCGGCCCACGTCCGAGGCGGTGGGCGTATAGGAGTTGCTGATGGCCGCAGGAATGTCGCTGCAGTCGTTGCCGTCACGGTTGCATACCTGCCACTGATAGGCGTAGGTGATGGGGGGCATCCCGGTCCACGTCCCGTCAGTGACCGACACCGGCTCTCCTTGGCGCGGCACAGCGGACGAGAGCCTCGGTGATTCAGTCCCTTGGGGGCAGATGTCATATCGGCACGTGGAGCCCGCGAGGTGCGGGAACTGCCCTGGCGGCATGAACCCGATGAATTCGGTGTTGGTGTCCATCGATGCCGCCATCCACGACAGGGCCAGCCCCGTGTCTTCTGGCGTGTCGCTGCCTCCCCAGCTCTGGATGAACGATCCGTCCGGCAGGACTTCCTCGACGTACCCGAGGTACCAGCCTTCGCTGCCGCCGCAACCCGACGCGGCCCCCTGTCCCATCCAGACCAAGTCCTCGCACGGCGCAAGCCAGAGATCGCCAGCCTGTGGAGTGTGGCTCACGGGGTAGCCGACAGCCTTCGCATCGAGCAGAAAGCAGTAGTGCGGCAACAGCGCTGCGCAGTCCTGGTATTCGTAGCCGTACTGCATCACCGCGTACATCTCAATGTCGGGGCGCTTCTCGGCGGGCCAGTAGGCGCTGTTGATGTATCTCTCGGGATTGTTGGCGTCTGGCGGTGGCAGCGCGGATGTGGCGACTGCGCATTGATAGAAGTTTTGGGACGTCGGTGGACAGGCGGGCGTCGTGTTGTAAGCGGACGGCGCCGGCAACTGGCTCGGCGAGGGATACCGGAACTCGCCCCCCGGTTCCGCGGCAGTCGAAAGAGCAGCCGAGGCGAGCACCCCCCACGCGACGGTTGCGAGTGCGGCCACCAACCCGGTTCGCAGGCCAGTCATTCCGCGACTATAGCCTGGCAGGCGCGCACCAAGTGGCAACAGAAACACCGTTGAGATGACGCTGTCTTGCTCATCTTTCTGCGTTCCGCGCCGACCCTTTCGTATGCGCAGAGGTTTTCTCGGGCTGATCTCATCCGCGATCGTCGCCGCCGCGAGCTCGGCGCCGGCCGCGAGCGCAACCGTCTACAGCGGCGCCTCAGCCACACGACCCGAGATCGTCCTCAACGTCTCAGGCACGCGCGTGACCGTCGACAACGTACAACTCGAGTGTAGGAAGTCCGGGGCCTTCACGACTTCCGTCGCCTCCGGCCGCCTCACCAAAGGCCGCTTCAGCTTCAAGATCGGCGACACCTTCGTGCCCGAGCCCCTCGGGCCGCACACCAAGCTACTCCATTCGGAACTGACGATCACCGGCGCCATCCGCAGCGCCGGGATCACGGGCACGGTCACAGCCCCCAAAGGCGGCCCCTGCGTCGGCGGGCACTACCACCTGCGCGCGGCGACCATCACACCGCCAACGACACCGCCCCCGGCAACGCCGCCCGTGACCTCGCCACCCACCCCGACTTCGATCACGCCGGCCCCATCAGAAGCGTGGAATCCACCGCCCGCGCCATGCAACGCCGGCGACGTATTCGCAGGGTGCGGCACCGGATCGAACCTAGCCCAGCACCACTGCATCAGCAACGGCGGGGAATGCGACGCGAACATGTGCGCGACAGCCACAGACATGGCCGTCACCGGCCTCCAGATCACCCTCAAGAACGCCGGAGCCATCGAAATCCCCAGCTTCGACCCCGCAGTCCCGGAGGCCGCGCTCATCGGTCCAGCCGTCAACGCCGCACTCGAGGCGCACGGCGCCATCTGGCTCACCGTCGGCAGCGACAACGCAGTCTTCTACTGCGGCCCGCACGGCTTCGAACAACTCACCTACGAGCTCGATCACGTTCCAACCTCGCTGTCACTTTGCGTTGGCGTGACCCCGTCCGTGGAATCCGTCGTCGGCAAGCTCACCGGAAGCGCGCTCGCCGGCGCAACAGCGTCCGCCGGCCTGACCACTCAGACCGCCGTCGAAGAAGCGCCCGCCGTGAGCGTGCAAGGCCCCGACGGCTGGTCGGCGTCCGTCGGCCTCCAGGGCACCTGCCTGAGCATGACGCTAAACACCGAATCCTGACCACGAACGGAGCGACGGATGCGGGCTTCGTCGCGCTGGTCTGTCCTGGGCCTGTGAGGTAGCCTAGTGCGAACGGGCCGCGGGTGCTGACCTTCACCCAATCGTTGGCGCGGATGGCCCGACGTTCCCGCGCCCGCACCGAGACGTTCGAACGCGCGTCTCGCCAGCCCGAGCCCGGTCGTCGAGCCTCGCGCACTTGAGCGGCCTGGGGGTCTGTCACGCTAGGAACCGCCGTGAGCACTCAGGAAGACATCGAACGGCTCGCACGCGCCTTCGTCGCCGAGGCGTTCAGTGCCCTGGAGCGCGAGCACATCATCCCCACCCCCGTCTACCACCCCTACGTGTCGGTGGGCCGCGACTATTACGGCGACACACTGCGTGGCGTCGAGGGCTATCGGCCGCTTGAGGAAGCCCTTGAGCGTGCCTACCCGGCCCGCTTTGCGGAGCCGCGGACGCGTCGTCACCCTGAGTTCGCTGCCCATTACATCTTCATGCTGTTGGAGGCATGCGTGGCGCGCTGCGGCCTCGAAGGAAGCTTCCAGGCCGATGGGGCGCCAGTGATGGAGTCAATCAGAGAGCTAATCGCGACACTCGACTCGGACACCTACGAGGTCGTATGTGTCCGCCACGTAAGCAACCTGAGCACACCCCACCTTGAGGAAGTCGAACTCGGGCAGGTCACGGTCATCCCAGAGCGCACAGACCACGATTCCCTGGGCATGCGCGTGCAGCATGAGATAGCCGGCGCCGCACAGACGTGGAACCGGGAGGAACCCCGCCCTTATGCCCCCCCACACAGCTTGCTGGTTACTCGTGAGCGCACCTCCGATCCCGATGTCGAGGCAGTGAGGACACGCCTCGCTGCGCGGCTCGGCCAGTTCGTATTGCTGACGAGGCTGCTCACAGCATCCACCGCTCACGCCAACTATGAGCTCACCGGCTCAACGACCCGTGTGGCACGCCTCTCGCCGAGATCGAGCGCATGGTCGCAGGGAATTTTCGGCCTGCCGGTGCGGCGCACTGCGCGCCTCAGCCACGAGTTTGAGCCCGCGTTCGCGGCGCTCGGAGAGCAACTGGACAGCCTGGGCCCGGGGCCAGAGGGCACGATTGCGTCGTCTTTTGAGATTGCACTCTCGATGTTCACCCGCTCGTACCGCAATGGCAGCGAGTACGAGCACCTCGTCGACCTCTCAACGGGCCTCGAGGCAGCGCTCATCGGCTCGCAAAAGAACACAGAGTCGGTGACACTACGGCTGAAGACTCGATCAGCGGCGCTCCTTGCGACGGAAGCAGACCCGGCGAGCGTGATCTTCAAGGACGTTGGTCTGCTGTACGAGTTGCGATCCAAACTCGTGCACGGCGGTCACCTCCGCGAACGCGAGATCGCAAAGCTAATGCACAAAATCTCGACGGTTTCCAACGGCGCCGAGGGATGGCTATTTGCGCTTGCGTCAAGCGTTGATCGGCTGCGCGACCTGCTGCGCCGATCGATCCTCGCACGCCTGATGCTTGCGGACGAGCCAGAAGTAATCTGGGCGCTGGGCGAGGACAGCGGCGTCGATGCCTCACTGGCGGACGATCGGCTGCGCGTGAGTTGGCGCGAGGGCTGGCGCACAAGACTCGACGGGGTTGGGGCGGAATTCGCTGCTGAGCGGGCACGGCCCGCAGTCAGCTCGATCTCTCAGGAGGACTGCTGAGTGCGACGTGACGATGTCGTAGGCACCCGCCGCTTGCCTTCCGAACGCGGCACCCGCCAGATGGGGCCTACGGCAACCCTGGCCACATATATGTGTGTAGCTGGCGTGATCGACGCACACACGCCTAACTGGACTCCCGCGAAAGGGCATGCCGCATAAGCGAGCGTAGGACCACGGTCCATCTGCGGCTCGTGGCTACGCGCTCGTGTCCATCTAGGACCAGCAGTGGCGAAGTGCGCTCGTCATCTGGGTCGCAGGCTCCGTCCTGGTCGATGAATAGCGATACGTTCACGCCGCCGGGATTGCGGGCTGAGCCGTATAGGAGACCGACGAGGGGCTCGCCGGGACCGGGATCGAACCGCGTGCGCAGCCACTCGGTGAACACCTGCGTCGGTACGTACTCGATGTGGATGCGGTTGTCACGAACGAAGGGCCTTGAGATCTCGCTGACGAAGTGACGCAGGAAGATCAGGCCAGGCCGCAAGTGGCGACGGTCGGGGTCGTACAGGCTCGGCACCTCCGGGGGCGTGGAGAGATCGACCACTCGCGTGGCGCGGCGCGCACGGAACGTGCCGAGCGTGTAAGCCTCTGCGCGCGGATTTGCGCCGCGGGCCTCAGCAGTCGCACTGGCAGGGTCGAGCGCCCCATAGAACAGCGGGACGCCCGGTGGGCTCATACGGCTCGACTTGTCGATGACGGCTGCGGCAGGGGCGCCGAGTTCCGATGCCGTGCGCGGGTGTTCCTTCGAGTTGTGTGTGCGCACGCGATAGATCGGCTTGTCCGGCAGCGGGCGCACAAGGTCACCGGATCGCAGAGCGTCCCCGATGGCGATTAGTAGCGCGCCCGGCGCGACGTAGTCCGGGTCCGCACTCTCGAAGGCGTCGGAGAAGAAATACCGACGGTAGTGCTTGACGGTCTTTCCGAACTCCTCCCAGCCGTAGCGCAAGCGTAGATCGGGGCGAAGGCGGTAGAACTCGCGCTGCGCCCACGTTTGCTGAGGCAGGGCGTGCACGACGTCTGTGATCAGCTCAGAGTGGTTGAGCGGTGGGTCACCTGCTTCGGTGAGTAGCTCCCAGGTGTCGTAGGTCGTGCCGACGTAGCCGCCCTCCCAGCCGACTCCCTCATCGTCTGCGTTACCCCACTCATACGGCAGGCTTGAGCCGATGCGCTCGATCAGCACGTCGAGTGGCGCGGCGCCCTCCCGACCGCAGTACGAACACTCCGTCGCCGAGGTGTTCTCCGCGATCAGTCTTACGAGGGCGTCGTCCTCGACGTGCTCTGCGCAAACGTACTTGTCGCCTCCGCTCCGCCAGCCTCGCTCTTCGTCCTCTTCCATCCGGCGCTTGGTCAGGCTCATGTCCGCGACGCTATCGAACCTTCCTGCGGGCGCCCTTGCGAGCCCGGCTAGCCTCAACATATGCCGTACCGTTCTCGCTTCACGCTTCATGAGCTAGGGCTGCTCGTGCCAGCCACCGGGGAACAGGCGGATGCGGTTCGGCCGCTGGACGCCATTGTGTACGTCAGCCACCGAGACCTCACCGGCGACGTGTTGCGCGAGCCGGATCTCGTTGAACGTCTGCGCCAGCTATCGGCGGCAGACTGCCTGCTGTGGATCGCGCACCTGAGCACTCGCCTCGCCGCAGAGACCCACCCGGCTGAGAGCGCTCGACTACAAGAGCGGCTCGTGCAGGAGGTCTTCGGCGACGGGCAGCTTGGCCAGACTCTCCTCCAGCGGCTGCGCGACGGGAGCAACACGACCAAGGTCTTTTGCGAGCAGCAGCTTGTGCATCTCGCGCGGCTGGTCATCCTTCACGCCGACCGCAGGCGACGCGATGACTTCAGCGCTGGAGCCCTGCGCGAGATATGGGGAACGTGCCTGATCGGAGTGACAGACCTTCTCGACATCGGCCTGAACATCGAAGACAAGTGTGAGCGGACATCGTGGGAGATTCGGCAGTGCTGCCTGAACTACCACGAGGACCAGCTCCCGGTGACCGCGCTCCACCACGAGGTCTACCGAGTCATCTGGCCACACCTGAAGAACAAGCCTGCGAGAGAGGCCGAGGCCGCGTTCGCGCGCCACGCCGGGATGCCGATCGCCGACTACTTCACGGTCGGCGCCGCCGTACTCGCGCGCTTCCTCACCCGCGGCACAAATGAGGACAGCCTGCCGGGCATCGAGCCCGCGCGTGCGTTCGCTCAGGCGACGATGGCAAGCGAGACTTGGGAAGCGTTCTTCACGCTAACTGGCCGTGACGTCGAAGCGCTGCGTGACGAGCTGCTTGCTGAGGCGAACCAGTACGGCGAGAGCACCTACAGCTCGCTGACCTTTGAGCGGTTCCCGCTGGTCGAGATTGAGCCGGGTCTCTTCCTGCCGCTATCGATCGCCAGCCTGCGGCGCCGTGTCTCCCAGGGTGTGTTTCACATTCTGAGCGAGGCCGCAGTCGCCGACGGACGCAACCGCCGCTACTACAGCTCGATCTTCGGTACACCTTTCCAGGAGTCGGTCGAGCGGACGTTCAGGCGAGCGGTCGAGCTTGAGGGTTCGGGCGCGACGATCACCGCGGACGTGCTCTACGGCCCTCGCTCGCAACGTCGACGGTCGTCGGACGTGATCCTCGAATACGAGCGTAACCCAGTGTTCGTTGAGGTTGTCTCTGGCCCACTGCAGGCCGGCACGACCACGCGGGGCGACCTAAAGTGCTTCAGCGACGACGCGGACCGGCTTGTCGTGGAAAAGACCAAACAGCTCGACCGCTCCATCCAGGACTTTTTCAACGGGGAGCTGAAGCTGCCCGCCATCGACCCTGTGCTCGTCGCGCATGTGTGGCCGGTCCTCCTAACCTCACATCCTTTCCCGCACACCGACTACATCCTCAGAGAGCTCGACGGCCGGATTCGCGAAAAGGGTTTCCTACAGCAGGAGCGGGTAGGGTCGCTGGCCATCGTCTCGGCGGACGAGCTTTTCTTCTGCGAGGGCTTCACACAGAAGGGCACGTCGTTCCTCGCCCTCTTGCGCGGCTGGAAGTCCGGGCCGATGGCGAATGCGCCATTCAAGAACTACCTCATCGCGCGCGGCAACGGTCGCGCGCCCGCGAGCGACCACTTCGTGCGGCGATTTGCCGAGGCCAATGTCGACTACATGCGTCGGATGCTCGGCCAGCAACACAGCGTGGAGAGCGTTCTCGCGAACCTGCGGTCCCAGGACTGATCTATACGGATGGGCTCTCCTCGGCATCGCCAGGATCGTCTGTCAGCTTCAGCTCAACCTCGTCTTTGAGCAGATAGTCGACCGCTGGCGAGGTTGCCTCTGTAATCGCCCGCGCGAGCATGTCTCTCATCGGCAACCCGCCCTCGTTGCGCAATAGGTCTCGCAAATCCTCGTATATATCGGCCTTGGCTTCCTCTTGACGCGTTACTGCTCGCGCCTGCCGCGCTTCCTGCTCGACGTTCTCCGCGAGATACGGCAGTGCAGCCTCCTTGGCATGGGTATCCAGCTCCTCGCCTCGCGCCTTGGCGCGAGCCTCCCGTAGGTCGTATATCGCCTTCGCAATTCGGTAAAAGGCGAGACCGCCCAGCGAGGCCGCCGTGATTATCGTCTCAACGAGTATTGGTGACTCGTGCTGTATTCGCTGGACCACGGCAAACGCGAAGACACGATCGTCTGCTTTGTCACCTACTTGGCGCAGCGAGTTGCGAAACCATGCGTTCAAGCCATACTGGAGACCAATATCGAGAGGATCACTGGGATCTATGACCTCTCGCGAACTCAGGAACTCGTTCCAGGAAGCAAGCGTGATAGGGGGGACGGAAGCAGTCAGCTCACTGCCGAACCAAGGATAAAACCGATTGCGGGCCTTCGAGCCCTCAGCGCCTTCGGCTTGCAGATGCCGGTGCAAGTTCAACCACTCTCCGGGCTCGAGCACCGCCTGCGCGACGATCGACAGCCATGCGCACGGAACTGCAAGCCCATCGAGTGCCTGAACGAGATCGGCTAGGGACGAGACGGTCTCCGACGGGTGGTCTCTGGTGATCGTAAGGCGGGCGCGGCGCGGCGTGTCACGACTGGATGCCATACACCCTGATTCGGCACTTGCTCAGAGGCCCCTTTAGTCCTTATCTGCCTCGATGAAGTCGGCGGCGAGATCGTCTTCGGCGATCGCGACGAGCGCGTCGGTCACGGCGGCTCGCGGCTCAGGGCTTTCGCGGCCGTCGCGAGTGCGCCAGCCTTGCCCGTCGTCGCTTTGCTCCAGGCCGGCGTGCTGGACTACGCTGAGCGCTAGCGGGGCGGGCAGGGTGATGGTGATGGTGCTGCCGACTGCGGGTAGCTCGTCGGCATCCCGCACGGCGACACCGTCGCCTCCTGCGACGGCGCGCAGCGCGCCAGCCAGAGCGGCTTGAGGGTCGGTGGTCTGAGTGCCGTCGGGTAGCCGCCATGACGGGAGGTCGCCCTCGACTACGCCGCCGAGGGAAAGTAGCTCGCGGGCGACATTGTCGTTGAGTGTCACTGTCACGTCGGCGGCGATGGTCGGTGCTGCGGTGCTCATTTGCTTTGCCTCCTTGCCTTGGTGCTGTTGGGGGTGGGTTCGGCGTCGGGGTCGCGTCCGGCGCGTGCTGGGGCGATCTGTCCGATGCGACTGATGCTGAGCCCGGTCGCGCGCTGGATGCGCTTGTAGGGCCAGCGGGCGGCGACGGCTTGCGCGACGGCGCGGTTACGCGCGCGTGTGACGGCGTCCTCCAGGGCGGCGACAGCGGCGCGTACCGTCTCGATCTCCTGTAGGCGCTCGTCGGTCAGTGGAGGGAGCGGCTCTTGGTCGGCGGCCGTCTCGATGCGCTCCTGTAGATTGCGCAGGTCGAGGCGGAGGGCCCGAAGGTCGCTGGCGAGCTCGCCGCCCGCCTGGGCTGGGCTGTCGGCGCGGGTGGCGCGGGGCGTCATTGTGCCGCCTCCGGCGCGGGCTCGGGCTGGGCGAAAAACGGCGCGGGGGTCAGCCGGTCGGAGTGTTCGGTGGCGAGGCGTTCGGCGACGATCCGGTGGGTGCGGGTGACCTCGCTGTAGGAGTTGGGCCGGTCGAAGAGCCGCGCCATCCAGCGGCCGTCTGAGGTTTGCGAGACCTCAGCGGTGAGGCGTCCCCCGAGGTCGGGGCGGACGTGGCAGACGACTCCGGGCTGCGCGCGGTCCTCGTCATGCTCCAGGCGCGCGGCGGTATCGAACCACCTCGGGTTGGCTTGCGGCTGCGCGGCGGTCATCGGGCGCAGGCAGTCGCGGGCTCATCATCAATCAGGGCCTCGCGCGCGTCGTTGATGAGCCCGGTGGTGATCGCGATCCAGTCCGCGTGGGTCGCGGCGCCGACGATGTCCTGAATCAATCCGGTGAGTTCCTCCTGCACGACCGACGGGTGCAGGAGCTTGCCCTCGACATGCGTGACGAGGAGCTCCTGGACAACTTCGACCGCTGGCGCCGTATTCAGCGCGTCGCGGATGAAACCGCGAACGTCTGCCGCGGCGTATCGGGTATCACTCGGGCTGATTCTCAGATCTTGGGCCATGATCTTTCTCCTTGGCGAGTTGTCGTCGGGGTGTTAGAAGGTGAGGGAGTGCTCGACCGCGAGACGGTCGGCGGTCGCTTCGCGGTCGACCGTCTCGCTGAAGTGTTCGTCGGGCTCCGGCCCGTAGTAGAGGCGGGCTTCCCAGCGGCCGTCGCGGCGGCTGGCGATGAGGGCGGTGTCAATGCCGAGGTCGGTGCGGGTGTAGGTCGTCGTGACCTGCGGGCCGTCGTTGAGGGTGTGGGTTTGGAGGGCGGTGGCGTTCATTGGGTTTGGGCTCCTGTGTTTGGTCGGGTCGGGGTTATGCGGCTACGTCGAGGACTTCGCCGAGGCGGCGTACAAGATCGCGCTGGTTGGACACTTCGCCGCAGATGCGGTCGAGTTCCGGGCCTTGGCCCTGAAGCTCGCCGAGGCCGTTGAGCGAGAGGGCCGACGGGCCGGTCTCGCGGCTGCGGGCGATGCTCGCGCGCACCCGCGTCATCGTGTCGGTGATCGAGGCGGCGTGCTCGTCTAGCTTCTCCAGCAGCCGCTCGTACTCCTGCGTCGCGTCGCGGTAGAGGTCGGCGAGGCGGTCGGGGTTGGCGGTGATCGAGGCGGCCAGCTCGCGGTGGCTGGGAAGGGTTGCGGTGCTCATACCCTCATTATTCCAGCCCCCTAGAAAAAATCAAGACCCCTAGACTAATCTTTAGGAAACCTTTAGGCAGTCCTTTGGCGGTCAGCAGGGCTCCGGCCTCGGGCCTGGTCGGTCTCACCGTCATCGGTGTCGGGCGGAAAGGGCGCGAACGGGGCCGCGTCGCGGCCGACCGCAGCGAGGGCCCCGCCTGCTCGCGGGTCGCGGTCGGGGGGCCGCTGCATCCGCCTCTTGGCTGGCGGCCGGTGTCGCTTTCTCACAACCGACAGGTCTAGCTCTACTCGCGAGAAAGGTCAAGCGATTCGCCCACGAGGGCGGGGACTTGCCCTTCCGCCCGAGCAGAGCCACACGTGTTCAGCACCCCATCGGCCCCGAGCCAAGGAGCCAGAAAATGACCACCATCGAGCAAGAGGCGGAGCTTTGCGTCGGAGAGCTTTACCGCGACGAGGACGGCCACGAAGTATGCCTGGCGGGACACCGTGCTGCCCAGGCTCGGGTCGCAGCTTGTCTCGGTGGCTTCAGGCGACCCACCGCGCGTCTGCGAGCTCGTGCTTGTACTTGCCGGTGGCTAGATAGGCGTGTAGGCGCCGGCCCGTGGCGAGCGGGCGGATCTTGCCCGCCGCCTGGTTGGGTGTCCTTGCCTCGGTGGCGTAGATCTCGCAGTAGTTTGGGTCTTCCGGGGAGACGGCCGGGTCGGTCGCAAACACCAGGTATCCGCGGCGTCGTGCCCGCTCATCGTTGACCTTGGCGATCCGCTCGTTCTCCTGCTCGAGCTCGCGAGCCCACGCAAAGAGATCGATCTGGGTGTCGGTAGGTGGTGGCATGGATCAGGGCCCCTCCCTTAGAGCTTAGGAGCTATCTTCCCACCGACTTGGGACGGTACTCTCGCGCCCACGCTATGACTTGCTCTTGTCGCCTGCGGCGATGAAGCGTCGTAGACCATCGAAGTCCTGTCCGGTGTAGGCGTCGAAGGTCGCTTGGCCGACCTTCTCGTAGGCCCATTCGCGGCCCGCGAGGCGTGTTGCGTCCTCACACCAGCGCCGGGCGCGGCGGTCCTTGAGGGCGACGTCGAGATCTTCTTGGCCCTTGGTCTCGATGATCAGGCAGCTATCGTCGGTCAGCCGCACGACGAAGTCGGGGTAGTAGTAGCGCAGAGCGCCTGCCTTGGAGATGTACTCCAGCGCGAAGCGGCTGTTCATCGTGAGCTTCGCCCAGGCGGTGACGTCGGTCGCCCGGTCAAGGAACTGTGCGAAGCGGCCCTCCAGGGCGTTGTCGACGGGTGTGAGGTTGAAGATCGTGCGCTTGCCCTCAACGGTCTGGCGAGACCAAGGAAACGGCGGGGTTTGGGACAGCCGGAAGGCGTTCTCGGTGATCGTTGGTTCGCGCTCGACGATCGCCAGCGCACGGATCGCCTCGCCAAATGCGCTCTCAACGAGCTTTTGGGCATCGTTCTCTGCTAGCCGGCGCAGGACAACCTTGTCGTCCAGCTCGACAGACTGCTCGAACACGCGGGTCTTGAGGTAGTCGCGGACCATCGGCGCGAGCGTGGCGAAGGCACCAGAGAGCCGGTCGACTCCGGCGGCCTTGGCAACGCTGCGCGTGTAGTAGGTGATCACACCGGAAGAATCCTCTGCGTAGGGAACGAGGAACTCGTACTCCTCGATGATGCCCTTGTCGATCAGGTGCATACCGCGGTACTGCACGTACTCGTCTGGCTGCACGTCGGGTACCGCGAGTCGATGCCCCGGATCGGGCACGTCGCTTGGATTCAGCTGGCTCAGGGCACTGTCCGAGCGAGCCAAAGCACGCGTGAGCTGCGGGATGACGATGTCAAAGCGCCGCTTGGCCTCGTCGGCAAAGATCGTCAGTGCTCCGGGCTTGATCTTGTCGGCGTCCTCGCGCTCGACGACGAGGCCCCCGTCGAGCTCTGTGCTCCAGAGGTGACGGAAGGCTTCGTGCTCGATCACGACCACGCGCTCGTCGAACCCTGAGCCAGGCGGCGTCATGCGGCGCAACCCTCGCCCGAGGGCCTGCTCAGGAAGAATCTTGTTCGCGGCAGTAAGAGCCCTCAGCGTGACAATCACACACACGTTTCGGACGTCCCAACCCTCACGAAGCATGAGAACGCTGACAATGCATCGGATAGGGCTATCGGGTCCGTCCACGTCCCGTGCTGCGCGCCGAGCCAGATCGAGGTCGTCCTTGGTGATCTCACCCGAGCGGGTGGTATGGATGACGAGCAGTCGGTCGCCGGAGAAGTCTGGAAGCTGGCGCAGATAGTCGCCTGCCTCATCAGCAGCAAGCGTGTTCTCACACATCACAAAGAGGACCGGCCGCTTACCCGACGGTGAGAGCGTCTCCTGGAACGCCCTCCATCGGCCCACAGCGACATCGAGCCACTGGCGGTTGCGCTGAAAGGAAGTATCCCCCAGCTCAACCTCAGCGCCCTTGACCTCTCCGATAATCGGTGTCTTGACGATCCCGTCAGCGACGGCCTGAGCCAACGGATAGTCGACCACAACGTGCCGGAAGACACCGCCCTTCTCGTACTTCGGAGTGGCAGAGAAGTCGAGCTGCGAAACCACCCCGGCATTAGAATCGTCTGGCGATTGCTTTCGCAACTCGGCGTGCAACCTCTCTATCGTCTGATTCCAAGTGAGTTTCTCGTCGTGGACGTGATGCGCCTCGTCGTTTACGACCATCACTCGCTGGCGCTCTGAGATGGCATCGAATAGACGCTCAGCGGAGGACGCATCGACATCGCGGTTAACACGGGGCCCTACCATCGCCTCCACCGGATTGGGAGCCGTTTTGTTCTTGCCGCGCGCCGTGGACGGCTCGTACAACCGCTGGATATTCGTGAGATACAGCACTCCTCGGGCAGTGACCGGAGAGGGATCGTCTTGCAAGAGCACGGCAAGGTCGAAGTCATGCGACCACTCCGGCGGGACCAATGGATCGCGACGAAAAGTCGCTCCGTCGCCGAAGTCAGACTTCAAACGCTCGAACACGATCAGGTTCGGTGCGATCACGAGGAACGAGGTCGTCATCGGGGAGTCTGACTCGTATAGCGCGTGGAAGTAGGACCAGACGACACAGAGGCTCATCGCCATCGTCTTCCCCGAGCCCGTCGCCATCTTCATCGCCAATCGCTGGCGCTTGGTTTCACCAGGCTGGATTGTCATCCCGTGCTCTGCGTACTCGAGCAGGTCCTTCAGTCCGCGAACCGGCTCGATCTCGGTCAAGTAGATGAACGTCTCGACCGCCTCGCGCTGGCAGAAGTAGAAGCGGAATGGCTGACCGTCCTCGGAGCGATGCTCGTCAGCGAACCAGAAGCTCAGCAGTCGCCGAGAGGTGGCTGAGGCTCCCGGATACTCTTGTGCGCGCCAGGCATCGACATGCGCTCGCACTCCGTTCACTGCGTAGGTGCCTTCGCTGGGCTTGCGCCGATCGAGAAGGGCGTACGGATCACTCGTAGGAGCCGTGGGCTCCTCAGTGCTCATTTGATGCGAACCTCAGCGAGCTTGGTGGTGTCGTTGCCGAAGATGTCGATGATCTTCACGACGATGGCGTAGCTGCCGAGCTTCGGATACTCGTGCCAGTCGCTCTGGGTGGCGAGGGCAGGATTTTCACGAGTCCGATATGCCTGCCATTGATTGTGGAAGACCTCGTCGCTGAAGTCGAAGTCCACCGACCAATAGTCGATGAGATCAGACCACGACGCGATGCTCTCGCGGACCTTCTGTGGGATGAGATCCTCGCTGGGGATCGCAAAGTCCTTGAGTACCACGCACGCCTCGCGGCCTTTGCGACGAACATCAAGGTCAACGAAAGCAAGCTCAAAAAACCGCACCGCCTCGGACACCTGGAGCTCCATGACCTCCCGTGGAATCTGACGAGGCCGGAGATCCAGGCCGCGGCGGCGGGCACGCTCAGAGATCGTGTCATGGAGCCCCATCTCCCACTCCCAACCGAGAAGGTCGCACGCCTCGATCCCGTTGTCGGCCATCTCATCAATGACGTTTTCGGTCTCGTCGATCGTAACCGGTGCATCCGTGGCGCCGACGTGAACCATGCGGTCAGCCTTGCGGCCATGGAGCTGGATAAACCCATCGACGGGCTCGGCATGGTAGAAGGCCAAGATGGTGTCCAGATACGCCCGCAACGCACCGTTCCCGGACTCGATCTGCCACCGTTGACGCTCGTAGGCGCCGAGATTCTTGATGTCAAACGGGCGACAGTCGGGAATGTTCAGGAGACGCTTCCGCGTCGTGTGGATCGCAAAGCGACCGAGATCGCAGGCGATCCAGCGCCGACCGAGCTTCTCGGCGACCGCTGGCAGTGGTTCCGGAGCCGCAGAAGATGTCTGCGACGAGATCGCCTGGGTCGCTCGCGAGCTTGATCACGCGCTCCAGTAGCGCCTCGGGCTTCTGAGTGTCGTACCCAAGTCGCTCGTGGGCCTGGGCCTGCACGGGAGGCACGTCCATCCAGATGTCCTGAAGTGGAACTCCTGGCATCTCGTCGAGGTACCGCTTCTGGGCCGGCACGGCGCCGGGCTTTGTCTGCACGATGCGCCCCTGCTCGTAGAGCTCTTTCATCCGAGCTTCGCTGAATCGCCAGTACCGTGTGACGCCAAGAAACTCGTAGTGCGGGTTGCCCTTGGCTGCACCTCCGGGACCGGTTGTATCGCTCAAGCGGTAGCGGCGGCCCGTCTCCGGCTCAATGTGCTTATAAAACGCATCCGTGTAGCTCTCATCGTAGGCGGTGAACTCCATGTTCCACGGGCATACCTCTCCCTTGCGATAGAGCAGGAGTGTGTCGTGCAATCGTCCAAGATGCCGAGCGCCTTGCCCGATATCGCTGTGAGCAGTCTGCCGCTTCCAGATGATCTCGTTTACATATCCATTTGCTCCGAACACCTCATCACAAATGAGCTTGCCGTAATGGCTTACGTTCGATCCAAGATGCAGGAAGAGGGTGCCATCCTCGCTCAGCAACTCGTGGATGAGGACGATTCGCTCGTAAAGCATCTGAAGGTATGAAGAACGGCCCCTGCCCCATGTGTCTCGATAGGCGTGCTCCTCAAGGATCGATGGTTGCTTCATCACTGATGTCTCGCCGATCGCCACGCGGTAGGAGAAATCGGTGCCGGTATCGAAGGGCGGGTCGATGTAGACAAGCTTGACCTTGCCGGCATAGTCTGCGAGTAGGCTGCTCATCACCAGCTTGTTGTCGCCCCAGATGAGCTGATTCCGCTCGGCAGTCTGTGGGTCGTTGCCGCCGAACAGTGCTCCCGTATCTCGCTCTCGAGTCGCTCTGGACTCGTTGATGGTCTCGACCGTCTGGAAGGGCAGGTGGATGCGCTCGACGTGCTCAGGCTTCCCATCCCACTCAAGGCGTACGGTCACGAGGCCGCCTCGTCAGGGGTCGCTGGGAGGCAGCTGGGGGGCTGGACGCGCATGAGGCACCATCTTTGCGGGCGACTCGGTCGTATCGGAGGTGTCGAGGTCTCGTGCAAGCATTCCCGGTGTTGATAGGCTCTGACCCGCTCATCCTCGCGCAGCAAGCAGCCCCGATCGTGCTCCACGTCTCGAGCGGCGAGCGATGGTGGGTGACCTCTGCAGTGGCCGTAGGCGCGGCTTTGCTCGGCAGCTTCGGTGGTGCCGTCGGCTTGTATTACGCGAGCGTCGTGCTTGAAGACCGGCGTCGTAAGGCCCTGTCCGAAATCCGGCGGAAGGCGAAGGTCTACACGCCGATCCGCGAGGAGCTAATCGCCTTGCGACGAGCTATCGCGGAGGATCGCCACCTAAGCGAGGGCGTCCGTCTAAAGCGCTCGGACGACCAAGGGCCGCGTGACGCGCCCCTCCTCGTCATCTGGCGCGAGTTCGTTGACGACGGGCGCGCGAACACGACGGCAAGCCCGAGTGTCCGCGAAGCGTTGGAGCGCGTGGAAGGAGCCACGGACGTTTTCAACCTAGCCCTCAAAGCCACGCGAAGCACCTTTGACGAGCGCGGCGACGCGATCATGGAGCAATCGGGCTTCACTCCAGACTATCCGCACCAGCTGAGGCGCGAGTTTCAGGCGCTGTACCGTCACGGCGTACGCAACGCCAGGATTTTCCGTATATACCCTGGGCCTTCCGACCCCCAACGGGACGTGTCCCCGTTGACGAGCTTGCCCGGGACGCCAACGCAGGAGCAGGAGGCGTTCGCGACCCTCTGGGAGGGGGACGAGGCTGTGCGCGACGCGGCGACGAAGCTCGGCGAGGCGGAACGCGGGCTGGACAAGGCGGCAGACGCGGCGATAGCGGAGCTTGACGCGGCGATGAAGCGCATCGCGGACAAGTACGAGCACGAGCCCGACTGATGGCGGACTACGGGCTCACGGAGGTGGAAGCACGCCGGTTCCTGGAGGCGGAGTTGCGGCGCCACGCGGCGTCCACGAGCTTCTACTGGGAGTCGGAAGAGACGGAAGAACTGCTCGACCTTCTCGTAGACGCGATGGCCAAGCTGATGGCGGCAAACAATGCCAAGATAGCCCGCGACTGGTCCGACAGGGGGATGCAGGATCTCAAAATGCCTCCTGGGATGTAGGCCGTGGAGACCCCGTCTCTGGCGACGAGGCCAGCTTGTAGCTGATCGGCGGGCGTCAAGGGGAGGCTGGGTAGAAAGAGAGCGTCCCGTCGTGGGGCCAACGATCCGCGAGGGCTGGAAGTCACCGAGGGACCGCCATCCGCCGAGGTGTCCAAACAGTCTTAAGCAGGCGTGTGGTCGTTGGCGCTGGCCTCCCGGCGCACTGACCAGGCTCGATCGCGGCGAGCGGCGGTCAGGATGTCCTCTGCTGCCAGCTGATGATGATTTGCTGCGGCTCTGACGATTTGTCGCCGGACCTTGCGACTCCCGTTCTGATAAAGGTCGCTGAGACGTGATTGCACCACGACCGCTACGTCAGCACTAGCTGTGGCCTTATCGGTGAGCGCAGCGACAGCGCGCACGACCACCTCGTCAGCTGGGTCGAACAAGCCGCTCACCAGGGACCACTCAACCGTTGGTGTCACGTCGCTGTCAATGTCGCCAAGCGCGGCAATAGCCACGAGTCGACTCTGGACGTCACTTCCACGCGCACAGGTCGCAAGCCAAGTCACGTCGGCATCAGTGAGACTATGAGCGTAGACGCGCAATTGAGCCGCGCGAAGCAGCGTCGGCGAGATTTTCTCTCCGAATAGCCCGCGGCCAGGGAATATGGCAAGTTGACGGATACGTGCGACATCGGCGTCCGGAAGCTGGTCGGCGCCACGCAGGATCATGAGACCCTTGAGCGCACCGAACTGCCAGGCCGCGGCAGTGTGATCGTCTTCGCACATCTCGATCAGGATGTCGATCACTGAGTGAGGGGGATTCGGGAGATGTATCGCCAGCTCGGCGAGATGACGGGTACCCGCATCGCCCATACCCCAAGCGTTTTCACGCGCCTTCTTAAGCGCGCTTCGCGCCCCCGCCTCCAGACGATCGACGAACGCTTCGATAGTGGAGGTGTCGACTGAAGCCGGGTGCCATTCAAGGAGAGTGATTGCATCGGCGGGCGAAGAGGGCGCGAGCGAACCTGTGGTGCCTTGCTCAGTAAACGCCAACGCCAGGTCGAAGGCGGTTTGCTCACCGAGCTGTCGGCGATATTCAGCGATCCCGCTCTTGAGTACCGCAGGCATGACTTCAAGGTGATGTGGATCGAGTAGTTGCACCATCGCAGCGCGCGTCGTGTCGCTAGCATCGACGAACGCGTTGGACCACTCATCTGGTACGCGCCAAAGGAGGTTGGCGAACACGCTTGCGAGCTGGGGAGTATCGGGTTGTGCCTCTGGACCGGCGAGAGTGTGGAGAAGGTCGCGTGCCCCGTCATCGTCGAGCAGGTCCCAAACTCCGGCCGCCACCTCAACGTAAGGCTGCCAGCCAGCAATACCGTCACGACGGACCTCGGCGAGTAGGTCGGCCGCTCCAGCGGCATCCAGCTGGTCTTCGGAGGCGAGTATCGCGGCAGGCACAGCTTTTGCCTGTGGGCTCGTCGCCCACGAGACAAGCGCCCATCTCCTCTGGTCAGGCTTCTGTGGCTCGCCGAGGAGCATCTGTGAAGAGAGAAGCTTGCGAAGGACGCCACGGAGGTCGAGCGCACCGCACCAGTCAGCTTGCGTATACGCGGCGAGTAGCTCGTCCTGCTTTGTTCTACCGATGTGAAAGCTCGTATCCCACACCCCGCGCAGATGGTGCTCGAAACGTTCCCCGGAGATCGCTGCTGACGCTTCGAGAGCCTGCCCTCGAATCCACGGTAGCGCCAAGAGAGGGTCCTCTGGGGTTCGTGTAGAGGCGTAGGGATTGAATCCAGCGATCTCGATCCCCTCGCTCGCGGCCCAACGACGCGCGACAACGCCGAGCCTGGTGCTCAGGTCAGTGGTGTTCACAGCCTCGCATAGAGCGGCGCGTGCCTGCGCTTGTTGGCGGCGGTGAAGAGCGAAAGCAGCCAGGCGCAACAGCAGGCGAGCGCGCAGATCGGCTTCCTCGATCCGGCTAATGATGTCGGCGACATCGTCAACGGTCTGACCGACAGCATCAGGTGAGTCCAGGTCGAGCCAGAGAGCCAATAGGCCACCGAGTAGCTGATCTGCCTCACCCCCCTCACTAAGGGTAGAGCGATGCGACGTGGCGGTGGCGATATCTCCATGCATCACTGCCTGAACCACGTGCGCAGCAATGGAGAGCGGGTCTTTGGCGTTGAGCTCGCCGACGTAGGGGAATTCGAGCCGTAGGGCTCTTAGCCACTGCTGCGCACCCGCGTCAGCTGATTCGAGCCATGGCACGTCCCACAGCAACGCCGCTCGAACCCGAGCATCAATCACGACGCTATCCTCAGCGTTGCTCATGCATCAGTCCCTCAGATTTAATTTGAGTTAGTGCGGTGAACACGACATCCAGTAGGGCGCGCACGATCGCAGTTGGCGGACCCGAGGTATCGGGCGGTCCAGCTCTGTCGATGAAGAGATCGTCTTCGTGCTCTCGCAACCATTGCCCGGCAGGCGTCTCAGGCCATTCGCTGTCCTGCACGCACCAGATAACTGCAACCTCGACATTCTCTTCGGCGAGCGCGGCCTCAAGCTCCTCTTGGGTCCCCGTCCCCAGTTCCTGGTGTAGCAAGCAGAGGAGCAGCTGAGAGGCGCGAGCCCTGCCGACGAACTCGCTGTTGACTGTCTCACCGGGTGCGACCCGATGAGGCGCAGACAGCTCCCATCGACCGATCTCGATGCGGACTGGCTGATCGTGTTTGTTGAGAATGACATTGACGGCGTCGCTGACGAGCTTTGACACCAGATCGCGCAGTTGCTTTAGGTCGTCCCCGCTCGACAGGAACACCTGCACGTTTTGTGTTTGACCACCGAGAAGCAAACGCATCTCGAGAATCGTCGCATCTGCAGAGCCCCTGTGCTGGTAGGGCGGCTGATGTATGGGAGGTACGAGATGGTGATGTATCCATCCTGATCAGCGATGGCGCCCTCGGAACACGTCACGAGCTCGGTCGCGTTGCTCCTGCCATCGCCGCTGCGCGCTATCGGTGTTGGCTTGGCGGCGTTTGTTCTCGCGCCGGGTGTCGTCCAGGGCTTTTGAGCGCTCGGCGCGGAACGCGGCGATCGGCCGGTCGTGTTCGTGGCGTGCGCGCCAGGCGCGCAGTGCGATCGTGGCCCATGACGGTGGCCGCAGCAGCTCTGGCATGGGGGCGACGTATGGCTTGGGGGTGAGCGTGTAGCCGCGGGCTCGCGCGGTGTCCCAGGTGGTGTCGCGACCGTTGGTGCAAGTCGTCAGCACCACCGCTTGCAGTGGATCTAACTGATTGGCCATGACTCCACGATAGGAAGGCTGACTGTCAACGTTGGTGTCACCGGACGGTGGTGTCATGGGTTTCGTGGCTGCCCTCGACGGCCCCTTGTGGGGGTGGTGCCATGCCGTGGGCTGGCGGATGACTGAGCTCGCCGCCGACCCCGTCGAGCGGCCGCCAGTGCCCGCTCGACTAGAGCGGTGCGTTGCTCTGCGATCTGGGTAAGGGCTCGGTCGAAGACGCGGGCGCGATCCGCGCGGCGTGTCGTGCGCTCACCCTCCTCGGCCCGATCGGCGAGCCACTGCTCGGCTTCCCGATGGACGCGTAGTTGCCTGCGTATGGTCGCTATGTCGTCCGCGTTTGCGTCTGACGCCGGCGCAGCATCAAGAGCAGCCTGAAGCGCGGTCGCGTCCAGCTCGAGCAGGGCGCCGTATACCCAGACCCTGCGCTCTTCCTGATGTAGCGCTTCTAGCTCCGACAGTGTTGCGAGCCACGGGTGTGGGGACTGTGGCTCAGCGCGCCGGCCGTGAGTAGCGCGCACGCCTTCCACCAAGTCCTTGACGGCGTCGGGCGGCCAGCCCCATGGCCAGCCGCGCCGGGCGCCCCAGAGCTGCGGAATCAGCGCGGCAGCAGCAGCGCGTGCCGCCTCCTGGCGCTCGGGCTCTTGGACGTTCTCCGCCTCGCTCAGCTGCTCCGCAAGTCGGTGTGCGATCCAGTGCGCGAGAAGGTTGGGATCGCCGCGCTCGTCACCGAGCTGGGCGACGATGTACTCACCGAGCTTCGACAGGTCCGTCCACGGTGGTGAGTCCTCCGTCGGGACCGAAGAGGTAGACCTTGTGGATGCTTTGCTCACTGCTCTCCTCCTCTTGGTGATGGCGGCCAGTGCGGTGGCGGACTGCGCTTGCTTGCAAGATTAGAAGCGAGCCTGTGGCTCGCAGGAATTGGCGGAGCCTGTCCCGGCGGACAAGCAACTCGCGCCCGCTCGTCCCTTGCGGCTCGCGCCGCCCCGCGCCCATTCGGACAACGTCGCTCCACGCACGCTGCCAGGCAAGGAGGTCTCCGTCGGGTCCACGCACGCGCCATCCCCCGGCCTCGATCAGTCCATTGCAGAAATCGAGGAACGCGGAACCAGGGTATGTCATGCTCCACTCGAGTCGGGCAAGGGGGTCATGCCTTTCGATGCCTTCGCGTTCGCGGTGCTTCTCGCAAAGCCAGCCCTCGAGGCGGAATTCGCTTTGATCGATGTTCTGTTGCTCGTGACGCCACGAGCCGTCCTCGACGGGCAACGCGAAGAGGCGCCGATCCTCGGCTGCCTCGAGGGCGCGAACCAGCGCCGGAGCGGTATCGGGACTCACCAGCGCGCTCTCAAGATATGTGGCGCCATAGCCGAACCGCGCCGAGAAGTGAATGCTGGCGTCAACCACGATTGACTCGGCGTCCGACGCGCCAATGGCACGCTCCAGCTCGACCTCGGTTAGCTCTGACCAGTCGTCGCGGTCGACATCTGTCATAAGGAGCGCAGGGACGGGCGGAACTGGATCGCGCAAATCTGCGATCCAGTCGTGCTCCATGCTGTCGAGGTGGCCGGAAAGCCAATCGGTCCACGGGTCAGGCGGCTCATCGCCCGACCCGACGACGACCGGAACCCCTTGGTCGGAGAGTTCGCCCGCGACAAGCTGCAAGGCGTGATACTCGAGGGCCTCGTGCCAAGACTCGACGCGCGGCGACGCTCCATGGGAGTTATCCCGCAGCGAGTAGTCCATACGCTCCACTCGCGGGTCGCGGACGTGGCCTGCGCTAAAGCCCAGGCGGTCGATGATCCAGGACTCGGCGCGCTCGCAGACCTCGTCTACGTTCAGGCCGAAACGTTCTGCAAAGGGCCCGTACACGTACGGGAGCGTGTCCATTGCGTCGAAGTGGAACTGCTCGGTCTGATAGTCACGGCTGCTGCGCCTCGTGAGGTCGTGGTTGTGCCCGTGCTCTCGCTTGCACGCGCGCGGGCCGTTGGCGAAACGGAGCTGTTCGGCGAGCTCGGGCGAAAGGGCACTGGGGATATGTTCGCCGACACTAAGTGCGCCGCGACGGGCGAACTCGCGCAGGCTGACGTGGGGCCAGCCACCGTCGCACGCGATCGCCACCAGCTCGGGTATAAGCGGCGCGACTGTGGCGGGTGTATCGCGGGCGAGGCGTGCGATCACCATCAGCACCCAGACCTGCGCTGAGTGCCAGTAGAAGGGTGGCCCCGATGCTACGAACGGGCCACCATCGCGCGTCTGTATGCGTTCGAACAGGGCCGGCGCGAGTGCCGCGTTGTCGCCGGCGATCAGACGCCGAGCCACATGCGCGGCTCGCCAACGCGTGGCCTTGTCCGGGGCCGCAAAGAGGGACCAGAGAAGCCCGGCGAGTACGTCGTTTCGATCTACTGGGACGTCGGGCGCAACGATCGTCTCGGTCTTCAACGTGTCGAGCGACCACTTTAGGAGCTCGGCCCGTTCCTCACGCTCGAGTCCGAGCGCCAGCTCTGAAGCCGTCTCGTAGAGCGCGGCGGGCGGGAGCCGCTCGAGGGTCGCCCCGACAGCGCGAATGACGAGCCCCGCGGGATCCGCAAGGGAGTCGACCGCCAATACCTTCGCGACCGTGGTAGCGGCCTGCCCGCGGTAACGCGTCATCGACTCGAATTGCTCCTCGACCACTTGTTCGATGGCCGCCACGCAGCGTTTGCGCACCGCGCTCGAGCCCTGCCATGTCGAACACATGAGCATTAGCGCATCGAGGATCCTCTTCGCGTGAAGGTCAGCGAGCGTGCCGGTGGCCGGCAGCGCGGCGAGTGTGTCCGCCAACTCGCCGCGGCGGGAGGGGATGACCGCGCCGGCGACCGCGTCGAGGTAGTCGGATATGCGGTCCCTACCGGATAGCTCGGCCAGTTCCTCCAGGTCGCTGAGCACCCGCGTTGGGTCGCCCTTTCCGGCGCGACGGACGATCTTCTTCGCCGCTCGCTCGCGCTCGTCGCGGCCGCTTGTCGTCGAGCTCATCCACGGGCGGGAGCCCGTCGGCTCCGCGGCGCTTTCGAGTAGCGGTTCCAGTGCGCGCACCGCATCGATGTCTGCAAGCCCATGTGCGCCGGCCCACTCATGGAGCGAGTGGGCTGCCGACGCCCTGGTGTCGGGAAGCAGATCTCGCCGGATACGCATGCTGAGCTCAGAGAGCGCCGAGACGCGCGCGGGTCCCAGGGGCATCCGCTCGAGGATCGCCGTCGCCGCCGGTACCGGGTTGGCCTCCTCGCCAGCGAGGACCTGGAGCGCCAAGGCCTCAGCCGGCGTGAGGAAGCCGGACTCTGCGAGCGCCGGCACCGCCGCGTGAACCGAGCTGGCAAGCGCCAAGTGCCCTTCGTCCTCCCAGCGCGCCACGAGCACCAGGCCGGTAGGTGGATGCAGAAGCGTGATTGCTCGCAGCGTGTCGTGCCACGGGAGGTGTTCCTCGTCGCTCACACGCCGGCGGTGCGCGACGAGGGTCTGACCTGTTTGCCAGGCGAGCTCGGCCGCCGCATCAGTGCCGGTGAGCTGCGAGGCGACCCGGGCGTGCATCTCAAGGCGCCCGATGCCTTCGTCGTCCATGCCCTCGGCCGCGCGCACGGCGCGCGCGTGCAGATCCATGGCCTGCTCGGGGTCGACCGGGTCCGCGATCGCGCATGCGCTCAGCAACGCATCGGCCTGCTCACTCGCGGGCAGCTCCTGCTGTTCGGCCAGTGCAGCCGCGACATCGAGAACGCGCAGGCCCTCGTCGCGATAGCGCTCGTCGTGCACGAGCCGCCGCGCGATTGTCATCATGCATGCGCGCTCGCCGACCCCCGCAGTCGCCGCGGCGCCCGCCGCGGCGTCGCGGATCAGCTCGATGTCGGTTTCCTTGCTCGCGAGCAATGCATCGGTGAAAGCGGCGAGCCACATTCGATGGCCGAGATCAGGTTCGCGGGGGCTCTCGATCGCACGTAGCCATTTTTCGATCGTCTCACCAAACTCTGCGCGCAGGTCGCCCACCGGCGGGTGGCGCACCAGCGCGCGGGCGCGGCTTGTGAAGACCGGAATGTAGCGGCCGACATTTTCTTTCATGGCTCGTTGCTCCGATTCCACATCGGAGCGCAGACGCGGGTCGTCTGCCTGCTCAGTGACGCTCGCGGGCATCATCTCGTCGAGTTCGAGCTCGGATTCCGAGTACGTCGCGCGCAGAGCGGCCATGCGCAGCACGTCGCGGAAGCGGCCGAGTTGCTGGTGACGGTGAGGCGCAGAGCGCGGTCGGGGCAGATTGAGCGTGTTGATGAGCTCGAGCGTGCGGTCCGAGCCCAAGCCGACTCTCGCCGAGAGCTCAGCGAAGCTCGCGACCCACCAGCCATCCTCCGGCGCAAGCTCGGGCGCCTGCGTGACGAGGTGCTCGGCGACGGTGGTGACGTGCTCGACCGCCGGCAGCGCTCCGGCGCCGAAGGTTGCCGCTAGCAGGCGAGCGCGAAGCGTCGCGGGGAGGTCCCGTCCGGCGATTAGCGCGCCGAGTTGCTCGCCGGGAACACTCAGTGCGAGGCGGCGGGACAGCGCGACGGCGGCGTTCATCGCGAAGCTCCCCGGCCTCCATCGCTGTAGCTGCGCCGCGGCTTCATCGGGTCCGTACACGTGGAAGAACGCCTCCGCGTATGCAGCCACATCATCTGGCTCGATGTCCCAACGATGCTCCTCCTCCGTCCAGCGCAGCAGCCATGCGTCTGCTTGACGCCCCTCGATGCTCGCGCGCTCGTGCTCGCCGGCGCGGGCGAACAGGGCCGCGAGCTGCATGTGGACCGGCCCCTGCCACGCCAGGTTCTCGGCCTCCGTGTACACACGCATGACCGCCTCGGGGTCGCCGTAGCGCATCCCGAGATCCGGGCGCCGGCGAAGGATCTCGGCAACCGCCCGGTTCTGGCGGGCGGCCTCACCCGCGAGCACGACCAGCCGACAGGCGGCTGTGCGCTGGTCCTCCTCGGCTGCATGTCTGAGGGCAAGGGTCAGTCGCCGCCGGTAAGCGTGCTGGCGCGCGAGTGGATCACCGATTGCTTCAGGTGCCCCCGACTCAAGCGCCAACGCAATGAGGTCTCCTCCCCTACCTGCATTGTGTAGGTGCTCGGCGACCACGAGTGCCGCATAGGGGTCTGCTTGCTGTTCGAGGAAGAGGTCGGCGAGGCGGCTGTGCGCCGCGACTTCCTCGGCCTGGCCAACCCTCTTGCGCAGGAAGTTCGCGAAGTCCTCGTCGCGGAACGCGATCACATCCCCCTCCATCACTACGCCAGGCTCGAGGCTCTTGCAGAAGTCGCGTACGCGGTCGGCCGCGAGGCCGGAGACGGAGCGGAACCGATCGCTTGTCAGCGGCTTCGTCAAGCAGACGAGCTCCGCGAGGCGCTCCCGCGCTTCCCCTTCGGCCGGGGCGTGCACGACCGCCGCGTCGAGCAGGCTCCGAAAGATGTCCTTCGGCGTGGTCTGCGCCTGCTCAATGGCCTCGTCGAGGTCGACGGCCCCGTCCGCACGCTCCTGGAAGAGGACATAGAACTGCACACGCGGATTCCCGCGGCTGCGCTCGTGAAAAGCGCGCGCCTGCTCCTGCGTGGCCTCGGGGAAACGGGTGCGCAGGTACGCAGCCGATGCAGCCTCATCAAATCCGAGCAACTCGACCTGGGCGATCCCGTCCGGCGGCGCGACGCTGTCGCGGCGGCCGGTTCGGCATGTGACGATAAGACCCGTGCCCGGCGGGATCGGCTGCGCCCAGAGGTAGCGGAGAAATGTCTCTTCGCCGAAGCGCTTTCCGGCCCATGCGCTGTTATCGGCTGCGTCAACGACCATCAGCAGACGGGCACCTTGCTCCTGCAGTAGCCGGCCGGCTGCGAGCAGCCGGTGTTCCAGCTCGCGCCAGAGGTCGTGTGCCGACCGCGGCGCGCGGATCAGCATCGGTAGCCGGCAGCGAACCGCCAGTTCATTGCAGAGCTGAAGCCCGAAGCGCAGCGCTTCATGGCGGGCGGCGCCTGGATTCTCATAGTCGCTGGCGCCGAAGCAGTCGTAGGTCAAGACGACCGAGCCCTCCGGCAGCTCTTCCTCGAGCGCCAGGACGGTGGTCGTCTTGCCTACGCCCGCTGATCCGTGCGCAAGGACACGCCGATCCGGTGCCGCATCGAGGGCGGCGACTATGCGCGCTGCGTCCGGTGTCCGCAAGCGGTGCGCTGGGCGAGTGAGGCGCGGTGGCGCGGGAAACAGCTGGCTCTCTGAATAGACCTCGAGCGCGGCGAGTAGATCGGCCTGCTCTATCGGGCTCCCCGCGCCGTCGGGGCCTCCCCGCTTGCGGACTAGGTCGGCGAGTGCGAGCGACGCGTATCGCAGGTCGTCGAGGACGTGCTCTGCGAGGATCCGCGTGATCGCGAGCTCCTGCTCGGCGCGCCCATCGACGCCCATGTAGCTCACGTCAAGGACACGCAGGAAATCGGTGAATGCGAGACTCGCCAGTCCGCTCGCCTTCGACAAGCGCTCGATCTCCGCTCGCGAGGTGGAGCCAACAGCAGCGAGCAGGTCAGCGCGACGCGCCGGCTGCGGACGCTCCGCGAGCCACCGTTTCGCAGCCGCGATCGCTGTGGCGAGAGTTGCGCTGCACGGCATGTTGCTCACCACTCGGATCTCAAGCCGCGAAAGGAGGTCCTCGCGCGTGGCGATCTGCCTCGCACCGGCGTAGACGTCGGCCAGCCGGGCGATAACACCCTTCTGTCCACGCGAGCCGGCCCTTGCCAGCCGCGCCCCCGTCCATGAGCGCTCGGGATGCCGATGGCTGTACTTGAGCTGAGATACCACGACCCGCTCCGCGCTCGCGAGGTCGATCCCGCCGTAGAACTCGGTCAGGTCGACCCCGAGCAGCAACTCTGGGTCAACCCCCTTGGGCGGGATCGGCGTGAGGTCCTCCATGACGACCCGCTCCAGCCCGCTCGCGGGATCCAGAAGCGCCAGCATGCGCCGCACCGCCCACAAGACATGGAACTCATCGCCCGCCGAGGACTCGCGGGCTCCAGGTAGATTGGAACTGGCCACGACCGCAAAATCTATGCCCTGCCTCGGGCCGCCGCTGACCAAGTTGCGGTTGCAACGCTGGTGAGCTAGCCGCGAGGTGTGTCTGTCGGCAACGGCGGATAGTTGAGGGGCCTAACCGGTGACCGCACTGGGTTGGGAAAGCGTGGTCGGCGCTTGGACTGAACGGCTGTCTCAGTTCTGACTTGGCTGCGGATGCGCCGTTCCCGGATGGCGAGGAGAGAGCGAGTGGAAGGGCAGGCGCCCGATCACTCGAGAAGGTCCTCCTCCGCACGTTCGTCCCAGGTCATGAACAGGTCGTTCTGTTGTTGTTTGGCGCGGTCCGCTCGGTCCTGGCGTTCTGTTCGCTCGTGGCTTTCACGTTGTTGGCGCTCTGTTCGCTCGCGGGCCGCTCGCTCCTGGCGCTCCTGTCGGGCCTTGAGGGTCAGCGCCTCGCGTTCGGCGGTTCGTTTTTCAGCGTCGCGTTGTTGGGTGTTGCGGGCTTCGGCTTCTTCGCGCCGCCGCTTGGCCTGAGCCTGTTGGTGCTCCGCGTAGCGTTTGGCGTTGGCTTGGGCGGCGCGATCGTCGTAGTCGGGTTCGTATGTGTAGCGCCGGGGCTCGCGGTCATAGGAGGCTAGTAGGTCCTCTCGAGCGGCGAGGCGGTCCCGGGCCAGCGAGGGCGAGAGCTATCAGAGCCGGGATGATCAGCCCCCACCAGATCATCAGCACGGCGATGAAGAGCCTCCTTCCGGGGCTGTGGTCGTTGTACCGTGCGCGTCTGTCCACCAGATACATGGGTATGCCCCAGAACACGCCGAGGAAGATCAGCGTGCCCATCTCAGGCGGCTTCCGGGCGGTCTTGTCGCTGTTCGCCGGGCAGCCGCTTGGAGCAGCAGCTCCGGCAGGCCCTGCAGGGTGCAGCGGAGAATGTCGGGGCGCTCCGTCGGCTCGGGGGAGCGGGACAGTTGCGTGGGGCGATACACGATCGCTCCCCTGATCGTGGACGCACCGGCGAGCATGTCGGAGTGCTTTTTGAGGAAGTAGATCTGGTCGATCATTTTTTCCAGCTGACCGTCGGTCTTCTTGGCGTTCTTGGCGTCGAGATCAAGGCTGATGCCGGGAGGTTTCCAGCGGATCGCGAGGATGCTGATCTGCTGGTAGCGCGCGGCGATGTCTGAGACGCACTCGATGAGGACTCGCTCCCACGCGATGCCAGCGGTCGTTTTGTGGGCCGAGTGAGTCGGGCCGTCGCGGCCGATCTTGCGGTCGATCGTCTCCAGCGCGAACCGCTCGTCCTCGGGCTGGATCTCGGCACGGACACCCCTGGGGAGGTCTGCGCGGAGTTTTCGCAGGTCGCCGGCGAGCATCGATGCGATAAGCGCGGGGGTGATGTTCTCGCGGGGCGCTGAGGGGCGCAGTCGGGTCAGGCCGAAGCGCTGAAGGAGTCAGTCGATCGCCGATTGGTCGCTGCTCGCGCGGAGGTGATGACGGACGGGGTCGGCGGCGAGGTCCAGAGCGGCGGCGGGGTCTGAGTGGGCGAGCGCGCGGTGCTCGTCGGCGAGGACGATCAGCCCCGCGGAAGGATCCGGGGCCTCGATCGTGGAGAACCCCCACAGCGGTTTGGCGGGCACCAGCTCGGGTTTGCCGGGGCAGAGGACGATCGGTTTGTCCGCATCGGCACACACGTCTAGCTCGACCCGCCCGCCAAATCAGGCTCAGGGCTCGCAGGGGTGCGGCCCCTCGTTGTAGCGCTCGAGGTGAAGTTCGGCAACCACGCGCGGGGGAACGAGGCCGCAGCGCAGCCCCTCGTCTGAGATCGTGGCGAGCGCCGTCCACCGGGAACCCGAGCCGCGCAGGACCGTCGCAGTGTCCTGGCCGCCTGTCAGGTAAGCCAGCGCGAACGGTCCACGTGTGCTGACGTGCACCCATGCGAGTCTGTCGTGCAGGGTGCGCTCGGTTTCTCTGAAGTAGTGGTCGATAGCCGTGAACTCGGAGCGAGTCGCGGGCCGCCCGGCAAGCGGATGGCCGTGTCGCTCGCGGGGGCGTGGTGCCGGCGCCTGTGTGCCGACGTGGACCGTCAGCGAAGCGGAGGCTTGCGGCTCCAAGCCGGAATCTTCGGTCGGGTCCGCCCACGCGCAGAAGATGTAGGTGCCGCGGTGCAGCGGTTCCACGTTGCTCGCGAGCCGCCACGGCCCGCCGGTCACGTCCTGGTCGATCAGGTGCGGGTCGTTTTCGATCGCGTAGTTGATCGGGCATCCGTGCCGGGTCGCGGTCATGCCCTCAACGACGACGTGGCGCTGCACTTCGCTTGTGGCGGTGAGGTTCAGCACGAACGGCCGGCCAGGCTGCGGCGGTCGGGGGAGGCTGAGCTTCAGCGAGATCACCGGGGGGCGAACCTGCACCTGCAGGGTCGTGGTGGCTGTGACCGGCCCGCCGTCGGTTTCGATCAGCCCGGCCGGTTCCTCCAACCAGCCGCAGAGGATGTAGGCGCCGGGGGCGGGCGGCGTGAAGCCCGCCGAGCCGCTCCAGTCGCCGACGTTCCCTCCTTCGAGGAGGTGGCCGGGCGTCAGCGTGGTCCCCTCATCGGCGGCCGGCGTGGACGCGCACGGCACGCCTGGATTGTTCGCCGCCACGACCGCCAAGGCGGGCTCTTCGCTGACGGCGCTCCAGGTGACCTGCCCGCCGATTTCCTGCACCGGCGTGGCGGGCACGGTGAGTGTCATCGAGTCCGCCCAGCCAGCGGCGGGCACAGCGAGCGCGGCGAGCGCCGAGATCGCCAGGACCGCTAGCCCGCGCCGGCCACGACGTTTGGTTGCCTGCTTGGTGTTCATCAATCCTCCGTTCGGTGACTTTCGGGGCCGCGAAAAGCGGGCCCTATATGGAGGACTGCGAGCCGCGGCTCCTGCGCGACAGCTAATTTGCGCGTCGGGCGGTTCAGTGGCGCACGGCGACGTGGATGGTGGCGCTTTCGTGGCTTGTGAAGGGGTAGCTGCCGTTGCGCACGGCGATCGCGCGGAACGCCCACCTGGTGCCTGGTTCCAGGGTGAAGGCGTAGCGGTACTTCCACTTTCCGCGGCTGTTGGTGTCCACGAGCTGTAGCTCGCGCCACCGGCCGCCGTACTGGATCTGCACCTGGACTTCCTCTCCACCGGGAGGGATGTAGCCGCCGGTGAGCTGCCCGGAGAAGTTGAAGAACTGCCCGAGGCGAACGTGCCGGGGGGCGTGGATCGAGATGGTTGCGGGGACGTTCTCGTGAAAGTCGAGTGTCGCCGCCGGCACTACGTCGAGTGTGTGCGAGTAGAACGCGACTCGCAGCAACCTGGATGGGCCGGCGGGCGCCTTCAGCGACCACGACCCGTCGGCACTCGTGTTCGCCGTAGCCACTTGGGTCGCAGTGGCGGAGCCGACGATCTGCTGCAGGAGCTTGACCTGCGCGTCCTTGATCGGGGTGCCGGTGGTGCTCGCCAGGCGGCCGGTGAGCGTGACGGTCGAGCGCTTGAGCGCTTTGTTGAAGGATCTCGCCTCGCCTGGGGTTGAGGTGAGGTTGGCGGCTTCGACGCACGGCGCCCCGTTACACGGGCCGCGTTCGGGCGTGGCTGCCACGATGGGCGGCGGGCTCAGCGGCGCGGCCGGGCGGGCGGCGAATTGGATCGTCTTGTCGAAGACGATCGCGCGGTTGCCGGCGGCATCTTCGACGTCGACTTCGACCCGGTGCTGGCCTTCAGGGATGGAGCTTGTCGGCACTTCGGCCCGGACAGCAGTTTCCGCCGGGCAGGGCTGTGAGCCGTGGAAGAGCAGCGCGCCGTCGTAGGTGCCGTGCGGGGCGCAGAACCCGCCGTTGAGGTTCGGGGTCGCGGAGTACACCTGTGTCCCGTCGATCAGGACGCTGACCCTGTAGATGCCTGTGCCGTTCTTCTCGTGCGCGGTGAGGGTGAGGGCTGCGTTGCCGCTCACCGGGCTTTCGGTGAGCGACCCGGCGACGCTCGATGCTTCGGGAGTCGCTTCGTTTCGCACGAGCAGCGTGGAGCTTGTGATCTGAAGTTCCGCGTTGGTGGCCAAGGTTGAGCAGAAGCTGCTGCTGTGCGATTCGGTGCATTGGGCGGCGGCCATCAGCTCCGTGGCCCCGGCGGGCACGGACACTTCGAAGTTCCGCCAGCTCTTACATAGTTCCGCGGCGATGCAGAAGATGAGGTATTGCGGCGACGTTCCCGGCACCTCGATAAACGCCTGGCCTTCGGGAGACATGATGCCGCCGCGGATGACGCCAGCTTCGATCACCCCCGGAGGCAGTAGAAGAAACGCCGGTCCTGATCCTGGGCTGTCGTCCACCGAGCCTTGGTCGCGCAGCGTCAGGGCGCCGCCGGCTTCGCCGCAGGTCGAGTACGCCCCTTCGGTGATCGGATAGGTGCCCTCCTGCACTGTCTGCCAGTCACCTTCAGCGGCGAATTCGCTTCCTTCGCGGCAGGAGGTGAATGCCATGTAGTGGGGCTTCGGCGACGGGGTTGGTTCAGCACCCAGCGCGACACCAGGAAGCAGCAGAGCCGTGATGGTCGCGATGAGCGCGATCAGCCGCCTGGCGGCTCGGGGACGGGTCGGGGTGCTGGTCATGCTCGGAGTCCTTTCCAGTGCTGTGGTCGCATCGGTTCTCAGCGACCGAGGTATTTGAGGCTTCCGCCTCCGGTCGGGGTCGACGGCGTCGAGGACTGGCCTTCGCCCTGTCCCGTTTCGCTGCCTGTAGATGTGCTCGCCGCTCTCGCGGTCGCCGCCGTGGCCGGGGCGGTGGGTGAGCCGCCGATCGCGAGGTATCCATCCGCGCGGCTCGGCGGGACCGGTGGGTGCTGCGGCCGATCCGTGCTCCGCGCGGCCGTCGGAGCTTTCGCGGCGGGAGTCTGAGTCGTGGGCAGCCCGCCGGGCTCGCTGGTCGGCGCGATGCTCCTCGCGGCCGGGACCGTGCTGCGCGCGAGCGGATGAGCCACGGCCCGATGGTGCGTGACCGGGGTGGTGCCCTCCAGGGAGTGGACCGCAGTGACGCCGGCACCGGCGACAGCGACCAGGCCGACGCCGGCAGCGACCACGACCTTCGCGCCCGCTCCGCCGCCGAGCATCAGCCCGGCCCGCTCGGCACTCGCACCGCCACCGCCCGGCATGCGGATGTGCGCGAGGCTGAACAGCCGCTCCAGCCACCCGTGCGCGTGCGGCAGGACGGCGGGCGGCAGCAGCGCGGCGCTCGCGGCACGCTTGTACTGAGCGCTCGCCATTTCCCGCGCGAGCAGGACATGCTCGCCGCGGCACGCGCTGCAGGCGTCCAAGTGCGCTCGGGCGATCTTGGCTTCTTCCTCGAGCGCCGTGCCGTCCGCCAGCGCCCGTAGCGCCCCGGAGCGGTACTCACACATCCGCCCGGCGGCGAGGATCGCCGTGACATGGTCGAGCTTGCGGCTGGCGCTGCGGGAGGCCGCGAGCACCGTCTTGACCGGGAGGTCGAGGGCCTTCGCGGCGCGCTTGACGCCGACGCCGTAGCCGCTCATGATCGTGAGCACCTGCCGCTCCAGCGGATCCAGTTGGGAGATCAAGTCCAGGGCGCGCAGGACTCGATCGCGAGCTTCCACGAAGTCAAACGACGGGTCGTCCTCCCCGGCCAGCTCGCCCTCCAGCGGCTCGAAGGCAACGCGGCGCTGAGAGCCGACCCGCAACTCGTGGCGGCCAGCCCTGCGCTCAGCTACGAGATAGCCGACGGAGGTCCAGAACGCGCCTTGGAGGTGTTCTTCGTTCTGGATCGGCTTGCGGGACATGACCACGACCGCGATCGCTTCGTCCACGACTTCATCGCGTACTCCGGCGCTCAGGAAGCGGGCGTCCTTACGCCGGTCGATCGCCGTGCGCAGCTCGGCGCGGCGGCCTTGGAGGGCGTGGGCGGCCTCGTCCGGGGAAAGTACCCCGCTGCGGCCGGGCGCCCGCAGGATCCAGCGCGTGCTCGCGCGCGAGACCAACGGCAGCCCCATCAGCCGGGGCGTGGGTATCGTTTCGGCCGAACTCGCCATCAATAGGTTCATGCGCGCAGTGCCCATTGGGGAACAACTAATTTCCCCGGCCGGCGACGCGGGCTCCGCCCCTGGAGCGGCTTTGTTAGGCCGCTCTGTGTTTGCGTGTGCGGGCTTCATAGACATCTCCTTGCCTATTTAGTCCCTTTTCGGCAGATTGGACTTCTAGCATGAACTCGTAGATGGAACGGCTGGAGTGAGCCTGCAGCCACGCTACCTGTGCCCGGCTGGGCAGAGCCGAGGACACCGTAGAGCGAGTTGGCGTCTTGCGCCGGTCGCTACTACTAGATCGAGGGAGCGTCGTCGGCTGACGACGCATCGCTGGCAGGCTCCGCATCGCAGAAGGAGAGGATCTCGTTCATCCCGCTGAGCTCGAACAGGCGCTGCACATTCGCTGGGCCGGGGATGATCCGCAGCTCCTGGCCTCGTGCGACGCACTGTTCATGGCCTCCCATGAGCGCACGTAGGCCGCTCGAGTCGATGAACGTGAGGTTTCTGAGGTCGACGACTATGCGCTGTGCTTCGCATGAGGCAGCCTCTGCGAGGGCCGCTTCGATGCTGGGGGCGCCCAGGAGGTCCGCTTCGCCGTTCAGGGCGATGGTGTGTACCTCCGGTGTACTCGTCAGCTCGATGGTCAGGTAGGGGTGCTGACTGGTCACCTTCGTCCTCTATTTTGGGAAGCGCGTTGTCTGCGCAATATAAGCGGCGCGGGCGCGGACGGGGCCGTTGCCGTAATTGGGCTCGAAGACCGCAACGCGCGTCTCCGAGAGTGTGGTCCCGAGCGCACTGTCGTCGGCTTCGGCTTGTGGTCGGGGAGCTTCTTCGGCCATGATGGGCAGTAGTGGTTGCTGGGTAAGTCTACTGCCCGTCCAGCTACGTTCCGCCGCAGCTCAGGGCGGCTTCGGAAGCTCTGGTCAGGCGGAGGTAGTTCGGCCGCTTGCAGGGTGCGCGGCGGCCTGTCCCGGCGGGCGCTTGGCGGCCTCTTGCCGTGCCTCTGGGAGGCTTGGGTGGATGGCGATCGCATCGGACAGACCAACGATCGTGACGAGGCGCTTTAGCTGTGAAGTGTCAGGAATCACGAGGATCAGTTTGGCGCGGCGGTGGTCGAGGCGGTCGCTGAGGCGTAGCAGCATGTCGATGCCTGCGCTATCGAGGTAGCGTGTCTCGCTGAGGTCGACGATGAGACTTGAGGCGTCGGGGCCGAGTGCGTCGGCGAGTTGCTGTTGGGTGGCAGTGGCGTTGGCGGCGTCGATGTCTTCGTGGATGTGGGCGATCGGCACTCCGTCGATCCGTTCGATGTTGAGTGGGCTCATGCTTGGTGGGAGAGCTGCTTGGTGATGATTACGACGGTTCCGTGTTGGTCGCTGTCGATCTTCACGTCGTCGACGAGCGAGCGCATGATCTTCGAGCCCCCGGCCTCCGCTTTGTGGTCGGGTCGTGCGCCATCGACCGCTATCGCGGACGGTAATCGTTGCCTGTCGGCCATCGTGTTCACAGCGCACGGTGAAAGTGGCTTCGCGGGCACCGTAGGCGTGCTCGATGGCGTTGGTGGCGGCCTCGGAGGCAGAGAGGGTGATGTCGAACAGCTCGTCCTCGTTGGCACCGAAAGCTCGCAGCCAGCGGCCGAGTGTGTTGCGCAGGGCACCGAGCACGTTGGGGCGTGCTGGGAGGGTCATTTCGAGCGTATCTCCGAGCGGCATCGTCTCGATCGCCAAGAGGGCCACGTCGTCTTCGAGTAGGGTCTCGTCTAGCAGCGTGCGGTACACGCGGTCGGCGAGCGAGGAGTCGCTGCGACTGGCTGCCGTCTCGGCGGCGGCAAGGAGTCGGTCGAAGCCTTGGTCGATGGGCTCGTCGCGGCGCTCGATCAGCCCGTCGGTGTAGAGCAGCAGGCCGCTGCCGCTGGGAAACGGGTAGCGGAAGGCCTGGTAGTCGTGTCCGACGCGCACGCCGACAGGCAGCCCGTGCTTCTGCTGGAGCAGTTGAGCGTGGCCGTCGGGCTTGATCAGCAGTGGCGGCAGGTGGCCGGCGATGAGCGCTTCGAGTTCTTCGGCTTCGGGGTCGAGTTCGAGGATCGCGAGGGTGGCTCCGCGGTTGCTGCCCACGGAGACGAGTAGGTCGTTGAGCATCGAGACGACCTCGGTGAGCTTGTGTCCTTGCATCATGTAGGCGCGCAGGCTCGCGCGGATTTCAGCCATCACGGAGGCGGCGAGCACCCCGCGGCCGACGACATCGCCGATCACGAACGCGAGGCGGCCGTTATCGAGTTGGAAGACGTCGTACCAGTCGCCGCCGATCTTGATGCCAGAGCCAGCGGGCAGGTACTTGGCGCTGAAGCGCATACCGGGTATCTGCGGCAGCGCATCGGGCAGCAGCGATCGCTGCATGATCGCGGTAACAGAGCGCTGCTCTGATAGACGTGCGTTGTCGATTGCCAGCGCGGCGCGGTCGGCGGCAAGCTGCAGCAGCATCACGTCGTCCTCCTCAAAGGCACGCTTGACGAGCGTGCCGATGTGCATCACGCCGATGACGTGGCCTTGGACGTGGATGGGCACGCCGAGCATCGAACGGATGCCCCGCTGTCGGAGGATCGGGTTTACGACGTCGGCGTGGTCGAGATCCTCGATGATGATCGGACGTCCCTGGGCGGCGACGCGGCCAGCAAAACCACGGGCAAGCGGTATCTGCACGCCCTGGCGGACCTCCTCCTCCAGTCCTCGTGCGGCGCGTGCGACGAGGACCCCGCGATCCTCGTCGAGCAGCAGCACCGCGGCGGTGTCGACTTCCAGGGCGCTGCGTATGCGCTCCAGAAGCTCGGAAAGCATGTCCTCCAGGGACATGTAGCCGAGCGCGGAGTCGGTGATGCTCAGCAGATGGCTGCGGCGACTCTCAGAGACGGAGGAGCTGAGCGCGGAGTTTCCGTTACCGGCGTGGTGGCCCTTGTCCGCCTGCGTTTCGAGCTGCCGGGTCTCCACGGTCCATTTATACCCGTATTTGGCCGCATGCCCGTGCGGCGGCGAGTTGTGCGCGCGGGCGTTTCATAGCCGGCGTGAGGACCAGAGGATCGCGCTGAGGATCACCGAGACGAGCGCGATCACCAGGCCGGTGATCCAGCCGGCGACTTTTTGTGAGGAGAGGATTGCGCCGAGCGCGACACCGACCCCGATAACGCCGCCAGTGGCGATCACGCGAACGAATGCGGACTCCAGCGGAGGGCGCTGCCGCCGGTCGGGCAGCATCGAGACGTCTGTCAGCGCGTTCTCACCGCGATCTTGTGTTCTCTCGCCGTGGCCTGCCATGCGGGCGGGGTTCTTAGCGTGTTGCCTTTTTGACGGCGCTGCGTGCTTTGCCGGCGGCGTCCTGGGCTTTGCCCTTGAGCTCCTCGCCGGCGCCGCGGGCCTCGGTGCCCGGTTTGCCGGCGGCTCGCCCGGCTTGCTGCTTGGCGCGGCCTTTGAGCTCTTTGGCTTTGCCTTGCGCTCGTTGCGTTCGGTCGCCCATTGTCTCCTCCTTTGCTTTTGGTTGCTCTGATTGGTCTTTACCCAGCTAGGAGGGTCGCTGAACAAGGGGGCTGCATGTGCCGGCGCGCACGGTCAAGCCCCCGGCTCGGTCGGCTGTGTGTCGTCATGCGGGGGTGGGCTCCCCGATGCGTTCGCGTAGCTTGGCGAGTGTGGAGCGCAGCAGTCGTGAGACCTGCATCTGGGAGATGCCGAGCTGTTCGCCGATCTGCGATTGGGTGAGCTCGTGGACGAAGCGCAGCTCAAGCAGGCGTTGCTCGCGTTCGGTCAGGCCGGTGAGCGCATCTTCGATCAGCAGGCCTGTCTCGACGTGCTCGTAGCCGCTGTCGTGCTCGCCGAGGGTTGAGACGAGCGGGGCGTCATCGTCCTCGCCGTTCTGCACGGGCGCGTCCAGGGAGCTGGCGGTGTAGGCGTGGGCGACCTGCAGCGCCTCCGCTACGTCCTCGCTGGAGAGCTCGAGGTAGAGGGCGAGCTGCTGGACGGTTGGTGATCTGCCGTGTTCGCGTGAGAGCAGCTCGATGGCGTCTTGGACGGCCTTGGAGCGCTCTTGGGCGCCGCGGGCGACGTGGACGGCCCAGGAGCTGTCGCGGAAGTAGCGGCGTAGCTCGCCGAGTATTGTGGGGATCGCGAATGCCTCGAAGGGACGGCCGCGGTTGGGGTCGAACCTGTCGATCGCCTTGACGAGCGCGAGGTTCGCCACCTGCGTGAGGTCCTCGTATGGGAGTGAGGAGTTCCAGTAGCGGCGTGCGATCTTGCGGGCGAGCGGCATGTAGTGCACGGTCAGCGTCTCGCGGGCCGCCCGATCCCCGCGGCTGGCTTCGCGGAACAGTAGGGCGGTGGAATGCTGGCGAGTGCTGCTCTGCCGCGGTGTTGGGATGGTGTGGGTGGCTGACATCGCGAGGCTTGGCTTCTGCTGTCGTGCTGAGTTATGCGCAGGCTACCCTCGCGCTTTTATGTGTAAACGGCCTATATGTCACGCAGCGCTGGCAGCAACTCGTTTGCGGCCCAGGTGAGAAACGCGCTTTGGGTTTCTCCGCCGATTTGCACGAGCGCGATCTCCTCGAATCCCGCGTCGATGAACTGCTTGATCTTCTCGACGTGTTCATCGAGGTCGGGCCCGCAAGCGATCTGTGCGGCGACCTGCTCGGGCGTCACCAGCTCGGTCGCGCTCTGGAAGGAGTCTGGGTTGGGCAGGTCGGCGTTGACCTTCCAGCCGAGGCCGAACCAGCGGAACTGGTCGTGGGCGCGCTCGATCGCGGTGTCGCGGTCGGCGTCGTAGCAGAGGGCGATCTGCCCGACGCGGGGCTTGCCATCGCCGCCGGCGGCGTCGAACATCTCCACGAGCTGCGGCTTGGGCTCTGTGGCGACCAGCAGGTCGGCCTTGGCGGCGGCGAGCCGGCAGGAGTCCTCGCCTGAGACGGCCACGCCGATCGGTATTCGCTGCTCGGGTCTGTCCCACAGCTGCGCGGAGTCGACTTGGAAGTGCTCGCCGTGGTAGTTGACGGTGCCTTTTTGGTCGAACAGTGCGGCGATGATGTCGAGCGCCTCGGAGAGCATTTGGTGGCGCTCTGCGACCGCGGGCCAGCGCTTGCCGACAATGTGCTCGTTGAGGCTCTCCCCTGCACCGAGGCCGAGACGGAAGCGGTTGCCGCAGAGGATCTGGATGGTGGCCGCCTTCTGTGCCACGACGGCGGGGTGGTAGCGCAGCGTCGGGCAGGTCACGAAGCTCATCAGCGGTATCCGCTCGGTGGCTTGCGCGGCCGCGCCGAGCACCGCCCAGGCGTAAGGCGAGTGTCCTTGTGAGGCGAGCCAGGGCTGGTAGTGGTCTGAGATGACCGAGAAGTCAAACCCGGCTTGCTCGGCGCCTTGGATGTCGCGCACGAGCGCGTCGGGTGGAGACTGCTCGCACATCATCGTGTAGCCGAAGCGCGCCATCTCCCTGCCAATACCCCGAGGTAGCCGTAGTCAAGCTGCCCGGACAGCCAGGTCCTAGTTTTGGCGGTTGTGGCGTTTGGTGAACGGCGCGCGCAGGTCCTGCTCGTGGAAAGGTCCGCTCGTGTCGTTTTCGGCCGCGTATCGGTATAGAGCCACCGCGAAGATCTGCCGCACGACCCCGCTCAGCGCGACGAGGGCGACGAACACTGCGGCAGCGAGCGCGAACACGGCGATGCGCCCCGCAGGGGCATGGCGGGTCGCGGCGATTCCGATGACGAAGACGACCAGCAGCGGGATCATCAGGACGATCGTCCACGCAGAGACGATCACGTTGCCGCTGATGCCCTCCCCCCAGCGCTGCTTGACGAGGGCTGTGGAGCGTTTCAGGGCGTGTGGAGCGCTGCCGCCTTCGAGCGCGAGGATCGGGATCGCGAACAGGCTCGCGATTGACCACGCCAGCCCGACGAGGCGCGCGACGATCGCGCCGGCCAGCGGCAGCCGCCGGGCGAGCTGCTCGAGCACGACGCCGAAGATCGTGGCGAACAGTGCCCACACCGCGAGCTGCCCTACCCGGCTGGCCGGGACCGCGAGTGCCTGGCCGAGGGAGAGTCGTCGTCCTTGCAGTCCTGCGGCTGCGGCAGCAGCGATCGCGGTGTTGAAGAACGTGCTCACGAACATCAGTGGGTAGGCAAGGATCAGCGCGACGATGGCCACGCGGCCGTCGACGAGGTGGCGGTGCCCGTGCGCGCTGCTGCTGCCGAGGCCGGCGACGCCGAAGATAACGGCGACGCCGACTGCTCCCACGAGCGTGGAGAGGATCGCGAGCAGCAGGATCACGCGATCCTCACGGACAACCTGCCAGGACGCCTTGGTCAGTCGCCAAGAGCGGGCGATTCGTCCTTCTCTTTGCTCTGGGGCTGATGTGGCGTTCATCACCAGCGTCCGTACCAGCGCCTACGTCCGCCGCCGACGGGCGCACCGCCGATGAAGAACCCGATCAGCCACAGCAGTATCGCTATCACCAATACGATCCAGAGCAGATGGACGGCGAATCCGAGGCCGCCGAAGATCGCAAGGATCAATATCAACGCAAGTAGTGCCACCATCGTTGTGTGCCTCCTAGAAGTTGAGTGTCGCTTGATGATGTCGCTTGATCTACCCCGCCGATCGGAGCGGCTAACCCCGCGGGCCCTGTCTCCCACCGTGGGTGTGTGCGGACTGTTTAGCGTCTGCGTCTCGACCTGCGGACAATGAATCCGGTAATCGCGAGTGCGAGCGCGATTACCCAGGCAATCCAGGTTTTATGGCCGTGTGAAAACAGCACCCCGCCAAGATGCAGGATTGAGGCTGCACACCACAATTAATCCTTCTCCCTTATGCAGCGAGGAGTTAGTCCGCGTGGGCGGTGGCGCCAGCCTGGGCTGTTTGGTGACGGCCCTCTGCGAACTCCTCGACGATCTTCGCGCAGAACGCCGGCAGGTCGTCCGGCTTGCGGCTCGAGACGAGCCCCTCATCGACAACCACTTCCTCGTCGACCCATTCCCCGCCGGCGTTGCGGATGTCGGTTTGCAGCGATGGCCAGGAGGTGAGCTTGCGCCCGTGCACGAGGTCTGCCTCCACGAGTGTCCAGGGGCCGTGGCAGATGACTCCGACTGGCTTGCCCGCAGCGAAGATCTGCTGCACGAACTGGATGGCGCGTTCGTCGGTGCGCAGCTGGTCGGGGTTGGCCACGCCGCCGGGGAGCACCAGCGCGTCGTATTCGTCGGGGTCGGCGTCCTCGAGGGACTGATCGACGGTGTATGTCGAGCTCTTGTCGAGGTGGTTGAACGCCTGGATCTCGCCGCTTTCGGGGGCGATCAGCTTGGGCGTGGCGCCTGCGTCTTTGATGGCCTTCCAGGGCTCTGTGAGCTCGACCTCCTCGATGCCCTCTTGTGCGGTGAGAAAGGCCACGGTCTTTCCGGTTAGCTGTGTGGATGCCATTTCGCTGCTGCCTCCCTCTGTTTCGTTGGCGAGCTTTTTGGTCTGTCGGTCGTCTACCCCTGGTCCCTGGGTGGCAAACGAGCCAGTAAGGGCCGTGGCCTGGTGTTTTTCACAGCTTGTCCTCGGCTGCGCGGTAGGCGACCTGCAGGAAGTCCGAGATGGTGTGTGCGACGAATACGGAGCTGATGAGGCGCGTAAGGCGTGGGGCGCCGATGAGTCCGAGCGTGAGAGCGGTGGCTACCCATTGGGCGAGGCAGTAGGGGCACACCAGGAGCTCTCCGACGGCGAGGTGCAGACCGTGGCCGTAGGGTTCCTCCTCGACCTCGCCCTGCCCGCTTGGCTCTTGGTAGCGGGTGAAGGGCGCGCGGATGAAGCTCGTCACCTTGTCCTTGGCGAGCAGCCGGCTGAGCTTGTGGGTGGCGATGCCGACGAGCAGCAGGTCGCCGGTCGTGGGTCGCTCGGGCAGCTGGTGGCGACGGGCGCGCAGCGCGATCAGACCGCCGGCGAGGCCGGTGGTGTACGCGCCGGTGAGGATGGCGTAGGAGCCGAGCGGACGCTCTTGGCCGGGAGCGTAGTGCGAGGAGAGCGAAGCGAGTGGCGTCTTGCTGGGGCTGCCGGCATGGCTGGCGGTGGCACGCTCGGGCATGGTCTAGCTGTTGCTCCTTTTGGCGCCCTTGCGTCCTGCGGCGGCCTTCTGCGCTTTGGTGCCGCCTTGGGTGCTGGCTTTGCGTTTTGTGCCTGAGCCTGAACTCTTGCCGCCTCGTTTGGATGAGCCTGGGCTATTGGCGATCTTCGCTGCGCGTTCCTTGCTCATGCCCCTTTCGCGGAGTCCTTCGTACTGTTTGTCGTTCTTGACGCTGGGGCCGTGATCTTTGGCCATCGCTGGTCCTCCTCGGGTTTGTGGATACCGCTGCGTCTACCCGCTCGCCGCACTGGCAAAAAGCGAGGACGAGGCTGCTAGCGGTGTTGGGGCTCGACGGCGAAGCCGCGGAAGGTCTGGGCCATCTGCTCGTCGGCGTCGGGCTCCTCGTCCTCCTCGTCGTGCGGTTGGGGTGCGTCGGGCGCGGTGTCCGTGTTGGCTTGAAGGACCGCGCTCTCGAGGAAGTGACGCAGCTCGGCCTCGCTGCCCTGCTGGACGCCGGAGACCTTGATCGCCTTTTTGGTGAGGCTGACCTCTCCCCAGCCGCTGTGCGGCGTGTCCAGCAGTGCGAGCACGTTCTCGAAACGCGCCTTCCATGACTTCGAGGACGCGCCGGCCAGCTGCACGGTGAGCGTGCCGTCGTCGATCTCGGCGGTGCGCCATTCGATCTGTCGTTGCTCGGCGGCCATGAGCTTGACCTACCCGGCGCGGCGGGGTTCGACACACGAGGCGAGGGCGCTCATTGCTCGCTGTCGGTGATTTCCCAGGCGACGGCACGTGTCCACGCTCCGCCGCAGCCTTCAAGCAGGACGGGGAAGGCGGTGAAGAAGCTGCGGCGGCCGGCGAGCTCGTCGGGGATGTTGAGCTCCTCGATGATGACCTTGCCGGCGCCGAGCAGCGCGACGTGGGCGGGTTCGCCCTTCTCGGGTCCGCCCCAGCCACCGATGCTGAGCGCGTCGATCCCTACGGCGGAGATGCCCTGATCGAGCAGGAGCTGGGCGCCGTCACCGCCCAGGTAGGGCCAGCGCTTGAGGTACTCCTCGCTTACTGCCCGTTTGGCTCCCCAGCCGGTGACGAGCACGGCAATGTCTCCGTGTTGGAGCTGATCGAGGGTGCCGTCGAGGATGTGGGGGCCGATCGGCTCGCCTGCTTTGACGCGCTCGCGCAGGTCGAGGAACACGGCAGGCGCGGCGAATGCGGTGAGCGGCACCTGCTCGATTGTGGGGCCGCCGTCGTCGAAGTGGTAGGGCACGTCGACATGTGTGCCGGTGTGCGTGTTCAGTGTGACTGTCTCGGCGTTGAATCCCTCGGCTTCGCGGCGGTAGTTGTGGGTGAGGTTCGGCGGGTCATACTCGGCCCAGGCGGGGCCGTCGTGGAAGATGGGCTGGCTGAGGTCCCAGATGCGGTCGGTGCGGATCAGGAGGCTCATGCTCGACTCTCGACGGGTCGTGTGCTGGCGCGGTCGATCCGCTTTGCGCCCAGGCGCTCGGCGAGGCGAGATGCGAGGGCCATGATCGTGAGCGCGGGGTTAGCTGACCCTTGGGTTGGCATGACGCTGCCGTCGCAGACGAACAGGTTGGGTATTTCCCAGGCGCGGTGGTCTCGGTCGATGACGCCTGTCTCGGGTTTGTCTGACATTGGGCAGCCGCCGACGAGGTGGGCGTAGCGGTCGATCGTGAGGATGTCCTGCGCTTCGGCGGCGTGGAGGATTTCGTGGAGCTTGTTCTTGGCGTAGGCGATGTTCGCTCGGTCGTTCTCGCACTGCGTGTAGTCCAGGCGCGCGACAGGCATCCCGTTACGGTCGGTCTGCTCGGCGAGCGTGACGCGGTTCTCCGCTCTAGGTAGGAGCTCTGAGAGGCAGCCGATCGTGTACCAGTGGTTGTAGTCGCGCATGTACTCTCTGAGCGACTGCCCCCAGTGTCCGTCGGCGAGCACGTGCTCGGCCCAGCCGATCGGCAAAGGGCCTACGGTCTGGATCGAGAAGCCGCGGGCGAATCCGCGTCCGGGGTCGGTCTCATAGAACTGCTCGGAGTTGATCTCCGGCGGGGGCGCCTTGTACATCCGCATCTCCTCGGGGAAGCGTCCGGCGACCTGGGGTGCGCCCTGCACCATGATCCCGCGTCCCACGAGGTCGTTCTCGTTGGCGAGACCGTTGGGGAACCGGCTGCTGGTGGAGTGCAGCAGCAGCCGTGGCGTCTCGATCGAGTAGCCGGCAACCGCGATCGCATCTGCTGCTTGGAAGCTCTCCTCGCCGTCGTGGAAGTAGGTGACGCCTGTGCAGCGCCCTGACTCGTCGGTCTCGATCTGCGTGACCATGCAGTCGGCGCGCACCTCGACGCCGTGCTCCAGCGCGTCGGGGATGTGGGTGACGAGCGGGGATGCCTTGGCGCCGACCTTGCAGCCTTGTAGGCAGAAGCCTCGGTAGATGCAGTGCGGGCGGTGCCCGAAGCTGCCGTTGGCGATTCCGACTGGGCCGACGCGCATCTCGATCCCCAGGCGCCTGGCCCCCTCCCACGCCTTCAGCGCGCCGGCGCCGACCGGGTGCGGGCCGTGCGGATAGCCGTGGGGGTCGCCCCAGGGCCAGAATTCGCCGGCGACGGGCAGCTCGCGCTCTAGGCGCTCGTAGTGGGGCTTGAGATCCTCGTAGGTGATGGGCCAGTCGGCGGCTACGCCGTCGCGGGTGTAGACCTCGAAGTCTGAGGGGTGAAAGCGCGGCGTGAACCCGGCGTAGTGGATCATCGAGCCGCCGACGCCGCGGCCGCAGTTGTTCTTGCCGAGCTCCACGGGATCATCGCCGCCGATGATGCGCTCCTCCGTCCAATACAGCGGATGCGCGCCGGCCTCGTCTGAGACCCAATCCTCGTCGGGGTCCCAGAACGGCCCGGCCTCGAGTACGAGCACGCGCCAGCCTTTGCGGGCGAGTCGTTGCGCGAGCGTTGCGCCGCCGGCTCCCGCACCGACGATCAGCATGTCGACCGCCTCGTCGGGGCTGTAGCGGCGCATACGCTCGCGCCCTGGCACACCTCGCCGGTGTGGATCGAGCAAGAACGCGGAGTCGTTCTCGGGTGGGCGCACTGCGCCCTTCAGAGCGACACGCAGACGGTCTCTCACTCAAGGCCCCGTTCGCGCACATCGTGCACGGGGTCGAGCGCGAACTCTGGTGGGGCCTCCCAGTGCTCGCGTTGCCCGGCACCGAGCCGTGCGTACCCGCGTGGGTAGGCGGGGCCGCCGAAGCCGATCTCATTCCACGCCCAGGGGTGTGAGTAGAACGCGCCGAGCACGCCGCGCATCACCACTCCCCACACCTTCGTGACGGGCAGATCCCAGTCGAGCTTGCCTTCGGAGAACTGCTGGACGATCTCGTGCTGGGTCTCGGAGCTGGCGGCGGCGAACCCGTCGTCTGAGCCATGCTCGCGGGCGCTGTCGTCGAGGTTGGCCGCGACCTGCTGCCAGGTCTCGGGGTCAGGCGGCATGTCGTGGTGGCGAAACCCGTCCAGCCGGCCGGCGTGGAGCTTCGCGTCGACCATCTCGAGCACGGGGATGCGCGGCTCTGCGTCCTGGCCGGTCACGACATCACAGAACGCTCCCAGCGTGTGTGCCTCCTGTTCGGTGAAGAAGCGGATCGGCGGGACGTTCGCTACCCGGTCGAGCACGACTCCGCGCGTCTTCGCGTCCCAATGGGAGGCGGCGCTCAGCACGTCGTAGTCGGGGTAGCGCCCGCGCATCTGCGGCGTGGTGCCCTTGCGCTGGTGTGGCAGCCCTGCGGGCGGCCCCGGCGTGGTGTCGCCGCCCTGCTTGGGGAGATGCCCGGCGGAGGAGCTCGGTGGCTGCGCCATTGCCCTCAGCGCTCCCGCTCGGCGAGCGCCGCCGCGAGGCCCATGCCGCCGACGAGAGCGAGCGAGCCGGGCGCGAGCAGCGGCGGCCCCATAACGATGTTGTAGAGCGGCTCGGAGAACCCGCCGGGCCGCTTTCGCACGCCTTGTATGTGGGTGTAGACGCCGATCAGCCCGTCCAGGCAGTACAGGGCAGACACAGCGGGCAGCACGGTCCTCGCGGCTCGCTTGGAGCCCACGCCTGCGAGTCCGGCGGCGGTGAGCAGCGGCGAGAGCGCGACGGGGGTCCACATCCACTTGTCGCCGAAGGAGCCGCGGAAGTGCTCGAAGTAGATCTCCAGGCCGAGCGGCAGCGCGCTTGCGGCGGTCGCGGCGGCGAGGGTGCGCTGCGCGCGTCCGCGGCGCAGGTTTCCCAGCAGGCGCTTGGCGCTCATCGTCCTGGGAGGAACTCGGGCAGCTTCTGGCGCAGCGCTTGGGCGATGATCCGCCGGCTGCCGGGGTCTCCGTGCAGGATCGCTGAGGCGAACGAGCGGGCCTGCTCGATCGTGATGTGCGGCGGCAGCGGCGGCACTTCGGGGTCACAGCACACCTCGAGCACGGTGGGCCGGTCGGCGGCGAGCGCCTGATCCCAGCACGCGCCGATCGCTTCGGGGTCGTCGGTGCGGATGCCGTTCAGCCCGATCATTTCCGCCCACCGCGCGTAGGGCACGTCGGGTAGTTCCTGGGACTCGACGAACTTTGGGTCGCCGGACATCGCGCGCTGCTCCCACGTCACCTGATTGAGGTCGCGGTTGTTCAGCACGAGCACGATCAGCCGCTGGTCTGACCAGCGCTCCCGGTACTTGGCGATCGTGATCAGCTCCGCGAGCCCGTTCATCTGCATCGCCCCGTCGCCGACGAGCGCGATCACGGGCCTGTCAGGATGCGCGAACTTCGCCGCGATCGCATATGGCACACCCGGTCCCATCGTCGCGAGGGTGCCCGAGAGGGTGGCCATCATGCCGGCACGTAGCCGCACGTCGCGGGCGTACCAGTTGGCAGCCGAGCCGGAGTCGGAGGTGAGGATCGCGCCGTCGGGTAGGCGCTTTGAGAGCTCGTGGAAGATCAGCTGCGGGTTCATCGGCTGGGCGGGCTCGTGAGCGCGCTTCTCGATCACCTGCCACCACTCGCTCATGTTCTTTTCGATCTTCTCCCGCCAGCCGCGGTCGTCCTTGCGCTCGAGCAACGGCAGGAGCGCTTTGAGGGTGAGCGCGCTGTCGCCGACGAGGTTTACCTCCATTGGGTAGCGGATGCCGAGCATCCTGCCGTCCAGGTCGATCTGCACGCCGCGGGCCTGGCCCTCCTCGGGCAGGAACTCCGAGTAGGGGAAGCTGGAGCCGACCATCAGCAGCGTGTCGCAGTCCTGCATCATGTCCCAGCTGGGGCGTGTGCCCAGCAAGCCGATTGAGCCGGTAACGAACGGCAGGTCGTCGGGTACGGCGGCCTTGCCGAGCAGCGCCTTGGCGACCCCGGCGCCGAGCGTGTCGGCGACCTCGATCACCTCTTGGGTGGCGTGCAGCGCGCCGGCGCCGACGAGCATCGCTACGCGCTCGCCAGCGTTGAGCGCCTCGGCGGCACGCCGCAGTTGCTCGTCGTTGGGCGTGACGTTCGGGGGTGTGTAGCCGGGGCCGGAGTGAACGGTGCCGTGAGCGTGCGGCGGTGTCGGCACGGCTGGTTCCATCTGCAGGTCGTTGGGGATGATCACGCAGGTGACGGTGCGCTCGGAGAGCGCGATCCGCATCGCGCGGTCAATCAGGTGACGGATCTGGCCGGGCTCGGTGGCCATCTGGACGTACTCGTGCGCGACGTCCTTGTAGAGGGTGGTGAGGTCGACCTCCTGTTGATAGTTGCCGCCCAGGCCGAGCCTGGCCTGCTGACCGATGATCGCGACGACCGGCTGGTGGTCCAGCTTCGCGTCATAGAGGCCGTTGAGCAGGTGAATCGCGCCGGGACCGGAGGTGGCGAGGCACACGCCGGCTTCACCTGTGAACTTGGCGTGCGCGCACGCCATGAAGGCGGCCATCTCCTCGTGGCGAACCTGGATGAACTCCGGGCAGTCATCTGCGCGGCCGAAGGCGCCCATGATGCCGTTGATGCCGTCGCCGGGGTAGCCGTAGATGCGTTTCACTCCCCACTCGTTCGCTAGCCGGTTGAGCAGGTGGTCGGCGACGGTCTCGCTCATGGCACTCCCTTTCGGTCGGCGTGGGTGAAGCGCGGGGTCGTGTCGTTCTCGGCGCTCATGCTCTGCCTCCTACCCTTGTGCTGGCGCCGCAAAACTCCGTCGCGATGCGTGAGCCTTCGTGCGTTGACGGTGCTCGATGAGCGGTGGGCGTTCCTCGAGGGTTACGTGGCGTGTCTCCATCAGCTCGGAGGTGCTGGTGGGTGGCAGGATGATTGAGCTGCAGGCGTTGCTGTCGGCGAACTCCGGCCCAAGGAAGCGGGTTTGGGCGGCGAGGAGCACGGCGTAGGCCATCGCTGAGAGGTCGCGCAGCGGCTGGTGGCGGTTTTGCCTTTGCCCGAGGTCGACTTGGGCGAGCGCGTCCAGGCCGCAGGTTCGCCAGCTGTCGATCAGCATTGCTATCTCAACGCCGTAGCCGGCGGCGAACGGGATCTGTTCGAGCAGTGCCCGGCGCCCGGCGGTCTCCCCCGCGAGCGGCTGGTCGAACACAGCCAGATGCGGGGCATGGAGGTTGAGCAGCGGCCTTGCCATCAGCTCGGTGACGCGCCCGCCGCCTTCGGCGAGCACGGTGTCCCCGTTGCGAAACGGGCGACGGAAGGTACCCTTGACGAGCTGTATGTCGGGTTCGCAGAGCAGCGGGCCGAGGAGCCCGAGGAGGAATCCTTCATGGAAGTCCTCGGTGTCTGTGTCGGCGAACGCGACGATTTCGCTGCTGGTGGCGGCGAGTCCTCGCCACATCGCATCGCCCTTGCCTTGTGAGGGTCCGTAGTCGGCCAGCAGCTCATCCTCTTGGGCGACGTGGAGCCCGGCTTGGCGGGCAATCGCGGCGGTCTCATCCTGGGAGGCGGCGTCGATGACGAGCACCTCGTCGAGCAGACCGGCGTCTTTGAGCCGAGCGGCGGTGCGAGCGATCGGGCCGATCGTTTTTGCGACTTCACGGGCTGGCAGCAGGAGAGCGATGGTGGTCTGCTTGACGGCGAGCAGACGGTTGAGTGGGAACTCGCTGGCTATGTAGGAGCGGCGGGCTCGCCAGTCTGCGCGCGTGAGGTCTTGCGCGAGACCGCGTGGAGCGCGCCCGTCGGTGCGGGCGGAGGTCCTCACCCGGACGTGGCGGGGGCGGTGGATGGCGATGCCTTGGCTGGTGAGCGCGTGGGCTAGCGCCTCGTCCTCGAGCGCTGCGCGTACTGGCAGTCCGCCGCAGCGCTCATACGCGGAGGCGGTCAGCGCGAGCGAGGCGCCGGAGAAGTGCGGGTGCTCGACCAGCGCGCCGCCCGTCTGCTGGACGGCGAGCGCGAGCCGCGTGGTGGCGCCCAGTTCGCGCACGGCGAGGGCGTGCGGGTCGAGCGTGTCTCGCTCTGTAGGGTCGAGCTCGATGAGTCCTCCGATCGCAGCGGCGCCCGACCGCGAGAGGGCAAGTTGCGCTGAGAGCCAGTCGCCGGCGACGGTCGTGTCGGCGTCGCTGCTTGCGATCAGCCCATCGGGTCGATCGAGGCTCACGAGTCGTCGGCAGGCGATGTCCATGCCCAGGCGCCGTGCGCGTCCGACGCCCTGGGGATGCGGAAGGGTCACGGTGTGGATAGCGAGCTGCTCGTGCAGCCGGGCAGTTTGCTGGATGACTCCGAGCGTGTCGTCGCTGCAGCCGTCGAGGACCGCGATCACCTCGTAGCTGTTAGTGGGCATGTCGTGCTGGCTGGCGAGCGCGTGCAGGCAGGCAGCGATCCGGGGTGCCTCGTCGCGGGCCGGGATGACGACGACTGCGTGGAGGTCGGGGTGCGGCGGCGCGAGCTCGACTCCCGCCGGCATCCCGTGGAGGTCTAGCGGGTGCTCGTTCATGGTGGGCTCCCCCCAGCGGCGATGAGCTGTTGCGCTTGTTCGTAGTCCTCGTCGCGATTGTGGGTAAGCGCCCCGACGAGCTTGTCGTGGCGCGAGTACCACACGGTGAACGCGCCGTCGGGGTGCTCATCGAGTCTGCATTGGTCGTGGCCGTCGCCCCAGGCTGCGTACTTGAGGGTGTGCTGGCCGATGGTCGACCAGAAGCCGGGCACGTCTTGCCAGTGCGTGTTCTGGCCGGCGAGTACGCGCCCGGCGATCTCGCCTTGGCCGAGCGCGTCGCCCCAGTGCTCTACGCGCAGCCGTCGTCCTGCGCTGCGGTTGTGAGCGTAGGCGACGTCGCCGACAGCGAGCACCCGGTCGTGGGCGCGCATCTGCGCGTCGGTGAGGATCGCTCCCTTGACGATCGTAAGGCCGGCTTGCTCGGCTAGCTCGCTGCGAGGGGTTACGCCCATGCCGAGCACCACGTTGTCGGCCTCGATCGGGTCACCGTGGTTGAGCGCGACGATGCGGCCGTTATGCACGGCGGAGACCTTCACGCCCATCCGTAGCGTCACGCCGAGGTCTGCCAGCCAACGTGCGATGTGCTCGGCGACCTCGGCGCCGAGGCGCTGCTGCTGCGGCGCTGGTTCTTGGCCGACGAGCGTGACGTGGGTGCCGCGCAGCGCGAGCGATGCGGCTAGCTCACAGCCGATGAAGCCAGTGCCGAGCACGATGGTGCGGGTGCCTGGCTTGGCTTGTGAGGCGATGCGTTCGCTGTCGGGCCGCTCCCGCATCGTATGTACCCGCGGGTCGTCCAGGCCGGGCAGGTCCGGGCGGGATGGTTCGGCGCCGGTGGCGAACACGATCACGTCGGCTCTGAGCGCATAGCCGTCGGCGTGAACGGCGCCTGTGCTGGGGTCGATGGCTGTCACTTGACAGCCGAGGCGCAGCTGGATGTCGTGCTCCTCAAACCAGCTGGGCTCCTCGATGGGCAGCTCGCTGGCGTCGAGCTCGCCGCGCAGGAACTCCTTGGTCAGCGGTGGCCGGCTGTAGGGGATGAGGGTCTC